>NZ_CP150275.1:925000-4095538 GCF_037977205.1 Bacillus sp. FSL K6-0993
CAAGGAAGTAAGATCCCTGAAAGATGATCAGGTTGATAGGTCTGAGGTGGAAGTGTGGCGACACATGGAGCTGACAGATACTAATCGATCGAGGACTTAACCATATTTTTGAATGATGTCACACCTGTTATCTAGTTTTGAGAGAATAAGTTTTTTTCAAAAAAACACTTGATTTTCTCAAGAATACATAGTATAATGTTAAATGTCACTGAAATTGTCTGGTGATGATGGCGGAGAGGTCACACCCGTTCCCATGCCGAACACGGAAGTTAAGCTCTTCAGCGCCGATGGTAGTCGGGGGTTTCCCCCTGTGAGAGTAGGACATCGCCAGGCAGACTTCATTCCGCAGTAGCTCAGTGGTAGAGCTATCGGCTGTTAACCGATCGGTCGTAGGTTCGAATCCTACCTGCGGAGCCATTATTGGAGAGCTGTCCGAGTGGTCGAAGGAGCACGATTGGAAATCGTGTAGGCGGTCAACTCCGTCTCAAGGGTTCGAATCCCTTGCTCTCCGCCACTGATACTTATACATAATTACAATTGAAAGTCTGGGCCCGTTGGTCAAGCGGTTAAGACACCGCCCTTTCACGGCGGTAACACGGGTTCGAATCCCGTACGGGTCATTATATGATGGAGGATTAGCTCAGCTGGGAGAGCATCTGCCTTACAAGCAGAGGGTCGGCGGTTCGAGCCCGTCATCCTCCACCATTATATCATCGCGGGGTGGAGCAGTTCGGTAGCTCGTCGGGCTCATAACCCGAAGGTCGCAGGTTCAAATCCTGCCCCCGCAACCAAATTTTAAAATGGTCCGGTAGTTCAGTTGGTTAGAATGCCTGCCTGTCACGCAGGAGGTCGCGGGTTCGAGTCCCGTCCGGACCGCCATTTAAATACTTAGGCTCGGTAGCTCAGTTGGTAGAGCAACGGACTGAAAATCCGTGTGTCGGCGGTTCGATTCCGTCCCGAGCCACCACCTATGCCGGTGTAGCTCAATTGGTAGAGCAACTGACTTGTAATCAGTAGGTTGGGGGTTCAAGTCCTCTTGCCGGCACTGTTTTTTCAAAATTTAATGTGGAGGGGTAGCGAAGTGGCTAAACGCGGCGGACTGTAAATCCGCTCCCTCAGGGTTCGGCAGTTCGAATCTGCCCCCCTCCACCATTTATAGGGGCATAGTTTAACGGTAGAACAGAGGTCTCCAAAACCTCCGGTGTGGGTTCGATTCCTACTGCCCCTGCCAAATTTATGACATCTTGAGATTATGGCGGTTGTGGCGAAGTGGTTAACGCACCAGATTGTGGCTCTGGCACTCGTGGGTTCGATTCCCATCAATCGCCCCATATTATCATTGGGCTATAGCCAAGCGGTAAGGCAACGGACTTTGACTCCGTCATGCGTTGGTTCGAATCCAGCTAGCCCAGTCTCACTTTTTATATCAACTGCATATAATGTATTAAGTCCATTAAAAATGCGGAAGTAGTTCAGTGGTAGAACACCACCTTGCCAAGGTGGGGGTCGCGGGTTCGAATCCCGTCTTCCGCTCCAATTACGGCGGCATAGCCAAGTGGTAAGGCAGAGGTCTGCAAAACCTTTATCCCCGGTTCGAATCCGGGTGTCGCCTTCTTATTGCCGGGGTGGTGGAATTGGCAGACACACAGGACTTAAAATCCTGCGGTAGGTGACTACCGTGCCGGTTCAAGTCCGGCCCTCGGCACCAATTTTACTTACATGGTAAGTTGAATTGGTGTTTGTGTTTTATCATTATAACTAATCATATTAATGATCTACATAAGTAGATCATTTTTTTAATGCTTTGATTTATCATAACAAGTTAAGTTCCGAGGCCTATTATAAAGCGGCTGTTTAGCTAGTCTTTCAACACTTTTATTTTATATTTCCATAAAAACTTTTTTGAAATACGTTGACACTTTATGAGATTCATGATATATTTATATTCGTCGGTTAGATACGACGTAAAATTTGCCGGTGTGGCGGAATTGGCAGACGCGCACGACTCAAAATCGTGTTCCTTCTGGAGTGTCGGTTCGACCCCGACCACCGGTATACTGAAAAACCCGTTTCTATTAAGAAACGGGTTTTTATTTTTTATTAAAGAAAAGGAGCCTCAGCTCCTTTTTTTATTTACTCAGCGTATTGGTCTAGGATCTCTTCTAGCACCTCTTCTAGCTCTTCTGTATCTTCAAGCTCTGATTGGCTGAAACGGACGCGTACAAGCTGTTCTCCGTCATTATACATCTCTTCCAGCCACCCTCGGAGTCCTCTTGCTCTGCGGTCGACTTCGAAAATGATTTCCAAACCGTCTTCGTCTAAAAGGAAAATGAGCTCTAATTCATCAAGCATCTGACGATAATATCCGGAAGTCGGAACGAATTCGAATTCTTGAACGAACGGAAGACGACGCTGGAAGTAGGGCGCTTGTTCGCAGTCTGCTTCGTTAAGACGGAAGCCCAGGTTTTCGATTGCTTCAAGCACATTTTCAATCCAAGGGTGCGCTTCAACGAAAATGCGGTCATGATCGGATTTATCGATACCGCCTTGAATGTCAAGGTCTGTCACCACGGCAACCTCTACTTTCCCTACAGTGATCGGCGTATCTAGAGGCAGAGTGAATGTGAACGGAAATTGATGCTCTTCACCAGGCTGAATGGTAAATGAACCAGTGACCCGGAAAGAATGAATTGTAGCGTATTTCCGGTGCTCTTCATCGTCTTTTACAATGACATACCGTGTGCTAAGCTGTAAATCAATATAACGGATGTCCTGAGCGATTTTTCCGCCTTTGACATGTACCGTTCCCCGTACTTCTTCTCCTGGAAAATATGCGTCTTTTTCTAAAATTGTATCTACTTTTGCAGCTCCAATTCCGGCACTTGCCGCAAGCTTCTTAAAAAGTGACATGTTAGATCTTCCCCTTTTTCTTTTTTCTCAACAGATATACGTAAGAAGGAGGAAAAAAGATTCGTTTGATTCATACTTTTTTCCTATTATTCGTCTCGGCCTAGGGACAGACTAAGAATAATATTGAAAATAAAGGAGTGGATGGAAGTGAATAAAGAAAGTTTGGTTGCAGATGAATTACACAGAATGTTTTTGGCTGGTGAGCTGCAAATCACAGTAGAGGAGGATATAAACAATATTTCCGAAAGGCTGAGAAACGGCGATCTCAGTTTAGACCGATTAAGCGGTGAAGACGCGTTTATAAAAGAAACGGTAAACGAGGCTTTAAGAAGAGTGGAGCAATAAAAAAGAGGCGGCATCTCATCTTTGAGATCCCGTCTCTTTTGGTGGTCTTTGCTGTAAGATAAAAGCGAATCGATTTGAAATTGCTCACCCGAGCCACCCCTTTTCTAACAGAAAATCTGACAGTTCATCTTGGAGATGAATGGCTGTATCTAATTGATCATGCAACGCTCTTCTGATGTGGGGATTTTCGGCTTCTGTTATTGCGACAGTGTATTTGTTAATGCTGGTTTTTATTGTTGTTAACAAATCAAGAATATCTTTGGGACAAAGACTTTGTTCAATGGGAAACCACCTCCTTTGTTTTTTTAGCAGCTCCTGATAAGAAAGTATTTGGCTTTGTTTCTTGCTTCTATACAAAATGCTATAATAAGCAACAAATTTGTTGGGGGGTGTGATGATGAAGCAGATTATTGCGATGGGGGGCGGGGGTTTTTCGATGGAGCCGGATAATTTGTCCCTCGATCAATATATCCTCAATCAATCAAAACGAGAGCAGCCTCGTATTTGTTTTTTGCCGACGGCGAGCGGAGATTCCCAAAACTATATTCAGCGGTTTTATCATGCATTTCAAACACTGGATTGTGTGCCGTCTCATTTATCTTTGTTTAAGCCGCCATCAACAGATTTAGCTTCTTTTGTTATGGAAATGGACGTGATTTATGTTGGCGGGGGAAATACGCGGAATTTACTTGTGTTATGGAAAGAGTGGGGGCTGGACCATATTCTCAGGGAAGCATGGAAGAACGGTGTGGTCCTAGCTGGATTAAGTGCCGGTGCGATCTGCTGGTTTGAAGAAGGGGTGACAGATTCAGCCGGACCGCTGACAGGTTTGAAAAGTTTAGGTTTTTTGCAAGGGAGCTTTTGTCCCCATTATGACGGGGAAAAGGATCGGAGACCGGCATACCACCAGTTGATATCTAACAAGTTCTTATGCAGTGGCTATGCAGCGGATGATGGGGCTGCTCTCCATTTCATAAATGATCAGCTGTTTCAAACCGTGAGTTCAAGAGCGGGTGCAAAGGCATATCGGGTGATAATGGGGGAACATGAAGTATCTGAAATCCCGTTGCCGGTCAAATATTTGGGATGAATTAGCTGAATATTTTCTATATTCCTCTTTTTTTCAGATTGGTTTTATGTTAAGATGAGGGCGAAATCAATAGTTACTGGGGGTGCCCGCTTTCGGGCTGAGAGGGAAGGTAAGCTTCTTAACCCTTTGGACCTGATCTGGTTCGTACCAGCGTGGGGAAGTAGAGGAATAGTTTTTGTTATTGTCGTGCTGGGCAATAATATGTTTCTTTCTGACTGTAACCGGGTTCATTTATATGAATCCGGTTTTTTGTGCTGGTTATGGGCTTGATTTTGTCCTTTCAAACGTAGAGAGGGGAAGGAAAAGTAATGCAAAACAATTCAGTGCAGCAAGCCAACATTTCCATTATGTCAAGTTTTTCAGGTAGCAAGAAGGTATACGTGGAGGGTTCTTCTTCGGACATCCAAGTGCCGATGAGGGAGATCCTATTGAGTCCGACGACGGGATCGTTCGGCGAAGAGGAAAACGCGCCTGTGCGTGTCTATGATACAAGCGGACCGTATACGGACCCTGAAGTAACCATTAATATTCAAGAAGGATTAAAGCCGCTCCGCCAAAAATGGATCACAGAGCGCGGTGACGTGGAAGAGTATGAAGGTCGGGCTATAAAACCAGAAGATAACGGTTATAAAAAAGCAAATCCAAACGTAAGCTACCCAGGATTAAAGCGGAAACCGCTGAGGGCGAAGGCAGGTCAAAATGTTACTCAAATGCACTATGCAAAAAAGGGGATCATTACACCTGAGATGGAATTTATCGCCATTCGTGAGCATGTGTCTCCTGAATTCGTCAGAGACGAGGTAGCCAGCGGCCGGGCGATTATTCCTTCAAACATTAATCACCCTGAAAGTGAGCCAATGATTATCGGCCGGAATTTTCATGTGAAGATTAATGCAAATATCGGGAATTCAGCGGTTACGTCATCCATTGAAGAAGAAGTGGAAAAAATGACGTGGGCCATCCGCTGGGGAGCAGATACAATGATGGATCTCTCTACCGGAAAAGATATTCATACGACGCGTGAATGGATTATCCGCAATTGCCCCGTGCCTGTGGGAACTGTTCCGATTTATCAGGCGCTTGAAAAAGTAAACGGCGTAGCGGAGGATTTAACGTGGGAGATTTATCGTGATACGCTAATCGAGCAGGCAGAGCAGGGAGTGGATTATTTTACGATTCACGCGGGTGTTTTGCTTAGGTATGTACCGCTGACTGCCAAACGGACAACTGGTATTGTGTCACGCGGGGGAGCGATTATGGCGCAGTGGTGTCTGGCTCATCATCAAGAAAGCTTTTTATACACACATTTTGAAGAAATATGTGAGATTATGAAAACGTATGATATTGCTTTCTCTCTTGGGGATGGTTTGCGTCCCGGATCAATTGCTGATGCCAATGACGAAGCGCAGTTTGCTGAATTAGAGACGCTTGGAGAGCTGACGCAAATTGCCTGGAAGCATGATGTTCAGGTGATGATTGAGGGGCCTGGACATGTTCCGATGCATAAAATCAAAGAGAACGTCGATAAACAAATGGACATTTGTAAAGAAGCGCCTTTTTACACATTGGGGCCGCTGACAACGGATATTGCCCCGGGATATGACCATATTACTTCAGCGATCGGAGCGGCGATGATCGGTTGGTACGGGACAGCAATGCTTTGTTATGTAACGCCGAAGGAGCATTTAGGGCTGCCAAACCGTGATGATGTTCGTGAAGGAGTCATTACATATAAGATTGCTGCGCACGCTGCAGACCTTGCAAAAGGGCATCCTGGGGCGCAAATCCGGGATGATGCGTTATCGAAAGCCCGTTTTGAATTCCGTTGGCGGGATCAGTTTAATCTATCTCTTGATCCGGAGAGAGCGCTTGAATACCATGATGAAACCTTGCCTGCTGAAGGAGCAAAAACCGCTCACTTTTGTTCCATGTGCGGTCCGAAATTTTGCAGCATGAGAATTTCACAGGATATTCGGGATTATGCGAAGAAAAACGATCTCAGTGAAGCAGAAGCCATAAATAAAGGATTAAAAGAAAAAGCAAAAGAGTTTGTCGATACGGGAAGCAATTTATATCAATAAAAAAGATGAAGATGGAGAATGCTCCATCTTCATTTTTTTTTAGAAAAACAGAGAGCGTCGAAGCGGCGGAATACTCTGTTCAAAGCGGAAAACATTTTCTGTATCATATTTCGTTTTGACACGGCGGAGTCGTTCAACGTTTTCGCCGTAATATGTTCTTGGCCAGTTTCTGATTTCGATATCTGGCCAATTTACGTAGTCTCCCATCGTTTCTCTCGATAGTCCGGATCATCCCGTGTTACGATACGTCCGGTCAATTTTGTCTTTTCCACACTCCCACCTCTCTTTCTCTCGTATTCTAGTTTCTCTAGCTTATGCGTTAGGGGAAAAGAGTGTATAAGGAAAAAGCGGGGATGCAATCTGATACAGTGTCAACACTCTCAAAAAATAGTTGACAGGTCGGTATTGTATGAATTAACATGGTCAGTACAAATTTTTCAAATTTATCGCGCTGATCGGAACACCGAAGGCTCTTATCGTTTAGATAAGGGCCTTTTTTGTATGAAAAAGGAGGGATTATTGATGGGAGTCAAAAAAGAAAAGGGGAGAAAACGGTTCAGGAAGCGAAAAACCTACGGGAATCAGATTTTGCCGCTTGAGCTGCTGATTGAAAAAAACAAACGAGAGATTATAAACAGCGCGGAGCTAATGGAAGAAATTTATATGAAGATTGATGAGAAGCATACGCAATGTGTAACTAAATATAAAAAAACCCGCTGATTACAGCGGGTTTTTGCATTTCTACATTAAGCATCTTTTTTAATCGGCAATCCAAGGCCTTCTGCCACGCGTTTTCCGTATTCAGGATCCGCTTTGTAGAAGTGCTCGATTTGGCGCAGCTTGATTTCTTCTTTTTCTACCGGCTTCATAGCATTAACGATATTTTCAACAAGGCGGGTACGTTCATCTTCACTCATTAAACGATACAGATCACCGGCTTGAGTGTAGTGATCGTTGTGATCGTAGCTTACGCTGTCAGCGATACCTTGTACCGGATATGCTGCTTGCTTATCCTCAGGTGACTCTTTTGGACCGCCGAAGCTGTTAGGCTCGTAATACACAGATCCGCCGCCGTTATCGTCAAAGCGCATTTGTCCATCACGCTGATAATTGTTTACTTTGTTGCGTGCGCGGTTGATTGGCAGCGCTTGATGGTTTGCACCGACACGGTAGCGGTGTGCATCATGATAAGCAAACAGTCGGCCTTGAAGCATTTTATCCGGTGAAACATCAATACCGGGCACGAGTGTTCCAGGTGAAAATGTCGCTTGTTCTACCTCTGCAAAGTAGTTTTCCGGATTTCTGTCTAGAACCATGCGTCCGACCTCGATTAACGGATAGTCTTTCTGAGACCAAACTTTTGTGACATCAAACGGATCGAAACGGTACGTGTTTGCATCTTCTAAAGGCATGATTTGCACATATAGTTTCCATGCAGGATAATCACCATTTTCGATTGCATTGAAAAGGTCTTCTGTATGGTAATCAGGGTTTTCACCGGCAATTTTTGCTGCCGTATTGACATCAAGGTTTTTCACGCCTTGTTCCGTTTTAAAGTGATATTTAATCCATACGCCTTCGCCTTCGGCATTTGTCCATTTGAATGTATGGCTTCCGAAGCCGTGCATGTGGCGAAGTGTTGCAGGAATTCCGCGGTCAGACATCAGGATTGTCACTTGGTGAAGTGACTCTGGTGAAAGTGACCAGAAATCCCATACAGCCGTAGGATTTTTCAGGTGTGTTTTTGGATCTCTTTTTTGTGTATGGATGAAATCAGGGAACTTAATCGCATCGCGGATAAAGAATACAGGCGTATTGTTGCCGACGATGTCGTAGTTTCCTTCTTCAGTATAAAATTTAACAGCAAATCCGCGCGGATCGCGAACTGTGTCAGCAGAGCCAAGTTCACCGGCAACTGTTGAGAAACGGATGAACAACGGTGTGCGTTTGCCGACTTCAGAAAGGAAAGCGGCTTTCGTGTATTTTGTTACGTCGTTTGTCACTTCAAAATATCCGTGTGCGCCTGCTCCTTTGGCGTGAACAACACGTTCAGGAACACGTTCTCGGTTGAAATGGGCCAATTTTTCGAGTAAATGTACATCTTGAATTAAAGTTGGTCCGCGAGAACCGGCAGTCATTGAGTTTTGATTATCTCCAACCGGAGCGCCCCAGCTAGTTGTCAGTTTATTTGAACTCATGTTATCACCTCTTGGAATTTATAAGAACATAATATCATCTCTAAGTAAAAAGTCAATATTATTTTATAATTATTATAAAATAGTTATCTCTATTAATCGATATCTAGTATCGAAAGTGTTGAAAAACCTTGTTGTAACAGCTTTTTATGACACTTAATAATTTTTGGAGAAATAATTTTTCCTTCTCTATTTGCGAAACAAGCAGAGTAAGTGATAAACAAGGATATCAAAAATCGTATTTAAAAAAGAGTTGACATATCGGAATAATTTGAATTAACATGTTATTCAAACAAAAAAACAATTGGGCAGCTGATCGGACCGCCGAAGGCTCTCATCTCTACAAGAACAGAGATGGGGGCCTTTTTGTTTTTTTTGAAGGCGGGGTTGGCAGAAAGAGAGGGATAAAAGTGGCTGTGACCATCAGCATCAAAGAAAAGGCATTTGTTCAAGAGGGCCGCAAAAACACGGTCTTAGAGAACATAGAATTATCAATCGCACCAGGCGAATTTCTAACGCTTATCGGACCGAGCGGGTGCGGAAAAAGCACCCTGTTAAAGATTATTGCAGGGCTTGATTCTGAATATGACGGGAGTGTGGAAATTAACGGCCGCAGCGTAACAGCTCCGGGTATTCAGCAAGGATTTATTTTTCAGGAACACCGCCTCTTTCCTTGGCTGACTGTTGAGCAGAATATTGCAGCCGACTTGAATTTGAAGGACCCAAAAGTCAAACAAAAGGTGGATGAACTGATCGAGATTGTCAGATTGAAAGGATCGGAAAAAGCATATCCGCGCGAGCTGTCAGGCGGCATGTCACAAAGAGTAGCCATCGCCCGGGCCCTTCTGCGGGAGCCTGAGGTGCTGCTTTTAGATGAACCGTTTGGTGCACTCGACGCTTTTACAAGAAAACACCTGCAGGACGTGCTGCTGGATATATGGAGGAGGAAAAAAACAACGATGATTCTCGTGACTCATGATATAGATGAATCTGTTTATTTAGGAAATGAGCTTGCGATCCTTAAGGCCAAACCGGGGAAAATCCATAAGCTGATGCCCATTCACCTGGCGTATCCGCGGAACCGGACGACTCCGGATTTCCAAGCGATCAGACAGAGAGTGCTGTCGGAATTCGAGAAAACAGAAGATTTGGAGTACGCAGAAGGATCAGGGATATAGAAAGGGCGGAAGCGGAAATGAAAAAAGGACTCATTGTATTGGTTGCCGTTATTTTTCTGCTCGCAGGCTGTGGAGCAAATGGAGCCAGCGGTGACCACAAACAATTGAAGGAAATTCGTATTGGTATTCAGCAAAGCTTAAGCCCGCTTTTGATCGCAAAAGAAAAAGGCTGGTTCGAAGATGCATTTGAAAAAGAAGGCATCAAAGTGAAATGGGTGGAGTTTCAAAGCGGTCCGCCCCAATTTGAAGGCCTTGCGGCAGACAAACTTGATTTTTCTCAAGTCGGTAATTCGCCTGTGATCGCTGGACAGGCGGCAGGCATTGACTTTAAAGAAATCGGTTTGTCTCAGGACGGCTTGAAAGCAAACGGCATCCTTGTCAATCAAAACAGCGGCATTCAAGACGTTAAGGACTTAAAGGGGAAGAAAATTGCAGTCGCCAAAGGCAGCAGCGGGTTTGATTTTTTGTATAAAGCGCTTGATCAAGTGGGGTTGTCAGCTAACGATGTGACAATTATTCAGCTTCAGCCTGATGAAGCAGCTTCCGCATTTGAAAATGGATCTGTTGATGCCTGGTCCATTTGGGAGCCATACTTGTCCTTAGAAACAATGAAACACGGAGCAAAAATCCTTGTGAACGGAGAAAGCACAGATTTATATTCACCGGGTTTTACTTTAGTAAGAACAAAGTTTTCAGAAGAGCATCCAGACGAAGTGGTCCGTTTTCTGAAGGTGTTTAATAAAGCCGTTGTATGGCAAAAGGAACATCTGGATGAAGCAGCGGACTTGTATTCTGACATTAAAGATCTCGATAAAAAGGTCGTCGAAAATGTGCTGAAAAATACTGAACCTCTGAATGAGGTCATCAGTGACGACATTGTAAAAGCGCAGCAGGAAACAGCAGATTTTCAATTTCGAACAAAGGCGATAGATAAGAAGATTGATGTGAAGGATGTTGTCGATAACACTTTTATCAAAAAAGCATTAAAGGAACATTCCTCAGGAGGTGATCAATGATGAAAGCAGAGGCTGCGGGCTCGCTGCCCAAAACGAATGCGGAAGCGGTGCGAAAAAAGCCCGGAAGGAAGAGATACGGCTGGATGAAGGGGCTTTTACTGCCCGCTGTCATCATTGCCATCTGGCAGGTCATCGGCGGGCTGGGGGTTGTGTCCGCTACAGTGCTGCCTACACCTGTTACGATTGTTCTGACCTTTAAGGAGCTTATTTTGTCCGGCGAACTGTTCGGCCATCTGCAAATCAGCATTTATCGGGCGGCGCTTGGTTTTTTGCTTGGCGCGGGGCTTGGATTGATGATCGGGATTTTGGCCGGATTCTCCAAACGGACGGAGCTGTATCTTGATCCGTCGTTGCAAATGCTTAGAACCGTACCTCATCTGGCCGTCACGCCGCTGTTTATTTTATGGTTCGGATTTGACGAAGTATCTAAAATTTTGCTGATTGCGCTCGGTGCCTTCTTTCCTGTCTATATCAATACGTTTAATGGCATCCGCGGGGTTGACGCGAAGTTGTTTGAAGTCGCCCGGGTGCTTGAATTTAAATGGCATCAGCAGATATCCAAAGTGATATTGCCGGCAGCCCTGCCCAATATATTGCTAGGCATTCGATTATCGCTCGGCATTGCATGGCTCGGGCTCGTTGTGGCAGAGCTGATGGGCTCAAGCTCGGGAGTCGGCTATATGATCATGGATGCGAGACAGTTTTCACAAACGAATAAAGTCTTTGCAGGGATTATCATTTTTGCAGTGGTTGGAAAGCTGACGGATTCCTTTGTCAGGCTGCTTGAACGAAAGCTGTTAAAGTGGAGAAACAGCTACGAAGGATAAAAGATATAAAGGGGAGATGAATATGGAAATTCTTTGGTTTATACCGACTCATGGAGACGCGAGATATTTAGGATCTGAAAGTGATGGACGGACTGCGGATCATCTTTACTTTAAACAAGTCGCGCAGGCGGCAGACAGGCTGGGATATACAGGAGTTCTTCTGCCAACGGGAAGATCGTGCGAGGACCCGTGGCTTACAGCGTCGGCACTGGCAGGAGAAACAAAGGACTTAAAGTTTTTAGTCGCGGTAAGACCTGGTTTAATGCAGCCTTCTCTGGCAGCCAGAATGACATCCACCCTAGACCGCATTTCAGACGGCCGGCTGCTGATCAACGTTGTGGCAGGGGGCGATCCGTATGAGCTGGCAGGCGATGGCCTGTTTATCAGCCATGATGAGCGCTACGAGGCAACAGACGAATTTTTAACCGTTTGGCGGAGACTTTTGCAGGGAGAAACGGTTTCCTATGAAGGAAAGCATATAAAAGTGGAAAACAGCAATCTGCTTTTCCCGCCGCAGCAAGAGCCGCATCCGCCCATCTATTTCGGTGGTTCGTCACAGGCTGGAATTGAAGCTGCCGCAAAGCATACAGACGTGTACTTGACATGGGGTGAGCCGCCTGAACAAGTAAAAGAAAAGATAGAGAGAGTCAAAAAGCAAGCGGAAAAAGAAGGGAGGTCCGTTCGATTTGGCATTAGGCTGCATGTCATTGCTCGTGAAACTGAACAAGAGGCATGGGAAGCGGCAGAGCGCTTGATCAGCCACTTGGATGATGACACCATTGCCAAAGCGCAGGCAGCTTTGAGCCGTTACGACTCTTCAGGCCAGCAGCGGATGGCCGTCCTTCATCAAGGCGATCGGGCGAAGCTTGAAATCAGCCCGAATCTGTGGGCGGGGATCGGCCTGGTCAGAGGAGGGGCAGGAACAGCTCTTGTCGGTGATCCGCAGACGATTGCCGACCGGATAGCGGAGTACCAGGCACTCGGCATAGAATCGTTTATATTCTCAGGCTATCCGCATTTAGAAGAAGCGTATTATTTTGCAGAGCTTGTATTTCCGCTTTTGCCGTTTGAAAATGATCGGACGAGAAAGCTTCAGAACAAAAGGGGAGAAGCGGTAGGAAACACTTATTTTGTCAAAGAGAAAAATGCATGAGTTTAACTAAAATACAGCCCCCGAACATGGTATGATATTCAAAAAAAGGGGGCTTTTTTTCTGAAAACATTGAGAAGCGCGGCAGTCATTTGCCTCATAGCTATGCTGTCAGCATGCGGACATTCAAAACAGATGGAAATCAAAGCGGCGGACATATCAGATCTTGAAAAAAACAGAATGGATGTCGCAGCTTCACAGGCATTCACTGCCGAAGCCGTCAATATCGGTGAAGGTATTTCTTCAGCTGACATGTACATCGAACATTATCAAAAGGGAAAGCTTGTTGAGAGGTTTGGACCGGTTCGTGCAGATTATTCAGAGGAAAAAACCGATACCATACAATTTGTTTATTTTGAGAATGAAGAGGGGGAAGGAAAGAATAAACATACCATCATTCATTTTGGCATTGTAGATAAACAGGGAAATATAGCTGCTGATTCATCGGTGAAACGCGACGATAGCACAACACAGGAAATGACTCAGAATATTTCATCGCCGGAACCAATTACTTTCGAGAAGCCTGCTTTGATCGGCAGCAGTATTAGAGGGACTGACGAGACAATGCACACCTCTGAACATAAAAAAGAGCTCATTAAGCATCAAGATGCGTTACTGTATTATGTGGAATTGCATCATTAGAATGGGCGGCTTCAGGCCGTCTGTTTTACAAAGCGGTATGCTTGCTTTTTTGAATGGTGCATGATACATTTTAAATCGTAACAATTTCGATTTAAAAGGGAGGCTATGTGACTTGGCTAAAAAATCAAAAGTGGCAAAAGAGTTAAAACGCCAACAGCTTGTTGAGCAATACGCTGGTATTAGAAGCGAGTTGAAGGAAAAAGGAGATTACGAGGCACTCAGCAAGCTGCCAAGAGATTCAGCACCGGGAAGGCTTCACAACCGCTGCATGGTAACGGGGCGCCCGAGAGCATATATGAGGAAGTTTAAAATGTCCAGAATCGCTTTCAGGGAGCTGGCCCATAAAGGCCAGATTCCCGGTGTGAAAAAAGCAAGCTGGTAAGAAAAAACTCCGGCCGATTACAGCGCGCCGGAGTTTTTTTCGTTTTTCTTGAAAGAGATGACGTAGGAAAGGTGCTGGATGATCATGATGATAAACACAATAATAATAGGGAAAAACGGAATACGTGATTGAAATAGCGGATAAAAAATGAGAAGAACCGCTGCGGCAGGCAGCGAGAAGTATACAGCGATATATGACGCGCGACATGCTTTTGCCGTCATCATCTGCTCTCTTTCATCCTGCTCTTCAAACTCATCAGGCAAAAGAAGCTGCTTTCTGGCAGGGCGGCTTTTTTTCTGTAAGTACAAATAAACCGCAGACGCCGCAACAAACAGAATAAAGGGGGTGAGGTTTAATTCAAATACCATCCCGCCGCTCTTTGTGCCGAAAAAAGATGCTATGCCTTCTGAGGCTTCAAAGTATGAAATCAGCGTCCAGCATGCAAGGCCAAATAACACAAGGTGAAAAGCTGCTTTTGTTTTCATGCTCATCTTAGTTTTCCTCCTCTAACCAAAAGACATCCTCCATTTTCATGGAGAAGGCTTTGCAGATTTTCAGTGCTAACAGCAGTGAGGGAACATAATCGCCTTTTTCAATAGCTGCCACAGTCTGTCTTGTGACGCCGACCGTTTCTCCGAGTTTTTCCTGAGAATAGCCGAAGCGTGCCCTCAGCTCTTTTACTTTATTTTTCATCATGACGTCTGTCCCCTTCACAATCTCGATTGATTATATTGTATAGTATACTTAACATTATGTAAACGGAACTTAACAACTTTACAAAAAGATAACTTTTTTTCGACAAAATTTTTATATTCCCTTGACGAAAAATAAATAAACATGTAATATAAAAAAAGTCAGAGCGGTACTGTTACTGACAACCACAAATGCGGGTGTAGTTTAGTGGTAAAACCTCAGCCTTCCAAGCTGATGTCGTGAGTTCGATTCTCATCACCCGCTCCATACATACGTTATTAACGCAGTGTTTCGTTTCTCAGATAAACGAAGTATTGCGTTTTTTTATGTAAAAAAGAACACGGTATTCGTGTTCTTTTACGTAAGCCAATGTACTGTATGGGTGCCGCCGTGAATTTGTTCAAACATTTTCGTTAATGATGATAAGAGGTTAACAGCGCTGCTTTTCTCAATGGATGGCGGGAAAAAAATGATTTGCAGCATATTCTTAGTCTCGTTTGAAACGGGATAGTGGTTGACGTTGTTTTTGAAATCGCCAAATACGCCGTTTTCATCAGAGAAAATCAATATGTTTTCTTTTTCTCCCAATGAGATCCGGACTTGCTCGTGAAGCTTGCCGGCATCATAAATCATAATGGGCAGAGAATATTTTAATGCGAAAAAATTGATTGTGTCATGGGCCGAGTCTTTACTTTCCATGAATTGTTCCTTGGATATCGGGACCAGCATGTCCTCCATTGGGGTTGTTTCTCCCTCAAATGAAGGGTTAAGCTGTTTAAAGAGTTCCTGCCATTCCTTGACGAAGGATTCATCGGATATACCGCAGTCCGCATAGTCGAAAAACAAGGATTCTTGAAACAGGCGGAGTCTGCCTTTCAGCATTTGCGGTGAGGAGCCGACTTCGATATTCTCATAAATGACAGCCGCTGCTCGTAAGCCGGCCGCACGTTCAGTAATAACAGAATCAAGTTTGATATTCACTAGCATTCACTCCAGTTACGTGATATCAACCTATTATAAACGCTGTATCGTTTTATCACAAAGAAAGGAGGCTGTGCAAAACATGAACGTTTATCAGCTCAAAGAAGAATTAATTGAATACGCGAAAAGCATTGGCGTGGACAAGATTGGTTTTACGACTGCTGATACTTTTGACAGTTTAAAAGACCGTTTGATTCTTCAAGAATCGCTCGGCTATCTCTCCGGCTTTGAAGAGCCGGATATCGAAAAAAGGGTGACGCCAAAGCTTCTTTTGCCGAAAGCGAAATCAATAGTGGCAATTGCTCTCGCATATCCTTCCAGAATGAAGGATGCGCCGAGAAGCACGAGAACTGAGCGCAGGGGCATTTTTTGCAGAGCCTCCTGGGGGAAAGACTATCATGATGTGCTGAGGGAGAAGCTTGATCTGCTGGAGGATTTTCTAAAAAGCAAGCATGAGGATATCAGAACGAAGTCAATGGTTGATACAGGTGAATTATCTGATCGCGCCGTTGCGGAACGTGCCGGAATCGGATTCAGTGCGAAAAACTGTATGATCACAACACCCGAGTATGGCTCTTATGTGTATTTGGCGGAAATGATCACAAATATCCCTTTTGAGCCTGATGTGCCGATTGAAGATATGTGCGGGTCCTGCACGAAATGCTTGGACGCCTGCCCGACGGGAGCACTGGTTAATCCCGGGCAGCTTAATGCGCAGCGCTGCATCTCTTTTCTGACCCAGACAAAAGGATTTTTGCCTGATGAATTCCGGACAAAAATCGGAAACCGCCTGTACGGGTGCGATACGTGCCAAACGGTATGCCCTCTCAATAAAGGGAAGGATTTTCATCTTCATCCGGAAATGGAGCCTGATCCTGAGATTGCCAAACCGTTATTGAAGCCGCTTTTGACCATCAGCAATCGGGAATTTAAGGAGAAATTCGGGCATGTCTCAGGTTCTTGGCGCGGGAAAAAACCGATTCAGCGAAACGCCATTCTCGCGCTTGCGCATTTTAAGGATGCTTCCGCACTGCCTGAATTGGCGGAATTGATGCACAAGGATCCGCGTCCTGTCATCAGGGGGACAGCCGCATGGGCAATCGGGAAAATCGGAGACCCCGCATACGCGGAAGAGCTTGAAAAAGCGCTGGAAAAAGAGAAGGATGAAGAGGCAAAGCTGGAAATTGAAAAAGGAATTGAGTTGCTAAAAGCTTCAGGCATGACTAAACAAGGCCTGTCCTGACATACGTATAGAGCAGAAGGAAAAAACACTTGAGATCATCCAAGTGTTTTTTCTCTATAAAAAAGTATGGCGGGTGGGGTGAGCTTGAAGCACATTTTAGAACAATTAGCGGAGGAGCGGCTGGGCTTTCTGGTTAACGGGCATGCTATGAGACAGGAGTCTCAAGTCGGAGACCTTAAAGTCATGGAGCGTAAGAAAAAGCTTCTGGAAAAACGTAAAGTTGACATCATAAAAGCGAAAGCAAAGGCCGTGATTAATCATGTGCGGGTTGAGGATGACGGAACGACCTGCCTTTCGTATACCATCCATTACGAATACGTGTGTAAGGAACAAGATGACAGCTTATATATAGAAGAGCACATAGAGGAGCGAATGGCTTTCCTGTATGATCACATTTTGATTAGTGATCAGGAAATTG
Organism: Bacillus sp. FSL K6-0993; assembly: GCF_037977205.1. Lineage (NCBI taxonomy): Bacteria > Bacillati > Bacillota > Bacilli > Caryophanales > Bacillaceae > Bacillus > Bacillus sp. FSL K6-0993. The sequence continues at coordinate 942,152 of NZ_CP150275.1, forward strand.
CGAAAAAGCCGGCTGGATTTCATGAAGGGACCAGTATTATTGACTATTCTGAAGAGGAAAGAGAAGCGTTCGGCAGGGCTTTTCAATACGATCGTCTTGGCGCTGTCCAATATGCCGAGAAATTTTGGAACAAGCGCAATCCTGCTTATAAAAATTTCAGCGATAACTGTACCAATTTTATTTCTCAGTGTCTTCATGCGGGAGGCGCGCCGATGCGCGGTCATCCGAACAGGGGATCAGGCTGGTGGATGAAACAAAGCTCATGGAGCTACAGCTGGACGGTGGCTCACTCTATGAAAATGTATTTGTCGAATTCAAAGGCCGGACTGCGTGCGGTGCGGGTGAAATCAGCGGAAGAACTGATGCCGGGCGATGTGATTTGCTATGACTTCGAAGGAGACGGCCGGTTTAATCATACAACGATTGTCGTGGCAAAGGACAAAGGCAATATGCCGCTTGTCAACGCCCAAACCTATGACAGCCGGATGAGGTATTGGTCATATGAGGATTCTACGGCATACACACCCTCAATACGATATGCCTTTTTTCATATCGTTGATGATACGACAAAAGAGTAATTAATGTTATAATGATGGGCGGATAAGAAAAACAGAGGTGAACATTGTGGCATTACATGTCGTTTTATATCAACCAGAAATTCCCGCTAACACAGGGAATATTGCACGTACTTGTGCAGCAACCAATACAACGCTACACCTGATTCGTCCGCTCGGCTTTTCAACGGATGATAAAATGCTGAAGCGTGCCGGACTCGATTATTGGGAGTTTGTTAACGTTGTGTATCATGATTCGTTAGAAGAATTGTTTGAGGCATATGAAAAAGGCCAGTTTTTCTTTATTACAAAATTTGGCCAGCAGCCTCATACATCATTTGATTACACTGATCTTGACGAGGATTATTTCTTCGTGTTCGGAAGAGAAACAAGCGGTTTGCCAAAGGATTTAATTCAAAATAATATGGACCGCTGCCTGCGTCTTCCGATGACAGAGCACGTCAGATCGTTAAATCTGTCCAACACAGCCGCGATTCTTGTTTATGAAGCGCTGCGCCAGCAAAATTACCGTGATTTAAAATAGTGAAAAAACCCGCTCATCGATGATGGGCGGGTTTTTTTGCAGATGTTGAAATGCTTTGTTTCGTTTTTGGGCTTAACAACGTAACAGTGTTATGTTACAATGTACCCATCAAAGGAGCTGGACTTATGGAAGAACAATTAATCTCTAAAAAAGAATTACTTGAAAGAACATCGATTTCATACGGTCAGCTGTATCGATGGAAGCGGAAAAACTTAATACCTGAGGAATGGTTTATTCGTAAATCCACATTTACAGGGCAAGAGACGTTTTTTCCGAGAGAGGAGATTTTAAAACGTATCTCAATGATTCAAAAGATGAAGGAAAATTTGTCTTTGGATGAAATGAGGGAAATGCTGTCGCCGAAAATGAAGGATGTCAGCATGACCGCTGATGAATTGCTTCATAAAGGTTTGGTTTCAAGGCCTGCTCTTGAAGCCTATTCAGAAGACGGAGAAAGTCGGGTTTTTTCATCCAGCGATTTGCTTTCGCTGTATGTGCTTGAGGGACTGCTGCAGTCTGGAAATGTCAGCCTTGCAGAAGCAAAAATGGCTGCAGAGGTATTAAAGAAGCATGATACTGAAGAGATTGAAAAACAGACGGAGCTGATTGTGCTCCGCAAGCTCGGTGTCACAACTTGTTTTATAGCGGCTGCGGCGGACAGCATTTTGTTTGAATCATCCGTAAAGGTTGTGGAACGGGTAGATTTATTAAAAGCTTCAGAGGAATTAAAAACAACATTTATGCAGGAGGGCCATCAATGGATGTAGTGGAAAAGCTGGTGATAAACGGATCAGGAAGTTCAAAGGGAGGAACATTTCAATCTGTTGAGATTAATGGCAGCGGGACAGTGGCCGGGGACGTGGAGTGTGACACTTTTTCTTTTAATGGAAACGGAAAAGCGGACGGCAGCGTCAAAGCGAAAGCGGTAACCATCAGCGGTTCAGGAAAGATACATGGAGACGTTGAAGCAGAATCTATCCGGATGAATGGCACTGGTTTTATTCAAGGAGAGGTATCTGCAAAACAATTGAAAATCGCTGGATCATCAACATTTGGCGGCACTGTCAAGGCTGATGGCATTGACATTAGCGGAAAAGCTGTCATGGAAGCAGATTGTGAAACAGAAACCTTTCTATCAGAAGGGAAATGCAAAATCAGCGGGCTTTTAAATGCAGACCAGGTGATCATTAAGCTTTCTGCAGGGGAAAGCTATGCGCAGGAGATCGGCTGCCGCCATCTTCAAGTGACCTGCAGAAAAGGAATGCTGACATTGCTCAGATTAATGCCGCAGCCTGTTCTAACAGCAGAGCTGATCGAAGGTGACGTGATTGAATTGACAAATACAAAGGCGAAAACCGTGCGCGGAAATAAAGTGGTCATCGGCCCGGATTGCCAGATTGAAACTGTCGAATACAGCGGGGACTATACCTGTGACCCAAGCGCATCGGTTGAAACATCTACAAAGTTGTAAGGAGGATCGTAATGGAGACAACAAAACTGGGAAATTTAAAATTATATGGCGCTGGGCATGCCGCAGGAGGCGCGTATCACAATGTCAGCATCAAAGGAGAAGGTGTAGTTGGAGAAGGGCTGTCTGCTGTAGGCTGCCGCATATACGGAACGGGCCTTTTTCTCGGAAAAGCAGAGACTGAGCGGCTGCGTGTGCTCGGAGAAAGTGAATGTAAAGGCGATCTGAAAGCCCGCAAAATCAATATATATGGGACAATGAAAGTCAGCGGCTCACTTCAATTTGATCGATTCAATCTGAAAGGCCAGACTGAAATTGGCGGGAATATGACTGGAGAATCCTGCGATGTGAAAGGGAAGCTTAGCGTAAAAGGTGATTGTGAAACAGAAATGTTCCATGTCACAGGCTGTGTTGATGTATCGGGGTTATTAAATTCGGGTGAGATCAAGCTGGGATTGAGCCATGATATAAGTCATGTGCAGGAAATCGGCGGAACAACAATTACAGTGAAAAGACGCGCGAGTTTTTTTAACCGGAAGAAAGGGAAGCTGATCGCCGATGTCATAGAAGGAGATCGGGTTTATTTGGAGAATACCGAAGCGGCAGTTGTCAGGGGAAAAGAAGTGATCATCGGGCCGGGATGCAGCATCGGAACAATTGAGTACGAAAACAAATATGAATGCGATCCGCATTCACAGATTAAAGAAAAAACAAAACTGTAAAACATTGTTCTGTTATATAAAAAGGGTGCTCTTTCAGGAGCACCCTTTTTTATTCTTTTCCAGGCTTGCTTTCGTATCCTGCGGTAAAAATTGATACTAAAAAAGTGACAATGACACCCATCATGATGATTGTTTTCACCGTCTCTCCCCCTCTTCAATTTTTCCGTGCTGTCCGAGTCTGGATGATTCTGTATTTTTCTTTATTATGAACGGTCGCAGTCTGCCTTGTCAACGATGTATAAGTATCTTTATTTTTAAGAAACCAAAGCATGTATCACGAGATGGCGGCATAGATTGTATCAAAGTACCTTATTTGCATAGTGTATCAAACATGATAGAGGAGGTCCTTATGGATATATTAAAGAAAATTGAACAGTACAGAGAGGAAGAGCAGCGGCTGAAATGGGAAGGAACTTTCGCCGATTATTTGGAGATTATTAAAGAAAATCCGATGGTCGCGCAATCTGCTCATTCTCGAGTTTTTAATATGATAAAAGACAGCGGGATAGAGGAGATTGACGGACGCAAGAAGTACAGTTTTTTTGACCGCGAGCTGTTCGGGCTTGAAGAATCTCTGGAGCGTCTTGTGGAAGAGTATTTTCATCCAGCTGCCAAACGTCTAGATGTCAGAAAGCGGATTCTATTGCTGATGGGACCTGTGAGCGGCGGTAAATCCACACTGGTCACGATGCTCAAAAAAGGTCTCGAAGCGTACACGCTGACAGATAATGGCGCTGTATATGCGATTAAAGGCTGCCCGATGCACGAGGACCCTCTACATTTAATCCCCCATCATTTACGCGATGACTTTTACAGGGAATACGGCATTAGAATAGAAGGAAGTCTTTCTCCTTTAAATGTCATGAGGCTGGAGGAAGAGTACGGAGGAAGAATTGAGGATGTGAAGGTGGAGCGCATCTTCTTTTCTGAAGATAAGCGTACGGGAATTGGAACATTCAGTCCCTCTGATCCGAAATCTCAGGATATTGCCGATTTGACGGGGAGTATTGATTTCTCAACAATCGCCGAGTACGGTTCAGAATCAGATCCGCGCGCTTACCGGTTTGACGGAGAGCTGAATAAAGCGAACCGCGGGATGATGGAGTTTCAGGAGATGCTGAAATGTGATGAGAAATTTCTCTGGCATTTGCTATCCTTGACACAGGAAGGGAATTTTAAAGCTGGGCGGTTTGCGTTAATTTCTGCTGATGAGCTGATCGTGGCTCACACGAATGAAACGGAGTATCGCTCATTTATTGCTAATAAGAAGAATGAAGCCCTGCACTCGAGAATCATCGTGATGCCGGTTCCTTATAATTTAAAAGTGTCTGAGGAAGAGAGAATTTATGAAAAAATGATCGCAGAAAGCGATGTGGCGGATGTTCATATTGCCCCGCATACGTTGAAGGTCGCCGCGATGTTCTCAATCCTTACCCGGTTAAAAGAGCCGAAGCGGTCGGATATTGATCTGGTCAAGAAAATGAGACTGTATGATGGAGAAAGTGTGGAAGGATATAATTCTGTCGACGTTGAGGATATGAAAAAAGAATATAATGATGAAGGCATGAGCGGCATTGATCCGCGGTACGTGATCAACCGGATTTCTTCAACGATTATCAGAAAAAATATGGAATCGATTAATTCTCTCGATGTCCTTCGCTCCTTAAAAGAAGGTCTTGATCAGCACCCATCAATTTCAAGCGAGGACAGGGAGCGGTATTTGAATTTTATTTCTGCCGCCCGCAAGGAATATGATGACATTGCGAAAAAGGAAGTTCAAAAAGCGTTTGTGTATTCGTATGAAGAATCAGCAAAAACACTTATGGACAATTACCTCGATAACGTAGAGGCCTATTGCAATAAAAACAAGCTTCGTGATCCTTTGACTGGAGAGGAAATGAACCCTGACGAAAAGCTGATGAGATCCATCGAAGAGCAGATCGGCATTTCAGAAAACGCCAAAAAAGCGTTCCGCGAAGAAATTTTAATCCGTATCTCGGCCTATGCGAGAAAAGGCAAGCGGTTTGATTACAATTCCCATGAAAGACTGCGTGAAGCTATCCAGAAAAAGCTGTTTGCTGATCTGAAGGATGTCGTTAAAATTACGACCTCAACAAAAACGCCGGATGAGCAGCAGCTGAAAAAGGTAAATGAAGTCGTGGCCCGTTTAATTGATGAGCACGGCTACAACTCGACGAGCGCCAATGAGCTGCTGAAATATGTCGGCAGCCTGCTGAACCGATAAGCAACGTGACCCGTCCGAATAGGGCGGGTTATTTTGTCCCATTTTCTAAATAGTTTGTCAATTAAACGTGCATATGTGCATATGATGAATATAAATCTTTTCAAAAGACTTGTTTCATAATCTGGCACAAGCCGGAATACGTATGTATCACGACCACAAATGGTTAAGGAGGGGAATTCATGTCCCAAAATGACAGCGGCCATTTTTTGATTTCTGAGGAAAACTGGTCCCTCCATCGCAAAGGCTTCGATGACCAGCAGCGCCACCAGAAAAAAGTGCAGGAAGCGATCAAAAACAATCTTCCGGACCTCGTAACTGAGGAAAGCATTATTATGTCTAATGGAAAAGATGTAGTGAAGATCCCAATCCGTTCACTTGATGAGTATAAAATCCGTTATAACTATGATAAAAATAAACATGTAGGGCAAGGAGACGGCGAGAGCCAGGTTGGAGATGTTGTGGCCCGGGATGGATCAGACAAAAAACAAGGGCCTGGAAAAGGGCAGGGTGCCGGTGATCAGGCAGGCGAGGATTATTATGAAGCGGAAGTTTCATTAATGGATTTAGAAGAAGCGCTTTTTAAAGAATTAGAGCTTCCGAATCTCCAGCAAAAAGAGCGGGACAATATCATTCATACAGATATCGAGTTTAATGATATCCGTAAAACAGGGTTAACCGGTAATATTGATAAGAAAAGAACGATGATGTCAGCCTTTAAACGAAACGCAATGTCAGGAAAACCGTCGTTCTACCCAATTTATCCGGAGGACCTGAAATATAAGACGTGGAATGACATCACAAAGCCCGAATCAAAAGCCGTCGTTTTAGCCATGATGGATACAAGCGGCAGTATGGGGGTTTGGGAAAAATACATGGCCAGAAGCTTCTTTTTCTGGATGACCCGTTTTTTGCGGACAAAATACGAGACTGTGGAAATTGAATTTATTGCCCATCATACAGAAGCAAGAGTGGTCTCGGAGGAGGATTTTTTCTCAAAGGGAGAAAGCGGCGGAACCATTTGTTCTTCCGTATATCGGAAGTCGCTTGAGCTTATTGATGAAAAGTACAATCCCGCCCGCTATAACATTTACCCGTTTCATTTTTCTGACGGTGACAACCTGACATCTGATAACGCGCGCTGTGTGAAGCTGGTCAATGATATTATGAAGAAGGCCAATCTGTTTTGCTACGGCGAGGTCAATCAGTACAACAGGCATTCAACGTTAATGTCTGCATATAAAAATGTAAAAGATGAGAAATTTAAGTACTATATTTTAAAACAGAAATCTGATGTTTTTCAGGCTCTTAAGAACTTTTTCAGAAATGAAGAGTCTGGTGTAAGCCATCAATTTTCGTAATGAAAAGCCCATTTCAGGGCTTTTTTTTATTTAATAAAAGTAAGAAAACGCTTGCGGAAAAAATACGGGAGAAAAAGAAATTTTTCCTTTGACAAATCTTCTTTCATTTATTAATATTTTATCTTGTGAACTATTATTGAGGAATGAGGTGAAAAGGAGTTGACTGAATCAGAACGTGCTTTGCTCACTTTTGAACAGCTCTTCGATACGTCTCGGGCGATATATAAAAAACAGAAGAAGATATTGGAGATTGTGCTTGAGCCTTTTGATATTACAGTCCTTCAATATTTGCTGATGTTTAAAATTCATCAAAGCGGAAGCACCCCGCTAAGCAAGCTGGCAATGTCGCTTGATCTTAAGCCTGCTTCTGTGACGCGGATGACAGATATTCTGTATAAGCGCCAATTGATGAATCGATATGACAGTCCGGATGACCGCCGTATCGTCATGATTCAGTTAACCGAAGAGGGGGAAGAACTGATAGAAAAAGCCGCTGTGCAATATGCAAAAATGGGTGCTGGCTTGTACCAAAAGCTTGATACCTCCCAGCTGCAGTATTTGCGCAAACTAGCCGGAAGCTTAACGAAGCTTGCTGAAGGCTGTTCAGAAAAAAGCGGTAATTAAAAACTTCTCACATATTTTCACCAGCTTTCCGCAAAATGATAGAGGATGAAACGAAAGGAGAAAACAAAATGAACAGAGGACGTTTAATTCTGACCAACATTATCGGTTTGATTGTTGTTCTTGCAATTATAGCTGGAGGTGCTTATTACTATTATCAAAGCACAAACTACGTAAAAACAGATGAAGCAAAAGTAGCGGGCGATATGGCTGCTATTACTGCTCCAGCAGCAGGTAAAGTATCTGACTGGGATCTGGACGAAGGAAAAACAGTGAAAAAAGGCGACACAGTTGCAAAAATCAAAGGCGAACAAACTGTTGACGTAAAATCCATTATGGATGGAACAATTGTGAAAAACGAAGTGAAAAACGGACAAACCGTACAAGCTGGTACGACAATTGCACAAACGATTGACATGGACAACCTATACATCACAGCAAATATTAAAGAAACAGATATTGCGGATATTGAAGTAGGAAATAGTGTAGACGTAGTAGTTGACGGAGACCCTGATACTACATTTGACGGTACTGTAGAAGAAATTGGTTATGCGACTAACTCAACTTTTGATATGCTTCCTTCTACAAATTCAAGCGGAAACTACACAAAAGTAACACAAAAAATTCCTGTGAAAATTTCAATCAAAAACCCATCTGATAAGGTGCTTCCTGGAATGAATGCATCTGTTAAAATTTCTGAGTAAAACAGATCAGTCATCAAACCATGAAAGGAGGTTGTCTTAGATGGCTACAGGCAAAGAAAAAAATGCAAAAAACCCTATGTCATTGCTGATTGTGCTAATGGCGGGTTTATTTTTGGCAATTCTAAACCAAACACTGCTTAATGTTGCAATGCCGCACTTAATGACTGAATTTGGCGTAAGTGCAACGACGATTCAGTGGCTGACAACAGGTTACATGCTTGTTAACGGAGTATTGATTCCGTTATCTGCTTTCCTGATTACACGATTTGGCCAGCGGAGTCTCTTTCTCGTCGCAATGTTTTGTTTTACGCTCGGTACGTTAGTCTGCGGTATCGCACCTAACTTCTCTACAATGCTGATCGGCCGTTTGATTCAGGCCGTAGGCGGAGGTATCTTGCAGCCGCTCGTTATGACAACCATTCTGTTAATTTTCCCGCCTGAAAGCAGGGGGAAAGGAATGGGGATTTTCGGGCTAGCGATGATGTTTGCTCCAGCGGTCGGCCCGACTCTTTCCGGGTGGATTATTGAGCATTATACATGGCGCATTATGTTTTACGGACTTGTGCCGATCGGCGCAATTGTTATCATTGTGGCTTTCTTCATCTTTAAAAATATGGTGGAGCCGCAAAAAATCAAACTCGATACTCTTGGCGCAATCCTCTCGATTGTCGGATTCGCCTCCTTATTATACGGAGTCAGTGAAGCCGGATCTGACGGCTGGACCGACCCGATTGTATTGTCTACAGTTATTATCGGAGCCATTGCAATTGTTGCTTTTGTTGTTCAGCAATTGCGCCATGATGATCCGATGCTTGATTTCAGAGTGTTTAAATATGACATTTTCTCACTCTCGAGTGTCATTAATATCATTATTACAGTAGCACTTTACACTGGTATGTTCCTTTTACCGATCTATCTGCAAAACCTGGTCGGCTTTACGGCGCTTCAATCCGGTCTGCTTCTGCTTCCGGGTGCGATCGTTATGCTGATTATGTCACCGATCTCAGGTATTTTGTTTGATAAATTCGGGCCGAGACCGCTTGCGATTATAGGGCTTCTCGTGACAGTGGTAACAACCTATCAATACACGCAATTGACAATTGATACACCATATACACACATCATGCTGATCTATTCAATTCGTGCATTTGGTATGTCTCTCTTAATGATGCCAGTCATGACAGCCGGGATGAACCAGCTTCCTGCCCGTCTGAACAGCCACGGAACGGCGATGAGCAACACGCTTCGCCAAATCAGCGGATCAATCGGAACAAGTTTAATTACGACGATTTATACAAACCGGACGACATTCCATTATTCACAAATTGCAGATAAAACAAGCACGGCGGACCCGAACTTCCTCCATGCGTTCCAAAATGCAGTTTCGAATTTAATGGTGAATATGAATGTGCCTTATGATACGGCGAAAACATATGTGTACTCACATATTTATAAACACGCGTCACTCGATTCCAATGTCATGGGGATAAATGATGCCTTTATGTGGGCAACCTTATTCTGTGTAGTAGGTTTGATTTTAAGTATCTTCCTGCGTGACGTCAGAAAAGATAAATTGCGTAAGAAGAAAAAAGAGGAGCTTTCATTACTTCCTGCTCCAAAAGAAGCTAAGGAATCTTAATCTGTACAGGGAGGTTTCCTGAATGAAAATTTATGTAGTATATGATAGTGAAGGCGAACATACTAAAGTGCTTGCAGAAGCGATCGCTGAAGGCGCGAGAGAAAACGACGCGGCTGAAGTGTTCATCGACCATGTAGATCAGGCTGATATCCGCAAGCTTAAAGATATGGATGCGATTATTTGGGGATGCCCAGGGCATTTCGGAACAATCAGCTCCGGTCTTAAAACTTGGATCGACAGACTTGGCTACTTGTGGGCTGAAGGCGAGCTGATCAACAAAGTCGGTGCTGTCTTCTGCACAACGGCAACAACACACGGCGGCTTGGAAATGACAATGCACAATTTAATCACGCCGATGTTCCACCAAGGCATGATCGTTGTCGGACTGCCTGGCAACGTGCCTGAAAACGCACTTTATGGCTCTTATTACGGAGCAGGTGTCACTTGTCCGGTAGACAGTGATGAGTTAATGTCTGAGGAAGGTATTCAGCTTGGACGCGCGTTGGGAAGACGTGTCAGCCAAGTCACAGGAAACCTAACAGCAGGACAGTAAGGAGAGGTTGAAATGGCCATTATTATAGCAATAATTGCTGCTGTCATTGTCATTGCGGCCCTTATTACATTTAACGTCCGCAACGCCTCACCTGGACCTGAGAAGCAAGAAGCAACCGATAGAATCGCACCTCCAGAAGAGGAAAAAAACGAAGCGCATTACCCTGCTGAAGCAAGGGCTGCCGAGCATACGCCATCCGTTGTCAAAAACGATTCTCCAAAAGAGAAGCGTGACACAATGGGTGATGATATTTACAGGCAGGCGCTGCAAAAGTTTAAGCATTCTGATGAAGTTCATGCAGAAGAAGAGGTCACTGAGGAAAGTGACAAAATGCAGGACCGCAGCTATCGTGATGCGCTGCTCTCTATGAAAAATAAGAAAAAGTAATGAAAAAGGCAAATCCGTTTACTCATGCGGGTTTGCCTTTTTTGCTGTTTCCATCAATTATGTTTTTATCAAATAAATCCATGGAATATGTTGTATTCCACCTTGATCTAGTGTACTATGTTACTCATACACCGAGGGTTTTTTCCGGGAGGTAAAGACATGAATTCTTTTTTAGGTTTATTAAAGAAAGATATCAAGCTTTCAAGAATGTGGCTGCTAGTATGGATATGCGGAATCATTTTCTTATTGGGAACAGGCCATATTATAGCTTCTCGCACGAAAGAACCTCTAGTCATTTTTGGTTTTTTTGTTGCAGTTGCTTTTTTTCTGCTTTTCTTATCTCCTGTTTTTGTGTTTTATCACCTTCGCAAGGAAGGGAAATCACAGCTTTGGCTGTACAATCCAAATGGCGGCTTATGGCTGTTTTCTTCTAAATTGGCAGCATCTTTGCTCTATCAATTTGTGATTCAGTTGGCATTAACAGCCTATGGCATATGGATGTATCATATGCTCTCTGTAAAAAATCTGCTGGAGCATCAAGTTGATATAACGAGTACAGTGGCTTTGCTGAATATGTATGGGCTTATTTCATCGTTAGATATGTCAGTAACAGTTATTGTGTTTTGGACTGTTTTTCACTCTCTCAGAAATTGGCGCGGAATGCGATGGGCTGCGATGGTTCTGTTGGTCGCAGTGTGGTTATTCTTCGATGAATACATCATAAGCCCCTTGGTTGAATCTCAAAAGCATTTCTGGCCGGTAACAGTCTATTGCAATTTTGATTTCCACTTCCATAATGTTTGGAGATTGGAACTAAAACCTATCCATCTGTCTGTGCTAGGGTTTCCTATTACTTTAGTCATCACGTTCTTGCTGCTCATCATGGCTTCAAAACTGCTTGATCGTAAAGTAGAGGTGTAAATATGGACAATCAATTCCAATCCTCGAAACCGATTTATCTGCAGATCGCTGATCAGATCTTTTATAGGCTGGTCAGGAAGGAGCTGCTCCCAGGAGACAAGCTTCCTTCAGTAAGAGAAATGGCGATTCAAACTAAGGTAAATCCCAATACAATTCAAAGAACTTACAGTGAGATGGAAAGGCTGGGTATTGTGGAGACAAGAAGAGGTCAAGGGACGTTTATTGCGGAAAAAGCAGAAATCGTAGACGAGCTGAAAGACAAGCTGACACGAGAGGTGCTGGAAGGCTTTGTCAAGCAAATGAAAGAGCTGGGGCTAACGAAAGAGGAAATGGTAGAAGGGATTAAAACATTCACAGAGGGAGGCTAAAATGGAAATCAAGCTAGAACATGTATCAAAAAAATACGGCCGCCATACGGCCGTCAATGATGTGTCAATCACCCTATCATCCGGACGGATTTATGGCCTGATCGGACCGAACGGCAGCGGCAAGTCAACGACCCTGAAAATGATGGCTGGCCTTCTGTTTCCGACTTCAGGTTTTGTGAAAGTTGATGAAGAGCAGGTTACGAGAGAAATGGTGCGTCAAACAGCTTATCTTACTGAGCTTGATATGTTTTATCCGCATTTCACTGTTAAAGATATGGTGAATTTTTATCAGTCGCAGTTTCCTGATTTTCAAACAGAACAGGCTTATAAGCTATTGGATGAGATGCAGCTGAATCCGGAAAAAAAGATAAAAAAGCTATCAAAAGGAAATCGGGGCAGGCTGAAAATCGTTCTTGCTTTAGCGAGACGGGCAGACGTCATCTTGCTTGATGAACCTTTTTCCGGGCTTGATCCGATGGTCAGGGACTCCATCGTAAACAGCCTTGTGTCGTACATTGATTTTGAGCAGCAGATTGTCGTGATTGCGACACATGAAATTGATGAAATCGAGACTTTGTTAGACGAAGTAATCATCCTCGCCAATGGAGAAAAAGTTGCGCAGCGTGAAGTAGAAGATATTCGTGAACAGGAAGGCATGTCTGTTTTGCAATGGTTTAAATCAAAAATGGAAGTTTGCTAGAAAGAGGAGGAATATGATGAAAACAGTGTTGGAATTGAAAAATGTGACTAAAAACATCAGAGGCCGAACGATCATTGATGATCTCAGTTTTACGATTCGTGAAGGTGAGGTATTCGGTTTTTTGGGACCAAACGGAGCGGGGAAAACGACAACCATCCGGATGATGGTGGGGTTAATGAAGCTGTCGAAAGGTGATGTCCTCATTTGCGGCCAATCAATTACGAAAGAATATGCCAAGGCGATTAAGCATATTGGAGCGATTGTAGAGAACCCCGAGCTGTATAAATTTTTGAGCGGATATAAAAATCTCCAGCAATACGCAAGGATGGTCAAGGGTGTCACGAAGGAAAAAATTGATGAAGTTGTTGAGCTGGTCGGTTTAACAGACAGAATCCACGACAAGGTGAAAACATATTCTCTGGGGATGAGACAGCGTCTTGGCTTGGCACAATGCCTTCTGCACGATCCGAAAGTGCTGATTTTGGATGAACCGACAAACGGCCTTGATCCGGCGGGAATCAGAGAAATCAGGGATCATTTAAAGAAGCTGACCCGAGAAAGAGGAATGGCTGTCATCGTTTCAAGCCACCTGCTGTCAGAGATGGAACTGATGTGTGATCGAATTGCGATTCTGCAAAAAGGAAAGCTGATTGATATTCAAAATGTAAAAGATGAAAATATTGATGAGAACGATACATATTTCTTCCAGGTTGAGCAGCCGAGTGAAGCCGCTACTGTTTTAAATCAGTACGATTTGCTGAGTAAGACAAATGGTGTAGAAATCAAACTGGCTAAAGAGGAAGTCCCTGCGGTGATTGAATTGCTGGTGCTGCAGCAAATCCGTATTTATGAGGTCAAGGTCATAACAAAATCATTAGAGGACCGTTTCTTAGAAATGACTGGTGAAACAAAAGAGGAGGTTCAGCATGCTTAATTTGATTTATAATGAGTGGCTTAAAATTTTCAACCGTGCCGGAACATGGGTGATGATCGGAATTCTGGGGCTGACAATGGTTGGATTTGCATTTTTGGCGAATCATTTTTCTGCTGGTGAATCAAATTCCCATTGGAAACAAGAACTTCAAGCACAAAACGCCGAATTAAAGAAAGAAATCAAAGAAGATCCTTCACTGAAAGATGGATATAAAGAAACAATCACACTCAACGACTATCGCATCGAGCATAATATCCCTAGTGACACGGGCTATACGGTATGGTCATATGTAACGGATTCAGCAGGTTTTACCATCCTTACCGGACTGTTTACCATTATCATCGCAGCCGGAATTGTCGCGAACGAATTTAATTGGGGAACGATTAAGCTATTAATGATTCGGCCGCTCAGCCGTTTTCAGATTTTGCTGTCCAAATATATTACGGTTCTCCTGTTTGGACTCCTATTGCTGTTGATTTTATTTATCGGTTCTACTTTATTAGGGTTGATCTTCTTCGGGACGGGTGGTGAAACCGCCGCGAATATTCATTTAATCTATAAGGATGGCCATGTCATTGAGCAAAACATGATGGGGCATTTGGCCACAACGTATCTTTCTGAATCCGTCTCGGCTTTAATGGTGGCGACGATGGCGTTTATGCTGTCTGCGGTATTCAGAAACAGCTCTCTTGCGGTTGGTTTTTCCATCTTCTTGTTGGTTGCCGGTACGACTGCAACTGCATTTATTGCAGCGAAATTTGACTGGGCAAAGTATATATTGTTTGCTAATGTCGACTTGACTCAGTATGTGGATGGCACACCGTTAATAAAAGGGATGACTATGACGTTTTCTATCGTCATGCTGGCGATCTACTTTATCATCTTCCTGTTGCTTGCTTTCGGAATCTTCATGAAGCGGGATATTGCAAACTAATAAAGAAAGCTGTTTTGCTTATGCAAAACAGCTTTTTTGTCAAAATAAAAACTGCAGGTTTGCACCTGCAGTTTTTCATATCAATTTATGCTTACGCTTCTTTAGTAACGTTAGCAGCTTGTGGTCCGCGGTTTCCTTCAACGATTTCAAAAGAAACAGCTTGGCCTTCTTCTAAAGTTTTGAAGCCTTCGCCTTGAATAGCAGAGAAATGAACGAATACATCGTCTTGACCTTCTACTTCGATGAATCCGAAACCTTTTTCAGAGTTGAACCATTTTACTTTACCTTCTAACATGAAATTTCCTCCTAAAGCGATCATAACGCTTAAATTCACTATTCTTGCTCTTAACAAACTTTCAAGACGAAAACTCTTACAAAACTTTCTTCTTAAAGATAGTTCGAACAAAAATAATTACCTTTACTCTACCAGTAATCTTCAGAAAAAACAACTGCTTATTGAAACTTTTTTCGGAAAATACCATATTTATTTTTCAATTTGATATTTATTTGCGGAAATTCATCTGCTTTCTCGATATGTGATCATACGTTTGCCTTAGTATTCTTCATTTTGGGAAGATAGGTAATAGGAATTGACAACCTTATTGGATATGAGTAAGGTAAAAGTTAATCAATATGACAAATGACAACGTTTATCAACTAAGAGAGCGTATGATTTTTATGTCTGATATTGCTTGCATGCTCTAATACATAGATAGGAGTATGGTCACAATGAAAAAGTGGCTTATATGCAGTTTCGCCCTTGTTCTTCTCGTTTCATTTACTGCATGTTCACCGTCTGCAGAACATGAATCGATAAAAATCGGGATTGCTGAGTCTGACGGGGCAATATGGAACTATATTGCTCAAAAGGCTGAAGAGGCTGGGCTGGATATTCAACTGATCCCTTTTACTGATTATGCGGAGTCTGATATCGCACTTGCTAACAAAGAAATTGATGCCAACGCCTTTCAAACCATTTCATATTTTCAGTCGTTCACTCAAAAATACAAACTTAATTTGGCACCGCTCGGGACGACATACATAACGCCCGTGGGCATTTATTCAAAACGATATGACCGAATCCGAGATATACCGCGAGGAGCGGTCGTTTCTGTTCCGGATAAAGCGTTCGATTTTGGCAGGGCGCTTACGGTGCTCCAGGAAGCGGGTTTGCTAACGCTGAAAAACGGATTTAACGGAACAGGTTCAGTTGATATGATTAAAGATAATCCGAGACACCTGAAATTAAAAGCTGTCCGGCAACAGGATGCAGTGAGCGGTGCCGACGTGTTTGTCATGAAACCATCAGAAGCAAAAAAAGCGGGCCTGAACCCGAAAAAGCATACGCTAAAGAGCGGCGGACTCATGTCTGAGGAAGAGATGAATTTGATTGTTGTCAGAGCGGAGGATCAAGATCGGGAAGCGCTGCAAACCATTCTTGAGCTTTATCAAGCTGATGATACAGCGGCATTTATAGAAAAAGAATATCAGGGAGATCTTGTTCCCGCTTTTCTGCCTTTGAAACGTCTTTCAGATTGGAAGAATGAATTCGTACATTGAATTCATTCTTTTTTTTCTGAAAAACACACTCTGTTCCGTCCCGTTTCTTTCGCTTTGTAAAGCATTTGATCGGCAAGAATGGGCAAGGATCCTGGCAGTTCCGTATTATTGGGGTAATGAGCGGCCCCTAGTGATATCGTAACTGAAAGCTCTTCGCCGTTTGTTAATACAATCGGTGCATCACTTACAGTGCTCCTGATCCGTTCAGCGATCCGGGCTGCTTTATCAAGAGAACAGTTCGGCAGGAGCACGGCAAATTCTTCACCGCCGATCCGAGCGGCAGGATCAGTATTTCGGATGCTCTGCTTCAGACGTAACCCCAGCTCTTTGAGCACCTGATCTCCTTCATGATGGCCATATTGGTCATTGATGGTCTTAAAATGATCGATATCCATATAAATCAGTGCAAATTGAAAATGCGGGGTATCGGCCGCCTGCTGATACAGAGCTTTTGTGGTTTCTTCAAACTTTCTTCGGTTATACACGCCTGTTAAAAAGTCAAAGTGCGCCTGAAACTTATATTGTTTAAAAAGAAGATGTGCATTTGTTTCATGATCAATAATATATAAACTGAGCATGCCGCCCGCTATTGATATGATCCAAAAATACAAATGAAGTTCGTATGAATGTAAATCTATAAGAAAATAAAAGGAAAAGGAGATCAAGCTATTTGTGATGATTAAAAGATAGAAAGCATGTTTTAGTTGAACTTTTTTTCTTCTAGAAACAATGAGTGACGGAATGGCAGCGATACAAATGATAATAACCGAGTATAGTGCAGATGTGTTCATCGTAATCAGCAAGCGGCCTGCAGTGATCATGGCCAGAGCCGTTGCCGTTGAAACCCAGCCTCCATAAAGAGCGGCAATCATAATAGGGATATTTCGAAGATCAATAATTGAATGCTGATAGGTAAATCCAAAAACCATCAGAATAACCCCGAGCAAACCGCAGGCCAGTCCCTTAACAGCTTGAAAAGATATGCTGTCTTTTTTATGTACTAGCCTTTCTTTAAACAGGTGGGTGAAGAGATAATTAAATGTGATTAAAATGGTCAAATTTACAAACAGTTCTTTCAGCAAATATTATCACCCTTATATAAGGTACTAAAGATGGAAGGGAAAGAAAAGAACAAAAAAGGCATTATATAAGGTTTTTTTACTTGAATTGATAAGTTGAAATAATTCGCACTTGACCCATCGGAATTAGTGTAATATAGTAAATGAGAAAATTTGAAGGGAGAGTTTACCTGCTTTGGAGACTTTACTGGTTGTATTACATGTATTTATTTTATTTTTACTTATCTTAGGGCTCTTTGTTATGCAGAAAAAACATGTTTCCTTCTCTAAACGTGTATTTACTGCGCTGGGGCTGGGGATTGTATTCGGATTTGCGCTTCAGCTGATTTACGGCCCGACTTCAAATATAGTCATTCAAACAGCCGACTGGTTTAATATTGCCGGGGGCGGATATGTCAAATTGCTTCAGATGGTTGTCATGCCGCTCGTCTTTATTTCGATTCTCGGTGCATTTACAAAGCTGAAGCTGACAAAAAATCTTGGGAAAATCAGCGGTTTGATTATCGGGATTTTAGTAGCAACAACAGCAGTTGCTGCAGCTGTCGGTATCGCGTCCGCGCTTTCATTTGATCTGCAGGCGATTCAGGTTGACCAAGGAAGTACAGAGCTTTCACGGGGACAGGAGCTTCAGCAGAAATCAGAGGATATGACAGCGAAAACGCTGCCGCAGCAGATTGTTGAACTGCTGCCTGGAAACCCGTTTTTAGATTTTACGGGAGCTAGACCGACTTCAACGATCGCTGTCGTTATTTTTGCCGCTTTTCTTGGAGTGGCATTCCTCGGCGTAAAGCATAAACAGCCGGAACAGGCAGAAACATTTAAAAAACTGGTTGATGCCGTTTATGCCATTGTCATGCGTGTTGTCACACTCATTTTGAGACTGACGCCTTATGGGGTGCTGGCCATCATGACAAAAACAATTGCCACGAGTGATCTTGACAGCATTCTAAAACTGGGCATGTTCGTGATTGCATCATATGCCGCGTTAATCACTATGTTTATCATTCATTTGCTGCTGCTGACGTTCAGCGGCTTGAATCCGGTGATTTATTTGAAAAAAGCGGTGCCTGTACTTGTATTTGCATTTACGTCAAGGTCTAGCGCGGGTGCTTTACCGCTTAATATTAAAACACAGAGAAGCATGGGTGTACCGGAGGGAATCGCAAACTTTGCCGGTTCGTTCGGTCTTTCGATCGGCCAAAATGGATGTGCCGGCATTTACCCTGCGATGCTGGCGATGATGATTGCTCCGACTGTCGGCCAAAATCCATTTGACCCGGTGTTTATTATCACTGTTATCGCAGTCGTTGCCATCAGCTCCTTCGGTGTTGCCGGAGTCGGCGGCGGAGCGACATTCGCGGCGCTTCTTGTTTTATCATCATTAAACATGCCTGTCGCGCTCGCAGGTTTATTAATCTCAATTGAACCGTTAATCGACATGGGGCGTACTGCTTTGAATGTCAGCGGAAGCATGACATCCGGTCTTATTACAAGTAAGGTCACGAAGGAAATTGATCAAGGGGCATTTCATGATCAATCCAGAGTGATTGAAGCTGAAGAAGCGTAACATATGAAAACGTGTAATCCAACAGGATTACACGTTTTTTTAACGGCCGGGTTCTAAGTCCTCAAGCATTTCCATCATCGTGTTGTCGTCCATGACATTCATTGCGCTTTGTTCAAAATGAATGGGTTCAGCATAATGCGGCTGTCTTTTTTTCGCGGCTGTCTCAGTTTGCCTAGTTTGAGACTGTGTATGCTGATTCTGTGGTTGCTGCTGTCCTGCGTGCTGGTGCTGACGGCCATTTTGCCGCTGGCTTTGATGTTGCGAACGGTCTTGGTTATCACCGCTGCTTCCGCTAAATGCTTGTTTGACCATGTTTCCTACATTAGAAGCATCAAACGTGCTATTTTCTGAATTTCGTCTGTTCATTTGTCCTGTGATAAACCCGCTGATTCTTTGGCGGATCTGAGGTGATAATGCAGCAATAAGCATAGTTGATCCTATGATCAATGCTGCGGGGCTGATTCCTCTTCGCTGGTTGAACAACATGATCCCTCCTTTGCAGTGTATTCATATTTTCCCCCTCGTTAGACAAATTAACCGTTATATTTCCCGGGAAAGCATTTCCTCCAGATTTGCATGCATAATTAAAGCCAGTTAGAAAAACCTATAAGTAAAGTGATAAAGGAGGAATTCACATGTTTGGAAAAAAACAAGTCCTTGCGTCTATGCTTCTTATCCCTTTGCTTATGACTGGCTGCGGTGTGGCCGACCAAGGTGAGGGCAGACGTGATAATAATGATGTAAGAAACGTAAATTATCGAAATCCGGCCAATGACGATATGCGCAATGTAAACAATCGGGATAACGTTGACAACAATGTTAATGATAATGTCAATAACAATCGTGTAAATGACGATAATAACAACGACCGAAAACTTGAGGTTGCTGATGAAGCAGCTGATAAAGTAACAGACCTAAAAGAAGTAAAGCATGCCGATATCATTGTGGCTGGAAATCAAGCCTACGTTGCAGTCGTTTTAACCAATGGAAATAAAGGTGCAGTAGAAGACAATTTGAAGAAAAAAATAGCCAAAAAGGTAAGATCTACTGACAAAAACATTGATAATGTTTACGTTTCAGCTAACCCTGATTTTGTAGAGCGTATGCAAGGATATGGAAAGCGTATTCAAAATGGTGACCCAATCGCCGGATTATTTGATGAATTTACACAAACTGTACAGCGCGTATTCCCTAACGCTGAATAAATGAAAAAAGCCGCACAATTTGTGCGGCTTTTTCTTTGCGTTAATGACACACTGCGAACTCAGGCTGCATAGAGTAAAAATAAAAAGGTACAAGACGGACCGGCTCAGGGAGGGAGACGTTTGCGGGATGGCATAGGAAAGCGTGCGGCATCCGCTCTATTCCTGTGCGGAGTCCTTGTGATGCTGGCTGTAAGCTCAGCCATCGTATCAAGCGCGATGTATATCCTGTCTTTTCCAGGTCAGGCATCTGGAATAACAAAAGAACAAGTGACGAAGCACATGAAGAAAGAGTCATTCAAACAGGCCGATATTTATTACACTTCTAAGGAAAAGTCCTTACTGCCATTGACGAAAGAAACGCTTGAATATGCGGTCAGTATTAATCAGATTATGATTGGATATTCGAATCAAAAGCCTATTGACATTATTTTTTTTCCTAATGAAAAACAGATGGAGGCTTACTCCGGTTTATTGGATGTAGTTGGTTTTTATTCTGAACGGGAGCAGCTGATCGGATTGTTGCCTGAAGAGAAAAAGAAACTGTTAGAAGGGGACGAGGTAGCGGTTTATTTGTACCAGAGATTGTTGATTCATGAATACTCGCACCATGCGTTTCACCAGAAATTGAAGGAGCTTGAGACGGATCCCGATGAGTTTCCGTTATGGTTTCATGAAGGGTTAAGCGAGTGGATTGCGAACTATGAATTGCTCATAGATCCGATCACGTTTTCTGTCGTGCCCTTTGACCGTTTGCAGACTGATCGAGACTGGCAGGAAGCCAGAGCCGAATATGACACTGATGTCTATTTGCAAAGCTTTTATATGATCGATGAGCTGACGGACAAATACGGGAAAGACATTATTTCAGAAATGATTAAGGAAACGGCAAAAAAAGGGGACTTTGAAAAAGGGTTTAAATCAGCAACAAAGGAAAGTCTTGATCAATTTGAAAAAGATTTTAAGAAAAAATTTGAAAAAAACAGTGCGGCATTGGATAGTATCTATCCAATGCCTTTGTTATTAGTGAAGTCCTTGCTGACCCATTCCGCCTTGTGTTGGAGGCATTTGTCCTTGGGCAGGGGCGAATGAATTTCTCAGCTGTTCCATATCCTGCGCATCAAGCTGAGGAACCTGGTAATAGCCGTGTTTGTTTTGGTATAGGAAAATTTCAAATGCCATTTCAACATACTCCTGAATTTGCGCAGACAGTACGCGTCTTACGGCCGGATTTGTCATTTCCAGAGAAGCCATCGTCAGCATAGAAGCTTGTGCTTTAATCGCGCAAAGCATTTGTCGGCTGATGATGCTGTCATCAATATCATTCATGGATTGAACAGGTTTTTTAGGCTGTGACGGCTGCATGCCGTAAACAGTCTGGTTGTCTTCCTTCATCATATAAGTTGCTGTTTTTTGTGAAGGTTCGCTTCCTGTTTTGAAGCATTCTGCAGTTATATTGTATTGAGATGTGATGAATTGATGTTGACGATCAAGGATGTTTAGTAATTCTTGATCCTTACAGAATTGTCTCAGCATCATAAACTGATCAAGCACAGTAAGTGTTCCGGAAAGCACCTCATGCATATCAAACATTTCATGTCCGCCGTGGTTTTTATGCGGTTTGCCAGGAATACCTTTGTTCATTTGGGATTGCTGCTGCTGATTGAACTGATCCAAACCGAATTCCTCCTTTTTTTTCAGATCAGCTGTATTTTGTGTCAGTCTGCCGCTTATTATGCAGAAGCCTGAAAGGTATTATATGCTGTCTGTCGAAATGATAGACAGACAAAGTCATTGTCATTATGTGTATATTAAGGGAGGAAATATAATGAGGCGTATTCTGCATATTGTGTTGATCACGGCATTGATGTTCTTAAATGTAATGTACACGTGCGAAGCTGTAAAAGCAGCTGAACCGCAGCAGCCTATATCAGTTGAGAAGGCAATACAGCAAAAAGAAGGACAGGCGCTTGTCGAAGGATATGCAGTCGGCCAGGCTGTTTCCCCACAGCATTATAAGCTGACAAGCCCTTTTTCAAATGATTATAATGTCGCGCTGGCAGACCGTAAAAACGAGACATCGCCCGAACACATCCTTCCTGTGCAAATCCCCTCCGCCTTCAGAAGCCAATTTGGGCTGCAAACCAATCCGCTTCTTCTTGGGAAAAAGATAACGGTTCAAGGAAAGCTTGAAAATTACTTTAACACGACAGGACTTAAAAACGTTCAGTCGATGAACGTAACCGATGACACGAAAACTCCGCCGGCTGAACAGCCAGTGACCATAAATGAAGCACGGGGAAGGCTGAATGAAGAAGTAACGATAAAAGGGATCATTACAGCTGATCAAAACGCAATCGGAGGCGGGAAGCTGTCGACCTTTTTGCAAGATGAAACCGGAGGCATTAACATTTATTCGCCATCCCCTGAACAATTTCCCGAATTAAAAGAGGGTATGGATGTCACGGTGACAGGGAAAATCACGTCTTACCAGGGGCTGAAAGAAATCGTTCCAAGCTCATCAGGCATCAAAATCAACCAGTCAAACCAATCCCTCCCCGCCCCCAAACACTTAACAATCAATGAACTCATTAACGGCAGCCTAGGTGATCAGTATGAAGGACGCCTTGTGAAACTAACTGCTTTTGTTTCCTCAATTCCAAGTTCTCCTGCCGGCGGCGGTTACAATGTAACAATGATTGATGACGACCATCATGCAATGACGCTCCGGGTTATGAATGAAACAGGGGTGATAGACGAGCTTGATGAGGGCAAATGGTATGACTTTACCGGTGTGTTAAGCAGGTACCAAACCTTTCAGCTGTTTCCGCGAAAATCGGCTGACCTGAAGCTGCTTGAAGAGCAGCCTGCACCTCCGTCTGCGGAGGGAGAATATGAAGGGATTGTTGACCGGGTAGTTGACGGCGATACCATTCATCTTAAATCTCCGGTGCTTGGAACGACAAAAATCCGGTTTGTAAATGTAGATACACCCGAAACATATCACACACCAAAAAATGACGCAGATGAAAATCAATTAAGATTTGGCAAAAAAGCATCTGACTATCTAAAAACGGTTCTGTCCCCGGGTGATAAAATTACTGTCAAGGTCGGAAGTGAAGCCAAGGACAGCTATGGCAGATTGCTCGGACAAGTCATAACCGAATCAGGTTCAAACGTGAACTTAGAGCTTGTGAAAAATGGCTATGCTCCGACGTATTTTATTTGGCCGGTTGACAATGAAGAGGATTATCAGCAGTTTCAGGCCGCAGTAGCCGCTGCAAAAAAAGGCCAAAAAGGAATCTGGAATGAAAACGATCCGCTCATGGAAATGCCGTTTGAATTCAGAGCCAGAGAGCAAGGGAAAGGCTTGACAAGATATGTAGGGGATTCGTCGAATCAAACATATGTCCAGCCAGCTGACTGGAAGAAGGTAGCTGTGGAAAACAGAATTTTCTTCGCTTCAGCAAGTGAAGCGGAGAGCGCGGGATATAAAAAAAGGCAAACGGCACCTCAAGAACATGTGCCGCTTAGAATTCTCAGCATGAATGATTTGCATGGCAAAATCGATCAGCAATATGAGCTTGATCTTGATGGAAATGGAACTGCAGACGGCACGTTTGGACGCATGGATTATGCCGCCGCATATTTAAAAGAAAAAAAGGCTGAAAAGAAAAACTCGCTGATTGTGCACGCTGGAGATATGATTGGCGGAAGCTCTCCAGTTTCCTCTCTTCTTCAGGATGAACCGACTGTAGAACTGATGGAGGACATCGGATTTGATGTCGGAACCGTGGGAAACCACGAATTTGATGAAGGCACGGATGAACTGCTGAGGATCTTAAATGGCGGTGATCATCCGAAAGGCACAAGCGGATATGATGGACAGAACTTTCCCCTTGTATGTGCCAATTGTAAAATGAAATCAACTGGAGAGCCCTTTTTGCCGGCTTATGACATCATAAATGTGGAGGGCGTACCCGTTGCTTTTATCGGGGTTGTCACACAGTCGGCAGCTGGCATGGTTATGCCTGAAGGAATAAAAAATATCGAGTTTACAGATGAAGCAACAGCGGTGAATAAGGCGGCCAAAGAGCTGAAGAAAAAAGGCGTGAAGGCCATCGCGGTTCTCGCACATATGTCAGCTGAACAAAACGGCAACGCCATTTCCGGTGAGTCTGCTGATCTTGCAAACAAAACAGATTCTGAAATTGACGTGATTTTTGCCGCGCATAATCATAAGGTTGTTAACGGTGAAGTGAATGGAAAACTGATTGTTCAAGCGTTTGAATATGGAAAAGCGATAGGTGTCGTTGATGTAGAGATCGATAAAACGACAAAAGACATTGTCAAAAAGTCCGCGGAAATCGTATATGTTGATCAAAGTAAAATCGAACCGGATGTCAGCGCGTCAGCCATTTTAAAGAGATACGAAACAATTGCGGAACCGATTATCAGCGAGGTAGTCGGCGAAGCTGCTGTTGATATGGAAGGGGGGTATTCAAATGACGGCGATACACCTCTTGGAAACCTGATTGCGGATGGTATGAAAGCTGCCATGAAAACGGATTTTGCCCTTATGAATGGCGGCGGCATACGTGAAGCGCTGAAGAAGGGCCCGATTACGTGGGGAGATCTTTACAATATTCAGCCGTTTGGAAATGTGTTAACGAAGCTTGAGATTAAAGGAAAAGATTTAAGAGAGATTATCAATGCTCAAATCTCACCGGTTTTTGGGCCTGACTACAGCATCAGCGGGTTTACGTATACGTGGGATAAAGAAACCGGAAAAGCAGTTGATTTGAAAATGGCAGATGGCACCGAGATCCAGCCCGATGCCACATATACATTGACCGTCAACAACTTTATGGCGACGGCGACAGGAACCAAATATCAGCCAATCGGACTGCTGGGAAAAAATCCGGTGACAGGGCCTGAGGATTTGGAAGCGACAGTTGAGTACGTGAAGAGTTTTGATGAGCCAATTGCGTATACAAAAGAGGGAAGAATTAAGCTTGCTGAAGCCAGTGATATTGAAGACCCTGTAACAGAAGACCCGATTACGGAAGAGCCTGGAGATGATCCGGGGACGGAGGATCCGATTAAAGAGGATCCAAGGCCAGGTGAAGATTTGCCTGATATAAAAGAAACTCCGGGAACAGCACCGGTTCATCAGCTGCTGCCTTCAGCCATTTCGAGATTCAATGAAATACCAATCAACAACACAAAAACCGCTGATACTGCTAATAGCATCAGCACATTGCCGTTACAAACCGAGACTGCGGAAAGCGGGTCTGAGCATCCGCTTCCGGATACGTCAGCGGGCTACTATAACTTTATGGTAATCGGTGCGGCGGTGACATTGTCAGGAACTTATCTATATGTCAGAAGAAAAAGGAGCGCCTCCAGAACGTGAAAAAAGTTATTCCACTATTCATCATTGCTGCCGGCCTAGTGATCGCAGGCTATGGAGGCTTTAAATTGATCGATACGAATATGAAAACGGAACAGACATTAAAAGAAGCAAAACTGGCGGCTGAAAAGCCGCAGGAACCTTTGGGGACGAAAAATAGCACAGATCAAGCAAAGAACAAAGCATCATTTAAGCCTGAGACCGGCCAAGCGAGCGGCATTTTGGAAATACCGAAAATCAATGCAGAGCTTCCGATCGTGGAGGGCACCGATGCTGATGATTTAGAAAAAGGTGTCGGGCATTACAAGGACAGCTATTATCCTGATGAAAACGGACAAATTGTGCTGTCAGGGCATCGAGATACCGTGTTTCGCCGGACGGGAGAGCTGGAAAAGGGGGATCAGCTCCGTCTTCTCCTGTCATATGGAGAATTCACATATGAAATTGTAAAAACAAAAATTGTCGATAAGGATGACACATCTATTATCACGCTCCAACATGAAAAGGAAGAGCTGATTCTGACGACCTGCTATCCGTTTTCATACGTCGGAAATGCCCCGAAACGCTATATTATATATGGAAAACGAGTGACTTAAAAAGCCGAGGCAGTGCCTGCGGCTTTTCTTCATGAAAAATATGTGCGGCAAAGGTTTTCCATATCAGCAGGAAAAGGGGCTTCAGCAACAATGAGCTCGTCTGTTATGGGGTGAACCGCTTGTACTTTATTGGCGTGCAGTGCCTGCCTGTTTAGCAGCTTGCTCCCGCCTCCGTAAAGCGAGTCTCCTGTCAACGGATGTCCGAGGCTCGCCAGATGAACACGGATTTGGTGTGTTCTTCCTGTTTCCAGCTCTAATTCAACGAGCGACAGCCGTTCTTTCGCATTGCTGGCCATTACCTTGAAATGAGTGACGGCTGTTTGCCCGCCTGGTGAAACCCGGCGTCTTGTCGGGTGTGATCGGTCTCTGCCGATCGGTGAATTAATTGTCCCTTTTTTCGTCCGTAGCTTACCTTCAGCGATGGCGGTATACGTACGCTTCAGCGTCTTTTTCTCTAACTGCTGGTCTAAGATGGCGTGCGCCAAACGATGCTTGGCAAAAACGATAGCGCCAGATGTATCCTGATCAAGACGATGGACGTGGCGTACCTTACATGTTTCGCCATTTATCTGATAATGATACGCGATCAAATTAGCCAGTGTGCCGGTTTGCCCATCCTCATTCGGATGCGTCGCTATGCCAGCGGGTTTATTGACGATGAGCATGTGATTGTCCTCAAATAAAATATCAAGCTCGCCATACTCCGGAATGACCGAAGATGCTTCACTTTCCTGAAGATCAATGAACACGCGGTCTCCCTTTTTTACAATCATATTGTTTAAGACGGATTCGTGATTGACCTTTATCTGTTGATGGGACATCCAGTCTTGTATCACTGGTTTAGAAGCTTTGAGCGCTGTTTTGAGTACGGAAAACAGCCATTGGCCGTCCTGTTTTTCATTGATGAGGATCTCAAGCCCTCTGCCTTTTTGGTTCATGTTAAATGGCTCCTTTTTGAAGCGGAAGGCTGCTGTTTCTCATAGGAAACACTTACCTTAGCTTTCGCGTTTTTTTCTGTGCTATTCTTGAGTAAGACTTAGGATATTCGATGGCAAGAAAGGTGATTGACGTGAGAATTGTGAACGCAGCAACTGCAGAACAGGAGAGCTTTATCAAGGAGCTGTCTATGGAGCTGATCCATGGTGTATTTCCTCTTTATTTCTCCGAACTGGACATTCAGCGCTTTAAAAAGAAAGGCGTTCTGTCTTTAAATAACCATTATTACCAAGGAACATTAAAAGAAGCATTTCAAATTATGGCTTGTCTGCAAATGATACATATTATCCTGACCAAGCCTTCGCCGCACTTTGATTTGAGTGATCAGGCGATTTTTGAAAAAAACAGCAAGATGCTGAATGATCTTGGGATTTATTTTCCGTTTGCTTTTTCTGACTTTCAAAAGAAGACTAACAAAGCCTTTTTCGGTCAAAGAAGGCTGATATAATCATGCGGCAAGAGCTTTTCTGTTTTTAGAAAAGCTCTTTTTTGTATCAGAGAAATCATATCATAAAACCTTTCCTCTAACTCCCTTTTTAAACGGCTCGTGTCTGAACATACTAATGATTGAAAGGGGTGCTGACAATGAGTTCAGTTAAAGATACAATGACAACGCAGGTGGCAACCGTTTCTCCGAATCAAACGATTCAGGAAGCGGCTTCTCTAATGAAACAGCATAACGTCGGGGCGATCCCCGTTGTAGAGCAAGGTGTTTTAAAAGGAATGCTGACTGACCGTGACATTGCATTAAGAACTACAGCTCAGGGCCGTGATGGCCAGACACCCGTTTCAGAAGTGATGTCAACAGAACTCGTATCAGGAAACCCTAATATGAGTCTGGAAGACGCGTCGCAGCTGATGGCCCAGCACCAAATCCGCCGCCTTCCTATTGTAGATCAAAACAATCTAGTCGGGATCGTTGCGCTTGGAGACCTGGCAGTCAATCAGATGTCGAACGAGTCTGCGGGATCAGCGCTGACAAACATTTCTCACCAAAACATTCATTAATAAGAAAGAGCTTGCAGTGTGCAGGCTCTTTCTTCACATAAAACCTTACTTTTTGAAAGCAGATTTGTTTCGGGGTATAGTTGAGTGTATACATATGTCTCAATTCGGACTAAAGGAGTTGTACCCAGTGATTAAAGCGTTAATTTTTGATTTTGACGGGCTTATTCTAGATACAGAAACACACGAATATGAGGTTCTTCAGGAAATATTTGAAGAGCACGGCTCAGTGCTGCCGCTATCTGTCTGGGGGAAGGTCATCGGAACTGCTGCGGGTTTCCGGCCTTTTGAATATTTAGAAGAGCAGATCGGGAAAAAACTGAACCATGAAGAGCTCACAAAATTGAGAAGAGAGCGGTTCGCCAAACGCATGGAAACAGAAAAAGCGAGACCTGGTGTCGAAGCGTATTTAAATGCGGCAAAGGATTTAGGCTTAAAAATAGGCCTTGCCTCCAGCTCTGATTATAAATGGGTGTCCGGCCATTTGAAGCAAATCGGCCTGTTTGATGATTTTGAAGTTATTCAAACGGCGGATGATGTGGAAGAGGTGAAGCCGAATCCTGAACTCTATTTATTGGCGGCAAAAAACCTCGGGGTATCGCCAGCGGAATGTCTCGCGTTTGAGGATTCTGTCAATGGTTCGATTGCTGCGAAACGTGCAGGCATGAAGTGTGTCATTGTCCCGAATAAAGTAACGGGTACCTTGATGTTTGAAGACTATGATCACAGGCTTGAATCAATGGCGGAGATGGAGCTCGCCCTATTGCTTGATCATCTGAACTCACAAAACTAGAAAGGAGCGAGTAGGTTGTCTGAGAAATTAGATTTGACCCGGTTTGAAAAGAAAATGGTTATCCGCAATATCGAAGAAAAAGACATCGACAAGATTATCGATCTTCAAAAGGACTGCTTTCCAGGAATGGAGCCTTGGAAGCGGGAGCATTTAATCAGCCATTTGGAGCATTTTCCAGAAGGGCAGTTTTGTGCAGAATTCGAAGGTGAAATTATCGGTTCGTGCTCAAGTCTCCTGATTAACTTTGATGAATATGATGATCGCCATACGTGGCAGGACATTACAGATGACGGTTATATCACCAACCATAATCCTGACGGCTTGAATATGTACGGAATTGAAGTCATGGTGCACCCGAAATACAGACGAATGAAGATCGGCCACCGTTTGTACGAGGCGAGAAAGGACTTAGCCAGACGCTTAAACTTGAAAAGCATCATCATAGGCGGACGGATTCCAAACTATCACAAATATGCAGAGGAAATGACAGCGAGAGAGTATGTTGAACAGGTGACACGCCACCAAATTTACGATCCGGTTCTTTCTTTTCAGCTGATGAACGGCTTTACCCTTATGCGAATTAACCCGAACTATCTCCCAGATGATACAGCTTCGATCAAGTATGCGACGCTGATGGAATGGAATAATGTCGATTATCTACCGCAGCAGACAAAACGCTATTATAAATCGGCGTTCCCTGTTAGAATTTGTGTGATCCAATACGAAATGAAGAAAATTTATTCCTTTGAGGAATTTGCGAATCAAGTAGAATACTATGTCGATGTTGCTTCCGACGCAAGATCTGATTTTGCGGTGTTCCCGGAAATTTTCACAACCCAGCTGATGTCTTTCCTTGAGGAACGGTCACCGAGCTTGGCGGTGCAGAGAATTACTGAGTATACAGAAGATTACATCAGCCTGTTTACTGACTTGGCTGTGAAGTATAACGTCAACATTATCGGCGGATCTCATTTCGTCGAAGAGGAAGGCAAGATCTATAATATCGCTTACCTGTTCAGACGGGACGGAACAATCGAAAAGCAATACAAACTCCATATTACGCCGAATGAACGCAAATGGTGGGGGATCAGCGCAGGAGACCAGGTTCGCGTGTTTGATACGGACTGCGGAAAAATCGCGATCCAGATCTGTTATGACATTGAATTTCCTGAGCTTGCCCGTATTGCGGCTGATAAAGGAGCCAAAATCATCTTTACGCCATTTTGTACAGAAGACCGTCAAGGCTATCTGCGTGTCAGATACTGTTCGCAGGCTAGAGCGGTTGAAAATCAAATTTATACGGTTATCTCGGGAACGGTTGGAAACCTTCCGCAAACGGAAAACATGGATATCCAATACGCCCAGTCAGGCATCTTTGCCCCGTCTGATTTTGAATTCGCCCGAGACGGCATTGTCGGCGAAACAAACCCGAATATTGAAATGGTCGTCATCGGCGATGTTGACCTGGAAATTCTCAGAAGACAGCGCCAAAACGGTACAGTGCGCCAGCTAAAAGACAGACGGCGTGATATTTATCATATTCAATATAAAAAATAATCCCGAAAAAACCCGCCTGCATTGGCGGGTTTTTTTAAACAAAAGCGGAATTGTTTAGGTTTTCTTTAAATTAAAAGTAAATTGTATAGTGGAAAAGAAGGTGCCTTATGGAGTTTCTGTATTTTCGCCATTTCCTATATCATACAGAAAACGGCTAGGCTTCACATTGCTATTGCAATGGCTGTCCAAGTCGTTTCGAGTGCGACCTTTATCAGTACGATGCTGAGCATTGTCACTTTGCCTGTTTTGCTTTGGATGCTGCATCCTCTTTCTTCTTGAGAAAGAGGATGTTTTATTATTTACACGGTTTATTGACTCTGACCCGGTCTGGCTTTATATTGAAGGCAGGGAAATCATCACCAAGACATCACATAAAGAGAAGGTCTGTTTCAATTGAATTGGCATTATAGGGAACGCTAATGAAATGGAGATGATGGGGATGGAAAACATTCAGCAAAATCAGGGATTAAAGCAAAAAGATGAGCAATTTGTGTGGCATGCCATGAAGGGAGCGCATCAAGCGGACAGCCTGATAGCCCAGAAGGCCGAAGGGGCATGGGTAACCGACATAGACGGACGCCGCTATTTGGATGCGATGTCCGGTTTGTGGTGCGTCAACATTGGTTACGGCAGAAAGGAGCTTGCGGAGGCTGCCTATGAGCAACTAAAGGAGCTGCCTTACTACCCGTTAACGCAAAGTCACGCACCCGCAATTCAACTGGCGGAAAAGCTGAATGAATGGCTTGGCGGCGATTATGTTATCTTTTTTTCCAACAGCGGATCGGAAGCAAACGAAACTGCTTTTAAAATTGCCCGCCAGTACCATCTGCAAAACGGCGACCACAGCCGTTATAAATTCATCTCAAGATATCGGGCATACCACGGCAATACATTGGGAGCGCTCTCAGCTACCGGACAGGCGCAGCGCAAATATAAATACGAGCCTTTGAGCCAAGGATTTCTGCATGTAGCTCCGCCAGATATATACCGGAATCCTGATGATGCAGACACGCTTGAAAGCGCAAATGAAATCGACCGCATCATGACATGGGAATTAAGCGAAACGATTGCCGGGGTCATTATGGAGCCCATCATTACAGGCGGGGGCATCCTAATGCCGCCGGACGGATATATGAAAAAGGTGGAGGACATTTGCCGGCGCCACGGAGCCCTTTTGATTTGCGATGAAGTGATCTGCGGGTTTGGACGGACAGGCGAGCCGTTCGGGTTTATGCACTACGGTGTGAGGCCTGATATCATTACGATGGCAAAGGGAATCACAAGCGCGTATCTGCCATTGTCAGCGACTGCTGTTAAACGGGACATTTTCGAAGCGTATCAGGGGGAAGCTCCTTATGACCGTTTCCGCCACGTGAACACGTTCGGCGGAAGCCCGGCTGCCTGTGCCTTGGCGTTGAAAAACCTGCAAATTATGGAGGACGAACAGCTGATTCAGCGATCCCGCGATCTTGGAGCAAAGCTTTTAGGTGAGCTTCAAGCTCTGAGAGAACACCCGGCAGTCGGGGATGTTAGAGGAAAAGGGCTGCTGATCGGAATCGAACTCGTCAAAGATAAATTGACTAAAGAGCCGGCTGATGCTGCCAAAGTAAACCAAGTGGTTGCGGCATGCAAAGAAAAAGGGCTGATCATCGGCAAAAACGGCGATACAGTCGCCGGTTACAACAACGTCATCCAGCTCGCGCCGCCATTTTGCCTGACAGAAGAGGACCTTTCCTTTATCGTGAAAACGGTGAAAGAAAGCTTTCAAACGATATAATATAAAAGTGATTTATTAAAGGAGAACATGATGAGTTTTCACAACCAGCCGATCTTACCGGCTATTCGCAATATGAAGCAATTTGATGAGTTTTTGAACAGTTCGTTCTCTTACGGTGTTATTCTTGATATTCATCTCGGCCAGCTGAAGGGCGTGATCAAAGAAGCGCAAAAGCACGGAAAGAACATGATGGTGCACGTCGATCTCATTCAAGGGATTAAGCATGACGAATACGGTGCGGAATTTATATGTCAGGATATCAAGCCCGCTGGGATTATTTCCACAAGATCGAACGTGATTGCCAAAGCGAAGCAGAAGAAAATTTATGCCATTCAGCGCCTGTTTTTGCTTGATACAAGCGCGATGGAGAAAAGCATGGAGTTTATCGGCAAGCATAAGCCTGACTTCATCGAAGTGCTTCCCGGCATCGTTCCGTCACTCATTCAGGAAATAAAAGAGAAAACAGGGATTCCCATCTTTGCCGGGGGTTTCATCCGTACGGAAGAGGATGTAGAGCAGGCATTGAAAGCGGGGGCTGTAGCTGTCACAACATCTAATACCAAATTGTGGAAAAAATATGAAAACTTTTTGACGGAAAGTGATTGACACCGCTTTCATGCACTGATACAATTGCACTAGGTTAATACATTGTGATGGAGAACTCGGAGACCACAGCAGCTCTTTACGGCAAATGTTTATGCACCCGTAAAGCGGTTTGTTGTGGTTTTTTTATTCTCTTCTTCTCTATCATGCTTTTTAATCGTGACTTTAGGAGGAATGTGCTATGACAGCATTTTGGGGAGAAGTCATCGGTACGATGCTGCTTATCATTTTTGGTGCAGGTGTTTGTGCAGGTGTCAATTTAAAGAAATCGCTTTCATTCCAGTCTGGCTGGATTGTTGTTGTATTTGGATGGGGATTGGGTGTTGCCATGGCGGCATACGCGGTTGGCGGCATCAGCGGCGCCCATTTGAATCCGGCGCTAACGATAGCGCTTGCATTTGTAGGAGATTTTCCTTGGAAAGAGGTTCCGGTTTATATTGCGGCGCAAATGATCGGAGCGATCATCGGTGCGGTGATTATTTATCTGCATTACCTCCCGCACTGGAAGTCAACGGATGATCCCGCTGCCAAGCTGGGTGTTTTCTCAACAGGGCCCAGCATTCCGCATACATTTGCAAACGTTTTAAGCGAAGTGATTGGGACATTTGTCCTTGTGCTTGGAATCTTGGCCATTGGGGCAAATCAATTTACAGAAGGACTTAATCCTTTAATCGTCGGTTTCCTCATTGTAGCAATCGGTATTTCTCTGGGAGGCACCACCGGCTATGCTATCAATCCTGCACGTGACTTAGGTCCGCGGATAGCCCACGCTTTTCTTCCGATTCCGGGGAAGGGCTCATCAAACTGGAAATACGCATGGGTTCCGGTAGTCGGCCCGATTTTAGGCGGATCATTCGGCGGCGTATTTTACAACGCTGCATTTAAAGGGCACATCACAAGCAGCTTCTGGATTGTAAGCGTTATATTGGTTGTGGTATTGTTAGGACTCTATGTGTATACGAAATCACATTCAGCTAAAACATTATCAAATTCAAAATATATTTAATCAAAGGGGAGACATCTTATGGAAACGTACATTTTATCCTTAGATCAGGGGACGACAAGTTCAAGAGCGATTCTGTTTAATAAAGAAGGCAAGATCGTTCACTCTGCTCAAAAGGAATTTACACAATACTTCCCGCATCCTGGCTGGGTTGAGCATAATGCCAATGAAATTTGGGGCTCTGTCCTCGCGGTTATTGCCTCAGTCATCTCTGAATCAGGAATCAGCGCTTCTCAAATTGCCGGCATCGGCATCACGAACCAGCGCGAGACGACGGTTGTGTGGGATAAAGATACAGGAAGTCCTGTCTATAATGCAATCGTTTGGCAGTCCAGACAGACGTCCGGCATTTGTGAGGAACTTCGTGAAAAAGGATATAATGATAAATTCAGAGAAAAAACCGGGCTTTTAATCGATCCATACTTCTCCGGCACGAAGGTGAAGTGGATTTTAGACAATGTGGAAGGCGCAAGAGAAAAAGCGGAAAAAGGCGAGCTGCTGTTTGGAACGATTGATACGTGGCTCATTTGGAAAATGTCAGGCGGAAAAGCGCATGTGACCGATTACTCCAATGCCTCAAGAACACTGATGTTTAATATTTACGATTTAAAATGGGACGATGAACTGCTCGACATTCTAGGCGTACCGAAATCCATGCTCCCTGAAGTGAAGCCGTCTTCCCATGTGTATGCGGAGACTGTTGATTATCACTTCTTCGGAAAAAATATTCCGATTGCGGGAGCGGCAGGAGACCAGCAGTCCGCATTGTTCGGCCAGGCATGCTTTGAAGAAGGCATGGGGAAAAACACATACGGCACTGGATGTTTCATGCTGATGAATACCGGGGAAAAAGCAATTAAGTCCGAACATGGGCTTTTGACAACAATTGCTTGGGGCATTGACGGAAAAGTGAACTATGCGTTAGAAGGAAGCATTTTTGTCGCTGGCTCTGCCATCCAGTGGCTTAGAGACGGATTGAGAATGTTCCAGGACTCTTCGCTTAGCGAATCATATGCAGAGAAAGTGGATTCAACTGACGGCGTATATGTCGTTCCGGCCTTTGTCGGACTGGGAACGCCTTACTGGGACAGCGATGTGCGCGGTTCGGTTTTCGGCCTGACAAGAGGGACAACAAAAGAGCACTTTATCCGTGCGACACTGGAGTCATTGGCTTATCAGACAAAAGATGTGCTTGACGCAATGGAAGCAGATTCAAACATTTCATTAAAGACGCTTCGTGTAGACGGAGGAGCTGTAAAAAACAATTTCCTAATGCAGTTCCAAGGAGACCTGTTGAATGTTCCTGTGGAGCGTCCGGAAATTAATGAAACGACTGCACTTGGCGCGGCTTATTTGGCAGGTATCGCTGTGGGATTCTGGAAGGACCGTTCTGAAATCGCGAACCAGTGGAATCTGGATAAACGGTTTGAACCTGAATTAGAAGAAGAAAAACGAAATGAGCTGTATAAAGGCTGGCAAAAAGCCGTGAAAGCAGCTATGGCTTTTAAATAAAGTAATACTATGGTATAATGGTTACAAGTTAATAAGAACGGTCCTGAGATGAGGAGAGACCACAGCACCAAAGTGTAAGCATGCACTTTGGCTGTTGTGGTCTCTTTTTCTATTTACCGTGACAACAAGGAGGAAACGTAATGATGAAACATCAATTTTCAAGTCTTGAAAGAGATCGCATGCTGACAGACATGACGAAAAAAACATATGACCTATTTATTATCGGAGGAGGAATTACAGGAGCCGGAACAGCTCTTGACGCGGCATCAAGGGGAATGAAGGTCGCACTAAGCGAAATGCAGGACTTTGCGGCGGGAACATCAAGCCGATCAACGAAGCTGGTACATGGCGGCTTGCGCTATTTAAAACAATTTGAAGTGAAAATGGTCGCTGAGGTAGGAAAAGAGCGGGCGATTGTGTATGAAAACGGCCCGCATGTCACTACACCGGAATGGATGCTGCTTCCGTTTCATAAAGGCGGCACATTCGGTTCATTTACAACATCTATCGGGTTAAGAGTTTATGACTTCCTTGCAGGTGTGAAAAAGTCAGAACGAAGAAGCATGCTTTCAGCAAAAGAAACGCTGCAAAAAGAGCCTTTGGTGAAAAAAGACGGCTTAAAAGGCGGCGGGTATTATGTGGAATACCGCACTGACGATGCGAGACTGACCATCGAAGTCATGAAGGAAGCGGTGAAATTCGGGGCAGAGCCTGTGAATTACTCCAAAGTGAAGGAGCTTCTTTACGAAAAAGGCAAAGCCGTCGGCGTATTAATTGAAGATGTGCTGACAAAGAAAGAATATAAAGTGTATGCGAAAAAAATTGTCAATGCTACAGGCCCTTGGGTCGATCAGCTCAGAGAAAAAGACCATTCGAAAAACGGAAAGCATTTGCAGCATACAAAAGGCATTCACCTTGTATTTGACCAGTCTGTCTTTCCGCTGAAACAGGCTGTATATTTCGATACACCTGATGGCCGGATGGTATTTGCGATTCCTCGTGAAGGCAAAACATACGTGGGAACAACAGACACTGTTTACAAAGAGGCGCTGGAGCATCCTCGGATGACAACGGAGGATCGTGATTATGTCATCAAATCAATCAATTACATGTTCCCGGAACTGAATATCACTGCGAATGACATCGAATCCAGCTGGGCGGGGCTGCGTCCGCTGATTCATGAAGAAGGCAAAGATCCTTCTGAAATTTCACGGAAAGACGAGATTTGGACATCTGACTCAGGCCTGATCACCATTGCCGGCGGAAAACTGACTGGATACAGAAAAATGGCGGAGCACATCGTTGATCTTGTCCGTGATCGCTTAAAAGAAGAGGGCGAAAAGGATTTTGGACCATGTAAAACGAAAAACATGCCAATCTCTGGCGGGCACGTCGGCGGTTCGAAAAATCTCATGTCCTTCGTTACCACGAAAACAAAAGAAGGAATTGCAGCCGGTTTATCAGAAAAAGACGCAAAACAGCTGGCGATCAGATACGGCTCTAACGTAGATCGCGTCTTTGACCGGGTAGAAGCGCTGAAAGATGAAGCCGCGAAACGCAACATTCCGGTTCATATTCTTGCTGAGGCAGAATACAGTATAGAAGAAGAGATGACTGCAACCCCTGCTGACTTCTTTGTCCGCAGAACGGGACGTTTATTTTTTGATATCAATTGGGTAAGAACATATAAAGATGCCGTTATTGATTTTATGAGCGAGCGATTCCAATGGGATGAGCAGGCGAAAAACAAACATACAGAAAACCTCAACAAGCTTTTACACGATGCGGTCGTACCGCTTGAGCAATAAATCATAACGGGCTGTCTGCAGCCCGTTATTTCTTTATACGTGGAAAGGGCCAGATCTCAGGTTATCAAGTGACAGAGGCACCCGCTTCATATAAAATAATGGCATAAGCTGATACATAGGAGGACGAATATGACTTGGAGAAAGAGCTATGAACGCTGGAAACAGACAGAACATTTAGATCCGGAATTAAAAGAGCGCCTTATTGAATTAGAGGGAGATGAACAGGCCCTTGAGGACTGTTTCTATAAAGACCTTGAATTCGGTACCGGCGGAATGCGCGGGGAAATCGGCGCCGGGACAAATCGGATGAATATTTACACTGTGCGCAAAGCATCGGCCGGGTTTGCGGCATACATCTCGAAGCAAGGTGAGGAAGCGAAAAAACGGGGCGTTGTCATTGCTTATGATTCCCGCCATAAATCTCCGGAGTTCGCGATGGAAGCGGCAAAAACACTTGCGACACAAGGCATCCAAACATACGTGTTTGATGAGCTTCGCCCGACGCCAGAGCTGTCATTCGCTGTCAGACAGCTGAACGCTTATGGTGGAATTGTGGTAACGGCAAGCCATAACCCGCCTGAATATAACGGCTACAAAGTATATGGGGATGATGGCGGTCAGCTGCCTCCAAAGGAAGCGGACATTGTCATTGAGCAGGTAAACGCGATTGAAAATGAGCTGACGATCACAGTAGACGAAGAAAATAAGTTAAAAGAAAAAGGCTTAATTAAAATCATCGGTGAAGATATTGATAAAGTTTATACAGAAAAACTGGCGTCGATTTCTGTACATCCTGAATTATCGGAAGAAGTAGATGTAAAGGTTGTTTTCACACCGCTGCATGGAACTGCAAATAAACCGGTCAGACGCGGTCTTGAAGCACTCGGCTACAAAAATGTAACGGTTGTCAAAGAACAGGAACTGCCGGATTCAAACTTCTCCACTGTTACATCGCCGAACCCGGAAGAGCATGCGGCATTCGAATATGCCATTAAGCTTGGGGAGGAGCAGAATGCAGATATTCTCATCGCCACAGACCCTGATGCTGACCGCCTCGGCATCGCGGTGAAAAACGATCAAGGCAAATATACAGTGCTGACAGGAAACCAAACCGGAGCGCTGCTGCTTCATTACCTGCTTTCTGAAAAGAAAAAACAAGGCATCCTGCCTGATAACGGTGTTGTTCTCAAAACGATCGTCACAAGCGAAATCGGCCGTGCTGTAGCTTCTTCATTCGGCCTTGATACGATTGATACGCTGACAGGCTTTAAGTTTATCGGTGAAAAGATCAAGGAATACGATGCATCAGGCCAGTATACCTTCCAATTTGGTTATGAAGAGAGCTACGGTTATTTAATCGGGGATTTTGCCCGCGATAAGGACGCCATTCAGGCTGCGCTTTTGGCAGTTGAAGTTTGCGCGTTCTATAAAAAACAGGGAATGTCTTTGTATGAGGCGCTCATCAATCTCTTTAACGAGTATGGTTTTTATCGTGAAGGGCTGAAATCCCTGACGCTGAAAGGCAAACAAGGAGCAGAGCAAATTGAAGCGATTCTTGCTTCCTTCAGACAAAATCCACCGCAGAAAATGGCGGGCAAACAGGTTGTCACAGCAGAAGATTACGCTGTAAGCAAACGGACGCTTCTGACTGAAAACAAAGAAGAAGCCATCGACTTGCCAAAATCAAATGTATTGAAATACTTCCTGGAAGACGGGTCTTGGTTCTGTCTTCGTCCTTCTGGAACTGAGCCGAAGGTGAAATTTTATTTCGCCGTAAAAGGGTCATCTTTGGAAGACAGTGAACAGCGTCTTGCCTTCCTTTCTGAAGATGTAATGAAGACGGTGGATGAAATTGTTGAGTCGACAGCAAAATAATTCAAGTATGAGCTGGGTCATTGTAAATGATCCGGCTTTTTCTTTTTCTCATCCAAAAGTCTGAAAGAAAATCATCCTACAAGTGAAGTAATGAAATACAAAAAACTGGTATAATCTTAAATACAAGATCAATGCCGGAGTGAGAAACGTGAGCAAAACGAGGATGGAAAAATTAAAAACGCTTAAAATGATTGCGGAAACCTTAAATCAAGGGCACGATATCAAAGCAACACTGGATGAGGTTTTAAAAGAGTTGCTGAGTCTGACAAACCTTCAATCCGGATGGATTTTTCTGATCGAAGAAGATGGAACTTATACGTTAGCGGCCGACGCGTATCTGCCTCCGGCTTTAAGCCGCAAGGAAAAAGTGCTGATGTGCGAAGGGGAGTGTTACTGCCTGACGAAATTCAATAACGGAGGGCTTAGAAAGGCTGCAAATATCATGAACTGCAAACGCATCGAATCAGCAGAAAACCTGCATTGTTTTGACACAGAAGGGATTACGCATCATGCAACTGTGCCTTTAGAAGATGGGGACAGAAGATTCGGATTGTTAAATGTAGCGGCGGCCGGAAAAACCATGTTTGATGAGGAAGAGCTGCATTTACTCGAGTCTGTCGCCTTTCAGATCGGAACGGCAATTCAGCGTATGAGACTTTCTGAATATCAACAAAAAAATGCTCTTTTAATGGAGCGTAACCGCCTCGCTCAGGAGCTTCACGATTCAGTCAATCAAATGCTGTTTTCCGTCAGTTTAACTGCCAAAGCTGCGAAGACACTAACAAAAGATGAGAATTTACAGCAGATGATTGATTTCATCCAAAACCTATCACAGGACGCGCTCGCAGAAATGAAAGCGTTAATTTGGCAGCTTCGCCCCGGAGGATTGGAAAAAGGGCTGGCTGAAGCCATTAAAAGCTATGGTGCGCTCATTGGATTGAAGATCATTTTTACACAAAAAGGCTGTCCTGTTCTGACTGATGAGCAGGAGCATATGCTATGGCGTGTCGTACAGGAAGCTTTAAATAACTGCAAAAAGCATGCTGGAACGGATACGGCGTATGTTAGTCTGACTGCTTCTTTGTGCCATGCGGAGCTGGATATCATCGATCATGGGGCAGGATTTCGCTATGAAGCGCATGCCGGTCTGCCTTCACTTGGCATCAAGGGTATGAAAGAACGGGCGGAAAAAGCCGGCGCTAAGTTTTGGATTGAGTCAGCGCTTGGAACTGGAACAAAGCTGTCCATCAGGCTTCCGCTAAAAAGCCGAAAAGGAGGGGCGGTATGAAAATTGTCATTGCTGATGATCATCATGTTGTCAGAAAGGGTCTGCGTTTTTTCTTTGCCACCCAGGATGATATTGAAGTTGTCGGAGAAGCTGCAACCGGATTAGAAGCACTCCGTGTCATCGAAGAGACAAAGCCGGATCTTGTGCTAATGGATCTGTCTATGCCCGAGATGGACGGCATTCAAGCCATTAAAAAAGCAATACAGCAATTCCCGGAGACGAATATCATTGTGCTGACGAGCTACTCTGATCAGGAGCACGTCATCCCCGCGCTTCGGGCAGGCGCGAAGGCGTATCAATTAAAGGATACGGAGCCCGAGGAATTGGTGAAAACACTAAGACAAGTGCATGCTGGCGAATACAAGCTTTCTACAGCTATTATGCCCCATGTGCTGACACATATGAAAAATCAGCACGACCCGGAAAAAGAAAAATACTATCAATTAACAAGAAGGGAAAAAGATGTTCTGACTGAAATAGCGAACGGGAAAAGCAATAAAGAAATCGCAGCAGCCTTGTTTATTTCAGAAAAAACAGTAAAAACCCATGTATCGAATCTTTTAGCAAAACTTGAAGTGGCTGATCGTACGCAAGCAGCGCTTTTCGCAGTGAAATATAACCTGAATGGAGAGATCTCGAAATGAACATGTTAGTCATAAATGGCACGCCTAGAAAACATGGCAGGACAAGAATTGCAGCATCCTATATTTCAGCACTGTATCACACGGATTTGATTGATCTAAGTGAGTTTGTATTGCCGATTTTTAACGGTGAAGCGGATCAATCTGAACTGTTGAAGGTACAGGAGCTTAAACAACGCGTTACTAAAGCGGAAGCGATTGTATTATTATCGCCTGAATATCATAGCGGCATGAGCGGTGCTTTAAAAAATGCCTTGGATTTTCTAAGCAGCGAACAATTCAAATATAAGCCCGTTGCATTATTGGCAGTAGCGGGAGGCGGAAAAGGCGGCATCAATGCGCTGAACAATATGAGAACTGTGATGCGGGGTGTCTACGCCAATGTCATCCCGAAGCAGCTGGTGCTTGATCCGGTGCATATTGATGTTGAAAATGCTACAGTGGCTGAAAACATTAAGGAAAGCTTAAAAGAGCTTGTCGAAGAACTCAGTATGTTCGCAAAAGCAGGAAATCCCGGCGTCTAAACGCCGGGATTTGTTTATGTGAGAAGGGCTATTTGATCTTCATAAGTCAGCTCTGTGGCATGATCAATATAACGGAGAAGGGAATACAGCATCTTTTCTAAAACGGCGTAATCCTGTTCAAAATGATACGCATGCAGAAAATGCTCAATTCGTTTTGACAACAAATCGTCCTCTGTACGCACCATTAAAATTAATAAATTATCCCATTGAGAACGATGGGTGTAATAAAGCGCTTTATCGTAATCGGCATAATCCATGAATCGCTTCTCCTTTCTTGGATGAGAAGTTCATGATTAGTTTATGCCGCATCCTCTGTTATTGACGGGGCAAAACTTGGCGTCTGCGGCAGTAAAGGGGTAGCAATATGAGGGAGACATAAAATCCAAATGCCTGAATGAAGATATCGCTTTTGGTAAACCTATGAGGGAACATATTCTGGGTACAGGAGACTGAAAAAATGAAATCTCTGCCGTATACCATCGCGCTTCTTTTTTGCGGATTGATTATCGTGTCAATGGCTGCAAAAGGTCATTCAACGGACACAAACGAGTCCGTTCAAAAGTGGGAACAGCTTGCCTGGAGCAAAATTCAGGATGAATATAAGGGCGCTTCATTTTCTGATTATGCTTATATGGGGCGTACAGAGGTGAATGATCAGCAGACGAAAGATGTCTTTCGGGTGACAGTCAGACAGAAAGATGACACTTTTTCTGTTCGGGCCGAAGTCTATTTTCATCCGGTGACAAATCATATGATCAGCATCAACGTCTTTAGGCTCTAATAAAAAACTGTACAGCCGTTAAGGCCGCACAGTTTCTGTTTTTAGAAATATCGTTTTGCACCGAGATAGCGCTGTTTCCAGTAAGAGTTGTTCATATTGGAAATGACAACTCCGGAATCGTTGGCATTTATGAATTCCCCGTTGCCTAGGTAAATTCCGACGTGGGAAGGGCCGGCTTTATATGTTGTAAAGAAAACGAAATCTCCGACAGCAGGCTGGCTAACTGATTTCATTGTGTTCCAATATCCCGCTGCCGTTAATCTAGATACGGATGTGACTTTGTTCAGTACATAATAAATGAATCCGCTGCAGTCAAACCCGGACGGTGTCGTGCCTCCCCAGCGATACGGAACCCCAAGCTGCGCTTTAGCGGCCGAAATCATTGTGTTAATCTTCGCACTCGTTGAGCTGGTGTTGTTTGAAGAACCGGATGAAGACGATGATGAAGCTTTTCCGGAAATGACCAGCTTTTGGCCAACCTGCAAGACATCCGTTTTTAAATTGTTTTTCTCACGAATCTGCTGAGCTGTTACATTAAATTTTTGAGCAATCACCCATAAGGAATCACCGCTTTTCACCGTGTATGTAGTCGTCGTGCCGGAGCTTGCATTTGACGAAGAAGACGACGATGATGAAGAGCCTGAAGATGCTTCTTTACCTGTCAGCTTCAATACTTGTCCAACGTACAGCACATCTGATTTCAGATTGTTGATATTTCGGATTTGCTGTACAGTCAGGTTATAGTTGTTTGCGATTTTCCAAAGTGAATCTCCGCTTTTAACGGTATATTTAGTTGTTGCTGAAGTTTGGTTCGATTTGGATGAATTGTCTTTAGAAGACGTATCAGAGCCGCTTGATTTTGTTTTCAACACCTGATTCACGTAAATGGTGTCTGATTTTAAGTTGTTCAAGACCTTCAATTCA
The DNA here is from genome assembly GCF_037977205.1 of Bacillus sp. FSL K6-0993. Classification (NCBI taxonomy): domain Bacteria; kingdom Bacillati; phylum Bacillota; class Bacilli; order Caryophanales; family Bacillaceae; genus Bacillus; species Bacillus sp. FSL K6-0993. The sequence goes on from NZ_CP150275.1 coordinate 985,308, forward strand.
GCGATGGACATATTGACTTTGTTTGCAATTTTCCAAAGTGAATCTCCAAGCTGCACCTTATATGTTCCCGTAGAAGATGAAGAACTTGAACTCTTATTAGAACTGCTTTTTGAACTGGAGCTTGAACTCTTATTGGAACTGCTTTTTGTACTGGAACTTGAAGAAACAGTACCGGACACCTTTAATTTCTGCCCAGCACGAATTAAATCGCTGCTTAGTCCGTTTAATTTTTTCAGTTCCTGCACCGTCATTTTAAACTCATTTGCGATCAGCCAAAGTGAATCTCCGCTTTTCACTGTGTAAACAGAACTTCCGCTCTTCTTGGTTGTTGAGCTTGAAGTAGATGAAGAAGTGCTGGAATTGCTGCCTGGAATAGTAAGCGTCTGGCCGATCGACAGAACAGTAGTCGAAAGATGATTGGCGGATGTGAGGGCCGCCACACTTGTGTTATAGGTTTGGGCCAGTTTCCATAAAGAATCTCCGCTTTTGACCTTAATCGTTGCTGCTTCAGCTGGTGTCACTACTAAAGTTGTGCCGACAATCGCAGATGCTGTCAGCCCTGCTGCTAATTTCTTTTTCATCTTAGCTCTCCTTTTTCCCCCAATGATTTTGCATTTGCTGTTTCTTTTTTATATCGGCACATTTGTCTCATCGTTTTGCCTTTTTATAAAAATAGCCAAATTATCTTAACAATAAGGGGGAAAAAGGGCATAAAAAAAGAAGGAATCTTGATCTATTCCTTCATTTTTAAAAGCTTCATGATATCTTCTTTGTTTTTGACGAGGTCGCGCAGTGTGTATCTGTCTAAAACTGCGAGGTAGGCTAAAAGCGCTTCATTCAGCACATGTTTTAAGCCGCAAACCGGGGAAATAACACAGAGATTCTTGTTCGCATCAAAACATTCAACAATATTAAAATCGTCCTCCGTTTTTCTGACAACCTCACCGATGTTGATGTCTTCAGGTTCCATGCCTAATCGTATGCCGCCGCCCCGTCCGCGTATCGTTTCTACGTAGCCGAGCTGGCCAAGCCTGTATATGACTTTCATGAGATGATTTTTTGAAATAGAATACGTTTCGGCAATCTGTTTTATATTTGAAAGTTCTCCGGGACGCTCTGCAGCCAGAAAAATCAACACTCTTAATGAATAATCTGTATAATTGGTTAACTTCATAATAAGACCTCAGAATAAGACATTTTCTATATCTTATCATAATCGATTGAAAAATGAAAAAAAAGGAATTAAAAAAACATGCACCCAGCTGGGTGCATGTTTTTTGCTTACATGTCATTCGGCGGATTTTGGTTTTTACGGTTTTTTTCGATTTCTGCATTTTGCATTTTGCGTTCAAATGTAGACAGATAACGTGATGCAAAATCCTTACCGCCAAGGCCGAAGGATAAACCGAAAGCGAGTCCGAAGCCGCTAAGAACGATGATGAACGCGGAATTGACGATTGTCGCAGCGACACCAAGCTGATCCAGGGCCATAAAGAAAGCAAGTGCGATAATCGTATATTTAGCAATAGGCGCTAAAGACTTGAATTCCTGGCCTTTTATCATGCTTGCGAGCACTTTTCTCACCAATTCTCCTGCGTAAAGGCCGAGTCCGAGAATGAATACGGCGACAAGGACATTCGGCAGATACGCGATGATGCCAGTGGCAATTTCTACGAGGAAGTGCAGCCGAACAATTTGAAGCGCCTCAGCTGTAAAGAGCAGAATGACAATGATTTGCGCAATCATACCGACAACTTGAGACAAGGACAGCTTTGCAGGCGTTCCGGCTTCCATGCCCATTTTCCCTAAGACAGAATCAAAGCCTGCGCGATGGAGCAGTCCGGACACCATGGATTTCACCCATTTTCCTGCCCAGATACCCGCTAAAACAAGCACGATGGCAATCAAGATGTTCGGAAGCATGTTTAAAATCGTATTCAGCATAGAGACAGCCGGTTTTGAAATGCCAGCGACATCCAGCTGATCAAGCGCTGAAATGACCACCGGAATCATAATCAGCACATAAGCGATTGTTCCGATGACTGCTGAAAGGCTTGTATCTTTTAAGTAAATTGATAAACCCATACGTGCCGCGAATCTCTCCGTGCCGATGCTCGCAAGGAAATTCGTAATGATACCACGAACAAGGCGGGCAACAAGCCAGCCGATTAATACGATAAGCGCCGCTGCAAATAATTTCGGCAGAAAAGCGAGCACGCTTTCCATCATATTTGTAAAAGGACCTGAAATGCCGCTGATTTTCAAAGAAGATAAGACCCCTGGCAGAAAAACAAGCAGCACGAGATAAAAGACAATTTGTGAAGCGGTATTGACAGCCTGGTGAATATCTTTTCCTTCAGACACCAAATTCCACTTGCGCAGTTTGTCACTCGTGTTCAGCTTCATCCCGATTTTTTTGACAAGGAAGCTCAAAACAGAGGCTGCAGCCCATCCTAACAGCAGAATGAGTCCGGCTTTCAGCACGCTTGGAATCGCCGCTGCAATCGCCGAAAGCATACTGACAAACGGCGATGCCACTGTTGTCAGGTGCAAAATGTTAAAGAATAAAATAAAGACGATGATCAGTGCGATAAAATAAACGACCTTGCTTATGACTTTTTCTGAGGAATAGCGTGAAGGCTTTTTCCCAGCAAAGAGCTTGTCGTCGATTTTTGTTTTGCTGAGCCCTTTGTATACCGCTTTTTCAATGATTTTAGCGATAGCCCATCCGATTAATAGGACGAGTAAAGCAATGATTACGTTTGGCAGCTTACTGAGATAAGAAGAAAGCACGTCTGCTACATTCAATTGGTATCGCTCCTTTTTTTCGTAGTATGGTGTGTGTTTACCCACTGATCCAATAAGCAAACAGCTGAATGTGCCGGGGGAATTTTTTTCTGCCTGAGTGAGGCTATCATCTTTTGTCTGGCGGGCTCATACATTATAGATAAGTCCAAGTAGGGGGGATTCGGTTGAACGCGGAGGAGAAGAAGGGATTACAGCGGGCAATTGAGGAAATTACCGAAATTGCAAAAGGATTCGGCCTTGATTTCTACCCGATGAGATATGAAATCTGCCCGGCTGAAATTATTTATACATTTGGCGCGTACGGGATGCCGACAAGATTCAGCCACTGGAGCTTCGGCAAGCAGTTTCACAAGATGAAGCTGCACTATGATCTAGGGTTAAGCAAGATCTATGAGCTGGTCATTAACTCAGATCCATGCTACGCTTTTTTGCTGGACAGCAACTCACTGATCCAAAATAAATTGATTGTCGCACACGTTCTTGCCCATTGCGATTTCTTCAAAAACAACTGCCGTTTCCAAAACACGAAGCGCGATATGGTGGAAAGCATGGCGGCAACGGCTGAACGGATAAAACACTATGAACAGGTTCACGGGATTAAAGAAGTCGAATCTTTTTTAGATGCGATCCTTTCGATTCAGGAGCATATCGATCCGTCGTTGGTCCGACCAAAGCTCCAATGGAGTGTGGATGATGAGGAAGAGGAGATTGAAGAGGCAGCCACGCCTTACGATGATCTATGGTCTTTGGATGAAAAGAAGCCGAAAAAACAAGTGAAAAAATCGAAAAAACCGTTCCCGCCGCGGCCTGAAAAAGATATCCTGCTTTTTATCGAGGAGCATTCCCGGGAGCTGGAGCCATGGCAGCGTGATATATTAACGATGATGAGAGAGGAAATGCTTTATTTCTGGCCTCAGCTGGAAACCAAGATTATGAATGAGGGCTGGGCTTCCTATTGGCACCAGCGAATTATACGTGAGCTTGATTTAACCTCTGATGAAGCGATCGAGTTCGCCAAGCTGAATGCAGGTGTCGTTCAGCCGTCCAAAACAGGCATTAATCCTTATTATTTAGGGCTGAAAATATTTGAAGACATTGAAAAGAGGTACAACAACCCGACGGAGGAAATGAAGAAAATGGGCGTGCAGCCTGACTCCGGCCGGGAGAAAATGTTTGAGGTCAGGGAGATTGAATCCGATATCTCTTTCATCCGCAATTATTTAACCAAAGAATTGGTCATGCGCGAGGATCTTTATTTGTTTCAAAAACAGGGCCGAGATTATAAAATCATCGATAAACAGTGGAAGTCGGTGCGCGACCAGCTCGTAAGCATGCGGGTAAATGGCGGTTTTCCATATTTGACAGTAAACGACGGCGATTATATGAAAAATAACGAGCTCTATATTAAGCATTGGTATGAGGGAATAGAGTTAGATTTGAAATATTTGGAGAAAGTGCTCCCTTATTTATTCCAGCTTTGGGGAAGAAGCGTGCACATTGAGTCTGTGCTTGAGGATAAGGAAGTCATGTTTTCGTACGACGGAAAAGGTGTTCACCGCAGATATTTATAAAAAAGAGGATGCAGCGTTCTGCATCCTTTTTATTTTCCAGTTTTTAAAATCTTAAATATGATGTTTGCCTGGTCCGTATTGTTAATCAATCCGCGGAATTTTTCTTTTCCGGGGCCGTACGCGTATACCGGTACTTCTTCGCCGGTATGATCGGTACTCGTCCATCCGCTGTTGGAGCGGGTATTAAAAATCTTGATGATAGCTTTGTAGGCCCCTTTGCTTTTGTCAGCCTGTGCAGCTGCTTCAACGCTTTTGATTTCTTCAGATGTGAATTTCAGATTGGCATAGCGGGCGAGCACATCTTTAACCGGCTTGCCTTCACTGATTTTTTTGGCCATGAATTCAGGTGTTTTCTTAGCGGAGAGAATCGGTTCTGCGTGCCAATTCTTTTCCCCGTTTGCGCCAATGGTAAAGCCGCCGGTTGTATGGTCAGCAGCTGCAATCACAAGTGTATGTTTGTCTTTTTTCGCAAATTCAATCGCGGCTTTATAGGCCTGTTCAAAATCTTTAACCTCGCTCATGGCTCCTACGGTATCATTGTCATGGGCCGCCCAGTCAATCTGGCTCCCTTCGACCATCAAGAAAAATCCTTTTTTATTTTGGTTCAGGCGATCAATTGCTGAAACCGTCATTTCTTTGAGAGACGGTGTTTTACTGTCACGGTCGAGCGCTTTAGCAAGCCCTCCATCTGCGAAAAGCCCGAGCACCTGCTGATCTTTATTTTTTTTCAATGCTTGTTTCGTTGTCACATAGCTGTAGCCGGCTTGTTTGAATTCCTTTGTCAAGTTTCTGTCCTTGCGGTTAAAATAAGATTTTCCGCCGCCGAGCAGCACGTCTATTTTATGTTTGCCTTTTATTTTGTCATCCATATAGCTGTTGGCGATTTGGTCCATGTTTTTCCGTGATTCATTGTGGGCGCCATATGCGGCTGGAGTGGCGTGGTTAATTTCAGACGTGGCGACAAGCCCTGTTGACTTGCCTTGCTGTTTGGCCTCTTCAAGTACAGATTTCACTTTTTTTCCATTTTTATCGACGCCAATTGCATTGTTGTATGTCTTAACGCCTGTCGCTAATGCTGTTCCGGCTGCTGCTGAATCTGTAATATTATAGTCAGGGTCATCCGGATGCGTCATCATCATGCCTGTCAGGTTCCGGTCAAATTCTGTTAACTTCGGGTTATTCGGTGTGTCACCGTTATTTTTCATGGAACGGTAGGCTCTTATGTAAGGCGTCCCCATGCCGTCGCCTATCATCACAATGACATTTCTGATCTCAGCTTTGTCTTGTTTTTTGGCGCTGGCCTTTTCTGTTTGCTGCAGCTCAGCTCCGGCAAAAATTCCAGCTGTAAGGACAGAAACAGCGGCGATTGGCAGAAATTTTGATTTCATTTTTTGAAACAAATTCATTTTTTTCATGCCTCCTTTAATGTATTCCGTTTATCATGTTAGGGAAATTTTGTTAAATATGGCTGTTGATCATGTAAACAATAAGTAAAGCCTTGTAAGGAAATGAAAAAACACTTTTCGTTATCTTGCCTTATTTGATGTAAAGCATTCATTTTTCAGAAAAATCTTTACCTCTCTGTCTTTGCATGATATGTTTGTTTAAATAAAAAAACTGCGGATAACCGCAGCTCTCCTCGAATATTCTTTATCACTCATTTTCCGGTATGTGAGCCGACCCCGAAAGTTTTTCATTTATTTCCTTTATGTTGAAAAACATCCCATAAAACATGACAAAAGCACTCATTTTTTGTCACCTTTGCAACGAAAATGAAATATTTAATACCCTTAAAAACTTTTTTTTAGAACGAATAATTAAGAAATTTGTCACATGAAGTCAAGACTATTTCTGATGGGAATCTATCCTTATAATAGAAATCAATAAGAATAATTAAAAAAAAGAGATACATATATATAGAGTTAACATTTGGGGAGGAAAATATGAAAAAGCAAATCATTACAGCTACGACAGCAGTTGTTTTAGGATCGACGTTATTTGCAGGAGCGGCATCTGCACAAAGCATTAAGGTGAAAAAAGGCGACACGTTATGGGATCTTTCAAGAAAATACGACACAACGATCAGTAAAATTAAATCAGAGAACCACCTTCGTTCAGACATTATTTACGTGGGACAAACTTTATCGATTAACGGCAAATCTACAAGTTCAAAAAGCAGCAGTTCTTCTTCCTCTTCTTCTACATACAAAGTAAAGAGCGGGGACAGCCTTTGGAAAATTTCAAAAAAATACGGCATGACAATCAATGAACTGAAGAAGCTGAATGGCTTAAAATCAGATTTGCTTCGTGTTGGACAAGTCCTGAAACTGAAAGGTTCAACTAGTTCAAGCAGCTCCAGCTCATCAAAAGTGTCATCATCTTCCACTTCTACTTATAAAGTGAAGAGCGGAGACAGCCTTTCTAAAATTGCGAGCAAATACGGCACTACGGTTAGCAAATTAAAAAGCTTAAACGGCTTAAAATCAGATGTAATCTATGTCAACCAAGTATTGAAGGTGAAAGGAACAAGCACAAGCAGCTCAAAACCTGCTTCATCTTCATCATCTTCAAGCAGCAAAACGTCATCTACATCACTTAATGTGAGCAAACTGGTTTCTGATGCAAAAGCGTTAGTCGGAACGCCATATAAATGGGGCGGAACGACAACTTCCGGCTTTGACTGCAGCGGATTCATTTGGTACGTACTGAATAAACAAACAAGTGTGGGCAGAACAAGCACTGCAGGATACTGGAGTTCTATGAAGAGCATTGCCAGCCCGTCTGTTGGTGATTTCGTCTTCTTCACAACATATAAATCCGGCCCTTCTCACATGGGGATTTACATTGGAAACAACAGTTTCATTCATGCAGGGTCTGACGGCGTACAAGTCAGCAGCCTGAACAACAGCTACTGGAAGCCTCGTTACCTCGGTGCGAAAAGATTCTAATTTTTAGAGAAAACCCGTTCATTGGAACGGGTTTTTTTCATTAGGCGGAGCACAGGCGTTTTGGTTGCTCCTAAAAATGAAAATGTGATAAAAAATCCAAGAATTTTTTTTCTTTCTTATTTTCATAAAGGGCAATCGCGTAAGCGCCGGCATAGGGCAGCTGTACAGACTGATAAGGAATTCTGATCATCTGTTTCTCTGCTAACTCACGCTTTACTGTAGATAAAGGCAGAAATGAAACTCCGAGTCCTTCCTTGATAAACCGTTTCGTTATATGTGTTTGAGTGACCTTCATTGTTCTCACAAATGGAAATGTCATTCTGACTTGACGGAGCAAGTCGTCCCAGTAATCAGGATGATTGTGGGTCAAAAGCAGGTATTGTTCGAGCACCTCTTTGGCATCAATTTCGTTGTCTTCTATGAAACGCTTATCGGGCGGGGCAACAAGGACGACAGGGTCTTTGTATAAGCAGTGGCAGCTTAAAGAAGAAGACTGTACTTTTAAACAGCTTAGTCCGATATCTGCTTCCCCGGCTTTAATCAGTGACGCGATTTCCGCTGATTCGAAAATCGTAACCGCCATTTCTGTTTCCGTATTCATTGCTGTGTACCGCTTCATGACAGAAGGAAGCACTGTATCTGCAATAAGCGGAGAAACCGCGAGCTGTAAGGTTTGAGAGTAGCCTTGTCTCACTCTGTGAAGCTCTGCCATGCTGTTTTCATAATCATCAAGAAGCCTGAGCGCATACGGCAAATACGCCCTGCCTTCATCAGTCAGCTGGATTTGCCTGCCTTTACGCTCGAACAGCTTGCAGCTGATTTCTTTTTCTAATTGCTTGATATGTACGGTCACAGTGGGCTGAGATAAGAAAAGCGTTTCCGCCGTTTTTCGGAAGTTTTCATATTTTGCAGCGGTCACAAAGGTGTGAAGCCATTTGAAATCCATTTCTATTCTCCCTCTGATTAATATTTTTAATTAATTCCCTTTAAAATATTCATTATTTTTTAAATATTATATTTACTATAATAACAGAAAAGGATAGGGGGAATACAAATGGTACATTACGGATTAAAGGGAATTACATGTGTGGAAACATCCATCAGCCATATTGATGGTGAAAAAGGGCGTCTGATTTACAGAGGACATCATGCAAAAGACATCGCACTGAATCACAGCTTTGAAGAAGCGGCTTATTTGATTTTATTTGGAAAACTGCCTTCAACTGAAGAATTGCAGGTATTTAAAGATAAGCTGGCTGCGGAACGGAACCTTCCGGAACACATTGAGCGCTTGATTCAATCACTGCCAAACAACATGGACGATATGTCGGTGCTGAGAACGGTTGTTTCAGCATTGGGGGAAAATACGTACACATTCCATCCGAAAACAGAAGAAGCAATCCGGCTGATTGCAATCACGCCTTCCATCATTGCATACAGAAAAAGATGGACGCGCGGTGAACAAGCAATTGCACCTTCTTCCCAGTACGGACATGTCGAAAACTACTATTATATGCTCACAGGCGAACAGCCTTCAGAGGCAAAAAAGAAAGCGCTTGAAACCTATATGATTCTGGCCATGGAGCACGGCATGAACGCATCCACTTTTTCGGCACGAGTCACGTTATCAACAGAGAGTGATTTAGTGTCAGCCGTCACGGCTGCTCTCGGCACGATGAAAGGTCCGCTGCACGGAGGCGCTCCTTCTGCGGTGACAAAAATGCTTGAAGACATTGGAGAAAAAGAACATGTTGAAGCATATCTAAAAGAAAAACTCGAAAAAGGAGAGCGCTTGATGGGATTCGGCCACAGGGTGTACAAAACAAAAGACCCGCGGGCAGAAGCTTTGAGACAGAAAGCAGAACAGGTGGCCGGCAATGACCGTGATCTTGATCTTGCGCTGCATGTAGAAGCAGAAGCGATTCGTTTGCTAGAAATCTACAAACCGGGACGTAAGCTGTACACAAATGTTGAATTTTACGCAGCTGCAGTGATGAAGGCCATCGATTTTGACGATGAATTGTTTACTCCGACCTTTTCAGCAAGCCGAATGGTAGGGTGGTGCGCCCATGTACTGGAACAGGCAGAAAACAACATGATTTTCCGCCCGTCAGCGCAATATACCGGTGCCATTCCCGAGGAAGTTCTTTCATAACATATTTTGGCGTTTATTCATTTCTATCGTGTGGTAACGTTCAGTATCAACCACATGTCTAGGAGTGATGAATGTGAACCCAATGGACAGACAAACAGAAGGACAAGAACCGCAGCATCAGGACAGACAGCCGGGCATTGAGTCAAAAATGAATCCGCTGCCGCTGTCAGAGGACGAGGATTATCGAGGAAGCGGAAAACTGAAAGGAAAAGTTGCGATCATTACTGGAGGCGACAGCGGAATAGGGAGAGCAGCAGCTATTGCCTTTGCTAAAGAGGGGGCTGATATCTCCATTCTATACTTAGACGAGCATTCGGACGCAGAGGAAACACGTAAACGGATCGAAAAGGAGAATGTCCGCTGCCTGCTTATCCCGGGAGATGTCGGGGATGAGAACCATTGTGAACAAGCTGTGCAGCAAACAGTGGACCATTTTGGTAAACTCGATATCTTGGTGAACAACGCCGCTGAACAGCATCCCCAGGACAGCATTCTCAATATTTCAACAGAACAGCTGGAAAAAACCTTTCGCACAAATATTTTTTCCATGTTTCATATGACGAAGAAAGCTTTGCCTCACCTGCAAGAGGGGAGTGCCATTATTAATACGACATCGATTACCGCTTATGAAGGGGATACGGCGTTAATTGATTATTCTAGCACAAAGGGTGCGATTGTCTCCTTTACGCGTTCCATGGCGAAGTCGCTTGCAGATAAAGGCATCAGAGTGAATGCGGTGGCGCCCGGTCCGATTTGGACACCGCTTATTCCGGCGACATTCCCTGAGGAAAAAGTGAAACAGCATGGCTTGGATACCCCAATGGGAAGACCGGGACAGCCGGTTGAGCATGCAGGCGCCTATGTTCTGCTGGCGTCTGACGAATCTTCCTATATGACAGGGCAGACCATTCATGTGAATGGCGGCCGTTTTATTTCAACGTAATCAACGAAAAACCAGCTCCAGAGCTGGTTTTTTTGTATGGTAAAAAATTTCAAAATAAAAAATTTGTCGATTTTTCTAACAATTTTGTTTTCATTTTTGCAATTTTATATATAATATTGAGTAGGAGAAAGGAATGATTCGCGACCAGTACAAATATAGTAGAAAAAAAGAAAAATGACCATTGTTGCTCATGAATTCAGAAAATTCAAATAAAATATATAAAAATAGATGATCGGGAGTTGAAGGGGAATGAAAGGGAGCGTTTTTAGGAAGAAAAGCATTCAGGATTTAATCGCTGCGACGAGCGGGGAAAAATCTTTAAAAAGAGAATTAGGGGCATTTGATTTAACGTTGCTTGGAATCGGCGCCATTATTGGCACAGGGATTTTTGTTCTGACGGGAACAGGTGCAGTCACGGCCGGTCCCGGGCTGACGATTTCATTTGTTGTGGCGGCGCTGGCTTGTTTATTCGCCGCCCTGTCTTACGCGGAATTTGCGTCAAGTGTGCCTGTTTCAGGTTCGGTATATACATTCACTTATGCGACATTGGGAGAGCTTATGGCCTTTATTATCGGGTGGGATTTAATTTTAGAATACATGCTGGCGGTAAGTGCAGTGTCGGTCGGCTGGTCTGGTTATTTCCAATCGTTTTTATCAGGGCTCGGCATTCATCTTCCGGTTGCTTTAACAGCGGCACCGGGCGCAGTGAAAGGCACCTTTACCCTGTTTAATCTTCCTGCATTCGTCATTGTAATGGCGATCACATATTTGCTTTATTTAGGCATCAAAGAATCAAAAAGAGTCAACAATATCATGGTTATCTTGAAGATACTGGTTGTTCTGCTGTTTATCGCGGTGGCAGCCGTTTACGTGAAGCCGCACAACTGGCAGCCGTTTATGCCAATGGGCTTTGGCGGCGTGTTCAGTGCAGCGGCGCTCGTATTCTTTGCTTTTATCGGATTTGACGCTGTATCCTCTGCTGCGGAAGAAACGAAAAATCCCGCGAAGGATCTGCCTAAAGGCATTATTTTCTCTTTATTGGTCTGCACGATTTTATATGTCACCGTATCAGCGATCATGACTGGGGTTATCCCGTTTGCTCAATTTGCGGGTGTGGATCATCCGGTTTCTCTAGTTCTTCAAAGCGCAGGGCAAAATTGGGTGGCAGGCATCATTGATATTGGCGCCGTGCTGGGAATGACAACAGTTATGCTCGTGATGCTTTACGGGCAGACCCGCGTCATGTTTGCCATGTCGCGTGACGGGCTTGTGCCGGGTTCACTTTCTAAAGTGCATCCAAAGCACAAAACACCTTATGTAGCCACTTGGTTTTTCGGAACGATGTCGGCGCTTCTCGGCTCACTTGTTCCGCTGGATGAACTTGCAAAGCTGGTGAACATCGGGACGCTGTCGGCATTTGTACTGATTTCTGTGGCAGTTATCGTTTTGAGAAAGAAGCAACCGGATCTTCCGAGAGCCTTTAAATGCCCGGGAGTTCCGTTTATCCCAGGCCTGGCGATTCTGTTCTGCCTGTTCTTGATTTTAAATCTGGGGTGGGTGACGATTGTTCGCTTCCTAGTGTGGCTGTTAATCGGCTTGGTAATCTATTTCCTGTATTCAAGAAAGCATTCAAAATTAAATCAATAACTTTTTGATAAAGAGAGCGGCCATACAGGCCGCTCTCTTTTCTGTTCTTGGCAAATGAATCTATAGAAATGAAGACAAAAATAAGAGATAATATAGGCTGGAAAGGAAGTGACGTTTATTGTCTGAGCAAAAACCAGTCCAATGGGCTTCGAAAATCGGTTTCGTCATGGCAGCGGCCGGCTCGGCTATCGGCTTGGGCGCGATTTGGAAGTTCCCTTACGTAGCGGGGACCAATGGGGGAGGAGCCTTTTTTCTTATCTTCGTGTTATTTACCATCCTCTTAGGCTATCCGCTTTTGGTGGGGGAATTTATTTTTGGAAGACGGAACCAGACGAATGCCATTGATGCATATAAAAAAGAAGCGCCGCGATCAGCTTGGTTTCTTACAGGGTGGATCGGCGTAGCCGCGTGTTTCTTAGTGCTGTCGTTTTACAGTGTAATCGGGGGATGGATTTTGCTGTATATCGTGAAAACAGCGTCAGGATCACTGTCCGGGCTTTCTCAAGCACAGTATGGCGCTCTTTTTGCTTCTATTATCCAAAATCCGGTGCAGACGCTCGCGGCTCAGCTTGTCTTTATGGCACTGACTGTACTCGTTGTCGCAAGAGGGGTTCAAAAAGGGATTGAACGGGTCAGCGCGGTGATGATGCCAATTTTGTTTTTATTGTTTATTCTGCTCGTTCTTCGGTCTCTTACGCTTAATGGTGCAATGGAAGGCGTAAAGTTTCTGCTTGTGCCTCATTTCGGCGATCTGACTCCGGAATCCATATTATTCGCGCTGGGACAGGCCTTCTTTACGTTAACACTGGGGGTTTCGGTGATGGTGACCTACAGCTCCTATTTGCCGAAAACACAAAATATCCCTCGTTCGGCAGCCTCCATTGTCTTGATGAATATCATTGTGACACTCTTGGCAGGTTTGGCTATTTTTCCGGCGGTTTTCTCATTCGGTTTTCAGCCAAATGAAGGACCGACATTGCTGTTTACAGTGCTTCCGGCCGTTTTTGAACAGCTTCCGTTCGGCACGTTGTTTTTTATCGGCTTTCTCGTTGCATTTTTATTTGCAGCCTTAACCTCAGCATTTTCGATGGTTGAAATTATCGTTGCCACAATCGGAAAAGGGGACGAAAAGAAAAGAAAAAAACTGTCATGGACGAGCGGGCTTTTGATCTTTTTGGTCGGAATCCCATGCTGCTTGTCTTATGGCGTATTGAGTGATGTGCACCTATTTGGCAAAACGTTTTTTGATATTGCCGATTTTACCGTCAGCAATGTTTTAATGCCTTCAGGCGCTCTGTTAATTTCTCTATTTATCCCGCTGAAAATTTCGAAAAGCGAACTCTTATCTGAAATGCGAAATGGATCAAATGCAGGTAAAGCATTCTTTTACACGTGGTTTTATTTGCTTCGTTTTATCGTGCCGCTTGCCATTATTATCGTGTTCTTAAATTTAATCGGAATTTTATCATTTTAAAAAAACAGGCTCCGTTTCTGGGGCCTGTTTTTTATTTAATAAGATGATATCAATGGTGCCCATGCCGTTTTCAGTTTTTGGATGCCGAGCCTGATGTCCTCTTCTGACAAACCGCCATAACCGATTAAGACAGAAGCAAAAGGCGTCTGTTCTTTATATGAGGGAGACACGGGATAGATGGTTACACCGTGGTCTGCGGCTGCTTGTATTGCTTCTTCCTCACTTGCTGGAAACAAAAGGCGCAGCAGAATGTGAAGCCCCGAGTTTTTACCGAGAATCTCAACGGTGTTTCCTAGTTCAGAGCGGATGGCTTCTAACAGGACAGCGTGTTTTTTTCGGTATAAGCTTCTCATTCTATTTATGTGTTTTTGCCACTCTCCGGTTTCGATGAAGTCTGCCAGTGCCAATTGCGAGTGAACAGAGACGGTCTGCTTCATTAACTGAGCGTTGTTTTTGATTGGTTCCATGAGTTCAGGGGGCATAATCATGAAGCTGAGCCGCAAAGAAGGCAGAAGTGACTTTGAAAAAGTGCCCAGATATATGACTCTGCCATTCGGATCAAGACCCTGTAAAGACGGAATGGGATGGCCGCTGTAGCGAAATTCTCCATCGTAATCATCTTCTATAATGAATGAATTTGTTTCTGCCGCCCATGCCAGCAGCTCCTGTCTGCGGGTAATCGTCATAATGGTCCCAATCGGAAACTGATGCGAAGGAGTCGTATACATGAGATAAGGATTCTGACGGTAGAGCTCATCTGGCAGGACGCCTTCTGCATCAGAACAAATCGGAGTGACATCCATGTGATTTGCTTCAAACATCCTTCTTGAACGGTGAAAGCCCGGTTCTTCAAAGCCGATTTTTGTACCTGGCTTTAGCGAAAGGCAAAGAATTTGCAGAAGCACGGTGGTTCCTGCGCCGATGATAATCTGGCCGGGTTCGCAATTTACTCCCCGAGACAGCTTGACGAATCGGGCAATCATGTGCCTGAGTTCGTATTCTCCTTGAGGGTCGCCAGAGGTGTGAAACGATCCGGAATAGCGATCAAGACTTTTTACTATGCTTTTTCTCCATGCGTTAAAGGGAAAGAGGGTCGGATCAACGTTGCCCTGATGGAAGTCAATAGCAGGTGCGTTCTTTTCATGTAATCCCGGCTGTACAGACTGCTGGAAATGGTCAGGAGCCGTCGGGAAGCATGGTTCTACTTCCGTCGCGAACCAGCCGATTTTCGGCTTGCTTTTGACATAGCCCTCAGCAGTTAATTGCTCGTAAGCTCGTTCTATAGTTGCCGTGCTGACATCGAGCAAACTGGAGAGCCTGCGTTTTGACGGAAGTCTTGTTCCCTTTGTTATTCGCGCATGTGAAATTTCTTGTTTAAAAAAGGTATAAAGCTGCTCATACAGCGGTGTTTTGCTCTTTTTATCAAGAAACGGCGTAATATCCATCTCATGTCTCCTTTATATCTGGCATGGTCATTTTTTCTGATATTGGCTATTTGGCAAATGCCATTTATTAGCTATGATCATTGTAACGAAAGGAAAGGGGATTGAGAAGATGATCCATATGAAACAATTAACCTCGAAAGAAGAATGGGCTGAGTCGTATCCGATTATGAGTGAATTGAGAACAGAACTGGATATTGAGACGTATTTACAAAGGCTTGAAGTCTGTGTGCAGAAAGAATCGTATATGCTGTTTGCCTTATATGAGGATACAGCAATCAGAGCGCTGTGCGGGGCTCTGCCGAGGGTTTCCATTCATAAAGGAGAGCACTTGTGGATTGCGGATCTTGTTACAACGGCACCTTGCCGATCAAAGGGATACGGCAAAATGCTTTTGGATTATGCCTCAGACTGGGCGAGAAAAGCCGGACTTGGTTTTGTCAGTCTTTCATCTGGCCTTCAGCGTAAAGACGCACATCGATTTTATACAGATAAGATGGGTTTTACTATAGAAAGTTATTTGTTCCGAAAACCGGTATAACGAAAAAAAAGACGCCTGAAAAGGCGTCTTTTTTAAAAGCCAAACTGTAAATTCGTATCTACAGATACAATGGTATACACACAAATAATCACAAAGAGATTAAGGATGACGCCGAGCAGGCCGGGGCCTGTGCGCCCTCTCTTGATGAAGAGTTCAACAACGCCAAACGGAACGGCAGCCATGGCGAATGGAAGCATTTGATAGGAATAAAACGTGACGTTGCTGATAATGGCCAAATTCAGCAACAGCAGGGACAGAACCGCTGTCCCGACAGAGATCCAGCCGAATACATTGTGTTCTTTAAAAATTTTTACCAGTTCCATAATTCCACCTCGCCGACATTCGCTGATTTTACAGATTTATTTTTCAGCATGCGCTGGATTTCCTTGGTTGGCCCTGTAACGACCGAACCGTATACATTGACACCGTTTTTCTCTACATAATCTAATCGGTTATCTACATTCAGGTCTTTCCGTTTTGAAATGACCTGAGCCCATTTTTCGTGTTTGGACATGAATTTCAGGGCGTTGATAAACTGATCGCCATTCGACTTGCCTTTTGTATTAAGGGCGGCCAAGAACTTTGAATCCTTCCCAGGATAGCCAAGAGGTTCTGTGGAAGCTGTCTTATTTGTGTTTTTCTCTGTTTCGATTGCGTTCCACAAAAAGCTCACATCATAGCCTTTGAATTTGTTATACACGTCTTTTGTCGGATATGCACGGTCATATGAAAGGTAGACCTCTGATACCGTTCCTTCGGGCAATGTGCTTAACGTTTTTTCTGCTTTTGCGGTCGTTTGTTCAGACTTGTTTGAAGGATGTGTAAAGTAATGGCCAGTTTTATTCACTTCTAAGTCATAGTAGTTTACTGCCGGCGCTTTTACTTTGTTATAAAACATTTCAACCCGTTCATTCCCTACGGCAGCCGTCTTCGTGCCAATCTGCTTTTGCAGCGGGAATTCCGTATTCATTCCAAATAGCTTCACTTGGCTTTTCAGTCCGGAAGTATCAACAAGAACATTCGGCATGGTCAGGGCTACAGTGACTGCGGCAGTTTCCATAAACTCATTGCCGGTGCTGTGTTTTCCACCCATTCCGTAATAGAGGTAGCTTCCCAGCGTACAAAGCGGCAAAATCATCAATGTCGAAATGACGGCAAGCACAGAAATTCGCAAATAAGACTTGCGTTTGCCGTAGGCTAAAATCGCTTTTTGTTTTTCAGGACTGATGCTGAGATCCCAATCGTTATCGTCCTCGAGTTCGCTGTCAATCAGTTCCTGATATACTTCGAGCTTCTCAAGTTCTTCCTCAAATGCAGTCATTTCCTGGTCGCTCATTTCCCCATTTTTATATTGATCAAAACGCTTTTTAAATTCTTCATTCATCATTAACACCTCTATTATAAAGTGCTTTCAGCCGCTGTCTGGCACGAAATAAAACACTTTTAAAATTCGCCTCTGAAATATTCATAATATGGGATGCTTCTTTGTAGTTTAACTCTTTTAAATAATATAGCGTTAAGGCCTCCCGATAATTATCGGGGAGCTCGGACATATAACCAGTCAGCACTTCCTTTATCTCTACCTGATGGGCAGGACTTTGAACAGCATTTTGAAAGAGGCTTCCGATTAAGTCATCAGAAATGGTTACTTCTTTCTTATGCTTTCTGACGTAATCAATGAAGGCGTTTCGCGCCACTTGAAAAAGCCAGGGCTTTACTTTGCTGTGATCATAGGAGTGAATGTGTATGTATGCCCGCATAAAGGTTTCCTGCAGCAAGTCTTCAGCAAGATGCTTGTCTTTTGTCATGGAGAGCAGGAACCTGTAAACATCATTCATGTACATTTGGTAAATTTCATCGATCGTCACTGCCTTTTCTCCCCTCTATGTTATACACGCATAAGAAAGGTTTAAAGTTGCACATTACATGCAAACGGCTTTTTTATACCTAATCAAACACCATTACTATATAGTACCCAAAAATGGCCCCAAAAGATAGTGCGGAGAAATGTTTAACATTTTTTCCAGAGGGGAAAAAATAGTGAAAAAGTGAAGGAGTGGCACAATGGAATATACCAGTATAGCAGATACAGGAATAGAAGCCTCTAGAATCGGCCTCGGCACATGGGCCATTGGCGGAACGATGTGGGGAGGCACTGACGAAAAAACATCGATTGAAACAATCCGCGCCGCTCTTGATCAGGGGATTACACTGATTGACACCGCACCGGCTTACGGCTTCGGGCAGTCCGAGGAAATCGTCGGAAAGGCAATCAAAGAGTACGGTAAAAGAGACCAGGTGATTCTCGCAACGAAAACGGCTCTGGACTGGAAGAACAACCAGCTGTTCCGCCATGCGAACAGAGCGAGAATTGTAGAGGAAGTTGAGAATTCTTTGAAGCGGCTTCAAACAGACTATATTGATCTTTATCAGGTGCATTGGCCCGATCCGCTTGTGCCAATTGAAGAAACGGCTGAAGTCATGAAGGAATTATATGATGCGGGAAAAATCCGGGCGATTGGCGTCAGCAATTTTTCAATTGAGCAAATGGATACATTTCGCGCCGTCGCACCTCTCCATACGATTCAGCCTCCATATAATCTGTTTGAAAGAGAGATGGAAGAGAGTGTTCTTCCTTATGCGAAAGATAACAAGATAACAACATTATTATACGGCAGTTTATGCAGAGGGCTGTTAACAGGAAAAATGACCGAAGAGTATACATTTGAGGGCGATGATCTGCGTAATCACGATCCAAAATTCCAGAAGCCCCGCTTTAAAGAGTATCTTTCTGCTGTCAATCAATTGGATAAGCTGGCGAAGACACGTTATGGAAAATCAGTGATTCACTTGGCTGTCAGATGGATCTTAGATCAGCCGGGAGCGGATATCGCTCTTTGGGGAGCAAGAAAGCCTGGGCAGCTTGAGGCCCTATCTGAGATTACAGGCTGGACGCTGAACAGTGAAGATCAGAAAGATATCAATACTATATTGGAAAATACGATATCAGACCCTGTCGGACCGGAGTTTATGGCCCCGCCGACCAGAGAGGAAATATAACAAAAGCTGAGGATGAATCCTCAGTTTTTTGGCGTTTAACGGGAGAAATCTTAAAAATTAGTACCAGGTAATAAAAAATGTTGTTATAATAGATGACAGAAAGAATCATTGATTACGACAAAGGAAGTGCGATATGTATAAGTTTTGTGCAAATGCTTTAAAAGTTATTCTTTCTCTTCGCGGAGGAGTGAAGGTGTATAACAAAGAAAACCTTCCGGCCGATTCAGGTTTTGTCATCGCGTGTACACATTCCGGCTGGGTTGATGTGATTACACTCGGAGTCGGGATTCTTCCTTATCAAATACACTATATGGCGAAAAAAGAGCTTTTTCAAAATAAATGGATCGGTTCGTTTCTGAAGAAAATTCATGCCTTTCCGGTAGATCGGGAAAATCCCGGGCCAAGCAGTATTAAAACGCCGATTAAGCTGCTGAAAGAAGGAGAGATCGTCGGTATCTTCCCAAGCGGAACAAGAACCTCTGAGGATGTGCCTTTGAAAAGAGGTGCGGTGACGATTGCGCAAATGGGGAAAGCGCCGCTTGTCCCCGCTGCATATCAGGGCCCTTCAAGCGGAAAAGAATTATTCAAAAAAGGAAAAATGAAGCTGATTATCGGTGAGCCTCTTCACCAGGCTGATTTTGCCCACCTGCCTTCAAAGGAAAGACTTGCAGCAATGACAGAGGCTTTGAATCAGCGGATTAAAGAACTAGAGAATAAACTTGATCAGCTATAAGGCGTTATGAGAGATTGCCCTGAAACTGTGAAAATAAGAAAAGCACCTTATACAAGGTGCTTTTCTTATTATGCTTCCTGCTGGTTAGCTGTCTCCAGAAGTTCTTCTTCTTGAAGCTTTTTCACTTCAATATATGCGACGTGGTGGCCGTCAATTTCATTAATGATGAACTCGCAGCCCTCTTCGATGATGGAATCATCTTTTTCAACATCGTATTTTTGAGTAAGGAACCAGCCGCCGATTGTATCGACTTCTTCGTTCTCTAAATGAATGCCTAGCAGGTCGTTTACTTGGTCAATTAACACTTTTCCGTCAAGAATATAATGGCCTTCGCCGATTTTGCGGATTTCGCTAATTTCATCAATATCAAATTCGTCGCGGATTTCACCGACAATTTCCTCAATGATGTCCTCAACCGTCACAAGCCCGGCAGTACCGCCGTATTCATCAGACAATATGGCCATGTGGACCCTCTCTTTTTGCATTTTGACAAGCAGGTCTTGGATCGGCGCAGATTCAATGACATGAATGATCGGGTTGACGAATTGAGAAATGGTGGAATCAACAGATACCTCACCGCTGATGCAGGCGGTCAGCACTTCTTTAATGTTAATAACCCCGATAATGTTATCTTTATCGCCCTCTTCCACAGGGTAGCGGGTATATTTTTCAATCTGAATGATGTCCATCATTTCAGAAATCTTGATATCATGCGGAAGGCTGACAATTTCGGTCCGCGGAATCATAATTTCTTTCGCAAGCCTGTCGTCAAATTCAAAGATTTTATTCACATATTTAAACTCTGATTGGTTGATTTCACCGCTTTTATAGCTTTCAGACAAAATGATTCGCAGCTCTTCTTCTGAGTGAGCCAGTTCGTTTTCTGAAACGGTCTCCAGGCCAAATGCTTTGGTCAATAACCGTGCGGAATTGTTCAAAAGCCAAATGAATGGGAACGCGATGCGGTAAAACCAAATCAGCGGTTTCGCAAACAGCATAGACACTGCTTCCGCCTTTTGGATAGCGACTGTCTTAGGTGCAAGTTCTCCGACAACAACGTGTAAGAACGTGATAATGGCATACGCAAAAATAAACGATATGACATGTGAAAGGGAACCTGGAACGTTCATTTGTACGAAAAGCGGGTGAAGCAGCCTTTCGATCGTTGATTCACCTAAAACCCCTAATCCGATGGAAGTCAATGTAATTCCGAGCTGACACGCAGATAAATATTCATCAAGATGCGTGGTCACTTTTTTTACGGCTATTGCTGCTTTATTTCCTTCCGCGATCAGCTGATCGATCCGTGAGCCTCTGATTCTGATAATGGCAAACTCAGATGCCACGAAAAATGCCGTCAGGGCGATTAAAACAGCAACTAAAATCAAATTCACTATGTCCAATTAGAACCTTCACTCTAGCAATGAGAATGAAGGTAACACCTCCTGTTAGATAAAATGGTTTTAACTTAACAGCAGCATAAATGATTGGAACACGGCGAGCTTTTCAGGCGGGAGTTTGCTTTTCAGCTTGTCACGATCCTCGGGCTTCAGCCGTTCAAACCGATGCAAGATTCCGGAGATGTTTTGATTCATATGATCAATTTCTAATGCCAGATTTCCAATTTCATCATCAAGTTTAGCTGAAGAGGGAAACTGGTTCTCCAGTCGATCTTTAATATCGGACAGGGCCAATCGCTGCTTCTTGCAATCTACAATAAATATAAGTCGTTTGAGTGCATTTTCGTCGTAGTAACGGTAATTTGAACAGGATCTGGCCGGCGTAAGCAGACCGAGATTCGTATAATAATCAACTGTCCGTTTCGTTACTCCGGCGAGTGCCGCTAGTTCACTGATGCGATAAGTCTCAGCCCCATCTATATCCCTCCCAACCATCACGTTATAGTTATGAGAATAGTTTAATATATGAACGGTGTCTTGCACAAGTTTATTGTTTTTTTCGGACCGGAATTGGAAGTTGTGGAATTCATCATCTGATTGAAGTAACATAGGAAGATAGAATTTTCAAATTTTTATATGCGGAAGGGACAGATGAAATTGGCTGGGTTATCCCGGGAAGTTGAAGAAAACTTAAATAAAGGATCATGGATTCGCAAGCTGTTTGATGAAGGTGCAAGGCTGAAGAAGGAGTTCGGGGAAGACCAGGTATTTGATTTTTCACTCGGCAACCCGATTGTTGAACCGCCTGAAGCTTTTAAGAGAGCGTTAATAGAGGAAGCTGAAAAAGGCAGCCACGGATACATACAAAACCAAGGGCTTCCTGCAGCCAGAGAAAAAGTCGCGCAATTTCTGGGGTCGCGTTTTGAAGCTGATTTCTCAGCGGAGCGTATCGTCATGACGGTGGGCGCGGGAGGCGCTTTGAATGTTGCGTTAAAAAGCATCGTAAACCCTGGGGAAGAGGTCATTATTCTCGCACCTTATTTTGCCGAATATAAGTTGTATATTGAGAACTACGGGGGAAAGCCCGTCAGCTGCCCGTTGACAGGCCGGTTTGAGATCGACATTGAAGCGGTAAGGCAATCGATCACTCCACAGACGAAAGGGCTGATCCTCAATACACCGCATAACCCCACAGGCACGGTTCTCAGCCAGAAAAATATAGACGATTTAGGCGCTTTATTAAAAGAAATAGAAGAGAAGAGCGGCCAGACGATTTATGTGCTGTTTGATGAACCGTACAGTCAATTAATCTATGATGAAGAGCTGGCAAATCCGTTTCAATCGTACCATCGTGTGATATTGGCTAGCTCATTCAGTAAAGATCTCGGCATAGCCGGGGAGCGGCTCGGGTATATCGGATTGGACAGCCGAATGCCGGATGCGGACCTTTTGATCAACGCTTTTGTGTATTGTAATCGAACGCTTGGATTTGTGAATGCCCCTGTCATGATGCAGCGGGCTGTGGCACGAATGGATGATTTAAGAGTAGACGCGAGCGCTTATAAAGAGCGCCGGGATTTAATGGTAGACATTTTAAAAGAAGCCGGTTTTGAATTTGAAATGCCAAAGGGAGGTTTCTTTGTTTTTCCGAGATCGCCGATTGAAGATGAAGTTGCATTTTGCGTGCATGCCGCCCAAAAATACAAATTATTAATTGTGCCGAGCAGCGGATTTGGAATGAGCGGGCATTTCCGATTATCCTTCAGTGTGCCGATCGAGCAGATTAAAAACTCACGGGACATTTTCATTTCTTTATATAAAGATTTTGCTTAAGAAGGCAAAGAAAAGAAAACAGTTTTCAAGGCTGTTTTCTTTTTATATCCGCAAAATCCTTCCTCTTCCAATCCAGACAGGCGCAGAATTGACCATGATAAAAGTCTAAAAATTAAAAATCATTTTTGGAATGAGTTGTGTTACAATAAAATATACAATTTATAATCAAACTTTGACTTTTGGAGGTGGTATGATGGGGCCCTCTGCTTAGGCAACAATACACCGCGTACCTCAATGTTAAGGAAAAATGATTATATCAGGAGGTGACTCCTTATCCTTTGTTGAGAGGATAGGGTTAAATGGACGATATTGACAGTCTGATTTTAATTGGCGTGCTCATTGCTTTAACCGCGTTTTTCGTTGCAAGCGAGTTTGCGATTGTTAGAGTAAGGAGATCCAGAATAGATCAGCTTATCACAGAAGGAAACAAACGGGCGATACTCGCAAGGCGTGTCATTACAGATTTGGATGAATATTTATCCGCATCCCAGCTAGGCATTACATTGACATCAATCGGGCTTGGCGTACTGGGTGAGCCGGCCTTTGAACGGCTGCTGCATCCACTGTTTGAACCGCTCGGCTTGCCGGAATCGGTTTCACATGCAGTCTCTTTTGCAGTCGCGTACGGCTTGATCACGTTCCTGCACGTTGTTGTAGGTGAACTGGCCCCGAAAACGGTCGCGATTCAAAAGGCAGAACAGCTGACTTTACTGATAGCGGGCCCTTTGCGTTTATTCTATTTGCTCCTGTTTCCGTTTATTTGGATCCTCAATGGATCGGCGCGGCTTTTATGCGGGATGTTCGGTTTGAAGCCTGCGTCAGAACATGATGGTTCCCATTCTGAGGAAGAACTCAGGATGCTGTTATCTGAGAGTTTAAAAAACGGAGAGATTAATCCGTCTGAATATAAATATGTGAATAAGATTTTTGAATTTGATAATCGGATCGCCAAAGAAATTATGATACCGCGGAAGGAAATGGCTGCTGTGTCAACTGAGATGACGATGGCCGAGATGCTTGAAGTCATGCTGAAGGAAAAATACACGCGCTGGCCAGTCACAGATGGAGACAAAGACAGTGTGATCGGTTTGGTCAATACGAAGCATTTGTTTTCTGATTTGCTGTTTATGACAGAAGAAGAACGAATGAAGATGACGATCCATCCGTATGTGAGGCCGGTCATCGAAGTGATTGAAACGATCCCGGTTCATGACTTGCTGATTAAAATGCAGCGCGAGCGCATTCATATGGCTATATTGTCGGATGAATACGGAGGAACCTCGGGACTTGTGACGACAGAGGATATTCTTGAGGAAATTGTCGGAGAGATCAGAGATGAATTTGATGAAGATGAACAGCCGCTGATCCAAAAGCTTGGCGACGGCCATTATGTGATGGATGGAAAGGTTCGGATCGATCAGGTGAACAGCCTTCTTGGCGCATCGATTCAAGAAGACGTCGATACGATCGGCGGGCTGATATTAAAAGAAAACATCGATATTGAGGCTGGTGAATCCATTCGCATCGGTTCATATACGATAAAGGTGCTGAAGATGGACGGCCGATTAATCAAGCAAATCGATATAAAAGAAGAAGCCGGCAACACAACCGGGATTACGGCGCACCACAAGCTGCCGCTGCCTGAGCCTGTGATGCTGAACAGTGCAACCTTGAGCGAGAAATAAGCTCAAGGTTTTTTTTTATATTGTGATTATCCAGCCGCACCAAAATGCCAAAAGCGACCCGTAAAGTGTCAGGGCGATGTACAAGATGCTTTCTATTACACGTTTGGCCATAAGGAGTTGAATACTTTCAACGCTGAAAGTGGAAAAGGTCGTAAAGGCGCCAAAAAACCCCGTGCCGATGATAAGCGAGACCGAAGCATTTGCAACGTGAAGTCCTGTAAATATTCCGAGCCCGAGAGCTCCGAGAATATTGACTGTCAGTATGCCAATGGGCAGGCTGAGACCTTTGGTTTTGGCGGTTATGACATTGCCAAGCCAGAAGCGAAGCATTGCGCCAAGTCCGCCCCCTATGAAAATACCCGCTAGTGTCATCTTTCCTGCAGCCCCTTTCTTTGCTGAATGCCTGCTATGCGCCGTCCCGCAAAAACACCAATCAGTGCAAATATGATCCCTGATATCAATGAGGCTGCCACATATAAAAGAGCCAATGAGGGTTGTCCTTGCAAAAGCATCACTGTTTCCTTAGAAAACGTGGACATTGTTGTGAAGCCTCCGCAAAAGCCGGTGCCTAAAAAAGCCGACAGCAGAGGCCGTTTTGCCCCGATCATAAAAAATCCGGTCAAAATGCCTAATAGGAGGCTGCCTGCCGCATTTTCCAGCCAGGTTGCCGCCGGGAACTGACCGGTGTGTATCCATAAGTTTAATCCGTATCGGAGGCAGGCGCCAAGCGCGCCTCCGATAAAAACCGCGCTATATATTTTCATGTTTGCCATCCTTTATGATGAAATCCGGGTAATCTGTAACGATGCCGTCCACGCCCATGGCTTGTAATTTTGCCGCTGTCTTTTGATTGTTGACAGTCCATGCAAATATGGTTAAGCCATTTTTATGGACGGAGCCGATCATCAGACGGTTGAGCCGTGTGTATTTTATATTGACATAGTTTGCAAAAGAGCGGAAGGCCTTCATCTGATTTCTGGACAGCATGCCAAAGTTGGGCCTTGTAATGATGGCTGTCGGAATCGATGGATAAAGCTCGCGGAATCTTTGGACGGAGCGGAACTGAAAGGATTGAACAATATTATTGATAGAAAAAGAAAATTGCCCTAATAGCTGCCCCACCTCTTCTTCAATTCCGACTTGAGACGGATGGCCTTTTAGTTCAATTAAAAGGCCGATTTTTTTGTGGTAGCGCTTGAGCACCGCTTCCAGGGTCGGAATACGCTCTCCTTGAAAAGCGGGGCCGTACCAGCTTCCTGCATCGAGTTTTTGCAATTCCTCCAAGGTAAAATCCTTAACAAAGCCCGATCCGTTTGTTGTTCGGTCAACCCTGTCATCGTGTATCACAACAATCTGCCTGTCTTTTGTAAGCTGGACATCCAGTTCGATCATATCTGCATTCATTTTCACCGCAAGGTCAAATGCGGCAATCGTATTTTCCGGAGCGTAGCCGGATGCTCCGCGATGGGCAATGATGTACAAGCTAAGTCAGCTCCTCGTATGGGCATTTCTGTTATTGTATCAAATCCATATATGCACCGCGATACAAACTGGTGAATTTTTTCTGCCATATCGGAATGGTCCGGGCTGAGGAATGCGTATAACTAAAAAAAGACACTCAGCGTATCAGAACACATTTCGTCAGAAAATTAG
Source organism: Bacillus sp. FSL K6-0993 (assembly GCF_037977205.1). Classification (NCBI taxonomy): domain Bacteria; kingdom Bacillati; phylum Bacillota; class Bacilli; order Caryophanales; family Bacillaceae; genus Bacillus; species Bacillus sp. FSL K6-0993. The sequence continues at coordinate 1,011,201 of NZ_CP150275.1, forward strand.
GTCTTTCGACATGTTCACAACAAAATATGATCCTTTATAATAGCAAAAAAGGAGGCGAGATCATGGGAAAAGGGAGAATCAGAGTGGAGGAAAGAATTAAAGCCGAAACGGATGCTGAAATGCAAAAAGCAACTCTCCTTGATCAGACACAAACGAAAAAAGGTAAGTGACTGTCCCTATTGAATCTGGCTGATAGATGAATTGAGAAATGACCCCGGCGTTTCGCCGGGGTTTTGTGCTGCAAAAGACATTTAAATGAACATCCTTACGAATATTTTAGTATAATAAACAATTGATTGGGATAGAGGGGAGACAGTCATGCCGGATTATCTGCAGCAGTATTTTACGCTTGATATCATCATTCAAATCGGCATCAGCTTGGCGATTTTGCTGGTGTTTCTTATACTTAGAAAATTATTCACAAGATATTTCTTTAACCTGCTTTTTAATTTGACAAACCGGCCGAAAACAGAAATTTTTAAACAGGTGGTTCTGGCGTTTGATAAGCCGGCCAGATGGTTTTTTGTTGCCCTTGGGCTGTTTTTAGCGATCCGGTATTCACCGTTTTTAGATGAGCAAATGCCGGTCATCAGCAAAATATACCGCTCACTGATTGTGGCGCTCTTGTGCTGGGGTCTTTGTAACTTGACCGCAACATCGTCGTTTATCTTCCATAAGGTGAATCAGCGCTTCGAGCTTGACATGGATGACATTCTGGCTCCGTTTTTATCCAAATTGCTTCGTTTTGTGATCATTGCGCTCAGTGTCAGTGTGATCGCTCAGGAATTCAATTATGATGTCAACGGATTTGTAGCGGGCCTAGGTCTTGGTGGGCTGGCTTTTGCGCTTGCCGCGAAGGATACCATCAGCAACTTCTTCGGCGGTATTATTATTATTACTGAAAAGCCGTTTACAATTGGTGACTGGGTGGAGACGTCGACAGTAACAGGATCAGTCGAGGATATTACTTTTAGGAGCACGAGATTCAGAACAGCACAGGGGGCGCTTGTAACGGTGCCGAACTCTACGCTGTCGATGGAAGCGATCACGAACTGGACAAGAATGACCAAACGCCAGATTACGTTTTCCATCCATGTGTCCTACGCTACGCCGATTGAGAATCTTGAACGCTCCATTCATTCTCTCAGAACAATGCTCTTAGAGCATGAGGGCATTGATAATGAAACAATCATGGTCAACTTTGATACGTTTGCCGACAGCTACTACAATTTATTTTTTAACTTCTATACAAAAACGACGGTTTGGGCTGAAAACCTTAATATTAGAGAGGATATCAACTATAAAATTATTGAGATTTTAGGTGCAGAAGGCGTTCAGTTTGCATATCCTGGCCAAATGGTTGTTGTCAAGCAAAAGCACGAAAGCGACCCATTCCAGGTGAATCTAAATAAAGAGGAAAAGGAACGGGCTTAAAAGAGAGACTTCGTCTGACAGAGGCGGAGTCTTTTTCATGGTAAAATAAGAGAAAAAGGCGGTGTTGAGTTGGAAGCATTCAAAAGTATTCTACATGAAGCACAGCGAATTGTTGTGCTGACCGGAGCGGGAATGAGCACAGAATCAGGGATTCCCGACTTTCGTTCAGCAGGGGGCATTTGGACGGAAGATGCCTCAAGAATGGAAGCGATGAGCCTTGATTATTTTTTAAGTCATCCGCGTCTGTTTTGGCCCAAATTCAAAGAATTGTTCCAGATGAAAATGAGCGGCAGCTTTGAACCGAATGAAGGCCATTTGCTTTTAGCTGAGCTGGAGAAGCAAGGGAAGCAGGTCGATATTTTTACGCAAAACATTGACGGTCTTCATAAAAAAGCGGGGAGCAGGCATGTATACGAACTGCATGGTTCTATCCAGACAGCAGCTTGTCCGGCATGCGGCGCCCGATATGATCTTCCCCATTTGCTGGAGCGGGAGGTGCCGGAGTGCACGGCGCCCGGAAACAATGGGGACATTTGCGGAACGGTATTAAAAACCGATGTTGTTCTCTTTGGCGACGCCGTCATGCACTTTGACACCCTTTATGAAAAGCTGGATCAAGCAGATCTTTTATTGGTTATCGGCACGTCTCTCGAAGTGGCTCCGGCTAGATTTGTGCCTGAGGATGCAAGTCTGATTCCCGGCATGAAGAAAGTCATCATAAACCTTGAACCAACGTATTGCGACAGCTTGTTTGACATGGTCATCCATCAAAAAATCGGCGAGTTTGCCCGAAGTTTGGGCATAAAAAAGTGAGCCGCCTTATGCGCCTCACTTTTTTATTCATGAACAGGAACCATTGTGTCCTCTAACACTCCGAAGGAATAGCCTTTTTCTTTTAATTTATTGATTAGTACCGGCAGCGCGTTTACGGTAGCGGGAAGATCATGCATGAGAATCACATTTGGGCGGCCTGAAGAGCTGTGTTCCATATTTTCAAGCTGCTCTAACACGGCCGTCACATACTTTGAATTTCGGTATTTCCAGTCCATGCTGTCAATCGTCCAATCCCAGTACACAAAACCGTCTTTCTCAAGATTGCGGATTTGTGAGGGGGTTAGTGACGGTTTGCTTCCGTATGGCGTTCTGACAAGATCGGTTTTATAACCTGTAATGTCCTGCAGCGTGTCACGCGCCTCCTGCATTTCTTTTAGAGGAGATGTCGGTGTTTGATAGAACAATCTGTTATTGTGGGTAACGCCATGTAAACCGAGTGCGTGGCCTTCCTTTTCTGCTCTTTTCACAGCTTGTTTGAATTCGTTCATCCGCGGTGACAGCATAAAAAACGTCGCTTTTACATCAGCGCTTTTCAGTACATCGAGCAAGCGGTTTGTAAAGGCTGACGGGCCGTCATCGAAGGTTAAGTAAACCGTTTTATCTCCCATGTCCTGCTTTGTCTGCAGATGTTTTATCAGCAGATCGGGGGAGTCGTTTTTCAGCTTAAGGCTTTCCTTCTCATCTCGAAGCTGTCCGTTAGTTGTGACAGTGACTTCCTTTGCTTTCGTTGAACTGTTGGAATAACCCAAAATCACCATAAGCAAAAGCAGCACGCATAAAACTGCTAAACTTGCAAATTTAAAAGCAAGCGAAACTGCAGAAGGAGAAGCCTCTCCTCTCGTTTGTCGCATAACAATCTCTCCATTGGCATAAAATCTCTACATAATGCTGTACAGCAGGCAGCTTATGAAGATGCCTTATGTTTACAACCTATGTATTACCAGTCAAGTATACAGGAATAAAACTGGAAAGCACATAGAAAATTTGTCGAAATGTCAGATTTTAAGGAAAAAATAAACTCCTTTCCGCTATAGATCTCTTGATCTTTTTGTTTTTCAGCTTGTCCAATATGGTAGAATTAGTGACAATGACAGCTTGAATTACATCAGGGACATCTCGAAAAGGGAGGGCTTTTATGAAGGTTTTAGTCAATGGCCGGCTGATTGGGCGCAGTGAAGCATCAATCGATTTGGAAGATCGCGGTTATCAGTTTGGTGACGGCATCTATGAAGTGATCAGGGTGTACAAAGGAGTATTGTTTGGCTTACGTGAGCATGCTGAGCGTTTTTTCAGAAGTGCTGCTGAAATCGGAATTTCACTGCCATTCAGTATAGAAGATCTCGAGTGGGACCTGCAAAAGCTTGTACAGGAAAATGCGGTCAGTGAGGGAGCGGTATACATTCAGACAACAAGAGGTGTGGCCCCGCGAAAACACCAGTATGAAGCCGGCCTCGAGCCGCAGACTACTGCTTATACGTTTACGGTGAAAAAACCGGAGCAAGAGCAGGCATACGGAGTGGCGGCCATTACAGATGAGGATCTTCGCTGGCTAAGATGTGATATCAAAAGTCTGAATTTACTGTATAATGTCATGACAAAGCAAAAGGCCTATGAAGCGGGAGCATTTGAAGCCATTTTACTTAGGGACGGCGTTGTTACGGAGGGTACATCCTCTAACGTTTATGCCGTTATCAACGGCACGGTGCGAACACATCCAGCTAACCGGCTCATTCTCAATGGAATTACACGGATGAATATTTTAGGACTGATTGAAAAGAATGGGATCAAACTGGATGAGACTCCTGTCAGTGAAGAAGAGTTGAAACAGGCGGAAGAGATCTTTATTTCGTCAACGACGGCAGAAATTATTCCGGTCGTGACGCTCGATGGACAATCGGTCGGAAGCGGGAAACCCGGACCGGTGACCAAACAGCTTCAGGCTGCTTTTCAAGAAAGCATTCAACAGGCTGCTAGCATTTCATAAATGAACGAAGAAAAGAGCCCGCTTTATACAGCGGAGCTCTTTTTATTTTTTAACAAATCCAATCAAAATGGAGATCATCGGCGATATATAGAGGAAGAACGTAAACGGGATGTAGTCTATGACTGGAACACCAAGTGCGCTCGCCATAAATGCGCCGCTGACGCCCCAAGGAATCAATGGGTTAATTAATGTTCCGCCGTCCTCTAATGACCTTGTCAGAAATTTTCGCTGGATGTTTTGTTTGTCATATAAGGATTTAAATGATTGTCCCGGTATTAATATCGATAAATACTGTTCGCCGGTTGCCAAGTTGACGCCGATGCTTGAGCAGACAGTTGCTGCAACAAGACGGCCTTTTGAGCGGATGCCTTTCATGACGCCTTCCAATAGTGCAGAAATCAATCCGATTTTCTCCATCAATCCGCCAAGTGCAAAAGCAATCATAATGAGAGAGACAGAGCCCATCATGGATTGCAGTCCGCCTCTGTTGATAATTTTAGCGGCTGCCTCATTGTCAGTTTCGAAAGTTGTGCCATTTTGCAAAGCTGTCATAAACGCCTGCAGGCTGCTGTCGGGTACAAAAATAGCAGTCAAAATTCCCGAGGAAATAATTCCGGCAGTCAGAACGGGGATTACTGATACCCGTTTAATTGCCAGCAAAACGACTAAGAGCGGAGAAAGAAGGGCCCACGGTGTCACGTTTGCAGCATCTTTTATTCCGGTTATGACCTGCTGAATATTATCGGTTGAAGCAGCGTCCGCTGACACTGATGAACCGAGAAAGTAAAACAGAACGACAGTGACGAGCAAAGCTGGAATGGTTGTGCCCATCATATGGCGAATGTGTTCAAAGATCGGTATTTCGCCTATCCCGGCTGCAAAGTTGGTTGTGTCCGACATCGGCGACATTTTATCCCCAAAACAAGCGCCGCATATGACTGCGCCTGCTGTCCATTCAAGCGGAACGCCAGCCGCGCTCGCCACGCCAATCAGCGCTACTCCGATTGTGCTTACAGTTGTCAGGCTTGAGCCAACAAGTGTGCTGATAATCATACATGAAAACAAAGCAGTCAACAGAAGGTGGCTTGGTTCAATAAAGGCTAGGGCATAAACTGTCACAGTCGGTATTGCGCCGCTGTACATCCAGGCGCCGATTAAGATGCCGATCAGCGCTAGAACAATAATCGGCTGTACGCCGTTTTTGATCCCATCTACAATCCCTTTTTCAATGCTCTTCCAGGAAAATCCAAACCATAAAGCTGCTGCTGAAAGCATGACAACACTTAAAAACAGCGGGATATGAGGTTCTACATGAAGCAAGAATAAGCAAGAAATAATAATGCATAACATGAATATAAATAAACCGACGGCTAACGGAAACGTCAGCTTTTTTTGAGAATCCAAAATAACACCCCATATTTATCTTTAATGCTTTTGTGCTTTTGGGCACGAAAGCATTATAACAGAAAAAAACGAAAATCTATGTTTTTTCACAATTATGAATATAAAAGAAGTGAGCACAGGGCGTGCTCACTTTACAATCAGGACGGGTATATCCGATTTTGCTGAAAGCTTTTCACTTACACTTCCGAATATTAGCTTTTTCAGCCTGTTTTGGTCTCTGCTTCCGGTTACGATCATATCGGCAGAAATGCGGTTTGCATGCTCGATAATTGATTCAGCCGGATCGCCTTCTAATATATCGATATCTCCATCTGCCTGCTGTTCATTCAGCATCATTCTGGCTTCGGCGATGACTTCTTCCGTACGGTCTTCATAGATCATTGGCTCAGGTGATGTTACATCCGATATCAGTGGATCAGGAACACTTGTCACGCCTCCGCTGATATAGCTTGCCTCAGCTGCGGGTCTGGGCGGGTCGATGACGGTCTGATTGTCTTTCATATCATGTGAATGGGCGACGGTAATAGTGGCATTTACGGTTTTAGCAAGATCAATGGCTGTCTGAAGCGCTTTCTTACTATTTTCACTTCCGTCAAACGCAACAATGATACGGTCAGCATGGAACATCCTTCTCACCCTTTCAAAGCGTCTTACAACACTACTACCCGAATTTGAGTACAATTAACCTTTTCCTATTCAAGTAATGATTGACAATAAAAGGTTTTGTTTATATGATGATAAAAAGATGAAATCAGAATGGAAGGAGGGTTTGCTATGCCAAGGAATTTGCGTGTTTATCAAACAGTTTCATATTGGCGCGGCAAATCTTTTGTTCTGTTTTCGTGAACGGTTTTTTAGGTCGGACCGCGCGCTGAAAAGCGCTGTGCGTAACATATCGGTTAAAAAAGGCATGGAGCTGACGCTTCATGCCTTTTTTATATACAAAATCTAAGGAAAGACAGGTGTATGGGATGTGAAGACAAATACAGAGGCGAGGGCTGTTCGTGCCAAATTGGATGAAAAAAGCTGCAAGGAAAAAATAGAAGGCGGCTGATGAGGAGATGGGGATAGATGTTTTCAGTTTTGAAAAAGCTTGGCTGGTTTTTTAAGGCGTACTGGCTGCGCTATACGATTGCGATTGTCCTTTTATTAGCAGTCAATGTCATTGAAATGTTTCCGCCTAAGCTCTTGGGGAACGCCATAGATGATATGAAAGCAGGGGCGTTTACTGCGGAAGGGCTGCTGTTTTATATCGGTATCTTTTTTGTGCTGACGGCGGCCGTGTATATCATGTCTTATTTTTGGATGCATCAGCTGTTTGGCGGAGCGAATCTGATGGAGAAAATTCTTCGTACGAAGCTGATGGGGCATTTGCTGACTATGTCGCCGCCGTTTTATGAAAAAAACCGGACAGGCGATTTAATGGCACGAGGGACAAATGATCTTCAGGCCGTCAGTTTAACGACAGGGTTTGGCATCTTGACGTTAGTCGATTCTACGATGTTTATGATGACGATCTTTTTGACGATGGGGTTTTTGATCAGCTGGAAGCTGACCTTTGCCGCCATTATCCCGCTTCCAGTCATGGCGATTGCAATCAGTCTATATGGAAGTAAAATTCATGAGCGGTTTACTGAGGCCCAAAACGCGTTCGGGGCGCTGAATGACAGAGTGCTGGAATCTGTTTCAGGCGTGCGGGTGATTCGCGCGTATGTTCAGGAAACAAACGATGTTCGCCGGTTTAATGAAATGACCGCTGATGTTTATCAGAAAAATATGAAAGTGGCTTTTATTGATTCCCTGTTTGAGCCGACGGTGAAACTGCTTGTCGGCGCAAGCTATCTGATTGGGCTCGGCTACGGAGCGTTTCTTGTATTCCGGAACGAGCTGACGCTTGGAGAGTTAGTGTCCTTTAACGTTTATCTAGGCATGATGATTTGGCCGATGTTTGCAATCGGTGAACTCATTAACGTGATGCAGCGCGGCAATGCGTCATTAGACCGGGTAAATGAAACTCTTTCTTATGAAACGGATGTGACAGATCCAAAACAGCCCGCTGATCTTAAAGAGCCTGGAGATATCGTTTTCAGTCATGTCAGCTTTACATATCCAAGCTCAACAAGTGACAATCTTCAGGATATTTCATTTACGGTGCGAAAAGGGCAGACTGTCGGGATTGCAGGTAAAACCGGGAGCGGAAAAACCACAATTATTAAGCAGCTTTTGCGCCAGTATCCTCCAGGTGAAGGGAGCATTACATTTTCAGGCGTACCGATTCAGCAAATCCCTCTTGACCGGCTTCGCGGATGGATCGGATATGTGCCTCAGGATCATTTACTGTTTTCACGGACTGTAAAAGAAAATATTTTATACGGAAAACAGGATGCAACTGATAAAGAGGTTCAGCAAGCCATTGCCGAAGCACATTTTGAAAAAGATTTGCACATGCTTCCGTCCGGTCTGGAGACAATGGTCGGTGAAAAAGGCGTGGCACTGTCAGGCGGGCAGAAACAAAGAATTTCGATTGCGAGAGCACTCATGGCGAATCCGGAAATCTTGATTCTGGATGATTCACTATCCGCTGTAGATGCCAAAACAGAGGCTGCAATTATCAAGAACATCAGAGAAAACCGCAAAGGAAAAACGACAATGATTTTGACGCACCGATTATCCGCGGTAGAGCACGCTGACCTGATCCTTGTGATGGACGGCGGCGTCATTGCTGAGAGAGGCACACATCAAGAACTGCTGGCCAATAATGGGTGGTACCGGGAACAATATGAAAGACAGCAGCTGTTCACTGCGGAAGAAGGGGGAGCAGGGGCATGAAAATAGGAAAAACGTTATGGAGATACGCACTTCTTTATCGAAAATTGCTGATCACAGCCGTCCTTTTGCTAGCTGTTGCCGTCGGTGCAGAACTGACTGGGCCCTTTATTGGCAAAAAAATGATAGACGACCATATCCTCGGCATTGAGAAAACATGGTATGAAGCTGCGGAAAAAGATAAAAATGCCGTTCAGTTTCACGGCGTCTCATATGTCAGAGAGGACCGCTTGCAGGAGCCTGTTTCAAAAGCAAAAGAAGCGCATATTTATCAAGTGGGAATGGCGTTCTATTTTGTTGATCAGGCTGTCAGCTTCGACGGGCATAGAACGGTTTCTGACGGGAAGCTGACGATCATAAACGGAGACAAGAGCCGAGCATATGCTGCCGAAAAGCTGACTAAGCAGGAACTTTTCCAGTTCTATCAGCCGGAAATAAAGGGAATGGTGTTACTGATCTGCCTGTATGGGGGCTTGCTCGTGTTTTCGGTATTCTTTCAATACGGACAGCATTATCTGCTGCAGATGAGTGCCAATCGGATTATTCAAAAGATGAGGCAGGACGTGTTTTCGCACATACAGAAAATGCCGATTCGCTATTTTGACAACCTTCCGGCCGGAAAAGTCGTTGCGCGGATTACCAATGATACGGAGGCTATCAGGGATTTATATGTCACAGTGCTTTCAACATTTGTGACAAGCGGAATCTATATGTTCGGGATATTCACGGCCTTGTTTCTGCTTGATGTGAAGCTTGCGTTTGTATGTCTGGCAATTGTGCCGATTATCTGGCTGTGGTCGGTCATATACCGGAGATATGCGTCATATTACAACCAAAAAATCCGCTCGATCAACAGTGACATTAACGCAAAAATGAATGAGTCAATTCAAGGCATGACCATTATTCAGGCTTTCCGCCATCAAAAGGAAACAATGAGAGAATTTGAGGAATTAAATGAATCACATTTTTATTTCCAAAACAGGATGCTGAATTTAAACTCCTTAATGTCCCATAATCTGGTCAATGTCATCCGCAATCTTGCGTTCGTCTGTCTGATCTGGCATTTTGGCGGTGCGAGCCTGAATGCGGCCGGGATTGTTTCTATCGGTGTGCTGTACGCGTTTGTCGATTATTTGAACCGGTTATTTCAGCCGATCACAGGCATCGTCAATCAGTTTTCAAAGCTGGAGCTTGCAAGGGTCTCCGCCGGGCGTGTTTTTGAACTGCTTGAAGAAAAGAAAACGGAAGAAGCGGGTGAACCGGCGAAGGAGCGTGCGCTGGGGCGGGTTGAATTTCGTGATGTGTCATTTGCGTATCAAGAAGGTGAGGAGGTATTAAAGCATATTTCCTTTACTGCACAAAAAGGCGAAACCGTAGCGCTCGTCGGCCATACCGGATCAGGAAAAAGCTCGATTTTGAATCTTCTGTTTCGTTTTTATGATGCGCAAAAAGGTGATATTCTGATTGATGGGAGAAGCATTTACAACATGTCAAGACAGGAACTCAGATCCCATATGGGCATTGTGCTTCAGGACCCGTACTTATTCTCGGGTACAATCGGATCTAATGTAAGTCTGGATGACGAAAGAATGACTGAAGAAGAAATAAAAAATGCACTGCGGCAAGTCGGTGCTGAGCCTCTTCTAAAGAAGCTTTCGAAGGGCATTAATGAGCCCGTGATTGAAAAAGGCAGCACGCTATCCTCGGGAGAGCGGCAGTTAATTTCTTTCGCTAGAGCTTTGGCGTTTGATCCCGCGATCTTGATTTTAGATGAAGCTACAGCGCATATTGATACAGAGACAGAGGCCGTAATCCAGAAGGCGCTTGATGTCGTCAAACAAGGACGCACCACCTTCGTCATCGCTCACCGGCTTTCAACAATCAGAAATGCTGATCAGATTTTGGTTCTTGATAAAGGAGAAATTGTTGAGAGAGGGAACCACGAGGAACTGATGGCATTAGAAGGCCAATATTATCAAATGTATGAACTGCAAAAGGGACAGAAACATTCCATTGCATAACGCTCAAAAAACCCAAAACAATCGTGTTTTGGGTTTTTGGTTTATGTAGTCAATAAGCCAGTCCGACACGGTATCCGACATACTTACCTGTAACGAGCTCACGATATAAAAAGTCCGCAGTATCGCCGACCGAAATGCTTGTGCCGCCCTCAGGCAAAACGTTACGCTCCGTACGATATACGCCGGTTGCTGTTCCGTCCGGGAGGTAAGTGGGGCAGATGATTGTCCAGTCTAATGATGATTCTTTAAGCATTTCGTATACTTTTGTATGCTCCTTGGCTGCGCGGGTCTGCTTTCGTTTCGATTCATTTGTTTCAAACCGGTATTTTCCCGGTTCATATCGGGAATCTAGGATCCCTGCGGTGCCGATCGTAATAAGCCGTTTGATATGCTGTTCCTCCATAGCGGAGAGAATGTGTGCCATAGCAGTTGACAAGGTATCATCACCATCTGTGTCTAGACAGCTGATCACGATTTCAGCATTCTCCATTATTTTTTTCACATCTTCTAAGCGGCGGGCGTTCCCCATGACGGTTCTGTCTTTTGAAAGGGGAAGATCAGTATGTTGAGATCTGATCAGAGCGAAAATATCAAATCTTTCATCTGCTGCAGCTTGTGTTAAAAAGGCCTGTCCGACGCGGCCGCTGGCTCCTAATAAAGCGATTTTCATCAAAAAACCTCCTCGCCTTTCATTATAAAAGGATGTTCTCAGTTTGAACAGCGCGGGAAAGAATACCTGTACAAATAAACAGAACGATGGGAAACATATTCATGAATCATGGATACACTTACGAACTGAACCAGCTCCCAATTCACAATGGTGATGAATGACACCCCGATTCCCTCCCTTTTTTTCTAGGATATGTGGAGCAGGAAAAAAGGGTGACAAAAAAAGAGAGCGCGGAAACCGCGCCCTCTATAGCCATATATTGAATTGTTATTGAACTCTGCCGCCCATTTGCTGCTGAGCGAAAGATACTAAACGTTTTGTGATTTCTCCTCCGACAGAACCGTTAGCGCGAGAAGTAGTGTCCGCTCCAAGGTTAACGCCGAATTCAGAAGCGATTTCAAGTTTCATTTGATCGATAGCCTGAGCTGCGCCAGGAACTAGTAAGTCATTTGAAGAGTTTTGGTTAGCCATGTGTAAAATCTCCTTTTTATTTAGTATGGTTGGGTTAACTGGAGTTGCACCAGATCTGTGAACCCTTATCGGATGTCACTGCCGCCTCGGCGTAACCCAATGCTTTGTCGGCTTGTTACTACGTATTATGTTAAAATGGCCGGAAACTCATGCGGAGAATTGTGTGGTAAATCTTGAGAAAGCAAAAAAAGCTTAGCCGTTTAGGCTAAGCTAGTCATAAATATGAAAAAGCATCAGTTCATGTATCTCGTTTGTAAGAGCAGGCTCGTCAGCGCGGGCGGGAAACAAGTCTCCCCATTCAATTTCACCGCTCTTATGATAGATGCCTTCATAATGGGTTCCTTTATAATAAAATGATATTTTCCAACCGGGCAGCTTTTCTTTTGGGAACAAAGGTTTCCAGCTGAAATGAGAAATCATAACGGCCACGCTCCTTACATTTGGTATCAATTGACCTGAATATAAACGGCTTATGTTCATTGTATCATTGTTCCAGAACATCATTGAAGAGGCCTTAATATGCAGTTTGTCCCAGCCTTGGATAAAGATAAGCCCGCTTTATTAAAAAAGCGGACAGGTTACGAAGGCCACAATGCTTCAGGAGATGTGATTGCCTTCTCAGATAAATAGGACGCGTATTCAAAGCTTCTTCGTTTTGTAAGAGAATCAACATGATGCAAATTTGGATGAGAAAAAATGCTTCGGCCCGGGCGCGAATTCGCTTCAAACATCCATACTTTACCGTTCTGATCAATGCCAAAATCGAAACCGATCTCCCCGATAAACCCCTCGATATGATCATGAAGGACATGGCTTGCCGTCAGTGCCGCTGCAGAAAGCTTTTTTATGACCTCAACTCTTTCAGCGGGATCATCGTATACTTCCGCAAGTGTCTTTACAGTGCCGCCGTTAGAAAGATGTGTTGTAATGCTGTTCTTTCCGGAAATTTTTACGGCGATTGCTGTCACTGTCCATTTTCCTTTTCTGTTTTTATTGGTATGGACACGGAAATCTGCTGGTTTGCCTTGAAATTCGATTAGATCAACACCTTGCTGAATGAGAAAGTCGGACGGGTTGTGCTGTTTTTGAAATTCTGCAAGGAATGAGGCGGCATCGGAATAATCAATCGAAGTAAATGTTTTGGCGTCATTCGTATGCTTTACCGTCAGGCCGCCATCTGTTCTTGTCAGCTGATAAATGCCGGTGCCGAGTGCTCCATTTGCCGGTTTGATATAGACTTTTTTGTATGCGCCACAGAGCTCATCTATCAGCTCCACAGACGGTGTCAGCTCGGATCTAGGCAAAAAGGGTGCCGTTCTCGGATCTTTTTCGAGCAATTGATGAACGTTCCATTTATTGAAAAACGTTTTATTAAACCATGGGATCTGATATTCATCGATCAGCCTCTTTTTTGTATGTTGCAAGAGAAGTGAATCTTCAATTTTTCGGTTCGGCAAACGGTCATAAACGACGTTCGGCAATGGAACGATTTTTTTCTCCCAGCCGTTTTCCCTGTAAAGGAGGCCTTCAATCGTGCCTTCCTCCCAATTGATTTGGTGCGCGCCAAAAACGAAGCAGTAGCCTCCGGCTTGCTCGTGTAACGTGACAAGCTTAGAAAAAAAGAGGGAACGATCCTTAAATGGACGTTCAAGAGATACAGTAAACCCTGCCGTAAAGATGCCGACTAATGGCCCGATATGCACTGTATGATCATGAATCAGTATATCAGCCCTGCTTCGGTGGGGAAGCAAAAGCTCATGAAACAGATTTTCAGAGAGAAGCACGGTTTGTTCCAGATGCCGTCTGTAAGCAACGTGGCATCTGACAACCTTCGTTCCGAATGCGGCATGCAAAAGTCCGTCTTGCTTCAGCGAAGAGGGCAGAAACAGGGTGTTTTCACTGGTTTTGTCTATGCCGATCAAAAACCGTTTAGGATTCACGCGGAAGAACTCCTTTCTGGCTTTGCTCAGAAAACAGATATTGGCAGCGCTTTAGGGGACAAGTGTACAGCTGTTCTTTTTGCTCGGGAGAGACACGAAGGATTGACTTCCTGCCCGGTTTGGAATTGATATCTAAAATCCAAATTCTCCCGTCCTTTGCAAGACATATATCAAGACCGAGTTCAAACAACGGCCCGTAGCGCTCGTCAAGATAATACGGAACCGATTGGGTAATCGAAAACACATCATCTAGTAAAACCACTTGCTGTTTTTTCGGTATATCTTCAAACCAGGAGTCAAATGTCAGCGCATCAGATCCGCCTGACAAATTGGCCAGCAGCCCGTGTTTGTATCCGCGTCTTACTGCCTTTCCGACTGTATTCCATTCACCTGCTTCGTTTTTTTCCATAAACAGACGAATATCACAAGGGTATTGTTCCTTATCTTGAATGTTTAAGTAAGGCTGAAGCAAATATTGATGCTGAAGCACTTTTTTGCACCATGTTTTAAAAGAAGTCTGGTTGGAAAACGTTTTTGTCTGCTTATCCTTTCCGATGTGATAAGTAGCAGTGATGTTTTTCTTGCCCAGCTTCAAAAGAATCACGCCTCTGCCTCCCGCGCCGAATGCCGGTTTAAGGATGCAGGCTTTTTCTTTGGATAAAAAGGAGTGAATTTGTTCGTAGCGGTTCACCTTTATCGTTTCGGGAATATAGGGATTGATTACAGAGTGCTGCTGCAAATCGTGAAGGACGGTCCACTTATCGGGAAGACCCCGCCCAATAAATTCCGTTTTCGGATATTTTTTGAGCCACTCAACGATTGGTTTTGCTTTTTGGGAATGTGAATCCTTGCCGTAAAAACAGCGATCATAAATATAATCTGGAATCGCCATTTCAGTTTCGTTCCATGTGCTGCTGGCCGAATGATAGACCGATGCTTTGACACGCAAAGTGTCAGGTGAAATATCAAATGGTGTAAACCGGATGAAACGTATGCCGAATTCGGGTGCTCTTTTGGCCAGTTCTGCGGAATAATCCGCTTCATGCTGGCGGGATAAGGACATAAAACCGAGTGTTATCATGGTGAGACTCCCCCTTTTATTCAAAAGCTGCCGGCGGGTGTCCGCAGCTTTACACTAAATACATGTAAGACGAACGCAGCTGACGGTATTCTACTTTACAGAATACGATTCTCCACCTTGCCCTATTCCAAAAGAACAAGCTGATTTTCTAAGAATAGGAATTTGTCTCCTCGTTTGCTAAGTGATTGCATGAGCCTCTATAATACGTATAGGTACATAATCTATATGAAAAAAGCTGAAGCACAGATGGAGGAAGATGAATAGGAATGGGTATTGCAGGAACCTTTATTTTTATGATCGTGATCGGCGCTGCCATTGGAGCGGTGACCAATCATTTAGCAATTCAAATGCTGTTTAGGCCGTATAAAGCATACTATTTGTTTGGGAAACGAGTTCCTTTTACGCCCGGGCTGATTCCGAGACGGCGAGATGAACTTGCAAAACAAATGGGACTGATGGTAGTCAATCATCTCTTAACCCCTGAAGGCATTAAAAAGCGGCTCGTCTCTGATGCAGCCAAAACGCAGGCTCTTCGAGTGGGGGAACAGCTGATTCAAAAGCTGTCACTTTCTGAAGTGACAGTAAAAGAAGCGCTTGAAAAAGCCGGGATGAAGCGCCCCGAAAAAGCTGCTGATGCATGGATCAGCAGCTGGACGGATGATAAGCTGAATGAGCTTTTCCGCCAATACGGGCACCAATCGTTAAAAGAGCTGGTGCCTATAGAGGTGCAGGAAAAGCTAGAGGAAAAGATTCCGATGATTTCAGGATATATATTGTCACGGAGTGTCCGTTATTTTGAAAGTGATGAAGGAAAAATCCGTCTTGGCAATATGATTGATGACTTTTTAAAAGAGCGCGGCATGCTTGGAAGCATGGTGCAAATGTTTCTTGGCAATTCAAGCCTTGCGGATCGCGTGCTGCCGGAGCTGCTGAAATTCTTGCGGAATGAGGAAACAAATAAATTGCTTTCTGATCTCTTAAAAAACGAATGGGGCAAGCTGAGGGAGTATACGTTTAATGAAGCAGATGAAAAATGGAATGCAAAGGCGCTCATTTTCAGTTTGAAACGAAGAGTGCTGCAAGCATTTTCGACTGCCCCTTTCTTCGACAATACGATTGGCACGCTTACCGTCCGCTATGAATCTGAGCTGACCCAGCAAATGCTGCCGGCACTGTTAGACAAATTGCTTGAAGGGATTTCGTCCAACCTTGAAAGTGTCTTAAAACGGTTGCGTCTTGAGGAAATCGTCAAGGAGCAGGTGGATCAGTTCCCGGTGGAGCGTCTTGAAGAAATGGTGCTGTCCATTTCAAAAAAAGAATTTAAAATGATTACCTATTTGGGGGGCCTTCTCGGCGGAATGATAGGCGCGATTCAAGCACTGTTTGTCATCCTTTTTTAAGAAGAAATGGTTTTTGATTAATGAAAGGAGCTCCATAGTCTGTTATAGTGGAGTGGTATGTCAAACGGCAATGATGAAAGGAGCTATTTACAATGGCTGTTAATTTTTATGATGTAGCGTATGATCTGGAAAATGCATTACGCGGGAGCGAAGAGTTCACCCGTTTAAAAAACCTTTACGACGAAGTTAACGCAGATGAATCAGCGAAGCGCATGTTCGAAAACTTCCGTGATGTACAGCTTAGACTCCAGCAAAAACAAATGGCAGGAGAAGAGATTACACAAGAAGAAGTGACGCAGGCTCAAAAAACAGTTGCGCTTGTACAGCAGCACGAGAAAATTTCTCAGCTGATGGAAGCGGAGCAGCGCATGAGCATGCTGATTGGTGAATTGAACAAAATCATTATGAAGCCTTTAGAAGAGCTTTACGGCAGTGTTGAAGGCTAATCAGCAAAATCCCTTCTTGGATAAGAAGGGATTTTTTATTCATTCAGCAAACTTGGAAATCCAATGAATCTTTTACCTCTCCATTGATGATCACTGATAATGTATGAATTCCTTTGTAATGCTTTCTGGTGGTTAAATCCTTAAAGGATTGGATTCTTGTGTATGATTTCGTTTCGTTTTTTCGTATATTTGTTTCTGTTATTTTAAATACTTTCTGATGACGCTGGCCTCTTGCTTTTACAAAATCAATTGCGTACTCAATTCTTACTTTTTGATCCCTGTCTGAATGAATATAGAAAGAAAATTCAAGGCTTTCGCCAATAACTATACGTTTGGGCTGGCATGTTAAATCATGTAGTTGTATCGAATCAGCATTTTCATAACCAAAAAGCGCTAAGGCCTGTTTATCACCCTTTTTTAATAAGGTCCGATAGGCGTGTTTGATAATCCAGTCTGTATGTGGATGTGTTCCATACCATTGATCTGCGACTTTTCTCAGTAAATGAGGATGCGTTTTTGATATATCATTAAGGTTGTTGGCCACGCTTTTTCTTACATATAAGGACTCGTCCTGCATCAGCTTCTCAAGGATCGGCAATACGGGGGAAGGGTCCGATTTCAAAGCCGGTATCGATTTTCCCCATGGCAGTCGGGGCCTGCTGCCTTCGCTCGCAAGTCTTCTCACGTGTTCATTTTTATGCTCAGACCATGCAAGCAATTGTGCAATCATCTTTTCTTGATCTAACAGCAAAAAAGGCCTTACAGCAAATTCTGAGGTCGAATATTGCGTAAAGTATTCCAATGCCTTTATTGATTCTTCCCAATGCGCTAACCCGTACTGTTCCACATAATCTGGAAATAAAATTCCGCTGAGTCCTTTAAAATGAGGGGCTGTATCCCGTAAAATTGCGAGCGCTTCAACGTATTGCTTTGGCAAAGTTTCGTATAAAGAAACTGTCATGCGGCGCATCCGCTCTTTTAAAGTGAGTTCAGGCCAGTCCTCCAGCCGTAATGTATCCAAGAATCTGTTTTTGTTAAAATCAGGATAGGATGACCTTACATGATGGATCAACTGAGATATCAGTTCTTCATTATATATTTCTTTTAAATCAGCCATATAAACACCGCTTTTTCGTTTATTATTTATATTGTATGGGAATATACGTTCTGAATCAAGCGTATGGTCCTAAAAATTAACAACTGATCCTACCACGGATATACAAAAGTTGGTTACTTTTTTTAGTTAAAAAAACCCTTGTCATCGGCAAGGAAAACTGAGATAATAGCATTGAAAGCGCCTACACTTACCTATTTCAAATGGATACGGTCGCATATCATGCCGTTATATAGAGGGGATAAGCAACAGAGAGTAAGTGTTCGGAGCGCATCATTGGTCAAACAAGGGGTTCCTGATACATGATTTTTCGTAAATCGAAATAACGATATTAGGGAGAATGGCTGCTTCGATCGTATCCTATCAACAAGCCATACATAAAGTCTGCTGAGCCAGGCTTTTTTTGCTTTAAGAAAAGGTTGTTCTAAACACAGAGACAGGGTCATATCCTATACACAAGTACAGTCATCAAGGAGGGGGACATCTCTGTGTCAAAACAATTGCTTGCCTTAAATATAGATGGAGCGCTGCTTCGGTCGAACGGGAAGATTCATCAGGCAACGAAAGACGCGATTGAATATGTAAAGAAAAAAGGGATTTACGTCACACTTGTGACCAACCGTCATTTTCGCTCAGCACAGAAAATAGCGAAATCGCTAAAGCTTGATGCCAAGCTGATCACCCATAGCGGGGCATATATCGCTGAGAAAATTGACGCCCCGTTTTTTGAAAAAAGAATTTCTGATGATCATACCTTTAACATTGTTCAAGTGCTGGAGAGCTATCAATGCAATATTCGGCTTCTTCACGAAAAGTATTCCATCGGAAACAAGAAAAAGGTGAATTCGAATTTATTGGGGAAAGCACTCATTCATCCGTCTGACCCGATCTTTTATCCAGTCCAGTTCGTTGAATCATTAAGCGATCTCCTCATGGATGAGCCGGTGAGTGCACCCGTCATCGAGGTGTACACGGAGCACGACATTCAGCATGACATTACAGAAACGATTACAAAAGCCTTCCCTGCGGTGGACGTGATTCGCGTAAACGATGAGAAGCTGAATATCGTCCCGAAAGGTGTCTCGAAGGAAGCGGGGTTGGCCCTCGTCGCTTCAGAGCTGGGGCTGAGTATGGATGATGTCGTGGCCATTGGGCATCAGTATGACGATCTGCCGATGATCGAACTTGCAGGTCTTGGGGTAGCGATGGGGAATGCCGTTCCGGAAATTAAGAGAAAGGCAGATTGGGTTACAAGGTCCAATGACGAGCAAGGTGTCGCTTATATGATGAAGGAATATTTCCGAATGCAGCAGCGAAAAGGATTTCTTGATAAGTTCCACATGAAACGTGTGTAAAAAAGCCGCTCGCACCCTGACAGGTGCGGCGGCTTTTTTGCCGGATTGATTTTAGCAGTTTATTTCTGTACACTAAAGAAAGTTTTGAATCTGATAAATTAGGTGATGAAGTTGCAAATTAAAATAGAAGGCATACATGATGACCGCCTGCATCGGCCTCTGCAAAATATTGCAAATTTGTTTTATGAAGAGTGCGAGCTTGCGTATGGCGGAGAGGAGCCCGCAGATTTTGTCATTTCTTTAGCGTTGTCACAAACGGATGAGCATGTGACGGTTTCGGGAGAAGTGAAGGGTACTGGCATAAAGGAACAGCATACAAAAAATTTTTCTCCCGGCATGACTGAAAAAGAAGCTTTTAAGCAAGTGAAAAACACAATTTCTTATGTGTATCTCAATCTTCTTCAGGCGCATACGGGCATTACGCAGAAGTGGGGAATCCTGACAGGAATCCGGCCCACAAAGCTGCTTCATAAAAAACTGCAAAGCGGAATGTCCAAGGAGCAAGCGCATGCTGAGTTGAAAAAAGACTATTTAATTCATGATGAAAAAATCATGCTAATGCAGGAAATTGTTGACCGTCAGCTGGCGGCAGTTCCGGATTTGTACCGAGTAAAGGATGAAGTCAGCATTTATATCGGCATTCCGTTCTGCCCGACAAAATGCGCGTATTGCACATTCCCTGCGTATGCCATCCAGGGACAGGCGGGCAGAGTCGGCTCATTCCTATGGGGACTGCATTACGAAATGCAGAAAATCGGTGAATGGCTGAAGGAGCATGATGTTAAGGTTACAACCATTTACTTTGGCGGCGGGACGCCGACAAGCATTACAGCGGAGGAGATGGATCTGCTGTATGAAGAAATGGTCCGCTCCTTCCCGGATGTGAAAAACATTCGTGAGATTACGGTGGAGGCCGGTCGTCCTGACACGATTACAGAAGAAAAACTCGCCGTTTTAAACAAATATGACATTGATCGGATAAGCATCAATCCGCAATCCTATGAAAACGAAACGCTAAAGGCGATCGGGCGGCACCATACGGTTGAAGAGACCATTGAGAAATATCATCTGTCACGCCAGCACGGCATGAATAATATCAACATGGACTTGATTATTGGTTTGCCTGGGGAAGGCGTGAAGGAGTTCAGGCACAGTCTTTCAGAAACAGAAAAACTGATGCCGGAATCCCTTACCGTTCATACTCTTTCATTTAAACGGGCGTCAGAAATGACGAGAAACAAGCATAAGTACAAAGTTGCCGGCAGGGAAGAGGTTTCTCAAATGATGGAAGACGCGGTAGCCTGGACGAAAGAGCATGGGTACGTGCCTTATTATTTATACCGCCAGAAAAACATTCTTGGAAACCTTGAAAACGTCGGATACTCTTTGCCGGGACAAGAAAGCATCTACAACATTATGATTATGGAAGAGGTGCAGACGATTATCGGCATCGGCTGCGGCGCTGCTAGTAAATTTATTGATCGGGATACAGGGAAAATCACGCATTTTGCGAATCCGAAAGATCCGAAATCGTACAATGAGCGCTTCGAGCACTACACGGACGCAAAAATCAAATATTTAGAGCAGATTTTTGAGAAGACGACAAAGCAGCACTGATCACAGTGCTGCTTTTTTTATCCCTGTTTTTTTGCGGGCTGAACCTCAGGCTTCCATTTAAATACCTTGTTCAGCAAGCGGTAAATTCGTTTTGATTCCTTTGTGACAAGCGGTCCCAAAATCGCCAGAATGAGGACATATAATGCGGCAAACGGCTTTAATGTGGCCGACAGTCCGCCTGCTATTCCGAGATTCGCAACGATAATCGAAAATTCTCCCCGCGATACGATCGTCAGCCCGATATTCGATGAAGCCTTATGAGAAAGCCCTGCGCGTCGTCCTGCCACCATTCCGGCGATAAAATTTCCCAGAATGGTCAAAATCACTGCACCCAACGCAAGCCAAACCGCTTCACCGAGCGAAAACGGATCGATGCTGAGGCCGAAGCTGAAAAAGAACATCGCACCGAAGAAGTCGCGAAACGGAACGACGAGGTGTTCAATCCTATCGGAATGCTCTGTTTCTGAAAAGACCAAACCGAGCAACAGCGCGCCGATTGCTTCCGCTACATGAATCGTCTCGGAAAACCCGGCGATAAAAAAGAGTGCTGCGAAAATGACGATAATAAACACTTCGTTTGAGCGAATGTCCAACAGTTTGTTCAACAGCGGCGGGAGTTTTCTTGCTGCGATAAAAAACAGCAGCATATAACCGAAGGCGATCAAAATGGACAAGAGTGCACTCCCTACGGATGTCGCATCACCTAGCACAAGGCCGGAAACAACGGACAGATATACGGCAAGGAAAATATCTTCAAACATGATGATGCCGAGAATCAATTCGGTTTCCGGATTGGCGGTTCTTTTTAAATCAACGAGCACTTTTGCGACAATCGCACTTGACGAGATTGTGATGACGCCTGCGAGGATGAGGACTTCCAGAAAGGAAAATCCGGTGATAAACCCGTAAAGCAGTCCGAGGCTGAAGTTAATCAAAATATAAATCGTCCCGCCGACCGCGATTGATTTTCCAGATTTGATTAACTTCCCGACAGAGAATTCGAGTCCGAGATAGAAGAGGAGGAACAGTACGCCCATTCGCCCGAAAAACTCGATGATTTCACTGCTTTGAATAAATGTTAGATCAATAATCCCTATTTTCGGCGCGTGCGGTCCAACAAGCATTCCCAGCACAATCAGAAACGGAATAATCGAAAATTTAATTTTATTGGCGATCACACTGGCGATTGCCACAAGGACAAGTGCAGTTCCGACTTCAAATACAAGATGGTCCATCGGGGCTCACACGCCCTCTCCAGAAAGAAAATCGTGAATCAGTTTCTTCAGATGCTTTCTCTCACCTGAGAGGACAAGGGTGTCATTTTCTTCAATAATCGAATCGGCTCCGGGATTTAGGAGCTTTTCCTGGTTGTGTTTGATAATGGCAATCACAGTGACATCGTAATTCTGGCGAACATCAAGCTCTCCGAGTGTGCGTCCGATCGATTTGGCGCCTTTTTCGACCTTAAACCATTCAATAATAAGATCGCTGAAGGCCATTTCGATGGACTCCAGAGCTTGCGGTTTATAGACCATGCCCCCGAGAATAGCTGCAATTTGCCTTGCTTCAGTATCATCCAATGAAATATTTGAAAGAAGCTCATCCGGGTCCCGGTCATTAAACCGGTAAATTTCCCTTCTTCCGTCATCATGAATGATAATCGTCATTTTTTCATGGCTTCTTGTTTCGATTTCAAACTTTTTGCCGATGCCCGGCAGATCGTTTTCTTTAATATTCAATGAAAATCCCTCCGAATGTAGTGTTGGCAGTATGGGGTGAGTTACAAATAAAACTTGAGCAAATTATATTCGGAGGTAATTAGACTGGTATTTGACAGGGACGGCCAAAGCCTTTTCCAGCCTGTTTATCAGCGGTTCGTCAAGTGGTTTGACAGAGAGCTGCCTGACAGACTGCGCCAGCGGGCTGTACTCTTTGATCAGCTCAGCCGGGTGCATGCTGCCCGGCGACGGCGTTTTTGCCGATTGTGTTTCCTGCGGATATGAGGACATAGGCACATAGCTGTCAGTGCTTGCTTCAAACTGGGAAGGCAGAACCACGTCCGAAGGGGGAAAGTACACCATAAATAAACTTAACAGAAAACTGATCAGCAATTTATCCATGTTCCTTTCCTCCCTTCTCATCAAGATATCCCTTCTATTTCACTATATAAAACTTTATGTTTCCATTCAAACAATATGCATTTTTCAGTATCTATTGACCTTGAAAAATAAAAAGGTTTATTTGAGGATGGCGGGGAATGTATAGGAGAAAGAAAAAAGCAAGCGCATACATGGAGGTGCTTCATATGGAGTTTGTTCAATATGCATGTAATGGGGCCGTTGCAGAGATTATCCTGAATCGGCCTGATGCCCATCACGCCCTGAATGAACAGATGCTGTCTGAATTGAAGGAGGCAGTCGAAATGGCGGCTGCAAGCGAGGCGCTCATCGTTCTCCTGAGAGGAAGCGGGAAAGGCTTTTCGGCCGGCGGTGATATCAGGATGATGACATCAGAGCATGACTCTGATCAATTTAAACGGCTGATGGATACGATTGAGGCTGTCACCCTGAATTTATATCAGATGAAGAAAGTGACAATTGCAGCCATTCATGGCGCTGCTGCGGGACTAGGCCTGAGTTTGGCGCTTTGTGCGGACATTGTGCTCGCTGAAAAAAACGCCGTCCTCGCGATGAATTTTATCGGCATTGGGCTTGTTCCGGACGGCGGAGGACATTATTTGCTGAAGAAAAGAATCGGTGAAGCAAAAGCGAAAAAACTGATTTGGAGCGGAAAAAAACTATCTGCCTCGGAAGCTGACGATATGGGGCTTCTTGATGGGACATTTGCCGGAGACCCTGCCGAAGGCGCAAGACCCATTATCGAAACCCTGTTGGCCTCCCCTCTTTTGGCGATGATCGAAACGAAAGCTATTTTTCAAAGCCTCCAAATTGAAGAACTGAAAAAAGTGCTATTCCTTGAGCGCAGCGCCCAAGAGAGAATGAGAAGGACCAAGGATCACCAAGAAGGAATCCGTGCCTTTTTAGAAAAACGGGAGCCGAAGTTTCAAGCGTAACAGATCAGCCGGAAAGCTGATCATCTGTGAAACAAAATCAGCTTTCCGGCTGCATTGACTAAACGATGAGTATGACTATGAAGCTCTTTTTCTTTTAAGAGGGCTTCACCATGCGTTTTTGCCGCTTCTTCATGTTCTGCCTCGAATTGCTCGTTTACCAGCGTGTTCCCCGAAGGATCAAATACGGTAAGGAAATAATCAGCCATCAGGTTTCTCCCCCATTTTAAGGTTTATCAGTCTTTCTTCATTTATATTCTAAATAGGAAATCAAAATCCTTTATTATGCTTTATCCAAAATTAGTATATAATGGGTCAGGGAAGGAGGAGATTCAGTGCTTACAATTGATCACGTAACGAAGACATTTGGAGATTATAAAGCCGTTGACGGATTGGACTTAGATATTCCGGAACAGCAAATGTTTGGTCTATTAGGCGCAAACGGAGCGGGAAAAACAACGACGTTTCGCATGATCCTAGGATTATTAAGCATTACGGAGGGCTCAATCAGCTGGAAGGGCCGTCCTGTGAATTATCATATCAGCAACAAAATCGGTTATCTGCCGGAAGAACGGGGCCTTTATCCGAAAATGAAGGTAAGGGATCAGCTCGTCTATCTTGCCAGATTAAAAGGGATGGAGAAGCGGGAGGCTGTAAAAGAGCTCGGGACATGGCTTGAACGCTTCAATATCACAGATTACGAGAATAAGAAGGTGGAAGAGCTTTCAAAAGGGAATCAGCAGAAAATCCAATTCATTTCGGCAGTTTTGCATAAGCCGGAGCTCCTGATTCTAGATGAACCATTCAGCGGCTTGGACCCTGTCAATGTTGAGCTGTTAAAAGAGGCTGTGATCTCGCTGAAAAACAGCGGTGTTTCTATTTTATTTTCAAGCCATCGGATGGAACATGTGGAGGAGCTTTGTGAGAACCTTTGCATATTGCAGAAAGGAAAACCGGTTGTACAAGGCAAGCTGAAGGAGATCAAGCGTTCTTTCGGTAAAAAGAATGTTACCATTCACTCCGATGACGATTTGCGCTTTTTGCAGTCTCATGAAGGCATTCTTCAATGGAAGGAAACGGCTGACGGCGTCAAGCTGCAGATTGCCAATGAAGACATTTCTCAAGAGATTTTTGCGATGCTCCAAGGAAAAGGGTTTATCAGAAAGTTTGAGCTTGAAGAGCCGTCACTGCATGATATTTTTATAGAAAAGGTGGGGGCCGTCTATGAATAAATTTTGGATCATGCTTTCTCATACATACAAAAATAAGATTATGGCAAAATCCTTTATTATTTCGACTGTCATCACGGTGCTGCTTGTTTTAGTTGTAACGAATCTGGAGTCGATCATTTCTTTGTTTCAAGGTGACGATGCGAAAGAAAAAATTGCCGTTGTTGATGAAACAAACGAATTATATCCGGTTTTTTCAAAGCAGCTGAAAGCGGTGGATACAGATGGCGATCTTGATGTGAAGCTGTCGAAGCAATCGGAGGATGAGGTCACAAAGCAAGTCAAAGATGAATCACTCGATGGCATGCTCATCATCAAACGAGATGAAAAAGGGACCATTTCAGGAACATATAAAGCGTTAACGATTTCTGATGAAAGCACGTATCAAACGCTGCAGCAGGCGCTGACGCAAACCAAAACAGCTGTCGGAACAGCGGAGCTCGGCGTGTCGCAGGAAACGATCAGCAGCCTTTATGCGCCCGTTACTGTGGGGCAGAAGGCGCTGAAAGAAGGGGCAAAGTCTGAGGAAGAGCTTGGCCAGACGGTAGGGCTTGTTTACATTATGCTGTTCGTCATTTATTTTTCGGTGATTATGTATGCCAGCATGATAGCGATGGAGGTCGCAACCGAAAAATCTTCGCGAGTTATGGAAATCCTGATCTCAAGTATGCCGCCGATCCAGCAAATGTTTGCAAAGCTGCTTGGTATCGGGCTTGTCGGGATCACACAGCTTGCTATTATTATAGGAGCCGGCTCTCTGTCGCTTAAGCTGAACGAAAAGAGCGAAACGGCTTCATCTGTCGGCGGATTCCTTAATTTGACCGATGTATCTGCAACCACTGTCATCTATGCTGTCATTTTCTTTTTGCTCGGATACTTTTTGTACGCGACACTTGCCGCGTTTCTCGGCAGTGTCGTCAGCAGAATAGAGGACGTGCAGCAAACGATCACGCCGATGACGCTTTTGGTTGTCGCCGGTTTTATGATCGCGATGTTCGGTTTGAATGCGCCTGACGCAGGATTTATCACGGTAACTTCGTTTATTCCGTTCTTTACGCCAATGATTATGTTCCTGCGCGTCGGCATGCTTGATATTCCGTTCTGGCAGGCGGCTGTCGGAATCGGAATCACACTGCTCACCATTGTCATACTGGCCGTTATCGGCGCCAGAATTTATAAAGGCGGTGTATTAATTTACGGCAATTCAAGCGCGTTCAAAGCGATCAAACAAGCGCTACGTTTAGCGAAAAACTGATTGGAAAACAGCCTGGGGATTCTCAGGCTGTTTCTTTATTGACAGAACGTGCATTCGCAAGAATTCGGTGCTAAAATAAGGGTACTTCATCCTGGAAAGGAGCAGAATGTTGACTGATCTAACCTTTATTCATGCGGCAGATCATCATCTTGACAGCCCGTTTTACGGGATATCGCATCTGCCGGAGCCGATTTTTGCCCGGATTAAAGAAAGCACGTTTGCAAGCGTGAGACATATGATAGACGCCGCAGTGAGAGAACACGTTGATTTCATTTTGCTGGCGGGAGATCTGTTTGATGAAGCCAATCGAAGCTTAAAGGCTCAGCTCTTTTTGAAAAAACAGTTTGAAAGACTCAGAGAGTGCGGGATTTCGGTATACGTCATCTTTGGGAATCACGATCATCTTGGCGGGGAGTGGACGCCGATTGAATGGCCTGAGAATGTCCATATTTTTTCGTCCGCTGTTCCAGAAGAAAAATCGTTTTTTAAAGAAGGCAGGCGCATAGCAAGCATTTACGGCTTCAGCTATCAAGCCAGAGCAGTGACGGAAAACCAAGCTGCCCGCTATCGGAGATCAACTGACGCACCGTTTCATATCGGCATGCTCCACGGCACGCTGTCTGGATCTGAAGGACACGATCCGTATTGCCCGTTTACACATGACGACCTCGTGAAAAGCGGGATGGATTATTGGGCGCTTGGCCATATACATAAACGCCAAGTTCTATCTGCCGAGCACCCGGCAGTCATTTACCCGGGAAACACGCAAGCACGCCATATGAAGGAGACGGGAGATAAAGGCTATTATCTCGTTCGTGTGACTAACGGAGATATTTCTTATGAATTTCAGAGAGCGCATGATGTCCTGTGGGAAAAAGCGGCAGTTGATGTGACGGGGGCAAAGAATATGACCGCCCTCTTCCAAATGGTGGAGAACACGTTTTCGAAGCTGCGGAAAAAGGGGAGCCCTGTTTGTGTAAGGCTTGTTTTACAAGGGACGGCGCCGGAATGGCTGCTGGAGGCGCCAAAAGGCACCTTGGATGAGTTTCTTGAAGCTCTTCAGGAACAAGAAGCGGAAGAGGAACATTTCGTTTGGCCTCTTGGATTGGACGATGAGACAGAAAACGAAGCAAACCTAACAAACCTTGATCCTTTTTTTGGCGGTTTATTTGCGGACATTGACCGCGGCGATCTGTCAGACGTGCTGGAAGGGCTTGAGCGCCATCCTGTGTACAGAAGGCACGTGGACCGGTTTAGCCAAGAGGAAGTAAAGGAAATAAAAGAGCAGGCACAGATTTTATTGAAAAGGCAGCTTAAGGTGCTTGATACATGAGGCGGTGACAGCTTTGCGAATTATATCTTTACATATCTACCAATACGGAAAATTTTCTAATCGGACCTTTCGCTTTTCCGCCTCTCCTGTCCAAGTCATCTACGGATTAAATGAGGCAGGAAAAACGACGATGATGTCATTTATTGAAAGCATGCTGTTCGGTTTTCCGAAAACGAAAAAATATGAACCGAAAACAGGCGGTGTCTACGGTGGTGTTCTTGAAGCTGAACATCCTGAGTATGGGGTGCTGAAGATCGAACGGACGAAAGGGAAAGCCGAAAAACTAAGCGTGTACACAGAAAAGGGCGAAGTAAAGCAGGGAGATGTTATAAAGCAGCTGTTCCAGGGCACAGACAGGTCGTTGTACAAAGCCATATATTCGTTCGACGTATTCGGGCTGCAGGAAGTTCACGCCTTTAATCGGGACAAGATAGGGGAATTTTTGCTCTTTTCCAGCTTGTTTGGTGCTGAAGCCGTATCAAAGCTTGATACAAGGCTGACGAAGGAAAGCGAAAGGCTCTATAAACCAAATGGGCGAAACCCTCAATTGAATCAGGAGCTGGAAACGCTTAAGCAGCTGGCAGTGAAGCTAAAACAGGCTGAAGCAGAGGAAGCGGGCTATCATCAGCTTCTCGAGGAAAAACGAACGCTTGAAGCCCGCCTTGCAGCCGCGGAAATCGAATTGAAAGAGACGGCAGGACATATCCGAATGATTGAGGGGGCGATTGAGCGAAAGCCGCTGCTAAATGAAAAAGCGACACTCGAACAGGTAATTGCAGAATGTCAGGAACATGCAGGACAATTTCCTGCTGACGGACTGCATCAGCTGGAAAAATATGAATCCCATCTTCACCCGAAATCAGCACAGCTTGAGGCGCTTCGGGTGAAGATGGCGGAGTTGGACAAACAGAGGCAAAAGCTTATCCCCGATAAAGAACTATTGGCGAAAGAAACGCTGATACAAGAGCTTTCGGCAGCGTTTCATATGTACCAATCCTGGGGAGAACAGCTGGCAGCCATTCAGGCACAGCTGCGCCAGGCGTCTGCGCAGACAGCGGCAGGGCTGGAACAGCTCAATAAAACGGATGAAAATGAGCTCCTGAATATGAACACCTCATATGATTATGAATGGCAGCTTCAGCAAGCGGTGCAGCAATATGTACAGGCAAGAGACAGAAAACGGCAGCTTGACGAGACGTTTGAACTTGCCCGGCATGAGCTGGAAGACGCGGAAAAGGCCGTTCGTGCCGCTTCGTCCGCGATTCTTGAAAACAGCCAAAGAAAAGATAAAGAAGCAGCTCTTAGAGCATATGATGAAACACAGGGGCAGCACCAAGAGCAAACGAAGCTCAGAGAACAGCTAACGTTTTTTGAAAGACAGCAGGCTAAACAGAAAAAGACTGTCATTGCAGCTGGTATGTTGTTCTTCGTTCTCTTTTCTCTGCTGCAGCAATGGATTCCCGCCATAAGTTTCGGCGCTGCACTTATTGTGTATTGGCTTGTATCAGGAAAACCGTCTTCTCGAAACAGCCGAGAGACAAGACAGTCCATGACGGATATTTCACCAGCAGAAGCTGAAATGCTTAGAGAAGCGTTATGGGAGGATGACCGCAATAAGCAGCACCTTCTCACACAGCGTGCAGCGCTCCAGCAAAAGGAGGCGGCGTATGAAAGGGTCATCCAGCAGTTTGAACAGTGGGAAGCCGAAATGGCGCCGTCCTTTACACAGATTGAGCGTTTTATGAATGAGCTCGGATTTAAGGAAGATCCATCATTTTTGCTTGATGCATACAGCTTAATGAAGGATGTTAAAAAAGAAGTGAAGAAAAAGCATGAGCTGACCATTGAAGCAGGCAGGCTGAAAAAGCACCGGAGAACATTCGAAGAACGCGTCAGTATGCTTCTTCCCGTGAATCAGAGTCAGGATATCTCCATTTCGGACGCCCTTCACACATTGCGGAAAAGCATTGAACGTGCAAAAGAAATTGAGAAGCAAAAAAAGGAAATTGAAACAGATATTCATTATACAAAGGAACAGATGCTTGAACTTGAGCAAGAAATACAGTATTTCCACGCACAGATTGAACAGTTATTTGCCGCGGCTGCTGCAAAAGACAGAGATGCGTTTTTTTCCATAGCCGACATCAGCAGGCAATTGAAGGATACGGAGAACAAGCTTTATCACGTAAACGCACAGCTTCAAGGCGGGTACCCGGAGGAACTTGAACTGGCGGATTCCAATACGCTTTCTGAATTGAAAGATAAGCAATTTGTTGAGAATGAAAGAAAAGAGCGGCTGACTGAGGAGATCGAGCAGCTCCGCAGCCAAATCGCACTGCTCTCAGTCAAACAGGAACAATTAGAGGCTTCGGGATTGGTCTCAGACCTCAAGCTTCAAACCGAAATGCAAAAAGAACGTGTAAAAGAAACGGCTAAAAAATGGGCCTCGATACAAATGATCAAACAGGTGATCAAAAACAAATTGGAGCGGCATAAAAAAATCGAGCTTCCGCGCCTTCTGGAGACGGCAGGAGAATTCTTCCGCCCTCTGACTGACGGAAACTACCAAACCATTTATTTTTCCGAAACGGATGATTCGATCATGGTTATGCATGGCGATGGAACTGTCTATCATGCGGAAGAGCTGTCACAAGGGACATGTGAACAGCTGTATACAGCGATCCGATTTGCTTTGGCTGTTACGCGCCAGGATGGGTCAATGCTTCCGTTCCAGCTTGACGACAGTTTTGTTCATTTTGATCAGGAAAGGCTGAAACGTGTATTACATGTTCTGTATGATTTATCCGAAGGCGGTAGGCAGATTTTGTATTTTACATGCCATGAGCACGTAAAAGATGCATTTCATAGCAGCCAAATCATCCATTTGGTGTCATAAAAGAGGTTCTATAGCTGAAAATCGGTATGTGATATACTGGTATTATGTAAGATACGGAGGGAGCTTTAATAGAATGGCTAAAGGGATTATGCTACATGAGGTTGGCGAACAGGTGGACCAGTATCTATTGATTAAATCCTCGACGAAAGGGATTGCAAGCAATGGAAAACCGTTTCTGACGCTGATGCTGCAAGACCAGTCAGGCGATATTGAAGCGAAGCTGTGGGATGCCAAGCAAAGTGATGAAGTGACCTATGCGCCGCAGACGATTGTCAAGGTCGTCGGCGATGTTCATCATTACCGCGGACGCACCCAGCTGAAGCTAAGAAATATCAGACCGGTAAGCGAGCAAGAAAACGTCAATATTGATGATTTTTTAGAAACCGCGCCGATTCCGAAAAATGAAATGATGGATACCATCACTCAATATATATTTGAAATGAAAAATCCGAATATCCAGCGAATCACAAGGTTCTTGGTTAAAAAACACGAAGCTGAGTTTATGGATTATCCGGCGGCTACGAAAAACCACCATGAGTTTGTCTCAGGTTTGGCGTATCATGTTGTCTCTATGCTGAACCTGGCGAAAGCAATAGCAGATTTATATCCGTCTCTTGATCGTGATCTGCTTTACGCCGGTGTCATCCTGCATGATCTTGGAAAAGTGAAGGAGCTGTCCGGCCCTGTTTCCACTTCGTACACGGTTGAAGGCAATTTGCTCGGCCATATTTCCATCATGGTGACAGAGCTTTCAAAAGCGGCTGAGGAGCTTCAAATCGATTCTGAAGAGGTGTTAATTCTTCAGCATTTGATTTTGAGTCACCACGGCAAAGCAGAATGGGGCAGCCCGAAACCGCCGATGGTGAAAGAAGCGGAAATTCTTCACTATATAGACAATCTGGATGCAAAAATGAATATGATGGACAGAGCGCTTGAGCGCGTGAAGCCGGGCGAGTATACTGAACGCGTATTTGCACTGGAAAACCGTTCCTTTTATAAACCGACATTTCATAAATAACTTAAAAAGGACTGATGCTGACATATTCAGCTCAGTCCTTTTTGATGCGTCTTTCCCGCACATAACTCGTCTCATTCCCGCATATGGTTAAGAATAAAGAATCTATGCAAAGGGGGAGGAGCCCGTGTTATTTTTTCCATGGTGGGTGTATCTTTGTATTGTAGGCATCATTTTCAGCGCATATAAACTTGTGGCGGCAGCCAAAGAGGAAGAAAAAGTAGACCAGGCTTTTATTGAAAAAGAAGGGCAGATTTATATGGAGAGGATGGAAAAGGAGCGAGAACGCCGCAGTTCTCAGCAGCATGAAGAAGAAAATCAAAACCATTCCATCGCATAAAAAAAGCTGTGCGGCTCATTGAGCCTGCACAGCTTTTTTATTATTTAGAACTGCTTGAAGGTGAAGAAGTGCTGTTGCTTGTTGAAGATGTATTAAATGTGTCTT
The DNA here is from genome assembly GCF_037977205.1 of Bacillus sp. FSL K6-0993. Taxonomy (NCBI): domain Bacteria; kingdom Bacillati; phylum Bacillota; class Bacilli; order Caryophanales; family Bacillaceae; genus Bacillus; species Bacillus sp. FSL K6-0993. Next base: position 1,043,041 of record NZ_CP150275.1, read on the forward strand.
TCAGATCTTTATCTTTTACTTCGATGTCAGCTTTCTTCATGACTTTTTGAACAGCTTCCTGAACAGCTGCGTTGTCATTTAATTTTTGTTCAAGCACTTCAGATTTCAGTTCTTTTTTCATATCATCGTATTTGCCGCGTTCTTCTGTCTTTTTAATGATATGGTAGCCGTATTGCGTTTTGACAGGGTCACTGACTTCACCTGTTTTTAATTTGAATGCAGCTTTGCTGAATGTTTCGTCCATTTGGCCTTCTTTTGCAAACCAGCCTAGATCTCCGCCTTGTGAAGCAGAGCTGTCTGTTGAGTATTCTTTCGCAAGATCTTCAAACTTCTCGCCTTTTTTCAGCTTTTTCTCTACTTCTTCAGCTGTCTTTTTATCAGCAACAAGGATGTGGCTTGCACGGATTTTGCCTTTTAAGCCTTCCCAGTACTCTTTGATATCGGCGTCTGTTACTTTGATGTTATCTTTAGCCGCTTTTTGTGTCAGCAATTCATATTTTACTTGTTCTTTCAGGTAATCCTTGCCATATTGCTTTTCGAGGGCAGTATATTGATCGCCAAGCTGCGTTTTGTATTCTTTCAGCTTGTTGTCAATTTCTTTATCCGAAACTTTATACTTCTTGTCCAATACTTTTTCTTGCACTAGCTGTGTCAGTACGCTTGCGCCAGCTGTTTTCTTCATGTTTGTGTAAAGCTCGCCTTTTGTGACATCGCCTGCGTCTGTTTTTGCGATGACTTCTTTGTCGCCGCTGCTGCAAGCACTGAGAGCGAGGATGCTTGTAGCAGTAATAGCTGCTATTGCGATTTTCTTCATTGGTTTCAAACACTCCTAATCATTCCAAATTAAATTACCTATGCGTATCATAACATATTGTGGCTTTCTGTAAAAAGATTTTAAATAAAGGGCATTCGTCTAGTCAAACTTTTGCTGATGACATACTTATATATTGATCAAGAAAAGGAGGTATGTAACATGAGCGGAGGATACTCTAACGGATTCGCGTTGCTCGTAGTACTGTTCATTTTGCTTATCATCGTAGGTGCAGCTTACATCTACTAAGCAGCCCGAGGATCGCTTGCAACATAAGCGATCCTTTATTTTCACTAGCGCCTAATCGTTTCAAACATGAATTGCATAACATGTAATTGGTAAATAAAGCTTATTACAGGAGGTGCTTTTTAAGATGGGTGAAGTATTTGCAGGCGGATTCGCTTTATTGGTTGTGTTATTTATTTTATTGATTATCATCGGCGCTTCTTGGCTGTACTAATCAACATAAAAAAGCATAGCTGCTTAATCAGCAGCTATGCTTTCTTTCGTATTTACACTGTAAAGGAGATCTCCACAAACGAAGAGATCAGTAAAATTAATATAGATACATTAATAAATCGGAATACCTTATCTTGCCGCTCTTCAGGAATCTCTCTGACAAGGCATAATGTATTGGTGAGCCTGTTTATGAAATATAAAATAAACACGGCAGCCACGATAAAATAGAATAAAATGATGGGAGATTCCCCCTCTCTCTGAACTGTCCCATATTACATTACCAAATATTTATTAAAAAAGATAGAATGCAAATTGAAAAATCGCCACCAGCACCAGGGGTTGACTACTTTTCAACAAGAATATCCAAGCCGTCTGCTTCCTGATCAATAAAAGCGGTTTTCGGTGCTTTTATCAGCTTGAGAGCCAGCAGGAAATCAGGCAGACAGTAGCCGGCGTGAATGCCCGAGATCATGCAGAAATAATGAGCATGATTCGGAAATGCCAGTGCTGCGTAAAACAATACCGGTGTAATCAGCAAGAACGGGCTGACCAGTGAAATGAGCATTGTTGTTTTTGGTATACGTTTCCATGTGCGCGTGCGCAATATGTAAAACTTTTTTTCTATTTTTCTTTTTTTGCAGATGATTGGCAGGACATGGATGACTTTATGTACAAATAAAATAACGACGAGCAAACCGCCGAATAAAGATACATATTCATCGCTTAAGCTTGTGCCAGGCCGCAGCAGCTCAAAAGCTAAAAAGGTAGATATAAAAACCAAAATCATAAAACATACAGCAGTTAATATTATGCGAACGGCGCCATAATCCTTCATGAGATTTATGGTCTTCCAGCAATTCATCAAAGTCATCCTTCCATACATCTTGAATAGAATCTCAAAATAATTTACTCCTCCCAAGAGAAAAAATCAATGCTTTTTTAAGAAAAAATATCATCCGGCAGGTATTTTTTTGAAACAAGCAAACAAACTGCGAAATATGGGGTTAGAACTTTCTTCTCAGTGAATTATCAGCTAAAATAAGATTAAAGATAGAAAGAAGTGGTGTGGATGGATTCGATGGATCATCGCATTGAGCGATTAGAATATTACATACAATTATTAGTGAAAACAGTAGATATGGACAGGTACCCCTTCTATGCGCTTCTCATTGACAAAGGGCTGAGCAAGGAAGAAGGGGAAGCGGTTATGAGGATATGCGATGAATTGTCGGAAGAGCTGGCAACACAAAAAGCGCAAGGATTTGTAACCTTTGATAAGCTCCTTGCGCTTTTTGCCGGACAGCTGAATGAAAAATTAGATGTTCATGAAACGATTTTTGCCCTGTATGAGCAGGGGCTTTATCAAGAGCTGATGGAAGTCTTTATCGACATCATGAAGCATTTTGATTAACTGTTTACAGGTTCGAGCTCTTCAGCCGGTTCATCCGCCGCACTGTCCTTTGCTTTTTTCTTCAGTTTTCCGTTTACGCTTTCAAAGTCATTGTCAATATTGGTGAGTGACGTTTCGAAAATTTCCATAAAATCATCGCCGTAGATATGGCGTATCATACACATCATTTCTGCCACTTCAGGAAATTTTCCGAATAAATGATACAAAGGCTGTGACCCTTTAAAAACAGCGTTGCGTGTCGGATCAAATTCCTCAAGCAAGCTCCAGAATACCTCGGTACCTTCCTCAGTCAATTGGACATATGTGTTCCGTTTATCATTCAGCCGTTTGGAGAACCTTAAATATCCCCGTTCTTCCAGCTTTTTTGAAAAGTTGAATGCGGTTGATACGTGCATGACCCCGAATTTCGCGATTTCAGAAATGGAAGCTCCATTCAATTGATACGCAATCCATAAAATATGATGCTCATTAATATTCAGGTCATACGGTTTGAGCCATTGCTGCCAATCCTTCTCGATCGATTTCCAAAGAGCCTTGCTAAGCTGAGCCATTTTCTGGGTGAAGACTAGAGCTTCTTTCACATCATAGGGCGGTTCCACTCGATTCATTACGTCACCTGCTTCTCTTTTTCTTTTTCTCTATTATGCCAATAAAATAAAGATTAATAAAGATGAAAATGTAAGAATTTTTTAATAAATTCACAAACCATTGCGGCGGAAGGGTTTTTCGGCCAAAAAAAATACGGGTCCAATTTTGGCCCGCATTTTTTTCTTTTGAATAGGATATTAGTTTTGTAAGGTTTTCTCCAGCTGTCTGATTTTCTCTTCGATATCGGCAATTTCTTTTTGCAAATCCTGCTGGTGAGGCTTGATCTCTTCCTGCCATTTTTTAATTGACGTTTGGAGCTCGCCGCCCACGTCTTTAATAACATCCGTGCTTTCTTTTGCCGCTTTGATCAGCTGGTCTTTTAATGCAAGCCCGTCTGACTTTAAGCGTTTGATTGTTTCTTCAAAAGAATCATAATTGGTTTTCATTTTTTCACGCAGCTGCTTTCCTGAGGAAGGTGCAGTAAGAAGAACCGCTGCTCCTCCGATGATGCCGCCTACGAATAGTCCTGTTAATAGAGAACGTCCGCTCGCCATTACAATCACCCCGTCTTTTTCTTCAAAATAGGATTCATTCAGCATTTTTCATTTTTGTTGAAAGCCTGAACTTCTATACATAGCTTGCTTTATTTTAGCATATTTTTTAAGTGAAAAGGAGGGAGAAGGTTGTCTGTCTTTTTAATTGTGTTATCCTGCATCACCCTTGCCTTCGCTTCAGGCGCTGTTTACTATATCAGACTTCTCAGCCAGGCTGCTTCTTATCCGCCCAAGAAAGTCATCCGGCAGAAAGCGCTTGTTTGTTCAACCGGAACCGCCTTTACACTATGTCTTATCTTTTTCACAAAACTCCTCGCTTAAAACATGCTGACATGCTGCGAGCGCTCTGTTCAAAAAAACCTCTCCCGGAAGCGGAAGAGGTTTTGTGTGACAATTATTTAGCAGCTTCCATAAAGCTTGAACGTCTTAAAATGGTTTGCACAATCGGATAAATAATGATCATTGAGATTGTATTCAGCACAGCGGCCGGCAGAACAACAGCCGCGAACAATGCGGCGAAACCGCCCGGCAAACCGACGATCAATAAAGCTGACGATAGAAACACAATTCCTGATAAGATGGTCCCGATCACTGTCAGCGCAGAGGCTGCACCTGTTTTCCGGCTCTTTCTGAACAAGAGAAACAGGGAGAAGAACAGAAACGCTGATACGGGTTTATCAATGATGTTAGGGATCTGTCCGGCTGGAAACGCGGTTGTAAGCGCGGAAATGATTCCGGTCACGATCCCGATGACGAGTACATTTTGCACCCGCGGGAACAGCAGAATGCCCATGAACATCATGATCAGCATCATATCTGGTTTCATGCCGCCTAAAAAGGGCGGAATAATGGAATGAAGCGCTGCGCCGATTGCGGCAAACAGAGCCATAATGACTAACTCTTTTGTTTTCATAACTATGCTCTCCTCTGCTAAGCTTTTTGCCCTCCAATAATATGCTCATCATTTATTGCGAAGGCTTTACAGAATGTGTTATGCAAACAGTATACCAAACGGACGGTTTACATAGCCAGACTTTTTACTCATTTTCCTGCTGGAATTTCTTCATGAACGCAGCTAATTTTTCACAGTCTTCGAGAGAGACCGCGTTATAAATAGAAGCGCGGCAGCCTCCCACCGAACGGTGTCCGCCAAGGCCGATCATCTTCGCATCTTTTGCTTTCTGAACGAATGTATTCGTTAATTCGTCATCCCGAAGCGTGAAGGTGACATTCATGTGTGAGCGGCTGTCCTTTCTGGCATGTCCTTTATAGAAGCCGTTGCTTTCATCAATACAGCTGTAGAGAACCTGCGCTTTTTGTTCATTGCGCTGTTCAACAGCTTCCACACCGCCGTTTTCCTTGAGCCATTCCAGAACAAGGCTCAGCATATAAATCGCAAATGTCGGCGGAGTGTTGTAGAGTGAATCCGCTTTGACATGCGTGGAATATTTCAGGATTTTTGGGACGTTCGCATTTTCATTTTTCAGCCAGTTTTTTTTCATGATGACTACAGTCACGCCGGAAGGGCCGAGGTTCTTTTGGGCGCCTCCGTAGATCACATCAAATTTAGACACATCGATTTTTCTGCTTAAAATATCGCTGGACATGTCGGCTACGAGCGGAATTGGAGAATTCGGAAACTCCTGCCACTGAGTGCCGAAAATTGTATTGTTGGATGTGATATGTAAATATGCGCCGTCTTTTACATTCGTAAGGTCAACCTCTGGAATATAGCTGTAATTGTCTGTTTCACTAGTAGCGATGATAGACGTGTTCCCGAACAGTTTCGTTTCTGCCAGTGCTTTTTCAGACCAAGCGCCTGTCATGACAAAATGTGCGGTTTTTTCAGGTGTTAAAAAGTTCATCGGAAGCATTGAGAATTGAAGGCTTGCCCCGCCTTGAAGAAACAAGATATCGTAATCTTCCGGAATGCCCATCAGTTCAATTAAGAGGCTTTTCGCTTTTTGGTGCACCGCTTCATACTCTTTGCTGCGGTGGGAAAGCTCCATAACAGACATGCCGGATTCGTTAAAATCAATAAATTCTTTCTGTGCTTTTTGCAGAACTTCCAGTGGCAGCGCTGCAGGACCTGCGTTAAAATTCGTTGTACGTTCCATTATGATCTCTCCCTGTTTTCCACGTTAATGTATAAAATAATACAATTATCCTATCACAAAAATTCAGTTTTTTGATAAAAAATTAGAATTATCAAAAGAAATTGACGGATGTTTGCGAAATGTTCACAAAATAAAATAACCTCATCTTATGATGAGGCCAGGCGTTTTGCGATAGAGGAAGAGATGTTCTGCAGATCCTCCGGTTTATAATCATCAGCATGCGTTTTCCAAACCGCTCCGAAACCATCTCCTTTTCCGTAGCGAGGGATAATATGCATATGGTAGTGGAACACAGATTGTCCAGCTTTTTCGCCGTTATTGTTCAGCGTATTTAAGCCGATCGGTTCAAATTCATCCCGGATAGCGCGGGCGATTTTCGGAACAGCATGGAAATATTGTTTTGCTAATTCATCTGTAAATTCATATACATTCTCAATATGTGTTTTCGGAATGACAAGCGTATGGCCTTTTGTCACTTGGCTGATATCAAGAAAGGCAAGTACATGTTCATCTTCATACACCTTTGCGGATGGAATGTCGCCGGCGATAATTTTACAAAAGATACAATTCTCTGCACAATGCATGAGGGTTCCTCCTTATGAAATTGTTTAGTATGTATACACTCATCGTACCACAGAAATGCAGAAAATAGAAAACAGGATGAACGGCGAGCGTTCACCCTGAATGCAGAGGAAGAGCTTATATGAAGAAAATGTGTTATGCCTTTGGTAAGCACCTCATTTGTCAATAAAATGAAGACTTGTTTAATGCCTAACGATTCCTGCGATAAACACCTCATTTGACAATTTGCTTCATACATGAAGAATTCATCAATTCAGTGAAGAGAAATGGTTTGAGCATTGGACATGTTTATTTTCTATCCAACTGTTTCTAAGACGTCTTTGACAAACACCTCATTTTTCAGTTGATATGCTTTTCCTCTACAACTATTAAGATGTCCAGAACCCTGTCTCTTTATGACAGCAAATTCATCATTTGTTAAAAGGGAATTGTTTCAAATCAGGCCTTGTTTTTGGTACTATGAAGAAAAACACTATAAGGGGAGAAACTATGTCTCTGCTATCGGTAAAAGACTTGACCGGCGGATATACAAGGAATCCGGTTTTAAAAAACGTATCATTCACCCTTGAACCGAATCAAATTGTCGGCTTAATCGGGCTGAATGGTGCTGGTAAAAGTACAACAATCAGACACATCATCGGGCTGATGGACCCGCATAAAGGTTCAATCGAATTAAACGGTAAAACGTTTGCTGAGGATCCGGAAGGCTACCGTTCACAATTTACCTATATACCTGAAACACCTGTTTTATACGAAGAATTGACGCTGATGGAGCATCTTGAACTAACAGCCATGGCATATGGACTGTCAAAAGAAACGATGGAGAAAAGGCTGCCTCCGCTTTTAAAGGAATTCCGAATGGAAAAGAGGCTGAAGTGGTTCCCGGCCCATTTTTCTAAAGGAATGAAGCAGAAGGTTATGATTATGTGCGCATTTTTGGCAGAGCCTGCGCTCTACATTATTGATGAGCCTTTTCTAGGGCTTGATCCGCTTGCCATTAACGCGCTGCTTGAACGGATGAATGAAGCGAAAAAAGGCGGGGCGAGCGTGCTGATGTCAACACACATTTTGGCAACGGCAGAACGCTATTGCGATTCGTTTATTATTTTACATAACGGCGAGGTGCGGGCGCGCGGCACGCTGTCAGAGCTCAGAGAGCAGTTTGGAATGAAGGACGCGGCGCTGGACGATTTGTATCTTGAGCTTACAAAGGAAGACGCTGGCCATGAATAATATGCTTGATATTTGGCAGTCGCGGCTGCAGGAGCATATCAAAGAAACAAGAACATACATGAAATATATGCTCAACGATCACCTCGTCATTGTTTTGATTTTTTTTCTAGCGGGCGCTGCAAGCTGGTACAGCAAATGGATACGGGACATTCCCGCTCACTTTCCGTCCTTTTGGGTGATGGCTGTGCTGTTTTCGCTCGTGTTGACAAGCTCTTATGTGCGAACGCTTTTGAAGGAGGCTGACCTTGTTTTCTTATTGCCACTTGAAGCAAAAATGGAGCCTTACTTGAAGCAGGCGTTTGTCTACAGCTATGTGTCTCAGCTGTTTCCGCTTATTGCGCTGAGCATCGTTGCGATGCCGCTTTATTTCGCAGTCACACCGGGGGCTTCGCTCGTATCGTATGCCGCGGTCTTTGTCCAACTGTTGCTGCTGAAAGCGTGGAATCAGGTAATGGAATGGCGCACGACTTTCCAAAACGACCGCAGCATGAAACGGATGGACGTCATCATTCGCTTTGCGGCGAATACACTCGTTCTTTATTTTGTTTTCCAATCTGTTTATATGTATGCGCTTCTCGTCTATGTCATTATGGCTGTTCTTTATCTGTATATGTCTTCCGCAGCAAAACGGAAAACATTTAAATGGGAAAGCCATATTGAGTCCGAATTGAGACGAAAGCAGCGTTTCTATCGGATTGCCAACCTGTTTACTGATGTGCCGCATTTACGAAAGCAAGCCAAACGCAGAGCTTATCTCGACTTTTTGCTGCGGCTTGTGCCGTTTGAACAGCGCAAAACATTTGCCTATATGTTCACCCGCGCCTTTTTGCGTTCGAGTGATTATTTGGGCATTCTTGTCAGATTAACGATCGTTTTCGCGCTGATCATTATGTATGTCTCAGCTAGCCCACTGATTGCAGCGGTTTTGACAGTGTTTGCCATTTTCATTACGGGCATTCAGCTTCTGCCGCTCTTCGGCCACTTTGACCATCTGGCGCTTCAAGAGCTGTACCCTGTGAAAAAAGAAACAAAGCTGAAAAGCTATTTCTCTCTATTAAAAACTGCACTTAGTATTCAAGCGCTGCTGATGTCTGTTGCATCTGCCTATGCAGCCGGCTTGACCGGTTTTCTGTACGCGCTGATCGGTTCTGCCGTTCTGATTTTTGTTGTTTTGCCTGCTTATATGACAACCAGGCTGAAAAAGCACGGAAAGCTGTGAACTGAAAAGAGGTAATCAAATGACAGATAATCAGCTGCTGATGCAGGAAGCTTTGCAATGGAAAATGCATTTTTTGCGAAAGGGTTCCATGTTTGAACGCTTTTCGAAGCGTGTGCAGACGAAGGTGAATGAACGGATTCCTGAAAAAATCCATACGGTCGTCACCGAGAGTGTGAAAAAAATGGTAGAAGCGACAATGGCCGGCTCCAATATCATCACTTATAAAAAGGATACAAGCGCACTGTCGCTCAGTGAAAAAAACGAATTGGCGAAAAAAACGATTGTTTCTTATCAGAAAGTGGCAGCTGCTGAGGGAGTCGGCACCGGAGCGGGCGGCATTTTTTTAGGCATTGCTGATTTTCCGCTGCTGCTTTCAATTAAGATGAAGTGTTTATTTACCTTGTCTTCCATTTACGGCTTTGATGTCAAGGATGCACAAGAAAGGATGTTTTTGCTGCTCGTATTTCAGCTTGCATTTTCGAGTGACGATGGCCGTAAATCGCTTTTTTCTGTCATCGAAAATTGGGAGACGGAGAAAAAGAGCATCGACTGGAGAGTGTTCCAGCAGGAATATCGCGATTATATCGACGTCGTGAAGCTTTTTCAGCTTTTGCCGGGCGTAGGAGCGGCAGTCGGCGGAATTGCCAATTATAAGCTGCTTGCTCAGCTTGGAGAAACGGCAAGACATGTTTTTCATCTGAGGATATTAAAGGAAACAGCCGGAGAATAAACACTCCGGCTGTTTTTTTATAGCTGATGATAGGTGATCGCAGCGCCGGCAAGGACCTTGGCCGCTGTCAGCATGGCTTTTTCGTTGATATCAAATTTCGGATGGTGGTGGGAATAAACTCGCTCTGGCTGTTCGGGAGCGGCACCTGTAAAGAAAAAAGTGCCTTTCACGTTTTGTAAGTAATAAGCAAAATCCTCGCCGCCCATTTGCGGTTCACCGTCAATGACCTGCTGAACGCCCTCGGTATTCTTTGCGGTGCTCACCAAGTGGTTCGTTTCGGCAGTATGGTTCATAACCGCCGGATAACCCTGTTCATAGGTGTACTCATAGGACGCGCCGTGCATGCTGCATATTCCTTTTACAACCGCTTCAATTTCTTTCTCCAGAATGTCCCGGACATTTTCATCAAAAGAACGCGCTGTGCCGATGAGTACTGCTTGGTCTGCGATGACATTAAACGGATTGTCGGCGATGAAGGAGCCTGTCGAAATGACGGCGGATTGAATCGGATTGACTTTGCGGCTGACAATGTGCTGCAAAGAGGAAACGATTTGCGAACCGATCAGGACGGCGTCTTTAGTATCATGCGGATGAGCGCCGTGGCCGCCCTTTCCGAAGACTTTAATCGTAAATCGGTCTGCCGCCGCCATTACGGCACCGGGGCGGCAAAGAATGGTTCCGAGCGGTTCGGTTGCCCAAAGATGAGTGCCGAATATCACATCCGCATTTTCGAGACAGCCGTCATCAATCATTGGCTTTGCGCCTCCCGGATAATATTCTTCTGCATGCTGGTGGATCATCACAAATGTTCCCTTCAGTTCATGTCTGTTTTGGTGAAGGACCTTGGCCACTGCGAGAAGAGCTGCGGTGTGGCCGTCGTGGCCGCATGCATGCATGACACCTGGCACTTTGGAGGCGTAAGGGACATCTTTTTCATCTTGAATGGGGAGAGCGTCAAAGTCGGCCCTCAAAGCGACTGTAGGGCCGGGTTCGCTTCCTTCTATATATGCTAAAACCCCTCTGCCGCCGACGTTCGTGCGGATTGGGACTCCTAACGATTCATAATAGGAAGCAATAAATGCGGCGGTTTTTTCTTCTTGAAATGAGAGCTCAGGATACATATGAAAATGGCGCCTGATCTCAACCATTTCTTCAAAACAGCTGTCGAGCTGTTTGTTTATCTCTTTCTGCAGTGTGGATATGGACAAAGCCGCTTCCCCCTTTTCTATGCTTTTCCATGATTGTATAGAAAAAGTCTGAATATTTCAACTTGTACTGTTTTAAAGCATCATCACAGCTGCGAGGGTTGTCACCAAAAGGCCAATCGCGACTGGAATGAAGTTTTTTCTGGCAAGCTCAAAAGGATCAACTTTGCAAATGGCCGCGGCGGGAATCAACGCCCATGGGACCAGTGTTCCTCCGCCCACCCAGATGGCAGAGATTTGTCCGAGCGCGGTCAGAACGGCGGGATCGGCATGGAGAGCGGACGAAAAGAGCTTTGCGATGGAGCCGGCGAGAGAAATGCCAGAAAATCCTGAGCCGTCAAGGCCTGTTATGGCTCCAGCGGCAGTTAATGCAGCGGCGGCAAGCTCCTTTGACATAGGCATCATATGGGATAAAGCAATGCCAAGATCGTTGACAATGCCGTGGGAACCTTTAGGGAGTGAAGTGCCCAGTATGCTCTCATAGCCTGAGTCGCCAAGATAAAAGAAAGCGGCAATCGGGATGACGGGGCCGAAAACCTTAAAACCAAACTTAAATCCGTCAATAAAATAGCCGGTGATTTTTTCAAGCCCTTGATGCTTATACACGAAAAAATGAACGGTAAGGAGGATACAGATTGCAGACCCGCCAATTAACGCGGTGGCATCATTTCCTTGTAGGTTAAACAAGAGCATGCAGGCGATATCTGCAAGAAAGGCAAGTGGAATCAAAAAAGCCAGTATGGACCGCAGGCGTTTTGGCAAGTACAGCGAGTTGTCTTGTTCGCCGGAAAGAACGAGGGAAAAAGAAGCGGGATGCTCCTGTTTTTTGCGTTCGCGCTGAATCATGATAAAGGCAGCGGTTGTTGTGGTCACACCCATAATCAGCACAAGCGGAATGCTGGCCGAGACGACATCACCGACTGGAATGCCTGCTGCATCCGCAGTCAGCTTTGGCGCCGCCTGAATGACAAAGTCTCCTGACAGGGCAAAACCGTGTCCGAATAAGTTCATGGCCATGGCCGCGGCAAGAGGCGTCAAACCGGCACGTGCGGCTGCGGGGAGCAGGACGGCGCCGATTAAAGCGACACCCGGAGAAGGCCAGAAGAAGAGAGAAATGGCGAACATCAGGCCTCCAATCAGCCAATAGGCAGTCACAGGCCCTCTCACAAGGCTTGCAAAGGGAGAAATCATCGCTTCATTTATCCCTGTTTTTGTTAACAAATCACTCATCGAAACGATAAAGCAAATGATGAAAATCGTGGGCAGCAGTTCGCCGGCCGCATAGATAAAGCTGTGGAATAAACTGCTGACAGAAGCTGAAAGTGAATGGCTGGCCCATAGCGATATGATAAAAATGCCGAATAGAGAAATAAATGTCGTGTCTTTTCTCAGCAGCATAAATAGGATAATTGCACCGATAAAAAACACATACAGAACATGGACAGACAAAATCCCGACTTCCATCATCGATCACTCCTTCCGCTTACAGATTATTCATAGGCGGGCGGAAGGTGCCGGGACAGAGGGGAGGGTTATGATGGAAGATGAACATTGATTTGTTTCAGCTGCTCAATCAGATGATGCATTAATACTCTATTCGCTTTTTGCAGATGTTTTGGGAAGCATTCAGGAGAAAAAATGACGCACCCTTCAGCAAGCCAGTTTTTTCTATAGGCGATGGTGCTTTCCGATGGCTCTACATATGAACCATCCTCGTGCTGCATCTCGTACTCATCAAATCCGAACTGAAAAACGCAGCACGGGCAGATTTCATGAGAATGATTGCCTTCATGATCATATGGCGGTTCAGCCAATCCCTTAAACCCGCAGACTGGGCAAGTATGCTTCATTTTGCTTTCCTCCCAATAAAATAAGCTGCCGGACATGACGGCAGCTATTCGACAGCGAAATATGTGGTGACATAGGAAGGCCGGGAGAAGATGGACGTTGTGTCAATTCCGGCAGATGTATCGCGTTTTTTGTGGGCTTCTTTGTAAGAACCGGACTGCTGCCAGTCTTGAAAGGCGCTTTCCGTTTCCCACAAGGTCAGAATGACATAGGTGTCACTGTCAAGCGGACGGAGCACTCGAATGGCTTCAAAGCCAGGCTCGTTTTCGACTTTTCCCGCTCTGTTTTTAAATCTGTTTTCAAACAGCGGACGCCCTTCCTGAGTGACGGCAATATTGTTCAATACTGCAAAACCGGGATGCATAATCTCTCCGACTTGGTCAATGACTTCATAAGCGTGTGGTGCCTGGAAAACGGTATCTCCGTTTGTTTCATGAATCAAAATGGCGTTTTCCTGCCCCTGCATCAAAAGGATATTTTCTGAGGGATGCTTCTCTACGATCGTTTTTAAAAAATCGGCTGTCCCATATGTAATATAAACCTTCATATCAGCCACCTCCTGCTTGCTAGTATATCAAAACAATGGTATAAGTTTCTATTGGCGAGTGCTTCGAACATAATTCCAAACAATTTTTCCCATACTACCTTTAGAAAGGCGAGGTGAGTTCATGTTTAAGATAAAGAAAAAGAAACTTTTTATACCTATCATTATTTTAGTGTTAACTGCTTTTCTCGCTTTAATAGGATATATTTCAATTATTTTTCTCGGCCATTATGTCATAGATGAAAAAAAGCTTATTCTTCATGCTTCTTCAAAAATTGTTGATCAAAACGGAGATGAGGTTGCAAGCCTGTATACAGAAAATCGCGAGCCGGTCTCGATCAATGAGATTCCAAAGCAGGTCAGAGAAGCGTTTATCGCTGTTGAGGATAAAAGGTTCTATGAGCATCACGGCATTGATGCAAAATCTGTCGGAAGGGCAGTGTATCGCGATATATTAGCAGGCGGAAAGGTGGAAGGAGGAAGCACGATCACCCAGCAGCTTGCCAAAAATATTTTTCTGACACATGACAAAACATTTCTAAGAAAAACAAAAGAAGTGATCATTGCGATCAATCTTGAACGGGATTACAGCAAGGACAAGCTGCTTGAAATGTATTTGAACCAGCTTTACTTCGGACACGGGGTCTACGGCATACAAGCGGCGTCCCATTATTATTTTAATAAAGAAGTAAAAGATTTGACTGTATCTGAAGGCGCTGTTTTGGCCGCTATTCCGAAGGCGCCTTCTACGTACTCTCCGATTTTGCACCCTGATAAAAATAAGGAGCGGCGTGATACAATTCTAGGTATGATGAATGACCAAGGCTATATCAGTGCGAAAGAGGCTGTCACCGCACAGGGCCGAACGCTTGGACTGCATGTGAAGAAACAGTCGGAAACACCTTGGTTTGACAGCTACATTGACCTTGTGATCAAAGAGGCAGAAGACAAGTATTCCATTTCCGGAGAGCAGCTTCTTCAAGGCGGATACACGATCAAGGTGCCGCTCGATTCGAAGCTGCAGAAGACGGCTTACCAGGTGATGAAAGAGGGGAGCTATTATCCCGGAACAGATCAGAATGCCGAGGGAAGCGCGGTCTTTATTAATAACAAGACAGGCGGTGTAGAAGCGGCCATCGGCGGAAGGGATTACACATCCAAAGGATATAACCGTGTCACAGCTGTCCGCCAGCCGGGTTCCACATTTAAGCCGCTTGCCGTATACGGACCGGCGATGCAGGAAAAGAAATTTAAGCCATATTCTCTATTGAAGGATGAGTTGCAGTCCTACGGAGATTATACGCCGAAAAACTACGACAGCCGGTATGAGGGCGAAGTCACTATGTCTGACGCCATTACGTACAGCAAAAACGCGCCGGCTGTCTGGACGCTGAATGAGATCGGCGTCGAAACAGGAAAATCTTATTTGAAAGCAAACGGCATTGATATCCCTGATGAAGGCCTTGCTCTTGCTCTAGGCGGCTTGGAAAAAGGCGTTTCGCCGCTCCAGCTTGCCGGCGCGTTTCATACATTTGCCGCGAATGGAACGTATACTGAACCCTTCTTTATCTCGAGCATAATAGATGAAGACGGAGAAACAATAGCCGATCATAAAGAGGAAGGAAAGCGGGTTTTCAGCAAGCAGACGTCTTGGAATATGACGAGAATGCTGCAGCAGGTAGTCAAAAAGGGAACGGCCACGTCCGGCACCTATCACGGGGACCTGGCGGGAAAAACAGGTTCTACATCTTATACAGGCGTCTCCGGCGCGACAAAGGACGCCTGGTTTGCAGGCTATACGCCGAAAATAACCGGGGCAGTCTGGATGGGCTATGACAAAACGGATCAAAGCCATTATTTGAAAGCCGGGAGCTCATACTCGACGCGGCTGTTTAAGGATATTTTGACACAGGCAGGAGAAACCGGTCATGTGTTCACAAAGCCTAAAAACGTTAAAGAACTGGAAAGCCCGATTGAGCTGAAGCCGGTCAAAACACTCACAGCCGATTACACATTTAAAGCAGCGGGGCTCTTTACTATTGAATTAAAGTGGGACGCTCAAGAGGATGATCGGGCCGTATACAGAATTTATGTAAACAAGGAAGGCAAGGAGACGCTTCTTGATTCGGTTGAAGGGAAAGGAAGCTATGAAATTCCTTATGCCAACTTATTTTCGGGCGCGTCTTATAAAATTGTGCCTTATAATACACAGACAAAAAGAGAAGGGGAAGGAACCGATTACGTTCAGCCAAAATTGTTTTCCTCTTAATGGAATTCGGCGATTTTTTGAACTTTGAGCTACATTTCTATACCATTTGCCTAAAACAAGGTATAGTGTAATAAGTCAAGAAATACGAACGTATGGTTGCCGTATGAAAGGTGGAAATCAGATGAGTAAACGAGAAACGTTTAACGAGACGTTTTTAAAAGCTGCGCGGGGAGAAAAAGCGGATCACACGCCTGTGTGGTATATGAGGCAAGCAGGGCGCTCACAGCCGGAATACCGCAAGCTGAAGGAAAAGTACGGATTGTTTGAGATCACCCATCAGCCCGAACTTTGTGCGTATGTCACAAGACTGCCGGTTGAGCAATACGGAGTCGATGCTGCAATCCTTTATAAAGATATCATGACGCCGCTGCCGTCAATCGGTGTGGATGTTGAAATCAAAAACGGGATCGGTCCTGTGATTGATCAGCCAATCCGGTCTCTGGCGGACATTGAAAAACTCGGCCAAATTGATCCGAAACAGGACGTGCCGTACGTGCTTGAGACAATTAAACTGCTTGTCAATGAGCAGCTGAACGTCCCGCTCATCGGTTTCTCAGGTGCGCCTTTTACGCTTGCAAGCTATATGATCGAAGGCGGCCCGTCGAAAAACTACAATAAAACAAAAGCCTTCATGTACAGCATGCCGGATGCATGGAATCTGCTGATGTCCAAGCTTGCCGACATGATCATCGTGTACGTGAAAGCGCAGATTGAGGCAGGCGCAAAAGCGATTCAAATCTTTGATTCGTGGGTCGGCGCATTGAATCAGGCAGATTACAGAACATACATCAAACCCGTAATGAACCGGATTTTTTCAGAGCTCGCAAAGGAGAATGTGCCGCTGATCATGTTTGGCGTTGGCGCAAGCCATCTTGCAGGTGATTGGCATGACCTTCCTCTCGATGTTGTCGGGCTTGACTGGAGACTCGGCATTGATGAAGCCAGGTCAAAAGGAATTACTAAAACAGTGCAGGGCAACCTGGACCCGTCCATTTTGCTTGCGCCATGGGAAGTCATTGAGAAGAAAACAAAGGAAATACTTGATCAGGGTATGAAATCAGACGGCTTCATTTTCAATCTTGGCCATGGGGTATTTCCTGACGTCAGTCCCGAGGTTTTGAAAAAACTGACAGCATTTGTCCATGAATATTCACAAAATAAAAAAATGGGTCAATATTCCTAAGCATATCTTTTGGTATCTTAATGATATCCTGTCAAAATGTTTGTATCAGATCATTAAAGAGGGTGTAAACAGTGAGTAGAAAGAAAATGGGGCTTCTCGTGATGGCGTACGGCACGCCTTATAAGGAAGAAGATATTGAACGTTATTATACACATATCAGAAGAGGCAGAAAGCCTGAACCTGAAATGCTTCAAGATTTGAAAGACAGATACGAAGCGATTGGCGGCATTTCACCGCTTGCCAAAATCACAGAAGAGCAGGCGCATAATCTGGAACAGCACTTGAATGAAATTCAGGATGAGATTACATTTAAAGCGTATATCGGACTGAAGCATATCGAGCCGTTTATTGAAGACGCCGTAGCAGAGATGCATAAGGATGGCATTACAGAAGCAGTCAGCATCGTGCTGGCGCCACATTTCTCCACGTTCAGCGTTCAGTCCTACAACAAACGTGCCAAAGAAGAGGCTGAAAAACTCGGCGGCTTAACGATTACGTCAGTTGAAAGCTGGTACGATGAACCGAAGTTCGTGACATATTGGGTTGACCGAGTGAAGGAAACATATGCGTCAATGCCTGAGGATGAAAGAGAAAACGCAATGCTTATCGTATCCGCACACAGCCTGCCAGAAAAAATCAAAGAATTTGGAGACCCGTACCCGGACCAGCTGCATGAATCGGCGAAATTGATTGCTGAAGGCGCAGGCGTTTCCGAATATGCTGTCGGCTGGCAAAGTGAAGGGAACACGCCTGATCCTTGGCTCGGACCCGATGTTCAGGATTTAACACGTGATTTATTCGAACAAAAAGGCTATCAAGCATTTGTATATGTTCCTGTTGGATTTGTCGCGGATCACTTAGAAGTGCTTTATGATAATGATTATGAATGCAAAGTGGTTACTGACGATATCGGCGCAAGCTATTACCGGCCGGAAATGCCAAATGCCAAGCCTGAATTTATTGATGCTTTGGCAACAGTCGTATTAAAAAAATTAGGACGTTAAAGAAGGCGATGAACATGAGTGACGGCAAAAAACATGTAGTCATCATCGGCGGCGGCATTACCGGTTTAGCCGCCGCCTTCTATATGGAAAAAGAAATCAAAGAAAAGAATCTGCCGCTTGAGCTGACACTTGTTGAGGCAAGTCCGAGAGTCGGCGGGAAAATCCAGACTGTCAAGAAAGACGGCTATATCATCGAAAGAGGGCCAGACTCATTTCTGGAACGAAAGAAAAGCGCCCCGCAGCTTGTTAAAGACTTAGGTCTTGAGCATTTGCTTGTCAACAATGCGACTGGACAATCCTATGTGCTTGTAAACCGCACCCTGCATCCAATGCCGAAGGGCGCTGTAATGGGGATACCGACAAAAATTGCGCCGTTTGTTTCTACGGGTCTGTTTTCCTTGTCCGGGAAGGCGAGAGCTGCTATGGATTTCATCCTGCCTGCAAGCAAAACAAAGGATGATCAGTCATTGGGAGAATTCTTCCGCAGACGTGTCGGAGATGAAGTGGTCGAGAACTTAATCGAGCCGCTTCTATCAGGGATCTACGCAGGCGACATTGACAAGCTCAGCCTGATGTCGACATTTCCGCAATTTTACCAGACGGAACAAAAGCATAGAAGCCTGATTCTCGGCATGAAAAAAACAAGGCCTCAAGGCTCAGGCCAGCAGCTGACGGCAAAAAAACAAGGGCAGTTCCAGACTCTGTCAACCGGTTTGCAGACCCTTGTAGAAGAGATCGAAAAGCAGTTAAAGCTGACGAAGGTGTATAAAGGCACAAAAGTGACCAAACTCAGCCATAGCGGCTCTGGCTATTCGCTCGAACTGGATAACGGCGTCACACTTGATGCTGATTCAGTAATTGTGACTGCTCCGCATAAAGCGGCTGCGGGAATGCTTTCTGAGCTTCCTGCCATTTCTCATTTGAAAAATATGCACTCCACATCCGTGGCAAACGTCGCTTTAGGTTTCCCTGAAGGCACCGTCCAAATGGAGCATGAGGGCACGGGTTTTGTCATTTCAAGAAACAGTGACTTTGCGATCACAGCCTGTACGTGGACGAATAAAAAATGGCCGCACGCAGCGCCGGAAGGCAAAACGCTGCTTCGGGCATATGTCGGAAAAGCTGGAGACGAATCCATTGTCGATCTATCAGATAATGACATTATCAACATTGTGTTAGAAGACTTAAAGAAAGTCATGAACATAAACGGCGAGCCGGAAATGACATGTGTCACCCGATGGCATGAAAGCATGCCGCAGTACCATGTCGGCCATAAGCAGCGTATCAAGGAGTTGCGTGAAGCACTTGCATCTGCGTATCCGGGTGTTTATATGACAGGCGCTTCTTTCGAAGGTGTCGGCATTCCCGACTGCATTGATCAAGGAAAAGCTGCCGTGTCTGACGCGCTTACCTATTTATTCAGCTAAAACCTCCGCTTTATCGCGGAGGTTTTTTGATGTGCAATGGCAATATTGTGTAAAAAAATGATTGAATTGAACGGAAGGTTATGATACATTTGCATATGTACTTAATGACTAAAATGTTCAAATGGTCAGTTTCGAGGTGAATACAATGTCAATAGATCGAAAAAAGCTCATTTTGGAGGCGGCTACAAAGTCTTTCACGCAGTTCGGGTATAAAGCGACGACAATGGATCTTGTCGCAAAACTTGCGAACGTGGGGAAGGGAACCATTTATACTTTTTTCAAAAACAAAGAAGAGCTGTTTGACGAGATTTTCACTACTTTATTAAAGGAAATGAAGCAAAAAGCGGATGAAGCGATGGAGCCGAACCTTCCGTTCCATGAAAATGTGCACAGAGCGCTGTTTGCCATTCTGGAGTTCAGGAAAACACATCAGCTGACGATTAAAATTTTCCAAGAGAATGCCGAGATTGGTACAATGGCTGTTCAGGAAGTGATCCAGAAAATGGAGCGAGCCATACTGTCTTATATCAAAAGTAAGATTGAAGACGGGATCAAAAGCGGCGCAATCAAGCCGTGCGACCCTGAGCTGACAGCCTTTGTGATGCTGAAGCTTTATATCGCGCTCATTTTTGACTGGGAAAAACAACACCCCCCGCTTGATAAAGAGACAATTGCGGGACTGCTTGAATTGTATGTTGTCAAAGGATTGTCAGCGAACTAGATAATCCTTTCTCTTTGCAAGAAAATGACCATTTTTCATGATGAGTCAGTTTTAGAATGGAGGCATCAGGATGAACACAATACGAAGTCAGTGGAAAGACATCGTAACAAGTAAAAAATTATTGATTCCCATCATCGCCATTTTGTTTGTCCCGCTTATTTACAGCGGCGTATTCTTAAAGGCTTATTGGGACCCGTACGGCACAGTTGACCAGCTGCCTGTCGTTGTCGTCAACCAAGACAAGGGAGCAACGTATGAAGGAGAAAAACTTCAAATCGGTGATGATCTGGTCAAAGAATTAAAGGATAATAACAACTTTGATTGGCATTTTTCCAATGATCTCGACCAATCGTTAAAGGACTTATTGAATCAAAAATATTATTTAGTTGTCGAGATTCCTGAGGATTTTTCTAAGAATGCCAGCACTGTATTAGACAAAAATCCGAAAAAATTGGATCTGAAATACCATACAAATGCAGGGTCCAACTATGTAGGGGCAACGATCGGCGAAAAAGCAATTGATAAACTGAAAGCCTCTGTTTCAAAAGAAGTGACCGAGCAATATACGAAAGTTATTTTTGATAACTTTAAAGATATCGCAAAAGGTTTGAGCGACGCGAGCAGCGGCGCGAAAAAAATTGATGACGGCACAAAGGATGCGAAAAACGGAAGCGCCCAGCTGAAAGAAAATCTGGCGAAGCTGAAGGAAAGTACCGCTACCATCAGTGACAAAACAGCGCAGCTTGCAGATGGAGCGGCTCAGGTGACGAGCGGCATCCAATCACTTGACAGCTCGCTTGGGAAATTCCAGGACAGCAGCAACCAGATTTATGATAAATCTGGTCAGCTTGCAACAGGATCTGGCAAGATAACGGGCAAACTGAATGAACTGAATGCCGGCCTTCAAAAGGTGCAGCAGGGCTTGCCTAATCTGACAAACGGGCTGGATCAGCTCAACAGTAAAGCGCAAGAAGAGTCGGAAAAAGCAGCAAAAGCGGAAAAACTCATAAATGCGCTCGATTTAACACAGCTTGAAACAGCTGTGAACAACCTGGAAAAGTCAGAAACTGCGATGAAGGAATTTAAAAAACAGCTGTCTGACTTTGAAAACAGCTTAAAAAACCGTGATCAGGCATTCAAAAATCTCATCAATTCGAGTGATTTCTTAACAGCGGAGCAAAAAAGCCAGTTGATCAGCTCTGTTGAAAAGCAGCTTCCGAAAGTTGATGCGCCTGATTTTGATGAAATTTTAAGTGGGCTTCCTTCAGCTGATCAGCTGCCTGACATCGCAACGATAAAAAGCTCATTGGAAGATGTGAAAGCGGAGGTTGCCCAGGTGAAGGCATTGCCGGAAGCTACCGCTAAGCTTTATAACGGCGCAAAAGCCACTCAAGATGCGATTGACAAATTAACTGCTGGATCTGAGAAGATATACAATGGTTCACAGCAGCTGACAGAAAACCAAAATAAACTGACAGCGGGCATCGGTGAATATAATAAGCAATTCGCAAAAGCAAAAGCGGGCTCAGAGCAATTGGTGACAGGAAGCAGCCAAGTATCCGGCGGATTGTTTAAGCTGTTAGACGGGTCTAAACAGGTCCAAAGCGGATCATCAAAACTTGCAGACGGATCTGCATCACTTGATACAGGTTTAGGCAAGTTATTGGACGGCACAGGAGAGCTGTCTAGTAAGCTGAAGGATGCGGCTGACCAAACAGGAGATATCGATGCTGATGATCAAACATATGGCATGTTTGCAGATCCGGTTAAAACCAAAGATGATGCCATTCATTCCGTTCCTAACTACGGTACAGGGCTGACACCTTATATCCTGTCAATGGGCTTATATGTCGGCGGCATCATGCTGACGGTTGTCTTCCCGCTGAAGGAAGCGTCAGGACGTCCGAGAAACGGTTTTGAGTGGTTCTTCAGCAAATTCAATGTCATGATGCTTGTAGGAATCATTCAATCATTGATTGTGGCGACGGTTCTTCTATTGGGAATTGGTCTCGAGGTAGAGAGCACGTGGAGATTTTACGTGTTTACGATCATTACGAGTCTAGCTTTCCTGGCGATAATTCAATTTTTGGCTACAACGATGGGCAACCCGGGACGATTTATCGCAGTCATTATTTTAGTGCTGCAGCTGGGAGCGAGCGGAGGAACCTTCCCGCTGGAATTGCTTCCGAATTTCTATCAGGTCATCCATGGTGCATTGCCGATGACCTACAGCATTAACGGATTCAGAGCAGTCATTTCAAACGGTGACTTTGGCTACATGTGGCAGATGGCCGGCGTCTTAATCGGCATCGCCCTCGTCATGATTGCACTAAGCATTACTTACTTTACAATGTTAAGCCGGAAGGAAGAATCATCAGAAGAACAGCCGGCTTCATAAAGAAAAAGAACTTGTTTCCTTGGAAACAAGTTCTTTTTTTGTTACATTCCCCATTTAATAAGCAATCCTGTATAGGTTAATCCGCCGCCAAACCCGAAAAGCAAAACGATTTGATCTTTTTTCAGCTTCCCGGCTTTCACTGCGAGATCGAGCGCCAAAACAATTGAAACCGAAGACGTGTTTCCGTAGTGCTCAACACTAGTGAGCGTTTTTTCAATCGGGAACGGTGTTTTTTCACAAATTGACTCGATCATGCGCAAGTTGGCGCTGTGAGGAACAAACCAATCGAGATCATCAGAGCTGAGTCCTGCTTTATGTAAAAGCCGTTCAAATTCGCCAGGGACGGTTCGTGCGGCCCATTTATATACCTCGCGTCCGTTTTGCACCATTTTTCCAGAACCGACAAGCTGCACACCGTTTATTTCATTTCGCAGTCCGGCACGATACAAAATATCGCCGCCGTTCCCGCTTGTTCCTTGTACAGACGCAAGAAATCCCGGCGTCTCTTCATCTCGTTCCACTAACAGCGCACCCGCGGCATCGCCGAACAGAACGCATGTCGTTCGATCGGTATAATCCGTTACCTTTGATAACGTCTCTCCGGCGATCACGAGAATTTTTTGATGAAGGCCAGATGTGATCAATCCATTTGCCAAATGGAGGCCGTAAGTCAGCCCGGCGCATGTCGCATTAATATCCAGCGCGCCGGTGCTTTCCCAGCCGAAATATTCCTGTACGCGGCATGCCGTACTCGGAAAGGCGTAATCGGATGTGGTTGTGGCAACGAGGATCATATCGACATCATCAAGTGTTCCTTTATAACGGCTCTTGAGATTCTTCACAGCTTCTATGCATAAATCAGAGGTAAATTGATGTTCATCCGCAATCCGGCGTTCTCTCATTCCTGTGCGCTGAACGATCCATTCATCAGAGGTATCAACGATCTTTTCTAAATCTGCATTGGTTAAGCGTCTGCTCGGCGCATAGGTGCCGATAGCTGTAATTTTTGCTTTTGACATATGAATCACTCCTTATGGTCAGATTATAACACTAGATATTAGTATCTGGTACTAAAAAGAAGGTTTTTTTACAAAAAAAGAGAAGTGTAGAATAGGGAATCTATGAAAAAGAAAAAGGAGGCTGAAAAATGGTCAGTCAAGAAGCAGTAGTCTTTTTGGCATTATCCGGGGCTATTGCGTTTCTGTTGCCAATCGGGCTGATTGTATGGTTTAAGCGAAAGTATGGCGCCTCGCTTAAAGTGTTTTTTATTGGCGCTCTCACGTTTTTTGTCTTCGCTCAGCTGCTGGAAGGCGGCGTTCATGTTTATGTACTGCAAGTGAATGAAATGACGAAAGAAGCGATGCAACATCCATTATGGTATGGCATTTACGGCTGCTTGATGGCTGGAATTTTTGAGGAGTGCGGAAGGTATATGATGATGCGATTTTTTATGAAGCGCCATCATACTTGGGCGGATGGTCTGGCTTTCGGGGCAGGCCATGGCGGGCTTGAAGCCATCCTGATTACAGGCTTGTCCTCTATCTCACTTATTGTATACGCATTTGCAATCAATAGCGGGACGTTTGAACAGCTTTTGGTCAATGGCGACGTCAAACAGGCGCTTTTGCCGATACAGGAGCAGCTGCTGCATACTCCTTCGTATGAATGGATGCTGGGCGGAATAGAAAGAATCAGTGCCATTGCCGTTCAAATTGGGCTGTCTCTGCTTGTTTTGTACGCGGTTAAAAGCCGCCGGCCGCTGTTTTTGTTGTATTCTATTCTTTTACATGCACTGTTTAATGTACCGGCGGTTTTATATCAGAGAGGAATCATAGAGCATGCTGCTGCTGTTGAAATCATTGTTGCTCTTATAGCGTCTTTATCAGTTTATTGGATTGTAAAAGCAAAAAGGGTGTTTCAATAAAAGGTCCAAGCAGCAGCAATGCCCGCTTGGAAAAATGTGAATGGAAATATTCATTAAGCATGGGTCATCAGAATATTTCTGATTCAGTCTTTAGCAATGACAGCAAGAATGTCTGTGTTTTTTACAAGAGAAACAATGGTGTTTCTTTTTCTTCTTCTTCTCGCAAGGGTCATGGCATTCTTTCTTTTTCTTGCAATGGTCGTGGAAATCTTTATCGAACCACTCGTCAAAGAACCAAAAATCATCGAACCAATCGTGACAACGACATTTCTGTTCATGTGAATGACGACAGCACATAGATATCCCTCCTCTTCCCATGCTCTCTACAGCATATGAGAGATTGATAGGAAAAGATTGGACGGGTCCCTCGGGAAAAGAGTATATTTTAAGTAGAAAATAAAAGGAGGAATGCCCTATGACGTCCGTACGTAAAACGATGGAGCTCATTAAAGAACTTGTATCGATCCCAAGCCCGACAGGAAATACATATGAGGTGATCAATTATATTGAAAGCCTTTTAAAAGAATGGAAGGTAGAAACGGTTCGGAACCACAAGGGCGGCTTAATTGCAACGCTTCCAGGACGCGACACATCCCGGCATCGTATGCTGACAGCGCACGTTGACACCCTCGGCGCTATGGTGAAGGAGATTAAAGCGGACGGCCGGCTGAAAATCGACTTAATCGGCGGGTTCCGCTACAACTCGATTGAGGGGGAGTATTGCCAAATTGAAACCGCCTCGGGAAAAACGTACACAGGCACAATTTTAATGCATCAAACGTCTGTGCACGTATACAAAGACGCGGGAAAGGCTGAGCGGAATCAAGAGAATATGGAGATCCGCCTAGATGAACCTGTTCACTGCCGGAAAGATACGGAGGAGCTTGGCATTGGCGTCGGAGACTTTGTGTCGTTTGATCCACGTGTCGAGATCACATCAAGCGGATTTATTAAATCGCGCCATTTGGATGACAAAGCAAGCGTCGCCTTATTGCTCCGCTTAATTCATCAAATTCAAACAGAAGACATTGAGCTGCCGTATACAACCCATTTTCTTATTTCAAATAATGAAGAAATCGGTTACGGCGGAAATTCGAATATTCCTCCTGAAACAGTTGAATATTTGGCGGTTGATATGGGGGCTATCGGTGACGGGCAGGCGACAGATGAGTATTCAGTATCAATCTGTGTGAAGGATGCGAGCGGGCCGTATCATTATCAGCTCAGAAAGCATTTAGTTCAATTAGCCGAGAAGCATCATATCGACTATAAGCTTGATATATATCCGTACTACGGGTCTGATGCGTCAGCAGCGATCAAATCCGGGCATGATATTGTGCATGGCCTCATAGGGCCGGGAATTGATGCTTCCCATGCATTTGAACGCACCCATAAATCATCTCTTCGCCATACCGCTAAGCTTCTGTATTACTATGTACAGTCACCAATGGTATAAGGGGGAGGACCAATGAAGATTTATAAGCTGAAAAGCACATTCGGCTGGGAAGGTGATGACGGGTTGGGAGAACAGCTGATTCAGCAGATCCTTGCCGGAGAAAAAACCGCCACGTGCGCGCCGAAATCATTGTATTCAAAAGATGAATTGAGGGACGTTTATCAAACAGCGGGTCAGCTTGTTACCGTTTATGATAAACATGACAATCCAAGATGCAATATAAAAGTAACAGATGTCTTTGAAACCAGCTTTGGTGCGCCTGATATGAGGTTAGTCAAAGGAGAGGGCAATGGAGACCGAATTGAGGAGTTTCAAGAGGATCATCAGATGGCATGGGCGGAACTGATCAAAAGCGGTGAACTGGAGCTGAATGAGGATACTGTTTTGATTACAGAGCTGTTTGTGCTCGTTAAAGATTAAAAAAAGCCTGCGGGGCAAGAACCCCGCAGGCTTTTCATTAACCAGAAATGGTTGCGTTTTGTTCTGTTTTCGATTGGGACATAACAGTTTCTGCTTTCGCAGGATTAAACATGCCTTCCCATTTAGACATCACAACGGCAGCAAGCGCGTTACCAGTCAGGTTGACAACTGTACGTGCCATATCCATGATGCGGTCTACGCCGGCAATAAAGGCAAGTCCTTCAGCCGGAACGCCGATGGTGCCAAGCGTTGCAAGCAAGACAACAAAAGAAGTACCAGGCACGGCAGCCATCCCTTTAGATGTCACCATTAAGACGAGCACAAGCGTAATTTGGTGCCAAATCGTCAAATCAATGCCATATACCTGTGCTAAAAAGAGTGCGGCAATAGATTGATAGAGAACGGAACCGTCTAAGTTAAACGTGTAACCGATCGGAATAACAAAGGAAACAATGCCTTTCGGACATCCGATTTTCTCCATTTTTTCCATAATGCGCGGAAGAACCGTTTCAGAGCTGGACGTACTGAACGCCAGTAAGATTTCGTCCTTCATGTAAGCAAGGAACTTGAAGATGCTGATGCCGGCAATTTTTGCGACAATCCCGAAAATAACAATTAAGAAGAAAGCAAGCGCGACATAAACCAATCCGACGAGCTTTCCGAGAGAGATAAGAGAACCGAGTCCGAATTTAGACACAGTCACTCCGATAAGAGCGAAAACGCCGAATGGCGCCACTTTCATCACAAGGTTTACAACGTGGAACATGGCATGGGATACACCTTCAAAAAAGGCTAATACAGGCTTGCCTCTTTCACCGATCGCGGAAATACCCAATGCAAATAGTACTGTAAAGCAGATGATGGCTAGAAGATCCCCTTCGACCAATGACTGGAAGAAGTTTGTCGGCACAATATGGAGGAACGTTTCCGCCACTGATTTATTACTTTGTTCTTTTTCAGTTTCAACATATTGACTGATGTCCGATTTTTGAGCTTCGTGTATATTAACTCCTGTACCCGGATGGAAGATGTTTGCAAGGGCTAGTCCGAGAATAATGGCAAAAGTCGTGATGATCTCGAAGTACAGAATCGTTCTGAAGCCTAATTTACCGACTTGCTTTCCATTTCCTGCACCGGCTACACCGATGATTAAGCTGGAGACAACAATAGGAATCACTATCATTTTGATTAAGCGTAAAAAGAGATCCCCGATTGGCTGCAGGTAAGTAGGCAATGCTGGGTTGCCATACCAAATGACGCCAACAATGACACCTAGAATAAGTCCAACGAATATTTGTGTGGCTAATCCAAACTTAATTCTTTTCATAGATTACCTCCCAAAAAACAAAGTATCAACATATATCATGAATAGACATATATTTAATCTCACTATTAGATCAAATTATAATAGATAAGAAATCAATTCGTCTATAGTAAATTATATTTCGAAAATAAAGAATATTCAATGACATTATGATAATCACCAGAATTATCTAAAAACAGGTGAGCTTTGACCTAACCTGACTATTATTTCAAAATTAAGAGATATGTGAAAAAATAAGAAAATCCCACGCGTAAGGCGCGGGATTTTCGCTCATTACAAATCGTTTACTTTTATACAGTCATTGCAGATATTACCATAGCACTCATGCTGCTCTTCTATCTTTTTTCCGCATTCCGCACACTTTTTCGAAGGCAGGTTTCTAAAAAATTCTGTGATTTTCCCCAGCATAACCAATCCCTCTTTCCCCTTTGTAGTGATTTCATTGTAATATAACAGATTGAAAAAATCAATAACTGTTTTGATACAATGTTTAAAACATGCTTTTTTCAAGAAAAATGGGTATATTGAAGGAGGATCAATTTTTTTGAAAAGATAGGAGGACATTATGAAAGTTACAGTTATCGGATGCTATGGCGGTTTTCCGGCCGCAAATGAAGCGACGTCAGGCTATTTGTTTCAATCAGGTGATTACTCTCTGCTTGTTGATTGCGGCAGTGCCGTATTGTCTAAGCTGTTCGGATATGTGCCGGCGGAAAAGCTGGATGCGGTCGTTCTGTCTCATTATCACCATGACCATATCGCTGATATCGGGCCGCTTCAATTTGCCAAGCAAGTCGGTTCGTTTCTCGGCAAAGGAGAGCATACGCTTCCGATTTACGCACATGATGCTGATATAGAACAGTTTCAAAAGCTTACATATAAAACACATACAAAAGGGATCGCCTATCAGCCGGATCAGCCGCTGACTGCCGGTCCGTTTACGATCACCTTTTTAAAAACGATTCACCCGGTGACGTGCTATGCCATGCGGATTACTGACGGCAGCCACACTGTCGTTTATACTGCTGATTCCAGCTATCAGGATTCATTTATACCGTTTTCGAAAGATGCTGATTTATTGATCTCGGAATGCAATTTTTATGCCGATCAAGACGGAACAAGTGCAGGCCATATGAACAGCCTGGAAGCCGGGCGCATTGCAAACGAAGCGGGAGCGGGAGAACTGCTGCTGACACATTTGCCGCATTTTGGCGTGCATGACAACCTTCGCAAAGAAGCGAAAACCGTTTTTAACGGAGAAGTGAATATTGCGAAATCAGGTTTTGTGTGGGAAGGATAAAGGAGGAGCACCATGTTATTTATAGACAATCAAAATATCAATGATCCGCGGATCAATCTTGCTATCGAGGAGTACTGTGTCAAGCATTTAGACCCTGAACAGCAATATTTGCTCTTTTATGTGAATCAACCGTCTATTATCATTGGGAAAAACCAAAATACAATAGAAGAAATCAATACAAAATATGTTGAGGAAAACGGGATTATCGTCGTCCGCCGTTTATCAGGCGGGGGCGCTGTGTACCATGATCTGGGGAACTTGAACTTCAGCTTTATTACCAAGGATGACGGGGACAGCTTTCATAACTTTAAAAAATTCACTGAGCCGGTGATTCAGGCGTTACATCAGCTTGGGGTTGAAGCCGAATTAAGCGGCCGGAACGACATTGTAGTAGATGGCCGGAAAATATCCGGAAACGCTCAGTTTGCAACGAAAGGCCGTATTTTCAGCCACGGCACCCTCATGTTTGATTCAGCCATTGATCATGTTGTATCAGCATTAAAGGTGAAAAAGGATAAAATTGAATCAAAAGGCATCAAATCGATCAGAAGCCGAGTGGCAAACATCAGTGAGTTTCTCGATGATAAAATGACCACCGAAGAATTCCGCAGCCATTTGCTTCGCCATATTTTTAACACAAACGACATTGGAAACGTGCCGGAGTATAAGCTGACGGAAAAAGATTGGGAGACCATTCATCAAATTTCGAAAGAGCGCTATCAGAATTGGGATTGGAACTACGGCCGCTCGCCGAAATTTAACCTTAATCATTCGAAGCGTTATCCGGTTGGATCGATCGATTTGCGCCTGGAAGTCAAGAAAGGCAAAATCGAGGACTGCAAAATCTTCGGAGATTTCTTTGGTGTCGGTGATGTATCTGAAATTGAAAACCTGCTGGTCGGAAAACAATACGAACGCAGCGTCATCGCTGATGTGCTCGAAGGTGTGAATCTCAAGCATTACTTTGGGAACATTACGAAAGAGGATTTCCTTGATCTGATTTATTAAGGCAAAACACATCGTTTGAAAGAGCGGTTGTGTTTTTGAAATAATGGAGGCAGGAGGGATTCACATGAAAGTGTTTTTAATCGGAGCGAACGGACAAATCGGGCAAAGACTCGTCTCTTTATTCCAAGATAATCCTGATCATTCCATCAGAGCGATGGTCAGAAAAGAAGAACAGAAAGCGTCTCTTGAAGCTGCCGGTGCAGAAGCTGTGCTTGCGAATCTGGAGGGCAGCCCGGAAGAAATCGCCGCTGCGGCAAAAGGCTGTGACGCGATCATTTTCACAGCCGGTTCCGGCGGCAGCACAGGCTATGATAAAACGCTGCTGGTGGATCTTGATGGAGCGGCAAAAGCCATTGAAGCTGCGGACATTGCCGGAATCAAACGGTTTATTATGGTCAGCGCCCTGCAAGCCCATAACCGTGAAAATTGGAATGAGGCACTCAAACCTTATTATGTGGCCAAGCATTATGCTGATAAAATTCTGGTAGCGAGCGGTTTAACCTATACGATTATCCGTCCGGGAGGCCTTCGCAATGAGCCTGGAACGGGAACTGTTTCAGCAGCGAAGGATCTGGAGCGGGGATTTATTTCCCGTGATGACGTTGCAAAAACGGTCATTGCCTCTTTAGATGAGAAGAATACGGAAAATCGGGCCTTTGATCTGACAGAAGGAGATACGCCGATTGCCGAAGCATTGAAGAAACTATGACAGTACTGACACTCAGGGCTTTTTGCTCTTGAGTGTTTTTTTCTGTTTCTCTATAATGGAGGAGAAAGCTTGGCTTCAATAATGAATGACTATTCATTCACTTTAAGGGGTGGGAGAATGAATCTTGTTTCAAAATTGGAAGAAACAGCATCTGAGAAGCCCGACAGCATCGCATGCAAGTTTAAAGATCACAAGATGACGTATCAAGAGCTGAATGAACATATTCAGCGATTTGCGGACGGCCTTCAGGAAGCCGGTATGGAGAAAGGGGACCATCTAGCTTTGCTGCTTGGCAATTCGCCTGATTTTATCATCGCGTTTTTTGGCGCTTTAAAAGCTGGGATCGTGGTTGTTCCCATCAATCCGTTGTACACGCCGACAGAAATTGGTTATATGCTGACAAATGGTGATGTAAAGGCGATCGTGGGCGTTAGCCAGCTTTTGCCGCTTTATGAGAGCATGAATGAATCGCTGCCAAAGGTTGAGCTCGTCATTTTATGCCAGACGGGGGAGGCAGAGCCGGAAGCTGCGGACCCAGAGGTCAGGATGAAAATGACAACGTTTGCAAAAATACTGCGGCCGACATCTGCCGCTAAACAAAACCAAGAACTTGTCCCTGATGATACCGCGGTTATTTTATATACGTCAGGAACGACTGGAAAACCGAAAGGCGCGATGCTGACTCATCAGAATTTGTACAGCAATGCCAACGATGTCGCAGGCTATTTGGGAATGGATGAGAAGGACAATGTGGTCTGCGCTCTTCCCATGTTTCACGTGTTTTGTTTAACCGTCTGCATGAATGCACCGCTGATGAGCGGCGCAACTGTCTTGATTGAGCCTCAATTCAGTCCGGCATCTGTTTTTAAGCTTGTTAAGCAGCAGCAGGCGACCATTTTTGCCGGTGTACCTACGATGTATAATTACTTGTTTCAGCATGAAAACGGAAAGAAAGATGATTTTTCTTCCATCCGGCTGTGCATTTCGGGAGGCGCGGCCATGCCAGTCGCGTTGCTGACGGCGTTTGAAGAAAAATTCGGTGTTACCATTTTGGAAGGCTACGGGCTCTCGGAAGCATCACCCGTCACGTGCTTTAACCCGTTTGACAGGGGCAGAAAGCCGGGCTCCATCGGGACAAGTATCTTACATGTCGAAAACAAGGTCGTAGATCCGCTCGGACGCGAGCTGCCCGCTCACCAGGTCGGCGAATTGATCGTGAAAGGCCCCAACGTGATGAAGGGCTATTATAAAATGCCGATGGAAACAGAGCATGCCTTAAAAGACGGCTGGCTTTATACGGGGGACTTGGCAAGACGGGATGAGGACGGCTATTTTTACATTGTTGACCGGAAAAAAGACATGATCATTGTAGGAGGATACAATGTGTATCCGCGGGAGGTGGAGGAGGTGCTGTACAGCCATCCGGACGTCAAGGAGGCGGTTGTCATCGGCGTGCCGGACCCCCAAAGCGGGGAAGCGGTAAAGGGATATGTGGTGCCGAAACGCTCTGGGGTAACAGAAGAGGACATCATGAAGCACTGTGAAAAGCATCTGGCAAAATACAAGCGGCCTGCCGCCATTACGTTTCTTGACGATATTCCGAAAAATGCGACGGGGAAAATGCTCAGACGGGCACTGAGAGATATTTTGCCCCAATAAAATGAAAAAGCGAAGCGGTTAGCTTCGCTTTTTCATTTTCAATCCTTTGCTTCTTTTTTAATAATATTTAGCAGCGCCTTTGTATCATTTTTGCTTAATTTGTAGTATGTGCCATCCTTCAAAAAAACGGCTTGCTGGCTGCCGTCAATCCATAGTCTGAATGAGTCATACCGGTCTTTATGAAACTTGATTGTCCCTTCGTAATCAGGGGCTGATGTTTTTTCTGTCTTCACCTGTTTTCCCTGATTCATAATATCCAGCATATCTTTGACGTGCTGTCTTTTTTCAATCTCGATATCTTCCTGGCCGCTTGAAGACAGTGTGATCAAATCCGCGTCTACCGATTGATACACATCGCCTGATCGGCTGTAAAGATAGAAAAATGCTATAAACACAAGACCGATTACCACGATGGCTGCCACTATTTTTTTCATTTTCATCACTCCAAACATTGTTAGTTTTCCCAGCGATCGGGCTTTCCATGCTTAAAAGGGTGGAAAAGTGCGGAACACAGCTTGGTTCTAAGAATTTGAATTTATGATTAGAATAGAAGTAACGGGTTGATGTGAGGAGTGAGGCGTTATGCGCAAGTGGATTGCGGCAGCAGGACTTGCTTACGTGCTGTACGGGCTGTTTTTTTATTGGTATTTTTTCCTGTCGGGTGATTCCGCAATACCGGAAGCCGTGAAAGGGACGCAGGCTGATCCGGCTTCTTTCATGAAGCCGTCTGAGTTGGCAGTGGCCGAGCAGTATTCGAATGTCAAGAATTTTTTATTTTTTATCGGGGTACCACTTGATTGGTTTCTGTTTTTTGTTCTGCTGGTCAGCGGTGTTTCAAAGAAAATTAAGAAATGGATGGAAGCGGCCGTGTCTTTTCGGTTTTTGCAGACCGTTGGTTTTGTGTTTGTGCTTTTGCTGATTACAACATTGGTGACGCTGCCTTTAGATTGGATAGGATATCAAGTATCGCTTGACTATAACATTTCCACACAGACAACGGCCAGCTGGGCTAAGGATCAGGTTATCAGCTTTTGGATCAGCTTTCCAATCTTTACGCTTTGCGTTCTCGTTTTTTATTGGCTGATCAAAAGGCATGAAAAAAAATGGTGGTTATACGCCTGGCTGTTAACAGTGCCGTTTTCGCTTTTTCTGTTTTTTATTCAGCCGGTCATTATCGATCCTTTATACAATGATTTTTATCCGC
This sequence comes from Bacillus sp. FSL K6-0993, assembly GCF_037977205.1. NCBI lineage: Bacteria > Bacillati > Bacillota > Bacilli > Caryophanales > Bacillaceae > Bacillus > Bacillus sp. FSL K6-0993. Next base: position 1,076,348 of record NZ_CP150275.1, read on the forward strand.
TGAAAAACAAAGAGCTTGAAAGCAAAATTTTAGAGCTGGCAGATGAAGCCAATATTCCGGCTGATCATGTATATGAAGTGAACATGTCAGAAAAAACAAATGCGCTGAATGCCTATGTTACAGGAATTGGGGCCAACAAACGGATTGTATTGTGGGATACGACGCTGAACAAACTTGACGATTCAGAAATTCTGTTTATTATGGGCCACGAAATGGGCCATTATGTCATGAAGCACGTCTATATCGGACTGGCCGGCTATTTGCTCGTGTCGCTCGCTGGATTTTATGTCATTGATAAGCTTTACAAGCGGACGGTTCGCCTAACCCGCAGCATGTTTCATTTAGAAGGGCGGCATGATCTTGCGGCACTTCCGCTGTTATTGCTTTTGTTTTCTGTTTTGAGCTTTGCGGTGACGCCTTTTTCTAATGCTGTCTCGCGTTATCAGGAGAATAAGGCTGACCAGTATGGGATCAAGTTGACAGAGAACAGAGAAGCCGCTGTTAAAACGTTTCAGGATTTGGCCGTGACGGGGCTGAGCCAGGTTAATCCTCCGGTGCTTGTGAAGATTTTCAGAGGCAGCCATCCGTCGATCATGGAACGGATTCAACATGCGGAGAAAGAAGAGAATGCGCCGGAACATCAGGATGCTGACAAATAAAAAGAAGCAGGTATGGAGGAACCTGCTTCTTTTTACTATTATTGTGCAGCTGCTTGTACGTTGATTAACCCTTTTCCATAGTAGAAAGAGTTTCCAAGATATGTTGCAGTGCTTTCTAAACGATCACGGACTTGCGCGTTTGTCCAAGTCGGATGCTTAGAAAGAATTAGCGCTGCTGCTCCGGCAACGTGAGGAGTCGCCATTGACGTTCCGTTGTAAGCACCGTAAGTGCCTCCAGGAAGTGTGCTTTGGATGGACACGCCAGGAGCCATTACATCAAGCTCAGAACCTGCGCTTGAGAATGAAGCTCTTTGGTTGCTGCTGTTTACCGCACCTACCGCAATGGTAGAAGGATATTTTGCAGGGTAGCCGACTGTGCTTGTGCTGCCCGATGAACCTTCGTTTCCGGCAGCGGCAGCAACGACGATACCGCTGGAAACTGCTTTATCAACGACTGTTTTCAGAGCTGTAGATCCAGAAGGTCCGCCAAGGCTCATGTTGATAACATCCATATTGTTGGAAATAGCCCACTCAATGCCGTTAATAATCCAGCTGTATTGGCCGCTTCCTGTTGAGTCAAGAACTTTTACTGCATATAACGATGCGTTTGGCGCTACGCCCAGAACACCGATTGTGTTATTAAGAGCGGCAATCGTACCGGCTACATGTGTGCCGTGAGAACTGCCGTCCTGGTATGGGTTTGTTTCAGAAGGTACGAAGCTTGCTCCGCCTCTGACGTTTAAGTCAGGATGAGAAGAGTCAATTCCGCTGTCGATAACAGCTACTTTTACGTTAGAGCCTGTGTAGCCTTGAGAGTGAAGAGCCGGCGCTTTAATTTGAGAAATGCCGTAAGGAACAGATTGCGCATATTCATGTGCAATATGATCTTCTTCCACATATGCAACGCTCGGATCTTGTTTCAATTCTTTTACAGCTTTTTCATCCAATGTTGCTGCGGCTGCGTTAACATACTTAAACTGCTTTTGAACCTTTCCGCCTTTTTCAGAAATAACATCCTTTTTCTTGGCGGAACTCATGGCACTCATTGTCTGTTTAAATCCAACAATGTATTTCTTTTCTGTACTGCTTTTTCCGGCAGCCTGCGCAGACATGTTGCTGAACGCCATCGTAAAGATTAACGTTAACGCAAACAACAAGCTGATCCACAATTTTTTGCTTCTCACTCTTTACCCTCTCCTTTTAAAAAATTCAGAGTAGACTTACTTAAAAGACTATTCTGTGAATTTATTGTAATAGATGGAATAATATTTTAGTAGACCCATTTTTTTGAGATGATTTTATCTCTATTTAGGTATATCATCTCTCGTTATTTCCGTAGAGACTCGAAATAACTACTTTCATACAGAAAAGAACGAAAATAGACATGAGTAAATGTTCATTATGCTGAAATGTCATGCTTTTTTAGGTTAAATGCTCCTGAGTCCCGACAAATTCCTGTCGAAAAAATTCGTTCAAATGACCTGCATGTGTTTCCGTGAGAACAATGGATATTATCGTGATATTCTTTCAATGCATGATGATAAAAGTATTCTGGAAAATAAGTTTTACAGAAAATTCTATTAGGGATAGAAGAGGGAGGAAGAAATGAGATGAACATTCGCCAAGCAAAGACATCAGATGTGGCCGCCATTGCGCCGTTGTTTAACCAATATCGGGAATTTTATAGACAGGCATCCGATTTGCAAGGGGCAGAGGCTTTTTTGAAAGCTCGTTTGGAAAATCACGAGTCTGTTATTTTGATAGCAGAAGAAAATGGAGAATTCATAGGCTTTACCCAGCTCTATCCAACGTTTTCTTCTGTGTCAATGAAAAGGATCTACATATTAAATGACTTATTTGTCGTTCCTCAGGCGCGTACAAAGGGAGCCGGTGGCTGGCTGCTTTCTGCCGCAAAGGATTATGCAGGGGGGCAAAATGTTTAGCACTTCAGACTGAGCACCACAACCGGAAGGCAAGAAGCTTGTATGAGCAAAACGGCTATGAAGAGGATACCGCATTTGTCCATTATCGTCTCAATGTGCCGGCGAAGTGAAAATGGCGGCTTGATGATTTGGTTTTTTGAACGTTCTTCGGTTACGATATAAATGAAAAGGAGTGTGCCGAATGTCAACGTTATTTCAAGCATTGCAGGCAGAAAAAAATGCCGATGATGTTTCAGTCCATGTGAAAACCATATCAACAGAGGATTTGCCGAAGGATGGTGTCCTGATTAAAGTTGCTTATTCCGGCATCAATTACAAAGATGGTCTGGCCGGAAAAGCAGGAGGCAATATTGTCAGAGAGTATCCGCTTATTTTAGGCATCGATGCTGCGGGTACGGTCGTCTCTTCCAATGATCCGCGTTTTGCGGAGGGGGATGAGGTGATCGCGACAAGCTATGAGCTCGGTGTCTCCCGTGATGGCGGATTAAGTGAATACGCTTCGGTGCCTGGTGACTGGCTGGTGCCTTTGCCACAGAATCTTTCGTTAAAAGAAGCGATGGTGTACGGAACGGCGGGATTTACTGCGGCGTTATCAGTGCATCGGCTTGAACAGAACGGTCTGTCTCCGGAAAAAGGCAGCGTGCTAGTCACAGGAGCAACTGGCGGTGTCGGCGGAATTGCGGTATCGATGCTGAACAAGCGGGGCTATGATGTGGTGGCAAGCACCGGAAACCGGGAGGCGGCTGATTATTTGAAACAGCTCGGTGCAAGCGAAGTAATCAGCAGGGAAGATGTCTATGACGGAACGCTTAAGGCGCTGTCCAAGCAGCAATGGCAGGGAGCGGTTGATCCAGTCGGCGGAAAACAGCTTGCCTCGCTTTTAAGCAAAATTCAATACGGCGGATCTGTCGCGGTGAGCGGCTTAACCGGAGGAGGAGAAGTTCCGGCAACGGTGTATCCTTTTATTCTTCGCGGAGTAAGCCTGCTCGGAATCGATTCAGTATACTGTCCGATGGACGTCAGAGCCGCTGTTTGGGAGCGCATGTCTTCTGATCTCAAGCCTGATCAGCTGCTGACCATCGTGGACAGGGAAGTATCATTGGAAGAAACGCCGGGTGCGTTAAAAGATATTTTGCAAAATCGCATTCAAGGAAGAGTGATTGTGAAGCTTTAACAGGATCAGCTTGCAGAGAATGTTATTTTTCTGCAAGCTTTTTTGTGGACAGGATGATCAGCTGCTGAACTGCTGTGTCGCGAAACAAGATTTTCCTGTAAGCCGAACTTTCTCTTCTCATTTTAAAATAATTGGTGATAATGATTCTCATTCCGTGTTATACTACTCTTGGACATCTTAACCATAGAAACTACCAACAGGAGAGACTGGAACATATGAAAAAAACACTGATTATTCTTACAGTTTTACTTCTTTCTGTCTTAACGGCTGCTTGCTCGTCTTCAAGCGGCAATCAAAACAGTAAAGAACATAAAGTGGCGGTAACACATGATTTAGGGAAGACAGATGTGCCTGAGCATCCGAAGCGGGTTGTTGTTCTTGAGCTTGGTTTTATTGATACACTGCTTGATCTCGGCATTACGCCTGTCGGGGTTGCCGATGACAACAAAGCGAAGCAGCTGATCAACAAGGATGTGCTGAAGAAAATTGACGGCTACACATCTGTCGGCACTCGCTCACAGCCAAGCATGGAAAAAATCGCTTCATTAAAACCCGATTTAATTATTGCTGACACGACCCGGCATAAGAAGGTGTACGATCAGCTGAAAAAAATAGCGCCGACGATTGCGCTTAATAATTTAAATGCAGATTATCAGGATACAATTGACGCTTCACTTACGATTGCAAAAGCAGTCAGCAAGGAGAAGGAAATGGAGAAAAAGCTGACGGCGCATGAAGAAAAGCTTAGCGAGACAAAGCAGAAAATCAGCGCGAACAGCCAGTCCGTGCTTTTGATCGGAAATACAAATGATACGATTATGGCCAGGGATGAAAACTTCTTTACATCAAGACTTTTAACACAGGTCGGCTATCGATATGCAATCAGTACGTCAGGTAATAGCGATTCAAGCAATGGCGGCGACTCTGTGAATATGAAAATGACACTGGAGCAGCTGCTGAAAACAGATCCGGATGTGATCATCCTGATGACAGGAAAAACAGATGACCTCGACGCCGACGGTAAACGCCCGATCGAAAAGAATGTCCTTTGGAAAAAGCTGAAGGCAGTGAAAAATGGGCATGTATACCACGTGGACCGTGCGGTGTGGTCTTTGCGCCGCAGTGTAGACGGGGCGAATGCCATTTTGGACGAGCTTCAAAAAGAGATGCCGGCTGATAAGAAATAAAAGAAAAGACAGGCAAACACCTGTCTTTTTCTTATTTGATAAAGCCGGATAAGTGGCTGTTGATATTATAGTCTTTTATCCGCCATTTTTCTTCTGCAAATTCAATGTTGCTGAGGCAGGCGTTGACGAGGCGCGTGCTTTGAAGCTCCGGGTCACCGCCCGATATTTCCGTCAGCAGTGCGTGAATTGCCGCACCGTGCGCCACGATCAGTACCTTCTTGTTTGGGTACGCCTGGTTCACTTTTGCCAAACCGCCCATCAGCCTGTCAGTGAGTTCTTCTAACGTTTCCATATTCGGATAGATGTTATCCGGATAGCGCTTTGTCCGTTCCTCCAGCGGCATGCCCTCCGCGTCGCCGTAATCGCGCTCCTTAAAATCATCCATCTCGACAATCGGAAGATGCAGATATTCATTAATAATTTCCGCGGTTCTTTTCGCTCTTTTCAGCGGGCTCGTCACGATAATATCCCAAGAAAAGTCCTTTACATATTCTCCGGTTTCTCTTGCTTGGCGTTCACCTGTTGCGTTTAGCGGAATATCGGTTTTGCCTTGGCATTTTTGCTGCAGGTTCCAATCGGTTTCTCCATGTCTTACTAAGCAAACGGCTGTCATAAAATCCCCTTCCTGACTTTATTCATATCACTATTATACTAAATCGAAAGCGTGCATCCTATGAAAAAGCCTATGCAAGAACTTCAAATAATAACGCCAGCCCGATTCCGCCGCCGCTTCCGATGGCTGCAACAGCATATTGACAGTCTGTCCGTCTTTTCGCTTCATAAAACAATCTGGTTACCAGAGCTGCACCTGATGCACCGTATGGATGGCCAAGAGCTAATGCGCCGCCGCGCACATTGATTTTTGAAAAGGGAATGCAGAGTTCTTGCGAGCAGACACAAATTTTGACGGCAAAGGCTTCATTGATTTCAAATAAACCGATATCCTCAGGTGTTACATCGTGTGTATATAAGAGGTTACGGATCGCATCAACCGGTGCCGCGGGCGGATAGTTGGGGTGAATCCCGCTGACTGCGCTGCCGATAAACCGGAGAACAGGCTTAAGTCCCAGGGCTGCCGCTTTTTCTTCTTTCATTACCAAAAGAGCCGCTGCTCCGTCTGCTATGCCGCTGCTGTTGGCTGCTGTGACTGTTCCGGAGCTGGTGTCGAAAACCGGCTTTGCGCGGGGAATAATCGCTTTTATCGGACGTGTTTTCAAAAATGCTTCGTCTGTCTCCAATTCCCCGAGAGGAACAATTTCTTCACGGTAAAATCCTCCATCATGCGCGTTCCTGCTGCGTTGATGGCTGAGAAGCGCGTACTCATCCTGCATGTTTCTGCTGATGGAATAACGTGCTGCCGTATATTCTGCTGCGATTCCCATGTCGGGATCGCCGATGGCATCTGGAGAAAAGCGGGCCCGTTCTGAAAAAGGGGATTGGCTGCTGCTTTCTGAGCCGCCCGCGATATACATCGTGCCGGCTCCCGCTTGAATAAGGCTGCAGGCATAGCGCACAGCTTCAAGGCCGGAGCCGCACTGTCTGTCAATTGTCATTCCGGGAACCGATAAAGGCAGTCCAGCTTGAAGGGCTGACAGTCTGGCGAGGTTGCCGCCTCTGCCGGTAGCATTTCCGAGAATGACCTCGTCAATTTGATCCTCTAGCTTTCGGCTGAGACAGCGGATGATGGGAGCCGCCAAATCCTCCGGCAGGAAGGGCTTCAGCAGTCCGTTTTGATTTCCAAAGATCGTTCGTTTTGCATCAACAATAACGGCATTCATTTATACTGTACGTCCCTTTTCTAGCCATTTTTTCACTCTGGAACGGGCAATTTTTCCGCTGCTCGTTTCCGGCAAGCTGTCTGCAAACACCCATTTTTTCGGGATTTTATAGGAGGCTAATTTCTGTTTACACCAGGCTTTCAGTGTTCTGGCATTAGCGTTTCCAAGAATGACAGCTACAGCGATTTCTCCCCAATACTCGTCGTGAATGCCAACGACAGCCGCGCTTTCAACCTCTGGGCAGGCGAGAAGCACACGTTCAATTTCTTCTGGGAAAATATTTAATCCTCCGTACACGATCATCCCGTTTTCTCTTCCTGATATGTATAGAAAGCCATCCTCATCAACATAGCCCATATCATCCACAGTCATCCATTCATCTGGTGTGCTGCCGTTAACATAGCCGGAAAACCGCATCGGGCTTTTGACAAATATTTTTCCGACTTCCCCTGGCTGACAGCGTTCTCCTCCAGCGTTGCGGATTTCGATCCGGACATTATGAAAAGGGCGGCCCGCTGACTGCGGCTTCCGTTTGCTGTCTTCCGGTGAAGAAAACGTCACAAAACTAAGCTCTGATGTGCCGTAAAAATCGTACAGCTTGAGATGAGGCCATGCAGCGGCAAGCTTCTTCTTGGATTCTGCCGGCCAGTCTGCGCCGGATGAAATGATTTTGACGGGACTGTCGGGAAAACCCTCAATCCTTACGAGGGCGTCTGTCATCGTCGGTACGGTATAGAGAACACTGATGGATTCACGGCACAGCCATTCCTTCGCTTTGGCAGCAGAAAACTTTTTCAGCAAACAAACGGTTCCTCCGAGAAACAAAGTGCTGACTGCCCCGTATAAGAAGTGAGAGGACATTAACGTCCCGGGAATCAATACCGTGTCATTTGATGAAATCGAAAAATCTGTTTCTGTACAGGTAAAGCTCTCTATCCATGAGCGGTGAGATCGCGTAAAGGCCTTCGGTTTTCCTGTCGAGCCCGATGTAAATCCCATATAAAAAGGGTGCTCCGGATCAATGGTAGGCAAGGGATCAGCGGCTGCTTCAGAAATATCTGCCATACAGTTATCCAGAAAAACAACAGGTGTCTGGCTATCTGTCAGTTTGTTTTTGAAAAAGGCTAAAGTAACCACAAGATCCGCATTGCTTATGGACAGCCTCTCCTTGCATTCAGCCGGGCTCCAGCGTGTGTCGATGGGAATTGCCGTACATCCAGCCGCTGCGGCTCCGGCAAACAGCTGTAAAAACGCCAGACTATTTGGGAGCAGGATCGCCACACGATTCGGCATGCTCGGCTGTGACCGCAGCCAATTTGCGGTTTGAAAGACAAGCCGATCCCAATCCTGGTACGTGATTTGCTCCGATTCAGTCTGGATCGCCACACGCCCGGGCGATGTTGCGGCAATAGATGAATAGGTATGAGTAATTGTCATAAAATCAGCCTCCTTTCGTAAACATCGTATCAGAAAGAGACAAGGCTTGAGTGATTTTTATCGCCAGAAATGCAGATACAGCCGCTTTTATCAAATCACCGGGCACATATGCAAGGCTCATGAAGGCGGCCTGTGACAAATCAATATGCATGATAAAAGCTTGTACCGGTATACCAAGCAGATAAATAAAGATGATGCCGAATACAATATGAGTGAAAAAGAGACGCAATACTGTCACCTTCCGCATCCTGTTAGCGGCTAAACTGATAAGCCATGAAGCGAGGGGATAAGCAATCAAAAAGCCTGCGCTCGGTCCGAAAAACACACCAAAACCGCCTCGTCCGCCGGGCAACAGCGGCGCTCCGAAGGCGACGAGCAGCAAAAAGACAAGCTGGCTTAAGAAAGCAGACTTTGGCCTGAGGATGCTGCCTGCCAGCATGACACCAAGCGTTTGCAATGTAATCGGAACAGGTGTAAAGGATAAGAAGAGAGGGGGCATAAAGCCGAGCACTGCCATCAGTGCGGTGAAAATAGCAATATGCATCATGTCGATTAATTTCAGCATGTGAAATCCTCCAAACAGTAATCAAATATGGTTATACAATAAATGCAGGTAATTATTATGTCAACTGATTTTTAATTTAAGTTTACATAATGAACGCAAAAAAACCGGCCGTATGGCAGACCGGTTTTTGATGGTTATTCTTCTGTCAGGATGACAAGCGAATCAACGGAAGCGGCCACATGGGAAACGGCGCGGCTGACTTCCTGAAGCCCTCCAAGAAAGGCTTGCAGATCGACGTCGATTTTGCCTGATTGCTCTTTGCTGATTTTCATGCTGTGGACGATTTCATCGAATAAGCGGTTAATTTGCGTCATTTTTTCTTTACTGTCGCTGACTAGCTCATTCACGTCTTTTATATGCTTGGATACAATGTTGATTTGTGTATTCGTATTGTTCACAAGCTCAGAAACAGTAGAGACGGTTTTTTTCGTGTCCTCAGAAAGCTTCCGTACTTCATTTGCCACGACAGCAAAGCCTTTGCCGTGTTCTCCGGCGCGGGCGGATTCAATAGATGCATTGAGCGAAAGAAGGTTTGTTTGTTCAGCTATGCCTGTGACGATGCCGAAGATTTTTTCAATTTGCTGCGCGATTTCATCCAGTTTGACCATTTCTTTTTCGATTTGGACAAGGCTTGTGTCAATTTTGTTCATCTGTTTTTGCTGGACTTCTAGCTCTTTTTTTCCGCCGATCGACTTTTCTTCAACAGTGCTGGATGTTACAGTGCCGGCTTTGGATGCTTGAGAAATGCCCTCAGATTTGTCCACAAGCTCTTGAACTGATCTGCTTGTTTCTGAAAACAGATTGGCAATCGATCCAGAGGTTTCTTGAATTTTCTGATGAAGAAGGTTTTTCTTTTCTTCTTGTTCATCACGGGTTTGGTTGTACTCGCTTTGAAACGCTTCAAGGACAAGCTGCTGTTCTAAGTTCAAGATTTTTGTTGTTGCTTTAATGGCTTTCAGCAGTTCTTGCTGATTTATAATGGACGCTTCGTAAATGTCAATCATTGACAAAAGGAGCTCTTGAAACGCACCCATATACCATTTTGGCAAAAGGCCGATTCTTAAATGGATGGAGGCGATTCGGTTACGCTTTTCAATAAATTCATCATCGATAACGCCTGCAAACATTTCCTGAATATGCCGTTTTAACGTTTGTTTTAAGCGGTCAACTGAGCTGTGATCATTAATGATATCCATCAATGAGCTTTCATGGTCAAGGTTTTTATAAAACGCATCAACGATGCATACGATATTTTCTTGAATGAGTGGCTGAAGCTGCTCTAACACGTAAAGCTCAGCATCTCCCAACCTGACCATTTTGAGCTGTTTTTTGACATCTGCATGTTTGTTTGTGAGATGAATGCGGTTTTTTTGTTGTCCGTTTGAATCTGAAAAGTAAGCTGTTTCTTGTTTTCTGTCTTTTTTAAATAACAATACAATGATCCCCCTTGGGAAAAATATAATTTTTACTTTTTGGCTTTTTAAGCCTTTTTCTTTTTTATCGGCCAAGGGAAACATGAATGAAGCTGCAGATGAAAAATATTTGAAAAACCGTTCATTAAAATGAACGGTTTAATCGAGATCTATTTGTTTTAATGGTTTAATGGCCGGACCCTCTACAACTTCGCCAGATGGCTTAAAGCGTGATCCGTGGCACGGACAATCCCACGTATGCTCACTGTCGTTCCACTCGACCTCGCAGCCTAAATGGGTACAAGTCGTATCAACGAGATGGAGGCAGCCTGTCTCATCCCGAAATGCTCCCGCTCGCCTACCGTTTATGGTGACGGCTTTCCCTTCTCCTGGCGAAATGTCTTCAAATTGGACATCAGGCTTTTCAAGCTTTCCTTTAATCAAATGCTTGGCGACATCGGCATTGTAGGAAATCACTTTCTGCAACCCGGGATTCAGATGGAAACGGGACGGAGTGAAAATGCTTTCGTATGGATTGTCTTTTTTCTCCACAAGGTCTGACAATAAAGTAGCTGCGACTGCTGAGGACGTCATGCCCCATTTTTTGAACCCGGTCGCTACTAGAATATTGTCCTCATTTTCCGACATCGGCCCGATAAACGGGATTTTGTCGATCGTCACTAGATCTTGGGTGGACCAATAATATGGAATGCTTTCGATGCCGATGGTGCTTTCGGCCAGTTGTCTTAGTGTTTCATAATGTGTAGACATGTCTTTTCCCTGGCCTGTTTTATGGCTTACTCCGCTGAAGAGAATCAGCTTTTCACCGTTTACAACCGTATAGCGGAGCGCCACTGACGGTTGATCGATACTCAAATACATGCCCTCGGGATACTCGATCTTCGGCTTGATGGCAAGGACATAAGATCTGTCGGAGTACATTCTCGCAGCATATAATCCGCCTCCGTCATAAAAAGGGAAGTGGGAACAGCATATGATAAAGCGGCTCTTAATAGCGTGCCGGCTTTTGGTTACCACTTCGGGCCTTTCGCCTTTTTTGATATCAAGCGCAACGGTCTCTTCATAAATTCGGCCGCCTTTTTGAACAATTTGCTCCAGAAGCGCTTTTAAGTATTGAAGCGGATGAAATTGAGCTTGATTCTTCATGACAAGCGCCAGCTTAGAACCTAAGGGAATTGGAAGATCCTTGATAAGGTCTCTTTCAATTCCGAGCTTTGTGTATGCCTCATGCTCGGTGCGGATTTTTTGAACAGCGTTTTCATTTGCCGTATAAAGATATGCGTCTTGCTCGATCCATTCACAATCAATTTGATGTTCATCCACAATGCCTTTTATGTAATCAATTGCGTTTTGGTTTGCTTCATAATAAAGCCTCGCATGGTTTAATCCGAAATTGCGGATAAATTCGTCGTATATCATGTCATGCTGTGCGGTAACTTTAGCAGTTGTATGCGCAGTGGTTCCGTTAAGAACCTGATTTGCTTCAATCAAAACGACACGGAAGCCTCTCTTCGTAAGTTCATATGCCGTTGTGATTCCTGTAATCCCGCCTCCGATAATGGTGACGTCACATTCAGTGTCCTCTTGAAGCGCAGGAAAAGAAGGCAGGTCAGTTGATGTTTTCCAGTATGTTTCAGGTGCTTCCTTTGCAAAATGTTGATTAGCCAAGCCGTTATACCTCCAATCAGATTTATTCTTAATTTTTCCATATTCTATCTTTTCATACATAGGAAGCAGGCATTGTTCATAACATAATAAGGTTGAAAAGGAGTGATTTCATTGGCGAATCAAAAAAAGAAAACATTACCGCCTCAGCACCAGAACCAGCAGCCTGGTTTTGAATATCTCATGGACCCGCGTCCGGTTTTTGATAAGCCGAAGAAAGCGAAAAAATTAGAGGGCAAAACCGCTATTATTACTGGAGGAGACAGCGGGATTGGACGCGCTGTCTCGGTGTTATTCGCAAAAGAAGGGGCTAATGTGGTCATTGTGTATTTGAATGAACATCAGGACGCCGAGGAAACAAAGCAGTATGTAGAAAAGGAAGGGGTAAAATGCCTGCTGATTGCAGGAGATGTCGGGGATGAAGCGTTTTGCAATGATGTGGTCGCGCAGGCAAGCCAAGTGTTTCCATCCATTGATATATTGGTTAACAATGCAGCTGAGCAGCATGTCCAGCCCAGCATTGAAAAAATCACCAGCCACCAGCTGATCAGAACCTTCCAAACAAACATTTTTTCCATGTTTTACTTAACAAAGGCAGTGCTGCCTCATTTAAAAAAAGGGAGCTCTATTATTAATACCGCTTCAATTACCGCCTATAAAGGCAATAAAACGCTGATTGATTATTCAGCGACAAAAGGCGCGATCGTTACGTTTACAAGGTCTCTTTCCCAGTCGCTTGTTCAGCAGGGCATACGGGTCAATGCAGTGGCACCGGGTCCCATTTGGACACCGCTTATCCCGGCCAGCTTTGCCGCAAAAGACGTGGAAGTGTTTGGTTCAGACGTGCCGATGGAACGCCCGGGACAGCCGGTCGAAGTGGCGCCAAGCTATCTATACCTTGCAAGCGACGATTCCACATACGTCACAGGACAGACGATTCACGTCAATGGCGGAACAATTGTGAACGGATAATAAAAAGCCAATCCTTGAAGGATTGGCTTATTCGCTCTGCTTGAGCGCTGCATATTCTTTAGAGAGCGTAAGAAACGCATCTTTATCTTTTTCGTCCAAGGCTTTGTTAATTTGGTCCGTCAGCATGGCAAGCCGACGGTTATACAAGGATTCATCGAGCACCATTTGAATGTAAATATCCGTCATTGTGACATCGAATTCTTTTGTTTTTTGCGTGTTGCGGGACTTCATGAGCTCAGTGTACGATTTTTTCTCTTTCATAAAGAATCCCCCCAATGCCTTTTTTATAGTATATGGATAACGGTCGAAAAAATCAATAAATTTTTATAATTTTTAGACAACTAATACTTGGCAATCTATCGACATATCCTGCAAAATGCCGTAAACCGGCAAGTCTTATGAAAGTAAAATCGGTTTATTACTAGTAATTTAGTACCATTAAATATCATTAAAAGATGATTTTATCTTAAATGTTAAAAAAACCTGTCGTTTTACAAAAACAGATGATAGATTATTAGTATAAATTTTGCAGAAAAAGGATGGAGGCCATAATATGAGTCAGAAAACAGACGCACCTTTAGAATCGTATGAAGTGAACGGCGCAACAATTGCCGTGCTGCCAGAAGAAATAGACGGCAAAATCTGTTCCAGAATTATTGAAAAAGATTGCGTGTTTTATGTCAACATGAAGCCGCTGCAAATTGTCGACAGAAGCTGCCGATTTTTTGGATCAAGCTATGCGGGAAGAAAAGCAGGAACTTATGAAGTGACAAAAATTTCACACAAGCCGCCAATCATGGTGGACCCTTCGAACCAAATCTTTTTATTCCCTACACTTTCTTCGACAAGACCCCAATGCGGCTGGATTTCCCATGTGCATGTAAAAGAATTCAAAGCGACTGAATTCGACGATACGGAAGTGACGTTTTCGAATGGGAAAACGATGGAGCTGCCGATCTCTTATAATTCGTTCGAGAACCAGGTATACCGAACAGCGTGGCTCAGAACCAAATTCCAAGACAGAATCGACCACAGCGTTCCGAAAAGACAGGAATTTATGCTGTACCCGAAAGAAGAGCGGACGAAGATGATTTATGATTTTATTTTGCGTGAGCTCGGGGAACGGTATTAGAAAAATAGGAAGGAGCTGACCGAACAGGGCAGCTCCTTTCATAAAGCTATGCCGTCGGAATTCCTCCGGTGATGCCATATACCTGAGATGTCACATAGCTTGAATTCTCTGAAGCTAGAAATACATAAACATCGGCCAATTCCACTGGCTGTCCAGCGCGATGTAATGGAGCTGGCGGCGTGCCTTGTCCGAATTTCGGGATGTTTTCCGTCGGCTGTCCGCCGGAAATTTGCAGCGGTGTCCAAATTGGTCCGGGCGCAACTGAATTTACTCTGATGCCTTTGGAAGCAAGCTGTTTTCCCAGTCCGACGGTAAAGCCGATAATGGCGTTTTTCGTTGCTGCGTAATCTAACAGCATCGGGCTTGGATTATAGCCTTCTACTGAGGTAGTTGTGATAATTGAAGCTCCCTCCGGCAAATACGGAAGCGCCGCTTTTACAACCCAGTAAAGGGAAAAGACGTTCACTTCAAATGTTTTATAGATTTGTTCAGTAGGCAGATCTTCGATGTTTTCGACCGCTTGCTGTTTGCCTGCAACGAGCGCTAGCACATCAAGTCCGCCGAGTTCGTGATGCGACTGTTTGACTAGATCTTGGCAAAAGGATTCGTCGCTCAAATCTCCGGGGATCAGCACTGCTTTTCGGCCTTCTGCTTCAATCAGTTCTTTTACCTCTTCAGCATCTGGCTGTTCCTCGGGCAAGTAGTTAATGGCCACATCGGCACCTTCTCTGGCGTAAGCAATCGCGGCAGCGCGGCCGATACCGGAATCGCCGCCCGTGACAAGCGCTTTTCGACCCGTTAGTTTACCTGATCCTTTGTAGCTTTTTTCTCCGCAATCAGGGACAGGCTTCATGTTCTTTTGCAGGCCTGGCGGTTCTTGATATTGTTCGGGAAATTCATCATGAAAAAATGCTTTTATAGGATTCGTAAGATTTGAATCAGACATCAGCAACGCTCCTTTTCTGTTTGGTGTACATTCGTATGTGTACCCCTGAGCATAAACAGAAAAACATGTGTTGGCAGTTTGAACACTGAAGGACCAAAGAAAACAAGAAAAAACAAAGCCTTCTTCCATATTTATCTTGTCAAATAAGACTATATGAATTATGATAAATTCGAGCTATAAATCAACTAAATATTGGGTATTGGGAGAGTGGATCGTCATGAAAAAAGCGGCGGCGATTTTGCTGTCACTCGGTCTCGTTTTCGGTTTTTCATACGGAGCTGACCATGTGGCGGAAGCCAAAACAAAGGTGAAGGTCTATAAGAACTGCAAGGAGTTAAACAAAGTATACAAAGGCGGAGTGGCCCGCACTTCGAAGACGAAAAACAAAGGCGGAAAAACAAAGTACAAGCCTTACGTCTCTAAGGACCTTTATGATGCCAATAAAAAGAAAGACCGCGATAAAGATCTTATCGCCTGTGAACGGTAAATAAGAAAAAGCAATCTGGTGTCCAGATTGCTTTTTCTATTGCTTAAGCTGCCTGATCGGCCGCAGCGCTTTTCGCCTTCCTTGTCATAAGGCTGACTGCCATCATGACCGTGATATTCAAAAGCAGGGCGACGATGCCTACATTCAAGTCTTTTGCGGCTTGCGGCAGCGCCGGAAATAAAGTGCCGATGATCGTTTCCGTCATTGTAATATAAGTAACTGCTCCGACACCTGCAATAATGCCGGCGAAGGCTCCTTGCTTTGTCACCATATTATGCTTGAACAGGCTGAACAAAAGGGCGGGGAATAGCTGTGTGACAAGGCTGTAGCCCATCAAAAGCAACGTAACGATGGTATTCCCGCCTTTGAAGGTAAAATACACCGAAATCAACGCAATCACCGGCACTAAAAACTTAGCAAGCGCCGATACTTGCAGTTCTGTCGTGCGGGGCGCGATTACCTTGTACACATTTTTTGCAAACAGCGTGGAGGCGGACATTAAGATCATAGACCCTGGCACAAGTGCTGTCAGCAGTCCGGCAGCACCGATAATTCCGACAAACCAAGGGTCAAATGTTTGCAGAGACAGTCTCAAAAGCGATAGATCCCCGTCTGCGCCTTTCAGATCTGGAACTTGCAGGATAGCCGCAAAGCCAACGAAAAGGACGAAGAGCAGGACCAGCTGGTACAAAGGCATGATGATGGCGTTTTTGCGAAAGACTTTTGGATTTTCAGCTGAATACGAGGCGGAAAACGTGTGAGGCCACATGTAAAAACCAAGCGCTGTCAAGAGTACGGTTGAACTGAACCAGGCCACACTTTGTCCCGATTCGGGGAGCGTAAGAAAGCCAGGCTTTGCCGTTTCAATCTGCTGAAACATGTCTTGAAATCCGCCGTAGTAATGAA
Organism: Bacillus sp. FSL K6-0993; assembly: GCF_037977205.1. Lineage (NCBI taxonomy): Bacteria > Bacillati > Bacillota > Bacilli > Caryophanales > Bacillaceae > Bacillus > Bacillus sp. FSL K6-0993. Next base: position 1,092,632 of record NZ_CP150275.1, read on the forward strand.
TTGGCAAATACACACCTAAAAGCAGAACGACAACCAGAATCATGATGTCCTTCACAACCGATATCCAGGCAGACCCGTGAATGCCTGAAACCATAACATAAACCGTGATGGAAACAGCGCCGATCCAGATGGCGGCGGTCGGGGTGATTTTGCCGTACGAGGTTTCCGATACAATCAGCCCGAGGCCTTTCAGCTGCAGTACAAGATAGGGAATGAGTGCGGCGATGCCGACCAGTGAAACGAGAATGCCAAGCAGCGGACTGTTGTATTTTTTTGTGAAAAAATCAGACTGCGACATCAGTTTATGCTGTTTCGCGTACAACCAAACTGCCGGAAGAAGCCAGTAAGAAAGGATGTAGGCCAGACATCCGTAGGCGATGATATAAAAGGATGGACCGCCCTTTCCGTAGGCCCAGCCGCTGCCGCCGAGAAACGTAAAAGTAGTATAAATTTCGCCTGCCATCAAAAGGAAGACGAAAACAGTTCCGAAGCCGCGCCCTCCGACCGTCCACTGCTCCAGGTTCATGTCTTTTCCTTTTTGGGCGCGTATACCGAGAAAAATACTCAAGAGCAGGACACCGAAAATGATGATGAGTGCTGCATTCATTCTGCTTCCTCCTTTTTATTTTCCTTGTCGAGGACATATACAATCGCCATCAGCGCAGAGGTCAAAAGAGCCCACATCACAATATAGGCAAGAATAAACGGCATGCCGAACACATAGGGGGTCACCTTATTTGCAAAAGGGATGCCGAGTAAGATTCCGATAAAGGGCAAAGCGGCAAGAACGTGAATCAGTTTCATAGAATCCTCCTTCTATTTAGGAATGGGGTGTACAAGCCCAAGCGTACTGAAAATGATGTCGCAGATATGGCAGTACATGTCACTTTTTAGGGTGAAAGGCTGTGGTTCGAATTATAAATAAATTTATTTTGTTTGTATAGTGTGAATTGTCTGAAATTAATACTCTGAATCGCCCGAAGAGGGAACGGGCAGTATGATTCAAAAGGCTCAGAGTCTGTCTGGGGCAAATAGATAGTATGTTAATAATTCGCTGACCTGCTCACGGATTCGCGGATTAAAATAGCGGTGGTTTTCTTCATAACCGTCGATGACAAATGTATAGAGCGTAAAGGCCTCATCGCGTTCCGTCTCGCGGATTGCAATTTTTCTTTTCCTCAGTTCTTTTCTGACTTCCATCAAATCCTTTTGTGCTATTTTTAATGATTCGCTGATAAGCTGTTTATAAGGATGCTTCAATTTTAATGTGCTTTCTTCAATTCCGGCGAGATCACGGTTAAAAATCGTAATGGCCATGGGCAAAAAGAGAGCCCGTTCAATTAAATCGTATATTTCCTCCTGCAGATTTGGCATGTTGACTCCTTCCTTCTAAGGGAACGTTTGTTCTATTTGTATTCTATATCGGCTGGTGAAATGTTTCAAGACAGAAAAAATCACCAAAACTTTTTAGTTTTCTGCTGATAATGTGTAGAATAAGGATAGACAAACCTGGTAAGGAGTATAAATGTTGGAGCATTTTTTATCCTATTTGACACAAGAACATTTAACTGAATTATTTCAAAGCTATAGGGCTTTCGGTCCGCTCATTGCTGTGCTGCTGCCTTTAATTGAAGCATTTCTCCCGTTTTTGCCGCTAATCGTGTTTGTGGTGGCGAATACGAACTCGTTTGGCTTGTGGGAAGGATTCATCCTGTCCTGGGCGGGATCAACTGCTGGTTCCATTCTCGTATTTTTAATTGTGCGTCAATACGGACAGAGAAAATTGCTTGGATTTATCCGCAGTCATCCGTCTGTCAGAAAGCTGATGTTATGGGTGGAAAGACACGGCTTCGGTCCCATGTTTCTTCTGCTTTGTTTTCCATTTACACCGTCAGCCGCGGTGAATGTTGTTGCCGGTTTGTCAAGGATCGGAACGCGGCCGTTTATTTTGGCGGCAGCCTCGGGGAAGCTTGTCATGATTTTTATGATCAGCTTCATCGGATATGATCTGCACGCGCTGATTACACAGCCGATTCGAACGGTCATCGCCGTATTGGTGATCACTGTCTTATGGTATGTCGGCAAAAAGGTGGAGCGGTATCTGCATGTAAGAGCCAGTCAGCGTGAGCATGATGGAGGGAGACAGTAACATGAAAAAACGGTTTTGGTTTCTTGCCGGTGTAGTGTCCGTTGTTCTCGCCATTCAGGTTAAAAATGCTGTCTTTATTGATTACAAGGTAGAAGGCGTCAGTATGAACCCGACCTTCCAGGAAGGAAACGAATTGTTGGTCAATAAATTTTCGCATCGATTTAAAACCATCCATCGTTTTGACATCGTCCTTTTTAAAGGCCCTGATCATAAAGTGCTGATTAAACGGGTAATCGGCTTGCCCGGTGAAACGATCAAATATAAAGATGATCAGCTGTATGTGAACGGAAAGCAGGTTGCTGAGCCATTTTTGAAGCATTTGAAATCTGTTTCTGCCGGCAGCCATGTAACGGGTGATTTTTCTTTGAAAGATGTGACGGGAACAAGCAAGGTGCCGAAAGGAAAATATTTTGTCGTTGGAGATAATCGCATATACAGCTTCGACAGCCGGCATTTTGGTCCGATAAGAGAAAAAAATATTGTCGGTGTGATTTCTGATGCCGAATAAAAAGACGCTAATGGAAGAGGCGTCTTTTTGTATGCCGTTTGGAAAAATGTGTTGAAGAAAAATTTGTAAGGAGCTATAATCAATATTGTTACCTGTGTAACAAAATTTATACATTTTTTGATTGGGAGGCTGTTTTTATTGGTTTTTGTTCGTTTTTCATGAAACAAAAGGAGTGGTGAATGATGATGAAATATGAAGCAGTGATTATAGGAGGAGGGCCGGTTGGATTTATGCTGGCTTCTGAGCTTGCGATGGCCGGGTTGGGAACATGTGTGATTGAACGGCTTGAAAAACCTGTTCCGCATTCCAAGGCGTTGACGCTGCACCCTCGAACGCTGGAGCTCCTTGAGATGAGAGGGATTTTAGAGCGGTTCGTATCCAAGGGAAGCAAGATACCTTCCGGACATTTTTCAATGCTGGATACCCGTCTGGATTTTTCAGGCTTGGATACGAGCTGTCCTTACACGCTTTTGCTCCCGCAGTCAAAAACAGAAAAGCTTCTTGAAGATCATGCACGAAGCCTGGGAACAGAGGTGTTTCGGGGTGCCGAGGCGCTGGCGGTTACGCAAAACGGGGAAACGGTCCAAACGATTTTTAAGGATCGGGACGGCAGTGTACGGACGATCACAAGCAAGTTTGCCGTTGGGGCAGACGGCGCCGGAAGTACCGTCCGGAAACAGGCGAAAATTGAGTTTCCGGGAACAGACAGCACTGTCACCGCTGCGCTTGGGGATGTGGTGCTCCTTTCTCCGCCGCCGTCAGGCGTGCTGTCCCTTTGCACAAAAGAGGGCGGTGTTATGATTGTTCCGTTATCTTCAGACCGATATCGTGTCGTTGTGATCAGTCCTTATCGCACGCAAACGCCGAAAGATGTGCCTATGACTGAGGAAGAGCTGAAAGCTGACCTCCTGCGAATTTGCGGAACTGACTTTGGTTTAAGCGACCCTTCGTGGATGTCGCGGTTCGGGAACGCCGCGCGCCAAGCGAAACGGTATCGGGACGGCAGAATCTTTCTTGCGGGTGATGCCGCGCATATTCATTTTCCGGCGGGCGGGCAAGGACTGAATGTCGGCCTTCAGGATGCAATGAACCTCGGGTGGAAACTGGCGGCGGCCATCAAAGGCTCTGCGCCTTCGTGGCTTTTGGACAGCTACCATGACGAGCGGCATCCGGCAGCTGAAGGGCTCCTCAGAAACACAGAGGCACAGACAAAGCTGATCGATTTCAGTCAAGCAGGCCTCCATTTGCGAAGCATGATGTCGGAGCTGCTGGCCTTCCCTGATGTGAATCGATATGTAGCAGGGCAAATTTCTGCACTCGATGTCAGATATGAAGCTGATCGTACCATGCCGCCGAATCGTTTGAACGGGGCAAGGCTCCCTGACATGGAGCTGATTCTTTCCGACGGCAATTCGGAACGGCTGTACAGCTTTCTCCAAAACGGGACATTCGTTTTGCTGTCATTGAGTCAGGAAGCTGATGATCATATCGCAGTGAAAGGCTTACGTACGGTAACCGCCTCGCTTGCAGAACCGAATGAAAAGTTGCGGGATGTGCATACCATATTGATTCGTCCCGATGGACATGTAGCCTGGGCGGTGGATGCATCAGCGCCCGATTGTGCCGAGGTGATTCAAAAAGGGATCAGCCGCTGGTTTTCCGTCACCAGCCGAGTATAATTCAATTCGATTGTTTCATCTGTAACAAAACGGTATGATAGAAGAAACAATCGAATGAAAAAGGATGGAAAACCCGATGAACACAGATCATACGAAACGCAATCTTTTTGAATTGTATGCGGAGCTCATTCATCAGCAGGAGAAATGGGAGGGGCTTATTAAAGCCTTTTTATCTGACGAATTGAGGAAGCTGGATGTAGAGCACGGGAGTAAATCTCAATTGACGATGACAGAAATTCATGTTCTATCCTGTGTCGGGGACAACGAACCAATTAATGTCACGTCGATAGCAGAAAAAATGAATACGACAAAAGCGACTGTATCACGCATCAGCACAAAATTGCTCGGCGCAGGCTTCCTTCACAGAACACAGCTCAGCGATAATAAAAAGGAGGTCTACTTCCGATTGACGCCTGCTGGAAAAAAGCTGCACAGTTTGCACAAATATTATCATCAGAAGGCTGAACAGCGTTTTCTGTCATTTTTTGACCGCTATACTGAGGAAGAGATTCTTTTTGCGGAACGGCTGTTTCGGGATCTGGTGACAAAATGGTATCCGTCGTCAGAAGAAATTGAAGGGGGGCTTCCTAGCATTTTTAAATAAAAAACACGCACTGCGGTGCGTGTTTTTCGCGGTTCTTCTTTCTTTTTCAAGGCTGTAACGTAAATCAGATTTCCTCTTGAAGAATGAAATTCAAGATGTTCAGGAATTTGCACTGCTTATACGATATGTCTATTAGTATCTTTATTTTATACGTTTTCTACTGTGTTTTTGATGCTTTGTTTTCAAGTGAAATAGGGTCTTCTGTTTTAGTTCTCCTAATCTTTACAGAAATACCTACTAGAATGACCGCCATAGTTGTAAATATTCCCATGGTTAATAAGATCGTATCCTGATTTAAACTCCATCCAATTAAGAAAGAGATGATCGCTCCTCCGAAACTTGCCGAAGCAATAAATAAACTTGTAACTTCGTCAACGTACCTCTGAATAATGATTGATGCTAATGTTAAAGCAATGGGAAATATGCCTGCTATACTTAGGCCAATCAAAAATGTACCACCCAATTGAAGTATTGGGTTACTTATATAAGAGAAAGCAATCAACAAAACAATTAAACAACTACAACTAAAAAGGAGGTATTTGGAAAAATCAAGCCTTCTACTTACTAAACCAATCAGTATTCTTCCTATGATGATCCCTACCCAGAAAAAGGAGACACTTATAAGACTAATTTGTTCATTGTCTTGGTTTATCATGATTGAAGGTAAAAAGTTGGCAAAATTTGTTTCAATTCCAGCATATAGGAAAGCGAAAAATACAAAAAAGCCTAATTGCTTTGATTTTTTTCTATCTCCTATAAAGTATTGAAATGCTCCTCCATCTGGAAAGGTCACTTGTTGGTTGGCATTCTTAGCGTACTTTCGGTTCTTGGACAAGAAAATTAACCACCCTACGAATAGGACGAATAAAAAGGTGAATATACAGTAATACGGTAAAAACCAGTTATTGATATCTATGAAGGAATTAATTAATAATGGGAAAGATAAAGCGCCTAATCCAAAGAGAACTTCCAGCTTACTCATTTTTTCTGCATTACTTTCGAAATTAGCTATAACAAATGAACCAACTGTCGTTTCTAATGTGCCTGCTCCATATCCTAAGAGAAAAGCCATTACAATAATATAATACCAATCCTTAGTTAGAAAAAAGATACTTAACGCTGCAAGCATTATTGTCAAAGCTAAAGTAAGTGTCCTAAAATGACTGTATTTCTTAATCATTAACGGTGCGATTAATACTCCGCTTAGAAATCCGGTAAACTGAAAGAAGATTATGACTGAAATATCATCTGTTGTCTTGTTAAAAGACTCTAATAGAAATGGTGTCAAACTCCCTGTTGATATATGGATAATACCTACTGTAAAAAAGAAAGCATATCCAAATAAATATGTCCCTCTTAACATTCATTTCACCCCTATATGAAAAAGCAGGAAAATAAATTCCTGCTTTTTTAGTAACTTCTCTCTTTGAAATACTAGTTGACTGCTGAAACAGACATTGGTTGAGAGTTGCTGTCTTTCTCAAAGAACATTTCTAACACTGCCTGAGATCTAAAACCATCACTAAAAGAAGGGATCTCAACCCAATCATTCTGAGTTGATGCAATCCAATTGATTAACTCGCTTCTAAAAGAATCAGCCCATCCATAAAACTCGTTTGGCGGATCGTTTAATAGGCTTTGCGGTACTGGGCAGTCTACCACGTTCAAGCCATCTATGAGCTTGTAAACGTGAGGATTACCAGTGTGGTATTTAAACTCTTTTTTGTGTCCAACTACTTCAATGCTAAAACCACAGTCTTCAGGTACAGAACACTTTGATGTGATGATATTTACAAATACCTTGTTCTTCAGCTGGCCATAAATTTCTGCATAGTCATCTACTAGTACCTGTTTATCCTCTTTTGTTTTTACATTTGTGTTCATTTTTGCCCTTACTGATTCTGTGATGAAATCACTCTCGAACAAATACCATACCATGTCAATAAGGTGAATACCCAGATCCCCCAATGATCCACTCGTCTTCCTACTGTTAGCGTCATCTCTCCAAGTAAACTTCTTACGTCTAAGTGCACTATTTTTCTTGAAGTGTACTTTTATAGACAGTATGTTACCTAGTTCATTATTGATAATTAAGCTTTTTAAGATATTTACGTAAGATAAATATCTATAATTAAATCCCATACTGGCTCTTACGCTCAACCTTTCAGCAGTATCTTTCATTATGCTTGCTTCTTCAAGAGAAATAGCCATAGGCTTTTCACACAATACATGCTTATGTTTTCCTAATGCTTGCAAAGCATGTTCTTTATGGCAAAAGTTTGGTGATGCTACAATTAAACCTTCTGAGGCATCAATTAGTTCATCTGCGTTTTCAAATGACTTCCCGCCGAAAGTTTTCACAAAGCTTTCCGCGTTTTGTTGATTTATGTCATATACCCCTACTAACTCTGCATTTTTTATTGTAGATAAAGCAGTTGCATGCGCTCTTGCAATACCACCTGCACCTATGATGCCAATCTTCTTCATTTTAATTTCCTCCTCATGATCCAATTAATTTTTTTAAGGTATTAGTAATTCCTTTTGAGTACTCACTATCAGTTATAAGGTGGTGCAAGTTTTTGGCTTCTTGTGTTGCATTTTTTAGCAGATATCCATTCCCTACTGTCTGTAACATACGAACATCATTTCCACTATCTCCAAATGCGATAGCTCTTTCGGTATTTAGGTTGTATTTCTCTAACATAAACGTTACAATTTCATTCTTTCCTGTCCCTATGGGGATAAAATCTACATCATAGCTGTCTTCTGGATCGCCTGCTAAGGGATTACACCGATTTATATTTACTGAAACGCCATATTCCTCGCAGATTTTTTCAATTGCTAATAGGTTTTTCTTGTCGTTTATTTCATCTTGTTCCTGATAGTAGAAGTTATGCTTATACCGTGACTTTCCTAATTGAGTTTGAGGATTCAAAAGAATGTTATGATTTTCATGCAGCTGTTTCACAAGTTTTTCAACCTTTTCTTTACTAAACCCTTCATTTATGCGACTGTTCCACTTGTTATCTTGCTGACCGAAGTTATGCTCTGAAAAGTACGTAATTTCAGTTCCAAGATCACTAGCTATAAAATGCGGAAAATATCTAAATTTTCCTCGTCCCATTTTATCGAGAATAGATTGTATACTGCTCCCAGTAACCCATCCGATTATTAGTTCCCCATCTTTACTTTTTTGTTCTAGATAGTCTTCGAGTTCATAGATGTCTTGTTGCTTTTGTTCGTCGATTGTATGCGGAAAATACGTTTCATCAAAATCACAAAAAACAATATATTGAGGATGTTCAACCGTGGATAACGTTTTATACTCCGATTTCTTGCTTAATAACATGAAACAGTCCCTCCATTACTCTGTCTTGTTCTTCTAAAGTAAATGACGGATATAAAGGCAAATGCAGTACCTGACTATGAGCCTTTTCCGTATGAACCAATTGGAGTCCTGCATACTTGTCCTGTACTAAAGGAGTTTTTTGCATATGAGACAGTATTGGATAATATACATCTGTTTGAACACCAAAATCTTCATTTAATTTAGTCATGATATCTGCTCTATCTTCTGTTCTCACCTTAATAGGAAACAGATGCCATACATGATCTTCACTTAATTCTGGTAATTCAATAAAGCCTTTATTCTGCAACTCTGCTAATTGGGTAATGTATCTATCCGCCAAGAACAGTCTTTTGAAGTTGTTTAATGAAAGGTACTTCATTCTCTCTAAACCAATTGCTGCCTGTAAATTGTCCATTTTTGAATTAAATCCAAAATTGATGACTTTCTTATTTTTCACATTTACTTCAAAACCATGATAACTAAATTGAATGCATTTTTTAGCGAGTTCTTCATTATCAGTTGCTATTGCCCCAGCCTTGCCACATACACCAAAATTCTTATAGGGATTAAAACTTAATGTAGTGATGTCTGCATACTTTCCTAAGTCTGTCAGTCCAATTCCTTGGCAGGCATCTTCAATTACTTTCAATTTATAACGATTTGCGATTTGACGGATATGCTGCATGTCTGAATGTTTTCCGTATAAATGCACAGGTAGAATAAACTTTGTATAAGGAGTGATTGCTTCTTCAATTTTGTCAGGATCGATGCAGAATGTTTGTGGGTTAATATCTACATATATAGGAACGCCTCCCAAAGCTAACACAGCATTTTCAGTAGCTGAAAAGCTATTAGCCGGCATGATCACTTCATCCCCTGGGTTTAACCCTAAAGCCAATAAACCTATCATAATAGCATCGGTTCCACTGCTGGTTGCAATTACATACCTTTTATGTAAATATGTAGATAAAACTTTTTCGAATTGCTCTAAATAGGGACCACTCGTAAATTTTCCAGTTGGCAAAACTTCAGTTAATGTATTTAAGATATCTTCCACTTCATCATTGGTTATTAATCTGTCTACAGGCAAAAAAGGGACTTTACTGATTTCACGATTTTTTTGATAGTTGAAAAGATCATGTTCAATATCTATCTTTTCTTTTAATACTTGTTTCCACCGCTCGTTTACAATACTGTCTTCAATAACAAGTTCTTTTCCTTGTACGTCACCTTTTAAGTGTTTTAATAGTGACATGTTTTCTTTGCTTTTACCTGAAATCTTAACCTGTTTTTGCATGAACAGTACCTCCAATGATTTTATAATCTAAAAATTTATTACAAATTTATCCTAATTTCTGAAATCGGTAACATGTCAACAACTTTTTTAAGGAAGGGAAAATATGCCTACAATTGATGAAATAGCAAAATTATGCAACGTGTCTAAAACCACAGTGTCAAGAGTATTGAATAATCATCCTTATGTGTCGAAAGAAAAAAGAGATATGATCTTAAAGGCAATTAACGAACTTGACTACACTCCCAATTATTTAGCTCGGAATTTTAGGAGAAATAAGACACAAACGATAGCTTTATCGGTTCCGAGTATCGACCATCCATTTTTTGCTCAATTAATAAAAGGGGTCTCTCATGAAGCACTGTTTAAGAATTACAAGGTAATTGTATTTCAGACCTTTTATGACAAACAGACGGAGCTAGAATTATTAGAGTTATTGAAACATAAAGAAGTGGATGGTATTATTCTTGGAACTTTAGAAAATGAATGGGATCAGATATCCCCTTTCTTAAAGTATGGTCCTATCTTATTATGTAATGAATATCATCACTCAGCGGACATCACGATAATTGGGTATGATGAATTTGAAGCTACATACATGGGGGTAGTACATTTAATTGAAAGAGGGCATAAAAAAATTGGGTTTTGTTTTGATACTCCATATAGCGAAGCTCAATGTCAGAGGAAAGAGGGTTACTTGAAAGCTTTACAAGATTACAATTTACATCATAGAAGCGAATGGATATTGGGCGAAATGTTTAATATCGAGGATGGATTTCGTGTTTTTCATAAGATAAAGGATCTAAAGGACAGACCTTCAGCAATATTTACAGGAAATGATCAAGTCGCCGCAGGGATTATTAAACAGGCAATGAAAAATGGCTTTAAAGTTCCAGAAGACTTAGCTGTAATTGGTTTTGACAACCAATTGATTTGCCAAGTCGTTACTCCGACCATAACAACAATTGATATCCCTGTAATAGAATTAGGCCAACAGGCTGTGTTGAAAATTATCGAGTCCATTTCGGGTAATGTCACTTTAAACAGAAGAATTATTAAACTGCCAACAAAGCTTATTATAAGAGAATCAACGTAATGATAGATTTCCCTTTATCATTTTATATCTTTATATAAGAAAAAGAGGTTATTCATTTTAACCTCTTTTTCAATAGTAAGTCGTCAATTATTTCTTTGCCTTTCATTTCACCCTCTGGCAGCACTCACTTCAAATCTGATCCATTAACAACGAAATATCCACTTATATTTCCCCATCTCGATGGTTTGCGATTTAAAAGTTCTTGAACCCTTTTTTCAACTAGGCATTACTGCCGCTAATCGAGCTCTTTTTGTCTTTTTTTTCACCATGAAGATGGTGAAGCAGGCGATAAAACGGCGGCAGCAGGGCAATAACCAGAATGACGCGAATGACCTGAACCGCAACGACAAAGGTGGAATCAGCATGTAAGGTAACTGACGTCGTCGCCATCTCTGCAATCCCGCCGGGCGCAAATGCCAGAACAGAAGTGATGAGCGAAATTCCTGTCAGCTCAGAAACGATCACGGCGCTCAAAAACATTGCTGCGATTAAACCGACGGACGAGACAAACCCGACGATGATAATACGGGTGACGCCGGCAAACATGCTTTTGTACATCTTAGAGCCGATCGTTGCCCCGAGAAATACTTGTGATACATGGTTAGCTTGTGATGGCCACCATGCCGTCATGTCGTGCCCTGTCACCGCAGCTCCGCCAACATGTACAATTGCTACACCGAGCATGCTGCCGAGCAGCCATGGAGCTGGAAATTTTAAAAATTTCGCAGCTTTGCAAGCTCCCCAGGCAGCGAGAATAAGAATGACGGTCCACAAAACGGGAGCGAGCCTAAAATCTGTCGTTGCAGAAGAAATCGTCTCTGCTGCGGCACTTGCGGTACGATCTTGTTTTGTATAGATCAGAATGACTAAAAACGGAATGGAAAGCACCACGAGCAGCACACGCATCATTTGAACGAGGCTGACTATAGCGGTATTAGCGCCTACTTCCTGTGCGATGCTCGGCATGGCGGAAAGCCCGCCGGGAGCGGTGCCGACAAAGCTAGTCATCATATCCGTTTTGCTGAAACGCCAAAGCACATATCCTGACAGCATAGCCAGCAGGATAGACAATATCAGCATAACGCCGACTGAAAACCAATGGTCTTTGAGAACAGAGAGAACGGATAAATTCAGCTTTTGGCCCAATTCGATGCCGAGGATCATCTGCCCAAGGGCGAGCCATCGTCGGTTAATTCCTTTTTGGTCTGGTGCCATCATCAGCCATGCCGGCCGTATCATGGCGAGGCAGCAGGCGACAATCAGTGTTCCGATCATCCATCCAATTGATATTCCGGTTAATGAAAGAATAAACCCCCCGGCTGCACTGATTGCGATAAACCATAGATCTTTGAGGAGATTTTCGTCTTTCTTCAATGTAAAACCCTTCTTCCTTTTTCACGTAACACTCCAATTGTTCACGTAGTGAATGTATTTATTACTATAGTATATTTTTGTTGATAAAGAAATTATGAATTATTTTCTATAAGCGATTCACTTTTCTTATGACCTTGTGTTCGAGCTTCTCTATTGTGTAAGTCAGAGATAAACCCGCTGTCAGCAGACACACGGCAAGAGCGTAAAAAATCACTTCTCCGCCAAATGATGTCAGGATCAGCCCGCCTGCAAGCGGTCCGATTGAGCGGGATATATCCCAATGCAGACCATAGACAGCATAAAACCGGCCCAGCAAATGAGGCGGCGCCAATTTCGATATGAAGGTCTGGATGTGGGTTAGCCCGATGCTTTCGCCAACCGTCATCACCGCTGCCGTCACTAAAAGCATTGTCAGGGAGGTTGAGCATGCAAAACCGGCAGCCGCAAGGGAGTAGCAAATATAAGTAATGGAGAGGATCGTTTTCATTGAAAGCTTTTCGGTCCCTTTGACAAGAGGTACTTGGAGAACACAGCTGAATAAAGCTTTCGCTGCTGAATAGATGGTCAGCATGGACAGATAGTCAGAAAACATGTTTTTGCTGAACAGCCTGTATGTTGTTTCTGTTTGTGCATATAACATGCTGATGGGGAGAGAAAGCAGCAAAAGAAGCAGGACAGGCCTGTATATCGTAAAGCTCGCGGACATTTTCGGGGTAGCAGCTGGGTGTAGCGGCTTTGTCTCAGGCAGTTTCAGTGCAGCGATCAGAAAGTAGACAAACAATGCCGCAGCATCTAATGCGAATATCCACACGGGGTTATGATTGTACAGAAGCATCCCGACAAGCGGCCCTGCCGTCAGGCCCGCCGAATAGATCGCATTGATGACCGCAAACACTTCCGAACGTCTGCTTTCCGGCGTGCTTTCAGCGATTTGGGCGCGGGAAGCAGGAATGTACAACGACCTTCCGATGCCATTCATGACATAGAGAATGGCGAAAACATACGCATGCTCAGCAAATACAAACCCTGTCATTGCCGCTGATTGAAGAAGCAATGCGGTCAAAATCGCTGTGCGCCTCCCAAGCCGGTCCGCCGCCTTTCCTGCAGCGAGCGTCAGGAAAATATCAGCAAATGGCTGAAGGCTGATGATCAGCATTGGCATCATGATACTGCCGTTTAATTGTTCATGCAGATACAGCACCATAAAAGGTCCCATCATTGCACCTGTCAAGCTTGTCAGCAATTCGCCGAAAAAGCGGAGCCGAACGGGAGCGGTATATCTCGATTTTATAGAGTGAAAACTGGTCAACATGTGATCGCCGCCTTTCGCTGTTTGATATAGTAGTAGTGTATAGAAGGGGCGGCGGCCCAAAAAGTGAAGAAAAGAAGAGATAAAAATTCCCCTTTTGTCGGGAGGTGCGGGGATTGAAGCTAATAGAGCACTACGTGGCGCTTGTAAAAACAGGCTGCGCCGAGTATGGGCAAATGAACGAAATGACGCTCACTGAGATTGCCGACTGTTTATTTTGTACAGAAAGAAATGCAAAGCTCATTTTACATAAGCTGGAGAACAGCAATTGGATTATCCGGGAAAGCGGGGCGGGGCGCGGCCGCAAATCTAAAATCGCGTTTCTTCGGAGGCCTGAGGAACTGCTTCTTCAAACTGCCAAGGAATATACCATGTCAGGAAAGCTTAAAAAGGCAAAGGAGCTGCTTCAGCAGTATCAGTCCGCGTTTCCAGGGCTTCAAAACGAATATAACATGTGGCTTTCAGAGGTATTCGGATTTGTGACGGAGACAGGCGAGAATGGGGCGAAGGATGTTCTGCGGCTGTTCATCACGCCTGAATCTGTCAGTAGTTTGGATCCATGCCAAATATTTTTACGGTCTGAGGGCCATTTCGTCAAACAGATATTTGATACACTCTTCACGTTTGATTCGGATATGCAGGAGCCAAAGCCTCATTTGGTTCATGGATGGGAAGAGGTCGAAAAAAAACAATGGAGATTTTTTCTTCGAAAAGGTGTGTCATTTCATAATGGACAGCCGCTGACATCGCGGGACGTTGCGTTTACATTTCAGCGCTTTTTGGAACTGGCTGACAACCCGTATAAATGGCTTCTGCACGGAGTGAAACAAGTCTTAGAAAAGGGCCCTTATTGTGTGGAACTCATACTCGATAAGCCGAATGCGCTTTTGCCGTATGCTCTTTGTGATGAACGGCTGTCCATACTGCCGGCAGAACAGGGCGGCGGGAAAAATGGAACAGGGCCTTTTCAGATGAATCAGCAACACAGCGGGATGCTTGTGCTTGAAGCCAATGAGCGCTACTTCAAGGGACGCCCCTATTTGGATCGCGTTGAGTTTGTTTTTTCTGAGCAAGCCGGAGAGATGAACGGTTTTACCATTCAAGAAAAACAAACATGTCCTGAGCAGCAAACTGTTTTTGATGAGCGGCATGTTCAGTATTTGTCGCTCAATCTGAAAAAGAAGGGGCCTCTTCAGCACCGAAGCTTTAGAAAAGCGCTCCGGCTGCTGATTTCCTCTGAACGGCTCGTTCGTGAAGCGGGAGGGCACCGAAGAATCCCGGTTACGTCCTTTTTGCATCCGAGTTCTTTTGAGTGGGAGGGCGTTTCACCATCTGAATTGTTGAAGAAAAGCGGATACGAGGGCGAAACAATCGTGCTTTATACCTTTTCGGAAACGGATCATCGTGAGGACGCCGAATGGATTCAAAATATTTGCGCCCAGCACGGTATCAGGCTTACACTTCAATTCTGTGATGCTGCTGATCTGCGACGGCCGGAAACCGTGCAGATGGCGGATATCATTCATGACAGTGCGACGTTTTATCAAGACAGCGAGTTTGGTTTTCTGCATTTGCTGCTGTCGGAGAACAGTTTCTTGTATCAGCATCTATCTGAAAAGTTGACACAGATTTGCTTAGGAATGACAGAGCGGATGTTTTCCATGCCTGACCGCTGTTCGAGAATCGACATCCTGCGTGACATTGACCGGCAGATGAAACAGGAGCTGAATGCGATCCCGCTGTATCAAAATGTTCTCCAGGTGACATCAAGTAAAAATGTAAAAGGCCTGGTGCTTGATGAAGAGGGATGGATTGATTTGTACTCCGTATGGCTGTCCAAATAAAAAGAGGGTTCTTTTTTGAACCCTCTTTTTTACGCTGCTATGCTGCGGCATTGTTCAGCACAGGTAAAGCAGGCTTTCGCACATGCTTGGCAATGATCATGATCGTGCTTTCCGCATTCAGTGCCGCATGCTTCACAAATATCGGCGCAAAGTGCACAAATTTCTTTCATAAACGGGCTGTCCGTTTGGATGGCTTTCACCGCCAGCGCGCAAATATCCGCGCATTCCCTGTCAAGCCGGATGCATCCGCTGAGATGATGCTGCACACTTTCTTCCAAGCATTTAGTGAAACAATGATTGCAAGCCTTCATACAATCGATGCAAGCCTCAATACAAGCTTCAGAATATTGCTCCATGGTTGATTCCCCCTGTATGACAGTATATGGTTTTATGTTTCCCGGCTGCATTTGAAAAAAACAGGGGAGTGTGTTTTTAGCTAAGGGGATATGTACATATACCCTGAACGGGTATATCTAATGTTCCATCAGATAGTATAGGAACCAGACAGCGTGATTTTGTTCATCACGTGCTGCGCGCGTAAAGACGCCTTTTGCTTTTAAGTTTGACGTTTCCTCGGCCGCACGCAAGTAAAAGTCGACGGTTTCTTGTTCATCTTTAAAAGCGGCGTCCAGTCCTCTTGTGAAATCGTCCGGGCATTCTTCCGTTTGTTTCGGCATGATGTGTTTGCCGGTAATTGAACCATATAGTGTGGAAAATTCACGGAGGTGGCGAATCTCGTCACGCCTGATTTCTTCAATCTGTTTTCTGACCTCATCGCTGTGGGCGAGTTCGGCAAGCTTGCGGTAGCATTGAATTGCACTGAATTCTCCGTTGATGGCCTTCTGCAAATTCCGAATCAAAACAGGATCTTCCCTGTATGGCACCGGATAGGGATAGTAGCTGTAATGCAAGGGGGTTCAACTCCATTCTTAGGAATTGGGCTTCTGTAAAAGTATATGTTGGGCAGGGAGAGATGTGCGGAGATAATCAGCTTTTTATATGTGAAAAGGCCGTTTTTACCAATAGATCAGATTGGTCATTTTCGTCAACATTCGATAAAATATATAGAGATAAAAAGAGAGGGGTCTTCTAATTTGGGAGCAGAGTTTTTAGTAGGCAGGTCCGGGAGTGGAAAAACGAAGCTGATCATCAACAGCATTCAGGATGAATTGCGCCGGGCTCCATTCGGGAAGCCGATCATTTTTCTAGTCCCGGATCAAATGACGTTTTTAATGGAATACGAGCTTGCTAAAACGCCAGATATGGGCGGGATGATACGCGCTCAAGTGTTCAGTTTTTCACGATTGGCTTGGCGCGTCCTCCAGCATACGGGAGGAATGAGCAGGCCGTTTCTGACGAGCACCGGCGTACAAATGCTCCTGCGGAAGCTCATTGAGGAGCATAAACAGGAGTTCAAAGTCTATCAAAAAGCGAGTGACAAAAGCGGGTTTACCGCACAGGTTGAGCGGATGCTGACAGAGTTTAAGCGCTATTGTCTGGAACCGGAGGATATCCGCCGGATGGCGGAAAGCGGAACGGCTTCCGAGTATCGCGGAGAACGTGTTTTATCTGAAAAGCTCCATGACTTATCAATTCTGTATCAGCAAATGGAAAAAAGCCTCGCAGACCAATATCTTCACTCTGAGGATTATTTGACATTGCTGGCAGAGCATATCCCGCTTGCGGAAGATATAAAAGGCGCCCATATCTATGTGGATGGCTTTTATCAGTTTACACCGCAGGAATTCAGGGTGTTGGAGCAGCTTATGGTTCATGCGGAGCATATCACGTTTTCGCTCACAGCGGACAAGCCGTCATATGAGCGGGAGCCGCATGAACTGGAATTGTTCAGAATGACGGGGAAAACCTATTACCGCCTGCATCAGAAGGCGAAGGAACTGAATTTGGACATTACGTATAAAGAGCTGAGCGGGACTGAGCGGCATACAAAGACGCCGGAATTGGCGCATCTAGAGGCACAGTATGAAGCGCGTCCGGCCGTTCCATACGCAGAAAAACAAGAAGCCCTTACTGTGATGCAGGCCGCAAACAGACGAGCTGAGCTGGAAGGCATTGCCCGGGAAATTCACGCCCTAGTCAGAGAGAAGGGATATCGCTATAAGGATGTAGCAATTCTTGCGCGCCAGCCGGAAGACTACAAGGATATGGTGAAGGAAGTTTTCGCAGATTACGAGATTCCTTATTTCATTGACGGAAAAGCATCTATGCTGAACCATCCGTTAATTGAATTTATCCGGTCAAGCCTTGATGTTCTGAAAGGGAATTGGCGTTATGAAGCGGTGTTTCGCTGCGTGAAAACCGAACTGCTATTCCCGCTCAATGAACCGAAGGCCAAAGTGAGAGAACAGGTCGATCAGCTCGAAAATTACTGTATCGCCTATGGTATTAAAGGCGACCGCTGGACAAAGGGCGATCGGTTCCAATACAGGCGTTTTGTGTCATTGGATGATGATTTTGCGCAGACTGATCAGGAAATCGAAATGGAAAACATGTTGAATGACACCCGCGATTGGATTGTTCCGCCGCTTTTTCAGCTTCAAAAACGCATGAAAAAAGCGAAGACGGTTCAAGAGAAGGCGGAGTCGCTCTATCGTTATTTAGAAGAGACGGATGTGCCGCTGAAGCTGGATCAGGAAAGGCAGCGTGCTGAGGATGACGGCAGAATCATTGAAGCGCAGCAGCATCAGCAGGCGTGGGACGCAGTCATTCAGCTGCTTGAGGAGTTTGTTGAAATGATGGGAGACGATGAGATTTCTCTTGATTTGTTTCAGCAAATGATAGAAGCCGGCGCGGAGTCGCTTACATTTTCTCTAATTCCGCCTGCGCTTGACCAGGTGTTTGTCGGCAATATGGATTTGTCCAGAATGTATGGCACCTCCTGCACCTTTGTGCTCGGGGCAAACGACGGCGTTCTGCCGGCACGCCCTGATGAAAACGGGGTCCTGTCGGATGATGACCGGGAATGGCTGAAAACGATAGGGGTTGAGCTATCCTCAGGCGGACGGGAGCGTTTGCTTGATGAGCACTTCCTCATCTACATGGCGTTTTCAAGTCCGTCTGACCTGCTTTACGTATCGTATCCGATTGCTGATGCGGAAGGAAAAACGCTTTTGCCGTCGATGATCGTTAAGCGGCTGGAAGAACTGTTTCCGCATCATAAGGAGCGCCTGTTAACAAATGAACCTGAACAGGTCAGCGATGAGGAACAGCTGATGTATGTCGTGAATAAAAGCGTGGCACAGTCCTTTACCGCGAGCCAGCTCAGGTTATGGACACGGGAATACGACATCAGCGACGTCTGGTGGAGCACGTACAATGTGCTGATGAGTGAGCCGGACAGGCTGCAGTCGAAAAAGCTGTTCTCAAGCCTGTTTTTCCGGAATGAAGTGAAGCAGCTTGAACGCAGCGTGTCGAGACAGCTCTATGGGGAACGCATTCAGGGCAGTGTATCGAGAATGGAAACCTTTAACGCATGCCCGTTTTCCCATTTTGCGTCACACGGGCTGCATTTGAAGGAACGGCAATTCTTCAAGCTTGAAGCACCGGATATCGGCCAGCTGTTTCATTCCAGCTTAAAGCTGATTTCTGACAGGCTGCGTGAGCAAAAGCTGGATTGGCGCGATTTAACGAAGGAGCAGTGCGAGCTGTTTTCCTATGATGCGGTAGAGCGGCTGGCACCGAAACTGCAAAAGGAAATTCTGCTCAGCTCAAACCGGCATTATTATGTGAAGGAAAAACTGCAAAAAATTGTGACACGTGTGTCCGGCATTTTAAGCGAGCATGCGAAAGCGAGCGGATTCGTACCGATCGGGCTTGAACTGGGCTTTGGAGGAAAAGGGCCGCTTCCGCCGCTGACCTTTCAACTGAAAAACGGCTGTACGATGGAACTCGTCGGGCGAATTGACCGTGTTGATAAGGCTGAAAGCTCAAAAGGCCTGCTCCTCAGGATTGTCGATTATAAATCAAGCGACAAAGGGCTTGACTTAGCGGAAGTATATTACGGATTGGCACTGCAAATGCTGACGTACCTTGATTTATCGATTACACATTCAGCTGACTGGCTCGGGATGAGGGCGACGCCTGCCGGAGTGCTGTATTTCCATATTCATGACCCGATGATTCAATCTAATCTCCCGCTTGGGCTTGACGAGATTGAACAGGAGATCTTTAAGAAATTTAAAATGAAGGGCTTGCTCCTCGGTGATCAGGAAGTGGTTCGCCTCATGGATACAACCCTTCAAGAGGGACGGTCAAATATCATAAACGCCGGCTTGAAAAAAGACGGATCTCTTAGATCAGACTCGGCAGCAGTCGGTGAAAAGGAATTTGATCTTTTGACAAAACATGTGCGCCGCACCTTCCAGGAAGCGGGCGAACAAATCACCGACGGGCGCGTATCCATTGAGCCGTACAAAATGAAGAACAAGACGCCGTGCACATACTGTGCGTTCAAATCAGTATGCCAATTTGATGAATCACTGGAAGAAAACGAGTATCGCCCATTAAAGGCTGAAAAGGACAAGACAATACTTGAGTGGATAAAAAAGGAGGCGGATGGCAATGAACATTCCTAAACCGGCAGACAGCACATGGACAGATGACCAATGGAATGCCATTGTTTCAACCGGCCAGGATATTCTTGTGGCAGCGGCTGCGGGCTCTGGTAAAACCGCTGTGCTCGTTGAACGAATGATTCGGAAAATCACTGCGGAGGAAAACCCAATAGATGTAGACCGTCTTCTCGTTGTGACATTTACAAACGCCTCAGCGGCAGAGATGAAGCACCGAATCGCAGAAGCCTTGGAAAAAGAGCTTGTACAGCGCCCCGGCTCGCTGCATATTAGACGCCAGCTGTCTCTTTTAAACCGGGCCAGCATTTCGACGCTCCATTCCTTTTGCCTGCAAGTGCTGAAGAAATATTACTACTTGATTGATCTTGATCCGGGCTTTCGGATAGCTGATCAGACGGAAGGCGAGCTGCTCGGGGATGAAGTGCTTGACGAGCTGTTTGAAGACGAATACGCAAAGGGCGAAAAGGCGTTTTTTGAGCTTGTTGACCGCTATACGACAGACCGGCACGATCTGGATCTGCAATTTCTCGTTAAACAGGTGTACGAGTATTCCCGATCCCATCCCAACCCGGAGACGTGGCTGGAAAGCTTTGTTCATTTGTATGATGTATCAGAAAAGAGCGCCATCGAGGAGCTGCCGTTTTATCAATATGTCAAAGAAGATATTGCAATGGTGCTTAACGGGGCGAAGGAAAAGCTCTTGCGCGCGCTTGAGCTGACGAAAGCGCCGGGCGGCCCGGCGCCGCGTGCTGACAATTTTCTTGATGATCTTGCGCAGATTGATGAACTGATTCAGCATCAGGACGATTTCAGTGAACTATATAAGCGGGTGCCCGCCGTCTCTTTTAAGCGTGCCAAAGCAGTAAAAGGGGATGAGTTCGATCCAGCGCTCCTTGATGAGGCGACAGATTTGAGAAACGGCGCAAAAAAACTGCTTGAAAAGCTCAAAACCGACTACTTTACGAGAAGTCCTGAACAGCACTTGAAAAGCCTAGCCGAGATGAAGCCTGTCATTGAAACGCTCGTACAGCTTGTCATCAGCTATGGAAAACGATTCGAAGCTGCGAAACAGGAAAAATCAATCATCGATTTTTCTGATTTGGAGCATTACTGTTTAGCGATTTTGACAGTTGAGAATGACAAAGGTGAACGTGAGCCGAGCGAGGCTGCAAGGTTTTATCAGGAACAGTTTCATGAAGTGCTCGTTGACGAATATCAGGATACCAACCTCGTGCAGGAATCGATTCTGCAGCTCGTCACAAGCGGGCCGGAGGAGACTGGTAACCTGTTTATGGTAGGAGACGTCAAACAGTCGATTTATCGATTCAGGCTCGCGGAGCCGCTTCTTTTCCTTTCTAAATACAAACGGTTTACAGAGAGCGGAGAAGGCACGGGGCGGAAAATCGATTTAAATAAAAATTTCCGAAGCCGGGCTGATATTTTAGACAGCACAAACTTTTTATTTAAACAGCTGATGGGCGGCAAAATCGGTGAGGTCGATTATGACGAGCAGGCTGAGCTGAAGCTTGGTGCAGCGTATCCGGACAATGACGAGACGGAAACAGAGCTGCTGCTGATCGACAACGCAGAAGATACGGATGCAAGCGAGGAAGCAGAAGAGCTTGAAACGGTGCAGTTTGAGGCAAAAGTCATCGCTAAGGAAATCCGCAAGCTGATTTCATCGCCATTTAAGGTGTATGACGGAAAAAAGAAAACACATCGCAATATTCAATACCGAGATATCGTGATTTTGCTCCGTTCGATGCCGTGGGCTCCGCAAATCATGGAGGAGCTGAGAGCACAGGGCATACCGGTTTACGCCAATTTAACGTCAGGCTATTTTGAAGCGGTCGAAGTCGCCGTCGCGCTTTCTGTGCTGAAGGTGATTGATAATCCGTATCAGGATATACCGCTTGCCTCTGTGCTGCGCTCACCGATTGTCGGAGCAGATGAAAACGAGCTGTCTTCGATCCGGCTTGAAAATAAAAAAGCGCCGTACTATGAGGCGATGAAAGACTACCTGGCTGCTGGTGACCGGAACGATGAGCTTTATCAAAAGTTAAATACGTTTTACGGACATCTGCAAAAATGGCGCGCGTTTTCGAAAAACCACTCAGTATCTGAGCTGATTTGGGAAGTGTACCGCGACACCAAATATATGGATTATGTCGGCGGCATGCCGGGCGGAAAACAGCGCCAGGCCAATTTGCGTGTTCTTTATGACAGGGCGCGTCAATATGAATCAACGGCATTTCGCGGCTTGTTCCGTTTCCTGCGGTTTATCGAACGCATGCAGGAGCGGGGCGATGATCTTGGTACGGCGAGAGCGCTCAGCGAGCAGGAGGATGTTGTCCGCTTAATGACGATCCACAGCAGCAAAGGGCTCGAATTTCCAGTCGTGTTTGCAGCGGGTCTCGGCCGGAATTTCAACATGATGGATTTAAATAAATCGTACCTGCTGGACAAGGAGCTCGGGTTCGGCACGAAGTATATTCATCCGCAATTGCGCATCAGCTACCCGACGCTACCTCTCATTGCGATGAAGAAAAAAATGCGCAGGGAGCTGCTGTCAGAGGAATTGCGTGTTCTCTATGTTGCATTAACGAGAGCGAAGGAAAAGCTGTTTCTGATTGGCTCATGTAAGGATCATCAGAAACAGCTTGCAAAATGGCAGGCATCCGCGTCCCAAACTGATTGGCTTCTGCCGGAATTTGACCGCTATCAGGCGAAAACGTATCTAGATTTCATCGGGCCGGCTCTTGCCAGGCACAGAGACTTGGAGGATTTGGCTGGTGTGCCAGCTCACGCTGATATCTCAGATCACCCGGCTCGTTTTGCCGTTCAAATGATCCATTCCTATGATTTGCTTGATGATGATCTGGAAGAAAGAATGGAAGAAAAAAGCGAGCGCCTAGAAGCGATCCGCCGAGGTGAACCAGTTCCCGGCTCGTTTGCGTTTGATGAAAAAGCCCGCGAGCAGCTGAGCTGGACATACCCGCATCACGAGGTGACGCAAATTCGGACAAAGCAATCGGTTTCTGAGATCAAAAGAAAAAGAGAGTACGAGGATGAATACAGCGGCAGGGCCCCTGTAAAACCGGCTGATGGAAGCATTCTGTACAGACGTCCCGCTTTTATGATGAAAAAAGGCCTGACAGCTGCAGAGAAAGGGACTGCCATGCATACGGTTATGCAGCATATCCCGCTGTCACATGTACCGTCGATAGAAGAAGCTGAGCAGACGGTTCAAAGGCTCTATGAAAAAGAGCTTCTCACTGAAGAACAAAAAGACGCTATTGATATAGAAGAAATCGTGCAATTTTTCCATACAGAAATCGGCGGACAGCTGATCGGCGCTAAGTGGAAGGACCGGGAAATACCATTCAGCTTAGCGCTTCCGGCCAAGGAGATCTATCCTGATGCACAGGAGGCGGATGAGCCGCTTTTAGTGCAGGGTATCATTGACTGTCTCTATGAAACTGAGGACGGATTATATCTATTGGATTATAAGTCGGACCGGATTGAGGGCAAATTCCAGCATGGATTTGAAGGAGCGGCCCCGATCTTGAAGAAACGATATGAAACGCAAATTCAGCTGTACACAAAGGCAGTTGAGCAAATTGCAAAAACAAAGGTAAAGGGATGTGCGCTTTATTTCTTTGACGGGGGGCACATTCTCACATTATAGCGAGATCCATAAGCTCCGGAATTTTAGGCGGAGCGGGTCTCGTTTTCTATATAAAAGAGAGGTGAAAGCATTTGCGGATTTTACATACGGCTGACTGGCATCTTGGAAAAACGCTTGAAGGAAGAAGCAGGCTGAGTGAACAGGCCGATGTGCTGGATGAAATGAATACGATTGTAAAGGATGAGCAGATCGATGCCATTGTAATGGCGGGGGATGCATTTGACACCGTAAACCCGCCAGCTTTAGCCGAGCAGCTGTTTTATGAAAGCCTGTCTGCGCTTAGCGACAGAGGAAAGCGCCCGATCGTCGTCATTGCCGGAAACCACGATAATCCTGACCGTTTGTCCGCCGCTTCACCGCTGACACATGAAAACGGCATTCATTTAATCGGTTATCCGACAACAGAGCCGATTCATATTGAAGTGCCTTCAGCAGGAGAGCTTTTGGCGGTTGGAGCACTGGCGTACCCATCTGAAGCGCGGTTAAATGAAGTGCTATCCGATACGTTTGATGAAAAGCTGCTCCGTGATCACTATGATGTGAAAATCAGGCAGGCGTTTGAGCATATGACAAGCCGGTTCCGGAACGATGCAGTGAAGATTGCCGCCAGCCATATTTATGTGGCAGGCGGAAACCAAACCGATTCAGAGCGGCCGATTGAAGTCGGCGGTGCATACACGGTGGCTGCTGAAAGCCTGCCGGCAGATGCCGCTTACGTTGCGCTCGGCCATTTGCATCGCCCGCAAACGATCAAGCGGGCGCGGACGCTTGCGCGTTATTCAGGATCTCCGCTCGCCTACAGCTTTTCTGAAGCGGGCTACGCTAAATCAGTGACGATTGTGGACGCAAAGCCTGGGGAAGAGGCCACTTGGCAAGAGGTGTTATTATCAAGCGGCAAGCCACTTGTGAAGTGGAAAGCGGCAAATGGATTGAGTGAGGTATATAGCTGGCTGGATGAAGGCAGAGATCAGAATGCTTGGATTGACCTGGAAATCCGTGTCGCGGACCAGCTGTCACTTGAAGAGATTCACAGGCTGCGGAAGGCGCACCCGGGCTTTATCCATATCAGGCCGGTTTTTGAAGAACAGAACAAAGACCGGGAACGGATCGAGGTTAAACATGTCTCAATCGAGGACCGCTTTAAGAAATTTTATGAAAAACAAACTGGCGGTGCGATGCCGGATGAAGAAATGGTGAAGCTGTTTTTAGAGCTTGCATCAGGCGTTGAAGAGGAGGATGCGAAATGAAGCCGATCGCTTTAAGCATTAAGGGGCTCCATAGCTTTAGAGAGGAGCAGACGATAGATTTTGAAGGCCTTTCCGGTGCCGGTGTTTTCGGCATTTTCGGCCCGACAGGAAGCGGTAAATCCTCTATTCTCGACGCAATGACGCTTGCTTTATACGGAAAGGTGGAACGGGCGGCGAATAATACGCACGGTATCTTAAACCAGGCGGAAGATACGCTGTCTGTTTCCTTTACCTTTGCGCTTCAGACGAATCACCAAATCTCATACAAAGTCGAGCGTGTGTTTAAGAGAACGGATGAAATGAAGGTGAAAACGGCACTTTGCCGCTTCATCGAAATCAAGGATGAGCATACGGTGCTGGCTGATAAAGCCAGCGAAGTGAATAAAAGAGTTGAGGAGCTCTTAGGGCTGACGATCGACGATTTTACGAGAGCGGTGGTGCTGCCCCAAGGGAAATTTGCTGAATTTCTGTCTTTAAAAGGGGCAGAGCGCAGGCATATGCTTCAGCGTTTATTTAATTTGGAGCAATATGGAGACAGGCTTGTGAAAAAGCTGAGACGGCAGGCGCAGGAAGCCAATGCGAGAAAAAATGAAATGCTTGCTGAACAGTCCGGTCTCGGTGAGGCGAGCTCAGAGGCAGTTGAGCAGGCTGAAAAGGCTCTCGAACAAGTTGAAGCCCGGCTGGAAGCGATGAGGGAGAACCGTAATCAGGCGAAGGAGCGGTTTACAGAGCATCAGGAGATATGGAATGTCCAAAAGGAAAAATCCGCTTATGAAGAAGAGGAAAAACGTCTCGCAGAAGAACAGCCGCATATAGACAGTATGCAAAAACGCCTGCTGGAAGCAGAAACAGCAGCAGCCCTTAAGCCCTATGCGGACCGGTACGCAGAAGCGATCCAGCATGAGGAGCAAGCTGAAAAGGAACAAACGCTAGCCCAAAAGGATTTAGCAGACCGGACAGCTTTCTTTCAGCAAAAACATGAAGAGTATGAAGCGTGGCGCCAGCATAAAAGCGAGAAAGAGCCTGAGCTTTTAACCAAACAGGAACAGCTTTCACGCTTGCAGGAAATCGAAATCAAACTGAGTGAGGCCAAGCAAGAGGAAGAGCGCAAAAAGGCTGACCTTCGGCAGAAAGAAGAGGCTCTTCAATCTGTCATGAATGAATTAGAGACCGTAACAGACCGCCTGACACGAGGGCAAAACAGACAGACAGAATTGAAACAGCAGCTCAAATCCCTGCAGGTGACATCCGATGAGCGAAAAAGCTGCCAGCAGGCCGCAGAAATGGCATTGCGCATCAGACAAACCGAGGAACAAATCAAAAAAGAGAAAAAACGAAGTGACGAATTGAACCTCGTGCTTCAGAAGATAAATGAAGAGAAGAATACACTCGTTCAAAAGACGGAAACAGAAGAAAACAACATCATTCAGGCATATGAGGCAGTTCAAACTGTGTACCATTTGGTGTGCGAAACGGAACGCTCATTAACACGTATGACGGAAGAGACTAGAAAGAGTCAACACACGCTTCACTTACAGCGTGAAAAAGCAAGGGTGGCACTGCTGACAAAAGAGTTAGCCCAAAAGCTGACTGCCGGAAAGCCTTGCCCGGTATGCGGTTCAACCGATCATGATCCATCTGCCTCAGTACATGAAACGTATGAAGCCGACAGCCATCTTGAAGAGGACATCAAACGGACAGATGTGTTATTGACGGAAGCTGCAGCTCTCAGCCAGGAGATTCTTTCAGCCAAAATTACGCTTGAAGAACAGTCCGCGCGCTTTATTGAACAGTGTCCGTTTTTGCAGACAATTCAAGCACAGAACCTTGAAGCGGCAGCTTCCTTCGAACATCAGCCGGTGTATGAAGCATTTGAAACTGCCAAATTTGAATGGAAACGAATCAAGCAGGACATTCTTTCTGTTAAGACACGAATGGCACAAATGATTGGCGCCTATCAGGAGTCTTTAAAAAAGGCCGAGCAGCTTAATGAAAAAATCGGTTTTGAAAAAAGAGAAGCTGACCGTATTGAAAGCATCATCAGCGAGCTTCAATCCTCAATGGACGGCAGTCTGAACATGTTTAAAGAAGCATTTCAGAATCAATCTGTGGACGAAGCAGAAAAATGGCAGCAAGCCATTGAAGAAAAGGACCGGGCTGCAGAAGAATGTGAAAAACGAATTGAGAAGAGTATCGCGTTTCTTGCTGAGCATGAAGCACAAAAGGAAAAACTGCGGGAATCTGGACACCGGCTTGAACGGGAAAAGCTGGAGCTTCATTATGCGGCTGAACGCATCAAGAGCGTGATAGCTGATTATGAGCACGAACTCGGAGATTATGCAAAAGGAGATTCGATTCAAATCAAACTCCGCTCTGTCCAGCAGGATCTAAAGCTGTTAAAGGAAAAAGAACAATTTTTATATGAAGAACTGCAAAGCGCCCAAATGAAGCTCAACCAGGCGAAAAGCCGCGCTTCTGCAAGCGAGCTCACTCTTCAAGAGGCGAAGGGCAGATTGGAAAAAGCAAAAGCTGCTTGGCTTGAGCATACAAAAAACACCTCCATTACCCGGACTGAGGAGGTTGAACAAAGTCTCATCCCAGCTGATGAACTTGAAAAGATGAAAACCGGCATAGACCAGTTTATGGATAAACTGAAGCAAAATGCTGCAAACTTAAAACGAGTAGCAGAGATACTTGCCGGCAGAGCATTATCAGAGAGCGAATGGAACGAAACCGTTGCAGCATTACAAGAAGCTGAGGACGCATTTGGCATTGCTATAGAGGAAAAAGGCGCGGCAGCAAAAGCACTGGCTGTCATTCGCGAACATCATAAACGGTTTAATGAAATTGAAGCTGAACTGAAAAAATGGCAGACGCATATCGACAGGCTGGACAAGCTGCAAGCTGTGTTTAAAGGCAATACCTTCGTCGAATTTTTAGCTGAGGAGCAGCTTGAAAGCGTTGCGAGGGACGCCTCAGCAAGACTCAGTATGCTGACAAGACAGCGCTATGCCATCGAAGTAGATTCAGAAGGCGGCTTCGTGATGCGGGATGACGCGAATGGAGGCGTAAGACGCCCGGTTTCCAGTTTGTCTGGAGGAGAGACCTTCCTCACCTCGCTTTCACTTGCTCTTGCGCTGTCTGCGCAGATCCAGCTTCGCGGGGAATACCCGCTTCAGTTCTTTTTCTTAGATGAAGGCTTCGGCACACTGGATCAAGATCTGCTTGATACGGTTGTAACGGCCTTGGAAAAACTTCAGTCAGACAATCTGGCTGTCGGTGTCATCAGCCATGTGCAGGAACTGCGTGCACGGCTTCCGAAAAAGCTGATCGTCCATCCGGCTGAACCGAGCGGCCGCGGTACGCGGGTATCACTTGAGTTGATGTAAGGGAGGAGCGGATATGGCAAAGCAGACTGCCGGAATATGTGAGCTGTGCGGCCGGAGCGATGTCCAGCTGACAGAGCATCATCTCACACCGAAAGAGGAAGGCGGAACGTTTTTGCCGACAGCGATGCTCTGTATTCCTTGCCATAAACAGATTCATGCCTTATATACCAATCAAGAGCTCGCTGTACGTTTAAACGGAATGGCTGAACTCAGAAGCAATCCAGAGCTTGCCCGGTTTGTCAAATGGATCAGAAAACAGCCGCCTGAGAAGCTGATCAAAACAAAGAAATCAAATGAACGAAAAAAGAAAAAATGACTAAAAAGCAGCCCTCTCTTTGCAGAGCGGCTGCTTTTATCCGTTTCCAACCATATCCTGATCGTTGACATCGGGGTCTATATAATTTGTCGCGTTGACTGCGTTATTTAATAGAAGGAAATCTCCCGTGTTTCCTGCTCCCGAACCGAGCGCAGATTTTGAAGAGCTTTTCGGAGAAAGGTAAAAGGAATCACCAAAGTTTACGACTCCGCCCGATATGGAATTGATAGCTATAGGCCCGACAATTGCTGGCATAAACGACACCCTTTATCGAAGTCTCTGTTTATTATATGTTCTTGGCGGGCGATTGTGAGCGCGGAGACTGAATCTGTCTGATATGTTTGATTCTCGCATCACCGCGGATAAGCGAAGCTGAACCAGCATGTAAAACAGAAGAGGCAGACACCCCTTGAATTTTGATGCTGCGAACATAAATAGCCGGCACCTCGTGGCAAAATGCGCTTTGTACACCTGTTTCGGGAATCGGCTTCACTGCCTGCTGCTGAAAGATCTGATACTCCTTTTTGTTAAATGAGCCTTCATTATTGTAAAACGTGGACAGAGAACGCTGAACAGCAAATACTTTTACACTCATATCGATTTCATTTGTGTCGCCAACTTGAAACACACTTGCGATCCCGAGGGAATTAAACTTAACTAGTCTGATGCGTGATATGCGTTTAAGCATTATTCTGGCGCAATCGGAGCAAACGGCCCGATAATAAGAGATTCAGGCGGTGTATCAAAAATAGAAGACAGGTAAATGGATTCAGTGTCTCCGATGTGGAAAACGGAGGAACTGGATACACCGTTCATCCGGATGTCCCCGACTTCCAAGCTGCGGTTGATGACTGTAAAGATCATGCTTGCTCATCTCCTTTCATTTCTGATGGAATATGCTCCAGAAAGTGTTCTACAGCGCGGATGACATCACGCTTCACATGCTCAGCGATATGTTCTGCATATTGTGCAGGCGGTGTATTTTCTTCTTTTTTGATATGGGACATATAATAGTGAATCCGGCTATCCATTTGTTTTCTGATGTCTTCAATGACATGATGTCTGTTTGTATCGTCAAGTCTGCTGTCATATTGGTTTTCAAGCTGTTCCAAAATATCTGGGATTTCCTCGGTTAAGTACATGTCGACATTCTGCCGGATCTGCTGCATGAGCTGAGCACTCTCTTCCTGCTGCATCATCCCGATTTGCGGTGTCGACTGGCTGACTTCAAAGTTTTGGACGCTGTTCGGGTCAGTCGGATTTAAGCCGATATTCAAAGTTCCGTCGAGCCTTTCGATTTTCAGCTGATCAAATTTATACTCCACACGCTCAATGGTAGTGGCCGGCCGCTGTTTCATCGTATTCATTTCAGTTTGAATCTCTTTCAGCTGACGTTCGAGCTGCTGAATGTGAATCGCCTGCTGCTGAACGAAGGAATTCAAGTTTTGCAGGTAAGAGGAAACAGATTGATCATACATGTTCTTTCACCTCTTTCATATGATTAACGGCCAGGAGGCTGGAGCGGGACCAATGAACCTGTAGAAGGCCCCTGTAATTCAACTGGCTGCCCCGCGGAGGCTACCTCAGGTGCGGCCTCTACATAACTCCCTGTATTATACAAATTTGACATAGACTTGATTGATCCGGCGCTCCCGATTTGCAGAATGGAGGAGTTGCTGATTGATTCCAGCCGGAGATAGTTGATTTGAATGGTTTGATTAATATAGAAGTTCATGAGCCTCACTCCTTTTACGCATTGGCCACGATCGGCTGATCAACCGCATCATTGTCATACACATTCGTCGCGTTTTGATAATTCATCACCTTGAGGCTGTCGCCGGTATTAAAGCTGCCAGCACCGGCAAACGTTCTGACCTGAGCCTGAGGAGAAATCGTAATGCAGTCCCCGATGTGAACGACTCCGCTCGTACCAATCGCATTAATTTTAAACGCTCCGACAATGGCCGGCATACGAGCACATCCTTTGTTGAAAAATTAAAAAAAGACAGGTAAAGTGAAATGACAATTCTGATTTCAATTGGGCTATTCACGATAGCTTATGACAAACGCACATATGTGTGAGAGAAATTTAAAGGGGACATATCGGCTCTTGGTGAAAGCGTTTT
Organism: Bacillus sp. FSL K6-0993; assembly: GCF_037977205.1. Lineage (NCBI taxonomy): Bacteria > Bacillati > Bacillota > Bacilli > Caryophanales > Bacillaceae > Bacillus > Bacillus sp. FSL K6-0993. Next base: position 1,123,196 of record NZ_CP150275.1, read on the forward strand.
ATTTTTTCGGGCCGTTATGTTTAAACATGGCAAAAGAGGATGTTGGGTATAAATTGAGCGGAAATGCGGCGAAGGATGCCGCTATCCGCCTATGGTGATTTTTGTTTATTTCTTTGGTGTTTTTGCGTGTAGAATGCTTTTTGGAGTATGTCGTGCTGCGGTATTCGATTTTTGGGCGGGCACATTCTCGCCCTGAGGTATATCCCAGAAGTGCTGAGCAAAAAGCGGAGTTACATGTGGTGTATTCTAATCGTTATAGAAAATGATTTACATACGGGAGTTTTCAAGATATCTCCCAAAAATCATTTCTTCTTTAATCCGGGTATTCAGCAGGATATCCAGCTCTTGGCTGCATTGAATCGTTTCTTTTGAATTCATGCCGTATTTTTGTGCGGTTTCAATTAGTGTGATCCTCATTTCTTCAATTTTACTGTTCATTACGCTATCTCCAATTCTAGATTTTATTTTGATATAAATACAGGATATCGTTAGTATAACCTATTTTGGCTCAAAAGGTTGCCTTTCGTCAATTTGACTAAAAAAGCGACAATTTTTGCTGCGGCCTTTTTTAATGGAGAAAGGACTAAAGTCTTGCTAAGTGTGCTTGCAAAAAGTCCTGCCGTTCCTCAATTTCTCTAAGTATGTTTGTCTGCTCCTTTTCGATCTGAAAGGGGCTTTTTTTGATAAAAGGATCATCAGCAGCACTTTGACAAATGTCAAGGTACCATTCGTTGATGAGAGGAGATAATCGTTCAATAGTAAACGACCGCTTCAGCACGTTTTTCATTAAGGTGTGATATTGCGACCGGAAGGCGGGAATGGATAGAAGCCTTGAGGAAAGCGTCTTTCCTTTTGTCAGAAGCGGGTCTTCTTCATACCATTCTTGTACGGCAAGCGATCTTGTCTCCATCGGGGAAACGTAAAGCCGACCGGATTCGTTTAAACAAAATGTGTAGTAAAAGCCTTGATTGGTGCAGGCGTTGCCGATCAGCCACAAAAAAAACAGCTTGACATCCAGATACAATTTAATCCTTTCAGCCAATTCGTCATCTCCGGCTGTGCGGATCAGTATGAAAAATTCATGTAAGAATGCCGAGGAATCATTGTTAAAAAGGGACAACGGAACCCTTGGATCGGCCGTCTTTGCTCCGTAACTCGTTTTACCGGCTGGCTGATGGTTCTTGATGTTCAAATAAATGCCTTCAGGCTGGCCATTGATTGTCAGAAAGCTGTACGAGGCAGCGGGAGCAGGTACGCCGATCTGGTCAAAAAAACAATAGGCGAGTCTGCGCCGCATCAGGGACGGATCATCCTGTTCTGCATTCAAAAAAAGTGTCCTTTCACCAAGCAGAGACTTTTCCCAGCTGATTTCATAGGATGCCTTTTCCGCTCTGTCACGCTGTGTGAGAAGAATGGGAGAAACAGATCGATCTGTTACGAAAAGCCCCTTGGCAGTACCTTTCCTTTTCAGCTGCTCCCGATGAAAAAATAAATGCACGCGCTCCATATTCTTTCCTCCTTCTCAAAACGACATTTGTATGATATGTAGAGCAAGCCCGTCCTGAAACGAAATGAAAACGGAATTGAGAAAAAGGGATTTCAGCATTCGACAGAGAATACATGAAGGAGCATTCTGATTTAAAAGATGATGGAGGAATAACATGAAATTTGCGACAGGGGAACTTTACAACCGAATGTTTGTCGGCCTGATCATTGACGATGAGAAAATTATGGATTTGCAAAAGGCTGAAAAAAAACTGTTTGAACTTGAGACGATTCCGGGATCGCTGATTGAATGTATCGCAGAAGGGGATAAATTCGTTGCGCATGCAAGGCAGCTGGCCGAGTGGGCAAAGAAACCGAATGATGAGCTGGGATCATTTATGTATTCATTATCTGAGGTGAAGCTCCATGCACCCATTCCGAAGCCATCAAAAAATATCATCTGCATCGGCAAAAACTACCGGGATCACGCGATTGAAATGGGAAGCGAGGCTGATATTCCGGAGCATCCGATGGTATTTACAAAATCGCCGATAACGGTTACAGGGCATGGTGATATCGTAAAGAGCCATGAAGAGGTTACCTCTCAGCTTGATTATGAGGGAGAACTTGCTGTCGTGATCGGAAAAAGCGGGACCCGCATTTCAAAAGAAGAAGCATATGACCATGTTTTCGGATATACGATTGTGAATGATATCACGGCGCGTGATCTGCAAAAAAGGCATAAGCAGTTTTTTATCGGAAAAAGCTTGGATACGACATGTCCGATGGGGCCCGTGCTTGTACATAAATCATCTATTCAGGAGCCAGAGCGCCTCAAGGTTGAAACAAGAGTCAACGGCGAGCTGCGCCAATCCGGTTCGGCAAGCGATATGATCTTTTCCATTCCGGAATTAATTGAAACCCTCTCAAAGGGGATGACGCTTGAAGCGGGCGACATCATTGCCACCGGTACGCCGTCTGGTGTCGGCAAGGGGTTTACGCCTCCAAAATTCTTGCGGTCAGGTGACAAAATTGATATTACAATTGATCCGATCGGAACGCTGTCAAACCAAATTGGCTGAATAAAACTGGAGGGCGGACCCGGACCCGCCCGTTTTTTCTGATAATCATCTTTGTGGCAGAGGACAAGTTCATGGTACTATAAGTGGGGTAATTTATCTGATAGGGGGAACATGTATGACACACCTACATATTACGACATGGGTGGTAGCGCTGATTCTGCTTTTCGTCAGCTACTCGTTGTATTCGTCAGGAAGTGCAAAGGGCGCAAAAATCACTCATATGATTCTGCGGTTATTCTATATCCTTATTATTTTGACAGGAGCTGAGCTGTTTGTCCGTTTTGCCAACTGGAACGGAGAATACGCCGGCAAAATGATTCTGGGCATTATCACCATCGGCCTGATGGAAATGCTCCTCATCCGCAAGAAAAAAGAAAAATCAACAGGAGGCCTGTGGATCGGCTTCGTCATTGTCCTTTTGCTGACAGTGCTGCTCGGTCTGCATTTGCCAATCGGTTTTCAATTGTTTTAATAGAAAAACCTATGAACCCGGCTCTTTGATAGAGTTGGGTTTTTTTATATTTATCCCCTTATATGCCAAATCATTTAAAATAACCTTAAAATTCCCTGTAAGCGGTATCTCGTCCTATGAAATTATGATACCTTCAAGGAGATTCATTATTTTGCAGGAGGGATAACATGAAACGCAGAAAATTCAGCTCGTTTGTGGCGGCAGTGCTTATTTTTGCACTGATTTTCAGCCTTTTTTCTCCGGGAACCAAAGCTGCAGCGGCCGGCGCGATCGATCAGGCGGCTGCTCTGGAAAACGGCAAAGAGCAGACAGGCGCCATGAAGGAGCCGGAACAGGTGAAATGGTACAAAGTGACCCCGGGAGCAACGGATATTCAGAAAAACTCACATATGGCACTGACCGTAAAGAGTGATTCAGTACTGAATGTATCTGTATATCCAAGTAAGGAAAAAGCGCTTAAAGATGAAACGTTTGAGATGTACCGTTCTTTCACAGCGGAGGATGGAAAAAGCGAAGTCATTTTTCCATACGCGTGGAGCGGCCCTTACTATGTAAAAGTTGAATACCTCGGAGAAGAAGAGCCAGAGGACGGCGGAACGGCAGAAGCAGCTGCAGAAGCCAAGTATACGATCGGGTATAAAGGCACCAAAAAACAGCCGTCAGATTTAGAAGAGGAAGAAGCTTGTCCGGTTGAAATGAGTGTCGATCAGAAGAAATCAGGAAAAGGCATCCTGGATAAGTTGAGAGCGATTCGTGATGAGCAGCTGAGCCAAACAGCAGAAGGCAAAGAACTGACAAGCCTTTATTACAAGGCAGCACCGTTTATCGTTGCAAAGCTCGCACTCAATAAAACAGCAAGAAATGAAATCTATCAGGATCTTGTGACATTAAAGCCGTTATTTGACGATGTGTCAGAAAACGGAGCATCATCTTCGTATAAGGTCACTGAAAAGGATCAAAAAGCGATCAACCGGCTATATGATAAAGCTTTACAATCAGTCCCGTCATTCCTTAAAGAGGAGATAAAGAAACAAGCGGACCGACTAAATATGAAGCAGCTGCAAGGCAAAACAGCAGGAGCCATTTTAACAGAAAACAATATTGCAGCAAAAAGTGAAGTTCAGACAACAAAGGTTATTTTCAAGGTGAAGGACAATAAAAGCCTCTCATCCGTACATAATGAAATGAAGGGCTTTTCTGCAAGCGCGCAATCGAAAAAAGACATATCTAATGTGAAAAAGGCAAAGAAACTGTTTGACAATCTGTATTCATTTGAACTTCCGAAAGACGAGAAACAGAACGGCGCATATACGGCAAGCGCCAAAAGGGTCAAAAGCGCTGCTGCGACACTATCCAAGATGTCCAATGTAGAGTTTGCGGAACCCGTACAGGAATACAAAAGCCTGGCAAACGATATTCAGTACCCTTATCAATGGCCGCTTAAAAACAACGGTGAAAACGGCGGTGTCAAAAACGCGGATGTGAAATATGAGCCTGCCAACACATTGCTGTCCAAACGCAAGCTTAACGATACACTCATTGCAGTAGTAGACACAGGCGTAGACAGCACGCTTGCTGATTTAAAAGGAAAAGTAAGAACAGATCTCGGACACAATTTTGTCGGACGAAATAACAATGCAATGGATGATCAGGGGCATGGGACGCATGTCGCAGGCATTATTGCGGCCCAAAGCGATAACGGCTATTCAATGACAGGATTGAATGCCAAAGCAAAAATCATCCCTGTAAAAGTGCTTGATTCCGCAGGTTCCGGAGATACTGAACAAATTGCTCTCGGCATCAAATATGCTGCTGACAAAGGAGCAAAGGTGATTAATTTAAGTTTAGGCGGAGGCTACAGCCGCGTGCTTGAATTTGCTTTGAAGTACGCAGCTGACAAAAATGTGTTGATTGCCGCAGCCAGCGGGAATGATGGAGAAAATGCCTTATCTTATCCTGCATCTTCTAAATATGTGATGTCGGTCGGCGCAACGAACCGCATGGATATGACCGCTGATTTCTCTAACTATGGAAAAGGTCTGGACATCTCTGCTCCAGGGTCGGATATCCCGAGCTTAGTGCCGAACGGAAATGTCACGTACATGAGCGGAACGTCTATGGCGACGCCGTATGCTGCCGCTGCTGCAGGATTGCTGTTTGCTCAAAATCCTAAACTGAAAAGAACAGAAGTTGAGGATATGTTGAAAAAGACGGCAGATGATATTTCCTTTGAAAGTGTCGATGGCGGAGAAGAAGAGTTGTATGACGATTATGGCGATCCGATTGAAATTCCGAAGACACCTGGTGTAGACTGGCATTCAGGCTACGGGCGGCTGAATGTCATGAAGGCTGTCAGCGCAGCTGATTTACAGCTTAAGGTCAACAAGCTGGAAAGCACTCAAACAGCTGTCAGAGGAAACGCGAAGGAAGGCACACTTATCGAGGTGATGAACGGCAAAAAGAAACTCGGCAGCGCCAAAGCCGGAAAAGACAATGCGTTCAAGGTTAATATCGCGACTCAAAAACAGGATCAAGTACTGTATGTGAAAGCAACAAAAGGCGATGCGAAAACATCGTATAAAGTTGTCGTCGTCAAAGGAAAACTTTCCGGCACACCGAAAGTAAACGCGGTGAAAACGAAGGATACGGCAGTAAAAGGGAAGGCAAACAGCAAAGCGATGATCAGAGTGAAAAACAAATCAAAGAAAGTCATTGCTTCTGCCAAAGCTGACGCAAAAGGAACGTTTTCGGTGAAAATCAAAAAACAAAAAGCCGGAACGGTGCTGTACGTCACGGCTGCGGATACAGATAAAAAAGAAAGCAAGGAAGCAAAAGTTGTTGTTGAAAAGTAACCAAAAAGCGGTGCTCGATGCACCGCTTTTTTATTTGCGCCCCCGTTGGACTGCTGAATACATAATGGATCGCTTTCCGTTTGAAGCCGTCCATTCAAAACGGTCTCCTCCTTCGCTGCTGTAGTGATGCTGCATCGCGCATTGTGCGGTGTCATTTGAAAAGTGATAAAAGGACACACCCTGCCCCGCCGAAGTATTCGAAAAGACTCCTTTATTATAAGAAAAGACGCAATCGAATACCGATAAGCCGAAGCTGTGCAAGTGCTGTAGAAATGCGAGAAAGGTTTCGTCGTCAAGCGAATCCAAAAGCGCCATGAGCGGCCGCTTGACTGATTTCTCATAGCGGATGCGTTCTCCGCCGGAAAGGGAGATGTTTTCTGCCCCGCATGCCAAAACCAACTTGTCCTGAAAGCCGGCTTGCTCCCACTTTCCTTTATGATGGATCCAGATTGGGCTGTGTTGGAGACTGTCCGCCAGCAGTATATCGCCTTCACCGTTTTCGATTAAGCAGATGCCGTCTTCAATGAGGATGGTGCCGTATTCCCACTTTCGTTCCTCTGTATATAACAATTGTTTCCGTTTCATCCATGCTGTCTCCTTTTTCTTCATTCCTCTCTTTTCTTTCCAATTCAAGCCTGTCCCATACAACTCTTTTATGGACAAATCAACTATCTGCCTATAGATGCATAAACTTACTAAGGTGCTGAAAGAAACGAAATTGTTACGAAAGAAACGGGATTGGAGCTGATGTCACATGTGTGGAATTACGGGTTGGGTCGATTTTAAAAAGCAGCTCGTCCAGGAAAAACAAACGATGGACAGAATGACAGACACTCTTTCCAAACGAGGGCCTGATGATTCAAACGTTTGGGGGGAGCACCATGTTTTATTCGGACATAAAAGACTTGCGGTTGTTGATATTGAAGGCGGACGCCAGCCGATGGCGTGTACCTATAAAGGCGATACGTACACCATTATTTACAATGGCGAGCTTTATAACACGGAAGATTTGCGCAAAGAATTGCGGGCGCGGGGCCATCAATTCGAACGTACGTCAGATACCGAGGTGCTTCTGCACAGCTACATCGAATGGCAGGAAGAATGTGTCGACCATCTCAATGGCATATTCGCTTTCGCTGTGTGGGATGAAAAGCGTAATCTGCTGTTTGCTGCGAGAGACCGTCTCGGCGTAAAGCCGTTTTTTTACACGAAGGAAGGCTCTTCATTTCTCTTCGGATCAGAAATTAAGGCAATCCTCGCGCACCCTGATATAAAAGCGCGAGTGGACAGAACGGGACTTTCTGAAATTTTCGGTCTTGGACCGTCCAGAACCCCGGGCACTGGCATATTTAAAGGCATAAAAGAAATCCGCCCGGCTCACGCGCTGACATTTTCCAAAGACGGACTTAATATTTGGCGTTATTGGAATGTTGAAAGCGAAAAACATACGGACAGTTTTGATGACACGGTTGCCAATGTCAGATCGTTATTTCAGGACGCGGTGACGCGGCAGCTTGTGTCGGATGTGCCGGTTTGCACATTCCTATCAGGCGGTCTGGACTCAAGCGCAATTACAGCGATTGCGGCGGGCCATTTTGAAAAGGAAGGAAAAGCACCGCTTCATACTTATTCGATTGATTACGAAGAGAACGATAAATATTTTCAAGCAAGCGCTTTTCAGCCGAATGATGACGGACCATGGATTGAAAAAATGACAGAGGCTTTCGGCACAACGCACCACAAATGCGTCATCAGCCAAAAAGATCTCGTTGATCATTTGGAGGAAGCTGTACTGGTCAAAGACTTGCCGGGAATGGCGGATGTCGACTCATCCCTGCTGTGGTTTTGCCGGGAAATCAAAAAGGACTTTGTCGTCAGCCTATCGGGAGAGTGCGCGGATGAGATTTTCGGCGGGTACCCGTGGTTCCATACGGCAGATGTTGAGTCTGGCTTTCCATGGATGAGATCAACGGAGGAGCGGATCAAGCTGCTTTCTGACTCATGGCAGAAAAAATTGAATCTGAAAGAATACGTAAATGCCAAATATGAAGAAACCTTGGCAGAAACGCCATTATTAGACGGAGAAACGGGTGTGGATAAAGCAAGAAGACAGCTGTTCTATTTAAATATGCTTTGGTTTATGACGAACCTTTTGGATCGGAAGGATCGCATGAGCATGGGGGCGAGCTTGGAAGTGCGGGTGCCGTTCGCCGATCACCGGCTTGTGGAATATGTTTGGAATATTCCGTGGGAAATGAAAATGCATGATAATCGGGAAAAAGGCATTTTGCGCAAAGCGCTTGAAGGCATTTTGCCTGATGACATTCTGTATCGCAAAAAAAGCCCGTATCCGAAAACACATCATCCGGAATATACAAAAGGCGTCAGCGAATGGCTGAAAACGATCAGAAGCCAAAAGGACTCCGTGCTCCATACCTTGCTGGACAGAAAACAATTAGATCAGCTTTTAGAAACGGAAGGCTCCTCCTTCAAGGTGCCGTGGTTCGGGCAGCTCATGAAGGGGCCTCAGCTGATCGCCCATCTTGCTCAAATTCATACATGGTTTGAAGCGTATCGCATTGATATTGATGAAGGATAAAGAAAAAGCCGATTCTGCTCAAAGGAATCGGCTTTTTCTTCATATACAATTGCGAGAAAACATAATAGACTTGAAGAAGCAGTGATACATAGGAGTGAAAAGAAATGAAAGAGATAAAAGAAGCCTATCAGCAATGCGGCCAGATCGTCAGCGCCCGCGAACCAGCCTGTTACAAAGCATTTTCGCTTCTACCGCTGAAGCAAAGGCAGGCAGCATGGGCTGTTATGGCGTTTTGCCATACGGCAGCCAATGCGGATGAGAAGGCGTTATCTGCCATTGAAGCTGAGGCGGAAGATGTTTTTTCCGGTACGTATAACGGGAATCATTTTTTGTGGAAGGCTTTCGGCCATGCGTACCAAACCTTTACACTGGACAGCGAGCCATTCCGTGAGTTCATTGCCACACAGAAAGCGGAAGATAAACCGTTTGGAAACCTTGATGAATTGCTCATGCACGCATACCAGACAGGCGGCGCAGCAGGATTGATGCTGCTCCCGATTATGGCGCGCCGGCATCAGAACCAGCTGACACATGCAGCTGGTTCTCTCGGTTTAGCGATTCAGCTGATTCGGATTCTGAGAGATTTCGGCACTGGCCAACAGCAAAAAAGCCGTATCCCTCGGGAAGTGATGCAGCAATTTGGATATACAGAGGACGACCTTCAAAAGGGCGTCGTGAATAAGGCGTTCACAATGACGTGGGAGTATATCGCTTTTGAAGCAGAAGCCTACCTTGAAGAGTGTCAGGATGCCTTGCCGCTATTTCCGCAGTATTCTCAAAAAACGGTGAAAGCCGCTCTTCATTTGTACCGGGCTGTTTTAGAAAAAATCCGGGCGAAGCAGCACGATGTATTTCAACATCACTTCGCTCTCACAGAGACCGAAGTGAAGCAGATTCTGTCTGATATCTAAAAAACACCCGGGCTTGATTGAGCCGGGTGTTACGCCATACCTTTTTGAATCCAGATACGTGAGCGCCATCTTCTGTACATTAAGATTCCCCGGACCCATTCATCCGCGATAAAAGAAATCCAAATGCCGGCAAGACCGAAACCGAGGTGGATGCCGAAAAGATAAGCAAGCGGGAGGCCGATGCCCCACATTGAAATCATTGCCATGTAAACCGGGAATTTCGCATCCCCCGCGGCCCGCAGAGAGTTAATGATAATGACATTAAACGAGCGGCCTGGTTCAAGGATAATGGTCATGGCAATCAATAGGCTTGCAGTTGCTATAATGTCAGGGCTTTGTGTGAAGAGTCCGATCAGGTCTTTTGAAAAGATCGTCATCAAAACAGAGGTAGCCGCAGCAATTCCGAGTGCCCAATATAAGCTCTTCATGCAGCGCTCATAAGCGGCATCAAATTGTTTGCCGCCGATATAACGGCCGATTAAGATTTGTGTACCCTGGCTGATCGCAGTGCCGAACAGCAAAATAAACATCGTAATATTTTGCGTATACACTTTTGTTGTCAACGCCTGCGCGCCCATGATGGCGATAAAATACGTGACAATCATTTGCGAAAGGTTGTATGAAAGCTGCTCTCCCGCAGAAGGAATGCCGATTTTCAGCAGCTTGCGCAAATGCTCTTTATGCATATGAAAGACTTTTTTCAGCGACATCTTCAGCTGAATGCGTTTGTTGACAATCACAATCATCGCGATTAATCCGATGACGCGAGCGATAGATGTGGACATGGCCACACCGGCAACGCCGAGAACAGGAAAGCCGAACAAACCGAAAATCACAACAAAGTTTCCGGCAATGTTTAAAATGTTCATGCCGATAGTGACAAACATTGTATCTTTTGTGTAGCCGTAGCTTTTTAAGATCGCGCTGAATGTCATGATTAAAGCCTGAATAAAGGACAGACCTCCGACAACTTGTAAAAAGACTTTCGCATCAGGCATCAGTGCGTTTGATAATCCCATCATATGAAGCAGAGGGACAGCCGCGAAAAAGACGACGGCGCTGATGGCCAGGCTGATGAAGAAGTTGGCGCCGATTGACACATAAGCGACTTCCATGGCTTCTTTCTTTTGCCGTGAGCCTAGAAATTGTGAAATGATAACGGTCGTTCCTGTTGCGATAAAGCTGAACATCACGATAATTAAATTTAAAATCTGGTTGCTGACGCCGACTGCTGCCACGCTGTTATCCGAGTATTGGCTGAGCATCAGTGTATCGGCATTACCCATAAACATATATAATGAGACCTCAATAAAGATCGGCCAAGTAAGCGAAAATAATGAGAACGTTTTGTCAGCGGGTTTTTTCAAAGCAGTTGATTTGAAGACAGCTTGTTTCATAGTGTCTAACCCCTTTCGTAAATAAAATCAACGTTTTAAAGTGTACCTCCATTTCCTTATAATAAAAAGGGATAGAAACGATACTTCTTGTAAAAATCCGACTTAAAAAGGAGGATGATTCAAATGCCTCGCATCCTGTTTACAGTCCCGCCTTTTCCGGTATTTATCGCAGCTGGGGAAGGGGTTTTTAAAAAAGGAGAAACCCATGTGAAACGTGTATTCTCCGTGTTTGATCTGATATATGTCAAACAGGGAACGTTATATATAACGGAAAATGAAACATCGTTTTCTGTTGAAGGCGGCGAGTACATCTTGCTTTCTCCCGGTCTTGAACACTACGGGACGAAGGGCAGTGATGAAGCAACCTCCTACTATTGGCTTCACTTCGATGAACATCGATATGAATTTACGGCAAAGGGAGGCAGCAACTGGTCTGAGCTTCAGCAGGAAAAAGGGAGCTTCGAAGAGCCGGCCCGCTACGGATTGGCCTTGCCGAGAAAAGGCAAGGTGCAGCGCCCGCAGTTTATGGCGCAGCAGTTTGAAAAGCTGATCGATTACTCCGCGGAAAACTCTGATTTGCCGCTCAGAAAGCAAATTTTATTTGAGGAGCTGATGCTGCATCTTCAAAAAGAAGCGTTCCAAATACCGTCTGCGAAAGAGCGGGTAGCCTGGGAGGCGGCCCGGTACTTACAGGAGCACTATAAGGAAAAGACGACAATCAAGGATCTGTCGCTCGCCCTTCACTATCATCAGGATTATGTGAGCCGCTGCATGCAACAGGTGCTCGGCGTAACTCCGGCACAATACACGAACCGGGTGAGAATGACAGAAGCGAAGCGTCTTTTATCCTCTACAAATGATAAGATGGGCGTTATTGCGGAAACGATCGGAATGGAAGATCCGACATACTTTTCAAAACTCTTTAAGCAGATAGAAGGCATTTCACCAATTGAATACCGGAAAATTGTCAGCCGGAAAGTTCAATAACCAGACGAGGGATGAACATGAAAACAACAATTTACGATGTGGCAAAGGCGGCGGGTGTCTCGATCACAACTGTGTCGCGTGTAATTAACAATACGGGGAGAATCAGCGACAAAACACGGCAGAAGGTCATGAATGTCATGAATGAAATGGCATACACGCCCAATGTCCACGCCGCGGCGTTAACGGGAAAACGAACGAATATGATAGCTCTCGTGGCGCCTGATATTTCAAATCCGTTTTACGGCGAACTGGCCAAAAGCATTGAGGAAAGAGCGGATGAGCTCGGTTTTCAAATGTTGATTTGCAGCACCGATTACGATCCGAAAAAAGAAACAAAGTATTTTTCTGTGCTGAAACAGAAAAAGGTGGATGGCATTATTTTTGCAACAGGGATTGAAAGCCATGACAGTATGTCTGCTTTGGAGGAAATCGCCAGTGAACAAATTCCGATTGCCATGATTTCTCAGGATAAGCCGCTGCTTCCGATGGATATTGTTGTGATAGATGACGTTCGTGGCGGATATGAGGCTGCCAAGCATCTTCTGTCACTCGGCCATACGAACATCGCCTGCATTGTCGGAGACGGTTCAACGACAGGCGAAAAAAATAGAATCAAAGGCTTCCGTCAGGCGATGGAGGAAGCGGGCGTGCCCATTGATGAATCACTTATCATCCAGACGCGGTTTTCCTTGGAAAGCGGCAAGGAAGAAGCGGGAAAATTGCTCGACAGGAACGCTCCGACTGCTATTTTTGCCTTCAACGACGTATTGGCCTGTGCCGCCATACAAGCTGCGAGAATAAGAGGCATAAAAGTGCCGGATGATCTTTCTATCATTGGTTTTGATAATACGATACTCGCAGAAATGGCGGCTCCGCCCCTGACAACCGTAGCCCAGCCGATAAAAGAGATGGGACGGAGCGTCATCGAACTGCTGGCAGAAGCAATAGAGGGAAAACGAAAGGCGAAACAAAAAATAGTGCTCCCGCCTGAGCTTGTAGTCAGACATTCTACATCACCGCTCAACACATGAACCCGCTAATGAGCGGGTTTTTTCATTATGACAGTTGAAGCCAAAAAAACATATTGCGTGTAAACCAAAGGCAGTGTAAAATGAAATCATCTTTTGGGAAAGCGCTTGCGCAAAATGGTAGAGCGGATAGAACCGCTGTTTTTTTGCTGTTAAGAGAAAGCGCTTTCTTAATCCTGAAATGAGTTAAAGGAGAGGATGGGACGTGGAACATCAAGTAAGGTGCGCTGTATTAGGATTAGGAAGGCTCGGTTATGATCATGCGAAAAATCTTGTCACCAGTGTACCGGGAGCAAAGCTGGTTAGTGTCAGTGATCCGTTAAAAGGGAGAGCGGAGCAGGTTGCCAGAGAATTCGGTATCGAAAAATGGTCAGAGGACCCGTATGAAGTGTTAGAAGATCCCGGCATTGACGCTGTCATTATTGTAACGCCGACAAGCACACATGGTGATATGATCATCAAAGCAGCCGAGAACGGCAAACAGATCTTCGTTGAAAAACCGCTGACATTAAACCTTGAGGAATCAAGAGCAGTTTCTGAAAAAGTGAAAGAGACAGGTGTCATCTGCCAAGTCGGCTTTATGAGACGATTCGATCCAGCATACGCAGATGCCAAACGGCGGATCGACGCTGGAGAAATCGGCAAACCTATCTATTATAAAGGCTTTACGCGCGACCAAGGCGCGCCTCCCGCAGAATTTATCAAACACAGCGGTGGAATTTTTATTGACTGTTCCATCCATGACTATGATATGGCCCGTTATTTGCTAGGGGCGGAAATCACTTCTGTTTCAGGACACGGCAGGATTCTGAACAATCCGTTCATGGAGCAGTATGGCGATGTGGATCAGGCGATGACGTATATTGAATTTGACTCCGGCGCAGCGGGGGACGTCGAGGCAAGCAGAACCTCTCCATACGGACATGACATCCGGGCGGAGATTATCGGGACAGAGGGCAGTATTTTCATAGGGACATTGAGAAATCAACATGTGACCATCCTATCGGCTAAAGGGAGCAGTTTTGATATCATTCCAGACTTTCAAACTCGTTTTCATGAAGCCTACTGCTTAGAGCTTCAGCATTTCGCCGAGTGTGTCCGGAATGGAAAAACACCGATTGTGACTGATATTGATGCGACAATCAATTTAGAAGTGGGCATCGCCGCAACCAATTCCTTTCGAAGCGGCAGGCCGGTACAGCTAGATGTGAAGAGTGCTTATACCGGTATGTAAAAGCTAGTATGTTTCATTTGAGGCTTTCCGCAAAAAAAAGCAAGGACATTTTAGCCCTTGCTTTCTCTTTTCTCATATAAATAGTACATATAATCAGTAGGTACGCCAGAATGGCCCAGCTGTCTCAGCATGGCGGTTACGTTCCCTCTGTGGTAAGTGCCGTGATTGACGACATGCAGGATGGTGTCTGCATAGGTTGATTCCAGTGTACCTAGTTTCGGATGCTGCATTGTGAAGGTCTGTTCTAAGTCCGTCTGGCGGCTGAAGAAATCATGATACTGTGACTCCAGCTCGGCAGCGTGCTGTTTAATCGCTGCCATATTACCTTGCGCGGACTCTAATTTGCCTGCGCTGTCTATAATCTCTTGGTAGGCCACTCCCGAAAGAACATTCAGCCAAATGTAGTCAGCCCTGCACATATGAAGCAGCACTTCGCTGACAGAAGGAAATACGCTCTTTACTTCTTGATAGGCAGTTTCCTCCGGCAGGTTTTCGATATGGTTAAATATTTTCTTGTTTGCCCAAGAATGATAGTCATAAAACTGTTTTGCATCAGTCATCAGCATGCCCCCTTTTCTAAGAAATTCGTTGTTTTCATCTGTTTCTCCTTCAATTGCAAAAGAGTGACACCCCAAAATATCCTGCCGCTGCCCACATTACCGCTGCAGAGCATTTGTTTACGATCAGCATAAGCCTGCCGCTCGTATCTATCGTCTGAAACAGCCGGCCCGCTATTGCAAGGCTGATAAACCAAATCCAAGACACAGCGATGCAGGCGGCCATAAAGAGCCATTTCTCAAGCCCCGAATATTGAAGAGAGCTCGTGCCGATGACGCCGATCGTGTCCAGAATGGCATGCGGGTTTAAAAGAGAAACAGCGGCCGCAAACGCAGCTTGCTTTTTTGGTGTGAACGTATGTTTCTCATTTTGGCTTGTGTTCGGACGGCTGTTCCAAGTCACCCAGCCCATATAGAGCAAAAATAAAAATCCGCCGGCCATCATGACTGTCTCAAACACAGGCAGCTCCTGCACAATGACAGATACGCCCGCAACGGCTAATACGATTAACAGGGTATCGCAGACTGAAGCACTGATGACTCAAACTTAATGAAGAACTAGCACTCGGGAATATTCTGAAGCCGAGAAAGGCGTATTTTTGGAAACTGTCTACTGTGCAAACAATCTTAAAGAACCCCATTTACTGTGGTTTTTTTACTGCGAACAGGCAAACACATGTTAAAGCAGGCGAAAAATTCATTAGAAACTCGAAAGAAAAGTGGACCATTTACAAAGACATGTGTCCTAAAATCATATCCGAAGAATAATATGAGAAAGCCAACAATAGGGAACACAAGCTGCGAAAAAACGATTTAACCTTAAAAATGAAATGCGTGGTCTTATGAAATGTGCTGTATGCGGATGCAATATCGACAAATACAATAGAAGAAAGAGGTAAATTATCTAACGCCTATCGTCGTAGAGGTATGGCTCTCTACGTGAATCATTATCCAGTCTAATATAAAGATTCACGAGCTTTTGTTATAAGAATGCTGAAACAAAAGGGAAGAAAGTTAAGACTCAATTTAATTCGGATGTTGAAGAGCGTAAGAAAAACCGGATCAAACAAACTAAAAAACTAATTGAAAACGCTGAAAAAAGAAACAGTGTTTGATTTAATTATATCTGGAAGATCAACTGATCTCTAAAGCGGAATTTCAGGCGAAGAGAAAAGAGACCGATGAACAAATTCAGCAACTGAATGACAAACTGTTCTTAATTGAACATGAAGAAATACGGATTGACATTTCAAATATAAAGAATGCCTTTTCTCAATTACAGGCTCTTTTTTAATTGATGAGTGTCATTTTAAAAAAACATATTGGGCATGACTTTAGCGAATGTATGTTCGTTTTCGATCGAAAAATAAAAGCCCAATCGAGCTTTTATTTACTACACTGCAGCTTTGTCAGAAAATAATGTTTTTTTGGCTAATGTATAATATTCTTTAATGGCTTTCTCTCTATTATATATTTCTGAGTTTTCTCCATTGACATTTGAAGTTAGTCGCACTAATTTATTCTCTTTATTAAAAAAGTAAGTGAAAGTTGCTATTTCATCTTTGTTAATTTTACATTTACTGATACCGATAATGAAATCATTTTCAGTTTTAAAATCGACAGAAATATAATTTGGTAATTTAACGTTCTCGAGTAACTCATAAGGAGTTAGCTTGGGTCCGTGTATTTCATCGTAAAGATGTTCAATTATACTCATATTAAAACACCTCTTTACTTTAAATTTTTGGTGATTATACTTCTTAAGTGAGAGTCTAACTTTTTAACAAAGTCAATACCACGATCATAGTCGTCTAATTCCCATTCGCTTCTTGCCGCGCCAATATGATCTTTTAATGATATATTAAAGTATAGCCCGAGTAAAGCCCCATTTTCATTAGCCTGCCGATATAAAAATGAATATTTTCTTGGAACTAAGAATCGATTCCTAATAAGTTCATCACCTTGAAGATCTAAATTAAAATCAACCAATAATTGAGGGATTACTTCCTCTCTTACTAATTGGTCAATCTCTTGTTTTTTGTTTTTTAAATATAAATCAGGTCTTAAATAACGCTCTTTATCTTGCGAGATCAAGCTTTGTTGGTAAAAAGATCTGGCCTTTTCTTCAGATACATTTAATAACTTTTTCAGTTCTTCTATTTTTTTCTTTTCTTCATCTTGTTTTTCTTTTCGTATTTTCAATAATTCACTTTCAATAAAAGAATCCTTCTCAGTCTTAAAATCTTCAGACTCTTTTACATAGCCAAAGGAAACGTTTTTAGGCTCTCGGTCTGTTGGTTCAATTGGGTAATCTGCTTTGATTTTCTTTATAATATCTCTTTTCTTAATTTCTTTTTTGTAAAAGTCCCAAAGTTTATCTAAACCAAGCTCTTTATGATGAATAGCTACAGCGATGTTATCCTCTTCATTCACGTTATCATTTACATCTTCATCTGATAAAGAACGTAATACTCTGCCGATAAATTGAGCATAAGGAAGAAGGGTTTTAAATGGTCTAAAAATAGCTGCTATAGATAAAAATTTGTGATCATAACCTTCACCTAACATAGCTACATTTATAACTACATCTACTTCGTGCTTTTCGATTTTTTGAAATTCCTTTTCCCTTTCAGTTTTCTCTAAATTACTGTGTACAATTGAACATAAGTAACCTTGCTCTTCATACAAATTTTTTATTTGTTCGGCATGCCAAATACTACAGGCCACAGCAATAATTTTATGTGGGTGGTTTGTTTTTTCTTTTTTCTCCTCTAAGTAATGTATTGACTGAGAAATAATGCTTTTATTACTTTCTGGAGATAAGGCTACAGATCTTAAAATCCAATCTTCATCTTTTATCCCCATTTTTCTTATTTCTTCTATTGTATAAACCACTTCGTTATTTTTATCTAATGTTAAATACACTTTATCAGGAATATAATCAATTTTCTCAAGACTCTTTACATATCCTTTGGCCATTGCTTTTCCAAGACTGTATGTATAAATCTCTTCACCTTGAATTTTTCTCCCATCACTTCTGAATGGAGTTCCGGTCACTTTTAGTACTTTGGCATTATTAAAATATTCTAGCGCTTTTTTCCATGTATTAGCTTCCGAGTGATGAGCCTCATCTATAATAATAAAATCAAAAAAGTCTTTCGGCACCCGTCTTATTAGGGAAGAATGCAACCTTTCTTGTAGTTTATGAATATTCAATATTACAATGTCAGCTTGATCTAATATCTCGTCTGTTAAGGTTTTGTCATATTCAATCACTGACGGTAGTTCGGTATAATTTTGAAAAATTCTTGTGAAAAGCCAAAAATTATTAGGGTATGCTGGATCAAGAGAACCAAGTACTGAGTCTCTTATAACCGTTTGAGGAGTTATTATTAGTACCTTTCCATCAGAAATTTCATATGGAGCGATTCCCATAAGCCCAGTTTTGCCAGTACCAGTAGGTAAAACTACAAGGGCGTGTTCTGTGCTTTGTTTAGTTAGAAAGTGTTCTTTAAGTTTTTCATAGGCTTGAATTTGTGGTTCTCTTAAGTAGCTGTTCTCTAATATGTTTGGATTTGCCGTTTTAAAGTAAGTCATATTTTTCCCCCATTGATTTGAAAATTCCAACTTAATACAAAATATATTATAAACCACATGAGATAGGGATACTATTGGACTATTTCGACAAAATAAGACAATGGAATTTTTTGAGGAGAGGGAATCAGTTTGGTAACAGTTCCATACATGTCTAACTCACAAACTAGAGCCCTTTAGAGGCACGGGTATTACGAAGAGCATCTGACTTGGGTACGCAGGAAGCTTAAAGAAAGGAGAGACGCCGCCGTTCATTTTCTCGAGCGGTATGCCGGGGACATTGCCACGTGGCGGATTCCCGCAGGCGGCTTTTATATTTGGGTGACATTTCACAAAAACCTGCCTGTCAGCCGTTTCTTTTATGGATTGCTGAAACGGCAGGTGCTTATGAATCCCGGCTACATTTATGACGGTGAAGACCGAAACAGCATCAGGCTGTCATATTCCTATGCATCTCTTGGAGATTTGGAAACTGGCATTAAAGCGGCAGCCGAAACAGCACGCCGCCTGATGATGTCCTAGGCTTTGATTATACGATGACAGCTCCCAGTGCCCTGGCGAAGGCAATCGCATGCTCAGGTGCGATTTTGCAGCCTTTCAATTTGTCGAGGGAGACATGAAGCTGTTCAAAACGGCACGTGCTGATGTCCATGTTCTGAAGGGACGTGCCGGTAAAGCTGGCGCCTTCCAATTCGCACCTGTCAAAGTGTGTCTGCTGGAGCACCGTATTGCTGCATTCACTTTGCATAAGAGCACAGTGATCAAATCGAACTTGTTTCATATTTGAGTACGAAAATGAGCTGAAATGTCCGTGGCATTCCTCGAATGAAACATTCCGCAGCGTTGCTTCCGCCACATTCATTCCAACCATTTTTGACTGCTTAACAGAAGTTCTGTGAATGACAGCCCCGCTGAAATCGGCGTTTGATAAATCGCATTTTTCAAAGATCACATCGGTCAGTTCAATATGCCGAAAAGACACATCGATAAAGACGACATTTCTGAATACCGTTTTTTCCACACAAAGTCTTTCGATATCTTCGCCGCAGATTGTACAATCTTCAAACAAATGCATGCTGATTACATCATCCTGCGTCACGGCATCATGAAAATCTGCGGTACGCAGGTTTTCCGGTATGTTCGGTTTTTGAATTGCGATTTTATTCATGTGATGACATCCTTTGCTGCCCGAAAAACAGAGGCTTCCGGGTTCAATTTAATAGATCGTTAAGGAAATTGATACATATAGTAAATCGTGAAGAGCCTTTTCTTGGTACAGCAGCCCGCTTGTTTTGTAAGCATAAATGGAAAGCTTCCTATACGTCAAGGCGTTTACAGGCCGGGAAAGCCAAAGGGAACAGGAGGAATGCGGAATGGGGCATTACGTCAAAACCGAGGAGCATGTGACACTGTTTGTAGAGGATATCGGACATGGAAGGCCGATCATCTTTTTGCACGGGTGGCCGTTGAATCATAAGATGTTTGAATATCAAATGAATGAGCTTCCGAAAAGGGGATTTCGTTTTATCGGCGTTGATTTGCGGGGATATGGGCAATCTGATCGCCCTTGGGAAGGCTACGATTATGACACGATGGCTGATGATGTGAAGGCAGTCATTTATACGCTGCAGCTTGAGAATGCGATTCTTGCCGGTTTTTCGATGGGCGGCGCCATTGCAATCCGTTATATGGCAAGGCATGAAGGAGCCGATGTTGATAAGCTGATTTTACTGTCTGCAGTGGCCCCCGCGTTTACAAAACGCCCGGGTTATCCGTATGGGATGAGGAAGCAGGATATTGACGATATGATTGAATTGTTCAAAGCTGATCGGCCCAAAACACTGGCTGATTTAGGGAAACAGTTTTTTGAGAAAAAAGTGTCTCCAGAGCTTAGACAGTGGTTTCTCAATCTGATGCTGGAGGCTTCCTCCTACGGGACGATCCATTCGGGCATCGCATTAAGAGACGAAGATCTCAGAAAGGAACTTGCTGCAATCAAGGTGCCGACGCTGATCCTGCACGGGAGAAAGGATAGAATTGCGCCGTTTGATTTTGCGAAAGAATTGAAGCGCGGCATCAAACAGTCGGAATTGGTTCCGTTTGCAAACAGCGGGCACGGAGCATTTTATGAAGAAAAAGAGAAGATTAACAGTTTGATTGCGCAGTTCTCCAACTCATAAGAAAAAACCCGACATTGATCGGGTTTTTTATATAATACCTCTGTTTTGCAGTGCGTTAATGATGAGATCAGCTCCATCGGAAATAGAGGTCTGGTCTGACTCAATGATGAAATCGGGTGAAAGCGGCGCTTCATACGGAGAATCGATCCCGGTGAAATGTTTGATCTCTCCGTTTCGCGCTTTTTTGTAAAGCCCTTTTGGATCGCGCTGTTCACAAACATGCAGCGGGCACTTCACATAAATTTCGAAGAATTCACCTTTAGGAAAGAGTGCTCTAACCATGTCCCGATCCTCTCTGAATGGAGAAATAAAAGCCGTTAAAATCATTTGCCCGCTGTCGACAAACAGCTTCGCCACTTCTCCGATCCGGCGGATGTTTTCAATCCTGTCACCAGTCTGAAATCCAAGATCTTTGTTTAAGCCATGGCGGATATTATCACCGTCAAGCACATAGCTCTGAATGCCCTTGCGGTAAAGTTTTTCATCGACTGCATTGGCCAGCACCGATTTTCC
The DNA here is from genome assembly GCF_037977205.1 of Bacillus sp. FSL K6-0993. Classification (NCBI taxonomy): domain Bacteria; kingdom Bacillati; phylum Bacillota; class Bacilli; order Caryophanales; family Bacillaceae; genus Bacillus; species Bacillus sp. FSL K6-0993. The sequence goes on from NZ_CP150275.1 coordinate 1,144,087, forward strand.
GGAGCCGGACAAACCTGTAAACCAGAGCACGCAGCTTTTGTGTCCGTTTAAGGACTGTCTGTCAGACTTTGAGATGGCAGCGGGATGCCAAATGATGTTCGGATTGTGTGTCATTGCAATTCCCCGCTGTTTTGCTTGATGGCAACAGGCTGTTGGTGAAGTCCCTTGATCAGCACGGCTGCGACCTCAGGCCGGCTGAATTCTTTAGGCGGCTTTTTGCCTTGGCGGAGAAGCTCTCTCACTTTTGTGCCTGATAAGTGGATGTGGTCTCTCGGGCTGTGCGGACATGTTTTGGAGGTGCCCATGTTTCCGCATTTTCGGCAATAAAAGCTGTGCTCAAAAAACAGCGGCTTGATGCCCAGCTCTTCCTCTGTGAATGATTGAAAAATATTTTGGGCGTCGTATGTTCCATAGTAGCTGCCGACACCCGCGTGATCACGGCCTACAATAAAATGAGTGCAGCCGTAATTTTTTCGGACGAGCGCATGGAAAATCGCTTCCCGCGGACCTGCATAACGCATGGCGGCAGGGAAAACCGATAACATGACACGATCCTTTGGATAATAGTGATTAAGCAAAGCCTGGTAGCTCTCCATTCTGATATCGCTGGGGATATCGTCTGACTTTGTTTCTCCGACAAGCGGGTGAAGCAGCAGACCGTCGACCGTTTCTAACGCTGTTTTTTGAATATATTCATGCGCTCTGTGAACAGGGTTCCTGGTTTGAAAGCCGACAATCGTTTTCCAGCCGAGTTTTTCAAAGGCCGCTCTTGTTTCTGCGGGCGTTGCATAAAACTGTTCGAAAGATTTGTCAGGCAGGCGGCTGACCGTGATAGGCCCTCCGATATAGTAATCCGGGCGAGCCAGCAATTTTTTTATGCCTGGGTGGGCAGGATCGTTTGTTTTAAAAACAGACAGTGCTTCTTGTGTTTTATCAGGCTGGTATATATCGGTGACTGTGATCATGCCGTAGGTAACACCGTCTTTCACAAGCTTGACGTGATCTCCGGCAGACAGCTGTTTTGCTGTTTTTTCTCCGACAGGCAGCGTAATCGGCAGGCTCCACGGCAAGCCGTTTGCCAGCCTCATCTCTTTCACAACGGAATGATAATCTTTTTCTCCCAAAAAACCTGTTAACGGGCTGTATCCGCCGATCGCGATAAGCTCCAGATCGCTCAGTGCAAGCTGATCCAGCTCTGCTTGGCACGCGCACCCTTCAAAATGGCATGCGGGATCACAGCGGTTGATTAATACCCCTCCGTGGGGCTCGTTTCCATTCAACGTGTTCAACCTCCATTTATACGTTTCCTTGTTTTCTTTTCTGCACTTAATGAAAGTTTGACATCAGCGCCTTAACATCATTTCGATTCTCACAGCAAGAACCTGCCATCCGCTATTCCTGATGCAGGCCGCATTCTGTTTTCTCCCGTCCGGCCCATCTTCCAGCCCTCTCATCGTTCGGGTCCGAGGAAGGCAATGTACACATTTCACAGCCTATGCTCGGATAATGTTGATCGTGCAGTTTGTTATAAGGCAAATTGTGCAGGCGGATGTACGTCCAAACGTCATCCCATGTCCAGTGGATGAGCGGGCAAATTTTGATGAGCTCAAACTTCTGGTCCAGGTTTACGTATTGAATATGCTTTCTCGTTGGTGACTGCTCCCGGCGCAGTCCTGAAATCCAAGCTGTCATGCCGGACAGGTGCTTTTTGAGCGGTTCGATTTTCCGCAATTGGCAGCAGAGGTTCGGGTTATGCTTCCACAGCTCTCCACCGTACTTCGTCCCCTGTTCTGTTAAGCTCAGCTCGGGTTCGAGCATCTGGATTGCAAATCCCGGATATCGCTCTTTGACGGTATCGATCAGCTCATATGTTTCCTGAAAATGAAGCCCGGTATCCAAAAAGATGATGTGCGCGTTTTTGTTGATTTTTGATATTAAGTCGAGAAGCACCATTCCTTCTGCGCCAAAGCTGCATGCGTAAACAATCTTTTCTCCGTACGTTCGGTAAGCCCATTTCAACACATCAAGCTCATCGATCAATTGATCCGTTATCTGTTTGGACAGCATGTCGTTCCATGTGTCATATGTGATGGTTTCGTTCAATGTTTTCCCCCCGTTTGCATTTGCTTTTTTTATCTATTGATCGAGTTATAGGCAGACTATTCATTTTTTGCATAAAGGTTCAGGGTTTTTAGGTGCCGCGCCCGCCTAAGATGAGGTGCGGAACCATTAAGAGCCCGGCTGAATATGCTTTTTAGCAAAATGGTTTTATGCCCAAGGAGAGGTAGTATGCCGATTGCCATTTATCAGGGGCAGCATCATTCGCTTGCCCCGGCTGATATTAACATCATCATTGATGTCACCAGAGCCTTTACGGTCGCCCATTATGCGTTTATCGGCGGGGCGAAAGAGATTTTGTTGGTCCGGACAGCTGATGAAGCCTTTGTGCTGAAAGACACCTATCCGGATTATGTTTTGACGGGAGAGGAAAAGGGGGTCGGTATCAGCGGATTTGATTTAGATAATTCTCCAAAACGCATGGCTGGGCAGGATATGGCGGATAAGCGCCTGATCCAGAAAACAACAAACGGCGTCACAGCAGCATTGGGGGCGCTGAACGCAAAGCATCTGTTCGTAACTGGATTTTCCAATGCCAAAACAACGGCACAGCATGTGAAAAAGCTCGCCGCAAACGATTGTGTCATAAACATTGTGGCTTCCCATCCATCCGGTGATGACGATATGGCGTGTGCGGAGTATATCAAAGGCATCATTGAAGGGACAAATGCGGTAACGGCTGAGGAGGCGATTGAAAGAATAAAACGCTCTTCTGTTGCGGAGAAGTTTTTTGACAGCCGCCAGCCATTGTTTGATTCGGAAGACATCGTTTACTGTACAAAAGAACTGACGGGCGATTTCGTGATGAAAGTGAAACAAGATGGAGAAGTTCCAACGATAGAGAGGGTCATAATATGAATGATTTTTCACTAGAATTGCCAGTGAGAACAAACAAGCCGAGAGAAACCGGACAGTCCATTTTAATTGATAACGGCTATCCCTTGCAATTTTTCAAAGATGCGATAGCTGGAGCGTCCGACTATATTGATTTTGTGAAATTCGGATGGGGCACATCATTACTTACGAAAGATCTTGAAGAAAAAATCAGCACACTGAAAGAACATGACATTACATTTTTCTTTGGCGGCACACTGTTTGAGAAGTACGTAAGCCAGAAAAAAGTGAATGAATTTCATCGGTATTGCACCTATTTCGGCTGTGAATATATTGAGATTTCAAACGGTACGCTCCCGATGACAAATAAAGAGAAAGCGGCTTACATTGCCGATTTTTCTGATGAATTTCTTGTGCTCAGTGAGGTGGGCAGCAAGGATGCGGAATTAGCAAGCCGGCAAAGCTCTGAGGAATGGCTTGAATATATCGTTGAGGATATGGAAGCGGGCGCGGAAAAAGTGATTACAGAAGCCAGAGAAAGCGGAACGGGAGGGATCTGTTCCAGCAGCGGCGATGTCAGGTTTCAAATTGTTGACGACATCATTTCCTCGGATATTGATATCAACAGGCTGATTTTTGAAGCGCCTAACAAAACGCTTCAGCAAGGGTTTATTCAAAAAATCGGGCCGAATGTGAATCTGGCCAATATTCCATTTCATGATGCCATCGCGTTGGAAACGCTGCGTTTAGGGCTAAGATCTGATACCTTTTTTCTGTAAAGCAGCGGCTGCGGGGCTCTCGTCGTGAAGAGAGCCTCTGCCTATTATTTTTTATGGCGGTACATAGGCGTGAGATAGGGAAGTGAGGTCAGACGGATGTTGTAGATGAAGTCGATGACTCTTGTCGATATCACTTGGCATATCAGGGCTTGAATGACGATGCCCCAGTCAATAATAGACGCGGTGACCATAAAAATGATGCAATTCATGATGAGCAGGATCGTTCCAGGATTCCCGCCGCGGTAGATAGAAATCATCAGAGCAAGGGCTCCGAATCCTCCGTTCGAAATTTTATATTTGTATAAAAGTCCGATGCCGAGTCCCAATAACACTGCGCCGCTTACCAGATCAAGCCACAGATTAGATGTGATATCCGGAAAAACCGCATCAAAGATCAATACCGAGACAGAGGTGACGGTGATAGAAGCAAGGGTGCCGGTGAATGTTCTCATCTCCAGCCATTTTAAAGCGGTAAAAAGCATTGATACATTCACAGCCCACACTGAAAACCCGTGGGGGATTTGAAACAGATAATGCAATAGCACCGCAATACCTGCTGCACCGCCTGTCGGAATATCATGCGGAAATAAAAACAAGGACATGCCGAGTCCCTGTAGTACGCCGCCTACGACAATCATAAACGTAAGTTTTGCTTTCATCAGCAGTTCAGCCATTAAGTCATTTGCTCCTTTATGAAAAGACTTGTCCGCTGTTTTCATTTTATGAGGCTGTCCATGATTTATGTCTCAAAATAAAGAAATGGCCCAGCTTAATATGCTGAGCCATCCCACTTGTAGCGATTGACGATCTCCATATTGATCTCTGTTCCAATGCCTTTTCCTTTCGGGATGTGGACCATTCCTTTTGAAGGCTGCAGGCTGACGAGATCTGTAAAAGGATTCTCCATGACGTCCCACTCGATCGGTTCAATGTGATCGTTCTTCATTTTAGACCATGGGGGCAGACAGGCTTGTGCAAATAAAGCATAGAGCCGTGAGAGCGATCCGTCATATGCATGGGCGGATGCTCTGACGCCAAAATAACGCGCGAGCTGGAGGCAGTCCCGAAACTCATCAATTCCGTTGACATGCATGACATCGGGCTGAATGATATCCAAACAGCGCTGTGAAAGGAGAGGCACAAATTGCGCCGGGCCTTTCATGTTTTCTCCGCCGGCAACAGGAACAGACAAACGGCTTCGAAGCATAGCGTAATCCTGCGGCTGATCAAAGGGTAAAGGCTCCTCAAGCCAGCCAATGTTCGTCCATTCGGAGAAATAGCGCTCCCATTTAAAAGCTGCAGCGGCATCGTAGCTTTGGTTTGCGTCCAGAATCATCGTAATGGAGCTGCCTGCTGTATGCTGCAGCGCATTGATGTGCCGGACATCCTCTTTGAATGAAGTCCCACCAATTTTGACTTTGATTTGCTCAAAACCTTTTTTCAACTGGGCTTCAACATTGGAGACTGAGCGGCTGATCCATTGCGGGGAGTCTGAGTACGATTGAAAAGACGCGTACACAGGAATCTCCTCTCTGTATCGCCCGCCCCATAATTCGCATACCGAACAATCCGCAGCTTTGGCTGCAATCTCTGTCAGCGCCATGCTTACAGCGGAGGCCGCCCGCTGGTGCCATTTTTGAATCGTGCGCACTAATGACAGGCGGCTGCCAGCCTGTTTTCCTAATAGAAACGGGATGATCCGCTTCGTAAAACCGACATGGAGAGCAGGGAGCCAATCAACGCATTCTCCCCAGCCGTCTATCCCGCTTTCGGTGATAATCCTGATGAGATAACAAGTCCGATATTGTTTAAACCCATTGGCATCTCCGTATGGCTTTTCTAATCGGTGAAATAGCGGAAAGGTTTCAATCCGTACAATTTTCACACTGGGTGCTACCTTTCCTCAGCGGGCTGGAGCCGATTTCCAGCCATTTTAGGGTCTTCTTTTTCTTTTGTTTCTTCATTGTTTTGCTTCACATGGATGAGCATCATCACAAGAATCCCGACAACGAGAGTCAATCCCGCAATGCTTAAAAACATGCCGGGTCTGGACCATTGCATCAGGCGGCCGAAAATCGGAGGACCGATCGCTACCCCTAAGAAACGTACAGAGCCGTACAGCGAGGTGACAAATCCCCGTCTTTCTTTGCCGACAGCCCCGGTAATAAAACTGTTCACACAAGGAAGGACAAGACCTGAGCCGATACTGCTCAGTACAAGAACACTGATAAAAAGGACAAGATTTTCAATGAATGACAGTGCCGCGTAGGATACGGTCATGAACGCCAATCCAAGTACGATCAGCTTTTTCATTAACGATTGCTTTTGCCCGATTTTGCTTCCTGTTGTATAAGACGTCACACACATAACCAAAAGCGGAATCGCTAAAATTAAGCCTTTTTTCACGCCGTCGGTGTCGTATGTTTTTTCAAGAACATCTGAGAGATAAAACAGGATGCCGAATAAAGTAAACAAACAGGTCGCACCTGCTAAATAAGCGGTAAACAGCCATCTGCCTTCATGTTTAAAGACACTTAACAGCCCTTTTGCATATTTTCCGATTGGTGGCGGTTCTTTTTCCTTTTTCTTTTCTTTGATAAAAATCCAAGTCAGTACGATCGAAATGATACAAAACACAGGAAAGGCAAAAAACGCGCCATACCAGACAAGCAGGGCGATCAGCGAGCCAATGATCGGTGAAAGTACTTTCCCCATGCCGTTTGAAGCTTCAACAAGGCCGAGCACCTTGCTCTCCTGGGCGCCTTTAAACAGATCTCCCGTCAGTGCCATGGCAATTGGGCCGGTTCCGGCTGCCCCGATTCCCTGAAGCGCACGTCCTGCCATGACCCAAGGAAAGGCATTATCAAAAAAACCTGCCGCAAACCCGGCTAACAAACCGCCGGCACCATACAAAATTAAGCAGGGAATAATGATGACTTTCCTTGAGAATCGGTCTGCGAGATAACCGACAATCGGAATCGCAAATGCTGCAATCAAGGAAAATACTGTGATCACGAGACTGACTTGAAATTGTGATAAATGAAGTTCAGATTTCATTTTTGGCAAAATCGGAATAAGCATCGAGTTTCCTAGGGTTAATATTAAAGGGATTGAACCGATTGCTACAATCGTCATTCCGTTATTTTGTTTTGATGATTCCATCTCAGAGCACACTCCTTTTCTTCTGCTTAGAATGTCCCTGATGGCTTCGTTTATTCAGCGATCAGACAGCAAAAAACCGAACAGAAGATACCTGTTCGGGAAAAAAGAGGGTTAACCGAGAGCCTGTGAAATCAAAGCATATAAGTGTCCATTTTGAATAGGTGCTTTTTTCTGATAGAACAAAAGCGGAGGTTCATCATCTTTATGAAAGCCCATTTCTATCAGGCTGTCATGCAGAGACGTGTGTTCACTCGGTATATCGATTCGCACCGGCCCTTGTTTGCCGGCCGCCAGCCTGTTAATTATCTGTGCTGCAACATCTGATGATGGAGCGATGATGGGACCGAATTTCAAATTGGCCGGTGTCTGTACAGAAAGTCCGTAGCCAATTAGCTGTCCGTCATGATTTCTGGCGATGATACATTCGCATGAAGCAGAAATAAGCTGCTGCAAAAGGTTTGATCGATCTCCGCCAAAGGCAGCCAGATCCGCCGCGGTTAAGTCGTGAAAGTCTTGTTCTCTAAAGGATGTCAGTTCAGCGTCAAGCTTTTTTGTATAAGGTTGAAAACTATGACAGCTGTACTTTCGCACTGAACCTGCCGTATGAAAACCTGCTTTTTCATAAAGGAGCAAACCTTCTTTTGTGGCGCAAAGCCTGATGGCGGTGTTTTCATCTGTTTGGGTGATACAGGCGTTTACCATACGCCGGCCGAGACCGAGCCGTTGATATTCCTTGTCCACGATAACGAGGCCGATAGAAGCAAGACGGCCAAACAAAAACAAGCCGATGCAGGAAATAATATCACCGCTGACATTTTGATAACCGAAAAAGCGTCCCTGCTGAACAAGCAGTTTCAGCTCTTGTTCGCCATAATCCGGCCACCCGGCTTGCCCGCAAAGCCGCAATAGACTAGGGGTATGTTCTTCATGAAGCTTAATCAGCTCATCGATTACCCTCATACAGATCACCTGCTTGTTTCGAGTTTTTTATACATGATGATATGAGTGCCTATGCCGGGAATCTCAAACGGTTCGCCGAGTTCTTCCCAGCCAAGTTTTGAATAGTAGCCTTTCACATGGCTTCTGGCATTGCACCAGACTGCCTGAACGCCGTTCTTTGCCAGTTTCTCTTCCGCGTGTTTGATCAGCGTGCTCCCGCCTTTTTGATCGCGATATCCTTCAAGCGTTGCCATGCCTCTCAGCCGATATGCTGGGGATTCTGTTATTAATGGCTGAATTTGCGGGGAAAAAGAAGCGATGCTGATCAGCTTTCCTTCAAAAAACGCGCCGAGATGAAAGGAGCCTTTTGCATGATCCTCTTCATATTTGCATTGTTCAATGGATTGATGGGGGCGCAGAATGCGGTGCCGGATTTCATATGTATCTTCCGCGGAAATGGTTTTGACTTCGAGCATAATGTTCCTCCTCATGACTGTTTTTCTATATCGTAACACGAATCCCGTTGAAAAAGACCGCCCGATTGGATCAGACAGTCTTTTAAGGGATTAATGCAAAAAGATATTTTGGCGCTGCTCATCTTTTTGCTGAATATATGAAGTAAGCTCAGCGGTTAAGTCAGATCTGAGGAAAGGCGTTATCAAGTAGATGCCGTTGAACAGCTCGCATGCCGTATCCAGCAGGGAGCGTGCAATCGCAAGGCCTTCCGCCTTTTGCTTTTCTTTATCTTCACCGGCATGGGCCATTTTTTCGCGAATCGTATCAGACAGCTTAATGCCGGGAATTTCATTATGGATGAATTCGGCATTCCGGCTGCTTGTCAGCGGCATGATGCCGATATAGATCGGCGTCTTCAGATGTTTTGTTTCATTATGGATATCGACAAGCTGCTGCTCGGAATAGACAGGCTGAGAAACAAAATAATCTGCGCCGCAATCTATTTTTTTCTCAAGCCGTTTTACCGCTTTATCCAGATGGCGGACGTTAGGATTAAATGCAGCGGCAACTGAGAAATTCGTTTTCTTGCCGAGCGGTTTTCCAGACAGAGACAGACCTTCATTGAATTGCTTGATCAGCCTGATTAAATCAAAAGATGTTAAATCATATACAGACGTCGCACCAGGAAAATCCCCGATTTTAGAAGGGTCACCTGTAATAGCAAGCACGTCATTCAGCCCTAACGTATCAAGGCCCATTAAATGTGACTGTAAGCCGATAATGTTACGGTCACGGCACGTAATATGGACAAGGGAACGCATATCGAGCTGCTGCTTGACAAGGGCGCCGCAGGCAACATTGCTGATCCGCGGGGTCGCCAGAGAATTGTCGGCGAGTGTCAGGGCATCGATTCCCGCTTCTTTTAATTCAGCCGCCGCCGATAGAAATTTGTCAAAGCTCAGTTTTTTTGGCGGGTCCAGTTCTACGATAATAGAGCGTTTTTTCGCCGCGATCTCATCCAGGCCGGGCTCGGTTCGCTCATGATGAACAGAAATGAATTCTTTCGCCCGGGTTTTGACTTCTTTTTCCGTAATCGGAGCCAGCCCGCCAACTGCTTCCGCCATCGCCCGGATGTGATTCGGCGTTGTGCCGCAGCAGCCGCCGATAATCCGCGCGCCTTGCTTACGGAATTCTGACGCACTGTTTTGAAAATACGTGTCGTCTGTTTCATAGACGAGCCGTCCCTCTTCAAGCGAAGGAAGACTGCTGTTCGGATAAACGGATAAGAAGACGTCATCAAAAATCGGCACTTCGCTGAGCGCTTCAATCATGTGATAAGGGCCGAGGCGGCAGTTAATGCCGACAATATCAGCTCCGAGATCCGCAATCGAGCGCAATGCGTCAGAAAGCGGCGTTCCGTCCTGCAATACGCCTTGCTCGTGCATGGAGACATTGAGCATAATCGGAAGATCAGTCTCTTTGCGCGCGATTTTCAGCACTTCACGGGATTCTTCCAAATCATAATATGTTTCTAACAGCAAGCCATCCGGCTCTTCATGCAGCAGCAGGTACAGCTGCTCGCGGAAGCTGCGCTTAATTTCGTCAAGACTGTACGCGTTTTTATTAAATGTGCGTATGCCGCCCATCGTTCCAAGCACGTATGCATCGCCTGCTGAAGCCCGCGCGATCTTTACGGCTTCCTGATTCATTTTTTTGATGTCATCCTCAAGCCCGTGTCTGGATAATTTAATATAGTTGGCCCCGTACGTATTCGTTTGAATAATGTTGGCTCCCGCTTCAACGTACGCTTTATGTATGCGCTGAATTTCCTCCGGCTTTGAAATATTGAGCTCCTCAAAACACCTGTCAATGCCATAGGAGTAGAGGAGCGTCCCCATGGCGCCGTCACCGATTAACACCTGTCTTTGCAAATCTTCTAAAAGTCCCATTGTCTGCCTCCTTTATTCACATCAGCAAGGAAAAAAGAGAAATAAAAAAAGTCCTCTTAAGAAGAAGACTTTGTCAGTGATTTTGTCTCTTCTTATCTTCCAAGCTGTTCGAGCTTGCTGGATTTAGCACCTTGGTCATGGCTGATCGCCATTACACCGGTTGCTGAAGCTTCGTCGGGCCAGTCCCTCTGCTTCTCTTGATAAGAACGGATATGAAATTTTCGTGTCAGGAAGTGCCAAAAGATACCTAGCGTTTTTCCCTTTCTCCAAATTTACCGAAAATAAAGACAATAATCAATAGGAATCAGAAAATTTATCTGAAATTTATAAATTGAACGTCAATTGGCAGATCTGCTCCCCGCACAGCTGAGATAAGCTGCTGCAGGTCATCTTTGTTTTTTCCGGTGACACGCACTTGATCATCCTGCACCTGAGACTTTACTTTCAGTCCGGAGTTTTTGATGATCGTATTGATTTTTTTTGCGTTGTCCTTGTCAATGCCTTGAACAAGCTTTGCACGCTGGCGTACCGTTCCGCCTGACGCGTTTTCAACCTTGCCGTAATCAATGTTTTTTGTCGGTACGTTTCGTTTAATCAATTTGCTGACCAGCACATCTTTCAGCTGGCTTAATTTGAATTCGTCATCGGAAACGAGGACCAGCTCCTCTTTATCTAAAGAAATGTCGCTTTTGCTGCCTTTAAAGTCATATCGGGTACTGATTTCCTTCAGTGCGATTTGGATTGCGTTTTGCACTTCAGGCAATTCCACCTTGGATACAATATCAAATGAGCTTTCTTTTGCCATATGAAAACCTCCATAACATTTAACTTATGTGTTGATTATAGTAGAATAAAGAGAAACTTCCAACAGAACAAAGAATCAATTTGTGATGATTGGAAAAAATGTTAACAAAATCCGCAGAGGAATAAGCGGAACAGGAAGGACGATAGCATGAGACCAGGGCAGCAATTAACCTTGAGTATAGATCACCAAACCGACTTCGGTTACTTTTTAACCGATGGGGAAGATACGATTCTCTTACATAACAGTGAAATGACTGAGGATATCGAGGACAGAGACGAAGTAGAAGTCTTTATATACGTCGACCAGCAGGAAAGGCTTGCGGCCACGATGAAAATTCCGGTCATCAGCGCGGATGAATATGGCTGGGTTGAAGTGGTGGATAAAGTGGAAGATATGGGCGTTTTCGTTGATGTCGGTTTATCGAAGGACGCACTAGTCGCAACTGAGCATTTGCCCCCGTACGAAGATGTCTGGCCGCAAAAAGGGGACAAACTTTACTGTATGCTGAAGGTGACGAACCGGGGGCGCATGTTTGCGAAACCAGCGCCGGAAGATATCATCAGCGAACTGTTTACCGACGCTTCAGAAGATCTGATGAATAAAGAGCTGACAGGTACGGTGTACAGGCTGATCGCATCGGGTTCATTCGTGATCACGGATGACGGTATCCGCTGTTTTATTCACCCGTCAGAAAGAAAAGAGGAGCCAAGACTGGGTTCAAGAGTCACAGGACGGGTGATTCAAGTGAAAGAAGACGGTTCAGTCAACTTGTCGCTGCTTCCGAGAAAACAGGATGCAATGTCAGTTGATGCTGAGTGCATTCTAACGTATATGAGAATGAGAAACGGTGCCATGCCGTACAGTGACAAAAGCCAGCCTGACGATATCAGAGAACGTTTTAATATGAGCAAAGCCGCCTTTAAACGCGCGCTGGGCCATTTGATGAAAAACGGAAAAGTGTATCAGGAAAATGGATGGACATACGAGAAAAAATAGCATGAAAACGGCTCGCCTGCAGCAGACTGCGGAGCGAGCCGTTTTTTATGTCTAGTTTAATTCATCAACCAGCGTTCTGATTGCCATTTCGCGATCCACATTGTCTGAAATCGCAATCGGCGTAATATCAATGGCGAGAATGATCAGAATCAGGGCACCGGCTGCAGCAACATAAGAAACATAATAGAAATAGTTAGCGGTATCAACAGTGTTGACAAGCTCGGCCTGAACTCTGGATGTATCATCCTTGGAAGCGGCGATTTCCTTTGCAGCTTCTACTTTCTCTTCAACGATTTGACCTGCTTTTTTCAGCAGTTCATCCACTTTCAATGCATCTTTGCTGTAAACAGCTTTCTTCAGGTTATCAAAAAAGTCAGCATCCTCTTTTTTAATATCAGCGACAACCTGATTGGCAAAAGCCTTTGCCTGTTTTGTGTTGAGTTTGTCTGTCATCGCTTTATTAAAGACCTCTGGAAGCTGTTTGCCAACTTCCCCTTGGGCAAACACAAAGCCTTTAAAAATTTCCTCACCTGAATACTCAAGCTGCTTTGCCTGTGCCACACTTTCTTGCTGCTTCACCAAAAACACAGTCGTCACCAATACAACCGACAAAAATACTAGAAACGCCTTCTTCAAACTGAAACCTCTCCCTTCTTGTGTTTTTTATTCCACAACAGTCTGCGAATATATGTAAATTGAATCGTGGAATCGATAGGAGTGAGATACAATATCAAAATGCCGGCCATGATAATCGAAAAACTGATGAGGCCCAGCATGACTGCAAAAATCTCATGCATAAAAACAGCGATGATCAAAATCAATCTCCAATGCTTCTTCGGCGTAAACAGCGCCGCGAAGATGACAATTTGAACCAGCAGCGTCCCCCATGTCGGAATCACCACGAACGGACTTGTTACAATTGGCTTCGTTAACGCCTGAAAAAAGCCGTTGAAGCCAATGGTTTTTTCCTGGGCGAAATAATAGACGGCCGTTCCGTCCACCCATTCCTGCTGAGACAGCTTAGCGACGGTAGAGTGAAAATAAAGCACCGCCACTTGGATTCTGATCACAAAATAAGAAATAAAAGCTGTTATTTTTCCAAGTGTTCTTTTGCCCTCTATAGGTCTCGTACTCCAATGCCATTTTCTCGGATCGGTCAGCGTGATGGGAAGCAATAAAAAGGTCATGACGGCTGCTGCCTGCTCGCCTCCGTCGATGACGATCAGCGATGACTGCAGGCTGTAACTGACATACCAATGCAGAACCCCGGTGATTCTGGGACGCCAGCCAATGACAACAAGCACCAGAATGGCAATGCAGACCCATCTGAAAAGATTTAACATCATATAGTTATTTTCACCGAGGCAAAAGAGACTGAGATTCATTTTACAAGCTGGATAGCTGCTGATCCCGCTGGCTGGCTTCATAATGAGGCTCGGGTGATTGATGAGCAGCGTCAGCAGGCTGGATAGCGCAATGATGCTTCGCGCGAGGCCGTATACATTTGTCCACGGGTTTCTTTCGTCCCATCTGGTGATGGTCTGTTTTATGTTTTCGAGCATGAGATCACAACCTTGACTATGCTTTTTACCTGATAAGACGAAGGGGTGTATTTAGAATAGCTCCAAGGAACAATATCCTCTTTCGTCAAATAGTAGCTGCCACAAAGCAGCGGGCGGGGAGCGGGTGTTTTTAATTGCACGGTTTTGGCTTTGCTTTTGCATGCGCCGAGGTCCTTTTCTTTACATGCTGTCCACTGTTCCTTGCTGACTTGGCTGTAGATCACGCCCATTTCAACGCCTTGTGACCGCCCATACCGATACAGGCCGAATAGGTTGTCAGCCCTCATATTGGGCCATCTGACCATGGCGCTGGCATTTTCAGCCTCATATAAGCCGATTGCAGTATCACGCGGATTTTTGCTAAAAAAGCCCCAGCCCTGAGGGAGGATGCTGGACATGAGAAATTTGGAGTCCTTTGTCAGCGGAATCGGGGTTGTCCCTAAGCTGCCAATAATAGAAAACAGAAATAGCGAACCCCAAAGGATTGAAAAAATGACAAAAAATGATATCGATTTCTGCATTCGACTGCTCCTTTTAACCTGAAGAATCGTTTTTACACTTTTCATAATATAAAAACATTTATGTAATAAAAAGGTTAAAAAGTATGAGAAATTCCATTTTTGTTAAAAGAAAAAACAGGACATTTTACACTGCTATATGTGATTGATATATAGTGTTTTTTTCGATATATTTAAACCATGAAAACGAATCAAGTTAATGACCGCTGGATTGTTCAATTTCGAAAAGGGATTTTCGAGCTGGCCATCCTATCCCTGCTGCGTTCTAAACCGATGTACGGTTATGAGCTGACGTCATCCTTAAAAACCACCTCGGCGCTGGCTATTTCAGAGGGAGCGATTTATCCGATTCTGAAACGTATGACCGAGAAGGGATGGATCGAATTTTTTTGGGAAGATTCACTGGACGGCCCGAAAAGAAAGTATTACAAAATGACGCAAAAAGGAGAAGAAATGTTAAAAGAACGGCTGGAGAAATACCTGGAAACCCATCAAGCCTTACTGTCTTTATCGGGGGATTTGCTATGAATGGACAGCTTATCATTGACCGATACATGGAGGAACTAAATGCAGAGCTGGCGAATATGCCTGATGTAGAGAGAGAAAACGCTATCGACGAATTAAAGGGGCATATCACCGCTTTCGTTCAAGACAGAATCAAAGCCGGCCTTAGTGAAGAGGAACTGCAGGAAGCTGTTGAATCTGAATTTTCTCATCCGAAGGAGCTTGCCGAATTGATGGCGGGTGATGGGGGAGAGACGAAAAGGAGGAGGTCTTTATTGGGCAAAAGCTGGCTTTCGGTCCTTCTCATTGTCACAATTATCGCCCTGCCGCTGCTGCCGTCCGACTTCAAACATCTGCCGCTGGCTGTTTATTTAATGGTGCTCGCCGGATATGTATGGAAGCGGAAAAAATTGATGATGTTTGCAGGTGTCAGAAAAAACAAAATGCGCTCTCAAAAGGAGATTGTCAAGATTTCGCGAGTCGGTGCGGTTTATCTGCTGTTTTTAGCAGTGCTGCTTCTTTTGAGCCCGTTCCTCAATGCGCTTGTCGTCCTGCTGCTGATTGCAGTAAGCTGTGCCGCTTTTTTTCTTTTTCTTAACATCAAGTAATCTTGTAGGAGGCTGTAAGATGGAAATCAGCATCAATTATCTATTAATTGTCATCGCGCTTTTATTCTTTGTGGTTGCCTATTTTGTCGGAATCAAAAAACAAACCTGGATGCTGGCTGGGTTTAACGAGGCGCGTATACGGGATAAAGATCGGCTGGCCAGAATAGCAGGCTACTTTTTCTTGAATTCCGGTTTGTTCATTTTGCTGAATAGTTTTATCTCATTTCAAGGTCAGGAGCAGCTCATACCTCCGCTTATACTGGCATATGGAGCAGGGGTTATTATTTATGTCAATAAAAAATTAGTAGAGTAGAAAAAGAAGGGCAGAGCGAAATATCTCTGCCCTTCTTTTTGGGGAAAATAAGAACGAAGCACCACATACAAGTTTTTGTATTTTTGATAGGATGAAGAAAAATGATAGATTCCAAAATAGGAAGGATGTGGTGTTTTGCGCAACCTGACCAAGACATCTCTATTACTGGCCGGCTTATGCACGGCGGCCCAAATGGTTTTTGTAACACATGCCTCAGCTGATCAAAGCATCGAATACGACCATACGTATCAAACCCCTTCATACATCATCGAAAAGTCATCGCAGAAGCCGGTACAAAACACAACCCAGAAAGAATCGCTATTTTCCTATCTTGACAAGCATCAAACGCAGTTTAAGCTCAAAGGGAATGCGAACAGCCATTTTCGCATTTCGAAAACCATAAAGGATCCAAAGACAAAACAAACGTTTTTTAAAGTAACGGAGGTTTACAAAGGAATTCCGATTTACGGCTTTGAACAAGCGGTCGCGATGAAGGAAAACAAACAAGTGAATAGTTTCTTTGGAAAGGTGCACCCGCAAATCAAGGACGTCTCCGTCACACCGTCTATTTCTGAGCAAAAAGCAATACATACAGCGAGGCGTGAGCTCGAGGCTTCCATTGGAAAAATCGATTATCTTGATGGGGAACCAAAAGGCGAATTATATATCTATCCACACGACGGTGAATATGATCTCGCCTACCTTGTGAGACTCTCGACATCTGAACCTGAGCCTGGCTATTGGCATTATTTCATCGATGCCAAAAACGGAAAAGTCATTGAGTCCTTTAATGCCATTCATGAAGCGGCAGGTACAGGAATCGGCGTGTCAGGTGATGAAAAAAGCTTTGACGTCACAGAACAAAATGGGCGCTTTTATTTGGCTGACGAAACAAGGGGAAAAGGGATCAATACGTTTGACGCGAAGAACCTGAACGAAACCTTGTTTACGCTTTTGTCTCAACTGATCGGGTATACGGGCAAAGAAATTGTCAGCGGCACGTCCGTATTTAATGAACCTGCGGCTGTGGACGCACACGCAAATGCGCAAGCCGTTTACGATTATTACAGCAAGACATTTGGCCGTGATTCTTTTGATCAAAACGGAGCAAGGATTACGTCTACCGTGCATGTCGGCAAACAATGGAACAATGCTGCGTGGAACGGTGTCCAGATGGTATACGGTGATGGAGACGGTTCGAAATTTAAGCCGCTGTCTGGATCGCTCGACATTGTCGCGCATGAAATCACACACGCAGTCACACAGTATTCCGCCGGTCTTTTATATCAAGGAGAACCCGGTGCATTAAACGAGTCCATTTCTGACATTATGGGCGCGATGGCTGACCGTGATGATTGGGAGATCGGCGAAGATGTCTATACTCCTGATATTGCAGGAGATTCATTGCGGTCATTGGAGGACCCATCTAAGCAGGGAAATCCAGATCATTACTCGAACCGCTACACAGGAACAGAGGATTATGGCGGAGTCCATATCAATTCGTCCATTCACAATAAAGCAGCTTATCTTCTTGCAGAAGGAGGCGTGCACCACGATGTACAGGTTGAAGGGATTGGGCGTGAAGCAAGTGAACAAATTTACTATCGGGCTTTAACATATTATGTAACGGCATCTACAGATTTCAGCATGATGAAGCAAGCGGCGATTGAAGCTGCCAATGATTTATACGGTGAAGGTTCGAAGCAATCAGCTTCAGTCGAAAAGGCGTATGAGGCTGTCGGCATTCTATGAGCAAACAAAAACAGTCAGGACACAGAGTCTGACTGTTTTTGTTTGCTCATTTTCTTAAAAAGAATATCGCCAATGTACCTGGACCGGCATGCGAGCCGATTGCTGAACTGATTGGATGCATAATGATTTCTTTCGGCTTGAACGCTTCCTCAATCAGGTGTTTCATGTCCGTGGCTTTTTCTTTGTTCGCGGCGTAGCTGATCCCGACGGTTTGATTGCTCCAATCATCCCCGCGCTCTTTCATAAGCTCGATGATCCGTTTGAAAAGTTTCTTCTGTCCGCGGATTTTTTCCAGAGGCACAAGCTTGCCGTCCTCCATCTGAAGCAGCGGTTTAATATTCAACAGGCCGCCGACAAAAGCGGACGTTTTGGATATCCGGCCGCCCCTCGCGAGATATGTTAAATCATCAACGGTAAAAATGTGTTCAAGCTGGCTGCAAAAGTTCTTTACAGACGTTTCAATTTCTTGTATTGTATTCCCGTTGATACAGAGATCGGCAGCATGCCGGACAGCCAGACCGTATCCTAATGACGCGCATTTGGAATCAATGATCCGCAAATCGAAATCGGGAAATTCCTCCTTCACTTCATTGGCGATCATTACAGCTGTCTGATACGTGCCGGAGAGACCTGAGGAAAAGGCAATGTAAAGAGCGGGATCACCTGTTTCGGCATATTGCAAAAACACATTTTTAATCGTTTGCGGTGAGGCTTGGGACGTCTTAGGCGTTTCTCCATTTTGCATCGCTTCAAATATTTGATCCGCATGAATTGTGACTGCATCTTCGAATTCTTTATCGCCGAGAGAAACCCTGAGTGGAATAAAGCCAATGCCTTTTTCTTCAAAATAAGAACGAGGCAAATCAGTGGCGCTGTCAGCGATGAGATGAACTGTCATATTGCTTCCCTTCTTTCCGTTATCGCTCGTTATCTTGAGAGTTAAGCCAACTATATCATATTAATTTGCCAAAATCGTGTTCAAATATTTGTTTTAAGGGAAAACATAATAAAGAAGAAAGAGCGGAGGAACATGCCATGGTACTAGATCAAACAAAAAAATTACTCATCGTCATCATCGGCGCTTTACTCAATGCTGCCGGGCTGAACTTATTTTTGATTCCGGCAGATGTATATGCCAGCGGATTTACAGGTGTTGCCCAGCTTTTATCAAGCGTCGTTGATCAATATGCCCCCTTTTACATATCGACGGGAACGCTCTTGTTCCTCTTAAACATTCCGGTCGGTATTTTAGGATGGCTGAAGGTCGGCAAATCGTTTACGGTTTACAGCATTTTAAGTGTCGCACTCACTACTCTGTTTATGGGGATCCTGCCGGAAACAAGCCTGTCACATGACATTTTGCTGAACGCGGTGTTCGGCGGCGTCATTTCCGCAGTCGGTATCGGCTTAACATTAAAATACGGAGCTTCGACAGGTGGGCTTGATATCGTCGCCATGGTGCTTGCAAAGTGGAAGGATAAACCCGTCGGCACGTATTTCTTCATTCTGAACGGGATTATCATCTTGACGGCAGGATTATTGCAAGGTTGGGAGAAAGCATTATATACCCTGGTTACACTATATGTGACAACGAGGGTGATCGACGCCATTCATACTCGCCACATGAAGCTCACGGCAATGATCGTGACGAAAAAAGCGGACGAAATCAAGGAAGCCATTTACGGAAAAATGGTGCGCGGCATCACAACTGTTCCGGCAAAAGGAGCTTTTACGAACGAACAGAAAGAAATGATGATTATCGTCATCACGAGGTATGAACTGTACGATTTAGAAAAGATCGTCAAAGAAGTTGATCCGAAAGCATTTACGAACATCGTTCAAACGACAGGGATTTTTGGTTTCTTTAGAAAAGACTGACGAAAGCAGGTGGAAGTCGTGAAACGGCTGCTTGTGATGCTCCTCCCCGTGCTGCTTTTGATAGGCTGCGGGAAAGATGAGCAGACAGAACCCGATAAGGAGGTATCAGGCGGAATGGAGAATCAAGAGGTTGTTTTATCTATTGACGCAATTCAGGAGCCTGAACAAATCAAGTTTAACATGTCGCTGAAGAACCAAAGCGAACGTGCTATTGAGTTTCAATTCAGCACAGGGCAAAAATTTGAACTTGTCGTGTATGATTCTGAGCACAAAGAAAGATACCGTTATTCGAAAGACAAAATGTTTACGCAGGCTTTTCAAAACATGACGCTTGAATCTGGAGAAACATATGATTTCTCTGATGTGTGGAAGGAAGTCCCTGAGCCCGGAACCTATGAGGTAAAGGTGACATTTAAGGGCAGGGCGGAAAATCTCAAGCAGGTTCAGGCTGTTCAGCAGTTTGAAGTCAAATAAGAGGCTATGGCGAGTCGCCATAGCCCTTTTTTATTGCAGTTTGTCCAGCTGATTTTGAAATTGATGCAGCTGTTGACGTTCCGCATCTGTCGAATTGGCATACGCAGAAGATACAGCATTTTTGGCTCTCAGAATCGCTTGCTCCTGATCGCCTTCCTCAAAGCCGTTTGTCACCATGACCGCCTGTTGAACAAATGATTTTGCCTGCTGAAACAGTTCATTTCTCATTTAATATTCATACTGCCTTTCAGCCGAGTCTCGTGCCGCGGCATGCTGATGAGCTTCTTCTAAAGTAGACCGATATGGAAATTTTGCGGCGTGTAGCCCGATGGAGTCTTTACCCTGCTGAATAAACCTTCTGGATTTGCTTCGTTTACCCATTTTGAGACTGCCCCCTTCCATACTTTGACGAGATGAGTCGTCTTCAATAGTATGGTGGGGTAAAGTAAGGTTTATGAGTGGGAAAAATTAATACGGACCTTCTTTAAAGTGAGAAATATTCTTTCAAAAACCTTGTCACGCCGTCCTCTTCATTTGTAGCCGTTGTTCGGTTGGCAATCTGCTTGACCGCGTCAATTCCATTTCCCATTGCAACGCCGCAGCCTGCAAATTCAAGCATTTCCAAATCGTTATCCTCATCCCCGAAAGCAATGATCCGCTCCCTCGGCACGCCGTAATAATCGCTGATTTTCTGCAGGCCGACCGCTTTATTCATGCCGCTTTTGATAATTTCAATGACATGCCACGGTGCGGCCCATCTTCTATGGTCGATTACCTCGGCATGCACATCCGATAAATATGAGCGTATTGCCGGCACATCCTCTTCTTTTGCATGTATGAGTACAGACGTCACATCTTCACCAAGATTTTCCCTCAAGTCTCCGACTGTTACATTTGTTGTGTTCATGTTAAAGGCATCTATCAGGTGCTCATCATGGTAATGAAAGTATACGTCGTCAATCACTTCAGCAAGCACGTTATGTACGTTGTAGCTCTCGCTGATATCCACGAGCTGTTTGACAACATCAAGCGGCAGTGACGTATGATACCGTCCCCAGCTGTCGTCTTGCGGATGATGGACAAATGCTCCGTTAAAATTGACAATTGGCGTTGTCAGCTCCATCTGCTGGTAGTACATGGAACTTGAACGATACGGACGGCCTGTTGAGATGCAGACATAATGCCCGTCATCTTTTAGGCGCTGTATCGTCTGAAGGGTGTTTTCAGATATGGTTTTATCATCCTTTAATAATGTTCCATCTAAATCTAATGCGATTAAATAGGGTTTTGTCTCCATGAAAAGCTCCTTTAACCTTAGATTTTGCTTGTTTTGCCTTACTTACAGTGTAGCTTTTTACCATCTTTATTGTCTACATGTTACACTTATGATTATGGTTATCCTAAGGAGGGGCACATTGTGATACAAATTGAGAATCAAACCGTTTCCGGTATTCCGTTTTTACATATTGTAAAGGAAGAGAACAGGCACCGCGCTGTTCCTCTCGTGATCTTTATACATGGTTTTACAAGCGCGAAGGAACACAACCTTCATATTGCTTATCTGCTTGCGGAGAAGGGTTTTAGAGCCGTTCTGCCGGAGGCTTTGCACCATGGGGAACGGGGAGAAGAAATGGCTGTCGAAGAGCTGGCGGGGCATTTTTGGGATATCGTCCTTAACGAGATTGAAGAGATCGGCGTACTTAAAAACCATTTTGAAAAAGAGGGCCTGATAGACGGCGGCCGCATCGGTCTCGCAGGCACGTCAATGGGCGGCATCACAACGCTTGGCGCTTTGACTGCATATGATTGGATAAAAGCCGGCGTCAGCCTGATGGGAAGCCCCAATTACGTGGAGCTGTTTCAGCAGCAGATTGACCATATTCAATCTCAGGGCATTGAAATCGATGTGCCGGAAGAGAAGGTACAGCAACTGATGAAACGTCTCGAATTGCGGGATCTCAGCCTTCAGCCGGAGAAACTGCAACAGCGCCCGCTTTTATTTTGGCACGGCGCAAAAGATAAGGTCGTGCCTTACGCGCCGACCCGGACATTTTATGACACGATCAAATCCCATTACAGCGAGCAGCCGGAACGCCTGCAATTTATCGGAGATGAAAACGCTGACCATAAAGTCCCGCGGGCAGCTGTGTTAAAAACGATTGAATGGTTTGAAACGTACTTATAAAGCACTAAGTTATTAACAAGAGCTGAATTTACGTTATACTGTAGAAAAAGGAGTGAGGGAACGTGGAAGAAGCATTAAAAGAAAACATCATGGGCGCCCTGGAACAGGTTGTCGATCCTGAGCTTGGCGTTGATATCGTGAACCTTGGTTTGGTATACGATGTTGACATGGATGAAGACGGCTTAACGCACGTGACGATGACACTGACATCAATGGGATGCCCTTTAGCGCCGATTATCGTGGATGAGGTGAAAAAAGCATTAGCGGACCTTCCTGAAGTGAAAGACACAGAGGTTCACATTGTATGGAATCCGCCTTGGACTAGGGATAAAATGTCCAGATACGCAAAAATTGCGCTTGGCATTCAATAAAACAAAAGAGGACAGCCTGACATGTGAGGCTGTCCTTTTTTACAGCTGAAAGGAGTGAAGGGAAATGATGTACCTGCTGGCAGTTTTATGCCCGCCGCTTGCTGTTTTGTTTTCGGGAAAACCGTTTCAGGCCTTGCTGAATCTCATATTGACCTGTATCTTTTGGCTGCCGGGCGCGATTCACGCCTGCTTTATCGTCGCCGACCGCCGTGCCGAAAAACGGGCAAGAAGATAATTTGGAAAAATGAGGACGCAGTCATGGTATAATGGTCATAAAAAACAGCAGGGAGAGCACTATGAAAAAGAAATTGCTTGCATTCGCGCTTTGTACTGGCGCGTATGCGGCCCTGTTTGCGTACTCTGTGAACTCAGAGCAAAAAACAGACACAAGCGAGATGACGGATGTCAGCCGCCTGATGCCTGTAAAAATAAAGCAGACAGTGAAAGGGCAGGAAGAGGAAACGCTCATTGACACAGTCAAAGAGGCAAATCGAAAAAACATAAAAATTTCAATCGCCGGGGCCCAGCACTCCATGGGCGGCCATACATATTATGAGGACGGCATCGTTCTCGACATGACGGGCTACAACAAAATCCTGTCACTCGATCAAGAGAAGAAAACCATCAGGGTGCAAAGCGGTGCAACGTGGAATGATATCCAGAAATACGTGAATCCATACGGACTCGCGGTAAAAGTCATGCAGTCACAAAACATTTTTACAATCGGCGGATCTCTCAGCGCAAATGCACACGGGCGTGATATTCGCTACGGCTCGCTGATTGATACAGTTAAATCATTCCGGCTTTTAAAAGCTGACGGGACGATTATCACTGTCACTCCAAAAGATGATTTGTTTACGGCGGTCATCGGAGGGTACGGTCTTTTTGGCGTGATTCTTGATGTAACGCTTGAGCTGACAGATGATGAGCTGTATGTCATGAAGACAGAAAAAATGAATTACAGCACATACGCAGACTATTTTTCAAAGCATGTAAAAGGAAATCCAGATGTCCGAATGCATCTGGCGCGAATTTCAACAGCGAAAAAAGGATTTCTGAAAGACATGTATGTCACAAATTACGTATTGGCTGATCACCAGGATCAACTGCCATCATACAGCGATCTCAAAGAAGATGAGTATACGGGAGCCACAAAGTTTGCACTCGGTTTGTCAAGACGGTATGAATGGGGCAGGAATTGGCTGTGGGACACACAGCAATCCTATTTCCTGAGCCAAAACGGCACAGAGATTTCACGCAATAACGTCATGCGGTCCGAATCTAAGTTTCTTGAGTATGAAAACAATGACAACACAGATGTTTTGCAAGAATACTTTGTGCCCGTGAAGGAGTATGGGTCCTATATTGATGACCTGAGACAAACGCTGTCGGACGAAGATCTGAACCTGCTGAATATTACGATCCGCTACGTGCAGAAAAATGAAAAGGCCGACCTTTCCTATGCGAAGGACGATATGTTTTCGCTCGTGCTATTAATAAACGAGGGTTTTTCAAAAGAAGACCAGGCAGATACTGCCCGAATCATCAGGCGCATGACAGACGTTGCCATCAAGCACGGCGGCAGCTATTATCTGCCTTATATGACCTACCAGACAAAAGCGCAAATGAGGCAGGCATATCCGAAAAGTGAAGCGTTTTTTCAGAAAAAACGAACCTATGACCCGGATGAGCGCTTTATGAATTACTTTTATCAGAGGTATAAATAATGGGGAAAAACAAATTAAAATGGCTGACATTATCACAAAGCAGCGTGTTTTTCGCAAGCAGCTTAATCTTTCCGTTTTATATTCTGTTTGTGAAAAATATCGGCTCAAGCTACACACAGTTCGGTTTTTCCTACGGATTGTTCGGGTTGAGCGGAGCGCTCATTTACCCGCTCCTCGGACGGCTGTCTGAAAGGTTTGACAGCCGTTATTTTTTGCTTCTGAACTCGTGGGGGATGGCTGTTCTGCTTTTATATGTCCCGCATATCGGAAGCGTCGTTCAAGTGTATATCGTCCAAGTGCTGTTAGGGCTCTTTGGAGCGATGCAAAAGCATGGAGAAAAAGTGCTGATCGCTAATTTTACAGACAGCGGAGAGCGTGGAAAGAAGATTGGGAATTACCATTTTTGGACAGCTGTCTTTTCAGCAGCAGCCATTATGCTCGGGGGTTTTCTCGCTGACTTTTTTACAGTGCAAATGATTTTTTATGCAAGCTCTATTCTATATTTTTTGAGTGGATTGATGATGATGAAAACAGGCTGACGCGGTCAGCCTGTTTTTTTATGCGGCTGAAAATCGGCGACACATCAATGTTTTCTGCTGGAGTCGTGCTGATTTTTTTGAGCGGAATTTCCATTGAACAGAAAATTTATAAATGAATAAAAATATTAAATATACGATTGAATTAATTTTTATTCATGTTATAATGTTAAATAATTTCACAAAGACCAAGAGGGTGAACTTGTTTTGAAAATAGGAATTGTAGGTGCTACAGGATATGGAGGCACCGAACTTGTCAGGATTCTCTCGCATCATCCTCATGCAGAGGAATGCATACTTTATTCATCCAGCGGAGAGGGAAATGTCTATAGCGAGGGTTATCCTCATCTTACCGGCTTAGCGGATCAGAAGCTGAAGCCGATTGATATGAATACGATCAAACACGAAATAGATATCATGTTTCTCGCTGCACCGCCCGGAGTATCAAGTGAATTGACTCCAAAGCTGGCAGACGCGGGAATTCCGGTCATTGATCTGTCAGGTGATCTGAGGATACAAGAACCGGCTGAATATGAAAAATGGTATAAACGGACAGCGGCACCGAAGGCGGTGATTCAAGAGGCGGTATACGGTCTGGCAGAACTGAATCAACAGCAAATTCAACAGGCGAAACTCATTGCCAATCCAGGCTGTTTTCCAACAGCTGTTTTGCTTGGCCTCGCGCCATTGGCTCAAAAGAAACTGCTCGATGAATCTTTTGTTATCGTTGACGCGAAGACGGGTGTTTCCGGAGCGGGAAGAAAAGCATCCATGGGAACCCATTTTTCTGAGCTGAACGACAATTTTAAAATTTATAAAGTCAATGAACATCAGCATACGCCGGAAATTGAGCAGGCGCTGAATGAATGGCAGCCAGGTCTCGGGCCCATTACATTTTCGGCTCACTTGGTTCCGATGACAAGGGGCATCATGGCGACGATGTATACCAGATTAACCTGTGATCTATCCGCAGATGACCTGCATGATTTATATTCGGAATTTTACCAAGATTCATATTTTGTGAGAGTGAGGCCAAAAGGTCAGTACCCGCAAACGAAAGAAGTGTGCGGCAGCAATTTCTGTGATATCGCCGTGACCCTCGATGAGAGAACGAACAGAGTCACGATCGTCTCGGTAATCGATAATTTAATGAAGGGTGCCGCCGGTCAGGCAGTGCAAAACTTTAATTTGATGAATGGCTGGAATGAAGAAACTGGACTCACCATCACGCCAATTTATCCATAGAACGGGAGAGAATCGAACCATGATTCAGTTAAGTGAAGATCAAATTGTAAAAGTAACAGGTGATGTATCCTCGCCAAAAGGGTTTCAGGCAAAGGGTGTGCATTGCGGGCTGCGTTACTCGAAAAAAGACCTCGGCGTCATTATCAGCGAGACACCGGCCGTGAGCGCAGCGGTTTATACCCAAAGCCACTTTCAGGCTGCTCCGATCAAAGTGACACAAGACAGCTTAAAGCACGGACCGACACTGAAAGCCGTCATCGTCAACAGTGCCATTGCCAATGCCTGCACGGGAGAACAGGGCCTAAAGGACGCATACACAATGCGGGAGAGCTTTGCTTCACAGCTTGGCATTGAGCCGGAGCTTGTCGCTGTTTCATCAACGGGCGTCATCGGCGAGCATTTAGACATGGAAAAAATCCACGCGGGGATCGAGCTGCTGAAAGAAACACCTGCGGGATCAGGCGATTTTGAGGAAGCGATTTTAACAACTGATACGGTGATCAAGCAGACGTGCTATGAACTGGCAATCGGCGGCAAAACAGTCACGATCGGCGGAGCGGCCAAAGGCTCAGGGATGATACACCCGAACATGGCCACGATGCTGGGATTTGTGACAACTGACGCGGCAATCGAAGAAAAAGCGCTGCAAAAGGCGCTTCGGGAAATCACTGACGTTTCATTTAACCAAATCACAGTTGACGGAGAAACATCCACGAACGACATGGTATTAGTTATGGCGAATGGCAGCGCCGAAAACGAGTGCCTGACAGAAGACCATCCAGACTGGCCGGTCTTTAAAAAAGCGCTCTTGCTCACTTGTGAGGATCTGGCTAAAGAGATTGCCAGAGACGGAGAAGGCGCGACAAAACTAATTGAAGCCCAAGTACAGGGAGCGAAAAATAATCTTGATGCAAACGTCATTGCCAAAAAGATTGTTGGCTCAAATCTTGTAAAAACGGCAGTATACGGAACAGATGCCAACTGGGGGCGGATCATCGGAGCCATCGGACACTCCGCAGCACAGGTGACGGCAGAAGAAGTAGAGGTTTATCTTGGCGGCCAATGCCTGTTTAAGAATAACGAACCTCAGCCATTCTCTGAATCTCTCGCCAAGGAATACCTTGAAGGAAATGAAATCACCATTGTCATCAAGATGGATGAGGGGGACGGAAACGGGAGAGCGTGGGGCTGTGACCTGACCTATGACTATATCAAAATTAACGCGAGCTATCGCACGTAATAAAGGGGAGCGAAATGAAGAAAACAATCGTTTTTAAATGCGGGGGAAGTGTCATCCGTGAGCTGTCGGAGGAATTTTTTCAAAATCTGAAAGAGCTGATGGCGTCAGGCTGGAAGCTGGCGATCGTACATGGCGGGGGACCGGAAATCACAAATATGCTGAAACGGTTAAATATCAAGACAGAGTTTTCGGGCGGACAGAGGAAAACAACGAAGCCGGTGCTGGAAGTGGCGGAAATGGTTTTATCCGGTTCTGTCAATAAATTTTTCGTTGCTGAGCTTGCCAAACACGGACTGCGAGCCGCAGGCATTTCTGGTAAGGATGGCGGTCTTTTGGAGGCTGATTATCTAGATCCGGAAACATACGGAGAAGTGGGAGAAATCAAAAAAGTCGATGCGTCCATGGTGAACGCGCTGATGGAAAATGGCATCATCCCCGTTATTGCGCCGCTGTCTATGACAAGCGACTGCAAAACGCTGAATGTAAATGCTGATCTGGCTGCTTCAGCAGTCGCCGGAGCGCTTGAAGCCGATAAGCTGATGTTCGTCACGGATGTCGATGGAATCATGAAGGAAAAGCAGCGTCTGGACGTCCTGACCCCTAAGGAGATTCAGATGCTGATCAAGCAGGAAGTGATCACAGGAGGGATGATCCCGAAGGTCAATTCAGCCTTGTCAGCTTTATCAGATCAGGTGTCTGAAGTCATGATCGTAAACGGAAAAGGATCATTCTTCGCAGAACAAACCTTTCAAGGGACAAAAATCGTCAAAGCAAAGGAGGCTGTTTCATGAGCAGCTTGTTTCAAACCTACGGCCGTTGGGATATTGACATCAAAAAAGCAAAGGGAACGTACGTTGAGGATCAAAACGGCAAAACGTACCTCGATTTCATTCAGGGGATTGCGGTATCAAATCTAGGACACTGCCATGAAGCGGTGACAGAGGCTGTCAAAAAACAGCTTGACAGCGTATGGCACGTATCCAACCTGTTTCAAAACAGTCTCCAAGAGCAAGCGGCGCAGAAGCTGGCAGCGCATAGTGCGGGAGATCTTGTCTTTTTCTGCAACAGCGGCGCGGAGGCGAATGAAGGTGCGATAAAACTTGCCAGAAAAGCAACTGGAAAAACAAAAATCATCACTTTTCTTCAGTCGTTCCATGGCCGCACGTATGCAGGGATGGCTGCGACCGGACAGGATAAAATTAAAACAGGCTTCGGCCCGATGCTTGAAGGCTTTCACTACCTGCCATACAATGATCCTTCTGCTTTTAAAGCTCTTGGGGAGGAAGGCGATATTGCCGCTGTGATGCTTGAAACAGTGCAGGGAGAAGGAGGAGTCAATCCGGCGAGTGCTGAATTTTTATCAGCCGTACAGTCGTTTTGCAAGGAAAAGCAAGCCCTTCTCATCATTGATGAAATCCAGACCGGCATCGGACGGACGGGAAAAGGCTTCGCATATGAGCACTTCGGACTCTCACCGGATATCATCACAGTCGCCAAAGGATTGGGAAACGGCTTTCCGGTCGGCGCTGTCATCGGAAAGAAACAGCTTGGAGAAGCGTTTGCCCCTGGTTCTCACGGAACGACTTTCGGAGGAAACATGCTGGCGATGGCTGCTGTGAATGCCACATTGCAAATTATATTCCAGCCCGACTTTCTGCAAGAGGCTGCTGACAAAGGGGCATTTTTAAAAGAACAGCTTGAGGCAGAGCTAAAGAGCCCTTTTGTTAAACAAATCCGAGGTAAAGGATTAATGGTTGGAATTGAGTGTGATGGCCCGGTTGCTGACATTATTGCTGAATTGCAGACATTAGGCTTGCTTGTATTGCCGGCCGGCCCGAACGTGATTCGGCTGCTGCCGCCGCTCACCGTGACTAAGGATGAAATAGCAGAAGCCGTCAGCAAGCTGAAACAGGCAATCGCTCATCATTCCGCTGTAAACCAGTGATTTTTTTTCGATATAAAGGCATAAAAATTCATTTTTATAATTAATTATTCATCAAGAGGTGGGCTGTTAGATGGAAGGTTATTTAGTGTTAGAAGATGGGACATCGTTCAGCGGCGAGCTGGACGGTCATGAAAACTGCACGGGAGAAGCTGTTTTTTTCACAGGAATGACAGGCTACCAGGAAGTGCTGACAGATCCATCATATAAGGGACAGATTATAGTATTTACCTACCCGCTGATTGGCAACTACGGCATAAATGAAAAGGATTTTGAAAGCAAGAAACCGCAAGTAAAAGCCGCGGTTGTCTATGAGGCGTGTGATCACTTTTCTCATTATGAAGCGGTATACAGCCTCAAGGAGTATTTACAGAAATGGAACATTCCGCTGTTAACCCATGTTGATACGAGGGCAGTCGTGAAGAAAATCCGGGCAAACGGGACGATGGGTGCGACAGTCACAGCCTCTAAAGAAGGAGCTGAGATTGCCCTTCAACCAGAGAATGTGGCAGAGCAGGCTTCCGCCCAGAAAATCAGCACATTTGGCGACGGGAATAAACACATCGCTCTCATTGATTTTGGCTATAAAAAGTCAATCGCATCATCACTTGTCAAACGAGGCTGCAAGGTTACCGTGGTGCCATACCAGCAAATGGAGGCCGTATACAACATCAAACCCGATGGCATTGTGCTATCGAACGGACCTGGAGATCCGAAAGCCATTCAGCCATATTTAGGAAAGATCAAAAGCATCATCAGCCGCTTTCCGACTCTCGGCATTTGTCTCGGACATCAGCTGATCGCGCTCGCGTTCGGAGGGAATACTTTTAAGCTGCCATTCGGGCACAGGGGAGCTAATCATCCGGTCATCGACCGTGAGACGAAACGGGTCTTTATGACAAGCCAAAACCACAGCTATGTGGTTGATGAACAGTCGATTAATGAAGAAGAGCTCACGATCAGGTTTCATCATGTCAATGATACGTCAGTTGAAGGGCTTGTCCATAAAAAACTGCCTGTCATGAGTGTTCAATTCCACCCGGAAGCACATCCCGGACCGGCGGAAAGCGAATGGATTTTTGATGATTATCTAAAGAATGTGATACCAGCAAGGAGAGAAATCGCGCATGCCTAAAGACACCAGTATTTCAAGCATATTAGTAATCGGCTCAGGCCCGATCATCATCGGGCAGGCAGCAGAATTTGATTATTCAGGCACTCAAGGTTGCATCGCGCTGAAGGAGGAGGGCTACCGGGTGATTCTCGTCAACAGCAATCCGGCGACAATTATGACTGATGAAGCCTTCGCTGATGAAATTTATTTTGAGCCTCTGACAGCAGAAAGCCTGACAGCCATCATTAAGAAAGAACGGCCTGATGGGCTTCTTGCCAATTTAGGCGGTCAGACCGCGTTGAATTTAGCGGTGGAGCTTGAAGAAACGGGTGTTTTAAAAGAGCACGGCGTCAAACTTCTCGGCACATCCGTTGAAACGATACAAAAAGGAGAAGACCGGGAAAAATTCCGTTCGTTAATGAATGAATTAAAACAGCCCGTGCCGGAGAGTGAAATTGTTGATAACGAGGCCGATGCCCTCCATTTTGCGGAATCCATCGGTTTTCCTGTTATTATCAGACCAGCTTACACATTAGGCGGAAAGGGCGGAGGAATCGCCCCTGATAAAGAAGCCTTTACAGCTATGATTAAGCAGGCGCTATTAGCAAGTCCGATCAATCAATGCCTTGTCGAAAAAAGCATTGCCGGTTTTAAAGAAATTGAATATGAAGTCATGCGTGACAGCAATAACACATGCATTACCGTCTGCAATATGGAAAATATCGATCCGGTCGGCGTGCATACAGGTGACTCTATCGTTGTGGCGCCGTCACAAACATTGACAGACGAAGACTATCAAATGCTGCGGACAGCAAGTCTGACGATCATCTCAGCACTTGATGTTGTAGGCGGCTGCAACATTCAATTCGCGCTTGATCCATTCAGCAAGCAATATTACGTCATTGAAGTGAATCCGCGTGTAAGCCGGTCATCGGCTCTCGCATCTAAAGCGACCGGTTATCCGATTGCGAAGATGGCCGCGAAACTGGCAGTCGGATACACCCTTGACGAGCTGAAAAATCCGCTCACAGGCTCGACTTACGCAAGCTTTGAACCGGCACTGGACTATGTGATCGTCAAATTTCCGCGCTGGCCGTTTGATAAATTCAAAAACGCAGATCGCAAGCTTGGCACAAAAATGAAAGCCACCGGTGAAGTGATGGCGATTGAACGGAATTTAGAAGCGGCGATACAAAAGGCAGCCGCGTCGCTTGAATTAAAAAATATCGGGACACACCTTCCAGAGCTCAGCGGGTTGTCAATTGATACGCTATGGGGTTTGGCAATCACTCCGGATGACCGCAGATTTTTCGTTGTCATGGAGCTGTTGAGCCGCAGCGTCTCGATTGATGACATCCATGAAAAAACAAAAATTGATCCGTTTTTCCTTCATACCTTTGACAACATCATCAAATTGGAAAACCGCCTGATGGAAGCAGGGAGCGATCTCACTTTTGAATTATTGAAGAAAGCAAAGGAAAAGGGATTCTCAGACGCAACGATTGCCTCGCTGATCAGCAAAACAGAAGAAGAGGTGCGCGCGCTTCGCAAGGAGATGGGCATTACGCCTTCCTTTAAAATCGTAGATACATGCGCGGCAGAGTTTGATGCGAAAACAAACTATTTTTACTCCACATATTTCGGAGAGACCGATGGAGACATCAGCCGCAAAGAGAAAAAACGCGCGCTCATTATCGGATCAGGCCCGATTCGGATCGGCCAAGGCGTTGAATTTGATTACAGTGCTGTTCACGGTGTGCTGACACTGCAAGAGCTTGGGTTTGAAACCATCATGATTAACAATAACCCGGAAACGGTCAGCACCGATTATGAAATTGCGGACCGCCTGTATTTTGAACCGATGACAACGGAGCATATTGTAAACGTGGCGGAGCAGGAAAATATTGATTTTGCAATTGTGCAATTCGGCGGCCAAACTGCAATCAATGCTGCTGAAGCGCTCGAAAAAGCCGGCATTACTCTTCTTGGCACATCATTTCAAACGCTCGACGTGTTAGAGGATCGGGATCAATTCTATCAGCTTCTTGACGAGCTGGGATTGAAGCACGCAAAAGGAGAAATTGCCTATACAAAAGAAGAAGCTGCTTCAAAAGCCAGTGAGATTGGCTATCCGGTGTTAATTCGTCCATCTTACGTTATCGGCGGAATGGGCATGATCATTGTTGACTCGCAAGCCCAGCTTTCTCAGCTGCTGAATGATGAAGACAGTATGCCATATCCGATTTTGATTGATCAGTATGTGTCTGGAAAGGAAGTCGAAATTGATTTGATTTCCGACGGCGAGGATGTCTTTATCCCGACATATACCGAGCATATTGAACGGGCAGGTGTCCATTCGGGGGACAGCTTTGCCATTCTTCCGGGACCGTCCATCACGAGCGGGCTGCAGCAGGGCATGAAAGATGCCGCACAAAAAATTGCTCGAAAACTTTCATTTAAAGGCATCATGAACATCCAATTTGTGATCGACAATGGAAACATACTCGTTCTCGAAGTGAATCCTAGAGCGAGCCGCACGGTTCCTGTCGTCAGCAAAGTAATGGGCGTTCCGATGATTCCGCTCGCCACACGTCTGCTGGCGGGAGCGTCCTTAAAAGATCTAAATCCGGCAGTTCAAAATTATCATGGAGTTGCCGTGAAGTTCCCTGTTTTTTCTTCTCATGCGATCCAGGATGTGGATGTCAAGCTTGGGCCGGAAATGAAATCAACGGGAGAAGGCATGTGTGTCGCCTATGATGCCAACAGCGCCTTGAAAAAAATCTATACAAGAGTCTGGAGTCAAAAAGGAAGCATTTATTTGCAAAACGTTCCGGAAGATGTGAAGGAGTTAGCAGAAAACGCAGGTTTTACCGTTCATGAAGGGACATTTGCCTCATGGATGGAACAGGAAGGAAAAGCGCTCCACATCAATCTGAGCGGTTCTGAAGAAGCACGCAAAGAACGTTTGGAAGCCATGACGCACGGCATCCCTGTCTTTACAGAAGAAGAAACTGTGCGGGCGTTCTTACAAAGCAGTTCAGGCCATCCGCAACCTGTATCTCTCAAAGACCTCTATAAAAAGGAAGTGGCATCATGCACACAGTGACGCAAACCAGTTTATACGGAAAAGATTTATTAACGTTAAAGGACCTTAGTGAACAGGACATAAACGCCTTGCTCACAGAAGCCGGTGAGCTGAAACAAAACAAAATTCAGCCTATATTCCATGGCAAAACCTTGGCGATGATTTTTGAAAAATCATCAACGCGGACCCGTGTTTCATTTGAAGCGGGCATGGCGCAGCTGGGCGGGAACGCCCTCTTTCTAAGCCAGAAAGATCTGCAGCTGGGGCGCGGTGAGACTGTCGCTGATACGGCAAAAGTGCTGTCAGGCTATGTGGATGCCATCATGATCCGGACCTTTGAACATGAAAAGGTGGAGGAACTTGCCAAAGAAGCTGACATTCCGGTGATCAATGGACTTACCGATAAATACCACCCATGCCAGGCGCTGGCGGATCTCTTGACGATTAAGGAGATAAAAGGGAAGCTTAAAGGCGTAAAAGTCGCATACATCGGTGACGGAAATAACGTGGCGCACTCCTTGATGATCGGCTGCGCGAAAATGGGCTGTGATATCTCGATCGCTTCACCAAAGGGATATGAAGTGTTAGATGAAGCAGCTGAAGCGGCAAAGACATATGCACTTCAATCCGGCTCTTCTATCACGCTGACAGATGATCCGATTGAAGCTGTAAAAGACGCGGACGTGATTTATTCTGATGTGTTTACAAGCATGGGGCAGGAAGCGGAAGAGAAAGAACGTCTTGCTGTCTTTGCGCCTTATCAGGTGAATGCGGCGCTAATCAGCCATGCCAAGCCTGACTATACATTTTTACATTGTCTCCCTGCGCATCGTGAGGAAGAAGTGACTGCGGAGATTATTGACGGGCCGAACTCTGCAGTGTTCCAGCAGGCGGAAAACCGTCTTCATGTGCAAAAAGCACTGCTGAAGGCCATTTTATATAAAGGGGAATCATCAAAAAACTGCTGAGCCAAACTCAGCAGTTTTTTTGATGGCAACATATTCACAGCCACTTAGGCGCATACTACAGCAAAAAGGAAAAGGAGGAAAAACAGTGGGACAGCAGCACCAATTCCGGCCCGGACAGAAAGCGCCTAATAACGGTGTCTACGTAGAAATCGGCGAGACAGGGAGTATGGTTAAAAACCCTCAAAAGGTCCATCTGTCAGCAGGGGAAATGTTTCCCGAAACATCAAACCACAACCGGCTGTGGACCTACAAAAGAAAGCCGTGACCACTAAAAAACCCAAAACAATAAATGTTTTGGGTTTTTGGCTTTTTAATGCTGGCTTGCATTTTTGTTCATAGGCATGATTTCTGCTAAAACCATGATTAAGACATACAGTACAACAGCAATGACAGATGATGTTTTGAAATTATACGTAACGCTGTTCATGCTTGCAACCAAGTAGCATGCCATATGTGATAAAAGGAACGTCCAAATAAAGGCAATAATATATCGCACGTTTCCACCTCGTCCTTCTCATTCTATTCTAAAAGTTATCATACCATACAAAAAGCGAAGGGGGAATCCAATTTTAGCAGAAAGTGAGGTGACAAAAGAGTCTGATTCGTCACACTTTAATGGTAAAATATAAAAAACGTCAATCAGTATAATAGCCAAAAATGTAAAAGGCTAGGACTTTACCTTATTCGTTTCTTTTCTATTTACATAAGATAGCGTGAGATGAAGTGTGAAAGGAGGCGGGCAAGCGATGGGAATAACGGAAAGATACTTTCAACTGGGAACGGAGCATAATGTCATTCATCTGCCCTATCGCCCGAACGGCTTCGGCATCTTTATCTTGGGGGACAGAACCCACTTTGTCGGACATGATTCAAGCTTTTGGCAGCAGCATTACGGCAGAAATCAGCTTCTGAGCATGTTGAGGAATGAAGGATATACTCTTTTTAACAGCAATCTGTTCGGAAGGCATTGGGGGGCGGAAAAAGCAGTCACCTATGCCAAACAGCTGATACATTCTGTGCTGAAGCAGGAAATCCTCAATCCGAAGATTCATATATTAGCAGAAGGCATGGGTGCTCTCGTGGCCGATGAACTGCTTCGTTTTTCCCCGGATCATATCCGCTCAGCCGCAATGTTGAATCCTTGTCTCGATCTTCAGGCACATTATGAATCGGAAAAAGAAAATAAATTTTTCTATAAGCAATTTTTGAAAGAAGTTTCGAAAAGCTACGGAATTTCTGAAAAAGAAGCGGAAGCGCTTCGTTATAAAACAATTCAAAGCTACCCGAGCGGCGTACCGGTTCATATATGGCAGCGTATGACCGGAGCTCCATATCCCTACAGCGTACATGCGGAAGTTTTCAAGGAAAAACAGCAAAAGCAAGGCTCACCGGTCGACATGACATTTCATTTATTTGAGCATCCAAGCAGAATTTATGCATCAATTTGCAAATTCTTTCACAGTCATGAAAAAGAATTATAGAGAATATAATGACAACAGCCTTCTCTTTTGCGGAGGCTGTTTTGTTTTGGGAAATGAAAAACCGGAAGGGCGGCAGATGCAATGGAATCAACGCTGATTGTAGGTGCGGACGAATTTTTCGGCCTTTCATTATGTGAGCGAATGATGGATGAAGGCATACATGTTGACGTTGTTCTGGCGGAAACAGAAGATAAAATGAGTCAAATGTACTTAGAAGAAAGACTCATGTGGCTTGGGAGAAATGAACTCTTTCGCCAGCTTGAACACATTGGAGACCAAAATTATGATACAATTTGTATCCAGTTCGGAAGTTTTTTGCCTTTAGACCAATATGATTCTCCTTATATTTTAGTATATGAAGAAGACCGAAAAGAATGGGAAAAGCGTGAAAAAACAGGCTCGGAAAAAACCGTGATCCTGCCGAAAATGTATGGGCCATGGAAAGAAGAAACAGAGGAAGACGGCTATTATACAAATGACGTCGCTGACGA
Organism: Bacillus sp. FSL K6-0993; assembly: GCF_037977205.1. Lineage (NCBI taxonomy): Bacteria > Bacillati > Bacillota > Bacilli > Caryophanales > Bacillaceae > Bacillus > Bacillus sp. FSL K6-0993. The sequence goes on from NZ_CP150275.1 coordinate 1,180,119, forward strand.
GTTGCTGAGATTCCTGTTAGAACCAATCGGTCATAGCAAAGATCAGCTTTTTGAATTGCAAGTCACAGAGAAAACCTCAAAAGAAGAAGCAAAAACAAAAATTATCGAGTGGAAAAGACAATTTTCATCAATTTTCGACAAATATTAAGAAAAACCTTCCATGTTTCGAGTTTTCTAGATACAATAAACGTATAAAATAATACATGTTATAGCTTGTCAAAAGGAGTTGAACATGACTTGATCACAAGGCTTGTCATGATCTTTTCTGTCCTCCTTTTATTGAGTGGATGTGGACAAACTCCGTTCAAAGGAAAAATTGAGAAGGTCGGCATGCTCTTTCCTGATACGATTAATGACCTCGTATGGGGCACAAAAGGGTATAAAGGGTTACTGAATATACAATCCAAATACAATGTGGACGTCTATTATAAAGAAGGCGTTAAAACAGAAGAAGATATCATAAATGCGATTGAGGATTTTCATAAGAGGGGCGTCAATCTGCTCTACGGCCATGGGAGTGAATATGCTGAGGTGTTTAACCTGGTCGGTGAAGATTATCCAGATATGGAATTCGTCATTTCCAATGCGAAAGCGAAAGCTGATAATGTAACGAGTGTCCATTTCAGCGGGGAAGCAATGGGCTTTTTTGGAGGAATGACTGCTGCCCATATGTCGAAAACGAATCAGGTCGGTGTAATTGCTTCCTTTACGTGGCAGCCTGAGGTTGACGGTTTTATCAAAGGGGCCAAGTATGAAAATCCGGATATAGAGGTAAATACGAAATATACGGATCATTGGGATGATGATACAACAGCAGTAAAGCTTTATCAGAAAATGAAGAACGAAGGCGCGGATGTTGTGTATCCCGCCGGAGACGGGTATAATGTTCCTGTTATTCAGCAAATCAAAAAAGACGGTCTTTATGCCATTGGCTACGTCACAGATCAATCGGACCTGGGCGAGAATACCGTATTAACCAGCACGGTGCAAAATGTGGACAAGGCCTATGAAATCATTGCTGAACAATTTAATAAAGGCACCCTTGAGGGCGGCGATCATTACTACGACCTGAATACGGGAGTCGTTGAGATGGGAACATTCAGCCCGCTCGTCGATAAAGACTTTCAGCAAAGAATCGCCAAGCTGATCAAAACATACAACAAAACAGGCGAGCTGCCAAAAAACGAGTAATGGAGTGACGTCACATGCAGCACGAAAAATCACTTGAATTCTTGCAAATTGCCATGAAATATCTCCCTGAAGCGAAAGAACAGCTTGAGAAATCAGGCATTGAGCTCTCAATGGAGGCCATACAGCCGTTTATGAATCTGTTTACAACGGTAATGGCGGAAGCTTATGAGCTTGGCAAGTCTGACGCTAAATCTGAAACAGAATAAGAAGAAGCCACTTTTTTGAAAGTGGCTTTTCACATGATTTTCTTTTTAATAGCGGAGAGCATGGGCGCAAGCTCCTTTAAAGCGGGCTTGATTTGATCAAGAGAGTTCATAATTGAACCGATTTGGTCCATAATATGCATGTAATTAATCGTCTCTTCGTCGTTTGTCTGAGAAACCTGAGAAACCTCCTCTTGCTGTTCCTCCTTCTCTTCTGTTGGTTTTGCTGCATCGCCGAACATCATTCTTGAAAACACATCCAACTGCATACGCCTCCTTTCCATATACCATACTCTATGAGTAAGATGAACTGATAGTTTAGACGAATATATTGCCATGTGAAAAAAAATAGGATAGAATTAGTACCTGATACTAATAATTGATCACAACCTGATTGATCTTCTAAATTTAAGATATAAAGGAGTCTTCCCTTATGAAAGCTGGAATACTTGGTGTTGGACGTTACATTCCTGAGAAGGTTTTAACAAATCATGATCTTGAAAAAATGGTTGAAACTTCTGACGAGTGGATTCGTACAAGAACAGGAATAGAAGAAAGAAGAATCGCAGCAGATGATGTGTTTTCATCACATATGGCTCTTGCTGCAGCGAAAAATGCGCTGGAACAAGCTGAAGTGGCTGCTGAGGATCTGGATATGATCTTGGTTGCAACTGTTACACCTGATCAGTCATTTCCTACGGTCTCTTGTATGATTCAAGAACAGCTCGGCGCGAAGAAAGCGTGTGCTATGGATATCAGCGCGGCTTGTGCGGGCTTCATGTACGGGGTTGTAACCGGTAAACAATTTATTGAATCCGGAACCTACAAGCATGTTCTAGTTGTCGGTGTAGAGAAGCTCTCAAGCATTACCGACTGGGAAGACCGCAATACAGCCGTTCTGTTTGGAGACGGAGCAGGCGCTGCGGTAGTCGGACCTGTCAGTGATGACAGAGGAATCCTTTCATTTGAACTAGGAGCCGACGGCACAGGCGGTCAGCACTTGTATCTGAATGAAAAACGACATACAATCATGAATGGACGAGAAGTTTTCAAATTTGCAGTCCGCCAAATGGGAGAATCATGCGTAAATGTCATTGAAAAAGCCGGACTTTCAAAAGAGGATGTCGACTTTTTGATTCCGCATCAGGCGAACATCCGTATCATGGAAGCTGCTCGCGAGCGTTTAGAGCTTCCTGTCGAAAAGATGTCTAAAACTGTTCATAAATATGGAAATACTTCTGCCGCATCCATTCCGATCTCTCTTGTAGAAGAATTGGAAGCCGGTAAAATCAAAGACGGCGATGTGGTCGTTATGGTAGGGTTCGGCGGAGGACTAACATGGGGCGCCATTGCTATCCGCTGGGGCCGATAAAAAAAGGTGAGGTGCACACAAGATGACTAAAAAAAGAGTAGTTGTTACAGGACTTGGAGCATTATCTCCACTTGGCAACGACGTCGATACAAGTTGGAATAACGCAATCAACGGTGTGTCCGGAATCGGTCCGATCACTCGTGTTGACGCTGAAGAATATCCGGCAAAAGTTGCCGCTGAATTAAAAGATTTTAATGTTGAAGATTATATGGATAAAAAAGAAGCCAGAAAAATGGACCGCTTTACACAATATGCGGTTGTGGCTGCGAAAATGGCGGTTGAAGATGCAGATCTTAACATTACCGATGAAATCGCGCCGAGAGTGGGTGTTTGGGTAGGCTCAGGTATCGGAGGACTTGAAACACTAGAGTCTCAATTTGAAATCTTCTTAACAAAAGGCCCAAGACGGGTAAGCCCGTTTTTCGTGCCAATGATGATTCCTGACATGGCGACAGGCCAGATTTCTATTGCATTAGGAGCAAAAGGGGTGAACTCTTGTACGGTTACAGCATGTGCTACAGGAACGAACTCCATCGGTGACGCGTTTAAGGTTATTCAGCGTGGTGATGCAGACGTGATGGTCACAGGCGGAACAGAAGCGCCGCTGACAAGAATGTCATTCGCCGGCTTTAGTGCCAACAAAGCGCTGTCTACTAATCCAGATCCGAAAACAGCGAGTCGCCCGTTTGATAAAAACCGTGATGGCTTTGTCATGGGGGAAGGTGCAGGGATTATCGTTCTTGAAGAACTTGAGCATGCCCTGGCCCGCGGCGCTAAAATTTACGGAGAAATTGTCGGCTACGGCTCAACCGGAGACGCTTATCATATCACAGCACCGGCCCAAGACGGTGAAGGCGGAGCGAGAGCGATGCAAGAAGCCATTAAAGATGCAGGCATTGCACCTGAGGAAATTGATTACATCAATGCTCACGGGACAAGCACGTATTACAACGACAAATACGAAACAATGGCGATTAAGACCGTTTTCGGTGAGCATGCGCATAAACTTGCGGTAAGCTCTACAAAATCGATGACAGGCCACCTCTTAGGAGCAGCCGGCGGTATTGAAGCCATTTTCTCTATCCTGGCCATTAAAGAAGGCGTGATTCCGCCGACAATCAATATTCAAACACCTGACGAAGAATGTGATTTGGATTATGTGCCTGATGAAGCCCGCAGACAGGAACTTAATTATGTTCTCAGCAACTCATTAGGATTCGGCGGACACAACGCAACATTAATCTTTAAGAAATATCAATCATAATTAAGCCAAACCGGCTGCCCTTAAAGGGTAGCCGGTTTTTTTTGTGTGCATAGGATTAAAAGAGGAGGCGATCACATGAGTGTAGAACAAACATATAGCTGGCTCAGGAAGGCTGATTCAATAGATGATTTGGCGCATTACATTATCCCGCTTTTTTCAGGTGCGGAGAAAAAGAACTGGAAGGGCATTCTGGGGCATCTTCAGCATCATGGGATGTTTAAAAACATAAAAGAGGGTATTCAGACTGTTTCCAAGCTGAAGGAAAAAGGTTTTTACGGACATATCCAAAAGGAAGAACAGTACCTCAAAAACAAATGGCAAGGTCCTAATGTACCAATTGTCACGCTGCCGGTTGATGAACGAAACAGGAGAATCCGTTTAGAATTCGGATCAAAATCAGGACTCGCCTTTCAAGACAAAATGTTTCTTTTTCTTTCGTCAGATTTAGATTTTGGGTCGGTATCTGCCCTTATGACGCATGAGTATCATCACGTTTGCCGGTTAGGTCATCTGACAAAAGAGGAAAAGGATGTCACATTACTTGATACAATCATCATGGAAGGGCTGGCGGAATATGCTGTTTATGAGAGGTTCGGCCGAAGTCAAACGGCTGAATGGACGACTTGGTATACACCGGAACAGCTTCAGTCTTTATATGAAAAAAAGATTGCGCCCCATCGGGATATCAAACGGGATAATCGATTATTTCCCCAGCTGTTATTCGGCAAAGGATATCAGCCGAAAATGCTTGGATACGCAGTTGGATTCAATATTGTAAAAAAATATTTAACCGCCAGCAAGGCAAGCGCCGCAGACGGACTGTCCATTCCTGCTGAAACCTTTTTGGATGCAATGCTTTAAAAGGATAAAATAATGGAATTTCATTAATAATATTACATTTATCCTAAAAAATTCTTGATTTTGCAAAATGATTGTAATAATATACAACTATAAAATTTTTCGATAATTCAATATTATTTATTATTTCTGAATAAGGGGATTGCTTTCTCTTGAAAACGTTTGACGACAAGAGGGGGGAAAGGGGAGCTAGCATGAGCACACTTTTAGAAGTGAATAATTTAAAGACTTATTTTTTCAGGAAAAAGGAGCCGATCCCTGCGGTTGACGGAGTCGATTTTCACATCAGCAAAGGCGAAACCGTCGCGCTTGTAGGTGAATCGGGCTCCGGAAAAAGCATTACTTCTTTATCAATTATGGGCCTCGTCCAAAGCTCAGGCGGAAAAATCATGGACGGCTCTATTAAACTCGAAGACAAAGACCTCACCTCATTCACTGAAAACGATTATTGCAAAATCCGCGGTAACGAAGTATCCATGATCTTTCAGGAACCAATGACCTCCCTTAATCCGGTGTTAACAATCGGAGAACAAATTACCGAAGTGCTGATTTACCATAAAAACATGAAGAAAAAAGAAGCCCATCAACGAGCTGTTGAACTCTTGCAGATGGTCGGTTTCTCCCGGGCGGAGCAAATTATGAAGGAGTACCCGCATCGGCTGTCCGGCGGTATGAGACAGAGGGTGATGATTGCCATCGCACTGAGCTGTAATCCTAAACTGCTCATTGCCGATGAACCAACGACAGCGCTGGATGTGACAATACAAGCCCAGGTGCTGGAGCTCATGAAAGATCTCTGTCAGAAGTTCAATACATCGATTCTTCTCATCACACACGACTTAGGTGTCGTGTCTGAGGCTGCCGATAGAGTAATTGTCATGTACTGCGGACAAGTCGTAGAAAACGCTACCGTTGATGACTTATTTTTAAAACCGCTTCATCCGTATACAGAAGGCCTGCTTACGTCAATTCCTGTTATAGATGGAGAGATTGATAAATTAAATGCGATTAAAGGCAGTGTGCCTACACCGGATAATCTGCCGCCGGGATGCCGTTTTGCCCCAAGGTGCCCGAAAGCTATGGATAAGTGCTGGACAAATCAGCCTTCGCTTTTGACACACAAAAGCGGAAGAACGGTGAGATGCTTTTTATATGAGGAAGAGGGTGCCGAACAATCATGACAGCAGCTAATCAAGAAACAATCTTAGAGCTTCGTGACGTAAAAAAATACTTTCCGATCCGGTCAGGCCTTTTTCAAAGAAAAGTCGGTGATGTAAAAGCGGTGGATGGTGTTTCATTTTCGTTAAAAAAAGGAGAAACACTCGGAATCGTTGGAGAGTCGGGCTGCGGAAAATCGACTGCCGGCAGAACGATGATCAGACTGTACAAACCGACAGAGGGCCAAATTCTTTTTAAAGGGCAGGATATTTCCAATCTGTCAGAGGAGAAGCTGCGGAAGAATGTCCGCAAAAATATTCAAATGGTTTTCCAAGATCCATTTGCTTCGTTAAACCCGAGAAAGACCCTGCGTTCCATCATAAAGGAGCCGTTTAATACGCACAACATGTATACCATGCGTGAACGAAACGAAAAAGTTGAAGAGCTGCTTGCAAGAGTAGGGCTTCACCCGTCGTTTGCCAGCCGTTATCCTCATGAGTTTTCAGGCGGCCAGCGTCAGCGGATCGGCATTGCCAGAGCACTCACTTTGAATCCAGAGCTGATCATTGCAGATGAGCCGGTTTCCGCACTTGATGTATCTATTCAGGCCCAAGTGATTAACTTGATGGAGGAATTACAGGAAGAATTTAATCTTACGTATCTATTTATCTCTCATGATCTGAGTGTCGTACGCCATATCAGCGACAGAGTCGGAGTAATGTATCTTGGCAAAATGATGGAGCTGACCGGCAAGCATGAGCTTTATGACAACCCGCTTCACCCATATACCCAAGCGCTTTTATCCTCCGTTCCAGTTACAAGAAAAAGAGGATCTGTCAAACGTGAACGCATTGTCCTGAAGGGAGAACTGCCTAGTCCGGCCAACCCGCCAAAAGGCTGCGTATTCCACACAAGATGTCCTGTTGCAAAACCGATATGCAAGGAACAAATACCAGAATTTAAAGAAGCTGCTCCCAGCCACTTTGTGGCTTGTCACCTTTATAGCTAATGTTGCCCGCACAGCTTTGAGAGGGGGTATGCACACTACATAAACAACAGCTGAGAAGAACGAACATTTCAAGAGGGGGAATATCTAATGAAAAGACGGAAAACCGCACTGATGATGCTAAGTGTATTGATGGTTCTGGCCATTTTTTTATCAGCCTGCTCGGGATCAAAATCAAGCAACAGCAGCGAGAAAAAATCCACAGGCAAACCGCAGCAAGGCGGGGATTTGGTTGTTGGTTCAACTGGGGAGCCAACGTTGTTTAATCCACTCTATTCTACAGACGTTTCCAGTTCAGATATTGAAGGGATGATCTATAGTACATTATTAGAAACGGATGAAAAACTAAATGTGAAACCTGCTTTAGCTGAGAAAGTAACGGAATCCAAAGATGGCCTGACTTATGATGTCAAAATTAGAAAAGGTGTAAAATTCCATGATGGAAAAGAACTTACAGCCGATGACGTTGTTTTCACTTATAGCATCCCTTTAAACAAGGACTATAATGGTGAACGGGGTTCTGGTTTTGAATCACTAAAATCTGTTACAAAAAAAGGTGATTATGAAGTTGAATTTAAATTAAAGAAAAAGGATGCGTATTTTTACAATGTTGTTTTAGACAGTTACGGTATTCTGCCTAAACACATTTTAGGGAAAGTACCAGTTGCAGATTTAGGAGAAAATGAATTTAACAGGAAGAATCCAATTGGTTCGGGTCCATTCAAGTTTGTTGAATGGAAGAAGGGCGATTATGTAAAACTTGAAGCAAATGATGACTATTATGGCGGAAGACCGTATTTAGATACAGTGACAGTTAAGACGATTCCTGATTCTAATGCAGCTGTTGCTCAATTAAAAGCTGGAGATATTGACTTCTTTGTTGTACCAGGCACAGACTTTGAGACAGTTAAAACATTTGATAATGTGCAAGTTAAATCAGATCTTGGTTTGAACTACAGCTATATTGGATGGAATGAAAAAAACGAATTATTTAAAGACAAAAAAGTCCGCCAAGCTCTTACGTATGCACTTGATCGAAAAGCAATGGTAGATCAGGTGTTAAACGGTGATGGTAAAGTTGCAAATGTTCCTGAAAGTCCGCTTTCTTGGAACTATCCAAAAGGTGATGTACCTACATTTGATTACAATCCTAAAAAGGCTAAAAAGCTCTTGGAAGAAGCAGGATGGAAAGATACAGATGGAGACGGTTACCTTGATAAGGACGGAAAGAAATTTTCATTTACCATTAAAACTAACCAGGGTAATAAGATTCGGGAGGATTTAGCAGTTGTTGTTCAGCAGCAACTTAAAGAAGTAGGAATTGAAGCAAAACCGCAAATTGTAGAATTTAGTGCTCTTATTGAACAAACAAGCGCACCGAATTGGGATTATGATGCACTACTGCTCGGTTGGAGCTTGGCTACATTCCCAGATCAATTTTCGATTTTCCACTCCAGTCAATCTAAGAACGGATTAAACAACATATGGTATAAGAATCCTAAAGTCGATAAACTTTTAGAAGAAGCTAAGTCTATTACAGATAGAAAAGAATATCAGAAAAAATATGAAGAAATCTATAAATTGATTGCTGAGGATCAGCCTTATTCATTCCTGTTTTATTACAATTATCATAGGGCAATCCCGACAAACATGAATGGATATGTATTCCATCCGAAAAATGACTTATATCATATTGAAAAATGGTGGCTTGAACAATAATAATTAAATCCCTAGAGAGGGGAGGATCAAGTAAGCATCCTTTCCTCTTTATCCTATTTTAGAAAAGGGGACAAGAATATGGTTACATATATTGTTCGTCGAACATTAATGTCTCTGCCAATTCTTTTGGGCATTACAATTTTATCATTTGCGATAATGAAAGCGGCGCCAGGTGACCCGATGTCACTTATGATGGATCCGACAATCAGCCAAGCTGACAGAGCGAAATTTATTGAAAAGTACGGGCTCAATGATCCAGAACCTGTTCAATACTTAAAATGGCTAGGAAATATGCTCCAAGGCGACTTTGGGACATCTATTGTAAAAAAGGGGACACCAGTTTCCGATCTAATCCTTTCACGTTTACCGAATACTCTGGTGCTTATGGTTTTTTCAACTCTTGTTGCTCTTCTGATTTCAATTCCCTTCGGTGTTCTTTCTGCAAAACGCCCTTATTCTAAGCTTGACTATGGTATAACTGTCACGTCATTTTTAGGGCTGGCAATACCAAATTTCTGGTTCGGATTAATTCTTATAATGGTTCTTTCCGTAAATCTCGGCTGGTTTCCTACGGGGGGTGTCAGCACTTTAAACGCTGACTTTAGCATTATTGACAGGCTCCATCATTTAATTTTACCTGCGTTTGTTTTAGCAACTGCTGATATGGCAGGTATTACTCGTTATACTCGATCTAGTATGCTCGATGTATTAAAACAGGATTATATTAGAACAGCTCGTGCAAAAGGTTTTAAGGAAAATAAAGTTATTTTCAAACATGGATTGAGAAATGGCCTTCTGCCTGTTATTACAATTTTCGGATTGATGATCCCTTCATTTATTGGCGGTGCTGTAGTAGTTGAACAGATTTTTACTTGGCCGGGATTAGGGAAGTTATTTATTGATTCGGCATTCTCTCGAGATTATCCGGTTATTATGGCCATGACTGTAATTTCTGCTGTTTTGGTTGTACTGGGGAACTTGATTGCAGATATTTTGTATGCATTAGTTGATCCGAGAATTGAATATTAAAAGGGGGAGACACATATGGCACATCCAAACACTGCGGCTCCCTCTAATGAGGTAAAGCTAAAAGAAAATATTAGAAAAAAACCAGAAACAATGACTAGGATCTTTTTTGAGAAATTTTTCAAAAATAAGCTTGCTGTTGTTGGGGGTATCATATTAACAGTTATTATTTTAATGGCAGTCTTTGCCCCTTTTATTGCGCCTTACTCACCTGAGAGTCAATCACTTTTAAACAAACTGAAGCCGCCAAGCCCTAAAAATCTAATGGGAACGGATAAATTTGGGCGAGATATATTTACAAGGGTGTTATATGGAGCTCGTGTGTCTTTATTAGTCGGTTTTGCTTCAGTAATTGGTGCGATTACTATAGGTACGGTTGTTGGAGCTGTAGCAGGGTACTTTAAAGGAATAGTAGATGCTGTATTAATGAGGGCTGTCGATGTAGTCTTATCTATTCCTGATATTTTTCTGCTTATTACCTTGGTTACAATTTTTCAACCCGGAATGGATAAGTTAATTTTGATTTTTTCTTTGACGGGTTGGACTACAACAGCGAGACTAGTCAGAGGTGAGTTTTTATCTCTAAGGTCAAGGGAATTTGTATTGGCTGCTAAAACAATAGGCACAAAAAATCACAAAATTATTTTTTCGCATATATTACCGAATTGTATTGGACCAATTATTGTCTCCGCTACTCTAAAAGTAGGCAGTGTCATTCTAGCTGAATCAACGCTAAGCTATTTGGGTTTCGGTATCCAGCCGCCAATCGCTAGCTGGGGAAACATGCTTCAGGATGCTCAAAACTTTACATTAATGATTCAAGCATGGTGGTACCCGTTATTTCCCGGGCTATTTATTTTAATGACCGTTTTATGCTTCAACTTTGTCGGTGATGGCCTGCGGGATGCGCTTGACCCGAAAAATATTAAATAAAAATGAATATCATATCTGTTATAAAATATCACCAAATCAGAAAAAAAGCAGGTCTCCTTTTGTCAGAAAATATACAAAGAGATCTGCTTTTTGTGATTCTTACATAAAACTAGTGATTCCAGATTTCCTCAATCTCTTTGGAATAATTTCTCTATCCCTTGCCTATACTGTGGACAACAGTTTTTATAAAAGTGAGGGGTTAGAGATGTTATTTCTTCATGATGTGTGGGTCAATTGGTTTGAAGGGGAAGAAAATGGCTACAATGTATGCCACTTTCACGAATGGCGCAAGGAAGATACGGTTGAGCTTTTGGATCAGGTGCCGCTGCTAAGGGTGCCGTCAGTACTGTTTCATTACATAGAAAACGATTTGTCAGAGCTTCCGAAAGGTTTGCTTGAAGACGTACATCAGAAATCGTACATTCGGAAAAATCATGAGCGGACAAAGCTTGAGTATTGTTTTGTCGTAACAGACGGAATCGGCATTTTAGCTGTCGACACGATCGGCTACACGATCCCTGTCAGAAAAAGCCGTCTGATCCCAAGACAGGAGCAGCTCGTTTATGAAATGGTGAAAGATGTAGAGCCTGAAACATATGAATTTGAGCCAAAGAAGCTGGAATCCTCCAAGGAATATCACATCTTATCATTAGCACCAGAACATGTCAGAGGACTGACTAGAAAAGAACGGCAAATCAAGCAGCTGATGTTTATGGCGCTTGACCAATTAAAAGGGCTGAAAAACCGGGCTGAAATCGGCTACTGGTACACAGAGTGGAATCCGCATATGTATGAACAAATCAAAAGGATGAGCTTTGAAGAGATTTGGGACATGCTGTATAACGAAACAATTGAAGGCTGGTCGGACAAGCACCTAGCTTTTTGCGAAAACCTAATAAAAGGTCAGCCTTTTTTCGAAAAGCTTTGGGAAATGGAAAACGAATCAAAGGTAAACTGAAAAAAACCGCTCTTTGCAAAGAGCGGTTTTTTGATTAGCGTCTTTTTCTTCCAAGACCCATGGCATTCTCCATTTTTTTCAGCATTTTGTTTGCTGTCCGGTTCGCTCGTTCCGCGCCTTCATCAAGAATCCGGTCTAATTCTTCAGATTCTATCAGCTCATAATAGCGGTCCTGGATCGGTTTTAATGCGTTCACCACGACTTCTGCCAAATCACCTTTAAACTCGCCGTAGCCTTTTCCTTCGTACTTTGCTTCAAGCTCTTCAATTGTCGTATTGCCGAGGATTGAATAAATCGTAAGAAGGTTGGAAACGCCCGGTTTGTTTTCTTTATCAAATTTCACAATGCCTTCAGAATCTGTCACAGCGCTTTTGATTTTCTTTTCAAGAAGCTTCGGTTCATCCAGCAGGGTAATATAAGCTTTCTGATTCGGATCAGATTTGCTCATTTTCTTCAGCGGATCATTCAGAGACATGATACGTGCACCGACTTTTGGAATTTTCACTTCCGGAATCGTAAAGATGTCGTTGTATTTTTTGTTGAATCGTTCTGCAAGATTCCGCGTCAGCTCAAGGTGCTGCTTTTGATCCTCGCCGACAGGTACAAGATCCGTTCCGTACAGCAGAATATCAGCGGCCATCAGTGGCGGATATGTTAACAGGCCGGAGACGACAGCTTCATTGCCTTTGGATTTGTCCTTAAATTGAGTCATCCGCTCAAGCTCGCCGATATATGCGACACACTGCATCATCCATCCGGCCTGCGCATGCGCGGGGACCTCTGATTGAATAAACAATGTTGCTTTTTCTGGATCAAGTCCGACAGCTAAGTAAAGCGCTGCGAGATTGCGGATATTCTTTCTAAGCTCAAGCCGGTCTTGAGGAACAGTTATCGCATGCTGGTCCACGATGCAAAAATAGCTGTTATAATCATGCTGCAGTTCGACAAACTGCTTCATTGCACCGATATAGTTGCCGAGCGTCACTGAGCCGCTTGGCTGAATGCCTGAAAAAATCGTTTGTTTCATGAAAACATCAACCTCATTTCTTAAAACATAATAAAAAAGGCTCATTCATCCCCTGTAAAAAAGGGACGAATGAACCGTGGTACCACCCTGATTATTCCATTAAAATGGAATCACTCTGACGTTTGTAACGGAGACTGCTCCGGCTGAGCCTACTTTTTTCCAGTTCGGTCAGCTGCTCCAAAGTCCATTCCACATTGCCCGTTATCTGCTCCCAGCACCGCAGACTCTCTTCAAACAGGTGAAATGTGTACTACTCTTTTTCATAGCAAGCTTTTCTTTTGATTGCTTCATTATAAATCAATTATAACCAATTGTCATCATGAAAAAACATTCTTTTTTCCAGTAAAATTGTAATTATATAAATAACACGCGTGCTGTAAAATCCTTAAATGATAACTGCTATCAGCGTAAAAACAGGCAGATATTATATGTAAAAAGCAATATGGGCAGAAAACACATGAAAAAGTTTTTAATCAATTTATGCTTTAAATGGTAGAAGGATATTATGTTCATGGAAGAAAAACTAACGAAGTTTAAATATTTTAAATTGATAAAATAATATTGCAATAAATTATTTGTTTCATTATAATGAACTTGTTCACTCTATTGTTACAGCTTTTTTACAAAAATAATCAGAAAAGACGGAACAGAATAAAAGTTGCGGAAACTCAGGTTCATTTGTCTGATATTTCTGAGGATTTAGCCGTAAGGAGCTGAAAATTATTATTAGGGGGTTTGCGAATATGAAAAAACGTTGGTCGATTGTCACGTTGATGCTCATTTTCACTCTCGTGCTGAGCGCGTGCGGCTTTGGCGGCAGCGGATCAAACGGTGAAGGGAAAAAGGACAGTAAAGGAAAGACGACACTTAACATTAATATTAAAACTGAGCCGTTCTCCTTACATCCGGGATTGGCAAATGATTCAGTATCAGGCGGTGTCATCCGTCAGACTTTTGAAGGATTGACACGTATCAATGCAGATGGTGAGCCTGAAGAAGGCATGGCTTCTAAAATTGAAACGAGCAAGGACGGAAAGACATATACATTTACCATTCGTGATGGTGTGAAATGGTCTAATGGAGACCCTGTAACAGCACAAGATTTTGAATATGCTTGGAAATGGGCGCTTGATCCTAATAACGAATCACAATACGCTTACCAGCTCTACTACATAAAAGGTGCTGAAGCGGCGAATACCGGCAAAGGCAGCCTAGATGATGTGGCAGTAAAAGCTGTGAATGACAAAACGCTGAAGGTTGAATTAAATAACCCGACTCCATATTTCACTGAATTAACTGCGTTCTATACGTATATGCCGATCAATAAGAAAATTGCAGAGAAAAATAAAAAGTGGAATACAAATGCCGGAGATGATTATGTATCAAACGGGCCGTTCAAAATGACGGCATGGAAACACAGCGGTTCTATTACTCTCGAAAAAAATGACCAGTATTGGGATAAAGACAAAGTCAAACTGAAGAAAATCGATATGGTTATGATCAACAATAACAATACGGAACTGAAAAAATTCCAAGCTGGCGAACTTGATTGGGCCGGTATGCCGCTCGGACAGCTTCCAACAGAATCCCTGCCGACCCTGAAAAAAGACGGTTCTTTACATGTTGAGCCGATTGCAGGTGTGTATTGGTACAAATTCAACACTGAAGCTAAGCCATTAGACAACGTAAATATCCGTAAAGCTTTAACATATTCGCTTGACCGTCAGTCGATTGTTAAAAACGTTACGCAAGGAGAGCAAATCCCGGCAATGGCTGCAGTGCCGCCTACAATGAAGGGATTTGAGGATAACAAAGAAGGATACTTCAAAGACAATGATGTCAAAACAGCAAAAAAATACCTTGATAAAGGCCTAAAAGAAATGGGCTTAAGCAAGGCATCTGATTTGCCAAAAATCAAATTGTCTTACAACACTGATGACGCACACGCGAAAATCGCTCAAGCAGTACAAGAAATGTGGAAGAAAAATTTAGGCGTTGATGTTGAGCTTGATAACTCAGAGTGGAATGTCTATATTGATAAGCTCCACAGCCAAGATTATCAAATCGGCCGTATGGGCTGGCTCGGCGACTTCAATGATCCTATCAACTTCCTTGAATTGTTCCGTGACAAAAACGGAGGAAATAACGATACAGGCTGGGAAAATCCAGAATTCAAAAAGCTTCTGAATCAGTCACAAACTGAAACAGATAAAACAAAACGTGCAGAGCTGCTGAAAAAAGCAGAAGGTATTTTCATTGATGAAATGCCGGTTGCCCCAATCTATTTCTATACTGATACTTGGGTACAGGATGAAAACCTAAAAGGTGTTATCATGCCAGGTACTGGTGAGGTTTATTTCAGAAACGCATATTTTAAATAAGGCTACGTCTGAAAATAAAAGACCTCAAGGTATATGGGGAGAAAAGCCCCATATACCTTTCTTACTGATGGAGTATAAAAATGTAAAAACCATGGAGGTGTTCCCCCTTGCTAAAATATATCGGAAGACGCTTAGTCTATATGATTATCACACTATTTGTGATTGTAACTGTGACATTCTTCTTAATGCAAGCAGCACCGGGCGGGCCATTTTCAGGTGAGAAAAAGCTTCCGCCTGAAATTGAAGCAAATTTAAATGCGCATTATGGCTTGGACAAGCCGTTGTTTGTACAATATGTAAGTTATTTGAAATCAGTTGCAATGTGGGATTTCGGACCGTCATTTAAATATAAAGGTCAGAGTGTTAACGACCTGATCAGTTCAGGTTTCCCCGTTTCATTTACTCTTGGAGCAGAAGCTATTCTCCTCGCTTTAGCGTTAGGTGTATTGTTTGGGGTCATTGCAGCCCTTTACCATAATAAGTGGCAGGATTATACCGTCGCGATTTTAACGATATTTGGTATTTCGGTTCCGAGCTTTATCATGGCGGCTGTTCTGCAATATGTGTTCTCCATGAAGCTTGGGCTGTTTCCGGTCGCGGGGTGGGATTCCTGGGCATACACCTTTTTGCCTTCAATCGCACTTGCTTCCATGCCGATGGCGTTTATTGCCAGACTTTCCCGTTCAAGCATGATCGAAGTGTTAAACAGTGATTATATCCGCACAGCGAAAGCGAAAGGGCTTTCCCGCCCAGCGGTTACAGTGCGGCACGCCATTCGAAACGCGCTTTTGCCGGTTGTTACATATATGGGCCCGATGGCCGCACAGGTCTTAACGGGGAGCTTCATTATTGAAACCATTTTTGGGATCCCGGGGCTTGGTGCACACTTCGTCAACAGTATTACAAACCGTGATTATACGGTCATTATGGGTGTAACGGTGTTCTTCAGTGTCATCTTGCTATTGTGTGTATTAATCGTAGATGTGTTATACGGCATTATTGATCCAAGAATCAAGCTTTCCAAAGCAAAGAAAGGAGCCTAGGCCATGCAGAACATTCCAAAAAACATGTTTGAACCAGCCGCAGCGAATGCCGGCGATGCAGAAAAAATAAGTAAAAAGAGCCTTTCCCTCTGGAAAGATGCGATGCTTCGCTTCCGCAGCAATAAGCTTGCAATGGTCGGGCTTATCATTATCGTACTTATTATCCTTATGGCAATTTTTGCGCCGATGTTCTCAAGGTATGATTATTCAACTACTAATCTCTTAAATGCGGATAAGCCGCCTTCAAAAGATCACTGGTTCGGAACAGATGATCTTGGACGGGACATTTTCGTCCGTACATGGGTAGGGGCGCGAATCTCAATCTTTATCGGTGTTGCAGCTGCTGTTCTTGATTTGCTGATCGGCGTCATTTGGGGGAGCATTTCAGGCTTCCGCGGAGGCAGAACGGATGAAATCATGATGCGTATCGCTGATATCCTTTGGGCAGTTCCTTCATTATTAATGGTTATCTTACTGATGGTTGTTCTTCCGAAAGGTCTATTTACGATTATTATTGCCATGACGATTACAGGCTGGATTAATATGGCCAGAATCGTGCGCGGACAAGTGCTGCAGCTGAAGAATCAGGAGTATGTGCTTGCTTCACAGACACTGGGTGCAAAAACATCCCGTCTTCTGTTTAAACATATCGTGCCAAACGCAATGGGTTCTATTTTGGTCACGATGACACTGACAGTTCCTACTGCGATTTTCACAGAAGCCTTTTTAAGCTATTTGGGACTTGGTGTTCCGGCTCCGCTGGCAAGCTGGGGAACGATGGCTTCTGACGGATTGCCTGCATTGACCTATTATCCGTGGCGTTTATTCTTCCCTGCCGGATTTATCTGCATTACAATGTTTGGTTTTAACGTTGTCGGCGACGGATTAAGAGACGCATTGGATCCTAAGTTACGTAAATAAGGGAGTGATACGGGTGACACGCCTATTAGAAGTAAAAGATTTAGCAATTTCATTTAAAACATATGGCGGAGAGGTCCAGGCAATCCGCGGAGTGAATTTCCATCTGGATAAAGGAGAGACGCTGGCCATTGTTGGAGAATCAGGTTCCGGAAAAAGTGTAACCTCTCAAGCGATTATGAAGCTGATTCCAATGCCTCCGGGTTATTTCAAACGCGGTGAGATCCTGTTTGAAGGAAAGGATCTAGTGCCGCTGTCCGAAAAAGAAATGCAAAATGTCCGGGGAAAAGAGATCGGCATGATATTCCAAGATCCGATGACCTCTTTAAATCCAACGATGAAGGTCGGTAAACAAATTACGGAAGTGCTTTTTAAACACGAGAAGATCTCGAAGGAAGCGGCTAAAAAACGCGCGGTTGAACTGCTGGAATTAGTCGGTATCCCAATGCCGGAAAAGCGGGTTAACCAATTTCCGCACGAATTTTCAGGCGGGATGAGGCAGCGGGTTGTCATTGCCATGGCGCTTGCAGCGAATCCGAAGCTTCTGATCGCCGATGAGCCGACAACTGCTCTTGATGTAACGATTCAAGCGCAAATTTTGGAATTAATGAAGGATTTGCAAAAGAAAATTGACACGTCCATCATCTTTATCACACACGACCTTGGTGTTGTGGCTAACGTTGCTGACCGGGTCGCTGTCATGTACGCGGGACAGATTGTAGAAACCGGTACGGTAGACGAAATCTTCTACGATCCGAGACATCCGTACACTTGGGGGCTTCTTGCATCCATGCCGACACTGGAAAGTTCAGGTGAGGAAGAGCTGACTGCAATTCCGGGCACGCCGCCTGATTTGACAAACCCGCCAAAAGGAGATGCTTTTGCCCTGCGGAGCTCTTATGCGATGAAAATCGATTTTGAACAGGAGCCGCCAATGTTTAAGGTATCCGATACTCATTATGTAAAATCGTGGCTGCTTCATCCTGATGCGCCAAAGGTAGAGCCGCCTGAAGCGGTAAAAGCGAAAATGCGTAAACTGGCAAATACGTATGAAAAACCTGTCTTAGTGAGAGAAGGTGAATGAATTGACTGAAAAATTATTAGAAATCAAACATTTAAAACAGCACTTTGTCACGCCGAGGGGAACGGTCAAGGCTGTAGATGATTTATCATTTGATATCTATAAAGGTGAAACATTAGGGCTGGTTGGTGAATCTGGCTGCGGTAAATCGACAACAGGCCGAAGCATTATCCGGCTGTACGAAGCAACCGATGGTGAGGTGCTGTTTAACGGTGAAAATGTGCACGGGAGAAAATCGCGGAAAAAGCTGCTGGAATTCAACCGCAAAATGCAGATGATTTTCCAAGACCCATATGCATCCCTAAATCCGAGAATGACAGTTGCTGATATTATTGCTGAAGGCCTAGATATTCATAAGCTGGCGAAAACGAAAAAAGAGCGGATGCAGAGGGTTCATGAACTATTGGAAACAGTTGGTTTAAACAAGGAACACGCGAACCGCTATCCGCATGAATTTTCCGGCGGCCAGCGCCAAAGAATCGGGATTGCCAGAGCTCTTGCTGTTGATCCGGAATTCATTATCGCGGATGAGCCGATTTCCGCTTTGGATGTATCCATTCAAGCGCAGGTTGTGAATTTAATGAAAGAACTGCAAAAAGAAAAAGGGCTCACATACCTGTTTATTGCCCACGATTTATCGATGGTCAAATACATCAGTGACCGCATTGGAGTCATGTATTTCGGGAAACTGGTTGAGCTTGCGCCGGCAGATGAGCTTTATGAAAATCCGCTTCACCCATATACAAAATCATTGCTTTCTGCGATTCCGCTTCCAGATCCGGACTATGAGAGAAATCGCGTCCGCCAGAAATATGATCCGTCCGTCCATCAATTAAAAGATGGGGAAACGATGGAATTCCGTGAAGTCAAACCGGGACATTTTGTGATGTGCACGGAAACCGAATTTAAAGCTTTTTCATGATTCATCAATCCTTCAAGAGAATCTCTTGAAGGATTTTTTTGCGTCCTCATAGAAAGTGAGAATGATAACATTTACAATTAGAGGAAAAAGCGGAGGCGAAATACGATTCAATTTCTGCATAACAAAAATGTTTTTGCGCTATTGCTGTCTCAATCTTTTCAATCTTTAGCAGGAGTCCTCGTCACAATCGTTTTAATGGTCCGGGTCTATCAAATGACTGACTCCGTTTTTTTGGCGGGTCTTATTTTATCGTTCATGTCGTTTGCGAGTATAGCAGCAAGCTTTTGCGTCTCTCCGGTGCTTCGCATTCTCGGTTTTAAAAAGGTGCTTGTGGGGGCGAATCTGCTGAGAGCGGTCTTTACAATACTGATGGCATACAGCGTCACTCATCACGGACAGGCATTCTTTTGGATTACGCTGCTGTTTGTGTTTTGTTTTTCCTTCGCGGGCGCTTTTTTTCAGCCAGCAAGATTTGCGCTGCTGCCGATTATTGTTCCAAAGAAGCAATATGTAAAAGCGAATGGTGTGATCTCCCTCTCGAATCAATTGTTCTTAACAGCAGGCTGGGGCCTTGGAGGCCTTCTGACGTACGCCGTCCCTTTTGAACTCGTTGTCGGCGCTGCCATTTTCCTGTTTGTTCTATCGGGAGCTTCCATTAGTGTGCTGCATGTAAATGAAGAAGAGTCTGTAGGAACTGCTGAAACAGCATCTGCCAGAAGTATATGGAAGGATTTAATGATCATCCCTATTGTAAGAGACATTACTATAATGGACATGATAGAAGCTTTGGCGGGTTCCGTATGGTCATCTGCTATTCTCCTCGCATTTACTGCGGCTGTTTTGCATGAAACAGAGGTGTGGTGGGGGATGTTTAACGCTTCCTATTTTATAGGCGCAATTGTCGGCAGTGTGATTGCCATTCGTTTTTCTTCTTTTTTTGAGCGGAATATGGGCTATGCCATTATGTTCAGCTCGCTTGTAATGTCGGCGCTGACCCTTTTGTTTTCATTTTCTCCAGTCCCATTTTTATGCGCTCTGGCTTGTGCTGCAATGGGGCCTTTTTATCAGGTGCGTGATATTTGCCAGGAAACCATGCTGCAGGAGGTTATTCCCGAACAGAAACGAATCGGAATCATGGCTGCAAAAAATGCAATTTTGACTCCTTGGTCAGGCGTCACCTACTCCATTATAGGGCTAGTGGCTGATGCTGCTGGTGCGAAAATAGCTTTTATCGCGGCTGCTGCATTATATATCATGACATTTCTGATTGCACTGGCGCAGCCCCGCCTGATTCATTACAGGCGGGAAAATCGAGTTCAATGAGAAACACTTCAAAATGAACGGAGCAGCTGGCTCCGTTTTGCTGAAAAAAAATGAAACCATGGCGGAAGTTCGCACGTCTTTATAGATGTAAGGCTGTTTAAACAAGAAGAAATGGGGTATATCTAAAAGTATGAAGACAACGAACTCATAAGGAGCAAATCAATGAACTGGTATGAAAAGCTTAGCGAGTACTTTCCAATTGAAGAAATGAAATCAAAAGCGCATATGGAAGCTCTTCTGAAAGAGCGAAGCGATATTTATCATAAAGATGAAGGCAAACATCATATTTTAATGTTTGCGGAATTCGATTCTTTTATCTTCGTTGATTATCTGTATGTGTCTAAGGATGCAAGAGGGCAGGGGCTTGGCGGCAAATTGATCGCGAAGCTGAAAAAGAAAAATAAGCCCATATTGCTCGAGGTGGAACCTGTGGATGAAGATGATACTGATACAGAAAAACGCCTGAGGTTTTATCAAAGAGAGCATTTCAAGCATGCTCAGTCAATTGGGTACCGGCGCCGGTCATTGGCTACGAATGAAGTAAACAAGATGGAGATTCTGTACTGGTCACCAAAAACAGAATCAGAAGAAGAAATTCTTGAAGCCATGAAACAGACATATGAAAACATTCATACTTATAAAGACGAGAAATGGTACGGGGAATCGTACGAAAAAACGGATGAAGTCCTGAAACTCATTGATGAAGAAAAACAAAAAAATATTTTCGATCAGTTAAGCTAATTGAGAATTAGAACATATCATGAACATTAAAAATTTGCTGGATTGACACATTTTTTTCTTAGGATACTGTTCACACTTACTTTTTTATAGTATAATACCTGTAAAGATTCCTTTTTTAGAGTAATTTCAATTTAAGAATAAAATAGATGTTCATCCTACTAATTAGAGGAGTGAAGATGAATGGTTACACTATACACATCACCAAGCTGTACTTCATGCAGAAAGGCGAGAGCGTGGCTCGAGGAGCACGATATTCCATTTGTAGAAAGAAACATTTTCTCTGAACCTTTATCAATTGATGAAATAAAACAAATTCTTCGAATGACTGAGGATGGAACAGATGAAATCATCTCAACCCGTTCAAAAGTATTCCAAAAACTGAATGTGAACGTTGAATCTATGCCGCTGCAAGATTTGTACCGCTTGATCAACGAGCATCCAGGGTTGCTTCGCCGTCCGATCATCATTGACGAAAAACGTTTGCAGGTCGGATATAACGAAGACGAAATCAGACGTTTCCTGCCAAGAAAAGTTCGCTCTTTCCAATTAAGAGAAGCACAGCGTTTGGCAAACTAATAGATCGTATCATCAAAAGAAGGCTGAGTCATCAGCCTTCTTTTATTTTTCAACCTGCTGGTAATAAATGCTCGCAAGGATGACAAACGCAACCGTCAAAATGGGGAGGAGCGTTTCGACTGTGCCGTGCTGCGCCATAAAAAGCGACAGCTTTTTGTCTCTGACAATCATTTCTCCGCCAGTATAAGCAAGCAGCCCGCTTCCCGCGTAAATCAGAAGCGGTATTTTCTCTAGTGCAATATGGATGAGTTTGCTGCCCCAAATAATAACCGGAACCGATACACACAAACCTATAACAACGAGAGAAAACTCACCGTGTGATGCTCCCGCAACTGCGATGACGTTGTCCAGCGACATAAAGAGATCTGCAAGCACAATCGTTCGTATCGCTCTCCACAGGGAGGTGCTGCTTTTAATGTGTTTCGTGTCTTTTTTTTCAATCAGCAGCTGATATCCTAAATACAGCAGGAAAATTCCGCCGGCGCACTGCAAGAACGGAATGTTCAAAAGATATACTGCTGCACTTGTTAATCCGATTCTCATGGCAACGGCAATAAATGTTCCGAGAATAATGGCTTGCTGTCTTTGCTTGTCCGGCAAATGTCTGCTGGCCATGGCAATAACAACCGCGTTATCTCCGCCAAGGATCAGGTCAATCCCAACAATGACAAGCAGAGAAATCAGATAGTCATGCTCCATGAAGCGGCACCTCGCTTTCAGTCCTTCGCTTGTACTACTACTATATGAGACAGGTCATATTTTATGATATCAGCCGCCTGATCTGCCGTTTTTTAGGCAAAGGTGCATTTTTATTTCTTTTGTGACTGTTTTATCATAAAATAGAAATACAAAGGAATTCACACTGGCCTTGGTTAAGGTTAAGATGTGGACGGAATGGGTAAAGTGTAGTAAAGTACAATTAATCGGGAGCTTAGATGTCCCTTCAACATCTTATATAGAAGGGAAGGTTGGCAAATGGAAATTGAAAGAATTAACGAGCATACAGTAAAATTTTATATGTCTTACGGAGATATTGAAGATCGCGGTTTTGACAGAGAAGAAATTTGGTATAACCGTGAGCGCAGTGAAGAACTTTTCTGGGAAGTCATGGATGAAGTTCATGAAGAAGAGGAATTCGCTGTGGAAGGCCCACTTTGGATTCAAGTTCAGGCACTGGACAAAGGATTAGAAATCATCGTCACAAAAGCCCAGCTTTCCAAAGACGGACAAAAGCTCGAACTGCCGATTCCTGAGGATAAAAAGCAAGAACCAGCATCTGAGGATCTTGACGCCTTGCTGGATGATTTCCAGAAAGAAGAGCAAGCCGTCAATCAGGAAGAGAAGGAGCAAAAGCTTCAATTTGTCTTGCGATTTGGCGATTTTGAGGATGTTATTTCTCTATCTAATTTGAACGTTAACGGAAGCAAAACGACTTTATATTCGTTTGAGAACCGATATTATTTATATGTAGATTTTTGCAATATGACTGATGAAGAGGTTGAAAATCAGCTAAGCATCCTGCTGGAGTACGCAAATGAATCCTCAATCAGCATACACCGTCTTGAAGAATACGGCAAGCTGATTATTTCAGAGCATGCTCTAGAAACGATAAAAAAACACTTTGCATCATAGCAAACCGATTTCCTTCCGGAAATCGGTTTTTTTTATGCACGAAAATGCCATTTTAGAGATGTGAAAAATCAAAAACATATAGACAAGCGGAAAATACAGCGAACAGGAGTTGATCATCTTTTCCAGAAAGTATACTTCATCTGGAAAGGAGAGATGACAATTGTTTAGTGCTGTGACTGAAGACGGCCAAATGTTTCACCTTCTAGGCGCTCAGCAAAACCAGAAATTAAAGCGGAGACGGTTCTTCTGTCCGGTATGCGGGGGAGAGCTAGCTGTGAAGCTCGGCCTTCAAAAAGCGCCGCATTTTGCCCATAAACAGAACAAGTCCTGCTCCATAGACATCGAACCGGAAAGCGCCTACCACTTAGAAGGAAAAAGACAGCTGTATGTATGGCTGAAAACACAACGGGCTTCACCAATATTGGAGCCGTATATAAGGACAATCAACCAAAGACCGGACATCATGGCAAGGATCAAGGAGCATATGCTTGCTGTTGAATATCAATGCGCCACTATCGCACCAAATGTCTTTCAGAAGCGGACAGAGGGCTTCAAACAAGAAGGAATCATCCCGCAGTGGATTATGGGATACAGCCGCTTAAAACGGACTGCTTCGTCCTTTTATCAGCTTTCAGCTTTTCATTGGCAGTTTATCAATGCAAGTCCATACAAGGAACTGATATGTTATTGTCCTGAAAGGCGTTCTTTTCTCCGGCTTAGCCACATCATTCCATTCTACACAAACCATTCTTATTCCTCAGTCCAAACGATCCCTATCCATCGGGCAGTTGTAGACGATCTTTTTTTCACTGAACCGAAACCCTCAATTCAATATTCAGGCTGGACGAAAGCGATTCACCGTTTTCGCCATAAACCCCATCGGTTTAACTCAAAGGAAACAAATCGCCTTAGGCTGCTGTTTTATGAGAAGCGGCAGACACCTTTTTCTTTTCTGCCGACTGAAGTGTTTGTTCCTGTTAGAAAAGGGGCAGTTTTTAAGAGTCCGGTTTTTGTGTGGCAGGGGTTTCTTTATTTGTTTATGACGGATCTTGGAGGTAAACGTGCGCCAATTCATTTTTCAGCCGTTTTGCAGCAGTGCAAACTGCACATTCATAATAAGAACATTGCACTCAGATTTGAATGCAGCGAAGAGTGTCTTTCAGAAGCGGTTAAACAGTATATTGATTTTTTGTGCAAGAAGGGATTTTTAAGGGAGACTCAGAAAGAAGTATATGTGCTGAATCAGCCTGCAGGTGGCATACACTCAATGCAGGATCTCATAGAAAGAGACCGCAGCTGTTTTATAGAATGAGTTTGTCTTATTTGGCTCACCCTAAGACAAAGGTGGTGGGCAGGCTGTGAAAGGCACAAAAGGAAAGGTTTTTCGTGTTTTTACTGCTTTTTTGGCATTCGTTCTCTTCATTACTGCATATGATTTGACAAAAGGCAGTGAAAAACCGGAAGATATTCACAACACAAGTTTATTGAGAAACAGCTGTTTTTTCAATTGGCTTGAATCAAAGAAGACGAGGGGGATCACCATGGCTGAGGAAAAAAAAGCAAACCAACTGCCTGACAGAAGTGAGGTAAAGGCAGAAGACACATGGAGACTTGAGGATATTTTTCCTAGTGATGAGGCCTGGAATAAAGAATTTCAAGCTGTAAAAGAATTAATTCCGAATTTATCTAAGTATAAAGGAAAGCTGGCAGATTCAGCTGATCATTTATACGAGGCTCTTACGTATCAAGATAAAGTGATGGAGCGGCTGGGTAGGCTGTACACATATGCGCATATGCGCTCTGACCAGGATACTGGGAACTCCTTTTACCAGGGGCTGAATGACAAGGCGGGAAACCTGTATACACAGGCCGCAAGCGCGACAGCTTATTTGGTTCCGGAGATTTTATCCATAGAAGAAGACAAACTGCAGCAGTTCATTCTTGAAAAAGAAGAATTGAAGCTGTACTCTCATGCGATTGAGGAGATTACAAAGGAACGTCCGCATGTGCTGAGCGAGAAGGAAGAGGCGCTGCTTGCTGAAGCCTCCGAGGTACTGGGGTCATCTTCAAATACATTCAGCGTGTTAAATAACGCAGATATAACGTTTCCGTCCATTAAAGACGAAGATGGGAATGAAAAACAGATCACTCACGGCAACTTTATTAATTTCTTGGAAAGTGAAAACCGTGAAGTCCGCAAAAATGCGTTTGACGCAGTGTATAAAACGTACGGACAATATAAAAACACAATGGCCACGACGCTTAGCGGCACTGTGAAAAAGGACAACTTCTACGCGAGAGTGAAGAAGTACAAGTCAGCGCGTGAGGCTGCGCTTTCTAACAACAGTATTCCTGAGGAAGTATACGATAACCTTGTTAAGACGATTAATAAGCATTTGCCGCTCCTGCACCGCTATATTGCGCTGAGAAAGAAAGTGCTTGAGCTTGATGAAGTGCATATCTATGACCTGTATACACCGCTTGTGAAAGATGCGGGGATGAAGGTGACATACGAGGAAGCCAAAGATTACATGCTGAAAGGCCTCGCACCTTTAGGGGAAGAATATGCCTCTATCCTAAAAGAAGGACTGGAAAACCGCTGGGTGGACGTTTACGAGAATAAAGGCAAACGCAATGGGGCTTATTCATCAGGAGCTTACGGCACGAATCCGTATATTTTGATGAACTGGCATAATAACGTCAATAATCTCTTTACGCTCGTGCACGAGTTTGGACATTCCGTACACAGCTACTATACGAGAAAGCACCAGCCTTATCCATACGGCAATTACAGTATCTTTGTCGCGGAAGTTGCTTCTACGACAAATGAAGCGCTCCTTGGCGAATATTTGCTGAACAATTTAGAGGATGAAAAACAGCGCTTATATATTCTCAACCATATGCTTGAGGGCTTCAGGGGAACGGTCTTCAGACAAACGATGTTCGCTGAATTTGAACATCTGATCCATACAAAGGCGCAAGAAGGCGAGCCGCTTACACCTGAGCTTCTGACAAATGTCTATTACGACCTGAATAAAAAGTATTTTGGAGACGGCATGGTGATTGATAAGGAAATCGGCCTTGAATGGTCGCGTATTCCGCACTTCTATTACAATTACTATGTGTATCAGTATGCGACAGGGTACAGCGCTGCCCAAGCATTAAGCAGCCAGATTTTGAAGGAAGGAAAGCCGGCGGTTGACCGTTATATTGACTTCCTGAAAGCGGGAAGCTCACAATACCCGATTGATGTCCTGAAAAAAGCGGGCGTGGATATGACGTCTCCAGAGCCAATCGAAGCCGCGTGCAAAATGTTTGAAGAAAAACTTGATGAAATGGAAGAGCTGCTGATGAAAGTCAAGCAGTCTTAAAAAAGTAAGCCTGTGCGGAAATGACGCACAGGCTTTTTTAAAACCCTTTAAAGGTTTTCCGGTGATTCAAGCGGTAGAGGGTAAACAAAATAGACAGAAACAGCAGAGGAGAGGTAATATAAAGCGGCAGCATATGCATCATGCCTAAGATATTCAGACAGAAAAAAACGGCAATGCACACAATTGAGATCAAAGTAGACATCATGGCGGTCCTCCTCGTCCTTTTTCCTTATAAGGATATGAGTGAATGCACTTCGTTATGTTTTGTGACAAAAATATGAACATTAAGCATAGAGGTTGTCAAAAGTCGACATCTTTTGTTATCATAAGGATGTGAAATTGATCACAAACAAACATTACCCCTTTGTTTGACCGTGAAAAATTTCTCCCATCCCCTTTGTTGTCGTTAAGACATATGAAACCGCGCTTATCCCGGCGCGGTTTCTTTAGCGCTAAAAACAGAACGTACGTTCGGTTAATGGCGTAAAAAAACAGCCTCAAGCATATGCACGCCTGCGGCTATTTTTCACATGATTGATATTCATCAGAATAAGTGCTGAGAGACTTCCAAAACATTCCGTGTTTGGCTTCCACTTTGGCAACCTTTTTAGCAAACGCCAGTTTTTTCATTTCTTTTTCTACCTCTTCAAGGCTCAGGTCATATACAAGAGCAATTTCCTTCGAGGCAACGAAGCGGAAATATTCAATAAAACATTCTAAAGGCGGTGTTTCCGACGGCTTCGGCTCGTCGCCAAGCATCTCAAATAAAATTTCTTCATATACATCATATGAGTAGCTGCCAGGAACTTTAAGCCCTTCATCCTCATGCTGCGTATTAAAAAACGTCAGTGTCGGATTAACAGAAACATCCATCTCAGCAGCAATTTTCATGTCACATTGAAGCGCCTTGACCGCGCTTTGAGAATGCAGATCTTTTTTGAATTCTTCAAGATCGAGACTTGTATTTTCAGCAATCTCCAAAAGCACGTTTTCATCCGTAATATTTTTCTTTGAAACAAATAGGCTCTCCTGCATATTTCTGAGAAATTGCATGCCGGCTTTTCGTCCTTGCAATTCGGCTGCTTTAAAAGCGAGAGCAGCCATATAAGGCGATGAAAGCGGCTGATCCTGTTCGAACCAGACATTGCCGTCACATGACATGCCAGAGCGGCTCGCGATCTTTTCCCATGCTTCTGCGAGAAGATGCTTTTTTCGCTTTTTATTTAAAGCGGTAAGGCTTGCGGAAGCGATAATGCGTAAGGTGAAAAAACGTCCGTATCTGATTTTCAGCTTTTTGATGACGGGCTCTAAGGACCAGCATTCAGGACATAAAGGGTCTACAAACATATAAATTTCAAGCGGTTTTTTTGGATGACCGTGGCAATGGGCGAAGTATAGCTCATGCTGATAGTTTGTCAAGATGATCGATCCTCCGCTTCCGTTTGATTCACCATATGCCTTGCTGTCAACTCCAGCCGGCCAAACAAAAACTCACGAATTTCGCCCTCCAGCCCTACATGGTCCATTGCGTCCTTCATACAGCTGAGCCACGCATCAGCTCTCTCGTTTGTAATTGGAAAGGGAAGATGCCTTGCTCTGAGCATAGGATGGCCGTGCTCCTCAGTATAAAGAGGAGGCCCGCCTAAATACTGAGTTAAGAATTGCTTCTGTTTCCTGGCGGTTTCTGTCAAATCGCTTGGAAAAATCGGCTTCAGCAAAGGATGAGACGCGACACGCTCATAAAAAGTATCAACAAGTTGCGATAGAAGTTCCTCTCCAATCGCTTCATAAGGTGCGTTAAACGATTGTCCCATGTTGACTACTCCTTTAAATATGGCTAATAGGAATCATAAATCCTATTGCAAAAAGTAATTTTCTGTATTTCATTGTTTCATCTAGGTTTATTTTAGCAACAAGGCATCATTTCTACAAACAAACTGCCTTTTTTGCGTATGATGACTCATTTCGGCTGACAGCCGGGGTTTGTATTTCATATCATATCACATAAAAATCAGGAATGCGTAAGATTTCACTTCGCAAAAAAACCAGAGGGAAAGAGCCCCTCTGGTTACGCGTAATAAGCTGAAGTTATTTTTTTTACATAGTTTTGCGTTTCTTGGAAAGGAGGAATGCCTCCGTATCGGTCAACATTTCCCGGTCCGGCGTTGTAAGCCGCTAATGCCATAGACACATTGCCGTCGTATTTATCCAGCATTTGTTTTAAATATTTCGTTCCGCCCTCCACATTTTGCTGTGGATCAAGCGGATTGGAAACGCCAAGTGAGCTTGCTGTTGACGGCATCAGCTGCATGAGGCCCATCGCGCCTGCTCCGCTGACCGCTTTTGCATTAAAGCCTGATTCCTGTTTGATGACGGCACGGATCAGTTTTTCATCAACGCCATATTTATCAGCGGCTTTTTTAATCGCACTGTCAATAGAAAAGTCTCCCGAACTGATCTGATTTGCTTCATGTTTGTTTGAAGCTGAATCTGCAGCAGCTGTTTCAGTGCTTTCTGCCGCTTTTGTGATTGAACCTGAATTGCTGCTCGTATATGAGTTAAGCCCATACGCTGAAAGCAGTGACGGCGCTGTTGTATTCGCGCTGTTCAGCATGCTGAGCGGGCTTGGCGATGAAGAAGGTGCTGATTGCTGAGATGCCAGACCGTTTGTATATTGGCTGAGCAAAGAGCTAAAACTTGAAAGCGGGCTTTCCGTATTCTGAGTGTCCGAGCTGCTGCGTGCATTAGATATGGACTGTAGTGCCTGAAGCTGAAGTAAAGCTGCCCAATTCGTTACATTCACGATGTCATTCCACCTTATATAGACTTTCGTTTTTCTTCATAAAAACGCAGAATTTTATTTTTGGTTTCGCGCTGAGGAATGCTGAATTGCTGAAGCAGCTTCTCGAAGGCTTGTCTGCCCTCATGCCAATCCGCCGCCTCAAATTCAATTTCATAGTCCTCTTTATTTAAATATCGGCTGTGGTCTAAAACTATTAAGCCTTTTTCTGTTTCTTTTTCCGCACGGTTTGTTGCTAAAGATCCAAAGTATTGAATGGCATCCGTATCGATCTGAAGCTTGTGCAACTGGTCCTTCACGGGGCCCTCGGGAACTGAAAATCCAGCGAGATCTGATACCTCTGAAAGCTGCTGGTGCGTTTCCAGAAGCCCCACATCGGCCGGCTCCTTTAATGTAAGAACATACTTTCCGTTTTTTCTGCGGATACGAAGCGCAGCATGTTTTTGTTTCAGCGCGAAGCTGTCTGTATCAAAATAATGATTCTTTTGATCTGTAAAATCTTTTTCTGTCAGCTGGAGTGCCGCTGCTATGTTCTTGAATTCTTGTTTGGTTAGCATATTTTTAAATTCGATTTCAATTTCTTGGCTCATGATGCTCTTCCTTTCCGCCCTGTAAATCTTATTTTTACTATTATCTCTTTAGATGTTAGGTTTATCAATATCGAGCTCGATATGATAAAATGAATCTGTACTTTGTTTAAAAAAGGAGAGCATTATGCAAAACAGAATCGAAATTTTGAATGCAACATTATCGGATGATCAGCTTCGCCTTGCCTGTCAGACAGAAGGAAACGAAGCGGAACGCAAGCCGTCAGGTCAAATGCTTGTTGATTCTGACCACTTTGCTTTTGTATACATACTTGAATTAGCTGATTCTTTTGAATATGTCATTATAAAGGAACATGTATGGCCGGAACTGAAGCAGGCTCATGCACAAAAAATACCGGTTGTTTTAGAGGCAGGAGACCAAACAATTGAACTGGCAGGCCTGCATGAGGAGCTGGAATATCTTTTAGAAAATATAAAGGATAATGCAAACTACGGAGAAGAAATGGAAGAAAAAGTGAAACGCGTGTTTTTATAGAAACTGGTTCGGAATTGGGGGATGTATGATGGATGACAAACAATGGGAGCGTTTTTTAGTGCCGTACCGCCAGGCTGTCGAAGAGTTGAAAGTGAAGCTCAAGGGGATCCGCACACTATATGAATACGAGGACGACCATTCACCGATCGAATTTGTGACCGGACGCGTCAAGCCTGTGGCGAGCATACTTGAAAAAGCGAGACGGAAAAGCATACCGCTGCATGAAATTGAAACCATGCAGGACATTGCTGGCCTTAGAATCATGTGCCAATTTGTCGATGACATCCAAATCGTAAAAGAGATGCTTTTTGCCAGAAAAGATTTCACCGTCGTGGATCAGAGAGATTATATTGCGGAACATAAAGAGAGCGGATACCGGTCATACCATCTTGTTGTGCTGTACCCTTTGCAGACGGTATCCGGAGAAAAGCATGTTCTCGTGGAAATACAGATCCGTACACTGGCGATGAATTTTTGGGCGACCATTGAGCATTCATTGAATTATAAATACAGCGGAAACATTCCTGAAAAAGTAAAACTAAGGCTTCAGCGCGCCTCTGAAGCGGCTTCCCGGCTTGATGAAGAGATGTCGGAGATCAGGGGTGAAGTACAGGAAGCTCAAGCTGCCTTTTCAAGAAAGAAAAAAGGAAGCGAGCAACAATAGGTAAAGGGGAAGAAGAGCATGAAATTTGCCGTATCATCAAAAGGAGATCAAGTTTCTGATACGCTGAAAAGCAAAATACAGGCGTATTTATTGGATTTTGATATGGAACTGGATGAAAATGAACCGGAAATCGTTATTTCAGTCGGAGGCGACGGAACGCTTTTGTATGCTTTTCACAGATACAGCGACCGCTTGGACAAAACAGCATTTGTCGGCGTTCACACAGGTCATCTGGGTTTTTATGCCGACTGGGTTCCTCATGAAATTGAAAAACTTGTTCTTGCCATCGCGAAAACGCCGTATCATACAGTCGAATATCCGCTTCTCGAAGTCATTGTGACCTATCACGAAAACGAGCGGGAAGAAAGATACTTAGCTTTGAATGAATGTACGATTAAAAGCATCGAAGGAAGCCTTGTTGCAGATGTGGAAATCAAAGGGCAGCTCTTTGAAACCTTCCGGGGCGACGGCCTCTGCCTGTCAACTCCATCAGGCAGCACAGCCTACAATAAGGCGCTGGGCGGAGCGATTATCCATCCCTCTATCAGGGCGATCCAGCTTGCGGAAATGGCTTCAATTAATAACCGCGTGTTCCGTACGGTCGGGTCACCTCTGCTTCTCCCATCCCATCATGATTGCATGATTAAGCCGAGAAACGAAGTTGACTTTCAAGTGACGATTGACCATTTAACCCTTCTCCATAAAGATGTAAAGTCGATCCGCTGCCAGGTTGCATCCGAAAAAGTGCGGTTTGCGAGATTCCGTCCGTTTCCATTTTGGAAAAGAGTCCAGGATTCGTTTATTGGAAAAGGTGAATAGAAAGAGGACATATCGTGGAGCATTTTTTTATCAGAAAGAACATTACTTCCGCTGAGGACGGGATGACTGTAAAAGAATATGCCGGTGAACTGGGAATTTCGAAACGTCTGCTGACCGATATTAAGTTTGGCGGGGGAGACCTGCAGATTAACGGTGAGCATGTGACGGTCAAATACGTTTTGAAAGAGGGAGATCTTCTTATCGTGAAGTTTCCTGAGGAACAGGTGAGCGAGACGCTGCTGGCAGAGCCTGTTCCACTCGATATCCTTTATGAGGATGAACATGTGCTTGTGATAAACAAGCAGCCGTATGTGTCATCAATCCCTTCGAGAGAGCACCCCTCCGGCAGCATTGCCAATGGAATTATTGATCATTATCAAACAACCGGAGTGAGGGCGACAGTACATCTTGTCACCCGGCTAGACCGGGATACATCTGGTGTCATGCTTGTTGCCAAGCATCGATTTGCCCACTCCATTTTATCGTCTGCGCAAAAAAACGGCCTTGTGAAACGCCGGTATGCGGCAGTGGTTCACGGGCGGATGGCACAGATGGAGGGAACAGTCGATGCTCCGATTGGCAGACATCCTGACAGTATCATTGAACGGACGGTAACACCGGACGGCCAGAAGGCTGTTACTCATTTTTACGTCACATGTGCAAATGACGACATGACCTCGGTGGCATTGCAGCTTGAGACTGGACGAACCCATCAAATTCGTGTTCATATGAGCTATCTCGGGCACCCGTTGTGCGGCGATACACTGTACGGTGGAACGAGACGAAACATTGGCCGGCAGGCTCTGCACAGCGAGCATCTTTCGTTTATCCATCCGCTGACACAGAAGAACATGACGTTTCATGCTCCACTGCCTCAGGACATGAGAAAACTGATAAAAGGAGAGAATCATTGATTCTCTCCTTTTTTATATGGGGCGAAATCTTGATTCGTCGTAGGGCAGGGAGCTTGGAACAGAGACGGTTTCTATTTCTGGAAAGCGAAAGCCTGTCAGTTGATTTCCGAACACGCAGCCTGTATCAATGTTGATGGTGCGATTGACCTTCCGAGGCTCTTTCACAGGTGTATGACCGTATACCACCCAAGCCTTTCCGTTATAGGCTGCCGCCCAATCACGTCTGACGGGTCTGCCGTCCGGATATGTTTCACCCGTCACGTCACCGTAAAGCACAAAGTCCTTCACTCTGCGGGTATATTTGCCGATATCGTCAGCTCTTATGCCAGCATGGGCGACAACTAATTCTCCATTATGTAAGATGTCGTAAAGCGGCGCTGTTTCGTACAGCTTCATAAACTGTTCGCTGACTGCTTTTCTCTCATCTTTGGAAAGTTCCTCAAGCTCTGCCGCTGTTGTTTCGAGACCATGCATCACTTTTACCGGATTTCCTTTTAAGTAACGATATAATTTATTGCAATGGTTTCCCGGGACATAACGTACAGCGCCTTTTTCGTAAGCGCCTGCTACAAATCGGATGACCTCTATCGATTTAGGCCCTCTGTCAGTTAAATCTCCGGCAAAAACAAGCACTCTGCCTTCTTCATGGACAGGTACTCCATTTTTGATTGTATAGCCAAGCTTTTGGATTAATGCAGTCATTTCGTCATAGCAGCCATGAATATCGCTGATGATATCGTAAGCCATGCGGTATCCTCCTTACCGATTGTTTTATTTATTATGAAGCAAAGTGTTGTGAGTCATCACAAGCTTTTATGTGCAAATTATAGAAGAAGAATCATTTTCTAAACAGGATTAAGACCTTATCACTTTATTTTTCATCATCACCCTTGTTAAAATCGCGTTATGTTTTTTAAAAATGAGGTTTTGTTCTCTGAGTGAGAACTAGCATAACCCTGACTTAAAAAGGAGGTTCTGATTATGGCGCATACATCTGTCGCATCTTTAGTTGTTGTACTTATCGTTGCATTTTTGACACCCATCCTTTTGCATCGGTTTAAACTCAGCATCCCGGTTGTTGTTGCTGAAATCATTATGGGGCTGATTATTGGGAAAAGCGGCCTTAATTTAGTTGTGGAGGGTGACACCTGGCTCCAGACACTTTCTATGCTCGGATTTATCTTTTTAATGTTTTTAAGCGGGCTTGAAATTGATTTTTCATCGTTTGAGAAAGGGAAGAAAAAGCAGTTCCTGCCGAACGGCAAGGAAGCGCCTAATACGTTTGCTGCGGCATCTATTATTTTTGTCGGCATTTTTATTTTATCATTGCTCTTGTCCTATGGGTTCGTCTTGGCTGGATTTATCCAAAATGCTTTTTTAATGACCCTGATTATTTCAACGATATCGTTAGGCGTTGTCGTTCCAACATTAAAAGAAGAACGGATCATGAATTCAAATATCGGGCAGATTATTTTGCTTGTTGCTGTTATTGCTGATTTGGCCACGATGATTCTTCTTGCTGTTTTTTCTTCTTTATACGGAGAGGACAGCGGAAACATGTGGCTCCTGATGATTCTGTTTGCGGCCGGAGTGGTGCTATACTTTTTCGGCCGGGTCTTTAAACATCGCTCTTTTGTTCAGTCCATGTCAAAAGGGACGATCCAGATCGGGACGCGTGCCATTTTTACGTTAATTATTGTACTCGTTGCCCTGTCTGAATCACTTGGGGCGGAAAATATTCTCGGCGCTTTCTTAGCGGGGGTTCTCGTTTCCCTGCTTTCGCCAAACAAAGAACTTGTTCAGCAGCTGGATTCATTTGGTTATGGGTTCTTAATACCGATTTTCTTTGTGATGGTCGGTGTGAAGCTGGATATTTGGACTCTTTTTCAGGATAAAACAATTTTAATCATGATTCCGCTCCTGCTGCTGGCGCTGTTAGTCAGCAAAATCATTCCTGTCATGTACTTAAAGAAGTGGTATGATAACCGAACCATTTTCGCGTCTGGTTTCTTGCTGACATCAACGCTTTCGCTCGTGATTGCCGCTGCAACAATCGGCCAGCAGCTTCACGTGATCAGTGCAAATATGTCAGGAGCACTAATTTTAGTAGCCGTCATTGCAAGTATTTTTACGCCGATCTGTTTTAAAAAATTATACAAACGGGAAGAGCAGCCGGAGGAGAAAAAGACGATTACGTTCATCGGCGCCAATCAAATGACTTTGCCTGTTACACTCGAATTGCCAGAGGAAGAGTATAACGTGCGTGTTGTACACGTCTACCAAGAGAATGCAGAGGAAAAGCTGTCAGAATCAGTGTTTGCTGTTGAAACAATTTCTGACTATGAATACGAGACGCTTGAATCACTCGGCATTTTTGAAACGGATATCCTCGTTGTGGCGACAGGAAATGAAGATATGAATGCAGACATTGCATTACTTGCAAAAGAAAAAGGCACAGAAAGAGTCATTGCAAGCGTAGGATCACCGGAGCATGAAGCAGCTCTGAAGGAGCAGGGAATCAGCATCTTTTCTATTCTGCTGTCGACAAAAACGCTGCTTCGCGCACTGATTGAAGCGCCTGGCGTCATGAAGCTGCTCACGAACCAGGAGTCTTCACTGTATCAAATTAATATGGAGAACAGTAAATACGACGGTGTGATTTTACGGGAATTCCCTTTAACAGGTGACGTCATCTTTGTCAGGATTTTCAGAGGTGTGGACAGCATTGTTCCTCATGGGGATACAAGGCTGAAACTGGGAGATCGCTTAATTGTCACCGGATCTCGGGGGTACGTAACGGATCTTAAGAAAACATTGGAAGGATAAATCTTGACCAAATAAGGATTCGTGTTAATATAGAGATGCAGAACAATTCAATATGTATTCGTTTAACCACTAGGGGTGTCCTTCATAAGGGCTGAGATAAAAGTGTGACTTTTAGACCCTCATAACTTGAACAGGTTCAGACCTGCGTAGGGAAGTGGAGCGGTATTTGTGTTATTTTACTATGCCAATTCCAAACCACTTTTCCTTGCGGGAAAGTGGTTTTTTTATTTTCAGAGGGGGAATGATTTGTGAAGTTTTCAGAAGAATGCCGCAGCGCAGCCGCAGAATGGTGGGAGGGGAGCTTTGTCCATCCGTTCGTTCAAGGAATCGGTGACGGAACGCTTCCGATTGACCGTTTTAAATACTACGTACTTCAGGATTCCTATTACTTAACGCATTTTGCAAAGGTGCAGTCATTTGGCGCAGCTTATGCGAAGGACCTTTTTACAACGGGGAGGATGGCAAGCCATGCCCAAGGTACATATGAGGCGGAAATGGCGCTTCATCGGGAGTTTGCCGAGCTGTTGGAAATCAGCGAGGAAGAGCGTAAGGCGTTTAAGCCGTCTCCTACGGCGTACTCTTATACATCCCATATGTACCGTTCGGTTTTGAGTGGGAATTTCGCTGAAATCTTAGCGGCCTTGCTGCCATGCTACTGGCTCTATTACGAGGTTGGTGAGAAATTACTGCATTGCGATCCTGGGCATCCGATTTATCAAAAGTGGATTGGGACGTACGGCGGTGACTGGTTTAGACAACAGGTTGAGGAGCAAATCAACCGCTTTGATGAGCTGGCGGAAAACAGCACGGAGGAAGTGCTTGCCAAGATGAAAGAGAATTTTGTCATCTCCAGCTTCTATGAATATCAATTTTGGGGAATGGCCTATCAAAAAGAAGGCTGGTCGGAGCGCGGCATAAAAGAGGTGGAGGAATGTGGAGCTTCACGCCATAACGGATAACTGCAAGCCGGTAGAAGAGCTAGCGAGAACCATCATTTCGATTCAGAATGAAGTTGATTTTATTCACATTCGGGAACGCTCAAAATCGGCGGCAGATATTCTGAAACTGCTCGAGCTTATTTTTGAAGGCGGTATAGATAAACGAAAACTGGTGATGAACGGGCGCGTGGATATTGCACTTTTCTCTACTATTCACCGCGTGCAGCTGCCAAGCGGCAGCTTTTCACCGAAGCAGGTCAGAGCCAGATTTCCACACCTTCATATCGGGAGGTCGGTGCATTCACTGGAGGAAGCGGTTCAAGCAGAAAAGGAAGACGCGGACTACGTGCTGTTCGGCCATGTGTTTGAAACGGATTGCAAAAAGGGTCTTGAAGGCAGAGGGGTGTCTTTGCTGGCAGATATCAAACAGCGGATTTCCATCCCTGTTATAGCCATCGGGGGGATGACGCCGGACAGGTTAAGAGACGTAAAACAAGCAGGAGCAGACGGTATCGCTGTTATGTCAGGAATTTTCTCTTCCGCTGAGCCTTTGGAAGCAGCCAGACGATATTCCCGCAAGCTAAAGGAGATGCGCTATGAAAAGGCATTATGAAGCAGTGGTGATTGGAGGCGGAATTATCGGTTCCGCGATTGCTTATCATTTGGCAAAGGAAAACAAAAGCACCGCATTATTTGAAAGCGGAACAATGGGCGGCAGAACGACAAGTGCCGCTGCCGGAATGCTGGGCGCCCATGCCGAATGCGAGGAACGTGACGCGTTTTTTGATTTCGCCATGCACAGTCAGCGTCTGTACAAAGGTCTTGGAGAAGAGCTTTATGCATTATCCGGTGTGGATATCAGGCAGCATAACGGCGGTATGTTTAAGCTTGCATTTTCTGAAGAAGATGTGCTGCAG
This sequence comes from Bacillus sp. FSL K6-0993, assembly GCF_037977205.1. Classification (NCBI taxonomy): domain Bacteria; kingdom Bacillati; phylum Bacillota; class Bacilli; order Caryophanales; family Bacillaceae; genus Bacillus; species Bacillus sp. FSL K6-0993. Next base: position 1,217,783 of record NZ_CP150275.1, read on the forward strand.
CTGAGACAGATGGACGATTTGGACTCTGTCAGCTGGTATTCAAAAGAAGAGGTGTTAGAAAAAGAGCCGTATGCGTCAGGTGACATCTTTGGTGCATCTTTTATTCAGGATGATGTGCATGTGGAGCCTTATTTTGTTTGCAAGGCATATGTGAAAGCAGCAAAAATGCTTGGAGCGGAGATTTTTGAGCATACGCCCGTCCTGCATGTCGAACGTGACGGTGAAGCCCTGTCCATCAAGACCCCTAGCGGAGACGTATGGGCTAATCATGTTGTCGTTGCCAGCGGGGTGTGGAGCGGAATGTTTTTTAAACAGCTTGGACTGAACAATGCTTTTCTCCCTGTAAAAGGGGAGTGCCTGTCCGTTTGGAATGATGATATCCCGCTGACAAAAACGCTTTATCATGACCATTGCTATATCGTACCGAGAAAAAGCGGCAGACTGGTTGTCGGCGCGACAATGAAGCCGGGGGACTGGAGTGAAACACCAGATCTTGGCGGATTGGAATCGGTTATGAAAAAAGCAAAAACGATGCTGCCGGCTATACAGAATATGAAGGTGGATCGTTTTTGGGCGGGACTCCGGCCGGGAACAAAGGATGGAAAACCGTACATCGGCAGACATCCTGAGGACAGCCGTATTTTATTTGCGGCTGGTCATTTCAGAAATGGCATCCTGCTTGCTCCCGCAACGGGCGCTTTGATCAGTGATCTCATCATGAATAAAGAGGTCAACCAAGACTGGCTGCACGCATTCCGAATTGATCGCAAGGAGGCGGTTCAGATATGATGCTACAGCTGAACGGTAAAGACGTGAAGTGGGAAAAAGACACAGGTACAATTCAAGACCTGCTGGCGTCGTATCAGCTTGAAAATAAAATCGTTATCGTGGAAAGAAATAAAGAAATAATCGGGAAAGAACGCTATCACGAGGTTGAGCTTTGTGATCGTGATGTCATTGAAATTGTCCATTTTGTAGGAGGCGGATGAGCATGTTAACGATTGGCGGAAAATCATTTCAATCAAGATTGCTGCTAGGCACGGGGAAATACCCATCGTTTGACATTCAAAAGGAAGCAGTAGCTGTTTCTGAGTCTGATATTTTAACATTTGCTGTAAGGAGAATGAACATCTTTGAAGCATCTCAGCCGAATTTTCTGGAACAGCTTGATTTATCCAAATATACGCTTTTGCCGAATACAGCGGGCGCCAGTACTGCTGAAGAAGCGGTTCGGATTGCAAGGCTGGCAAAAGCGTCAGGCCTTTGTGACATGATTAAAGTTGAAGTCATCGGATGCAGCCGTTCCTTGCTGCCTGACCCTGTTGAGACATTAAAAGCGTCTGAACAGCTTCTTGAAGAAGGCTTTATTGTGCTCCCGTACACGTCGGATGACGTTGTGCTGGCGAGAAAGCTGGAAGAGCTCGGCGTTCATGCCATCATGCCGGGTGCATCTCCGATTGGATCGGGACAAGGAATCTTAAATCCTTTGAATCTGTCATTTATTATTGAACAGGCGAAAGTGCCGGTCATCGTGGATGCTGGAATCGGCTCGCCTAAAGATGCGGCATACGCAATGGAGCTTGGAGCGGATGGCGTACTGCTCAATACGGCTGTATCGGGCGCTGACGATCCTGTGAAAATGGCTCGTGCCATGAAGCTCGCGGTGGAAGCAGGACGCCTTTCTTATGAGGCGGGCCGAATCCCGCTTAAGCAATACGGAACGGCAAGCAGTCCGGGAGAAGGTCTTCCTGTATGACGGGCAGGTATTCAAGGCAGGAGCTGTTTGCTCCGATCGGCCCATCCGGCCAGAAAAAATTGAAAGAAGCGCGCGCCGTGATTATCGGCGCCGGCGCGCTCGGAACAGCCAGTGCAGAAATGCTGGTGAGAGCGGGAGTCGGCTCTGTGAAAATTGCCGACAGAGATTATGTGGAATGGAGCAACCTCCAGCGCCAACAGCTTTATACAGAAGATGATGTCAAAAAAGAAATGCCGAAAGCAGCCGCTGCGGAGCGCCGTCTCCGTTCGATTAACAGCGATGTTGATGTGACCGGACTTGTCATGGATGTGACAGCAGAAAATATCTTCGAGCTGATTAGGGATGCATCGATCATTGTGGATGCGGCTGATAATTTTGAAACCCGCCTGATCGTAAATGATGCTGCGGTAAAGGAAGGGATTCCTTTTCTTTACGGTGCCTGTGTAGGGAGCTACGGCCTCACCTTTACCGTGGTGCCGGGTTCTACTCCTTGCCTGCATTGCTTGCTCGATACACTTCCGATTGGCGGAGCAACATGTGACACAGCCGGCATCATCAGTCCGGCTGTTTTGCAGGTAGCAGTCTTTCAGGTAACAGATGCGTTGAAGCTGCTGACGGGAGAGGAGTGCGAGCCGGTGCTGCGCTCCTTTGACTTGTGGAAAAACGAGCGGTCAGAAGTGAGAGCGGCCAGTCTCAAACATGACGCATGCCCAAGCTGCGGCACAAAGGATTTTCCGTTTTTGTCATATGAAAATCAAACAAAAGCGGCTGTATTGTGCGGCAGGAACACGGTGCAGATCAGATCATCTGTTACAAAAGAAGCGGATCTTGAAGCGCTTGCCGGTCAGCTGAGACAGGCCGGGCTTGAAGTGGCTGCGAACCCGTATTTAATTTCTTGCCGCTCGGATGATATGAAAATGGTGCTGTTCCGGGACGGCAGAGCTTTGATCCATGGAACAAATGATGTTGCCCGGGCAAAATCCATTTATCATAAATGGATCGGGTAATAAAAGGAGTGTAGTGTAGTGAGTATATATAAAGCATTGACAATCGCCGGATCAGATTCAGGCGGCGGCGCGGGGATACAGGCTGATATTAAAACCTTTCAAGAGCTTGATGTATTCGGAATGTCTGCGATTACGGCGGTAACCGCTCAAAATACGCTTGGCGTTCATGGGGTGCATCCGCTGACTGTAGAGGCGTTGAGACAGCAAATTGACGCTGTTGCTGAGGATTTGAGGCCGGATGCAGTAAAAACGGGAATGCTCTGGAATGCCGACATGATTGAAGAAGTGGCGAGAAAAATTGACGAGTACGGATTCAATCGTGTAATTGTTGATCCGGTTATGATCGCAAAGGGCGGGGCATCCTTGCTGCGTGATGAGTCAGTTGCCACCTTAAAGGAGTTGCTCATTCCAAGAAGCTACGCGATTACGCCGAATGTCCCGGAAGCAGAAACGCTGACAGGAATGACAATCAGCTCGCTGGATGACCGAAAAAAAGCAGCGGAGCAGCTCGTCAAGATGGGTGCGCGGCATGTCATTATCAAAGGCGGGCACCAGCCTGAGGACAATCACATTACTGACCTTCTTTTTGATGGCAGCATGTTTATGCAAATCACCCATCCTTATATCAATACGAAGCATACGCATGGCACAGGCTGCACCTTTGCTGCGGCTTTAACGGCCCAAACGGCTAAAGGAGACAGCATCCATCAGGCATTTGAGGTTGCGGCCAACTTTGTCCGCGAAGCGGTGGAAAATACGCTTGGCATCGGGTCGGGACACGGGCCGACAAACCATTTCGCTTTTAAACGAAATAGCTTAAATACAAGCCGATGAGATCACCAGCTGATGGTGATCTCTTTTGCGTTTGCTACGGTATGCGCTTTTCATCTGGACAAGGTTATGATATGATAGGAATTAAGATCAGGTACTAATACTATGTCTTTATTAAATATAGGAGGCTTTATACATATGAATTTTTCACTTGAAGGCCGCAACATTGTTGTGATGGGGGTAGCCAACAAACGCAGCATCGCCTGGGGCATTGCGCGTTCTTTACATGAAGCGGGCGCACGTTTGATTTTCACATACGCTGGTGAACGCCTGGAGAAATCCGTTCACGAGCTTGCCGGAACGTTAGACCGCAATGATTCCATTATCCTTCCTTGCGATGTAACAAACGACGCAGAAATCGAAACTTGCTTCGCAAGCATTAAGGAGCAGGTCGGTGTAATCCACGGTATCGCGCATTGTATCGCGTTTGCCAACAAAGAAGAACTTGTCGGCGAATACTTAAACACAAATCGTGACGGCTTCCTTTTGGCTCATAACATCAGCTCATATTCTCTGACTGCTGTTGTCAAAGCGGCACGCCCGATGATGACTGGAGGCGGAAGCATTGTCACTTTGACGTACCTTGGCGGAGAGCTTGTGATGCCAAACTACAACGTCATGGGTGTAGCAAAAGCTTCTCTTGATGCAAGTGTGAAATATTTAGCTGCTGACTTAGGAAAAGAAAATATCCGCGTCAACAGCATTTCTGCCGGCCCGATCAGAACATTATCTGCTAAAGGCATCAGCGATTTCAACTCTATCTTAAAAGACATCGAAGAGCGTGCACCGCTTCGCCGCACGACAACACCTGAAGAAGTGGGCGATACAGCTGCGTTCTTGTTCAGCGATATGTCCCGCGGGATTACAGGTGAAAATCTTCACGTTGATTCAGGTTTCCATATCACTGCCCGCTAAGCTGGAACTATATCAAGCAATCCCGAATAGGGATTGCTTTTTTATTTCTTCTGATTTTCAGCTTTCTGTCATATAGATAGAATATGACACAATCGGAGGGATGAAGATGTCTAATAAGAAAAGAAACGCGGATAAAAAACCGCTCATGTATATTGTTCAGCCGGATTATGCAGAAACTACAAGGTCATCCATGCAGGAGATTGTCATCAAAAGAAAGGCCGACAAACCTGCTCCGCCAAAAGCTGAGGAAAAGCCGGTTTACCATGAGAAGCAGCAGGAGGAAGCCGTGGCACAGGATGTCCTGCAAGAAGACCAAAAGCCTGCAGCCGAACCAGTGAGTCAGCAAACACAAGAGGTGAGAGAGCCAGAGAACATAAAAAGCCAGGAGGAACAGAAAGCAGAGCCGCAGGCCGTAGAAGAAACCGTCGAACACGAGCCCCCGAAAGCAGAAAAAAAGGAAGAGCCTGCACTTGAGACCCGGAAGCCTGAGAAAGAACCGGAAGCTGTCCATAATGCTGCCAAAGCGGAGGAAAAAGCACCGCCGGCAAGAAAAGTAAAGAAACCGATGAGCAAGATGTCTATTCATGAAAAAATTGATTTTTTAACAAAGCTGCCTCATAACATGCCGAGAGCGCTTTGTTTGATTGAAGCCAATGGAAGAACGTACAGGGGCGTGATTGTCGGAAGAAGAAATGATTCCGTCCTGCTTCGAACAACCGGAAACGGAGCCCCAACCGAACTTGCAATCGATGATATTACCTCTTTGCACCCGCTCGGTTTTTAACGAAAAAGAAAAAAGCTGCCCGGTCGATGTTGCCGGACAGCTTTTTTTACTTAGAGAAAAGCCTGCAGGCCTGCAAGCTTTTCCAGCTTATGATTAATGATGATGATGTGTACGATTGATTAATCGAGGATTTAAGCAGTTGATTGCGCAGAAGCAGTCTAAGTCAACTTCAATACAGTAGTTTGTTTTTTCAAGTCGGAAGACTTCACACACCGTATCTTTATCGGTGAAGTCCAAAATGTGTTTGTGTTCGTCAAATGCGATTAATAATGACAGTGTTGCGCAGCTTCCATGCACTCTTTCGACCCTGAAAAATACTGTATTAAAGCAAGGGCCGTTATCGAGTTCGCCGACATTTCCGAAGGCGACTAATGGCGTTGATTTTGATGTAAATATTGCAAAAGGCACTGTGTCGCCTAACGAATGGCTTACAGATAAAAGCTTAGAGTGGCAGCCGGTCGGGCAGTCTTCTTCAACAGCGTTTTGTAGTTCTTCAATATTTTCTACAGCTTCACGCACGCAGCTTGATGTTTTCTGGCTCATATTATCCCTCCTGCCTTATAAATTTGAGACTGGCGAAATGATGGAGAGTCAGCTGCCTCACGCTGGAAGCAGCTGAATGATTTGCACCTGTAATAGAGTTTGGAAGGGGATTCCTCTTTACAAGTGTTTATCCATTGTGATGATGCTTTTTATCTTTATGAGGCGATGTTCTGTCAACTAGCTCTGGTGACAGGCACTGAATCGCGCAGAAGCATCCGAGATCCACTTCAATGCAGAAATCTGTTTTTTCTAGCCCGAAGAAATCCGGGTCGCAAGGGTGGCAAACACTTAAGGTATCGCCTTTGACATCGACCGGGCGTAAAATAGAAAGTGTTGCACAGCAATCGCATAATTTTTCGACGCGGAAGAAAATGGATTCAAAGCATTGCATATCATCCACAAATCCCCCTACGTTTCCGAATGTGGAGAACAATCCGCCTTTTTTATCGAAAACGAGAAACGGAATTGTGTCTTTTCCAGCAATCGTAGGGTTTAAAAGGTTGGTATAGCAGCCAGTCGGACACTGTTCTTCAACTGCCTCCTGCTCTGCTAAAATCTTTTCCACTGCATCGCATACACAGTTCTCATGCCGGCCATGGGTTTTTCCGCAGCTCATTGATTTCAGCTCCTTCTTTATAGGGTATTTGACTTTAGTCCTTAACAACATATGTACCCGTGCCCCACTTGGTGTGGGTGAACGTCTATATATTCATCATATGCTTGGAAAATAAGAAAAAGCAGAGCGTTTTTAGCTCTGCTTTTAGGTTCTAGAGGACAAGAGTGATAACTAGGATGGCTACGAGTGTATTTGTTGCTGTAGAGATAAGGGTTGCGATATCGGCATCTACTGTTGTGACGTTTACGCCGCGGGAACATTCGATGAGAAGTTTTTGGCGATTTACTTGTTTGTTGGCTGTAAGCTGTAACAAATCTTGTGCGACTAATTCGGCAATTACGCCGTCTGCAATTGATGTCAGAGTTGCCGTTACGACAGCGGCATTAAGTGCTGTTACAACTGATGTTACGGCTTGAACGTCTGTAGATGTAACATTGATGTCACAAGAATCTCTAATAATAATCGTTTCATCTGAAACTTGTTTGTTGAGATTTGCTTGAGCTAGATCTTGGTCGATGAAGGCGTTGTCGTTGCCAAAAAAACCATTGCCATTACAGCAAACGTCGCAATGACATTTTCTTTCGTGTTTTTCTTTATCTTTCTCTTTGTCATCTAACGGATGGTCACAGTCAGGATCAAGTGCAACCCAAGAATATGGTCTGCTTTCCATTTCTATTCCTCCTTTTCTTTTACTGTTATTAAATGAGCGAGCCTCTTATTTTGACTGAGTCATATATCCTGATGAAGAACCCTATTTTTTTTATGATTGGCTAATTGTTATCGTTTTTCCGTCTTTGTCTGATCTGTTCAATGAGCTGCTCTCTGCGGCTTAGCGGTTTTGTGTTTTGCTCTTGCACGGCTGCTTCTTCTTTTTTCTTCTTTTGGTTTTCTATTAGCGCTTGTGATTTAGCTTGTAAGTCTTTTACAAGATTTAAGAGCATTTCTTTTTCTTCGTCTGATACTTTTTTCATTTTGTCTTTCGTGACACCATGTTTAGAAAATATATTTTGGACCAGCATTTTCGTCATTGGATCAACTTCTGGAAGCTTTGCAAGCTCTTCTTTGAATTTGTCATTATCTGACATTTGTTTTCACCTCGTCTTTTAAGTTTGTGAAAAAGAAAGGGTTAAAGGACGTCAAGTTCACTGAGAATGCTGTTTAACACCTGAAGCAAGATTTGTACAAAGGTTATTATCTCGTCGGCAGACAAAGTAATTTTGATGTTGCGGCTGTTGATAATTTTAATGATGGTTCTTTTTTTGATTTGGGAGCTATCGAGAATAAGAATTTCACTTGCCACTGCGTCAGCCAAATCCTCGTCGGCGATGACGAGCTGAGTCGCCACGATAATCATGGTTGTCACAAAGGCTTGTATAGAAAGGGCAGCTGTTATATGTGACGTGTCAATTGTGATATTTTCGCAATCAATCACTTCGATCTGCTGTTCGAATTCGCTTGATAATTGATCAAATATTGCAGGGTGCAGGGATTCGACTTTTTCTTCAAATGACATAACCTTCACTCCTTTCTTATCCATACTCTATATAATGCAAATGGGGTGCAGAGCGGAATAATAAAAATAACCAATTTTCTGCCGGACAAGATACAATTCATGAAGAATAGGGTTTTGGCATATATGTGAAGGGATCATGATTGGCAAAGGAGTGAACGAGTGGTTATAAATGGGCTGACAATTGTTCTTCTATCGCTTGCGGTCTTTCGGCTCGCCCGCCTAATGGTGTTTGACACGATTATGGCGCCGCTTCGCAGTCTGTTTCATGAAGAGAAGGAAGAAAAGGATGCCGACGGGAATATTCAAACCTATATCGTGATTAAAGGAACCGGTGTCAGGGCGTTTATTGGTGAATTGCTGAGCTGCTATTGGTGCACAGGCGTGTGGTGCGCCGGCTTTTTGATTTTATGCCAGGCGGTGATCCCGCAAGCGGCGCAGTGGCTGATTTTACTTTTGGCGATCGCCGGACTTGCCGGCATTATAGAAACGCTCGTATCAAAATGGCTGCAAGAATAAGGCGTTACCACTAGCAACTTTCTGTCAGAATACGCATAAAGTAGCATATATGACATAAGGAAAGGAAGGGGACAAAAATGAATCAGCATCATAAACCTTCCCAAAAATCTCCATATACAGATTCATCGTATCAATCAAAAAAGATAAAAAAGAAAGGCTGCGGGTGCGGAAATAAAAAGAAAAAGCCTCAATAGCCTGGCAAAGAAACCGGAGAACTCCGGTTTTTTGTTTTTTTAACGAGGCGGCCTCGCTCAGCATATATCATAAGCGGGGGGATAAAAGTGAATGAGTTTGAAAAATGGATAGAAGGAAGATATGAACCACACGAACAAAAGCAAAAAGAGCATGAAGACACGATGGGCAGTATCAGAAAAGACTTGGATGCATTTGATAAAGCCGGTCTGGAATTTGAAGATGAGATTGAAGAGCTCGCTGAAAAAACGGAGGCCTTACTTAAAAAACATCAAGCTCAATATGATCAATCGTAAATCCGCAAACGCCCTATGCGAATATCCAAGCCGATCCCAGCAGCTCACATAGTGTATAGAGAGTAAAGGAGGTGCTTATCTATGGGCTTTGGATACGGATTCGGCGGCGGCTACGGCGGCGGCTGTTATGGCGGTTATGCTGGCGGTTACGGCGGCGGCTATGGTTCAACATTTGTTTTGTTGGTCGTATTATTCATTCTCCTCATCATCGTAGGTGCATCTTTCTTTTAAGATGTATTGAGGAAGTACGGGTTATAACCCGTGCTTCCTTGCCTTGTGTTTATTTTTAAAAATGTTGGAAAAGCACATTGTATTATGTGCATTCATACAATACCGTATTACTCCGCCAAAAGGAGGCGCATTATGGATAATCAATTTTTTAAGAACATCGAAAAGAAAACAGGTGTGAAGATGCAGGATGTAATGAATCTTGCCGGATCACTCCAAAACGCTAATTTTAAAGATGAAAATACAGTGCGCAGTGTGATTAACCGCGTAGCGCAGCTCGCAAACAGACGCGTACCAAAAGAATTAGAAGATAAAATTGTGGAATCTATTACAAGCGGAAAAGAAAAGCTTGATTTTGGCACGATTTCTAAAATGATGGATAATAAATAAGTGGATGGCCTGGCTGACTCACTGCAGCGGGCCTTTTTTTACAGTAAAAACCCGGCAGTAATCTGCCGGGCTGTTAATGATGCAAGGGCTGTCTTGCTTTCTGTAGCAGGGGATACAAAAATCTTGAGCGGTTGGCTGTCTTGCCGCGCCTGTTAGCGGGGCAAGACAAATATAAATGCTGTTTCGCCCGGGTCATGGCTACATATAAAAGGCGTCTTTCCTCCTCAAGAGCGGCCTCGTCTCCTTTTCTTGCCGTTTCTAATGAGAAATCGTGCGGAATCGAGCCGTCTACAGTGCCTAACACGTAGACTGTTTTGAATTCAAGGCCTTTTGACCGGTGAATGGTCATCAGCTGAACGCCATGTTCATCCGTTCTATTTTTCTCAGCGGCCCTCATATGGTCTACGTGGGCAAGAAAGTCAGGAATCGTTTTGAACTTCTTGGCGACAACCTTGATGTCGCGCAGGTCATCGGAACCTTTTTCCAGCTTGTTGCCCTCATTGCCCCGCTTTTTTAAATACTCGGAGAAGCCCATTTTTCCTTCTGCAAAGGTGATGGCTTCTACGGGTTTCATTGTGCGGAGGCTTGCAAAAAACGGTACGATTTTCTTGATTTTGTCCAGCTGGAATGGCTTCAGATCAGGCAATTTGGCCAGCGCTTTGATCATGGTACAGTCCTCTGTAATCGAGAGCGCCTTCAGCGTATTCAAAGCGGACTGTTTTAAAAACAAGGCGGGAAGCAAGTGTTTAATCGCCTCGGTGTCATCCTCATTTTGGCTGGCGTACAAGTAGGCGAGAATCTGGCGGACGATCCGTCTGCTGTAAAACGATTGGACGCCGCGGTCAGCTGTATACGGAATTGATGATTGATGAAGCCTTTCATAAATAGCACGGCCTCCGCTGTTTGTACGGTAAAGAACCGCAAAGTCTTCTGGACTGGCTCCATTTTGAATTTTTTCTTTGATATCGGAAACGACCATTGTGGCTTCTTCCTCTTCATCATAAGGATAAAACAGCACAGGGACCTGAATGTCATCGCGGGCCGCTTCAAGCGTTTTGGCATATCTGTTTTTGTTCTTTTTCACGACGATATCAGCACTAGAGACGATCGGGTGCGTAGACCTGTAGTTCGCAGTTAAATAGATCGTCTTCGCTCCCGGATAATCCTTTTGAAAATCAAGAATGAAAGATGGATTGCTTCCGCGGAACGCGTAGATGGACTGGTCATCGTCTCCGACACAGCACAGGTTTTGCTCCGGGCTGGCGAGCATTTGCATGATTTTGTATTGAACCGGATTAATGTCCTGAAACTCATCAATTAAGATATACGTAAACCGAGATTGATATTGTTCCAGAAGGTCAGGCCGCTCGATAAACAATTCATAGCAGGCTGAAGCCATGTCATCAAAATCAAATTGGCTGTGTTCTTTTTTCTGACGTTCATAATGTTCATATAAACGATAAACTTGTTTTTCCCACTCATCTTTTAGAGGGATGCGTTCATTTGGGACATAAGTGTTTTTCCAAAAACCGATCTGCTGCAGGGCTTGGTCAACTGGGAATTCTTTCTCATCGATGCCCTCTTCATAGAGTGCTTTTTTGATATATTGTTCCCGCTGCCACTCCATTTTCAGCAGATGCTCACCGTTCCATTTAGCAGAATTAGAGTGATACAAGATCTTATAAAACAGACTGTGGAATGTTCCTGTCACAAGTCTTCTGACTTTTGTCGGCTGTAATCCGTACTGGTTCGCCATACGCTCTTTCATTTCAGCGACAGCTTTTGTTGTAAAGGTGACAAGCAGCATATTTTCAGGCGGTATGCCTAAGTGTTCGATCATGTGGGCGGCACGGGCTGTCAGCACCCGTGTTTTTCCGCTCCCCGCACCTGCAAGCACAAGCAGCGGGCCCTCTGTTTCCGTGACAGCTTTCAGTTGATCCGTGTTTAAACCGACAGACGGAAAAAGGCTCGTATCGGGTTCTATTGTTTTTGGCACAAATGGTGTTCCTGGTTTAATGCTTCTAGGACGGTGCCATTCCGTAACAGCTGGGGACGGGTCAGCGGCGATCGCTTTTCCCTTGGGTAAACGAATGACACCAGATTCCTGATCGTCTTCTTTTTTTCCCTCTTTAGCGGGCTTCGGTTCGCACGCCTCCTCACATGCCAGAAAATCGCCTGGCTGGCGATGGATAAACTCTGGCGGATCGGCGATGTTAAGCCGTAACAGAACGGGCTTTCCGCAATGAGAACAAAATAAATGTCCTTTTATTCCCTCTTCAAAGAGGAATTGATAATGTTCTCTCGAATATGTATGTAAATATATGATTCTATCATTCAGTCGGGCGCATTTCAAAAAGGGGTCCTCCCAATCAAAAGGTGTTCATTACAGACAATGACTATCATATCAAAAGAAATGTGTTTCAAAAAGTAAGTTTAAGGGAAAAGAGACAGCAGAGGGGTGGGTATTGTATGATATATGCAGGTCAAATTCAGAACCAGCAATACGCTCAATATGCTAATAGAACGATTGGACATAAGCAGGATTATGCCGGAACCGAAAAAATCAGCTATGTCCCGTTTCAGCGGGTATACAAAGAACTGGAAAAGCAGCAGGAGAATCAAACGGCCGCTGAAAGAAAAGTAAACGAGATGAAACGTAAGCGCTCTCTTTATAAGAGGTTGCGAGAAAAAGGAATGGGCACATATATTAATCGATATGTATAAAAAACCGTTCATACCAGAGAACGGTTTTTTATATGCAGTAAAAATCCGGATCTCAAAAGATCCGGATGCGTTCAGTCCTTCATCATTTGTAAGTGCGGAATGCCGGCATCGAGGAATTCTTTTTCAGAAAGCACGCGATACCCGTGTTTCTTGTAAAACGGCACAGCCTGTGTTTGCGCGTTTAAAATGAAACCGGAAGCGCCTCCGTCTGCCGCTGCTTTTTCGAGCGCTTTCATAATGATACCGCCGACACCGGCTGAGCGGTGGCTTTTCAGTACGCAAATTCGCTCTAACTTGCCGTAGCCGTCCTTCATACGCCATCTTCCGGCACCGACAGGCTTTTCACCGTCATACACGACGATATGCTCTGACTCATTTTCAAGTTCGTCAATTTCTTCTTCAGCAGGCACGTTTTGTTCTTTGACAAAGACTTCTTCTCTTACATAGAATGCATCTTTCAGTTGTTCTTCATTTTTTGCGATAACTGCTTTCAAACATTATTCTCCTCTGCCTAGCAAGAAGGTTTCATATACTGTCCACGATCCGTTTTCCAACTGGTAAAGCAAGTGGAAACGGTCAACGATTTCTTCATGCGACACTTCCTGCATTTTTAATTGTCCCAGCACATCTGAATGCTCGTCGTCGGAAAGATTTTGGCCGACCGTCACATGCGGAACGAAATTATATTCCTGTTCGCCTGCCAACACACCGGTGTATAGCTTTTCATTGAGTGTTTTTAACTCTTCCGTCGGTTCTGCTTTAATATAAATGACATTATTAACAGGCGCAAATGAGCTGTATTTTGTCATTTTGAGAACGATTGGGTGGGACTCTTTTGCGATGTTTCTTAAATGTGATACGAGCTGATCCGCTTTCTCCTCCGCGCATTCAAAGGATGCTCTCAGCGTCAAATGAGGCGGGATTAGAGAGTAGCTTGGGTCATAGCGCTTTCTGTAAGAGTTTGCAAGGTCTTGGAGCTTTTTTGATGGAAATAAAACGATTCCGTATTTCATATTATGTCCCTCCTGGAAATAAAGTATGATAGAGTGTTAAAGCATTTTTTTCAGCGCCGGGGTGATGAGCGGCTGCCAGTATGTCCATTTGTGGTCTCCGTCAAATGGCTCAAAATAATAATCAGAAAGCTTCTTCTCCAGCAGCTGCTTCAGCTCCTGGTTCGGTTCTGTAAAGTCCAGGATGTTCCCGTCTGTCGTGTGGACGTCAGTTTCTTTTGTTCCAATTTGGTGATAAATAGAGAGGTGTTTGATATCGTCTGACTGTTTTACGGCTTCTAGTACGTGTTTGTCAACATAGGGAGACTGCATGATGATGTTGCCAAACATATTCGGATAATCAAGCGCTGTCATAAGTGACACGGTTGCTCCGAGCGAATCACCGATCAGCGTTCGGCCGTAACCGATCTGATAGGTTGGATACTCATCATCTGCAAAAGGAACGAGCTCATGGGCGATGAACCGTTTATACGCCGAAAATTTTGAACCCTCCGGATGATAGGTGTTTCTGCGCTCTTTTACATCCTTATAAGGAACACCGATAATAATGCTCCGGTCTATTTCGCGTTTCGACAGCAATTCCTCAACCTGTCTGCCGATTCTCCCCAGCCTGAAATAATCGTGGCCGTCCTGCGCGATAATGACATGGTATTTATAAAGCGGGGAGTAGTTGGACGGCAGATAAACAAGTAAGGTCATTTCCTCGTTAAGCTCTTTTGAAAAGAATTTCTTTTCTTGCACTGTGCCGTTTTTCGGTGCCATAAAAACATTCCTCCAGGACATCACTATACTTTCTTGCATTTTCAATTATTGTACCATGAATTATTAGAAATTTCTCTCTTTAAACGGTTCGACACACGAAGAAAAAAGTGTTGAAATAAACTGTGAATTGCGCTAATATAAAACAATCAGAAAATTGAAATCGATATTTCTTATCGTGAGAGGTGGAGGGACTGGCCCTTAGAAACCTCAGCAACCGGCTTGTTTTGCATGTGCAAAGCGCCAAGGTGCTAAATCCAGCAAGCGTTTTTATGCTTGGAAGATAAGAAGAAGCGTTAAACCCCTTCTTCTTATGAAGAAGGGGTTTTTATTTTGAAAAGGGAAGGTGTCAGCTATATGTCACAGCACGTTGAAACGAAATTAGCCCAAATTGGGAACCGAAGCGATGAAGTCACGGGAACAGTGAGTGCTCCTATTTATTTATCAACAGCATACCGCCACAGAGGGATCGGAGAATCAACTGGATTTGATTATGTCCGCACAAAAAATCCGACACGCCAGCTTGTTGAGGACGCCATCGCTAACTTAGAAAACGGCGCAAGAGGGCTTGCCTTTAGTTCGGGAATGGCTGCTATCCAAACGATTATGGCGCTGTTTAAAAGCGGAGATGAACTGATCGTTTCATCGGACCTATATGGCGGCACGTACCGTTTATTTGAAAATGAATGGAAAAAATACGGATTGACTTTTCATTATGATGATTTCAGCGATGAGGACTGTTTACGCTCTAAGATTACGCCGAATACAAAAGCGGTGTTTGTGGAAACGCCGACAAACCCCCTCATGCAGGAGGCGGACATTGAACATATTGCCCGGATTACAAAGGAGCACGGTCTTCTGCTGATCGTAGATAATACATTTTATACACCGGTCTTGCAGCGGCCGCTTGAGCTGGGAGCTGACATTGTCATTCACAGCGCAACCAAATATTTAGGCGGGCATAACGATCTGCTTGCTGGACTTGTCGTGGTGAAGGATGAGCGGCTCGGAGAGGAAATGTTTCAGCATCAAAATGCAATCGGCGCTGTCCTGCCGCCATTTGATTCGTGGCTTCTGATGAGAGGAATGAAGACGCTGAGCCTCAGAATGCGTCAGCATCAGGCAAACGCGCAGGAGCTTGCGGCGTTTTTAGAAGAGCAGGAAGAAATTTCGGATGTGCTGTATCCCGGAAAAGGCGGCATGCTGTCCTTCCGTCTGCAAAAAGAAGAATGGGTCAATCCGTTTTTAAAAGCACTGAAGACCATTTGTTTTGCAGAAAGTCTCGGCGGGGTGGAAAGCTTTATTACATACCCTGCGACCCAGACGCACATGGATATTCCTGAAGAGATCCGCATCGCAAACGGGGTGTGCAATCGTTTGCTGCGCTTTTCTGTCGGAATTGAACATGCGGAAGATTTAAAAGAGGATCTAAAGCAGGCATTATGTCAGGTCAAAGAGGGAGCTGTTTCATTTGAGTAAACACAATTGGACGCTGGAAACCCAGCTCGTGCACAATCCATTTAAAACAGACGGCGGAACCGGGGCGGTCAGTGTACCGATTCAGCACGCCTCGACTTTTCACCAATCTTCATTTGAAGAGTTCGGGGCATATGATTACAGCCGCTCTGGCACGCCGACAAGAACAGCTCTCGAAGAAACAATTGCCGCATTGGAAGGCGGAACAAGAGGATTTGCTTTCAGTTCAGGCATGGCTGCTATCTCAACAGCATTTTTACTGCTGTCACAGGGTGATCACGTTCTTGTGACAGAAGATGTATACGGCGGAACCTTCCGTATGGTGACAGAGGTGCTGACCCGGTTTGGCATTGAGCATACGTTTGTCGACATGACGGATCGTAATGAAGTGGCGCGGAGCATCAAGCCGAACACAAAGGTCATTTATATGGAGACGCCATCAAATCCGACACTTGGGATTACGGATATTAAAGCAGTTGTTCAGCTTGCAAAAGAAAACGGCTGCCTGACCTTTCTGGACAATACATTCATGACACCGGCACTGCAGCGTCCGCTTGATCTCGGCGTGGATATTGTACTTCACAGCGCGACAAAATTCTTAAGCGGACACAGCGATGTGCTCTCAGGTTTGGCTGCTGTCAAAGATGAAGAGCTTGGGAAGAAGCTGTATAAGCTGCAAAACGCGTTCGGCGCCGTCCTTGGCGTACAGGATTGCTGGCTTGTCCTGCGCGGATTAAAAACATTGCAGGTCCGTTTAGAGAAAGCGAGTCAAACAGCCCAGCGGCTTGCGGAATTTTTCCAGAAGCACCCGGCGGTGAAGCGCGTGTATTATCCGGGACTGGCTGATCATCCCGGCGCTGAAACCCATAAAAGCCAGTCGAAGGGAGCGGGCGCCGTGCTATCTTTTGAGCTTGAAAGCAAAGAGGCCGTTAAGAAGTTAGTCGAGAATGTGTCACTGCCGGTCTTCGCTGTCAGCCTTGGCGCCGTGGAATCGATTTTGTCCTATCCGGCAACGATGTCTCACGCGGCAATGCCTAAGGAAGAGCGTGAAAAACGCGGTATCACTGATGGCCTGCTCCGCCTGAGTGTGGGCGTCGAACATGCAGACGATTTAGAACACGATTTCGAACAAGCGCTGAAAGAAATTGCACCAGTTGCGGTTCGTTAAAAAAGAAGCCGGGGATGGCCCGGCTTCTTTTATTATTGTTCGTCATCAGGATTCAGAATCGCGAGGACTTGATGATCCTCCCAAACGCCATTAATTTTTACATTTTTTCGGGCGATGCCTTCTTTATGAAATCCCGCTTTTTCTAAAACACGCATGGACCCGAGATTACGGGGCATCACACCGGCTTCAATCCGATGCAGTTTCAATTCGTGGAACGCATAATCAACAACCAATCTGACTGCCTCTGTCATAATGCCCTTTCCATTATGGGCTTTGTCTAAAAAATACCCAATGAACGCAGTTTGCAGCGCTCCACGGATGATTTGAAAGAGCGAAACCGTCCCGATTAATCTATCGTCTGACGCTGTAAAGATGCCAAAATGATATTCTTCATCTTTCTCAAGTCTTTCCTGATACTCGGTTATTCGTTTTCTTTGCCCCTCAACCGTATAGTAATCGTCTGCGCGTATCATAGAAAACTGTTCGAAAAAATCCCGATTTTCGCTTTGCAGTTGCAAATTTTCTTCGGCATCCGTTACTTCTAAAGGTCTAACATAAATGGTTTTTCCTTTTAACATACAGTGATCTCTCCGTTCTCATGTCAGCATTCCTCTTACATTATTCTCAGGGAAATGCAAATATCCTTTTTATAAGAAGGAAGAAAACCAATTTCCCATAAAAGTGCCAACATAGTTGCCGATTAAGTAGCCGAGCGTACCGACAAGCATGATCGGGGCGACAAGCTCCCGCCATCCCTTGGCAATTGCCATCGCAGCCGCAGTCGTCGGTCCCCCGACAGTAGCGTTGACGGCGAGCAGAATTTCTTCAAGCCGCACACAGAACAATTTTCCGGCAGCTAAGGAAACCGCTAAATTGCTAATCGCAATGATAAACACGAATAATAGAATAAGAGGCGCATTCGTGATGATTAAGCGGAGATCTGCAGGAATGCCGATCACCACAAAAAACAAATAAATCAAAAAGGTTCCAAGCTCCTGAGATCCATTGAGCCTTTCAAAAAAACGCGGGAAAAGAAAAATGATAAGAACAGTTAAAGACGTAAGCACCAGGTACTGATCGCCAAGCGTACCGGTCAGCAGGGGATGAGAAAAAATGCTTTTAAAATAACCGGAAACCTTCATACTCACCGCAACAAGCGCGAAAGCAGCACCGGCATTAAATGCGATATCCTTTAAGGAAATATCCTTCCGTTTCCAATAGCTTTCAGCACTGTTTCCGCTGTTTCCATCGGCTTTTACTTTCTCTTCAAACGGCATGGCATAATGCCGCTGAAACCATTTGAGTGCAGGAATGCTGATTAAAATAAAAAACAAAAGCGCCATCATAAAATTATCAGCCACAACCGTAGCCGACACATATTCACCAGGCGTCTCAAATTTTGCCGCCATCGCCGCAAAGTTGATCCCGCCGCCGATATAAGAGGCGCTGATCATCCCACCGATTTTATCTAAGTAAGGAATATGCTGTTTGAGTAGAAAAAAAGCCAGGATACTGCCAAGCACTGTTCCAACGGAGCTAATCAGAAAAATAAACAGCAAACGCCTGCTTTCCTTAAAAATTTGCCTAACATTGATCTGAAACAATAAAAGTGGTATCGCCAGTGGTACCACATAAGACCACACAGTGTCATACACAGGCGACTCAACAGGAAGCACTCCTACATTTGTAAACACCATAGCACCTGCCAGGGCGATAATAGCACCCGACACAGCGGACGCCCACTTAAAGCGCTGCTCCAGCCCGATGCTCACTGCCGCCCACACCGCAATAAACCCCCATAATATCCAAACATCATCGGAAGAAATCAAAGAATGCAAAACCCCATCACCCCTATTGTTAGAAAATTAAGACATATTATAATGGCCGGGGAACAGAACAGCAAGTCCAAAAAAAGTTTTTCTGAAAAAGCAGTTGACGAATAGAAGGGAAGGTTATATAATAGAACTTGTCAGAAAGACAACAACATACCCAGCCATACATATCATGATTCCGTAGCTCAGCTGGGAGAGCGCTACCTTGACAGGGTAGAGGTCGCTGGTTCGAGCCCAGTCGGAATCATAGCTTAAACCCTTGCGTAGCAAGGGTTTTTTATTTTGCTTATTTATTGATTTTGTCATCATTCATCGAGTTGGGGACGAAAGTTTTTTTAAGCTGATTTTGAAGTGAATTCAAAATCAGCTCTGTTTCTATGCTAGGTTTAATGGATTATAAAGTTTCAATATTCTTTTCGATTTTTTGAATAACTTGTTCGAGCCATATGATTGGAGATACGCCGTAACTAAGAACGTCCACTCCGTCAGCAGCTTCATCGATAAAATCATTCTTTTCTTCATCCGAATAATCGCTGTTAATAAAATCTTTCAATGCAACTATATCAGTTTCTTGCTCTTCTTTTGGAATCTCTTCTAAGTATTCGTCCAGTGCTGACTCTGGAGAATCAATATCCTGTTAGAAATACCCACCAAGGAATCTAAACACAGGATCAGGAATTTCGGTTCAATCATTACTTATCACCACTAAGAACGATTAACTTCAAATCTAAGAGATAGTACGTATCTTACTCTATATAACTTTCTGCTATATCGATATCATTTGTCATTTCTAAGTCAGGGTATTTTTCATCTAATTTTCTTAAACAATTAATAAGTTCTTTACTTTGTAAACTTTCAGCTAAATCTTCAAATACCTCACTGATCCAATATAAATCTTCTTTATTACAATTTTCTAGATAGCTAATTGTATTTTCCTCATTTTCTGATAGTACTTCAATTATTTCATCCCAACTCTTTTGAATTCCATAGTCATCATTAAGATTAAGTTCTTTTCTTTTAATTAATATAGCTTCCATTTTTTTCTCTAAGTTCATATTGATCCTCCATACTTTGTCTATGGTTGTTTAGTGGCATCTGGGAAAATGGTTCCTATTTCTCCATTTGTTTTAATAACTCCAACCCTAACACCTTTATACTCTCCGAATATAGTCACACCATTTTCTGCATTAGCGAATTCGGGTAATTCAGCAATCTTTGCACCAGCAGCTGCAATATCAGACTCTGTCCAACTTTCGGGAAACTAAGATTGATTGGAGCCTGATCTTTTTTTGCTAAATTAAAAGCACTTGGCGGCAAAACATCAAGTAAAAAATAACTTCATGGTTTTTAATCTGCCTTCGTGCATTTTCAAAGTGAAAAACCCATTGATGCACAGCGATGCTGTTGAGCAGATCCAAACAGCGTTGGCGGCATTGCGTTTCTATCCAGATAAGTAAGCCAAAAACTTCGGTATAGATGGCTATTATGAACCAGCTACAAAAGCGAAATTGAAGTAATATAAAAAGGCCCTCTTAAAATGGGGGCCTTTCAGTGTTTCTTTTAAATAGCTTCTTTTAGTTTTTCTATTACACTTTTCAACCATTCTATAGGTGGTAATCCAATTGTCGGGAAATATATTTCTGCATTACACTTTATAATGTCTTCCTTTTTTTCTTTAGTTAGATCGCTATTTAGAAACTCTTCGCAAAACTTAACTGTAAATAGCAAACCTTCTTTACTAATTTCCTCAATAAATTCGTCTAATGCATGTTCAGGGGATCTGATATCTTGATGAAATGTTGCACCTAAAAAATTTTCTAATTCGTCTAAGAAATCATAACTTTCATCCATGATACTTCCTCTCTTTCTATTTGGTTGGATATCCTGTAAGAATAAAGTTACCGTTGTTATCTTTTTTGAGTATAATTTTTGCATTTGTAACGTTCTCTACTAGTTCTGAATTTCTTGTTACACTTCTGCCGATTATTTCTCCCTCGCCCTTGTATTTTAACATTAATTTAGGTTTTTTAGGATCATCAATCCAATTTTCGATTTTCTTTATATTTTTTGGATCGTTTAAGACTGAATTAGCAATTCTCTCAGCGGTAGCCCTATCTTTAAAAGTAGATGAAGCTGTAATATGTGGGTTAGGATCAGTTCTCAGTCTTTCTATTAATTCTTCGTCGGTCTTCCCAACGTGTCTTTCAATAAGGTGCCCGCCTTTTGCTTCATGAGCAGCTAATCCGCCGCCAGGTGCGAGAGGGGTACTATCACCTTGTTTGATATTACCTGTACCCATGTTGTTAGAACGTTCAGATCTTCTGAGAACACTCTCTTTTTTATCTTCCGCAATGCTTTTTAGCAGCGGAGTATTTTTCACATTAATGGTATTCTCAGCATCTTGAAGGATTCCTTCTAATGCAGGAGTATACCGGTTAACAGGAGATTTGACAAACTGTTTTACAGACTTTCCACCTTTCTTAATTGTATCACTAGCTGTTTTCCCAACTTTAGCAAGATCTTTCGAGCCTGTTGAGACAGAGGACTTTCCACCTTTCAATAACAGAAGACTTCCGCCCAAATAAGTAACATAGTGCAACCGCGTGTATGCATCCCCGTGAATCATTTTTGTATCCCAATTATCCTTCAATGTGTCGACCATACTTTGAAAGGCAGCTTGATAGTCGTATTCCAGAACTGTATCCAGCACTTTTTGAGGATCCTTGTTTAAGTTGTCAATTGTCCAACCGATATTCCATCCGAATTGAATGGCTCCTTCACCGGTATCCTTGGCAAGATCGTATATACCAACAATCGCACCCTTGGCGCCATCACCTATGATTTGCAACACTTCTTTTCCGTTATCCATGAAAGCTTTACGCTGTTCAAGAAATGAAACAAATTCAAGCTGTTCAGGGGTAAGATTCTCATAGCCGACCTTCTTGGCAATGTCTAAGTATTCATCTGGATCCGTCACTCCGTCAGCTAGCTTCTTTTTCAGCTCTTTGATTTCTCGTTCTTTCGTTTCATCTTTCTTGATCTTCAAATAAGCTTCAGTCTGTTTCTCGATATCGCCTTTTTTCTTATGTATGTCACTGTCACGGTACGCCTTGGCATTGTAATGGATGGGTGTAGCATTCTTACCCTTGCCAGTGGATTCCTCAAGCTTTTGAAAGTCCTTCTTGATGAATTGCTCGTTTGGCTCTGATTGGGCATATTCAGTAACAAGTGCTTCGTCCACGCTGCCTAGTTTATCGACTGTTTTTTTGCGTTTGTCCTCCGCATCGGCGAGTTCGTCTTTAAAGTCCTCAGTTGAAAACAGATCAAGCGGAAGGATATCGTCGATATCATGTAAGATATCTTTCATGGCTTTCTTTTGTTCAGACATAATAGATTTTGATTTTGTGTAGGCGTTAGCCAGCTCGTGTTCTAAGAAGGATTCTTCTATATAAGCATCAGATAAGCTGGCGTCCTCTAGAGTGCCTGAAATGCTTGTCAAGAAAGCAATTTTCATATCAAGTAAGTCAATCCAATTGTCAGCTACACCTGCATGGTCTTGATAAAATGCTTTAATGTTGTCAGCGCCTTTGCCGGAAAACTCACTGTCATCTAAATCAGCTACAGCTTTAAAAGCCTTTTTTAGATTGACCATCTGACTTCTTAATTCCTTGTATTCCTTTGAACGTCTATCTGCTTCTGAAAGCAGTGATTTGGCTTCAAATACTTTCATGATCATATCCTTTCGTTTGAATAGCTCCAACAAAATTTTACCATGGGAAAATGAAGAAATAGACAGCGATGTAATTCAAAAGTGTGAAATGAATAATTTGATATGTGTCAATTTACCTATTCGGATTATTTGTTTGGAAACTAATGACGCAGTAAGACGATTCCAGCTGATGAATGGTTTAAATCCTGATGGCATTTATGGCCCGAAAACTAAAGCGAAGCTCGAATCCCTTCTTAAATAAAAAAGCCCTTCCCGATTGGGAGGGCTTTTTCTCTTATTTAATAGAAACGTGATGTGTGTACCAGTTTCCGGTTGCAGTGAATCGTAATTCCATATGGCCGTGGCGGTTACCTCCATACTTTACAAACGTGTAATCAGAATTGGCGATTGCATCCTTAGCTGTTTTATCAATGTTTGCAATTTTCTTGGAAGTGATTTTACCATTCCAGCCAGCAAAACCTGAAGCGGATGCACTTGGCGGGCTTTCCCACTTTGTTATTTTCTTTCCATATTCGTATGAATAGTTGTCACTTACTCGAATATCATATAATTTATCCCTGTAAACTTTACAGCGTAATAGCCACTTGCAGTTTTATTTTGGGTGGCCTGTGTTTTTATCTTTTCCATTCCCATATCTGTACTGACGCCCATTTCCACAGTGAAACCATTACCGAGATCAATTTCTTGATATGGATGATCTTTGCTGACATGCATACTGTTTAAAGCCTTATTCACTTCTTTAACAGTTGGGATTTTCTCAGATGAAAGGGTTCTTAAGTTTTTTTGTTTTGTTACCTCGTGAAAGGTCGCCTTATCAATAATCAGATCAGAATTCTTGTCCACTTTTTCGGCAGCATTTGCACTTTGAGGACTAAACAGAGATGAAAAACTCAAAGCTAGGGCAAAAACCACACCCACAAGTAATTTTTTCATTTTATCCCTCCTTAATGTTTTCGTCCCCATCTTATCTTGGTGTATAATATTGGTAAATGAGATGAAAGTAACAAATGGGGCTATTGATTAAAGTATTAGGCTTTGAAGAAGCGGGAAGATTGAAAAGTAAATGAATGGTTTTACCCATTTAAACAACCTTATATCACGTGTATATTGGATTGTAGGGGAGGGATATCATGGTCAAGATCATATTGGCATTTGTTTATCTATTTGGCTTCGTTGTGTTGAGCAATTGGGCTTTCGACGGAATATTTTCCGAGAGCTATTTCTCGCCAATCGGTTTCCTTTGGTCTATTTTATTTACATTTTTCATAGGGGGTTATACCGGCTTGCCTTTAATCTACAAAAAGTTTTCTCAATCAAGCCGTTTGACTTTGAAAAGTAAAAAGCCGATTTATTTCACTATCGGTACAGCCGTTATTCTCTTTGGGCTTTATTTTCTCAAAAACGAAATCGCCCCCTATTTTATGCTATGTGGCTATTTTTTAACTCTGGCATCAGGTATAGCCCTGACCATCTTATTACAGCCCAAAACCAACAACTGTAAAACAGTATAACCAACAAGAATTAATTAAAAGCCCGACGTTTTTTAGGCGGGCTTTATACAAATTTAATCAAACAAAAAGGAATATTTTTAATCAGAAACTTATGTAAGAAAACCCTATAAAATAGGGTTTGGGAATAAAACGTCTGTTCGTGTCAGAACATAATCGCTATCTTGTGACAGGGTAGTGATCCCTGGTTCGAGCCCAGTCGGAATCATAGCTTAAACCCTTGCTGCGCAAGGGTTTTTTACTTTTTATAGGGGCTGTCGGTTTATTAATGCAGTATATGATTTAAATGAAAACTCAGGAATAATATTGAGTTGAGAAGATAAAATAAAAACCCCATTTCTAAAGTCCAAAATGAGGTTATTTCTTAATATCATATTAAGTTGCTGCTCTATCTGCGACCTTATAAGTCGACTGCTCAGAAAGAGCGTATGAAGCGCTGGATACTCCAACAATGCCAAGCAAGAGCGCTAAACAAATTGCAATTTTACATTTTTTCATTTAAATGTTTCCCCCTTTGAATTTGTTTACGTGCTTCAATTGCCATTTGATAAAAATCGACCGCATCATGTCTGTCTTCTTTGTTGGTCAAAAAATCAGCAACAGCAACAGCGTATTCTTCCATATCACCATAAAGGTTTTTCTCTTTGAAGAACTTGAACACTTCTCTAAGTGTTTGTAAGTCAAATGATAAATAAAGACCTTTAACCAGTTTTAATTTCTCGGTTACTTCCTGGTTGTTGTGTCGGGAAGCAACCTTCTGACCTTCCTGGTATAATTCTAACGCAGCCTTTAAATCATTCTTCTTTGCTTTGACATACGCCAGATTAAAAATCGCTTTGGACTCATAAATGTGCTTTCGATTCTTATGAATTTCATAGGCGATTTTCTTCAAGATTTAATAAATCAAGATATTTTTCGGCTTCGCGATAATATGTTAGAGCAATGACTAAATCTCTCGTTTAATGATTTATAAATGGCATCTATCTTTTTCAAGAAAATGTTATAATGAAAAGCCATAAAATGATAGGAGGGGGAATTTCGATGCATTACATAACGGCATGTTTAAAAATCATCAGTGATAAAGACCTTAATGAGATAATGAAGGAATTCAAAAAACTTGAGGAAGAAACGAACAAAGAAGAGGGTTGTATTACATTCCATGCTTATCCGCTTGAGCCATTAGAACGTAAAATAATGCTTTGGGAGATTTGGGAAAACGAAGAAGCTGTGAAAACCCATTTCACGAAAAAACACACAATAGACGTTCAAAAACAAGAATTAACGGAAGTAGAATGGTTAATGAAAAGCAATGTGAATGATTGAAAGGCTCTTTAAAAAGAGACATTCAATGACTTAGAATCAGCCACTTGTGATTAAGTAGTAATTAGTTGTCCAACTCTTATTTTTTTCTATTTAATATTTTTTGAGACGAAAATGTTTTTTTGAGCTGATTTTGAAATGTATTCAAAGTCAGCTCTGTTTGATTTAATAGATTATATTCTTTGGATAGCTTGTTACCATAATAATAGAGATACTCCGTATAAATTGGAGGTTAAAATAATGAGTCATTCTCGAGAAAAAATTGCACTAATTACAGGAGCAAGCAGTCAAGGGGATATTGGTACGGCTATTTGTCGTAAGTTAGCCTCACAGGGTATACATATCTTCTTTACTCACTGGAATTCTGATGCGGCCTGGATAGAAGAATTCCAACAGGAAATTTTACGTATGGGTGTCCGCTGTGAGGCAATGAAAATTGATTTATCAGATGCACATGCTGCATTCACAATACATGAAAAAATTTCAGATGAATTAGGATATCCTTCCATCCTTATTAATAATGCAGCTCATTCCGCAAGTGATAATTATGTATCGTTAGATGCTAAATCACTTGATGATCATTATGCGGTTAATATGAGATCGAATTTTCTTCTTTGTGTTGAATTCGCCCGTCGGTTTAAAAAATCTAATTTACTATCAGGAAGAATCATCAATATGACATCAGGGCAGGATTTAGGTCCTTTGCCTGGGGAGTTAGCGTATGCAGCTACTAAAGGAGCTATTTCTGCCTTTACTAGGTCGTTATCACAAGAACTTGCACCATTGGGCATCACTGTTAACGCTGTAAACCCAGGTCCAACAGATTCTACATGGATGACAGATGAAATAAGAAATTTTCTTTCACCTAAATTTCCAATGGGGCGTATTGGCACACCAGATGATGCGGCACGAATTATTGCTTTTCTTGCAAGTGATGAGGCTGAATGGATAACTGGACAAATTATTCATTCAGAAGGTGGATTTATTCGGGGTTAAGCTACTGAAACACAATATACACCAATGTATGATGTATTCCCAAAACTAAATCTAAACTTGAAGCGCAATTGAATTAAAATAAGGTCCCTTCTCTTTTTAGAGGGGGACCTTATTTTATTCATGCGTGTTTTACATCCAGAAAATCTGGCGGATAAGAGATTAATAAACCGTTACATATACTTTTCCGAATACTGCAGTACCTTTAAACAAAGTAATCGTGGCTTTCCCTTTTGATTTAGCCGTCACTAAACCATTTTGATCGACTTCAGCAACTTTTTGGTTATCAGTCCAATAACGAGTAGCTGAATTATTTTTAACAGAATAGGTTTCTCCAACTTTTAGAGGTAAATTATAGTCTTGAATCTTGATAACATGTGTAGGTGAAATAGAAATGTTCTTTACTTCAGTAGGTGTGGAGTTTATTTCATGAGCTGAAGCTACCCCGCTGACCGACAGAGCTAACGCAGAAATCGATAAAGCAGAAACAACAGTTTTTTTGAAATTCATTTTGAAACACTCCTTTAAAGTTTTTTGTCTTGCACTATAACAATTCAATAAAAGTAATTATTTTCCTTGTAAATAAATGTTAATAATATGTGAACGATCAATTGATTTGAGCTAAGACTATTGTGTGCTCTGCACAGAGTTTGTATTTATGATTGAAAATTGCTGAGAGAGAATGGCCATCCTTAAAATGTTAATAGCACACATTTGATGGTTATTAGTTTGTTGAGCGTGTGGAAATTTTGTTACCTGCACTTTATCCCCGAAGATACCAAATCACTTTTCTTCATCATGTTCTTATTTTCGTACTCATACATTAGAAAATCCCCGTTCTAAATAGGTGAAGAATTGGAGTATTTTTATGAATTTCTGCTGAATAACGATAAAAAATACATTACATAGCAAACTCAAAGAATATAAAAATCGCTTTTTTCCGGAAGCTTCGGTAAAAAACGAAACTTTTGTCTCTATGATTTTATTTTATAATGTAAACGGTTTCTTATATAGTATACTTATACTATCAATTTGCTCAAGTAGATACTGACAGGAAGGATAGAAAAACAGATGGAATACATAAATACAAGACAAAAAGAGATTTTGTATCTGTTGTTATCTGAACCTGATGACTATTTAGTTGTGCAAGATTTCGCAGATAGGGTACAGTGTTCTGAAAAAACAATCCGGAATGATTTGAAAGTGATCGAGGATTATCTCAATGAGCATTCTCATGCACAGCTTATTCGAAAACCAGGGTTGGGCGTTTATTTACATATAGAAGAACAGGAAAGGACCTGGCTAAGCCAACAATTACATACTGAACATTTTTCTTCTAGGCAGCGGAGCGATGAAGAAAGAATGCTGCACATTGCTTATGACTTATTAATGAATCCGAAGCCTGTTTCCGCAAAAGACATTGCCGCTCGGCATTTTGTCAATCGATCTTCCATAAAAAAGGATTTATACGCAGTAGAAGAGTGGCTGAAGCGTTTTGATCTCACACTGGTTTCTAGGCAGCGGCTTGGATTAAAGGTTGAAGGGAACGAAAGAAATAAAAGAAAGGCATTGGCAAGAATATCTGATTTGATTCACAATACAGAGTTTACCAGCCAATTTATTAAAAGTAAGTTTTTACATTATGAAGTAGACTTTGTGACGAAAGAAATCAAATCACTACAAAAAAAGCATTCCCTCTATTTCACAGACGAAACGTTTGAAAGTTTGCTGCTGCATACATTGTTAATGGTCCGCCGCATCAAAATGAAGCAGCCGATTTCATTGTCCCCAAAAGAAATGGCGGCAGTAAAAAAGAAGAAAGAATATCAATGGACATTTGCTTGTTTACAGCGGCTTGAACCGGTTTTTGCAATCCGCTTCCCTGAAGAAGAAGCCGTGTACTTAACATTACATATATTGGGCGGTAAAGTTCGTTATCCATTGCAGACAGAAGAGAACCTTGAAAATGCTGTGCTTCCTAAGGTTGTAGGGCATTTAATCAATCGTGTTTCAGAGCTGAAAATGATGGATTTTCATAAGGATCAGGATTTGATTAATGGTTTGAACATTCATCTCAATACTGTGCTACAACGGCTGAGCTACGATCTTTCTGTAGCAAATCCTATGCTCAATGACATCAAAAAGATGTACCCTTATTTGTTCCACCTCATCATTGATGTTTTGGAAGATATCAATCAAACTTTTGATCTTCATATTCCTGAGGAAGAGGCAGCATATTTGACATTGCATTTTCAGGCAGCGATCGAACGGATGCAGTGCAGCAGCGAGACACATAAAAAGGCGATTATCGTCTGCCACATGGGGATTGGGATGTCACAATTGCTGCGGACAAAAATTGAACGGAAATGTCATCAAATCGCTGTAATGGCCTGTATTGCAAAGGCCGATTTAAAGGATTATATCAAAAAGCATGAGGATATTGATCTTGTCATATCCACCATTGCGCTGGAGAATATAACGGTTCCCCATATTGTTGTGTCTCCGCTTTTAGAGCCTGGCGAAGAGATGAAATTAAGTGCGTTTATACGTCAGCTGGGCGAATCACACCGCCAAAAACAAAAAACGTTTCAGATGCTGAACAATACGACTCCTTTTTTGGTTTTTTTGCAGCAGGAGGCGGAGCATCGCTACAAGTTAATCGAACAGCTGGCGACAGCTTTGTGTGAGAAAGGCTATGTTGATAAGGACTATGCGGTTCATGCGGTGATGAGGGAAAAAATGTCGGCGACAAATATTGGATCAGGCATTGCCATTCCTCATGCAAACGCTAAATTTATTAAACAATCAGCAATCGCGATTGCCACATTAAAGGAGCCGCTTGAATGGGGAAATGAAAAAGTTTCGCTCGTTTTTATGCTGGCTGTCAAACACGAGGATCAAACCATGACAAAGCAGCTGTTTAGCGAGCTTTCATATCTTAGCGAGCAGCCGGCCTTCGTCCAGAAGCTGACGAAAGAAGCCAATGTCATGACATTTTTATCTCATTTGGATTATTAAAAGCAGGGATTATTCCTTGCTTTTTTTTGTTATAGGGAAAAATGCCTTTATTACCGGAAGCCTATGGTAAAAAAAGCGATTTTAATGAGCTGATTTCGGTATACAGTTGAGACAAGATCTTATTATTCACACTTTAAAGGAGGTTTCCTATGAAACTGTTAGCGATTACATCTTGTCCGAATGGAATCGCCCATACGTATATGGCAGCGGAAAATCTGCAAAAAGCTGCTGACAGACTGGGCGTTAGCATCAAAGTTGAGACCCAGGGGGGAATTGGTGTCGAAAATAAGCTAACCGAAGAGGAAATTCGCGAAGCGGACGCAATCATTATTGCTGCAGACCGCTCGGTAAACAAAGACCGGTTTATAGGCAAAAAACTGCTGTCTGTGGGGGTACAGGACGGCATCCGCAAACCGGAAGAATTGATTCAAAAAGCTCTTAACGGGGATATACCGGTCTATCGTTCCGCTTTAAAATCGGAATCCGTCAATCATCAGGAGAAGAAACAAAATCCAATTTACCGTCATTTAATGAACGGCGTTTCATTTATGGTTCCTTTCATTGTTGTCGGCGGATTATTGATAGCGGTTGCATTAACGCTTGGAGGGGAGAAAACACCTAAAGGCTTAGTTATTCCGGATGATTCCTTCTGGAAAACGATTGAACAGATCGGCAGTGCTTCATTTTCATTTATGATTCCGATTTTAGCCGGCTATATCGCCTATAGCATCGCTGATAAACCAGGGCTTGTGCCAGGGATGATCGGCGGATATATTGCGGCGACTGGAAGTTTTTATGACAGCGCAAGCGGCGCCGGATTTCTCGGGGGGATTATTGCCGGGTTTTTGGCCGGATACGCTGCACTTTGGATCAAAAAATTAAAAGTTCCAAAAGCCATCCAGCCGATTATGCCGATTATTATTATTCCGGTGTTTGCATCACTGATTGTAGGTTTAGCGTTTGTGTTTTTGATCGGCGCGCCTGTAGCTCAAATTTTCGCCTCTTTAACAGTTTGGCTGGCGGGGATGAAAGGGTCGAGCTCGATCCTTCTGGCATTGATTTTAGGGGCGATGATCTCATTTGATATGGGCGGTCCCGTAAATAAGGTGGCGTTTCTGTTTGGATCGGCAATGATTGGAGAAGGAAATTATGAAATTATGGGACCAATTGCTGTCGCCATTTGTATCCCGCCGATTGGCCTTGGCATTGCGACGTTTTTAGGAAAAAGAAAATTCGAGGCATCTCAAAGAGAAATGGGGAAAGCGGCATTTACGATGGGACTCTTCGGCATTACTGAAGGAGCGATTCCATTTGCGGCGCAGGATCCTCTTCGAGTCATTCCAAGTATTATGGCAGGTTCTATGACAGGTTCTGTGATAGCCATGATTGGCAATGTGGGAGACAGAGTGGCGCACGGCGGACCTATCGTTGCAGTGCTTGGCGCAGTTGATCATGTCTTGATGTTTTTTATTGCTGTGATTGCAGGATCTCTTGTCACTGCTCTGTTCGTCAATGTACTAAAAAAGGATATTACGGCGTCTCCTGTGCTCAGTGAAACTGCACCGCCCTCCGCGCCAAGTGAAGCTGCGGCAGCAAATGAAATAAAGCAGCCAATTCAAAGCCAAAAAGCTGAGATGTCGGAAATCAAAAAACTGACAGATATTATCAGCCCGGAATTAATTGAACCAAATTTATCGGGGGAAACGAGGGATGACATCATAGATGAATTGATTCAGAAATTGTCCCGCAGAGGTGCGCTATTTTCAGAGAGCGGGTTTAAACAAGCCATTTTGAATCGTGAACAACAGGGAACAACGGCGATTGGCATGAATATCGCGATTCCGCACGGAAAGTCTGAGGCGGTCAGGGAGCCGAGTGTTGCCTTTGGGATCAAACGATCAGGCGTTGATTGGAATAGCCTGGATGGATCAGAAGCTAAATTAATCTTTATGATTGCTGTACCGAAAGAGAGCGGGGGAAACCAGCATCTCAAAATACTGCAGATGCTATCTCGAAAGCTTATGGATGACAATTATAGGGAGCGGCTGCTCTCCGTGCAAACAACAGAAGAAGCCTATAAGCTGCTAGAAGAAATCGAATAAAGCGGGGGATTTTCATGACGACTGAACCGTTATTTTTCAAGTCTGTTTTCAAAGAAAGAATTTGGGGCGGGACCGCTTTAGCTGATTTTGGCTATACCATTCCGTCACAACGAACAGGAGAGTGCTGGGCTTTTGCCGCGCATCAAAATGGTCAAAGCGTTGTTCAAAACGGAATGTATAAGGGGTTCACGCTCAGCGAATTATGGGAACATCACAGACATTTATTCGGACAGCTTGAAGGGGACCGTTTCCCTCTGCTTACAAAAATATTAGATGCTGACCAGGACTTATCTGTTCAGGTGCATCCGAATGATGAATATGCCAACATACATGAAAACGGTGAGCTTGGAAAAACAGAATGCTGGTACATTATTGACTGCCAAAAAGATGCCGAGATTATTTATGGCCACAATGCAACAACAAAGGAAGAACTAACTACCATGATAGAGCGTGGAGAATGGGATGAGCTCTTGCGCCGTGTAAAGGTAAAGCCGGGGGATTTTTTCTATGTGCCAAGCGGTACTGTTCATGCGATTGGAAAAGGTATTCTTGCTTTAGAGACGCAGCAGAACTCAGACACAACCTACAGATTATATGATTATGACCGAAAAGATGCAGAAGGCAAGCTGCGCGAGCTTCATCTGAAAAAGAGCATCGAAGTGATAGAGGTCCCATCTATTCCAGAGCGGCAAACGGTTCACCATGAACAAATTGAGGATTTGCTTACAACGACATTAGTTGAATGCGCTTACTTTTCGGTGGGGAAATGGAACTTATCAGGATCAGCAAGCTTAAAGCAGCAAAAACCATTCCTTCTTATCAGTGTGATTGAAGGGGAGGGCCGTATGATCTCTGGTGAGTATGTCTATCCTTTCGAAAAAGGAGATCATATGTTGCTGCCTCACGGTCTTGGAGAATTTAAACTCGAAGGGTATGCAGAATGTATCGTCTCCCATCTGTAACATAGCAGGGCTTGAGAAATAAATTTGCGAGTGAAGACTCCTATTCTCCAGCAATGATCTAAATAAAATAAGAGTTTAATAGTTGGAGAAGAAATGTTACACTCTTTTCTGTATATGGTAAAGAATGAAAAAACACGATTCGGTTGGTAGTCCGGATGCATGATTGAGAATGTCAGTAACCTTCCCCTCCTCGGGATGTCCATCATTCTTTAATATCTTTTATGAGGAGGGAATCGTTATGAAATTAACGATTTACTACGATGGTCAGTTTTGGGTAGGCGTTGTTGAAGTTGTGAACAATGGAAAGCTAAGAGCCTTTCGTCATCTTTTTGGCAAAGAGCCGAGGGATTCTGAAGTATTAGAGTTTGTTCATAACCAACTTTTGAATATGATGGCCCAAGCTGAGCAGGAAGGAGTGAGTTTACAAGGCAGACGTCAAAAAAAGATCAATCCAAAAAGATTGCAGCGCCAGGTTTCAAAAGAGTTGAAAAACGCCGGAGTAGCTTCTAAAGCTCAAGAGGCGATAAAGCTAGAGCTTGAAGCAAGAAAGCAAAAGAAAAAACAAATAATGAAAGAACAACGAGAACATGTAAAAGAGCAAAGGTATATGCTCAAAAAGCAAAAAGCGAAAAAGAAGCACAGAGGTAAATAATCCAAACAAAAGCAGGCGCAGTGCCTGCTTTTGTAATTAAGAACTCTACTTTGTAACATATATCCAATGTTTATAATCCGCTGATTTATGATCCAATATAAACCCTAACTTCTCCAAGGTTTTTTGTGAGCCTAGATTATCATGTTCGCATCTTGCGGTGATCCGGTTTACTGTTTCTTGGCTTAATGCCCAGTTTATTAGTTTTTGGGCGGCTTCCACACAATAACCTTTGCGGCGATGACTTTTATTTATTGCAAAACCGATTTCAATCATGCCATTTTCGTCTGGTTCACCTAAAAATCCAGTTCCCCCAACAATTTCATGACTGTCCTTCTTTACAATAATCCATGAATCAAATCCTTTTGTTCCATTGTTTTTGACTAAAATCTCGCGGAAATAAGGTATCGCTTCAAAAAAATCAGAATTTGGCCATTCACCATTTGTTTCATAACCTAAGTCTTTGATAGCCTGATGATCTTGTTTAGACGCGGCGTCAAGAAGGGGAATATCAATCGTTTTTAATCGTAATCGATTCGTTTTAAGGAGAACCATATATCTAATCCTCTTTTCTTTTTACTGGGTATAATGATAACATATAACAATTTTCTCTGATACCATGGCAGTAGAGAAAGATGAAGAAATTGAGGGGAATTGAAAGAGTGACAGGTGAGAGTTTGCCCAGACCAAAAACGGGTAGGAAAATGCCGATGTTAATGTGTCCCTACCCGTTTTTCTGTTCCTGAATGCAGGGTTTCTGATAACATGTTGTGCTACCTTTTCGCAATCAAATAAAGCGATATGGCTCTTTGGGTTTGCACAGGATTATGAATGATAATGACCCATTGGTTTCTTCGTCTTGGAAAGCTTGCTACCGCATACAATGGAGCAGTATCGCGCGGAGTGAACCCGCCATTTATCACGTTGATATCTCTTCCTTCAAGATGACAAACTAAGTATTCACCTGGATTGATGACCTGTTGGTTCGTCCATGCGTAAGAATAAAAGCCGTCTCCAAGATCTTCGGTGGAAGATGGGGGGACAAAGCCATCTACAGTCAATGTGATTTCTCTTCTTCGCTGTCTTTCTGAAAAGTCTGGACTTCTTTGAGGGTTATGAGTATGTGAAAAGTAAGGAATTAACGCAGGGCCATAAAAGTAATGATACAAAGCAACCACTCCTTTATTTTCCATTCATACAAATTGTATGTGGGAGTTATTTGTTCATTCCTGTTTTGTTCCATGTAGACTAATAATGGGCTATAGGCATCCATGGTAATCAGTTTGTCCTTTCGTTGATTCAATGCTAGTAACCTTGAAAATGCAGGTTAGGATGATAGAATTTACATATTACTGCAAGAAGTTAGACATACATCATTTTGATAGTGGGTGAAAACGATGGCGAAAAAAATAGCAAAAACAAATGCGGTTCGTCTGATAGAACAGCAGAACATCTCTTATGAGTTATTAGGGTATAAAACAGACGGCCAGCCTGTAGATGGCATCTCTGTTGCGGAAAAAATCGGTTATCCTGTGAAATATGTATATAAAACGTTGGTTGCAGCAGCAGGAACAAATCATTATTATGTCTTTGTTGTACCCGTTGCAGAAGAGTTAGATGTAAAAAAGGCAGCAAAGGTGACAGGGGAAAAGAAAATAGAAATGATTGCAATGAAGGAGCTATTAGCGGTAACTGGCTATCTTCGCGGCGGCTGCTCGCCAATTGGCATGAAAAAATTGTTCCCGACCTATATTGATGCATCTGCAGAAACGCTTGATTTTATCATTGTGAGTGCAGGGAAAATCGGTATGCAGCTAAAGTTGGCGCCACAAGATTTAGCCAAATCATGTGATGCCGCATTTGCAGAAATTGTATAGATGCAGATATAGGGGAAACGAAAAAGCTTAGTCATATCGATTAAGCTTTTTCTGCATCTCTTTCAAATATGATTTCAAAATAAGCAGCTGCCCCATACCCATCTATACTGGGAGCGAAAATCTGAACAAATCTCCAGCCTCTTTTTGCATAATCATGGATGATTTGCTGGTAGTCTTCTTTAGGTCTTCTTCTCATCGTACTCAGCTCAACTCTTACGAATTCATATTCTTTCATCGTTTAATCCCTCCTAATAAGGTATACGTAAAATGGAGCAAGAAGTTCCGAAAACCTAGGTTAAGAGCCGAAAGTATATTTCCCTCACTAAAACAAATACATTTATGCCAGCTGCCTGTATGCATCTGGAAAGAGTTAAGGGGCTATAAAACGAATGTCACCGGGTCAGCAGTCCAAATGAATCTCTTGCTTATTGCATTTGACTGAGTATATAAGTAAAAAAAGAGCGGCCAGAACATATAAGAAGGAGATGATCATTAACGCACTCATAACAGGGTAATGTTTAGCGGAGTAGATGAAAAAATCAAGCTGTGAAATTTGTTTGGGGCTGCTGACGGCATCAATTCCATTTAGCAGTTTTGAGAGTTTAGCAGTATAGTTCCAATCAAATCGATCTGAAACAAGCTCGCTTCCTTGATACCAATTAACAGCAGCTAAAAACAGAAATACCATAATAGAAAATCCAAGCTGAACAACTAAAAATATTCCCTTCACTTTTGTATGACCTCCAGATCTATGAATATGGGAAAATCAAACAATATATTATCACCGTATGGGTTATTCTTGCAATTTCACTTTCATACAACTCAAACGCAAGTCTATTTTTTTGTTTGTTTTTGGCTTATAATACCTGATGATGGAAAAAGAATGCGGGTTTATAGATTAGAGAAACAAATGTATTTCTTAGCATTTTTTATTTGTGGAGAGAGTATAGAAGCATTCGATTAGATCTGCTTTTTCACAGAAACGGTTTTCATCTGTTTGCCTGAGCTTTACAATTGGCTGGCAAAAAAACAATGATTTCTTTCAATCAAAACATGCAACGATGCGACACATTTTATATCTTTATGACTTATCTCATTGCCTTTAAGTCATCCTATCGAGAAAGCGATGGTATTTTATGAATAAAGAAACCCTAAAAAACATACTCATGATTTTTTCAATATGCGCAACCCTTCGAGAAACTGATGGTATGCGCATAGCTGATAGCTGGATTTTGAGTGAGATTATACGATTTTTGATTTGCATGGCTGTGTTTTTTGCCGTGACATTTCTATTAGATGCTGTTTTTTCAAATAAAAAAGAGTCACATTAATGTGTGGCTCTTTTTGCATCATCTGATCAGAAACATCATAAATGAATCGATCATCATGATGAAGAACAGCAAGCAAAAATAAATAAGCGAGTAGACAAACATATCCTTTGCCCACTTCACGTCATCGTCTGTTTTGAATCCTTTGATGCTTTTTTTGATCCATATGCCTCCGAGAACCAAGGCGGCTAAGAAATAAAATGGGCTGATATGGCCGGTGCCGAGAGAGAAAGGAAATAATAGCGTGACCGGCACCAGGACGGCAATATATTGCATCATTTTTATTTTTGTTACATGATTGCCTTTGACTACTGGCAAAAGCGGAACGCCAGCGGCACGATATTCTTCTTTGCGTCTTATCCCAATCGCCCAAAAATGCGGCGGCTGCCACAGAAACATAATCGTGTACAACAGCACTGCTGTCATACTGAAGTCACCGGTTACGGCACAATACCCCATCAATGGCGGCGCGGCTCCTGGAAAGCTCCCGACAAATGTGCTCCACACAGACGTTCGTTTCACCCATACCGTATAGATGATCGCATAAAAAATAAAGGCGGCCAGTCCGAGAAAGGCCGTTAATGGATCGAGGGAATAAAGCATGGCAAGACCTGCGATTCCTAAAACAGAGCCATATGTTAAGATCATGGCTGGCGGCATTTTCCCTGTGACCGAGGCCCTGCTGCGAGTGCGTGCCATTTTTGCGTCCATATGCCGATCAAAATAGTTGTTATAGACAGTGCCGGAAGCCATCACAAACGCGGTTCCCAACATTGCTGTCACCATTGTCATCAAAAAAGCCATTCCGGTTAACGTTTTTTCTGCGCTTGCAAACGCGATCCAAAATCCGCCGAAGGCTGCTATCGAGTTTGATATGATAATGCCGGGTTTTGCAAGTTTGATAAAATCGTAAATGGTTACCCGGTTCGAAGCTTTTATGTATTTTGTTTCAGATATGGCTGCAGAATCTCTTGTATTCTCCAAAAATAGACGCCTCCCCCAAAACTGCATGCTTTTGTTATCGTAACAAGAGGGGGACGGAATCACAATTATTTCCTATATTTGTCATGATATTGTCATTTTTAAAACAAAAAAAATGGGGAGCTGGACTGCCCCCATTTTGATATGCGGCGACTAGTAACCGTAACCTCCGCCATATCCTCCGCCATATCCGCCGCCGTAACCGTACCAAGGGTAGTAAGGCGGTCGCGGGCGCGGGTAGTAATAAGGCGGGCGCGGATAAAACGGGTAGAACGGATAATAATAAGGCGGATAAAATGGCCGTCTCGGACGCGGATAATAATAAGGCTGTCTTTCATCATAAGGGGTAATTTGTTCAAATGGCTGTTCATTCAAAGGGTAATCCAAGAGGAAAACCTCCCTAGCTTTTTTTATTCCTTTTACCATATTCTTGATGCTTAAGTTGGGTGTATGTCCATTCATGAAACTCGGTTTTTTTTTATGATGAAATTCCTTAAAAAGGATTGACATGAACTTCTAAATCTCATAGTATTACAAATGTGAAATAAATATTACTACAATGTTACAAAATCATTTCTAAATAGATACAGTTCCAACTGACGAAGAGTAAATCGAAATGGCTGCGAAAGAAGGAGTTTTTGTTGTTGGCAAAAAGAATCAAATGGTTTCATGTATTAATAGCAGTTGTATGTGTGGTGGGTCTTATCGGCTTTTTCCATAATCATTCATTGAAAAAAGAAACGGTCATGAATAAAGTAAGAACTGATTCTCAATATGGGAATGTTGAGATCGCGACACTTGTGAATGACGGGAAAACTTTTAATTACGCGGTTAACTATCCCGTTTTCAAAAATGAAAAAATGGATTCGGCATTAAAAAGATTTGCAGAAAAAGAGGTTCGTCAATTTCAAAAGGAAACAAAAGACGTTGATCAAGAGCATACGACAAAACGCAACGAATTAAATGTTGATTATAAAATTGTCCATTATGCCAAACAGACAGTGGCGATTGTATTTAATGAATATAAATACATCGGCGGGGCACACGGGCAAACCGTGAAAAAAACGTTTAACTATGATTTTAGTAAACAAGCGTTTCTTTCCATTGATAATATTTTCAAAGAGGACGCTGACTACTTACATAAGCTTTCGTTAATCGCTTATCATGAGCTGAAAAAGAATAAGGACATTGCAGCGGACGATGCACTGTTAAAGGAAGGGACGGCTCCGAAAAAAGAAAATTTCAGCCGCTTTGCCATCAAGGAGGATTATATCGAACTTTACTTTGACACATATCAGGTTGCAGCAGGCTATCTTGGAGAGCAATCGATTGCCATTAAAAAAAGTCTTTTAAAAGACATTCTGAAAGAACAATATATTGATAAAGCAAAAAATAAAAATAAAATCAAAGAACAAAAGCCGAAGCATGAAGTGATTTCTTTACCCAAAGAGGAAACGGTTGATCCAAATCAAAAAGTCATTGCGCTTACTTTCGACGACGGCCCGAATCCTGCGACAACAAATCAGATTCTAGACTCCTTGAAGAAATATAAGGGTCATGCCACGTTTTTTGTTTTGGGGAGCAGGGTTCAATATTATCCGGAAACGCTAATAAGAATGCTGAAAGAAGGAAATGAGGTGGGGAACCATTCATGGAGCCATCCGCTTCTCACAAGGCTTTCAGTGAAAGAAGCGTTAAAGCAGATCAATGATACGCAAGACATCATTGAAAAAATAAGCGGATACCGTCCGACGCTTGTAAGACCCCCATACGGCGGCATTAATGATGAACTGCGGAGTCAAATGAAAATGGATGTTGCGTTATGGAATGTTGACCCGGAAGATTGGAAAGACCGTAACAAAAAAACAATTGTTGACCGTGTCATGAATCAGGCGGGAGATGGAAGAACCATTTTGATTCACGATATTTACCGCACCTCTGCTGATGCGGCCGATGAAATTATGAAAAAGCTCACCGATCAAGGCTATCAATTGGTTACAGTTTCTCAGCTTGAAGAGGTTAAAAAACAAAGAGAATCGAAATAAATTAAAAAAGGCTGTCCGTACGGACAGCCTTTTTTCTATTTAATAAGAGCCTGTGGTGGCCCAAACATTTAAGTTTGGTCCTGAATACTTGCCGAAAGCGTAAGAAGTCCTTGGATCTAAATCATATACCATCGGTGTATAGCAAGACTTTTGGCCGGCCACCGCTTTTCCATTGCCGCCTGCAGAATCACAATTATATCTCTTTCCGTCCGTGTTCCGGGTAATCTCCGCATTTGCTTCAAAGCCAGACGTCAATGTATTATTCATCGTGATTTTTGCCCAAGCCGTTTTACATGTACTGCTGAATTTAAGCTCGACTACTCCGATGACTTGATTGCTGGCATTCACTAAGTTTGAGGATTTTTTTGTAGAGCCGCTGGACGCACAATCATTGTAATAAGGGCTTTTTCCATCGTAGGCATGGGTTTCCGCATTGGCGGGTACTCCTTTGACGGCAAAAACAAATACTACTGCGAATAACATCAATAAAGCCTTCGTAAACAGTCTTTTCATATCCTTTATGACCTCCTTAATATGGCAAACAATAAATCATACGGAGGAACAATCAAAACATGCATGCTTTTTTGTGAACAATAAAGGCGGCCGGGAGGATGGAGTTATTGGCCGCCTTTGGTGTGAGGTTAAGCTTTTACATCAATAGTTTGTCCGAGAGTCGGATGCTGAATCATCTTTAAGGTTTGATCGGCATTTTGCTGGGCGGTGTCCAGCATTTTTTTCGTTAAAGCGATATTAACATTCTGGGCAAGGGATGCTTGATGCATCGCAACTGATAAAGCAGGAATATCCATCGTTCCACCTCCTATGCCTTACCTATCGGCGGCTTTGTATCATTTTACAGTGAAAAATGGCTTAATTTTCTCTGTTGACCCTTACGCTGCGGCATATCGTATGTTTTTGACAAGGAGGGAATCAGGATGAATCTTGTAATGGAAAAGACCTTTGAGCAATACGAAAAGCTGTTTTCAATGGAAGAACAGAAAAGAGAAGATGAATTTCGGTATACGATGATGAGGCCGTTTGAAAGGATGTGGACCGCCATCCAAGTTCCGCTGAAAGCGAAGGAGCCAAACGGCTATGATGTGATCATGGCTGCGAAAATGCTGGGCTATTTGGATGTCCGTGATGCTGAAAGCGGCCAGAAAGCACTGCAAATACTGAAAGAATCATATGTTTCAGAGACAGCTGAATCTGCACTTTTGCAATGCATATTTTTTGCTGAGCGCGAACAGCTGCGGGTGAATGCAGAGGAGATCAAATTCGGCCTTTATATCGCTGATCCAAATAAACTTCAGCTGCAAAAAGGCTACTGCGGGTTTGGCGGGATACCGGACTTTGTTCATGTATGGATTGATCCGAACCGTTATAACCTGCCAAGGATTCCTTCAATTATTGCTCATGAGTTTCATCATAATGTGCGGTTTTCGTATATAGATTTTCATCATGGCTCTGTAAGTGTCGGGGATTATCTTGTGATTGAAGGATTGGCGGATTCATTCGCCAGAGAGCTGTTTGGTACGGAACGATTGGGCCCTTGGGTAACTCGTTTTGATCATGAGGATTTGCAATATTCCATTGATGTGATTAATGAGGTGCTGGATGTGAAAGGATTTTCGGAAGTCAGCCGTTATATGTTTGGTGATCCAATTGCTAACGACCAAGGCTTTAAGCCTGCAGGTTTATCGGCTTTTGCAGGTTATGCGGTTGGATATCATGTCGTTCAGTCATTTATGAATCAACATCATATCACGATAAGCGAGGCCACACGTTTGGATGCGAAGACCATTCTTTCTCAATGCGGGCTGTTTTCTACATGAAAAAAGCGTCACATACAGCGGCGCTTTTTGATTCCCAAAACCAGCAGTTCTATGGCGGCACAGGCGGCAATTCCGATTGTATATGCTTCGATATCGCTCCATAAAAAACCGTACCCCAGTACAAGTCCGCCAAGAGAAGTATCCCTAATCTGGTCGATCCATTCGGCATGATAGAGCTGGCTGAATTCAATGACAAAACAGAAAGAAAGACTGATAATGCCCGTTATCATTGTCTTCAGCTTCCGAAATAGAAATCCGCATCCCGTAAAGATCATGGCGGCCCACAACGAGTCTCCCAGATAAGTATT
Source organism: Bacillus sp. FSL K6-0993 (assembly GCF_037977205.1). Taxonomy (NCBI): domain Bacteria; kingdom Bacillati; phylum Bacillota; class Bacilli; order Caryophanales; family Bacillaceae; genus Bacillus; species Bacillus sp. FSL K6-0993. Next base: position 1,258,995 of record NZ_CP150275.1, read on the forward strand.
GAGGGTATCAGGAAGAACACTGGAGAATGCTCTGGATCCAAGCCCCAGCCCAATGATCAGTATGGTGAAAACTACATATATCCAACGATTTCGCTTCATTGCGAATTGATACCCCGTCTCTGTTTCATCTCCCTGTATTGTAAGGAATATAGCTTTTATTTGTCCACTAAAAAAAGCGGCTGAATAGCCGCGTAGGGTGTTTATTTTGCTTTTAGGTTTACATGGTCGGCTGTCTGATCCGTGCCTATTACAAAATGGAGTTCATAGCGGCCTGTATCATATACATAATCGATTTCATCGGTAAACGGGACGGTTAACACCCGATTTGCTGGTCCTAATTGCTTCTGCAGCACTTCCGGCGTAACTCCGCCTAAATTCAGCTGCCGTTCCACACCGGTTCCAAAGTAACGGACTTCTGAAATTGTCATGTCTTTATGATAGGAAAATCCGTAGCCCGGCTGTCCCATATTCCAGTGATATAAATCAAATCGATTGTCTCCCCCGACTGGTCTTTCCGGTTCCCCAAACGCAGCATGGACATCGCCTTTTGTGCTTTTGTTAATGGTGAGGCCTTGCGCCTGCTGAGGCATTTCCCCTTTATAGGCGGTGTTATAGAGGTTTTTGACAAGCTCGGCGGCTGATTGATTCGTGTTTTCGGAGAGCGTGTTTGTTTGAGCTGCGGCCTTTGCCGGTGCTGAAAAGGACGCAGCCCCAAAGCCTGTAAAACAACTTGTTATTGCTGCCGCCGCGGTAATAGCAGACATTGTCTTTTTCATGTTGATCCCTCCTTATTGATCTACCATTCCGTTTCCCTGTGTTTGTGCAATAAAACATGTGAGTGCGCTTTGTATGTTTTATTGAGTTGTTGTAAGGGAACTGAAATAGGTAATTCGGTATATAAAGCAAGAAAGGGGAATGGAGATGGCTGGCAAGAAAACAATCACAATAAACGGCGTTGAAATGGAAGCGTCCGAGGAACAGACGGTGCTGCAGCTTTTGAATAACAGCTCGATAGAAGTGCCGCAAGTTTGCTATCATCCAAGCTTAGGGCCGATTGAAACATGTGATACGTGCATCGTCAGCATCAATGGTGAGCTGAAGAGGTCGTGCTCCGCTGAATTAAAGGATGGGGATATCATTGATACGCTCTCGCCTGACGTGAAAAAAGCGCAAGTCATCGGGATGGACAAGATTTTATATAATCATGAGCTTTATTGTACAGTTTGCGATTACAACAATGGGGGATGCGAAATACATAATACGGTGAAGGAAATGAAAATCAATCACCAAAGCATTCCGTTTGATCACAAGCCATACCATAAGGATGAATCCCATCCGTTTTATCGGTATGATCCAGATCAATGTATTTTGTGCGGGCGCTGTGTTGAAGCATGCCAGGACGTTCAGGTAACTGAAACGCTGACCATTGACTGGGAGCGGGAACGCCCGCGCGTCATTTGGGATAACGACGTGCCGATCAATGAGTCGTCATGTGTGTCATGCGGCCATTGTTCAACGGTCTGTCCGTGCAACGCGATGATGGAAAAAGGAATGGAAGGGGAAGCCGGATATTTAACAGGCATCAATAACGAAACGCTGCGACCGATGATCGAGATCACGAAAGGCGTAGAGACAGGCTACGGCTCGATTCTCGCCATTTCTGATATGGAATCCGCCATGCGTGATGAACGAATCAAAAAAACGAAAACCGTCTGCACGTATTGCGGCGTCGGCTGCAGCTTTGATGTCTGGACAAAGGGCAGAGACATTCTGAAAGTAGAGCCGCAGGAGGAAGCGCCAGCCAACGGCATTTCTACTTGTGTGAAAGGCAAGTTCGGCTGGGATTTCGTTAACAGCGAAGAACGCCTGACAAAGCCGCTGATCCGTGAAGGTGACCATTTCCGTGAAGCAGAGTGGGAGGAGGCGTTATCGCTGATCGCCAGCAAGTTCACGGAATTAAAAGAGGCGTTTGGCCCGGATTCTCTCGCTTTTATTACATCTTCTAAATGTACAAATGAAGAATCCTATCTTATGCAAAAGCTGGCCAGAGGGGTCATTGGCACAAATAATGTGGACAACTGCTCTCGCTATTGCCAATCTCCTGCGACTGCCGGCCTGTTCCGGACAGTCGGCTATGGCGGTGATTCAGGATCAATTACAGATATCGCGCAAGCGGACCTTGTTTTGATTATCGGTTCGAACACGTCTGAGTCGCATCCAGTCTTATCCACTCGCATTAAACGGGCTCATAAGTTAAGAGGGCAGAAAGTGATCGTCGCGGATATCAGAAAACACGAAATGGCAGAACGCTCCGATTTATTTGTCCAGCCGCGTGCCGGATCGGATATCGTCTGGCTGAATGCGATCGCCAAATATTTAATAGAAAACGGCAAGGCCGATGAACGATTTTTGAGAGAAAGAGTGAACGGACGGGATGAATATGTAAAAAGCCTCGCGCCGTACACACTTGAATATGCCGAGGAGAAAACCGGGATTGATCGAGAAACCCTTATCCAAATGGCAGAGATGATCGGGCAAGCTGACAGTGTGTGCGCATTGTGGGCGATGGGCGTGACACAGCACATTGGAGGAAGCGACACGAGCACGGCGATATCTAATCTGCTGCTTGTGACAGGAAACTACGGAAAACCGGGAGCAGGTTCTTACCCATTGCGCGGCCATAACAATGTGCAGGGAGCAAGTGACTTCGGAAGCATGCCTGACAGAATGCCGGGCTATGAAAAAGTGACGGACGAACAAGTCCGCCAAAAATACGAGCGGGCGTGGGGCGTGCCGCTGCCGAAGGAGCCGGGTATGACCAACCACGAAATGATTGAAAAAATCCATTCCGGACAGCTGAAAGCGATGTATGTAAAAGGTGAAGAAATGGGCCTGGTGGATTCCAACATCAATCATGTACACGCCGCATATGAAAAGCTTGATTTCTTTGTGGTGCAGGACATTTTCCTTTCACGTACAGCGGAGTTTGCTGATGTGGTTCTTCCTGCGAGCCCAAGCCTTGAAAAAGAAGGAACCTTTACAAACACAGAACGCCGGATTCAGCGTTTGTATCAGGTATTTGAACCGCTGGGCGAATCAAAGCCGGATTGGCAGATTATTATGGAGGTTGCCAATAAGCTTGGCGCCGGCTGGCACTATGAGCATCCTGCAGACATTATGGAGGAAGCAGCCAAGCTGTCGCCGATTTATGCCGGTGTCACCTATGAACGTCTTGAAGGCTATAATTCCCTGCAATGGCCTGTAAACGCTGATGGAAAGGATTCGCCTTTACTCTTTACAGAGCGCTTCCCTTTCCCGGACGGCAAGGCCATTCTCTACCCTGTCCAGTGGACAGAGCCTGAGGAATTCGGTGAGGAATATGATATCCATGTCAACAATGGGCGGCTCTTGGAGCATTTCCACGAAGGGAATCTGACTTACAAATCAAAAGGGATTTCGGAGAAAACACCGGAAGTGTTCTTAGAAATTTCTCCTGAGCTTGCGGCAGAACGAGGGATTCAGGACGGAACCCTCGTCAGACTCACATCGCCTTTCGGAAATGTCAAAGTGAAGTGCCTGATTACTGATCGAGTCAAAGGGAAGGAAGTATATCTGCCAATGAACGATTCAGGGGAAGCGGCGATCAACCTGTTAACAGGCAGCCATGCCGATAAGGATACCGATACGCCTGCTTACAAAGAAACATCGGCCAAGATGGAAATTTTGAAGCAGGACGGAATCAGCCCGATGCCTAAGATCAACCACCGCAACGGCAATCCGCAGCCGCAAATCGGTGTGCAGGTTCAAAAGAAATGGGCGCGGAAGGATTATATTTTCCCTGGTGACGCTGTGAAAAGGGGGATGGGCCATAATGGCTAAAGCGATTAAACGAATCCAAAAAATCGAGGTAACCGAAGAGGATCAGCGGAAGCGTGATTTGCGGGAAATTGAAGATGCTCTAGTTGATCACAAAGAAGCGATTCTCGAAACCTTGCATATGCTGGGCCATATGAACGAGCGCGGTGTCCTGCCGTTGCTCCGCGGCCTTTTTGGTCAAGGGGATAAAGTTCTTGATATTCTGGTGAAAAAGGCAGATACAGAGGAAACAGCCAATACGCTGAAAAATCTGCTTCTTCTGTTTGGGACACTCGGCATGCTGGATGTGAAGCAGCTGGAGCCCCTCATTTTGAAAGTGAATGCGGGAGTGGCAAGTGCTGTAGAGCAGAAAAACAGCGAAGAAAAGACAGGTTATTTTGATATTATCCGCTCGCTAAAAGACCCGGAAATCAACAAATCAATTACACTGCTCTTTTCCTTTTTAAAAGGAATGGGACAAGATACAAAGGAGCTGGAACGCACGACGCAGCCTCCGGAACACCAAAAACATCATCAGGAACCTCGAGAGAAAAGAGGAATGAATAAACGAGATTGATCTCCCGCCCGAGCGGCTTCAGCCAGCTCGGGTTTTTTTGTGAGGTGAGTCTTAGGAACTGGGATGAAAGATCTAATTTAGAAACAAGACAAAGTAGCTTTGATTTTGGAAAAATGATATGACAGCATAGGCCCGTCCAGTATTTTTTCAGTAGAGGATAGATATCTATATCATTGGCTGACCTATAATAGAATGGAAATGATAGAGTAATTTGTTACTTTGTTCTCTGTTAAGAAAAGGAAAAGCGTGATTATAATAGAAAACGATTACTTTAGATGGAGGAACAGCAATGAAAAAAGCATTATTCATTTTGTTTGTGCTAGCGATTGGCTTTGCGCTTTCTGCGTGCAGCAAGTCAAGTGATGCGTCAGCTGAGCAAAAGACAGCAAAGAAAGAAGCAACAGCAACGGAAAAGAAAACAGAGGGGAAAAACGAAACCAAAACGGATGAAAAGGTGCATAAAGTAGGCGAAACTTTTAAAGCTTCCAGCACAAATTTCTCGGTCAATAAAGTATATACGACGGCAGAACAAGGTGAATATAAGGCGAAAATAGGAGATAAAGAAAAAACAATAAATCAAAAGGAAGAATTTTTAATAGCTGAGGTAACGATCGAAAATACAAGCGACAAGCCTTTCAATTATACGAGTGGCGGTTTTGAATTGAAAGACAGCAAGGATCAAACGATCAGAGCAAACATAGTATCTACTGCTGACCTGAAAACAAGCCTAAAATCAGGGAAGTTAGCCTCGGGTAAAAAGGTATCAGGCACAGTCAGTTTTGTGATTCCAAAAGGAGAAAAAAACCTTACTCTATCATATAATCCATCATTTTTAAATTTTGAAACAGAGGATATTACATATTTGGTAAAATTGAATTAAGGTATCTTTTGAGCATGTCACCGGTAGATCGGAGCATGCTTTTTTTATTTTAAAGACTTATGGTATAAAATGGTAGTGAGGTGATCGATTATGCAAACCAAATGGCTGATTCGGGCAATCGCCCAAGCGGGGCTGGCTTTTTCTAAGGATGTGTATGACAGGGAAAGGTACGAAGAGCTAATGAAGCTCAGCGCGGAAATGATGGCGGATTACTCGGAGAAGGAGATTGAAGTCATCACTGATTTATGGCAAGGCGAGAAGGGCTATCCGACACCGAAATCGGATGTTCGCGGCGCAGTATTCCGAGAGAATCAGATTTTGCTTGTCCGGGAGAAGCATGATGAGCTGTGGTCGCTGCCGGGTGGATTTTGCGAGATTGGTTTATCGCCAGCTGAAAACGTCGTCAAGGAAATCAAAGAAGAGTCGGGGTACGATACGGAGCCGTCTCGATTGCTGGCCGTGCTAGACAGCCATAAACACTCCCATCCCCCTCAGCCTTATCACTATTATAAAATCTTCATCGCATGCAGCATGACGGGCGGGCAGGGGGAAACAGGGATCGAGACGAATCATACCGCTTTTTTTCCGGAAGACAGCCTCCCGCCGCTTTCTCCCAAACGAAACACACCCTCACAGCTTAGCATGCTGTTTGACTTTTTGCGCCATCCGGACAAGAAAACGATATTTGACTAAAAAAGAAAGAGCCTATGGGCTCTTTCTTTTTTATAATGTAATGTGTTTTTCGTTGGCGAGTTTCAGAAGGGTCAAAATAGAATCGGCTTGTTTATGGCCGAGTTTTTGCTTTAATTTGTTTTCTTCAACTAATCGGCTGCCATAAATTTTGACAGAGGCTTTGTCGACGACAGTATGCCAGTTTTCCTGTTTTTTTCCCTCAACAAGCGGTTTTTCATGTCTCTCAGAAAAAGAGAACACAAACAGTACGAATGCAAGTGAAAGTAGGATGCCGACAACTTGTTTTTTGTAATCAGTCTGTGCTGCCACGTTGTTCTCTCCTTCACCTTTTACCTTCTATTTAATCATAGAATCAGCTTATTTTACATAATGGGAAAGTCATTTTTGGAGTTAGTGCATTTGGTTGGAAACAGAGACGTTTTTTGAGCGGAGCGGTGCAATTGAATCCATATTGGATTTGCGTGCTTATGCCTAAGGTCACGTTGTGAGCCAAAACAGCAGTGCAGAATAGAAAAAAATTGAAAGATTATGGTAAGATGAACGAAATTCGAGGGGGAATATATGATGCCTGCATCGAACATCGTGATCGCCTGCCTGCTGTTATCAATTTGATTATTTGTGGTAGTCCCTCTCTTTTTCGAAAGCGGGAGGTGAAGTGGAACATTAATTGCTGAATTCTTTCAAGGGGAGTGACCATACATGAATGTGTTAAACCGCCGGCAAGCCTTGCAGCGAGCGCTGCTCAATGGGAAAAACAAACAGGATGCGTATCATCCGTTTCCATGGTACGAATCGATGAGAAATGATGCGCCTGTTTCCTTTGATGAAGAAAATCAAGTGTGGAGCGTTTTTCTTTATGATGATGTCAAAAAAGTTGTTGGGGATAAAGAGCTGTTTTCCAGTTACATGCCGCAGCAGACAAGCTCTATTGGAAATTCCATCATTAACATGGACCCGCCGAAGCATACAAAAATCCGTTCAGTCGTGAATAAAGCCTTCACTCCGCGTGTGATGAAGCAATGGGAACCGAGAATTCAAGAAATCACAGATGAACTGATTCAAAAATTTCAGGGGCGTAGTGAGTTTGACCTTGTGCACGATTTTTCATACCCGCTTCCGGTTATTGTGATATCTGAGCTGCTGGGAGTGCCTTCAGCGCATATGGATCAGTTTAAAGCATGGTCTGATCTTCTGGTCAGTACACCGAAGGATAAAAGTGAAGAAGCTGAAAAAGCCTTTTTGGAAGAACGAGATAAGTGTGAGGAAGAACTGGCTGCGTTTTTTGCCGGCATCATAGAAGAAAAGCGAAACAAACCGGCACAGGATATTATTTCTATTTTAGTGGAAGCGGAAGAAACCGGCAAGAAGCTGTCCGGTGAAGAGCTGATTCCGTTTTGCACGCTGCTGCTGGTGGCCGGAAATGAAACCACTACAAACCTGATTTCAAATGCGATGTACAGCATATTAGAAACGCCAGGCGTTTACGAGGAACTGCGCAGCCATCCTGAACTGATGCCTCAGGCAGTGGAGGAAGCCCTGCGTTTCAGAGCACCGGCCCCGGTTTTGAGGCGCATTGCCAAGCGGGATACGGAGATCGGGGGGCACCTGATTAAAGAAGGTGATATGGTTTTGGCGTTTGTGGCATCGGCAAATCGTGATGAAGCAAAGTTTGACAGACCGCACATGTTTGATATCCGCCGCCATCCCAATCCGCATATTGCGTTTGGCCATGGCATCCATTTTTGCCTTGGGGCTCCGCTTGCCCGTCTTGAAGCAAATATCGCGTTAACGTCTTTGATTTCTGCTTTTCCTCATATGGAGTGCGTCAGTATCACTCCGATTGAAAACAGTGTGATATACGGATTAAAGAGCTTCCGTGTGAAAATGTAATAGATAAGGAGACTGGAGATTCATGAAAAAGTACCATATTTCAATGATCAATATCCCGGCGTACGGACATGTCAATCCTACGCTTGCTTTAGTAGAGAAGCTTTGTGAGAAAGGGCATCGTGTCACGTACGCGACGACTGAGGAGTTTGCGCCCGCTGTTCAGCAAGCCGGTGGAGAAGCATTGATCTATCATACATCCTTGAATATTGATCCTAAGCAAATCAGGGAGATGATGGAAAAGAATGACGCGCCCCTCAGCCTTTTAAAAGAATCACTCAGCATTCTGCCGCAGCTTGAGGAGTTATATAAGGATGATCGGCCTGATCTGATCATCTATGATTTTGTTGCACTGGCTGGAAAATTGTTTGCTGAAAAGCTTAATGTTCCGGTCATTAAGCTCTGTTCGTCATATGCCCAAAATGAATCCTTTCAGTTAGGAAATGAAGACATGCTGAAAAAAATAAGAGAAGCAGAGGCTGAATTTAAAGCCTACTTGGAGCAAGAGAAGTTGCCGGCTGTTTCATTTGAACAGTTAGCTGTGCCGGAAGCATTAAATATTGTCTTTATGCCGAAGTCTTTTCAGATTCAGCATGAGACGTTCGATGACCGTTTCTGTTTTGTCGGCCCCTCTCTCGGAGAACGGAAGGAAAAAGAAAGCCTGTTGATTGACAAGGATGATCGCCCGCTTATGCTGATTTCTTTGGGTACGGCGTTTAACGCATGGCCGGAATTTTACAAGATGTGCATCAAGGCATTTCGGGATTCTTCATGGCAAGTGATCATGTCGGTTGGGAAAACGATTGATCCAGAAAGCTTGGAGGATATTCCTGCTAACTTTACCATTCGCCAAAGTGTGCCGCAGCTTGAGGTGTTAGAGAAAGCTGATTTGTTCATCTCTCATGGCGGGATGAACAGTACGATGGAAGCGATGAACGCAGGTGTGCCGCTTGTCGTCATTCCGCAAATGTATGAGCAAGAGCTCACTGCAAATCGGGTTGATGAATTAGGCCTTGGCGTTTATTTGCCGAAAGAGGAAGTGACTGTTTCCAGCCTGCAGGAAGCGGTTCAGGCTGTATCCAGTGATCAAGAGCTGCTCAGCCGCGTCAAGAATATGCAAAAGGATGTAAAAGAAGCTGGCGGAGCGGAGCGTGCGGCAGCTGAGATTGAAGCGTTTATGAAAAAATCCGCTGTCCCGCAGTAAAAACATAAAAACCGAAATCAAATTGATTTCGGTTTTCTGTTTAAATATTTTTTTTCATCCCGCATCTCCGGCATTCTCTAAGAAATTTTCCGCCTTTTACAGAGCTTTTGAACAGTGTGTAATCACAGTTGTCGCAGCGCCCGCTGCGGGCGTCCGGATATTCATTGAATTCGTAAACGATCGATGTATCGTAGCCTTTTGTTTCATATTCTTCTTTTTTTGTTTCCATGTCGTCCCTCCGTTACAAGACGTGTCTGCTGTTTATCTTACAGCAAGCTTCCGGCGTATTCAATGGATTTTAGGGGTTTTGGTTTATCTTGATTTCTCCCTTGGTTTGCGCCAAAATAGCTTTATTAAGCTTATATACATAAAAAGCCTATGCAAAGAGGAGAGGAAACGGGTATGGGAAAAGGGTTACTTGGAAAACGCGTGGCAATCGGTGGCTCACGAAAAACGGAAGAAATCAGTACAATCATTGAAAAACAGGGCGGAATACCTGTCATCCGGCCTCTCCAAGGTACAGTTTACTTAGCAGAGAAGCAGGTGGAGCCGGATTTGCGGACGTTTGTGGAGGGGAAAAAAGCTGACTGGGTCATTTTCACGACAGGCATCGGGTTGGAGACTCTTGTCGATATGGCAGAGAAAATTGGACTGAAAGATGAGTTTCTGCAGGCCATTCGCCAAGCGAAAGCGGCATGCAGGGGATACAAAACGCTGTCTGCGCTGAAAAAGCTTGGGATCACACCGGAAGCTTCGGATGAAGACGGGACAACAAGAGGCTTAATCCATTCTTTGGAGCCTCACGACTTTTCAGGAAAAACAGTCATGGTGCAGCTTCATGGCGAAAAAGCGCCGGCTCTCATGGCATTTCTTGAAGAAAAAGGCGCGTCTGTCCTGCCGATTCTGCCTTATCAGCACATCCCGCCGGAGGAGGAAACGGTGGAGCGGTTATGCCGAGAGCTGATGAACGGTGAGATCGATGCCGTTTGTTTTACAACGGCCATTCAGGTTCGTTCCCTGTTTGATTTTGCTAAGGGGCGAGGTTATATCAATGAAGTGAAGAAGGTATTCGAAGAACGTGCCATCGCAGCTGCTGTCGGAAAAGTGACTGCTGAAGCACTGCGGGAAGAGGGCATTACGAGACTGCTTGCGCCAGAGATTGAGCGGATGGGTGCGATGATTGTTGAGCTGGCCAAGTATTATGAAGAAAAGGAATAACAAGTACAAAAAGCCGCTTTTCCCTTGGAAAGCGGCTTTTGTCTGTCATTCATTCTGCTTCAGCTGCTGATGAACGGTGAATAATGATGGGTATGTCAGCACGCTTAAGATTACACAAGTCAGCGCGGCTGAAGCCATCGTTGTAAACACGATTAAGAGTTGAAAGCGTACTGCCTGAATCGGGTCCGCGCCGGCTAGAATCTGGCCTGTCATCATGCCGGGAAGCTGAACAAGACCCAGTGTCTTCTGGCTTTCGAGCGTCGGGATCATACTCATTTTCATCGCTGACGTAAGAATGCGCTGTATGGATTGCTTCGGTGTGCCGCCAAGTGACAATATTAATTGAATTTCTTCTTTGCGAACGCCGACTTCTGAGTTGAGCCGGTTTAGAAACAAACTTGAGAGCACCATCGAATTTCCGATGACCATCCCGCTGATCGGAATGACATATCGTGCCGTAAGCGGAATGATATGAAGAGACAGCAGAATTCCCTGCGTCACAATTTCTACGATTGCTAACGCGGCAAACACCCTCCAAAACGAACCGATTGTATTTTTCTTTCGCTTGATGACATTTTGCGCCGCCACCGCGAGCATTAACATCACCATCAGCAGGATAAAAACAGGGTGGTCTCCGCGAAAAATCAGCGACAAAACATAACCGATGATAAGCAGCTGCACCGCGGCCCGGATGGTGGCGATGATCATGTCTTTTTCTACACCTGCTTTAAAGGATTTTGATAAAAACAAGGCGATCAAAACAAAGATCATCGTTAAAGAGAGAGAAAGGTAATCCATTACCGAGTGCCTCCCTTCAAAAATTCTTTCGCTGCTTCATGCTGCGGAGCAGAGAAAAATGTTTCGGTTTCAGCGATTTCAAGCAGCCGGCCATCTGCCATAAACCAAATGGTATCGGCTACTCGTTTTGCCTGCTCCATATTATGAGTGACCCACATGACTGTCCATTTTTTCTCTTGATGCTGACGTTTGATCAGTTCTTCAATCTCAAGAGCAGAAACCGGGTCCAAGGCCGACGTGATTTCGTCCAACAATAGAATGGAGGAAGGATTTGAGAGCGTTCTGGCCAGTGACAGTCTTTGCCGCTGCCCGCCCGATAAGTCTCTGGCGCTTCTGTCTAACAGCTCTGGCGGCAGCCCTGCAAGAGAAGCCAGCTTTTCAGGAGAGTACAGCTGGGATTGATGCAGCCTTTGTACAAGATTTAAATTGTCACGCACTGTCCCGTCGAGCACGGGAGCCGATTGAAATGCGAGGGCTGCCGTTCGCCTCAGCTCATTGACATTCCATTCTCTGATTTCCTTTCCATATATTTTGACTTCGCCGCTGTCAGGAGTTCTCATTAAATTACACATAGAAAGGAGGGTGCTTTTGCCTGAGCCGGAAGGACCTAAAACGGCTACGATTGCACCCTGTTGAATGTCTCCGGTGACATCCTGCAGCACATCATAGGTTTGTCCATCTTGTTTATAGCTTTTTCTGACTGATCTGAAGGAGATGGCTGGTATGTTTTGTGTTTGATCGTTTGCTTCCATTACAATAATCACCTTTCAATATAAGTAGGCTGACATTATATTTAACTATAACGTGAAACAGATCCCTTTTGGTAGCACAAATAAAGGAGAACAGGCTTTCACCCATTCTCCTGCAGATGCTACGCAGTCAGATTTGACTGTGCTTTCTTTTTCGGTTTTCTCGGCTGTGAAGCGAAGGTATGTAACACCATCCCGGCTATTATAATGAATAAACCGGCAAATGATAAAAGAGATGGGAAAACGCCTGACAGCAGAACAATTTCACCAAGCAGCGCGAAAATCACTTCACCGGATTGAGTGGCTTCAACAGCTGCGAGTTTTTGCGGATTGTCTCTTACCATATCAGTGGCCCAGAAAAATAAAACCGTCGCAATGATGCCTGAGCTGACGGCAACGATAAAGGATTGAACGGTTTGACTTGCTGATGGAAGGCCATCTGACCACCAGCCGTAAGCTGCTAATATAAGCCAGAATGGAAGGCTTGCCAATGTCATTCCAAGCACGCGCTGAAATGTATCAAGCCGGCCTCCGTATTCTTCAAGCATTCTCCTGTTTCCTAACGGATAGGCAAAAGCCGCAATGACAACCGGCAGCACACTGAAAAGCAGCATCCTCCCAGAAAGCGATTCTGCATGCTGAAGCTGAATCAGAGCCGCTCCAATCAGGATGATCATGGAAGTGCCAAGTGAAACCAGGGGAATCTTTTGGCGAACGAGCTGCGGACCGCCCGGCATATCTTGTTTGACATAAAACAAAGGAGATAAGAGCACCCCGGCTACAATTGTAATTTGCCAGGTTCCGGCTATGAGCCACCCCGGACCGTATGCAGCCGCAAATGTAATCGGCGCGTAAAAAAGCACGAAGCCGACGAAGCTCCATTTGATCCAATAAAACGGCTTTTTCCTCATCTCTAGTAAGAGAGGCGTGAATGTCCCTCTCATGATGACAATCAAACATAAAAATGGCACCATAAAAATAAAGCGCAGCGAAGAGCTCCAAAGCCAGCTGCCTCCTGATAACTCCATCGCTCTGTTTAATATAAAGGTAACGGCGAAAAAGAGTGAAGCCAATATTCCGATAACGATAGCTTTCATGATATCCCTCATTCTGGCATTATTTTTTTATACTATACTATTCGGTATCATGCAGATCAATGGAATCATGAGAAAAACATCATGTTTTGCGAACCGCTATGTGTGGAAGACAAAAAAGGGAGGTGTAATTGATGGAAAAAGAGACACAGACATACTTCTTTCCGGATGACGGCAGGATTCCGAATCACCCTGATTTTCCGCTCGTGGTGTATCAAAACGCGCTTAAGGACACCGGACTGGCAGAGCGGATCGTCATCCGGCATGGCTGGTCAAACAGCTGGTCAGGGAGTGTTTTTCCATACCATCATTATCACAGCAATACGCATGAAGTCCTGATTGCCCTTAGGGGAGAGGCTTTGATTCAGTTTGGGGGAGAAAAAGGGGCTGCCATCCCTTTAAAATCAGGCGACGTAGTCGTGATTCCAGCCGGAGTCGGACATAAAAAGCTAAGCTCAAGCCCCGATTTTACTGTCCTTGGCGCCTATCCCGGTGGCATTCAGTATGATATGAAGATGGGAAAGCCGAATGAGCGAGAGGAAGCGGTCAAACAGATTAAGCAGGCGGCGTTGCCGGCGAATGATCCGATCACAGGAAAAAGAGAGCCTCTATTGGAAATATGGGTAAAGTGAAGGGGAGAAATTGCTGGATTGTCAATAACTAGTGCCGCAGAAACGATATGACATGAGCTCCATATAAATTAATTTCATAATCGAAGCAATTCACGTTCAAATTTTGTTCAAAAAGTGTTATCATATAGAAGGTAATCGAATTGGAGTTTTTTGTGTTTGCTATTTTCAGAGAGAGTAAAGGATTTTGACTTATTCAATTGTTTATTTTTAGATAAAAATAATACTGAATATGGCAAGATGAAAAACTGGGTAGTAAACATTTATTTTTGTAAATGATTGTGCATGAATTCACAATCCTTATTCTTATGCCTTAAAAGCGTGAGACAGGGAGAGGCACTACCCTTTCCAAAAAAATCAGCAAACTGCTTATAGTAAAGGAGAATTGGATATGCCAGAAACAATCGATCAAACAAATGCGTCTGTCAGCCAAAGCCAGCAAGATCTTATTGATCAGCTATTAAAGCCAGAAGTTCAAGAATCATTGACTGTTTTAGTTGACCAGCTTCCGAAGCTGACTGAGTTAGTGAATATTTTAACGAAGTCTTATGATTTCGCTCAGTCTGTAGCGACTGACGAAGTGTTAAAGAGCGACACAGTCGGTGCGATCACTGAAATTCTTGAGCCTGTAAAAGAAACAGCGAAAGAAGTAGCTGCGACTGCGATCGAAGCAAAAGACCGCGCGGAAGCAAGCAACGAAACAATTGGACTTTTCGGCCTTCTTCGCATGCTGAAAGATCCTCAAGCTCAAAAGCTGTTCCGTTTTGCTAACAGCTACCTTGAAGTCATGAATGAACGCGAAAACCAAAAATAATCTCAGATTCAAATTGATATAAAGGACGGAGGATATACGATGTCAAAACATATTGTCATTCTAGGCGCTGGTTATGGCGGAGTTCTTTCTGCTCTAACAGTTCGCAAACATTACACAAAAGAACAAGCACGCGTGACAGTGGTAAACAAATACCCTACTCACCAAATCATTACGGAATTACACCGCCTTGCTGCAGGCAACGTGTCTGAAAAAGCGGTTGCAATGCCATTAGAAAAACTTTTCAAAGGCAAAGACATTGATCTTAAAATTGCGGAAGTAAGCTCTTTCTCTGTTGATAAAAAAGAAGTTGCGCTTGCTGACGGTTCTACATTAACTTACGATGCGCTTGTTGTAGGTCTTGGTTCTGTAACGGCTTACTTCGGCATCCCAGGTCTTGAAGAAAACAGCATGGTATTGAAATCTGCTGCTGATGCGAACAAAGTCTTCCAGCATGTTGAAGATCGTGTGCGCGAGTACTCTAAAACGAAAAACGAAGCAGATGCAACAATCCTTATCGGCGGCGGCGGCTTAACAGGTGTTGAGCTTGTTGGTGAGCTTGCTGACATCATGCCGAACCTTGCGAAAAAATACGGCGTAGACCATAAAGAAATCAAATTAAAACTTGTTGAAGCAGGTCCGAAGATCCTTCCTGTTCTTCCGGATGATCTTATCGAGCGTGCGACTGCAAGCCTTGAAAAACGCGGCGTTGAGTTCTTAACAGGTCTTCCTGTTACAAATGTAGAAGGAAACGTAATTGATCTGAAAGACGGATCTAAAGTTGTTGCCAACACATTTGTTTGGACTGGCGGCGTACAAGGTAACCCATTAGTCGGTGAATCAGGCCTAGAAGTGAACCGCGGACGCGCGACTGTAAATGACTTCCTGCAATCTACATCTCATGAAGATGTATTCGTTGCTGGAGACAGCGCAGTTTACTTCGGTGCAGACGGCCGTCCATACCCGCCAACTGCACAAATCGCATGGCAAATGGGTGAGCTGATCGGTTACAACCTATTCGCTTACCTGGAAGGCAAAACGCTTGAAACATTCAAGCCAGTAAACTCTGGTACACTTGCAAGTCTTGGACGCAAAGACGCGGTTGCCATCATTGGTGCAAATTCTACACCGCTTAAAGGTCTTCCTGCTTCCTTGATGAAAGAAGCAAGTAACGTACGCTACTTAACACACATTAAAGGACTTTTCAGCCTGGCTTACTAATCCTTTTTATGAATCTGACATTGCCAAAAGCGTTCCTTTCCGAGTGCTTTCTGGCAATGTCTTTTTTTGTTTATATGCCAACGTTAACATTTCATTTTCAAAAAAGAGATTGATCCCAGAGGAATATAAAGGTAAAATGAAAACAAATCAAAATGTTAACGTTAACATTTTGAAATAGAATGAAAGACGGTGAGGACATGGAACCCTTCATGGGCGAAAACTTTTTATTGAAAAATGAAACCGCTGTCAGCCTCTATCACAATTATGCGAAAGACATGCCAATTATTGATTACCACTGCCACTTAAGTCCGAAAGAAATCTATGAAAATAAGACATTTCAAAACATCACGGAAGCCTGGCTGTATGGTGACCATTATAAATGGCGCATCATGAGAGCCAATGGAATTGAGGAGACATACATTACCGGAGATGCGCCTGATGAGGAGAAATTTATGGCTTGGGCAAAAACCATGCCGATGGCGATTGGCAATCCGCTCTACAACTGGACTCACTTAGAATTGCAGCGTTTTTTTGGCATTTATGAGATTTTAAACGAGAAGTCCGGGCCGGCTATATGGAAACGGACAAATGAACTGCTCAAAGGGGAAGGCTTCGGGGCAAGGGATTTAATCGTGAAATCAAATGTAAAGGTTGTGTGCACCACAGATGACCCTGTCGATTCTCTTGAATACCATCTATTATTAAGAGAAGACAAAGACTTTCCTGTCAGCGTGCTGCCTGGATTTCGGCCGGATAAAGGACTTGAGATCAATCGTGAAGGCTTTCCTGACTGGGTGCAGGCGCTTGAAGATGCCGCCGCCATATCCATTACAACCTATGATGAGTTTTTAAAGGCGTTGGAAAAACGAGTGCGATTCTTCCACTCAGCCGGCGGCAGAGTTTCTGATCACGCGATAGATTCAATGGTATTTGCCGAAACAACAAAAGAAGAAGCTGGACGGATTTTTGCTGACAGATTACAAGGAACAGAGGTTTCTTATGAAGATGAGAAGAAATTTAAGACATATACGCTTCAGTTTCTTTGCGGTTTGTATGCGGAGCTCGATTGGGCGATGCAGTTTCATATCAACGCTTTAAGAAACACGAATACAAAAATGATGAAAAGGCTCGGACCTGATACAGGCTATGATTCAATGAACGATGAAGAAATTGCTAAGCCTTTATACAAGCTGCTGAACTCAGTTGAGATGAAGAACCAGCTGCCGAAAACGATTTTATATTCACTGAATCCAAATGATAACTATGTCATCGCCAGCATGATTAACAGTTTTCAGGACGGTATTACCCCGGGAAAAATACAATTCGGCACAGCCTGGTGGTTTAACGATACTAAAGACGGAATGCTCGACCAAATGAAAGCGTTATCAAATGTTGGCCTTTTCAGCCGTTTTATCGGCATGCTCACCGATTCCAGAAGCTTTCTTTCGTATACGCGTCACGAATATTTCAGGCGGATCGTCTGCAATTTGATTGGAGAATGGGTGGAAAACGGCGAAGTGCCGCGCGATATGGAGCTTCTGGGAAGCATCGTTCAGGGGATTTGCTATGACAATGCGAAACACTACTTTCAATTTCAAGAAGAGAAAGCAAACGTGTAACAAAGTGTCCGCTCAGTATCGCTGAGCGGATCACTATCCGAAAATTCTTAAGACACAGAGGTGGAACATGCGAACTGAACTGGCAAATAAGGTTGTGTCGGTCGAAACGGAAAAAAGGCTTTCATTGAAAGAGAAAATGTCCTATGGTTTTGGTGATTTTGGCAACGGTTTTATGTTTGATCTCGGCCAGATTTATTTATTGAAGTATTTCACTGATGTAGCGGGAATCCCCGCTGCGATGGCCGGCGGCATTTTTTTAGTCAGTAAGCTGTTTGCGGCAATAACAGATCCAATTGTCGGCTCATCAATCGATTATCGCAAAAACATCGGCAAACGGGGGAAATTCAGGCCTTATCTATTAATCGGCAGCATCGTGCTTGCGGTGCTTACTGTTCTTATTTTTCTGTCTCCCAATGTATCAACGACCGGAAAACTGATATATGCATATGCATCCTATATGATTTGGGGCATCGGCTATTCGTTTGTGAATATTCCGTACGGCTCATTAGGGGCAGCGATGACTCAAAATTCTGAGGACCGGACCTCCATTTCGACGTTCCGCCAAATCGGATCACTTGGCGCCTTGTTTATTACAAGTGTGGCCGTGATGCCGCTGCTCGTCAAGTTTGATAATCCGAAGGTCGGCTACCCGGTGGTCATGGGCTTGTTCGCCGCGTTCGGTGTGTTTTGGTTTTATATTTGCTACCGCAACTGCAAAGAGCGCATTGTCATATCGGAAGCACCCAAAGAAAAATTAACACTCTCATCTGTCGTCAAAACATTTATTACAAATAAACCGCTGTTAACCCTTGTCCTGATGACGATTTTTTCAATTTCCGCATACAACATTAAATCCGCCATGCTCGTCTATTTCGCACAATATAACTTGGGCAATGTTGAATTAATGGCTTATATGAACTTCATCATTATTGGTTCTTCCTTTTTGGGCGTCGTATTCCTACCAAAGCTCGTCAAGATGTTTGGAAAGAAACGAACGGCAATGATCGGCTTCGGCATCAGTGTGGCCGCGGATCTAATCAACTTTATGCTTCCATCTAACGTTTATGTGTTTACAATTCTCGCCAGTATCGCCTTTATCGGAATCAGTATCCCAAATGGCATCACGTGGGCTCTTGTCTCCGATATTATCGACTATGGCGAATGGAAATCCGGTGAACGGAAGGAAGCAACGACATATTCACTTTTCAATTTCTCAAGAAAGCTTGCTCAATCTTTGTCTGGCTTTCTCTCGGGGATCGGTTTGGGGATTATCGGCTATGTGCCGAATGCAGTCCAGACAGCACAGGCGCTGATTGGCATCAAAGCGCTGCTTCTTCTGTATCCGGCCATTGCTTTGGCATTAGCGATGATCATTATCGGCTTTCTTTATAAACTCACAGACCAGCAGCATGCTCAGATCGTTCAGGATCTTCATCAAAAGATCTGACAATATAATATAGAGAATATTTAAAATAATTTGTAAATAAAATGTGTTTGTAGGGGGTTCGCTAGGAGAGTGCCCAAAAAACTGAAAAGGAAGGAGGCACTTACTTGAAAACGATAACAATTGCAGCTGAAGAAGCAAAGGAACTCGTTCGGCAAAAGCTGGCCGGTGCCGGTTTGAATGAACGAGATGCTGAAAAAGTAGCAGATGTTCTCGTGCACGCTGATTTGCGCAATGTACATTCGCATGGCGTGCTGCGCACAGAACACTATGTGAACAGGATTTTAGCGGGAGGGATCAATCCTGGGGCACAGCCTGTTTTTAAAGAAACGGGGCCTGTGACCGGGGTGCTTGACGGAGACGATGGTTTCGGTCATGTGAATTGCGACATGGCGATGGACCATGCAATTGACATGGCGAAGAAAAAAGGAGTCGGCATGGTCACGGCCGTAAACAGCAGCCATTGCGGAGCGCTAAGCTATTTTGTGCAAAAAGCGGCTGACGAAAAGCTGATCGGAATGGCAATGACGCATACAGACAGTATCGTTGTCCCGTTTGGGGGGAGGACTCCTTTTTTAGGGACAAATCCGATTGCTTACGGTGTTCCGGCTAAGCATAAAAAACCGTTTATCCTAGATATGGCGACATCCAAAGTGGCTTTTGGGAAGATTCTGCAGGCCCGTGAAGAGGGCAAAGAAATTCCTGAAGGATGGGGAGTCGATGAAAACGGAGAAGCAGTAACTGATCCTGACAAGGTCGTCTCACTTTCAACATTCGGCGGCCCGAAAGGCTATGGACTATCGATTATGGTGGATGTGTTTTCCGGATTGCTGGCGGGCGCGGCTTTTGGCCCTCATATTGCCAAAATGTACAGCGGCCTTGATCAAAAAAGAAAGCTGGGGCATTATGTTTGCGCGATCAATCCAGCCTTTTTTACTGACTGGGATACGTTTTTAGAGCAGATGGATGCCATGATTGATGAACTGCAGCAATCACCGCCGGCTGTTGGATTCGAAAGAGTGTATGTGCCCGGCGAGATCGAGCAGCTGCATGAAGAAAGAAATAAGAAAAACGGAATTTCTGTTGCCCGGAGCGTGTATGAATTCTTAAAAAGCAGGTGAGTAAAATGAAAGCGGTTCAAGTGCGAAAAGCGTATGATCTGGTGACAGCGGAGGTGAAGAAGCCAGTTCTTTCAAAGGATGATGAAGTGCTCGTGAAAGTCAAGCGAGTCGGCATTTGCGGTTCAGACATGCACATTTATCATGGAACGAATCCGCTTGCTACCCTCCCGAGAGTTATCGGACACGAGGTAACGGGACAAGTGGAGGTAGTTGGTGCGAATGTACAGAGCCTAAAACCCGGTGATCATGTGGTGATTGAGCCGATTTCTTATTGCGGATCGTGCTATGCCTGCCGCAAAGGGCGGCCGAATGTTTGCGCCAAGCTTTCTGTATTTGGCGTACATGAGGACGGAGGCATGCGGGAATATATTGTGCTTCCGGAAAGGCAGCTTCACGCGGTCTCAAAGGACTTGCCTTGGGAGGAAGCAGTCATGGCCGAGCCTTATACGATAGGCGCCCAGGCAGTGTGGAGAGGACAAGTGGAAAAAGGTGATACCGTCCTGATCCAGGGAGCGGGGCCCATCGGGATCTGTGTGTTGAAAATGGCAAAGCTGGCGGGCGCTGCTGTCATGATGACTGACTTGAACAACGAGCGGCTGTTATTTGCGAAAGAAAACGGCGCCGATGCTGTTGTAAATGTCCAAGCAGAACATGTTGCCGAGCGGGTCCTTGAATGGACTGGGAATGAAGGAGCAAACGTGGTCATTGATGCTGTTTGCCTGCCGGAGACTTTTGCACTTTCAATTGAGGCTGTGTCACCGGCGGGACATGTGGTTGTGCTTGGATTTGATGAAAGAGCGGCTCAGATTTCTCAGCTGCCAATTACAAAAAAAGAAGTCACGATAACCGGATCGCGATTGCAGACCAATCAGTTTCCAAAAGTGGTAGAGCTTTTGAATGGAGGCCGGTTAGTGCATAACGGGCTGGTGACCCATACATTTTCAGTTGATGACGTTCATCATGCATTTCAGTTTATTAAGGAGCATCCAGATCAGGTGCGGAAAGCCGTCATCACGTTTGATTAAATGACTGAATCCGGAGGTGCGAGCATGAATATGACATTCCGATGGTATGGACGAGGCAACGATACAGTCACACTTGAACACGTGAAGCAAATTCCCGGAGTCAAAGGCATCGTTTGGGCTCTCCATCAAAAGCCTGTCGGCGACGTGTGGGAAAAAGAAGAAATCAGAGCCGAGACCGAATATATTCAATCCTATGGTTTTCATGCTGAAGTTGTAGAAAGCGTGAATGTTCACGAAGCAATTAAACTTGGGAACGAAGAACGCGGCCGGTATATTGAAAACTACAAGCAAACGATCCGCAACCTTGCCGAATTTGGCGTGAAAGTGATTTGCTATAATTTTATGCCGGTTTTTGACTGGACACGCACGGACATGTTCCGGCCGCTAGAAGATGGATCGACCGCTCTGTTTTTTGAAAAGGCCAAGGTGGAAAGCCTTGATCCTCAAGAGCTGATTCGGACGGTGGAGGATGCATCTGACATGACACTGCCGGGGTGGGAGCCCGAAAAATTAGCTCGGATCAAAGAGCTTTTTGCTGCCTACAGAACGGTCGATGAAGAAAAGCTATGGGACAATTTATCATTCTTTTTGCAGGAAATTCTTCCTGTTGCTGAGGCCTATGGTGTTCAAATGGCTATTCATCCGGATGACCCGCCGTGGCCGATTTTCGGACTGCCGCGCATTATCACAGGAGAGGCAAGCTATAAGAAACTGCGGGCGATATCAGATTCACCCTCTAATTGTATCACCCTTTGTACAGGTTCAATGGGAGCCAATCCCGCTAACGACATGGTGGAGATCGCTAAAACGTATGCCGGCATCGCTCCATTTTCACATATTCGCAATGTGAAAATTTATGAGAATGGCGATTTTATTGAAACATCTCATTTAACAAAGGATGGTTCGATCAACATTCAAGGCGTGATGGAAGAACTGCATAAGCAGGATTACGAAGGATATGTCAGACCGGATCATGGGCGCCATCTTTGGGGCGAGCAATGCCGCCCGGGATATGGCTTATACGATCGGGCACTTGGCATCATGTATTTGAACGGGCTGTGGGACGCCTATGAAGCAATGGCAAAAAAAGAGGTGGGCGTATGATCCCGCTGCATGAGAACCTGGCTGGTAAAACGGCTGTCATCACTGGCGGCAGCGGCGTGCTTTGCTCTGCGATGGCCCGGGAGCTAGCCCGTCATGGCATGAAGGTGGCGATTTTGAATCGGACGGCTGAAAAAGGCCAAGCGGTCGAGAAGGAGATAACGGCGGCTGGCGGCACAGCGTGCGCTGTTGCTGCGGATGTGCTGGACAGGATGTCACTGGAGCGGGCAAAGGAAGACATCCTTGGCCAATTTGGCGCTGTTGATCTGTTAATTAACGGGGCTGGCGGCAATCATCCTGCCGCGATAACCGATGTGGAGACATATGAAGAAGCGGGAGAAGGCCAATCCTTTTTTGATATGGATGAGAGGGGCTTTCTAACTGTATTCTCCACCAATTTCACCGGTGCGTTTCTGGCCTCGCAAGTGTTTGGAAAAGAGCTGCTGAAGGCACATTCACCCGCGATTATCAATCTTTCTTCGATGAGTGCTTATTCACCTATGACGAAGGTTCCGGCATACAGTGCCGCGAAAGCATCCATTAATAATTTTACGATGTGGATGGCTGTTCATTTTGCCGAAACCGGGCTGCGGGTCAATGCGATTGCCCCAGGCTTCTTTCTGACAAAACAAAATCATGATCTGCTGATCAACCAAGACGGAACGTTCACCAGCCGATCTCACAAAATTATTGCGGGAACACCGATGAAGCGCTTCGGAAAACCGGAGGATTTGCTCGGTACGCTTCTTTGGCTGGCGGATGAATCCTATTCCGGTTTTGTCACTGGGATCACCGTTCCTGTCGATGGAGGATTTATGGCTTATTCAGGTGTGTAACGAAAGCGGTGCAACAGAAACTGAACCAACATAGGGGTGAGGTTGAGATGTTTTCAAAAGATAAGCTTCCCGTTATCCTTTTTTTGTTCCTGGCAGGGGTGATTAATTACCTGGATCGCTCGGCGCTTTCCATTGCAGCTCCTTTTATTCAGGATGATCTCACATTGTCTGCCACGCAAATGGGCTTGATTTTCAGCAGTTTTTCGATTGGTTATGCGATTTTTAACTTTCTTGGGGGCGTGGCATCCGACCGATATGGAGCAAAGCTGACCTTGTTTGTCGCGATGGTCGTTTGGTCGCTGTTTAGCGGAGCAGTCGCCCTCGCTTTTGGCTTTGTCAGCCTGCTGATTATACGCATTCTCTTCGGAATGGGAGAAGGCCCGCTTTCGGCGACCATCAACAAGATGGTGAACAACTGGTTCCCGCCGACCCAGCGGGCGTCTGTTATCGGTGTAACCAATAGCGGCACGCCGCTCGGGGGAGCCATTTCCGGCCCGATAGTCGGCATGATCGCAGTGGCGTTCAGCTGGAAGGTATCCTTCGTTCTCATTATGATTATTGGATTGATATGGGCAGTGCTCTGGTTCAAGTTTGTCAAAGAAAAGCCGCAAGAGACGATGAAGGAAGCATCAGCAATCAAAGCAGAAACGTCTCCTGGAGAAAAAATTCCGCTTACCTTTTACCTGAAGCAAAAAACGGTCCTGTTCACGGCGTTCGCTTTTTTCGCTTACAACTACATCCTCTTCTTCTTTTTGACGTGGTTTCCGAGCTATCTAGTCGACGAGCGGGGATTAAGTGTTGAATCGATGAGTGTCATCACGGTCATACCTTGGATTTTAGGCTTTATCGGGCTGGCTGCGGGGGGATTTGTTTCTGACTATGTGTACAAAAAAACGGCCCGAAAAGGTGTGCTGTTCTCGCGCAAGGTTGTGCTTGTCACGTGTTTGTTTTCATCAGCTGTCCTGATTGGTTTTGCCGGGCTTGTGGCAACGACTGCGGGGGCTGTCACTCTTGTCGCTCTGTCAGTGTTCTTTCTTTATTTGACCGGTGCTATCTATTGGGCTGTCATTCAAGATGTGGTTGATCAAAACAATGTCGGTTCTGTTGGCGGCTTCATGCATTTCCTCGCCAACACGGCAGGAATTATCGGTCCGGCTTTAACCGGATTTATTGTTGACCAAACAGGCACGTTTTCTGGAGCATTTTTGCTTGCCGGAGGGCTGGCTGTCTTCGCTTCACTTGCTGTGATTCGTTTTGTCCGTCCAATCATTGGCAAGCCAGCGGGAACAGGAGCGGAGAATCCTGTGTCTTATTAATCTGGAAATACAGTGGGAGAGGCGGTATGTTTGATGATACAATATACAGTAAATAATCGCAGCCGGTATGATAAGGAAGGGAATTAGATGGTAACCATAAAAGATATCGCAAAACTCGCAAACGTATCCCACACAACCGTTTCCAGAGCACTCAACAACAGCCCTTACATCAAAGAACATACGAAGAAAAAAATATTAGAGCTAGCAGAGCAGCTCAACTATACACCAAATGTAAATGCGAAAAGCCTGGCGATGCAAAAGTCGCATACGATCGGGCTGTTCTTTACAAGCATTACAAACGGAACCTCACACAGCTTCTTTGCAGACACAATCAAAGGCGTCAATCAAGCCATAAGTGAGGATTACAATCTGTATGTGCGGGGCATTGATGATCTGAAACACTATGACTCCGTTACATCGATGAGATATGACGGCATCATTTTAATGAGCCAAAGTGACATTGATAATTCTTTCATTTACCATATTCGCGAAAAAAATATTCCGCTTGTCGTGCTGAATCGTGATATTGATGATCGCACCATCACGAATATTTTGTCTAATGACAAGGAAGGCTCTCAAGAAGCTGTAGAATACTTCATTCAGTCCGGCCATCAAGACATCGCCATCATCGAGGGGATCGAAGGCTTTAAATCCTCCCAGCAGCGAAAGGAAGGCTACTTATCTGCACTGATTCAACACCATATTCCGATCAAGCATGAATACAGTGTCAAAGGACAGTACGATATGGAAAGCGGCTTTCAAGCGATGGAGCGGCTGCTGGCGCTGCCGAATCCTCCAACCGCTGTTTTTTGTTCGAATGATGACATGGCAATCGGAGCGATGAATGCGATATTCGCAAAGGGCCTGCGCGTCCCTGATGATATTTCGGTGATCGGGTTTGATGATATTGGGTTTTCACAGTACATCACGCCAAGGCTTTCAACAGTAAAGCGCCCAGTGGAGAAAATCAGCGTGCTTGGCGCGCAAAAACTCTTGTCTCTGATCAGCAAGCCCGAAACAAAAGCAGAAAAAATCTTGGAAAACACAGAATTCATGGTGCGTGATTCAGTCAGACGATTGACGACGTGATGTCCCGTTTTTCAGCGGGCATTCTTTATATAGAAAAATGTTAACGTGTGCATATAAGGAGAGGGAGGCAATAAGGGTGCAGAAGCTGAATAAAAATGTGTACGATCACTATACTCAGTATCCAGAAAAAATTCTCCAATTCGGAGAAGGAAACTTTCTTCGGGGATTTGTCGATTGGCAGATTGATCAATTGAATCAACACACTGATTTTAATGGGAGTGTGGCGGTTGTTCAGCCAAGAGGTTCAGAAAAAATCAAACGATTAAATCAGCAAGATGGATTATATACGCTTTTTTTACAAGGTATGAAAGACGGAGAAGCGGTAAACGAGCATATGATTATCAACTCAATCAGCCGGGGAATTGACCTGTTTTCTGATTATGAAGCATACAAAGAATTGGCATCAAGCGAAGGGCTTCGGTTTATCATCTCCAACACCACTGAGGCTGGGATCGTATGTGATGAAAAAGATCGTTTAGAGGATAGGCCGCAAAAAACATTCCCTGGGAAATTAACTGCATTTCTCTACTTCCGCTATCAGGCTTTTAAAGGAGATCAGACAAAAGGGTGTGTCCTAATCCCATGTGAACTGATCGAGAACAACGGCGAAAAGCTGAAGGAAACGGTTCTTCATTATGCACATCTGTGGAAGCTGGAGGAAGGATTTATACAGTGGATTCATGAGGCCAATACGTTTTGTAATAGTTTAGTAGACCGGATTGTCCCGGGTTTTCCCGTCGACAGCATTGATGAGATCACGGCAGAGCTTGGCTATCAGGATGATTTGATAGTTGTGGGAGAGCAATATTATTTATGGGTTATCGAGGGGCCTGATTGGATTGGAAAAGAACTTCCCTTTGCGGCTGCAGGGCTGCATACAAAGATCGTCAGCGACCTCACTCCATACCGGACTAAAAAAGTAAGAATTTTAAATGGCGCTCATACAGCAATGACGCCAGTGGCTTTATTATACGGCTTAAAAACTGTTAGGGATGCTGTCGAGCATCCGGTAGTGGGGCAATTTATAAGAGAGCTGATTGACGACGAAATTCTTCCTGTTTTAAAAATGGAAGGTCTTTCTCAGTATGCTGACGATGTGCTGAACCGTTTTAAAAACCCGTATATTAAGCATTACCTGGAAAGCATTGCATTGAACTCCGTTTCCAAATTCAAAACGAGAAACCTGCCGACTCTTAAGGAATATGCTGAACAAAAGGGACAGCTTCCTGAACGCTTGGTGTTTTCTTTCAGCGCTCTTCTGTATTTTTATCATGATAACGAGACATTGCAGGATGATCCGGCAGTTCTTCAATTTTTCAAAGAGGTTTGGTGTCAGGAGGATGGCGACATGCTTCGGATTGCATCAAGAGTGTTAGGCGAACAGCGGCTGTGGGGGGCAGATCTCAATGAGATATCGAAGCTAACTGATAGA
The DNA here is from genome assembly GCF_037977205.1 of Bacillus sp. FSL K6-0993. Taxonomy (NCBI): domain Bacteria; kingdom Bacillati; phylum Bacillota; class Bacilli; order Caryophanales; family Bacillaceae; genus Bacillus; species Bacillus sp. FSL K6-0993. Next base: position 1,285,594 of record NZ_CP150275.1, read on the forward strand.
GTCGCTGTTTACTTGAATCATATTCATGAGCTGGGCATGCAGCGGGCTCTTGAACAATACTGCATACAAGGGGGAGAGGTACGTTGAAGTCGTTTATAAAGATTCATAAGCAAGATAATGTCCTTCTTGCTCTGCGGGATATCCAAAAGGGAGAGAGGCTGCATGCGGACGGCGTGTCGATTGAAGTAAAGGATGATATAAAAAGAGGCCATAAGATTGCATTGCAGTCTATCAAAGAAAACGACAGCATCATTAAATACGGGTTTCCAATCGGTCATGCATCACAAGATATCTCGATCGGAGAGCATATTCATGTCCATAATACGAAAACAAACCTGTCTGATATCCAATCATACAGCTATACACCGAGATTTGATGAAAATCCGTATTCTAATGAGAACCGGACGTTTAAAGGTTTTAGAAGAGAAAACGGAGATGCGGGTGTACGGAATGAATTGTGGATTGTCCCAACTGTCGGCTGTGTCAATGGAATAGCAGAAAAAATGCTGCAGCGTTTTGTCAGAGAAACAGGGGATATTGCTCCATTTGATAACGTACTGGTGTTAAAGCATCAATACGGATGCTCGCAGCTTGGCGACGATCATGAAAATACGAAGCAAATCCTGCTGAATGCCATTCGCCATCCAAATGCCGGCGGCGTCTTGGTGTTAGGGCTTGGCTGTGAAAACAATGAGCTGGCAAGAATGAAGGAGGCACTGCAAGATGTGAACTTGAAGCGGGTGAAGTTTCTGGAATCCCAGTCGGTGACCGACGAAATGGAGGCAGGCGTTGCTTTGCTGAAGGAAATTCATGAAGCGGCCAAAGGAGATAAGAGAGAAGACATTCCGCTGTCTGAACTGAAGATCGGGCTGAAATGCGGAGGTTCGGACGGTTTTTCCGGCATAACCGCAAACCCGCTGCTTGGACGTTTTTCAGATTATCTCATTGCACAGGGAGGGAGTACTGTGCTGACGGAAGTACCGGAAATGTTCGGCGCAGAAACCATCCTGATGCAGCGGGCTGCCAATGAAGAAGTGTTTCATAAGATAGTCCAATTAATCAATGATTTTAAACAATATTTTATCAAACATGATCAGCCGGTGTACGAAAATCCTTCACCGGGCAACAAAGCGGGCGGCATTTCTACACTTGAGGATAAATCGCTGGGCTGTACACAAAAAGCGGGGATTTCTCCTGTCACGGATGTCTTGAAATACGGGGAAGTGCTCAAGACAAGAGGGCTGACGCTTTTGAGCGCGCCAGGCAATGATTTGATCGCCTCCTCCGCATTGGCGGCTGCCGGCTGCCAAATTGTCCTCTTTACAACGGGAAGAGGCACGCCGTTTGGCACCTTTGTCCCGACGGTGAAAGTAGCGACAAACACCGAGCTGTATGAGGCGAAGCCGCATTGGATTGATTTTAACGCAGGCCTTTTAGCAGAGGATGATGTTCATGAGGAATATGTGCTGCGTGAGTTTATCCACTATATGATTGAGGTGGCAAGCGGCCAGCATGTGAACCATGAAAAAAATGATTTCAGAGAACTCGCCATTTTTAAATCGGGTGTGACGCTATAATAAGAAAAGGCTATCCTTCAAGCGGATAGCCTTCTTCATTAAATCAATTTTAAACCGCTGACTAAAATAATGGACGCCATAATAAATTGCAGTGGACGCGGGGAGAATCGAGGCGAAAGATGGCTTCCGATCAGCACGCCGGGAATTGAACCAATGAGCAGATTAGCTGCCAGCATGTAATCCACGCTTCCGAAGCTTGCGTTCAAAATGCCTGCTGCCGTAACAAGAAGAAATGCATGCGCGATATCGGTTCCGACAATCTGTGACGCTTTCATGTTAAATAAGTAAATCATGGCAATTGCAAATAATGAGCCGGAACCGATTGATGTTAATCCGACGATAAACCCAAACACAACACCAATAAGAATTGTCAGCGCCCTCTTATTTTCAAGCGGCATCAGCTGCCAGCGGTTGGGACGAAGTTTTCTATCCAAAAACAAACGAACGATGATTGAAATGGCAACCAGCGTTAACACATATCCTAGAGCGTGCTTAATAATTTCTTCCTGATGCTGGTGAAAGGCGGGGAACAAATGCAATATGCCAATGGCTAGCGAAGCACTCGGAATACTGCCGATGGCTAAGTATTTTACCAATTTAAAGTTAATCGTTTTCTGCCGCCAATGGGAGGCAACGCCAAACAGCTTTGTGATCGAGTTATATACAAGATCTGTACCGACCGCGATGGAAGGATTAATTCCAAGCACAATTAAAAGGGGAGTTAATAAGGCCGCTCCACCCACTCCCGTCAATCCGACTAAGGCTCCGACAAACAAACCCATCAATATGATGCTTACACTCATGATAAAGGCCTCCTGAAAACCCGACTATTTTTATCAGATTATATATGATTAGGACGCGTTAATCAATTAAATTTTTTGAATTTTTGCACGTTAGCTGCTTGAAATTTTGGTATGCTCAATATCTCTATTCATTTGCCCTATAATGAGTGTCTGGACGAAATCGAGAAGTACTAAAGGCGCAAAAAAAAGATACCTCTTAACAGGTATCTTTTTTCTTGTTTACACTACATGCGCTGCTGATAGAAAGGAAGCTCAGTGTGGCCCATTTCCCGCACATACACGAACAGGTTGCCTTTATGGTGAATTTCATGCTCCATTGCAAGCTGAAGCAGCGCGCGGCCTGTGACTTTTCTGCCGAAAGCGGATGTCAGATCAATTTCTCTGTCCAGCTGCTCTTCAGTCAGCTGTTCAAGGATAGCGACCGTTTTTTCTGTATATGTTTTTGCCAGAACATTGAGATCTGTTTCTGTTTCTTCCTGCTTGTTTTGAAATGGTGAGGCATTGCCTTCCTTAATGACATTTGCGAACAATTGAAAAGACGTAAGAATGTGTTTGACCAGCTCTTCTGCTGACATTGATGTTTCTGCCGGTTTGTAGCTGTAATGGTCTTTGCTGATTTTTTCGGCAAGCTCATTGGTCACGTTTCGATGGGATAAAAAATGGCTGACAATTTGATTGGATTGGCTCATTATGATCTCCTCCATATGTAAAAATAAATGGTGCAATGAAATCCTATATCAACGGTTATGAATTCACAAGTAATATGCTGTGGGATGAAACAAAATGCTATGTCAATCGTATATATAACGTTTACAAAACATGAAATGGAGTATAAACATGACTAACATACCTTTCATTTATCAGTACGAAGAAAAAGAGAATGAAAGAGCTGCGGCGGGCTACGGCACTTTCGGTTACCTTATCACACGGATTGAAGAAACGCTTTATGATCAATACGGTGTATTCTATGAGCTCTATGCCAGTGATGATCCAAATACGGAATACTGGGAGCTTCTTGTAGAAGATGTCCGCAGCGGTTCATTGGAGCCTGAGCATGTGGCATATATATTTGAAAAGCTTGAAAAGAAAACCTTTGCTTACGATGAAGATGAGAAAGAACCGGATTATACCGTCCATAAGTCTATAAGAAACAGTGTATACGCGTATCCTGAAAAGGGAGTTGCTTTTGCCAGAATTCCATATTTTCAAGATGGGAGCATTATGAGTTTTGATTGTCTGTTTGCGGTTAACGATGAAAAGATGCGTGCATTTCTGGAGGGAGTCAGACCGCGTCTTTGGGAAAAAAGCAAGCGGAAAGTGACCGTGTTTACGGATGGAGATGGAGGGATTTCAAGAGAGCAGGAAGCCATTGTCAGAGAGGTTCAGCGGAGTCAAGTCATCATGAATCCGCTATTGAAAAAAGAGATATACAGATCAATTGATCAGTTTTTTCATAGTGATAAATCGTTTTATCAAACATATGACATCCCTTACAAGCGCGGCATTCTGTTATATGGACCTCCTGGAAACGGAAAGACGACGTTAGTGAAGTCGATCGCAGGCAGTATCGATGCACCTGTTGCTTATTGGCAAATTACTGAATTTACGTCGAGCGAGACAATAGAAGAAGTCTTTCAGGCAGCGAGACGCCTCGCTCCTGCAGTTCTGGTCATCGAGGATATAGATTCGATGCCGGAAGATGTGCGGTCCTTTTTTCTCAATACGCTGGATGGCGCGACATCAAAAGAGGGGCTATTTCTCATCGGTACGACAAACTATCCCGAAGAGATCGATCCAGGTTTGATGAATCGTGCAGGGCGATTTGACCGTGCCTATGAAATCGGGCTTCCGGATGAAGAGCTGCGGCTGGAATATATGAAAATGAGAGGCTTTGGCATCTTTTTGAGTGAAGGAGAAATAAAAAACGCCGCAAAACTTACAGAAGGCTTTTCCTTTGCACAGCTGGGAGAATTATATGTATCTTCAGCCCTTCAATGGCACCAAGAAGGGAATCACCATATTGAAACCATGGTGAAAGACATGACAGGAGAGCAAAGAAAAAGCCAGCGGGGAAGCTGGATGGAAAGAAACAAAGTCGGTTTTCACTAAAAGAAAGCACGGGTGTTTGAAAAACCCGTGCTTTTTTGTTGCGGTTAGCCGAAATTCGACAATTGCGGTTATTTTGCGTTCTTCTTTTTCTTGTAAATATGATAAAATATGACATATCTCGGGTAATTCAAAAGGGGGGATTAATTGAGGATGAAGCAGACGATTCCGTCCTCTTATGTCGGGCTTAAAATTAATGAATGGTATACTCATATCCGGCAGTTCCACGTCGCTGAAGCCGAACGGGTCAAGCTCGAAGTAGAAAGAGAAATTGAGGATATGGAAGAAGACCAAGATTTGCTGCTGTATTATTCTTTAATGGAGTTCAGGCATCGTGTCATGCTGGATTACATTAAGCCTTTTGGAGAGGACACGTCGCAGCTAGAGTTTTCAGAATTATTAGAAGACATCGAAGGGAATCAGTACAAGCTGACAGGGCTTCTCGATTATTACTTTAACTTTTTTCGAGGAATGTATGAATTTAAGCAGAAGATGTTTGTCAGTGCCATGATGTATTATAAACGGGCAGAAAAGAATCTTGCTCTCGTCTCGGATGATATTGAGAAAGCCGAGTTTGCCTTTAAAATGGCCGAGATTTTTTACAATTTAAAACAAACCTATGTTTCGATGAGCTACGCCGTTCAGGCATTAGAAACATACCAAATGTATGAAACGTACACCGTCCGCAGAATCCAATGTGAATTCGTTATTGCAGGTAATTATGATGATATGCAGTATCCAGAAAGAGCATTGCCCCACTTAGAACTGGCTTTAGATCTTGCAAAGAAAGAAGGCAATCCCCGCCTGATCAGTTCCGCCCTATATAATCTCGGAAACTGCTATGAGAAAATGGGTGAACTGCAAAAGGCAGCCGAATACTTTGAGAAATCTGTTTCTATTTGCAAGTCGGAAAAGTTCGATAATCTTCCGCATTCTATCTACTCTTTAACACAAGTTCTGTATAAACAAAAAAATGACGCCGAAGCGCAAAAAAAGTATCGTGAAGGATTGGAAATCGCCCGTCAATACAGTGATGAATTATTTGTGGAGCTTTTTCAATTTTTACATGCGTTATACGGAAAAAACATAGACACAGAATCAGTCTCACACACCTTTCAATTTCTTGAAGAACATATGCTGTATCCTTATATTGAAGAGCTGGCGCATGATGCTGCCCAATTCTATATAGAAAACGGACAGCCCGAAAAAGCACTTTCATTTTTTGAGAAAATGGTGCACGCACAAAAACAAATCCAGAGAGGAGATTGTTTATATGAAATCTAAATGGATGTCAGGTTTGTTGCTCGTTGCGGTCGGGTTCAGCTTTACTCAGGTGATGGTTCATGCAGGTGAAACAGCAAACACAGAAGGGAAAACATTTCATATTGCGGCACGCAATCAAACATGATGCATAAAAAAGACCCTTAGGGGTCTTTTTTATTTCTTCAGCTTCCATTCTTTTATCGTCAGCTCAGAAGATCCACTTGCCACCAGCGGATCCGCATGCCCGATTTCCGCTGCCTCTTCCAGTGAATCTGCTTCGATGACATACGCTCCGCCTGTGGCGTCGCTGAATGCCCAAACATTTTTAAACGTTTTTCTGCCTGTAAACGATCCAGAAATTCATAGTGCCCAGCCACATGCTCCTGATTAAATTTCTCCGTTCTCATTGTCAGCATTAAATATGTATACATATTCAGACCCTCCGTGAACTTCGATTTAACACATTTATCCATATTACGGTGATAGATATATGAGCTTTTCGTCCTACGAATGCCACCTATTTATGAAAAAAGAAAAGGAGAGATGATAGGTGAGCATTCCAGTAAAGAAAAATTTGGTTTCTGAGGCGAAATACGCGTTGAAGTGTCCTAATGCGATGTCCGCTGAATACATTACCATTCACAACACGGCAAACGATGCGTCAGCGGCCAATGAAATCAGCTATATGATCGGGAACACAAGCTCGACAAGCTTTCATTTTGCAGTCGATGATAAAGAGGTGATTCAAGGTCTGCCGCTTAACCGAAACGCCTGGCACACAGGTGACGGCACAAACGGTCCGGGAAACCGCAAATCAATCGGCGTTGAGATTTGCTACAGCAAATCGGGAGGCCCGAAGTATGAGGCAGCTGAAGCCTTGGCGATTTCATTTGTTGCACAGCTGTTGAAGGAGCGCGGCTGGGGCATCGATCGGGTGAGAAAACATCAGGACTGGAGCGGAAAGTATTGCCCGCACCGCATTTTATCAGAGGGGCGCTGGGATCAAGTGAAGGCGGCGATTGAAAAGGAATTAAACGGTGGCGTATCAGCGAAAAAAGCTGCAGTCTCTTCTTCGGCGTCTGAATATCATGTAAAAAAAGGCGACACACTGTCAGGGATTGCCGCATCACACGGGGTCAGTGTGAAAACGCTGCAAAGCATAAATCATATCTTTGACCCGAACCACATCAAAATCGGACAGGTGATCAAACTGCCTCAGACGGCATCTGCTTCTAAAAGCCATGCCGCATCCTCATATCCGCTCCCATCCGGCGTGATCAAAGTGACAAGCCCGCTGACGAAAGGGACAAAAGTAAAGCAGGTGCAGACCGCTTTAGCCGCTCTTTATTTTTATCCTGATAAAGGAGCGAAAAATCACGGCGTTGACGGCGTTTATGGCCCGAAAACAGCAAATGCAGTGAAACGTTTTCAGTCTGTCAGCGGTTTAACGGCTGATGGGATTTACGGTCCGAAAACGAAAGCGAAGCTGGAGGAAAAGCTGTAATAAAAAGACGGAAGCTGTAAAGCTTCCGTCTTTTCACCTTACATACAAACTGCGGCAAGCACCTTTTGAATATCATAAATGCTTTCATCTTTTTTAAACTGCTTTGAGACGGCGGGAAGTTCCGCGCCGGAGATCCAAATTTTCAGCTCTGAATCAAGATCAAAGCGGCCGGCGGTTTCCACGCTGAATCTGGAAATGCTTTTGTACGGAATCGAGTGAAATTCCGTTTTCTTGCCTGTGATTCCCTGCTTATCTACAAGGATAAGCCGCTTGTCAGTAAAGACAATCAAATCGCGAACCAGCTTAAACGCGGCTTCAACATTCTCACTCTCCAGCAAAATGTGGGCAAGCTCTTCTTTCACAGCTGCCGTTGACAGTGTTGACGCATTGCCGAGTAATCCATCAATAAACCCCATCATATACCTCCTCTGCGTATTCTATCAAATCATACTATAAAAAAGGTTTTCATTCATAGATGAGTAGAGTAAACTGGTGCTGACTGGTAAAGGGGGCGTTCAAAATGGAAGATATGTATGACAGCTTTGCGGCCCTTTCTGCTTCTGAGTCGGAGTACCGGATTATTTATGAGGAGAAAAACGGAAGTGAGCTTATCGTCCTCGGTCCTCACGGCGGCAGAATTGAGCCTGGCGTCAGTGAACTGGTGCGGGCATTTTCTGATCGATGTTCCATCTATTTGTTTGAGGGTCTAAAGCAGCGAAACAACCGTTCCTTGCATCTCACTAGCATTCGTTTTGATGAGCCGCTGGCTTTAGAAAAAGTGAATGATCACCATTACGCATTAGCGTTTCACGGGTATTATGATCCGAAAATCCCGCATACATTGGTCGGCGGGGCGGATCGTAAAAAAGCCAAGCTCATTTGTGAGCGTCTGAATGAAGCGGGTTTTAGCGCCGAGCTCACTAATGAGAAAGACCGCCTGGCAGGTGTACACCCAAACAATATTGTCAATCGGACGAAAAGAGAAATGGGACTGCAATTGGAGGTAAGCACGGCGCAGCGAAACGCGCTATTCCGCAATTTTGGGTGCCGTGATAAAAGCTACATACAAAACGATTTGTTTGATCGATATGTGGAAGCCGTCAAGCTTGGCTTTTATAAATAAAACTAGACGGGACCTGCACGGTGGGCCTATTCCTTCATACGCTGGGGTTGTGCGAAAGTGTGGGGAGGAATGATTCATGTTTTATCATATAAAAGAGCTTCAATATCAAGCAAAGCCAGCTCATCCCGATCCGGTTTATGCGAAAAAACTTCAAGAGGTGCTCGGCGGCCAATTCGGTGAAATTAGCGTCATGATGCAGTATTTGTTTCAAGGGTTTAACTGCAGGGCGGATGCTAAGTATAAAGATTTGTTATATGATGTGGGGACCGAAGAGATTGGGCACGTAGAAATGCTGGCAACGATGATTTCCAGGCTTCTGGACAATGCACCCGCGGATGTACAGGAGGATGCTTATAAAAGCAATCCCGCTATCGCAGCAGTCATGTCAGGGATGAATCCTCAGCACGCGATTGTGTCCGGATTGGGGGCGATGGCATCAGATAGTGAGGGCTATCCGTGGAATGCAAAATACATTATCTCGAGCGGAAACCTGCTGGCCGATTTTCGCGCTAACTTAAATGCGGAGGCCCAAGGACGCCTTCAGGTGACACGGCTATATGCCATGACCGATGATCCAGGGGTAAGAGATATGCTGTCATTTTTGATTGCAAGGGATACCTATCATCAAAATATGTGGTACGCGGCCATTAAAGAGCTGGAGGAAAGAGAACGGGATATTGTCGTCCCGACGACGTTTCCGCGTGAGCTCGAAAAGCAGGAAGTCTCCTATGACCTGTTTAACTTTTCCAGGGGGGATGAAAGCTCACAAGGAAGATGGGCACATGGGGAAGCCTTTGACGGCCGGGGTGAATTCAGGTATATCCCGGCTCCGATTGCGTTCGCATCTGCGCCTCATCTTAAACCGGCGCCCATGTGGCTGCATAATACAGTTCCCCCAATGTCGAAATGTTAGGTTCTCTTCTGGGCTGAGGAATATATCCTTAGCCCGTATTTGATCAGATGTTTTTGCCAATATGATATAACGCTTTTTCCTCAGCAACATGCAAGTGCTGCTGATCGCCTTCCTCGTACGCATGTGGCCGCTTGTGGGATAATAAATAAGCGAGCCGCTTCTGAAATTGAATACCTGCTTTACGCCGTTCAAACATGTCAAGCCTTTTATCAGCAAATTCCTTTGTTACCCGGAATACCGCCGAAATTGTGGCGAGTGCCTGGCTTCTCCATTGCGGCAGTTCCATCTGCAACAGCATAAAGGTTGGCACACAGAAGTGGTACATAAATTGATTTGCCTGAAATTCCTGAAGCTCTCTGAAGAGCTTGTTCATCTGAAAATGATTGCCTGCATGCTTTAACACGTGGCACAGTTCATGGCCAAAATCCTCCCATTGCTCTTCCCGTGACTTTTTTTGGTTCAATACGATACTGTACATGCCGTCGTATTTCACCATCATGCTCCCCATATCCTCAAAATGCACCCAAATATCCAGATCCTTTGCGATTTTCAGCATGTCAATGTGATGAGGGGATGTGATGCCCAGCCGGCCGTATAAATTTTTAACGTATTCCTCCAGATGTGATAAGTAATCGCCCAATTGAATACTCCCTTTCGAACATTTGTTCTGTTTTTAGCGAGAAAGAAAAGCCCGTATAGGACTGGAAAGTAGTGTAGAAATCTTTCCCTTTTCTTTAAAAAATAAACACTTTTTTCTTTATATCGGTCTACTTTTTATATGTTTTAGAGAACAGAGAACGATTTATTTATTTTTCGGTTTGCGGTTTTTCTCTTTTTCTTTTAAATAGTTGATAAATTCGATGGCCTGCTGTTTGCTTTCTGGGGAAAAATCCTGCATATCGCGGTATGCAAGCTGCAGGTCCGGATCTGAGAACATATCGTCATCGGATTTTTTGTCTTTTCCCGTTAATAAGTAATCAGTCGTTACTTGAAAGTAATCAGCCAGCTTTTGGAGTGTGTCGTAATCAGGTTCGCTTCGCCCGTTTTCATAGTGGGAATATCGTGCCCGTGACACACCGATGTGTGATGCGATTTCTTCCTGTGTCCTTTTCCCTCTGAGACTCTTCAATCTGCCGCCTATCATACTATGACCTCTCTTTTTTAAACTCCCTAAGTTACTTATGATTATAGATACAATATGTATCAAAATAAAGTTATGATAAAAAAAGTATCAAAAATAACTTGATGATACAGTTTGTATCGTTTATACTTGGTAACATCCGATACAAAATGTATCAAAAAAAGGTCAGGAGAGTGATCACATGTATCCGATCCAAATCGTTTTTAGTGAAAATCCCATAGATCAGCGCCATCTCGTACAATCCGGCGGCACCATTTCGTTCACCGCTTGCGGACTTCCGGTGTTTCACTTTGAAACGCAGGAACAGTTTCAAGCATACATGATGTTAAAAGGAGAAGCGGCGTACAATGAAAAACGATAAAAGCTATCCTTTTCCGACGTATTCAGGGTTACTGAATTCAGAACATTATGACAAAATCGGCCCGGCGCTATGGCTGTTTCTCTGGTTTATCAGCTCAACAACAAAAGAAATCGAAAAAGACGGCGTAAGCTGGGGCATCGTCCTTGGCCATAAGCCGTTAAAAGCGAGAGAAATGGCGGCAGTCTTCGGCGTAAGTGAAAAAACCGTCAGAAGATGGCTGGAGCTTCTCGAAAACCATGAATACATAAAGGCCGTCCGTGCGCCATACGGACTGATGATTTCGGTAAAGCATTCCAAAAAATTCAGCTTCAGATCGGACAATACTGTACACGGGAGTCTAAAAGAACGGCCATTTTCGCCGCAGACACCGGACACAAACGACCGTACAGATATAGATAAAACAAACAAATATACTGCTGCTGATGATGCAGTGGATCACATTGCGAAGCGGTTTACACAATTACGGTCGGCTCAAGAAGGACGCACCGTGTATCCTTCCTCAAGAGATTATCAAGCCATCGCCCGCATTGTTGCCATCGGCGTTCCTGTCACGCAAACAATCAAATGGCTTGAAGAATGCTTTCAGGCTTTTGAAAACCGGCGGACCGCCGCTTCTGAAACAATCAAGGCTTTTCGCTACTGCTCGAAATTCATTGAAGATCGATTTTTCGCGCAGCAAGCCAAAAAGAATGTCGCAATTCAGAATGAGAGGATGAAAAAACATGACAAAACGAACAATCGAACAGATTTTGGACGAGCTGAGAAGAGGGAGACGTCCATTACTGGTGGACAAACCGGCCGAATCAGACGTAAGCAGGTATGATTGCCTACGCTGCAAGGATCAGGGAGGTTATCTCGTCAGGCAGAATGGCCTGGAAGTTTGGACGATGTGCAGCTGCATGGCAGAACGGAAAGTGAAGCGGCTGCTGGGTGCAAGTGAGATTACCCACGCTTTCAGACAGCTGGGCTTCAAGGAATTCCGCACGGAGGGAAAGCCGCAGGCCATAAAAGACGCATTTGAGTGTACAAAAGAGTATGTTGCCGATTATGAACAAATCAAGGATTGCCGAAAAAACAGCATTGCTCTTTTAGGACAGCCTGGATCAGGGAAAACACACCTTTTGACTGCCGCTGCCAACGAATTAATGAGAACATGCTATGTGCCTGTCATTTATTTTCCGTTCGTGGAAGGCTTTACTGATCTGAAAAATGATTTTGCCCTATTAGAAGCGAAGCTGAACCGGATGAAGCAGGCGGATGTGCTGTTCATTGATGATCTGTTTAAACCGGTTAACGGCAAACCCCGCGCTACAGATTGGCAATTAGAGCAAATGTATTCGGTACTCAATTATCGCTACTTAAATCATAAACCGATTTTGCTTTCGAGCGAGCTGACAATTGAAGCACTTGTACGGGTCGATGAAGCGCTCGGCACGAGAATCTATGAGATGTGCAGTGACTATTTAGTGATTATCAAAGGAGCAGCCTACGAGCTTAACCATAGATTGGAGGGCATCAGATAATGTGCAAGCTTTGTCAAACAAAGAAAGTCATTGTGGAACATACCGGTATTGGAGTCGTTTTTCATCCATGTCCGAACTGCCGGTCCGGCACTGATTTAACGCCTGTCATTCAAAAGCTGGAGCAAATGCTGACAGCGGGAAAAGCGAGGCTGAATGTCTATGATTAAACAGCTGACTGCACTAATCGCTTTGCTGTTTCGGGCAAAGCGAACAGAAAAAAACATTGAACAATGGTATAAGGACGACGGGAAGTGAAAGTGTTGGCAAAGACAAAACAGGCAGAGAAAAGCCCTGCGCCGTGGCGTGCTGTCCCGTGCGGGGATACGAAACCGATCTATATTTATTCAGCTTACAGTGAAGAAGAAAAAGAAAGATTCCCATATTCAAACGGACGGCTGATTGCCGCTGTATTTGACCTCAGCTCTTATTCGCAAAAAAGCAATGCCGCTTTGATGGCCGCTGCGCCTGAATTGCTGGAAGCGTCTAAAGCAGCACTTGATTTTCTGAAGGGAAATTCTGTTCATTCAAAGGAGCGCATCATTCAGCTATTAGAAAAAGCCGAAGCAAGCGCTGTACCGAAAAAGGGAGGAAAAGAAACATGATTCATCCTAAAAAACTGCTGCATATCGATTCCATCACGCTTAAGAGCCAGCTGGAGGAAGGGAAAATCCGTGTCATTATTGTGGATGGCATCAAGCAAGAAGCATGGATCACAGAAGCGCCCGAGCATGGAAAAACGCTCGTCGAAACAAGAAAGGGCGATCTTGCCCGTGTGGAATTTGAAATCGGCTACAAATTAAATTAAAGCGAAAACAGAATACGTCCAAGACGGAAAGCCTGCGGACACTGATCAACTGCACAGCATTTGTGCGTTGATTGGTGTCCGTTTTTTATTTGCCAAAAATAAGGAGGATCATAGAATGCAAGACTTACTATTTGAATATAAACGAACGCTCAAACAAACAAGAATGCAATATAAACCGCTCGCTGAGGCAGATGAATCCGCACTCTCAGCTGAAGAGCTGAAGGATAAAAAAATCATCAGAAATATGATTACTGATCTTGAATATGTAACAGAATGGCTTGAAAAAGGAAGGCAGCCCGGCATCAGACGGGCGATTGACCGGCGTGATGCCTACCAGCGGCTGATGATCAAGGACCCGAGAATTATCGAATCATTTTCCAGCGCTATGATGTTTGAGCCGGACGGACAGGTATCAGAAGAAGACAGAGAGAGAATTCGAGAAGCATTAGCCCTGTTAACGGACAGAGAAAAGGAAATGTTTTTGCTGCATAAGGTAGAATGTTTTTCTTATGAACGGATCGCCGATCTTCTCGGTGTGAAAAAATCGACAGTGCAAACGACGATTAAACGGGCGAGTTTAAAGATGCAAAGACAGCAGGAAGAAATGAATCGATCACTTGCCTGAAAGCTTGTCATACGTTTGCCACCTATAAGTGAATAGAGCATGACACATAAGCGGCTGGCATGATCAGCCGCTTTTATGAATAAACAACCATGCTGGAGGTGGCGGTGATGCCGTAGCATGAAAACACAACAGCGCGAACAAGCATTAGCAATCTATCAACAACATCAAGGAAAGATCACAAATCGGGCGATTGCGGACACAATCGGTGTTTCCGCGAAAACAATCGGCATCTGGAAAAAACAAGACAAATGGAAAGAGGCCGTGTTTTCTGCGTCCAAAAACGAACAAAAACAGCGACCTATAGACAACGACGAATTAAATGAACGCCAGCGGCTGTTTTGCCTGTATTACGTCAAAAGCTTCAATGCCACACAGTCAGCAATCAAAGCGGGCTATTCTCCGGACAGCGCTCATGTGACGGGCAGCCGGCTCTTAAAAAACGAAAAGGTCGCTGCTGAAATCAGGCGCATAAAAAAAGAAATGGTCAATGAGATGTTTATTGAAGCGATGGATGTGCTGCAGGTTTATATCAAGATCGCGTTTGCGGATATTACGGACTATGTGACCTTTGGAAAAAAAGAGGTCCAGGCTGTCGGGAAATCGGGTCCGCTGTTTGATGAAGATGATAACCCCATTATGAAGGAAATCAGCTTTGTCGATGTCAAAGACTCCGGGCTCGTTGATGGCACCATTGTAACGGAAGCAAAGCTTGGCAAAGAAGGCATTGCCATCAAGCTTGCAGATAAAATGAAGGCGCTTGAGAAGCTATCCTTATATTTTGATTTGTTTCCAGATCAATTTAAACAAAAAATTGAAAATGAGAAATTGAAGCTTGCCAAACAAAAAGCGGAGAAAACAGATGACAGCCAAGAGCCGATTGAAATTATGATCAAACGAAAAGAGGGCAAGTCATGATTGTAAAAGAAATCAACCCTCATTTCGAAGATTACGTGTTCAATTGGGAGCAGACGTACCAATTTCTTGTCGGCGGCTACGGCTCATCCAAAAGCTATCATACCGCATTGAAAATCGTGCTAAAGCTGCTGAAGGAAAAACGGACGGCCCTTGTGATCCGGGAGGTGTTCGATACCCATCGGGATTCGACCTTCGCCTTGTTTCAAGAGGTGATCGAAGAGCTCGGTCTCACAAAGGCTGTGGTATCTCTTTCTTCCCCGCTGCAGCTGCGATTTTACAATGGCAGCCGGATCATGTTCAAAGGAATGGACAATCCGGCAAAATTAAAATCGGTTCATAACATTTCATTAATATGGATTGAAGAGTGCTCAGAGGTGAAGTATGAGGGGTTCAAGGAGTTAATCGGACGTCTTCGCCATCCTGAGCTAAAGCTTCATATGATCTGTACCACCAATCCCGTCGGCACCTCCAATTGGACGTATAGGCACTTTTTTCGGGATGAACGCAAGAAACGGTTTGTGCTGGATGACAGCGAACTTTACGAAAAGCGGACGATTGTGAAGGGAGATACGTATTACCATCATTCCACCGCTAACGACAATCTTTTTCTCCCGGAAAGCTATCTGAAACAGCTTGACGGACTCAAAGAGTATGATCCCGACCTGTACCGGATTGCCAGCAAAGGACGATTCGGCGTCAACGGGATCAGGGTGCTGCCGCAGTTCGAGGTACTCCCGCATAATCAAGTGAAAAAATGTATCGCAGCCATCAGCAAGCCGATCTTTCGTACAGGCATGGATTTTGGATTTGAGGAATCCTACAATGCCGTCGTCCGGCTTGCTGTAGATCCTGAAAAAAAATACCTCTACATTTATTGGGAGTATTATCAAAACAAAATGACAGATGACAGGACGGCTGAGGAGCTGCGTGAGTTTATTGAGACACAGGAATTGATCAAAGCCGACTCGGCTGAGCCGAAAAGCATTCAATATTTCCGCCAGCAGGGCTTTCGGATGATTGGAGCCAGAAAGTTTCCCGGCTCCAGGCTTCAATATACCAAAAAGGTAAAACGGTTCAAAAAAATCTTCTGTTCGGACCGCTGTGAAAATGTCATCTATGAGCTCAAGACACTTACGTATGCCAAAGATAAAAACGGAGCTCTGATTGAGGATGAATTCACGATTGACCCGCATACGCTTTCTGCCATTTGGTATGCGCTTGATGATTATGAGGTTGCTGATATGAAAGAGACAGCACACAAACGAATCCGGCCGAACCGAGAAAGGAGGAGGTCATAAATCATGCACAATCAAACAGTCAGAGCAACTGTATTTAAAGCCAATGCCGCGGCTCCTCAGACAAAGCAAATCTATGAAGATGACTTTTCTGAGCTGTACGGAGAGGACATTATCGCTCCGCCCTACAATATCATCGAGCTCAAAACCATTGCCGAATACTCGACCATTCTTCAGCAATGCATTGATGCGTATAGAGTGAATATTACAGGATTTGGATTCGATGTTGAGTACACATTTGATGTCAACGCAAGTGATGTCGATCAGGCAAAAAAGAAAAGAGCGGAAAAAGACTGGGCCAGACTCGAAGCCTTTTATAAATGTCTTCACTTTGATGAATCAGCTGAAATGATTTTAGGCTATGCCATCGAAGACAGAGAAAAAACAGGCAACGGATTTATGGAAGTGCTTCGTGACGGGGCGGGAAAACCTGCAGGCATCGAATATTTAGATGTGAAATATATGCGCGTATGCGGAGCAGGCGAGCCTGTAGAGGTCTCATTTGTATATGAAGAAAACGGGAAAATGAAAAGGATCAAAAGGCAAAGACGCTTCCGAAAATATGTGCAGATGATCAATGGAAAGAAAGTATTTTTTAAAGAATACGGCGATCCGCGAAAAATGGATATGCGTACAGGTGAATATGTAAACACATTGGCAGAGAAGTATCAAGCAAATGAAGCCATTCACCTCAAAATTGGAAGCGGCGTATACGGTGTACCCCGCTGGATCGGCAATATTGTCAATTTATACGGAGCCCGAAAAGCAGAAGAGCTCAATTTTATGTATTTTAAGCAGGGGCGTCACGTCCCCGCTGCGATTACAGTGGAAAACGGGATGCTGTCTGAAGCTTCTTACCGGGAGCTGCAGGAATACATGAATGATCTTGAAGGCGTGGAAAACGCCCATAAATTTCTCCTGATCGAAGCGGAAGGAATCGCAAAAGAAAAGGATCTCCATGGAGGCGAGGATATTACGCCGGTTTCCGTGGAAATCAAATCCTTGGCGGAAATTCTCCAAAACGACGCCCTGTTTCTTGAATACGATGAAAAAAGCAGAAATAAGCTGCGTTCAGCGTTCCGTCTCCCGCCGCTGTATACAGGCGAGGCCCAGGAATACAACCGGGCGACAGCTGATACTGCTAGAAAAATTACGGAGGAGCAGGTCTTTCAGCCGGAGCGAAAAACGCTCGTGAATAAACTGAACACACTGCTTTTGCCGGAGCTGAATATCCATGACGTCAGGCTGACATTAAAAGGACCGGACTTTCGTGATCCGCTTGAGATTGCGAAGGTGCTCGGTCCTTTTATTACAGCAGGAGCGGTCTCGCCGAATGATTTACGCGACCTTGCCGGACGGGTGCTTGGCAAAACACTGGAGGAGTGGCCGGAGGACATTTATAAACGGCCTGCAGGACAGGATGCGGAAAAGACAAACCTGACTGCGCTCATGCAGGAGTTGAAAGAAAGCATCGAAGACATCAAAACGTCCTGAAGGGAGGTGAATCAAGCAGGTGGCGCGAGAATTAAGAAATGCCAAAATCAGCTTTGTCAGTTATGTGGACAAGGCGGCTAACCAGACAGAATTTTTCTTTACGAAGTCAGCCGAACCTCCGTCATTTGAAAAAAAGGTTCGGCTGTTTACAAAAAGTGAGCAGGATGAACAAAAGCTCGTGTACGGAATCGTGTATGAGCCTGATGTTCCTGATGCCCACGGCGATTTTATGACCGCCGATGAAATTGAAAAAGCGGCGCACGGTTTTCTCGCGGAGGCACGGGAGATTGATATCAATCACAGCTTTGAGGGTGGAACCGGCGTCGTGGTCGAGTCCTATGTGGCGCCCGATGATTTTATGATCGGGTCAAAGCGGATTACAAAGGGCTCATGGGTGCTCGTAACAAGAGCGTCTGACGAGGTATGGGAACAGATTAAGGCTGGAATTATCACCGGCTACAGCATGGCGGGCACTGCAGATGTGTATGAAGAAGAACCGGTCGAAAAAGCAGGGTTCTTCAGTGTATTCAAGCAAATGCTTGCTGACAAAACAGGGAAGGAGACTGAAGAAATGAGAAAAGAAGACATGAGAGAATCATTCGAGCATGCGCTTTACCCTCTGCTCAAACGGCTTGAGCGGATTGAAAAAAACACAGACACGGAGGAAAAGCCGGAGCAGACGGGGGATGACGAGCGTCTGAAAAAGCTCGTTGAAGACATGCTTGCCCCGCTGATCGAACGCATCGAGGCTTTGGAAAAAGCGCGAGGCGCGTCTAAGCAGACATCGGACGATACGGGCGGCAATACAGAGCAAGTCAAAAAATCAATCTGGAGCGGACTGCTGTAAAACCAGTCAAGGAGGAGGAAATCAATTGAGAAATCAAGAGATCATTCGAAAAGCGGAAATGTCGCTTTCTGCTTTAAAAAGCGGCGGGCTTATGAACCCTGCGCAAGCATCGGCTTTTATCCGCATGGTGCAAAACACGCCGACCATTTTCAGTGAATCCCGCGTCATTCAAATGGAAAATGACTCGCAAAAATTTGAGAAAATCGGCTTCGGCCAGCGTATTCTGCGGGCTGCGCAAGAAGGAAAAGCACTGTCAAACGACGAGCTGACAGTTCCAACGACAAGCACGGTCCAGCTGAACACGAAGGAAGTCATTGCGGAAATTAACATTACGTATGACACACTTGAAAACAATATTGAAAAAGACGGCCTGCAGCAGACAATCATGCAAATTTTAGCAGAGCGCGCAGCCGTTGATATTGAAGAGCTGATCGTTAACGGCGATACAGCATCAGCTGATCCGTATCTGGCACAGCTGGACGGCATCCGTAAACAGGCAGTTTCCCATATCGTTGACATGAACGGTGAAGAACTGTCCAGAGCGACATTCAAGAAAGGCTTAAAGGCAGTTCCGCCGAAATATTTGCGCATCCCTCAGGAATTCAGATTCTATACGTCTCACGGCTTAGAAGTTGAATGGAAGGACCGCGTGGCAGACCGCCAGACAAACCTTGGGGACCAGGCTGTTCAGGGCGGCTTGTCAACAGCATTCGGCGTACCGGTCAAAGGGGTATCCAATATTCAGCCGTACACAGTCGGTGAGGGAGACGCGCAATATGACGCTTCTGATATCATTCTCACACATCCGAAAAATATCATTCTCGGCTTCTCCCGCAATATCCGAATTGAAGTCGACAAAGACATCCGCTCCCGTAAATTCATTATTGTCTTAACGGCCAAGCTGGACAGCAAGTTCGAGGAAGAGGATGCCTGCGCGAAATTAATTAACGTAAAAGAATAATAGAAACGAGGTGGTCAGCTCATGCTCATTGAACCGACTGACGTAGCCTCCTATTCGGTCTATGATCGGGTGAAAAACAGGCCGGAAGAGCTGCTGGCGCAGGATATCATCGAGGCGGAAGCAGAAGCGGCTCTCATCACGGGCCACCGCTTTGAAGACAGCTTGTATGATCCGCTGCCCGGTAAGGTGAAGTTGGCTTTAGTAAAGCTTGCCCAGTATTTTGCGCTTGTCAACAGCGATGAATCTGCCTCATCAAGCTATCAGTCTGAGAAAATGGGGGATTATTCCTACACGGTTTCCGGAGAAGGCGGGATTCAGCGGCCTGAGGTGTATCATTTGCTCGAAGAGTTTATCAAGCCGGGCTACGTCCCTGAATCCTCCAGACTGAAGGTGAGATCTTTATGAGCTACAAGCAGATGCTCATTCACCGTTGCGACATTTATCATGAAGCAGCGCAAGCGCCGTCTGCAGGCCGATTTGGGATTCCGGCAGACAGGCTGCAGCCGGTGATTTCATATCCGGATACACCCGATGAACAAGATGTCCCTTGTTATTTTACCGAAAAAACGCAGCAGCTGATTCAGGAGGAGCCGGATCAAACTGTATATCATAGCTTTCTCGTCCATTTTCCGTTGTCAGCGGACATCCGCGTGAACGATAAAATCATTTGGGAGAATCATAAATATATACTAAAGCTGCCGAAAAGGATCAGACATCATCATTGGGAGGTCATCGCAGTCAGGGATGAAAGCCTATGAAAATAGCGGGATTGAAACAGCTGAACACGGCATTAAAAGAAGCGGCTTCAGGCGGTTTTTCCAGACAGGCGTCCCGGTGGCTTGAGGAGTGCGGGCAAGATTTTCTGGAGATCGTCCAATCTGAACTCATCAGCACACAAACGATTGATACAGAAAAACTGCTCAGTTCCTTTAAGAAAGGCGCAGAGGACAATCTCTGGATTGTGCAAAGCGGCGGGCTTTCGCTTGAGGTGGGGACACAGCTTGATTACGCCTCATTTCTTAATGACGGCCATTGGACGTCAAAACAAGATGTGAGATGGGTGCCGGGGCGTTTTCAAGGCTCACGGTTTATTTATGATCCAGCGGCTTCAACGGGAATGGCGCTTAAGAGAAAATGGATACCGGGCACGGGCTACTGGGATCATGCACTGCTTTTATATGAACAGCTGTTTGAAAAATCGCTGGAAAGCAAACTGCGCCAGTGGCTGAAGAAGCTGTAAAGGAGGAGCAGGATGAACAGTGAAACAGGATCGATCATGGCGTTTTTGTACAGCCGGTGGTCTGTTCCCATTTATGAACGCGAGCTTCCTGATCGCTTTCAGGTGCCGTCGTTATACGTCCCGCCACCATCTGTTTTCGAGGAAACAGATACGGTTTCCACATTTAAAAAAACCTACAGTCTCAATGTAAAACTGTTTCATCTGGACTCCGTTCAGGCTCTGGATGAAGCGGACAGGCTCGCGGATGCCATCAGAGAAGCGAGAAATATGATTCCGCTGCTGAGTGAATCCGGCGAGAAGACGGGGGATATGGTTCGCATCTCCCAAATCGAGACAAGGGTAGGAGACAGGGGCGAGGCGGCCATGGTGATCAGGTGGAGCAGCCGATATTATTATTACAAAACAGAACAGCATGTCTTACAGGATATCGACATGAACAGCGGGGTGAAATAAACGGTGAAGGACAAACAACAGAAGAAGGCTGTACATACAAAGAGCCGGGAAGCTCTATTTGATACAGCGGATTTGATTAAGCACGCGAAGGAACTGTTCGGCGTTAAGCCGGATATTCTTCAGGGGGCTTTATTTGGCGTGGATCAACCACGTATGACGAAATCAGAAGCCAACCAATTGATTCAAACATTTCTAACCAAGGAGGTCATGTCATCATGAATGGCGGAACATTTACAACAGGCAAAGAAAAAGAACGTGCAGGCATTTATTTTAACTTTAAAACGACGGCACAGGAGCGGGTATCACTCAGTGAACGGGGAACAGTCGCACTTCCGGTCGCATCAAGCTGGGGCGAAGCGAAAACGTTCGTCTCCATTTCCAGCGTTGAAGACCTAAACAAAAAAGTGGGCCTCAGCATTGATGACCCGTCTTTATTGCTGCTGCGTGAAGCGAAGAAAAATGCGAAAACGGTATTGATGTACCGACTAACCGAAGGTGTCCGAGCGTCTGCTGATATTGCTGAAGGCGTCAAAGCAACTGCAGTATATGGCGGAACAAAAGGAAATGACATTATCATCCGCATCAATCAAAATGTGCTGGATGCTAATTCTTTCGATGTGACAACATATATGGACGAATCAGAGGTTGATAAACAGACTGTCAAAAAGGCTGAAGAATTAACAGCTAACGGCTATGTCACTTTTACCGGAACAGGCGATCTTTCTTCAACGATTCCTCTCACTGGATCAGAAGGAGACACTGCAGCTGAGACGCTGAATGCATCCGCGGGCATCCGTTTATCCGGCGGTACGGATAAAGCCCCTGTCAACTCCGACTATACAGATTTCTTAGCCGCGGCTGAAACGGAGAGCTTTGATGTGATTGCGCTGCCTGTTGCAGAAGGTGACCAGTTGAAGGCGACGTTTGCTGCTTTCATTAAACGCCTTCGCGACGGCCAAGGACAAAAAGTGCAAGGCGTCACAGCCAATTATGCCGGTGATTATGAAGGCATCATCAACGTAACCGAGGGTGTGCTGCTTGAAGATGGCACGGAAGTTACACCCGACAAAGCAACAGCTTGGGTAGCTGGAGCGAGTGCAGGAGCAACCTTTAACCAATCACTTACATTTGTAGAGTACGAAGGCGCAGTTGATGTGTTACACCGCCTTGACCACGATACGATTGTTGAACGTCTGGGTAAAGGTGAATTTTTATTCACATTCGACGCCCGCGATAAATCCGTCAGCGTAGAAAAGGACATTAACTCACTCGTGACGTTCACAGCTGAGAAAAACAAGAAATTTGCGAAGAACAAAATCGTTCGTGTCCTGGATGCTGTGAATAATGATTTAACACGCGAGCTGAAAGCCTTAATTAAATCAAGAAAAGGCAGCGGAAGCGATATCCCGGCATCTGAAGACGGACTGCAGTATGTAAAAACGATGATCACGCAATACATGACAACGCTTCAGGATGCGGGCGGCATCACTGGCTTTGATTCCGATGAAGATATCACAATTTCAATGAATGAAGATCGTGACGGCTTCTTGATTGACCTGGCTGTACAGCCTGTCGATGCAGCAGAAAAATTCTACTTTAATGTGGAGGTAAACTAATATGGCATTAAAAGCACAAAACACAATCTCAGGAAAAGAAGGCCGCTTATTTCTCGATGGTGAGGAAATGGCGCACATCAAAACATTTGAAGCAAACGTTGAGAAAAACAAATCCGAAGTCAACATTATGGGCCGCCGCATGACAGGCCATAAAACAACAGGGGCAAATGGAACAGGGACCGCAACGTTCTACAAAGTCACATCAAAATTCGTGCTCCTGATGATGGACTATGTCAAAAAAGGCAGCGACCCTTATTTCACACTCCAAGCCGTGCTGGATGATCAATCCTCCGGCCGGGGCACTGAGCGAGTCACGCTGTACGACGTCAACTTTGACTCTGCCAAAATCGCAAGCCTTGATGTCGATTCAGAAGCGTTAGAGGAAGAAGTTCCATTTACATTCGAAGACTTCGACGTCCCTGAAAAGCTATCTGACACGTTTTAATCAAAGCTGAATCAGCCCATACGCAGACCTTTCTCAGAAAGGTCTGTTTTTTAAAGATGAAACCAAACAATAGACAAGGGAGTTTTTTACATGAGCGAGAAGAACGAAAACGTATATGATCTTTCCTTTTTTATGCCGGGAAAAACAATTGAAGCTGAGGAAATCAAAGTGCCGATCTCAAAGCGTTTTGTTGATAAAAAAGGGAACATCGTGCCATTTATTTTTAAAGCGATCACGACGGAGCGCATTGATGAATTGGAGAAAGAAACAACAACGTATAAAAATGTCAAAGGCAGAGGCCGTGTAAAAGATTTAGACAGCCAGCGCTTTTATGCCCGAATCGCAGTTGAATCAACCGTTTATCCTGACTTCCGTTCAAAAGAGCTTCGAGAAGCTTACAAAACGGCTGACCCGGTAGAAGTTGCGAAACGCGTGCTCTCAGTTGGAGGCGAGTATGCGAACTGGTTAAACAAAGCGATTGAGATTAATGGATTTGAAGATGAATTAGAGGATCTGGAAGAAGAAGTAAAAAACTAATCAAGGATGGGCATAAAGAAGCCGTGTATCTCTACTATGCGATGCACGAGCTTCACTATTCCCCATCAGATTTATTGGCGCTCTACGAAGCGCCCAGAAACTATAAAGCGCTGTTGTATGGACTGATCGGATATAAGCTCGATCTCCTTGAAAAACAAGCAAAGAAAGGAGGGGCATCGTAATTGGCAAAGCTGACGGCAAGGTTTGAAATGGAAGACCGTGTAAGTAAAAAGTTAAGAAAGATTCAGAATGGGTTTAGAGCACTTGAAAAATATAGAAAAATGGTGCAGCGAAAAAGCGCTATTGATGTACGAAAAGAAAGCAAAACTGTATTAAGGACAATTGATCGCATACAAAAATCATTAAAGAAAAAGCTTGGCGCCCAAATGATCTCCATTTCAACTGAGGATAAAGCCAGCAGTATCATTCAGCAAGTTAATGTTCAATTGCAGGGATTGCCGTCATCTGTATCTATTAAAATAGATGCTAGTGACCAAGCAACCGAAAAGTTTGAACGATTAAGAGAGCTCGTGGCAGGTTTTAAAGGCTTTACGATTATGCTGAGTGCAGAAGATCAAGTGTTGCCGGCTGTGCAAAAAATACAGCGCTATATGGAAACTGCACTTAAAAATGGTTACTCTGTTACGATACGCGTGATTGATCACGTCATGAAAACAGTCGGTCGTATTTCTGCTGGTATTGATGCCTTAACAGGAAAAGACAACAAACTTGAGCTCGCTATTAATGACAAGGTGTCAAATAAGCTGGATTCATTGCAGAAAAGAATTGACAGCATGGGAAGCTCAGGTCCCTCCGAAAAAGGAGCGCCTTCAGCAGGAGGAAATACAGGAGATATTGTGAGCATGTTTGATCCAGAAACGATTTTGACAGCACTGGACAAATTTGCTGCTTCATTCATGGAAAAGGTGGATGAAATCGCTACAAAGTTCAGCCCGGAAACAATCTTAACAAAGCTGGATAAATTCACAACATCGTTCATGAATAAAGTGGATGAGATCGCCACAAAATTCAGCCCGGAAACAATCTTAACGGAACTGGATAAATTCACAACATCGTTCATGAATAAGGTGGATGAGATCGCCACAAAATTCAGCCCGGAAACAATCTTAACAGAGCTGGATAAGTTTACAACATCGTTCATGAGTAAAGTGGACGCAATTGCAACGAAGTTCAGTCCAGAAACGATTTTAGCACAACTGGAAAAGTTCACAACATCGTTCATGGGTAAGGTGGACGCAATTGCAACGAAATTCAGTCCAGAAACGATTTTGTCGCAGCTGGATAAGTTTACAACATCGTTCATGAGTAAAGTGGACGCAATCGCAAGTAAATTCAGTCCAGAAACGATTTTAGCACAACTGGATAAGTTCACAACATCGTTCATGAGTAAAGTGGATGCAATTGCAAGTAAATTCAGTCCAGAAGCTATTTTTAAGCAGCTGGACAAGTTTACAGATTCCTTTATGAAAAAAGTGGATGATATCGCAAGTAAATTCAGTCCAGAAGCTATTTTTAAGCAGCTGGACAAGTTTACAGATTCCTTTATGAAAAAAGTGGATGATATCGCAAGCAAATTCAGTCCAGAAGCTATTTTTAAGCAGCTTGATAAGTTTACAGATTCCTTCATGAAAAAAGTGGACGATGTCGTAAGTAAATTCAGCCCGGAAACCATTTTTAACGAGCTTGACAAGTTTACAGATTCCTTCATGAAAAAAGTGGACGATGTTGTAAGTAAATTCAGCCCGGAAACCATTTTTAACGAGCTTGACAAGTTTACAGATTCCTTTATGAAAAAAGTAGATGATGTCGCCAGCAAATTCAGTCCAGACGCCATTATTACTAAAGCGGAAGACTTTGTAACAAATATTGTTGACAAAATTTCAGAAAAATTTAATTTCCTGAACCCGGATAAAATCGCTAATAAAGCAGAAAAATTTGTTGATAACATTGTTTCAAAAATCGCCAAGAAATTCGAGAAATTCAGCCCTGATAAAATTATTGAAAAAGTGGGAGAGTTTTTTGAAAAAATTATAAAAGGCATTGCTGAGAAGCTGGGGAATCTGGATATTGGCGGGTTGCTTGGCGGCAAATCCAGCGGAAGCAAAGGCAAACAAAAAGCTTCAAAAGCCAATACAAAGAACTCAACTTCTAACAATTCAAACCGCACTAAAAAACCTTCTATGAACCAAAAATCTTCAGGTTCAAAATCGAAAAAGTCAGGCGGCAAATGGGGCGGGGCTTGTGGTGGCTGCTGTGCCGGAATCAGTACAGGCAAAAGCAAAAAAGTCAAAAATAGAAACGGTTCATCAACAAAAGGGAATAAAACAAATCCTGTGAATACACCTAAATCTGCTAAAGGAGCATCAGGCAAAGGTTTTTCAGGCCTTCTGAAAACATTGGGTGAATCAAAAGGCTTAAAAGGCGGACTGAAGGGCTTAAAAGGAGCCGCAAAAGGAATACCGGGATTAGGCGAAATACTGTCCCTTACTGACTTAGCCGGTATCAATAAAGATAATGCTGGTGAAAAAGTAGGTTCAGCCGGCGGAGGTTTAGCAGGAGCCGCTGCAGGAGCGGCTATTGGAAGCGTTGTGCCGGGAGTCGGAACCGCTATTGGCGGTGTTGTGGGAGGAATTGCCGGTACTTTCGGCGGTGAAAGTTTAGGTAAGGCAATTGATGCCGGAGCTCTAGAAGATACATGGAACAGCATCACAGAGGGTGCGCAAAATGCCTGGTCAGCCATTCAGGATACTTGGGGAACTGTATCAACATGGTTTATGGATAATGTCTGGACGCCAGTGTCAACCGCAGTTGTGGGTGTAGCAACAAGCATATGGTCCAACATCGTGAATGCTTGGACAACGATCCAAACGATATTCAGTACTGTATCAACATGGTTTATGGACAATGTCTGGACGCCGGTTTCATCAGCAGTTGTGGGTGTAGCAACAGCAATATGGTCTAAAATTTTAAATGCATGGACGACAATTAAAAATGTGTTCAGTACAGTTGCTTCATGGTTTATGAGTAATGTGTGGGGGCCAGTCAAAACTGCTGTAATAGGAGCGGCAACTACAATCTGGGATAAAATGACCGGTGCTTGGAATAAGATTAAGAGTGTTTTCAGTACGGTATCGGGATGGTTCATGGATACAGTTTGGAACCCGGTTAAAAATACAGTCTCAGATGTAGGTAAGGGAATCTCAGATGCTTTCAAAAAAGCGATAGACACCGTTAAGAACATTTGGAAAGGCCTGAGCGGCTGGTTTAAAAAGAATATTCAAGAACCTCTTACAAAGGTGGGAGAAGCGATTTCAGATGCTTTTTCTAAAGCGTTTGGCTGGGTGAAGCAAATCTGGGATAAAGCTGGCGGCGTAGCTAGTAAAGTAATTAATTTTGTAACCGGCGGCGGTGATCCGAATAAAGGTAAGGATCCGGATAAAAAAGCCACAGGCGGCTACATCACCAAACCAACCATCTCTTGGATCGGTGAAGCCGGCAAGGAATTCGTTATCCCGGTTGATAACAACCGAGGCCGGGGGAAGATGCTTCTTTCACAAGCGGCGTCTAAGCTGGGTATGCAAGTTGTAGACGACATGGGCGCAGCTTCGTCTTCTGGCGGAAGTCCAGCGTCTGTTTCAGGAGGAGCAGCTGTCAGTCCTTTATCAGGCTCAGCCTCCCCAGCAATGAACACTGTAAATCTTACAGGCCAAGCGTCCACACTCGGACAGCAATTTTCAGAGGGCTTTGACAAGGGAATAAGCAATCAACCTGTCAAAATGGAAGACTGGAAAAAGAAAAACATCAATACGCCATTTACACAAATGATTTCTGCTTCACCAAATTACGGTAAACAAATGGTGAGCGGGTATGCCAAGGGCCAAAACGGCACTGCAACCGGCACAGACGGCTTTTTGCAATCAAAGGTCAAAACACCGTTCCAAGCCACTGTGAACAAATCGTCATCATGGGGGACAGGTACGGTCAAAGGCTTTGCGCAAGGACAGAACTCGACCCAAACAGGGACAGCGCAGTATGTAAGCTCACATGTTGACAAACCGTTCCTGCGCTCAAAAGACACATCGAACAGCTGGGGTTCAGGCATGGTCGGAAACTTTGTGACAGGCATGAATTCTAAATCCAGTGAAGTAAAACAAGCAGCAAAGGATATGGCCAAGAGAGTGGAGCAGGCTTTCCGTGAGGAGCTAGATATTCATTCACCTTCCCGTGTCATGATGAGCTTGGGGCGTTTTGCTTCAATTGGTGTTGTCAAAGGCCTTGGCTCAGTAGATGTAAAGAAATATGCTGAAAAACAAGCCGGATCACTGGCGGCTGCCTATTCCGGAATGGGAGCCATGAATGGGAACGTAAAACAATGGATTATGGCTGCTCTCATGGCCACCAAGACACCGGTGAGCTGGCTTCCGGGACTCATGACGATTGCACAGCATGAATCCGGAGGCAATCCGAATGCCATTAACTTGTGGGACAGCAACGCAAAAGCGGGGCATCCGTCACAAGGGCTGATGCAGACCATCCCAAGCACCTTTAATGACCATAAAGCACCGGGGATGGGTAACATTAAAAACCCGATTCACAACGCAGCTGCTGCGATCGGCTACATTAAAAGCAGATACGGATCAATCAACAATGTGCCGGGTATTAAAAGCTTGAATCATGGCGGACCGTATGTCGGTTACGCAAACGGCGGGCTGATTACAAAAGAACAAATTGCACGTGTCGGAGAAGGAAATAAACGTGAATGGATCATTCCGGAGGAGCGAGGCATCCGCGGCCGCTACCTCCTTCAGAGAGCTGCGCAAGCTCTTGGTATGGAAGTGACAGATCCGTCTCAATCCCAGCAGTCTGAGCTTTCTTCAGGACAAGTTTCAGCAGTTACATCCGGTACACGGCAAACGATACAAACAGCCGGAACGAAAGAAATAAAGATTGAGTTTAACGGCGATCAGCATTTCCATAATGGACAGGATGCTGATGGCCTGGTTGCGAAAATCAAGCAGGCATTACTTGATGAATTACAAAAAGACATTAACACCGGAACAAAGGGGGTCGTGGCTTTTGACTAAGTCTATCTATGAATTTTGGATATCACAGGGGAAAGAAAAGCTGCGATTCCCTGTTCTTCCTGAAGCGATTGATATAGCGAATAGTGTACAAAATGACTCAGTAAAGATAACGGGATTAGGTGAACTAACGTTTATTGAAGAACCCGGAGCAAAAGAAATTTCATTTTCTTCTTTTTTTCCAAAAAAGTATACGCCGATAGCTGAATATCAAAATCTCCCGTCTCCGGAAAATGCCATTGCGAAAATTGAAAAATGGATGAAGGCAAAAAAGCCTGTTCAATTTTTAATTACGGGAACAAAAATCAATATGACATGCAGTATTGAAAGCCTTAAATATAGTGAGGGAGACAATGAAATAGGAGATCGGAATTTTGATATTGTATTAAAAGAATACAAAACCGCTTCCCCGCGGAAAATCAAGCAGAAGAAAAAAACAAAGGCAAAACGTCCGTCGAAGGCTGCGCCGAAGACGTACACAGTGAAAAAGGGAGACACGCTATGGGACATTGCAGGCAGATTTTACGGGAACAGCACTCAATGGCGCAAAATTTGGAACGCCAATAAAACAGCAATGATCAAACGAAGCAAACGGAACATCAGGCAGCCGGGCCACTGGATTTTTCCCGGCCAAAAATTAAAGATACCGCAATGAAACAGGTGATGTATGATGATAGAACTGTTCGTCATTAAAGACACAGAGTGGCTTGAGCTGGTTGCAGAAAGCGTATCGCTTGAGGGCCATCGTTATCAGGCGCCGCGCTCCATTGAAGCGACCATCGTCACCAAACAGGGCGACCAGACGTATTACAGTGTCTCAGAAGGAGATACGGTCTTGTTTAAATGGAAGGGAAAAGAGCTTTTTCGGGGCATTGTTTTTGCAAGAACCCCGGACGAGCATACGCTTGCCTTCAGCGCTTATGACATGCTTCAGTACCTGGTCAAAAACCAGGATATGTACGTGTTTTCCAATCAGCGGGCCGACCAGATCATCAGAAGGATTGCTAGTGACTTCCAGATACCGACAACCTCGATCGCAAACACAGGCCATACGATCAAAAGTCTTGTCATTAAAAATGATACGACATTGTATGACATCATATTAAAAGCGCTGAAACAGACGAAAAGCCAGACAGGACGACATTACCAGCTGTATTCGGAAAAAGGAAAGCTCGGTCTGCGCGCTTGGCCAGATCCGTCAGAAGTATGGGTGCTTGAAACGGGCGTCAATATCACGGGCTACCAATACAGCACTTCTATAAACGACACTGCTACTCGGGTGGTGCTTCGCCGGCAGAAGGACAATAAGACATATAAAGCCTCTGCCAAGGACAGTTCAGGCTTAAATAAATACGGTGTGCTTCAATATACGGAAACGGTCACAGATGACATCAACCAGGCACAGCTTCAGCAGCGGGCAGATGTACGCCTTGCTGAAAAAAAGGGCGTGAAAAAAGAACTGAAAAATATTCAGGCAGTGGGCATCCCGGAAGTGCAGAGCGGCTTGCCCGTCTATATTTCGATTCCGGAGGCCGGCATCAAGAAAACCTATTGGGTAGATACGGACCGGCATGAATTTAAAGGAACGAAACATACGATGACGATCGATGTTGTGGAAAAGAATACGATGCCGGAAGGAGTTTCCTGATGAGATTAAGTGAGGCTATAAAACATTTGGCAGTCGGCGCAGTTGACGCTGAGTCTCCGGTAGAACTGCTCCCGGCTGAAGTCGTTTCGGTTTCTCCTGTGGAAATCAAATTAAAAGAAAACAGCAAACTGATCATACCGGCTGACGCCATCATTATCCCAAAACGGATGCAGTCCGGAGGAGACGATGCACTCGAACCGGGGGATCGCCTCATGACCGCGGCTCTGACTGGCGGGCAATCGTTTTTTATTTTAGATAAGGTATAGACAAAACCGCTTCAATACGAAGGGGTTTTTATTTAGCATGTAAAAAGGAGTGGGCATCATGGCCCTGACACCAGAAGTGGAGTTTGAGGATTTTGAAGATGAGAGCGAAGTCATTGAAACCTCGCAAACGTACAAAATAGATTTTGAAAACGGAAGAATTACGAATGAGCTGATTACCGGGCTTGAAGCGATCAGGCAGTTCGTGTTTATCGCCTTACAGACAGAACGCTATGCGTATTCCATATACAGCCATAATGTCGGAAACGAGCTTCAGGACGTGCTGACAGATCATGAGACGACTGATGCCTATAAAAAGATGGAGATCCCGAGACTGATAGAAGAGGCGCTGGTTTATGATGACCGGATATCGGCTGTAACAGATTTTGAGATTGAAAAACAAGGCGACGCGTTTCATGTGTCCTTCGTGGTGGAGACGGATGAAGGAACGCTTGAGATTGAGGAGGTGATTGGCGAAGATGTTTGAAGATCAGACTTTTGAAGCGATTATGGAGCGTATGCTGAACAGCATTTCCGCAGATATTGACACAAGAGAAGGCAGCGTCATTTATAATGCGTTAGCCCCGGCGGCGGCCGAGCTTGCGAAGTCTTATATATGGATGGATACTGTGCTTGAGCTAGTTTTTTCTGATACCGCACAAGGCGAATTTTTAGACAGGCGTGCAGCGGAAGCGGGAATTGAAAGAACTGCCGCGACAAAGGCTGTCAGAGCGGGAGAGTTTACGTCTGGAGTAACCATTCCTGTCGGCTCCCGTTTCTACGTGGATAATCTTTATTTTCAATATACGGCAGACGGGACGCTCATCTGTGAAACACCTGGTGAAGCGGGAAATGCCAATCTGACCGGACGCAATTTACTATCATTGGATACCATTTCCGGTTTAGAAACGGCCATTGTCAAAGAAATCCTGATTCCGGGACGCGAGGAAGAAGGAGATGACAGCTTGCGGGAACGGTATTTTACAAGGGTTCGGCGTGAGGCCGTCAGTGCCAATAAAATGCATTATAAGGAGTGGGCTGAAGAAGTGGACGGTGTGGGGAAGGCAAAGATCTTCCCGCTTTGGAACGGTGAAGGCACGGTCAAAATTGTCGTCACGAATGCAAATCTTGAGCCCGCTTCTCAAATTTTAATTCAAAAAGTGAAAGATTATATCGACCCTGAACCAGGACAGGGAGAGGGACAGGCGCCAATCGGAGCCGTTGTCACAGTGGAAAGCGCGGTCTGGAAAGAAGTTGAGATTTCTGCCGAAGTGCTGCCTGAGATCAATCACTCAATTGATGAAGTGAAGTCAGAAATTGAGGAAGGCGTTTTAAATCTCTTTAAGAAAATGGCGTTTGAAGATAACGTCATCCGTCTTTCTCAAATTAACAATATCGTCTATAATTCACCGTCTGTCAGTGACTACTCCAATATTCAAATCAACGGCACGTCTGAAAATCTGGTGCTGAGCGACGTGGAAATTCCTAAGCTTGGGCAGGTGAAGATCATTGAGCAAACAAGATGACATGAGAGCTTATCTGCCGCCGTTTCTCACCAGCCTTAAAGAAATGGCTGAGCTGCTGAAAGCGGAAGCGCCTGAGTTTGATAAACAAAATGACAGCATATTTGATCTGACGGATCAGTTATTCGTACCGACGGCGACATGGGGGCTCAGCCGCTGGGAAAAGATTTTAAACGTACCGCGTGAATCAGGTGACACTGATGAGATCAGACGATTGCGGCTCATTTCCAAAATGTCGAACATCCCGCCAATCACATATAGGGCCATTGAGCAGGCGGTAAACCGTTTCTTGAAAAAACCGTCTGCACAGGTCCGCCTGCTTCCAGGCGAATACCGATTTAACGTCGATATCAATGTTGATGACCTCCAGCACATGAATGAGCTGATCGAAGCGATAGAAAACATGAAACCCGCTCATTTGGCGTATACGCTCAGAGGCGGATTGAATGAGACGCTGCAAATCAAAGAT
Source organism: Bacillus sp. FSL K6-0993 (assembly GCF_037977205.1). Classification (NCBI taxonomy): domain Bacteria; kingdom Bacillati; phylum Bacillota; class Bacilli; order Caryophanales; family Bacillaceae; genus Bacillus; species Bacillus sp. FSL K6-0993. Next base: position 1,318,146 of record NZ_CP150275.1, read on the forward strand.
ACAGTCATCCTGAATCACCGCAGATACCGAACAGCCAGTGAGCTCAAGGTCGGTTATTCTGTCACTCTTAACAACAATGAGGTGGTCTTAACTTGATTTCAACCATATACAGAGAACGCACAGCGGCTGATCTAAAAAGCAGAATCGATCACGTGCTGCTCAACGGCCAAAAAACAGAAATAGTAGAGCTCGCCATTGACGGTGCGACCGTCACCGTTCTGACAAAACGTGAGGAAGACATCAAGCATATCGAAATGGTACAAATTTTTGACGAGCTGGGCAATGTGATCACAGAGAGAAAGACTGACCTGGACGTTAGCGAAAACAGAACACTCGATTTCAGATTTACTTTTGAGGTGGTGTAAACATGGCATACGAAGAAAAAACAGACTGGCTTCCGGACGACCCCATCAACGAAGATGACGTCAATCGCTGGGAAAAAGGCATAAAAGACGCCCACACCGACCTGGCCGCCCACAAAAACGACATGAACAACCCCCACAACACAACAAAGGCGCAAATCGGGCTGGGGAATGTGGATAATGTGCAGCAGGCGGCGAAGAAGGATTTTGACAAGCATATTTCAGATGAAACCATACACATTTCATCCAGTGAGAGGACAAAGTGGAACAACGCACAATTAACTAAGTTAACTGATGAAAACGGAAAATATCTAGCAAGCATCCAAAATGGTCTGGATTTTCACAAAATTGTGGAAGAATTGGATCAAACCTTTTTCTTTTATACTGATAAGACTGGAATCAATACCCCACCGTTTGCCACTAGAGGATTGTATATTGGCTACAAATCTTATGGAGAAGCTTTGGCAATGGATTATGAAGGAGGTACATGGCGAAAAACCCTGAATGATTCCGGCTGGACTGATTGGGTTCAATTAGAAACTTCAGAAGGCGCTCAAGTTAAGGTGAGGAGCCATGAAGAAAAAACTGAAATACATGTAAATAAAAGCGATAAAGACAAATGGAATTCTGGACAGTTATTTAAAATAACTGCCGATAACGGGACACAAAAGATTAACCTGTCATCTGGATCTTTTTATGATTCGCTTAAAGATGTCGGGACTGTCACTTTCTATGGAACAAACGCGGTCACAGATAACCCGTCGGACACCAGTCTTCGAGGTATGCAATTGGTCGGTCAGCTAGGAATAGGCATTGGATATGCTGTGGATGTGAGAGGTAACGCTTGGTGGTTTTACTATAACGCTAACGATAGTGCGATCAATTGGTATCAAATTGAGTCTATAACGGGGGCGCAGTCAAAGATAGATGCACATGCCAATAAAACAGATATCCATGTAACACAATCCGATAAAGACAAATGGAATAATGCACAACTATATAAATTAACTGATACTCAAGGCTGCCGGACTAAAATCCCAGATGGGACTGACTTATTAACGCTGCCATCTGGCTTTTATTATGCATTAGGGAATGTCATAACAAACAACCCTGTTTCAGGAGATGGATCATGGTATAACTATGATGTAATCGAAACAGGGAGTGGCGGGCGAAAAACAATTTTGGCCTCTAGAAGTTATGACGGAACCTTTTGGACGTCAACGATCCATACAGACGGAGTGTTTAAAGGCTGGAATAAGATCGAGACTGAGGCAAGTGCTCAAACCAAAGCAGATAAAGCGCTAGCTGATGCAAAAAACTATGTTGACACAAATTATACAAATCAAAAGTTAACTGTACTTACAGGCTCTAGTGCAATTGAAGACGCAAGAATTGGAGGGAATGAATATCCTCCGGGGTTAACTTTAATGGATATTGGGCAAGGTAATACAACTGGTTATCCACTAGGTTTTGGAATCGTCAAAAATGAGAAATATCATGATTATAGATTCACTCAATATTTTTATGGTACTGGAAATGAATCAGGTAGTTATTTTGATAATACTGGTACATGGATACGGCACTGGTGGAGCGGATCCGGCTGGACAGCTTGGCATAAAATTTCTGGATTCGCACATGCCAATATTCGGGCCAACAGCATACAATATTTAAATAAAGCTAACCATACAAAAATTCAGTTTAAACGCAAAATAAAAGATAGTCATAATGCTTTTGACACAAATAATAGTAGATTCGTTGCCCCTAATGATGGAATGTTTTTAGTGGGAGTTGGGCTGTATATGATAAATACACCAGCTTACATCAATTTTCATCTGAAACTCTATCTAAATGGATCATTGTATAAACCAATTGACCATAAGAGAGGGGACTTTGTTGATAAGCAAAATGAAATGTACCTTGGATTAAATGGTAATGTAACCGTTCCTATGAACAAAGGTGACTATATAGAGATCTATTGTTATTGCAATTATAGCGGTGATGATAGAAGAGGTGTATCCGATTTTAACGAGCTATACAACTATATAGACGTCCAAGAACTTGGAGGACTTAACTATCCTACAGTATAAGATAGGAGGCAAAATGATGATCGCAGAAGCAATCATGTTTAAATACCCCAGTGCAGACCCAACAAGAGATTTTATCGTTCAAAATGACGGGGAAGGGTCTTATATAGCCGAGTGGAACCTGCGCGCCCCAATCCCAACCCAAAAAGAACTCGAATCCTGGTGGGAAGAGCTGCAAAAAAATCCGCCGTATGAGCCGCCTGATCAGGTGGAGCTTCTCGCTCAAGAATTGTCACAAGAAAAGCTGGCACGCAAGCAGCTTGAAGAGCTGAACAAAACTTTAGGAAGCGAGTTGTTAGATATAAAGCTATCATTACTTTCCTTGAAAGGAGATCTTGCCGAATGAATTATTGGGTGCTTGCCCTCTATTATGAGTGGGCGACAACGGATATGGTGAAACAGGCCTTAGCATATCAAGACTGTTCAATTGAGGATCTGGCAGAAGGTGTGAACAAAAAACTGATCACAACTGACCAGTATAAAGAAATTACCGGTAAAGCCATGTAAGGCTTTTTTATTTTGCCTGTTTTTAGATCAAAGGAGGATGAAGATGGTGAAGTATCAATATGAATTTCCTCTCGATAGGACTGGAAAAGCCGGCGCTGTAAAGCCCTATCGAGGAGGAAAAAATGATTTTGTGACACCTGTTTCGAATTTGTCGGGTGCAGCGGAGATTTTAACAAATGCTGCCTTAAAGGCGACTGAGGCATACAGTCAGCTCGGGCAAGACAGGCTTGGCGCAGTTCTGATTTCGAAAGTGAAGGGCTGGGCGTATGCAGATCGTGAAGGTACGCTCTTTATAGAAGAAAGTGACAATAACAATGTTTGGACAACGACAGCAGCAGTTAATGTCGCAGCAGGTGTCCTGACAGCGACGGACTGGGTATACCTTTCTAAACGCTATTACCGTTTCCGTTATGTGAACGGGAATCTTCAGCAATCTGAGTTTGTATTATACCAATCAGTCGGTGCGGGTGAGATGGATGTGCGTGTCAATGGAAAAACGCCTTTACAGATTGACTTTGCGGATAATCAAACACACGATGGACGGCTGAAAGTCGAGGCTCGCAAAACATTTGACTTTGTCTTTCATGAAAATGCAGAGTCCGCCGGCGAGGGTGCTTCTTTACCTGTTGACGGCGCCGCGCATTTACTCGTTGAAGTATATGGCACAGCGGAAATGAGCGAAGTCAAATTTTGGGGCAAATCGGTGTCAGGACAGAAACTGCCGATCAGAGGCGTGAAAACTGATGATGCTACCACTGCCTCCAGTACATTAGGAAAAGCTGAGGCATGGGCCTTTGATATTAAAGGGTTTAAGGAGATCATCATGGAGATTATCAGTATCACCGGCGGTACTCTTTCGGTAAAAGGGACCGCGGTTTCATAACAGTCTCGGCCCTCGGAAGGGAGGTGATCTGCATGTGAAGGAGGAGTGAGAGATGCAGCAAGAGGCAGATGTGAATGTGTTTCAGCAGGATTTAGCAGACATGAAAGGCGAGCACAAAGCACTTGAGCAGAGGGTTTCCGCATTAGAACGCGTGTCTGATCGGCAAGACCAGCAAATCATGACGCTGAACGAAAAATTAAACAAAATTGAAGAAAACACAACGTGGATTAAACGCACCATCACAGGTGCCATCATTACAGCAGTGTCTACAGGCATCATTGGCGGAGCCATCGCCATTATGTACAGTCTGCTGCAGCATTAAAGGGGGATTTTCATGAACACGTTTGACAAGGGCACGGTCATCAGGACGGTGCTTCTTTTAATTGCTTTAATCAACCAGACCATGCTGATGCTCGGCAAATCACCATTGGACATTCAGGAGGAGCAGGTCAATCAGCTCGCTGACGCTCTTTATTCAGCCGGTTCCATCGCATTTACAATTGGAACGACACTTGCCGCTTGGTTTAAAAACAACTACGTAACAGAAAAAGGGAAAAAACAGCGCGACTTGTTAAGGGACAATAATCTGACGAAATAAGGAGAGATGAAAATGGTTAACATTATTCAAGACTTTATTCCGGTTGGCGCAAATAACCGTCCAGGCTACGCAATGACGCCGCTTTACATTACGGTGCACAATACAGCGAATACCGCAGTAGGAGCAGATGCTGCAGCGCATGCCCGCTATTTGAAAAATCCTGATACGACGACAAGCTGGCATTTTACAGTTGATGATACAGAAATTTATCAGCATCTGCCTTTAAATGAAAACGGCTGGCATGCGGGAGACGGAAATGGCAGCGGCAACCGGGCTTCTATCGGAATTGAAATTTGCGAAAATGCCGATGGCGATTTTGCAAAAGCAACAGCAAATGCCCAGTGGCTCATCAAAACATTAATGGCTGAACATAATATCAGTCTCGCCAATGTCGTCCCTCATAAGTATTGGTCAGGGAAGGAATGTCCGCGGAAATTGTTAGATACGTGGGATTCGTTCAAAGCAGGAATTGGGGGAGGCGGCAGCCAAACTTACGTCGTGAAACAGGGCGACACGCTTACATCGATAGCGAGAGCATTTGGTGTTACGGTTGCTCAGCTGCAAGAGTGGAACAATATCGAAGACCCGAATCTTATTCACGTTGGTCAAGTATTAATTGTAAGTGCTCCATCGGCTGCTGAAGAACCCGAGTTGTATCCGCTCCCAGATGGTATCATTCAATTGACAACACCATATACCTCAGGAGAACACGTCTTTCAGGTGCAACGAGCACTTGCGGCTCTGTATTTTTACCCTGATAAAGGCGCTGTTAACAACGGAATTGACGGCGTTTACGGACCGAAAACAGCTGACGCAGTTGCCCGTTTTCAGTCTGTTAACGGTCTAACTGCTGACGGTATCTACGGGCCTCCGACGAAAGCGAAGATCGCAGCGCAATTAAGCTGATCAAAGACCATAAAAATCCCGGAGCTGCTCCGGGATTTATTTTTTCTTCTTCAACTTTTTAATAATTCCAGCACTGCGCTCCCTCACCCGAAGCGAGTACCCGGAAAGCCCAAACCTTCCGTAATCAACAAACTTCACACGCCTCACCAATTTTTTCACTGTATCACCTGACATTATCCTCTGTTTGTATTTATTATATGTAACCCTTTAAGAAAAGGAATAAGGACAAGAGCTGTTTTCCCTTGTCCTTTTAGTGTGATCATGCTTTTTTTCGTTTATACTCGTCAATCAGCCGTTCGTTTTCTTTGAAGATTCTTGCTGTATGCGGACTGACTTGATAGCTTGCGACACTGGTGGTTGAACGTTTTTTCAGGATTTTAAACGGCTTCGCCGCTCTGGGCTCGCATCTGTTTTGAAACGCACGTTCCATTATCCTTCACCTTCCTCCTCAATTGGCAGCACCAAATCATATATGCTCGTTAATGACGTAAATAGCAAATAATCAAATTCTGTGACAATGCTGTCAGACGTCAGCTTGATGACATAGTTCTGTGTCTCGATGGTAAAAGGGATGAGAACCACTTTTCCGTATTGGTCGTAATAAACATCCTTTCGATCGAGCCGTGTTTGTACATCTGCCGGATCATCCATATGCTCGGTTAACCGGTCTTTATCAGCCTGTGTCGAATAGTGGCAAAGAGAAGCCGTTAAGTTCATTTTATCAGCATAGGTTTTCAGCAGCTTATCAATACCTTCAGCATAAGCATCTATACTTCCATAATAAACATGGATCGGTTCGTTTTTCAATAGGTATTGGTATGTTTTCAGCCGATTGAGATACATGTGGAGCATTTCGTTGTTTTCTTCAAGAATTTCTCTTGTGTCTGTTTCAAGCTCGCTGCCGGCCAGTTTTTTGACGTATGCACTTAAGAAGATAAAAGCATCGATCAAAGCAAAACTGACTGCGACAATGAGATACCGTTCCCAGTGGGTAAATAGGGAAGTGGGCTCATATGTCCAGTATACCATAGCGCCCAGAACAAACAGCAAATACCAAGTTTTCCGGATGGCGGAGATTTTTTCTTTGACCTTCGCTTCGAAACGCCACGTGGCATACACGTATAACCCCAGTCCGGCCACGATGCACCAGACCATGATCTGAAAGAATAAAACCATATTCGAATCCCTCACATCTGAAATAGGTTCTGCTTATTGTATTCGAGAGATCCGGATGGTTTTCCTGTTCCATCAAAAAAACCGCTCCTTTGACAGAAGCGGTGTGACATTAAAATATCATATTTAAAATAAAGTAGGCGATGGCACCAAGTGTCGCTGAAATCGGAAGCGTGATGACCCATGTAATGAGCATTCGCTTGGCCGTACCCCAGTTTACGCCTTTTACCCGGTGTGACGCACCGACGCCAAGAATTGATGATGAAATGACGTGGGTTGTACTGACCGGCAAATGAATAAACGTGGCGCCGAAAATAATGGCTGCTCCGGTTAAGTCAGCGGAAACACCGTTTACCGGGCGGATTTTCATGATCTTTCCGCCAACGGTTTTGATGATTTTCCAGCCGCCGATTGATGTTCCGAGACCCATGGCTGTCGCGCAGGCGAATTGCACCCAGGTAGGAATATCATTAGCAGAAGTATGTAAATTCGCTGTGATGAGAGCCATTGTGATAATTCCCATTGCTTTTTGCGCATCGTTTGTTCCGTGTGTATACGATTGCAGGGCAGCTGTTACAATCTGCACTCTGCGGAATTGCTTATTCGTTTTCGCCAAGTTGCTGTCTTTGAAAATCAGCTTAACGATGCTATATAGAATAAAACCAAGGACAAAGGCAATAATTGGTGATAGGATCAGTGCTTCAATGATTTTAATGAAGCCCTTATAGTTTAACGCTGCAAATCCGGCTGCCGCTACTGCCGCACCGGCAATAGCGCCGATGATGGCATGGGATGAGCTGCTTGGGATACCGTAGTACCATGTGATAAGGTTCCAGGCAATTGCAGCGAGTAGCGCAGCCAAAATTACAACAGAGCCATTTTCCAGCGTATAAGGATCTACGATGTCTTTCGTAATGGTTTTGGCAACACCTGTAAACGTCATTGCTCCGACAAAGTTCATCACAGCCGCCAATATAATGGCATGGCGCGGTTTCAACGCTTTTGTTGATACTGAAGTCGCAATTGCGTTTGCCGTATCATGAAACCCATTGATGAAATCAAACGCCAGAGCACAAATGACTATTAGTATCGTTAATATTAATAGAATATCCATTTTTACCCCTCGTTACGCGTTTTTCATAATGATGGTTTCAAGATTATTGGCAACACTTTGACAAGAGTCGGCGATTTCTTCAAGCGTTTCGTAAATTTCACGATATTGAATGACTTTAATTGGGTCTGTTTCATTTCCGAAAAGATTCTTTAATGATTTTCTGTGCAAGTTGTCACAGCTGTGCTCATACTCTTTAATTTTGATTGCGTGAGGCTGAATATCCTTTAAGCGATTTTCTGCCAGCAGCTCGATCGTAATCAAAATCTCTTTCGCACATTCTCTGATGTATCCGCTGAATTTATCGATATGCTCGTCTGATGAAGTAATTGAGAAAATCTCCATCATGGCAGAGAAATGTTCGATTCCGTCAAGCACATCATCCAAGCTGTTTGTCAGCTGAAGGATATCTTCGCGCTCAATAGGAGTGATGAACGCTTTGTTAAGCTCTTTAATCATGACATGAACATGATTGTCACCTTTTGTTTCATATTCCTTTAACGTATCTGCAAATTCTTTAAGAGTGGTTTGGTTAGTGACCTTAAAATTCACAAAATATTCTGCAGTTTCGTCTATGTTCTTTGCAATTTCTGTTAAAAGGAGTGAGAACTTATCTTTTTTTCTTCTTATCATTAAAAACCCTCCATAGTTTGAATGAACAATGCACACATCAAATTATTATATAGCCTTTTGTCGAAAAAAAACAGGTAAAGTCGAAAAAAACGTATCTTGACTTTTTTGATAAATCGTGTCTCCTTATTTTGACCTACTTCGCTTTAAAAAAACGACCCAAGTTTGCAAAAACTTTCTGCTTAACGTAAAAAGTATATCAAAAGTTGTGTTTTTCCTGTCAACTTTTATCTTCTGTTTCACCAAAAAACGGTTCCCTAAACAAGGGAACCGTTTTATCAGCTTGCTTTTCGTTTTTTCATCCCGTAATAAACAGGCAGTCCGGCAAGGCCGATGAGGATGGATAATCCGCAGCTCATTGTATCTGTAATGAGTGTGCTGCCTAACACAAAGAAGGAGCCCGCGATTGCCAGAATTGGCATAAATGGATAAAGCGGAACACTGTAGGCGCGCTTTTCTCCCTTTGCTCGCTTGCGGAGAATAAACACTGCAAAAAAGGCCATCACATAAAAAATGTAGATCATGAAAATAGAGATTTCTGAGAGCTTATCAGGGTTGCTGATCAGCATCATAATCAAAGCCAAAGCAATTTGAAAAGAAATCGCAATCCATGGTGTACGGAACGACGGGTGTACATGTGACAGTTTTTCAGCAAATGGAAGCTGTTTGCGTTCCGCCATTGCAAATGAAACACGCGGGAAAGAAAGCACCTTTCCATTTAAGCACCCAAAGATGCTGACGATAATCCCTACACTGATCAGCTTTCCGCCAATTGAACCGAACAGCATGGTTGCAGCGGTGCTTGTCGCATTTTCACCAAGCGTGACAATTTCGTTCGCTGACAGGATGTGAAGCAATGCAAAATTAATGAAAATATAGATCGCCGTTACAATTAATAATCCGCCCGTCATAGCGCGTGGCAGCAGCTTTTCGGGATTTTTCATTTCTCCGCCGAGAGCGGCAAGGAGAATCCAACCGTCATAAGCAAACAATGTAGCTAAAATAGCCGCCCCGAAGTTCATATCGGAAATGCTTTCGTTTACTGCTGTGAAGATGTGCTGATCGCCTTTCCAAAGGCCAAAGATGATGATGCAGGCAATCGGAATCAGTTTTCCAATCGTTGTCAGCGTTTGGACAAAACCGCCGTATTTTGTACCGATAATATTAATGACGCATAAAAAGAGAACTGCTATAATTCCAATGACTTTTGATAGTCCAGATCCCCAGCCGAAAAGATTCGCCATTAAAGATCCAAAATATAAACCCAGCGCGCCAATAATCGCCGGGCCGTAAATGATAATCTGCACCCAGCCGCACAAAAATCCCCAAAACTCACCGTACACTTCTTCAAGGTACGTATAAAGCCCGCCGGTTTTTGGAATCTGCGTTCCGATTTCCGCGATTGTCAAACCGCCCGCCAATGTTAAAATACCGCCTAACAGCCAGGCGAATAGCGCCGTTTTTGAATCACCTGAATAAGCAAGCACAGCGCCGGGCTTCATAAAAACACCAGAACCGATAATGGTTCCGATGACAAGAGTAAGGGCAAACAAGAGGCCTATCTCTTTTTTCAAACCGTTGTCTTCAGTATGCATGTCCTTAACCTCCTATGATGTTGAAGCTTCATGTTGAAGAATCTATTTTTTCATATTGTAAACCCTATTTTAGAAAAGTGAAATAAAATAAATTTTCTGATTTTCGAAATTTGCTTTAGGTACAGCAGATAAAACTGTGGAAATACCTGTTTTAACGATCTATAAACGAATAAAATTCATGATTTTCATTTACAAAGTTCGTATTTTCTGTATTAGGATTTTAGCTGGTACAGAGGGGAGGTGAGAATTTAGAAAATGAACGAACCTTCGGTGAAGCTGATATGTTGACTTTCTCATGCGAATAAAATACTTTGTTATTAGAACAATAAATATACAATTATGATATGATATCTCGAAATCGAGATAAAATAACCTGGAGGGACAGCATATGAAAGTTAACGGCATTCACCACGTATCGGCATTAACGGCCGATGCACAAAAAAACTTGGATTTCTATAAGAAAGTATTAGGATTAAAGCTCGTCAAAAAATCCGTCAATCAGGATGAACCGACAATGTACCATCTATTCTACGGAGATGAAGTGGCAAACCCGGGAACTGAGCTGACGTTTTTCGAGATTCCCCGCATTGCACCGTTTCATGCGGGAACAAACAGTATTTCTTCTATTGGATTGCGCGTTCCAAGCACAGAAGCCCTGCATTACTGGAAAGAACGTTTTGAAGAGCAGCAAGTAACGCACAGCGGCATCTCCAAAAGGGCCGGACGTGACATATTGGCATTTCAAGATCATGAAGGGCAGCGACTTGTGCTGACTGCTGATGAAGAAGGAAAAGGATATGGCCTGCCTGTTAAACAGAGCGGCATTCCGGAAGAATTTTCGTTTCGCGGGTTAGGACCGGTTGAACTGACTGTGCCATATGCTGAACCAACCTTACACGTATTGACGAATATTCTTGGATTTACAGAAATCAGCCGTGAACCAGTCGAAGGGCAAGGAACTGCCGTTATTCTGGAATCAGGAGAAGGCGGTGCTGCAGCGGAAATCCATTTAATAGAAAGAAACGATCTTCCGCGCGAGCGTCAAGGCAAAGGGAGTGTTCACCACGTCGCATTTCGGGTAAGAGATGAAGAAGAACTTGCCGGGTGGCACCGGATCATCAGCCGGGAAGGCTTTAGCAATTCCGGCATTGTGGAGCGCTACTTTTTCAAGGCGCTGTATTTCAGAGAACCGAACGGCATTTTGTTCGAGTTATCAACGGACGGACCGGGCTTTATGGTAGATGAAAATCTTGATGAGCTTGGCCAAACGATCGCTCTTCCGCCGTATCTTGAGCATCGAAGAGCTGAAATTGAAGCAAAATTGAAACCGATCCAATAAAATTGTAATTCGTTTGCCTTCCGGTATGCCGGAAGGCTTTTTTATTTTGCTGAAGCAGCATCGCTCAATGGGAAGGAAGTATCGATTCCGGTTAAGGGAAATGGATGATTGGCATGAAATGACCTCGGCAAAAATATTGTCTTTGTTTATTAATAGTTTATTCATATTTGCTTGTTACACTATTTCCAAGTTAGACAAAAAGGAGTGAAAAACACGTGGAAAAGAAAAAACGCGAGCTGGATATTTTCCTCATCCTCATTTTGCTCGCATCTGCATTCTTAAATATCTATAACATCTGGAATGATGATACGGTGAATCCTTATTACACCGCTGCAGTCACAAGTATGATGCAAAGCTTTCATAATTTCTTTTATGCTTCGTTCGATGCTGCCGGCTTTATAACAGTGGATAAACCGCCTGTTACATACCAAATCCAAACGATCAGCGCACTGATATTCGGTATGCACGGGTGGAGCGTCATTCTGCCTCAGGCATTGGCGGGTATAGGTTCAGTCCTTCTGATGTACTTGCTGATAAAACCGACATTCGGAAAAACGGCGGCGCGCATTGCCTCATTTGTTATGGCATGTACGCCGATAGCTGTAGCTGTGGCACGTACAAACAATGTTGATGCATTACTTGTATTTTTCTTATTGCTGGCTACATGGCTTCTCTTTAAAGCGATCAGAAAAGGAAAAATGATCTGGCTGTTAGCGGCGTTTTTCGTTGTTGGAGTAGGTTTCAATACAAAAATGCTTCAGGCTTACATGATTTTACCGGCCTTCCTATTGTTCTATTTGATTGCGGCAAATGCCGCGGTGAAGAAAAAAATCATTTCGCTGGTAAGTGCGTTAGCCGTATTAGCAGCCGTTTCGTTATCGTGGCCGCTCATTGTCGACAATATCCCTGCAAGCAAGCGGCCTTATATCGGAAGCAGCCAAACCAACTCTGTTTTGGAATTGGCTTTTGGCTATAACGGAATCCAGCGGCTGACAGGCCAAAATTCAGGCGGCGGCCAGGGTGCGCCAAACAAAGACGCTTCAAAAGAAATGTCTTCTTCTGATAACACTCAAGCACCGCCTAATCAGTCATCAAGCAGCAGCTCATCAAATGATGACAAATCTTCAAATGGCAATATGGCGGCGCCTCCATCCAATGGCCAAATGCCAAGCGGCGGCCAAGGAGGCCCTCCAAGCGGCGGAGATGGCGGCCAAGGCGGACCCGGCGGGAAAGGCGGTACAGGAACCGGTTCGAAAATGCAATCAGGTTCAGGGATGTTTGGAACGGGAACACCTGGTCCACTGCGGCTTTTCCAACAAGAGTTATCTGATCAAATCAGCTGGCTTCTGCCATTTGCGATATTTGGAATCACAGGCTTACTGATCGCAGGCGCGAGAGAAAGAAGAAGATTATCTGCAGAGCAGAAGGAAACGGTGTTCTGGGTTGCGTGGCTTGTACCGATTGCTGGATTCTTCAGTGTCGCAGAATTTTTCCATCATTATTATCTCATCATGCTGGCACCGCCGATTGCGGCTCTTGTCGGTGCGGGATGGGTTGCCCTTGTTCATCTGTATCGCAATCAGACAGGCTGGAAAGCATGGCTTTTGCCGGGATCAATTATTGCGACAACTGGATTTGAATTGTTTATTCTCAGAAACTACAACGATCAAATCGGTGCAGGCTGGAGCATCGGTGTAGGTGTTATCGGCGTGTTGTCAGCGATTGTTTTGCTGCTGTTTAAACAGCGCCAAAAACCGTTCAGTTATTATGTTTCAATTGCAGCTCTCCTCGCATTGCTGGTGATGCCGATTTATTGGGCAAGTACACCGCTTCTGTACGGAGGCAACAGCTCACAGCCTGAAACAGGCCCTCAGCTCGCATCAATGAGCGGAAAAGGCATGGGAATGTCTGATGCCGCTGTAAATGAAAAACTGATCAAATATCTGGAAAAGAATAACTCCGGAGCTGAATACCTATTCGCCACAACCGATTCGAACACAGCGGCGCCATATATCATTAAAACGAAAAAAGCTGTCATGGCTATTGGCGGATTCAGCGGTTCTGACCCGGCGATCACACTGACTCAATTCAAAAAGCTTGTAAAAGAAGGAAAAGTGAAATACTTCTTGGCTTCTGGAATGGGAAGAGGCGGAAACAATGACATTGTTGAATGGGTTGAGAAAAATGGAAAAGAAGTAGCATCAGAAAAATGGCAATCAAGTTCTGAGCAAAAAACAGAACATACTGATTCAGCTGATACATCAAGCAGCAAGGCTTCAGATAAAAACGGCAAAATGGGGGGACCTGGCGGAATGAATCAGTCAGCAACATTATACGAACTACATGCTGATGAATAGGAGGCAAAAACATGAGCAGACATATTCAATATTCAATTGTTGTACCTGTGTATAATGAAGAGCTTGTCATTCATGAAACCTATCAGCGCTTAAAAGAGGTCATGGATCAAACGAAGGAAAACTACGAGCTGCTTTTTGTCAACGATGGCAGCAAAGACCGCAGTATTGAGATTTTAAGAGAGCACAGCCTGATCGATCCGAAAGTGAAAATTATTGATCTTTCAAGGAATTTTGGACACCAGATCGCCATTACGGCGGGTATGGATTATGCACAGGGGAATGCAATCGTCGTCATTGACGCCGATTTGCAGGACCCTCCTGAACTGATTTTAGATATGATTGAAAAGTGGAAGGAAGGCTATGAGGTCGTGTACGCCGTGCGGACTAAACGAAAAGGGGAAACCTTTTTCAAAAAACAAACCGCGGCTATGTTTTACCGGCTTCTCAGCGGTATGACAGATATTGATATCCCGATTGATACGGGGGATTTTCGTCTCATGGACAGAAAAGTCTGTGATGAAATGAAGAGATTAAAAGAAAAAAATCCATTTGTCAGAGGGCTAGTCAGCTGGGTGGGTTTCAAACAGACAGCGGTCGAGTATGTACGTGATGAAAGGCTCGCCGGAGAAACAAAGTACCCGCTCAAGAAAATGCTGAAGCTGTCAATGGACGGCATCACGACATTTTCACATAAACCGCTGAAGCTGGCAAGCTATGCGGGGATTTTAATGTCAGGTGCTGGATTTCTGTATATGTTTATCGTGCTGTATCTGAAGCTATTCACAGACAGCACGATTACCGGCTGGTCATCACTTATTGTGATCCAGCTCCTGTTCAGCGGCATTGTCCTTCTGATTTTGGGCGTGATCGGCGAATATATCGGCAGAATCTACGATGAAGCCAAAGACAGGCCGCTTTACATCGTCCAAAAATCGTATGGAATTGAAAATAAAAGACTCTATAGAGACCAGCATATGTCATAACCTCAAACCCCCTGTCCGTAACGGACAGGGGGTTTTTATGCTCTGAGCCCGATCTAAAGCAAAAGATGCTGATAGATATATGGAAATTGGGTAAAGAAGAGATTGTGAGCTTGTACTGCGGTTCAGTCATGCCGAAATAAAAACAGCAAAACTTAAAGATTTCGTCATCGGCTTTGCTGCATGTCAGCTGTTATATTGGGGGGCTTTTAAGAAACGCATGATTAGAGCCGTACCAGTTATGTTTAATAGAATACTGGTACCCAATACAATTCCCCACATCAACGTCGATTCAGAGAGAAGAAAGCTCAGCAAAAGAAAAGCCAATCCTGCGCAGATCATACTCAGTCCCAAGGTTTTCATGTTCATGCCTCCTAGCAACGATGTTTCTAGCATCTGATGAGAATGATGTCAATCTGTATGATATACGGATATCTCGTCAGAAAGTTTCATAGAACAATTAGGTCTTTTATCTAATAAAAAGCCTCAGACCGCTTTTGCGGCCTGAGGCATTATGTCTTACGAAGTTTTCTCTTCTTTTTGATCAAGTTTAATTTTTTTCGTCATTTCTTTGCCGTTTCTGAGAATTTTCACTTCAACGGTATCACCGATCTTTGCGTCTTTATATAAGATATTGCGCAATTCACTGCCTGTATCAATTTCTTTACCTTTTAGGCCGATGATAATATCCTCTGCTTTTAATCCGGCCCTTTCAGCAGGAGAGCCTGAAGCGACTTCACGGATGTAAACACCTTTATTCAGCTGGCTGCCGAACAGGCCGAGTGTGCCTTCTTGGTAATTTTGCGGCACTTGTTCCAGATCAAGCATGCTGACACCGATATATGGACGTTCAATTTGACCTTTTGACAGCAGTTCTTCAGCAATCGGTTTTACGTCATTGCTTGGAATGGCAAATCCGATACCCTCAACATCATCCTCACTGATTTTCATACTGTTAATGCCGACAATTTTGCCGTCTGTATTTAACAAAGGACCGCCGCTGTTACCTGGATTAATTGCTGCGTCTGTCTGAATGACGTTAATGCTCGTTTCGCCGGCTGATGTAGTCATTGAAACCGTTCTGTCCACGCCGCTTACAATTCCTTGTGTTACTGTGCGGGACAGATCTTTTCCAAGCGGATCCCCAATCGCAATAACGGTCTCGCCTGTTCTGAGATCAGATGAATCACCGAAGTTTGCCACTTTTGTGA
Source organism: Bacillus sp. FSL K6-0993 (assembly GCF_037977205.1). NCBI lineage: Bacteria > Bacillati > Bacillota > Bacilli > Caryophanales > Bacillaceae > Bacillus > Bacillus sp. FSL K6-0993. The sequence continues at coordinate 1,333,882 of NZ_CP150275.1, forward strand.
CGTGGTCATCACTGATTTGGAGGACGGCTAAATCAGTTAACGAGTCACTGCCTACCAGCTTTGCAGTAACCTCAGTGCCGTCATATAAAGATACCTTCAGTGATGATGCCCCTTCTACGACGTGGTTATTTGTAATGATATAAGCCTTGCCATTCTCTTTTTTGAAAATGACACCTGACCCTGAACCGCTTTCTGTATCTTCGCTGGAATCAGAAGAACTAGAGCCGAACAAAGAGCTGTTTGATTGTGCCTGAAGATTTGTAATACCGACAATCGCTGGTGAAAGGTCTTCTACCATATCTGAGATTTTAGAAGAGTCCTCGCTCTTGAATGCAGATGAGCTGCTTGAGCTTGATGAGCTTTTTTTAGATTCAGAGGAGGTGCTTGTTGCTGTAACAGATTGCGTTTGCTGCTGGCTGGATGATTGTTTTGCAGTGTCCTGAGAATCATGGTCGCCAAGCGGTGTAAACGTATAGATGCCAAGGGCAAGACTGCCGCCGATCACTCCGCCAAGCAACGGTCTGAACCATCCGAATCCTCGTTTTTTCTTCTCCTGATCATGAATGACATTGCGGGCCGAGTAGGAGGCGCTCTGATCGTTCTCTTTCGTTAAAAAGACCTCATTCTCATTACCTTTCGTTCTGTTTTCATCACGATAGTTATCCATCATGTTCACTCCGTTTCTCTATTTTCACATGTCTATTTATATTGATAGGTTTATGACTTGAGTTTATCATAAACAAAAACTGTGGGATAAAAATGAAAAGATTATGGGAAATTGTGAAAAAGTGCGGAAAACGGTACACTTCATATTGTATATGAAAGGACTGAGTCGATGGAACAGATTGGATTGATTGGATATGGCAGCATGGCGGATATGATCGCCAGACAGCTGTTGAAACATGAACAAATAAAAGAGAATGAGCTATTTATTGAGACGAGAACGAAGGGGGAGCGGCTGCGGGCACTCATGTCAGATTATCCAAACGTATCGGCTGATCCGTTGGAGAATTGGGCAAATACGTGCCAATTGATTTTGATATGCGTCCCGCCGCTCCATGTCATCGAAACAATGCGCCGTCTGCACCCGTATGTGAACAGAAATACTCACATCGTATCCATAGCTGCCGGTGTGCCGCTGCGTCTTTTGGAGGCAGAAACAGAAGCGGGTATCTCACGTGTTATTCCTGCCATTACGTCCGAAGCAGAAGCTGGCATCTCACTTGTCGTTCACAGTGAAGCACTGGCTGCAGAGAAGAAAGAGCATCTGAATGAATTGTTATCGGTTTTCAGCCGTGTACGAGAAATCAAAGAATCGAATTTAGATGCGGCCAGCAATTTAACGAGCTCGGCACCGGGATTCATAGCGGCAATCTTTGAAGAGCTGGCACTGTCTGCCGTCAGAAACAGCAGCCTGTCCAAAGAAGAAGCCTTTGATTTTCTGATTCATTCGCTATACGGAACTGGCAAGCTGCTGATCGAAAAAAATATGTCTTTCGAGGAGACGCTGGAACGTGTCGCAACCAAAGGCGGAATAACGGGAGAGGGAGCTGAGGTGATACGTGCCTCTGTGCCGGACGTTTTTGATGAGGTGTTTGAAAGAACCCTGAAAAAATATGAACTGCTTACAGAACTGGTTGGTAAACAGACATGAATCCTTGAAAAAGGATTCTTTTTTTATCACTGAGTGGTTGAGATTTTCCCCAGTTATATTGCATTTTTCCTCTTTTTTTAATATAATCTGTTAGAATATTCATAATTTAGTAAAAAAGGAGGAGCGTTATGAAATTGTACATGTCAGTAGATATGGAAGGTATTTCGGGTCTTCCGGACGATACCTTTGTGGATTCCGGCAAGCGGAATTATGAACGCGGACGGCTTATCATGACTGAAGAAGCAAACTACTGTATTGCTGAAGCATTTAACAGCGGGTGTACCGAGGTGCTGGTCAATGACAGTCATTCGAAGATGAATAATCTGATGGTTGAAAAGCTTCACCCTGAAGCAGACTTGATTTCTGGTGACGTCAAACCATTTTCAATGGTGGAGGGACTGGATGATACGTTTACAGGCGCTTTGTTTCTCGGTTATCATGCGAGAGCCTCGACTCCCGGTGTCATGTCACACAGCATGATTTTCGGCGTCCGTCATTTTTACATAAACGATCGGTCTGTCGGTGAGCTTGGATTAAATGCATACGTTGCCGGTTATTATGATGTCCCGGTATTAATGGTTGCCGGGGATGACCGGGCGGCGAAGGAAGCAGAAGAGCTTATCCCGAACGTGACGACAGCCGCAGTCAAACAAACCATTTCAAGATCCGCAGTGAAGTGCTTGTCCCCTGCGAAAGCCGGACGGCTGTTGACAGAAAAAACCGCGTTTGCCCTGCAAAACAAGGACAAAGTCAAGCCGCTCACACCGCCTGACAGGCCGGTTCTGAGCATTGAATTCGCCAATTATGGCCAAGCAGAATGGGCGAATCTGATGCCGGGAACGGAAATCAAGACGGGAACTACAACCGTTCAATTTCAGGCGAAGGACATGCTTGAAGCCTATCAGGCGATGCTTGTCATGACTGAGCTTGCGATGCGGACATCATTCTGCTAAAGGGGTGTTTTAGGCTTTGGCGCGATACATGATAAAGCGTTTTTGGGCAATGGCAGCTACGATTTTGGTGATTACCACCCTGACTTTTGTTCTCATGAAGGTCATTCCCGGATCTCCTTTTAACGAGGAGAGAGGCACAAATGAAGCCGTTCAAAAAAATCTCGAAGCCTACTATCACTTAGACGATCCTCTCATTTTCCAATACATTTTCTACTTAAAATCCATCATTACATTCGATTTCGGACCTTCAATTAAAAAACCGTCGGACAGTGTAAATGATATGCTGGAACGCGGATTTCCCGTTTCCTTTGAGCTTGGGATGACAGCGATTGTCATTGCTGTGATTTCTGGGCTGGTGCTGGGCGTAATCGCTGCACTCCGCCGCAATGGCTTTTTGGACTACGCCGCGATGAGTCTTGCAGTACTCGGCATCTCCATCCCGAATTTTATTCTGGCAACATTGCTCATTCAGCAATTTGCTGTCAATCTCAAACTATTTCCTGCTGCCACATGGACGAGCCCGATTCATATGGTGCTTCCGACCGCAGCGCTTGCTGTAGGGCCAATGGCGATCATTGCCAGGCTGACACGGTCGAGCATGGTCGAAGTTCTGACACAGGATTATATCCGCACAGCAAAAGCAAAAGGGCTTTCTCCGTTCAAAATTATTGTAAAACACGCACTCAGAAATGCACTCATGCCCGTCATTACCGTCCTGGGCACACTCGTCGCCAGCATCTTAACAGGAAGTTTTGTCATTGAAAAAATCTTTGCCATTCCGGGAATGGGAAAATATTTTGTTGAAAGCATTAATCAGCGGGACTATCCCGTGATTATGGGAACGACCGTTTTTTACAGCGTCATTCTGATTATCATGCTGTTTTTGGTCGATTTGGCCTACGGTCTCTTAGACCCGCGCATTAAACTGCATAAGAAAGGGTGAAGTGTGTGAATCTCCCTGTACAAACGGATGAACGCCAGCTAGAACAGCACAATCAGGTGCCTGATGAGTGGTTTGTCTCGAATCAGGAAAAAAATCGGGAAGCCGATTCGGTCAAGCGGCCGAGTTTGTCATACACGCAGGATGCCTGGAGGAGGCTGAAGAAAAATAAATTAGCGATGGCCGGACTCTTTATTCTTTTATTTCTTTTTGTCATGGCAGTTATCGGGCCCTTTTTATCGCCCCATAGTGTCGTACGACAATCGCTGACAGAACAAAATCTTCCGCCCTCAGCCGATCATTGGTTCGGCACCGATGAACTCGGCCGGGATGTGTTTACCCGAACATGGTATGGCGCGAGAATCTCGTTGTTTGTCGGCGTGATGGCAGCACTTATTGATTTTTTGATCGGTGTCATTTACGGAGGCGTTGCCGGCTATAAAGGCGGCAGGATTGACAGCATTATGATGCGGATTATCGAAGTGCTGTACGGCCTGCCGTACCTGCTTGTTGTCATTTTGCTGATGGTGCTCATGGGACCGGGACTGGGCACTATTATTGTGGCGCTGACTGTGACCGGGTGGGTCGGCATGGCGAGAATTGTAAGAGGCCAGGTGCTTCAGATTAAAAATTATGAATATGTACTCGCCTCGAAAACCTTTGGCGCGAAAACCTTTCGCATCATCCGAAAGAATTTGCTGCCGAATACTATGGGAGCGATCATCGTACAAATGACATTAACCGTACCTGCCGCCATATTCGCAGAATCATTTTTAAGCTTTCTCGGCCTCGGCATACAGGCCCCGTTTGCAAGCTGGGGCGTGATGGCGAATGACGGCCTGCCTACGATTTTATCTGGGCATTGGTGGCGCCTGTTTTTTCCGGCCTTTTTCATATCTCTGACGATGTACGCGTTTAATGTGCTGGGGGACGGTTTGCAGGATGCGCTTGACCCTAAGCTGAGGAGGTAGCTGTATGGAAAAAGTTCTGTCAGTCCAAAATCTGCACGTGTCTTTTACGACTTACGGCGGGACGGTTCAGGCGGTCAGAGGGGTGAGCTTTGATTTGTATCAAGGAGAAACCTTTGCGATCGTCGGCGAATCCGGCTGCGGCAAAAGCGTTACCTCCCAAAGCATCATGGGCCTGCTTCCGCCTTATTCGGCGAAGGTGACAGACGGCAGCATTCTATTTAAAAACAAAGACCTTTGCCGTCTCTCTGACAAAGAAATGAGAGGTATCAGGGGAGCCGACATTTCTATGATTTTTCAAGACCCGATGACGGCGTTAAACCCTACGCTGACTGTCGGCGACCAGCTGGGGGAAGCGCTATTGCGCCACAAAAAAATGAGCAAAAAAGCGGCACGGAAAGAGGTGCTTTCCATGCTGTCATTGGTTGGTATTCCAGATCCCGAAGAGCGCCTAAAGCAATATCCCCACCAATTCAGCGGCGGCATGAGACAGCGGATTGTCATTGCGATGGCGCTGATTTGCGAGCCTGACATCTTAATTGCGGATGAACCGACCACCGCCCTGGATGTAACCATTCAGGCACAGATTTTAGAGCTGTTTAAAGAGATTCAGAGAAAAACGAATGTGTCTGTCATTCTGATTACACATGATTTAGGGGTCGTTGCCCAGGTAGCTGACAGAGTCGCAGTCATGTATGCCGGGAAAATCGCGGAAATCGGCACGAGAAAAGATATTTTTTATCAGCCGCAGCACCCTTATACAAAAGGACTGCTGGCTTCTGTTCCGCGGCTGGATTTAGATGGCGCTGAGCTGATCCCAATCGACGGAACGCCGCCGGATTTATTTTCGCCTCCGCCGGGCTGCCCGTTTGCCGCCCGCTGTCCGAACAGGATGGTTGTGTGTGACAGGGTGTACCCGGGCCAGACGATCAGATCTGACTCGCACACCGTCAACTGCTGGCTGCAGGATCAACGAGCAGAGCATGCGGTGCTGTCAGGGGATGCGAAGGATTGAACATGAAAAGGGGGAAGAGGATGAAACGAGTGAAAAAGCTATGGGGCATGGGTCTTGCATTAGGACTTTCGTTTGCGCTGATGGGGTGCACAGCAAATGAACAGGCCGGAAAAGAAGGCAGTCATGATAAGGCAAAAACCAGCGGAGAAAAGGTGCTGTATGTAAATAATGAAAATGAACCGACTTCATTCGATCCGCCGATCGGCTTTAATAATGTGTCATGGCAGCCGTTAAATAACATCATGGAGGGGCTGACGCGTCTTGGCAAAGATCATGAGCCCGAGCCGGCAATGGCGGAGAAGTGGTCTGTTTCGAAAGATAATAAAACTTACACATTTACGATTCGGGAAAATGCGAAATGGACAAACGGAGATCCTGTAACAGCCGGAGACTTCGAATACGCGTGGAAGCGGATGCTTGATCCGAAAAAAGGCGCTTCATCGGCATTCCTAGGTTATTTTATTGAAGGCGGCGAAGCATATAACAGCGGGAAAGGGAAAAAAGATGATGTGAAGGTGACGGCAAAGGATGATCGAACCCTTGAAGTTACACTGGAAGCACCGCAAAAATATTTTCTGAGCGTTGTGTCCAATCCTGCGTATTTTCCGGTAAATGAAAAGGTCGATAAAGACAATCCAAAGTGGTTTGCTGAGGCGGATACATTTGTCGGAAACGGCCCGTTTAAGCTGACGGAATGGAAGCATGATGACAGCATCACAATGGAGAAAAGCGACACGTATTGGGATAAAGATACAGTGAAGCTTGATAAGGTGAAATGGGCGATGGTCAGTGACAGAAATACAGATTACCAGATGTTTCAATCAGGGGAACTTGATACCGCTTATGTCCCTGCTGAGCTGAGTGATCAGCTGCTTGATCAGGATAACGTCAATATTGTTGACCAGGCGGGTCTCTATTTCTATCGATTTAATGTCAACATGGAGCCGTTTCAAAATGAAAACATCAGAAAAGCCTTTGCGATGGCTGTGGATCAAGAGGAAATTGTAAAGTACGTCACGAAAAATAATGAAAAACCGGCGCGTGCCTTTGTATCGCCTGGGTTTACGCAGCCTGACGGCAAAGATTTCCGTGAAGCAGGCGGAGACCTGATCAAGCCTAACGAAAGCAAAGCGAAGCAGCTGCTCGAAAAGGGCATGAAGGAAGAAAACTATAATAAGCTTCCTGCGATCACGCTTACTTACAGCACAAAGCCGGAGCATAAAAAGATTGCCGAAGCTATCCAGCAAAAATTGAAAAATAGCCTCGGAGTCGATGTGAAGTTGGCCAATATGGAATGGAACGTATTTTTGGAGGATCAAAAAGCGCTGAAGTTCCAATTCTCTCAAAGCTCATTTTTGCCTGATTACGCGGACCCTATCAGTTTTCTGGAAGCCTTTCAAACGGGAAATTCGATGAACCGCACAGGCTGGGCCAATAAAGAATACGATCAGCTGATCAAACAGGCGAAAAATGAAGCCGATGAAAAAACACGGTTCTCTCTTATGCATCAAGCTGAAGAGCTGCTCATCAATGAAGCGCCGATCATTCCGGTTTATTTTTATAATCAGGTTCACCTGCAAAATGAACAAGTAAAGGGAATTGTCCGTCACCCTGTCGGCTATATCGATTTAAAATGGGCAGATAAAAACTGATGGCGGTGATTGAGGAAATACTGCTTCTTTATGCGAAGGAGCGGTATTTTTTCTCTTTCTTGCACGTATACGTAGGGTGCAGAGCAAATGAAAGGAGTGTTTTCGTTGAATTACAAGCCGAAAGCGCTGAAAAAGGGTGATACAGTCGGAGTGATCGCGCCCGCAAGTCCGCCGGATCCAAAAAAGCTTGACACCGCGCTTTTATTTTTAGAAGAGCTCGGTCTTCAGGTGAAGTTGGGCAAGGCGCTGAAAAATCAGCACGGCTATTTAGCGGGACAGGATGATGAGCGGCTGGCGGATCTCCATGAGATGTTCAGAGACGAGGAGGTAAAAGCGGTGTTGTGCGCATGCGGGGGTTTTGGGACAGGACGTATCGCCGCCGGCATTGATTTCAGCTTGATCCGCAAACACCCTAAAATTTTTTGGGGATACAGCGATATTACGTTTTTACATACTGCCATTCATCAAAACACAGGTCTTGTCACCTTCCATGGCCCGATGCTCAGCTCGGATATTGGCCTTGACGACGTTCACCCGCTGACAAAAGCGTCATATAAGCAGCTCTTCCAGGAGACGGAATTCACCTATACAGAAGAGCTTTCTCCGCTGACCGCGCTTGTTCCCGGCAAAGCGGAAGGCGAGCTTGTCGGGGGGAATCTGTCTTTGCTGACGTCTACACTGGGCACGCGATTTGAAATTGATACGAGAGGAAAGCTTCTGTTTATTGAAGATATTGATGAGGAGCCTTATCAAATCGACCGGATGCTGAATCAGCTGAAAATGGCGGGGAAGCTGACGGACGCGGCGGGAATTCTAGTTTGTGATTTTCACAATTGTGTCCCGGTGAAGCGAGAGAAGTCTCTCTCACTTGAGCAGGTGCTGGAAGACTATATTATTTCTGCGGGCAGGCCTGCTCTGAGAGGATTTAAAATCGGCCACTGCTCGCCAAGTATTGCCGTTCCGATCGGTGCGAAAGCTGCTATGAATACAGCAGAAAAAACAGTCGTAATAGAGGCGGGCGTTTCAGAAGGGGCGCTGAAGACATGAAAATCATTCGAATCGAAACAAGCCGAATCGCCGTTCCACTGACAAAGCCGTTTAAAACCGCACTTCGCACTGTGTATACGGCTGAATCAGTCATAGTAAGGATTACTTATGACAGCGGTGCAGTCGGATGGGGAGAAGCACCCCCGACGTTAGTGATTACAGGAGACAGCATGGATAGCATTGAAAGTGCCATTCACCATGTGTTGAAACCGGCATTGCTTGGAAAAAGCCTGTCCGGCTGTGAGGCCATTCTGCACGACATCCAGCATCTTCTTACAGGAAATATGAGCGCGAAGGCTGCTGTAGAGATGGCGCTATACGACGGCTGGGCGCAGATGTGCGGGCTGCCGCTTTATCAAATGCTTGGCGGATACCGAGATACGCTGGAAACAGACTATACCGTCAGTGTCAACTCACCTGAAGAGATGGCAGCTGATGCCGAAAATTATCTCAAACAAGGCTTTCAAACGCTCAAAATAAAGGTCGGAAAAGATGATATTGCAACAGATATCGCCCGTATCCAGGAAATCAGAAAACGTGTCGGATCAGCTGTGAAACTGCGTTTAGACGCTAATCAGGGGTGGACGCCGAAGGAAGCGGTAACTGCCATTCGGAAAATGGAGGATGCGGGTCTAGGCATTGAGCTTGTCGAGCAGCCTGTCCATAAAGATGATCTCGCTGGGCTTAAAAAGGTGACAGATGCAACAGATACGCCGATTATGGCTGATGAAAGTGTTTTTACACCGCGCCAGGCGTTCGAAGTTCTGCAAACCCGGAGCGCAGACTTGATCAATATTAAATTGATGAAAGCGGGCGGCATCAGCGGAGCAGAGAAAATTAATGCCATGGCGGAGGCCTGCGGGGTGGAGTGTATGGTCGGCAGCATGATCGAAACGAAGCTGGGCATTACGGCCGCGGCGCATTTTGCGGCAAGCAAGAGAAACATCACACGCTTTGATTTTGACGCGCCGCTGATGCTGAAAACAGATGTATTCAAAGGCGGCATAACATATAGCGGCAGCACGATTTCGATGCCTGGCAAACCGGGTCTCGGAATCACCGGGGCTGCGCTTTTGAAAGGGGAAAAAGAGCAATGATGCACACTGTCATATCAGCAGTGGCCAACATCTGGACAGCGCCTGATTCACCGCGTCCGTCTGATCAATTCATGCTTCAACCGACTGTAATGATCAGAGACTGGCTGAAGCGCATGACGTATGATGAACGGCTTAGATTATGTACAGACAATGTAATCCAAACTCAGGTTCTCTTTGGCGAAAAGGTACTTGTGACAGCGGAACAGGGGGAATGGGTTTCTGTGATCGTGCCTAGCCAGCCATCCCGAAAGGATCCACGCGGATACCCAGGCTGGATGAAAAAGAACCAGCTGGAAAAAACAAAGCCCATCCATACACAACACGATGTGATGATCAGCAAACCTGCTGCCTTTTTGTACAGAAGCAATGGGGAAAAGGAGATCGAATTAAGCTTTTTGACGGTTCTCCCCTTCATTGCAAAAGAAAACGGATATTTTAAGGTTTCGACTGTTTTGGGAGAAAGGTTTGTGAAGCAAAGTGATGCAGTGCCTGTCAGCGAACAGAAAGGGACTGCTGAAGACATCATTCAAACGGGAGCTTTTTTTCTCGGACTTCCCTACCTATGGGGAGGAATCAGCGGGTTTGGGTTTGATTGCTCCGGTTTTATGTACAGTATATTTAAGGCGAATGGATACAGCATCCCCCGTGATGCGGGAGATCAGGCTAAGGCGGGGGAGGATGTCCTGCTTGATGATATGAAGGCTGGTGATCTGCTGTTTTTTGCTTATGAGGAAGGAAAAGGAGCGATTCATCACGTCGGTCTCTCCGTTGGCGGCGGGAAAATGCTGCATTCTCCAAAGACAGGGAAGTCAATCGAAATCCTCACATTAAAAGAGACAATCTATGAAAAAGAATTATGTGCGGTGCGCCGCTGTTTTTCAGAATAAGGAGGGAGACAAATGAGGCGACTGCCTTTGTTAGAGGTCAGCCAGCTGAAAATGCATTTTGACGCAGGGAAAAAGCGGACAGTCAAAGCCGTCGACGGGGTCACCTTTCAGATTCATGAAGGAGAAACGTTCGGGCTAGTCGGGGAATCAGGGTGCGGGAAATCAACCTTGGGGAGAGTGCTGATGCGCCTTTATCAGCCGACAGAAGGAAGCGTGACATACCGCGGCACAAATCTTCATGCACTGAGTGAAAAAGAGCAGTTTGCCTTCAACCGCAAACTGCAGATGATTTTTCAGGACCCTTATGCTTCATTGAACCCGCGCATGACCGTTCGAGAAATTATTTTGGAGCCGATGGAGATTCACAATCTCTACAATACCCATAAAGCGCGGCTTCTCGTCGTAGACGAGCTGCTTGAGGCAGTTGGGCTTCATCCCGATTTTGGCAGCCGTTATCCGCATGAATTCAGCGGCGGGCAAAGGCAAAGAATCGGGATTGCGAGAGCACTGTCGCTGAATCCTGAATTTATCGTGGCGGACGAACCGATTTCTGCTCTTGATGTCTCAGTCCAGGCACAGGTGGTCAACCTGCTGAAGCGGCTTCAAAAAGAGAAAGGGCTTACGTTTTTATTCATTGCCCATGATCTTTCGATGGTGAAGCATATCAGTGACAGGATCGGTGTTATGTACTTAGGACACATGATGGAAATTACAGAGAGCGGCACCTTGTATCGTGAACCGCTCCATCCCTATACAAAGGCGCTTTTATCCTCGATTCCGATTCCAGATCCTGAATTGGAGGACAAGCGTGAGCGTATTCTCTTGAAAGGAGAGCTGCCGAGCCCGGTCAATCCGCCAAGCGGCTGCGTGTTTCGGACCCGCTGTCCGGAGGCGATGCCTGAATGTGGGGAATCTCGTCCCCAGCTTCAAGAAATCGAACCCGGCCGTTTTGTCGCTTGCCATTTGTATCGAAATGCTGAAACGAAGGAAAAAGTGAGATAAATAAAAAGAGTGGCTCCTTTTTACTAGAGCCACTCCATTTGTTTATAGTTGATGTAAAAACTTTACACAAACCGGGTAAGGGACAGAAACCGTTGATGGGAGGAGTGTCAATCGGCCGGTTTCTTTGTCTCTTTCAAACAAGACGAGGTTGCCTGTTTCTTCATTTGAAGCAACGAGGAACCCTTCCGTTGGGTCAAATACAAAGTCACGAGGCCAGTTGCCTTCAGTCGACACTCTTTCTACGAAAGCCAGCTCTCCTGAATATTGATTCACTTCAAATACGGCGATACTGTCATGGCCGCGGTTTGCGACATAAACAAAACGTCCGTCCTCTGTGACATGAATTGCGCTTCCCTGGCTGTTATCTGTAAAATCATCAGGGATGGCAGAAACGACTTGGATTTCTCTAAATTCGCCGGCTGTCGGGTTGTATTCAAGCGCAATCACTTCATTGCTTAATTCTGTCATGACATAAGCGTATTTTTCTTTCGGATGAAAAGCGATATGGCGAGGTCCTGCACCGGGGGCGAAGGAATGGCTTCCGGATTCAGTCAATACGCCGTCTTTCAGCTTATAGGTGTAGAGCTTATCTATACCTAAATCAACCGCTACCACATAATTGTGTTCAGGTGTGAACCCCGCGTAGTGTGTATGCGGTTTTTCTTGTCTTTCGTGCGGCCCTTTTCCTGTGTGAGCGGCCTCTGAAACAGGTGATTGCAAGCTGCCGTCTTCCTGAACCGGAAAAACGTGTACCTTCCCGCTGTGATAATTGGCAGTCAGGACGAATTGATTTTGATCATCAACGCTTACGTGGCATGGCGAAGGGCCGTCAATTAACTGATGATTCAGAAATGTCAATTCGCCGCTGTTTTTATCGATTTGATAGGCAGCAACTCCGCCTTGGCCGTCTGCTTTTTCGATGGAATAAAGGATGGTGTTGTTTTTATTCGGCGCCACATATGTCGGGTTGCCCAGCTTAGCGGCCAGCTTTGGCTCGCTGAGTGCTTTTTTCTCAGTATCAAGCTCAAATGAATAAATTCCTTCGCTTCCGCCTTTTGTATATGTTCCCACATATCCTATGTATTTTGTCATGCGATTTCCCCCTTAAAAATGATGTCACCTCTATATTAACGTATCTTGCTAAAATAAGCTGTTCAAAACATGAAAAAGGGGAAGTTTCTTCAATCGCCTCGAATCAGCGGCATTGTGCAGCACCTGAAGGAGCCGCCTGATTTAATAATTTCTGACAGGTCAATTTCGATAATGTGATAGCCTCTTTTCGATAGCTGTTGATTGACATGGCGGTTGCCAGGGAGACTGATGATCGTTTTTTTTCCGATTGAAAGGACGTTGGTGCCAAGCGTAAATTGTTCGTCCTCGGGCACCTCAATAAGATCATAACGTTTCGCCAGCATATCGGCTGCATCTGGCTCAATGGCCTGTGGATAAATTAACGCTTCGCTTTCAGATACAATGTTAAATACGCAGTCCAAATGCAAAAATTTTTCATGAAGCTTCACTGGAACGATCGTATATTCAGAAAGTGCCTCTTCCAGCTGGCCGATAGCTGAAATGTCGGTGCGCTGGCTGATTCCGACATAGACAATGTCATCATCGATAATGACGTCTCCGCCTTCAATACTCGTATCAAGCATACGGGTGTAAGAGATACCTTGGCTGTGAAAAAAATCTTTTATAACGGCTTCTTCTCCTTGGCGAATCGGTTCAGTCATGCTCGATAGGAAGGCTTTTTCTCCGATGACAAATCCTATGTCCCTAGTAAAAACCTGTTCCGGGAGTCCGTCGCGAACGGGCAAAAGGACGACCTCAACGTTATGTGACCTAAGTGCCTCCACTAAGCGGCTGTGCTGGTCGTTGGCGGTTTTTACATGAATATTGTCATCTTCAAAATGTTTTTGTGTTTCGTTTATAACATCTTTTATGGTCATGTGCTCAGGTTTGCATAAGATCACTTTCTGAAGTGTGCTGTATTCCGTTCGGCATACTGTTTTGTGCTGAGATTTCGGGATGGATACGTCCATTTGTTTTTCCTCCTAAAGTGTGAAGAATACATTTATTATTCCCTCATCATGAAAATCATTAAACCATTTTAAATTTTAGACAAATGGAAGAGAATATTGTTTAATAGGAGAATATAAGTACATTTAGCTAAAAGATCAGACATCAAAGGGGAGAAAGGTATGGAAACACCGGAAACAAGATTTTGTAAAGAGTCAAAGGTTGTAAAAACCAGCAGGGTGTTCCCGCTTGACACGAACAACCATAATACGCTGTTTGGCGGAAAATTAATGAGCTACATCGATGACATTGCCTCTATTTCCGCGGCGCGCCATTGCAGACGTGAAACCGTAACGGCTTCAATGGATTCTGTAGATTTTTTAAAGCCGATCGGGCAAAAGGATTCTGTCTGCCTAGAGTCCTATGTGACATGGGTCGGCACATCTTCTATGGAAGTATTTGTGAAAGTTATTAAGGAGCATTTGATGACTGGCGAACGGGAACTCGCTGCCACATCCTTTTTGACATTTGTCGCATTAGATTCAAATGGCAAGCCGGTGCCTGTACCGAGGGTTGTACCGGAAACAGAAGAAGAAATCATGCTGCATAATACAGCAGTACAGCGCGCTAATGAACGAAAGAACCGCAAGAAACACAGCCAGGCGCTTGCAAATGCGCTCGGAACTGATAAGCCTTGGTGAACGTTAAACCCAAAACATAAGTTGTTTTGGGTTTTTTTGTACTTTTCAATGGTGATTATTACAATGGTTAGTCCGTTTTTGCTAGGGGATTCTATAAAAAAGCAACAAATGTCATGTTAAATTGATAATTTTGTGACAACTTTATTAAAGATTCATTTTAAATATATCTTTTATTCGTAAGATCATGTATTTTAAAGATATATTTTAAATACATCTTTTCGAAAGGATTGTTTATACAATGTTAGATAACAAAACAATCGAAATTATTAAAAGCACTGTACCCGTATTGCAACAGCATGGAGAAACAATCACTGGCCGTTTTTACGATCTGATGTTTCAAGACCATCCAGAGCTTTTGAACATTTTTAATCAAACAAACCAAAAGAAAAAAACACAGCGAACTGCATTGGCAAATGCCGTTATTGCAGCTGCGGCAAATATTGACCAATTAGGAAACATCATTCCGGTTGTCAAACAAATCGGCCACAAGCACCGCAGTATCGGAATTAAGCCTGAGCACTACCCAATCGTCGGTAAATATTTGCTGATTGCCATTAAAGATGTATTGGGAGACGCTGCAACCCCTGACATTATGCAGGCATGGGAAAAAGCGTACGGATTCATTGCTGACGCGTTCATCGGAATTGAAAAAGACATGTATAAACAGGCTGAAGAGCAAGCCGGCGGCTGGAAGAAGTATAAGCCATTCGTTATCGCAAAAAAAGAACGGGAAAGCAAAGAAATTACATCCTTCTATTTGAAACCGGAAGACGGCAAGCCGTTACCTGAATTCCAAGCAGGGCAATATATCAGCATCAAAGTGCGGATTCCTGATTCTGAATATACGCATATCCGCCAGTACAGCCTGTCTGATATGCCGGGAAAAGACTATTATCGAATTTCAGTGAAGAAAGATGGTGTCGTGTCTTCCTACTTACACGATGGGCTGCAGGAGGGAGATTCAATAGAGATCAGCGCACCGGCAGGGGACTTTGTTTTAGATCATGCATCACAAAAAGATCTCGTTTTGATCAGTGCCGGAGTTGGCATTACACCAATGATCAGCATGCTTAAAACATCTGTTTCCAAACAGCCTGAACGGCAAATTCTGTTCATTCATGCGGCGAAAAACAGTGAATATCATGCATTGCGCCATGAAGTAGAAGAAGCAGCAAAACATTCTGCTGTTAAAACAGCATTTGTGTATCGCGAGCCGACAGAGGAAGACCGTGCAGGTGATCTGCATTTTCATGAAGGACAGATTGATCAGCAATTCCTCAAAGAACTGATTGCCAACACAGATGCGGATTACTATATTTGCGGTTCACCGTCGTTTATTACGGCAATGCATAAGCTTGTATCAGAGCTCGGATCAGCGCCGGAGTCTATCCATTACGAGCTATTCGGTCCGCAATTAAGTTTGGCGCAGTCCGTTTGAACACATACATGAAACTCTTCTCCTTTTCAGAGAAGAGTTTTTTATTGAGATATAAGAAGGTAGACAAGCGCCGGTTTCTACATCCGGACAATCACAGACCCGCCGCCATTTGTGCATACACGGTTTTGCTGTTCTTGCATTGTTCTCAGCAATTCATTGTTTACCTCAATCGCTCTAATTAGTTGCTCCATCCTTAGCTCCAAACCGGCCAGCCTGTCGATTGTTTGCTGCTGGTAGCCCTCGGGTTGGGGAGCCAATGGCAGATCAAAGGGCCAAAGGGTATTCGACTTCTGATTTTTCATATTGCGTATTGCACCTCCAATCGGTGTCACTTTCTATTATGTTATGTTCAGGCGATGTGCACGTTCGCCTATTTAGACCCTGATGCATAGAGGGTCTGCCACGGGGCACAATAGGCTCAATATAACCAGCGGATGGAGGTAAAGATCGGTGTTATGGATGATATGGGTATTTTTACTGAAGCCAGTTATCGTATTTTCGATTGCATATATTTTATTTCGGCTTGCCGGTAAAAAAGCTGTGTCACAAATGAACAATTTTGATCTGCTTTTGACCTTCGCAATCGGAACCATTATCAGTGAGCCGATCCTTACATCCAAGCTGCCGATGTCAATTTATTATGCGGGTGCTTTTTTGGTTCTTTATCTTATCATGAGCAAGCTCTCTTTATCTAATAAATGGCGATGGCTCCTGGTCGTGAGCCCGACTGTCCTAATCCGAAACGGGGATATTGATGAACGCGGCCTTCGTAAAGAAAGGCTGACTGTTAATGAACTGCTCGGAAAGCTGAGGGAAAAGGGCTATGCCGACCCGGCTGACATTGATCTTGCTATCATTGAAGAAACGGGAGAAGTAAGCGTCATCCCGAAAGAGGAAGCGAGAGCGGTGCAGGTGCGGGATTTGAATATGGAAGCTGAACGAAACTTTATCCCGATTCCGCTCATACTGGATGGCGAAATCCTTGATCATAATTTGAAATATCTCCAAAAAAACCGATCCTGGCTGTTTGAGAAGCTTGAGGAAAAAGGGTACAGCCCCAAATTGCTGTCTTCGATCACCCTAGGCACGATGAATGCGCGAGGTGATATATCCCTTGATTTAAATACCTCTAATGATCCGCAGCATGATCCTTACTTATATAAACCGGGAAATAACAATTAAGATGGCTCTCTCTTGTAATGAGGGCTTTTTTCTTTTTTAAAAGGGAATTTTTGTTTGGTGTCAAATGTACCTAGTTAGGAGGGGAACTGAACATGAAGGACTTATCCATAAGAAACGACATGGCGCCAACGGTCAGTCTGCTGTATTCCGCAGTGGAAGAAAACAGTCTCCGTCTGGCTTCTATCGTAAGCCAAATGACACACAGTGAACTTTACTATAAGGGGCGCTGCCAAACAAAAAACAGCACGGCTCAGCTTTTGCACCATATCACAAATGTTGATATCAGATGGGTCTGGCGTATCAAGGAAAATCGGATACCGGACCATATTGAACAGGCATACGGCCCGATGACAGATGAAAGCGGACGGCTGCCTGAACCGGTGAATCAGCCAGACTTAGATGAACTCCTGAAAAGACATCAGCATGTAGTAGACGAGCTGAAATCGGTATGCTTCACTTTAACTGAACATGCTTTGAACCAGCCGCTTTCTTTCGAAGGTGACACCGCGACGATACGATGGGGAATTTGGCATATGGCAGATCATAACCGCTATCATCAGGCACATATTGAAGCTCTCAAAAAAGAATGGAAGCAGAATGTGGCGAAGTATGAACGCTAAAACGAAGCTTGTGACCGATCGAATTCGTTTGCGCTGTATGGAAGATCGGGATCAAGCCAATTTGTTTGGGCTGCTTTTTAATGATCCTGACGTCATGAAATATTATTCCGGTTTAAAAGATAAGAGGCAAACCCGCGAGTGGGTCAATTGGAACCAACGAAATGAAAAAGGGTACGGCGTTAGTCTGTGGATCGCCGAAGATAAGCGGACAGGGGCGTTTTTGGGGCAATGCGGCATCGTTCCCCAGCAGATCGAAAATCAAACCGTAATGGAAATTGGCTATATGTTTGCCCGCCGCCACTGGGGGAACGGCTATGCGCAAGAAGCGGCTCGGGCCTGTCTGGACTATGGCTTTAACGATCGGCAGTTCGGCAAAATGGCGGCTTTGATTGATCCGGGTAATAAAGCGTCCATACGGGTAGCGGAGAAAATCGGCATGCATTACAGCAAAACGATCAGAAAATGGAATAAACCGATCGCGGTATATGAAAGAAAATCTTACAATTGAAAGATAGAGCTGAGTTTAGTATGATGATATCATGTAAAGTTTTCTAGGGTTCCGCATGTCAATTGACATGGACTGGTCCGAGAGAAAACACATACGCGTAAATAGAAGCGCGTATGCACACGGAGGGAAAAAAGCCCGGGAGAGTCAATCTCATGTGAGACGACTGTCCGGGGTTTTTTTGTTTTCGGAGAATCTTAAAAGATAGAAAGGAATGACTCAAAATGAAATGGGGATTGGTCGTGCTTGCCGCTGTTTTCGAGGTAGTTTGGGTGATAGGCTTAAAGCACGCTGACTCAGCCTTAACATGGAGCGGCACTGCCATCGGCATCATATTCAGCTTTTATCTTCTAATAAAAGCAACTCACAGTCTGCCTGTTGGTACCGTATATGCCGTCTTTACCGGACTCGGCACAGCGGGAACAGTACTTAGTGAAATTGTTCTGTTTCATGAACCGGTTGGATGGCCGAAGCTATTGTTAATTGGCGTGCTCTTAATCGGTGTAATCGGATTGAAGCTTGTGACACAGGATGAGACAGAGGAAAAAGGAGGCGAGGCATAATGCTGCACTGGATCAGTTTATTGTGCGCGGGCTGTTTAGAAATGGCCGGCGTGGCCCTTATGAATCAATATGCGAAAGAAAAAAGCGTGAAATGGGTGCTGTTGATCATTGTTGGTTTTGCCGCTTCGTTTTCCTTGCTGTCGTACGCAATGGAAACCATTCCGATGGGAACGGCTTACGCGGTCTGGACAGGGATTGGCACCGCCGGCGGGGCGCTTGTCGGCATCCTCTTTTACAAGGAGCAGAAAGACGCCAAACGGATCTTCTTTATCGCGTTGATTTTATGCTCAGCGGTTGGTTTAAAAATTCTGTCATAAATTGATTTTTATCAAATCTTCAGTATAATGGATAAATAGTTTAGACTTACAAAGATAAGAGGGATTATTCATGAAATCATATATGACTCAGCGGTTGGACGAATACCGTGACGGAAATGAGGATAAAGGGCGGCTCTTGGTCAGCTGCCCCGATCAGCCGGGTATCGTCTCTGCCGTTTCCGCGTTTTTATTTGAACACGGTGCCAATATTATAGAATCAAATCAATATACGACAGACCCTGAAGGCGGCCGGTTCTTCCTGAGAATCGAATTCGACTGCGCGGGCATTCGTGAGAAAAAAGCATTTCTTCAGGCGGCGTTTGCCTCTGTTGCGGAAAAATTCGACATGACATGGAGCTTAACTTTGGCAAGCGAACTGAAGCGTGTCGCTATTTTCGTTTCAAAGGAGCTCCACTGCCTGCATGAGCTGATTTGGGAATGGCAAACCGGCAACCTGATGGCGGAGATCGCTGTTGTCATCAGTAACCATGAGGAAGCGAGAGAGCTGGTGGAGCGCCTGAACATTCCATTCCACTATATGAAAGCGAACAAAGACATCAGAGCGGAAGTCGAAAAGAAGCAGCTTGAACTGCTGGAGCAGTACGATGTTGATGTCATCGTGCTCGCACGCTATATGCAGATTCTAACTCCTGATTTTGTTTCGGCTCATCCGAATCGCATCATCAATATCCACCATTCATTCCTGCCTGCTTTTATCGGTGCGAATCCGTACAAACGGGCTTACGAGCGCGGCGTGAAACTGATCGGTGCGACATCTCACTATGTGACAAACGATCTTGATGAAGGGCCGATCATTGAACAGGATATTGAGCGCGTGGACCACCGCGATAATACGGAAGCGCTGAAAAACATCGGAAGAACAATTGAACGCAGCGTGCTTGCCCGTGCTGTGAAATGGCATTTGGAAGACCGTGTCATCGTTCATGAAAATAAAACAATCGTCTTTAACTAGACTGCAAGAGGCCCGCGCAATGCGGGCTATTTTTGATGACAAAAAACCTTGACAAGTGTCTTTTTTCTTTGCATAATATAAAAAAATCATTGAGCGTTGAAGAGGATTAGTAAGCAGACCTTTCTGTGACAGAGAGCAAAATGAATCGCTGAAACATTTTGCCGCATGAAACCTGCCGAACCTGCCTTGGAGTCCTAGGGGGAAAACCTAGGCGCATAACCTGGCGTTACAGGAGAGCGGAGCGTGCACAAGCACGTTCAATCAAGGTGGTACCACGGAAACCCATTTCGTCCTTATGAATCAGGATGAAATGGGTTTTTTTATTGTAGAAGGGCCGCGGAGGAGAATAAATGAAAAAACAAAGAATAGTAGTGAAAATAGGAAGCAGTTCGCTCACGAATAGCAAAGGAAGCATTGATGAGGCAAAAATCAGAGAGCATGTTCAGGCGATTTCCGTGTTAAAAAAAGCGGGGCATGAAATGATTCTGATTACCTCTGGTGCCGTAGCGGCGGGGTTTTCCAGCCTCGGTTATCCGTCCCGTCCCGTTACCATCAAAGGAAAACAGGCGGCGGCCGCGGTCGGACAAACACTGTTAATGCAGCAATATATGAATCAATTTAAACAATACTCACTGACTCCGGGACAAATCCTTTTAACGAGAAATGATTTTTCGAAAAGAGAACGGTACCGAAACGCGTATGCTACGATAATGGAATTATTGGAACGCGGCGTCATTCCGATTATCAACGAGAACGATTCTACATCTGTTGAAGAATTGACATTCGGAGATAATGATATGCTTTCTGCGTTAGTCAGCGGATTGATTCACGCGGACCAGCTCATAATTCTCACCGACATCAACGGACTGTATGATGCCAATCCGAATGAAAATCCTGAGGCGAAACGATTTGATTATTTGCCGGAGATCACGCCTGAATTGCTTGGATATGCAGGTTCAGCCGGATCGAAGGTCGGCACCGGCGGAATGAAATCAAAGCTGTTAGCCGCACAAACCGCGCTGTCTCTGGGAGTGAAAGTATTCATTGGAACAGGCAGCGGAGAGCAAAAACTTGCGGATATTTTGGACGGCAGGGGAGACGGCACTTATATCGGAGACAAAGAACTATCTTCGGTTAACAACACAAGGCAGTGGATTCAGTTCCACTCGCCGATATCGGGAGAAATTATCATTGATGCGGGTGCCGAAGAGGCGATGATCCATAATGGAAGCAGTCTTTTGCCCGCTGGCGTTGTGGGTGTGAACGGGAGCTTTCCGAAAGGCGCGGTTGTGGAAGTCAGGGGACCGGGCGGCGTGATCGGCAAAGGCCAAACTCATTACTCCTCTGAGGAGATTATGGAGGCCAAAGGCAAACGCAGTGACGAACTTGATTTTGAGAAAACGTTTGAGGTTATTCATAGGAATGACTGGGTCAATGTAAAAGATTAGGAGGCGGAAAAATGAGTGAAGTTTCTGTAAAAGCGAAGCTGGCGAAAGAAGCAGCAGCCGAAATGATCATGAAAACAACAGCCGAGAAGGATGAGGCGCTCAGCCTCATTGCAAACGGACTCCGCAAAGAACTTGATTTTCTCTTGGCGGAGAATGCAAAAGACATTGAGAACGGAAAAGAGAATGGTTTAACACCGGACATCATTGACCGTCTCACACTGGATGAGAAACGGATACGCGATATCGCGGACGCGGTGGAGCTCTTAATCGACTTAGCGGACCCAATCGGCGATTCTCTTGAAACGATTGAAAAAGAAAACGGCCTGTTTATTGAAAAAGTCCGTGTGCCGCTCGGTGTCGTAGGAATGATTTATGAGGCGAGGCCAAACGTCACAGTTGATGCGGCTACCCTTTGCCTGAAGACAGGGAACGCGGTTGTGCTGCGGGGGAGCTCCTCAGCCATCCACAGCAACAAAGCGCTCGTCAGTGTCATTCACAGAGCACTTGAGCAATCAGCGCTTCCGATTCACGCTGTGCAGCTGATTGAGGATACGAGCAGAGAGACAGCAAAAGAGCTCTTTACGTTAAATGATGGCTTAGACGTATTGATTCCGCGCGGAGGCAAGAAACTGATTGATCTCGTTGTGAGAGAATCAACAGTTCCTGTATTAGAAACGGGAGCAGGAAACTGCCACATATTCATTGACGAAACAGCCAAACCGCAAATGGCAGAAAAGGTTGTCGTGAATGCCAAAACGCAGCGCCCTTCCGTATGCAACGCAATTGAATCATTGCTGATTCACAAGGCTTGGGCAAGACAGCACGGGAAAGAATTGCTGGACCAGCTGGAAAACGCGGGAGTTGAAATTCGCGGTGATGAATTGGTATGTGAACTTCATCCTTCAAGCAAACAAGCATCAAAAGAAGATTGGGAAACCGAATTTTTAGCGCCTGTCCTCAGCGTAAAGACGGTTGAAAACGTCCAAGAAGCTGTGAAGCATATCCAACAATACGGCACCAATCATTCTGAAGCGATTTTAACTGAAAATGACAAAAACGCGGCATATTTTCAAACGGCTGTCGATGCTGCCGCTGTCTATCATAACGCGTCAACCCGCTTTACCGACGGCTTTGAATTCGGCTACGGAGCCGAAATCGGCATCAGCACGCAAAAGCTTCATGCAAGAGGACCGATGGGACTTCCTGCACTGACTTCTACAAAATACATCATTAAAGGAACTGGGCAAATCCGTGAATAGCGGGGCAATGTTCAATGAAAAAGCTTATCTCGTAACGAGATAAGCTTTTTTTTATACGAGAAAAATTGACATACCAAATTTAATTGTGTACAATTTAATTGTATAAAATATATTGGGGGAATGAAAAATGAGTCAGCCATTATTTACAGCAACTGTTTCAGCGGTAGGAGGAAGAGAAGGAAAGGTCATTTCATCAGACCGTGTTCTTGAGCTTGATGTCGCAATGCCAGGGACACCGAGAGCCAAGAAATTAGAAAAAGCGACAAATCCAGAGCAGCTGTTTGCAGCAGGTTATGCAGCTTGCTTTGACAGCGCCCTGCAGCTTGTCGCAAGAACAGAACGGGTAAAAGTAGAGACAGAGGTTACGGCGAATGTAAGCCTGTTAAAGGATGAAGCAGACCAGGGCTATAAGCTGGGTGTGACGCTGCAAGTAAAAGGAGAAGGAGTCAGTGCATCAGAATTGGAGGCGCTTGTGAAAAAAGCGCACGGCGTCTGCCCGTATTCAAAAGCAACCTCCGGAAATATTGATGTGACACTTGAAGTTGCTGAATAAATAAAAAGAGGATGCCTGTACAAGGCATCCTCAATTTTTTTGATGAAGTGTTTCCAGCAATGTATATAGAGCGGATTTTAACTGTTTGAGATCCTCCCCAGACTGCTTTGAGAGCCCCAGAATTGTCTCTGGAATATCAACCGCTTTTTCTTTTAATAACGCTCCGTCCTCTGTCAGGCTGATCAACACGGACCGCTCATCCTCTTCAGATCTTTTTCTCGTAATCAAACCCTGTTGTTCCATTCGTTTAAGCATCGGAGTGAGCGTCCCTGAATCTAAATACAGCTGTTCGCCCATTTTTTTGACAGTAAGCGTTTCATGTTCCCATAACAATAGCAAAGCCAAATATTGAGGGTATGTTATATTCAGCTTATCAAGCAGCGGCTTGTATTGCTTTGTCATTTCCCGCGAACTCGCATATAGCAAAAAACAAAGCTGATTCTCCAATTTCATATGATCAAATTTATTTTCCATTTTGTTCACCAACTCTTTTTTGTCATTCGATTCTATTGTATCTGAAAAACCTCACTTTTCCTATTCTCGGCAAACTTAGCATGTTTAAAAAGATCAGAAAGGGAAATATAACAACTAGATACAAATAAGGAGGTTGGGAAATATGTCGCTATTTACAGCAAAAGTAACCGCGCGAGGCGGACGGGCAGGACATATTACATCAGATGACGGTGTTCTTGATTTTGATATTGTCATGCCAAATGCCAAAAAAGAAGGACAAACCGGCACAAATCCGGAACAGCTCTTTGCGGCAGGGTATGCTGCATGCTTCGGCGGCGCGCTCGAACACGTAGCCAAAGAGCAGAATATCGAAATTGATTCGGAGATTGAAGGGCAGGTCAGCCTCATGAAGGATGAGAGCGACGGCGGGTTTAAAATTGGTGTCACACTTGTTGTGAACACGAAAGATTTAGATCGGGAAAAGGCACAAGAGCTTGTCAACGCCGCTCATGAATTCTGTCCTTACTCAAAGGCAACCAGAGGAAATGTTGATGTAAAACTAGAATTAAAATAATGACCGGCATCCTGAGGGTTCTCAGGATGTTTTTTTTGTGTCGGAGCGGGTGTGATCTTTTCGAGGTCTGAGACATTTCTTATAAATGGATTCAGACTTATATCCATTATGAATTGACGCGGAACGGGGTAGGAGTGGGCACAGATTATTGATAAAACGTCAGATAAGCGATCACAGCGTTTAAAGCCTGCAAAAGTTACAGATGAAGGGGGCGGCTGGCTCGGTGTCTGCCAAGCTGAATTCCGGCTCGCATGATTGCTGTTTTGTATTTGCACAGGGCAAAGCGGCTACTTGGAGAAATAACAAGGATCAGGCCGCACATGCCTGATCCTTTTAATATTCTTTCTTGTTGGCAAAATCCCGCCATGCCTGAAACGGGGATAAATGCTCCATAAGAGTCACTTGATAAAAGGGGATCGTTCTTTCTTCAGCAGGTTTATCAATTTCTTTATAAATGAATGAATCATCAAACCCGGCTTCGGCAGCGTCAGTGTGCTCAGCTGCATAGAAAACGGCTTTAGGCCGGGCCCAGTAGATGGCGCCCAAGCACATTGGGCATGGTTCACAGCTCGTATACAAAATGCAGTCATCAAGCTGGTATGTTCCAAGCGCTTTGCAGGCGTTCCGAATAGCTGTCACTTCCGCATGGGCAGTCGGATCATTGCTTGTTGTGACGTTGTTCTGTCCCTCGGCAATAATGGCTCCGTCTTTCACGATAACGGCTCCAAAAGGCCCGCCGATTCCTGCATTCACTCCTTCACATGCGAGAGTGACAGCCCGTTTTAAGAACGTTTCATGATTCATCCCAATCCCTCCTGTCAATAGAGTGTTATTAGTATAGCCGAAAAAAGGGCAAAGAACATTCTCAAAAAAGTGTAAAATAAACAAAGTTTTTGGGGGATTTGCTAAGATAAGAGGAGAAAAGAGGAGGGGTAATCATGCTGCATTTATATATTGCCAGACACGGACAGACCCAATGGAACGTAGAAAAACGGATGCAGGGCTGGATGGATTCTGATTTAACAGAACTTGGGCTGTACAATGCCCGTGCTCTTGGGGAGCGTCTGAAGGATATTGAATTGAATCAGGTATACATCAGCCCGAGCAAGCGGACAGAAGAGACAGCAAAAACCGCACTAGGGTCGCGCAGGCTCCCGTTGGTGATAGATCATATGTTCAGAGAAATGTCACTGGGCTCATGGGAAGGGAAAAAACAAGAGGATATTGAAAGGGACGAACCAGATCTTTTTCACGCTTATTTTCATTATCCCGAAGCTTATCGCCAGCAGGGAAGTGAAACGTTTTTTGACTTTGAAAACCGGGTAAGGCTGGCACTCCAAACGATTTTAGACAGCCATTCTTCCGGTAATGTTCTCTTGGTTACCCATTCTGTCTTTATATTAATGCTGTTAAATATCATAAAGGGAAGACGCGTTAATGACATATGGAATTCTGCTTACATACATGATACATCATTGAGCCTTGTGGAATTTGATGAAAATGGAACAGCCGAAATAATAATAGAAGGGGACGGGAAGCATCGGAAACCGATTTCCGCTTTCTAATAGAAAAAACCATCTGCCAAATGCAGATGGTTTTTTCAAATTATACTAGCTGTGTCTGCTGTGCTCTTGCCTGTTTTGCGGCTTCAACCATGTTTTTCAATGCTGCAACCGTTTCTTCCTGCTGTCTTGTTTTCAATCCGCAGTCCGGATTTACCCAGAAGCGGTCAGTCGGACAGACGGCAAGCGCATCAACGATAATATTGTACATTTCTTCAGTTGACGGCACACGAGGGCTGTGAATGTCATATACACCAAGGCCAAGCCCTTTCAAATACGGGTGGTTTTTTAAGTAATCTAAAAATCCTCCGTGGCTTCTGCTATGTTCGATTGTAATCACATCGGCATCAAGATCATTGATTGTATCAACGATATCTTCGAAGTTGCTGTAGCACATATGTGTATGAATTTGTGTCTCGTTTTTCACGGAAGAAGTGGTTAATCTGAATGCTTCTGCCGCCCAAGTCAAGTACTCATCCCAATCGCGGGTTTTCAATGGAAGGCCTTCGCGCAGCGCTGGTTCATCGACTTGAATGATTTGAATGCCTGCGTCTTCAAGCGCTTTAACTTCTTTGCGAAGGGCAAGCCCGATTTGGAAGGCGATTTCTTTCCTCGAGATATCGTTTCGAGGGAAAGACCAGTTTAAGATTGTAACCGGGCCCGTCAGCATTCCTTTTACATGCTTGGAAGTCAATGACTGTGCGTAGACTGTGTCTTTCACTGTCATCGGTTCAATAAATTCAACATCTCCGTAAATGACTGGCGGGCGGACACAGCGTGAGCCGTATGATTGAACCCAGGCATATTTAGTGAAGGCGAAACCGGCCAGCTTTTCACCGAAGTATTCGACCATGTCTGTCCGTTCAAATTCGCCGTGAACAAGGACATCAAGCTCCAATTCTTCCTGAATATCAATCCATCTTTTTGTTTCCGCATTGATAAAGTTTTGATACTGTTCATCGGACCACTCAGCTTTCCGCCATTTTTGGCGTGCGCTCCGCACTTCAGCAGACTGCGGGAAGCTGCCGATCGTTGTCGTCGGCAAAAGCGGAAGGCCGAGAGATTCATTTTGCAGGGCTAAACGTTCTTCAAACGGAATCGGACGCTTGAAGTCTTTATCAGTTAATTGCTCAAGCTCTTTCTTTTGTTCAGAATTGGCGCCTGTTGCAAACTGTTTAAGCGCCTGGATATCAGCCTTAGCCTGCTGAATCTCTTCGCTGATCGCCGCTTTTCCTGATACTAAACCTTCTTTCAAAGCTGTCAGCTCGGCCAGCTTCTCTTTTGCGTAGGACAATCCGTTCAATAGGTCTTTTTCCAAATGCTCATCAGGGTGTTTCGCTACCGGAACATGCAACAGGCTGCTGGAAGGCTGAATCCACAGTTCATCAACTTTTGCAATGCTGAGAATATCAAGAACGGCATCGAGACGCTCTTCAAGGTCCGCTTTCCAAATGTTGCGTCCGTCGATAACGCCGGCTGCCAGCACTTTGTCTGTCGGAAAACCATGTGTTTTAAGCTGTTCCAGGTTTCTGCCTTTGTCGTGAACGAAATCAAGGCCAATTCCCTGAACCGGGTAAGAGATCAGCTCTTCATACGCATCAACAGAATCAAAATACGTCTGCAAAAGCACATTCAAGGATGAAAGCTCACTTGTAATGCTTTCAAATAACTCTTTTGCGCCGCGGACATCTTCACTAGAGGCGGTAACGAGCGCCGGCTCATCGATTTGAACCCATTTTACGCCTTCTTCTTCAAGTTCTTTCAAAAGCTGTACATATAATGGCACAAGGCGTTTTTGGATCGCTTTTGCTTCGGACGGTTCATAGCCTTTAGCGAGCGTAACGAACGTATAAGGGCCGACAATCACAGGCTTTGTTTCCACACCGTATTCCTGTTTGATCCGGCGATAATCTTCGAGTTGTTTGTTTCTTGTCAGACGGAACTCAATGCTCTCGTCATATTCCGGAACGATGTAATGGTAATTTGTATTAAACCATTTTGTCATTTCACTAGATACAGCGTCTTTGATTCCGCGGGCGATAGCGAAGTATGTATCGGTAGCGTCAGTCAAATGTCTGAACCGTTTCGGGATCCAGTTGAAGCTGACTGCTGTGTCGAGTACATGGTCATACTGTGTGAAATCAGAAACAGGCACAACATCAATCTGCTGGTCAATTTGTGTTTTTACTGCGGATAAAAATAGTTCGTCGATTTGCTTTAAAAACGTATCTTTATCAGTACTGCCTTTCCAATACGCTTCAAGTGCTTTTTTCCATTCCCGGTTCAGTCCGATTCTCGGAAATCCTAAATTCGATGTTTTGATGGTTGTCATTGTTTCTCCTCCTTTATATGTAAAACACTCTCTTTAACCCGCGGATACAGGCTGCTAAGAGGTTTTCTCACAACAAAAAGCCTCTTTCCCATGAGAGAAAGAGGCTTTTCTACGTAAAACACTGCCTCTCTCATCTCTCAGACACAATCTGATGGAATTAGCACCGTGCCTTATGAGACATCAGTCTCGGCGCGAAAAGCAGTGCGCCCCATTTCACAATGGTATTACGGTCGGTTGCTGTTGGGGTCAAAAGGCCAATCCCTCGCCCAACTCTCGATAAGAGAAAATGTTATTAATTTTTTGAAAAGTTGAATCATTTGTTGGTAATCTTAACAGTAATTCAAATTCATTGTCAACATAGAATTTGAAATTTTTATTTACATGATGTGGTGTATATTATATAAGAAAAATAATCTTATAGGGTCAACAAATGTGATTGCTCTGCTTTTTCTGCGAGCTCATCAGGAGCTGTTAAATACAGGAATCCATTGCCTGCCAGCGTTTTTGCAATATCAAGAGGAAGTGTCCTGCGGATTAGCTGTGCGAAAACCTCAGATTCAGAAAGCTTTCTTTGAAATGATTCTTCTTCATAGCTTTTGATTAAAGCAAGCGCACCGCTGACATGAGGGGCAGCCATTGAAGTGCCGGTCAGCTTACCGTACTTCTTGTTGGGAAGGGTGGATAAGATGTTTTCTCCTGGTGCCACAAGGTCAATCTCTTTATTTGCGTTAGAAAATTCTGACAATTCTCGCGCTACAGAAACAGATCCAACTGCAATCACTTCATTATAAGCTGCGGGGTAGGAAAGCTCTTCTGTGCGTTCGTCGCCGTCACCTTCATTTCCCGCTGCACAAACGACAAGCACTCCGTTTTTAACTGCGTTTTTCACTGCTTCTTCCAGCTCTGGCACATCGCTTGGCCCTCCAAGGGACATTGAGATGATGTCGACTTTCTGTTCCACCGCGTAGTTGATGCCGTTGATTATCCATTCGTATTGTCCGCTGCCGTTCTCGCCGCCAAGAACCTTCACAATCAATAGGCTTGCCTCAGGCGCGACTCCGGCAATGCCTCCGTTTGAATCATTAGCTGCAATCGTTCCGGCGACGTGTGTGCCGTGTCCGTTGTAGTCGGAAATCGCATCTTCCTTGCCGCCGTCGTCATCCGTGAAGTTCTTTCCGCCTATGATTTGATTTTTTAAATCAGGGTGGCTTGTGTCGCAGCCCGTGTCTAATACAGCAACTTTAATATTTTTGCCTTTTCCCCCTTTTGCCCACATTTCTGGCGCCTTAATCACTTTAATGCCCTCAGGAAGCTCGTTTACATCCATGATCTGCTCATTCGTCACATACGGGATCAAGCGGATTTCACCATTCATAAAAAAGCCCTCCTTTTTTATGCTTTCAAGTGGATTCAAGGGTGTTGCCTCATATTATATGAAAAAAGCAAGCGCTCGGACAGAGCCATTTGAAGCATTTTGAAAAAATAGGATACACACCAAAGAATTAGTAATCTTCAAAATATTGGATGGCTTCGGCATGTATGACTGGGATTCAACTGTAAGTCAAGTTATAATAGTGTTGGGGAAAGGAGCAGTGTCATGAAACTGAATGAAAAATTATATGCATTTTTTTCAGAGCATGTGGAACAAATGGCCGAGGAATGGATTGAAACGATGGAGGAAAGTGATCCGAATTCGCTTTACGCCCTACATAATGCAACAGTAACGGAAGAATTGAAAGAGCAGGACAGAGAATTTTACCGGCATCTGAATTACATGTATGTTTTACCGGAAAAACAATTTCTCGAAGAGTTTCAAGAGTGGGTCATTGAGCTGACCAACGATCAAAAACATCTCGACACACCGGTTCAGTATGTCATTCGGGAGTTTATGAGAAACAGGAGATTATATACGAAGTATTTTGAGAAGTTTGCAGAAGAAAATGAGTCAGCGTTTGAACCGGGAGAGAAGCAAAAATGGGCAGATTTGATTGTAAAAGTATTTGATTTCACCATTTATACATTCGTTGATCACGCTGAAATGAATGCCAAGCAGCAATTAAACGCCCAAAGAGAAATGATATTGGAATTAAGCTCACCTGTCATTACCCTGAGCAAATCAACAGCTCTGCTGCCTCTTGTCGGTGACATTGATACCGAACGGGCGAAGTTTATTCTGGAAAACACGCTTCAAGCTTGTGCGAAAAGACGCGTGGAGCATCTGTTAATCGATCTGTCAGGTGTTGTGGTAGTGGATACGATGGTGGCGCACCAGATTTTTAAATTGATTGAGGCGCTCAATCTGATCGGTGTCCGGTCAACCCTGTCAGGAATCAGGCCTGAAATTGCGCAAACTGCTGTACAGCTGGGGATTGACTTTTCGAATATTACCATTAAAACCAACCTTGCCCAAGCATTAAATTATCATCAATAAGAAAAAATCCGCTATCGTCGATAGCGGATTTTTTATGAGGCAAAACAGAAAGATACGAGAAAAGATCCTGCGAATAACAAGAGAACGAGGCAAAAGAACAGCCAGTCGCGCCGGTTCACGCTCAATGTCCTGTAATATGTCCGGTTTCTGCTTCCTGTAAAACCTTTCGATTCCATCGCAAGCGCTGTCCGTTCCGCTTTTCTGATGGCGCTTGCCAATAGCGGTATGGTATATCGTTTTAACGCACTGATTTTATTAATGATGCCGCTCTCCGCCGCTCCTCCTCTGATTTTATGAGCCTGCTGAATCAGCTGGACCTCATCCTTTAGCAGCGGAAGAAAGCGAAAGCCTGCAATGACACCGTACGCGAGCTTTGGTGAGAGCCTGCACTGCTGGACAAGGCTCAGCATAAATAAAATCGGATCGGTTGTAAAAACAAACATCATCGATAAGGCGGAGAAGCATAAAATACGAAACCCGAGAGAGATGCCGACAGACACATTATCGCTGTTAATTGAGATAGGGCCTGCTTGAAACAAAAAATTATCCGGTGTTGTCGGCACCTTTCCAAAAACTGCGGCTGTCCACACACATCCGAATGCTAAAATCAAAAACGGAATCGTAAACAACAGCCATTTTTTCAATGGGATTCCGGCCGCCAGTAGAACGCCCGCAACGATGATGATATAAAAACATGCCGGAGTGTAAGGGTTGTAAATAAACGACAGCATGACGACACAACAAAAAACCGCCGCCGCTTTCACAGTCGGATTAATGAGATGTAACGGCTGCTTCATCACGCACCTCCTCTTGATATGCCATCCATTCATATAGAAGGGGAAGGGTGAGCTTTGCTTTTTGGACAAGCCCTGTTTCTTGAGAAAACAACTGCTCTGGAGATCCGTCAAAGGCCAGGCCCGTATCGTGAAGCACAAGCACGCTGTCAGCATACGAAGAGACTAGCTCCATATCGTGTGTAATTATAAGGACAGCGGTTCCCTCTGCCTTGATACGCTGAATCATTTCCATGCATTCAGCCGCTGTGCGGGCGTCCTGGCCAAAGGTTGGTTCGTCTAATAATAAAACCTTTACGTCATGCATGAGCATAGTAGCTACGCTCAGTCGCCGTTTTTGCCCTTGGCTGATCGCAAACGGATGATGATCAGCCAAATGCGCAAGACCAAAACGCTGCAGCAGGTGTTGCGCTTTTTTCTCAGTTTCAGCATTTGCTTTCTGGCCGAACAGAAGCTCGTCATACACCGTATCGGTGACGAATTGATGCTCAGGGTTTTGAAAAACAAATCCCATCCGTTTACGCAATTCTTTTTCTTTATATTTCTGCAGCGGCTGGTCATTAAGAAGGATTTTGCCGCTTTGCGGTTTCATGAGACGGGCCAAAACTGATAGGAGCGTCGATTTTCCAGTTCCGTTCGGACCGACAAGCGCCGTTAAAGAACCTTCGCGCAACGAAAAGCTGATGTCTTTGAAAATCGCCTGCGGTCCTCTCGCGAACGAAAGGCTGCTGACTTCAAGCACACTCTCCCCAGAAGGGGCTTTCTTCTTTTTGGCATGCCCGGCAGGAATAGGCTCTTTGAACAGCATCTCTTTTGATAAAGTAAACGGCATACTCAGCTTTTCCTGCAGATGACAGACCTTTGGAATGGCGATGCCCAATTTCTTTAGTGTCTCCGCTTCATGCTGAAATAGATTTTTCGTCAGGCCATCCAGCGCCTTTTTGCCTGATTTGTCGAGCACGATCGTTCTCTCAATCCAAGGCGCCCATTCATCAAGCTGGTGCTCAATGACGAGGAGGCTGAAACCTTTTTCCCGCTGAAGATCTTTCATCAGATGAACGAACTCCCGCGCTGAGAAAGGGTCTAAAAGAGAGGTCGGCTCATCTAAAATAATAAGCTCAGGCTCCATCGCCAAAATACAGGCGAGAGCCACTTTCTGCTTTTGTCCTCCTGAAAGGGTTGAGATCGTTTTTTCTTTTAAATGGGTAATGCGTAATTTTTCTAATACGGCGTTGATTTTCTCTGTCATTTCTTCTTTTGGAATTTGCAGATTTTCCAGTCCGAACGCAATTTCGTCCTCCACCGTCAGCATACAGAACTGCTGATCAGGATCCTGAAAAACGACCCCGGCATGCTGAGCAATCGTTTCGGAGGTTTCAGCATCTGTGACCGGCTTTTGAAATAGAAAGACATGTCCGGACTGAATGCCGTCGCAAGCCTCCGGATATAGACCGTTTAAACAAAGGGCGAGCGAGCTTTTACCGCATCCGCTCGGTCCTAATAATAAAACACATTCTCCTTTTTGAAGCTCAAACGAAATGTCTTGAAAAACCGGTTTCTCGTCTTCTTCATAAGAGAAGCTGAGCTGCTCAACCGTCAGAAGCTCATCAAAGGCTTGCATGTTCTGACGCCCGCTTCCGTTTCTTTTTCAGTTCCTTTCCGAGTGCCATTCCGTTTAACACACCTGTATAAGCGAGAGAGTCGCTGACAGCTTTTCCGAGAAGTCCCGCCAAAAGCGCGCCGGAAATGAGGCGGATCACAAGCATAATGAGCAGATAACCTGGTGAATAGGCTGCATAGCCAGAAACAAAGAGATCATAGATAAAGCTGGCTACTGAAGACCCCATACCGGCCAGCATAAGGACAGGGAGAGAGTATGCTTTCCAGCGTGTTGCAAGAAATACAGCCTCAGCCCCGAGCCCTTGAACAATGCCAATGACGATGACCATCGGGCCAGACGGATTTCCCAGCAGGCACTCAACGAGAGCGGCAATGATTTCAGAAACGAGCGCCGCACCCGGTTTTCGAATCATGTACGCGGCGATCACCGAAACGATAAACCAAATGCCGTAAATCGGTTCATAGGCGATTGGCCCAAACATACCTGCAAGCACGTTTCCGAAATGTGTAAATAATAAATAAACAACGGCAAATACGATACTGATAACGGACATGATGACAATTTCTTTTACTTTCCAGCTTTTCATTTTATCCCTGCTTTCTGTTTTTTCTTGATGGACTGTTAGCCGAAAGATTCACAGTCATGGTGATGTGGTTTGTTTGCTGCTCGGCCATGCGGAAAACGGCTTCCAATGTGCTGAATACGTCATGCGCATCCCCGTCAAGCTCGCTCGCGTAATGGACACCCTGTACGAAAGTGCCTTGGGCTTTTGCAATGTCGACAGCCTTCATAATCAATCCCATATAATCCGGCTCGTTCATTGAATAAAGGGCAAATTGGCACGGCGCTTCCGCCTTCAAGCCTTGGACAGCATCTTCATTGACACGCTTATCACCTTTGGAAAGATATGTATCCCCCTGTGTGTCACCCGGGCATCCAATGGAAAACGTGCCGTTCATGACGATGTGTTGTTCGCTGTTTGCTGCATGAAGGTAAATGGCTTTTGCAGCATCGAATACATGATCAATCGATCCGCGTAACACCGTGCTGATATGGTCGGTTTTCGTCCATACCTTGGATGTATCTGTTTTTTTCAGCGCAGACTTGATCACACTGATAAAATCATCCGTCATCGGATATAAAGAGAAGCGAAAACCGGCGATTCTGCTTGTACCGCAAATATGCTCCATTTCTCCGACCTCCTTTTTTTGATAAAATAAAAAACTGCATATCCTAAGGGAATATGCAGTCATAGATCGATTAAGCGCACAAAAAAATACACCATTCGGTCAACCTGCACTTCCCCACGCTGGTATTATCCAGATCGGGTCATAAGGGATCAAAGCGCGTTTCTTCCGCGCTTTATCTCAGCCAAAACAGCACCCCTAGTGCTTTCCGTATACAATTTTTTATTTTGACATCATAATAGATGATAAGAATCATTTTGTAAACAACGAAATCATTTTTTTCATATAGGGACGGGAGAGGATGATCAAATTTGGAAAAAGGACACATATTAATTGTGGAAGATGAAGAAAAAATCGCCAGGGTTCTTCAGCTTGAATTGGAATATGAAGGATACAGTGTCACCATCAAACACAATGGCACAGAAGGTCTGGATGCGGCAGCGGAAGGCGGGTATTCCTTGGTGCTTCTTGATGTCATGCTTCCGGGGCTTAGCGGACTGGAAGTGCTGCGCCGCTTGAGAAAAACGGATCCCCAGACACCGGTCATATTATTAACGGCGCGAGACAGTATTCCTGATAAGGTAACAGGTCTGGATATCGGTGCGAATGACTATGTCACCAAGCCGTTTGAAATCGAGGAATTGCTTGCGAGAATCAGGGCGGCGCTGCGACAAAATGGAACAAAAACGGAAGATATCGGCACCTTTCTTACATATGACGATTTGCGGGTGAACGAAAAAACCCGTGAAGTGAGACGCGGAGACAAAGAGGTGGAATTAACGCCGCGGGAATTTGATTTACTCGTCTATATGCTAAAGCATCCGCAGCAAGTGCTGACACGGGAGCAAATTCTAAGCTCGGTATGGGGATTTGATTATATCGGTGATACAAATGTCGTGGACGTCTACATAAGATACATCAGAAAAAAACTGGACTATCCTTACGAAAAACAGCTGATCCATACGATTCGCGGGGTCGGCTATGCCATTAAGGGGTAAACGATGAAGCTGAAGACCAAGATTCATCTATACACATCAATATCACTGTTGATTTTATTAATTTTGGTTCATACCGCAGTATATCTCATTTTTTCGTCTGCGCTGACATCAAAGGATGCGGCCCGGCTTGCTGATGAGACGGATAACATTGCCGAAGCGCTGCGTGCCGCTGAAACAGAAGGAGTGGCTTTGCAGGATATGCTGCAGGCCTATCTTCCGGC
Organism: Bacillus sp. FSL K6-0993; assembly: GCF_037977205.1. Taxonomy (NCBI): domain Bacteria; kingdom Bacillati; phylum Bacillota; class Bacilli; order Caryophanales; family Bacillaceae; genus Bacillus; species Bacillus sp. FSL K6-0993. The sequence continues at coordinate 1,368,848 of NZ_CP150275.1, forward strand.
AAATGGCATGGTGCGTGTAGTGAATGGTGATCAAAAAGCCGTTATGACGATCACAAAAGAAAAAGCCTATAAAGATTTTCCTCTCTCTTTTCATAGCGGAGAAACGGCAGATGTGAGGAAACATGACGGCAAGCTGTTTGCCGAGGCTGCTGTTCCGGTGATTTGGACCGATGGACAAGTGGTGTCTCTTCAGCTGGTTGAAAGACTAGAGAACACAGAAGAGAGTCTGTTTCTGTTGAAAATCATCTTAATCGCTGCAAGTGCTGCTGTATGCATTGCTTCTTTTTTTGCCGGCAGCTTGCTAGCCCGCCGAATCATCAATCCGATCAGACGATTAATGATCACAATGAAAGACATACAGCGAGACAAAGAATTTAAAACGATTTCTTTAGAAGGACAGTCCAACGATGAATTGTATCAAATGGGGCTGACATTTAATGAAATGGCAATGATGCTGAAGGAGCACTATGATAAACAGCAGCAATTTGTTCAAGATGCTTCACACGAATTGAAAACCCCGCTCACTATTATAGAAAGCTACAGCAGCCTGATGAAGCGGTGGGGGGCAAAAAAGCCGGAGGTGCTTGAGGAGTCGATAGAAGCCATTCACTCAGAAGCGGTGCATATGAAAAAACTGACCAATCAGCTTTTGGCGCTGGCCAAAAGCCATCAAGGACTCGAGCTTGATCTGAAAACAATCGATCTGATTGAAGCGACGCGCGCGGTTATGCAAACGCTCCAGTCCGTTTATCAGCGTGACATATTGCTTGAAACAGATAAAGAGAGCCTGCTTGTAAAGGCTGATGAAGAACGCATCAAGCAGCTGTTGACCATTTTGCTTGATAATGCAATCAAGTATAGTGAAAAGCCTATTGAGATGTCAGCTGGAACGAGGAATGGACGGCCGTTTCTATCAGTGAGGGATGAAGGCATCGGAATACCTGATGAGCATATCCCGCATTTGTTCGAACGGTTCTACCGGGCAGATGAGGCACGAAACAGAAAAACAGGCGGAACGGGTTTAGGCCTTTCCATTGCCAAGCAAATCGCTGATGAGCATGGCATTGAGCTGTCTGTCAAAAGCAAGCCGGGACAAGGAACAGCTGTCACCATGCAATTCAGCGAACAGAATGGGGGAGGCCGATGACGAAAACAATAAAAACAGTATCTTTTGCTGCAGCAGCCATTTTAGTTGTCATCATCTGTACGTTTCTCATCATTCGGCAAACCCATGAGAACATACTGTCAAAGGAGACTGTCGTAAAAAAAGTCGAAGCCTCCTATGAAGGCAAGGTCACGAAAGCAACACAATCAAAGGATAAAAAAACATATGATATAACCCTTGAAAATCCAAAGGGAACTTACTTTGTAAAAGCAGATGCAATATCGGCTGACATTCTTTCAATGAATAGAGTAAAAGCAGTGAATCCATCTGCCATGACAGAAAAAGAAGCCGAGCATCTTGCGCTTGAGCGGGTGCCGGGAACGGTCAAAAAACAAACACGGCAAAGTCAAGTTGCCACTTATACCATACAAAAAGAAGACGGGAAAACATACGAAGTGAAGGTAGACATGCAGGCAAAAACAGTCTTGTCTGCCGATCAAATCAGCAGCAAAGATCAACAAAAAACGCCGATTACGAAAAAAGAAGCCAAAACAATTGCAGAGCGAAAAACGGGCGGAACAGCGGATGACGCAGATCTCGAAGAAAGTGAGGGCACTCTCATCTTTGAAGTGGACGTTGATCTTCCTGATAATAAGGAAGCGACAGTGAAAATCAATGCCTACACAGGAAAGATAGCTAACATTGTGTATGAAGACTGACGGTTTCTCATCAAATTCTCATCTTGCTCTCGTTTTCCTTTCATGTTGAGTGTGTAAACTGTACTCATACAAAACAAAGGAGGACTCACAAATGCTCAAGAAAAAATGGATGGTTGGTCTTTTAGCAGGGTGCCTAGCGGCCGGAGGATTCAGCTACAACGCGTTTGCCACAGAAAACAATGAAAACAGACAGGCTTCTTCTAAGACAGATGCACTCACTGAACAAGAAGCAGAAGCAATTGCTAAAACAGTTGTTGACGGCACAGTAGAAGACATTGACAGAGACCTTTACAACGGCAAAGAAGTCTATGAAGTGGAGATTGAAAAAGAAGGTGAAGACTACGACGTATATGTAGATATTCATACAAAACAAGCGCTTAATGACCCGCTAAAGGAGAAAGCAGAACAAGTCGCCATAACAAAAGAAGAAGCTGAAGAAATTGCATTAAAGCAAACAGGTGGAACCGTAACGGAAAGTAAGCTTGATGAAGATGACGGTGCTTACATCTATGAAATGGAAATCCAAACGAAACAAGGAACTGAGACAGAATTTGAAATTTCCGCAAAAGATGGACGCATTATCAAACAGGAGATAGATGACTAATCAAAACCCCCGCTGCAGCGGGGGTTTTTCATGATAAGAAACCTTCTTTTGGACAATCTAAGTAGAAAAGGAGGCGAAACGCATGGAAAAGAAAGAGGAGCAATACATCAATCAGGCTGAATATGTCCCTCATCCGACGAAGGAAGGAGAGTACGCCTTATTTCTTCATGAAACGTATCATTTGCTTTCTGAAGATGACGAGACACAAACAACAGAATAAGGGCTTAGGCCCTTGTTTTGTTCCGTAATTGTGATGTAAGCGCATTTATTACTTTTTTGAGTTGACACAGCTTGTTTTTTTCTGTAATCTCAGTGTGTCAATTCAATTAGGAACTTCGTTAGGTGAGGCTCCTGTATGGAGATACGCTGCTGCCCAAAAATGTCCAAAGACGCCAATGGGTCAACAGAAATCATCGACATAAGGTGATTTTTAATGCAGCTGGATGCTTGTCCTATGCCATACAGTGCTAAAGCTCTACGATTGAAGGCGCCCGCACGCTTTTTTTGCCGTGCTTCTTTCACCTTCAATCCCGAAGGCTTTTTTTATGCCTTTAAAACGAAACCAATCAAAGGAGGTGCGGAGTATGGATTCTCCCCATTCGAGTCAATCTGAAGAAGTACCCATATACTATGACAGCAAGACAATTGATTACACGATGAGGAGACGAACAGCCGCACCTTCTGGCGAGGCCGGTACGTCTCCGTAGAGGAGGTACGAGTCCCGATGGTTCAAAACATGACCTATGACGAACTCATTTTACGCATCATTATTTTACTGCGAGACGGGAAAATCAGGGATTTCAGAAGTGTTATTGATGAGCTTCAGCCCTATGACATGGCATTTATTTTTAAAGAAATGCCGGAAAAACACCGCGCCCGCTATTTATCTTATTTAACTGTAGACGATATCACTGATATGATCGGGGAGCTGGAACGCGAATTTCAGCTTGTCGTCTTAAATAAAGTCGGAAAAACAAAAGCAACACTAGCGATGAACAAAATGGACAACGATGACCTCGCTCAATTGCTTGAAGAAATGGACGAAGAACTGAAGGAACAGCTTTTGTCCAGCATGGAAGCGTCAGAGTCAAAAGCTGTACAGCTCTTGATGAATTATCCAGCTGATTCAGCGGGACGCATGATGACAAACCGGTATGTGTGGATTCCTCAGCATTACACGGTAAAAGACGCGGTCGTCAAACTGAAAAGCTTCGCTGAAATAGCTGAGTCGATCAACTACTTATATGTTATTAATGAAAGCAAACAGCTGGTTGGGGTTCTTTCCTACCGCGATTTGATTCTGGGTGAACCTGAAGAAAAGGTGCAGGATTTAATGTTTACCCGCGTCATATCAGCAGATGCTCTTCAGGACCAGGAAGAAGTTGCCCGCCTGATTGAACGTTACGATTTTTTGGCAATACCGGTTGTAGAAGAAAACAACGTGCTTGTCGGCATTGTGACGGTCGATGATATTATCGACGTCGTTATTCGGGAAGCTGATGAGGATTACGAAAAATTTGCCGCTTCCGGTAAAGACATCACCTTTGACACAAAAGCTTACGTGGCGGCATACCGGCGCCTGCCATGGCTGATTTTACTCTTGTTTATCGGACTGATTTCAGGAAGCATTATCAGCTATTTTGAAGACGCGCTGAAGCAGGTTGTCGCGCTTGCGTTTTTCATGCCGATGGTGTCAGGGATGACAGGAAATACGGGAACACAATCTCTTGCGGTTGTCATCAGAGGTTTGTCTAAAGAAGAAATGAACAAAAAAACGATTGTGCGCCTGATCTTCCGGGAGTTCAGAACAAGCATTTTTATCGGAGCGGTTTGTTCTGTGCTGATTGCGATTGTTTCTATCATATGGCAGGGGAATGCGCTTTTGGGATTTGTTGTCGCCTCTTCACTGTTCTTAACCTTAATCATCGGAACGATGTCAGGAACGATTATCCCTATTATTTTGCACAAACTGAAAGTAGACCCGGCGATTGCTTCTGGACCGCTGATTACAACGTTAAACGATATTTTATCTTTATTAATCTACTTTGGCATTGCCACTGCATTCATTCACTCATTATAAACATAAAAAGTCCGTCTCAACTGCGAGCCGGACTTTTATTATTTAACGGTTTTTGTACCGAAAGTGAGCATTAAGCTGCCCCTCCAGCATTTTTTTCCGCACTTGCGGATCGTTTTTTAACATCTGTTCTTTTTTGCGCATATCCTTTAAAATCTCTGCTGTCTGTACGCCGTCTTCACGCTTATTGGCGATATCCATCAGCCGCTCCACATCGGCAAAGGAGTATTTTCTTGTTCCCCTTGAAGAACGCTGCGGGTAAATGAGCTTTCGTTCCTCATAATACCTGATCTGTCTTACGGACAATCCTGTCAATTCACTCACAATTCCGATTGAAATCACTTTTTTGTCTTTATAAGAATGATCTTCTGTGGTCATTTTTCCACCCCTGGATGTCTTTTGATAATAGTATATAAAAAACAAAGAGAAAAAACCTGACGCTTGTCATATTTTCTAACATCAAATAGAAGATTTTTGAAAAAATACGGAAGAAAAATTAACAAGAATAATGCGTAACACCCAAGCGCGTTTTATCCTTTATGTAACAAACAAACGAGGAGGAAGGATAATCATGGAGGAAGAAAAAGCGGTCTCACTGGCAAAAGAAATTATAGAGTTGGATATCAAGCGTGATGAAATGCTGGAGACGTTTATGCAGCTTGCCGGAGAACAGGCTTTTCAATTATTAAGATCGGTTCAAAACGGACAATACCGAAAATCTTCGTAAACATAAATTCTTTACATTAGATTCATACCACGTTCATTTAAAAAGAGTATCTTTTGTATAGGATACCTCAAAATGAAGGAGGACGCTATGAGTAATTTATTGAAATCCGCTTTAGAAAAAGAACGACGCCATTATTCTGAAAAACTCTATCAGATTGGGGTTTATAATAAAGAGGTTATGAACAAAATGACGATTTCAGAGCTTCGGAAAGAATATGCTTATTTCTTTCGAAGCATTACAAATCATAAAAATTATCCTTATACAAGATAATGTATAAGGATTTTTTTGCTTTTAGAAGGAATTTCTCGAATTATAGCGAATACGTATAGTAAGGGACTGAACTCTTATTATATGTAAGGGTTTTCATTATTTTTTTATAAAAATCCTATATACGAGGTAGATATGATGAGATTATCGTTTAACGAAGAAGAAGTTGAGCGTGCGATGAATTTGTACAGAGTTTTTGCGAGGGCTTTCAAAAGTGTGTCCGAACATAGTATCCGTGATAGCAAAGAGCACGGTTTTAATCCCACTGAATTTGCTGTACTGGAGCTCCTGTACACAAGAGGCCCGCAAAAATTACAGCAAATTGGGTCGAGACTTCTGCTTGTAAGCGGAAACGTCACATATGTTATTGACAAACTAGAAAGAAACGGGTTTTTAGTAAGGGAGCAGGACCCGAAAGATAAACGCTCTGTTTACGCACATTTAACTGACAAGGGAAATGAGTATTTGGATAAAATTTATCCGATTCATGCACTGCGTATTGCGAGAGCGTTTTCAGGCCTTTCGCCTGATGAACAGGACCAGCTGATCGTCCTGCTCAAGAAAGCAGGCATACACAGCCAGCATTTGCTGTTTCGTTAACTATTCTACACTCTCTGTTTCAGGAGAGTGTTTTTTTGTTTTATAAGATTCTTTTTAAAACATCTTCAATCTTCCTATCAGACATTTCGCCAAGGTATCCATTGACGTGTTTTTTATACTCCTTCATCTGTTCGTTCGATTGAAAAAATGCCGCGATATACTCTTCTGCTTTCTGCATGTCCCAGTTTCTCATATCTGTGACGAGCTTCCTTTCATGTAGAAGGTTTAAATTCATTTCTTCCTGTCCCGGCAGTGCATGATAAATAAATACCGGAAGCCGTTTCTGTAAGCATTCACTGATGGTCACGCCTCCGGGTTTAGTCATGATGCCTGTCGACTGTTCGTACAAACGGTTCATCTCTGCTTTGCTGTGAAGGTAAGGAATCGCCTCAATCAAGGGGTGGTGTAAACTTTTGACATAGCAGTAGAGCTTTTCGTTTCTGCCGCATAATATTTTGTATAAGATCTTTCCGCCTGGCGACAGTTCCTGCACCCATTTTAAAATTCCACCGACCCCCATACTGCCCCCAGTGATGATGATGGTATATGGCGGATGGTGCTGCAAGGTATCTGCTGATTCCATTTCAAAATTTCGGTGAACTGGAATGCCGGTCAAGTATATGTTGTTCTGATCGATCCCCTCTGATATTAGCTGCTTCTTTACTTCCGTGCTCGGAACAAAATGGTAATCAATGTTCTTCCGTCCCCATAATTGATTCACGAAAAAATCAGTGTATACATTCACAACCGTCAGATTCGGATATTCAGGCTTTAGTCGGTTCAGCAGATAAGAAGGCAGCGCATGTGTGCAGAAGGCGATATCAGGCTGTTTTTCTTGGAGGATGTGCCTCATTTGCTGTGTGAACAGCCATTCGTACATGAAATAGCGTTTATTATGCTGAAATTCTCCGCAGGCGAGGAGCCTGTAAATGCCGCTGTACGTTTTCGGGAAATATTGAATCCATTTTAAATAAGCTACGGAGGACAATTTTTCTAACCGCCTATACGCATGTGAAAAGATATCAATCTTTTCAGCTGCCAGCCCTTGAGACTCTAATTCAGCCTGCAATGCATCAGCCACATGATGATGGCCGGTGGAAATGCTTAAAAAAGGAAAAATGAGAATGTTTTTCATGACAGTCCTCCTAAAAAAATATGGCAACTATATTTTGAGGAGAACGTTCACAAAATATAAGGGTGTTTTTGATCATAAGGAAGGTGAAAAGATGAAAACCTGTTTCCTTTCCATTTGGAGAGTGGTTGACCCGATTTATTTCTTTTTTTCAAGGCTGACCTTGGTTGACAAAGATCGTAAAAGCGTCTTTCGAGTCAGGCTGACGAAGTACAAAGGACATCATGTCGTGCTTAGCGACGGAACGCATATAAGAAAAAATGATATGCTCGTTAAAATCCACCTGCATAACATAAAGCTGATCAGGGAGCTTCAAAGCATTGAGAGCGCAGTCAGAAAAGGAATCATTATTTATCAGAAAGTATATCAATCGATGCCGCTTCTTCTTGACTATATCAACAATCATAAAAAAAGCGAGAAAATCAAAGGAATCATTGGGATTACGATGCTTGACAAAGGTGTGGAAAGGCTCGGCTTTGATGTGATCACCCCGGTGAACCCTTTTTACAGATGCTTTAAAAAAGTGTCCCATGTGCCGATTTTATATTTGACTTCAAAGCCTGTGAGCTTGCGGCATTTACCGAATTCATCCTATTTGTTTATCTCAAAAGAAAAGCTGCAGAAAACCTATCAAAAAAAAGACTGATGCCTCGGTCAGCACAGTCTTTTTTGCTTAAATCTGATGAAATGTTACTTCAGGGCGGCTTCCGACACGGATATTTACGCCGGTTTGTCCCAAGCCCTCGCTGATATAAAATGGTTTATTGTGATGATAATGAAGGCCTTTAATCATGTTCATTCGCACGAGCTTTCCCATTTTCACCAAATGATACGGTTTTGGCCAGTGGATTTGCCCGCCGTGAAAATGCCCTGACAGCAGGTAATCATAGTGAACATCTTTCATATCCAGAATAATATTTGGGTCATGTGTTAAGACAAGATGATAGCCATTTTCCAGACTTTGATAAGAGCCGGTGATATTACTTCGATTCGTACTGTAATCATCAATGCCGATAATATTGACTGGCCCTGCAGCCGTCTCAATTCGAACATGTTCATTTTGCAGCGTGATACAGCCGTTTTCCTCTAAAACACGCTTCAATCTCTGAAAGTCCTCTTCTTTCAATACATAATCGTGGTTACCGAACACCGCGTACATTCCATATGCAGGCTTTAGCTTTTGCAAGGCGTTCAAGTAACCTCCCAGCTTCGGAATATTACGTTTCCGATCAAGAAAATCCCCGGTAAGAGCAATGATATCCACAGGCTGATCTTTTGTTAAATGATACAGCTCCTCAGGTGAGACTGAAATGTTTTCCAAGTGAAGATCTGATAAATGAAGGATATTTAATTTTTTTCTGGCTGGAAGGCCGTCTTTTTGGTCGATTGAAATGGTGTTGACTTTCACATCTTTTGTATTGCGGTTCGCTTTATATAGAAATGGCACAAATACGAGTATGGCCAATGAAAGTAAGATTGTAAACAAAATATATCCCCTCCCTCCTATCAGTATAGTGAGTGATCAAGCCCTATGGATAGTGGGAATTAATGGGTAGAGACAGGCTGAAAAACGGATTGTCATATGATGAATGATTTGGAAGGGAAAAGGGATAATAAATTTTGACACATGAGGCAGAACATGCCGACGGAGTCAGAATAACAAATGGATGTGTAAGCAATGTTACGATTGATGAGACAACAAAAAAAAGAAACATATTATCTCTGGATCGCATTATTTCTTCTTTTATTGTATGTATCCCCGCTTTTTATTTTAAAGGAAGATGCCCATATCCGGGTCCACGATAATTTAGATTCCAACATCGCTTGGTACAAGGTTCTGGCCGATAGCGGAGAAATCGTCGGCAAGGTTGACGCTGCCATTCCGCAAATCATTAACGGGCTGCCCCGGGATGCCTTTGGCACCGAGTGGAGCGGAATTGTTTGGCTCCATGCTTTCTTTTCTTCCATGACCGCCTATGCAATAAGCCAGACGGTTACAAGAGTTGTCGCTTTTTTTGGAATGTATGTGCTGCTGAAGAAACATATAATCCCGGAACCAAAAGCGGCTTTCATCCGAATTGGCGTATCGCTTGCATTTGCCTTAACACCGTTCTGGCCTTCGGGAATGCTGAGTACGCTTGGGTACCCTTTGGCACTGTGGGCTTTTTTAAATATCCGAAAAGGGGATATTTCATGGAGAGAGTGGCTGACACTGGGCTTGCTCCCTCTATACTCAAGCTTTGTTCTAGGCTTCTTCTTTTTCCTGGCAGGGATGGCGTGTTTTTGGCTGTATGATGCCATTACAAAAAGAAGATGGAATTTGATGTTCTTAGGCAGTATTGCATTTATGACGAGTATCTATCTTTTCGTTGAATATCGGCTTGTCTATTCGATGCTGTTTGAGCACGCACCGATGCATCGTATCGAATTTATCTCATCCAGGCATGACGTTTGGCATTCTCTTCGGCTATCCGTAAAAAACTTTGTCTATGGCCATAATCATGTGATGACCGTTCATACCGTTGTCATCCTCCCGATCCTGCTGGTCGTATTTGCTGCTCTGCTGTTCAAACGAAATCGGACAAAGCCAGAAAATGTTTATCTGTTTTTATGTGTGCTTAATTATGGATTGTCATTATGGTATGCGTTTTGGTTCAACAAAATTTGGGCTGTTCCAAAGCAGAAATTTGCCTTTTTAGCAGAATTTAATTTTGCCCGTTTTCATTTTCTTCGGCCGCTTGTTATATACGTGAGCTTTGCGCTTGCTTTATATCTCATTTGGCGGATGGGGAAAGGATGGAAATGGCTTGTGTACGCCGCAGTCGCTGCACAGCTAATGGTGTTGGCGCCTTTTAATGAAGAATATACGTATGGCGTTCATTACAACGCGCCGACATTCAAGGAGTTTTATGCATCGGAGCAATTCAAAGAGATTAAGGAATATATCGGACGTCCGCAAGATTCGTACAGGGTGGCGAGCATCGGACTGCATCCGTCTATCGCCCAATATAACGGGTTTTATACGTTAGATACGTATAACAATCTGTATCCGCTCTCATATAAATATGAATTTAGGAAAATCATCGAAAAAGAGCTGGAAAAAAATTCTCGGCTGAAACAATATTTTGATGAATGGGGCAGCCGCTGCTACCTTTTTGTCGATGAACTCGGTAAACGATATGATTTCAAAAAGAACTCGAAGAAAACGATCAACAACCTTCAATTAAATACAGATGTATTTAAAAAAATGGGCGGCCGGTACATTTTTTCTTCAGTTCCGATCATGAATGCTGAACAAAACCATCTCGCGCTCGTAAAGACGTTTGACCATAAAGATTCCGCCTGGCGCATTTATTTATATGAAACAAGATAAGGAGGATTTCGATTGAAACAGTCACAGCCAGTATTAACCATCGTCGTCCCGTGTTTCAACGAAGAGGAAGTGTTTCAAGAAACAAGCCGTCAGCTGACAGAGGTTGTAGATGATTTAATTGAAGAAAAATTAATTGCTGAAGACAGTAAAATTCTGTTTGTCGATGATGGCAGCAAAGACCGCACTTGGGCTTTGATTGCTATGGAGAGCATAAGAAACAAGAAGGTTACCGGCTTAAAATTAGCCTGCAATGTCGGCCACCAAAAAGCGCTTTTAGCCGGACTCCATAAAGCGAAGAATAGGTCAGACTGCGTCATTTCGATCGATGCTGATCTTCAGGACGACATCTCTGTGATCCGGGATTTTATGCTGAAATATCATGAGGGCTGCGAGATCGTTTACGGTGTACGCCAGAGCAGAAAAACCGATACCTTTTTCAAGCGCACGACCGCGTTAGGGTTTTATCGTCTCATGAATAAGCTTGGGATTAAATTAATTTATAATCATGCTGATTTTCGTTTAATGAATAAAAGGTCCCTTGAAGAGCTTGAACGTTATCCGGAAGCGAATCTGTTTTTAAGAGGTATTGTCCCTATGATCGGCTTTAAATCGGCCGAAGTTTTGTATGACCGCAAGGAACGCTTTGCCGGCAAAACGAAATATCCGCTGAAAAAGATGCTATCCTTCGCTTTTAACGGGATTACTTCATTCAGTGTCGCACCAATTCGATTCTTTACGCTTTTAGGGTTTGTTTTGTTTTTCCTCAGCGCTGTGGCAGGGGTTGGCGCGTTTATTCAAAAGATGCTCGGACATACGAATGCAGGCTGGGCGTCTCTCATCATATCCATTTGGTTTTTGGGCGGGCTGCAATTGATGGGAATTGGAATCATCGGAGAGTATATTGGAACGATTTTTTCTGAAGTGAAAAGACGGCCGAAATACGCGATTGATATTGATTTGTATAATGAGCAGCTGAGCCCGCTTCAGCGCCAGGAAAAAGAGCGGTTAGATAAAAAGTACAGTTAAACACGGAAAGAGCTGACTTCATTAGTCAGCTCTTTTTCTTCAACTGATGTAAAATAGCGCTTAGCGGTTCGTCTTGCGGGTTGCGGTAAAAATCAAAAAATGGGCAGCCCTGCTTCTTAATTCGATTGATGACCGTATCAATTGTAAACAGAGCGGGTGTTAAAGATGATTGCACCTCATGCCAGTAGAGCGGGGCTGCAACAGTCCCAAGCTCATTTCCTCTCGTCGAATAGGGACAGATAATCGTTTTTCCTTCTGCATGCTGCAAATAATCAAGATACAATTTGCCGTGTCTGTTTTTAATCAAGCGTTCAGTGGTAAATAGCTCGGGAAATGCATTGGTGCAGTACTCTGCGATCAGCTGCGTAAATTGGCGTGTTTCTTCATACGTAAATGCCTCGGGAGACAAGGGAATATAAAGCTGGATGCCTTTGTTGCCGGACAGCTTCGGGTACGATGTGATGCCAAAGGAATCCAACAGCCGCTTCAGTTCATTTGCGGCCTGCACGGCCATAAGAAAGTCATCTCGCGAAGGCGGGTCTAAATCAATGACAATCTCAGCCGGACGCCTGCTTTTAATGGTTTGAAAGGGAACGTGAAACTCCAAAGCAAGCTGGTTGCAAAGCCATAGCAATGTAGACATATCCTCACAGACTATATGTTCATGGCTTCCATCATAGAAAGATTGAACAAAATCCGGCGCATAGTCCGGCTTGTTTTTTTGGAAAAATGATTCGCTCCTAGATCCATGCGGATAGCGGATGACGGTGACAGCCCGGTTTTTCAGAAATGGGAGCAGGTAGTCACTGACTTCAATCATATACTGAATAAAATCTTCTTTTGTTTTTTTATTCTTTTCAAATATGATTTTATCCAGGCTTGTGAACTGCAGCTTTGGGTGAACCGGTTTGGAGTGTCGTATGACTTGCGCATACGTGCATTCGGTCCAGTCCATTTGGAATTCGAAACCTACAAACGATACCTCTCTTAATGTGCCTTGGAGAATTGTTAAGTATTGAACAGCTGCACAAATCGAAGGTTCAAGCGTAAATCCGCCTGAGGGTGTTTGATGTCCGTGCTGTTCCATAATCTCGCGTATAGCGCTTTTTTCCTCATCGCGCATTCCGTGCGAAACAGAGGCAATCGGTGTCATTATTCCGTTTTTTAACACTGATACCGTCAGAAACCCGTTGTTAGGGTTGAACCCTGTTATGCAAACATAAGCTTGTTTAAAGTTTTTATATTTGAGCCAATCGGACGACCGCTTCTTTTCAAGCCATTTGCTGTTTGTTTTCTTCGCTACAATTCCTTCTCCGTCATATTTTATTACCATCTCCCAGAGTTGATCAAAATGATCATAACAGGGAATGGATTGAATGGTTTCTTTTGCGTAAGGATCTGGAGATGCAGGAAGCTTTGCTGCGGATATGAGTTCACGCAGCGATTTTTTGCGGTCCAAATACGAAAGAAGCGTTACATCTTCTCCGCTTCGCTCTAACAAATCAAAGGCGAGAAAGCAGCACGGCCGCGCGTTTGCCGATTCCTGAATCTTGTCTGGCCTTTTCAAACGCCCCCGCACTTGAAGGTGTTCAAAATCTGCACGACAAGGATTCACCAAACATACGATTTCACCATCAAGTGTCAGCGGAAGCTCTTTTTCCATGTGCTGAAAGGCAGTTTTGGCGAATTGTGTGATTTCAGGGAAGGTGCTGCTGAGCTCCACACCATTTCTGCTGGTTAAGGTCACACCTGAAGAATGGATGCGGAGAATACAGCGGTACCCATCATATTTTACTTCGTAACGCCATTCTGCTCCGATTGGCGGTGACGAAGTTAGGACCGGCTGCATGGTAAACGCCATGGGCTATGACGTGCCGGAGGCTTTTTTTCTAGTTGTTTTTTGTTTTTTATCTCCGGCTCCTTTCGGTTCAGCAGCTTGTGCAGGTGTGGCAGCCGGTGTCTCCCGGTTCGGCCTTCTGGTTCTGTCAATGCTGGCTTGCAGAGCGCTTACCAGGTCAATGACATCTTCACGAGGTGGCGCTTTATCAGGAGTGACGGCCGTTTCTTTATTTTCTAGCTTGTCGTTGACTCTTTGCAGCAGCGCCTGTCGGTACGTGTCTTCATATTTCTCAGGCTCAAACTCAGCAGTCAGTTGATCTATTAATGTGATAGCGGTTTGCAGTTCCTTATCGTTTACATTCGATTGATCAGGTACACCTGGGACATGAGCGGCGCTTCTGACCTCATCGGGATAATGGATAGACTCCATGACGATACAATTTTCATACACACGGAGAATCGCCAGCTGCTGCTTTGACCTGATTGTCATATTGGCGATACCGATCTTTCCGGTTGAGCGCAGCGCCTCACGCAGCAGGGTATAGGCCTTCGTCCCATTATCCCCGGGGCCGACAAAGTAGGAGCGGTTAAAATAAATCGGATCAATTTCCTGGAGCTGAACAAAGTCAACAATCTCAACCGCTTTCTCCTCATGCTCCTGTTTTAAGCTTTTTAAATCTTCGTCCGTCAGCACTACATATTTCCCTTTTACATATTCATATCCCTTCACAATTTCATCAGGACTAAGAGTTTTTTCGCAATTTGTGCAAACTTTCTCGTATTTGATTGGTGCGTGATCCTCTTTATGGAGGCTGCGCAGTTTAATATCTTTATCTTCTGTGGCCGCATATAGCTTGATGGGGATGTTTACTAATCCAAAGCTGATCGATCCCTTCCACATTGTATGCATATCGATAAACCCCTTTTTTTCTTTAGTGTGAAGAGAAGGAGTACGATTCATGTGTAGTAACTTATGGGTGAAAAAAAGCCGGCGCACTTATTGCGACGGCTGTTCAGTAATGAATTGTTCGAGCTGTTCCGGAGGTATTGGCCTGCTGAAAAAGAAGCCCTGCAAATGGTCGCAGCCTTTTTCAAAAAGAAGCTGCTTTTGAGCTGCATTTTCCACACCTTCGGCAATCACCTGCAAAGACAGCTGATGCCCCATGGCAATAATAGCTCCGGTAATTTGCTCTGATTTAGGATGGGTCTGAATATCGTCAATAAATGATTTGTCAATCTTCAGCCTGTGAATCGGGAAGTCCTTCAAATAGCTAAGAGAGCTGTGACCAGTACCGAAATCGTCAATACTGATTCTGATTCCTAATTCTGTTAGGGATGACAAAACCTTTTTGGAGTGATCGAGATTGTCCATTGTCATGCTTTCCGTCACCTCCACTTCAAGAAGCTGCGGAGGAAGCTGGTATTTATTAAGCGTATCCTTGATGAGGGGAATCAGATCTTTAGATTGGAACTGTCTGGCGGAAATATTAATGGCGACAGAAAGATCATAGCCTTTGTCATGCCAAATCCTTGCCTGCTTGCATGCTTCATCTATAATCCACTTTCCGATATCAATAATAAGTCCCGTTTCTTCCGCAACACCGATGAATTCTCCGGGCGGACGCAGCTGCCCGTCTGGTGTCACAAGGCGTATCAGTGCTTCTGCTCCTGTCATTTTTTGTTTTTTCACACTGAATTGCGGCTGATAATGCAAGACAAATCTATCGTTTTCGATTGCTTCTCTGAGTACCATCTCTTGGTTAAGCTTGACGGTTTCTTTGTTGCCGATTGAAAAAGAATAGTATCTGTATTTGCTTTTGTTTCGTTCTTTAGCCGCATACATCGCCATATCAGCCTTTTTCATCAATTCAAGGCCATCCGTCCCGTCTTTTGGAGATATCGCAATCCCGATACTGACAGATGTGACAAGGGTGTGATCTTGAATTTTGAAAGGTTTTTTGAATTTTTGGATAATTTTTCTTGCTAAAACATCTGCTTCGCCTGTTCCTGTATTGGCGTCTGTTAATATAATAATAAATTCATCACCGCCAAGACGGGCAATAAATCCGTTATCAGGGACTACAGATGACAGGCGTTTAGCTGCAAACTGAAGCAGTTGATCACCGACATTATGCCCTAATGCATCGTTAATCACTTTAAACCGGTTTAAGTCGAGAAAGAATACAACGGTGTTATAATGCAAGGAATGCTCGCGATTCAGCACCTTTGTTAGATGAGAGATGGCATGCCTTCTGTTAGGTAAGTCTGTAAGCGAATCATAATGAGCCATTCTATGGATTTCTTTTTCTGCTTTGTACTGCTTCGTCATGTCTTTGCAAATGACATAAATGCTGTCTAGTTCCTGATTGACCTCAACAGGTATAAGCGTAATATTTAAGTGAAACTGGCCTTTTTCAGTGATAAGATCGCTATCGCTGTTCATCGCTTGTTTATCTTTTTTAACTTGCTCAAAAAGGCGCTTAATCTTCTGTGATGTGTAATTCCTCCAGTCATGCATGCTGAAGCCAAATTTGCTGATCATTTCCTCACCAGCGTGATTGGAAGATATTATGTCTCCTTCTATTGATAAAATAAAGATTGCATCAATATTGTGGACGATTAAAGACTGAAATCGCTGTTCGTTATCCTTTATGCGTTCGCTCTGTTTAATAAACTTTCGATCTGCATGGGAACTGAATAACAATAACGTTTGGATACAAAAAATAATTAAAGTAACAAAAATTGACCAATGAAACGTTTGTACCTCCATATGGCTTCCGGGCGGAGCCATGTCCTTATGGAAAGTTGCCGCAAGCATCCCTGTGTAGTGCATGCCCGAAATCCCAATACCCATTACAATTGAACTGATGACTTTATAGAATATAAGATGCTCAGAATGTTTTTTCACGGCCAAGTCAAAGAATATTTTTAACGAGACGAAAGAGGCTGCAATCGCAATGATAATTGAAACTGTAAATAAAATCGGTTCGTAAATAATCATTACCCGGGAAATGGCAGACATTCCGATATAGTGCATAGAAGCAATAGATGCGCCAAGCACAACTGATCCGGTAAGCAGTCTGTAATATGTAAGAATGTGCCGGCTGACAAAGTATAATGACACAAATGATCCCGAAACAGATGCGCCAATGGCTGCCATTAAAGGCATGAATTCATATTCCATCGGCATTTCCATATGGACGGCCATCATCCCTACAAAATGCATTGACCAAATACCGAATCCCATAATAAGTGAGCCGCCGATCAGCCAAATTTTACTTTTTAAGCCTGTATTGATGGTGACTTTCCTGGAAAGTTCAAGGGAAATATACGAGGCGGTACAGGCAATTAGAATAGATAAACATATGAGCGTCGTATTATATGTAGCGTGTATTTCCAAATGGAGATTCCCCCCGTATCGTGTGTTCCAGTCTTGTTGACTCTCTTTATTATCGGCTGCTTAACCGCAGAGTTTCAGCCTTCAAAACGATAGAAATACGAGGGAGATCTATTTTTAGTTCAACTGACCGTGAAAAATGTGTTAAAATCATCTTGACGTTTTCCGAAAAAACAAAAATGTATGATACATAAACATGAAACAAGGGAGTTGGTGGCTATCGAAGAGCTGGTTATGTCATGGATAGAAGCATTTAAAAGCTTATCTTATTTTGGAATATTTCTAGCGCTCAGTATTGAGTTTATCCCGGCCGAAGTCGTTTTGCCGCTTGCGGGCTATTGGGTATCTAAAGGCGATATGACACTTGCCGGCGTTGTTTTGGCAGGATCGCTTGGGGGAGTGGCCGGTCCGCTTACGCTGTATTGGATAGGCCGGTACGGAGGAAGGCCGTTTCTTGAACGTTTTGGAAAGTATCTCTTTATTAAACCTGAAGCGCTTGATAAATCAGATAAATTTTTCAAAAAACATGGGGGCTTTGTCGCGTTCAGCGGGCGTTTCTTGCCTGGCATCAGGACATTGATTTCCATACCGTGCGGAATTGCAAAAATGAATGTTTGGGTGTTTTCGCTTTATACATTCATTGCTATGCTTCCGATTACATTTGTATATGTTTATCTCGGTGTGAAGCTCGGTGAAAATTGGAAGGAAGTCGGCTCTATTCTTGATCAATACATGCTTCCGATCGGGATAGCGATTTTGGCACTGTTCCTGCTCTACTTACTGTTGAAAAAGAGGAAGAAACGCACGCATTCCGAACAATTATCTGTATTTTTAAAAAATAAACGTTGACAAATCATTGCGCTGCGCATATCATTGACGTATAAAATCATATTTCTTGAAATCCCAAAGGGGAGTAGCGTCCGGAATGTATTCCGGAAACAAAGTCGTCATTTCATGGATTGTATCCATCGGCTTTGTTGGCATGCCTGAATTCATGTCTAGCAAGACCTTTGCCTTATGTCGGCAAAGGTCTTTTTTGCATGGTCCGGCCGGCATAAGATCGGATGAAGAGAAAGAAAACAACTTTTTTGGGAGGGTATCATTTATGGATGCAGCATTATTATTAGAGTATGGTTGGGTTCTTCTCGTCTTGATCGGGCTGGAAGGGATTTTAGCCGCCGATAACGCGCTGGTTATGGCGGTAATGGTAAAACATTTGCCGGAGGAAAAAAGAAAAAAAGCGTTATTTTATGGATTGGCAGGGGCTTTTGTTCTGCGATTTGGCTCTTTATTCGCCATTTCATTTTTGGTCAACGTATGGCAGGTTCAAGCGATTGGCGCGATCTATTTGCTGTATATCTCAGCAAGCCACTTATTGAAAAGATATGTATTTAAGAAAGAAGACACACATAAAGAGACAAAGCAAAGTGGTTTTTGGCCGACTGTTTTAAAAGTTGAACTGGCAGATATCGCGTTTGCTGTTGATTCCATCTTAGCAGCAGTAGCGCTGGCGGTTACACTTCCTGGGACATCACTCCCGAAGATCGGCGGACTTGACGGAGGACAATTTCTCGTCATTTTGGCCGGCGGTATCATCGGACTGGTGATCATGCGGTTTGCGGCTTCCATGTTTGTGAAGTTATTAAAGGAACGTCCAAGCCTAGAAACAGCAGCCTTTGTGATTGTCGGCTGGGTCGGGGTGAAGCTTGCTTTATATACGCTTGCCCATCGCGACATAGCGGTTGTTTCTGAGCACTTTATCCATTCTGGAACATGGAAGCTGATATTCTGGGGTGTCTTAGCAGCAATCGCGGTTTGCGGCTGGTTTATGTCAGGTGGGAAAAAACAGCCGGAGATCGCACAAAACGAACAAAAAAACAGCACCCGTGAACGGGCGTAATCTGAAAGACTCTGCTTAAAAGCAGAGTCTTTTTGTGTTTGAAGCGTTTTCATAAGCGAAATAAAATAACATTTTTATAACATCTTTGTTACAAAAAACACGCATAAAACCCCCTTAATTCTTTAGAAAGGCACGAAATCATGTATAGGACGTCAGAATGGTTTGTCATAATTGAGACATTGGAAATCAATATTTCTTTTTCTCCTTTGCGAATCCCTATCAAATTAGCTATCATTAATGAGTAGTTATAGGGAGGAACTGAGGTGAAACCAGTGCTTAGCCTTTTGTTTAAATTGGGAAAAAAGAAGCAAACACTTGAAAAAGCTGTTGAGAGTATACAAAAAGGCAATAAAGATCTGCAAAATGAATTAATACAGCAATATAAGCCATTTATCGCAAAGACGGTTTCATCCGTTTGTAAACGATATATAGATGAAAAAGACGATGAGTTCAGTATTGGACTGATCGCGTTTAATGAAGCTATAGAAAAATATTCACCTGAAAAAGGAAATTCTCTGCTCGCATTTGCTGAGCTTATTATAAAAAGAAAAGTCATTGATTACATTAGAAAAGAAGCCAGAAGCGCACAAAATATAAATATCGATTTACAGGAAGGAGACGATCAGGAGTCATCACAAAGCCTGATTGAAGCCGAGCTTTCCATAGATGAATACCGCCGTCAGATTGAACAGGAGCAGAGGCGGGAGGAAATCCTCTATTTTCAAAAGCAGCTCAAGGATTATGGTTTATCGTTTAAAGAACTGCTTGAAAATTCTCCAAAGCACACGGATGCAAGACAAAACGCCATAAAGGTGGCAATGACGCTTGTTGAACATGAAGAATTGGCCGCTATCCTGTATACAAAGAAGCAGCTTCCGGTCAAACAGCTTGAACAGCTTGTCTCTGTAAGCCGAAAAACGATTGAGAGAAACAGAAAATATATTATTGCGATGTGTATTATCATTACGGGTGATTATATTTATTTAAAAGATTATCTTAAAGGGGTGCTGCACTCATGAGAAGAGGGATTATAGTAGAGAAAAATAAAAAATTCGTCACGTTGCTGACCCCTGACGGACAATTTTTAAAAGCCAAAAATGATCGACACAGCTATGAAATCGGAGAAGAAATCATGCTTCCGAGTGAAACACGCATGGGCAGAAGGGCCAGCTTTTTTGATTTTTTTAAACTGCGCCCTTTCAAAATGGGGATTTTTACGATGACTGCTATTATGCTTTTTATATTTATAGTTCTCCCCGTTTTTTCTAATAATAAGGCCTATGCGTATATGACAATCGATATCAATCCAAGCGTCGAAATGGCGTTAAACAGTGATTATGAAGTGATTGAACTGACGCCTCTAAACGATGAGGGACAGAAAGTCGTGAATGATATAGATGATTGGGAGAAGACTGATTTTAAAAAGGTGATTGACGATATTATAACCGACTGCAGTGAACACGGGTATGTAAAGAAATCGAAAGAAATATTGATTTCCACTGTTTATGAAAACACAGAAGACAATACATATAAAAAGGCTGTGAAAAAACAGCTGAATGATGTGACTGAAAAATATAAAACGACATACCGCATGGAATCTCTCGAGTCAGATATGCAAACGAGGGAAAAAGCGAAGAAAGAAGGCGTCTCAACAGGCAGCTACATCAAATCAAATGAAAAGAATGACAATAAAGATTTAAAAGATGACTCCAGCAAACCATCCGGGGAAGAGGATCAAAAGAGTGATGAAAATGAGGATGAAAACACCGATCAAACTGACACCCAGGACAGCAAGCAAGGAGATAATGAACAGCTGAATGATGCGGATTCCGGAGACCAGAAAGAAGATAAAGCGGATGACCAGATTGATGATAGTGACAAAGATAAAAAAATAAAGGAATCAGATGAAAACACAAATACCGAAAAAGATGGGGACCATGAGCAAACCCCAATACAAGATCCTCAAGATAAAGGAAATGAAAATAACGGCGCTGACAAGGGCCAAAGCCAATATCACAGGGACTGGAACAATGGTGAACAAGGCAAGAACCGTTCTTCGTCCAGAAGGGATAACGCTTCAGACCGACGTAATCCAAACGGCTACAGCAGTGATAATAATTCAGCTCAAAATGAAGATTCGCCGAGTGCCCCCGGCGAATAAAGACCTGAATTTATTTAGTTGTGCCATTTAATTGTGATTGTGCTTGCTGTACCAGCCGCTTTGTCATTTCTCCGCCTACAGAGCCGTTAGCGCGTGCGACTGTATCAGAACCAAGGTTCACACCGAATTCTTGAGCCACTTCGAGTTTAAATTGGTCTAGTGCCTGCTCCACCCCTGGAACAACGAGTTTATTTCTGCTCGCCATCTTTTTCATCTCCTTTTTCGATAAAGAAATTCTTAACGCGTATTTAGTTTGAAATATACGGGGTTTATTTATGCTGGCAATTGTTGTGGAGAAAAATAAAACCCCGGCCTCTGAGCCGGGTGACGCAGACTATAGAATGTCTGCTGTCATTTTATGTGCGGTTGCCTGAATATGGAACGTCAAAATGGAGAGGACTGTAATGGCGATAATTTGTCTGATTTTAAGCCATTGGCTGTGATTCAGTTCTTCAAAACGGTGACGGAGACGCTCTGTCTCCTGTTCGGCGATCTCCTGCAGATTTGATTCTTTCATAGAAGGAGTTTCTTGGTGATGGATGGCATCAAGCACATATGCGCAGCTTTCATAATAAGCAATCGGGCTGATGACATCATCAGATCTGTCTGAGATTGTGTTAAAGGCCACTTTTAAAATAGCCCGTATGTGTTCAAAGTCATAAATGGATTTTAAATCACGTACAATTAAAAGAATAACTGCCTGTTCAACTGAGTATTTTTTGCCCAGCTCAGGGTGTCCGATCAGATCCTTGATATCACGCTTTACCCAGTTTTGAATCGCGGTTGACTTTAACGAAGTCAGCTCGCACAAGTTGCCAAGCTCTACGATTTCATTTGTAGAAAGACCGTATTCTTTTTTCTGTTTTTTTCGTTCATATCTTGTAAGAAATTCAGGAATTTCTAGATGATTGGCTGCTTTTTCTGCTGACATATTCGCTGATTGGACGAGAATGTCGAGCGGGCTATGTTCTCCTTGTCCTTTTAGGGAATAGAGCAGCCGCACCATATCGGTTCGAGAGAGTTTAAAAATGTTCATTGTTCACCTCGTTAGACAATTTGACGCGGATATAGGTCTATGTATAAATTCAAAGTTCAAGCGTCAGCAAATTACATTAACATCATACGTCGAATTCCTTGCATTTTCAAATGGATGTTTTATAATTTAAATATACGGGTTCTTTTGAACTTAAAATAACGGAGGTTGTTATGGCGAAAAGAATTTTTCTGTTTATTCTAACGAATATTTTGGTGCTTACAACAATCGGGATCGTTTTGTCTGTTTTAAGCTCTGTTACAGGAGTCGGGACGTACTTTACAGCTGATGGCGGTATCGATCCAATGGCGCTTCTTGTGTTCAGTTTAGTTGTTGGATTTGTCGGTTCCTTTACATCTCTTGCGATGTCCAGATGGATGGCAAAGACGATGATGGGCGTCAGAGTGCTGAATCCGAAAAAACACTCGCTCAGCTATGAGGAACAGCAATTGGTTGATCGTGTTCACAGATTAAGCCGCTCTGCCGGTTTAACGAAAATGCCGGAAGTCGGGATTTACCGTTCACCTGAAGTAAACGCGTTTGCGACTGGACCGTCAAAACGCCGTTCACTTGTCGCAGTATCGTCAGGGCTGCTGGAGCAGATGGATGACGCGGCGGTTGAAGGTGTGCTTGCCCACGAGGTCGCGCATATCACAAATGGTGATATGGTAACAATGACGCTTTTACAAGGTATCGTTAATACTTTTGTCGTCTTTTTATCGCGTATCGCCGCTTGGATAGCAAGCCGTTTTGTCAAAGAAGATCTAGCGCCGATCGTTCATTTTATTGCAATGATTATTTTTCAGATTGTCTTTTCGATACTTGGCAGCCTGGTTGTGTTTGCGTATTCACGCCATCGTGAATTCCATGCTGACAGGGGAGGAGCGGATCTTGCCGGCAAGGATAAGATGATTCATGCGCTTCGGACGCTTAAAAGCTATTCTTCCCGGATTATGGAAGATGATCAGACAGCTGTCCAAACGTTAAAGATTAATGGCAAGAAGCGCTCTTCACTTTTCTCTACTCACCCTGATTTAGATGAGCGAATCAGACGGCTGGAAGCTAAATAATACAAACACATTGTTCCTCTGAGAGAATTCTCAGAGGTTTTTTATTTTATCCATTGACTAAAATCATAAAAAAATAAGCAAGTTAAGAAAATGTTTCGTAAAAGCCTTTAAAAATGGACCTAATATCTTTAGAATAATTACCGTACTTAAAAAGAGAGGCAGAAGGATTTTACATGAGATTAAAGTTTGGAAAATTGATACAGGCCTTGTCACCGGCCCAGCTGATCGCATTATATTATTTTCTTGCAGTTACTGTGGCCGTTATATTGCTGAGTTTGCCGGCGGCCCATAAACCGGGGGCGGATTGGACGTTTATTGATGCGCTTTTTACAGCTGTCAGTTCAGTCAGCGTAACGGGGCTGACGGTAGTTGATACAGCTGATACATTCAGCACAATAGGGATTTTTATATTAGCATTTGTTCTGCAATTTGGCGGAATCGGAATTATGACGCTCGGAACGTTCATTTGGCTGATCATGGGAAAACGAATCGGGCTGAAAGAACGGAAGCTGATTATGGTTGATCAAAACCAATCCCAGTTTTCAGGAATTGTCAATCTGATGAAGCAGGTACTGTTTCTGATCTTGTGGATTGAATTTTTTGGCGGGCTGATTCTCGGCACATATTTCTTAACCTACTATGACTCCTATCAGGAAGCCTATTTACACGGATTTTTTGCCAGTATCAGTGCAACGACAAACGGCGGATTTGATATTACCGGTAATTCGATGATTCCATTTCGCCACGATTACTTTGTGCAGTTTATTACAATGCTTTTAATTATATTTGGAGCGATTGGATTTCCCGTGCTTGTTGAAGTAAAGGATTTCCTGTTTTCAAAGCATCGGCGTTATCCATTTACGCTTTTTACAAAGATCACGACGATTACGTTCGGCTCACTTGTCTTGTTTGGAGCCATTGGCATCTTTGCCCTGGAAGCAAACCATGCGTTCGCAGGAAAATCATGGCATGATATTTTGTTTTTGTCCCTGTTTCAATCAACGGCAACCCGAAGCGGGGGACTGGCAACACTCGATATCAGCCAATTATCAGATTCCACACTCTTTTTTATTTGTGCGCTGATGTTTATTGGAGCGTCGCCAAGCTCAGTTGGGGGAGGCATACGTACAACGACTTTTGCTTTGAACCTTCTTGCGCTGTTTCATTTTGCCCGCGGCAATAAGGCCGTAAAGGTATTCAAACGGGAGCTTCACCCTGCTGACTTGATGAAGTCGCTTGTTGTCACGATGATGGCGATCCTGCTCGTTTTTGGCGCGACACTCATTCTGACCATTACAGAAAAACATTCCCTGCTGGAGCTTTTGTTTGAAGTGTGCTCGGCATTCGGTACAACCGGTCTGTCGCTTGGAATTACGGCAGATTTGAGCAGTGTTGGAAAATGTGTCATTATGATTGTCATGTTTATCGGGCGAATCGGCATCCTGACCTTCCTGTATCTGATCGGAAGAAAGGAAATTGAAGCGAATTATCACTATCCGAAGGAAAGAGTGATTATCGGATAGGCAAAACACCGCATATTTTGCGGTGTTTTTTGATTGCCAAAAAAAAGATGTGTGCCTTCTGTTCAGTTGGAGAACCTAACTTCGACAGGTGCAATTAACGCTCCTGCATCTTGAAGTGAGTAAAATGTCTGAAAACTGGCGAGGAGGATTCGTATGAAGCGTAAAGCTGAAGTGAATGAAGCCATTAAAAATAACAATACACCTACCGAGAGCATGGACCCCAATTCATATAAGACACAATATCATGACGACCCCAATTTTAGAGGGGCAAACCGCAATTCCAAACAGGGCCAGCAGGGAGGCATGTAATTGTGAAGAAAAACCGTCATAGCAGAGACATGCAAAATCATAAAAAGCCTATGAATAAAAAGGTGCTGGAGGAAGAGTTCTCAAGTGAACTTGGGGATTACAATGCCGGAAAGATCATCGAAACGCTGGAAGTCACCAAGCCTGAAAAGAAAAAAGAAAAAAACAAAAAACAACAATAAAAAAGACCTCTTAGGCGGCGTCCCGCTTAAGAGGTGCTTTTCTATTTTAAATAAGCATTTTTGCCCGTTCCTCTGACAAATTGCAATAAGCTGGTCATCCTCAGCTCAATGAAGGGCTGAGCGACTGTCTTAACAAAGTTGCTGGAGAGGACTGATGTCAGGGCTGCTGTTAAAAGCAAGAGGATCACTAAGCTTTGATAGTCAGTAAGCCAATCCTCAAGCCCGACCTGCCGTAATGTTTTAATAATAAACCCGTGAAGCAGATACACGTAAAATGTCCGGGTTCCCCATCTGGTAAAGAAATACCGTTTTTGCGGAACAAGCGCTAAAAAGCTGAAGGTTGCCCCAAAGGCGAGTACATACCAGCCGATTCGGGATAGTCCGCTTACCAGGGTAACGTCTCCAAATGAAGAATACGGTTTTGAACCAAACAGAAAAGAATAGTCAAAATCAATGCCCCAGCAGATGACGAATACGGCGGCAAGCACTCCGAGCGCAATTTGTTTGCCGCGTTTTGATCTCAATAAATCAAAATGATGTTTATTTAAATAAAAACCGACAAGGAACATCGGTAAGAATACGAATGTCCGTGACAAGCTCAGCGTGCTGCTGACAAAGTCCAGATAACCGATCAGCACGGCGATTCCGCAGCTGACAAACAGCGCCCACTGCTTTGAAAGCTTTGAAAAAGGATATAGGAGCAGGTTCCAAAAGAATAAGCTTACAAGAAACCATAACGACCATTGCGGATCAATCGGGTTCACATTTGCCATGCTTTCATCTTGCATAATGTAATAAAAGACGGAATAAATGATTTGGAAAATCAAATACGGAATAATCAGCTTGACCGCCAGCTTTTTTACATATCCCGCCCGTTTAAAGCCTTTCGCGAAATAACCGGATACAAGAATAAATGCAGGCATATGGAATGTGTAAATGAACTTGTAGAGGTAGAGCATAAAATGATTATCATTAATAAAGGAACGAAGGATATGACCGAATACAACAAGGAATATCAATAAAAATTTTGCGTTATCGAAATAACTGTCCCGCGATTTACTCATAGCATCACCTTCTCTTTCATCAGTCACTAAGAGATTATTCCCTGCTGGTACATATTTTAAAATAAAAGATGAAAAAGGAATCTAAAAAAATGCTGATTGTTAGGTCGATGTAAAGTGACGGTAAGGATCGTAGAAAATGTCTTCGTAATGTAATGGCGCTGAAATTTTCTGAAATTTATAGGGCAAATGAAGGAAGTTCCCGCATTTTGTAGAAATATTGAGGGATAGGTTTTGAAGAAGGAGTGTACATGCATGGAAACTCTTGGTGTCCAGACAAACTCGGAGCTGCGAGAGGAACTGAATCGCCTCAAAGAAGAAAACGCGCGACTGAAAAAGGAATTGAATCAGCATCAAGTGATTGTCAACAATACGCTCGATGCTATTTTTATTTGTGATAACGAAATGCGGATTGTTCAGGCAAATGAAGCAACAGAAAGGATGCTTCAAGTTGACTCGGAAGATTTGAAAAAGCGTTCTGTTTTGGATTTTTTGTTTTCAATCCCAAAGGATGAACTGAATCTTTCCGTAAAGAAGTTTTTTAAAAAAGGCTTTCTGTGGAAGGAGGTTCCGATCAGGCTTGATTGCGGGGCAACAAAATACATAGAGTTTCTGGCCAAAAGAGGCATTGGTGAGGATTTCTTTTTTGTTGTCATGAGGGACATATCTTCTAAGAAGATTCTGGAGCGGGAATTCTCTATGAATGAACAGCTTTTTAAGGACTTGTTTGACAGAGCAGTTGACGGAATCGTCCTGTTTGATAAAGATGGCGGTTTTATTGATGCCAATTTGTCCTTTTGTAAAAGCTTTGAAATCAATCATAATGAGCTGTCTCATTTATCTTTGTATGAGTTTATAGACAGCGGCTCACGAAAAGATTTCGACAATATCTGGAAGGCGCTCAACCGCAAGGGAAAAGCGAAGGGGGAGCTGCCTGTCAAGCTTCGTTCAGGAGTTCAAAAACTATTTGAATTCACGATTACATCAAACATCATCAGCGGTTTTTATATGTCCATTATGAGGGATATCACAGAGAAGCGGTCTATGGAGCTGCAGCTCTTTAAAAGTGAGGAGCGCTTCAGAGAAATCTTTGAAAATGCAATGGACGCCATCATCATCTGGTCGAATGACGGAAGAATCGTAAAAGCGAATCAATCAGCCTGTAAAATTTTTGAGCTGCCGATGAATTTGCTGTTGAAAAGAAAGCTGTGTGATTTTCTCGTTGACTCGCAGCAGAAATACAGCATAACGAAAAGGAAATACGCAAAATACGGAGAGATCAGAGAAGAGCTGCTGTTTCAAATGGGGAACGGGCAATTCAAAGAGCTTGAATTTACTTCAAAACGGACAATCCTTGAAAATCAGCATTTGACGATCTTAAGAAATGTAAGCGACAGAAAGCGGATGGAAAAGGAGCTTCGGGAAAGCGAGCTTAAATTCAGAAAAGTGTTCAACGGCTCAATGGACGGCAATGTATTGTTCGACAATCAATACAGGATCATCGACGCCAACCCGTTAGCAAGCCATATTTTGGGACTGTCACATGAAGAGATAAAACAGCACAGCCTGTTAGATATTATTTCTGCTTATGAAATAGAAAATCTGGCATCACCGGCAAGGCAGATTAATTTTGAAGAAATGGACAACGAAATTCCATTTTTGCTGAGCAGCGGTGATAACAGAAAACTCGAATTCTCATTTAAACGGAATATTATTCAAAATATGAACTTGGCTATCTTTAAAGACGTAACAGAGCGAAAAGAATTGGAGGAACGCCTGCGCAAATCAGATACCCTTCATGTTGTCGGCGAACTTGCAGCCGGCATTGCTCATGAAATCAGAAATCCGATGACTGCTCTTAAAGGCTTCATTCAGCTTTTGAAAGGGAGTGTCGAGGGAGACTACGCCCTTTACTTCAACGTGATCACCTCAGAACTAAAGCGCATCGAATCCATCATCACCGAATTCTTGATTTTAGCCAAGCCCCAGGCCATTATGTATGAGGAAAAACATGTTACCCAAATTATGAGGGACACGATAGACCTTCTAAATGCGCAAGCCAATCTCAGCAATGTACAAATGCAACTTGATTTAATTGACGACATTCCCCCGATTTACTGTGAACCGAATCAGCTGAAACAGGTTTTTATCAATATATTAAAAAACGCCATCGAAGTGATGCCTGACGGCGGAAATATTTTTGTAACGATAAAGGCATTGGATCCAGATCATGTTCTTATCTCCTTAAAAGACGAGGGAATCGGAATGACAGAAGATAAATTAAAGCGACTTGGTGAACCGTTTTATACGACAAAGGAACGGGGAACTGGACTTGGGCTTATGGTAAGCTATAAAATTATTGAAGAACATCAAGGCGAAATTATGGTAGAAAGTGAAGAAGGGAAGGGCACCGTTTTCCATATTACGCTTCCTGTCAGACAGAATGCTGAAGAAAGAAGGAATGATGAATGAACTACTATACGACAGCCGAAACGCCGCTCGGTGAACTTATCATTGCCGAAGAGGAGGATCTGATCACTCGTCTATTTCTCAGTCAGGAAGATTGGGTGGATTGGAAAGAAACGGTTCAGAATACTGAGCACAAGGAAACACCTAATCTTGCAGAAGCGAAACAACAGCTTCAAGAATATTTCGCAGGCGAAAGAAAGACATTCTCCCTGCCGCTCAGCCAAAAGGGCACTCCTTTTCAGCAAAAAGTGTGGCAGGCGCTGGAGAGGATTCCATATGGTGAATCCCGAAGCTATGCGGATATTGCCGCTGCGGTCGGCAGTCCGAAAGCGGTGCGGGCTGTCGGACAGGCTAATAAACGTAACGACCTGCCGATTTTTATCCCGTGCCACAGAGTGATCGGCAAAAACAGTGCGTTAACAGGATACGCCGGAAGCAAAACCGAGATCAAAGCATTTTTGCTAAACATCGAGCGAATCTCCTATAAAGAAAAATAAAACATATGGCACGTTCCCTTTTTTTTACGGCCGACATATCATTTTATTAAGTTAAAAAAGTTGGTCTGATGAAAAAGGAGGACAAAGCAATTGAAGCCGAGCCGCTCTGAGAAACTTGCCGTTTTTGCCGAACTGTTTGTGAAACTGCATATCTTATCAAGCGCTCAAAAAGATGAAATCATCAATGTTAACAAAAAGAAACAAAAAAACCGCTGACTCGGCTCCAAATGAGCAAAGTCCAGCGGTTTTTTAATGCACCTTTTCTCCTCTAAACAGCTGTTCAATCTCTTCTTCATAGTTTCCGGTCATAATCCCTTTTTCTGTGATGATTCCTGAAATGAGATCATGAGGTGTAATGTCGAAAGCGGGATTAAAGACAGGCACATTGGATGGAGCGGTCCGAACTCCGGAAATCTGCCTGACTTCCTCGGGATCCCGTTCCTCTATCGGGATATCAGCGCCGCATTTGACCTTTGTATCAAATGTAGATAAAGGTGCGGCGACAAAAAACGGAATATCAAAGGCGTTTGCTAAAATAGCAAGACCGTATGTGCCGATTTTATTTGCCGTATCACCGTTCTTTGCAATTCGGTCGGCTCCGACGATAACAGCGGAAATTTGTTTTTCCTTCATCGTATGGGCGGCCATGCTGTCTGTGATCAGAGTGACATCAATGCCCCCCTGCATCAGCTCCCAAGCAGTAAGGCGTGAACCTTGCAGGACAGGCCTTGTTTCACAGGCATAAATGTGCAATCCCAAATCTTTTTGTTTGGCCAAGTAAAACGGAGCTAGCGCCGTTCCATAGCGGCTTGTCGCGATTGAGCCGGCATTGCAGATTGTCATGATCCTGTCGCCTTTTTTGAAAAGCTGCAGGGCGTTTTGGCCGATCAACCGGCACGTTTCCTCATCCTCGACCTGAATCTGAATGGCTTCATGGACAAGGTTTGTTTTTGCTTCATTTACGGAAATCGCGTTTTCGACCGAATGACTCAGTCTCTCAAGCGCCCATGACAAATTAATGGCGGTAGGCCGTGAGCTGTTTAAATATTGTTTGATGTCTTCCAGTCTGCGGCGGAATTCCGTGACATTATCTGTTTCAATGTTTTTGGCAGCAAGCGCTAGTCCGAAGGCAGCCGTAATGCCGATCGCCGGAGCGCCCCTTACTTTGAGCGTGACAATCGCATCAAATACATCCTCTTTCGTCGTCAGCTCTAAATATTCCGTCTCATCAGGAAGCTTTTGCTGATTTAAAATGGTAATAGCTGTTTCTTTCCATTCAACAGAACGTGGAACAGCAAATGAATGGGTCATGAATGGATCATTCCTTTACAAGTAACTTAAATAATTCAATAACATCTGTTATCGTTTTGAATTCCGAACGTTTTTCGATAAAGGCTGTGCCGGTTTCGAGCGCCAGGCGTTTTCTGCCGATTCGTTTATCAAACGGCACGATCGTATCCAGGTCAGCTACATGGGCAAGGCCGATCGTGCGTCGTATCAGCTCACAGCCCGCAAATCCGATTGCTTCTTCAAAAATATGGCTGAGTGTATCAGTGAGGTAACCGTCGATGTTGGCGTAAACATCCAGACTGTCCTTCTGCCAGGCTTCACTAAACGTCTTTTCAAACGTTTCCCAGACCTGGTTGACATGTTCATATAACGGCTCTCTGTCAGCCCCGTCACGGCTGAGTGCGTTCAAAAATAAGTTGGCGATAAATTGCCCTACATCAAAGCCGATCGGTCCGTAAAAAGCAAACTCAGGATCAATCACCTTTGTTTCGTGTTCACTTGCGAAAATGCTTCCTGTATGCAAATCACCATGAATCAACGTTTCTGCAGACGTTAAAAATGACTTTTTCAGCTTAGCGGCTTCGATTTTAACGCTGTCATTATTCCAAAGCTTTTCGACAAAAGGACGGAGCTCTTCTTCAAAATCATTTGTGTCATGGTCGAAGAAAGGATCTGTAAAAACAAGTCTTTCCGTAATGTCGCATAGCTCTGGATTTGTAAACTGTTTAACAAGCTGTTTTTTCACCTTAGGTTCAAGCGCGTAATCTGATGAGTAGAATAGTGTTTTTCCTAAAAATTCACCGATGTGCTGTGACAGATGAGGATAGTTTTCACCCTCAATGAGTCCTTTTCTTGCGATCTTGAGGTGAGAGAGATCCTCCATGACGGTAACCGCCATTTCCGTATCAGAATAAAACACTCTTGGAACCAGGTGAGGCACATGCTCGCCCTGACGGATGAGAGCGCTGCTTTCGATTCTTGCACGGTCGATTGTCAGCGGCCAGCTTTCTCCCACCACTTTTGCATACGGAACCGCCTGTTTAATGATCAATGCTCTGTCATGTTCTTGATCATAAATATGAAAAACGTAATTTAAGTTGCCGTCTCCGATCTCCTGGCATGTCAGCGTGCTTTTGCTTGGAAAAAGGCCAAGCTTCACCGCCAACGCCACAGCGGAGCTTTCATTTAACGTTTCGTATAAAGGTGTTTTTGTGACTCCCATCATCATAACCTCCAATTATGTAATCACTTAATATGTGGCCGTAAAAAAGCCTCCTTCTCAGAGAGAAGGAGGCTTAACATCTATGTCCGCCTCTCTTATCTCTCAGATCAGATCTGAATGGAATTAGCACCGTGCCTTAAGAGACTAGCGTCTCGGCGCGAAAAAGATGCGCCCCATTTCACAATGGAATTACGGTCGGTTGCTGTTGGGGTCAAAAGGCCAAATCCCTCGCCCAACTCTCGATAAGAGAATATATTCACTTGTTTGACAATTCTAATTTATCAGTTGATGAACATGGTAACAGGTAATTTAGTTAGTTGTCAATATATTTTTTAATATAAATCTTTTCTGATATCATCGAAAACAGGAATGCTCTCCCGAACTTCTGCGCTTTCTTGAAGGTCAATTTCCGCTCGGACTATGCCTTCTTCCCGGCCGCCTTCAGCAAGTACACGCCCCCATGGATCAATAATCAGACTATGACCTGCAAATTCATTATCCGGATTTGAACCGGTACAATTGCAGGCTGCGACAAAGCATTGGTTTTCAATGGCCCGCGCAATAAGCAGGCTTTTCCAATGATCAAGGCGGGGAAGAGGCCATTCAGCAGAAATAAACAGCACGTTGGCGCCTTTTGTCGTATGTTTTCTGATCCATTCCGGAAAACGGATATCGTAACAGATCAATCCTGAGCTTTTGACGCCGTCAAGCTCAAAGTATCCGTCTTCGGAACCGGCTGATAAATACAGATGCTCATCCATCAGCTGAAAAAGATGGGCTTTTCTGTACTCTTTAATGATTTGCCCTTCCTTATCCGCGATGTACATTGTATTATAAACATCAGAATTCTCCCTGACAGCGACCGATCCGGCGACAATATGAACACCATGTTTTTTTGCCGTTTTCTTCAGCCAGCTCTGAGCGGAGCGGCCGTCTTCGTCAGCGAGTTCATCAAGATTGGCCAGATCATATCCGGTCGTCCATAATTCAGGCAGAACAAGAACATCAGCATGTTTGCTTTCTTTTTCGATGAAAAATTCAGCTTTTTTTATATTTTCCGAAGGTTTTCCGTATGAAATATCAAATTGAAGACAAGATATCGTCCATTTCATCTTTTTAACACCCCAAATTTTTCTTTACTTTTTTCATTTAACCATATATGATGATGGACTATCATTTCAAGATTTTTTTAGAAGGTGAGAATAGATGAAATTTGAACAGTCTCATGTATTGAAGGAATTGCCTAAACAATTCTTCGCTTCTCTGGTGCAGAAAGTGAACCGAAAGCTCGCAGAAGGACATGACGTTATCAATCTAGGACAGGGAAATCCAGATCAGCCGACTCCTGAACATATTGTCGAGGAGATGAAACGAGCTGTTGCTGATCCTGAGAATCATAAATATTCGTCTTTTCGCGGCTCATACCGTCTGAAGTCAGCGGCTGCTGCATTTTACAAAAGAGAATACGGCATTGATCTGGATCCGGAAACCGAAGTCGCTGTATTATTCGGCGGAAAAGCCGGTCTAGTCGAGCTCCCGCAATGCTTGTTGAATCCCGGTGATACGATTTTGGTTCCCGATCCGGGTTATCCTGATTACTGGTCGGGTGTCACACTTGCAAAAGCAAAGATGGAAATGATGCCGCTCGTAAAGGACAGGGCGTTTCTCCCTGATTACAGCAGCATAGCCGCTGAAGCAAGGGAACAGGCGAAATTGATGTATTTAAATTATCCGAATAATCCGACCGGAGCTGTTGCTACTTCCGAGTTCTTTGAAGATACCGTGCGTTTTGCGACTGAAAACGGAATCTGCGTCGTTCACGATTTTGCTTACGGCGCTGTAGGATTTGACGGCTGCAAGCCTTTAAGCTTTTTGCAGACTGAAGGTGCGAAGGATATCGGAATTGAAATTTACACGCTGTCAAAAACGTATAACATGGCAGGATGGCGGGTTGGCTTTGCCGTCGGAAACGCTTCGGTCATTGAAGCGATCAATCTTTATCAAGACCATATGTTTGTCAGTCTTTTCAGAGCGACTCAGGAGGCTGCAGCAGAGGCACTGTTAGCCGATCAGACGTGTGTGGCAGAGCAAAATGCCAGATATGAGAGCAGGAGAAACGCTTGGATCACGGCATGCCGGGAAATCGGCTGGGATGTAACAGCTCCTGCAGGTTCTTTTTTTGCATGGCTGCCTGTGCCTGAAGGCTATACTTCTGAGCAGTTCTCAGATCTTTTGCTGGAAAAAGCGAATGTGGCGGTTGCGGCTGGAAATGGCTTCGGTAAATATGGCGAGGGCTACGTCAGAGTCGGACTTTTAACAAGTGAAGAAAGACTTAAGGAAGCCGCTTATCGAATTGGCAAACTGAACCTGTTTACCCAAAAAAGCATTGACAAGACCTTATAACGATGGGATAATTCAAAATAATTTATAAAATCTATATTTTCTTATCAAGAGCAGGCAGAGGGACGAGCCCGATGAAGCCCGGCAACCGACTTATAAAGCACGGTGCTAATTCTTGCAGCTAGCGGCTGAGAGATAAGATTCGGACGAGAAACGAAACCTCTTTAGACGCGATTGCAGTTTGAAGAGGTTTTTTGATATGGATGAAAATGAAAGGAGCTCTGGCATGAGTGAGTTATTAGCGACATATCTCCTGACCGAACCGGGAGCCGATACAGAGAAGAAAGCAGAACAAATCGCAACAGGATTGACAGTAGGCTCCTGGACTGATCTGCCCCTTGTAAAACAGGAGCAAATGCAAAAGCACAAGGGGCGGGTGATAAAAGTTGAGGAGAGAGAGGGAGCTGCTGCATCAGAAAAACAAGCGGTCATCACAATTGCCTATCCTGAAATCAATTTCTCTCAGGATATTCCGGCTTTGCTGACAACAGTGTTTGGCAAGCTGTCGCTGGACGGAAAAATCAAATTAATCGATCTTCACTTCTCTGAAGCATTTAAGCGTGCACTGCCGGGACCGAAGTTTGGCGTATACGGCATCCGGAAGCTGCTGGGAGAGTTTGAGAGACCGTTGTTAATGAGCATATTTAAAGGCGTAATCGGAAGGGACCTGAGTGATATTAAAGAACAGCTCCGGCAGCAGGCGCTTGGGGGAGTTGACTTGATTAAAGACGATGAAATTTTCTTTGAGACAGGTCTAGCACCTTTTGAAACAAGAATTGCAGAAGGAAAACAAATATTGAAAGAAACGTATGAGCAAACCGGACATAAAACGCTGTATGCGGTGAATTTGACCGGACGTACGACTGATCTGAAAGACAAAGCGAGACGCGCCGCCGAGTTGGGAGCGGATGCGCTTTTGTTTAATGTCTTCGCTTACGGCTTGGACGTTATGCAAGGCCTTGCGGAAGATCCTGAAATCCCAGTTCCGATTATGGCGCATCCAGCAGTCAGCGGGGCGTTTACGTCTTCTCCGTTTTACGGTTTTTCTCACGCTCTTTTACTCGGAAAATTAAACCGATATTGCGGTGCTGACTTCAGCCTCTTTCCGTCTCCATATGGTTCGGTTGCGCTTCCAAGAGCGGACGCACTGGCGATTCATGAAGAATGTGTGAGAGAGGATGCTTTTAACCAAACATTTGCGGTTCCGTCAGCAGGCATTCATCCCGGCATGGTTCCGCTATTAATGCGTGATTTCGGCATAGACCACATTATTAACGCCGGAGGAGGCGTACATGGACATCCGAACGGTGCCCAAGGCGGGGGGCGAGCCTTCAGAGCCATTATTGATGCAGTCCTAGAGGCCCAGCCGATTGATGAAAAAGCCGAACAATGCAAGGATCTTAAGCTTGCGCTAGATAAATGGGGAAAGGTTGAAGCCGTATGACGACTCGAAAACCTTTTATTATTTGTGATTTTGACGGAACCATCACGATGAACGACAACATTATAAATATCATGAAAACATTTGCTCCCCCAGAGTGGGTGGCATTAAAAGACGGCGTACTTTCCAAAACGCTGTCGATCAAGGAAGGTGTCGGGCAGATGTTCGGCCTTCTGCCCAGCCGTTTAAAAGAAGAGATTACAAGTTTTGTATTGGAAGATGCAAAAATCAGGGAAGGCTTTCGGGAATTTGTAGCATTTATCAATGAGCACGAGATTCCGTTTTATGTCATAAGCGGTGGAATGGACTTTTTTGTATATCCTTTGCTTGAAGGCATTGTGCAGAAAGACCGCATTTATTGCAACCATGCTTCATTTGACAATGACTATATCCATATTGACTGGCCTCATTCCTGCAAGGGCACCTGCAGCAATCAATGCGGGTGCTGTAAGCCGTCGGTCATCCATGAACTTTCTGAACCGAATCAATATATCATCATGATCGGTGATTCGGTTACAGATGTGGAGGCAGCAAAGCTGTCTGACCTATGCTTTGCAAGGGATTATTTATTAAACGAATGCCGAGAGCAAAACCTCAATCATCTTCCGTATCAAGATTTTTATGAGATCAGAAAGGAAATTGAGAATGTAAAGGAGGTACAGGAATGGCTGCAAAACAAGAACGCTGGCGAGAGCTCGCTGAAGTAAAACGGGAATTGGCAGAGAGAGATTGGTTTCCGGCGACTAGCGGCAACCTGTCAATTAAGGTTACAGATGAGCCTTTAACATTTCTCGTCACTGCAAGCGGAAAAGATAAACGCAAAGAGACGGTTGAAGATTTTCTGCTGGTCGACCAAAACGGAGAGCCTGCTGAAAGCGGGCATTCTCTGAAACCGTCAGCAGAAACGCTTTTGCATACACATTTGTACAATAAAACCAATGCCGGATGCTGCCTGCATGTCCATACGGTAAACAATAATGTGATTTCAGAGTTATA
This sequence comes from Bacillus sp. FSL K6-0993, assembly GCF_037977205.1. Taxonomy (NCBI): domain Bacteria; kingdom Bacillati; phylum Bacillota; class Bacilli; order Caryophanales; family Bacillaceae; genus Bacillus; species Bacillus sp. FSL K6-0993. The sequence goes on from NZ_CP150275.1 coordinate 1,405,265, forward strand.
CGGAGACCAAAAGAAAATCACATTCAAAGGCCAGGAAATTATAAAAGCACTCGGCTTGTGGGAAGAGAACGCAGAAGTGACCATTCCGATTATAGAAAATCCAGCACATATCCCGACGCTTGCGGCACTGTTTGCGGAAGAAATTTCAGAAGATTCAGGAGCTGTTCTGATCCGAAATCATGGTATTACGGCTTGGGGGAAAACAGCATTTGAGGCAAAAAGAGTGCTTGAAGCGTATGAATTTTTGTTCAGCTACCATTTGAAATTGAAAACACTCCAGCATCAGCTGGTTAAATAAAAGGAGGAATTGAAATGGCTACAATTCAAATTCATGATGAGGCAAATACAACGATTGAAAATCAAGAGGAAGTAGCAAGCTTTCTGGACAGTCAAGAGGTTATTTATGAGCAATGGGATATCACGAAGCTTCCGGAACATCTTTCAGAGAAGTATGACCTGACAGAAGAAGAAAAACAGCAAATTCTTGATACCTTCGAAACTGAAATTAAGGATATCTCAACCCGCCGCGGCTATAAAGCACAGGATGTTATTTCATTGTCAGACAGCAATCCGAAACTTGATGAACTGCTTGAAAACTTTAAAAGAGAGCATCACCATACAGACGATGAGGTTCGTTTTATTGTAAGCGGACACGGTATTTTTGTCATTCAAGGCAAGGACGGCACGTTTTTTGATGTCCGTTTAAACCCTGGAGATTTAATCTCTGTGCCTGAGAATATCCGCCATTACTTCACGCTTCAGGAGGACCGCAAAGTTGTCGCGGTGAGAATTTTTGTCACAACTGAAGGCTGGGTTCCGATTTATGAAAAAGACAGCGTGAATCAATAAGCATGAGAAAGCCCCGTTCATCGAACGGGGCTTTTTATATTTATTGCAAACGCCACTTTTCATACTGTGACAGTTCTTTTTTAATCAGTGTCCAAATCAAACCTAAAACAGCTGCATCGTCAATGAACCCAAGACCGAGGATTACGTCTGGAATGATATCGAGCGGCATGACGATATACAGAATTGCGGCAGTTAACAGCAAAAGTGTTTTAACCTGTGAACGAGGGTAGTCGCCATTTCGCCAATCGCGAAGCATCTGAAAAAAAGTAGTGATGTGCTGAATACATTTTTTTCGGTTTTTCCTTTTCAAAATTGCTTTTCCGCCTGCCGCTCCGAGCATAATTGCATTCTTTTTCTTCATTGGGCATACCTCCTGCCTGGCGGCGTGTTTAAGATATTCTTCACCTGGGTATTGTTCTTCTAATCCTATCAATATATCTATTATACCTGAAAAATTAACTTATTTAATGAAAATATGTTTACAAATAAAGTATAATCTGTAATAATGCACAATAACCCAATCAAACTTGTTTCCTATTTCTTAGCGGCGAGGGGTGAAGTGAATGGGCGGTTCTTCTGAACAAGAAAGATTGTTGGTGTCTATTGATGAAAAAAGAAAGTTAATGATAGATGCCGCTAGAAAGCAGGGATTTACAGGGCATGACACGATCAGGCACAGTCAGGAGCTGGATTGTTTAATAAATGAATATCACCAGCTTATGCAAGAAAACGAACATTCCCAAGGGATTCAAGGCCTTGTAAAGAAATTAGGCTTGTGGCCCCGCAGAGATGTTATGCCAGCATATGATGCAAATAAATAGCGGCCTATCAGATGCATATATAAAGAGAGAGCTTTTCGGAAGCGCTCTTTTTTTCTGGGAAAAATTCATATGAAAGAGGGAACTAATGAAAGAACTGGCGATTCTCATTACCGAAATGGTCAATCAATTTCATGATGCTTTTATTTCCTTATGCGGAATATTTGGCATTGATTTAACTGACAAAGAAATGCATTTTTGGGTGATCGGCATTTTTGGCATATTCTTTTTCGGCGTCACTCACGCTGTGTTTACATGGCTTTCTAAATGGAGTATGACAGCCTTGTCCTTTATCTATACCGTTACAGTCATCATTGTCATCGTATTTGCGATTGAGATTCAGCAAAAGGTGACGGGGAGAGGGAATATGGAGTTTTTAGATGCCACGGAAGGTATAAAGGGTTTTTTAGTATTTTTTATGTTTTTTTTGCTTTTGAAAATGCTGTTGCGTTTCATCAAAATCCTTTTTTCTGGAAGACCAGCAAGCAAATCGAATGGCAATGCCCGATCACGAAGATAAAAAACCCTCCTGACATGGTCAGGGGGGCTATGAAGCGGATACAGGGAGGGTGATTGTCACCTCTGTGCCTCTTCGCACTTCACTTTCAATATGAATAGAGCCTCCGTACATCAGCACGATCCGTTTACAAACAACAAGGCCGAGACCGGTTCCTTTTTCTTTAGAAGTAACAAAGGGAAGGAAGATGTGATCCAGCATTTCCTGAGAAATCCCTTCACCGTTATCCACAACTTTGATTATGGCTTTTTTATCTAAAGCTCCCAGGGAGATCGTCAGTTTGCCTCCTTCAGGCATTGACTCGAGGCCATTTTTTGCTACATTTAAAATCACTTGTTTAATATGATCTTTTGTACATTTTACGAGTAAGGGCTGCTCGGTTAAATACTGTAATTCGACTTCAACATTGTATAGATTGCCCTCAGAATAAATGATCGGCATAATTTCTCCGATAATGTCCTGAAGTGAGTTCAGCTCCCATTTTTCAGCTGTCGGCTTGCCGAGAACAAGAAACTCACTCACTATTTGATTGATGCGCTTTATCTCCTGTTCGATAATGGAGAAGTAAAGCTGATCTTCCTCACCTTTATATTTCTTTTGCAACAGCTGAATAAAGCCGCTTATGCCGGTGAGGGGATTACGGATTTCATGGGCTGTGCTGGCAGCAAGCGTCCCGATCAGCTCTAATTTTTGCGCCTCATTTTCTGAGCGCTCCAGCTGGGTCTGCCGCTTCAGCAAATAATACAGCACGAGAATAAATAGGATATTCAGCAGAACAATAATACATGAAAGCGGAAGCACTAGGCTTTTCGTCAGTTCTTCTATTGTGACCGGGTTCGGATAGACTTTCATATTCCAGCTGATATCATCCAGATATCCGCTGACAGGTTTCTGATCCTCTGCATGAGAGGCTTGTCCGCTCGCAAAAATCATTTTCCCGTCTTGGTTCACAACTTCAATATAAACATCAGGGCTCAGTAAGTTAATGAGATTTTTCAAATAATCAATTTGAATTGCTGCGACAAGATAATCTGTCACATTACGTTTTGAGTCCAAAACAGGCACACAAATTGTGAAAATTGGCTGACCAGTAATTCTGCTCGAATAACTATCTGAAATGACTGTCTTTTTAGTTTCCTTTGCTTTTGTAAAAAAAGATCTGTCGGCCAGGTTTACTTTCGTTTTTAATTCGGTTGTGCTTGCGGTGACGTCTCCTTTGGCATTGAGAAAATAGAGACCGGAAAATCTCGGCTCTGAATCAAAGGTCTTTTCCAAAATTGACTGCATTTTCTTTATATCAACCGGTCTGTCGATGGCGATGGACAAGGAGGTCATTCTCGCCATTGTTTCTCCGATTAAATAATTGATTTTGTTGCGGTGAAGGTTTAGCAGGACACTTGCTTCTTGTTTATGTTCTGCAGCTATTGTATCTTTTTCTTTTTCATATACGAAAAAGCTGATGACGATTGCCGGAATCACGACCAGTATGATATAAAGTTTGACTCTCCCGCAGGCGCCTTTTAGTATTTTCAATTTGCATCGCTCCAACATACACCTGATTAGAGGTATTATATCATTGTTTCTTCTTCTTTAATAAGAAAAAATAACCAAAAAAATTAGAAAAAGGTGTTGGCAAGCTTACATTTTAAAAAAGAAGAGAAATATTGGAAAGATTTTTATTGACATTTTGGTCTTTGTTTATTAATGTTTCTCTGTAACGGTTTCTAAAAGGATGATTGAGACATGACAGAAAAATCACTGAAGTTATTTATCGTGCTGTCGCGCGCGTATCGGTCTATTAACGATCATATGAATAAGCATATTCATAAGCATGGGCTGAATCCGACTGAATTTGCTGTGCTAGAGCTTTTGTACCATAAAGGCGATCAGCCGCTGCAGCAGATAGGAGATAAAATTCTCTTGGCTAGCGGGAGCATCACATACGTTGTAGATAAGCTGGAGCAAAAAGAACTTCTCATTCGGAAAGCGTCTCCTACAGACAGGCGAGTGACATTTGCGCAAATTACTGAAAAAGGCATCGGTCTTTTGAACGATATTTTCCCTGATCACGCTGCTGAAATTGATGAAATGATCAGCGTATTAAGCGAAGAAGAGGTAGAGATGTGCACCGAAATGTTAAAAAGAGTAGGATTAAACGCAAAACAGTTTCATAATAAGTAAAAAAAGGAAGCCTGATATGTCACAAGGCTTCCTTTTTTGCTATTTTTCATTTGTTTCCGCTGCGCCTCTCGGCAAAATGAGAACTTCAACCCGCCGGTTTTTGCTTCGGCCTTCCGCAGTTTTATTGGAAGCCACCGGTTTATACTCGCCATAACCCTTGGCACTGAACACTTTTGCATCGAGCTTGGGGTTTTCAATCAGGAGCCCCATAAAGTTTACCGCTCTCATGACGCTTAAATGCCAGTTTGATTGGAATTCAGAATTTTTAATTGGCATATTATCAGTATGTCCGCTGATAATGATATTTCTTGGCGGGTTAATCACAAGAAGATTTGAAATCTCTTTTGCAAGCGGCACATCTTCCTTACGGATGGTCGCTTTTCCAGAATCAAAGAAGATGCTGTCTTTAATCGTAATCAGAAGGCCTTCACTAGTCATCTTCGTCTCCAGCTGATGTTCCAGCTTTTTATCTTTGATGAACTTTTCCACCTGGCTCTTCACATTTTCAAGTTCTTCTTGATCAGCTGCTTTTTCTTTTTCTTTCTTGTTTTTCTCTTTCTCTTCTTTTTCCTTTTTCACTTCATCGATGCCGTCTGACTCGTTTTCAGGAGGAGTGACACTGGAGTAGTCCAGTACACCGGTTCCGCCTGTAAAGACTTCATTAAATGATTTTGAGAGCATTTGAAACTTAGCTGCGTCAATCGAGCTGCTCGCGTACAGCACAATAAACAATGCCAGGAGAAGAGTAAGGATGTCGGCGTAAGGAACGAGCCATGATTCATCAACGTGCTCGTCCTCATGCTTCTTCTTCTTTTTTCTCGCCATTTTGCGCCTCTCCTTGTTCTGCAAATTTCAAGCGGTCCTTCGCAGGAAGATACATTAAAAGCTTTTGTTCGATGACTTTCGGTGCTTGTCCTTCTAAAACGGATAAAACACCTTCAATCATGACCTCACGCAGTTTTACTTCTTGTTTTGATTTTCGTTTTAATTTATTTGCGAAAGGATGCCATAACACATACCCTGTAAAGATACCGAGAAGTGTGGCAACAAAGGCAGCACTGATGGCGTGTCCAAGCTCATCTGTGTTATCCATATGAGAGAGAGCGGCAATCAGCCCGATTACAGCACCGAGTACTCCAAGTGTCGGGGCGTACGTTCCCGCTTGTGTAAAAATAGCGGCTCCGGCTTGGTGCCTGTCTTCCATTGCTTCGACTTCCTCTGTCATAATATCTCTGATAAATTCCGCGCTTTGCCCGTCAACAGCCATGCTGAGCCCGTTTTTCAAGAAAGCATCATCTACATCCTCAATGCTTGCTTCTAAAGCAAGCAGACCTTCGCGGCGTGCAAGCTGAGCCCATTCAGAGAACATAGGAATAAGTTCCTCTATTGTGAGCTGTTTATTTTCCTTAAATAAGACTCGAAACAGCGCAGGCACTTTTTTAATTTCTTTTGTTGGGAACGCAATAACGACTGCTGAGATTGTCCCGGCGATAATAATTAAAATGGCAGCGGGGTTTGCAAGGGCGCTGAAACTGACGCCTTTCAGAACCATCCCGACGCTCAATGCCACAAAAGCAAGAATAATACCGATTAACGAAGTTTTATCCATAGTTTTTCACCAAATCCTTTTTTACTAGCTTGTCTATGGTTAATATCGGTTTTGGTGCCCGGAACTTTAGGGACATTGTGAATTTGTTCATGAAATATTCAAGGAAGAGGCATAGAAGGGAGAAATAAACAAAAACGGGCTCTCCAAAATTTAAAAGCCCGGGGGTCTACTGAAATTGGCAGCTTGCTTGCAAGCTGTCCTTCAGATGGTATTCGTATAATAGTAGAAATACATATTCATTGTATATAAACATGTTCCATCCCTCCTTAAAAAAAGTGTAAAGGATGAAGGGAAGTAGCGCTTCAGGGGAAGGGACCGTATTTTCTAAGTCAAGAGTATGAAAGCATAAAAAAAGCGGCTTCCTAAAAGGAAACCGCTGATTGTTATTTCGCTCGCACTTTGATTTTATCATCTTCTAAAATCACGTGAAAACTTGTGATCTCGCCATTATCAAGCAGCAGATCGGTCATTTCATCCTCAACCCATTCTTGGATGGTTCTTCTAAGCGGACGTGCACCGAATGAAGGGTGATAGCCAAGTTCAGCGATTTTTTCTTTCGCTTCATCTGTCACATTCAAGCTGATGCCCCGTTCAGCCAATGTTTCTTCAAGTTCTCCAAGAAGAAGGCTGACGATTTTGACAAGATGTTCTTTTTCCAATGAGCGGAACTCAATAATGCTGTCAAAACGGTTGAGGAACTCAGGTTTAAAGAACATGCTCAGTGAATCAATCAATGTTTGTTCTTCGATGACACTGTCATCTGATTGGAAACCGACTTTCGTTTGTTTCTCACCAGCACCCGCATTACTTGTCATGATGATCACAGTGTCTTTGAAGCTTACGGTTCTGCCTTGGCTGTCTGTCAGACGGCCATCCTCCATAATTTGCAGGAACATATGCTGAACGTCTGGGTGTGCTTTTTCAATCTCATCCAGCAACACAATGCTGTAAGGATTGCGGCGCACTTTCTCAGTTAATTGTCCAGCTTCCTCATGGCCGACATATCCAGGCGGTGAACCGATAATTTTAGATACGGCGTGTTTCTCCATGTATTCGCTCATATCGAGTCGGATAATAGCGTCTTTTGTCCCGAATAATTCATCTGCCAGTGTTTTAGAAAGCTCTGTTTTCCCTACGCCGGTAGGACCGACGAAGAGGAAGGAGCCGACTGGTCTGTTTTTGGATTTTAATCCGGCGCGGCTTCGTCTTACCGCTTTTGCCACTTTTTGAACAGCGGCTTCTTGTCCGATCACGCGTTCATGAAGTTTTGCTTCAAGCTCTTTCATTTTCGTTTGTTCGTCTGCCTGCAGTTTGCCGACAGGGATGCCTGTTTTTTGTTCAACAATTTCCTGAATGTGCTCAGCTTCCACAGTGACAGCGGTATGAGCGGAGGAGCTGTTCAGTTTTTTCTCCAATGCGAGTTCTTCATCACGGAGTTTTGCCGCCAGTTCGTAATTTTCTTCTTCCAGGGCTTTTGTTTTTTCGGCTTCAATTGCAGTTAAGCGTTCAGCGGCATCCTCATCATTCAATTCATCAATTAACAGGTTGGCTTTTGAACCTGCTTCATCTAATAAATCAATTGCTTTATCCGGCAGGTGTCTGTCCTGAATGTAGCGGGAAGATAAAGTGACACACGCTTTGATTGCTTCATCACTGAATGTTACGCCATGGTACGCCTCGTATTTGTCTTTAATCCCTTGCAGAATGAGGATAGCCTGTTCAATTGAAGGCTCCTGCACCATGACAGGCTGAAAACGTCTTTCCAGTGCGGCATCTTTTTCGATTTGGCGATATTCTTTCAGTGTTGTCGCGCCAATGACTTGCAGTTCGCCTCTGGCTAGGGCCGGTTTGAGAATGTTGCCGGCGTCCATTGATCCTTCTGCAGAGCCTGCGCCGACGAGAAGGTGAATTTCATCAATGAACAGAATGACATTTTTTCGTTCCTTCAACTCAGTGATGAGCTGTTTCATTCTCTCCTCAAATTGGCCTCTGATCCCTGTGTTTGCAACAAGGGATGCAACATCAAGCAAATACAGCTCTTTGTTTTTCAGTTTGTTTGGAACATCACCTTCAGCAATTTTTAAAGCGAGCCCTTCAGCGATGGCAGTTTTCCCTACACCCGGCTCACCAATAAGAACCGGATTGTTTTTGTTCCGGCGGTTTAGAATTTCGATCACTCGCGCCACTTCATCATCACGGCCGATGACAGGGTCAATGAGACCGGCTTTTGCACCGTTTGTAATATTTTGAGCCAGCTCATCAAGCAACCCTTTTTTTCCGCTTTGTTTTGCTGCGCTCTGTTCTTTCGGCTGGAATGCCTGTTCAAACGGAAATCCGAAAGATTGAGGACCCATACTCATTGAAGGTTTACGGGTCAGTTCGTTATAGCAAGTTTCACAAAGAACCATCTGTTTATGAACGGAATTTATTTGCATGTTAAGGCGAATCGTCGCCTCGTTTTGATGACAATGTTGACAACGCATTTGCCAAAACCTCCTTAATAATTTGATCTTCTTTGACCAATGAAAGTGAATAAAAAGGTCTATTGGATTTGACCTTCTTTGACTATTAGTATACGGCAAACTTAACGGCATTCAAACCAATATGCTCAAAGCAGACTGAATATTTGACTATCTTTGACCAATTGATTTTTAAAAAAGGCCGGCTTGTTTGACCAACTTTGATTAATAGTATACTCTGACTATCTTTGACTTTCAAGTCTTATGCACAAAAAATTTTTGATTTGTTACAAAGTAAAACATGTTTTCTTCGTCTTTTCAAGGAACTTGTCTCATAGGTTATAAAAAGGCATATATGGACAAAACTGCGGTTCGTTCGGAGGGAAGAAATGGAACAATCAAAAGGGTCTGCAAGTCAGCTTGCTTTTGTGTATGTCGGCACAGTAGTCGGAGCTGGATTTGCGACTGGGAGGGAAATTGTTGAGTTTTTTCTGAAGTTCGGCTGGTTCGGTTTATTCGGCATTCTCGTCAGCGGCGGAATGTTTACGTTACTGGGGGCCAAGCTGATGATCATTTCAAAGCGAATCAATGCCAAGTCATATCAAGAAATGAACATATTTTTGTTCGGGGCGACGGCTGGGCGGATTATCAATGTATTTATGCTGTTTGTTCTCCTTGGAGTTACATCTGTTATGCTTTCAGGGGCAGGGGCGCTTTTTGAGGAACAGTTGGGGATGTCCGCTCAGATTGGGATGCTCATTACAATCGGTCTGAGTTTAATTGTAATGACTAGAGGAGTAAAAGGCATTTTCGGTGTCAATGTGTTTGTTGTTCCTCTTTTAATCATCTTTTCAATGATTGTGGTGGCCGACTCTTTTATATTCAGCGAATCACGAAACGCAGCTCAGTGGGTCTGGCCGCATCGCTGGGATTGGCTGTTATCAGCTGTTTCTTACGGGGCTTTGAATTTATCGCTTGCCCAAGCGGTTTTGGTTCCGCTGGCGAATGAAATGTCATCGGAGAAAGTGATAAAAAAAGGCGCTTTAATCGGAGGCACGATGCTGACGATTGTGCTGTCCGCGAGTTTTCTGTCTTTGTCGACTCTTCCGGATGTATTTTTGTATGATATACCGATGGCGCAAGTGGTTTATCTCTTTGCACGATCTGTCCATTTGATTTATTTACTCATTATTTTCGGAGAAGTGTTCACATCAGTTATCGGTAATCTATATGGATTAGAAAAACAAGTGCAAAGCTTTCTTCCAGTGAAAAGCAAATATATCTTTGCGGCCATTATGATCACGGCTTATATTACGAGCCAAATAGGGTACGGCAGGCTTATTTCAACGATTTATCCCTTGTTTGGCTATGTGAGCCTGGCCTTCATAGGCGCTTTGCTTTGCAAAAAAGCTCCTCGGCGGCGCAGTTTATAAATATATATAATGAAGCGAACCGTCACTATAGAGCGATAATTGATCTTGGAACCGGGGACTGACTTTTTTATTGTCAAGAAAAACAACATTATGGTAAGATAGCAGAAGTGAAAAAATTGAAGAAAATCCGTGCGATATGCGGGAGAGGTTCTAGCTACACCCTCTATAAAAAACTAAGGACGAGCTGTATCCTTGGATACGGCCTTTTTTATGTTTTTCTAGAGCACCTTCCGAAAAAAGGTGTTTTTTTGCGTGAATTAGCTGTAGCGATGTCTCTCGCCGACGTTTTTATTGCGGAGAAGGAGAGGAATCATGAAAAAAGAAAAAGCAATTGTCGTATTTAGCGGCGGCCAAGACAGCACCACATGCTTACTGTGGGCCTTAAAAGAATTCGAAGAAGTCGAAACGGTGACTTTTCATTATAATCAGCGACATTCGCAGGAAATTGAAGTGGCAAAATCCATTGCGGAAAAGCTTGGTGTGAAAAATCATTTGCTTGATATGTCACTTTTAAATCAGCTTGCACCGAATGCCTTGACTAGAAATGATATTGAGATAGAAGTAAAAGACGGCGAACTGCCATCCACATTCGTTCCAGGCCGCAATTTGGTTTTCTTATCCTTTGCGTCTATCCTGGCTTACCAAATTGGCGCGCGCCACATTATTACAGGAGTTTGCGAGACAGACTTCAGCGGTTACCCTGATTGTCGTGACGAATTCGTGAAATCTTGCAATGTAACGGTAAATCTGGCGATGGAGAAGCCGTTTGTGATTCATACGCCTCTCATGTGGCTCAATAAGGCGGAAACGTGGAAGCTTGCAGATGAGCTTGGCGCGCTGGAGTTTGTGAAAAACAACACGCTGACATGCTATAACGGCATCATCGCCGACGGCTGCGGCGAATGTCCGGCATGTCATCTTCGTTCAAAAGGTTATGAAGAATATATGGTGATGAAAGGAGAGCGTGCATAAATTGTTATCTCAAATTTATCCGCAGGCCCAGCATCCTTATTCGTTTGAACTGAATAAGGACATGCATATCTCAGCCGCTCATTTTATTCCTAGGGAAAGTGCGGGAGCGTGCAGCAGGGTTCACGGGCATACGTATACCGTAAATATAACCGTTGCCGGCGACGAACTTGACGATTCCGGCTTCCTCGTCAATTTCAGCGTACTCAAAAAACTGGTGCACGGAAACTATGATCACACGCTATTAAATGATCATGAAGATTTTTCTCAGGACGACCGGTATTCGCTGCCGACAACTGAAGTCGTGGCGAAAACGATTTATGACAACGTACAGGCTTATTTAGACACTTTGGAGAATAAGCCGACCTGTGTACAGGTGTTTGTCCGTGAAACACCGACAAGCTACTGTGTCTACCGTCCGAAAAAGGGTGGTTTGAATGGCTAAAGGAATTCCTGTATTAGAAATTTTCGGCCCGACGATTCAAGGAGAAGGCATGGTGATCGGACAGAAAACGATGTTCGTCCGGACAGCCGGCTGCGATTATTCCTGCAGCTGGTGTGACTCCGCTTTCACTTGGGACGGGTCTGCTAAAAAAGATATTCGCTGGATGACGGCGGAGGAGATTTTTGCGGAGCTTAAGGACATTGGGGGAGACGCGTTTTCTCATGTGACGATCTCAGGCGGCAACCCGGCCCTGTTAAAACAGCTGGATGCTTTTATTGAACTGCTGAAGGAAAATAACATCCGTGCAGCGCTTGAAACTCAAGGGACCGTTTATCAGGATTGGTTTGCGCTGATTGATGACCTGACAATTTCTCCAAAACCGCCAAGCTCAAAAATGGTAACGAACTTTCAAAAGCTTGACCACATTTTAACTTCACTTCAAGAGAATGATAGACAGCATGCTGTCAGCTTGAAGGTTGTCATCTTTAATGATGAAGATCTGGAATTTGCCAAAACTGTGCACAAGCGGTATCCGGGAATCCCGTTTTATTTACAAGTCGGAAATGATGACGTGCATACGACAGATGATCAGTCACTGATTGCACATTTGCTTGGAAAATATGAAGCGCTTGTTGATAAGGTAGCTGTCGATGCGGAGCTGAATCTCGTCAGAGTGCTCCCGCAGCTGCACACCCTGTTATGGGGCAACAAACGCGGAGTATAATAGAAAGGAAGATGAACATGACGACAAGAAAAGAATCAGAATTAGAAGGTGTAACATTGCTAGGCAACCAAGGTACAAATTATTTGTTCGAATATGCACCGGACGTGCTGGAATCCTTCCCGAATAAACATGTAAACCGTGATTACTTTGTAAAATTCAATTGTCCGGAATTCACATCTTTATGTCCTAAAACAGGGCAGCCTGACTTTGCGACAATCTACATCAGCTACATTCCTGATGAAAAAATGGTGGAAAGCAAATCATTAAAGCTGTATCTATTCAGCTTCAGAAACCATGGTGACTTCCACGAGGACTGCATGAATATCATCATGAATGACTTGATCGAATTAATGGACCCGCGCTACATCGAAGTATGGGGCAAATTCACGCCAAGAGGCGGAATTTCCATTGACCCGTACACAAACTATGGAAAACCTGGCACGAAGTATGAGAAAATGGCCGAATACCGTATGATGAACCATGATTTGTATCCGGAGACAATTGATAATCGTTAATTATTCCGTTGTGTGATACGGAGTGTAAAAGGAAGTGGAGTCACAGTAAAATCCGAACATTCAGCGTTAATTTTCAGCGGAAATGTGACCTGGTCACAGCGAAGTGTGACCCGAAGTGACCGGAGTGTGACCCGCACTAAGCTCAATAAAAGTGGGAAAAGTCACACCTGAAAATGGCTCTACTCATGGGAATTGTATTAAAAAGTGTGACCTGAGGTGCAACCTGAACTGTGACTTTTATGCAGTGAAAAATTGATAGTACAGAAGCAGATTAAGGCGTACAATTTGTACGTCTTTTCTTTTTTATCCGAAAGAAAAAATGCCTATCTAGAGATCATAGGCATTAAATATTATTATCAATATCTTCATTATTTTTTGGCTAAGTTTCTGAACCTTCTCTTTAACATTTGAAACAGCTCTTTTTTGAATTTCATCAAAGTTCTCCTGAATATAGTCCATGACACTTCTTATTAGAACTTCACTTTCAAAATTGAATATCTCATTTATTTCTGACTGTTCTTCATCTGTTAGGTGATGGTATTGAAGTTGTTTAGCATTTACTTCAGCAGCTACATCAATCCTAACTTAGTTGTTCTGGTTGTACAATTTCATATTCACCTTCTGCATACTCTTGCTCCGCATAATGGCTTCCCCATTGACAGAGCTCCTGCAAGATAGGTTTAAGAGATTCTCCAAGTTCAGTGGATGAATATTCAACCTTCGGCGGTACTTGATTATACATCTTTCTGCTCACAAGTCCACTGGCTTCAAGCTCTCTAAGTGTTTGAATCAGCATTTTCTGAGTTATATTTGGGATAATGCGCTTTAATTCACTCGTTCTCTTTGGTCCATTCATTAAAAAGTATAATACAAGGCCTTTCCATTTTCCTCCAATAACTTCCTTTGTCACTTCAAACCCACAGCTAAATTTTTTCATGTCTAAAGCTCTCCATTCCACATTTATTACTTTTTAGTTACTATATCACAAAAAAGTGGGTACTTCCGATAATGTGCTTACTGAAGGATACTATATCTTGTAAGTTGTTCTTCAAGTACTTAAAGGTACCAGACATAAAATAATATTAATTCTAAAGGAGTGTTAAGTATGGGTAAATTTGAAGGTAAAATAGCGCTTGTAACGGGTGGAACAAGTGGGATTGGTCTTGCTACAGCACAAAAGTTTGTAAACGAAGGTGCATATGTTTATATCACAGGACGTAGACAAAACGAACTTGATAAAGCTGTTAACCAAATTGGCAAGAACGTAACCGGTGTTCAAGGTGATATTTCTAAGCTTGAAGACTTAGACAAACTATATGACATTATAAAGCAGGAAAAAGGTAAGTTGGACATTCTTTTTGCTAATGCAGGCATCGGCAACTTCCTTCCATTAGGTGAAATTACTGAAGAGCAGGTTGATAGAACGTTCGACATTAACGTTAAAGGAACCATCTTTACTGTTCAAAAAGCGTTATCACTATTCCCGGACAAAGTAGGTTCTATTATTGTAACGGGCTCTACTGCTGGATCAATTGGCAACCCAGCGTTTAGTGTATATGGAGCATCTAAAGCAGCTTTAAGAGCACTAGTTCGCAACTGGATTCTTGACCTAAAAGGTACTGAAATCCGTGTAAATGTGGTTAGTCCAGGAGTTATTCTTACACCTGCATACGATGAGCTTTTTGGTGATGCACTTGAAGGAGCAATGGAAAATACCAGAAATACTGTTCCAGCTGGAAAAGTTGGGACCCCTGAAGAAGTAGCAAACGCTGTATCTTTCCTTGCTTCAGACGAAAGCAGTTACTTGACGGGTGTTGAATTGTTCGTAGATGGCGGGCTAGCACAGGTATAATTTCACTGCGCAGAGATTACAAATAGTCCCCAAAAAAGGTTAATGGGGATTTACTTGAAGAAGTCGTATAAAAAAGTCGTTTTCCTTAAAGGACAGGGAATTCGACTTTTTTATGTTTGAATTTGATTAACGTTGTAAATTCGCATTTCCCTGGGGCTACCACTAAATGACCTGTAAAAAAGATTACTTTGTGAATAAATGTACTTAAAGTAACGGGGGCTCTTGACTTTTAATAAAAAATAATATCCCTGTCCTTGTATTCTAATACTTTTGAAAATATTTAAAGGAATCCTTATGACCTGAATAGCCACATAGGAAAATATGTTGTAGGTTCCTTTCTTTTTTTGTGGGGCATCCCACACAAGCTATCACGTGATCTCACACCTGAACGTTTTTTTATAGACTAGTACCGCGACAAGTTATATTACATATACATACCAATAAAGTAGACATTAAAAAGTGAAAGAGAGGATGGAAATGTGTGAAAATTCTTTTCCTTGAGAGTCATCCCATGTGGCTCTATGGTTTACCGAATGGGTTTAGGGAAGCAGGACATACCGTAATGATTTCCGGTCCTGTAAGTCGGGAAAATATCACTGAAATGATAGACGAATTTAAACCAGATCTAATAGTATCTATGGGATGGACACCAGAGCATTCAAGGGAAAAGCAGGCCTGGATTCGCAACGCTATTAAAAAGGTGAATATCCCTCTCGTTTATTGGGCAACTGAAGACCCGCTGCACACTCAAAACTTTACTATCCCGTTAATTAAAAAGATGAAACCAGATTTTGTTTTCACGGTTACGCCTTCTCTGTGTAAAACTTATGAAAGCATGGGGATTAAAGCAGCTCACTTAGACTTTGCTTTTCACGAAAGTATACATCACCAGATTAAACCATTAGCAAAATACAGTTGTGATATAGCAGTGGTGGCTAATGCTTACCCTAATTTTCTTGAAGAACATCCGGAAGTGTTCCGTTCGTCCTCTTTAAAAACGCTGATTCGTCCTCTTATACGGAAGGGTATTCGCATTGATTTTTGGGGGAGAAACTGGGAAAAAATGAGTAAATATATAGGAAGAGAAATTCCCCGCAATTGGATCCATGGATACCTTGATTATACTGAAGCATATAAAGTTTACAGTTCAGCAAAAATCATTATCGGTTTGCAAAACTGTGAAAGCCAACTTACGCAACGCACCTATGAGATTCTTGGTTCCGGGGGGTTTTTATTGACATCGGATACACCAGCAGTTCGAGGTAAATTCAAACCTGGCCGCGATTTCATCGTTTCTTCCTCCCCAAAAGAAACATTGGAAAAGGTGAAATACTATTTGAATCATGATAGCGAGAGAAAAAAGATTCAGATAAACGGTAAAAAGGCTGTAAAGAATGATTCCTATCTGCATAGAGCCGAGAGAATGCTTGAGGTGCTAAAAAGCAGAGGAATTATAAGAAACTTAGGGGAAACCATTCATTATGTAGATGTTCTCAAAGAAAAATACGTGATCCATCATGTTACTCCCGGTGAAACATTATCAATAATTGCCAGGAAGTATAATGTTTCCCTGCAGCAACTCATGGAGCTTAATCATTTCAAATCAGATCAAATATATGCTGGACAAATCATTAAGATTAGAGAGAAACTGTTTAGAAATATTGATAACATATTTTTCTAAAGGAGAGTAATATGAATGAAGGGGAAAATACCTAAAATAAGAAATCAAGCGAATAAAGCAAAAAGAACGCCTCGTTATATGGAATTTCCCGTGACATACGAAGTATATCATGTGGAATCCGGCGATACATTATGGACGATTTCTAAATCCTTCAATATCCCGGTACAACAACTTATGAATCTTAATAAGCTTTCTTCAGATAGAATTTATCCTGGACAAATTATAAAGATAAAAGAAAGGTAATCTTTGAGGTTTCGGAAACGAAACAAATTGAAACGATAATCCTCATTTTTTTATTTGTAGGGAATTGATATTTTTGAGGATGAAGGGGTTATGAGATGTTTCAAATGAGCTATTTCTATTCTGGATTAGGATGGGATTTTATTCAACACGTTGATCAAACGAACGGAGTATTAAATGTTGTGTCTCCTGATTTTTTCTATATCAGAAAAGATGGATCATTACTTCTCCGTTCAGCTAATCCCGATGTGATTAAAGCTCTTCATAGAAGGAAATTAAAAGTAGTTCCTTTTCTAAGCAATCATTGGGATCAGGATTTGGGACGATTTGCATTAAAGAACCGAGTACTTTTAGCTAAACAAATTTCTCATGCAATAGAAGAACTGGATTTGGACGGAGTTAATATCGATATAGAAAACCTTACAGAAAAAGACCGGAATCTATTTATAGATTTTGTTAGACTGGTAAGAAAAAGTATTCCTAGACAAAAAGAAGTATCAGTTGCAGTGGCGGCAAATCCTTTTGGCTGGACGAAGGGCTGGCACGGATCATATGATTACGAGTATTTAGCTAAATATGCAGATTACCTTATGATTATGGCCTACGATGAAAGCCACCTTGCTGGGCCTACTGCAAGTGTAGGATGGGTGGAAAAGTCCATTCAATATGCTCTGACCCAAAAAATCTCTCCTCAAAAACTAGTTTTAGGATTGCCATTCTATGGCCGCTGTTGGATGAAAGGCCAATCTGCCTCTCAAGCCATTCCCCTTTACCTTGTTGACTCATTAGTAAAAAGGCATAATGGGACAATTATTTTTGACACAAAGAGTCAATCTCCAAAAGCTACTTTTACTGTCAATCACGATAACAAGGGGCTGTTGCCTTCGGGAACATATACATTATGGTTTGAAAATGAACAGTCACTCAGAGCAAAAATAAAACTCGCTCAAAAATATAATCTGAAAGGTCTTGGCAGCTGGAGTCTTGGACAAGAGGATGCGTCAGTCTGGAATACAGTGTTTAAAAATATATAATGATTTATAGTTCAAAGCAAAATTCGAAGATAATTGCAATGAATCTCTAAATCTTGGACATACTGAAAGGTGTTTATTACGAGTGCGGGTAAAACAGTGAGGGCATTCCATAGACCCTTGTCCCGAAATGTTCTATACGAGGCCTTGAAATACACATTCAAACTTATGTTATAGAACGCATTTCAAGTAATTACGGATGACTTGAATTTATTCTGCTTCCATGATTTATGTCATACACACGCTACCTTGATAGCGGGATTATTGCATTTCATTCAGAATTGTTCAGGCTCGATATGGAAGCGCACGAATAACTAGAACTTTAAAAACTTACCTCATATACTTCCTGAATGGATGCGGGGTTATCTCATTAAAGAATGGGGAATTCGGCGCCAAGGTACGCATGGAGAACCATGACTTGTTGTAATCGACCATATAGTTTCTCCTCAGAAATGAGGGGGGTTTTACATAAAAAAGACGAGCGAATCCGGGGGGAATTCCACTCGCCGCTTTCTAATGAAAAGACGGGATGCTGGATGGCAGCTCGTCTGTTTTATTATAATTTAACGAACGTATGTTTGTAAAGGTGTCTTTTCGAATGAATTGGTTCATATAACCGTTAAGAACAGATTCATTGTAAACATTCGCTAAGGTATGCTAAGATGCATGGACTATAAAGGAGTGATATGAAGTGAAGACATTGCGGTTAAACAATGTAACGTTAGAAATGGCTGCATATCAAGAGGAGGGCGAGCCGAAGCGTAAAATTGCATTTACCTTAAACGTTACGAGTGAGATTTACCATGATATCGCTGTCCTGTTGTATGAAAAAACGTTTAATGTCGAGGTTCCGGAACGCGATCTTGCCTTCCGGGGGGAAATGACAAATTATTCAACATCTTTGACCAACCTGTACGAACCAGGGTCCGTCAGCGAGTTCTATATAGAAATAACGGAAATAGACAAAAACGCCGATTCATGATCGGTGTTTTTTATGTAAAAAAGCTGCCGGCCGGCAGCTTTTGAGAAAGCGAATTTCATATGTAAGGTGTTAAATTGTCCGTCTTGCAGTTTTTTGAATAAATGTGGAAATAAGGAGGTTTTAATAGGAGTCTCTGATGATCTTATAATTTTTATGATTAACAACTGTCAATGAATCTAACTCAAGATCCCGATAGTTATCCATGATTGTCACATCAACGATAACAGAATTCTCATTTACTTTTTCAACAACACCGGTTAATCCGTTTTTAAATTCAATGACATTCCCAACCTTAGCGATTTTCACAAGCTTCCTCTCCTTTAAACATAATAATGCCTTTTGAAAGTATTTTGCAGTATTTTCATTGAGAAGTAAAGCGATAAGGAGTTTTATCTCCCTTATGAATTGTTCTGTCGCTATAAAGATGATATATTGATTTTCGTCAATAGAAAGAAAAGGGGGGAATTTTCGTTGCGTCCCGAAGAAATAACAGAAATGATTGAACAGCTGCGCACCGGCGCCATAACCGAACTGAGAGTCCAGAAAGAGCATTTTCTTAATTTCAGGGCCGTGTTATCTAAACAAGATGATTTTAAACATTTCCGAGGAATTGCCCAGCAAGGCGGAGATGTTATCTTTCAATACTTAGAACAGCCAAGAAGCTGAAGGTTTCTCATACGTGAGAAGCCTTTTTATCATATATGACAGAATACAAGCCTTTTATTACAGCTGTCTGTAACAGGTGTAAATAAAATGTAAAATGTAAAAGATGGATAAACATGTTTTAATTTGACAATATTTATAGAATTCCAGGCTGTTTTTTTGCCATTAAGCAGTGAGTCATCCTCTTTATTCCATCCTGATACCTCCTTGGGAGAGTTGGAAAATCTTTTTCCGTGAAAATGAATGGATCTCTTGTTAAGGTTATGAAGTGTTTTTTGGAGCACTTTAAGGAGGAAACTGTATGACAACGAAATTCACTGCTCTGGCTGTTTTTCTTCTTTGTTTCATGCCTGCAGCCAAAATTGAGCATACACAAGCTTCACTACTGAGCGCAAAGAAGACAAAACATGAAGAAGCGAAATGGCTTACACATATAGATCGAAATACGAATGAATCTTTCCCTTCACTGTCTGCTGATAAGGACAAGAAAATAAAACCGATTAAGCTATCAGCACACACTGAAAAGAAAGAGAAAGATAAACCGGACAAAACAAATGATGAGAAAGAAACATATACACAGTCTGAAAAAGAGTTGCTGTCCCGTCTCGTTCACGCAGAGGCCAAAGGAGAATCATATAAAGGCAAGGTCGCTGTAGCAAGCGTTGTACTGAACAGGACGGAGAAAAAAGGTTTTCCTGATACGATAAGAGGGGTTATTTATCAGAAAAACGCCTTTGAACCGGTCGCAAACGGGAGCATTAACCAAAAGCCTGATAAAGAATCGATTGAAGCTGCCGAAGAAGCGCTGTCCTCAAAAAATAGAGAAACAGATGCCATATTCTTTTATAATCCGAAAACAGCGTCAGATAATTGGATTCGTTCAAGAAAAATCGTAGAAAAAATCGGCAGACACGTTTTTGCCGTCTAAGCATAGAAGAGACAATTTGTCTCAGCTGTGCTTTTTTTCATATAAAGAGTAAAAATAAAATAATTTTTGAACTTGTCTCATATGATGTTGGTAGTACAAGAGACAAGGAGAGACATCATGAATCGATTTGTGAAAGGGATCATTCTTTTATCCATTGCCGCCTTTTTCGCTGAATGCCTTGAATTTGTCGTCAATATGATTTTGGCGCGGGAGCTTGGCGAGCATGGGATGGGGCTTTACATGAGTATTTTGCCCACGATCTTTTTAATTATTGTCATCGCGAGCCTGGAACTGCCGATATCCATTTCTAAATTCATTGCCGAGTCAAATCCTAAGCTTCATGAAAGCATGCTGAGGCACGCTTTCAGAATGACAGCCATTTTTACTGCTTTTTCTACTGCCGCCGCTAGTATTGCGCTTCCGTTTATACCGGTATTTGATACATACCACCCGTTTATTAAAGGGATTGTCATCGGCTTAATTCCTGTTGTCGCCTTTACTTCAATCGCCAGGGGCTACTTTATGGGTGTGCAGAAAATGGGGAAGATCGCAATTGCCAATGTGCTGAAAAAAATCATCCAGCTCTTGTGCTTATTCCTCTTTTTTCAATGGTACTCATTTGAATTGGACATGGCTGTGCTGATTTCCTTGTTTGTTCTAGTCGTGAGTGATGTGGTCGTGCTTGTTTATTTATATTCACAATTTATCATGGCAAGGCGGGCGTTATCCGGCCAGCAGCACATTCATTTGCGCGGAAAGGATGTAAGGAAAAGGCTGCTTGCTGTTTCAATTCCTACAACAGGACTGCGCATTTTTCATGCGGTTGTCAATGCAATTGAACCCTTTTTAGTAAAAGGAGCTCTTTTGGCTGCGGGCGTTGCCGGGACAGCGGCGATCGATCAATACGGAATGCTGGCAGGAGTGGCTGTGACGATAGGGTCGTTCCCTGCTTTTATTGCCCATTCGTTAATGGTCGTCATGATACCGAGTATTTCGGAAGCTTATGCACTTTCTCAGTATGACATCGTGTTAAAAAGGCTGAAGCAGTCGATTTTCATTACATTAGGTTACGGTATACCTGCCGTCTGGGTCATGTTCCAGTTTGCGGGACCTCTCACGCATTTGTTTTTTCACTCTCCTGAAGCGCAGTATTACCTGCAGCTGATGTGGCCTTACTTTCTCTTTCATCTGTTTGTCATGCCGCTGCAGGCGTGCTTAATCGGGATGGGTTTTGTGAAAGAGGCTTTTTATCACAATGTATGGAGCCATATCGTTGCGCTAAGTATGATGTATGTACTGGGATCAATGGAGAATCTGCAAATGCTCGGGATTATCCTTGGAATGAACACTGGCATGATTCTTTTGACGAGCCTGCACTATGCCACGATCTGCAAAGCATTGAAGGTATCCGTATTCCTTATGAGAGGGACCAGAACGCCGCGAATTGAAGGATGATATAGGAACTGCGGGGGCAAGCTAATTGAAAAGCATGAAAGGAAGATTCCATGTTGACGAAGCGCTTGCTTACTATATACATTATGTTATTAGGGTTGATTGCATGGTTTCCAGGTGCGGCACAGGCTGAGGAAAAACAGCCTGCTGTTCCCGCTGTTTTTCTTATGAAAACGATAGAAGGGGAGGACATCTCGATTCCGAATAAAGGGCAAAAAACAATTCTCCATTTTTGGACGTCATGGTGTCCGCCCTGCAAAAAGGAGCTTCCCCAGTTTCAATCGTTTTATGATGCCCATCCATCCGACAGTGTAAAGCTGGTAACGGTGAATTTAGTGAATTCGGAACAAAATCAGCAAGCCGTTGAAGACTTTATTAAAGCAAACAAGCTGACGTTCCCGATTGTCCTTGACTCAAAAGGGGAATTGATGAAGGAGTATCATATCATTACGATCCCAACATCATTTTTGCTGAATGAAAAGGGAGAAATTGAAAAAACAAAAATTGGCCCGATGACAGCGGAACAACTGAAGGAATGGACGGAAGAATAGCTGAGAGCATAGACTCTCAGCTTTTTTCATATAGAGAAGAAGTGAATAAACATTAATGATAATTATTATCAAAAAGAAATTAAAATAATTATAATTGAAATTCTCTTCTTGCGTGCTATAATAAAGGAAGACATCAAGAAATAACTGACGATAAAGCTGCCTTTTGGGCAGCGATTTTGTTTTTATAAGAGAAATGAAGATGATTTACGTTCTCAATTAGAGAGGAGAATTCGATATGAATGAACAAGTTATCGTTCAACGCGACCCGCATGAGCCATTGAAAACAGACAAGAGGGAAAAAAACTGGGCACAGCACGCGGAGCTTATTGCAGCACTTGTATCAGGCGCTCTTATTTTGGCAGGCTGGCTCTTATCCGGATATCAGGTATTATCCATAATACTTTTCTTGCTGGCTTTTGTGATCGGCGGATTTGCTAAAGCAAAGGAAGGAATCGAAGAAACACTCGAATCCAAAACGCTGAATGTAGAACTTTTAATGATTTTCGCTGCCGTTGGTTCCGCCTTGATCGGATACTGGGCAGAGGGTGCTATTTTAATATTTATTTTTTCCTTAAGCGGAGCTTTAGAAACATACACGATGAATAAAAGCAGCAGAGATTTAACGTCTTTAATGCAGCTTGAGCCTGAAGAAGCGACATTGATGGTCAATGGTGAAACCAAAAGAGTTCCGGTTTCAGACTTGCAGGCCGGTGATATGATTGTGATCAAACCTGGAGAACGCGTAGCGGCAGACGGTATCATTGAATCGGGCTCGACAAGCCTTGACGAGTCGGCTTTAACAGGTGAATCAATGCCTGTAGAAAAAAATACAGGCGACACTGTATTCACAGGAACGGTGAATCGCAATGGCTCCTTGACTGTCCGTGTCACGAAAGCAAATGAAGATTCGTTATTCAGAAAAATTATCAAACTGGTTGAATCAGCGCAAAATAGTGTTTCACCTGCGCAGGCTTTCATCGAACGATTTGAAAATGCTTATGTGAAAGGTGTGCTAATTGCGGTGGGGCTCCTTTTATTCGTCCCGCACTTTGCGCTGGGCTGGAGCTGGAGTGAAACCTTCTACCGCGCAATGGTGTTTATGGTTGTCGCGTCACCTTGTGCGCTTGTCGCCTCTATTATGCCGGCGGCGCTGTCCCTGATTTCAAATGGCGCCCGCAACGGTATGCTTGTGAAAGGAAGCGTCTTTCTTGAACAACTGGGCTCTGTGCAAATGATCGCCTTTGATAAAACCGGCACTGTAACAAAAGGCCAGCCTGCTGTTGAGACGATCAGAATAGCAGAAGGATTCAGTGAAGCGGAAGTTCTTGAGGCTGTCTATGCCATCGAAACGCAATCAAGCCATCCGCTCGCCCAAGCCATAACGGCGTACGCGGAAAGCCGCGGCGTGAATCAGTCCGGCTACATATCTATAGAAGAAACCTCAGGGTTTGGCGTTATGGCAGAGGTGTCGGGTGCGAAATGGAAGGTCGGTAAAGCAGGTTTTATCGGCGAGGAAATGGCAGCACAATTTATGAAACAAACAGCATCAGATGTCATTCAAAGCGGTCATACAATTGTATTTGTGAAAAAGGATGATCAAATAGCAGGCTGTATCGCACTGAAGGACCAAATCAGGCCTGAAGCAAAAGAGGTCATGGAAAAACTGAACCGACTTGGGATTAAAACGGCCATGCTGACAGGAGATCACGAAGACACGGCTCAAGCGATTGCCAAGGAAGCCGGCATGACAACTGTCGTGGCAGAATGCCTGCCTGACCAAAAAGTGAATGAAATCAAACGGTTAAAAGAAGAATTCGGAACGATTGCAATGGTGGGTGACGGAATCAATGATGCGCCGGCACTCAAAGCGGCGGATGTCGGCATTGCGATGGGCGGCGGAACAGATGTAGCACTTGAGACCGCTGATATGGTCCTCATGAAAAACGATTTGAAAAAGCTCGTAAACATGTGCCGCTTGTCTCGGAAAATGAACAGGATCATCAAACAAAATATCGTGTTTTCTCTAGCTGTAATCTGCCTGCTGATTTGTGCAAACTTTTTGCAGGTGATGGAATTGCCATTTGGCGTGATTGGTCATGAGGGCAGCACGATTTTGGTCATACTAAACGGATTAAGACTCCTAAAATAAAACCAGCAGCCTAATCAGGCTGCTGGCTTTTTATGTATCAAGCTTTCCCTTCATTTTTGTCTTTATCAGATCTTTTCATAACCAGGATGAGAGCGAGGATGCAGCAAAGGAAACCCGCTGCACAGCCTATGATAGAGCTGTAATAATAAAAGCCCACCATCTTCATCCCGATAAAAGGAGCGGAAATTCCCAAAACCGTTAAGAGCATAACTGCTTTTCGTCTGAAAAAATTCATCAGCAAACGGAACAACCCCCCTGCGATTGAACGTTACTGTCAGTATACAGGAAGAGGAGCAGGAAATAAAATGCATTAGAAAATGAAGGCGTCGTGAAAGGCAAACACCGGTAAAACCTGTTACAATGGAAGACAGAACAATGCATTGCAAATGGCAGGGAGGAACAAGAAGTGAATAGAATACAACGCGTCTCTTCATGGCTGAAGGAAGCGGGGCATACTGCCGCATTTATTCATACAAAAGAAAATGTTTTTTACTTAACCGGTTTTTACACAGAGCCGCATGAAAGATTAATGGGGTTATTTATTTTTCAAGAAGAGGAGCCTTTCTTTGTTTG
This sequence comes from Bacillus sp. FSL K6-0993, assembly GCF_037977205.1. Classification (NCBI taxonomy): domain Bacteria; kingdom Bacillati; phylum Bacillota; class Bacilli; order Caryophanales; family Bacillaceae; genus Bacillus; species Bacillus sp. FSL K6-0993. The sequence continues at coordinate 1,429,886 of NZ_CP150275.1, forward strand.
TCCAGGAATGGAAGCAGGACAGGCCCGCAACGCAGGCTGGAATCATGAAATCATTGGCTATGCGGATCACGAAAATCCGTGGGAGCTGATAGAGAAGGCCTTGAAAAAGCGAAATATCAGCATACATATGCTTGCGGTAGAAAAGGATTCAATCTCGCTATCACGTGCAGAACAGCTGAAGCATGCGACGGGCGGGGCTCAATTTGTTTCAGCAGAAGAAACACTCAATCAATTTCGCCTGATTAAAGATGACAATGAGATTCGTTTGCTGAAAGAGGCGGCAAAGCTTGCAGATTACGGTGTTGAAGTTGGCACAGCCGCTTTGCGTGAAGGCATCAGTGAAGTGGAAGTGCTCGCTCAAATTGAGTATGAGCTGAAGAAAAAAGGAATTCAGGGCATGTCTTTCTCTACAATGGTTTTATTCGGAGAAAAATCTGGCCAGCCTCATGGAAATCCTGGTACAGCCACGTTGAAGAAAGGTGATTTTGTTTTATTTGATCTCGGTGTTATTCTTGATGGCTATTGCTCTGATATTACAAGAACGTTTGCATACAAAACCATCAATCCGAAGCAGGAGGCCATTTACGAGACTGTGCTTCAAGCGGAAAAAGCCGCGATTGAGGCAAGCAAACCCGGTGTGAGAATCGGAGATCTGGATTTAACTGCCCGCGGAATCATTGAAAAAGCGGGATACGGTGATTATTTTCCTCACCGGCTTGGGCATGGACTCGGAATTTCTGTCCATGAGTATCCATCAATGAGCCAGGCCAACGATACACTGCTGCAGGAAGGCATGGTCTACACGATCGAACCGGGGATTTATGTGCCTGAGATCGGCGGCGTGCGCATTGAGGATGACGTTCACGTAACAAAGGACGGAGCAGTTGCTCTGACCCAATATCCAAAGGAATTAATCATACTGCCGTAATAGAAATAAAAAAGGACTTTGTTCTCGACATCGTCCTTTTTTATCTGCATTAAATAAAAAAATCATCAAATGTTCGAAAGGGTTTAATTTCATGTTTTTGGTTGAGAGGTTTTACAGCTAGACAGCTGCCACCGAGAACAGTGAGACATAACCCAATTAAAATGAAGAAACCCATGTGATCTTCTCCTTTCAGCTAAAAACACAAAAAGATATCTGGTACGTCCATATCATATTGTATGAAACGCATTCCAGATCAAGGGGATTTAGAAAGAAGGGAATCTATGGCTAATATTAAAGACATTGCAGAAAAAGCCGGTGTCTCTGTTACAACGGTTTCCCGAGTCATAAACAATCATCCATACGTCAGTGAAGACAAACGAAAAAGAGTGTTTGAGGCAATGGAATCATTGGAGTACACGAGAAATATTCACGCTGTACATTTGTCGAAAGGATTTTCAAACATGATTGGTGTTGTCTTGCCGACGGTTAATCTGCCATATTTTGCAGAGCTGATTGCAGGAATAGCCGACGCAGCCGCGGAATCCGGGGTTCACCTCTCTTTATTCCAAACAAACTATGAGGTACAAAAAGAAATCTTTGCGCTGTCCCAATTAAAGCAGCGCCAGGTTGACGGTCTGATTTTTTGCTCAAAGGCGCTTGCTGATGAGAAACTCATGGAATGGGAGGGCCCGATTTTGCTTTGCCAGAATTCAGATAATGCCCGCTTCCCAACCATCAGTATTCCTCACCAAGAAGCATTTCGGAACGGCTTGGACTATTTAATTGCCAAAGGGCACAAAAAAATAGCCATCTGTTTGGCAAGAAAAAAAGGCATGAACAGCCATTTTCGAATCAAAGCCTACAAAGAGGCATTGGAAGAGATCGGCGAGGCATTTCGTGAAGACTGGGTAATCGAGAAAGCGATTACAATCAATGATGGGAAGGCGCTTTTTCATAAATGGAAAACGTGGAAGGAAAAGCCGACGGCTATTTTTGTTGCCAATGACCAAGTCTCAGCAGGGCTTTTTCTTGAAGCAAAGAACCAGCGGGTGTTAGTACCGGATGAGCTTGCAATTTTAAGCGTTGATAACCACGAAATCAGCCAAGCGCTTGGAATCACAACGATCGATATTCAGACAAGGGAAATGGGAAAGCAGGCATTTGCTATACTGGAAAAAAGAATTCAAGGGCAGCCGATTGAAAGGAAAGTTCTGGATTACCGTCTCATCGAAAGATCGACTGTTTAGTGAATGCATTGAAAAAAGGTTTGACGTGCATTCTGTTCGTTATGTACGATATGAGGTATTGAATGACAAAGGAGCTGAGGATCGTGAATGGGTCCTTCACAGTGAAAAAGGTACTGAATAATAACGTATTAATTGCTTCTCATCATAAATACAGCGAAGTCGTTTTAATCGGAAAAGGTATTGGTTTCGGAAAAAAACAAGATGATGTCATTGAAGATAAAGGCTACGATAAAATGTTCATTTTAAAAGACGAGAAGGAACAAAAGCAGTTTAAAAAGCTCCTTGACTATGTTGATGAAAAGCTCGTTGATATTTCAAACGATGTCATCTATCACATCAGCAATAGGACTAATCACTCATTAAATGAACATATTCACATTGCGTTGACAGACCATATCGCATTTGCGATCAAAAGGCAGCAGCAGGGATTTGATATGAAAAATCCATTTTTAATGGAGACTCAGTCACTATATCCTGAGGAGTACCAAATTGCCAAAGAAGTCATAGATATGATCAATGAAAAAGCGGGAATCTGTCTTCCTGAAGGGGAGATTGGTTTTATCGCTCTGCATATCCATTCAGCGTTGACAAACCGTCCGCTGTCCGAGGTCAATCAGCACTCTCAGCTCATGGCGCAGCTTGTCGAGGTGATTGAAGACTCATTTCAAATGAAAGTAAATAAGGAAAGTGTCAACTATTTGCGGCTGATCAGGCATATCAGATTTACAATAGAAAGAATTAAAAAAGAAGAACCGACTAAAGAACCAGAAAAATTAATGTTGTTATTGAAAAATGAATATCCGCTATGCTACAATACAGCTTGGAAATTGATTAAAATCTTGCAGCAAACATTGAAGAAACCAGTTCATGAGGCGGAAGCGGTTTATCTGACGCTTCATCTGTACCGATTAACCAATAAAATGTCATAAATTCAGTTTATCCTTATAACGTGTTACTGATTCGATCAGGCATGAGTGATTGAGGGAAAAAAACGGGAAGTTCATTCTCGTTCTTTTGCGCACCCAATTTTGCTCATGCCTTTTTGTTGTGTAAAAGGGCAAATGTAAACGGTTAAACTGGAAGACTTACGCCTGTGAATTCGTTGTCATGATTTTTAGCTGTAAGGTCAGACTAGTAAAAAGAGGAGGTCAATTCTTATGTTTAAAGCATTATTCGGCGTTCTTCAAAAAATTGGGCGTGCGCTTATGCTTCCAGTTGCGATCCTTCCGGCTGCGGGTATTTTGCTTGCGATCGGGAATGCGATGCAAAATAAGGACATGATTCAGGTCCTGCATTTCTTGAGCAATGACAATGTTCAGCTTGTAGCAGGTGTAATGGAAAGCGCTGGGCAGATTGTTTTCGATAACCTTCCGCTTCTTTTCGCAGTAGGTGTAGCCATCGGGCTTGCCAATGGTGATGGAGTTGCAGGGATTGCAGCAATTATCGGTTATCTTGTAATGAATGTATCCATGAGTGCGGTTCTTCTTGCAAACGGAACCATTCCTTCGGATTCAGTTGAAAGAGCAAAGTTCTTTACGGAAAACCATCCTGCATATGTAAACATGCTTGGTATACCTACCTTGGCGACAGGGGTGTTCGGCGGTATTATCGTCGGTGTGTTAGCTGCATTATTGTTTAACAGATTTTACACAATTGAACTGCCGCAATACCTTGGTTTCTTTGCGGGTAAACGTTTCGTTCCAATTGTTACGTCAATTTCTGCACTGATTCTGGGTCTTATTATGTTAGTGATCTGGCCTCCGATCCAGCATGGATTGAATGCCTTTTCAACAGGATTAGTGGAAGCGAATCCAACCCTTGCTGCATTTATCTTCGGGGTGATTGAACGTTCGCTTATCCCATTCGGATTGCACCATATTTTCTATTCGCCGTTCTGGTATGAATTCTTCAGCTATAAGAGTGCAGCAGGAGAAATCATCCGCGGGGATCAGCGTATCTTTATGGCGCAGATTAAAGACGGCGTACAGTTAACGGCAGGTACGTTCATGACAGGTAAATATCCATTTATGATGTTCGGTCTGCCTGCTGCGGCGCTTGCCATTTATCATGAAGCAAAACCGCAAAACAAAAAACTTGTTGCAGGTATTATGGGTTCAGCGGCCTTGACATCCTTCTTAACGGGGATCACAGAGCCATTGGAATTTTCTTTCTTATTCGTTGCTCCAGTCCTGTTTGCGATTCACTGTTTGTTTGCGGGACTTTCATTCATGGTCATGCAGCTGTTGAATGTTAAGATTGGTATGACATTCTCCGGCGGTTTAATTGACTATTTCCTATTCGGTATTTTACCGAACCGGACGGCATGGTGGCTTGTCATCCCTGTCGGCTTAGGGTTAGCGGTCATTTACTACTTCGGATTCCGATTTGCCATCCGCAAATTTAATCTGAAAACACCTGGACGCGAGGATGCTGCGGAAGAAACAGCAGCACCTGGGAAAACAGGTGAAGCAGGGGATCTTCCTTATGAGATTCTGCAGGCAATGGGTGACCAGGAAAACATCAAACACCTTGATGCTTGTATCACTCGTCTGCGTGTGACTGTAAACGATCAGAAAAAGGTTGATAAAGACCGTCTGAAACAGCTTGGCGCTTCGGGAGTGCTGGAAGTCGGCAACAACATTCAGGCTATTTTCGGACCGCGTTCTGACGGGTTAAAAACACAAATGCAAGACATTATTGCGGGACGCAAGCCTAGACCTGAACCGAAAACATCTGCTCAAGAGGAAGTAGGCCAGCAGGTTGAGGAAGTGATTGCAGAACCGCTGCAAAATGAAATCGGTGAGGAAGTTTTCGTTTCTCCGATTACCGGGGAAATTCACCCGATTACGGATGTTCCTGACCAAGTCTTCTCAGGGAAAATGATGGGTGACGGTTTTGCGATTCTCCCTTCTGAAGGAATTGTCGTATCACCGGTTCGCGGAAAAATTCTCAATGTGTTCCCGACGAAACATGCGATCGGCCTGCAATCCGACGGCGGAAGAGAAATTTTAATCCACTTTGGTATTGATACCGTCAGCCTGAAGGGCGAAGGATTTACGTCTTTCGTATCAGAAGGAGACCGCGTTGAGCCTGGACAAAAACTTCTTGAAGTTGATCTGGATGCAGTCAAACCGAATGTACCATCTCTCATGACACCGATTGTATTTACAAACCTTGCTGAAGGAGAAACAGTCAGCATTAAAGCAAGCGGTTCAGTCAACAGAGAACAAGAAGATATTGTGAAGATTGAAAAATAAGGGTGTTAGTACGCCGTGCTTGTCAGATGACAAGTACGGTTGTATGATATAATATTGTGAAGTAATAAAGCTTTAAGTTAAAAGGAGAATGATAAAAATGGCACAAAAAACATTTAAAGTAACTGCAGATTCTGGAATCCATGCTCGTCCTGCGACAGTTCTTGTACAAACTGCTAGCAAATACGACGCTGACGTTAATTTAGAATATAACGGCAAAACAGTTAACCTTAAATCTATTATGGGTGTTATGTCTTTAGGTATCGCTAAAGGCGCTGAGATCACAATCTCTGCTTCCGGAGCTGACGAAAACGATGCTCTTAACGCTTTAGAAGAAACAATGAAAAGCGAAGGACTCGGCGAGTAATGCAAGAATTAAAAGGGATTGGCGCTTCAGCCGGCATCGCGATTGCAAAAGCATACCGGCTTGAAGAGCCAGATTTAACGGTTGAAAAGAAAAACATCTCTGATTCTGAAGCGGAAGTAAGCCGTTTTGATGAAGCGATTGCACGTTCAAAAGAAGAGCTCGAAAAAATCAAAGAGCACGCTTTGAAAGAACTGGGTCAGGATAAAGCTGATATTTTTTCTGCTCACCTTTTAGTTCTCAGTGACCCTGAGCTTCTGAACCCTGTGAAAGAAAAAATCAGCACTGATTCAGTGAACGCTGAATTCGCTTTAAAAGAAACGTCTTCTATGTTCGTTACTATGTTTGAATCTATGGACAACGAATATATGAAAGAGCGTGCGGCAGATATCCGCGATGTAACAAAACGCGTAACCGGCCACCTGCTTGGCGTCGAAATTCCAAACCCAAGCATGATCTCAGAAGAGGTTATTATTGTAGCTGAAGACTTAACACCGTCTGACACAGCTCAATTAAACCGTGAGTTCGTTAAAGGATTCACTACTGATATCGGCGGACGCACATCTCACTCTGCCATCATGGCACGTTCTCTTGAGATTCCAGCAGTTGTTGGAACGAAAGCGGCTACAGGCACGATCCAAAACGGCGTGACTGTTATCGTTGACGGTATCAATGGCGATGTCATTATTGACCCATCTGCGGAAACTGTAAAAGAGTATGAAGAAAAACATAATGCTTATTTGGCTCAAAAAGCTGAGTGGGCGAAGCTTGTCAATGAACCGACTGTCTCAAAAGACGGACATCATGTAGAGCTTGCAGCGAACATCGGTACTCCTGATGATGTAAAAGGTGTTCTTGAAAACGGCGGAGAAGCAGTTGGCCTTTACCGTACAGAATTCCTTTACATGGGAAGAGATCAGCTGCCTACAGAAGATGAGCAGTTTGATGCTTACAAAACGGTTCTTGAGCGTATGGAAGGAAAATCAGTTGTCGTGCGGACACTTGATATCGGCGGAGACAAAGAGCTTCCTTACCTGCAGCTTCCTAAAGAAATGAACCCGTTCTTAGGATACAGAGCGATTCGTCTTTGCCTTGAAGAGCAAGAAATCTTCAGAACACAGCTTCGCGCGCTGCTTCGTGCAAGTACATACGGAAACTTGAAAATCATGTTCCCTATGATTGCGACAGTTAACGAATTCAAAGAAGCAAAAGCGATCCTTCTTGAAGAGAAAGAAAAGCTCGTAAAAGCGGGACAGGCTGTATCTGATGATATTGAAGTCGGTATGATGGTTGAAATTCCGTCAACTGCAGTCATCGCTGATCAGTTTGCTAAAGAGGTTGATTTCTTCAGTATCGGAACAAACGATTTGATCCAATACACAATGGCAGCTGACCGTATGAATGAACGTGTATCTTATCTGTATCAACCATACAACCCGGCAATCCTTCGCTTAATTACACTCGTAATTGAAGCAGCACACAAAGAAGGAAAATGGGTTGGCATGTGCGGAGAAATGGCAGGAGACGAGATTGCGATTCCTATCCTTCTCGGCTTAGGCTTAGATGAGTTCTCAATGAGCGCAACGTCTATCCTTCCGGCAAGAACACAAATCAGCAAATTATCTAAACAAGAAGCTGAGTCATTCAAAGAGAAAATCTTATCTATGAGCACGACAGAAGAAGTTGTCGCGTTCGTAAAAGAAACATTCAAGTAATGTACAAAAACCAGACAGGCCGGAGGCCGTCTGGTTTTTTTCATAAGTAAGGGTATAGAAGGACACAATAACATGGCTAGGAGGGATAGTATGTCAAACCAATTTAACGCAGGAGATACTGTTTATGTGATCTACAGAAATCCGCACGCCGCCAATGTAGCCCACATAAAGGAAGCCGAAATTGTGCACCATCCATACCATGAAGGCGAGCTTTCCCTGTTTATTTATGAAACCTATCATCCGTTCGCAGAGGACGATGCTGTGTTTGCAAGCTATGAAGAAGCTAAATCGCTTTACAAAGAACTCTTTGATATTGATCCGTATGAGTAACAAGGAAATCATTACAACTCATATCCTTTCCGCCTAGTGAGAAAAGTAACGTTAGTAAAGGAAAAGGATGTGGCATCATGCAGAACCCATTTGTTCCGCAGCTTGTATATATAGAACCGAGGGCACTGGAATATCCGCTAGGCCAAGAATTACAAGAAAAATTTGAGAATATGGGCATTGAAATCAGAGAAACAACATCCCACAATCAGGTGCGTAATATTCCTGGGAAAAATCATCTTCAGCAATATCGCAATGCGAAATCAACTTTAGTTATCGGTGTCCGGAAAACATTAAAGTTTGATTCATCCAAACCCTCGGCCGAATATGCCATTCCGTTTGCAACAGGCTGCATGGGGCATTGTCATTACTGCTACCTGCAAACAACCATGGGATCAAAGCCGTATATCAGAACTTATGTAAACGTCGAAGAGATTTTGGATCAGGCAGATAAGTATATGAAGGAGCGCGCACCAGAGTTCACAAGGTTCGAAGCATCATGTACGTCAGACATTGTAGGAATTGATCATCTGACACACACGCTGAAGCGCGCCATTGAACATTTTGGCCAAAGTGATCTCGGAAAGCTCCGATTTGTAACGAAATTTCATCATGTCGATCACCTATTAGACGCAAAGCATAACGGGAAAACGAGATTCAGATTCAGTATTAATGCCGACTATGTGATTAAAAACTTTGAGCCGGGAACTTCACCTCTTGATAAGCGGATAGAAGCGGCAGTAAAAGTTGCAAAAGCAGGCTACCCGCTAGGCTTTATTGTTGCTCCGATTTATATTCATGAAGGCTGGGAAGAAGGATACAGACATCTGTTTGAAAAGCTTGATGCTGCTTTGCCGCAGGACGTTAGACATGACATAACGTTTGAATTAATTCAACACCGTTTTACAAAACCGGCCAAACGAGTGATAGAGAAAAATTATCCGAAGACGAAGCTCGAATTAGATGAAGAAAAGCGCCGTTATAAATGGGGCCGTTACGGGATCGGAAAATATATTTATCAGAAAGATGAAGAGCATGCACTTCGAGAAGCACTTGAAACCTATATTGATACCTTTTTTCCTAACGCGAAAATTGAATATTTCACTTAAACGGGCTGTTGTGATCAACAGCTCTCTTTTTATAAAAAGGATTTTTCCATTCCATCAAAACGCCGTAATTCAATGATTCTTTATCCTCTATATAATTGCTGACTACACGAATAGGTGAACGCCCGCAACGGAGGAGAAAGGACAGCACAGGGTCGTTTTTCCTGCCTTCCATCACATCTTCAACGTACTGAACAGCGCTGATCTCGTGTGCGTATTTATGATATAAAGGAATGCGGCCGCCGCCGAGAAGGCGCTCCAGTCTCTTATCAACAGTCAGCTCATACATCGTATTCATCAGCCATTTTCCGATTCCAAGCTTTCGATAATGAGGAGAAACAGAAATATCCACTACATATAAAGTATTTCCTTGAGGTTCATGGTTTTTAATCGATCCGTTGTCTGTTGCTTGTGCCCATGTATGATCAGGAGATTCAGGCTCAAATTGTACAATAAGAGCAGTCATGGAACCGACAATTCTGCCATTGATAAACGCGCATAATGCGCCTTCCGGAAAGGTTTTGATATGGCTGTCAAGCTGGTCCTCTGACCACAGCAATTCCTGGGGAAACGGAGGAGGGAAACATTCTTTTTGAAGAGAAATCAGCCTCTCGATGTCAGTCTCAGTGTAGTTTCTGATGGTCAGAGCCTCAAATTTTCTGCCGTTGTGCACATACATTTGTTTTAGTATGATCATCACTCTCCTTATGTTGTTTCATTATAAAGAAGATTGAATTTTTAGTAAATATATTCCGATTTTCTTATAATTTATTTTTTGATTATTCATTTTTCAAACAAAAGGGCCGATATAGAAATTAGGAGGGGATTGGTTTGTTTAAAAAACTTCACATGAAGATTGCTGTTTTTGTTTCGATTATGTTAATCGTCACAGTTGTTCTTTTAATGCTGTCTTCTTATTTGACGCTAAAACCGATGATTACAGAGGATGGGAAAAATACAACTCAAAACGTGACGCAGTCACTTGAACAAAATATTGAATTGCAATTAAAGAGTTATGCCATTTCGTTATCAAGATTGGCTAATGGGGAATTAACGCATACATTTGTAACGAAACCAAGTAAAGAAGCTGCTCGGCTGTTTCACGATGACATTAAGCAAATCAAAGATAACGATGATTATGTTGCGATGGCTTACATAGGCACCGCAAAAAAAGAAATGTTTACATATCCAAAAGCGGATTTCGCTGAGGATTATGATCCAACATCAAGACCGTGGTATAAGCTTGCAGCTGAAACCCCGGATCAAGTTGTTTGGACGGAACCTTATAAAGATGTCGTGACTGGAGATATGATTGTTACTGCATCGAAAGCAATCTTAGACGGGCAAAAAGTGATAGGGGTTGCCAGCTATGACTTGAAACTCTCTGCTATCCAGAGTATGGTCAATAAACAAAAGGTGCCTTACAATGGATTTGCCTTTTTAGCTGATGCGAGCGGCAATCTTTTAGCCCATCCGTCAAATCAAGGAAAAAATATATCAAAGGATCAAACACTGCAAACCATCGCATCCGAGAAACAAGGGATACAAGATGTGAATGGGAAAATGGTTGTGTACCAAACGATTGGCGAAACGGGCTGGAAGGTCGGAACGCAATTTGATACCGATCAATTAATGTGGATTTCAGATAAAATGAATCGGGCAAATCTTTGGATATCATTGATTGCGCTTATCATAACAATTATTCTCAGCTACCTCCTGGCCAAAACGATAACCGGTCCGATACAGCAGCTGATCGCAAAAACGAAAGCTGTTTCCGCAGGCGATTTAACAGTGCGCGCGGAATCAAAATCCAAGGATGAAGTCGGTATTTTAACAAGAGACTTCAATCTGATGGTTGAAAATATGAAGGAGATGGTTGAGCAAGTGAGACTCTCTTCAGGGAAAGTATCTGACACCTCTGAACAATTAACGGCTGTCTCTGCCGAAACAAATGAAACAAGCGGACAAATTGCAAAAGCGATTGAAGAAGTAGCCGCAGGGGCATCGGAACAGGCTTCTGAAGTTGAAACCATTAATGAAAAGTCGGAAAGCCTGTCAACGAAAATCAGGCAAATCGCTGAGGAGGCAGGCGGAATTAAAGAACGCTCAAAATCGTCCGAGGATGCAAGCTATAAAGGACTTGACGCGCTCGGCCAGCTGCTGATGAAATCAAACGAAGCCAATATGGAAACGAAAAAGGTTGAAACGATGCTGCTGGATTTGGAAAATCAAACTAAGAATATTGAAGAAGTCGTTACAGCGATTTCAAACATATCTGATCAAACCAACTTGCTTGCCTTAAATGCCAGTATTGAGGCAGCCAGAGCCGGAGAAAGCGGGCGCGGTTTTGCCGTCGTAGCCGATGAAGTGCGGAAGTTAGCTGAGCAATCAGCCCTTTCTACAAAGCATATCAGCGAGACTGTGAAGCTTATCCAGCTTGAGACAAAAGAGGCCTCTCACGCAATGGTTGAGGCAAGCAGAATGAATGATGAACAAAATAGTGCCATTCACGAAACTGGAGAGGTATTAAATACGATAACTGCAGAAATGCAGTCACTGGTACAAGGTATTGATCACATTTACGCGGAAATTCAAAGAATGAGTGAAGAACAGCTTGCGATATCTGAAGCTATTCAAAGCATTTCAGCCATATCACAGGAATCAGCTGCCGCAGCAGAGGAAGTGAACGCATCAACCGATGAACAGCTAGTCACCCTTGATAAAGTCAAACACTCAACGGAAACACTAAAACATGCAAGCCAAGAGCTTATGAACACAATTGCAAAATTCACATTGTAATCCAATTACATCCCCAAACATCATTTGTTTTGGGGATTTTTTATTTTATAAGATGAATAGATATGGTAGTCTAAAAAAGAAGGAAAAATGATAAATTTTAACTAAAATCAAAACGAAACATCTGGGAGGAATGACCTTGAAAAAAACAATTGGTTTTATCGGTCTTGGAGTGATGGGAAATAGCATGGCATCACATATTCTGAATGACGGCCACCCTGTTTTGGTGTACACCCGGACAAAAGAAAAAGCAGAAAGCATACTTCAAAAAGGCGCGATCTGGAAAGATACGGTCAAAGATCTTTCGAAAGAAGCGGATGTTATCATCACAATGGTCGGCTATCCCAGTGATGTTGAAGAAGTGTATTTCGGAAGCAATGGAATTATTGAAAACGCAAAAGAAGGCGCATATCTTATTGATATGACGACATCTAAGCCTTCGCTTGCGAAGAAGATTGCTGAAGCGGCCAAAGAAAAAGCATTGTTCGCTTTAGACGCTCCTGTTTCCGGTGGAGACGTCGGTGCACAAAACGGAACACTCGCGATTATGGTCGGTGGAGAAAAAGAAGCTTTTGAAGCCTGCATGCCGATTTTCTCTTTAATGGGAGAGAATATTCAGTATCAAGGACCGGCTGGAAGCGGACAGCATACCAAGATGTGCAATCAGATTGCAATTGCAGCCGGTATGATCGGTGTTGCTGAAGCGATGGCTTATGCCCAAAAATCAGGCCTAGAGCCGGAAAATGTTCTGAAAAGCATCACAACGGGCGCAGCCGGAAGCTGGTCATTGTCAAATCTTGCTCCCCGTATGCTGCAAGGCAACTTTGAACCGGGATTTTATGTGAAGCATTTTATTAAGGATATGGGAATTGCACTAGAGGAAGCAGAATTAATGGGGGAAGAAATGCCAGGCTTGTCGCTCGCAAAATCCTTATATGACAAGCTCGCTGCACAAGGTGAAGAAAACAGCGGTACACAGAGTATCTATAAGCTCTGGGTGAAATAAAAAAAGATTGCCTGTACGAAACAGGCAATCTTTTTTTATTATTTTCCGATGAATTGTTGTGTCCAGATGCTTCCAGACTCAACGTAGCCAACACCGATGTGAGTAAAGTTAGGGTTTAGAATGTTTTTTCTGTGTCCTTCACTGTTCATCCAAGCTTTTACTACTTCTTCAGGTGTCTTTTGGCCCTTAGCAATGTTTTCACCTGCTGTTTTGTAGCTGATTCCGAAAGATTTCATCATATCAAACGGTGAGCCGTAAGTTGGGCTTTGGTGATCAAAGTAGTTTTTGTCTTTCATATCCTGAGATTTTGCGCGTGCGGATTTGCTTAACGTTTCATCAATTTGAAGCGGTTTTAAGCCTTGTTTTTGTCTTTCTGCATTTGTAAGCTCAACGACTTTTTTCTCATATGCACTTACAGATGAAGGTGCAGATGTTGTTGTGTTTGTTTTTTCAGCAGTTGCGGGTGCTTTAGAAGCAGTGTTTTGATCAGCAGCTGCTTTTTCAGTAGTCTTTTGTGCAGGTTTTGCCGTTTCTGTCTTTTGAACATCCTGAACTTTCACGTTAGATTGCTTCGCATGTTTTTGAAGAAGCTGTTTAATCTCTTTTTCGTTTGCAGCGTTTAACGTTTTGACATTTGTGTTAATATGCAGTTTTTTCACTGCATCGTTAAGTGACATGTTTTGTACTGTGTTCCCCGTTTTTACTGTAACCACAGGCTGGCAGGAGAGTTCTTTCGCTGATGCTTGCTGTACGCCCCCGAATGTGAATAATCCAACCGCAGCGGCAGCAGATAAAATAAATGCTTTCTTCATTAGTTCGTAACCTCCTAGAGTTGTTTGTTTCTACAGAAAAATCATAACATAGCTTTTTTGTCATAAAGATTCCAGCACTTTCCTTTGACAAATAGAGATTGTCATTTTCGTAAAGTAAATCCGTTGAATCACTAAGAATAAGGGAATCATCGGTATATATGATTTTATCGTACCGTTACATAGCTTCCTTTTTTTTGAACCGTTAGTTATATTTTAATGTGTTTTTATATTGACAGCTTTTTTTACTCCTTTTCGCTGTAACAACTATTACAAAGGTGTTACAATTAATCTCAGTATATGTAAATATATTGAATGATTTGAGAGGGGTAACCAGAAGTGACTGAAATAGGACGTGAACCAAAGAAAAAGAGCAAAGGAAACAGAGCAATCAGAATGAATCTTTTTTTCCTAGCTGTCTTTGTTCTATTCACTGCATTAATTTTTAAGCTCGGGGTTGTTCAAATTGTTGAAGGCGAACAGCATGAAGAAGACGCTGAGAAATCAAATGCAAAAACAGCTTACTATCCTGCGCCTCGCGGGAAGATGTACGACAGAAACCAGAAAGTTGCTGTCGACAACCAGAGCGTTCCAGAAATTGTGTATGTATCAACATCTAGCACAAAAACAGAAGATAAAATCAAAACAGCGAAGCGGCTTGCTTCTTTCATTCATATTGATACCGAATTTTTGAAGGAAAGGGATCTTCGTGATTACTGGATCGCAGCTCATCCGAAAAAAGCCGCCGCTCTGCTTAAGGAATCAGAAAGCAATCTGAAAGGAGACCAGGCATACAAGCTTCAAATAGAGCGTGTTCCGGATCAAGAATTAAAGGCTATTCAGCAAGATGACGAAGAAATGGAAACTGCTGCGATATATACAAGGTTTTCAAGCGGAAATGCTTACGAACCTCAAATCGTAAAGGCAATGAATCCAAATAAGAGCAATAGCAATGGAAAAAACGGAGCGCTGCTTGATGAGAAGAAAAACTTCTCGCAAAGACCAAAAAATGACTTAACATATGATGAAATTTCCATTGTTTCTGAGCATTTAGAAGAACTTCCGGGAATCGATATCGTAAACGATTGGACACGAAAATATCCTTATGACAAAACCCTTTATTCTGTTTTCGGGGGCGTCACGACACCTGATCAGGGCCTGCTGAGCGACCGGAAAGATTTCTACTTAACAAGAGGCTATGCGAATAATGACAGGGTGGGAAAAAGTTATTTAGAGTATCAATATGAAGAATATTTAAATTCGCATAAAGAAAAAGTGGAATACGTAGAAGATAATAAAGGAAATGTCGTCAGCCAAAAAACCATTGATAAAGGCAGCAGGGGATACGATCTTCAGCTTTCTTTTGACATGGAGCTTCAGGCAAAGGTAGAAAAGATCATTGAAGAAGAAGTAAGAAACAGCCGTGCACGCGGAAATTACATGCTTGACAGAGCCTTTGTCGTGATGATGGACCCGAATAACGGCGATATTTTATCGATGGCAGGGAAAAAGATAGATTTAAAAACCAACAAAATTGAAGATTATGCGATAGGGGCATTTACCACCCAATATGAAATGGGATCAGCAGTAAAGGGGGCCACCGTGCTAGCCGGCTATCAGGACGGGATCCCGCATTATAAATATTTTGTTGATACACCTCTTTATTTAGCAGGATACGGTAACAAACCGAAGAAATCCTACATGAACATGGGAACCATCAATGAATTAACCGCTCTGCAAAAAAGTTCAAACGTATATATGTTTAATGTTGCCATGCACATTGCCGGTGTCACATACAAGCCGTATGGACCTCTTCCTGCTGACCAGAAGGATTTAAACAAAATGAGAAATTACTACAGCCAATTTGGCCTGGGAGTAAAGACAGGTATTGATCTTCCACAGGAATCAGCCGGAATGCAAACTACACCTGATGCGGTAGGGGGGTTAATTTTAGACTTGGCCATTGGACAATACGATACATATACACCGCTTCAAATGGCACAGTACATCTCATCAATTGCCAACGGGGGCTACCGTGTGCAGCCAAGAATTGTTACAAGTATCCATGAGCCCAGCAAAAAAGAAGGCCTTGGGAAGACCATTGAACAAAGAAAGCCAAACATTCTCAATAAAATTAATAACTCAGAAAGTGACATTCAGCAGGTGAAGACCGGAATGAAGCTAGTTACCACTTCAGGGACAGCTAAAAATACGTTTACAGAAGATGTATCAGGGAAAACGGGAACAGCTGAAACATTTTACTACGGCACGAATCGCAACTGGTGGGGGAAAAAAACATACAATCTGACTTTTGTCGGCTATTACCCATCGAAAAATCCAAAAGTGGCTTTTAGTGTTGTTGTTCCATCAGTAAATGATGATGATAAGATCAATAAAATTATTGCCAAAAGAGCTATCCACGCCTACGCAGAGCTCGAAAAAAAACACAGTAAAAAATAAAAAACAGGGTGCACAACTAAAAGATTGTGTGCCCTTTCTTTTATTCAAAAATTGACGTTCACCATAAGAATAGAAGGAGAATACTCATTTTCTAGCGAATCATACTAGGTAAAAGTCAATCTGTATATGTCGAAACACGATGATCATGCAAAGGAGGGATTCTGTGGAACAGGATACGCAGCATGTTAAACCACTTCAAACAAAAACCGATATTCATGCAGTCTTGGCCTCTAATGGACGCATCATTTATATATCTGCCAACTCCAAACTGCATTTGGGCTATCTCCAAGGAGAGATGATCGGATCATTCCTCAAAACGTTTCTGCATGAGGAAGACCAATTTTTGGTTGAAAGCTATTTTTATAATGAACATCATCTGATGCCGTGTACCTTTCGTTTTATTAAAAAAGATCATACGATTGTGTGGGTGGAGGCTGCGGTAGAAATTGTTACGACAAGAGCTGAGCGGACAGAACGGGAAATCATTTTGAAAATGAAGGTTCTTGAAGAAGAAACAGGCCATCAATCCCTAAACTGCGAAAAACATGAAATCGAACCTGCAAGCCCGGAATCGACTACATATATAACGGATGATTATGAACGGTTGGTTGAAAATCTCCCGAGTCCGCTATGCATCAGTGTCAAAGGCAAGATCGTCTATGTAAACAGCGCGATGCTTTCAATGCTGGGAGCCACAAGCAAGGATGCTATTATTGGTCAATGGTCCTATGAATTTATTGAAGAAGAATATCATGATATCGTGAAAAACAGGATTATACGAATGCAAAAAGGAATGGAAGTCGGAATGATTGAACAGACGTGGAAAAGGCTTGATGGCACACCTGTTCATTTAGAAGTGAAAGCATCCCCGACCGTCTACAAAAACCAGCAGGCTGAGCTGCTGCTGCTGATCGATATCTCTTCAAGGAAAAAATTCCAAACCATCCTGCAAAAAAGCCGTGAACGATATCAGCTGCTGATTCAAAATTCCATTGATACCATTGCGGTGATTCACAATGGAAAATGGGTGTTTATGAATGAATCGGGAATTTCCCTGTTTGAAGCGGCTACCTATGAGGACTTAATTGGCAAAAACATATACGATCAGCTGCATCCTTGCGATCACGAGGATGTAAAAGAGAGAATCCAAAATATCGCTGAGCAAAAAACAGAATCAGAAATTGTCAAGCAATCCTGGTTCACCTTTCAGAACAGGGTCATCTATACGGAGATGGTCTGCATTCCGACTACCTTTTTTGGTGAAGCGGCCGTCCAAGTCATTCTTCGGGACATCTCAGAGAGAAAGCAAACAGAAGAATTGATGCTGAAATCGGAAAAATTATCAATCGCAGGCCAGCTCGCGGCGGGAATCGCCCACGAGATCCGCAACCCGCTTACAGCGATCAAAGGATTTTTACAGCTGATGAAACCGACAATGGAAGGAAACGAGCATTACTTTGATATTGTGTTTTCTGAACTCAGCCGCATTGAATTAATACTCAGTGAACTGCTCATGCTGGCGAAACCTCAGCAAAATGCTGTCAAAGAATATTTGAACTTGAAAAAATTAATTGGTGAGGTCTCAGCCCTGTTAGAAACACAGGCAAATTTAAATGGCATTTTTATCAGAACCAGCTATGAAAAAGACAGCATTTATATAAACGGGGATCAAAACCAATTAAAGCAGGTATTCATTAATTTAATCAAAAATGCAGTTGAATCAATGCCTGATGGGGGAACAGTAGACATTATCATAACCGAAGATGAGCATTCTGTTCATGTTACTGTCAAAGACGAAGGGGAAGGTATACCTGAAAAGGTACTAAACCGGATTGGAGAGCCATTTTTAACAACAAAAGAAAAAGGTACGGGGCTTGGATTAATGGTGACATTTAATATCATTGAAAACCATCAGGGAGTTATACATGTGGACAGCCATCCTGAAAAAGGCACAGCGTTTAAAATTTCATTTCCAAAAAAATAAAACAACGGCTTAAACGCCGTTGTTTATCGTCTGCATTGCTTCACGTTTTTTTAATACAAATAATTCTAAACGGTCCAGACCTTCTCTCAGCGTGTCCAGCGAGTACGCAAAAGACAATCTTACATATCCTTCACCATATGTTGAGAACGAGCTGCCCGGCACGAGTGCCACACCAGCGTCTTCCAAAAGAGCCATACTAAAATCAAATGAAGTCATTCCAAATGATTTAATAGAAGGGAAGATATAAAACGCACCGGACGGTTTAACTACGTCAAGTCCCATGGAAACAAGACGGTCATAAACATAGTCCAGACGTTTTTTGTATTGTTCTCTCATAATCAATGCGTCGTCAAAGCCGTTTGTGACAGCTTCAAGCGCGGCTTTTTGAGAAATGGATGAGGCGCACGACACATTGTATTGATGAACCTTTAAAATGTGCTTTGCAATGTCTTTCGGTGCGAATAAAAATCCAATTCTCCAACCAGTCATGCTGTGTGATTTTGACAAGCCGTTAATGACAATTGTTTGATCTCGCAAATGGTTTGCGATGGAGTAATGCGGTCTGTCATATGTTAATTCACTGTATATTTCATCGGACAATACGAAGACATTTCTGCCTTTTAAAAGGGCTGCGATGCTTTTCAGTTCTTCTTCAGATAAAGTCACGCCGGTAGGATTTGACGGATAAGGAAGCACGACACACTTGGTGTTGGGTGTCAGAGCATCTTCAATCAGCCGGGCGGTAAGCTTAAAGCCGTGTGACGTAGTATCAACAATGACAGGCTTGGCCCCGCACAAATTGATAATAGGTTCATAGCCCGGATAAATAGGCCCTGGCATAATGACTTCATCTCCGGGAGATAAAATCGTCCGGAATGCAGCATCAATGGCTTGGCTTGCGCCTGTTGTGATGATAATTTCAGATTCAGCATCATAGTTGAAATCCGCTTTTTTCTTCATATAAAGCTGCACAGCTTGTCTCAGCTCCAGGTAGCCGGCATTCGGAGTATATGACGTCACGTTTTCATCAATGGCTTTTTTTGCGGCAGCTTTCACATGATGCGGTGTGAAAAAATCAGGCTGGCCGATTGTAAGTGAAATGACGTCTTCGTGTTGGGCTACAAGATTCGAGAATTTGCGTATTCCTGAAATTTCGATCTCTCTTGCTTTCGGATTCAGCAAATGTTCCATAATTCATCACCTTAACAAATATAATGAGTTTATCCTATTTTACCACTAGCTGATCATTTGTCACCTTTTTAACTGATATATTTCGATTGTATGCGCCTTTTTTCTAAACATACCTTTCTTTTCAGAAAAAAAGAAGACAACCAGCGATTTGATTGTCTTTATTGTATCATGTTCTATTATTGTTTATATGTGCCAATTTCATTAATAGCCATAATCAAAATGAAGGTCTTCGTGCCAAATCAGATACGGAGGATGCTCTTCTTGAAGGTCAGCTGATTCTTTCTTCATATTCAGGTAAGTTTCTTCACTGATATCCTCTAAAACAGTCATTTCGTTTTCTTTAAATATTACTAAGGTACCCATTATTTACACCCTTCTTTGGAAAAATCCTTGACTATTTTATCACTGTTAGTTGGAAAGTCAATGGTTATTAGGAAAAAAGTTTCGTTTTTGAGGAACGCGGCTTGTTGCATTCGGAATTTGATTTTGAGGAGCTGCCATTCACTTTTTACAAATTACGCCGATATATACAGTACAATACTGAATGCGAATAGCGAGGGATTGAATTGTCGTTACAACAATACGAAATTTTATTGGATTCTGGTACAAATGAATTAGAAATTGTGAAGTTTGGTGTGGGTGAAAATGCTTTCGGAATTAACGTCATGAAGGTAAGAGAAATTATTCAGCCTGTCGAGGTGACATCAGTGCCTCACTCCCATCAGCATGTAGAAGGAATGATTAAACTCAGAGGAGAAATCCTCCCTGTGATCAGTCTCTTCTCATTTTTTGGAGTAGAGCCTGAAGGATCAAAAGATGAGAAATATATCGTGACTGAATTTAATAAACGGAAAATTGTTTTTCATGTCGGCTCTGTGTCTCAAATTCACAGAGTATCCTGGGAAGCGATTGAAAAGCCGACATCGTTAAATCAAGGAATGGAGCGGCACCTTACCGGGATTATTAAGCTTGAAGACCTGATGATCTTTTTGCCTGACTATGAAAAAATTATTTATGACATTGAATCAGATTCAGGTGTTGACACGTATAATATGCATACCGAGGGCTTCGATGAAAGAAGAACTGATAAAAAGCTTATCATTGTAGAGGACTCACCGCTTTTGATGCGCCTCTTGCAGGATGAATTAAAAGAAGCAGGGTACAACAATATCGCTTCGTTTGAAAATGGAAAAGAGGCATATGAATACATTATGAACCTTGCTGAAAACGAAACTGATTTATCAGAACAGATTGATATGATCATCACTGATATTGAAATGCCAAAAATGGACGGACACAGGCTCACAAAGCTGTTGAAGGAAAATCCGAAAAGCTCAGATGTGCCGGTTATGATTTTCTCATCGTTAATTACGGATGATCTGCGTCACCGCGGTGAAGTTGTAGGGGCAGATGAGCAAATCAGCAAGCCTGAGATCAGTGATTTGATTAAAAAAGTGGATACGTATGTTATCGAATAAATAAAAACAGCCGTTGCCAGAAAGAGGCACGGCTGTTTTTATTTTAAAAGTAACTCTCGCCAAGTTTTTTAAAGACCGGTTTATGGTAAGCTGGCTGCTGGCGATTTGGCACTAGCGGCTTTTCTTTCATGCCGACATATTCTTGCAATAGGTGTTTCGCTTTTGTTAAAGACATTTGAGCTTTAGGATTTCGGTACGATTGATTAAGTGTACCTAAATGCGGAAGATGTTCGAAGTCTTCTTTAGTTGGAGGCATGTGAAAATAGTAGTCTCCGATTGAGATAAGCACGTCCGATTGCTGTTGGCTGAACCTTGGATTTTTTGAAAAATGAAGCCCTATTTTCTTTCCTTTACCTTCTTTGACAAGCTTTTGCAAAGCCCGTTTTTTCAGCAGATATAGGTATTTAGGGTTGGGGGCGGTTTTTGCATGGCGGTTCACAGTGTAAACTGCTTTTGAAAGATTTTCTACGGTTGGCTGCAGATCTTTCGTATATGCATGGTCGTCCATTATTTCTCTCCTTTGCTCTTATCAATTTCTATATGATTAGATTATACTTTTTTAAAGCTGAAATGCAAATATTGAATGTAAAAATGCGCTTTTTTCTAAGAAAAAAAGCGCATTTTTAACCTGCATTATACAGATCTTGCCTTCTTTTTCGGCTGTTCTTGAAATGCTTCCTGAACATTCACTTCCACAGCCTGAGCACTGTATTTTGGCAGTGCAATAAAATAAAAAATAAAAACGAGCAGGATAATAACACCCATGCCGTAATAAAGATAATCAATGTTTGAAACAAACTTAGGGAATAACAGTGCGACTAAGCCAAGTGTCAAAGACTGTGCAAACATCATAAAAGGGTCCTGCATGCCGCTTACACGTCCCATCAGTTTTGGATGAACAATTTTGGGCATCCACCCTCCGATTGCAATGTTGATCGGTCCGATGCACATTCCCAGTGCAAAAGCTGCCGCGTAATACACCCATAAAATATTGGTGTAGCCGAGGACGAAGATCAGCAAACCTGCAATGAAAATCGGTATCGACATTAAAAAGTGCGGCTTCACTTTTTTAGAGATGATCGTGCCGATTACGCTTCCTGCCAGAAGCCCAAACCCGAGTGCGATCGTAAATACAGACGTATGCCACTCATATCGGTCAGGAGCCAATCCATATTTCATTGTAAACATCGGCAATACGGCGAATCCTCCGTTGACAAATCCAAAAATGAAGAAGCCGAAAATAAGAGATGCCAGCAATTTGTTTTTTAAAATATAGAGGATGCCTTCTCTAAAGTCATTTATTGAATCCTTAACAGAAGTCTTTCTCCAGCTGAATGCACCGTTTGGCTGTCGGGCTTCTTTTGGAATCCGGCAGCTGCGGATCAGCAGCCCGGAAATGATAAAGCTGACAAAATCAAGAATAATGGCGCCTTCAATACCGATGGTGTTGTACATAAACGCGCCTATCCCGACTCCAAACACCATAAAAATGCTAAAAAGCATCTGATTAAGCCCTGCGGCTTTCGCATAATGCTCCTTCGGCAGAATGGCTTGTACCAAACTGTTTTCTGCCGGAAAGAAAAACTTTGTTACAGCGCTTCTGATAAATAAGATACAAAAAACAAGAGGAATATTGCCGGTAAATAAAGTGAAAAAAAGCACGACAGTCAGGCCTGCTCTGATCCAATCACAATTTTCTGCCACCTTTTTTCTGTCAAACCGGTCCGCGACGACTCCCACGATCAGAAATACAAATATGGTCGGAAGAGAATACATTAGCTCCGCCAAGGTCGTATATGAAGGCTGGCTGCTGAATCGGTCCAGCAAAAAAAAAGCAAAGGCCATGTTGCCTACTGTCGTGCCCATTTGAGAAGCGAGTGCTGCGAAAAATAGACGAACAAAATTACGATTTTTAAATATATCCATAAAAACGCTCCTTACCCTAAAGGTCCCACTTTATCATATTATAAACCGCCTGTTTTTGAAACAAATAAGAAAACATTACCGGTTAATCGTGACTCTTGTTCCGTTTGGCACAATTGAAGCAAGTTCGATCACGTCTTTGTTATGCATGCGAATGCAGCCCTTAGAAACAGCCTTACCAATCGAAGCGGGATTATTCGTCCCATGTATTCCGTAGTGCTGCTTTGAAAGGCTCAGCCAATAAGCGCCAAATGGGCCGCCGGGATTGCGCTGGCGGTTAATAATGTAAAACTCGCCAGTAGGCGTTTGCGTTAGTATTTTACCAACGGCGATGGGATAGGTTTTCATTACCCGATTATTTAGGAACAGCGTAAGGGTCTTCGCTCCGATTGAGACTGCGATATGATACGGAATTGTATAAGGGTCCGGCAGTCCGGGGATGACTATGGACTGTCCCGCGGTGAGCCTTGCCTGCAGTGACGGATTAGCCTGGAGTAATGCAGCCGTGCTGATTCTGAAATCAGCCGCGATGCTGTTCAGTGTATCACCTTGCTTCACCTGGTACGTAAGCAGTTTCCTCATCCTCCTTTTTTACTTATAAGTATTGATGAGGAGCCCATCCTGCTACATTAATTTGTGCTTTTTAAGGTGAAGACAGTGATTTCAGGCTTGGCCAGAAACCGTAAAGGCAGCCTGGTCATCCCGAGGCCTCGGTTTACGTAAATATGAGTGCTGCCCGTTTGATACATTCCCTCTGTGTAGACTTTTCCATATGGAGGCGTAATAATCGGTCCGTAAAAAGGCAGCTGAATCTGGCCGCCGTGTGTATGGCCGGAAAGCTGAAGGTTCACGGGATAATCTGTTGTTTTCAAGGCCGCATCAGGTTCATGGACGAGAAGAATGGAAAAAAGTCTGTCGCTCAGCCTTGAAAGGGTGCCTTCATAATCTGGGTTTCCCAGCATTAAGTCATCAAGCGAAGCAATCTCGATTTTGCTGCCATCTGCGAGTGACAATGTTTGATAGCCATTGCGATATACCGTGAAACCTCCGGCTGTCATCAAGCTATTGTAAACGGCAGTTCCATAGCCTCCGTGATCATGATTGCCGTAAATACAAAGCTTGCCGAAGGGAGCATTAAGCTTTCTCAATAATGGAATGACTGCCTGGTGGTGCTGGTACGTATCAGGATTATCGATGATATCACCTGTAAAAACAATGAGATCAGGTTTAGATTCATTAATTGTAAAAATGACAGTTTTTAAATCTTCGAGAGTAAAGTAATCACTCAAGTGTGTATCACTGAACTGCACGATTTTAAAACCGTCAAATCCGTGCGGAATGAGAGAGCTTTTTATTGTGTGTTCGGTTGTCTCGATCATATGCGGCTCGAGATATCTGGCATAGCCATATCCCCCGCCGGCCGTTAAAGCCCCGGCAGCAAGAGCGCCGAACATTCCTTTTAGAAATTGTCTTCTGGACATCTTTTTCATTTCAAACCAACCTTTAATAGAGTTTTTCTATTATATCATCTGTATCTGATAAAAATCTCATATGAGCATGTGCTGACAGAGGCAGGGATATAATGATAGAATATTATTGAATGAATACTCATTCACAATAGGAGGGAGAAACATGGAAAAAAAGGCGGTTATCATTACCGGCGGGTCAAGCGGCATGGGAAAAGCGATGGCAAAAAAACAGGCTGAATTAGGGTGGCACGTTATGGTGACAGGGAGGAACCATGAAGCACTTGAGGAAACAAAAAAAGAAATTGAGACCTTTGAGGGGCAGGTCGCTTGTTTTCAAATGGATGTCCGTTCCGATTCCGCCGCTTCAGACATGATTAAAGAAGCGATAAAAGCCTTTGGCCGGCTTGACGCGCTGATTAACAACGCGGCCGGAAACTTTATTTGTCCGGCAGAAAAGCTGACGCCCAATGGATGGAAAGCCGTTATTGAGATTGTTTTAAACGGCACATTTTTTTGCAGCCAAGCAGCGGCAAGGCACTGGATTGACCAGAAGCAGCAGGGTGTCATTTTAAATATGGCAGCCACGTACGCTTGGGGAGCGGGAGCGGGGGTCGTTCATTCCGCTGCAGCCAAAGCGGGGGTATTGTCACTGACAAGAACGCTGGCCGTTGAGTGGGGGAGCAAATACGGCATCCGCACAAACGCGATAGCCCCCGGACCGATTGAACGAACAGGCGGTGCGGAGAAGCTATTTGAATCGGAAAAAGCGATGGCCCGCACGATGAACAGTGTGCCGCTCGGCCGATTGGGCACACCGGAGGAAATCGCCGCTTTGGCAGCGTTTTTGCTTTCTGATGAAGCATCCTATATAAACGGGGATTGTATCACAATGGACGGAGGGCAATGGCTGAATCCTTATCCGTTTTAAAGAATATTAATCTTTGGATTCAATGTGGTATAATCAGACAAAGATAGAGAAGCAGGTGATAACATGTTGGATCCACTTGATATTTTAACGAACATTGATGATGTCCTTCCATATTACCAGGCGATTTTCAGTGCCGAGGAACAGAAGGTTGTCGGATATGAGGTGCTTGGACGAATTTTGGCAGATTCAGAAATCCAAAGTCTCGGGCCCTTCTTTTTAGATGCAGGGATACCCGAAGAATATAAATTAGAGGTTGATAACAGAATTATCCGCCAGGCTCTTGACCGCTTTTTAGAGGCGGATTCTGATCTGCTGATTTTTATGAATCAGGATGCCAATCTGCTGATGCTGGATCATGGTGAAAGCTTTCTGGAGCTTCTGAAAGAATATGAAGCGAAGGGAATCGAACTCCACCGTTTTGTGCTTGAAATTACAGAGCACAATTTTGAAGGGGATATTGAGCAGCTCTACCATATGCTTGCATACTATCGTACATACGGAATTAAAATCGCAGTTGACAACATCGGAAAAGAAAGCAGCAACTTGGACAGAATCGCGCTGCTCTCACCAGATCTGTTAAAAATCGATTTGCAGGCGCTGAAAGTGTCACAGCCGTCACCGTCATATGAGCATGTGCTGTACAGCATCTCTTTATTAGCAAGAAAAATCGGTGCGGCGCTGCTGTATGAAGACATTGAGGCGAACTTCCAGCTTCAGTACGCCTGGAGAAACGGAGGCCGCTATTTTCAGGGCTATTACTTGGTGTCCCCATCTGAAACGTTTCTAGATAGAGATGTATTGAAACATAGACTTAAAACTGAATTTCACCAATTTATCACACATGAGAAAAAGAAACTGGAGACCGTCTATGAGCACTCTGAACAGTTTTACAAACGAGTGCATCAGGCTGTGACCTCTTTGAGAAAAAACAATCTGTCTTCTGATGATGACTTTATTAAAAAGCTGGCGGAAGAGCTGACAGATTGCAGCTTCAGGATTTACATGTGTGATGAAGAAGGCGATCAGCTGACGGGAAATGTGTTTAAGCAAGATGGAGAATGGATTTATCAGCCGGAATATGCGGAGAAAAACTGGAGCTGGCGCCCTTATTTTCTGGAGAACATTATGAGAATGAGAAATCTCAGAAAAGGTTTTTTCAGTGATCTGTATAGTGATTTGGAAACAGGTGAAATGATTAGAACGTTTTCGTATCCGATGGAGGATCAGGTGTATTTATTTATAGACTTGCCTTATTCATATTTATATGAGCAGGATGGATTGATTTAACGGCTGAGAGGCCGTTTTTTTTATGAATTGAAAAAAATATCAAAAAACGATTGACATTGATACTGAGAATCATTATCATTTAATTATAGAGAGAAGCTACTCTCTGTTCCCCAACCCCTCTATCAGATCAAGATCCGAAAAAACTTGGCGCTACCCCCGCCAAGTTTTTTATTTGTCAAAGCATAGGACAATCCAATGAAACAATAAACCTAACTAGTGGTAAACGTTTAACACGGGGAGAAACATTCAGTGCCGAACACCCCTGACACTGCTGCACGGGTGAGGAGGAAAATTCGTTCTGAAATGATTATTTATTTCAGGTCCGTGTTTACTCTATCCAGCATGACTCCCATTGATTATGGCCACGCGGGACTTCACCAGAAAATTCAAAAGAAGGTTTTGACAAAGTTGCAAAAAGGCATTCTTAATGCTGCAAAGATTCGAAAAAAATTATAATTGTGTGCATGACATTCAAAAAAAGCCTCAAACTAAAGAAAAATAGTTTTTTTCACTTTTTTTCTTTGCTTAAATTCAGCAGTGAAAATGCCATCCTGTCCGACTTTATGGTATGATGCTCAATAGAACTTGTATTATAATAAATACTTGTTGATTTGAAGTTGCTTTTTGAAAGGAGTCTTTTTTTAGAATGTCACAATTAATGGGTATCATCACACGGCTGCAAAGTCTGCAAGAAACAGCGGAAGCGGCTAACGAGCCAATGCAACGCTATTTCGAAGTGAATGGTGAGAAAATATGCAGTGTTAAATATTTCGAAAAAAATCAAACGTTTGAACTGACGGTTTTCCAAAAAGGTGAAAAACCTAACACATATCCGTTTGATAATATCGACATGGTTTCCATCGAAATCTTTGAACTTCTTCAGTAAGATTCCTGAAATAGGGGGGAACAAGCTTCCGCCTTTGCAAAAGTAATCGAAATAAACGGTAAGGAACATACTTGTTTCATGGTTGTAAATCCTTGAAAAGGAGTGTCGTGATGGCTGATTCTTTTCTGTTTTATAATCTTTCAGAAGCACAGATGACCTTTCAAGATGTGATGGAACGGCTTAAAGCCTTTGTTCAAAAGGACCCCCGTTCTTCTTATGTGTTATCGATCGGAACCGATTCACAGGTTTACCGCGATTACACAAAGTTTATTACCGCATTGCATTTGCATCGTACAGGCAAGGGAGCTTGGGGCTGTTTGAAAAATCATACAGTCGACAGACCCATACATAGCCTTCGGGAGAAGATTTCGTTAGAAACGGCGTACAGCCAAGAAACGGCCGCTCATATTCTTGATGGACACTTAATGGATATTACCGATCTGCTCCTGCCCTTTACCGGTGAGGGGGCGGATCTTACCTTTGAAGTTCACTTGGATATTGGGAAAAAAGGGCTTACAAAAGATCTGATCCAAGAAATGACTGGACGTATTACCTCCATGGGGATTGAGGCCAAAATAAAGCCGGATTCATACACTGCCTTCAGCTATGCAAATCGTTTCACAAAATAATTTGGCTGGAAAAGCCAAGGTAAATGTCGAATTATGCGGTTGACGTTTGTTATCTGATTACTTATTCTAGCGGTAGAGCTGAAAGTAAGTTGTCTTGCTTTCAGAGGTATTCAGTATAAAACAGGGGGCCTGATTGCGAATGAGTCTTATCGGTGAACGATTTACAGAAGAAGAACAAAAACTTCTGCTGAATATCCTGATCAACCATGAGTATGCCATCGAGCTATTAAGCAGTGAGATCAACGATATAGAGACAGGGACCAAAAACGTTGACGGAACCACCTACAAAAAACTTGTAACGCTATACGACCGATTTCGATTTGAAAATTAATGGGACACCCTATAATTGATACTCCACAAAGAGTATCTTTTTTATTGAAAGGAAACTTTTCGACAAATACTGATAAAGTTTATATTATTGCAATATAGGGAATGTATTGATGATGAAAATGAAAAGGGGTCGAAAACATGATAAGCTTACAATCAGATCAACTTCTTGAGGCAACAGTCGGACAATTTATGATTGAGGCAGACAAAGTAGCGCACGTGCAAGTCGGAAATAACCTTGAGCATGCATTATTAGTATTGACAAAAACCGGATACACAGCCATCCCGGTTCTGGATCCTTCCTATCGTTTACATGGCTTAATCGGGACAAATATGATCATGAACAGTATTTTTGGGCTTGAGCGAATTGAGTTTGAAAAGCTTGACCAAATCACTGTTGAGGAAGTCATGCTGACTGACATTCCGCGCCTGCATATCAATGATCCGATTATGAAGGGATTCGGCATGGTCATTAATAACGGATTTGTCTGTGTCGAAAATGACGAGCAGGTTTTTGAAGGGATTTTTACGAGAAGAGTCGTTTTAAAGGAATTGAATAAGCATATACGCTCATTGAATAAGTAGGCTGTACGGCCTATTTTTATTATATAGGCAGAGTGAAAAAAGAAAGCGCATACATAATTTAAACGAGAATAGGGCTTGAATAAGAAACTAAGATTTTATTAGAATGGGAGATAAGAAAAACTTATTGATAACAAAAAGGAGGACGACATGCAGCTTCAAGAGCTTCATATGCTCGTAGTTTTAGCTGAGGAATTAAATATGAGAAAGGCGGCAGAACGGCTTTTTGTATCTCAGCCGGCTTTATCTCAGCGCTTACAAACCATTGAAAAGGCGTGGGGAACAAAAATCTTTTTAAGATCCCAAAAAGGATTAACGGTAACGCCCGCCGGTGAGAAAATCATTCAGTTTGCGAATGATGTGACATTAGAGCAGGAAAGAATAAGAGAAAATATTGACGAGCTTGAAGGTGAAATTCACGGCACGTTGAAGCTTGCCGTCGCCTCCATAATCGGTCAGCATTGGCTCCCTAAAGTCCTGAAGACGTATGTGGAAAAGTATCCGAATGCAAAGATCTCGCTCATAACCGGGTGGAGCAGCGAAATGCTGAAAAGCTTGTATGAGGATCAGGTTCATATCGGCATTATAAGAGGCAACCCTGAGTGGAAGGGGCGCAAAGATTACTTAATGACAGATCATCTGTATTTAGTGGATACTGAAATTTCCTGCATCGAAGATATTGCCCATACAGAACGGCCGTTTATCCAGTTTAAAAGTGACAGCACTTATTTTCAGGAAATTCAGCACTGGTGGCATCAAAAATTTAAAACGTCGCCGAAACAGACGATATTGGTTGATCAGATTGAAACGTGCAAACAGATGGCGCTGCACGGAATCGGTTATGCCATTTTGCCGTCTGTTACCCTTCAAAATGAAGATAAAGTGAATAAAATGCCTCTCTTAGACATGAAAGGGCATCCGATCGGTCGGGATACATGGTTATTAGGCTATGAGCCTGCCTTTGAACTGAAACAAGTTCAAGCTTTTGTACAAGTGATAAAGGATATGCTGGATCAGGAAAATCCATTTTAAAGACAGCGAGGTGCTGTCTTTTTTTTTATTTATCTGTTGACAATGAAAATCATTATCATTTAAAGTGATACATATGATATTGAAAATCATTATCAATTAATGGGGTGATAACATGGCTAAAGCCTTGATTACATATGCCAGCATGTCAGGAAATACAGAAGACATTGCCTTCATAATAAAAGATACGCTTCAGGAATATGAGTTGGATATCGATTGTGTCGAGATAGAAGATGCGGATGCGTCTTGTTTAACCTCCTATGATTATGTACTGATTGGCACCTATACATGGGGGGACGGCGATTTGCCCTACGAAGCGGAGGATTTTTTCGAAGAGGTCAAACAGCTTCAGCTTAATGGTTTAAAAACAGCCTGCTTCGGGTCTGGCGATTATTCTTATCCAAAGTTTTGCGAAGCGGTGAATTTGTTCAATGCCATGCTGCAAGAGGCGGGAGCTGCTGTTTACCAGGAAACACTAAAAATTGAATTAGCGCCTGAAACAGATGAAGATGTGGAAAGCTGCCGAGCGTTTGCGAGAGGTTTTCTTGCATGGGCAGATTATATGAACAAGGAAAAAAGCCATGTTTCATAAAGGAGCAACTGCTGTTACGGCCTCGGCGTTTTCTGGATATTTTGTGGCGGTACAAAGAGAAGGCATTTTTCATTATTCTTTGGAGCAGGGCTGGAGAAAGCTTTTTCGTTTGAAAAGTAAGATACACTGTATCAGCTACATAGGGCCTTACTTATTTGGCGTCGGTGAAAAGGGAACAGTCATTCGTTCGGCTGATGAAGGGAAAACCTGGACGATGTCGAGCTTTCCGACAAATGCAACAGTGTGGGCGATTACCGGCAGAAACAACGGGTTTGTCTGCGCCCACGGTAAGCATTGTATTTATGTATCGGATGATTTTGGTATCTCATGGCGCGTAACCAAACCTTTTGCCGAATTTCATAATCCCCCTGTTATCCGGTCGCTATGCCTTCACGGGGGCAATCTTTTTATCGGCACGCAAATACACGAATATTTTGGCGGCATTTGGGCTTACGACATTAAGCGTGACACTGTCCAAGTTGTCAAAAAAGAAAAAAACCGGATGACGGCATCCATGCTCGTGTTCAATGAAAATTGGCTGGTGGCGGCGATGGGTTCTGTGAAAGGAAAGCACGGTGCTGTCACTGTACGGAATCTTTTGAATGGTGAAGAATTCATCATTCAATCCAGCATGATCAGAATTGAAGAGTCATTTCTTGATCTTTCAGAGGATGATGGCATTATATATGTCACTACAACACAAGATGAAAATGGTTTTTCGAGAATTTACCAGGCTGATCTCGAAGCCCGGTCGTTAAAATGGTTCGATACCATTAAGGGGCATGGATGGAGAGTGGCCAATCAGAAAGAGAATTTCTTTTGCGCAGGCTTGTATGAATGTAAATTTGTCCAGCCGTACGAAGTTTCAGCAATGATTCATTAGAGGAGGAACGGAATTGGCGAAGATTTTGCTCGTTTATGCAACAATGTCAGGCAACACTGAAGCAATGGCAGATTTGATTGAAAAGGGGCTTCAGGAGGCGGAAGCAGAAGTAGACCGTTTCGAAGCAATGGATATTGATGATGCCCAGCTGTTTACCGATTATGACCATATCATAATGGGGACCTACACGTGGGGAGACGGAGATCTGCCTGATGAATTTTTAGATCTGGCTGAAGACATGGAGGAGATTGATTTTTCCGGTAAAACATGCGCTGTATTCGGTTCCGGTGATACAGCATATGAATTTTTCTGCGGAGCGGTTGATACGCTCGAAGCAAAAATAAAAGAATGCGGTGGCGACATTGTGCTGCCTTCGGTAAAAATCGAAAATAATCCAGAAGGTGAAGAAGAGGAAGAATTAATAAACTTCGGGAGACAATTCGCAAAGAAAAGCGGGTGCGCTGTCTGATCACTCACTGGGAACTGCTAAAACGGCTGTTCCTTTTTTTCTTGTCTTTGTATCTTTCCTTTGATACAGTAATGAGGTAGAAAATCAGGAGGAGGACTATACATATGAAAATGATGGACGCAAATGAAATTATTTCATTTATTCAAAATAGTACAAAATCTACACCTGTAAAGGTTTACGTGAAAGGTGAGCTGGAAGGAATCAATTTCGGCGAATCTGCGAAAGCTTTTATCAACGGAAACACTGGTGTCGTTTTCGGTGAGTGGAGCGAAATCCAAACAGCAATCGAAGAAAACCAAAGCAAAATCGAAGACTATGTGGTTGAAAATGACCGCCGCAATTCTGCGATCCCAATGCTTGATCTAAAAAACATCAAAGCGCGTATCGAGCCGGGCGCGATCATCCGCGACCAAGTTGAAATCGGTGATAACGCAGTCATCATGATGGGTGCTTCTATTAATATCGGTTCAGTCATCGGCGAAGGCACAATGATTGATATGAACGTTGTGCTTGGCGGACGAGCTACTGTTGGAAAAAACTGCCATATCGGCGCGGGTTCTGTACTTGCGGGCGTTATTGAGCCGCCATCCGCTAAACCGGTTGTGATTGAAGACGACGTCGTAATCGGCGCAAATGCTGTTGTGCTTGAAGGTGTAACAGTAGGTAAAGGAGCTGTTGTTGCTGCGGGAGCGATCGTGGTAAATGACGTTGAGCCATACACTGTCGTTGCAGGCACACCAGCTAAAAAAATCAAAGACATTGATGAAAAAACAAAAGGCAAAACTGAAATCAAGCAGGAATTACGCCAGCTGTAAGGAAAAGTTTGATAAAAAAGGCGTGGATAATGTATCCACGCCTTATTCGTATAGGCAGGAGGAATAGAAATGAAGAAAGAGGAGCTCATCGCAATTCGCAGAGATCTGCATCGTATACCGGAGCTTGGATTTCAGGAGTTCAAAACCCAGCAGTATTTATTACATGTCTTGGAACAATATCCCCAAGACAGAATTGAAATTGAGAAATGGCGAACAGGGCTTTTTGTAAAAGTGAACGGGACGGCGCCGAAAAAAATGCTGGCGTACAGAGCGGATATCGATGCGCTTTCTATAGAAGAGCAAACTGGTCTTCCATTCGCATCAGAGCATCACGGCAACATGCACGCCTGCGGCCACGATTTGCATATGACGATTGCACTCGGCATTATTGATCATTTTGTTCACCACCCAGTCAAACATGATTTGCTTTTTCTGTTTCAGCCGGCAGAGGAAGGGCCTGGCGGTGCGGAACCAATGCTTGAGAGCGATGTATTAAAAAAATGGCAGCCTGATTTCATCACTGCGCTTCATATTGCTCCAGAGCTTCCGGTAGGCACCATTGCGACAAAAAGCGGCCTTCTATTTGCGAATACATCAGAGCTAGTCATCGATCTGGAAGGCAGAGGGGGACATGCGGCATATCCGCATTTGGCTGAGGATATGGTTGTAGCGGCAAGTACACTTGTCACCCAGCTGCAAACGATTATCTCTAGAAACACAGATCCGCTAGACAGTGCTGTTATTACAGTTGGTACCATTACCGGAGGCTCGGCACAAAATATCATTGCGGAAACGGCCCACCTGGAAGGCACGATCCGCACGCTTTCTGAAGAATCGATGAAACAGGTAAAGGAACGGATTGAAGATGTGGTGAAAGGAATCGAAATCGGATTCCGCTGCAAAGGAAAAGTGACATATCCGTCTGTTTATCACCAAGTTTACAATACGAGCGGATTAACAGAAGAATTTATGTCTTTTGTTGCTGAACATCAACTGGCGACAGTAATTGAAGCAAAAGAAGCTATGACTGGAGAGGATTTTGGCTACATGCTGAAAAAATATCCCGGCTTCATGTTCTGGCTCGGCGCTGATTCTGAACATGGGCTTCATCACGCTAAGCTGAATCCCGATGAAAATGCGATAGAAACAGCGGTTAATGTCATGACAGGTTATTTTTCTGTTTATGCCAATTAAGTACAAATGAAAGAATAAAATTCCATAAAATGAGCACTCTAGTAAACGGAGGTGTTCAAAAATGGCTAAAAAAATTGGAATTGAACAATCGTTATCAGATGTAGAAGCTGCTTTAAAAGAAAAAGGATATGACGTTGTAATGATGAAAAGCCCTGCTGATGCTCAAGGCTGTGACTGCTTTGTCGTAACAGGTCTTGATAATAATGTGCAAGGGATAGCCGATACGGTAACACAAGCACCTGTCATTACAGCTTCCGGGATGACGGCTGAAGAAATTTGCAGCGAAGTTGAGAGCAGAATTCAGTAACATAAAAACCGAAGCAAAAAGCTTCGGTTCTTTTATTATTCTGTTTCTTTAGGGAAAGCGCGGTCGAACGCGTTCTTTATTTCTTTTCTCAACACTCGTTCGACTCGCCACTGTTCCATATTTTCTGTTTTGGCAATGACCCTGATCACAATTTCAGAAGTCCCCAGTTCTTGAATGCCGATGACATTTGGGCCTTCTTTTATTTGTGGAAGAGCCGCTGCCGTTTCATCACAAACCTGCTGTAAAATATGAATCATTTCATCAATGTTTCTTTCAGCCGGCACTTTAATATCAACAAGAGCCTGCATGGTACCACGAGAATGATTGCTCACGTTTGTGATGTTTCTGTTGGGGATGTAATGCAGTGTTCCGTCAAAGCTGCGGATTTGAGTTGTTCTTAAGCCAACCTGCTCGACAATTCCGTCAAAGGTGGAAACGGTAATATAATCTCCGACATCCAATTGTTTCTCAAGCAAAATAAAAAAACCTGTCACGATATCACTGACAAGCCCTTGGGCGCCAAATCCGACAGCCAGGCCGACGATTCCTGCCCCCGCTAAAAGAGCGCTTGGATCATAATGAAACAAATCTAGAACCATGACGAAAAATATGAAAATCAATGTATAAGCAAATATGTTAAGAGTCAGGCTTCGGAGCGTATGTGCACGTCCGATAGACAAGCTATTCTGCTCCTCGAATTTTGCAAACAGATGTTTAATGATTTTCATGCCTAATGATCGAACGATAAAATAGAGCAATATCATAATGGCGAGTTTAATGAGCAGAACACCGGCATTTGTAATCAGTCCCGCCCAATCATATTGTTTAATAAAGTCCATGTTGAGCTCCTTTTCTAATTGATTGCTGCACATTGAGACTAGTTACCCTGTACATGACCATGTTAAACGTTTTATTCAAAAATGTCGAAGCCAAAGACATACATGATTTGTTAAAAATTGACTCGGGAAATCTGCTTTTATATAATGGCATTGCGATATAACTAAAAATGGTTAATCATCCTTTATTTTCATGCGATTTTGACCTTTAAGCCAAAAAATAAATTGGAGGGATACATATGGCAGAACGTATGGTAGGTAAACAAGCTCCTCGTTTTGAAATGGAAGCAGTCCTTGCAAGCAAAGAATTCGGCAAAGTAAGTCTTGAGGAAAACATGAAAAACGACAAATGGACAGTGCTATTCTTCTATCCAATGGATTTCACTTTTGTTTGTCCGACAGAAATTACAGCAATGTCTGACCGCTATGACGAGTTCGAAGATCTTGATGCAGAAGTCATCGGGGTTTCAACTGATACCATCCATACTCATTTAGCTTGGATCAATACAGACCGCAAAGAAAACGGTCTTGGCCAGCTGAAATATCCGCTTGCTGCTGATACAAACCATGAGGTATCCCGGGAATATGGCGTCTTAATCGAAGAAGAAGGTGTGGCTTTGCGCGGATTGTTTATTATTAATCCTGAAGGGGAGCTTCAATATCAAACTGTTTTCCACAACAACATTGGGCGTGATGTTGATGAAACGCTTCGTGTTCTCCAGGCGCTGCAAACTGGCGGACTATGTCCGGCTAACTGGAAACCAGGCCAAAAAACACTTTAATTCTTTCCAAGAACGAAAAGCGGTCTAGCATATTCGTTAGGCCTTTCTGTTAAATAGGAGGGAAAAAGCAATGAAATTACGTCAGCCCATGCCGGAATTGACGGGAGAAAAAGCTTGGTTAAATGGTGAAGTGACGAGAGGGCAATTGATTGGGGAAAAGCCGACGCTTATTCATTTCTGGTCCATCAGCTGCCACTTGTGCAAAGAAGCGATGCCGCAAGTGAATGAATTTCGTGATAAATATCAAGATCAACTGAATGTTGTAGCTGTGCATATGCCTCGTTCCGAAGATGATCTTGACCTTGGTAAAATTAAAGAAACAGCTGCTGAACACGATATCACTCAGCCGATTTTTGTTGACAGTGACCATGCTTTAACCGATGCATTTGAAAATGAATATGTACCTGCATATTATGTGTTTGATAAAACAGGACAGCTCCGTCACTTCCAAGCCGGCGGGAGCGGTATGAAAATGCTTGAAAAACGTGTGAACCGCGTTCTGGCTGAAATGGAATAGGTATATGACTAAATAGTATTTCCTAAAAACCTGATCACATCAGGTTTTTTATTTGTGCAAAAAGCAATGGAAGAAGAGTAAGAAGCTTATTTTTCCAAATTTGGGTATAGGAATTGATGATTTGTTTGATTGATACGCTAAAAAACACAGCTGATTTTTGATGTTTTTCCTCAATTTTAGATAAATCTCATATCTCATAACTCGAAAATTGTAGATATTACACTAAATTTCTTTAAAGAAGTAAGTAAAATATATATTTTCAACATTATACCAAATAAACTAGAAAGACCCTTGACCCCTTGAGAATAAAGGACTCTTTTGAAAAATAAAACTTTTTCAGAAAATAAGGAATTTTTCATAGAGTAAATATAATAGTAAAATGCTAAAATAATAGTTGATAAAATTACTTTTGTAATCTAATATCTTAATTAAAGATGTTAATTTTGATAGGGGGTACATTGAGGAATGTTTAATGAAAGAGAAGCTTTGCGCTTGCGGTTAGAACAATTAAATGAAGCTGAAGTGAAAGTCATTCGTGAATATCAAATTGAACGTGATAAAATATACGCAAAATTAAGAGAGCTGGACAGAAATGGAAGCCCTTCCGAAATCAAAAAGGATTTCCGTTCTGAAAAAAAACCTGACTCTCTGCCGGTTCTCGCTGAGCTTGCGGCTCAGGAAATCAGAAGCTATCAGCCGCAATCACAGCAGCAGTCTGTTCAGCCTCAGCTTCAATCTATTTCCTCTCTTCCTGCCGGTATACCAGACGGAACTACACGAAGAAGAAGAGGAACGGCAAGACCGGGATCAAAAGCAGCTAAGCTGCGTGAAGCTGCTATTAAAACATTAAAACGCCACAACGCGGCGATTAAGAGCTCGGAGCTTCAAAAAGAGATTGAAAAAGAAAGCGGTCTTGAAATCCCTAATATGACAACGTTTATGCAAAGCTTAATTAAAATGTACCCGGAAGTGAAAAAGCCATATCGCGGGCAGTACATTTTAGAGGGTGAAATCGAATCTGCAGAATCAGCAAATGAATAAATATAAAGAAAAACTGCTTGGCATCGCTCAAGCAGTTTTTTTATTGAGGTTTTTTCTGTGAAGGTTTGTTTTCTTTTTCAAGATTAAGCTTATACACCCACTTTTGATAAGGCTTTTCTTCAGCGGCTCTGTTTTTCAGCTCTTCGATTGTATGGCTCTTGGCCTGGTCTGATGATTGGGCGCGGGCAAGCTGTTTTTGAAGCACATGTATCTGTTTGGTGACATCTTCAAGGATGGTCTCTACATGATTTGGCTGCGCGTAGACCGCTGGAGCTTCTTCTTCCGTTTTTTCTTTTTGTGTCGTGCCGCCATCAATATCAGCAAAATGAGAAGCAATCCAGGCATCGCTTTCATCAAGCTGCCGTTTATACGATATAATAGTTTCGTGAAATAATTTTTCTTTCGTTTTTTCTATGTCTAGCAGTCTTTCTTTCGTTTCTATGATTCGATCTTTCATATGATCAACTTCTATTTTAATATGTTTTAGCTGATATTCTTTTTCTACCATTTGCTCTTTAAGACGCCCATTTTCGGCTTTTATCAATTCGGCTTGCTGTTTTGCCTGAAGCAGTGCATTTTGTTCCTGCTCAATTGAGGCTTGAAGTTCGCTGATCCGTTTATGAAGATTTTTATTTTCTTCTTCGATTTTGACTTTAGCAATATGAAGTTTATGTTTTTCTTCGATTTCGGCTCTGCGTTTATAGGTTTCAGCAGATAGAAGCTCCTGCAAAACAACGATTTTATCAAGCAATTCAGCTCTTATTTGGTGCAGGGTTTGGCTGGTGTGGGAGGCATGTTTTTCTTTTGTTGACATATGTGTTAATTCGGTAGACAGCTGCTGGAGTTTTTCTTTCATATCGTTATTTTCTTTGAGCAGTTTGTTATTTTTCTGATGAAAGTAGCTTGCTTCAAGTTCAGAAATCAGCTTATGGCACCTTGAAAGCTCGGATTTTAAATAAAGGTTCTCCTGAGACACGTCGTGGAAAAAAGGACCTGATCTTTTCATTCGAACCATCTCCCTCATGATGTTAACACTACAATATGCAAATACTGAACAGCTATTCCTCTTTAATAAACAGACAAGCAGTAGCGTTGAGCCTTTGCTTTTGCTATGCTTTTAACGAAACTAGAGGTGAGATGATTTGAAGCATGTAAACGTACTGCTGGCAGGGGGAGCCTCGCGGCGATTTGGAGAACCGAAGGCGTTTGTCAAATGGAAGGGCAGGATGCTTTATGAATGCGCTAAAGAGGCACTTGGAGAACATACGTTTATCATCAGCCGTCCCGAATTTATTGATAGATTTCAAGAAAACGGTGAAAATGAAGTGTATCAAGATGCTGAACCATTTCAAGGCATGGGGCCATTGGCTGGTATATATACCGCTTTTAAAAAGACAGACGGTGATCTTTATACTGTTCTTTCCTGTGACACACCGCTGATACAAAGAAGGACGATGCTGGAGCTCAAACGTCTGATGACTGCCGGTGCGGACGCGGTAGTCCCAATTTCAGACGGACAAGTGCAGCCATTGATTGCGATTTACCACAAACGTATCATGCCAGTTCTATACGATCAGCTTTCTGAGAAGAGGTTGAGAATATCAGATTTATTAGGCAGAATTTCGGTTTGTTACGTACAGGCTGAAAATATCGGAGCAAACCCGGCAGAGTTTATCAACATTAATACACGTGATGATTTTAGCTGTTTGGAAGAAAAATCGAACTCCCTCAAGAGGGACTGACGGGGCAATAACATGATAAGATGACATAAAAGATAAGGAGAACAGGTTTGATGGAGGAACGTTATTCACGGCAAATCAGATTTAAGCAAATTGGGGAAGAGGGTCAGAAAAGACTGGCAGACAGCCATGTGCTGATTGTCGGAGCGGGAGCGCTCGGCACTGCAGGAGCTGAAGGGCTTTCGAGAGCGGGAGTCGGTACTATTACCATTATTGACCGTGACTATGTGGAGTGGACCAATCTTCAAAGACAGCAGCTTTATACAGAAAGCGATGCCAAACTCCGCATGCCAAAAGCCATGGCTGCCAAAGAGCATCTATCAGCGATTAACAGCGAAATACATATTGATGCGTATGTTACCGAAGGAACAGCCGAAACGCTTGAGCCGCTGATTGAAAAAGCAGATGTCGTGATCGACGCGACAGATAATTTTGAAACCCGCATGCTGATAAACGATCTTGCCCAGAAAACAAAGACACCTTGGGTCTATGGCGCCTGTGTAAGCAGCCAGGGAATGTTCATGACGGTCATTCCCGGAGAAACCCCTTGTCTGTCTTGTTTGTTTGAGCAAATTCCTGTCGGCGGGGCGACGTGTGATACTGCCGGCATTATTCCGCCTGCTGTGCATATCGTTTCAGCATATCAGCAGGCTGAGGCATTAAAGCTGTTAACCGGCCAAATAGAAGCAATACAGCGGGGTTTTGTGACATTTGATGTCTGGAACAATTCGCATATGAAGATTAACGTTAATCATGTACGCCGTGAGGAATGCCCATCTTGCGGAGCTAATGTGGTATATCCTTATCTTCAGGATTGGAACACACCAAAAGCTGCTGTATTATGCGGCCGTGATACAGTGCAGGTAAGGTCAGAATCATTAAAAAGAATCCCGAAACAGGAGCTCATTAAGCGGCTGAAAACAATCGGCAAGGTCGAGGCCAATGCGTTTTTGCTGCATATTTTTTACGAGGATTTCAGAATTGTCATTTTCAATGATGGACGGGCACTGGTGCATGGAACAAATGATGTGAAAGAAGCCAACTCCGTGTTGGCAAGAGTGATTGGATTGTAACAACAGGAGGGGTCAGAATGCTGGAGAAAAGAACACCGATATCGGTAGACGAGGCAGTTCGGCGTGTCTGCCATTTTCAAAAACAAGGTGAAACAGAATGGGTGGCGCTTGAAGACAGCCTTCATCGGTTTTTAGCCGAAGATATAACTGCGGATCACCACGTACCCGCGTTTGACCGTTCGCCATACGATGGTTTTGCTGTCAGAGCGTGCGATACGGCAGAAGCTTCACGTGAAAACCCAGTTCGGTTTGAAGTTATTGACCATATTGGAGCGGGAGCAGTATCTGAAAAAGAACTTGGCCCGTTTCAGGCCGTGCGGATTATGACTGGCGCGCAAATCCCTGAAGGGGCAGATGCAGTCGTCATGATTGAACTGACTCAAGCCTTTGAGGAGAATGGGAAGTCATTTATGTCTTTAAAACGCCGCTTTCAGACGGGGGATAATATTTCAAAAACAGGTGAGGACGCTCAAAAAGGGAGTGTTTTACTGAGAAAGGGCACCCGGGTGACACCAGGAGTGACGGCTCTTTTGGCAACATTCGGATACGCATCTGTGCCTGTCGTGAGAAAGCCTGTAGTCGGGATTATCGCAACCGGTACCGAATTGCTGAATGTCAGTGATCCGCTGGAACCGGGAAAAATCCGCAACAGCAATGCGAGTATGGTATATGCGCAAGCGATAGAAGCAGGCGCAACACCGCTTTATTTAGGGAAAATCTCTGATGAACTGGATAAAAGCTTTGCTGCAGTTAAAGAAGCGATGAAAAAGGTGGACTTCCTGATCACAACTGGAGGTGTGTCAGTCGGTGACTTTGACTTTTTGCCTGCGATCTATGAAAAACTCGGAGCGGACGTGCTGTTTAATAAAGTTGCCATGCGCCCGGGCAGCGTGACAACGGTGGCGCATGCAAACGATATGCTGCTGTTTGGCCTTTCAGGTAATCCGTCGGCATGCTATGTCGGTTTTGAACTGTTTGTCAAACCGATAATCCAGACATGGCTGCTCAATGAAACACCGCATTCAATTTGTGCGGAAGCTGTTTTGACCAAGGATTTTCCGAAGCCGAACCCATTTACCCGATTTGTTCGTGCGCTCGTGCACCATCAGGAAGGGAAGCTGTTGGCGACACCCGTTGGCTTAGATAAGTCGAGCTCTGTCACATCACTTGCAGTTGCCAATGCATTTATTATCCTGCCGGGCGGCACGCGAGGCTACGAATCTGGCAGAACGGTTCAAGTACTGCTCATCAGAGAAGAGAATGGAAGTGAATGGCCTTGGTCCGTCCTTTCCCGATCGTCCAAGTTGTAGGATTTCAAAACAGCGGGAAAACAACGTTTATTGAGCGCATTCTTGAAAAAGCCTCTGAACAGGGAGTCCATTTGGGCTGCCTGAAGCATCATGGTCACGGCGGTGAACCGCAAACGCTCACGGAAGGAAAAGACACGGACCGTTACAAGGCGGCAGGTGCTGGTGTAACAGCGGTAGAAGGTGCTGGTGTGTTACAGCTGACTGCCCGCCGCAATTGGGATTTGGCACGGCTGATTGAGTTATACCAATTTCTCGAAACAGACTGTCTTCTGATTGAAGGCTTTAAAAAAGCCCCTTATCCTAAAGTGGTTATCCTAAGTGAAAAGGAAGATCTGGAAGCGCTGCAAGCAGTAAATATAATCGCCATCATCTATAGAAAAAAAGAGCATATGACAGAGCATCAGGGATTACCCGTTTTTCATGCGGATGATCCGGTTGCCGTGGATTTTGTGCTTTCACAGCTAAAGGGGGAATCTGGATAATGGAACGGTTTGAGATTACGAAAACACCCATTAATACTGAAGACATCGTCAAAAAAGTGGAGAAACGGGAAGCAGGAGCCATTACGACATTTATTGGTACGGTTCGGGAATGGACAAACGGAAAAAGAACGGTTCGGCTTGAATATGAGGCATATGAACCGATGGCCGTGCAAATGCTTGCTCAAATCGGCGCTGAAATCGAAGAAAAATGGGAAGGTGCCTCAGCTGCGATCACGCACCGTATAGGTGTGCTCGATATCGGTGAAGCAGCGGTAGTGATTGCTGTATCTTCTCCCCATCGAAAAGCCGCATATGAAGCCAATGAGTATGCGATTGAACGCATTAAACAGATTGTGCCGATTTGGAAAAAAGAAATTTGGGAAGACGGTGAGCAATGGATCGGCGACCAGCTAGAAACAACAGCTTATCCGAACGGAAAACCAGACCTAAGCGAGGGAGAGCAGCATGATTAAAATTCTTTTATTTGCAGGACTGGCTGAACAGGCCGGTACACAAGCAATAGAAATAGATATGGAACAAGCAACCACAGATGAAATAAAAGTGAATCTAAAAGAACAATACGGTCTTGAATCTATTGATACGGCTATGATTGCCGTCAACGAAAGCTATGTAAAAGAAAATACCTCTTTATCTTCAGGTGACACGGTAGCCATCATACCGCCGGTCAGCGGGGGATGAAAACCGGACGGCATTTCAGCCGTCCGGTTTTTCTGTATTTCATTGGCATATCCCCAAGTATCCCCAGCATACAATGATTTTCTGTAAGCGTTTATTCTACATATGTTACTCCCTATGAAGTAAGAGACTCATTCCATAATTAGACTGAAATTTTGAAAAATAATAGAAATTTATTTCGGGTATCGATATAGTAAAGATGATAAATGTTGGAAAGGTGCTGGATATGGAGACATTTAAAAGATTAAAAATGTATTATTGGCCGTACAGAAAAGTGTTTATGTGGTCGCTTCTAGCCATGCTTTTGATGACTGCAATTACTGTCGTTTATCCGATTATCCTGCAAATTACGATTGATGAGATCGTGTTGGGACGGCAGTATCAGCTTGCGGCGTGGGTCAGCTTAGGATTTATTGCGGTAATGGTTTTGAAAGGAACGGCTACCTTTTTTCATCAGTATTTAGGTGATATGTTCGGGATCAAATCCGTTTATCGGCTGAGAAATGGTCTGTATGAAAAACTGCAGCGGCTTTCTTTTTCTTACTATGATAACGCGAAAACAGGAGATTTGATGTCCAGGCTGACTGCTGATGTTGAAGGGCTTCGTTTTTTCTTATCATACGGTCTCGCTGAGCTCATTCGTTTCGGCCTGCTGGTAGCCATCAGCCTGTCGGTTATGTTTTACTATTCTGTTCCTCTCACGCTTGTGACAATAGCTGTTCTGCCATTTCTCGCGGTTGCGGTATACCGGTTTGACAAAAGAGTCCATCCCGCCTTCAGAGGCATCCGCAAATCGTTTGCGAAACTCAATACAAAAGTCCAGGAAAATATCAGCGGCATTAATACGGTTAAATCTCTTTCCAGGGAAGATTTTCAGATCAGCACTTTCAATAAAGCCAATGCAGAATACAGGGCGCAGTATTTACAAACATCATCCATCTGGTCTGCGTATTTCCCTTTAATGGAGTTCATTGGTAACATTTGTATTGTAGCTCTCCTCTCATACGGCGGTTACTTGGTTATGCAAAATCAGCTCAATCCCGGCGAGCTTGTTGCTTTCTTCAGCCTTGTCAATTATATGATGTGGCCGATTATGAACTTAGGTTTTGTCATCAATATGTTCTCTCAAGCAAAAGCGTCAGGGGAACGCCTGCTCGACATTCTGGAAAAAGAAGAAGACATTACAGATCATCCTCATGCTTTGCATAAACAAAAATTAACCGGAGATGTCCATTTCAAAAATGTTTCTCTTGCATACGGGAAAGAACAAACAAACGCGCTGTGCAATGTAAGCTTTGAGGGAAACAGCGGGAAGGTAATCGGACTGTTGGGCCCGACAGGTTCAGGCAAAAGTTCAGTGACACAGCTTCTCACCAGATTTTACAGTCCTGTTAGCGGAATGATTACCATTGATCACAAACCCATCACAGATTATTCGTTAAAAACCCTTCGCTCCAATATCGGGGTCGTACTTCAAGAATCCTTCTTGTTTTCATCTACGATCAGATCAAATATTTCGTATGGGCGGCCGGATGCCTCAATGGAAGACGTCATCGAAGCGGCAAAAAGGGCGCAGGC
Source organism: Bacillus sp. FSL K6-0993 (assembly GCF_037977205.1). Taxonomy (NCBI): domain Bacteria; kingdom Bacillati; phylum Bacillota; class Bacilli; order Caryophanales; family Bacillaceae; genus Bacillus; species Bacillus sp. FSL K6-0993. The sequence goes on from NZ_CP150275.1 coordinate 1,473,925, forward strand.
TCATAACTTTATTATGGAGCTTCCTGATGGGTATGACACCATGCTGGGAGAGAGGGGAATGGGACTTTCCGGCGGACAGAAACAGCGTATTGCCATTGCGAGAGCCATCTGCTTGAACCCGAGCATTTTAATATTGGATGATGCCACAAGTGCAGTAGATATGCAAACGGAGCACAACATACAGCTTGCCTTAAAAGAAGTCATGAAAAACCGCACAACCTTTATCGTCGCACACCGCATTTCTTCACTGAAACACGCCGATGAAATTCTCGTTTTTAATAAAGGACGCATTCGTGAAAGGGGAACACATCATGAGCTTCTTGAAAAAGGCGGCTACTATAAAAAGATTTACGATTTGCAATACCGTGATGTCAAAATGATTAATGAGCCGCATGAGGTCGGATAGGGAGGGGCCAAATGAAACAAGCGAAAAAACAGGGGATTTTAGAGCGTTTCTATTACTCTTCAGATGAAATCATTGAAAAGCCGTTTAACTGGGCTCAAATGTGGCGGCTGCTGAGCTATGTCAAACCATATCGAAAAACAATTTTGCCGCTTTCTTTTCTCACCGTATTGATGGGCACTGCTGTGAAGCTTGTGATCCCCATTCTGATCGGCGTTTATGTTCTTGATCAAGCGATTACAGGGAGAAACTCGGAGCTGCTGATTCAGCTCATTTTTATTATTAGCGGTTTATATGTCCTCAATTACGCCGCCAATGTGTTAAGAATCAGGTGGATGAATCAGCTTGGCCAGCATGTCATTTACGATTTGCGACAGCATTTATTTACCCATGTGCAGCGCTTATCCCATCGATTTTTTGATCAGCGGTCGGCGGGTTCGATCTTAGTCAGGATCATGAATGATATTAACTCTCTTCAGGAGCTCTTTACAAGCGGAGTCATCAATTTGTTGACCGACTTGCTGCTTCTGGCCGGCGTGATTATCATTTTGTTTACGCTTAGCCCTGAGCTGACTATAGCCATCATGGTGACATTGCCGATTATGTTTTTTATTTCAACAAGTCTCAGAAAAAAAATACGCCGATCCTGGCAAACGGTACGGCTAAAGCAATCAAAGCTCAACTCTCATCTAAATGAAAGCATTCAGGGCATCCGGGTCACACAGGCATTTACGCAGGAAGAAGAAAACATGGCGTATTTTGACGGTGTCAATCAGGAGAACTACGAATCATGGCAGGAAGCAACTAGAAAAAATGCCATGTTCCGTCCGCTGGTAGAAATGACGAATGCGATTGGGACGGCTGTCTTGATTTGGTATGGAGCCACACTCATCATGAATGAAACCATTACGATTGGCGTCTTCGTTTCTTTTGCTTTCTATCTGGGAATGTTTTGGGAACCTATTTCGAGACTGGGTCAGGTCTATAATCAGCTGTTAATGGGGATGGCATCATCAGAACGGATTTTTGAGTTTCTGGACGAACAGCCAAATGTCAAGGAGAAGCCGAATGCCATTCATAATGAAAAGATAAAGGGGGAGATCAGTTTTGAAGAGGTTGAATTTTCGTATGATGAAAAACGAAAAGCCCTTCACGCCGTTTCTTTCTCTATTCCGGCGGGCTCGACGCTTGCGCTTGTCGGGCATACAGGGAGCGGGAAGACGACGATTGCGAATTTAATCAGCCGTTTTTATGATGCGACCGGAGGCACCATTAAAATAGACGGTATACCGATTAAGGATCTTTCCCTTGCCAGTCTGCGCTCTCAAATCAGCATTGTCCTGCAAGATACATTTATTTTCTCTGGGACCATCATGGAAAATATTCGTTTTGGAAGGCCAAATGCTTCGGATGAAGAGGTGATGAAAGCGTCCCAAGCGGTCGGAGCGGATGAGTTTATTTCCGATTTAGCGGAAGGATACGCAACAGAGGTAGAGGAAAGGGGCAGCGTACTGTCTGCCGGTCAGCGTCAGCTCATTTCATTTGCAAGAGCATTGCTCGCCGATCCGGCTATTATCATCCTTGACGAAGCAACGGCAAGCATTGATACAGAGACAGAAGTAAAAATTCAGCAAGCGTTAAAAACGCTTCTGAAAGGGCGTACAGCAGTGATGATCGCTCACAGATTGTCTACGATCCGCGACGCCGACCGCATCATTGTTCTTGATCACGGCAGGAAAATAGAAGAAGGGAACCATGATCAGCTGATCGCTAAAGGAGGCATTTATGCCGGGCTTGTGAAAGCGCAATACAGCACAGCGATAGAATAATATGAAAAGCCTTCAATATTGAAGGTTTTTGGAAATTTATTAGAAAAACATGAAACTTTTTGATATCCTTGCCGTACTATTTGTTAGATATTCTCAAGGAGGTTTTGAAATGGAAACGAATGTAGAAAAAAACAGCGGAACGGCGACTGAAAAGCCTTCACTTTTCGGAGTAATCACAAGTCCGTCCGTTCAATTTGAAAGAATAAGAGAAAGGCCGGCTGTATGGGGACCGCTTTTGATTGTTGCAGCAATTATCATCGTCGGTGCCGTGCTGCAATCACTCGGTACGGATTATAGTGAGCTTTTGAAAAGCCAGGATACGCAAGGGCTATCTGCTGAACAAATGGAAACTGTCGCAACAATAACCAAATTTGGCGGAATGGCTGGCGCTATTATCGGCGGTATCGCAGCATTATTTATTGCCCCTCTTATTTATTGGCTCTGTGTAAAAATATCAGGCGGAGTTACGACATATAAAAAAATGCTTTCTCTCGGTCTGTTTGTCTCTTTAATTAGCAGTCTCGGATTATTGGTTAATGGAATCGTTGCTTTTACGACTGACGTGAATCCTCTTTACAGCACGACGTCACTGGCAGGGATTATCCCATCTGATGGGGCTCTTGCCAGCGTGTTAAATACCTTTGAAATTTTCAGCATCTGGAGTTTTGTATTATTAGCAATCGGACTTCACAAAACGGGAGGCATCTCCAAAAAAGCCGGGTGGATTTCAGCAATCATTCTATTCGGAATTTTAGTTGTATTTTCGCTTTTTTCAGGTTTAATCAATTCTGTGGCGGGTGCATAAGCTCATGAAAAAAGTCTGGATCGGAATTGGAATCGCAGTTATAGTCGCTCTTTTTGTTGGAATCAATATATACCGGTCTGCCGCTCCGACAAGCGGCAGCGCCGGCAAGGAGATACAGACGGGGAGCGTTGAAGAAAATGAAATCTCATCAACGGTTATGGTTCCTGGCACGCTAAAATTTTCAAATGAACAGTATGTCTTTTATGAAGCGGATAAAGGGACATTAGAAGACATTAAAGTAAAGGAAGGCGATAAAGTTAAAAAGGGCACGCCTTTAGTCACCTATACAAATGAGCAGCTGAGCCTGGAAAAAGAACAGAACCAGTTAACGTCTGAATCCAATCGGCTTCAAATTGACCAAATTCAAGAAAAGTTAAAAGCCTTAGACAGCAAAGAAAGAGAACTGGAAAAACAGGTAGGAAAGAAAGAAGCAGAAAAACAAATCGAATCTGAACGGACAGAGCTTCAAATGCAGAAAAAAACAGCGGAGATCGAATTAAAACAAACCGAGCTTCAGCGACAGTCACTTGCCAACCGGGTATCAGATCTTGAAGTGAAAAGCGAAATTGAAGGCACCGTTATTTCTGTCAACCAAGAAGCGGCATCCAAAAAGTCAGATATTCAAGAGCCTGTCATACATATCGGCAACCCAAAAGACCTTGTCGTCTCAGGGAAATTGTCTGAATACGATACATTGAAAGTCAAAAAAGGCCAGAAGGTCACACTCACTTCAGATGTAATACAGGGTAAAACATGGAAAGGCACGGTTTCCGCAGTCGGGCTTGTTCCGGATCAGCAGGAGAGCGCTGCGGCACAAGGAACAGAACAGGCGGTCCAATACCCGCTTCAAGTGAAAATAAAAGGAAATCTTCCAGAAGGAAAGCCAGGCTTTAAATTTATTATGAATATTGAAACAGATAAACGGAAAGTAAATACGCTTCCTTCAAAGGCAGTCAAAAAAGAAGATGACCAATATTATGTGTATACAGTAAAAGACGGAAAAGCAAAGCGAGTAGATGTCAAAATCGGCGAAGTGACAGATGACCTGACAGAAATTAAAGAGGGGCTTTCCCAAGATGATCAAGTCATTTTGAATCCATCTGATCAGGTGACTGACGGAATGGAAGTGAAATCTTAAATGATTCAGCTTTCTAATGTGCGAAAAAGCTACCAGATCGGAAAGGAAACGTTTGATGTTCTCCATTCTATTGATTTGGACATTCATCAAGGTGAATATGTCTCGATTATGGGGCCGTCAGGATCAGGAAAATCGACGATCATGAATATTATCGGCTGTCTTGATCGGCCGACTTCCGGTACATATCAATTGGACGGCGAAGACATTTCTTCATATAAAGATAAAGAACTGGCGGCAGTCCGTAACCGGTCCATCGGTTTTGTATTTCAGCAATTTCAGCTTCTTCCGCGGCTGAACGCAAAAAAAAATGTCGAGCTGCCGATGATTTACTCCGGGATAGGCAAAAAGGAACGTCAAGAGCGGGCTGAGAGAGCATTGGAAAAGGTCGGGTTAGCCGATCGAATGCTCCACATGCCCAACGAGCTGTCGGGCGGGCAAAAGCAGCGGGTGGCGATTGCGAGGGCGATCGTGAATGAGCCGAAATTGATTTTAGCTGATGAACCGACCGGCGCGCTGGATACGAAAACAAGCGAGGCGATTATGGATCAGTTTACAGCATTAAATGCCGAGGGAACGACAATCGTTCTGGTTACTCACGAGCCTGAAGTAGCAGATTGCACGAATCGGATCGTCATGGTGCGTGACGGAAACATTATTCCTGCCAGCTCCGGGCAAAGGAGTGTGGGAGAATGAGCCTGTTAGAAAACATCAGAATGGCTCTAAGCTCTGTCCTTGCCCATAAAATGCGTTCGATCTTAACGATGCTCGGCATTATCATTGGTGTAGGCTCTGTCATTGTTGTCGTTGCGGTAGGACAGGGCGGCGAGCAAATGCTGAAGCAGTCGATCAGCGGCCCGGGAAATACTGTGGAGCTGTACTATATGCCTAGCGACGAGGAGCTTGCAAGCAACCCGAACGCCGCAGCTGAATCTACGTTTACAGAAAACGATATTAAAGGTTTAAAAGGAATAGAAGGCATTAAACAAGTCGTTGCTTCGACTTCTGAAAGTATGACAGCGCGTTATCACGAAGAAGAAACCGATGCTACGGTTAACGGAATAAATGATGGATACATGAATGTCAATTCTTTAGAAATCGAAAGCGGCAGAACATTTACCGACAATGACTTTCTCGCTGGGAATAGAGCCGGAATCATCTCTCAAAAGATGGCTGAAGAACTGTTCGATAAAACCTCCCCTTTAGGTGAAGTTGTCTGGATAAACGGACAGCCCGTTGAAATTATCGGCGTGCTGAAAAAAGAAACAGGCTTGCTTTCTTTCGATTTAAGTGAAATGTATGTGCCATTTAATATGATGAAATCCTCTTTTGGCACAAGTGATTTCAGTAACGTATCATTGCAGGTCGAATCAGCAGACGACATAAAATCGGCTGGAAAAGAAGCGGCACAGCTGGTAAATGACAATCATGGCACAGAGGATTCATATCAAGTGATGAACATGGAAGAGATTGCGGCCGGAATTGGCAAAGTAACTGCAATTATGACGACGATTATCGGCTCAATTGCAGGTATTTCCCTTTTGGTCGGCGGAATCGGTGTCATGAATATTATGCTCGTATCAGTCACAGAACGGACACGGGAAATTGGAATCAGAAAATCCCTCGGTGCGACGAGGGGACAGATTCTGACTCAGTTTTTAATTGAGTCAGTCGTATTGACGCTGATTGGCGGTCTGGTCGGGATTGGTATTGGATACGGAGGGGCGGCGCTTGTTTCAGCCATTGCGGGCTGGCCGTCACTCATATCCTGGCAGGTTGTATGCGGGGGCGTGCTGTTCAGTATGCTCATTGGTGTTATTTTCGGCATGCTTCCTGCAAATAAAGCCGCAAAGCTTGATCCTATTGAAGCGCTGCGTTATGAGTAGCCTCATGCAACATGCATGAGGTTTTTTTATGTATAGTGATTTCTACTATGAATATAAAAGACTTTTTTCATTAAAATAAGAAGAAAATGTCATACAATTGTCCTTATTTTTGTCGAATTTACAGTTTACAAACCCTATAGACATACGTTAATATGGAGAAACGTGAAAGATTTTGATAGTTATTGAATGAATTTGAATGATTTTAGTTGCCTAAACCGAAAATAGCGTTTACAATGAAATTGTATTCAAAATGAATACGTTTTCATTAGGAGGTGAAGCATGCTAACTCCTGAACGGCATCAATTGATTATTGATCAAATAGAAAAGCATGATGTGGTAAAGATTCAAGAGCTTATAAATCTGACTAATGCTTCTGAATCAACAATCAGAAGAGATTTATCGACCCTTGAAGAACGCGGTTTTTTAAAGCGCGTTCATGGTGGAGCGGCCAAGCTTTCCGATATCAGACTTGAACCCGATATGCTTGAAAAATCATCCAAAAACCTTCACGATAAACTGAAGATTGCTGAGAAAGCAGCTTCTCTTTTAGAAGAAGGGGATTGCATTTACCTTGATGCAGGCACGACGACATTGCACATGATTGATTTTATGGATAAAACCAAAGATATTGTCGTTGTCACAAACGGGGTAATGCATATCGATGCATTAATAAGGAAAGAAATTTCTTTTTATCTGCTTGGAGGATACGTAAAGCACAGAACGGGCGCGATTATTGGAGGCGCTTCATTGATTGCCATGGACCAGTACAGATTTGACAAGAGTTTTCTGGGGACAAACGGTGTCCATACAGAGGCTGGATTCACAACGCCGGACCCTGATGAGGCCCTTTTAAAACAGAAAGCGATCAAACAGGCAAAACACGCTTACGTCTTAGCAGACCCTTCGAAGTTCGGAGAAATTTCATTTTCGGCATTCGCCGGAATAGGCGACGCAACAATCATTACGACTGACGCTGAAGAGCTTACATTCGATAATTACCAAGAAAAAACTGTCGTAAAGGTAGTGAAACCATGATTTACACTGTAACACTTAATCCATCTGTCGATTATATTGTTCACGTTGAAGATTTTACTGTAGGAGGCCTGAACCGTTCTTCGTATGATACCAAGTATCCAGGGGGCAAAGGCATCAACGTATCGAGACTGCTGAAAAGACATCATGTGGCGTCTAAAGCGCTCGGATTCGTCGGCGGATTTACCGGAGAATATATCAAAACATTTTTACGGGAAGAAAACCTGGAAACAGCTTTTTCTGAAGTAAAAGGGGATACCCGTATCAATGTAAAGCTGAAAACTGGTGATGAAACTGAAATTAACGGGCAGGGACCGACAATTTCGGATGAAGATTTCAAAGCCTTTTTAGAACAGTTCCAATCTTTGCAAGAGGGAGATATCGTCGTTCTTGCAGGAAGCATTCCATCTTCACTCCCTCACGATACTTATGAAAAAATCGCAGAGGCCTGCAAACAGCAGAACGCACGAGTTGTTCTGGATATCTCAGGCGAGGCTCTTTTGAAAGCAACAGAAATGAAACCATTTTTGATGAAGCCAAATCATCATGAGCTTGGAGAAATGTTCGGCACGACCATTACATCTGTTGAGGAAGCCGTTCCTTATGGGAAAAAGCTTGTAGAACAAGGCGCTGAACATGTAATCGTATCAATGGCCGGAGACGGAGCGCTTCTGTTTACGAACGAAGCTGTTTATTTTGCTAACGTGCCAAAGGGGAAATTGGTAAACTCAGTCGGAGCAGGGGATTCCGTTGTTGCAGGTTTCCTTGCCGGAATTTCCAAACAGCTGCCGCTTGAAGAAGCATTCCGCTTAGGAGTTACTTCAGGCAGTGCTACCGCGTTCTCTGAAGAACTTGGAACAGAAGAATTTGTCCAGCAGCTTCTTCCTGAAGTTAAGGTCACACGTCTATAGAGGAGGAAACACAAGTGAAAATAACTGAGCTTTTAACGAAGCATACGATAAAGCTTAATATTGAGAGCAAAGAAAAAGAAAATGTTATTGACGAAATGGTCACTGTTCTTGATAAGGCTGGAAAGTTAAATGACCGGCAATCCTATAAAGAAGCCATTTTAAATCGCGAAAGCCAAAGCTCCACGGGTATCGGTGAAGGAATCGCTATCCCCCATGCGAAAACGGCAAGCGTTATCAACCCGGCGATCGCGTTCGGACGTTCAAAAGACGGCGTCGATTATGAATCATTAGACGGCCAGCCGGCTCACTTAGTGTTCATGATCGCGGCGACTGAAGGCGCAAACAACACTCACCTTGAAGCATTGTCAAGACTTTCAACGCTGTTAATGCGTGAAGAAATCCGTAAGCAGCTCCTTGAAGCTGAGTCTGAAGATGCCATCATCGACATTATTAATCAGCACGATAAAGATGATGACGAAGAGGAAGAAGAAGAAGCGGCACCAGCACCTGCCGGAAAAGGAAAAATTTTAGCGGTTACTGCATGTCCGACAGGTATTGCCCATACATTCATGGCTGCGGATGCCCTTAAAGAAAAAGCGAAAGAGCTTGGTGTGGACATTAAGGTCGAAACAAATGGGTCAAGCGGCATTAAGCACAAGCTCACTGCCCAAGAAATCGAAGATGCACCTGCAATCATTGTCGCAGCGGACAAGCAGGTTGAAATGGAACGTTTTAAAGGCAAGCGCGTACTTCAAGTTCCTGTAACGGCGGGTATCAGACGTCCGCAAGAGCTTATCGAAAAAGCGATGAATCAAGATGCGCCGATTTATCAAGGCAGCGGCGGCGGTTCGGCAGCTTCAAACGATGATGAAGAAGCGAAAGGCAAGTCTGGAAGCGGTATCGGAAACGCGTTTTATAAGCACCTGATGAGCGGTGTCAGCAACATGCTTCCGTTCGTAGTCGGCGGCGGTATTCTCGTTGCGATTTCATTCTTCTGGGGAATTCACTCTGCAGATCCGAATGATCCTAGCTACAACACGTTTGCAGCAGCATTAAACTTTATCGGCGGCGACAATGCATTAAAACTGATTGTTGCAGTTCTGGCCGGTTTCATTGCGATGAGTATTGCAGATCGTCCTGGTTTTGCGCCTGGTATGGTAGGCGGATTTATGGCAACTCAAGCGAATGCTGGATTCTTAGGCGGCTTAATTGCCGGATTCCTTGCCGGTTATGTCGTGATTTTACTGAAAAAAGTATTTACGTTTATCCCTCAGTCACTTGATGGATTAAAACCTGTTTTGATTTACCCGCTGTTCGGTATTTTTATCACTGGCGTATTAATGCAATTTGTCGTCAATACACCTGTAGCGGCATTTATGAATTTCTTAACAAACTGGCTTGAAAGCCTTGGTACTGGAAATCTTGTGTTAATGGGTATTATCTTGGGCGGCATGATGGCGATCGATATGGGCGGCCCGCTTAATAAAGCAGCCTTTACGTTCGGTATCGCCATGATCGATGCAGGCAACTATGCGCCTCATGCAGCTATCATGGCCGGCGGTATGGTTCCTCCGCTTGGTATCGCACTTGCAACAACCATTTTCAGAAACAAATTCACTCAGCGTGACCGTGAAGCTGGTATTACATGCTATTTCATGGGAGCTGCTTTCGTAACAGAGGGAGCGATCCCATTTGCTGCGGCTGATCCGCTTCGCGTCATACCAGCTGCTGTAGTCGGTGCAGCTGTTGCCGGCGGATTAACTGAATTCTTCCGAGTAACGCTTCCGGCCCCTCATGGAGGAGTATTCGTAGCTTTCATTACAAACCATCCGATGCTTTACCTTTTAAGTATCGTGATCGGTGCTGTCGTGATGGCAATTATCCTCGGTATCGTCAAAAAACCTGTTACAGAAAAATAAGAAAAAAAGCGTCCTTGGTTCGAAAGGACGCTTTTTCTTATCCGGCCGGCAGGGAGCGCGGTTAAGTTATGTATTTTATTCTTTTTTATGATAAAGTAAAAGAAGAGAAACAACTGACATAGCAATTGTCTAGGAGGAAACACTTTGACCGAGGAAAAAAATACGAATACTGAGAAAACGGCGAAGAAAAAAACCAATACGTACCTGGAATGGGGTAAAGCGATTGTCATCGCTGTTCTGCTGGCTCTCCTGATCCGTCACTTTTTGTTTGAACCGTATTTAGTTGAAGGTTCATCTATGTATCCCACATTACATGACGGAGAAAGGCTGTTTGTGAATAAAACAGTCAACTATATCGGCGAGCTGAAGCGCGGAGATATCGTTATTATCAACGGTGAAACTTCTAAAATCCATTATGTAAAAAGATTGATCGGAAAGCCTGGAGAAACCGTTCAAATGAAGGATGACACGCTTTATATAAACGGTAAAAAAGTAGCCGAGCCTTACTTGTCTAAAAACAAGAAGGAAGCAGAAAAACTTGGTGTCAGTCTGACAGGAGACTTTGGACCGGTTAAGGTTCCGAAAGGCAAATACTTTGTCATGGGAGATAACCGGCTGAATTCTATGGACAGCCGAAACGGGCTGGGACTGATCGCGGAAGATCGAATTGTCGGCACATCGAAGTTTGTCTTTTTCCCGTTTAACGAAATGCGTCAAACAAAATAAAAACGCCTTGCTGGCCTAGGACAGCAGGCGTTTTTATTTTGAAAAAGAAGCGACCAATGCAATGCATAAAACCGTGATGAACACTGAACCGATAATAGCTAGCACACTGAAGAAAAGGTGAACCTGTTTGTTCTCTTTTCCGCGCTTTTCTAAAAGCCGTTTAGAAAAAATGTGCGAAAATATGTAAATAAGGGCTATGCCTATATATAAGCCGATATCTTTGGCGGTAAAGCCTGTTACGGCAAGGTAAAAGCCCGTAAAAAAGATCAGTAAGCAATATTCAGTAAGTGTTAAAAGCCTCAACGTGTTCCTCCATGAGAGTGTGTAATTTTCCAGGCGGATGCATTCTCTCTCTTTAATTGTAACACAGCTGGCTGGTTTGGGTGTATAAGTGTTTTCTCTCTGTTTTATCATGGAATCATTTCTCTTGCCCTGCATTCATGGTATACTTTTATTGATGATAGACATGATGGAGGATAATAAATGATTGCTGTAAATAATGTAAGCTTGCGGTTTGCGGATCGCAAGTTATTTGAAGATGTTAATATTAAATTTACCCCAGGCAACTGCTATGGGTTAATTGGTGCAAACGGTGCCGGTAAATCAACGTTTCTAAAGGTGCTGTCAGGCGAAATCGAGCCTCAGACAGGCGACGTGCATATGAGTCCTGGCGAGCGTCTTGCCGTCTTGAAGCAGAACCATTTTGAGTACGAAGAGTATGAAGTGCTGAAAGTGGTCATTATGGGCCACAAACGCCTGTATGAAGTCATGCAGGAGAAAGACGCTATTTACATGAAGCCTGATTTCTCAGATGAGGATGGGATTCGTGCTGCTGAGCTAGAAGGTGAATTTGCGGAACTGAACGGTTGGGAAGCGGAAAGTGAAGCTGCGATCCTGTTAAAAGGCCTTGGTATCTCAGAAGATCTGCACACAAAAAAGATGGCAGACCTCGGCGGTTCGGAGAAGGTAAAAGTTCTCTTGGCACAGGCATTATTCGGCAAGCCGGATGTTCTGCTGCTCGATGAGCCAACGAACCACCTGGACCTTCAGGCAATCCAGTGGCTTGAAGAGTTTCTGATTAACTTTGAAAACACAGTTATTGTCGTATCCCATGACCGTCACTTCTTAAATAAAGTATGTACGCACATTGCCGACCTTGATTTTAACAAAATTCAAATCTATGTCGGAAACTATGATTTCTGGTACGAGTCAAGCCAGCTGGCGTTAAAGCTTTCTCAAGAAGCGAACAAGAAAAAAGAAGAACAGATTAAACAGCTTCAAGAGTTTGTCGCTAGATTCAGCGCCAATGCGTCTAAATCTAAGCAGGCTACATCAAGAAAGAAACTTCTCGAAAAAATCACGCTGGATGATATTAAACCGTCTTCCCGCCGCTATCCTTATGTTAACTTCACGCCGGAACGGGAAATCGGAAATGATGTTCTTCGCGTGGAAGGCTTAACAAAAACAATCGATGGCGTAAAGGTGCTTGACAATGTCAGCTTTATTATGAATCGAGAAGATAAAATTGCTTTCACTGGCCGAAACGAACTTGCTGTTACTACGCTGTTTAAAATCATTTCCGGGGAAATGGAAGCTGACAGCGGAACGTTTAAATGGGGTGTTACCACATCTCAGGCGTATTTTCCAAAAGACAACAGCGAATATTTCGAAGGCAGTGATCTGAACCTTGTAGACTGGCTTCGCCAATATTCTCCGCACGACCAAAGTGAGAGCTTTTTACGCGGTTTCTTAGGACGCATGCTGTTCTCTGGAGAGGAAGTCCACAAAAAAGCAAACGTACTCTCCGGGGGAGAAAAGGTCCGCTGTATGCTGTCGAAAGCGATGCTTTCTGGCGCCAATATTTTAATTTTGGATGAGCCGACCAACCATTTAGACCTAGAATCCATTACAGCGCTCAATAACGGCTTAATCAGCTTTAAAGGCGCTATGCTGTTTACTTCCCATGACCATCAGTTTGTGCAGACCATTGCCAACAGAATTATAGAAATTACACCTAACGGCATCGTCGATAAGCAAATGAGCTATGACGAGTTCCTTGAAAATGCTGATGTGCAGAAAAAATTGACTGAACTATACGCGGAATAAAAAAGCAGAGATTTCTCTGCTTTTTTTGATACCTAAATATGAAAGGAGATCACAACATGAAATTTTTGGTTGTCGGAGCAGGTGGAGTAGGCGGGTATATTGGCGCACGGCTTTCGGAGAAAGGAAATGATGTGACATTTCTTGTGCGCCAAAAAAGAGCTGAGCAGCTGAAAGAAACCGGGCTTGCCATCCATAGTGAAAAAGGGAATGTATCATTTCAGCCCGAACTAATCAGTGCCGGAGAAACAGGGCAATTTGATGTCGTTATCATTGCTTCTAAAGCATACTCGCTTGGTCAAGTGATAGACGATGTCAAACCATTTATCCATCAGGAATCTGTCATTATCCCTTTCTTAAACGGGTACCGCCACTATGAGCAGCTATTTACGGCATTTTCAAAAGAACAGGTGCTGGGCGGCCTGTGTTTTATAGAAAGTGCTTTAGACAACAAAGGAGAAATTCATCATACGAGCGCATCACATCGTTTTGTATTTGGAGAATGGAACGGCGAGCGTACGGAGCGAATAAGAGCGCTTGAAGAGGCATTTTCAGGTGTGAAGGCTGAAGTCATCATTAGCGGGCATATCGAGAAGGACATTTGGAAAAAGTATCTCTTTATTGCAGCGCAAGCGGGGATCACAACGTTATTTCAACGACCGCTTGGCCCAATCCTCGCCACAGAAGCCGGACGTCACACGGCTCAAACTCTTATTGGGGAAATTTGCGCTGTTTTACGAAAAGAAGGTGTTCCGGCTGATCTGGATCTTGAGGAAGAGAGCTTTCGTACGATGACCAGCATGTCTTACCATATGAAGTCCTCCATGCTTCGGGATATGGAAAACGGCCAAACGACAGAAGGCGACCACCTGCATGGATTTTTGCTTGAAAAAGCAAAACGTCTATCTCTTGCAGTACCAGTATTAGAAACCGTTTATGCGAATCTGCAAATGTATGAAGCAGAAAAATAAAAAAAGGAGGCGAAAAAGCCTCCTTTTATTTACTTAAAAAGCCCAATTTCCGTTTCTGAAGATAGGCTCTCTTTTCCCGTCTGCCGTAATTCCGTCAATATTCATATCCTTAGAACCGATCATAAAGTCTACGTGTGTAATGCTTTCATTTAGGCCTTCTTTGACAAGCTCTTCACGAGACATCTGCTTTCCACCTTCAATATTAAAGGCATAGGCGCTTCCGATCGCCAAATGATTTGATGCGTTTTCATCAAACAGCGTGTTATAGAAAAGAATGTTTGATTGTGATATAGGCGAATCGTAAGGAACAAGTGCCACTTCACCTAAATAGTGAGAACCTTCATCTGTTTCCACCAGTTCTTTTAAAATATCCTCACCTTTTTCAGCTTTAATGTCGACTATACGGCCATTTTCAAACGTCAGGGTGAAATTTTCAATAATATTTCCGCCGTAGCTTAATGGTTTTGTGCTTGATACCACTCCGTCAACCCCGTCTTTTTGCGGCAGCGTGAACACTTCTTCTGTCGGCATATTGGCCATAAACTCATGGCCGCTTTCATTCACACTTCCCGCACCTGCCCAAACATGCTTCCTAGGCAGCTTAATTGTTAAATCAGTTCCTTCAGCTTGATAATGTAAGGCAGCGTAATGTCTCTCGTTCAAATGGTCAACTTTTTCATGAAGATTTTGGTCATGATTGATCCACGCCTGAACCGGGTTGTCTTCATTTACGCGCGTCGCTTTAAAAATTTCTTCCCACAGAAGGTGGATCGCTTCCTCCTCTGATTTGCCAGGAAACACCTTGTGAGCCCAGCCTGCTGATGCCGCACCTACGACAGTCCAGCTGACTTTGTCTGATTGAATATATTGTCTGTATGTATGTAATGCTTTGCCTGCTGCTTTTTGGAATGCCGCAATCCGTTTGGAATCTATACCTTTTAGCAAGTCTGGGTTCGACGACACAACAGAAATGAAAGCAGCTCCATTTTTGGCAAGCTCTTCTCTGCCTTTTGCTTCCCATTCAGGATATTCTTCAAATGCTTCAAACGGCGCAAGTTCGTATTTTAATTTGGCGACTTCGTCATCCTGCCAATTCACGGTGACGTTTTTTGCGCCCTTTTCATATGCGTGTTTTACAATTAAACGGACAAAATCCCGAACGTCTGTTGAAGCATTTACGACTACATACTGGCCTTTTTGGACATTAACGCCGACTTCTACCGCCAGCTGTGCATATGTATTTAATTTCTGTGAAAATGAATCCATGAATCATTCCTCCAAGCTTTTTTCTCATCATATCAAATATGATCCTATAAAGGAAAGAAGGAGCCCAAAGTGAAAAACCCAAAACGACACGTCTTGGGTTTTTTCAATATTATGGATGATTCAGTTTTACAGTGCCGCCTGCAGGCGAATGGGGCATATTTGCCAAAGAAATGCTCATGCCTCCAAGAATAATTCCGCTTAAAATGGCTGCGATCGCTACTCTTCTTCCTAAATCTCTTAGCATCTGTTTCCTCCTTAACGTTTCTCCATTTCCCACAATATGAAGGAAGTGAGGAAAAAAGAAGCAAGAAATTTGCCGCGTGTGAGAATTTTGCGGGTAAAGACTATTTAATTGCCTTTTGCAGCTTATCAATCACTTCTAAAGAACGGCCTGTGCCGATTGCTACAGATTCAAGCGGGTTTTGCGCCACGTGTACAGGCACGACAATCTCTTCTGTGAGCCATTCTTTAATTCCATTAAGGAGCGCGCCGCCGCCTGTTAAAATAACGCCGCGATCAACAATATCTCCGCTCAATTCAGGCGGGCAGTCCTCAAGTGTCGCTCTGATGGCTTCAAGGATATGCAGAAGGGATTCACGCATTGCATCTTGAATTTCGTTGGATTGAAGCATAATGGTTTTTGGAAGACCTGTCACGAGGTCGCGTCCCCGAATTTCCATTGCCTCTGGTATATGTTCAATCAGAGCATGGCCAATTTCCATTTTTACCTGCTCAGCTGTGCGTTCGCCGATCAGCAAATTGTATTTTTTACGGACGAAAGAAACGATATCCTCATCAAGCTGGTCTCCGCCGATCCTGATAGAATGGCAGGAAACAACGCCACCGAAGGAAATAATAGCGACCTCTGTCGTCCCTCCGCCGATATCTACTACCACATTGGCAACCGGCTCATCAACCGGTAAATCCGCTCCGATGGCGGCTGCAACTGGCTCTTCGATTAAATGAACGTTTTTCGCGCCGCAATTTTTCACCGCATCACTGATGGCGCGGCGTTCTACTGCTGTTGAGCCTGATGGTGTGCAAACGACTACGTTCGGTTTTCTGAACGACATGCCGATGCTTTTTGCGGCTTTTTTCATAATGTGCTTTAGCAGATCAGTTGTCATATCATAGTCTGCGATCACGCCATCTTTCATCGGTCTGACAGCGACAATTTTTCCCGGTGTTTTACCGATCATGTTTTTCGCGTCAGCTCCGATTGCAAGCACTGCTTTTGTCGTCGTATCCACTGCGACAACAGATGGTTCATTTAGGATAATCCCTTTATTTTTGCTGTAAACAAGTATATTAGCTGTTCCTAAGTCAATCCCGATTTCAGTTGATTGAAACATGTTTTCACCCAATCTTTATCCTAATTTAATATGATTCTACATTTAAAGTTTCTCAGAAATACTGCGATTTTTGGGGGTGTGCGTCGGTAAAGAAATGTTTTTGTAAAAAATCAAGGAACTGTGTAACAGAAGTAATACATTTTTCGGTTTTATGGAAAAAATATCTTGTAATTCTTATAGAAAGCGGGAAACTTTTTCAAAGTTTCATTCGTCTACGATATATTGAGGTACATCCTTAAAACATTACATGAGAAAAGAAACATTTAAAGGAAGAAGGGTTTTTATGAAATCAATAGGTGTTGTGAGAAAAGTAGATGAATTAGGCCGCATTGTCATGCCGATTGAGTTGAGACGGGCATTGGATATTGCCATAAAAGACAGCATTGAGTTTTTTGTTGACGGAGATAAAATTATCTTGAAAAAGTACAAACCTCATGGCGTTTGTTTAATGACTGGAGAAATCACTTCAGAAAATAAAGAATACGGCAACGGTAAAATTACGCTAAGTCCTGAGGGTGCACAGCTGCTTCTCGAAGAAATTCAAGCCGCTTTAAAAGAATAAAATCATGCTAAAAAAGGCGGAGCGATATCATCTCCGCCTTTTTTGCGTGCCAATTTTTGATTACCGCCGCCTAAGATAAGACATCAAGATATTTGGTAATGAATGATTTGGGATACTTTACATATTTTACTCAATTATTTGTCGAAGAATGGTACAATAAGTAGAGAAACACAAGCGGCAGGTGGTCATATGAGAAAATATCAAGCTCGTATCATTTCCATCATTTTGGCAATGATTTTTATAATGTTTTGGGATTATTTATTTTATTATATAGGCAAAAATCCGATTAATTGGCCTGTTGATATTGTGTATACTGCAGTCACGCTGGTAAGTGTCTGGATGCTGGCTTATTATATTGATGAGAAACAGCAGCTGGTTAAGAAAATGAAGGATAACGAATGGAAGTATAAACAGCTTTCTGAAGAAAAAAACCGCATCATGGATAATTTGCAGGAAATCGTATTTCAAACAAATGCAAAAGGCGAAATTACATATTTAAACCAAGCGTGGGCATCAATAACCGGCTTTTCAATCAGTGAATGTATGGGAACAATGTATAACGATTACTTCATAAAAGAAAAGCATGTAGCCGACCACATTAACACCCAAATCCAAAACAAAGCGTCTTCTGGCATGTTTACGGCAAAATACGTGACAAAAAACGGCACGATTTTTTGGGGAGAAGTTCATTATAAACTTTACTATGATCGGGATGACCAATTTACAGGCAGCCTGGGTACAATGTCAGATATCACTGAGCGGAAAGAGGCTGAAGATGAGCTCATTGAGATTAATGAACGGCTGGCGAGGGAATCCCAGAAACTATCAATCACAAGTGAACTTGCCGCAGGTATTGCTCATGAGGTCAGAAACCCTTTAACATCTGTCAGCGGTTTCCTCCAGATTATGAAAACACAATATCCGGACAGAAAAGACTATTTTGACATCATCTTTTCAGAGATTAAAAGAATCGATTTAGTGCTCAGCGAGCTGCTGCTGCTTGCAAAACCGCAGGCAATCACATTTAAAACACACCAGCTTAATGAGATCTTGAAACAAGTCACGACATTGCTTGATACCAATGCAATTCTGTCCAATATCGTCATAGAGAAAAATTTCAAAGAGACAGATGGCTGTATGATTAATGGAGACGAAAATCAGCTGAAGCAGGTCTTTATCAACATCATTAAAAACGGAATTGAGGCAATGCCAAAGGGCGGTGTCGTAACCATTTCAACTGCTAAAACCGCCTCTCATGCAGTGATAAGCGTAAAGGATGAAGGAAACGGCATGCCGCAGGAAAAGCTGAA
Organism: Bacillus sp. FSL K6-0993; assembly: GCF_037977205.1. Taxonomy (NCBI): domain Bacteria; kingdom Bacillati; phylum Bacillota; class Bacilli; order Caryophanales; family Bacillaceae; genus Bacillus; species Bacillus sp. FSL K6-0993. The sequence goes on from NZ_CP150275.1 coordinate 1,492,135, forward strand.
GCAGATTGGCAAACCTTTTTATTCAACAAAAGAAAAGGGCACTGGACTGGGACTTCCCATTTGTTTGAGAATCCTGAAGGAACATGACGGGGAATTGAAAATCGAAAGTGAAGCTGGAAAAGGCAGCGTCTTTCAAGTGGTTTTGCCTTTAAAATCAGACAGCTGAGAGGAGAAAAATAAAGTGAACTCGCTTCTGTTTGTATACGGGACATTAAGAAAGCATGAAAAAAATCATCATTTGCTGGCACAATCGGCATGTATCAATGAGCAGGCGAGAACAAAGGGAAGTTTGTTTGCTGCAAAAGAGGGGCCCACAGCTGTTTTAAATGGTGAAGGCTATATATACGGCGAAGTATATGAAGCAGATGAATTGTGTATACATAAGCTCGATCAATTTTTTCAAGGATATCATAAACAAACGGTGTTTGTAGAAACGGATGTCGGGATTAAAAATGCGCTTATTTATTTTATGAACAAAGAAGGGTGTGCCGGTTTTACGAAAATAAGCAGCGGCGACTGGAAAGAACATCAGATGATCAGCAAATCGAAAAATCCCATTTATTATTTTGCCTATGGATCATGCATGGATAATGCCCGCTTTCAAAAAGCGGGAGTCGATCACTATTTTCAAGATCCAGTAGGAAGAGCTGTTTTAAAAGGATACACAACCCGCTTCACGCTAAAAAGGGAAGACGGTTCAAGAGCGGACATGTTGGAAGACGGAGGAACAACAGAAGGCGTTTTATACCGTATTCCTTATTCTGCTCTCTCCTATCTATATAAAAGGGAGGGCGTCGAATCTCTTACGTATCGGCCGGCATTTGTAGACGTTGAAGCTGGCGGTAGGCACTATAAAGACTGCTTAACCTTTCTCGTCCTCCAAAAAGAAGCGGAAATTGCCCCGCCTCAGCACTATCAGATTGAAATCGAACGCGGAGCGGAGCTGTATTTGTCGCCTGAGTTTACTGAAAAGCTCAAGCGGCATATGAATTCGCTGCCAAAAGGATAACACTGTAACAAAAGAATATGATAAAATTTGATCAATATCATGTCATATAAAGGAGCACCACGATGAAAAAAGAATTTGCGGTAATTGGGCTGGGCCGTTTTGGTGGCAGTATTTGCAAAGCATTAAGCGAAGAAGGCGTCGAGGTTATGGCAATGGATATCGATGAAGATAAAGTTAACGAGTATGCCAAGATTGCATCTCACGCAGTTATCGGTGATTCGACAGACGAATCTGTCCTGAAAAATTTAGGCCTGCGAAATTTTGACCACGTTATTGTAGCAATCGGGGAAAATATTCAAGCGAGTATTTTAACGACACTCATTCTGAAAGAACTTGGCGTCCATACGATTACAGTTAAAGCGCAGAACGATTATCACGAAAAAGTGCTGTCTAAAATTGGCGCGGATCACATCGTCCATCCGGAACGCGATATGGCAAAACGAATTGCGCATAATATCGTGTCCAACAATGTACTTGACTATTTGGAGCTGTCTGAAGAGCATAGTCTTGTTGAAATCGTAGCCAACAGCCGTCTGGCTGGAAATACACTTCTCGATTTAGATATTCGCGCAAAATACGGTATTAACATCGTAGCCATAAAAAGGGGCAAGGAAGTCATCGTATCACCGCTTGCAACCGAAGTCATCCACCAAGAAGATATACTCATTGTTATTGGATCAGTTACAGACATCTCCCGTTTCGAAAAAAGAGTTCTTCATACAAAATAGCAGCCAAATAAGCCGTCCTCAAAGGGCGGTTTTTCATATTATCAGAATATAACAACTTTAATGAACTGAGCGTCAATTTCTTAAAATTTCATTGACTAAGCACAGGCGTTCCGATAGCATATTGTACCATATAATAAAAAAGAGGAGGGGCCTATTTGAATAAAGAAGCGCTAGTCAATAGGCTGAATGCTTCAGCCCAAAGACAAAAAGCTGATATCGTCATTAAGAACGGAAAAATCATGGACGTATATAATCAAGAATGGATATATGAAGATATTGCGATTACAGATGGAGTTATTGTAGGCCTCGGTGAGTATGAAGGCGAAAATACCATTGATGCAGAGGGACAAATGATTGTTCCGGGTTTTATTGATGGACATGTACATATTGAGTCATCAATGGTTACACCGATTGAGTTCGCTAAAGCAGTGTTGCCTCATGGCGTGACGACGGTTGTTACAGATCCGCATGAGATCGCGAATGTGTCTGGTGAAAAAGGGATTGTGTTTATGCTTGAACAAGCTCGGCATACACCGCTGAATATCCATTTTATGCTTCCTTCCAGTGTGCCTGCCGCAAGTTTTGAGCGATCAGGCGCAATTCTTAAAGCTGCAGATCTCAAGCCTTTTTATGAAGAAGAAGAAGTATTAGGACTGGCTGAAGTTATGGATTATGTGTCGGTTCAGCAGGCTGAAGAAGACATGGTTCAGAAACTGCTCGATGCCCGTGTTGCAGGAAAACGGATAGACGGTCATTTAGCTGGTTTATCAACAGACCTCATTAACATTTACAGAACCGCATTTGTCTTAAATGACCATGAAGTAACATCGAAGGAAGAAGCCCTTGATCGTATCAGAAGGGGCATGTATGTCATGATGCGTGAAGGATCAGTCGCCAAAAACACGCTCAATGTGCTGCCGGCGGTGAATGAAAAGAACGCACGCCGGTTCTTTTTTTGTACGGATGATAAGCATGTGGATGATTTATTGTCAGAGGGAAGTGTAAACCATCAGGTGAAAATGGCGATTCAAGCCGGACTTGATCCGTTTTTAGCCTATCAATTAGGAAGCCTCAATGCGGCCGAATGCTACGGATTAGATACAAAGGGAGCGATTGCCCCGGGTTTTGACGCTGATTTGCTCTTTGTATCTGATCTGGAAAATGTCACTGTCACAATGACGATGGTAAAAGGGCAGACTGTTGCTGAAGACAGCAAAGCGGTCTATCATGATTATGCTTCAACTGCAGCACCAGATCAGGCACTGCTTGATTCTGTTAAGCTTGCTGATCCTCTTAACAAACAGGATTTTCATATGCCAATCGATTCAGAGCAGCAGATCAATGTCATTCAAATCATACCAAATCAGCTTGAAACAAGATTAGTACAAGTTCCGGCTCCTGTTGCCCGCGAATTTGAGCCTGACACTGAGCTTGATTTGTTAAAGATTGCAGTTGTTGAGCGGCATAAAGGATTAAAAGAAACCGGACTTGGTGTTGTGAAAGGTTTTGGATTCAAGAGCGGAGCGATTGCCACAACCATTTCACACGACTCCCATAATATTATTGCTGTCGGAACGAATGATGAGGATATCGCGGCGGCAGTTAATAAGCTGCAGGAAATTGGCGGAGGATTAACGATTATAAAAAATGGGGAAGAGCTCCATTCAGTACCGCTGCCGATTGCAGGGTTATTATCCGACCAATCTGCAGAGCAAGTGAATCAAAGCTTGCTGACGCTTCATGATAAATTGCCGTTAATCGGTTTCACAGGCGGATTTAATCCATTTTTGACATTGTCGTTTTTAGCGTTGCCTGTCATTCCTGATATTAAAATGACGACTACGGGCTTATTCGATGTAAAATCATTTCAACACATATCACTGCAATAAAAAGAGGCACTCCCTTAGGGAGTGCCTCTTTTTTTAAACCTCCATTATGATCGGCAGGATCATTGGACGGCGCTTTGTTTTTTCGTACAAGAAAGGCGCAAGAGTGTCTGTAATCTCGTTTTTGATTTCAGACCATTGAGTCGTTTTTCGTTCCATTACTTTTTGTAAGTGATTTGAAATGAGCTCTTGAGCGTCGTTGATCAAGTCGCCAGATTCTCTCATGTACACAAATCCTCTGGAAATCAAATCTGGACCCGCTGAAATCTTGAAGTCGTCCATGTCAATGCTGACAACAACGATGACAAGTCCTTCTTCAGAGAGAATTCTGCGATCACGAAGTACAATATTGCCAATATCACCGATACCGCTTCCGTCAATGTACACTGAACCGGACGGGATTTTTCCTGCAACTGAAGCCTCATCGCCTTTAAGCGCTAATACTTCACCATTATCCATGATAAAGCAGTTTTCCTCTGGGATGCCACAATCTGTTGCAAGCTTGACATGCATCTTTTGCATTCTGTACTCACCGTGAATCGGCATGAAGAATTTAGGCTTGATTAAACGAAGCATCAGCTTCTGTTCTTCCTGTCCGCCGTGACCGGATGTATGGATATCGTTAAGAGGGCCGTGAATAACTTCAGCACCCGCACGATACAGCTGGTTGATTGTTCGACTCACGCTGATTGTGTTGCCTGGGATAGGGGATGAAGAAAATACGACTGTATCCCCAGGATTGATTGAAATTTGGCGGTGTGTGCCGTTTGCAATTCTTGATAACGCCGCCATTGGTTCCCCTTGGCTTCCTGTACATAAAATTGTTACTTTATTAGCAGGCATACGATTGATTTCGTTATGCTCAATAAACGTATTTTTAGGACAGTTAATATAACCGAGTGTCTGTCCAATTTCGATAGCCGATTCCATACTGCGTCCAAATACGGCAACTTTTCTTCCATTTTGTACAGCAGCTTCAATTACCTGCTGCAAGCGGTGAATATTCGACGCAAATGTAGCGAAGATAATTCGGCCGTCCACCTTGCGGAAAATGTCATGAATGCTTTCTCCTACACGGCGCTCAGACATGGTAAACTCCGGATTTTCACTGTTTGTGCTGTCTGAAAGAAGGCACAAAACGCCTTCTTTACCGATTTCGGCCATTTTCGTTAAGTTTGCCGGCTCGCCGACTGGAGTAAAGTCGAATTTGAAATCCCCAGTATGTACGATGTTTCCGGGCGGCGTTTTTACAACAATGCCGTAGGAATCCGGAATACTGTGTGTTGTTCTGAAGAATGACACAGCCGTTTTGCGGAACTTTACAATATCATCCTCGCCGATAATGTTCAGTTTCGTCTGTCTCAATAATCCATGCTCTTCAAGTTTATTCCGAAGTAAGCCGATCGCGAGTTTTCCGCCGTATACAGGAATATTCACTTGTCTGAGCAGGTATGGAATACCGCCGATGTGGTCTTCGTGCCCGTGGGTGATAAAAAGCCCTTTAATTTTATCTTCGTTTTTGACTAAATACGTATAATCAGGGATGACGTAGTCAATTCCGAGCAGTTCGTCCTCGGGAAACTTGATCCCCGCATCAATCAGCACAATTTCATCCTGGAATTGCACCGCGTACGTATTTTTACCGATTTCGCCCAAACCTCCGAGGGCGAAAACAGCAGTCTGATCATTTTTTACAAATTTCATACCGCTCATAACTCCAATACTTTAAAATTTTCGCTCTGTTGTTCATATTCTAAGAATGCACCATCAACAGGTGTAATAAACTCAATATTAAATTTCTTTTCTTTCAGCTTTGTTCTGACGTCACGCTCAGATACGCCTTCAATATAAAGTGAATCTGTCTTTTCCCGAACAGGTACTTCGTCAGCCTTCTCTTGATAAAATACCTTATAAATCATTCCAAATCTCTCCTTAAATGCCGTATGTTAGACTCGCTCATTCTATTATATTCGAAAACGGAATATAAGGAAAGCCTTGAGCAAAATAAGGATCTCTCAAAAAGTGAAAGATCCCTTGTCAGGCAATTGCTTTCTTGCGGAGCATTCCGTTCCATTGTCTTCTGAGTTTTTTTCTTAATTTACGCAGCATTAGCCAGTTCCTCCTTTATTAAAATATTTGTCCCAGAGTTCTTTTATACAAATAGTATACGGAGATTGAGGAAGACTTTTCGTGGTTATTAATGGAATTTAATATGATTTTTGAACGAAATTGTTTGCTGAATGACAATCTTTTTGTATGATGAGGGTGGGAATTGCAGACCAAGACGATAAAGGGGAAGTTGCGATGGATTCTAAATTAATCTTTTTTGATATTGACGGCACAATATATGATCATGATAAGAATATACCGGAAAGTACGAGAAAAACCGTGGCGGAGCTGCAGCGCCAAGGGCATCATGTGTTTATTGCCAGCGGCCGGTCTCCATTTTTGGTTAAGCCGATTTTGGAGGAGCTGGGCATCCACTCATTTATTTCCTACAATGGACAGTTTGTTGTCTTTGAAAATCAAGTGATTTATAAAAATCCGCTGCCTGAAGATGCAATCAGGCGATTATTAAAGCAGGCGGATGAAGGCAAGCATCCTGTTGTGTTTATGGCTGAGGACACGATGAAAGCGACTGTTGCGGATCACCCTCATGTTCTCGAGGGAATCGGCAGCCTTAAAACCGATTACCCAGAGACCGATGACCTTTTTTATGAAGGAAAAGAAATTTTTCAGCTTCTTTTATTTTGTCAGGATGAAGAAGAAAAAGCTTATGCCGCTTTTCCTGAGTTTGATCTAGTTCGCTGGCATGAGCTATCGACTGATGTTCTGCCGCACGGAGGTTCGAAGGCAGAAGGAATCAAAAAAGTGATTGAGCGTCTTCCGTTTGATATCGGCGATACATATGCTTTCGGCGACGGATTAAATGATCTGCAAATGATTGAATATGTAGGGACAGGCGTTGCTATGGGAAATGCTGTTCCCGAGCTGAAAGAAATCGCGGACTTTGTAACAAAACCGGTGGACGAGGATGGAATTGCATACGCTGTCAAAGAATTGGGCCTTTTAAAATAAAGAAATGGCTGGCATTGTGCCAGCCGTTTTTTCTTTTAGCGCTCAATTGCGATTGCATTTTCAGGTTCTTTGAAAGGATTTTCCTTGTCAATATGATCATAGAACATAACGCCGTTCAAATGATCGATCTCATGCTGAAACACAATAGCTGGAAATCCTTTTAAACGAATATCGATATTTTCGCCTTCTAGTGTTGTTCCTTTTACTCTGATGCGAGCATAGCGGGGAACATAACCGGGAATCGCTTCATCTACAGAGAGGCAGCCCTCGCCGCTTGTTAAGTAGCTTTTTTCAACTGAATGGCTGACGATCTTAGGATTAAACAGAGCATAGCTGTATAATTTACCGGAAGCATCTTCCGCATGAACGGCGATCATTCGTTTTTTGATATTAATTTGAGGAGCTGCGAGCCCTACGCCAGGGCGCAGCTTGTATTTTTCGGCTAATTCCGGATTTTGGCTGTTTTTAACAAATTCGATCATGTCGGCCAGCTGCTGTTTTTCTGCATCAGTTGGAGGCAGCTCAACAGGTTCGGCAGTCTCTCTGAGGGCTGGATGGCCGTCACGTACGATGTTTTCCATAGTAATCAAAAAACTTCACTCCTAAAGCTTAATATGTAAATTATATCGGATTTCTTCACAAAGGTGCAACGAAACGAATGACCAGCCGTATATGGCTGGTCAATTTCATGCTGTGTGGTTAGCAACAGCCTCCGCCTAAATAAGCAGCTCCGACAATGATTAACAGAATGAATAAAACAACGATTAGCGCAAAGGTGCGGCCGTAGCCATATCCGCAGCCACCATATCCGTAACCACCATAACCGCAGCAGCCTCCGCCGTAACCATATCCATACATATTACATAACCTCCTCTTTTAATTACGCCAGAGCCTTTATAAGTAGGCATAGCGTCTAATATAACCTATGTAAAAACAAAAAAGTTGTATGGTCATCTGTCCTGATTTTTCACTTTTTTGATTTAATTTCAGTATTGCATTAATACAGCACGACTATTGCCAAATGTCCCCATGGATTCTATAGTAGAAATTGTCAAGATTGGGGGATTTAACGTGAAAGACGCAATAAAACGGCGGCCTGGAATGAAGATCGGAGCTTTTTGTGCCATGGCACTGATATTAACAGGATGCATGGGACAGGACCCGGTTGATTCACTTCATCATTCATTAGAAAAAGCCGCGGAATCGGAAAAGCCGTTTCAAGAAGAACAAAAAACACTCAAAGAATTAGAGGCCAAAGAAAATCAGCTTTACGATAGTGTTATGAAGCTCAATATGGATGATTATAAAAAAATTGTTGCTTTATCTAATAAGGCGCTTGAAAATGTCAGCAAGCGCGAAGAACACCTAAAGCTTGAAAATGACAGCATGAAAAAATCGGAAACAGAATTTGAGGAAGCAAAAACGTCAGCGGAACATATTAAGGAAAAAGACATAAAAGAAAAGGCCGATGCCGCAGCAAACCATATGGAGAAAAGATATACATCATATGGCACCATGTATAAAGAGTATAAAAAAGCGCTTGAGCTTAATAAAAAACTGTATATGCAGCTGAAAGACAAAGATTTGACAAGAGATGATCTGGATCAGCAGATCGATAAAGTCAATGCTTCTTATGAAAAGATCCTTAAATATAGCGGAGAATTTAATGAACAAACCGAAAAATATAATAAAGCCCGGGAAGATTTATATGATGCTGCAGGCTATCGTGTGAAAAAGAGCTGACTCGATCAGCTCTTTTTTTGAATGAAATGCGATTCGGATTTCGTTCAAAATTTTCATTTCTATTGTAGTACAGTATAGTGAGGTATACTAGTACAGTTTTTGGTGCGGTTGGCATCTGTTTTTTTGTTGAAAATGTAAAGCGAATACATTTATTGAAAATCAGCGATGAAAACGATTGACGGTTCTTCTTTATTTGGTGTAAACTAATCCATGTTAAGCGGTGTTGTATTAGTTTTTTACAACTTCGAAATAATACAGTTCAAAGCAGAGTGTAACTATCCTACATAAAAGGTTTTGGCAAACTGGGGATCGGCTAAAATATAATACGACTTACTGCTGATACTTTAGGGTACCCTAAGTTTGTATGTATAAAAGGAATGCACGTCTAATGACTGTTTAAAAGAAAGGAAGAGGTGACTTAGTATGGCTGCAAAAACGAAAAAAGCTATCGTTGACAGTAAGAAGCAATTTGATGCCATTAAAAAGCAGTTCGAAACGTTCCAAATTTTAAATGAAAAGGGAGAAGTCGTGAATGAAGCGGCGATGCCTGATTTAACTGATGATCAATTAAAAGAGCTAATGCGCCGCATGGTATTTACGCGTGTGCTTGACCAACGCTCTATCTCATTAAACCGTCAAGGACGTCTCGGATTTTACGCTCCTACTGCGGGTCAAGAAGCTTCTCAGATTGCAACGCATTTCGCGCTTGAAAAAGAAGACTTTGTTCTTCCTGGATACCGTGATGTGCCTCAGTTAATTTGGCACGGCCTTCCATTATATCAAGCGTTTCTTTTCTCTCGCGGACATTTCAGAGGAAACCAAATGCCTGATGATGTGAATGCCCTTTCTCCACAAATCATTATCGGTGCTCAATACATTCAAACTGCCGGTGTTGCGCTAGGTCTTAAAAAACGCGGTAAGAAAGCTGTCGCAATCACTTACACTGGTGACGGCGGAGCTTCTCAAGGGGACTTCTACGAAGGAATTAACTTTGCCGGAGCTTATAAAGCACCTGCAATCTTCGTGGTGCAAAACAACCGTTACGCGATTTCAACTCCTGTTGAAAAACAATCTGCAGCTGAAACAATTGCACAAAAAGCTGTAGCTGCCGGTATTGTCGGCGTACAAGTAGACGGAATGGATCCGCTTGCTGTATACGCAGCAACTGCTGAAGCACGCGAGCGCGCAATCAACGGCGAAGGTCCAACACTAATTGAAACACTTACATTCCGTTATGGCCCGCACACAATGGCTGGTGACGATCCTACTAAATATCGTACAAAAGAAATCGAAAATGAGTGGGAACAAAAAGATCCGCTTGTACGTTTCCGTGCGTTCCTTGAAAACAAAGGCTTATGGTCTGAAGAAGAAGAAGCAAAAGTAATTGAGGATGCGAAAGAAGAAATTAAGCAAGCGATCAAAAAAGCTGATGCTGAACCGAAGCAAAAAGTAACTGATTTAATGAAAATCATGTACGAAAAAATGCCTCACAACCTTGAGGAGCAATTTGAAATTTATACACAGAAGGAGTCGAAGTAAGCCATGGCGCAAATGACAATGATTCAAGCAATCACGGATGCGTTACGCACAGAACTGAAAAATGACGAAAATGTCTTAGTTTTCGGAGAAGACGTTGGTGTAAACGGCGGCGTATTCCGTGCGACAGAAGGATTGCAAAAAGAATTCGGTGAAGACCGTGTGTTTGACACGCCACTTGCTGAATCTGGTATCGGCGGTCTTGCCCTTGGTTTAGGCTTAAACGGCTTCCGTCCGGTAATGGAAATCCAATTCTTCGGATTTGTTTATGAAGTAATGGATTCAGTTTCTGGCCAAATGGCTCGTATGCGCTACCGTTCTGGCGGACGCTGGACTTCACCTGTAACAATTCGTTCTCCTTTCGGCGGCGGTGTTCATACTCCTGAACTTCACGCTGACAGCTTAGAAGGTCTTGTTGCACAACAGCCTGGTATCAAAGTTGTTATTCCATCAACTCCTTACGATGCCAAAGGACTTTTAATTTCTGCGATCAGAGACAATGATCCTGTTGTCTTCTTAGAGCACATGAAGCTTTACCGTTCTTTCCGTCAGGAAGTTCCTGAAGAAGAATACACAATTGAGCTTGGAAAAGCTGACGTGAAACGTGAAGGTACTGATCTTTCAATCATCACTTACGGCGCAATGGTTCATGAATCATTAAAAGCTGCTGAGGAGCTTGAAAAAGACGGCATTTCTGCTGAAGTTGTCGACCTTCGTACAGTAAGCCCACTTGATATCGATACAATTATCGCTTCTGTAGAAAAAACAGGACGCGCGATTGTCGTTCAAGAGGCACAAAAACAAGCCGGTATTGCTGCAAACGTAGTAGCAGAAATTAATGACCGTGCGATCCTGAGCTTGGAAGCACCTGTACTTCGCGTTGCAGCGCCAGATACAGTATTTCCTTTCTCTCAAGCGGAGAGCGTATGGCTTCCAAACCATAAAGACGTTCTTGAAACAGCAAGAAAAGTGCTTGAATTTTAATCAAACTGCATAATCGAGAGGGAAGCTGAACGTTTTCCCTCTATTATATATCTGTTTTCAATGCTTACGATGTAAACTTTAAAATTGCTTAATCAAACTAGGAGGTCGAGAACTGTGGCATTTGAATTTAAACTTCCAGATATCGGGGAAGGTATCCACGAAGGCGAAATCGTAAAATGGTTTGTCAAGCCTAACGACGAGGTAGACGAAGATGATGTACTGGCTGAAGTCCAAAATGATAAAGCAGTAGTAGAAATTCCTTCACCTGTTAAAGGAAAAGTATTAGAATTAAAAGTTGAAGAGGGAACGGTTGCAACTGTTGGACAAACGATTATTACGTTTGATGCACCTGGTTACGAAGATCTTCAATTTAAAGGCAGCGATGAGTCTGACGATGCGAAAACTGAAGCACAAGTTCAGTCAACTGCAGAAGCTGGACAAGACGTTGCGAAAGAAGAGCAAGCTCAAGAGCCTGCAAAAGCTACTGGCGCAGGACAGCAGGATCAAGCTGAAGTTGACCCGAACAAACGCGTGATCGCTATGCCTTCCGTACGTAAATATGCTCGTGAAAAAGGTGTAGACATCCGTAAGGTTACTGGTTCAGGCAACAACGGACGTGTTGTAAAAGAAGATATCGACAGCTTTGTAAACGGAGGAGCGCAAGAAGCTGCACCGCAAGAAACAGCTGCACCACAAGAAACAGCTGCTAAACCGGCTGCTGCACCAGCTCCAGAGGGCGAATTCCCAGAAACACGCGAAAAAATGAGCGGTATCCGTAAAGCAATTGCAAAAGCGATGGTTAACTCTAAACACACTGCTCCTCACGTAACGTTAATGGACGAAGTGGACGTAACAAACCTTGTTGCACATCGTAAACAGTTCAAACAAGTTGCTGCTGATCAAGGAATCAAGCTGACTTACTTGCCTTACGTTGTAAAAGCTCTTACATCTGCACTGAAAAAATTCCCTGTTTTAAACACGTCAATTGACGATAAAACAGATGAAGTCATCCAAAAACATTACTTCAACATCGGTATCGCTGCTGACACTGAAAAAGGCTTGCTTGTACCGGTTGTGAAAAATGCAGATCGTAAATCTGTCTTTGAAATTTCTGATGAGATCAATGGCCTTGCAACAAAAGCTCGTGAAGGCAAGCTTGCTCCAGCTGAAATGAAAGGCGCATCTTGCACAATTACAAACATCGGTTCTGCCGGCGGACAATGGTTCACTCCGGTTATCAACCATCCAGAAGTTGCGATTCTTGGTATCGGACGCATTGCAGAAAAAGCGATTGTTCGTGATGGCGAAATCGTAGCAGCTCCAGTCTTAGCTCTTTCTCTCAGCTTCGACCACCGTATGATCGACGGAGCAACTGCGCAAAATGCATTAAATCACATCAAGCGTTTACTGAACGATCCACAATTAATTTTAATGGAGGCGTAATGTTATGGTAGTAGGAGATTTCCCTATTGAAACAGATACTCTTGTAATTGGTGCGGGACCTGGCGGCTATGTAGCTGCCATCCGCGCTGCACAGCTTGGACAAAAAGTAACAGTCGTTGAAAAAGCAACTCTTGGAGGCGTTTGTCTGAACGTTGGATGTATCCCTTCAAAAGCGCTGATCAATGCAGGTCACCGTTATGAGAATGCAAAACATTCTGATGACATGGGAATCACTGCTGAGAATGTAACAGTTGATTTCACAAAAGTTCAAGAATGGAAAGCTTCTGTTGTCAACAAGCTTACTGGCGGTGTAGCAGGTCTTCTTAAAGGCAACAAAGTAGATGTTGTAAAAGGTGAAGCTTACTTTGTAGACAGCAATTCAGTTCGTGTGATGGATGAGAACTCTGCTCAAACATACACGTTCAAAAACGCAATCATTGCTACTGGATCTCGTCCTATCGAATTGCCAAACTTCAAATATAGTGAGCGTGTGCTGAATTCAACTGGCGCTTTGGCTCTTAAAGAAATTCCTAAAAAGCTCGTTGTTATCGGCGGCGGATACATCGGAACTGAACTTGGAACTGCGTATGCTAACTTCGGTACTGAACTTGTTATTCTTGAAGGCGGAGATGAAATTCTTCCTGGCTTCGAAAAACAAATGAGTTCTCTCGTTACACGCAGACTGAAGAAAAAAGGCAACGTTGAAATCCATACAAACGCGATGGCTAAAGGCGTTGAAGAAAGACCAGACGGCGTAACAGTTACTTTCGAAGTAAAAGGCGAAGAAAAAACTGTTGATGCTGATTACGTATTGATTACAGTAGGACGCCGTCCAAACACTGATGAGCTTGGTCTTGAGCAAGTCGGTATCGAAATGACGGACCGCGGTATCGTGAAAACTGACAAACAGTGCCGCACAAACGTACCTAACATTTATGCAATCGGTGATATCATCGAAGGACCGCCGCTTGCTCATAAAGCATCTTACGAAGGTAAAATCGCTGCAGAAGCTATCGCTGGAGAGCCTGCAGAAATCGATTACCTTGGTATTCCTGCGGTTGTTTTCTCTGAGCCTGAACTTGCATCAGTTGGTTACACTGAAGCACAGGCGAAAGAAGAAGGTCTTGACATTGTTGCTGCTAAATTCCCATTTGCAGCAAACGGCCGCGCGCTTTCTCTTAACGAAACAGACGGCTTCATGAAGCTGATCACTCGTAAAGAGGACGGTCTTGTGATCGGTGCGCAAATCGCCGGAGCAAGTGCTTCTGATATGATTTCTGAATTAAGCTTAGCGATTGAAGGCGGCATGACTGCTGAAGATATCGCGATGACAATTCACGCTCACCCAACATTGGGCGAAATCACAATGGAAGCTGCTGAAGTGGCAATCGGAAGTCCGATTCACATCGTAAAATAATTTTCATATCAAAAACAGCCCTCGCTCAAAGCGGGGCTGCTTTTTTATTTTGACAGCACATGCTGTAATGGTTTAATGATGTCTTCTTTCTTTTTCACACATCCTTCGATTTTCACCACGACATGGCGCTGATCAACAACCATAAGGGTAGGGACAGTTTCAATCTCATCTTCCCAGCCTTCTTTTTTATCATAGACCTTCATTTTATCTATTTGCTCGGGATAATCTTTTTCTAAATCAAGCAGTGCATCGTAATAAGGCGCTTCCTGGTCTATTTGGTTCTCATCAGAAAAAAACAGGATTTGTGTATGATGAATGTTGTCAATCCGGCTTTTTTTCATCGGATTGATGGTGGAAAGCGTACAGCCCGATAAAGCAAATACTATTATCAGCATGGGGAATACCGCGCGATATCGCATCTATCTTCTCCTCTGTATAAACAGTAGTAAACTAGCTTTAGTTTATCACGAGAGGCGGCTTAATCTGCTTCTTGTTACCTAATTGTTATATAATTGAAACCGTTTTTAAAGTGAGATTACATATTATATCAATCGTTTAAAATAGCACCTGGGGTATATTGAATTTTTTGCTGCATTCTTGGATGAAAGTTCAAGAAAACGTGAAATTACATTATGTGCTGTGGCATATATATCGAGTAAAGCTTCTGTATGAAGAAGATAGTGTATGTGGGAAAATGAAAAAGAACGGTCTATATGATGATCTAAAATCAAATGTGTTATACAGTTTGTTGTTGACATTTTAAATGTGACATATTAATATAATAACAACAAAAGAAATTAAGCGTTTTCAAATTTCAAAGAAATGGGGAATAAGAGATGGGTACGATTGTTTGCCAAGATTGCAACGAAGCCATTCATTACTTTGAAGATGAGAAAGTGACAACATTATACGGAACATGCTGCGGACAATGTCAATGTCCTGTTGATGAAGAGTAAAAAAAGCATGCGGCTTTAAGCCGCATGCTTTTTATTTTTTATTGAATTGCTTTTTGTTCTTTGATGACTCGGATCATATGTAAAGTCGAGTCCTCAGGTCCTTGAACAGGGAGGCCTGCGTCAAGGTTTTTAAAAATGTAGCTGATGTTTTCTTCTGTAATAATTTCTCCTGGAATGAAGATTGGAATACCAGGCGGATATACCATGACAAATTCAGCAATAATCCGTCCGGATGCTTCTTTTAATGGGATGACTTCCGTATTTGCATAGAAAGCATCACGCGGAGTCATTGCCAATAAAGGTATTTCTGGAAGCAGAACCTCAGTTTGCTGATGTGTTACATCTTGTTCTGACATTTGCTGTGCGATCTCAGTTAAAGCCTCTACAAGCCGGTCTGCATCATTTTGGCTGTCACCAGGAGTGAAAATACACAAAATATTGTACAGATCAGAAAGCTCAACCTCAATATTAAAGGATTCACGAAGCCATTTTTCCACGTCATGTCCTGTCAGGCCAAGACTTTTCACAGAGATAATCAATTTTGTCGGATCATAGCTGTAAGCTGCTTTCGACCCAAGAATCTCAGAACCGACACAATAAATGCCTTCAATCTGGTTGAGGCGATCTCTCGTCTGATTGGCAAGCTTTAGTGTTTCCTCAGCAAGCTGGTGGCCTTCTGTTGCAAGGCGTTTTCTGGCAACATCCAAAGAAGCGAGAAGCAAGTAAGAAGTTGACGTAGTTGTCAGCATGCTCAGGATGGATTGCACTCTGTCTTTTGATACAAGGCCCTCTCTCATATTTAAAATCGAACTTTGCGTGAGTGATCCGCCCAGCTTGTGTACACTTGTCGCTGCTATGTCCGCTCCTGCCTGCATAGCCGATAGCGGCAATTCGTCGTGAAAATGAATGTGAACGCCGTGTGCTTCATCCACAAGCACTGGCACATCAAACGAATGAGCGAGTTCTACGATGCTTTTTAAGTCGGCTGCAACACCGAAATATGTCGGGTTGATGACGAGAAGCCCTTTTGCATCCGGATGTTCGGTAAGCGCCCGTTTAGCAGATTCAAGTGTAATGCCGTGGGAGATGCCCAATTCATTGTCAATTTCAGGATGAATAAAAATTGGAACCGCTCCGGAAAATACAATAGCTGTCATAATTGATTTATGAACATTTCTTGGAATAATAATTTTATCGCCAGGTCCGCAAACAGCCATTACCATTGTCATAATGGCGCCGCTTGTTCCTTGAACAGAAAAAAATGTGTGATCCGCGCCAAATGCTTCAGCAGCCAGATCTTGTGCTTGTTTAATAATGCCTTTTGGCGCGTGCAGATCGTCTAATGGTTCAATATTAATCAAATCTATGCTTAACGCGTTTTCACCGATAAATTGTCTGAATTCTGGGTCCATTCCTGCCCCTTTTTTATGGCCGGGAATGTGGAATTGAACAGGCTGTCTGCTTGCATGCTTTTTCAGTCCTGTGTATAAGGGTGTTTCATGTTGCGACAATTGTTTTCCCACCTTTGTAATCATACCTATGCATAATAGTGTGTATTAAAATCAGTTTCTCAACCGTTTTTTAGACGTAAAACAAATGAATTATATTATGAACTTGAAAGAATGTAAAGAACAATTTATGATCAAATGAAGATGCTTTCTCTTAAGGGAAGTAAATCTATAAGGAGTGAAGAAAATGGAGTATCAATATCCGATGAATGAAGATTGGACAACCGAAGAAGCAGTGGATGTGATTGCATTTTTCCAGCAGGTTGAGCTTGCATATGAAAAAGGGGCGGATCGTGAAGAACTGCTTAAAGCTTACCGCCGTTTCAAGGAAATTGTACCGGGGAAGGCCGAGGAAAAAAAGCTATGCGGCGAGTTTGAGGAACAAAGTACATATTCTCCTTATCGCACGGTCAAACAGGCGAAAGAATCTGATCACGCGAAGATTAAAATGTAGGAAAAAGAGCCGGGGATATCCCGGCTCTTTTTTATGCTTGTGATACTTTTTGGGTGAGACGGTACAGAAAAGCAAGCTGCTTAAAGGCATCGTCGATACGCTGAAGGAATTCCTGGTTATTCATATTCAGCACTTCTTCTTTTTGGAGCTGGATGCCGCATAACAGCTCAGCTTTCTTTACAGTCTGCAAACGCTCAAACAGTGTCTTCAGATGTTCCTTGTCCATTTCAGACTGTTTATGTACTCCCGGTTTTGTGTGATCTGCAGACCAAACGAAGCTGTCAGGGATATTTTTCGTAATGGTTTCTTGGTTCACTTCAAGCAATTTGCCGTATTCTTCTTTGATAGGGGATTCATAAATAATCGCGAACCACACAAAAACGTGGCTTTCCCATAAACCAATTTGGAAATGCGGCAGTTTTTTATAGCCTCTTTTGCTGTTTGCGAACGCCACCCAGCTGTCAGCCGGGGGATTGACGGATCTTCTTGCGTGCTTTGCCACATGCGGAAACATTTCATCTCCGGTTAAAGCTGATAAAGTTGGGGCAAAATGTTCGCCTAGAGCTGTAAGCTTCGGACGGACCGTCTCTTTTAATACTTCCATGCGCGCGTCTAAGCCTTCTATTGTAAAAGTGTTAAAGTCCTCTTCAGTGAAACGCATTTGTGTCATGATTTTCCTCCTTCATGCTAAGTATACATATTTTATCACAGTTCATACGAGCTTCAAAAAGATTGAGTGCGTTTGAAGTAAGGGGAAATGTGGTAATAAACGAATAGGTAAACACACAATTTTCAGAATCATGTTGCGCGTAAATAGAACAATCATACGATATAAGAAGTAATCATTGTTGAATGGCAAAATGGGATGCTTTTTTACAAACAAATGATCTCTGGAAGGGGCGAAAGACAATGAGGCAAGTTGTAAAAGAGGGATTTAAGGAAGAGAAAAACAATCGTGTTGCTGTCTGGAGACTAGAGGTTGATTATGAATTGGCAACCCTATATGAAGCAATGCAGAAAGAAAATGAAGAGCAGATTGAACAAAGCAAAAACAAACTTGAGCGACTTAGAAAAGAATGGATTCGTCTTAACGGGTAAAAAAGCGATAGTGAAAACGAACCGCATGAATGGTTCGTTTTTACGTGAGAAGGGATATTTTTCATTTTCCTTGCTTTTTCATTGCCGTTATCAGTATCCTATAAAATAAAAGGTCTACATAGAAGAGAGGTACGAACGAATGACAAATTGGACGGAAATTGATGAGATTGCAAAGAAGTGGATAAGAGAAGCAGGCGCGAGAATTACACAATCCATGCATGAAAGCCTGACAATTGAAACGAAATCAAATCCGAATGATTTAGTCACCAATATTGACAAAGAAACCGAAAAGTTTTTCATTGATCGAATTCAAGAAACTTTTCCGGGACATCGGATACTCGGTGAAGAGGGGCAAGGAGACAAAATCCACTCACTTGAGGGAGTCGTATGGATTATTGATCCGATTGATGGGACGATGAATTTTGTGCACCAGCAAAGAAATTTTGCGATTTCCATTGGGATTTTTGAAAACGGTGAAGGGAAAATCGGTTTAATTTATGATGTGGTGCATGATGAGCTGTATCACGCATTTAGCGGCAGAGGGGCTTATATGAATGAAACGAAGCTGGCTCCTTTAAAAGAAACCGTCATTGAAGAAGCGATTCTTGCCATTAATGCAACATGGGTAACGGAAAACAGAAGAATTGATCAAAGTGTGTTAGCGCCACTTGTGAAAAGAGTCAGAGGCACACGCTCCTACGGTTCTGCCGCTTTAGAGCTGGCAAATGTCGCGGCAGGAAGAATAGATGCTTACATCACGATGCGGCTTGCGCCATGGGACTACGCAGCCGGCTGTGTGCTGTTAAATGAAGTAGGAGGCATCTATACGACCATTGAAGGAGAGCCGTTTACTTTTTTAGAAAACCACAGTGTGCTAGCCGGAAACCCATCTATACATAAAACGATATTTGAAGAGTATCTTCATGCTGGGAAGTAGGCCATTTGAGCAGGATGATCTCAGCTTGTTAGAAAAGCTCGCGGAGGCTCATCCTGTATGGAAAGAGGAGGAGTTTGGAGATAAAGATGCAGAAGACTATATCATCTCCTATTCCATGTACAACGGGTCATGGCTTGTATGGGAAAAAGACGGTCTGCCTGTTGCCGTCAGCTACCATCTCGAGTGGTCTCCTTCAAACGGTAAGCCGTGGCTCGGAACGGTCCTGATTGACCCGGCTG
The DNA here is from genome assembly GCF_037977205.1 of Bacillus sp. FSL K6-0993. NCBI lineage: Bacteria > Bacillati > Bacillota > Bacilli > Caryophanales > Bacillaceae > Bacillus > Bacillus sp. FSL K6-0993. Next base: position 1,511,151 of record NZ_CP150275.1, read on the forward strand.
AAGAAAAAAAGGGACATGCGAAGATGATCATTGAACAGATCAGCAAATTGCTTAGAGCCAAACACAAAGCGATGTTTGCGGGAGTTCCCATTGAGCGCAGTGAATGGATACTGTTTTTAAGCCAATGCGGCTTTGAACAGCTGAAAACGGAAAAAGATGAGAAAGGCAAATCATTTATGATCTTGGTGAAGCCTTTAGCAGAAGATTCCATATGATAACGGCAGCTTATTTGCTGCATACGGGTTCAATAAAAAGCCTCTCAAACATTGAGAGGCTTCTGATGATTTGAAAATTATTTTTTTACCGCATGAATATAATGAATCGTTTCAAACGCTGACAAATTGTCTTTTCGATTACTAAAGAAAAGGTCATTGATGTCGTCTGGTGATAGATGTTCATAGATCAGTAAACCAGATGACTCTAACAGATGTTCAATCTCTTGATAAGTGAAACATGATTTCATCGGTTCTCCGCTTGCGGCAGCCATCTTCACCATATGTTCAACTCGATTCGACGTCCCTTTTGCTGTAAAAAGTGTTTCGTCTGCATAATCAAAAACAATAGAGCTTCCAGGCGGGACATGAGAAAATAAATTGCTGATCAAGCTTGCATTTTCTTCCCGTGTTACATAATAAGACACTCCGAGAAGGCTGAAGAATGTTTTTGTGTTCTTAAATCCTTCATCTAAGAGAGGATCATACGAAAACGTATTGGTGAAATCCATAGGAACAAAATGAAGATGATCCGGAATTGTCAGATTTGCATCCTTCAGCTTATTTTTTTTGAATTGCTGTGTAGCCGGATGGTCAACCTCGAAAACCTGTAAGCTGTTTTCTAATTCTGGATGCCGAAAGCAGAAAGTATCCAGCCCCGCTCCAAGAATGACATACTGTTTTGCTCCCAGCATTAATTCGTTGTGCAAGACTTTTTCACAATAAGAAGCACGTGCTAGGGGCGTGGGAGACAGCTGGATTTGTGCAACCCATTTTAATATTTTTTCAGGATCATTTTGGAGACGTTCGGCGATCTCTTTGTTGAAAAACGATATTCCTTGAATCATATTTTTACTGATGTCGATAAACTCTTTTTCGTTAATGAGATCTTTTGCGATAAAATCATCAAAAATAAGTGGTGTGTCATATCGGCTGTGATATGCACGGGCAAAAGCTGAAATCAAAGACGTTAAGCTGGACTCATTTTTCCTCATGAAATGATCCTCCACAAAAAATAAGATTCCCCTGGCCAGGAGAATCTTATTATACATACAAATATATTAATAGTAAATTTTAGCATAAATAAATTTTTTGTCAATGTTTTTGCTCTTAATTGGACGCGCGATCCTTTACATAGCCACGTGACCTGGAGCAGAATTCGTCTATCAATTATGTGGACTGAATCATTAGCTTTTATAAAATGCGTACTTGCGGCTGCATCCCTCTTTTTGCAAATCAGGAGCGGTTTCTGTCTCATGGCAGCATCTTTTCGTCGTTTCTGCTGAGAGAGAAATCAAGATATGTAACAAAAAAAGCCTGAGAAATCTCAGGCTTTTCCTAATATTACAATCCAACAGCATTCCAGGCTGCTTCAACTTTAGCGGCATCAGTTGAGCCGTAGAGGTCACGGGCAGACTGAATGAGAGCTGCCTTGGCATCTTTGAACGTGGAAGAAGGCGTGAGGTACGTTGTTAACGCACGGTAATAGATTTGCTGTGATTTAGATACACCAAGTTTTGTGATGGTGTTGTAAGCGGCTTTGTTTGGAATTCCGCTGTTTGTGTGTACACCGCCATAATCGCCTTCATCTGTGTTTGGAAGGTTTCTGTAATTGGCGTAATTGTCAGGCTGGTTGTATTTTGTAGGGTTGGACAGGCTGCGAAGAGCAGGCTGGCTGACCGTAATGTCTTCACCGATGTCCCAGTCTTCTGTATCGTTAAAATACCCGAATACGTCAGAGAAAGACTCGTTTAATGCACCTGGCTGATTTTCATAAATCAAGTTGGCTGTTTCTTGGGTGACGCCATGTGTCATTTCATGCGCTGTCACATCTAATGAGCCGGAAAGCGGAGAGAAGAATGAACCGTCGCCATCACCGTAAATCATCTGGTCTCCTGTCCATGCAGCGTTATTGTATTGAGTGCCGTAGTGAACGGAAGAAACGATTTTACTGCCTTTGTTATCATAGCTGTTTCGTTTAAAGTTTGAATAAAAATAATCGTACACTTTACCGAGGTTATAGTGTGCGTCAACGGCTGCCCGCTGTGATGAAGATGTAAATGTTTTCGTTGTGCTTGAGACAAGCGTGCCCGGAAGGCGGCTTTGTCTGTTTTGCAAATCATATGTGATGATTTGGGTGCCTGTTGGTTTTGAAAGATCTCTTAGAACATATTTTCCGCCTTCATAAGAGATGTTCAAAGGAACAGTTGCGCCCTTTAGAGTTGTTCCGCTTCCAGTGGCGGCGGCATGTTCTACTTTATTTTGCTGTTTTAAAATGCTGCCTGTTTCGGCGTCAACTAAGACTTCCCAGTTTGCAGGTTCAGGCTCGACATAGCGAATCGTCACGTCGTAAGCAAGACGATAGCTGCCGTCTTTTGTTTCTATCGCTTTTAATTCGGCTTTATTGCTGTTTTTGGCCGCTCCGTTAGAAACAGCGTCTGGTGATTTGCCGATAGCTTTGAAAGCGAGTGCCAGCGCTTTTTCAGAAGAGACTTTTTGGCTGTTATCTGTTTTTGCAGCAGATTGATTGTGTAATTCACCATTGACCGCATAGACATTATCGGATTTATCGACGTGAACGATCACTTGCGAATCTTTAATTGGCACTCCGTTAACGACAGGCGCATATCGAAAGTGCTTGTATCCAAGGGCATCAGTCGTGCTTTCAACAAGCTTCAGCCTTTTGGAAGGGTCACCTTTAAAAATGTTGCTGTTCTTTTTCAAAAACTGCTTGACAGCCTTGTCATTTGGTGCAGAGAGTTCTGATTGCGCAATCGCGTTTTTGGAGAGGAAATTTGTTTGATTCTCTTTAAGCTGATGACTTTCAGCAGCCTGAACACCTGGCAGGCTGATTGATAAACTCATAAACGAAGCAGCGACAGCAACAGACAATTTCTTACCTAAACCCACAATAAATCCCCCTTTTTGAAAATACTGAAAACTTTATATTGTTATATTAAACTAGCATTCTGGAATACTCAACAAAAACTAACATAACTAGACAAAATTGATAGTATTGTCCTGTGTTTGTTTTTGTTGAATAATATCAAGATGAGTCAAGTGTCATGTGATGGTTCACTCAAGAGTTATGTTTTTTACATATCAAGGGGAAGATGAGATATTTTTGTTTCATCTTGAAACTTTTTGAAAAGTCCGCTGTCTAACCGAATGAGGCCTTAATAAGAAGTAAAGGATTGTTGTTCGTGTTGGAGTTATTCAGTCATTATGTATTGCATTTCGAACGTTATTTTATATTAAGCAGACAGAGCACCCTGCTGATTCAATGGTCAATTGTTGTTCTGTCGGGCTTATATCTTTTGGTGCATCATCCTAAAATAAACCGGCAGCGCACAATGTTCTTGGCGGGTGTTATATTGCGGATTGTGCTGCTGGCGGGAGTGTCTGTTGAACTTATTCACCAGGTGCAATCAACAAACTTCACCAGCGCTTACTTAAGAGAGGACGGAAAAGAACTGCTGCCGCTGCTGCATTTTTTGTTATACGGATATGTGTTGCTGACGGCTTTTCACTATATGCTGATGCCGCGTGATCATGGCGGAAAGGGTAAGTTTTATACGTTCGACCTTGCCGTTGTCAGTTTGCCAATCGTACAAATGATATTCAGTTTCTTTACGTATTGGAAGGAAAATCCGGATGGAGTCGAGCCAATTGCATTCGTGTTTCTGTTTTTCATCATCACTCTTCCCATTGCGTTGAATGTTGTGTTTTTCAAGCTGTATTGGAGAACAAATAAGATTTTACTAGGCTTATTTTATACGCTGATTATCGGACTGCTTGTCTTGCTGCTTGCGCCATATCCCAATCAAATCTCAAAAGATTATGGTGCAGTAATGCCATATACGATTTATTTGGCAATGGCCGGATTTTTGATGAGCTATCATCTGTTCCAAAAGTCAGGAAAGGTTTATGTGCGTGTGAATAAGTGGGTGACGATGGCTGTCATGTTGTTTTTTGTCCTGCTGTTAAATCCGATATATAACATAGGAACGGCTGCTTTCGCTGTATCAAAGCCAGCAAATGTCCATGATTCATTCAATTTTGTCGGGGAGCACATTTCATCAGAAAAAGCGGAACAGATACTAAAGTCATTTTTTCCTACGGATGAAACACTTTATTTGCATGATACAAACATGGATGTGCATTATTTCTACTCATTTGAAAGCAAAGGTTATAAAGCTGAGGTAGATGAAGTATCGCAGCTGATTCGTAATTATGAATACTTACAAAAAGCACATGGAAAAAAGCTAACGAATCAGGAGTACAAGCGAAAGTCCATCGCTTTCCTTGAGCGACACGGACGTGTGTTACATAAGGATCATATCGAAACAAAGGTATCTCAAGAAGACGGCCAAACAGTCGTACGTATTTACCTGAAAAATCAACTTCATAAAAAAGATCATGCTGATGATGGCGCGGTATTTTATTGGGAAAAGGAAACCTTAATGGGTTTTAGTGAAGATCCTTCGATTTATCAGCTTGACTCTCTTCTGCATGTTCATATAACAGAACAAGACATTCAAGACAAAGTGGAACAAATGTTTACAGTACTGAACATCTCAAAACAGCCTTATCAGATCACTGATATTGAAAGCAATAGCCTGCTCGGAAGCATGGTGAGAGTGGAAACAAAAGGTGGAATTGTTTTGGAATTTGAGGGCGAATCCGGTTGTTTACATAGTCTTTCGCTTCCGATGAAAAAGAATATCTCAATGGCTAACAGCCGACTGCAGCATCAGATATTATCGATCTTCGATGCTCGTGGATCAGAAAAGAAGAAAAAAAGCAGTCAGGGTGACATGGTGATGTATACTGATTCTTCTAAAACATATGAGTTTTTTGAAGATCAAGGTCAGCTAAACGTTTATGTATACAGCGATACACCTGATCAGTCATTCCCCTATACGTATCGTAATGGAACATTGGCTTACGAAAAAGTAGCTTCTCTATATCAGGATGTCATTTACAAAAAGCGTATGCGTCCGATTATCGTTCAAAGAGGGGATGAACGGCATTATGCATGGCTGATCATTATTCAGCCGTTTGGTTCAAATCGCCATGATGCCTATGTAGTGGATGGAGAAACACAAGAGGTGAAATGTCTTTATGAATCATAAAGAAAAAGAGTCTGTTTTTGTAGACTTATACGACCTGTATAAAGAAGGAGAGCTAGAGGATGAATCAATGGAATGGATGAAACAGCATGAATCCCTATTTCAAAAGAATGCGGAAGACTTAAAGAGTAAAACTTGTTTAAAGAGAAGTCCCGGTGCTGAAGAAGAAAGCCAAATCAGATATATGAAAGTATACCTGTCTTCCATGTATATCTGTTTCATTTTATTGGCCATTTGGATGACGGTGTGGTTTTACTTTTAATGAAGCATAAGGATTCCATTGAGGACTTGTATCGGCAGTATTATCAAGAAATTTTAAATTATTTATTCAGAAGGACTCATCACCTTGAAACAGCCAAGGACTTAGCGCAGGACACGTTTGTGAAAGCTCTTAACGGTCTGGCTTCGTTTAGGGGGCATTCTTCCATCAGAACATGGCTCTACACCATTGCGCATCATACCTTTATCAATTGGTACCGCAGGGATGTCAAATACCAATTTACTGATATCAGCAAAAATGAAGGGTTAACGCAAACAACTTATGAGCAGCCTGAACAGTATCTGTCACGGACGGTGAAAAGCGAAACACTGCGGCAGGAGCTCCTGAAGTTAAAAGATCAGCATCAATCCGTTTTGATTTTAAGAGAATTCCAAGAGCTTTCTTATGAAGAAATCGCTGAGATATTAGGATGGAGTCTTTCTAAGGTGAAAACCACATTGCACCGGGCTAGATTAGAGCTAAAGAAAAACATGACGAAAAGTAGAGAGGAGGAGCGGATATGACCTGCTTTCTAGTAAGAGACCTGCTTCCTCTGTATCTTGAAGGTGATTGTAAAAGAGAAACGGAACACGTTATAGAAGAGCATTTAAAAATGTGCAGCAGCTGCAGAGACATGTATGACACGATGGCTGAGCCATTTGAATTGGAAAGCGAACAGGCCGTTGAGGAGGCTTTTCTGCCGGAAGAAGAACTGCGTTTTAAACAGAGGTACTATGGTTTACTGATCATGAAAGCTGCCTGCTGGTTTGGAGCGGCGGTTGCCATGATGCTGATCATCAAACTGCTGATATAAAAAAAGCGCTTGTCCGATTCCGGCAAGCGCTTTTTCACATTAAGCCTGGGGATGAATCATATCGTAAATAGCGGCAAGCTGTTCTTGTGACAGGGCACTGAAGAGTTTTTCATAAACGTCAGCTTGCAGTGGCGTTGCACCTGCTTGTAGCGCTGCGTCTTTATCATAGCTGTACACATCATCTTGTAGCACAATGGCTGCTTGAAGAATGTGAATCTTGAGAGAAACAGCGGAGAAAAATTGTTCAAGTGCAAGTGCTTCTTTTTCTGTGAAGCCAAGTTCAACTGCTTTTTCTGTATCAAATTTGTAATTTCCATCCTCAAGATACACACATTGTGAAACAATGCTGAAAAATTCTGATGTCGATTCCCAGAGTGTAGCAATTACCTGAGCCTCTTCTTTTGTCATTCCTAACTCGACGGCTTTTTCGCTGTCAAAATAATATACACCGTCTTGTTCGTATATACATTGATTTAATATATCAATGAATGTATTGAGATCTTCGTTAGTGCTCGCCTGATGCTGAAGTTGAACAGCAGTGTTATCAACCAGTGTTTTTGCGCTGGCTGCATCAGGACCGAACGTTAATAGAGCAGCTGATGTCATTGCGGCAGTCGTTAACATAGCTTTTTTTACAAATGTTTTCTTCATGTTTCTTCTCTCCCTTTTATGAATTGTGCTACAAATTCCATTATAGGGAGTAGTTTCCGGTGGAGGAATAGGCGCTATGGTATTTTATGTGTATCGTTGCCGAACTACTTTTTGAAGGCTGCACGTGTGATCGTTAGAACGATTGTCTATGTATGAAGGATGATTTGCATCTTCCTGACTAAGAAACAGGGGAGATAAGGCTTAAAGAAATGAAAAACACCGCTTTCTTTGCGGTGTTTTTTGATTACAATGTCGCCGGCGGGGCAATGCTTTTAATCAAGCAAGCCTTGTTCGCGCATTTTCTTTTTTAATGTAAATCCGCCGCCCATGACAGCGCAAACAAGTACAATGCTGGCGATAATGCCAATAGCGCTTTTTTCAGCGATAAAGACGCCGATCAGCATAATGCTGAAAACCGCTGCAAATGCAAATAATAGTAAAAGCCAATTCATTTTTTTCATATTTTCCATCCCCTTTTACGTCTTATATTAAGTTTACTGAAAAACGTGACGCTTTTAAAGAGGATGTGTGGTATAATATGAAAGTTATCTAATTTTTTTAGGAGATGAAAAAGTGAAACTTCGAAATGATCTTCGCAACATCGCGATTATTGCCCACGTTGACCATGGGAAAACGACTTTAGTCGATCAGCTTTTACATCAGGCTGGTACGTTCCGTGCCAACGAACAGGTTGCTGAACGCGCAATGGACTCAAATGATCTTGAACGCGAACGCGGCATTACAATTTTGGCGAAAAATACTGCGATTAACTATAAAGATACACGTATCAATATTTTGGACACCCCTGGACACGCAGACTTTGGGGGAGAAGTAGAACGGATTATGAAAATGGTAGACGGCGTAGTGCTTGTCGTTGACGCATATGAAGGCTGTATGCCTCAAACTCGTTTTGTTCTGAAAAAAGCTCTTGAGCAAAACCTGAACCCTGTTGTTGTTGTAAACAAAATTGACCGTGACTTTGCTCGTCCAGAGGAAGTTATCGATGAAGTTCTTGATCTGTTCATTGAGCTTGATGCCAATGAAGAGCAGCTCGAGTTCCCAGTGGTATATGCTTCCGCGATTAATGGAACAGCGAGTCTTGATCCGAAACAACAGGATGAAAACATGGAAGCTTTATATGAAACCATTATTAAGCATGTTCCGGCACCTGTTGATAATGCAGAGGAGCCGCTTCAATTCCAAGTTGCCCTTCTTGACTACAACGACTATGTAGGCCGTATCGGAATCGGACGCGTATTCCGCGGCACAATGAAAGTCGGACAGCAGGTTTCTCTTATGAAGCTTGACGGAACGGCAAAGTCATTCCGTGTTACAAAGATTTTTGGTTTCCAAGGCTTAAAGCGTGTGGAAATTGAAGAAGCAAAAGCGGGAGACCTCGTTGCGGTTTCCGGGATGGAAGATATCAACGTTGGTGAAACGGTATGTCCTGTAGACCATCAAGATCCGCTTCCGGTGCTTCGCATTGATGAGCCGACACTTCAAATGACATTTGTCGTGAATAACAGTCCGTTTGCAGGCCGTGAAGGCAAATATGTAACGGCCCGCAAAATCGAAGAGCGTCTTCAATCACAGCTTCAGACGGATGTGAGCTTGCGTGTTGAGCCAACAGCTTCTCCTGATGCTTGGGTTGTTTCAGGACGCGGTGAGCTGCACTTGTCAATTTTAATTGAAAATATGCGTCGTGAGGGCTATGAGCTTCAAGTGTCAAAACCTGAAGTTATTATCAAAGAAATCGACGGCGTACGCTGTGAGCCTGTTGAACGTGTGCAAATTGATGTTCCTGAAGAGCATACTGGCTCTGTCATGGAATCAATGGGTGCCCGCAAAGGCGAAATGGTTGATATGATCAACAACGGAAACGGCCAAGTCCGTCTCATCTTTACAGTTCCTTCCCGCGGATTGATCGGTTACTCTACAGAATTCCTATCATTAACACGCGGATTCGGTATTTTGAACCATACGTTTGACAGCTACCAGCCGATGCAGGCAGGCCAAGTCGGCGGACGCCGTCAAGGTGTACTTGTGTCAATGGAAAACGGAAAAGCAACATCATACGGTATTCAAGGAATTGAAGACCGCGGTGTCATCTTCGTTGAGCCGGGTACTGAAGTATACGAAGGAATGATCGTTGGAGAGCATAACCGTGACAACGACCTTGTTGTTAACGTTAGCAAAATGAAACAGCAAACAAACGTCCGTTCTGCGACAAAGGATCAGACAACTACAATTAAAAAAGCGCGCATCATGTCTCTTGAGGAGTCTCTAGAGTACTTAAACGAAGATGAATATTGTGAAGTAACACCTGAATCCATCCGTTTAAGAAAGAAGATCCTCAATAAGAACGAACGTGAAAAAGCAGCTAAAAAGAAAAAAACAGCAGGATTGTCTTAATCTCGTGCAGAATTTGAAAAGATAGAACCCGTACGTTTACAGGGGAGGGAATCTTTTTGAATGACGTAAGCGAACGTCTGTCGTTCTTCGCCGCTCTATATCAAGTAGACCGGCAGCCTGCGGCAGGCATGTGGCTGCTGTACGGCACGATTTTTGTGTTGGCCGTTATTGTATTTAAGCTTGGATTTGCTAAACGGCTTCCTGTATTAAAATCTGCAGTGGTGTATGTATTTTTGGCGTTGGGCTGCACTGTTTTGACGTTTTTAGGGGTGTTTTTGCCCGTGGCAGAAGGATTGGTCGTCGCTGCGCTGATTTTAATCATTTACAAAATCCGGCTGTATCAGTCGAAAAAAGGACAGTCTGCAAAATCATAAAAGACTCAGCTGAAAGCTGAGTCTTTTTTGTGTTCTGTATGGTTAAGCGGCCGCTTTATTTTTTGACTTTTTCTTTTTTCTGCTGTCCCGGGTGAAAAGTAAATTTTCCCGTTTTCAGCCGTTCCTCTGTTTTTTTGGCAATCCGATCGTGGCATTCCTGGCACATATATGTATGGATCGGGCGGTTTCGAAGCCGTTTCGCGATCAGGGTATCATCATCAATTGTTTCAATTTTATCGCAAATAGAACATTTGACCCTCATCATATCACCTCTTTCACTAACATGTATTATAGCACGGATCAGAAGCTGTCCAAAATAAGAAAAAGCTAAAGCGCAAGGCTATAGCTTAGTCATTGTTGTTCTTTTTCATATGATGATCAGATTGATCGTTTTGCTCCTTCTCCATTTCCTGCTGCTGTTTTCTATTTAATTGGTCATTTTGCTGCTTTGTTTGCGGTTCGTCTTCATTGTCAATCACATCGTTAGGCACTTCGGGAAGCACTCGGCCGACAATTGCAGCTAATTCATCCAGTATACCTGTTACCGGATGGCCCTCGCTGATTTCTCTGCTCATTTCACGAAGGCGGCTGACCGTATCGGGATCAGCAATGACAACTGCGTTAGCGCCATATCGATCATTCTTTAGCGCCTGGGCTACAGAATATTTAATGGTTTCCACTTTGCTTCTGTCCAAAGTATCATCGACATCAATCCCAACAACAGCATAACCTCCCAGCACAACGGCTGTTGCATCCTTGACGTCGGAGTTTTTTTCAGCAACGCTGACAAGATGCTTGGCAATATCCGTTCTTGTTCCATTGTCTTTTGTTTCTTGAGTTGTGTCCTTTACGTGAATCGGTTTAGTCTCCTGCTGTCTTGTTGATTCTTTTTCAACATTCTGGCCCTGTTTTCCTTGTTGATAGGCACAAGCGGACAGGATAAGTGTCAGCTGTATGATAATGAAAAGAATTCGCACTTGCGGGTTCCCTCCTTGAAATGCTTTCATTAATTTTATTGTTGAATTAACCTTCTATCTTTATGCACAAAAACATATATTTTAGCAGGCATTCACCTTTTTCATCAAAAGAGAAGCAGGAAGAACTTTGACCCTTATATCAGGAGGCTGAGACTTGAGTAAAATTTATGTGTTAGATACGAATGTGTTATTACAGGATCCTAACGCGATATTTTCTTTTGAAGAAAATGAGGTTGTCATCCCTGCTGTCGTTTTAGAAGAGGTTGATTCAAAAAAACGGTATATGGACGAAGTTGGGAGGAATGCAAGGCACGTATCTAAGCTAATCGATGCGCTAAGACAAAAGGGCAGGCTGCATGAGCATGTCCCGCTTGACACCGGCGGCACACTGAGAATTGAACTGAATCATCGTTCGTTTCACCAGCTGCAAGAGATCTTTATTGAAAAGACGAACGATAATCGCATATTAGCCGTTGCGAAAAACTTGAGCCTCGAGGAAGAAACCAAGGAAAATGGCAGGCCGGTTATCCTCGTCAGTAAGGATGTACTGGTCAGGGTTAAAGCCGACGCAATCGGACTGCTTGCTGAAGATTTCTTGAATGACCGGGTTGTGGACAATGATGAAATGTACAGCGGCTATAAAGATTTATATATCAGCCAGCAGCTGTTCAGCTCTTTTTACGGAAAAAATCAAATTTCAGTAAACGATGTGAAACAGCATGCGTTTTATCCGAATCAGTTTGCTTTAATGAAGGATGAGCTAGGAGGGTCCTCCTCGGCAGTCGGAATTGCAGATAAAACCGGAACGGTATTAAAAAGACTCGTATTTGATGATGAACATATATGGGGAATCAGGCCGAAAAATGTACAGCAGACAATGGCATTAGAGCTTTTGCTGCGGGAAGATATTCCGCTTGTCACCCTGATCGGAAAAGCGGGAACCGGAAAAACGCTCTTAGCTTTGGCGGCAGGGCTATTACAGACAGAAGACTTGGGAATATATAAAAAGCTGGTCGTCGCAAGGTCGATTGTTCCTGTTGGCAAGGACATCGGGTATTTGCCAGGCGAAAAAGAGGAAAAGCTAAAGCCTTGGATGCAGCCGATTTTTGACAACTTAGAGTTTCTGTTTAATGCGAAAAAACCAGGGGAGCTTGATGCTATTTTGGCGGGAATTGGCTCAATTCAGGTAGAGGCGCTGACTTATATCAGAGGGAGAAGCATTCCAGATCAATTTATTATCATTGATGAAGCGCAAAATTTGACCAGGCATGAGGTGAAAACTTTGCTGACGAGAGTCGGTGAGGGCAGTAAAATTGTCTTAATGGGTGACCCTGAACAAATTGATCACCCATATTTAGACAGTCTGAACAATGGTTTAGCCTATGTGGTTGAGCGGTTTAAAGGACAACCCATCTCAGGCAGCGTGAAGCTGTTAAAAGGTGAGAGATCAGGTCTCGCCCAGCTCGCAGCTGATTTGCTGTAACATTAAATGATTTCGATCTCTTTTACGTCGGTAATCGGCTGTTTGTGATGAATCGGGTCTTCAAAGTAAATATGCACGGGGCCGCCTTCTTGAATCGGCTTGCCTGCCTCACTGAAATGGACAATACTGTTCAGAGCGGTTTCCAGAGAAACGGCGGCCTTTCCCGAACTTGTGACAAATACACATTGTGTCGCAGAGCTGTTCGGCTCAGCATTTTTCAGGACAGTCCCAAGTCTCATTGCGAAACTGCCGTTCATCAGTTTTTGCTTCTCATATTGCTTTTCCGTCTTTAATGTGGGCGGGGCGATTCGCCCCTCTCTGATGACGCGTTCCGGATCAAGGTCGGATTCATCCCCGGCTGATTGTAAATATGTGTCTTGACTGTCCCCTTTGCGGTCAAACGAAAATTTGCGATCATCAAAAATCCATACGCTTGGATCAATGGTAATTGGATATGTAACATTGCCTTTTACTTGGATAACGCTCATGATATGACCCCCTTCTCTCAAAATTATAAAAGTTTTCGCATGAATTGTCACTTTGTGTACAAATTATGTGTATTGAAATGCTGAGGGAACGAGGGTGTTTGCATGGTATGCCGGCATAATGATGAGCTTGAAGCCTTAGTGAAAAAGGCGAAAAAAGTAACAGACAAGGGGGAGGTAGCCAGCTATATTCCCGCCTTGGCAAAAGCTGATAAACACGACCTGTCAGTGGCGATTTATTATTCCAATAATGTTTGTCTGTCAGCAGGTGACGTAGAAAAAACATTTACGCTTCAAAGTATATCGAAAGTCCTTTCCCTTGCTTTGGTGTTAATGGAATACGGCAAAGATAAGGTCTTCAGTTATGTTGGACAGGAGCCGACCGGTGATCCGTTTAATTCAATTATCAAGCTTGAAACAGTGAATCCGAGCAAGCCGTTAAACCCTATGATTAATGCCGGGGCATTGGTAGTGACAAGTCTGATAAGAGGAAGAACGGTGAAAGAGAGACTTGATTATTTGCTTTCTTTTATCAGAAGGCTGACAAACAACCAAGAGATTACATACTGCCGGGAAGTGGCTGAATCTGAATACAGCACTTCAATGATTAATCGGGCGATGTGTTATTATATGAAGCAGTACGGCATTTTTGAAGATGATGTAGAAGCAGTAATGGATTTATACACGAAGCAATGCGCGATTGAGATGAACAGCTTGGATTTAGCGAAAATCGGATCTGTATTTGCATTGAACGGCAGACATCCAGAGACTGGGGAGCAAGTCATCAAAAGATGTCGCTAGAATTTGCAAAACGTTTATGGTGACGTGCGGAATGTACAATGCAAGCGGGGAATTCGCAATTAAGGTCGGAATTCCTGCGAAAAGCGGCGTATCCGGCGGGATTATGGGCATTTCGCCTTACGATTTCGGGATCGGCATATTCGGCCCCGCATTAGATGAAAAAGGGAACAGCATTGCAGGTGTAAAGCTTTTGGAAATAATGTCTGAGATGTACAGGCTGAGTATTTTTTAATTTATGTCATATGCTTAAATCCTCTTGCATTTTCTGTTGATACCCTTTATGATAAATAGAAGAATTAGGTACTCGCCTGGGGAACGGAGGGATACTTTTGGCTTCAGAGATGATAGTTGACCATCGGCAAAAAGCTTTTGAACTCTTAAAAGTGGACGCTGAGAAGATTTTGAAGCTGATCCGAGTACAAATGGATAACTTAACGATGCCTCAATGTCCTCTATATGAAGAGGTTTTAGATACTCAAATGTTCGGGCTTTCGAGGGAAATCGATTTTGCTGTCCGCCTGGGATTGGTTGATGAAAAAGACGGTAAAGACCTTTTATACACATTGGAGCGCGAATTGTCTGCTTTGCATGACGCGTTTACAGCTAAATAAATGATAAAACTCAAACTAATTAACAGTTTGGGTTTTTTTATAACCGCTATTTTTCTCTCATCTCATAAAAGACGGTCTTTTTTTACACATTCCTTCCGAATCGTATAGAGATTCTTCGTCTCGTTTGATAAATTGTAGTAAAATAAAAAAGATAAATACATAAAAACCATAGATAATGGAAGTTAGAAGCAGGGAAGAGGATGTTATGTTAAAAAAAATGCTAAAATCTTATGATTACTCACTGATATTCGCAATCGTATTATTATGCGGATTCGGTTTAGTGATGGTATACAGCTCAAGCATGATTACGGCTGTCTCCCGGTATGGAGTAAGCAGTAACTTTTTCTTCATGCGGCAGCTGTTTGCTTTAATTGCAGGTGGCGCTCTATTTATTCTCATGGCTTTGTTTCCTTATAAAGCACTGGCCCATCAAAAGTTTCAGAAGGGGATACTGCTTGTATCTGTTCTTGCGCTTATCTCACTGTTTGTATTCGGACATGTTGCCGGAAACGCGCAGAGCTGGTTTAAAATCGGCGGAATGAGTATTCAGCCGGGGGAGTTTGTTAAACTGGTCGTGATTTTATACCTCGCAGCCGTATATGCCAAAAAACAAAGCTATATTGACCATCTATTAACTGGTGTAGCTCCTCCGGTAGTCATGACACTTATAATTTGCGGGTTAATTGCCATGCAGCCAGATTTCGGTACAGCCATGATTATAGGGTTAATTGCGACGTGCATGATCTTGTGCTCCGGCTTCAGCGGAAAGACGCTGGTGAGGCTTGTGATACTGGGCGGAATTGTTTTCATTTTAGTCAGCCCGATTATCTATTTGAATCAGGACAAAATTTTAACTGAAGGCCGTTTAGCGCGTTTTGAGAGTCTTGAAGACCCATTTAAGTATGCAAATTCATCAGGTTTGCAAGTGATCAATTCTTATTATGCGATCAGCTCAGGCGGCATTTTCGGCCTGGGGCTCGGTGAAAGTATCCAAAAATACGGATATCTGCCTGAATCACACACTGACTTTATTATGGCTGTCATTGCTGAAGAGCTCGGCATTTTTGGGGTATTGTTTGTTATTTTCTTATTGGGTTTTGTCGTCATAAAAGGTTTTTATATTGCCAGAAAATGCGAGGACCCGTTTGGAAGTCTTCTGGCGATCGGCATTTCAAGCATGATTGCCATCCAGTCGTTTATTAACCTTGGCGGTGTCAGCGGATTAATTCCGATTACAGGGGTTACGCTGCCATTTATCAGTTACGGGGGCTCTTCTTTGGTGCTGCTGCTGGGGAGTATGGGGATATTAGCGAATATCAGCATGTTTGTGAAATATTCAGAGAATAAGAAAAAGAAAGAGCCCTTGGCGCCGAAGGGAATGAAAAAGAAACAGCTCAAAAAAACTGTTTATCAGTAAAAAACAAGTGTGTACAGGGGAAGGATATTCCGCTATGATAGATTATATTCCATTCGGGTAAGGGGGAGAAAAGTTTGTCTCAGCAATCGATACAAAAAGTATTAGTAGCAAACAGGGGAGAAATTGCAATCCGAATATTCCGGGCGTGTACCGAGTTGAATATTCGTACAGTTGCGGTCTATTCAAAAGAAGATTCCGGTTCCTACCATCGGTACAAAGCGGATGAAGCATACTTGGTCGGTGAAGGGAAAAAACCGATTGATGCTTACCTGGATATTGAAGGTATCATTGATATTGCGAAAAGAAACAAAGTCGATGCAATTCATCCGGGATACGGTTTCTTATCTGAAAATATTCATTTTGCGAGACGATGTGAAGAAGAAGGCATCGTTTTCATAGGGCCAAAATCCGAGCATCTCGATATGTTTGGTGACAAGGTAAAAGCGCGTGAGCAGGCAGAAAAAGCGGGAATCCCCGTGATTCCGGGAAGCGACGGTCCTGCCGAAACGCTTGAAGCCGTCGAACAATTTGGACAAGCTAACGGTTATCCGATCATCATTAAAGCCTCGCTTGGCGGCGGCGGCCGCGGTATGCGGATTGTCAGATCTGAAAGTGAAGTCAAAGAAGCATATGAGCGTGCTAAATCAGAGGCGAAAGCAGCCTTTGGCAATGATGAAGTTTATGTAGAAAAATTAATTGAGAATCCGAAACATATTGAGGTTCAGGTCATTGGAGACAAGCAGGGCAATGTCGTCCATCTTTTTGAGAGGGATTGTTCCGTTCAAAGACGCCATCAAAAAGTCATTGAAGTGGCGCCGAGTGTCTCGCTGTCACCTGAATTAAGGGAACAAATTTGTGAGGCAGCAGTTGCGCTTGCCAAAAATGTAAACTATATAAATGCGGGGACGGTCGAATTCCTTGTTGCAAACAACGAGTTCTACTTTATTGAAGTAAATCCTCGCGTACAAGTTGAACACACGATAACAGAAATGATTACTGGTGTCGATATTGTTCAAACTCAGATCCTTGTTGCCCAAGGGCACAGCCTTCACAGCAAAAAAGTAAATATTCCTGAGCAAAAGGACATTTTTACAATCGGTTATGCCATTCAGTCACGGGTTACGACTGAGGATCCGCAAAATGATTTCATGCCTGATACAGGAAAAATCATGGCTTACCGCTCAGGCGGCGGTTTTGGTGTCCGTCTTGATACCGGAAACAGCTTCCAGGGCGCCGTGATCACACCATACTATGATTCACTTCTCGTTAAGCTTTCAACTTGGGCTTTAACGTTTGAACAGGCAGCTGCCAAAATGGTACGAAACCTTCAGGAGTTTAGAATCAGAGGCATAAAAACGAACATTCCGTTCCTTGAGAACGTTTCAAAACATGAGAAGTTCCTGACAGGGCAATATGATACGTCTTTCATTGATACAACGCCTGAATTATTTAATTTCCCTAAACAAAAAGACCGCGGAACGAAAATGCTCACTTACATCGGCAATGTGACAGTAAACGGCTTCCCCGGAATCGGGAAAAAAGAAAAACCGGCGTTTGACAAACCGTTAAGCGTAAAGGTAGACGTTGATCAGCAGCCTGCCAGAGGAACAAAGCAAATTCTCGATGAAAAAGGTGCAGAAGGGCTTGCAAGTTGGGTTAAGGAGCAGAAATCTGTCCTTTTAACTGATACGACATTCAGGGATGCCCACCAATCGTTATTGGCAACTAGAATCAGATCGCATGATTTGAAAAAAATCGCAAATCCTACGGCTGCGTTATGGCCTGAACTATTCAGTATGGAAATGTGGGGAGGCGCGACCTTCGATGTAGCCTACCGATTCCTGAAAGAAGATCCGTGGAAGCGTTTGGAAGATCTTCGCAAAGAAGTGCCAAATACCTTATTCCAGATGCTGCTTCGCTCATCAAATGCGGTCGGCTATACGAATTATCCGGACAATGTGATTAAAGAATTTGTGAAGCAATCAGCTCAATCCGGTATTGATGTGTTTCGTATTTTCGACAGCTTAAACTGGGTAAAAGGGATGACGTTAGCCATTGATGCCGTTCGGGATACCGGAAAAGTGGCAGAAGCTGCGATTTGTTATACGGGAGATATCCTTGACAAGAACCGGACGAAGTACGATCTTGCTTATTATACATCGATGGCGAAGGAGCTTGAGGCGGCCGGAGCCCATATTCTCGGGATTAAAGATATGGCAGGGCTGTTAAAACCGCAGGCTGCATATGAACTCGTTTCTGCGTTGAAAGAAACGATCGACATTCCGGTACACCTTCATACGCATGATACGAGCGGAAACGGTATTTATATGTATGCGAAAGCTGTTGAAGCCGGCGTTGATATCATAGACGTGGCGGTCAGCTCAATGGCGGGATTAACGTCACAGCCTAGCGCGAGCGGATTTTATCATGCGATGGAAGGCAACGACCGCCGTCCGGAAATGAATGTCCAAGGCGTTGAATTGCTGTCCCAATATTGGGAGTCGGTACGTAAATATTATAGTGAATTTGAAAGCGGAATGAAGTCTCCGCATACTGAAATTTATGAGCACGAAATGCCAGGGGGTCAATACAGCAACCTGCAACAGCAAGCCAAGGGAGTAGGCCTTGGCGACCGCTGGAACGAAGTCAAGGAAATGTACAGACGCGTGAACGATATGTTCGGTGACATCGTCAAGGTAACGCCTTCCTCAAAAGTAGTCGGAGATATGGCACTCTACATGGTGCAAAACAATCTGACTGAAAAAGACGTTTACGAAAGAGGCGAATCTTTAGATTTCCCTGATTCTGTCGTGGAGCTTTTCAAAGGAAATATCGGCCAGCCTCATGGCGGATTCCCAGAAAAACTGCAAAAGCTGATCTTAAAAGGGCAGGAGCCGATTACAGTCAGACCGGGCGAACTGCTTGAGCCGGTGTCATTTGAAGCGATCAAACAGGAATTTAAAGAGCAGCATAACTTGGAAATTTCAGATCAGGATGCTGTGGCGTATGCCCTTTATCCTAAAGTCTTCACTGATTATGTGAAAACGACAGAAAGCTACGGGGACATTTCGGTATTAGATACACCGACATTCTTCTACGGTATGACATTAGGTGAAGAGATAGAAGTTGAAATTGAGCGCGGCAAAACGCTGATCGTTAAGCTGATTTCAATCGGTGAGCCTCAGCCTGACGCCACTCGCGTCGTTTATTTCGAACTGAACGGGCAGCCGCGTGAAGTAGTCATTAAAGATGAAAGCATTAAGTCTTCCGTTAAGGAAAGGCTGAAAGCAGACCGGACAAATCCAAGCCACATCGCAGCTTCCATGCCTGGAACCGTTATTAAGGTATTGGCTGAAGCAGGTACAAAAGTCAATAAAGGTGATCATTTGATGATTAATGAAGCGATGAAAATGGAAACAACGGTTCAGGCGCCTTTCTCAGGAACAATCAAGCAGGTTCATGTGAAAAATGGCGAGCCAATCCAAACGGGAGATCTGCTTCTCGAAATTGAAAAAGCATAAAAAACAAGAGTGTATGTCATTTGATATACACTCTTGTTTTTTTATAAAGAAAATGTGGAGTGAAGCAGATGGTTAGAAGAGATATAAGGGGACTTCAGAGATTATACAGTACTGTCACAAGCCCAAAATAAAAAGAGGCTTATATACCACCCATTTTTTAGATGCTTTGTAGTAGTCCATGCATATTTCTTTAAGCACTATCTGATTTAAAAGGCTTTAATACTTATGTTCGCGGGCTATAGATCCATATGAAATTTCTATAATACGATGAGAAAGGGACAGACTGAAGTGAGCCGCTCACTGATCATCAAGTTCAGCGAAGGCTGGCGATTAAAACGCATAAAGTTCCAAAAAACAAGACATTAAAAAGACCAAAGCCGCCTAAGGCTTTGGTCTTGAGTCCTTATGATTGCCTGGATTCATAACGGAAACGAGCAATCAATAATAAGAAGTAGCATAGAACGCCAAACAGACAGGCAATAAAGAACGAGTGGGCAAGTGCAAAGCCCAGAGCCAGTTCAGAGTATACGATCATAATACCGGACAGTGCCTGTAATGTAATGAAAATAAGACATGAGATCCATCCCCAAAAGATCTGTTTTTGATCTTTATAGGAAGTAATAGCATGAACAGCGGCAACAATAATCCATACAAATAACAGTAAGGCTGCTGCTCTGTGGCCCATTTGCACCCATTCATGGAATTGGGTCGGAAGTCCATTGTTCAGCGGGCTGCACAGCGGCACATCAGGACATGCCAGACTTGATTCAGTGTGTCTTACATATGCGCCTGTATACACAACGATATAGGAATATATCAAAATTCCTATCATGTGAAATTGCATCTTTTTGCCGATTTGAAGCGGCTTAACCAGTGTTCTGACTGATTTATCAGCTTCAAATATGAGCAATGTCAAAATAAGCACTGAAGCAAAAGAAATTAATGAGATGCCGAAGTGAAGCGCCATAATCAGCGCGTTCGAACCGAATACGACAGCCAATGCGCCAAGCAATGCCTGAAGAAATAAAAAGATAATTGACATGATCGCGAGAAACGTTGTTTCACGGAAAATCGGCGTGATTTTTCTCCATGACCAAAACGCAAGGCTTAGCACAAGGATAATAGAGATTCCGCTTGCGAATCGGTGGCTCCATTCAATAATTGAAGCCGGATTCAGTTCAGGGAAAAAACGGCCGTGACACAGCGGCCACTGTCTGCCGCATCCTTGGCCGGAACCTGTTTTTGTAACGAGGGCACCCCCGATTAAAACAATTAGCATGACAAATGTCGTCAGAACACCGAGAGCTTTTAATGCTTTATTCATACAATATTCACCTTCTCAACATACTGCTGCAATTTTATATACGTTCCAAGTGTAAGCGAATATGTGTTTTGTGGCAATTCCCAGAGCCTTTTGTTCACAAAAATATAATAGAATGACGGCTTCTGGAAAATGTACACTTGATTATTCATGCCGGGTCTGATAGAAATAAGGTAAACGCAATGACGATTTGGAGATTGCCTTCATCTTTGGTAAAATTCATAAAAAGTTCACAAATAAATTCCTGTTTGTCGTTTAATATTTAATAGGATGTTTTTTTACAAGATGTTATCTTGTATGATAGAGTTGCAGGTTATTTTATTTTCCTGCGTTAGGTTTGTAAGGGAGGTTTACGTTATGGCTAACTCCAGAATCTTAAATGATACAGCTATAGACGGACAAATTGAAGAAACAACGGCATGGAAAGATTTTCTGTCCCTTATTAAAATAGGGATCGTCAATTCTAACCTCATCACGACTTTCACTGGAATGTGGCTTGCACTGCATATTTCCGGTTTAAGTTTTTTAGGCAATATAAACACCGTTCTTCTTACGTTAATCGGGTCTTCACTGATTATTGCGGGCTCCTGCGCGATCAATAACTGGTATGACCGGGACATTGACCATCTTATGGAGCGTACGAAAGTAAGACCGACGGTTACGGGTAAAATTCAGCCGAGTCAGGCGTTATGGTCTGGAATTTTGCTGGTTGCTTTAGGATTGATCATGCTGCTGATGACAACTGTCATGGCTGCTGTTATCGGTTTTATCGGAGTCTTTACGTATGTTGTATTGTACACAATGTGGACGAAACGCCGCTATACGATTAACACAGTAGTAGGAAGCGTTTCCGGTGCAGTGCCGCCGCTTATTGGATGGACGGCAGTGGAAGGGAATATCGGTGTCGTAGCATGGGTGTTATTCATGATTTTATTTATTTGGCAGATTCCTCACTTCTTAGCATTGGCTATCAAGAAAACTGAGGATTACAGAGCTGCAAATATTCCGATGCTTCCTGTCGTATATGGTTTTGAAGTGACAAAAAGACAAATTATTGTGTGGGTTGCGTGCCTGATGCCGCTTCCGTTTTTCCTTGGTAGCCTGGGTCTTCCGATTGTCATTCTCGGCTTGCTGTTAAATATCGGCTGGCTGATTCTTGGCTTAATGGGATTCCGCTCCAAGAATATCATGAAGTGGGCAACGCAGATGTTCGTTTACTCGCTTAACTACATGACAATCTATTTCGTTGCCATGGTTGTCTTGACGCTTTTCTAAAAAATAGATATGATGCTTGTTTTATCGCTTCAAAATAAACGATGACAACTAGTAAATGCCGCCTTGACCTCTTGTTTAATCAGGCGGCTTTACTTTTATACATAGATGGCATTTTGAGTAAAAAAACTCATAATTTAAGAGAAGAGGAAATGTAAGTGCTTTATTGGTGATAGGTTGGATGGCGACAGATTTCGATCCGCTTTCCGCCTTTGTATTGACCAGAAAAGGGGTTGGGTGAAATGGTAAAGCATTGGCGTCTTATTTTATTATTAGCCTTAGTGCCGCTTCTATTAAGCGGATGTGGAAAACCTTTTTTATCCACGCTCAAGCCTGCTGGCGAGGTGGCTGATAAACAGTATGACCTGACAGTGCTCAGCACATTGATTATGGTGGTTGTTGTTGCAGTAGTATCTGTTATCTTCTTTTATGTGATTGTGAGATTCAGAAGATCACGGGTCGGTGAGAACACGATACCGAAACAGGTAGAGGGGAATAAATTTTTAGAAATCACATGGACCGTGATCCCGATTTTGCTGCTCATTATTCTTGTGATTCCTGTTGTATTATATACGCTGGAGCTAGCGGACACATCACCAATGGATAAAAAAGGCCGCAAAGCTGAGGATGCTCTTGTAGTCAATGTTAGGGCAAATTTATACTGGTGGGAGTTTGAGTACCCTGATTACGGCATTATCACAAGCCAGGAGCTGATTGTGCCGACAGACCAGCGTGTATATTTTAATTTAAAAGCCTCTGATGTAAAACATTCCTTCTGGATTCCTTCAGTTGGAGGAAAACTTGATACGAATACGGATAATGAAAATAAGTTCTTCCTGACATTTGATTCAAAACGAAGCAAAGAGGCAGGAGATATGTTTTTTGGGAAGTGTGCAGAGCTTTGCGGCCCTTCACATGCGCTGATGGATTTTAAGGTGAAGACAATGTCTGCAAAAGAATTTCAGGGCTGGACAAAAGAAATGAAGAACTATAAATCTACAGCAGAGAGCGATTTGGCTAAGCAGGGTGAAGAACTGTTTAAAGAGAAAAACTGCCTGAGCTGCCATGCGGTAGAGCCGAATGATAAGCGTGCAGAAGCCGCTAGAACGGCACCCAACTTGGCGACCTTCGGTGAAAGGACAAAAGTGGCAGGGGTGAAAGAGGCCAACAAAGAAAATGTGAAGGCTTGGCTGAAGGACCCTGACAGCATAAAGCCGGGGAACAAAATGACAGGCACATATCCAAAGCTCTCAGACAGTGAAACAGATGCGCTTTATGAATACTTAAAAGGCTTAAAAGCGGAAAGCAAGTAGGGAAGAAAGGGAGATATTGGGGGAGGTCACATATGTTGAATGCGCTTACAGAAAAGCGGACGCGCGGATCTATGCTTTGGGATTATTTGACGACGGTGGACCATAAAAAAATCGCGATTCTTTATTTAGTGGCAGGGGGATTCTTCTTTCTTGTCGGGGGAATTGAAGCGATGTTTATCAGAATTCAGCTTGCAAAGCCGGAAAATGCGTTTCTCAGTGCTCAAGCGTACAATGAAGTAATGACTATGCACGGAACGACGATGATCTTTCTGGCTGCGATGCCGCTCTTATTTGCCTTGATGAATGCGGTTGTGCCTTTGCAGATCGGGGCTCGGGACGTTTCGTTTCCATTTTTAAACGCGCTTGGTTTTTGGCTCTTCTTTTTCGGGGGCATTTTCTTAAATCTAAGCTGGTTTTTGGGCGGAGCGCCAGATGCGGGCTGGACGTCATATGCCTCACTTTCGCTTCATTCTAAAGGGCACGGCATAGACTTTTTCGTCCTCGGACTTCAAATATCGGGGCTCGGGACGCTGATAGCCGGGATTAACTTTTTGGCCACGATTATCAACATGAGGGCTCCGGGCATGACGTATATGAGGCTGCCTTTGTTTACATGGACGACATTTGTGGCCTCGGCATTGATTTTGTTCGCGTTTCCGCCGCTTACGGTTGGATTGGCTCTCATGATGCTGGATCGACTGTTCGGAACCAATTTCTTTAACCCGGAGCTTGGCGGAAATACGGTCATTTGGGAACATTTATTTTGGATCTTCGGCCACCCGGAGGTTTATATCCTAATTTTGCCTGCATTCGGTATTTTTTCTGAGGTCATCCCTGTGTTCGCCAGAAAGCGTTTGTTTGGCTATTCTTCAATGGTTTTTGCAATCGTGCTCATTGGCTTTCTGGGCTTTATGGTTTGGGTGCATCACATGTTCACGACTGGTCTCGGCCCGATTGCAAATGCGATTTTTGCGGTTGCAACAATGGCTATCGCGATTCCGACCGGGATTAAGATTTTTAACTGGCTGTTGACGATTTGGGGAGGAAATGTGAAGTATACAACCGCTATGCTGTATGCTGTCTCATTTATTCCATCCTTTGTGCTCGGCGGTGTGACGGGAGTCATGCTGGCAGCTGCTGCGGCTGATTATCAGTTCCATGATACGTATTTTGTGGTTGCGCACTTCCACTACGTCATTATTGGCGGCGTTGTATTCGGCCTTTTAGCCGGTGTTCATTTCTGGTGGCCGAAAATGTTCGGTAAAATTCTGCATGAAACGATGGGGAAAATTTCATTTGTATTGTTTTTTATCGGCTTTCACCTCACGTTTTTCATTCAGCATTTTGTCGGCTTAATGGGGATGCCGCGCCGGGTTTATACGTTTTTGCCAGGACAGGGTCTGGAAACCGGCAACTTGATCAGTACAATCGGGGCGTTTTTTATGGCGGCAGCTGTTATTCTTCTGCTGGTCAATGTCATATGGACATCGGTAAAAGGTGAATATGTAGGTGCTGATCCATGGCATGACGGACGTACGCTGGAATGGACCGTTTCTTCACCGCCGCCGGAGTATAACTTTAAACAGCTTCCTTTTGTCAGAGGACTTGATCCGCTTTGGATCGAGAAGCAGGCAGGGCACAAATCAATGACGCCGGCGGAACCAGTTGATGATATTCATATGCCAAACGGCTCAATCCTGCCGCTCGTCATTTCCTTCGGCCTTTTTGTCGCAGCGTTCGGGCTGCTGTACAGAAGTGATTACGCTTGGGGCCTGCCGGTGATCTTTATCGGGCTCGGCATCACATTTATTACGATGCTGCTTCGTTCAGTAATTGATGATCACGGCTATCATATTCATAAAGAGGAACTGCCGAACGATGATAAAGGGGTGAAGGCATAATGCAAGTTCAAGAAAAATTCACCGCAGAAACCTTTCCAGCTTCTCCTGAAAAAGTAACCCTGGAAGGGAAAAATAAATTTTTAGGCTTTTGGCTTTTTCTTGGCGGAGAGACTGTTCTGTTTGCGTCTCTCTTCGCCACGTTTCTTGCGCTTCGGAATTCAAATGCCGGTGATCCGCCTACGACGGAAATGTTCGATGTGACACTTGTATTCATTGCCACAATGCTTCTATTAACGAGCAGTTTAACGAGTGTGTACGCGATGTACCACATGAAGAACTTTTCCTTCGGCAAGATGCAGCTTTGGCTGGGAATTACGATTTTATTGGGGGCGGGCTTTTTAGGACTGGAAATCTATGAGTTCAAGCATTACACCCATGAATTTGGCTTTACCATCACAAGCTCTGCCCTTGGTTCTGCGTTTTACACGCTTGTCGGTACACACGGCGCCCACGTGGCATTTGGGCTTATGTGGATCAGCACGCTTATGATCCGCAATGCCAAGAGAGGGCTGAATCTGTATACGGCGCCTAAGTTTTACGTTGCCAGCCTTTATTGGCACTTTATTGATGTCGTGTGGGTCTTCATCTTTACCGTTGTATATTTAATGGGGATGGTGGGATAAACATGGTCGATAAAAAAAGCAGAGGGCATATCAATAGCGACCTTGAATTTAAGAAAAAAAAGCATGCCCGGGAGATGAAATATCAAGTCCTGTCTTTTGGTTTAATGATCGGTCTTACGATTGTTGCATTTCTGACTGTGGCCACGGACGGTGTCGGCAGCTGGTTTACGATTCCTTTCATTATTTTGCTAGCTGCTATTCAAGTCATCTTTCAGCTGTATTATTTCATGCATATGAATCAGAAAGGGCATGAGGCGCCGGCACTGTTTTTGTATTCAGGGGTGTTTGTCGCGTTTATCACTGTGCTTGCGTTTGTGACAATTATATGGTGGTAATTTGAACAGCCGCCGGAGGTGAAGAAATGAACCAGTTGGAGATATTTGGGTTTCGCGCGATGTGGAGCCCTTATCTTTTTTGTATCCTGTTAGGCATTACGGCGCTTTATCTCTATTTTTACAGGCGAATGTCTTCAAAGCCGAATCGAATAACTGGTAAAGAGATGGTGTGCTTTCTGTCGGCGATGCTGTTTTTATATGCAGCCGAGGGAAGCCCGGTTGATCTGCTCGGACATATTATGTTCAGTGCGCATATGGTGCAAATGGCCGTCCTATATTTGGTTGTCCCGCCACTTTTGATCGCGGGAATTCCTGCATGGCTCTGGGAAAAAATCATTTTCAGGCCTTCAATCAAACCGGTTTTTTCCTTTTTTACAACGCCTTTAATTGCTTTGCTTTTGTTTAACGGCATTTTTTCTTTATATCATGTACCGCTTATATTTGATACTGTCAAAACCGATCCGTTTTACCATACATTAATCACTTGGCTTATCTTTGTGCTTGCGTTCTTCATGTGGTGGCCGCTTGTTCATAAGGTTGAGCGTCTACGGCAGCTCAGCGGCTTGATGAAGCTGGGTTATATTATGGCGGATGGTATGCTGCTCACACCTGCTTGCGCCTTGATCATGTTCAGCGGTGCACCGTTATACGCCACCTATACAGATCCGGCTGTATGGGCAGAGGCAATGAGGCTTTGTGTGCCAGCGGATATGATGGGGCAGGTCCCATTAACAGGGCCAGAGATGTTGAATACACTGCCTTTGTTAGAGGATCAGCAGCTCGGAGCAGTCATGATGAAAATCATTCAGGAAATTGTGTACGGTACTTTTTTGGCCATTATTTTTTTCCAATGGGTGAAGAAAGAAAGGGAAAAGGACGGGCAGGAGGAGCCGCCGTATATTCAGCAGACGATATCATAAAAGGTACAGCGAAATATGCTGTACCTTTTCGTTACATTTGAACTGTTTTTAACATGTTGGCTATGTCCTGAATCAGTGCCTTGCTTTTTGTCACAACCTGTACGGGAAACTCTTCCGTTTCTCCATATTCTACTCCATGAGGGTAGTAATGCTTTCCTAGGAGAGGGGACATTAATTGAATCACGGCGCGCCCGCTTCCGACATCGCCTTCTGATGCAATGCCTTGTATCCGCAGGTAAAACGTACCCTCAATCGTCGAAAACTTCTTGTCATAGGTGACTCTCTCGTAATCCCATTGACCCGCTCTGATGAGACCTTTGCTTTCCATTAAGTCGTCTAGCCAGCTGAGCTCAGCCTTAACCCCTTCAAGTCCGCTTTCAGTAAACTTCAACACTGACCCCTCCTTATAAAAATTACCTTTCCTGACAATCATAGTATGAAAGCGTTAAACTTTCAATGAATCTTCTTCTTTTGAAAGTATGCAAAAATTAAATTTTGACGACAATAGCACTAGACTAAAGGAGGTTAAACGGATGACAAAAATAAAAGATCTGATGACAGCCGACTTGCAATATTGCACGGTATTAGATAATGTATATGAAGCTGCTGTAAAGATGAAGGACGCAAATGTAGGAGCGATTCCGGTAGTTGATGAGGACGGGGAAACATTGGTCGGCATCGTAACCGACCGCGATCTCGTATTAAGAGGAATCGCCATCAAAAAACCGAACTCGCAAAAAATCACTGACGCGATGACCGAAAAACCTGTCAGTGTGGAGGAAGATGCTTCAGTCGATGAGGTTCTTCATTTGATGGCATCGCATCAGCTCAGAAGGATACCAGTTACAAAAAATAAAAAACTGACTGGCATTGTCACGCTTGGTGATCTTTCTTTATCTGAGCAAACGAATGAACGTGCCGGCAGCGCCTTATCGGATATTTCCGAAGGTGATAATAGAGAAGAAGGCTTTTTTCATTAACACATAAATCTTTGACATGTTAAATAGGCTGTATTGTAATGGGATGTAAGCAAGAGATTGTGAATCGCCACGGGGGTGATAGATTGAAAAATATATTGAGAGCAATGGTTATCCTTTTGATTATCTGCGGAACCTATGTTCTGTTTATTCAATATGGATCTGTTCCTGAAAAGAAATCAAATGACAGCGAGCCTCAGGTGTCGAATGAGGAAGCGCAAAGCGGCAAACGAATACATATGCCGACTTCAGGGTTATTGTCCTTCATGGGCAAGCCCGCCGATGAAGTAACGAAAAAGCTTGGGGAACCTGAACGTATTGACCCTTCGGCTTATGATTACGATTGGTGGGTATACAATCAAGGTAAGGATCAATATATCCAAATCGGGGTATTAAACAATAAAGTGGTCACATTATTCGCTGCGGGTAATGATATTAACGCCAAGCCTTTCAAAATTGGAGAATCAACTGGCGAAGTATTCAAGACCACCCAGGTGGCACCATTTGTGAATGTAGAGTATAAAGGAAATTCCTATCGGTTTGAATTTTCTGAAGAAGATATCAATACAAGACCGACTGTAAAGGTAGGAAAGATGTATGTCCAGCTGTATATGGACAAATTTGAGGGGAAGCTATCCAGCATCAGGGCGTTTGATGCGCAAACCTTTGTAAAGCAAAGACCTTATGAGGTAGTGTACCGCGGGGAATTAATTAAACCGAAAGCCGTTTCAGATGAGAAATGGAAAAAGATCCAAACAACGAGCGAAAAGCAAATCCTTGATTTGACGAATGTCATACGCGTTAAACATGGACTTGCGAAGCTTGAGTGGGATCAGCCAACGGCGGAAGTGGCATTTGGACATAGTGAGGATATGAAGGAAAATAATTATTTCTCCCATGTCTCTAAAAAATACGGCTCGCTGAAAGACCGCTTAGAAGAAGGGCATGTTGACTTTCAGCAAGCTGGAGAAAATATCGCATACAATTATGTGGACGGTCCGGCTGCTGTAGAAGGCTGGCTGAATAGCGAAGGCCATCGAAAAGCGCTTCTGAATTCAGATTATACGCATCTTGGTGTCGGAGTAGACCGGAAATATTACACCCAAAATTTTATTAAGCGATGGTAATGAAAGCCGCGGACGAATGGTTCCCGGCTTTTTCTATTTCCATACAAGCTGGTCTGAATGAATGTGCTGATAGCTTACAGATAAGGCCGTTTCCCATCCCTTCAATCAGGCTTTTTCACCAGTGTATAGGGCTATCGCTAAAAATTCATTTGGGAATGAATATAGGCGAACACAATGCCCGACAAAACGATACATTGTAGTAGGTAACGATTTTCGGAGGGGGTGAGGATTGTGGCGAATCAACATGCCAATCATTCAATCAATGACTTTAAACAATTCGTCAAGAAGCATCCCAAGCTGATAAAAGAAGTGCGCAAAGAACAAAGAAGCTGGCAGGACGTATATGAAAATTGGGTCCTCTTCGGGGAGAGCGACCCGATTTGGGATCCTTATCGGGAACCGGAAGAAGCTTCTGAAGCTGTGCCTGAAACACCGCAAAAAAATGATTTTGTCTCGAAAATGGTGACAGCGGTGAAAAAGATGGATGTCAATCAAATGAACGAACAAATCAATAAAATGAGCCAGTCGATCTCATCGTTGCAAAGCCTTCTTAATACATTTTCCGGAAGCGGACAGAAGCATTCTCAGCCAGGCTCTGGACAGCATCCTTTTTCTTTTCGAAAGGATTAAAAAAGGGGAGCTCATATGCGCAAAGAGGTTCAGGAATATATTTTAGCAAACGAAGAACGGAAACGATTCATCAGAGAACAGCCGATATGGTACCGCAGGCTTTCAAGAAAACCGGATGATCTGTCCTCCTTTCAGCTTGAAATGATGAATTTTTATGAAAAAACCATTCCGCATCGGGTGAATCAGTTTACGAACGGGATTCAAATGGCGCAAATGATGATGCAAATGTTTCAAGCGATGCGGACAAAAGATTAAAAGGCCCCGAAAAAGGGTCTTTTTTCATGCGGACATAAGGTTTTGTATACGGCTGCGGTTAAGCATTTTCCAATTGGCTGGTTTCATGGTAAACTAACAACTGGAGGTGCATGTTATGTATGCGACGATGGAATCCGTGCGGCTTCAAAGTGAAGCTCAGCAGCTTGCCGAGATGATTCTGCAGTCGGAGACGGCTGAGAACTACCGCAATTGTTACAAGCGTCTCCAGGAAGATGAAGAGGCAGGTCGGATTATTCGTTCTTTTATCAAAATAAAAGAGCAGTATGAGGATGTACAGCGTTTTGGCAAATATCATCCTGACTATAGAGAAATATCCCGGAAAATGAGGGAGATCAAACGTGAGCTGGACCTGAACGATAAGGTGGCTGACTTCAAGAGAGCTGAAAATGAGCTCCAGTCTATTCTTGATGAGGTCAGCGTTGAGATTGGGACAGCTGTTTCGGAGCATGTGAAAGTTCCGACTGGGAACCCTTATTTTGACGGTTTGTCTTCATGCGGAGGCGGCTGCGGTTCAGGTGGAAGCTGCGGATGTAAAGTGTCCTGACGAGACTGGCCGTCTCGTCTTTTACATATAAGAGAAAACAGGCAGGTGATTGTATTGGAGAATAGGCGCCAGGGCATGGTTGTGTATCTGCACTCCCTAAAGCAGAGCAAAATGCTGAGGAAGTTCGGGAATGTGCACTATGTATCAAAACGATTAAAATATGTCGTACTGTACTGTGATATGGACCAAATTGAAAAAACAATGGACAAGATTGCGTCTTACTCATTTGTGAAAAAAGTGGAGCCTTCTTATAAACCGTTTTTAAAATTGGAATTCGAGTCAAAGCTTGATAAGGCAAAAGAATACGATTATAAAATCGGCATATAGCTATAAAAAAATCCCCGCAGGCATCTGCGGGGTCCTTCTATTCCTTAATATGTTAAGGAGAAGGCAAAGGGAGAGGAGAAACCGGAGGAAGAACTTATGGGGAAACGTAAGTCTTCTCCGCGGTTGGCAACAACATCCTCTAGATGCTGTTGCTTATAGTATGGTCAAGGATCATGCTGCCTATACACCTGTTTATCAAGATTAGCGTTCATTGTTTGGAAGAATGCTTTATGTTAAGATAGGATTGATTTTTTTCTATGTACATAGCGGCGTCCGGCCGAATAAAGAAACAAAATAGCTTTTAGAAAAAGTGGTGTGGAACATGAGAGTAATTTCTGGATCAAAAAAAGGCCGTTCACTAAAGGCTGTACCCGGAACATCAACAAGACCGACAACCGACAAAGTGAAGGAATCCATTTTCAATATGATCGGCCCTTATTTTGACGGGGGCAGGGGACTTGACTTATTCGCAGGGAGCGGAGGTCTTGGAATCGAAGCGCTTTCACGCGGGTTTGAGCATTGTATATTCGTTGACCGTGATTTTAAAGCGATTCAAACGGTAAAATCTAATTTGAAAATGCTGGAGCTTACAAAACATGCACAGGTATACCGCAATGATGCGGAACGTGCTTTGCACGCTGCTGCTAAAAGAGAAACCGGCTTTCGCGGAATTTTTCTCGATCCGCCGTATAAGGAACAAAAGCTGAAAGCACTTTTAACTTTGATTGACGAATATCAAATGCTGGAAGAAGACGGCTTTATCGTCGCTGAGCATGACAGAGAGGTCGAGCTTCCCGAAACCGTAGGAGATCTTGTGATGACAAGAAAAGAAACCTATGGGTTAACAGGTGTGGCGATTTATAAAAAGAGGGGGTAGTGAGGTGGCGAGTATAGCTGTCTGTCCCGGCAGTTTTGATCCGGTGACCTACGGGCATCTGGACATCATCAAGCGCGGGGCGCATATTTTTGAACAAGTGTATGTATGTGTGCTGAATAATTCTTCAAAAAAGCCTTTGTTCAGTGTGGAAGAACGGTGTGAGCTTCTGAGAGAAGTGACAAAAGACATTCCGAACATAACAGTTGAAACATCGCAAGGCCTGTTAATTGATTATGCAAAAAGAAAAAATGCGAAAGCCATTTTAAGAGGCTTGAGAGCTGTATCTGATTTTGAATACGAGATGCAGGGGACATCAGTAAACCGTGTGCTTGATGAATCTATTGAGACATTTTTTATGATGACAAACAATCAATATTCGTTTCTAAGTTCAAGCATCGTAAAAGAAGTGGCGAGATACAACGGCTCGGTATCAGAGTTTGTACCGCCGGAAGTAGAGCTGGCGCTTCAGCAAAAATTCAGACAAGGATGAGGGTTTTGACTCATCCTTTTTTTGTTCCGTTTGTCAGTCTGTAAGAAAAAATGATAATGTACGTAAACAGCGCGCATAGTGTGACAGCAGGTCCGATCTGCACAAGCAGATTCCAGCCGTTTATGAAGGCAGTTGGCATTTCACTGCTGTTAAGAGATTTAAATACATACTGATACGGATCATGCCATGCCGTGTAAAGAGGTTTCCATAAAAGCATGACGAAGACAGCGGCATAAACGCCCTGCAGCAAACGTGCGATAAAGAATGGTTTAAATCTAATGTCGGTTTCCGATAAAATACCTGCCACCTGAGCTTGTACGGAAAAGCCGCTAAACCCGAGAATAAAGCTGACGATAATGGCTTTTTGCAGAAGAGAAACATCTGTCTCGCTGACAAGCTTGCTGCCTAATGTAATTTCAAACATCCCTGATAAAAGCGGAATGTCCAATTGAGTCGGAAGCTGAAACAAAGTTAGTGCTCCTTTTGTGAAAACAGACAAAACATCAGTCAGCTGGACCACTGACAACAGCCGATTGAAGACAGAAAATAAAATAATAAAGCCGCCTACCATAAGAAGCGTTTGAACAGAAGACGTCACGGCGTCGCCTAAAATTTTACCCAAGGGCCGTTTTTCTGCAAGTCTGGCGGTATGAAGAGCGTGTAAAGCATCTTTGACTGAAGGGAAAGGTATCGTTTTCTTTCTTCTGAGATGCTGCTCTTCCTTGCGGCCATAGGAACGCATTGTTAAACCGACGGCAAGATTCCCCAAATAGTGTGCAGAAGCTAATAAAATGCCTAGTGACGCGTTTTGAAAGAAACCGACGGCAACAGCGCCGAAAATAAAGAGCGGGTTTGAAGAATTGGTAAACGACGCGAGCCGTTCTGCTTCTACTCTTGAAATCTGATTTTCCTGCCGCAGACGGGCAGTGAGTTTTGCTCCCGCTGGGTTTCCTGATGCCATTCCCATAGCAAGAACGAAGCCGCCGACACCCGGCACGCGAAAGATCGGCCGCATAAAAGGCTCAAGCAAAACACCGACAAACCGCACAATGCCAAAGCCGATTAAGAGTTCGGACAGAATGAAAAATGGCAGCAATGACGGAAACACAACCTCCCACCACATAGACAGCCCGGTTTTAGAGGCTTCGAATGAGGCCTGTGGATGTGAGATGACAGTCGCTGTTAAAAAAAGAAAAAACGAGGCAATCAAAAGTGTATTAATCTTCGACAAGTTCATTCTTACCTCCCCGATGCTAAAAATGCCCAATGACATGTATATCATGATAAAATAATGTATGATGTAAAACGGCCAAGCAGTACCTGTCCTCTTGATTCTTTGTACTAATATACGAGCATAGGGGTTCAGTTTAGACCATAGAATTCGGTATACAGGAAATTCAGGCAGGAGGTTAACGCTTTGGCCAAACCTAAAATCGGGTTAGCGTTAGGATCGGGAGGGGCCAGAGGGCTTGCTCATCTCGGTGTGCTTTCCAGTTTACATAAGCACCAAATTGAAGTGGATATGATTGCAGGAAGCAGCATGGGCGCTTTGGTGGGCAGTTTTTATGCCG
The DNA here is from genome assembly GCF_037977205.1 of Bacillus sp. FSL K6-0993. NCBI lineage: Bacteria > Bacillati > Bacillota > Bacilli > Caryophanales > Bacillaceae > Bacillus > Bacillus sp. FSL K6-0993. The sequence continues at coordinate 1,544,804 of NZ_CP150275.1, forward strand.
CCGGACATGACGTGGCAACGATGAAAAAAGTAGCCAAAGCCTTTAAACGAAGGCTTTATGCTGATTATACGGTGCCGAAGCTCGGTTTTTTAAAAGGTGACCGCGTCAGACAGCTTGTGCATGCTTATACATTCGGAAAACCGATTGAAGAGCTCCAAATCCCGCTGGGCATTGTTGCGTGTGATCTACAGACGGGAGAAAAGATTGTGTTCCGAAAAGGATCAGTGTCAGATGCAGTGAGGGCCAGCATCAGCATACCGGGTATCTTTATTCCGCAGCGGCTGGACGGACGCCTTCTTGTAGACGGTGCGGTCGTCGATCGAATTCCGGTTTCTGTTGTGAAAGACATGGGAGCTGATATTATCATCGCTTCGGATGTTTCCAGGGTTCGAAAAACTGAGACAGCAGTGCATATTTTTGATGTGATTATGCAAAGTATGGATATACTGCAAAATGAATTAGTGCGGCATCAAACAATTGCCGCAGATATCATGATTCGCCCTTCCCTTGAAACATACAGCTCAAGCTCGTTTGCCAATATTGAAGAAATGATATCGGCAGGCGAAGAGGCGACAAACCGAATGATCAGCAAGATAAGAAATGAAATAGAGAATTGGGAGGGCTCATAATTTGCTACGTAAAAAACATTTTAGCTGGATGCTCGTCATCCTCATACTGATCGCCGTTTTATCATTTATAAAACTTCCATACTATATTACAAAACCGGGAGAAGCGACAGAGCTTGCTTCATTGATAAAAGTGGAGGGAGGCTACCCGGAAAAAGGAAGCCTGTCCTTAATGACTGTTAAAGTGGGACCGGCTAATCCGTTTACATATGTGTGGGCAAAGATGCACCCTTATTATGAAATTGTTCCTGATGAGAGCATTAAGGAGGAAGGCGAGTCAGATAAGGAGTATATGAAAAGACAGCTCCAAATGATGAAAAGCTCGCAAGAAAATGCGGTTATAGCCGCCTATCAAAAGGCAGGAAAAAAAGTCAGCTATTCCTTTAACGGCATATACGCAAGCTCAGTTGTAGAAAACATGCCGGCAAAAGGGAAAATAGAAGTCGGTGATAAAATCATCAGCGCAGACGGCAAAAACTATCAGTCTGCTGAAAAGCTGATTGATTATATCAGCAGCAAAAAAGCGGGAGATAAAGTCACGTTAAAGATCGAAAGAGAAGAAAAAGAAAAGCGTGTCACCCTTACGTTAAAACAATTTCCTGATGAGCCGGATCGGGCAGGAATCGGAGTTTCGCTTTATACAGACAGAAACGTGAAGGTAGAGCCTGATATTGATTTTGAAATCGAAAATATTGGCGGCCCGTCAGCAGGGTTAATGATGTCCCTTGAAATCTATAATCAGCTGACAAAACCAGACGAAACAAAAGGCTACGATATTGCGGGAACAGGTACGATTGATGTTGACGGAAAAGTAGGCCCGATCGGTGGCATTGATCAAAAAGTCGTCGCCGCAGACAAAGCCGGAAAAGACATTTTCTTCGCGCCAAATCAAAACGGCGCCAGCAATTCCGATTATAAGAACGCAGTAAAAACAGCAAAAGATATTGATTCAGATATGAAGATTGTGCCTGTTGATACCATGCAGGATGCGATTGATTATTTGAATAAGCTGAAAGCGAAAAGCACCTGATTCTCAGGTGCTTTTTCTATACATTTAAAAAGTGTTGTTCATCTTCGTCATATCGAATCGGTGCATGTCCGTATTCCTGCAGGTCAAACTCAGTTCTCAGCGGCTCTTCTATCGGCAGGCTGTAAATCCTGCTTGCTTTTACGTCCAGATCGAGAGCTGGATGGGAGAAAGAGGACAGTTTGCTGACAAGCGGAACAGACAGTGCTTTTTTCTTTTCGGATAAATAAGCCTGTCCTTTTTTCGTCATGCCGAGAAGCCTGATATACGGCACCTTATCGTTGTCAAGCAGCTTTTGCATATCCTGTTTTTTTGTTCTGGTTAAAATGTGTGTATTCATCCGCTGGAGCCTTGTCCACGTATAGCGTTTTGTTTTCAGCAGCTCCATAAATTCCTGATAGTAGCTGGATTTTCTGATCGAACGAAGAATTCTGTGCTCTAAACCTTCCTCCACCTCGTATACTTGCTGTAATTCCTGTGCCGTTACAGTTGAAAGGCTGTATTTTAAGTAAGAAAAGTAGCTCTCAGGTGTATGCCACAATCCGAAAGATTTGCGGTAAGCTGCTAATTCACGTGCAGAGGCAGCAGGGAGAAAACGAAGGCAGGCTTCGAGATTCTGGCCAGTCATCGCTTTTCTGATGCTTGTGGCGCTTGCGATGTGGTTTTCGCCTTCAGGGAGATCGGCATCATGATAGTCCGAAGAGATGCGTGCCGTAGTATAAGGTTTCATAGGGTATCCCCCGGTTAGAATCGAAGTCACATACTGGTATCCCAAAATGTTATTTGGTTTTGACAAGTCAAGTGCACTTTCGGTATGCAAAATGGAGCTGAAGGCGCTAGCCGCTGCTGCTGGGTAACTCGTTCCCGTTTTAAGTTCTTCTTTAATTCGGTCATCAAATGTATGTTTATGCTCACCAATAAGCTGTGCTGTTTCTAAAAACGGCTTGATATCCCCATTTTCACTCCCGAAAAACAGCGCCTCACATTCAAGTTCGTTCAGGATGGAAACACTGCCGCGTGCAAAAATGTCCGCTTTTTGCACGGCATAAAGATAAGGCAGCTCAATAACAAGATCAACTCCGCTTTGCAGCGCCATTTTTGTTCGGGCCCATTTTGACACAACAGCCGGTTCCCCACGCTGTAAAAAATGCCCGCTCATGACCGCGACAGCCGTGTCACATCCGGTTTGCAGCTTTGCTGTTTGGGCATGATAAAGGTGACCGTTATGAAAGGGATTATATTCAACCACCAATCCGACAGCTTTCATATTTTTTCCGCCTTTCTTGCTATGTTTAAAAACGTATGGTACATTTGCAAATGAAAACTCTTACGCCTTATTTTTGTTTTAAGTGTATGCATAGCATATTCCGCTGTCAACGATACTTCAATGGCAGCATTATGCTGTAAAGAAAAAATATTGACAAAAACAATCTTAAAAGCTATAATCATGTTTGTTGCTTTCCTGAGGTGATACAAATGAAATGGACGATTTATCAGCTGCATCAAATGCCAAAACAAAGTTTTGAGTTTGATGAAACAGTTGAGTTAAATGAGCTGACAAAGCTGAATTCTGACATTCGCCGCATTTCTCCCGTCCGGGTGAAGGGCAGAGCGGATATCAAATCCAAACAGGTTTCGTTTGATTTTACAATTTCAGGCGAAATGATTTTGCCATGCTCAAGAACACTCGTTGATGTCCCGTATCCATTTGAAATTTCAACAAAAGAACTGTTTATATTTCATCACACGGATGATATAGAAGATGATGACGTTCACATTGTTGAGGACGATACTATCGACTTAACTCCGATCGTGAAAGAAGAAATTCTTTTAGAAATCCCTATGCAAATCTTTTGTGAATCTGAACAAGAAAAAGGAGCTGCTCCTCAAGAAGGAAAGGATTGGCAAGTCATTTCGGAAGAAGACAAGAAGAATCAAGTTGATCCGAGACTTGCAGCCCTCGAAAAGCTCTTAAAACAAGATGATGAATCTTAACTCTTTAAGGAGGTGGGAATAATGGCTGTACCTTTTAGAAGAACTTCTAAAATGAAGAAAAGATTGCGCCGTACACATTTCAAACTTAATGTACCTGGTATGACAGAATGTCCGTCATGCGGAGAGATGAAGTTGTCTCACCGTGTATGCAAAGCATGCGGATCATACAACGGCAAAGACATAAATGTAAAAAGTAACTAATAAGAAAAGCGCGGGGTGAAAGCCCTGCGCTTTTTCTTTTTCTCTTCCTGTCAGCTTGCGGAAAATTTGTGAGTGCAAATAGTCTATCTAATCTATTACCGGCATATGTATGAGATAAATAAGCTGACATGGAGGGAGATTGAATTTGACCATTACAAGACAAGATGCTTGGACTCAGGATGAGGATTTGCTGCTGGCAGAAGTGGTGCTTCGTCATATTCGAGAGGGAGGAACACAGCTTTCAGCCTTTGAGGAGGTTGGGAGGGCGCTTACCAGAACCGCGGCAGCCTGTGGTTTCAGGTGGAACTCGTATGTGAGAAAACAATACCAGTCAGGTATAGAGCTTGCAAAAAAGCAAAGGAAAGAACTGAGAAAGCAAATCGGCGTTCATTCGGTCAATATGCCGAATTCCATGAAGCAGACTGCCTCGGCATCGTCGGAAGGAAAACGAGATTTGTCCATTCAGGATGTCATCCAATTTCTCGAACAATTCAAAGAAGCGCCGTCTGCACAAGAATTTCAGCTTGAAAGGGAAAAATTGAAGGAGCAAATCCAATCGCTGCAAAAAGAGCTTGAGGATTTGCGGAGTGAAAATCAGACATTGCGGAATCAGCTAGAGATGACAGAAGAGGATTACAAGGCACTGATCGATATCATGGATCGGGCCAGAAAAATGGTTGTTTCGAAGGAAGACGGAAGAATGAAAAAAGCGGCTCAAGAAACGTAAAGAAACGCCTGAAATGAACCGGCCCTATAGTAAGAATAGGCCGGTTGTTTTGATTTCTATGCAGACTCTCCCGGTGTCATTTCGTGATCCATATCAGGATGCCAGATGAGCGGGTTTTCCCCTTTGTCCCGCGCCATATCATACTTAACAGTTTTAAAGTTCATTTTATTCCAAAATTCCGCTGATTTCATTCTCGGATTTGTCCGGATCGGCATTTTGAATGATTTTGCAAATTCAACCAAGGCTCTCCCGTATCCCCTGTTCTGGTAGCCCGGAAGAACCTCAAGCTTCCACAGCTCCAAATAATCCTGGCGGTTGTCAAAATAGGGATTCGATTTGCCGTTAACTTGATACAGACTCATTCGTGCTACAAGTTTATCGCCAAAATAAATCCCGTAAAAAGGCGAGGTGCTGTCATTTTCAATAATATTATCCTGAAGTTCTTCAAGCATTGAAAGCTCCTGAATGCCGTATTCTTTGAATTTCTTGAATTCTTCCAGCGTTTTATAGTTGATAAGCAGACGTTCTACCTTTGTCAAACAAATCTCCCCCTTTGTTGTTACTACATATATTGTAAACGCTTTATTTAAAAAATCCAAATATTTAAACTTTAATTTTAAGCACATGGGATCTTTGAGAAGTAATTTCTTCTTACTTCTGCTATGATAATACGTAAATGCTAAATTGGGTGTGACATCATGAAAATTGGAATTATCGGCGGGGGCTCCGTCGGTCTTTTATGCGCCTATTATTTGTCACTTTATCACAACGTGACTGTTGTGACGAGGCGGCAAGAACAGGCTGCGGCCATTCAGTCTGAAGGAATCCGGCTTTATAAAGGCGGAGAGGAATTCAGGGCTGATTGCAGTGCGGACACGAGTATCAATTCGGACTTTGACCTGCTTGTCGTGACAGTGAAGCAGCATCAGCTTCAATCTGTTTTTTCGTCGCTTGAACGAATCGGGAAGACGAATATATTATTTTTGCAAAACGGCATGGGGCATATCCACGACCTAAAAGACTGGCACGTTGGCCATTCCATTTATGTTGGAATCGTTGAGCACGGAGCTGTAAGAAAATCGGATACAGCTGTTGATCATACAGGCCTAGGTGCGATAAAATGGAGCGCGTTCGATGATGCTGAACCAGACCGGCTGAACATCATGTTTCAGCATAACCATTCGGATTTTCCGATTTATTATGAGACGGATTGGTACCGTCTGCTGACGGGCAAGCTGATTGTAAATGCGTGTATTAATCCTTTAACTGCGTTATTGCAGGTGAAAAATGGAGAACTGCTGACAACGCCAGCTTATCTGGCTTTTATGAAGCTGGTATTTCAGGAGGCATGCCGCATTTTAAAACTTGAAAATGAAGAAAAGGCTTGGGAGCAGGTTCAGGCCGTTTGTGGACAAACGAAAGAGAATCGTTCATCAATGCTGGTTGACGTCATTGGAGGCCGGCAGACGGAAGCTGACGCCATTATCGGATACTTATTGAAGGAAGCAAGTCTTCAAGGTCTTGATGCCGTCCACCTAGAGTTTTTATATGGCAGCATCAAAGCATTGGAGCGAAATACAAACAAAGTCTTTTGAGCTTTTTCGGTAACATGCTATACTCATTTCGGATCACTAACTATTTATTGGAGAAAGGAAGTTCTAGAAGATGCAGCTAACTGAACTTTCCATCAAAAATCAGAATGTGTTTGTACAGCACTATATAGATGGCAAAGAAGAAATGTCTTCTTTTTTTGATTACAGTATTCATCATAAGGACATGTGGCGCGAAAGACTGGAAGACTTATCTTCCCGGTTTTTCGCAAGAGAGGAATTGGCGGCGTACTTAACCTCTTACCATAATAAATTCGGTTCAAGTGCGATGCAGTCTGCTATTGAGAAGCTGAAGGACCCGTCAAGTGCCGCTGTAGTCGGCGGACAGCAGGCAGGACTTTTAACAGGACCGCTTTACACCATACATAAAATCATTTCAATCATTGTTTTAGCAAAGCAACAAGAAAAGGAACTGCAAGTGCCTGTCATACCAATCTTCTGGGTGGCTGGAGAAGACCACGATTTGGATGAGATTAATTTTGTTCACACAACTGAAGAGAATGGGCCTGTGAAAAAAAAGCTGCCTCAGTCTTATTGGAAGAAATCATCAGCAGCGAGTACATCGCTTGATCAAGAAAAGTGTGCCGCGTGGATAGATGATGTTTTTGCCGATTTTGAAGAAACAGACCATACGAATACACTTCTCGACAATGTGAAACGATGTTTAAGGGAATCTGTTACGTTTACTGACTTCTTTGAACTGCTGATCGCGGATTTGTTCCAAGAAGAGGGCTTAGTTTTATTAAATTCTGGAGATCCGGGGATTAAAAAGCTGGAAACGGCCATGTTCCAAAAGATTCTTCGAGAAAATGATGAACTCGCCAGGGCTGTATCAGATCAGCAGGCTTTCATGCGTCAAGCAGGCTACAAACCGATTATCGAGTCCGGAAAAGAGCAGGCGAATCTGTTTTATGAATACGAAGAAGAGCGTTTTTTAATTGAAAAAGATAACGGCCGATTTGTCATCAAAGAGCTTGATCTAGGATGGACGATGGATGAACTTCATACACATATGGAAGAACATCCAGAGCGTTTCAGCAACAATGTTGTAACGAGGCCGTTAATGCAGGAATTTCTCATTCCGACTTTAGCATTTATTGCAGGGCCTGGAGAAATCAACTATTGGGGCGAGCTCAAACAGGCTTTTGCGGTGATGGGCTTCAAAATGCCTCCTGTCATGCCAAGGCTGAACATTACGATACTTGAGCGGCATATTGAGAAAAAACTGGCTGAACGGAATATCTCGTTACAAGACGCGATTGAGCGCGGAACGGAGAATCAAAGAGAGACATACTTCGAGCGCCAGATTCCGGAAGAGTTTACGGCGGTGATGGATCATGCGAAAAGCCAAATTGAAGCGATTCACAAAACGGTCCGGCAGGAGGCGTTAAAGGTTGATCAAAGCATGGAACCTTTACTCCTGAAAAATGCCGCTTTTATTCAGGATCAGCTTCAATTCTTAGAGCGCACGGTGACGAAGCGAATTGAAGAAAAAGAAGGCTACGTCTTAAAGGATTATGAAAGAATTCAAAATAGCATTAAGCCGCTTCTTGCGCCGCAAGAACGGATTTGGAATATCATGTATTATTTGAACAGGTACGGTCCAAAATTCTTCACGACATTCAAGAATCTGCCATTTTCTTTTCAAAATCAACATCAAGTTGTCAAACTTTGAAATAAAGTTTTAAAGAACCCTGAATAGTTCAGGGTTTTTTTTTATGGGTAAACAGTGTAAAATGAAGTTGTGGAGCGAAGTGGTGAATAGTGGTGAGTTAAGGAGAGAAAGTGGGGCAAGAGATCATGTTTATGGGTGAATATCAGCATACCATCGATGCGAAAGGCCGCATGATCGTACCCGCTAAATTCAGAGAAGGCCTAGGTGAGCAATTTGTGCTGACTAGAGGACTTGACCAATGTCTCTTCGGCTACCCTATGCACGAATGGAAACAAATTGAAGAAAAACTAAAAGCTCTTCCTCTCACAAAGAAAGATGCCCGCGCGTTTACCCGTTTCTTCTTTTCAGGGGCGACTGAATGCGAACTGGACAAGCAAGGCAGGGTAAATATCGCATCATCTCTATTGAATTACGCCAAACTGGAAAAAGAATGTGTTGTTATCGGGGTTTCTAATCGAATTGAATTGTGGAGTAAAGTAATTTGGGAACAATACACAGAAGAGCAAGAAGATTCATTTGCTGAAATTGCTGAAAACATGATTGGGTTTGATATATAATGATTCTTCGTGTATAACACTCTAAAAACAATTTCAATTCATCCTGATAAAAGGTGGGACCAACACAATATGTTTCAACACAAGACAGTACTTCTTCGTGAAACCGTAGACGGACTTAATATTAAACCAGACGGTACATATGTAGACTGCACACTCGGCGGAGCTGGGCATAGTACATACTTATTGCAGCAGTTATCCGAGAAGGGGCGTTTAATCGCTTTTGACCAAGATGATACGGCATTACAGCATGCTAAAGAAGTGCTGTCCGATTATAAAGGACAGCTCATTCTGATTAAAAGCAATTTCAGGTATTTAAAAGAATGTTTGAATGAACAAGGCATTACAGAAGTAGACGGCATTTTATTTGATTTAGGGGTGTCCTCTCCGCAGCTGGATACACCGGAGCGCGGATTCAGTTACCATCATGACGCACCGTTGGACATGAGGATGGACCAGTCGGCTACGCTTTCGGCGAAAGAAGTCGTTAATGAGTGGCGCTATGAGGATCTCGTCCGTATTTTCTTTAAATACGGAGAAGAGAAGTTCAGTAAACAGATCGCCAGAAAAATTGAGGAGGCAAGAATGAAGTCTCCTATTCAAACTACGGGCCAACTGGTCGATCTAATAAAAGACGCGATTCCCGCTCCAGCGAGAAGGAGCGGCGGACATCCCGCTAAACGCGTGTTTCAGGCAATCAGAATTGCCGTAAACGATGAACTTAGGGTGTTTGAAGAAGCTTTGGAGCAGGCAATTGAGGTTCTGAAGCCAGGGGGCAGGGTGTCGGTTATTACCTTCCACTCGCTAGAAGACAGAATTTGCAAAACCACTTTTAAAGAAAAGTCGTCGCTTCCGGAACTTCCTCCGGGGCTTCCTGTTATACCGGAAGAGTTTGAACCGGAGCTGAAGCTCATCACACGAAAACCGATTACGGCATCTCAAGAAGAGCTTGAAGAGAACAACCGGGCTCGTTCTGCCAAGCTTCGGATTGCTGAAAAAAGAAAATAACGAAACGCGAACGCAAAATTAAAAGGAGGTCATCAGCCTATGAGCAATTTAGCTTACCAACCAGAGAAACAGCAGCGGCATGCGATCAGTCCTGAGAAAAAAGTGATTGTCAAGAAAAGGGCTTCCATTACTCTCGGAGAAAAAGTGCTTCTTGTCCTCTTTGCTGCGGCGGTGCTCAGCGTATCGCTTTTGATCGTATCGAAGGCGTATGCGGCATATCAAACCAATATTGAGGTGCAAAAGCTTGAGGAGCAAATTTCATCCGAAAATAAGCAAATTGGTGACCTCGAAAAAAGCGTTGCTGATTTAAGCAAACCGCAGCGCATTATGGACATTGCGAAAAAGAACGGCTTGAATTTAAAAGATAAAAAAGTGAAAAACATACAGGAATGATTCAAATGCCAAAAAAGAATAAATTTATGAATAGAGGAGCAGCGATTCTAAGTATTTGTTTCGCTCTCTTTTTCTTTGTCATCCTGGGGAGAATGGCATATATTCAAATAACCGGAAAAGCGAACGGCGAAGTGCTTGCGACAAAAGCGACAGAGCAGCATGAAAAGAAACGGACCATCGAAGCGAGCCGCGGCTCGATTTTAGACCGAAAAGGAAAAGTCATTGCAGAGGACACAGCGACGTATAAACTGATTGCGATTCTCGATAAAAAAATGACCACTGATGTCAAGCATCCTCAGCATGTTGTAAACAAAGAAAAAACGGCAGAAGCATTGTCTAAAGTGATAAACTTGGACAAGGCCGACATCCTTGATATCTTAAATAAAGATGCAAAACAAGTCGAGTTTGGCTCAGCTGGCCGGGATATTACGTATTCGCAAAAGCAAAAAATCGAAAAGCTGAAACTCCCGGGCATTTCATTTTTGCGGGATACAAAACGCTACTATCCAAATGGTATTTTCGCATCCAATTTAATCGGCTATGCCGAGGTTGATCAAGACACAAATGAAATTTCCGGCGCGATGGGGTTAGAAAAAGTGCTGGATAAGTATTTGAAGGAGCGCGACGGATATGTGACATATGAAAGCGACAAATCCGGCTGGGAGCTTCCGAACAGCAAAAATAAAATTAAAGCGCCAAAAAATGGTGACAATGTATATTTAACCATTGACCAGAAAATTCAAACCTTTTTGGAAGACAGCATGACAAAAGTAGCGCAAAAGTATAATCCGAAAAAAATCATGGCCGCAGTTGTCGATCCGAAAACGGGCAAAGTCCTTGCTATGGGACAGCGCCCAAGCTTTGATCCGAACAAGCGCGATGTGACAAACTACTATAATGATTTGATTTCATATGCGTATGAACCCGGATCAACGATGAAGATTTTCACACTCGCTGCTGCAATGCAGGAAAATGTGTTTAATGCGAACGAACAATATAAATCAGGAACATTTGAAGTTGGCGGAGCACCTGTTAAGGATCACAATAACGGTGTAGGCTGGGGTCCGACAACATATCATGACGGCGTCCTAAGGTCGTCGAATGTCGCTTTTGCGAAACTGGCGAAAGAAAAGCTGGGATATGACCGCCTCAATCAATATTTGCACAAATTCAATTTTTACCAGAAAACAGGTATTGATTTACCAGGAGAAGTCTCCAGTAAAATCAACTTTAAATATGAATTTGATAAGGCGTCAACTGCATACGGCCAAGCGTCTGCGGTCACACCAATTCAGCAGCTTCAGGCTGCGACGGCAATTGCGAATGACGGTAAAATGATGAAACCTTATGTGATTGACCATATCGTTGACCCAGATAAAGATAAAACTATATATCAAAATAAGCCGGAATCAGCCGGAACTCCGATTTCTGCAAGCACTGCGAAAAAGGTGCGGGATATATTGGGAGAAGTCGTTACATCGAAGATCGGAACAGGGCAAGCTTATAAAATCGAAGGTTTTGATGTTGCTGGGAAAACAGGTACTGCGCAAATAGCCGGTAAAGGCGGATATTTAGACGGCACAGATAACTATATCTTTTCGTTTATGGGTATGGCACCAAAAGATGATCCTGAGCTTTTAATTTATGTTGCTGTACAGCAGCCGCAGTTAAAAGCAGGACAGAGCAGTTCAGAACCAGTATCTGAAATCTTCAACCCAACAATGAAAAACAGCCTGCACTACCTAAACATTGAACCAACTGAAAAATCTGACTCAGATAAGGAAGAAACAAAAGCACAGACAATGCCTGATTTAACAGATCAAACGGTAGCTGCTGCTCAAAAGAAAGCAAAAGAGGAGAATCTCACACCAATTGTCATCGGCAGTGAAGTCGCTGTAAAAGAACAGTATCCGAAAGCGGATGAGGAAGTTCTCACCAATCAAAAGGTCTTCCTGAAAACGGGCGGCAAAATCAAAATGCCTGATATGACAGGGTGGTCGAGAAGAGAGGTTCTGCAGTACGGCGAGCTCGCGGGAATTCATATTGAAGTAAACGGGCAAGGCTACGCTGTCAGCCAAAGTGTTAAGAAAGACAAAGAAATCAAAGACAAAACCGTAATCAAGGTTAAGTTTAAAAATCCTGATTAAAAAGAAAGCTTGCGTTATGCAGGCTTTCTTTTTTTATGCCTTCAGAGGAGCGTCGTTCTACCTGTCCAATTTCAGGCATAAAATGAAACAAGCCTAAATAAGGAGTGAACGGTCTCTTGCGCGTCTCGAATGTAACGGTTAGAAAACGTTTATTATTTGTTTTGCTTTTTGGCGTGATCGTGTTTCTGATCATTGATACAAGGCTGGGGTATGTTCAGTTTGTGATGGGCGAAAAACTGACTTCGCTGGCGAAAGATTCCTGGAGCCGGAACTTGCCGTTTGAGCCGGAGAGAGGCGAGATTCTGGATCGGAATGGTGTGAAGCTCGCAACAAATAAAAGTGCGCCGACCGTATTCGTCGTGCCGCGCCAAGTTCAGAATCCGATGAAAACGAGCAAGCAGCTTGCGGCGGTGCTCAACATGTCAGAAGAAAAAGTATATAAACATGTGACTAAAAAAGCGTCAATCGAAAAGATCACTCCTGAAGGGAGAAAAATTTCAAATGAGAAGGCGAAGGAAATCAAAGCGCTTGATTTAAAAGGTGTGTATGTTGCGGAGGACAGTATCCGTCATTACCCGTTCGGCAGCTTTTTATCTCATGTGCTTGGATTTGCAGGAATTGACAACCAAGGACTCCTTGGACTGGAAGCCTATTACGACGATGATTTAAAAGGGGAAAAAGGTTCTGTTAAGTTTTATACAGATGCCAAGGGGAAGAAGATGCCTGATGAAGCGGATGACTATACGCCGCCTAAGGATGGGCTTGATATGAAGCTGACGGTTGATTCAAAGGTCCAGACGATAATGGAAAGAGAGCTTGATAACGCTGAGGCCAAATATCATCCGGACGGCATGATTGCCGTAGCCATGAATCCGAAAAACGGAGAAATCTTGGGGATGTCTAGCAGGCCTGACTTCGACCCTGCTGATTACCAATCTGTTGATCCGTCCGTCTACAATCGAAATCTGCCAGTATGGAGCACGTATGAACCGGGATCTACCTTTAAAATTATTACACTTGCAGCAGCCCTTGAAGAGCAAAAAGTAAATTTGAAACGGGATCAATTTTATGATAAAGGGCATGCGGAAGTGGACGGAGCGAGACTGCGCTGCTGGAAAAGAGGCGGGCACGGGCTGCAGACGTATCTGGAAGTTGTGCAGAACTCCTGCAACCCGGGGTTTGTTGAATTAGGCGAGCGCTTAGGAAAGGAAAAGCTTTTCAAATATATCAAAGACTTTGGTTTTGGACAAAAAACGGGGATTGATCTCCAAGGCGAGGGAACAGGCATCTTATTCCCGCTTGAGAGAGTGGGCCCTGTGGAGCAAGCAACTACGGCTTTCGGACAGGGAGTATCCGTCACACCGATTCAGCAGGTTTCAGCAGTATCCGCCGCTGTAAACGGAGGAACGCTCTACACACCTTATATTGCAAAGGAATGGATCGATCCTGTTACGAAGAAAACGGTCAAAAAACAATCACCAATCGCAAAGAAACAAGTCATTTCTGAGGAAACATCCAAACAAATCCGCTATGCTCTAGAAAGCGTCGTCGCAGAAGGCACCGGCCGCAATGCATTTGTAGAAGGATATCGTGTCGGAGGAAAAACGGGAACTGCACAAAAGGTTAAAGATGGAAAATACCTTGAGAACAACCATATTGTATCATTTATCGGTTTCGCGCCAGCTGATGATCCGAGTCTAGTCGTCTACGTTGCGGTGGATAACCCGAAAGGCACGATTCAGTTTGGCGGAACGGTTGCAGCGCCTATTGTCGGAAATATTATGAGAGACAGTCTGCCGGAACTTGGTGTGAAGCCCCGGAAAAATCAAATCGAGAAAAAATACCAATGGAACGACACAAAAACAATAGAAGTTCCGAATGTTGTAGGGATGTCTGTCTCAGATCTTGAGTCACTATTGGTGAATCTCAATGTGGATGCTTCCGGGAAAGGGAGCAAAATCGTTAAACAATCGCCAGCTGCCGGAACGAAAGTAAAAGAAGGCTCAAAGATACGCGTGTATTTGACTGAAGAAGATGAAAAGGAGGCAGCCGATTGATTCGGGCTGCCTATTCTTTTATTGCAGAAAAAATGCTGATATCTTTCAAGATTAGCTGGATGTATCCTTTTATTTACGCTAAAATATGAACTGTATGCTTAAAATCATTACCACATCATTTGATGTGACTTCAATGATAAAAAGAACGAATTAGAATGTTGAGAGGTTTGATACGATGAAACTTACAAAGCTGCTTACATACTTAACAACCGAACCTTCTGTAAACGACTCACAAGACCCTGAAATAACTTCAATTGAGATGGACTCCAGAGAAGTAAAGAAAGGGAGTCTTTTTGTATGTGTAAAAGGGTATACGGTGGATGGCCACGATTTTGCGCAAAAAGCAGTAGAAAACGGCGCAGCGGCTATTGTGGCAGAAAGAGAGGTCGATGTGAATGTTCCTGTTATTATTGTCCGGCAGTCACTTCGCGCGCTCAGCGTTTTGTCTGATGCGTTTTACGGACAGCCGACGAAGAAGCTTCAGCTGATTGGGATAACAGGGACAAACGGCAAAACATCAACGACCCACATGGTCGATGAGATTCTGAAAAAAGCGGGAAAACGCACAGGCTTGATCGGTACAATGTACATGAAAATCGGAGACGAAACACTTCCTGTTAAAAACACGACTCCGGAAAGCGTCACGCTGCAGAAAACGTTTAAGAAAATGAATGACAAGCACGTTGACACTGCTATCATGGAGGTTTCTTCCCACGCTTTGTCTTTAGGGCGCGTCCATGGCTGTGATTATGATATTGCCGTGTTTACGAATTTAACACAGGACCATCTGGACTATCATAAAACGATGGATGAGTACCGGCATGCAAAAAGCTTGCTCTTTTCCCAGCTTGGCGGGGCTTTCAACCATGAACATCCAAAGCGTGCCGTCCTGAATGCTGACGATGAGGCGAGCGCTTATTTTGAAAAGGTAACAGCTGCGCATATCTCTACATACGGAATTAAAAACGATGCTGATGTGATGGCGAAGAACATCAGTATCACTGCACAGGGCACAAGCTTTGATCTCGTGACAAACAAAGGCACGAAGCACATCACGATGTCTCTCGTCGGACAATTTAATGTGTATAACGTGCTGGCCGCTGTTGCGACATGTATTGCAGCAGGCATACCGTTTGAAATCATCACTGAGGCTGTTGAAGAATTGCATGGTGTAAGAGGACGTTTTGAATTGGTCAATCAGCAGCAGGAGTTTCCTGTCATTGTAGACTACGCGCACACACCGGACAGCCTTGAAAATGTGCTGGAGACATGCAGAGATATGACGGAAGGAAAGCTATTTGTCGTTGTCGGCTGCGGAGGAGACAGAGATAAGACGAAGCGCCCGAAAATGGCTAAAATTGCTGTGAAGCTGGCTGACGAGCCGATTTTCACGTCAGATAACCCGAGAAGCGAAGATCCCCGCGCGATTTTAAGAGATATGGAAGCCGGAGTAGAGAACGCATACTATCACAGTATTGCAAACCGCGAGCAGGCGATCTTTTTCGCAATTGCCAATGCCAAAAAAGGCGACGTTGTCCTCATTGCCGGAAAAGGACATGAAACCTATCAGCAGATCGGAAATGAAACTTTCGATTTTGATGATGCTGAAGTAGCGGCGAGAGCCATTGTTGAACTCAATAAGAATAAGACGAATTCATAGGAAAGAGATGTTACTGAATAATGGAGCTTGAAAAGATTTTTCATATGGAAAAAAATCATGAATATGATAACTACGTATGTCGTTTGAAAGAAACAGGAGGAGAAAAGGACAATGCTTGAGCAAGTCATTCTGTTTACAATTTTAATGGGGTTTTTAATTAGTGTTCTGCTCTCTCCGATTCTTATTCCGTTTTTAAGAAGATTAAAATTCGGCCAGAGTATTAGAGAAGAAGGACCGAAATCACATCAGAAAAAATCAGGGACACCGACAATGGGCGGGGTCATGATCATACTTTCTATCATAGTGACAACAATTGTTATGACACAGAAGTTTTCAGAAATAAGCCCCGAAATGGTGCTGCTTCTGTTTGTTACGCTAGGCTACGGTTTGCTTGGCTTTTTAGATGATTACATCAAGGTTGTCATGAAGCGCAATCTTGGATTGACATCAAAGCAAAAGCTGATCGGACAAATTATTATTGCAGTTGTATTCTACGCCGTGTATCATTACTACAATTTTGCGACGGATATTCGCATTCCTGGAACTGACTTATCATTTGATCTTGGCTGGGCTTACTTTATCCTTGTGCTCTTTATGCTAGTCGGCGGATCAAACGCAGTTAACCTGACTGACGGCCTCGACGGGTTATTATCCGGTACTGCGGCGATTGCCTTTGGCGCCTTTGCCATTCTGGCATGGAATCAGTCTCAATATGACGTAGCGATTTTCTCAGTTGCCGTTGTCGGTGCAGTTCTGGGCTTCCTTGTATTTAATGCTCATCCGGCCAAAGTTTTTATGGGAGATACGGGATCGCTTGCATTGGGAGGAGCCATCGTTACCATTGCCATTTTAACGAAATTAGAGATCCTGCTGGTTATCATCGGCGGTGTATTCGTTATCGAGACATTATCTGTTATTTTGCAGGTCATCAGCTTTAAAACGACAGGTAAACGAATCTTTAAAATGAGTCCGCTTCATCACCATTATGAGCTTGTCGGCTGGTCTGAATGGAGAGTAGTCGTGACGTTTTGGGCTGCGGGACTTTTGCTTGCCGTTTTAGGAATTTACATCGAGGTGTGGTTATAAGTGGAAAATGATCAATTTTTACAGAAACAGCATTTTTTAATCCTTGGGCTTGCGAAAAGCGGATATGCGGCGGCCTCCATTCTTCATGAAAAAGGCATTTATGTTGCAGTCAATGATCAAAAGCCTTTTGAAGAAAATGAACCGGCACAAAAGCTTTCTGAAAAAGGAATCGAAGTTGTTTGCGGAGAGCATCCAGTTTCTCTGTTCGATCAGCATCAAATCACGATTCTGATCAAAAACCCGGGAATTCCTTATGAAAATATTATGGTTCAGGAAGCGGAGAAACGAGGCATTCCGGTTTGGACGGAAATTGAGCTCGCTTACTACCTGACCAGCGCCAAGTTTATCGGGATTACCGGATCGAACGGTAAAACGACCACGACAACGCTAATTTACGAAATGCTCAAAGCTGACTCGCAAAAAGCACTGATTGCCGGAAACATCGGCACAGTCGCAAGTGAGGTTGCCTATCATGCTGATGGAGATGAATGGATCGTTACTGAACTGTCTTCGTTTCAGCTGATGGGAACACACGCTTTCAGACCGGAAATCAGCCTGATTTTAAATGTATTTGACGCCCATCTGGATTATCACCATACGCGCGAAAACTATGAAAAAGCGAAACAGAAAGTATACCTTCATCAGACTGCTTCAGATAAAGCTATTGTCAACCAGGATGATGAAACCGTCGTGCGTCTTGCTGAAGCCGGAAAAGCCGAAATCGTCCCGTTTTCAGTCAGCAAAACGCTTGAACAGGGCGCATATGTAAAAGACAGTATGATTATGTTTAACGGCGAAGCCATTCTTCCTCTGGAAGAGGTTGTGCTGCCCGGTGCTCATAACCTGGAGAACATTTTAGCAGCTATTGCAGTTGTGAAAACGGCAGGAGCATCCAATGAGGCGGTTAAAAAGGTGCTGACAAGCTTTACTGGTGTGAAACACCGCCTCCAATATGTCACAACTGTGAATGGCCGCAAATTTTATAACGACAGTAAAGCAACAAACATTCTGGCGACAAGCAAGGCGCTTTCAGCTTTTGATAAGCCGGTCATTCTGCTTGCGGGCGGACTGGATCGCGGAAATGGTTTTGATGACTTGAAACCTTATATGAAGCATGTCAAAGCAGTGCTTACATTTGGCCAGACGGCGCCAAAACTCGAGAAACTCGGCAATGAACTGGGAATACAACATGTCAAACGTGTCGATAATGTTGAACAAGCAGTATCTGCGGCGTTTGCGATCTCAAATGAAGGAGATGTCATCCTGCTGTCACCCGCGTGTGCGAGCTGGGATCAATTCAAAACATTTGAAGAACGCGGTGACATGTTTATAGATGCCGTGCATATGCTTAAGTAAGGGCTTGTCTTGAAGTAAATCGGCAGCCCTAATGACTTTAAGCTTGGGGTGTCGATTGCTTTGACTACTAAAAAAACATCGCCTGATTTGTTATTGGTCATCATTACGTTATTATTATTAACAATCGGATTAATTATGGTGTACAGTGCGAGTGCGGTATGGGCGGATTATAAATTTGACGACTCATTCTTTTTCGCGAAACGGCAGCTTTTGTTTGCGGGAATCGGTGTCATTGCTATGTTTTTTATCATGAATGTTGATTATTGGACTTGGAGGACATGGTCCAAATTGCTGATGGTTATCTGCTTTTTCCTTCTGGTGCTTGTTTTGATACCGGGCGTCGGAATGGTGCGGAATGGTTCAAGAAGCTGGATCGGAGTCGGAGCATTCAGCATACAGCCTTCAGAGTTTATGAAGCTTGCGATGATTGCATTCCTTGCTAAATTTCTCTCTGAAAAACAAAAAAACATCACATCGTTCAGACGGGGGTTCGTCCCTGCACTTGGCATCGTGTTTTCAGCATTTTTGATTATCATGTGCCAGCCTGACCTCGGAACGGGGACAGTTATGGTCGGAACTTGTATTGTCATGATTTTTGTAGCCGGCGCGCGGATCGCCCATTTCGTCTTTCTCGGGCTGATCGGCCTCAGCGGATTTGTCGGGCTCGTGTTATCGGCTCCATATCGAATTAAGCGGATTACCTCATACTTAAATCCATGGGAAGACCCGCTCGGAAGCGGATTTCAGATCATTCAATCGCTTTATGCAGTGGGGCCCGGCGGGTTGTTCGGAATGGGGCTCGGACAAAGCAGACAGAAGTTCTTTTATCTGCCTGAGCCGCAAACAGACTTTATTTTCGCCATCTTGTCAGAGGAGCTGGGCTTTATCGGGGGAACACTTATTTTGCTCCTCTTTAGCGTCCTGCTGTGGAGAGGAATCAGAATTGCGCTTGGTGCCCCTGATCTGTACGGAAGCTTTGTCGCAGTCGGCATTATTTCAATGATTGCCATTCAAGTCATGATAAATATCGGCGTAGTCACGGGCCTGATTCCTG
This sequence comes from Bacillus sp. FSL K6-0993, assembly GCF_037977205.1. Lineage (NCBI taxonomy): Bacteria > Bacillati > Bacillota > Bacilli > Caryophanales > Bacillaceae > Bacillus > Bacillus sp. FSL K6-0993. The sequence goes on from NZ_CP150275.1 coordinate 1,563,980, forward strand.
TAACAGGCATCACGCTCCCGTTTTTGAGCTACGGAGGCTCTTCATTGACTCTAATGCTGATGGCAGTCGGTGTGCTGCTGAATGTAAGCCGCTACTCGAGGTATTAACGAATGTATTTCTAAGCTTCCTGTCTAACATGAAGCTTGGAAACAATTGATGGAATAACCCTGTCCAACAAAACAGGGTTATCGTTATGTTATAGAGAAACTTAGACTGGGGGAAAAGAAATGCGAATTGCAATAAGCGGAGGCGGTACAGGGGGACATATTTATCCTGCGCTTGCTTTTATTAAAGAAGTGCAAAGACGTCATCCTAATGTGGAATTTTTATATATTGGAACAGAAAACGGGCTGGAGAAAAAAATTGTTGAGCGGGAGAATATACCGTTTCGTTCAATTGAAATTACAGGATTTAAAAGAAAATTGTCATTTGAAAATGTCAAGACTGTGATGCGTTTTCTGAAGGGCGTCAAAAAGAGTAAATCGTATTTAGCGGAATTTAAGCCCGATGCCGTAATTGGAACGGGCGGTTATGTATGCGGGCCGGTTGTCTATGCCGCTGCGAAAATGGGAATTCCGACTATTGTCCATGAACAAAACAGCCTGCCGGGCATCACGAATAAGTTTCTTTCAAAATATGTTAATAAAGTAGCGATTTGTTTTGAAGAAGCGAAATCACATTTTCCTAGCGAGAAAGTTGTATTTACGGGAAACCCGAGAGCCTCTGAAGTCGTCTCAATAAAGACGGGACGATCAATGGCTGAATTTGGGCTTTCTGAAGACAAAAAAACGGTCTTAATTTTCGGCGGTAGCCGAGGCGCTGCACCGATTAACCGCGCTGTCATTGACATGCAGGATGCGCTGAAAACAAGAGACTATCAAGTGCTGTATATCACCGGTGAAGTTCACTATGAAAAAGTAATGAATGAGCTGAAAAGCAAGGGTGCCGCTGATAATATGGTCACAAAACCGTTTCTTCATCAAATGCCTGAGTATTTAAAGGCCATTGATGTCATTGTGGCCAGAGCCGGTGCGACAACGATTGCCGAAATTACTGCTCTCGGAATTCCAAGTGTTCTGATCCCGAGTCCATATGTGACAGCGAATCACCAGGAGGTCAATGCGAGATCTCTCGGCCAGCATGATGCGGCGATTGTACTGAAAGAAACAGAGCTCAGCGGGGAGAAGCTGATTGAAGCGCTAGACCGGATTGTACTGAATGAGCAAACGTTAAAGGAAATGAGCGAACGAACAAAGTCACTCGGTGTTCCTGACGCGGCTGCCCGTTTATACAGCGTACTCGAGGAATTAAAAAAATAATAGAAAAGCAAATGGAATGCGGAGGTTTACGATGGAGAAAGTGATACAGGAATTAAAAGAACGCGAAGTCGGCAAGGTTCTTGCAAATGAACCGCTCGCGAATCATACAACGATGAAAATCGGCGGACCTGCGGATGTATTGGTCATTCCAAGCAGTGTAGATGCTGTTAAAGACATCATGGACGTGATTAAAAAATATGATGTGAAGTGGACAGTCATCGGTCGCGGATCAAATCTTCTTGTTTTAGATGAAGGAATTAGAGGCGTAGTAATCAAGCTGGGTGCGGGTCTTGACCACTTGGAGCTTGAAGGGGAGCAAGTAACAGTCGGAGGCGGTTATTCAGTGGTCCGCCTTGCTACATCATTGAGCAAAAAAGGCCTGTCCGGTTTGGAATTTGCTGCCGGCATTCCAGGATCAGTCGGCGGAGCGGTTTATATGAATGCCGGCGCTCACGGTTCTGATATGAGCGAGATCCTCGTCAAAGCCCATATTTTATTTGAAGACGGAACGATTGAGTGGCTGACAAATGAGCAGATGGATTTCAGCTACAGGACATCTGTACTGCAAAAGAAACGCCCGGGCGTTTGCCTTGAAGCTGTTTTGCAGCTGGAGCAGAAGGATAAGGAATCAATCGTTCAGCAAATGCAAAGCAATAAAGACTATAGAAAAAATACACAGCCGTATTCAAGCCCTTGTGCGGGAAGCATATTCAGAAATCCGCTTCCGAATCATGCCGGGAACCTTGTAGAAAAAGCAGGCTTGAAAGGATATCAAATCGGCGGTGCAAAGATATCGGAGATGCACGGAAACTTCATCGTCAATGCGGGGGGAGCATCAGCAAAAGATGTGCTTGATCTCATTGACCATGTGAAAAAGACAATCCGTGAAAAATACGAGATTGATATGCACACAGAGGTTGAAATCATCGGCGGAAATCGCTGATTCAAGTTCTGACTGAAGCTGTTCATATGATATACTGTAAGCAAACGACAAACGGCATCATAGTATGCCGTTTGTTTTGGAATAGACAGACTTTTAACAGCTGTTTCATTTGAATGAGGTGAACAGGCAATGAACCCGGGTCAAGACCGAGAAAAAATCGTTAACATTGAAGAGCGGATCCCTAAAATTAAAGAGCAGAGGAAACAAAAGGCAAACCGCCGTCTCATTTCATTTATTATGCTCTTTTTTATTATGGTGCTGATCATTGTGTACCTGCAAACACCAATCAGTAAAGTATCAACAATCTCTGTTACAGGGAATGAAAATGTATCAAAAAAGGAAATTATCGACCTTTCCGATATTAACAGCGGAGATACTGAGTTTTGGAGTTTGGACAAGCAAAAAACAGAAAAGAAGATTCAGCAAAATAAATTAGTGAAAAAAGCGGAGATCAGCAAATCGCTTCCTAATAAAATCAACATTGCAATCGAAGAATATAAAGCGATTGCTTATTTAGAAAAAGACGATGTGTACTATGAAGTGCTTGAAAACGGCTCAGTTCTGCCAAACGAAGTAACGCCGGATGATGCCGGACCGATTTTAGTGAATTGGACAAACGCGAAGAAGCGGTCTCAAATGGCCAAGCAGCTCGATGTGTTGTCAAATTCGTTAAAACAGTCGATTTCAGAGATTTATTATACGCCTGTAAAAATGGATGAAAACCGTATTAAGTTGTACATGAACGACGGTTATGTTGTCACTGCATCTATTAAAACGTTTGCAGACCGAATGAAGACGTATCCTTCTATCATTTCTCAGCTAAGCAGCAATAAAAAAGGAATCATTCATTTAGAAGTTGCCACCTATTTTGAAGAGTTTGGGAAAAACGATAAAGCTGCTAAAAAGGAAGATGAAAATTGAGGGGCAAATCAGCAGTCCTTCTTTCCTTGATTATGCTTATCGCAGGCTTTTTGATTTCATTTTCTTTTCAAATGACAAAAGAAAACAACAAAAGCGCGGCTGAGACGGAAGAGTGGAAAAAAGAATATGCGCTGAGAGATGAACTTCTGAAACAAGAGAAAGAAAATAAGAAGCTTGAAAAAGAATTATATCAAAAGCAAAACAAAGTCCGCCAGGCGGAAAATAAGCTGAAGAAAGAGAAGTCGGAATACTATAATGTCCTCGAAGATACAGAAAAATACAGGATGTATATTGGGGAAGTCGGTGTGCAGGGAGAAGGCGTTGAGGTGACATTGGAAGATGCGTCATACATACCGGAAGGGGAGAATGTGAATAGTTACATCGTTCACGAAAGCCATATCTTCCAAGTAGTAAACGAACTGTATATCTCAGGAGCGGCAGCTGTCGCCGTTAATGGACAGCGTTTGACGCATGATTCGTATATCAAATGCAATGGTCCTGTGGTAACAGTAGACGGGGTGCAGCATCCCGCTCCGTTTACGGTATCCGCTATTGGAGATCCAGATGTCCTGCTGCCCTCGTTAAATATCGCAGGAGGCCTAATTGGTCAGCTGTCAATGGATCATATTTCTGTGTCGGCAGAAAAAGAGAAAAACGTACAAATGAAACCGATTCTGAAAACGAAGGAATGACTGAAAAAGCGGGTGAAATAGATTGAAAATAAAGCGTTCCTTCATAAGCATCAGTGTGCTTATGGTCATCTTCGGCCTGATGATATCTGTTCAGTTTAATTCGTTAAAGCACCCCAAAGTCCGGGATACAAGAGATATGTGGGATATTAGGGAAGAGCTGACATCAGAGCAGAAGAAGCAGGAAAAGCTGCTGGCTGAAATAAACAAATATGACAAACTGCTGAATAGCTATTCGCAAACGAAAGAAATGACAAAAGAAACCGCGCTACATAATACCTTGCAATCCTTAAAAAAAACAGCCGGCATGACCGATATAACAGGTAGCGGAATTGTCATTACGATTTCCCCGCTTTTTTCTGAAAGCTTAACAGGAGAGCCGATCGAAAATCCGCCTCCGGATTTGCTGAAAAAGCTGATTAATGAACTCAACTCCTACGGTGCAGAGCATATCTCGATTAACGAGCGAAGAGTTGTGAATCATACAGTCATCAGAGATATAAACGGCACTACAAAAATAGACGGATACGCCCTTGACGATTATCCTTTAACAGTAAAAGTGCTTGCCAAAGATCCGGACATGTTACACAGCAGAGTGAAGGGGTCAGGCCTTGAGGATCTTTTTGCATCTGAAAATTTAGCATTAAAAGCCGGTAAATCTGAAAGCAAACTAACATTAAAAGCATATGACAGACCACTGGACGTACAACAGCTGAAACTGCTTAAAGACTGAAAAGGAGGAGAATTGTCATGTGGCTGCCCGTGTTGGGACTGGTGCTCGGAATAGCGATTGGACTAATGACAAACTTAACGATACCGAGTGAATACTCAAACTATTTATCGCTTGCGGTGCTTGCCGCACTTGATACATTAATCGGCGGAATCAGGGCGCATTTACAAGGTACATATGATGAAATGGTATTTGTTTCCGGTTTCTTTTTTAATATTATATTGGCAATAAGTTTAGCTTTTCTGGGAGTCCATCTTGGTGTAGACTTGTATTTAGCAGGTATATTCGCATTTGGAGTCAGATTATTTCAGAATATAGCCGTTATCAGAAGAAATCTACTAACAAAGTGGACTCTTTCTAAAAAAAATAAAAAAAATGTGATATAAAAGAGGATATACATAGGATATAACGAATATTTTCAATAAACATAAAATGCGAAAAGCACATAAAAATATTCTGTTGTTATTTTTTGTTACACACTTGTAAAGCCACATTCATTGTATTGTTGTTCCGCAAATAATAGAATAGAAATGATCGAAATGTGAGGAGGTGCCATAGAATGAACAACAATGAACTTTACGTCAGTCTTGACATCGGTACGTCCAATACAAAAGTGATCGTCGGAGAAATGACAGATGATTCCCTTAATATTATCGGTGTGGGAAATGTACCGTCTGAAGGGTTGAAAAAAGGCTCAATCGTTGATATAGATGAGACCGTTCATTCTATAAGAAAAGCGTTTGACCAAGCTGAAAGAATGGTAGGTTTTCCGCTTAGAAAAGCTATTGTCGGCGTTAATGGAAATTATATCAATATTCAAGATACAAACGGTGTTGTAGCAGTTTCCAGTGAAAATAAAGAAATTCAGGTTGAAGATGTACGCCGTGTCATGGAGGCGGCACAGGTTGTTTCCGTACCGCATGAACAGCTGATTGTTGACGTCATTCCTAAACAGTTTATCGTAGATGGAAGAGATGAAATCACCGACCCGAAAAAAATGCTGGGTGTGCGTTTAGAAGTAGAGGGCACCTTGATCACCGGTTCAAAAACAATCTTACATAACTTACTCCGCTGCGTTGAAAGAGCTGGTATTGAAATAACTGATATATGCCTTCAGCCGCTGGCAGCCGGTTCTGCTGCATTATCAAAGGACGAGAAAAACCTTGGTGTGGCTCTCATTGATATAGGGGGAGGGTCAACAACCATTGCCGTATTCCAGAACGGACATCTCACTTCTACCCGTGTCATTCCTCTCGGAGGCGAAAATATCACCAAAGATATCTCCATCGGATTGAGAACGTCAACAGAAGAAGCAGAACGCGTGAAAAAGCAATTTGGACATGCCTACTATGACGAAGCCTCGGAAGATGAAATATTTGAGGTAACCGTTATAGGCACCAATCAAAAACAAACATTTACACAGCAAGAAGCAGCGAATATCATTGAAGCGAGAGTAGAAGAAATTCTTGAAATTGTTTCAGAAGAGCTTCGCAGTATGGGAATTACCGATCTGCCGGGAGGCTTCGTGCTGACAGGAGGACAAGCAGCTATGCCGGGTGTCATGTCTTTGGCACAGGATGTGCTGCAAAACAATGTCAGAGTGGCAAGCCCGAATTATATCGGTGTAAGAGATCCTCAATATATGACGGGAGTGGGCCTGATCCAATTCGCCTGCCGGAATGCAAGAATCCAAGGCAGAAAAATAGGCTTTAAGATGCCTGAAGAAGCGATACAGGAAATCGCAGTCTCATCATCTGAGGAACAAGAGCAGCATCATCACCAAAATGAGGTGCAGCAGCGGCCAAAAGGAAAACAAAAAACACAAGCCGAACATAATAAACAGAGCAAAATGAAAAAACTATTAAGCATGTTTTGGGAATAGATAGATAGTCATTCGGCAGATTAGGAGGATTTAGCATGTTGGAGTTCGAAACAAACATAGACGGCTTAGCATCAATTAAAGTAATCGGAGTAGGAGGCGGCGGTAACAACGCCGTTAACCGAATGATTGAAAATGAAGTGCAAGGAGTAGAGTATATCGCGGTAAACACGGACGCTCAAGCTCTTAACCTGTCAAAAGCAGAAGTGAAAATGCAAATCGGCGCAAAGCTGACTAGAGGATTGGGAGCAGGTGCGAATCCGGAAGTCGGGAAAAAAGCCGCTGAAGAAAGCAAAGAGCAGATTGAAGAAGCACTTAAAGGCGCTGACATGGTATTCGTGACAGCTGGTATGGGCGGCGGAACAGGAACAGGTGCCGCACCGGTTATCGCACAAATCGCGAAAGACTTAGGCGCATTAACAGTCGGCGTTGTGACAAGACCGTTTACCTTCGAAGGACGCAAAAGACAGCTTCAGGCTGCAGGCGGAATCTCGGCAATGAAAGAAGCGGTGGATACACTGATCGTGATCCCGAACGACCGTATCCTTGAAATTGTTGATAAAAACACACCGATGCTTGAAGCATTCCGTGAAGCGGATAACGTACTTCGCCAAGGGGTTCAAGGTATTTCTGACTTGATTGCTACACCTGGTCTTATCAACCTTGACTTTGCTGATGTGAAAACAATCATGTCAAACAAAGGATCTGCTTTGATGGGTATCGGTATTGCTACTGGGGAAAATCGCGCGGCAGAGGCAGCAAAAAAAGCAATTTCCAGCCCACTTCTTGAAGCGGCCATTGACGGTGCGCAAGGCGTCCTCATGAACATCACTGGAGGAACAAACCTCAGCCTATATGAGGTTCAGGAAGCAGCAGACATTGTCGCTTCGGCGTCTGATCAAGACGTAAACATGATTTTCGGTTCTGTTATTAATGAAAATCTAAAAGATGAGATTGTGGTGACAGTGATTGCAACCGGCTTTATCGAACAAGAGAAGGACGTGACGAAGCCTCAGCGTCCAAGCTTAAATCAAAGCATCAAAACACACAATCAAAGTGTTCCGAAGCGTGAGCAAAAACGTGAGGAGCCTCAGCAGCAGAACACAGTAAGCCGTCATACTTCACAGCCGGCTGATGATACGCTTGACATCCCGACATTCTTAAGAAACCGTAATAAACGCGGCTAATGTAAAGGACAAAATCGTTTTCGATTTTGTCCTTTTTTGTTTTTCTCTTCACACTTTCCTTCTTATAAAGTCTTTTTCCCTATTGCTTCCTTCGCTTAGTAACAAAACAGATAATTAGACCTATTTATTTTTGTGACATTTTTATCATTTTCGTATATATGGAAATTGAATGACATGAAACGACAATATCTGTAATTCAGATTGTCTACAGTTAATATACAGCGATGTTCTGACAAACCATTCATTATTAAAAGGAGGGACGACACTTTTTTTAAAAAGCATGTTGAAAAAGGGGGATGAAAATGAAGAAAAAAACGAAAAACAGACTCATCAGCTCTGTTTTAAGTACAGTTGTCATCAGTTCACTGCTTTTTCCGGGAGCAGCCGGGGCAAGCAGTAAAGTCACCTCACCTTCTGTTAAAAAGGAGCTTCAATCTGCGGAATCCATTCAAAACAAGATTTCGAATTCATTAAAGAAAAGCTTTAAAAAGAAAGAAAAAACGACTTTTCTGATTAAATTTAAAGATCAGGCTAACACAGAAAAAGCAGCAAAAGCGGCTGTTAAAAAAGCGAGATCGAAGAAGCTGTCTGCCGCTAAGACGGAATATCAAAAGCGTTCTGCTGTTGTGTCATCTTTAAAAGTCACAGCCGATGAATCCCAGCAAGATGTCCTAAAATACTTGAACACCCAGAAAGATAAAGGAAATGCAGACCAAATTCATTCTTATTATGTGGTGAACGGGATTGCTGTTCATGCCTCAAAAGAGGTTATGGAAAAAGTGGCGCAGTTTCCCGAAGTGGAAAAGGTGCTTCCTAATGAGAAACGGCAGCTTTTTAAGTCATCCTCCCCATTTAATATGAAAAAAGCACAGAAAGCTGTTAAAGCAACTGACGGTGTGGAATGGAATGTAGACCAAATCGATGCCCCAAAAGCTTGGGCACTTGGATATGATGGAACTGGCACGGTTGTTGCGTCCATTGATACAGGTGTGGAATGGAATCATCCGGCATTAAAAGAGAAATATCGCGGATATAATCCGGAAAATCCTAATGAGCCTGAAAATGAAATGAACTGGTATGATGCCGTAGCAGGCGAGGCAAGTCCTTATGATGATTTGGCTCATGGAACCCATGTGACAGGCACGATGGTGGGCTCTGAACCTGATGGAACAAATCAAATCGGTGTAGCGCCTGGCGCAAAATGGATTGCTGTTAAAGCGTTCTCTGAAGATGGCGGCACTGATGCTGACATTTTGGAAGCTGGTGAATGGGTTTTAGCACCAAAGGACGCGGAAGGAAATCCCCACCCGGAAATGGCTCCTGATGTTGTCAATAACTCATGGGGAGGGGGCTCTGGACTTGATGAATGGTACAGAGACATGGTCAATGCCTGGCGTGCGGCCGATATTTTCCCTGAGTTTTCAGCGGGGAATACGGATCTCTTTATTCCCGGCGGGCCTGGTTCTATCGCAAATCCGGCAAACTATCCGGAATCGTTTGCAACTGGAGCGACTGATATCAATAAAAAGCTCGCTGACTTTTCTCTTCAAGGGCCATCTCCATACGATGAAATAAAGCCGGAAATATCTGCACCGGGTGTTAATATTCGTTCATCCGTTCCCGGTCAGACATATGAGGATGGATGGGACGGCACATCAATGGCAGGGCCGCATGTATCCGCTGTTGCTGTACTGCTGAAACAGGCGAATGCCTCACTTTCTGTTGATGAGATGGAGGATATATTAACCAGCACGGCTGAACCGCTCACGGATTCAACATTTCCTGATTCACCGAATAACGGATATGGCCATGGTCTGGTGAATGCTTTTGATGCTGTATCCGCTGTTACAGATGGTTTAGGGAAAGCGGAAGGACAAGTTTCTGTAGAGGGGGATGACCAAGAGCCTCCTGTCTATCAGCATGAGAAAGTAACTGAAGCTTATGAAGGTGGCAGCCTGCCATTGACTTTGACAGCTGAAGACAATGTGAGTGTGACATCTGTAAAGCTGTCCTACAAGCTTGATCAAGGTGAATGGACAGAAATAACGGCTAAACGAATCAGCGGTGATCATCTAAAAGGAACGTATCAGGCAGAGATCCCAGACATAAAAGGAACTAAACTAAGCTATAAGTGGATGATTCACGATTTTGGCGGTCATGTCGTTTCGTCTGACGTATACGATGTAACAGTGAAACCAAGCATCACGGTGGGATATAAGCAGGACTTTGAAACTGCACCCGGCGGCTGGGTTGCGAGCGGAACAAATAATAACTGGGAATGGGGAGTTCCGTCAACTGGCCCAAATACAGCAGCATCCGGAGAAAAAGTATATGGAACGAATTTGACAGGAAATTATGCCAACTCAGCAAACATGAACCTTGTTATGCCTCCTGTTAAAGTACCAGATTCAGGAAGTCTGTTCCTTCAATTTAAAAGCTGGCACAATTTAGAGGATGATTTTGATTACGGCTACGTTTTTGTTTTGCCTGAGGGTGAAAAGAATTGGGAGCAGGCTGGTGTCTATAATGGAAAGACATCAAGCTGGACGGACGAAGAAATTGATTTATCGGCTTATAAAGGTCAAAACATTCAAGTGATGTTTAACCTTCAATCAGATGAAAGTATTAACAAAGAGGGCTGGTACATTGATGATGTAGTGCTTTCTGACAAATCAGCCGGAAAAACAGTCAAAAAGAATAAGCTAGGCGTCGAAAAGCCGTCTGGAAAGCAAAAGAAAAAGCCAGTGAATCCGAAAAAAGCTAAGCCATCTCTAAATACAGCTGTAAAAATGGAGAGTAAAGATATACAGCCTCAAGTTTTGCCGCTCAGGGCACAAGTCAGTGTAGTGGAAACAGGAAAATCAACATATTCAGATCAATCCACAGGGCAGTACACGCTGAAGCACAAAGCGGGAGACTATACGCTTATGGCAGAAGCATATGGTTATCAGTCGAAAACACAAAAAGTATCTTTAAAGACGGATCAGACGACACAAGCTAATTTTACGTTAGAAGAGATGAAGAAGGGCACATTAAAAGGCACGGTCATCAATAAAACGACAGGAGAGCCGGTAAAAGGCGCTTCCGTTTATGTTGTAGAGGATGCTGCGGTGGAACCGGCTATGACAAACGACAAAGGTGAATATACGCTGGAGGCCTATGAAGGCGCTTATACGATTAAAGTCGCTGCACCGGGTTATTACAGTGATGAATTTTCCGTTGAGTTAAAAGGTGATGTGACAAAAGAAACTGTACTGAAGCCTTTCGTCGGTTATCCGGGTGAAATTGCATATGATGACGGAACGGCGGAGAATGCCAATTCCTATTTTGCTGCCGGTAACGGATGGGCGGTCAAAATGACGCTCGCTGACGGCAAGGACAAAGGCATGCTTACAGGAGGGCTGTTCAGATTCTGGGATACAGAGTTCCCTGATCCCGGCGGCACAGAGTTTAAGGTTGAGGTATACGATGCTACAGGAAAAGACGGAGCACCGGGCAAGAAAATTGCAGGGCCATTTAACGCGGAAGCACTTCGCAATGGCGAGTGGACTAAGGTAGATCTCAGTTCAAAAGGGATTATGGTCGATAGAGACTTTTATCTCGTGTATATCCAGTCGAAACCTGATCCGTATTCACCTGGACTGGCAATGGATGAAACCGGCAAGAATTCCGGCCGCAACTGGCAGTATATAGGTGGACAATGGGAGCCGGGTGACGAAGCAGACGGCAACTATATGATTCGCGCATTAGTTAATTATGAAGCTGCTGTACCTGAGATTACTTCACCGACAGACAAATCATACACAAATAAGGATAGCGTCACTGTAAAAGGAAAAGCTTCTCCTGGTACAACGGTACACATTTATAATGGAGAGAAAGAAGCAGGAGAAACGAAAGCTGCTGCGGATGGCACGTTCCATGCAGGCATCACACTCAACAAGGGTGAAAATGAGCTGACGGCAACTGCATCAACAGATAACGGAATAACGGATGCCTCCAGCCCGATCACGGTCACGCTTGATCAAGAAAAGCCTGAATTAACGCTGGACACTCCAAAGGATGGCGGGAAAACAAATAAAGAAACGCTGACTGTCAAAGGGGCTGTATCCGATGACAATCTGAAAGACGTCAAGGTGAATGGCAAAAAAGCAACAATAACTGATGGTTCATACTCAGCCCGTATTCTTTTGGAGAATGGAAGCAATGAAATCAAGGTGATTGCTACAGACTTAGCAGGCAACAAAACGACGAAAAAGGCTGTCATTGATGTCAACTTTGACAAGCCTATCATTTCCGGCCTAATTCCGGGAGAGGATAAAAACTTAAAAGCCGGTGAATCTGTGAAAATCGCTTTCTCAAGTGCTGAGGATTTAGATGCAACGTTTATCATTCGTATGCCGCTGACAAATGCAAGAGCGAGTGTGCAAAACGCCACCGAACTCCCGTTAAGAGAAATTTCTCCGGGAAGATATGAAGGCTATTGGACAGCCACTTCTTCTATTAAAGCAAAAGGAGCAAAAGTAGAAGTGATCGTACGAGATGATTATGGAAATGAAACAAGAAAAACTGCGAATGGAAAACTTAATATCAACACAGAAAGTTAAGTGGAAAAAAGCTGCCGTCATTGGCAGCTTTTTTATATATCCTCTCATTACAATTCCTCGACAAATTAAGCAGATTTCCCTGAAAAATTGTATTTTCCTCTCAACATTAATTGACAGACTTTCCCACAGAGCTTGCTTTATACTTATGAAGCAAGAAGGGGAACAGCGTGAGGCAAGAAAGAAAGGAGTCAGATGTGAAAATCTATTTAGATGTCATTTGGCTGTTAAACTTTTGTTTTGATGCACTTTTGCTTTTGCTCACGGCATTTATTTTAAAACGGCATGTGAAAAAAAGAAGACTGGTAGGCGGAGCGTTCATCGGTTCCAGTATTGTCCTTTTGATGTTTACTCCTTTTTCGCCGATTGTTGAACATCCGGCTGGGAAGCTAGCTTTTTCAGTTGTGATTGTGGTGGTGACATTTGGCTTTAAAAGATTTCGGTTTTTCTTTCAAAATTTGTTTTCCTTTTATTTTGCCACTTTTTTAATGGGGGGAGGAATTATCGGAGCCCATTCTTTGCTGCAGTCAAATTCTATTGTTCAAAACGGTGTCATGATTACCAATCAAACAGGGTTTGGAGACCCGATCAGCTGGTTGTTTATTGTTGCTGGCTTTCCAGCATTATGGTTTTTTTCTAAAAGAAGAATTGAAGATATTGAAACAAAAAACATTCAATATGAGGAACGAGTCAGCGTGCAGGCAGATTTGGGCAGCCAAACACTTCATGTCAGAGGCCTGATTGATTCCGGTAATCAGCTGTACGATCCTCTTACAAAAACGCCGGTAATGATCATTTACATTGATAAACTGGAGCCGATTTTCGGAACAGCCGAAACGATGATCATTCGAAACACAGACCCATTGGAAGCCATCGAACAGCTCGATGATTCCTTTCGCTTTTTAGATAAAATGAGGTTGATTCCATACAGGGGAGTTGGTCAGCAAAACCAATTTTTATTATGCGTTAAACCGGATCACGTAACGATTATGACAAAAGAAGAAATGATTTCTGCAGATAAATGTTTAATCGGCATCAGCACAACAAAGCTGTCGGCAGATGGAGAGTTTGACGCGATTATTCATCCGAAAATGCTTTCGGGCAAGGCTGTCAAACACGTTTCATAATGTTCGCAAATGTCCGTTACTTATCATACTCAAACGGCGTGACATTTAGAAGGGAGAGGAAGATGAAAAAACTGAAATTACGGTTGACGCACCTCTGGTATAAGCTGCTGATGAAACTTGGGCTGAAAAGTGATGAAGTCTATTACATAGGCGGGAGTGAAGCCTTGCCGCCTCCATTATCTAAAGATGAGGAGCAGGTTTTGTTAATGAAGCTCCCAAACGGCGATCAGGCGGCGCGCGCCATTCTAATTGAACGCAATTTGCGTCTGGTCGTATATATCGCCCGTAAATTTGAAAATACGGGAATTAATATAGAGGATTTAATCAGCATCGGTACCATCGGTCTAATCAAAGCTGTGAATACATTCAATCCAGAAAAGAAAATCAAGCTTGCTACCTATGCCTCCCGGTGTATAGAAAATGAAATCCTGATGTATTTAAGAAGAAATAACAAAATCCGTTCAGAGGTTTCCTTTGATGAACCGCTTAATATTGATTGGGACGGCAATGAGCTTTTGCTTTCTGATGTGCTCGGCACTGACGATGACATCATCACTAAAGACATAGAAGCTAACGTCGATAAAAAGCTTTTGAAAAAAGCGCTTGAACAGCTTAATGAGAGAGAAAAGCAAATCATGGAGCTGCGGTTTGGGCTTGTCGGTGAAGAAGAAAAAACCCAAAAGGATGTAGCGGATATGATGGGGATTTCTCAGTCTTATATTTCGCGGCTTGAGAAAAGAATTATAAAAAGATTGAGAAAAGAGTTCAACAAAATGGTGTAAAAAATTTTATGGTTAGAACCCCTTGATTTTACAGGGATTTCCTGATTTCGACAGTTTTTCGGTCTGAGTGCAGTGCATATTTTTCCCACCCAAGGAGATACTTAACGTTGTACAGCAGCTCCTGTAGGGAGGGAAAAAAGTGTCGAGAAATAAAGTCGAAATCTGCGGGGTGGATACCTCCAAATTACCAGTACTCAAGAATGAAGAGATGAGAAAGCTGTTTAGGCAGCTGCAGGATGAAGGCGATGATTCAGCAAGAGAAAAGCTTGTAAACGGGAACTTGCGTCTTGTCTTAAGTGTCATTCAACGATTTAATAACAGAGGGGAGTATGTTGATGACTTATTTCAAGTCGGCTGCATCGGACTAATGAAATCCATTGATAATTTTGACCTAAGCCACAATGTTAAGTTTTCAACATACGCTGTACCTATGATTATCGGAGAGATCCGCAGGTATTTACGCGATAATAACCCGATCCGTGTCTCAAGATCACTCCGGGACATCGCTTACAAGGCGCTTCAGGTAAGAGAGCGGTTAATCAGTGAGACAAGCAAGGAGCCGACTGCAGAAGACATCGCAAAAGTTCTTGAAGTACCGCATGAGGAAATTGTATTTGCGCTTGATGCCATCCAGGATCCGGTTTCTCTATTTGAACCGATCTATAACGACGGCGGAGACCCGATCTATGTGATGGACCAAATCAGTGATGAGCGTAATACAGATTCACAATGGATTGAAGAGCTGGCTTTAAAAGAGGGCATGAGAAGGCTGAACGATAGGGAAAAAATGATTTTGAGAAAGCGATTCTTCCAAGGGAAAACCCAAATGGAAGTCGCCGAGGAAATCGGAATTTCCCAGGCGCAGGTGTCCAGACTTGAAAAAGCGGCTATCAAACAAATGAATAAAAATATTCATCAATAATGAAAAGCCTTTAAAACGATGTTGTTTTAAAGGCTTTTCTATTGATTACGGATGGTTTACGTTTTGGAAAAAGTAAGGTATCCTAGTTCGTACAAAGTTTTATGAAAATTAAAACAATTATAAAAGGCAATAAAGAGGAGGACCACGATGATTTTGCAGCTTGACAATGTCTCACTAAAACGGAATGGGAAATGGATACTGAGAGATATTCATTGGAAGGTGGAAGAAAAGGAAAATTGGGTGCTTTACGGCCTAAATGGCGCCGGGAAGACAGCGCTGTTAAATATGCTTTGCTCTTATTATTTTCCAACATCAGGCGAGATGCAGGTGCTTGGTCATGAATTTGGCAAAACAGAGCTTGGGGAAAAGCTCAGACGTAAAATTGGCCTCGTCTCAGCAGCTCTTCAGCAAAAATTGTATCCAGCAGATTCAGCCTTTGAAATTGCTTTGAGCGGAGCTTACGCTTCGATTGGGTTATATGAAACGCCAAATAAGGAAACCAGGGAAAAAGCGATTGGTTTGTTAGAGGACTTGGGAGCAATTGAATATGCCGATCGCCGCTATGAAACCCTTTCTCAAGGGGAAAAACAAAGAGCGTTGATTGCTAGAGCACTAATGGCCGATCCGGAGTTGCTGATACTGGATGAACCAGTCACAGGGCTGGATTTTATTGCCCGGGAAAAGTTGTTAGATACGATTACATACATTGCAAACAAAGAAAATGCACCCTCTATCCTTTATGTGACTCATCATGCTGAAGAAATTTTGCCTGTCTTTGATAAAGCCCTTTTATTAAAACAGGGAGAGGTCTTTGGATCCGGAGAAATAAAGGAAATGCTTACTGATCAAGTACTTTCCGCTTTTTTTGATACGCCAATCCATGTATTATGGAATCAGGATCGGCCGTTTTTAACAAGAGCTGAGCCGATAACGAATGCCTGACAAACATATATAGATTCATCCTAGGGGTGCTTTGCGAAGCTGAGAGAGACTTTGTCTCAACCCTTTTGACCTGATCTGGATCATGCCAGCGGAGGGAAGCGGTGAAAAGCGGAGTACATCGGACTCCGTTTGTTTTTATTAAGCCGTTTCATCACATTTGAAACGGCTTTTTTGATTTTAAAGAATAGGAGCGGATTTACATTGGATCAACAAATAGACTCTTTGCAAAAAAAAGTGGAAGAACAAAAGGAGGAGCTTATTCAGCTTGCTAAAACACTGATTTCTTATCAAACACCCGCTCCGCCTGCAAGAAATACAGAGGGCATTCAGTCATGGATTGCGGGTTTTTTAAATGAATTGGGATTCTCGATCGACAAATGGGATGTGTACCCTGGAGATCCCAATGTTGTAGGGAAGCTAAAGGGAACAGATTCAGCAGATTATTATAGCCTGATTATCAATGGTCATGTAGATGTGGCAGAGGTAAAAGAGGATGAAGAATGGGAGCACAATCCGTTTCATCCAATTGAAAAAAACGGTCTCTTAATCGGGCGAGGCGCTTCCGATATGAAGGGCGGAATGGCTTGTGTGCTGTTTGCTGTCAAATTAATTCGTGAAGCCGGCATTGAGCTTCCCGGTGATCTGATTCTGCAATCGGTTATTGGGGAGGAAGTTGGAGAAGCCGGCACACTTGAATGCTGCAAGAGGGGCTACCACGCTGATTTTGCAATTGTCGCGGATACGAGCGATATGCATATTCAAGGCCAAGGTGGTGTCATTACAGGCTGGATCGAAATCAAAAGCAGTCAAACATTTCATGATGGAACGAGACGGAATATGATTCACGCAGGCGGAGGAACATTCGGAGCAAGCGCAATTGAAAAAATGGCAAAAATCATTGCGGGGCTCGGTGAACTTGAGCGCCACTGGTCCATTATGAAAAGTTATCCCGGTTTTAAACCAGGCACAAATACGATTAACCCGGCAGTTATAGAAGGCGGCAGACATGCGGCTTTTATAGCGGACGAATGCCGGCTGTGGATCACAGTCCATTTTTATCCGAATGAAACCCATGACCAAGTGGCAGCGGAAATAGAAGATTACGTCAATCGGCTGAGTGACAGTGATATTTGGCTTAGGGAAAACCGCCCTGTATTCAAGTGGGGAGGCTCATCCATGATAGAAGACAGAGGAGAAATTTTTCCGGCATTGGAAGTTGACCCTGGCCACCCAGGCGTCTTAGCGTTAACTGCCTCTCATCAGAAAGTGAAACGGGAGTGTCCAATTATTGACGTTTCTCAATCAGTTACAGATGGCGGATGGCTGTATGATGCCGGTATTCCATGCGTAATATACGGTCCTGGAGATCTGCACAATGCACACTCTGTGAACGAGAAGGTATCGATTGAGCAGCTAGTAGAGTATACAAAAATTATACTCGATTTTATCATCAGCTGGTGCAGCCGGAAAAAAGCAATGACATGAAAATTTCTTCTTGCTGACAAGGTTCAGCCTGCCCGTTCATATACTTGAACAAAAGGACGGAAAAAGGACGTGATGGAATGATCAGCATTTCAGAATTTCAGGTAAAGGATGTCGTCAATGTCTCAAACGGAAAAAAGCTGGGGAGTATTGGTGATATTGATATCAATGTGACTACTGGAAAAATTCAGGCGATCATACTCGGAGGAAATGGGAAAGTTCTCGGATTTTTTGGAAAAGAAGAGGAATTGGTCATTCCATGGCGAAATATAGTAAAAATCGGGGAAGATGTAATCTTGGTCCGATTAAGTGAACCGCATGCATAAACCTGCTTGTCTGCCGCAGATTGGCAAATGCCGGAAGTCTCGATTCTTCCGGCACATTTCATTTAGAAATATGCAAATCGGCGCTCAACGAATGCAGTAAGATGTGGTAAAATAAGTGGGAAATTCCGCTTTTTTAAATGTTTGTCGAAAGGTTGGATCATCATGAATACATATCACCCATTCAGTCTTACCACACCCTCGACACTCATGATACAAGACTGGGCTCAAACGAATCAAAACAACAAAGAGGTCATTGCCGGATTTACGACAAAAAACGGCGGTGTCAGCCAAAAGCCTTTTGAATCGTTAAATACAGGATTGCACGTTCATGACAAAGATGCAGATGTAGTTAAAAATCGTGAATATATTGCCGATATGTTTAATACTGATTTGCAGTCTTGGGTATTCGCTGATCAGACACATGATAATCGCGTTCAGAAAGTGACGCAGAGGGATAGGGGAAAAGGCGCCCGTGAGTATCACACGGCTCTAAAAGCAACGGACGGGCTCTATACAAATGAAAAAAATGTATTTTTAGCATTATGCTTTGCTGATTGTGTGCCTCTTTTCTTTTATGATCCGGTTAAGTCGCTTGTCGGAGTCGCCCATGCCGGGTGGAAAGGCACCGTCAAACAGATTGGCAGAGAAATGGTGAAGCAATGGACTGAGAAGGAAGGTTCAAATCCCTCAGATATTTACGCTGTTATTGGCCCGTCTATCAGCGGTGCATGCTATACGGTAGACGACCGCGTCATGGATGCTGTCCGCGCATTGCCGGTTTCAGCAGACCTTGCCGTTAATCAGACGGCAAAGGCACAATATCAGCTTGATCTGAAAGAGCTGAACCGTCTTATACTGATGGACAGCGGTTTGGCAAGTGAACAAATTTCTGTCAGCGGTTTATGCACGGAAAGCGAGCCGTCTCTTTTCTATTCTCACCGCCGCGATCAGGGGAAAACTGGACGGATGATGTCCTTTATCGGAATGAAGGAGGCATAAAAGATCTTGCGTGTTGTTGATAATTTACGACATATAAACGAACGAATAAACGAAGCATGTAACAGATCGGGCCGCAGCTCCGATGAAGTTACGGTTATTGCAGTCACTAAATATGTATCACCTGAAAGAGCACAGGAGGCAGTAGATGCTGGCATCACCTGCCTCGGAGAGAATCGGGATGCGGAACTGCTCCGCAAACAGGAATTGATGAAAGGGAATCCGGAATGGCATTTTATCGGCAGTTTGCAATCAAGAAAAGCAAAATCTGTCGTCAATGCGGTTTCCTATATCCATTCCCTAGACCGGCTCTCATTAGCGAAAGAAATTGAAAAACGGGCTGAAGGTACTGTACGATGCTTTGTGCAGGTAAATACCTCTCTTGAGCCTTCTAAACACGGCATGAAAAAAGAAGAAGTCATTCCATTCATACAGGAGCTTTCCGGTTTCGAACATATCCTTGTTGCCGGGCTGATGACAATGGCTCCGCTGACTGATGATCAAGATCAGATCAGAAGCTGTTTCAGGTCGCTGAGAGAACTCCGTGACCAGGTTCAGAAGCTGAACCAGCCGAACGCTCCGTGTACTGAACTGTCGATGGGCATGTCAAATGATTTTGAAATTGCAATTGAAGAAGGAGCTACTTATATTAGAATCGGCTCATCGTTAGTCGGAAATGAAACAGGGGGTGTACAGCAATGAGTATGAAAAATAAACTGAAAAACTTTTTCTCAATGGAAGATGAAGAATACGAATATGAATATATTGAGACAGAGCGGGAATCACATGAGGAGCATGAGCAAAAAGAAAAGCCGCCTTACAACGGGAATAAACCAGCGGGCAAACAGAATGTAGTGAGCTTGCAAAGTGTTCAGAAATCCTCTAAAGTGGTGTTGAGTGAGCCGCGCGTTTATGCGGAGGCGCAGGAAATAGCCGACCATTTGAAGAACCGGCGGGCAGTTGTCGTCAATCTTCAGCGGATACAGCATGACCAGGCGAAGCGGATTGTTGACTTTTTAAGCGGAACCGTTTATGCCATTGGCGGCGATATTCAAAGAATCGGCTCAGATATTTTCCTCTGCACGCCTGACAACGTAGATGTATCAGGCACAATTTCTGAGCTCATATCTGAAGACGAACATCAGAGGTGGTAAAGCGAGATGATCCTTTATCAAGTTTTTTCGGTTTTAAACTTATTAATCACAATATACTCATTTGCCCTGATCATATATATTTTTATGTCATGGGTGCCGAGTACGAGGGAAACAGCAGTCGGGCGTTTTTTGGCTTCGATTTGTGAACCATATCTCGAACCATTCAGAAAAATCATTCCTCCGATTGCAATGCTGGATATTTCACCAATCGTAGCAATACTTGTGCTTCGGTTTGCGACAACCGGCTTGTGGGGACTTTATCGCATGATTGCGTTTTAATGTGACAGTTTGATAGGGGCTTGGCAGCAGCCAAGCCTCTTTACATAGAAGGGAAAGACGATGAGCGATATATATCAGCACTTCAGAAAAGACGAGCGGGCCTTTATTGATCAAGCGCTCGAATGGAAAAGAATTGTCCAGGAGCAGTACCGGATGAAGCTGACCGACTTTTTAGATCCCCGAGAGCAGGTCATCCTCTCTGCTGTTACGGGACAGGCAGATGTCGGGCTTGCCTTTTCCGGCGGCTATGACAGAGCGGAGCGGAAACGGGCGATTCTGTATCCAGAGTACATTACTCCGGAAGAATCGGATTTTGAATTGCAGGCGTTTAACGTCCGTTATGCTGACAAGTTTGTCTCAGTAGATCATCGTTCTCTGCTTGGTGCATTAATGGGCATAGGGTTAAAGCGGCAAAAATTCGGTGACATCGTGTTTTCTGAGACAGCAGTGCAATTGATTGTCTCAGCCGATACCGCTGATTTTGTGGCTGCACAGCTGACCCAAGCAGGCAAAGCGGCGGTCAGCCTAGAGAAAATCGACTTGTCAGACCTTAACATTCCAGCAGTGGATGTCGAAATAAGAGATGACACGGTTTCTTCTTTAAGGCTTGACGCCGTCTGCGCCTCTATGAGCAGGCAATCCCGCCAGAAATCACAGACGCTTGTGAAAAACGGCCTTGTGAAAGTGAACTGGAAGGTGGTTGAAGATCCTTCATACATAGTCGCGGAAGGGGACATGCTGTCTATCAGAGGTTTTGGCCGGTGCAGCTTAACAAAAATCGAAGGGAAAACCAAAAAAGACAAATGGAGAGTTACGTTTGAACGACAAAAATAGTCGGTTTTTCAGTTTTTTTCTCCATCTGTGCGAAATTTGTTTTATAATGTGAACTAGATAACCGTACTGAAATGTAAAAATGGAGGTGGCATCATGCCATTAACGCCAAATGATATTCACAACAAGACGTTTACAAAAAGTTTTCGCGGATATGATGAAGATGAAGTAAATGAATTCCTAGCCCAAGTCAGAAAAGATTACGAAATTGTTCTCCGCAAGAAAACTGAGCTTGAAGCGAAAGTCAATGAGCTAGATGAAAGAATCGGACACTTTGCCAATATTGAGGAAACATTGAATAAATCCATTTTAGTTGCTCAAGAAGCGGCTGAAGACGTAAAACGCAATTCTCAAAAAGAGGCAAAGCTGATTGTTCGGGAAGCGGAGAAAAACGCTGATCGCATTATCAACGAATCGTTATCAAAATCAAGAAAAATTGCAATGGAAATTGAAGAGCTGAAAAAACAGTCTAAAGTGTTCAGAACACGTTTCCAAATGCTGATTGAAGCTCAGCTTGATCTTCTGAAAAATGACGATTGGGATCATCTCCTTGAGTATGAAGTCGACGCTGTATTTGAGGAAAAGGAATAAATTCTCTGATTATCTTGACATTTTCTTAGCTTGTCGAATATAATACGTTCATAAATTCAGATGAAAAAACGGTTGAAAGGGACAGTCATGTTTCCTTCAGGCCTTCATAGCGACCCGGAGATGGTGAGAGTCCGGGATGGCCGGAATCATGTAGATCAGCCCTTTAGTTTCCTTGCTGAACTCACAGTAGGTTAGGACGTTCATCACGTTACGATGCTCAAGAGGAAAAAGTGTATGCTTGCTTTTTCTAAAAGGGTGGTACCGCGAGATAAGCTTTCTCGTCCCTTATGGGATGAGAGGGCTTTTTTTATTTTCTGAAAAAATGCAGTGGAGGAATGAAAATGGATTTTAAAGACACGCTCTTAATGCCGAAAACAGATTTCCCGATGCGTGGAAATTTGCCAAACCGTGAGCCTGACATTCAAAAAAAATGGGAGGAAGAGGATATCTATCGTCTTGTTCAGGAACGGACGAAAGACCGCCCGAAATTTGTTTTACATGACGGACCTCCGTATGCAAACGGCGACATCCATATGGGCCATGCGCTTAACAAGATTTTGAAAGACTTCATTGTCCGTTATAAATCAATGAGCGGCTACAACGCACCGTATGTGCCGGGCTGGGATACACACGGATTGCCAATTGAAACAGCTCTGACAAAAAACAAAAAGGTCAACCGCAAAGAAATGTCAGTAGCGGAATTCCGCAAACTATGCGAAGAGTACGCTTGGAAGCAAATCGAGGGACAGCGTGAGCAATTCAAACGTCTGGGTGTCCGCGGTGACTGGGAAAACCCATATGTGACATTAAAACCGGAATACGAAGCGCAGCAAATCCGCGTATTTGGTGAAATGGCAAAACGAGGCTACATTTACAAAGGCCTTAAACCGGTTAACTGGTCACCTTCAAGTGAGTCTGCTCTGGCTGAAGCCGAGATCGAATATCAAGACAAACGTTCAGCATCTATTTACGTCGCTTTTGGTGTAAAAGACGGAAAAGGCGTTCTTGAAAACGGTGAGCGCATCATCATTTGGACAACAACGCCTTGGACAATTCCGGCGAACCTCGGAATCTCAGTGCACCCTGATCTTGAGTACAGCGTGATTGCAGTAGGTGAAGACCGCTTTGTCGTAGCAAGTGCCTTAGTCGAAAATGTTGCATCGGCATGCGGATTTGATCAGTATGAAGTGACAAGAACGGTCAAAGGGAAAGACCTTGAGAACATTATCGCTGAACACCCGCTATATGGCAGAGACTCTCTCGTTATGCTTGGTGAACACGTAACAACTGATGCCGGAACAGGCTGTGTTCATACAGCTCCAGGACATGGGGAAGATGACTTTATCATCGGCCAAAAATACGGTTTAGATGTGCTTTGCCCGGTCGATGAAAAAGGTGTAATGACAAGCGAAGCTCCTGGCTTTGAAGGCATGTTCTATGATGATGCAAACAAAGCGATCACACAGCAGCTTGATGAAAAAGGCGCACTTGTGAAGCTTGAATTCATTACTCACTCTTATCCGCATGATTGGAGAACAAAAAAACCAACCATTTTCAGAGCGACAGCGCAATGGTTTGCGTCTATTAAAGATTTCAGATCAGACCTGCTGGATGCCATTAAAGAAACCAAATGGGTTCCTGAATGGGGCGAGCAGCGTTTGCACAACATGGTTCGGGACCGCGGAGACTGGTGTATTTCCAGACAGCGTGCGTGGGGTGTGCCGATTCCGGTATTTTACGCTGAAAATGGAGAACCGATTATTACAGATGAAACCATTGAACATGTTTCTGAATTGTTCAGACAGCATGGATCAAACATTTGGTTTGAAAAAGAAGCAAAGGATCTTCTTCCGGAAGGCTTTACGCATCCTGGCAGCCCGAACGGCACATTTACAAAAGAACAGGATATCATGGATGTTTGGTTTGATTCAGGATCTTCACATCAAGCAGTGCTTGAAGAACGTGATGACCTCGTTCGTCCGGCTGATTTATACCTAGAGGGATCTGACCAATATCGCGGCTGGTTTAACTCTTCTCTTTCTACAGCAGTAGCCGTAACAGGGAAAGCGCCGTATAAAGGTGTGCTCAGCCATGGGTTCGCACTGGATGGAGAAGGACGCAAGATGAGTAAATCAATCGGTAACGTTGTTGTTCCGGCTAAAGTCATGAAACAGCTTGGTGCCGACATCTTAAGATTATGGGTATCTTCAGTGGATTATCAGGCGGACGTTCGCGTGTCTGACGCCATTCTAAAGCAGGTTGCGGAAGTATATCGTAAAATCCGCAACACGTTCCGTTTCCTACACGGCAACCTTTTCGATTTTGATCCAAAAACAAATGCGGTGGCTGTCGAAGATCTTCGTGAAGTCGATCAGTATATGCTGATTAAGCTGAACAAGCTGATTGATAAAGTGAAAAAAGCGTATGATGAGTACGAATTTGCGGTTGTGTATCATAGCATTCATAATTTCTGCACAATCGAATTGAGCTCATTCTACCTTGATTTTGCAAAAGATATTGTCTACATCGAGCATGCGGATCATCCGGATAGACGCAGCATGCAGACAGTATTCTACGAAACGCTTCTTGCATTAGTGAAGCTTTCAGCGCCTATCCTTCCACATACGGCAGACGAATTGTGGTCTCATTTAACATTTGTTGAAGAGCAGAGCGTTCAGCTGACCGATATGCCGGAAACAATCGCGGTTCCAAACAGTGAAGCGACTGAAGAAAAATTTGACCGCTTTATGGCTCTTCGTGATGACGTGTTAAAAGCATTAGAAACTGCGCGAAATGAAAAAATTATCGGTAAATCTTTGGAAGCAAAACTGAAATTGTATCCAAACAAAGAAAACAAGGAGCTCTTGGCTTCCATAAAAGAAAACCTTTCTCAGCTGTTTATTGTGTCTGAACTGACAATCAGCGAAGAAAATGAAGCGCCGAACGATGCGCAAAGCTTTGCGACAGGTAAAATCGCTGTCGAGAAAGCGGAAGGCGAAATGTGTGAGAGATCTCGTGTGATTTCAAAAGATGTAGGGGCAAATCCGAAATATCCTACACTTTCATTACGCAACGCTGAAATCGTTGAAAAATACTATCAAAAATAATGCAAAAGAGCCTGGCGTAAAAGCCGGGCTTTTTTTGTGCCAAGAGTGACATCCTTTAGAACGACAGGAAAAATCTTATGGGCTTTAGATCATCATTCACAGGCAACAATAAAGATACTACGTTAAGAGCAGGAGTTGTGAAGAATGAATGATCAACTGACCGCAATTTATACGGAACTTCTTCTGATGAAAGAAGAATTACAGTCGAGATTATTTGAGTATTCTTGCTTTCAGGTTTCTACAAGCCCGCAAGCAGCAATCAATCAAAAACAAAAAGCAACTCTGATTTATCATATTAAAGAAGAACTTCAAGACGTTCTCCTTGCATTGTCCAAAATCGAAAACGGCACATTCGGATACTGTGAAGAAACCGGGGCTCCCATTCCTCTTGCAAAGCTGGCAGTGCTGCCGACGGCCCGAACAGCAAACGATTTTCTTTATTCTGTCCAATTTGAGAAAAAAACGCTTCCGATATGGAAATCAACGGATATCGAATATGGTCAGGCACTGTATGAATAACAGTGTCTGGCCGGTTAATATGCCTGATATTTCTTTACTCCAGTGCTTTTTATTGATAAAATGCATAATGGATTAAAGTAACCGTAAACTGGAGGAACGTTTGTGCTGTATTATATGATTGCACTACTTATTATTGCAGCCGATCAATTGACAAAATGGCTAGTTGTTAAGAACATGGAACTTGGCCAAAGCATTCCGATCATTGATCAGGTATTCTATATCACCTCCCATCGCAATACGGGTGCTGCATGGGGGATATTAGCGGGTCAGATGTGGTTTTTCTACCTCATTACAACCGCTGTTATTATTGGTATTGTTTATTACATACAGCGTTATACAAAAGGACAAAGGCTTCTTGGCGTTGCCCTCGGACTTATGCTTGGCGGTGCCATCGGCAACTTTATCGATCGGGCTGTCAGACAGGAAGTTGTGGATTTTATCCATGTTATTATTGTCAATTACAATTACCCGATATTTAACATCGCGGACTCTTCACTATGTGTCGGCGTAATGCTTTTATTTATACAAATGCTGTTGGACAGCGGGAAAAAGAAAAAGGAGCAATAGCATGAATCAAATTGATATAACCGCTTCAGAAGAACAAAAAAGTGAGCGGATTGATAAATTTTTGGCATCGACTGAGAATGATTGGTCAAGAACCCAGGTTCAGCAATGGGTAAAAGACGGACAGGTTGTCGTGAACGGAAGCGCGGTGAAAGCGAATTATAAAATTCAGCCGGGTGATCAGGTGACCGTCACTGTACCCGAACCGGAAGCGCTCGACGTCTTGGCAGAGCCTATGGATCTGGATATTTATTATGAGGACCAGGATGTGCTGGTCGTCAACAAACCTCGCGGAATGGTTGTTCACCCAGCACCTGGGCATCTTACGGGCACACTTGTAAACGGCCTTATGGCTCATTGCACAGACCTTTCCGGTATAAATGGCGTGATGCGTCCGGGTATTGTTCACAGAATCGATAAGGACACGTCCGGGTTATTAATGGTGGCGAAAAATGATATGGCACACGAGTCACTCGTAAACCAATTGGTCAACAAAACGGTCACCCGAAAATATACGGCCGTTGTCCACGGGCTTATTTCTCACGATGACGGAACAATTGATGCGCCGATCGGACGAGATAAGAAAGACCGTCAAAGCATGACTGTGACACGTGATGGCAAAAACGCTGTCACTCATTTTCATGTACTAGAGCGTTTTCAGGATTTTACGTTAGTGGAATGCCAGCTTGAAACAGGGAGAACCCATCAAATTCGTGTTCATATGAAATATATCGGATTCCCATTAGCAGGCGATCCGAAATACGGCCCAAGAAAAACAATCGACTTTAATGGCCAAGCGCTTCACGCGGGAGTTTTAGGTTTTGACCATCCGCGAACAGGAGAATATGTCGAATTTGAAGCGCCGCTTCCTGAGGATATGGCAGAATTAATCGAAAACCTCAGAAAAAACGGTTGACAGATGGTTTCTTTTCTGAAATAATAAACGAAGCTGAATAGATTCTTTAAAACAGTCCAGAGAGGCTGAGAAGGATAACGGATAGACGGGATGCGTGTATATGCGCGCACCTTGTCCTAAAACCCCTCTATGCTCTGGCAGGAGGGGTTTTTTCTTCTATATGAACTGTGAGGTGTCACACATTGAATCAAAAAGCTGTCATTCTCGACGAACAGGCAATCAGACGGGCGCTGACCAGGATTGCTCACGAAATGATCGAACGCAATAAAGGAATGAATAACTGCATTCTTGTCGGCATTAAGACAAGAGGGATTTACCTGGCAAAACGCCTTGCGGAACGCATTGAACAGATTGAGGGAAATCCTGTTACAGTCGGTGAAATTGATATTACTCTTTACAGAGACGATCTTTCTAAAAAAACGAGCAACGATGAACCGCTTGTAAAAGGTGCAGATATTCCGGTAGATATTACAGATCAAAAAGTCATTCTTGTTGATGATGTCCTGTATACCGGAAGAACAGTCAGAGCAGGTATGGATGCGCTTGTTGATGTAGGCAGACCTTCCTCCATTCAGCTTGCAGTGCTTGTGGACAGAGGACACCGGGAGCTGCCGATCCGAGCGGATTATATCGGGAAAAACATCCCGACATCAAAGTCTGAAAAGGTTATGGTTCAGCTTGATGAGGTAGACCAAAACGATCTCGTCGCCATTTATGAAAACGAATAATAGATCACCTTTTTAAGGGCAATCCAGAGAGGTTGCAAAGAGGTGCACAACAAAGGCCCAAAAAGGATTAGGCAGGTCTTTGTATGCCTCTTTGCGTAAAAAAGCAAAGAGGTTTTTTTATACAGTCATTGAGTCATCCTAAAATGAAAGTCAACAATCAGGGGGAAATCATCATGAGTAAGAAAAAAGTAAATTTAGGGGTCAGGGATGTCCCGACACCTTTCTCTTGGGTTTCATTCAGCCTTCAGCATTTGTTTGCCATGTTTGGCTCAACCATTTTGGTTCCGAAGCTCGTCGGAATGAGTCCTGCTGTGGCGTTGGTGACAAGCGGCATCGGAACACTGGCGTACCTTCTTATTACAAAAGGGCAAATTCCGGCGTATCTCGGTTCGTCCTTCGCCTTTATTTCTCCGATCATTCTGGTAAAAGCGACCGGCGGGCCGGGAGCGGCAATGGTTGGAGCGTTTCTTGCAGGGCTGGTGTACGGGCTGATTGCCTTATTGATCAGGCAGCTTGGAACAGGATGGCTGATGAAGATTCTCCCGCCTGTAGTCGTAGGGCCTGTTATTATCGTCATCGGGCTGGGACTGGCAAGCACTGCGGTAAACATGGCGATGTATGCTGATCCGAACGCGAGTGAGTTGGTCTACAGCTTAAAGCACTTTAGTGTCGCAGGAGTTACGCTGGCAATCACGATCATTTGTGCGATTTTCTTACGAGGATTTTTAAGCCTGATTCCGGTTCTGATCGGAATCATCGGCGGATACCTGTTCGCCCTTACTCAAGGGATTGTTAACTTCCAGCCGGTGCTTGACGCGAAATGGTTCGCAGTGCCTGAATTTATTATTCCGTTCAAAGATTATTCACCGTCAGTTACACTCGGCATCGCAGCCGCAATGGTTCCTGTCGCATTTGTCACAATGTCAGAGCATATCGGCCACCAAATGGTGCTGAGCAAGGTTGTCGGACAAGATTTCATTAAAAAGCCAGGTCTTCATCGCTCTATTATGGGTGACAGTGTGGCGACAATCCTCGCTTCCCTGATCGGCGGTCCGCCGACAACGACTTACGGAGAAAACATTGGCGTGCTGGCCATCACAAGAGTATTCAGCGTCTTTGTCATCGGAGGAGCGGCAGTGATTGCTTGTTGCTTCGGCTTTATCGGCAAAATTTCAGCGCTGATCAGTTCAGTGCCGTCAGCGGTCATGGGAGGCGTCTCCTTCCTGCTGTTCGGAATCATTGCTTCAAGCGGCCTGCGAATGCTGATTGACAACAAAATTGATTATGAAAACAACAGAAACCTCATTATTACATCAGTTATCCTTGTCATCGGTGTAGGAGGCGCTTTTATCCAAGTGTCTCAAGGCGGATTCCAAGTGTCAGGAATGGCGCTTGCCGCAATTGTCGGTGTCATCTTAAACCTGATTCTTCCGCAGGCGAAGGAAGAGCAGGCAGACACATCTGAACAACATCATATCTAAAACCTTTTAATGAAAGTCCAGAGAGGCTTGGAAGGGTTATGAAGAGAAGGAAGCTTCAATGCTGCCCTCTATTTAACCATACCCCGAGTCTACCTTAGACCGGGGTTTTTTTCAGCCTTAAGTTGAAAAGAGAGGGGAAAGAACATGAAGCATTTAACGACGATGAGTGAACTCAGCACTGAGGAAATCAAAGATTTGCTTCAAACAGCACAAGACCTTAAAAGCGGAAAAACAGACAATCAGCTTACAGGAAAGTTTGCAGCAAACCTGTTTTTCGAACCGAGCACGAGAACGCGGTTCAGCTTTGAGGTCGCAGAAAAAAAGCTGGGCATGAATGTGCTCAACCTTGATGGAACAAGCACAAGCGTGCAAAAAGGCGAAACCTTATATGACACGATCCGGACGCTCGAATCAATCGGTGTGGACGTCTGCGTCATCAGGCACAGTGAGGATGAGTATTATGAAGAGCTTGTCAGCCAGGTGAACATTCCGATTCTGAATGCGGGAGACGGGTGCGGCCAGCATCCAACACAATCACTGCTTGATTTAATGACGATTTATGAAGAGTTCAATACGTTCAAAGGGCTTACCGTCTCCATTCACGGCGACATCAAGCATAGCAGAGTGGCAAGGTCAAATGCGGAAGTGTTGACAAGATTGGGTGCCCGGGTCCTATTTTCCGGCCCTTCGGAATGGCAGGATGAAGAAAATACATTCGGCACGTATGTCTCAATGGATGAAGCAGTTGAGTCTTCCGATGTTGTCATGCTGCTGCGCATTCAAAATGAACGACATCAGTCAGCTGTCAGCCAGGAAGGCTATTTAAACAAATACGGCTTGACTGTAGAACGGGCTGAGCGTATGAAGCGGCATGCGATCATCATGCATCCTGCTCCGGTAAACAGAGGAGTGGAGATTGATGACAGCTTAGTAGAAAGCAAAAAATCAAGAATCTTCAAGCAAATGCAAAATGGCGTATTTATCAGAATGGCAGTGATACAGCGTGCCTTACAAACCAATGTGAAAAGAGGAGAAGCAGCGTATGTCATATCTCATTAAAAACGGCTGGATACTAAACGAAAATGGTGAAAAAACACAAGCGGATATCCGAGTGACTGGAGAAACCATCACCGCAATCGGCAAGCTTGATGCAACGGATAATGAAACGGTAATTGATGCAAAAGGTTTGCTCGTTTCACCTGGGTTTGTTGATCTCCACGTGCATTTCAGAGAGCCTGGCGGAGAGAAAAAAGAAACTATTGAAACCGGGGCCAAAGCGGCGGCACGCGGCGGCTATACTACAGTAGCAGCAATGCCGAATACGCGGCCGGTTCCTGATACAAAGGAGCAGATGGAATGGGTGCAAAACAGAATTAAAGAAACATCATGCGTCAGAGTTCTTCCATATGCATCCATTACGATCAGACAAATCGGCGATGAAATGACAAACTTTGAAGCGTTAAAAGAAGCCGGGGCATTTGCTTTTACAGATGACGGCGTTGGTATACAGACAGCAGGAATGATGTATGAAGCGATGAAACGGGCAGCCGCAATTGGCAAAGCGATTGTTGCACATTGCGAGGACAACTCCTTAATTTACGGAGGAAGCGTACATGAGGGGACATTCTCCAAAGCGAACGGGCTAAACGGCATTCCTTCTGTTTGTGAATCGGTTCATATTGCCCGCGATGTGCTGCTGGCTGAGGCGGCAAACTGCCATTATCATGTATGCCATATCAGCACGAAAGAATCTGTCAGAGTTGTACGCGATGCGAAAAAAGCGGGAATCAGAGTGACAGCAGAAGTGTCGCCGCATCATTTGCTGCTTTGTGATGAGGACATCCCGGGGCTGGACACAAACTATAAAATGAATCCTCCGCTCCGCAGCGCAGAAGACAGAGCTGCTTTAATTGAAGGTCTTTTAGACGGAACAATTGATTTTATCGCAACAGACCATGCACCGCATGCGGAAGAAGAGAAAAACACAGAAATGAAACTGGCGCCATTCGGAATTGTCGGCTTAGAAACAGCATTCCCGCTTCTTTACACACACTTTGTCAAAAATGGCAGCTGGTCACTGAAGCAGCTGATTGACTACATGACAATTAAGCCATGCGAAGCGTTCGGTCTCCCATATGGAACATTACAAACGGGACAAGCTGCTGACATTACATTAATTGATTTAGAAAAAGAAGCAGTTATAGACAAAGAGACATTTTTATCAAAAGGAAAAAATACACCATTTAACGGCATCAGCTGCACCGGCTGGCCGGTCGCTACAATTGCGGCAGGGAAGCTTGCTTATGAAGAGGGGAGACTTGTCAAATGAAGAGACGATTAGTACTGGAAAACGGAGCGGTATTCGAGGGAGAAGCCTTCGGAAGCTTAGAACACAACATGGGAGAAGTCGTTTTTAATACTGGGATGACAGGCTATCAGGAAATTTTATCTGATCCTTCTTACTGCGGACAGATCGTAACATTAACATACCCGCTTATCGGAAATTACGGCATTAACCGTGATGATTTTGAATCCATTACCCCTTTTGTCAAAGGGCTGATCATCAAAGAATTATGTGAGCTGCCTTCCAACTGGCGTTCAGCATACACCTTAGACGAGTATTTAAAAATGAAAAATATTCCCGGACTCCAGGGGATTGATACAAGGAAGCTGACAAGAATGATCCGCACGGCAGGCGCGCTAAAAGGAACATTCGCTTCATCTGATGAAGATATCGAAGCAGTGCTGAAAAGACTGAACGAAACGGAATTGCCAAGAAATCAAGTATCCCAAGTATCAGCAAAAACAGCATATCCGAGCCCGGGAAGAGGCAAACGCATCGTCTTGGTTGACTTCGGCATGAAACACGGGATTCTAAGAGAGCTGAACAAACGGAAATGTGACGTCATCGTTGTGCCTTACAACATTACAGCGGAAGAGGTGCTTCAGCTGAAACCGGACGGTATCATGCTTTCTAACGGACCTGGAGACCCAAAGGATGTGCCTGAAGCGATTGAAATGATTAAAGGTGTTCTTGGAAAAGTGCCATTATTCGGAATATGTCTCGGCCACCAATTATTCGCGCTGGCGTGCGGGGCGAATACCGAAAAAATGAAATTCGGCCACAGGGGCTCAAACCACCCGGTAAAAGAGCTGGCTACAGGAAAAGTTGCCTTAACATCTCAAAACCATGGATATACAGTTTCGTCTATCAGTAAAACAGAACTGGAAGTGACGCATATCGCAATTAACGACGATACGATTGAAGGGCTGAAGCATAAAACATTGCCGGCATTTACGGTTCAATATCATCCCGAAGCCTCACCTGGTCCTGAGGATGCCAACCACCTATTTGACAGATTCATCGAAATGATCGAAACAACAGAGAAAGAAGGGGAAGCGGTATGCCAAAACGCGTAGACATTAACAAAATTTTAGTAATCGGATCTGGACCGATCATCATCGGCCAAGCAGCAGAATTTGACTATGCGGGAACACAAGCCTGTCTTGCTTTGAAAGAAGAAGGTTATGAAGTCATCCTTGTCAACTCAAACCCTGCCACGATCATGACAGATACAGAAATGGCTGACCGGGTTTATATCGAACCGCTCACACCTGAATTCCTGACAAGAATCATCAGAAAAGAGCGACCAGATGCCATTCTTCCTAC
Organism: Bacillus sp. FSL K6-0993; assembly: GCF_037977205.1. NCBI lineage: Bacteria > Bacillati > Bacillota > Bacilli > Caryophanales > Bacillaceae > Bacillus > Bacillus sp. FSL K6-0993. Next base: position 1,596,666 of record NZ_CP150275.1, read on the forward strand.
ACTCGGAGGCCAAACCGGTTTGAATCTTGCGGTTGAGCTTTCTGAAAGAGGTGTTCTGGCAGAATGCGGCGTCGAAGTGCTTGGCACAAAACTGTCTGCAATTCAGCAAGCTGAAGACCGTGACTTGTTCAGAACATTAATGAATGAACTGAATGAACCGGTGCCTGAAAGTGAGATTATCCACTCCCTTGAAGAAGCAGAAAAATTCGTCAGTCAAATTGGATTCCCTGTCATTGTCCGCCCGGCATATACATTAGGCGGAACAGGCGGAGGCATCTGCTCGAATGAGACAGAGTTAAAAGAAATCGTTGAGAACGGCTTGAAATTAAGCCCGGTACACCAATGTCTGCTTGAAAAAAGCATCGCCGGCTATAAAGAAATCGAGTATGAAGTCATGAGAGACAGCCAGGATCACGCCATTGTCGTTTGTAACATGGAAAACATTGATCCGGTTGGAATCCATACTGGAGACAGTATTGTTGTCGCGCCGAGCCAAACGCTCAGCGATCGCGAATATCAGCTCTTGCGGAATGTATCGTTAAAACTGATTCGCGCGCTTGGAATCGAAGGCGGATGTAACGTGCAGCTCGCTTTAGACCCAGACAGCTTCCAATATTACATTATTGAAGTAAATCCGCGTGTCAGCCGTTCATCTGCCCTTGCATCAAAAGCAACGGGATACCCGATTGCAAAGCTCGCTGCTAAAATTGCAGTTGGACTTTCATTAGATGAAATGATGAACCCGGTGACAGGAAAAACATATGCAGCATTTGAACCTGCTCTTGACTATGTCGTATCCAAAATTCCGCGCTGGCCGTTTGATAAGTTTGAATCAGCAAACAGAAAGCTTGGCACGCAAATGAAAGCGACAGGTGAGGTCATGGCAATCGGCCGCACGCTTGAAGAGTCATTGCTGAAGGCAGTGCGATCACTGGAAGCGGATGTGTATCATCTTGAATTGAAGGACGCCGCTGACATTTCAGATGAGCTTCTTGAAAAGCGAATTAAAAAGGCCGGTGATGAACGCTTATTCTACTTAGCTGAAGCGTACAGAAGAGGATACACGGTAGAAGACCTCCATGAATTTTCCGCTATCGATGTTTTCTTCTTGCATAAGCTGTTCGGAATCGTACAGTTTGAAAAAGAATTGAAGGCGAATGCGGGCGATACAGATGTGCTGAGACGGGCAAAAGAACTCGGCTTCTCTGATCAGTACATTAGCCGCGAGTGGAAAATGAAAGAATCCGAGCTTTACAGCTTGAGAAAACAAGCGGGGATTGCGCCGGTATTCAAAATGGTAGATACATGTGCGGCGGAATTCGAGTCAGAAACGCCATACTTCTATAGCACATACGAAGAAGAAAATGAATCTGTCGTTACGGATAAGAAAAGTGTGATGGTGCTTGGTTCGGGTCCGATTCGAATCGGTCAGGGTGTCGAGTTCGACTATGCGACGGTTCACTCTGTATGGGCAATTAAACAAGCAGGCTATGAAGCCATTATTGTCAATAACAACCCGGAAACCGTTTCAACAGACTTCAGCATCTCAGACAAGCTGTATTTTGAACCGCTTACGATTGAAGATGTTATGCACATCATTGACCTCGAACAGCCAATGGGCGTTGTCGTACAATTTGGCGGACAAACTGCGATTAACCTTGCTGACGAGCTTTCTGCACGCGGAGTGAAAATCCTTGGAACTTCATTAGAAGATTTAGACCGTGCAGAAGACCGGGATAAATTTGAACAAGCGCTTGGAGAACTTGGTGTTCCGCAGCCGCTTGGCAAAACAGCGACATCAGTTGATCAGGCGGTAAGCATCGCAAGTGATATCGGTTACCCGGTATTGGTACGCCCTTCCTATGTACTTGGCGGCCGGGCGATGGAGATTGTGTATCATGAAGAAGAGCTGCTTCATTACATGAAAAACGCAGTTAAAATCAATCCACAGCACCCTGTATTAATTGATAGATACTTGACTGGAAAAGAAATTGAAGTCGATGCAGTATCGGATGGTGAAACAGTCGTCATTCCGGGAATTATGGAGCACATTGAACGTGCGGGCGTTCACTCCGGAGACTCAATCGCTGTTTATCCGCCTCAGTCTCTCACAGAGGACATTAAGAAAAAAATTGAACAATACACGATCGCATTGGCTAAAGGGCTGAATATTGTCGGTTTGCTCAATATTCAATTCGTCTTGTCGCAAGGCGAGGTGTACGTGCTAGAAGTGAATCCGAGATCAAGCAGAACCGTACCGTTTTTAAGCAAAATTACGGGTATCCCAATGGCAAATCTCGCAACTAAAATCATTCTTGGTCAAAAGCTGGCTGCGTTTGGCTATACAGAGGGCCTTCAGCCTGAACAGCAAGGTGTATTTGTAAAAGCGCCGGTCTTCTCCTTTGCCAAGCTGAGAAGAGTGGACATTACGTTAGGGCCTGAAATGAAATCAACAGGTGAAGTCATGGGGAAAGATTCGACACTTGAAAAGGCGCTCTACAAAGCCTTGATTGCTTCAGGTATTCAAATCCCGAACTACGGTTCCGTGCTTTTAACAGTAGCTGATAAGGACAAAGAAGAAGGGCTTGCCATTGCTAAGCGGTTCCACGCGATCGGCTACAACATTTTAGCGACGGAAGGAACGGCAGGCTACTTGAAAGAAGCTTCCATTCCAGCGAAGGTCGTCGGAAAAATCGGTCAGGATGGCCCGAACCTGCTTGACGTCATCAGAAACGGAGAAGCGCAGTTTGTCATCAATACGCTGACAAAAGGAAAGCAGCCGGCAAGAGACGGTTTTAGAATCAGACGTGAATCAGTAGAAAATGGTGTTGCCTGCCTAACATCTTTAGATACGGCAGAGGCGATATTGCGAGTGCTGGAAAGCATGACATTCCGTGCTGATCAAATGCCGGCAGTCAACACAAATCAGGAGGCGGCAGTCACTATATGAAAAAAGCGTATTTGACAGTATGTTCTAACCAGCAAATTGCAGACCGGGTGTATCAAATGGTTCTGAAAGGGGAGCTTGTCCAAGGGTTTACAACCCCTGGACAGTTCCTTCATCTTAAAGTGAGCGAAGCGGTTACGCCTCTTTTGAGAAGACCAATCAGCATCGCAGACGTCAACTTTGAAAAAAATGAAGTCACCATCATTTATCGGGTAGATGGGGAAGGGACAAGACTCTTGTCACTGAAGCAGCAGGGAGAACTTGTGGATGTCCTCGGGCCTTTGGGAAATGGCTTTCCTGTTAATGAAGTTCAACCCGGAAAGACGGCTTTGCTGGTAGGGGGCGGAGTAGGTGTGCCGCCTCTCCAAGAGCTGTCGAAACGCTTGAATGAAAAAGGGGTAAATGTCATCCACGTTTTAGGATTCCAATCGGCAAAGGATGTTTTTTACGAGGAAGAATGCCGGCAGTACGGAGACACGTATGTGGCAACAGCTGACGGAAGCTACGGGGAAACCGGATTTGTCACAGATGTGATTAAACGGAAAAATCTAGAGTTTGATATCCTCCTCAGCTGCGGGCCGACACCGATGCTCAAGGCGTTAAAACAGGAATATGCCCATAAAGAAGTATATCTGTCCATGGAGGAACGAATGGGCTGCGGAATCGGCGCATGCTTCGCGTGTGTGTGCCATACAAACGAAAGTGAGACATCCTATGTAAAAGTATGTCTCGACGGGCCTGTATTTAAAGCTCAGGAGGTGGCGCTGTAATGCTAGAGGTGAAATTGCCGGGACTTGATTTGAAAAACCCAATCATTCCTGCATCAGGCTGCTTCGGTTTTGGAAAAGAATTTTCACGTTTTTATGATTTGTCTTGTCTTGGAGCCATCATGATTAAGGCTACGACAAAGGAGCCGCGCTTTGGGAATCCGACGCCGCGGGTAGCTGAGACTGGTGCTGGAATGCTCAATGCGATCGGTCTCCAAAATCCGGGGCTGGATAGCGTGTTGCATAATGAGCTGCCGTGGCTTGAGCAGTTTGATACGCCGATCATTGCCAATGTCGCAGGTTCTCAAGTCGAGGATTATGTTGAAGTCGCAGAGCATATCAGCAAAGCGCCTAATGTTCATGCTCTTGAATTAAATATTTCCTGCCCGAATGTGAAAACAGGCGGAATCGCTTTTGGCACGAATCCTGAGATGGCTGCCGATTTGACAAAAGCGGTGAAAGAGGTTTCGGATGTACCCGTTTATGTGAAGCTTTCCCCGAACGTGGCTAATATCACAGAAATTGCATTAGCGATCGAGGAAGCGGGAGCGGACGGTCTTACGATGATCAACACACTAATCGGCATGAGACTCGATTTAAAAACTGGCAAACCGATATTAGCGAATAAAACAGGGGGACTTTCAGGCCCTGCTGTGAAGCCGGTTGCCATTCGCATGGTGTATGAAGTCAGCCAGGTGGTCAACATCCCGATTATCGGAATGGGAGGCGTGCAAACGGCTGAAGATGCCCTGGAATTTCTTCTCGCGGGAGCAAGCGCAGTCGCTGTCGGAACAGCAAACTTCGTGAATCCTTTTGCATGTCCAGAGATTATTGAACAGCTCCCATCTATTTTGCGCCAATACGGCTATCAATCAATTGAAGAATGCATCGGAAGGAGCTGGAATCATGAAAAACAACCTGCCCATCATCGCGCTTGATTTTGCATCAGGTGAAGAAACACTTGCGTTCTTAGCGCCTTTTCAGCAAGAACCGTTATTTGTAAAGGTTGGAATGGAGCTTTTTTATCAAGAAGGGCCATCGATCGTGAAACAACTAAAAGAAAGAAACTGCGAGCTGTTTTTAGATCTAAAGCTTCATGACATCCCGACTACTGTAAACAAAGCGATGAAGCGCCTTGCCAGTCTCGGAGTAGACCTCGTCAATGTTCATGCGGCCGGGGGCAAAAAAATGATGCAGGCAGCACTCGAAGGCTTAGAAGAAGGTACGCCGGCCGGAAAAAAACGTCCGTCACTTATCGCGGTAACCCAGTTGACAAGCATATCTGAACAAATCATGAAAGATGAACTGCTGATCGAAAAATCTCTGATTGATACGGTTGTGCACTACAGCAAACAGGCGGAAGAAAGCGGACTGGATGGAGTGGTCTGCTCTGTTCATGAAGCAAAAGCCATTTACCAAGCGGTGTCGCCTTCATTTCTGACTGTCACTCCGGGGATCAGAATGACAGAGGACGCTGCGAATGACCAAGTCCGCGTAGCGACGCCTGCCATTGCAAGAGAGAAAGGTTCATCAGCGATTGTAGTAGGACGCTCGATTACAAAAGCGGAAGACCCGGTAAAAGCCTATAAGGCTGTCAGACTTGAATGGGAGGGAATCAAATCTTGAAACAAATCATCGCAAAACATCTTTTAGACATCCAAGCTGTATTTTTACGCCCGAACGAGCCGTTCACATGGGCAAGCGGCATTTTATCACCAATCTACTGTGACAACCGCCTTACGCTATCTTTCCCAGAGGTCAGAAACGATGTCGCCTCAGGTATCAGCAAGCTTGTCAAAGAGCATTTTCCTGAAGCTGAAATGATTGCGGGAACAGCAACTGCCGGTATTCCTCATGCTGCTCTTGCGGCTGACCGTTTGAATCTTCCGATGTGTTATGTGAGGAGCAAGCCGAAGGCGCACGGAAAAGGCAATCAGATTGAGGGAGCTGTGCAAGAAGGGCAAAAAACAGTCGTCATTGAAGACTTAATTTCCACAGGAGGCAGCGTGCTTGAAGCTTGTGCAGCTCTACAAGCGGCCGGCTGTGAAGTGCTTGGTGTCGTCTCAATCTTTACGTACGGACTTCCAAAAGCGGAGGAAGCCTTCGCAAAGGCAGAACTGCCATACTACTCATTATCTGATTATGATACGCTCACAGAGGTCGCACTTGAAAACGGAAATATTCATTCAGATGATCTAAAAAAGCTGCAAACATGGAAACGAAATCCCGAGTCAAAAGATTGGTTTAAAAAATAAAAAATAAATTCAAATGATGTAAAGAGGCTTCAAAGCCTTGCTGTACTTGAAAACAGGCTATGAGGCCTGTTTTTTTTATTAATCCTATAAAAAAAGTCGGGTTGACTTATGTTAGAATTGTGCTAAAATTTACTACAAATCTAAAAACTTATCAAGAGCGGCTGAGGGACTGGACCTATGAAGCCCGGCAACCTGCATAGTTTGTAAGGTGCTACTTCCAGCAAAATGAATTCCATTTTGAAAGATAAGGGCTGCATGCTGTTCCTGTCTTTCTTTCCGCCGGATTGAAAGTTTTTTATTTTAAGAGGTAAAAAGGCTATCTGTATATCAGCAGCCGCGAATCACATTACATGGGAAAAGACAACCGGCAGAAAGCTACTGTTTGTTTGTCTCCGAAAGGAGGAAAGAAGAAATGTTAACGTATGATAATTGGGAAGAACCAACGATTACATTTCCGGAAGACGATCCTTATAAAGGAGCGCTGTCAGTTTTAAAATGGGCATACGGCCATTACGGCAATCAGCTTGTTTATGCCTGCAGTTTCGGAATTGAGGGAATCGTTCTGATTGACTTAATTTATAAAGTGAAAAAAGACGCAGAGATTGTGTTTCTTGATACAGGACTTCATTTTAAAGAAACCTATGAAACAATTGAACGAGTGAAAGAGCGTTATCCGGGTCTTAATATCATCCTGAAAAAACCAGACCTCACCCTTGAGGAACAAGCCGAAGAACATGGTGACAAGCTGTGGGAAAGAGAGCCGAATCAGTGTTGCTATCTTAGAAAGGTCGTTCCTTTAAGAGAGGCGCTTTCAGGACATCCAGCCTGGCTTTCCGGCCTGCGCCGTGATCAAGGGCCAAGCCGTGCCAATACGAATTTCTTAAACAAAGATGAAAAATTCAAGTCAGTAAAAGTTTGCCCGCTTATCCATTGGACTTGGAAAGACATTTGGAGATACACATCCCGGAATGAACTGGACTACAATCCGCTTCATGACCAAGGATATCCAAGTATTGGCTGTGCGCCTTGCACTGCTCCCGCTTTTACAGCAGATGATTTGCGCTCAGGCAGATGGAATGGTATGGCGAAAACAGAATGCGGACTGCATGAATAAGGAGCTGCAAAATGGAATTAGCCGCTATTTTATTTAGCTTGTTTTTCGCGATGAATATTGGTGCAAGCGGCGCTGCAGCTTCGATGGGGGTTGCTTACGGCTCCGGAGCCATCAAAAAGAAAACCTACGCTTTGATCCTATGTGCAGTCGGTGTCTTTGCCGGGGCGGTCATTGGCGGAGGCGAGGTTGTAAAAACAATCAGCTCCGGCATTATTCCTGAGCAGACGATTACACTGACGATTGTTTGCATCATTATTGGAGCTGCTGCCCTGTCGCTCTTTACTGCTAATCTGCTCGGCATTCCTTTGTCGACAAGTGAAGTAACAGTCGGGGCGGTTGTCGGCGTGGGAGTGGCTTATAAAGTATTGTTTGTGAACAATCTTCTGATCATTGTGTCATTTTGGGTTTTTGTCCCGCTGTTCGCTTTCGGCTTCACCTATTTCGTATCTAAGCTGTTTCGTTATTTTAAGATTGAAGTAAAATCTTCTAAAAAACAAAAAATCCTCGGCATTGTTTTGTTAGTTGCCGGATTTTTCGAAGCATTCTCTGCCGGCATGAATAACGTGGCGAATGCTGTTGGCCCGTTAGTAGCTGCCGGTGTGCTTGATGTCGGAAAAGGAACCTTGTATGGAGGAGCTTTTGTTGCTCTTGGCGCACTGTTATTAGGCCGGCGTGTGTTAGAAACAAATGGGAAGAAAATTACGAGATTCTCCAAAGGGGAAGGCATTCTCTTATCCGGTACAGGAGCAGGACTTGTGATCATCAGTTCTGTATTTGGGATGCCGGTGCCCTTGGCGCAAGTCACGTCATCGTCTATTATCGGAATAGGCATGGCAAAAAACGGTCCGAACGTGTTCCATAAACAAGTTGTTCAAACGATGCTGAAGGTATGGATCGCATCGCCGTTTTTATCTTTATCGATTTCTTATCTGCTTGTATCCTTGTTTTTAAAAGCAGATTATTATTCGATCTTTATCATGGTAAGTGTGCTTTTAGCGGCGGGCGGTGCCGTCAGCCTGACAAAGGCCATTCGTAAAGAGAGACGCTCAGTCCACGAACAAGGCGGGGGAATCTGATCATTAATCTGAGTAATTTTATAAGTTAACTAGGAGGAGATGGATATTATGAGCTTAGCACCACACGGAGGAACATTAGTAAACAGGGTAGATGGATCATATGATGTGAGCGGCATTCAAAAAGAAATTGAACTAGATTTAATTTCTTTCGCGGATTTGGAATTGATCGGTATCGGTGCATACAGCCCGATTGAAGGTTTCTTTAATGAAAAAGATTACGTATCTGTAGTCGAAAACATGCGTCTTTCTTCCGGCGTTGTCTGGTCTCTTCCAATCACGCTTCCGGTCGATGCGCAAAAAGCAGCGGAACTGTCACTTGGTGAAACGGTAAAGTTAACGTATGAAGGAGAAACATACGGCGTTATCCAAATCGAAGACCTGTACGTGCCTGACAAACAAAAAGAAGCTGTCAATGTGTACAAAACAGATGAACAGGAGCATCCTGGTGTTAAAAAGCTGTTCAGCCGCGGCAATACATATGTCGGCGGACCGATTACGTTGATTAAAAAAGCTTCAAAACAGTTCCCTGAATTTACATTTGAACCGTCAGAAACGAGACGCCAGTTTGCGGAAAAAGGCTGGGAAACCATTGTCGGTTTCCAAACAAGAAACCCTGTTCACAGAGCGCATGAATACATTCAAAAAACGGCTCTTGAAACAGTAGACGGCTTGTTCTTGAATCCGTTAGTAGGCGAAACAAAATCTGATGACATTCCAGCTGATGTACGGATGGAAAGCTACCAAGTGCTTCTTGATCATTATTACCCGAAAGATCGCGTTTTCCTTGGTGTCTTTTTAGCGGCGATGCGTTATGCAGGCCCGAGAGAAGCAATTTTCCACGCGATTGTCAGAAAGAACTACGGCTGCACACATTTCATCGTCGGCCGTGATCATGCAGGTGTAGGTGACTATTACGGAACATACGAAGCACAGGAGCTGTTTGACACATTTAAACCTGAAGAACTCGGGATTACGCCGCTGAAATTCGAGCACAGCTTCTTCTGTAAAAAATGCGGAAATATGGGAACAGCGAAAACATGCCCTCATGGCAGAGAGCATCACGTCATTTTATCAGGCACTAAGGTAAGAGGCATGCTGAGAGACGGTGTGCTGCCGCCTGCTGAATTCAGTCGAAAAGAAGTCGTAGAAGTGTTAATCAAAGGGATGAAGAAAAAAGAAGAAGTAGGCGTATCTTAAGGAGGACTGGCAGTGACAAATCGCGATATTGTATGGCATGAAGCCTCTATCACAAAAGAAGAGTACCAGCAAAAAAACAAGCATAAAAGCTCCATTCTCTGGCTGACAGGGTTAAGCGGCTCAGGCAAATCAACGATTGCCAACGCCGCTGCGAGAGAATTGTTTGAGCAAGGCTATCAAGTGATTGTGCTTGACGGGGATAATATCCGTCACGGCTTAAATAAGGATCTTGGTTTTTCTGATGAAGACCGAAAAGAAAACATCCGCCGAATCGGAGAGGTGGCGAAGCTTTTTGTTCAGCAGGGAACCATTGTGATTACTGCTTTTATCTCTCCTTTCCGCGAGGACAGACAACAGGTTCGCGAGCTTGTGGAAGCGGGCGAATTTAATGAAGTCTACATTAAATGCGACCTTGATATTTGTGAACAAAGAGATCCGAAAGGGCTTTACAAAAAAGCAAGAAACGGCGAGATTCCGTTCTTTACAGGAATTGATTCTCCTTATGAAGAACCGGAAGCTCCAGAGCTCGTTCTTGATTCAGGACAGCATGACCGTGAAGCGTGTAAAAATCAGCTGATCGAGTTTGTTAAACAAAAATTGAGCTGAATATGATCTGCTGCGTTCTTCTCAGGTGCCGGAATGCAAGCGAGAACATCATCACAGCGAATGCTCTGGAAGAACTCGAATAGATCGGGGGAAATACGATGGGGAAAGTATATATTGTAGGAGCGGGTCCCGGTGACCCTGATCTGCTGACAATTAAAGCGCTGAAAGCCATTGAAAAAGCTGATGTCATCTTATATGACAGATTAGTAAATAAAGAGATTTTACAATATGCCAAAGAGCAAGCAGACCTGATCTACTGCGGGAAGCTTCCGGATTTTCATACGATGAAGCAGGAAACCATCAATCGATTTCTTGTGAAGTATGCGCAAAAAGGGAAAATGGTTGTCAGACTGAAAGGCGGAGACCCTTTTGTGTTCGGCAGAGGAGGGGAAGAAGCGGAATGCCTCTCTGAAAATGGAATTCCGTTTGAAATCATCCCCGGCATTACGTCTGGAATCGCGGCAGCCGCTTATGCCGGGATTCCTGTTACTCATCGGGAGGCGGGCTCTAACGTCGCTTTTGTAACGGGTCATTATAAAAAAGAAGAAGATTTTGAGGAAAAGTGGAAAGCGCTGGCTACAGGAATTGATACACTTGTCATCTATATGGGTATCAAAAACGTGCAGCAGATTGAAAGAAAACTCCTTGAAAACGGCCGGGACGGTTCTACGCCGGCAGCCTTTATTCATTGGGGAACAACGGACAAGCAAAAATCTGTTTTTTGTACAGTTGACACCCTTTCAGAAACGGTGATAAAAGAAAACATTACAAATCCGAGTTTAATTGTCATTGGAAATGTTGTAAATTATCACTATAAGCTGGAATGGTTTGAATCTGAACTGAAAAAACAAGATTTAAGCGAGGCGTTGTAAAAATGAAACAAGCAATTTTATATGTCGGCCACGGCAGTCGGGTCAAAAAAGCGCAGCAAGAAGCCGCAGCCTTTTTGGAAGGATGCAAGGCCCACATCTCTGTGCCAGTACAAGAAATCAGCTTTTTAGAGCTTCAGGAGCCGACAATTGAGACAGGATTTGAAGCATGTGTGAAGCAAGGCGCCACTCATATCGCAGTGGTGCCTCTGCTTCTTTTAACAGCTGCGCATGCAAAACATGATATTCCGGAAGAAATTGCCCGTGCTGCATCCCGATATCCGTCAGTCCGCATTTCATACGGAAAGCCGATCGGGATTGACGAAGAAGTAGTCAAGGCTGTATATCACAGAATGAAAGACATAGGTGTTCCATATGAAAATGCCAGAGTGGTACTCATCGGAAGGGGAAGTTCAGATCCAGATGTCAAAAGAGACGTAACCGGTATTGCTAATCTTCTTCAGGAAATGATTCCAGTCAAGGAAGTCATTCCGTGCTTTTTGACAGCATGCGGCCCGAATTACAAAGAGGTTTTTTCAGAACTTAAAAAAGATGACGGCATAACAACCTTTATCGTTCCATATTTGCTTTTTACGGGTATGCTGATGAATGAAATCGAACGAGAGGTTCAGAAATTAAAAGCTCATAATCCGAACGTCTACCTCTCTTCCTATATCGGTTTTCATCCTCATGTGAAAAACGCATTTTTGAACCGTGTAAGAGAAACTGCGGCAAATTCTGAGGGACAATTTGATTTTGATGGAGGTTCATATGCTTCCGCTGCACATTAGCCTGGAAAAGAAGAAGGTTGTCATTGCGGGGGGCGGCAGCATCGCTCTCAGAAGGCTGAAAACGGTGATTTCTGAGGGAGCTGATATAACGCTCGTCAGTCCGGATGTTGAACCGGAAATCAAGCAAATGGCAGAAGAGCGACGTATCAAATGGGAAAAACGGACAATTGAAAAAGAAGATTATCTCAATGCTTTTTTCATTATTGCCGCGACGGATGATGCGGCAGTGAACAAAGAAATTGCCCAATCCGCTTCGCCTTTTCAGCTTGTTAATTGTGTCAGTGACGCTGAGCTTGGCAATGTATATATGCCGAAAATCGTAAAAAGAGGACATGTCACTGTGTCTGTTTCTACAAGCGGAGCCAGTCCAAAGCACACAAAAGAGCTTGCCGAAAACGTGGATAAGCTGATTGACGGCGATTTTGTTGCTGAAGTGAACAGGCTTTATCAGGTGAGGAGAAAGAAATAAGCCAGAGCATTTGTATGCTCTGGCTTTTCTTTATGCGGCTCAGCTTTTTTTCAGCTTGATGACCGTATCAGCATCAGGCGTGACAAAGACGGTATGCTGGCTGTCATAGGTGACGAAACCGGGTTTCGCGCCGTTTGGTTTTTTGACATGCCTGATTTTTGTATAATCTACAGGCACTGAACTTGAATCTTTAGCTTTTGAAAAATAAGCTGCAATTGTCGCGGCTTCCATGATTGTTTGCTCATCCGGTTCACTGCTTCTGATCACAACATGGGAGCCGGGAATGTCCTTCGTGTGAAGCCAGATATCGTCTCTGGCCGCCGCTCTGGTCGTTAAATATTCATTTTGACGATTGTTCTTACCCACTAAAATTGTCAGGCCTGAGGTGGATTCATATGTTTCTAACACCGGATTGTGCGGTTTTTGCTTTTTCTGGCCTTTTTGCTGCTTAGGGCGCAAATATTTGCCCTCAACAAGCTCTTCCCTGATTTCGCTGATATCCCGGGGAGAAGCGGACGAAAGCTGCTGAATCAGCTGATCGAAATATTCGATCTCTTCCTGTGCCAGCCTGATTTGCTCCTCGACAACTGCGACCGAGTTTTTCGCTTTCTGATACTTCGTGAAATAGGCCTGTGCGTTTTCAGAAGGCGTTTTGTTTGGGTTTAAAGGAATCGTGATTGTCGGGCTTTCTTCATCATAATAATTGATGACCTCAGCCTGTTTATCACCTTTTTTCAACATATATAAATTAGCGGTTAAAAGCTCCCCGTAAAGCTGAAATTCCTTCGCGTTTTCCGAATACTCCAGGGTTTTCTCTAATTTTTTGATTTTGTTGGCATTCTTCTTCCGTTCGTTCACAACAAAACGCTCAAGATCCTGAGCCTGCTGTTTGACTCGGTCTCGTTCAGCTTTTCCGAAATAAAAACGGTCGAGCAGTTCGCTTAATGAATCAAAACGGCGCGCTTCGCCCTTTAGATGAGTCAGCTCCAGCAGATAAAAATATTCCTTTCCGTTTACAGTCGTAATGTTGGGAATGAAACGGTGCTCTTTCACTTCGGCAAACAGTGCCAGCAACGCTTTTGGCAGTGTGACTTTGTTGGCAAGGCCTGCTCTGTGAACCGCTTCTTTGGCGAAAAGCGGAGACACGCCTGAAAAGTGGTCGACAATTTGTTTATCAAGCCTTCCTTCTTGAAAACTGAGGTGACGCAAAATATCATCTTCTGACGCCTCAAGAGGCGATATTTTGTCCTGAGCAGGCGGAAGCTTATAATCTTGGCCGGGCAGTACTGTACGGTAGCTGTTCATTGACGGCGATAAATGCTTAAGTCCGTCGATAATCACATTTTCTGCTGCGTCAGTCAAAATGATATTGCTGTGGCGGCCCATAATTTCTACATAAAGCTTTCGTACGGTTTCATCGCCAATTTCGTTTCGGCTTTTGATATGAAAAATCATAATGCGGTCTAAGCCCGCTTGTTCAATTTTCTCAATGAATCCGCCTTCGATATGCTTTCTCAGCAACATGCAAAACATTGGCGGTTCGCTTGGATTTTCATAAGCTTGTGTCGTGATATGCACCCGTGAATAGCTCGGATGTGCCGATAATAATAGTTTTTGGTTTTTTCCCTTGGCACGGATGTGGAAAATCACATCGTGCTTATATGGCTGATGGACTTTTGTAATTCGTCCGCCCATTATTTTCTCGTTAAGTTCGTGTGTCATTCCGTATGTAAACATGCCATCAAACGACATATGCAATACACCCTCTCATTCTTCCTGCATTCGATAATTATAGCATGAAATGGGACGAGTCAGAATAAGCATGCTTATAGAGTGATATCTCTATAAGAGAGCAGGGGAGTGGACGAGCGGAATGAAGTTTCATGAAATGGGACAAACAGATTTACTAGAGGCAACCAATACGTCCATGAAACAAGGATTAACAGAAAAAGAAGTAAAAAAACGCCTTGACAAGCATGGGCCAAACGAGCTGCAAGAAGGGAAAAAAACTTCAGCGCTTCTCTTGTTTTTCGCGCAGTTCAAAGATTTTATGGTGCTTGTGCTTCTGGCGGCAACGTTAATCTCAGGATTTCTTGGTGAATATGTAGATGCGGTTGCGATTATTGCGATTGTGTTTGTGAATGGCATACTCGGTTTCTTTCAAGAAAGGCGTGCCGAGCAATCTCTTCAGGCTTTAAAAGAGCTTTCAACACCGCATGTCATGGCACTCAGGGAAGGGAGCTGGACAAAGATTCCTTCTAAGGAACTTGTGCCGGGGGATATTGTGAAATTTACGAGCGGGGACAGAATTGGCGCAGACGTTCGAATTGTTGAAGCGAGAAGCCTTGAAATAGAAGAATCAGCGCTGACCGGGGAATCAATCCCGGTTGTGAAGCATGCTGATAAATTGAAAAAACCGGATGTTTCGCTCGGCGATATTACCAATATGGCATTTATGGGTACGATTGTGACCCGCGGCAGCGGTGTCGGGGTTGTCGTCGGGACAGGAATGAATACGGCTATGGGGAAAATTGCCGACATGCTTGAATCGGCAGGGACATTGTCAACCCCGCTGCAAAGAAGACTGGAGCAGCTCGGGAAGATTTTGATTGTTGTTGCATTGCTTCTGACCGTACTTGTCGTTGCTGTCGGTGTTATTCAGGGGCATGATCTGTACAGTATGTTTTTAGCAGGTGTCTCATTAGCGGTAGCAGCTATTCCGGAGGGACTGCCAGCGATTGTGACAGTGGCGCTTTCGCTTGGTGTACAGCGGATGATTAAACAAAAATCCATTGTTAGAAAGCTTCCTGCTGTTGAAACGCTTGGGTGTGCGTCTATCATTTGTTCAGATAAAACAGGGACAATGACCCAAAACAAAATGACGGTGACACATGTCTGGTCCGGAGGGAAAACATGGAGAGTGGCGGGGGCCGGCTATGAACCGAAAGGAAGCTTCACACTGAACGAAAAAGAGATCAGTGTCAATGAACATAAGCCGCTTCAGCAGATGCTTCTGTTCGGAGCGCTTTGTAACAACTCCAATATTGAGAAAAGAGACGGCGAATATGTGCTTGACGGAGATCCGACAGAGGGAGCGCTGCTCACCGCGGCAAGAAAAGGCGGTTTTTCAAAGGAGTTTGTTGAATCAAATTACCGGGTGATCGAAGAATTTCCGTTTGATTCTGCACGGAAAATGATGACTGTCATCGTAGAGGATCAAGACAGAAAGCGCTATATCATTACAAAAGGTGCACCGGATGTACTGATGCAGCGATCTTCCCGTATTTATTATGACGGCTCAGCGGCTCTTTTTTCAAATGAAAGAAAAGCAGAAACAGAGGCGGTATTAAGACATTTGGCATCACAGGCGCTCAGAACGATAGCGGTCGCCTACAGGCCGATAAAAGCAGGCGAAACACCGTCAATGGAGCAGGCGGAAAAAGATCTGACCATGCTTGGCCTTTCAGGTATCATTGATCCCCCGCGGCCGGAAGTCAGACAGGCGATAAAAGAATGCCGTGAAGCAGGAATTAAGACCGTTATGATAACAGGTGATCATGTAGAAACCGCTAAAGCGATAGCGAAAGACTTGCGCCTCCTTCCGAAAAGCGGCAAAATCATGGACGGCAAGATGCTGAATGAACTTTCTCAAGAAGAGCTTTCTCATGTGGTGGAGGATGTGTATGTATTTGCCCGCGTTTCCCCTGAACATAAACTAAAAATCGTAAAAGCCTATCAGGAGAACGGGCATATTGTGGCGATGACGGGAGACGGTGTCAATGATGCTCCTGCCATTAAACAAGCTGATATCGGCGTCTCTATGGGCATTACCGGGACAGATGTGGCCAAAGAAGCATCATCTCTTGTTCTCGTAGATGATAATTTTGCGACGATTAAATCAGCGATAAAAGAAGGCAGGAACATCTACGAAAATATCAGGAAGTTTATCAGATACCTGTTGGCGTCTAACGTCGGAGAAATCCTTGTCATGCTGTTTGCGATGCTGCTCGCCCTTCCTTTACCGCTCGTTCCGATTCAGATTTTGTGGGTCAACTTGGTGACGGACGGGTTGCCGGCAATGGCGCTCGGCATGGATCAGCCGGAAGGAGACGTCATGAAGCGCAAGCCCCGTCATCCGAAAGAAGGGGTATTTGCCCGCAAGCTAGGATGGAAGGTCGTTTCCAGAGGATTTTTAATCGGAGTTGCCACTATTTTAGCGTTTATCATTGTGTACCACCGCAATCCGGAAAACTTGGCTTATGCCCAGACGATCGCGTTTGCCACATTGGTGCTCGCTCAGCTTATTCACGTGTTTGACTGCCGCAGCGAAACTTCTGTTTTCTCTAGAAATCCGTTTCAAAACCTGTATTTAATCGGCGCGGTATTGTCATCTATTTTGCTGATGCTTGTAGTAATCTACTATCCGCCGCTTCAGCCGATTTTCCATACTGTAGCCATCACGCCGGGGGACTGGATGCTCGTCATCGGTATGTCCGCCATCCCTACTTTTTTGCTGGCGGGGTCACTTTTAACAAGAAAAAAATAAATTCATATGATATAATCTTAGGGGTAATAGCGTGTCTATTGCCCTTTTATTATGAGAACAGGGAAGAATTGGGTGTTTTAAAATGATACGAAGTATGACAGGCTTCGGCAGTGCAAGCAAAACACAAGACGATCTCTCTGTAAGCGTTGAACTTAAATCTGTGAACTACAGATTTAAAGAAGTGAACGCTCGTTTGCCAAGGCCTTTGCTATATTTTGAAGATAAGCTGAAACAGACCATTCTGCAGCATATTCAGCGCGGAAGAATTGAGCTTTTCGTATCCGTTGACAGCGATATGCTTGTTGAGAAAAGGCTTGAAATTGATTGGCCGCTGCTCGATGAGTTTGTCGCAGCCGCGAGAGATATGAAGAAGCGGTATCAATTGTCTGCAGAGCCCGATGTAATGGATTTCTTTAAGCTTGATCATGTCGTCCAGGTTCATGAAGAACAGACGCAAAATGACAAGCTGGAGGCATTGATCATCGATGCTGCAGAAGAAGCGGTAAAAGGTCTCTGTGAAATGCGTGAAAAAGAGGGGCTGCTCTTAGCGAAAGACTGCCTGATGCATATTGATCAGCTTGAAGAGCTGGTGAGAGAAACTGAATTGCTGGCTGCAGATGTCGTATCTCGTTATCGGGAACGGCTGTACGCCAGAATCAAAGAATGGACTGAAGACGTATTAGACGAGAGCCGGCTTGTAACAGAATGCGCTATTTTTGCAGATCGCTCTGATATCACTGAAGAGATTACAAGACTGAAGAGCCACTTCGCTCAGTTTCGTGATATATTAGCTAGTGGCGGAGCTGTTGGGCGCAAACTCGACTTTCTTGTTCAGGAGCTCAATCGGGAAGCAAATACGATCGGCTCAAAAGCAAATGATCATCAGATCACAAAGCTTGTCGTTGAAATGAAAAGTTCTATTGAAAAAATAAAAGAACAAGTGCAAAATATAGAATAGTGACTGTGCGTATTGTTTACAGACGGTCTTACTAGGCTAAACTAGAGACGTCTATTTTACAGGGGGAACGTAGAAGATGACGATTAAACTGATTAATATCGGATTTGGCAATATCATCTCCGCCAATCGGATGATTTCGATTGTCAGCCCGGAGTCTGCGCCAATCAAACGGATGATTCAGGATGCAAGAGACCGCGGAATGCTAATTGACGCTACATACGGACGAAGAACCCGTGCAGTTGTCGTCATGGATAGTGATCACATTATCTTATCTGCCGTCCAGCCTGAGACAGTTGCACACAGACTTTCTGTTAAAGAAGAAATTATGGATGAAGGGCAGGGGTAATTGCCGCATGAAAGAAAGAGGGTTATTAATCGTTCTCTCAGGTCCCTCAGGAGTTGGTAAAGGAACGGTTCGACAAGCGATCTTTTCGCAGGAAGACACAAAATTTGAATATTCGATTTCAGTAACCACAAGAAGTCCAAGAGAGGGCGAAGTGAACGGAGTCGATTATTTTTTCAAAACAAGAGACGAATTCGAGCAAATGATTGCGGACAACAAGCTGCTTGAATGGGCAGAGTATGTCGGCAATTATTACGGCACGCCAGTCGATTATGTTGAACAGACGCTTCAAGATGGAAAAGACGTCTTTTTAGAAATTGAAGTTCAAGGGGCTCTTCAAGTGAGAAATGCTTTCCCGGAAGGCCTGTTTATTTTCCTTGCGCCTCCAAGCCTTTCTGAACTGAAAAACAGAATCGTGACACGAGGCACAGAAACAGACGCTCTGATTGAAAATCGAATGAAAGCCGCAAAAGCTGAGATCGAAATGATGGATGCTTATGACTATGTCGTTGAAAACGATAATGTCGAAACGGCTTGCGATAAAATCAAAGCAATCGTTCTTGCTGAACATTTGAAGCGTGAACGCGTTGCACCAAGATATAAGAAAATGCTGGAGGTTGAATAATCAATGTTAGATCCGTCAATTGATTCTTTAATGAATAAATTAGATTCAAAATATACGCTCGTGACTGTTTCTGCGAGACGCGCCCGTGAAATGCAAATCAAAAAAGACCAAATGATTGAACATACGATTTCACACAAATATGTAGGCAAAGCTTTAGAAGAAATTGATGCAGGCCTGCTTTCGTTTGAAAAGGAAGACCGCGAATAGTAGCACAAGTAGCAACCTATATCATGTAGGTTGTTATTTTTTTCCGTGCGGTTTTGTAAAGTGCAGAGGGGGAGAATTCATTGCTAAACAATCGAAATGTGTTACTTTGCGTGAGCGGAGGCATCGCAGTTTATAAAGCCTGTGCGTTAACGAGCAAGCTGGTTCAGGCAGGAGCAAATGTCAAAGTGATTATGACTGAATCCGCTTGCCGATTCGTTTCACCGCTGACATTTCAGGCATTGAGCCGCCACGAAGTCTATACAGATACATTTAAAGAACAAAATCCAAGCGTTATTTCTCATATTGATGCCGCAGACTGGGCCGACTTGATTATTGTAGCGCCGGCTACGGCTAATGTGATTGGAAAACTGGCAAACGGCATCGCTGATGATATGCTGACGACAACATTGTTGGCAGCAACGGCTCCCGTTTGGATCGCGCCGGCAATGAACGTTCATATGTATGACCACCCGGCAGTCAAACGAAACATTTCTGTTCTTTATCAGGACGGTTATCGTTTTATTGAGCCAAGTGAGGGCTATTTAGCATGCGGTTACGTAGGAAAAGGCAGATTGGAAGAGCCGGAAAACATCGTAAAGCTGGCCGAAAAACATTTTGCTGAAGAAACATCCGCTCCTTTAGAAGGCAAGCATGTGGTCATTACAGCCGGCCCAACGCGGGAAGCGGTTGATCCTGTCCGGTTTTTTACCAATAAATCGACGGGCAAAATGGGCTACGCACTAGCGGAGGCTGCTGTTCAGCTCGGCGCACGGGTAACCTTAATTTCTGGGCCTGTTTCACTTGATCAGCCTAAAGGCCTTGCTGAGTTTATCCCTGTTCAATCGGCTGCGGATATGCGCGAAGCTGTGCTCTCTGTGTATGACGCAAGCGATATAGTCATTAAAACAGCTGCAGTAGCCGATTTTACGCCGAAAACAGTATTTGACCATAAAATAAAAAAACAAGACGGCGGCATGACCTTAGAACTGAAAAGAACAGTCGATATTTTGAAAGAATTGGGCGAGAAAAAGAAAGAGCAGATTTTGGTTGGATTTGCCGCCGAAACACAAGACATTGAACACTATGCACGTAAAAAGCTCGCCGCTAAAAACCTTGATTTGATTGTGGCAAATGATGTGAAGGCAAATGGGGCCGGTTTTGGTGCTGATACGAATATCGTGACAATCTTTTTCAAAGACGGGCATAAACGCGAACTTCCGATCATGTCTAAGCTCGATGTTTCTTTTGAAATCCTTCAGGAGATCGCAGCCCTCTCAAAACAAACCGGAGAGCGCTCATGAATTTTGCAGAAGTCATTGTTGATGTCAGCACCAAAAATATAGACAGGCCTTTTGATTATAAAATCCCAGACCATCTCAAGGGCATGATCAAAACGGGGATGCGGGTCATTGTTCCGTTTGGCCCCCGTAAGATTCAAGGGTTTGTGACAGCAGTCAAAGAAGCATCTGACCTATCGGGAAAATCTGTCAAGGAAGTAGAGGATTTATTAGATCTTACACCTGTTCTGACAGAGGAGCTTATGGATCTGTCATCATGGCTGTCAGACAAAACGCTGTCTTTTAAAATAACGGCGCTTCAAGCAATGCTGCCTGCCGCCTTAAAGGCGAAATATGAAAAAGAATTAAAAATTGCACACGGCGCCGATCTTCCGCCGCAAGTGGAACGGCTGTTTTCTGAAACAAAGACGCTGTTGTATTCAGATATACCCGATCATGAGACGCTGAAACTGATTCAAAGGCATGTTCAAAAAGGGGACATTGACGTGACGTATAAAGTCGCGCAAAAAACCAATAAAAAAATGGTCAGGCATATTCAGGCAAATGCGAGTAAAGAAGAGCTTGCTAAGCAGGCTGAGGGATTGTCCCGCCAAGCAGCAAAACAGCAGGCGATTCTTCACTTTCTCATCTCTGAGCCGGAAGGTGTGAAAATTCCTGCGGCAGAATTGTGCAAAAGAACGGACACGAGCTCTGCAACCATCAAAACCCTTATCCAAAAAGGGCTTTTGAAGGAAAGCTATGAAGAGGTTTACAGAGATCCCTATCAGGACAAAATGTTCAAAAAAACAGAGCCCCTGCCGCTGACAGACGAACAGAGGGCTGCCTTCGAGCCTATACGCGAGACATTGGACAGCGATGAGCATAAAGTGTTCCTCCTTCACGGCGTGACAGGAAGCGGAAAAACGGAAATTTATCTGCAATCAATTGAAAAAGTACTGGCGAAAGGAAAAGAAGCCATCGTCCTCGTACCGGAAATATCGCTGACGCCGCAAATGGTCAACCGCTTCAAGGGCCGCTTCGGCTCCCAGGTGGCAGTCATGCACAGCGGTTTATCCACAGGAGAAAAATATGACGAGTGGCGTAAAATCCACCGGAAGGAAGTACGGCTTGTCGTCGGTGCCAGATCCGCCATTTTTGCTCCGTTTGAAAGTCTCGGAATGATAATCATCGATGAAGAGCACGAGTCTTCCTATAAACAGGAAGAAATGCCGCGCTATCATGCGAAAGAGGTGGCAATCAAGCGGGCTGAGCATCACAGCTGCCCGGTTGTATTAGGGAGTGCTACGCCGACATTAGAGTCATATGCAAGAGCTCAAAAGGGCGTATACGAGCTTCTTTCACTGAAGCACCGTGTTAACCATCGGGTGATGCCTGAGGTTTCGCTTGTCGATATGAGAGAGGAGCTTAGAAACGGCAATCGCTCGATGTTTTCAGTTGAATTGATGGAAAAGCTTGAAGAAACGATTGCCAAGGGTGAGCAGGCGGTGCTGTTTTTAAATAAGAGGGGCTATTCTTCCTTTGTGATGTGCAGGGATTGCGGCTATGTCCCGCAATGCCCGCACTGCGACATTTCCATGACGTATCATCGTTACGGCCAAAGGCTGAAATGCCATTATTGCGGACATGAAGAGCCTGTTCCGCACACTTGTCCTGAATGCGCAAGCGAGCATATCCGCTTTTTCGGAACGGGAACACAGCGAGTGGAAGAAGAGCTGACAAAGGTGCTGCCAAGTGCGAGAGTGATTCGGATGGATGTTGACACGACATCACGGAAAGGCGCTCATGAAAAATTACTGTCAGCTTTCGGAGAAGGAAAAGCGGATATTCTTCTCGGAACGCAAATGATCGCGAAAGGGCTTGATTTTCCTAATGTCACGCTTGTCGGAGTGTTAAGTGCTGATACAACACTTCATATTCCTGATTTCAGAGCGGCTGAAAAAACATTTCAGCTGTTAACGCAAGTCAGCGGCCGGGCAGGCAGGCATGAAAAGCCCGGCCATGTCATCATTCAAACGTATACACCGTCTCATTACAGTATCCAGCTGACGAAAACACACGATTATGAAACGTTCTATCAGCATGAAATGGCGCACAGGAGAGAGCAATCCTATCCGCCATACTACTATTTGGCTCTTGTGACTGTTTCTCATGAGGAAGTGGCGAAAACAGCGGTTACAGCTGAAAAAATCGCTCATTTTTTGAAAGCAAACTGCGGAGCTGACACGAAAATTCTCGGACCAAGCGCGTCGCCGATAGCCAGGATCAAAGATAGATATCGCTATCAATGCGTGATAAAATACAAACAGGAAACCCAGTTATCCGCTTTATTGAAGAAGATACTGGAACATTATAAACGCGAAATTGAACAAAAACATGTAATGATTTCAATTGATATGAATCCTTATATGATGATGTAAGATCTCACGTCTTGGAGGGTAACAAATTGGCAGTAAAAAAGGTCGTCACACATCCTGCGGAGGTTTTGGAAACACCTGCGGAAACCGTGACTGTTTTTGATAAAAAGCTAAAAAAACTGCTTGATGATATGTACGACACCATGCTTGAAATGGATGGTGTCGGACTGGCAGCGCCGCAAATCGGCATTTTAAAAAGAGCGGCCGTTGTAGACATCGGGGATGACAGAGGGAGAATTGATCTCGTTAATCCTGAAATTTTAGAAAAAAGCGGCGAGCAAACCGGAATTGAAGGATGCTTGAGCTTTCCTGGCGTCTATGGTGATGTCACACGTGCCGATTATGTCAAAGTGCGTGCGTTTAACCGTCAGGGAAAACCGTTCATTCTGGAAGCGCGAGGCTTTTTAGCAAGAGCCGTGCAGCATGAAATGGACCACTTAGACGGTGTGTTGTTTACATCTAAAATAAGTAAATACTATACAGAAGATGAACTAGCGGATATGGAAGGATGATTTGATGACGAGAATCGTATTTATGGGAACGCCAGATTTTTCAGTTCCTGTTTTAAGAACCCTGATTGAGGACGGATATGAGGTAGTGGGGGTCGTCACACAGCCGGACCGTCCGAAGGGCAGAAAAAAAGTACTGACACCTCCTCCGGTCAAGGAAGAGGCATTGCGCCACGGCATCCCGGTTCTTCAGCCGGAAAAAGTTAGATTGACAGAAGAAATTGAGAAAGTGCTGGCATTAAAGCCTGATCTTATTGTAACGGCGGCATTCGGACAAATTTTGCCTAAAGAGCTTCTCGACAGTCCAAAATACGGCTGCATTAACGTTCACGCATCCCTTTTGCCGGAACTGCGCGGCGGTGCTCCGATCCATTATTCCATTCTGCAGGGAAAGAAGAAAACCGGGGTTACCATTATGTATATGGTAGAAAAATTGGATGCCGGAGACATGATCTCAAAAGTGGAAGTGGATATTGAAGAAACCGACAATGTCGGAACACTGCACGATAAATTAAGCGCGGCTGGCGCGAAGCTGTTGTCTGAAACGGTTCCAAACGTCATTGCCGGCAGCATTTCACCTGAAAAGCAGGATGAAGAGAAAGCGACGTACGCGCCTAACATTAAAAGAGAGCAAGAGCTGCTCGATTGGTCCAGAACGGGCGAAGAGCTTTACAACCAGGTCCGCGGCTTAAATCCTTGGCCTGTTGCCTATACGACGCTTAATGGACAAAATTTGAAAGTGTGGGAATCGAAAAAAACACCCGCACGAACAACAGCTGAGCCAGGCACAGTCGTTGCGGTTGAAAAGGAAGGGATTATCGTTGCCACAGGTAACGAGACGGCTCTGTTATTAACCGAACTCCAGCCGGCAGGCAAAAAACGAATGAAAGGCGAAGACTTTGTGCGAGGCGCTCATGTTGAAGCCGGTGATGTGTTAGGAGTAAACAATGAAAAAAACTAGTGTTCGTGACATCGCCCTTGAGGCGCTGATCAAATTAGAACAAAACCAGGCATACAGCAACCTGCTGCTGAAATCGGTCATTAAATCAAATGAACTGAGTGATCAGGACAGAGGGCTTTTGACTGAACTTGTCTATGGTACATTACAAAATAAGATCGCGCTTGATTATATGCTTAAACCGTTTATCAATAAGCCTCAAAAGGTAAAGCCGTGGGTGATTCAGCTTCTTCGCCTATCCTTATATCAAATGGAGTATTTAGAGAAGATTCCAGACAGGGCAGCCATCCATGAAGCGGTTGAGATTGCTAAAATCCGCGGACACAAAGGCATTGCTTCATTTGTCAACGGCGTGCTCCGTTCTATTCAGCGCGAAGGTGTTCCATCTTTTGACTCGATCGAAGATCCTGTACGCCGGCTGGCGACAGAAACAAGCCATCCGGAATGGCTTGTGAAAGAGTGGGCGGATGCGTATGGATTTGAAGCTGCGGAAAAGATTTGCCGCATCCATCTCATTCCGCCGAAGCAGACGCTGCGTGTCAATGAAATGAAAGTAGACAGAGCTGAGCTGCTTGACCAAATGGCTGCTGAGGGAATCGAAGTTGAAAAAGGCGACCTCGCTGAAGATGCTGTGAAGCTCTTAAAGGGAACAATTGCCGGAACTCATTTCTTCCAAAACGGCGAAGTTTCCATCCAGGATGAGAGCTCCATGCTCGTCGCCCGCGCCCTTGACCCTAAGTCAGATGAAACAGTGCTTGACGCGTGTGCGGCGCCTGGCGGAAAGTCGGCTCATATCGCAGAATTAATGAAGAACAAGGGGAGCGTTACGTCGCTTGATCTTCACAAACATAAAGTGAAGCTAATCAAAGAAGCGGCAGACCGGCTTGGCCTGACAATCATTCATGCGGAAACAATGGATGCGAGAAAAGCGGGGGAAACGTTTGAAAACGAACAGTTTGACCGGATATTGGTTGATGCCCCATGCTCAGGCTTCGGTGTTATCAGAAGAAAGCCGGACATGAAATACACGAAAAAGCCTGTCGACAGTGCGCGGCTTGCTGAAATCCAGCTGTCGATTTTAAGGGAAATCGCTCCATTAGTAAAAAAAGGTGGCACTCTTGTCTACAGTACGTGTACAATGGACCGGACAGAAAATGATGAAGTAATACATGCGTTTATACAAGAACATCCTGATTTTGAACCCGATTTGTCTCTTGAAAAGCGGCTGCCTGAAAAGGTGAGACCCTTTGTTCGGGATGGAAGGCTTCAAATCCTTCCTCATTATTTCGGAACAGATGGTTTCTTTATTTGCAGCATGAGAAAGAAGGGATAAGCAATGGCAGAACTTAATAAAACAAAAGTAAGAAAAGAATTGCGGACAGAGCGTCCGTCTATTTATTCTTTTGAATTAGATGAAATTAAACAATGGCTGACAGACAACGGAGAGAAACCGTTCCGTGCGGCTCAGATCTTTGAATGGCTATATGAAAAACGCGTATCTTCTTTTGAAGAAATGACAAACCTCTCAAAGGATCTGCGTGAGAAATTAAACACTCACTTTGTGTTAACAACGCTGAAAACGGCTGTTAAACAAACCTCTCAAGACGGTACGATGAAGTTTTTGTTTGAGCTTCATGACGGTTATACCATCGAAACCGTTTTAATGAGACACGAGTATGGCAATTCTGTATGTGTAACGACACAAGTCGGCTGCCGTATTGGCTGTACATTCTGCGCGTCAACGCTTGGAGGCTTAAAACGAAACCTTGAAGCGGGGGAAATTGTCGCTCAAGTAGTCAAAGTGCAAAAAGCTCTTGATGAAACGGATGAACGCGTCAGCTCTGTCGTGATCATGGGAATCGGCGAACCTTTTGATAACTTTAACGAAATGCTCGCTTTCTTGAAAATCATTAACCATGACAAGGGCCTGAATATCGGTGCTCGCCATATTACGGTCTCTACGAGTGGAATCATCCCGAAAATTTACGAATTTGCTGATCAGCAAATGCAGATTAACTTTGCAATTTCTCTGCACGCGCCGAACACAGAAATCAGAAGCCGTTTGATGCCGATTAACAGAGCATATAAACTGCCTGATCTAATGGAAGCCGTTAAATATTATATTAATAAAACAGGACGCCGTATCAGCTTTGAATACGGGCTGTTCGGAGGCGTAAACGACCAGGTGGAACACGCTGAAGAGCTTGCCGACTTGCTGGAAGGAGTCAAATGCCACGTGAACTTGATTCCGGTAAACTACGTGCCTGAACGGGACTATGTGCGCACACCGCGTGATCAGATTTTTGCTTTTGAAAAAACGCTGAAATCCCGCGGAGTAAATGTCACAATCCGAAGAGAGCAAGGACATGACATTGACGCAGCCTGCGGTCAGCTTCGCGCAAAGGAGCGTCAAGACGAGACGAGGTGATGAGGGTTGTTAACAGCCTTAAAAACAGATACAGGAAAAATCCGCCAGCATAATGAAGATGATGCGGGGATATTCAAGGGGAAAGATGAATTTGTATTAGCGGTTGTCGCTGATGGCATGGGCGGCCATCTTGCTGGAGATGTTGCGAGCAAGATGGCTGTGAAAGCCATGGGGGAGAAATGGAATGAAGCAGAAACGATTCCAACTGCGCCCTCGGATTGTGAAAAATGGCTCATTGAACAGATTCTTTCGGTAAACAGCAAAATATACGATCACGCTCAAGCCCACGAAGAATGCCAAGGCATGGGGACGACGATTGTATGTGCGCTTTTTACGGGAAAAACGGTTTCTGTTGCCCATATCGGAGACAGCAGATGCTATTTGCTTCAGGACGATGATTTCGTTCAAGTGACAGAAGACCATTCGCTTGTAAATGAACTGGTTCGCACTGGAGAGATTTCCAGAGAAGACGCTGAACATCATCCGCGAAAAAATGTGTTGACGAAGGCGCTTGGAACAGACCAGTCAGTCAGCATTGACACCCGTTCCTTTGATATAGAACCCGGAGACAAACTGCTTCTATGTTCTGACGGACTGACGAATAAAGTGGAAGGCACTGAGTTAAAAGACATCCTGCAAAGCGATTCAGCTCCTCAGGAAAAAGTAAACCTGCTTGTGGACAAAGCCAACCAGAATGGCGGGGAAGACAACATTACAGCAGTTTTGCTTGAGCTTGCTTTACATGTTGAAGAGGGTGAAGATCAGTGCTAATCGGCAAGCGGATCAGCGGGCGTTACCAAATTCTCCGCGTTATAGGCGGCGGGGGAATGGCCAACGTCTATTTAGCTGAGGATATCATTCTAGACCGTGAAGTCGCAATTAAAATCCTGCGGTTTGACTATGTAAATGACAATGAATTTATCAGGCGTTTCCGCAGAGAAGCCCAATCCGCATCAAGCCTCGATCACCCGAATATTGTCAGCATTTACGATTTGGGCGAGGAAGATGATATTTATTATATTGTCATGGAATACGTTGAAGGCATGACGCTTAAAGAATACATAACAGCAAATGGGCCGCTTCACCCTAAAGAAGCGCTGAACATCATGGAGCAAATTGTCTCAGCCATCGCTCATGCCCATCAAAACCAGATTGTTCACAGAGACATCAAGCCGCATAACATTTTGATTGATCATATGGGAAATATCAAAGTAACGGATTTTGGAATTGCGACGGCACTAAGTTCGACCACAATCACCCATACCAATTCAGTTCTGGGCTCGGTCCATTACTTATCACCTGAACAGGCCCGAGGCGGCTTAGCCACAAAAAAATCGGATATTTATGCGCTTGGAATCGTTCTATTTGAGCTTTTAACCGGCCGCATTCCGTTTGATGGAGAGTCAGCAGTCAGTATCGCCTTGAAGCATCTTCAAGCGGAAACTCCTTCGACAAAAAGGTGGAATCCATCAGTCCCCCAAAGCGTTGAAAACATCATACTCAAGGCAACTGCCAAAGATCCTTTTCATCGCTACGAAACGGCTGAAGACATGGAAGCAGACATAAAAACAGCTTTTGATGCCGACAGACTCAATGAAAAGAGATTTACGATTCAAGAAGATGAAGAAATGACAAAAGCGATACCTATCATTAAAGATGAAGAACTCGCTAAAGCTGCTGGCGAAAAAGAAGCTGAAGTGACAACCGCACAAGAAAACAAAACAAAGAAGAACGGCAAAAGAAAAAAGTGGCCGTGGGTTTTGCTCACGATATGCCTCGTTTTTATCACAGCTGGAATTCTTGCTGTCACTGTTTTTCCGTCGCTTTTCATGCCTAAGGATGTCAAAATACCTGATGTCTCCGGAATGGAATACGAAAAAGCCGCAGGGCTCTTGGAAAAAGAAGGTTTACAGGTTGATTCCGAGGTGTTGGAAATCTCAGATGAAAAAATTGAAGAGGGCCTGATGGTAAAAACGGACCCTAAAGCGGATACCACAGTCAAAGAAGGCGCCACGGTCACTCTTTATAAGAGCACCGGAAAAGCAAAAACGGAGATCGGTGATGTGACAGGCCAAACGGTCGACCAGGCAAAAAAAGCGTTGAAGGAGCAAGGGTTTAAACATGTAACGGTAAATGAAGTGAATGACGAGAAAAATGCGGGCACTGTCATAGACCAAAATCCTTCAGCAGGGACTGAGCTTGTCCCGAGTGAAGATCAAGTCAAACTTACAGTCAGTATCGGACCCGAAGACATTACGCTTAGAGACTTGAAAACCTACAGTAAAGAAGCAGCGTCTGGATATCTGGAAGACAACGGATTGAAGCTTGTAGAAAAAGAAGCATACTCAGATGATGTTCCAGAAGGACAGGTTGTCAAACAAAAACCAGCAGCAGGTACGGCAGTAAAGCCGGGAAACGAAGTTGAAGTGACATTCTCTCTCGGACCAGAGAAAAAACCTGCGAAAACAGTGAAAGAAAAGGTCAAGATCCCCTACGAACCAGAAAATGAAGGGGACGAGCTTCAAGTGCAAATCGCGGTTGACGATGCGGATCACAGCATCTCTGACACTTACGAAGAATTTAAGATAAAAGAGCCGACTGAACGAACGATCGAACTAAAGATTGAACCCGGCCAAAAAGGGTACTATCAAGTAATGGTAAACAATAAAGTTGTCAGCTACAAAACCATTGAGTATCCGAAAGATGAATAACAAGGAGGGAAAATATGCCTGAGGGCAAAATTATTAAGGCGCTAAGCGGCTTTTACTATGTACTGGATGAATCAGAGGATTCAGATAAAGTAATACAATGCAGAGGAAGAGGCATTTTCAGAAAAAACAAAATTACCCCTCTTGTCGGTGATTACGTTGTGTATCAAGCTGAAAATGACAAAGAAGGATATCTAATGGAAATTAAAGAAAGAACCAACGAGCTTATCAGGCCGCCAATTTGCAACGTTGATCAAGCGGTCCTGGTTTTCTCAGCGGTTCAGCCTTCTTTCAGCACGGCATTGCTCGACCGCTTCCTGGTTCTCGTTGAGGCCAATGATATTCAGCCGATTATATGCATTACTAAAATGGATCTGATTGAAGATCAAGATACAGAAGAAACGATACAAGCCTATGCAGAAGACTATCGGAATATTGGTTATGACGTATACCTTACCTCCTCTAAGGACCAAGACAGTTTAGCGGACATCATCCCGCATTTCCATGATAAAACAACGGTATTTGCCGGTCAGTCCGGTGTTGGAAAATCCTCGCTTCTCAACGCGATCAGTCCGGAGCTCGGATTGAGAACAAACGAGATTTCCGAGCATTTGGGCCGCGGGAAACACACAACCCGCCACGTGGAGCTGATTCACACGTCCGGAGGCTTGGTTGCAGATACACCGGGATTCAGCTCGCTTGAATTTACAGACATTGAGGAAGAAGAGCTGGGCTATACCTTCCCTGATATCAGAGAAAAAAGCTCTTCATGCAAATTTAGAGGCTGTTTACATCTGAAAGAGCCGAAGTGTGCGGTGAAACAAGCTGTTGAAGACGGGGAATTAAAGCAGTATCGCTATGACCATTATGTTGAATTTATGACGGAGATTAAAGACAGAAAGCCGAGGTATTAGCATAATGATAAAGGTTGCACCATCTATTCTTTCCGCTGATTTTGCCGCTTTAGGCAATGAGATTAAAGATGTAGAAAAAGGCGGAGCCGATTGTATTCATATTGATGTTATGGACGGCCATTTTGTCCCGAATATCACAATCGGTCCGCTGATTGTAGAAGCAGTCCGGCCGGTAACGGATCTGCCGCTTGATGTCCATTTAATGATAGAAGAGCCGGATCGTTATATCCCGGCTTTTGCGAAAGCAGGCGCAGATATCCTGTCTGTGCATGCTGAGGCATGTCCGCACCTGCACCGTACCATCCAGCTCATTAAAGAGCAAGGAGTGAAGGCCGGAGTAGTTCTAAACCCGCATACCCCTGTACAAGTCATCGAGCATGTTTTCGACGATCTCGATCTTGTTCTTTTAATGACGGTGAACCCGGGCTTCGGCGGGCAGAAATTTATTCATTCAGTCCTTCCTAAAATAAAAGAGGTTAAGCGAATGGCGGATGAAAAAGGAAAAAAAGATCTGTTAATTGAAGTAGACGGCGGCGTCAACAAAGAAACCGCTCCGCTCGTCATTGAAGCGGGCGCAAATTTACTCGTTGCCGGTTCAGCTGTTTATGGCCAGTCTGACCGCAAAAAAGCAATTTCTGAAATCAGAGGAAGTAAATAAGCAGCTTTAGAAAAGAGCTGGGCATACAATAGCCTAAGCTCTTTTTCCTGTATGCAGAGAAAGGAATCAGAGATGAAAAAAATTAATATCGTTGCGGGAGGCCCGAAAAATCTCATTCCCGATCTAACCGGCTATACGGAGGAACACACGCTTTGGATCGGTGTTGACAAAGGCACCGTCACTCTCTTAGATGCCGGGATCATTCCTGTTGAAGCCTTCGGAGATTTTGACAGCATAACAGAGCAAGAACGCCGGCGAATAGAAAAAGCCGCTCCCGCCCTTCATGTGTATCAAGCAGAAAAAGATCAAACAGATTTAGACCTCGCCCTTGATTGGGCGCTGGAAAAGCAGCCGGATATTATTCAGATTTTCGGCATTACAGGCGGCAGAGCTGATCATTTTTTAGGAAACATTCAGCTTCTGTATAGAGGTGTAAAAACGAACATAAAAATTAGGCTGATAGACAAACAAAATCATATTCAAATGTTCCCTCCTGGTGAATATGATATTGAGAAGGATGAAAATAAGCGATATATCTCCTTCATACCGTTTTCCGAAGACATACATGAGCTGACCCTGACCGGTTTTAAATATCCTCTAAATAATTGTCATATTACGCTCGGTTCAACACTATGTATTAGTAACGAACTCATTCATTCACGAGGTACTTTTTCGTTTGCAAAAGGCATATTAATAATGATAAGAAGCACGGATTAAGCATGTGCTTTCATTCAATTGCTGAAAACAATGAACAAGGCGGTTACGGGACGTTATAGGAGGGGACAAAAAATGAAATTTTACACCATTAAATTGCCGAAGTTTTTAGGAGGAATTGTCCGGGCGATGCTGGGCTCATTTAGAAAAGATTAATGCCCAGGGGTTCAAAGCCCTCTTTCACCACATAAAAACGCCTGCCACATATCGGGGCAGGCGTTCATTTTGTTATACACGCTCAACTTTACCGGATTTCAAAGCTCGAGCAGATACATATACTTTTTTAGGTTTTCCGTTCACAAGGATACGAACCTTTTGAAGATTCGCGCCCCAAGTGCGCTTAGAAGCGTTCATTGCGTGAGAACGGTTATTCCCAGCTGTTGTTTTTTTACCTGTGATAACGCATTTACGTGCCATTTGTTTCCCTCCTCACTTGCACAAAACATCTACTTTTTAACATTCATATAATCTTAGATGCTTTCGATATGGATACTTTAAATAATTTACCACAGCTAAAAAACGTTTGCAACTATTGTTTCATCATCTTTCAAGAAAATTCACTTGACATCTTGCGGAAACAGCAGCGCTATAGTATATGTAGAGGTACGGCCAGCGATTATTGCCTGGTCTTTTCATAATGGAAACCATATAGTAGAATAGCTGTAACTCTATGCATTCGAAGGAGGAACTAGTGTGTCCATTGAATTAAGAACGAAGTACGGACAGATTGATATATCTAATGAAGTCATTGCGATGGTTGCAGGAGGCGCGGCGGTTGACTGTTACGGCATTGTCGGCATGGCCTCTAAAAACCAGATTAAAGACGGACTGACTGAAATCCTTCGGAAAGAGAATTTCAGCAGGGGTGTCCAAGTTCGCCAAGAAGGAGAACAGATACATATCGACATGTATATCATTGTCAGCTACGGCACGAAAATTTCTGAAGTGGCACATAATGTCCAAACAAAAGTAAAGTACACAGTAAATCAAACCATCGGACTGGCAGTGGATTCTGTCAATATTTATGTCCAAGGCGTACGAGTGACGAACCCGTAGTTAGGAGGAGTAGGATTGTCTATCAGAACATTAGACGGCAGAACCTTTGCCGAGATGATTCTTGCGGGAGCGCAGAATCTGTCTCAAAACGCCAGTGCAGTTGATGCACTGAACGTGTTTCCGGTGCCGGACGGTGATACGGGAACAAATATGAACCTGTCGATGACTTCCGGAGCAAGAGAAGTTGAACAAATGGATACGGATGATATCGGGAAGGTGGGCTCCGCGTTATCTAAAGGGCTGCTCATGGGAGCACGCGGAAATTCAGGAGTTATCCTATCCCAATTGTTCCGCGGATTTAGCAAAAGCATTGAAACGAAAAAAGAAATTAATGCACTTGAGTTTGCCGCTGCGCTGCAAGCAGGTGTAGACATGGCGTATAAAGCTGTCATGAAACCTGTAGAGGGCACCATTTTAACAGTTGCAAAAGACGCTGCAAAAAAAGCAATGATCTTAGCAGAAAAAGAAACCGATATCACTGCGCTGATGACTGCAGTGACAGAAGAAGCAGAGGCGTCTTTAAACCGCACCCCTGAATTGCTACCTGTCCTAAAGGAAGTAGGAGTTGTCGATAGCGGGGGCAAAGGCCTGCTCTGTGTGTATGAAGGTTTCCTTGCTTCATTAAAAGGTGAAACTGTACCTCAGAAAGCAGTTCTTCCGTCACTTGACGACATGGTCAGCGCAGAGCATCACAAGAGCGCGCAAAGCATGATGAATACCGAAGATATTGAATTTGGATTCTGTACCGAAGTGATGGTTAGGCTTGATCAGACAAAAAGAGAGTTCGACGAAGGTACGTTCAGGCAAGACCTCAGCCAGTTCGGAGATTCTCTGCTTGTGATTGCGGATGAATCGCTGGCGAAGGTTCATATTCATGCTGAAGAGCCGGGAAACGTGTTAAACTACGCCCAGCATTACGGTGAATTGATCAAAATAAAAATAGAAAATATGAGAGAACAGCATACCTCTATCATCAGTCAAGAAAGCAAACCTGCAGACAACGAAACACCGCCGGCAAAACAGCCGTATGGCATTGTGACTGTGGCGATGGGAGAAGGAATTTCAGACCTGTTCAAAAGCATTGGCGCTTCTGTTGTGATCGAAGGCGGCCAGACCATGAACCCAAGCACTGAGGATATTGTTGATGCCGTGAAGTCTGTAAATGCAGATACGGTATTTATCCTGCCTAACAACTCCAACATTATCATGGCTGCTAACCAAGCGGCCAGTGTAGTGGATGAACAGGTTTTTGTCATTCCTGCTAAAACGGTTCCGCAAGGGATGTCAGCCCTGCTGGCTTTTAACCCGGATCAAGAAGCTGAAGCGAACGAGGCCAATATGCTAAGTGCCATTCAGCAAGTAAAAAGCGGACAGGTGACATTCTCAGTCAGAGATACTCATATTGACGGTAAAGATATTAAAAAAGGCGACTTTATGGGCATTCTGAATGGAACGATTATCGGCACTTCTGAAAATCAGCTGTCAGCCGCGAAAATGCTGCTGTCAGAAATGATCGGAGAAGATGATGAAATCGTGACCATTCTATATGGTGAGGATGCGTCTCAGGAAGAAGCTGAGCAGCTTGAAGCGTTTCTCAGTGAAAAGTACGAGGAGATTGAGGTTGAGATCCACAATGGGAAACAGCCTCTGTATTCGTATATAGTTTCTGCAGAATAGAAGGGCAATTTGCCCTTCTATTCTTATGTCTGCTTTTAAGTGCGGCAGCGCTGTAACGCGCCCGCTTGCCATTTTATATCTGATCAATTAGTCTAGAAGCAAAGCGCTAATAAGCTCTGGTTCATAAGGAGGAATAGCATGAAATACAGAAGCGTTTTTGATATTATCGGCCCGGTTATGATCGGTCCGTCCAGCTCTCATACAGCGGGAGCTGCCAGAATCGGGAGAGTGGCCAGAAGTTTATTTGGCAGAGAGCCTGAGCGCATCATTGTATCTTTTTACGGCTCGTTTGCGGAAACGTATAAGGGCCACGGCACAGATGTCGCGATTATCGGCGGATTGCTTGATTTTGATACATTCGATGAACGGATTAAAACCGCTATACAAATTGCAGAAGCTAAAGGAATTGATATAGAGTTTCGGGTAGAAGACGCAGTCCCGGTCCATCCGAACACAGCAAAAATCACCATTTCTGATGAAAAGGGTGAGCTGGAACTGACGGGTATTTCGATTGGCGGAGGAAAGATTGAAATCACAGAATTGAATGGTTTTGAGCTCCGGCTGTCAGGAAATCATCCGGCCATATTAGTTGTTCATAATGACAAATTTGGCACAATTGCCGGTGTTGCCAATGTTCTGGCGAAATTTTCAATCAACGTAGGACATATGGAAGTAGCCCGGAAAGATATCGGCCAGCTTGCGCTGATGACAATAGAGGTCGATCAAAATATTGACGACCATATTCTCGACGAGCTGTCGAAGCTGCCGAATATTATTCAAGTGACAAAGATTGCTGACTAGCGAAAGGGTCAGGAGGAGCCAGTTATGTTTCGTAATGTAAAAGAATTAATTGAGATTACTAAAGAAAAACAAATATTGATCTCTGATGTGATGATAGCTCAAGAGATGGAAGTAACAGAAAAAACAAAAGAGGACATTTTTCAGCAGATGGATCATAACCTGTCTGTTATGGAAGCGGCGGTTCAGAAAGGACTCGAGGGAGTTACGAGCCAAACGGGCTTAACAGGCGGAGATGCCGTTAAATTGCAGGCCTATATTCGATCAGGAAAAAGCCTGTCTGGCCCGCTGATTTTAGATGCTGTATCGAAAGCCGTTGCAACAAATGAAGTAAATGCAGCCATGGGAACCATCTGTGCGACACCGACTGCAGGTTCTGCCGGTGTGGTGCCCGGTACGTTATTTGCTGTAAAAGAAAAGCTGAATCCAACAAGAGAACAAATGATCCGCTTTTTGTTTACAGCCGGGGCTTTTGGATTTGTCGTGGCCAATAACGCAAGTATTTCCGGCGCCGCCGGAGGATGTCAGGCAGAGGTTGGATCAGCTTCAGGCATGGCGGCTGCGGCTATTGTTGAAATGGCAGGAGGAACACCCGAACAAAGCGCGGAGGCCATGGCCATTACATTAAAAAATATGCTAGGCCTCGTGTGCGACCCTGTTGCAGGGCTTGTTGAGGTGCCTTGCGTGAAACGGAATGCGATGGGCGCGTCAAATGCGATGATTGCCGCTGATATGGCATTGGCGGGCATTACAAGCCGTATTCCATGTGATGAGGTTATCGATGCCATGTATAAAATTGGCCAAACGATGCCAACTGCACTTAGAGAAACAGGCCAGGGCGGTTTAGCGGCGACACCGACAGGAAGAGAATTAGAGAAAAAAATTTTCGGAGGAGCGCTAGGTTCACGTGAAACAACATCAGCAAACTAGTATAGCTAACATTAAGGGTATTGGGCCGGAAACAGAAAAAACATTACACGAACTCGGTATTAATGACATTTCTGATCTTCTGAATTATTTCCCTTATCGCTATGATGACTACGAGCTGAGGGATTTAGAAGAAGTAAAGCATGATGAAAGAGTCACAGTCGAAGGGAAGGTTCATTCAGAGCCTTCTCTTACCTATTACGGAAAAAAACGAAACAGGCTGACATTCAGGCTTCTGGTCGGCCACTATTTAATCACTGCCGTATGTTTTAACCGGCCCTATTTGAAGAAGAAGCTTTCGCTTGGCTCTGTGGTGACGGTTTCAGGTAAATGGGATAAGCACCGCCAAACCATCTCTGTTCAGGAGTTGAAAAACGGGCCGCATCAAGAAGACAAAAGCATTGAACCAGTGTATTCTGTGAAAGAAAATGTTACCGTCAAAATGATGAGGCGCTTTATTCAGCAGGCGCTGACTCAATATGCAGACTCACTTCCTGATCCTCTACCGGAAAAGCTAAGAAAAAGCTATAAACTGCCTGACTATTATCAAGCGTTAAAAGCAATGCACCAGCCTGAAACAAGGGAAGCATTAAAGCTTGCCAGACGGCGGTTTGTTTATGAAGAATTTTTGTTGTTTCAGTTGAAAATGCAGGCGTTCCGAAAGGCGGAAAGAGAGCAGACACAAGGGATACGGCAGCGTTTTTCAAACGAAGAACTCATGAGATTTATCAAAAGCCTCCCGTTTCCCCTCACAAACGCCCAGTCACGCGTTCTTCGCGAAATAACAGCAGACATGTCTTCTCCATACAGAATGAACCGTCTTCTTCAAGGGGACGTTGGATCAGGAAAAACGGCAGTCGCCGCCATTGCACTGTATGCCGCGATCCTATCCGGATACCAAGGAGCGCTCATGGTGCCGACAGAAATTCTGGCCGAGCAGCATGCTGATTCGCTCGTTTCGCTATTTGAAAAATGGGACGTCAGCGTTGCTCTTTTGACAAGCTCTGTTAAAGGGAAGCGGCGAAAAGAACTGCTTGAGCGTCTTGCGGCGGGTGAGATTGATATTCTTGTAGGAACCCACGCTTTAATCCAAGACGAGGTGGAGTTTAAGGCGCTGAGTCTCGTTATTACAGATGAACAGCACAGATTTGGAGTTGAGCAGCGCAAAAAGCTTCGGAACAAAGGGCAGGATCCCGATGTTCTCTTTATGACAGCCACTCCAATCCCAAGAACATTAGCGATCACAGTGTTCGGTGAAATGGATGTATCTGTCATTGATGAGATGCCGGCTGGACGAAAGCGAATTGAAACCTATTGGGTAAAACATGACATGCTGGATCGTATTTTGGCATTTGTCGAAAAAGAATTAAAGCAAGGCAGGCAGGCTTATATCATCTGTCCGCTGATTGAAGAATCAGACAAGCTTGATGTGCAAAACGCCATTGACGTGTACAATATGCTTTCTGATATTTTTCGGGGAAAATGGAATGTCGGCCTTATGCATGGGAAGCTACATTCCGATGAAAAAGACCAGGTCATGAGAGAATTCAGCGCAAATCACTGTCAAATTCTCGTATCAACTACTGTTGTTGAGGTTGGCGTGAATGTTCCGAATGCAACGATTATGGTGATTTATGACGCCGACCGTTTCGGACTATCACAGCTTCACCAGCTGCGTGGCCGTGTTGGACGGGGTGAGCATCAATCTTTCTGTATTCTGATGGCTGATCCAAAATCAGAAACAGGGAAAGAACGGATGAGGATCATGTCGGAGACCAATGACGGTTTCGAGCTGTCTGAAAAGGATCTGGAACTGAGAGGTCCCGGTGATTTCTTCGGAAAAAAACAAAGCGGAATGCCGGAATTTAAAGTGGCGGACATGGTTCATGATTACAGAGCGCTTGAAACGGCAAGGCAGGATGCTGCGAATCTTGTGGCTTCTGACGCGTTCTGGAAGGAGCCGGAATACGCTGTGTTAAGAGATGAATTGCTGAAGAGCGGAGTAATGGACGGGGAAAAATTAAGCTGAGTATCAGAAGTTTTTGGTGTTCAGCCAGAAACAATCGTTGCATTCCAATCTATGAAATTATATACTACTATTAGTACCTAGTCTTAATTGTCCGGATGGTGTTTAGATATGAGAAGAAATAAGAGAGAACGCCAGGAATTACTTCAGCAGACGATTCAAGCAACCCCCTTTATTACAGATGAAGAATTAGCGGGTAAATTCGGGGTGAGCATCCAGACGATACGTTTGGACCGCTTAGAGCTTTCCATACCTGAACTGAGAGAAAGAATTAAGAACGTGGCAGAGAAAACACTTGAGGACGAAGTGAAGTCCCTGTCACTTGATGAAGTTATCGGAGAAATTATTGACCTTGAGCTGGATGATCAGGCGATATCCATTTTAGAAATAAAACAGGAGCACGTGTTCAGCCGGAATCAGATTGCGAGAGGCCACCATTTATTTGCACAGGCGAATTCTTTGGCCGTTGCAGTCATTGATGACGAGCTGGCGCTGACTGCAAGTGCAGACATCCGCTTTACAAGACAGGTAAAGCAGGGAGAACGTGTCGTAGCAAAAGCGAAAGTGACGGCTGTCGAAAAAGAAAAAGGAAGAACGGTTGTCGAAGTGAACAGCTACGTTGGCGAAGAAATTGTTTTTTCTGGACGCTTTGACATGTATCGTTCAAAACATTCATAAAGGTGGAGCATGCATGAGAATAGCTGTAGATGCAATGGGAGGAGACCACGCTCCCAAAGCTGTTATTGACGGAGTTATAAAAGGTATAGAGGCATTTGATGATCTCCATATCACACTTGTCGGTGACAAAACAACGATAGAATCACATTTAACAACTACATCAGATCGCATCACGGTGCTGCACGCAGATGAAGTGATTGAGCCTACGGATGAACCGGTCCGTGCCGTGCGAAGAAAAAAGAACTCATCTATGGTTCTTATGGCGCAGGAGGTTGCGGAAAACAGAGCTGACGCCTGCATTTCAGCAGGAAATACCGGTGCATTAATGACAGCCGGTCTCTTTATTGTCGGAAGAATTAAAGGAATTGACCGTCCGGCGCTTGCCCCGACACTTCCGACTGTTTCGGGAGATGGATTTCTTCTCCTTGATGTCGGCGCCAATGTCGATGCCAAACCGGAGCACCTCGTTCAATATGCCATCATGGGTTCTGTTTATTCTCAGCAAGTGCGCGGTGTCACTTCACCGAGAGTCGGACTTTTAAATGTCGGAACAGAAGATAAAAAAGGAAACGAACTGACGAAGCAGACGTTTCAAATTTTAAAAGAAACAGCAAACATCAATTTTATTGGAAACGTGGAAGCGCGAGACCTTTTAGATGATGTGGCGGATGTTGTAGTAACAGACGGCTTTACCGGGAATGTTACACTCAAAACGCTGGAAGGCTCTGCGTTGTCAATTTTTAAAATGATGAGAGACGTAATGACGTCTACTTTGACATCCAAGCTTGCAGCAGCTGTGCTGAAACCAAAATTGAAAGAAATGAAAATAAAAATGGAGTATTCGAATTATGGCGGAGCAAGTCTTTTTGGCTTAAAAGCGCCTGTGATCAAGGCGCACGGCTCTTCAGATTCAAATGCTGTATTCCATGCGATTCGGCAAGCAAGAGAGATGGTCAGCCAAAATGTGGCTGCTCTCATTCAGGAAGAAGTGAAAGAAGAAAAAACAGATGAGTAGTCTGGAGGTTTTTACATCATGAGTAAGATTGCATTTTTATTCCCGGGTCAGGGATCACAATTTATCGGCATGGGAAAAGAGCTTTATGAGCAGGTGCCTGCTGCAAAGCGTCTGTTTGATGAAGCCGATGAAACGTTGGAAACAAAACTCAGCTCGCTTATTTTTGAGGGGGATGCTGAAGAATTAACACTTACATACAATGCGCAGCCTGCTTTGCTTACGACAAGCATCGCTGTCCTTGAGAAATTTAAAGAATCTGGCATTACACCTGATTTCACAGCAGGACACAGCCTTGGTGAATATTCTGCACTGGTTGCGGCTGGCGCTCTGTCTTTCAAAGATGCTGTTTATACCGTCAGAAAGCGCGGAGAGTTTATGAATGAAGCGGTGCCGGCTGGCGAAGGAGCAATGGCTGCGATTCTCGGCATGGATGCTGAAGCATTAAAGCAAGTAACCGATAAAGTCACAGAGGAAGGCAACCTTGTACAGCTTGCGAATCTCAACTGTCCTGGCCAAATCGTCATTTCCGGAACAGCTAAAGGGGTTGAGCTTGCATCTGAACTGGCAAAAGAGAACGGTGCAAAACGCGCAATTCCGCTTGAAGTAAGCGGTCCGTTCCATTCCGAACTGATGAAACCGGCTGCTGAAAAGCTGAAAGAGGTATTGGACGCCTGTGACATAAAAGACGCTGATGTTCCGGTCATCTCAAATGTTTCTGCTGACGTGATGACTGAAAAAGCAGATATCAAAGAAAAACTTATTGAGCAGCTTTACTCTCCGGTTCGTTTTGAGGAAAGCATTAACAAGCTAATTGCAGAGGGTGTTACGACTTTTATTGAAATCGGTCCCGGAAAAGTGCTTTCAGGCCTTGTGAAAAAAGTGAATAGACGGTTAAAAACAATTGCTGTATCAGATCCGGAAACGATCGAGCTGGCAATTCAAACGCTTAAGGAGGAGAATGATAATGCTTAATGATAAAACGGCTATTGTCACTGGCGCATCCCGCGGAATCGGCCGCTCAATCGCCCTTGATCTGGCAAAAAGCGGAGCAAATGTTGTCGTGAACTACTCCGGCAATGAAGCGAAAGCAAATGAAGTGGTAGATGAAATCAAATCAATGGGCAGAAACGCAATTGCTGTCAAAGCGGATGTATCAAATCCCGAAGATGTACAAAACATGATAAAAGAAACGCTGTCTGTTTTTTCTACAATTGACATTCTGGTTAATAATGCGGGAATTACAAGAGACAATCTCATCATGAGAATGAAAGAAGACGAATGGGATGACGTTATTAACATTAACCTGAAGGGTGTTTTCAACTGCACGAAAGCTGTTACAAGACAAATGATGAAACAGCGTTCAGGCCGGATTATTAACGTATCGTCTATCGTCGGCGTCAGCGGAAACCCTGGACAGGCCAACTATGTGGCTGCAAAAGCCGGCGTCATCGGTTTAACCAAGTCTTCTGCTAAAGAGCTCGCCAGCCGAAATATTACGGTAAACGCAATAGCGCCAGGATTTATCTCAACTGATATGACAGATAAACTTGCAAAAGACGTTCAAGACGAAATGCTGAAACAAATTCCGCTCGCGCGCTTTGGTGAACCTAGCGATGTCAGCAGTGTTGTCACGTTCCTAGCTTCAGAGGGAGCCCGTTATATGACAGGCCAAACGCTTCATATTGACGGCGGAATGGTGATGTAAGTTTTTTCTCGAAAATTTCATCATAGTTTCTCTAGTTTTTTAAAAACGAATCCACTATAATACTTGAGGGGAGGTGAATTGCTATGGCAGACACATTAGAGCGTGTAACGAAAATCATCGTAGATCGCCTTGGCGTTGATGAAGCAGACGTCAAACTTGAAGCTTCTTTCAAGGAAGACTTAGGTGCTGATTCCCTAGATGTAGTTGAGCTTGTTATGGAACTTGAAGACGAGTTTGATATGGAGATTTCTGACGAAGATGCTGAAAAGATTGCAACAGTCGGCGACGCTGTGAACTACATACAAAACCAGCAATAAGCTGATGCTAAAAGTCCCGCCGAAACGCGGGGCTTTAGCCCTTTATTCGTGCAGTTATTACAGCATGCCGCTTTTACGCGCGCTGTATCCGGTTTAGTCAGAGAAGCGCGGTGAACCTGATGTGCCTATGGAGGTTACTATGTCAAAACACTCACATTATAAAGATAAAAAAAAGTTCTATAAAAAAGTAGAACAATTTAAAGAGTTTCAAGAACGGATTTCGGTTCACTTTCAAAATGAAAAGCTTTTGTATCAAGCATTTACACATTCATCTTATGTGAATGAGCATCGGAAAAAGCCGTATGAAGATAATGAAAGGCTTGAATTTTTAGGTGACGCTGTTTTGGAACTGACGATCTCCAGATTCTTATTTGCCAAATACCCGGCTATGAGTGAAGGAGATTTGACGAAATTGAGAGCCGCAATTGTTTGCGAACCGTCTCTCGTTTCATTGGCTCACGAGCTGTCATTCGGCGATCTTGTCCTGTTGGGTAAAGGCGAGGAAATGACAGGCGGAAGAAAGCGTCCTGCTCTATTGGCGGATGTTTTTGAGGCATTTATCGGAGCCTTGTATCTTGACCAGGGATTAGAGCCGGTCGAAAGTTTCTTAAAAGTTTATGTGTTCCCTAAAATTAACGATGGTGCTTTTTCTCATGTGATGGATTTCAAAAGCCAGCTGCAGGAATACGTGCAGCGGGACGGCAAAGGCTCTCTGGAGTATAAAATTTCCAACGAAAAAGGACCTGCGCACAACCGTGAATTTGAAGCCATCGTATCTCTAAAAGGTGAACCACTCGGAGTCGGAAACGGCCGTTCAAAGAAAGAAGCCGAACAGCACGCTGCTCAGGAAGCTTTAGCTAAATTGCAAAAACACCATACGAAACAATAAAATCCCCCTTATGACTCAGGGGGATTTCAGTATGTATGCCGTCTTATTTCACCAATGTTTATGATAGAATTGAAATACTTATTACATAAGGAGGATCGCTATGTTCCTCAAACGTTTAGACGTTATAGGATTTAAATCATTTGCAGAACGGATTTCCGTAGACTTCGTTAAAGGCGTGACAGCGGTTGTCGGGCCGAACGGAAGCGGAAAAAGCAACATCACGGATGCCATTCGCTGGGTTCTCGGCGAACAATCGGCACGCTCTCTTCGCGGCGGAAAAATGGAAGACATCATTTTTGCCGGGAGTGATTCAAGAAAGCGATTAAATCTAGCTGAAGTTACGCTTACTCTTGATAATGATGATCATTTCTTGCCAATTGACTTCCACGAGGTGAGTGTCACAAGACGTGTGTACAGATCAGGTGAGAGTGAGTTTCTGATTAACAATCAGCCGTGCCGCTTGAAGGATATTATTGATTTATTTATGGATTCTGGCCTTGGTAAAGAAGCATTTTCTATTATCAGCCAAGGGAAAGTGGAAGAGATCCTGAGCAGCAAAGCGGAGGATCGCCGCAGTATCTTTGAAGAAGCGGCCGGGGTGCTTAAATATAAAACGAGAAAGAAAAAAGCAGAAAATAAACTGTTTGAGACACAGGACAATCTAAATCGGGTAGAAGATATATTACATGAGCTTGAAGGACAGGTTGAACCTCTTAAAATTCAAGCTTCAATAGCGAAAGACTACCTTGAGAAAAAGAAAGAGCTGGAGCATGTTGAAATTGCGCTGACTGCCTATGATATCGAAGAGCTGCATGGTAAATGGTCGACTCTTAAAGAGAAAGTGCAGATGGCAAAAGAAGAAGAGCTTGCTGAATCGTCTGCTATTTCTGCGAAAGAAGCAAAGATTGAGGATACAAGGGACAAAATACAAGCGCTTGATGAGTCAGTAGATGAGCTCCAGCAAGTTTTACTGGTAACTAGTGAAGAGCTGGAAAAGCTTGAAGGCCGTAAAGAAGTCCTGAAAGAACGAAAGAAAAACGCTGTACAAAACCAAGAACAGCTTGAAGAAGCTATCGTTCAGTTCCAGCAAAAAGAAACGGCTCTGAAAGAAGAGCTATCGAAGCAGGAAGCTGTCTTCGAAACGCTTCAGGCTGAGGTGAAGCAGTTAAGGGCGCAAGTAAAAGAAAAACAGCAGGCTCTCAGTCTTCACAATGAAAATGTCGAAGAGAAAATCGAGCAGCTGAAAAGTGATTATTTTGAGCTGTTAAACAGCCAGGCTTCGATACGCAACGAACTCCAGCTTCTTGATGACCAGATGTCTCAATCCGCTGTCACATTGCAAAGACTTGCGGACAACAATGAAAAGCACTTGCAGGAACGGCGTGATATTTCTGCGCGTAAAGCCGCATGTGAAACGGAATTTGCTCGAATTGAGCAGGAGATTCACAGTCAAGTCGGTGCATATCGTGATATGCAGACAAAATATGAGCAGAAAAAGCGCCAATACGAAAAAAATGAATCCGCTCTGTATCAGGCATACCAATACGTTCAGCAAGCGAGATCAAAAAAGGACATGCTTGAGACGATGCAGGGAGATTTCTCCGGCTTTTATCAAGGTGTTAAAGAAGTGCTGAAAGCGAAAAAGCGCCTTGGTGGAATTCGCGGAGCGGTTCTTGAGCTGATTTCTACAGAACGGAAGTATGAAACGGCCATTGAAATAGCGCTCGGCGCTTCTGCTCAGCATGTC
This sequence comes from Bacillus sp. FSL K6-0993, assembly GCF_037977205.1. Lineage (NCBI taxonomy): Bacteria > Bacillati > Bacillota > Bacilli > Caryophanales > Bacillaceae > Bacillus > Bacillus sp. FSL K6-0993. The sequence continues at coordinate 1,640,872 of NZ_CP150275.1, forward strand.
GTGACCGACGATGAACAATCTGCCCGAAAAGCGATTCAATATTTAAAGCAGAATTCCTTCGGCCGGGCGACGTTTCTGCCTCTTTCTGTTATTAGAGACCGCCAGCTTCAAAGCCGTGACGTGGAAACAGCCGCCCGGCATTCATCATTTCTCGGGGTTGCCAGTGAACTTGTCACATTTGATCTTGCGTATCGAAGCGTCATCCAGAATCTTCTTGGAACCGTTCTGATCACAGAGGACTTAAAGGGTGCAAACGAGCTTGCGAAGCTTCTCGGGCACCGGTACCGCATCGTAACCCTTGAGGGAGATGTTGTGAACCCCGGTGGTTCAATGACGGGCGGCGCGGTTAAAAAGAAAAATAACTCCCTCCTTGGAAGAAGCCGGGAGCTAGAAGATGTGACGAAACGGCTCGCTGAAATGGAAGAGAAAACAGCACTGCTTGAACAAGAGGTCAAAACCCTTAAGCAATCCATTCAGGATATGGAGAAAAAACTGGCTGACTTAAGAGAAACCGGGGAAGGCTTAAGGTTAAAGCAGCAGGATGTGAAAGGCCAGCTGTACGAACTTCAAGTTGCCGAGAAAAATATCAATACCCATTTAGAGCTCTATGACCAAGAAAAATCTGCTCTGTCAGAAAGCGATGAAGAGAAAAAAGCGCGCAAACGCAAGCTTGAAGAAGAGCTCTCTGCCGTTTCTGAAAAGATGAAACAGCTTGAAGAGGACATAGACAAACTGACAAAACAAAAACAAACGCAATCCTCAACGAAAGAGTCTCTCTCCAACGAGCTGACTGAGCTGAAGATCGCTGCGGCCAAAAAAGAGCAGGCATGCAAGGGGGAAGAGGACAACCTTGCCAGATTAAAGAAAGAGCTCACTGAAACAGAGCTTGCGTTAAAAGAAGCAAAAGAAGACTTAAGCTTCTTAACGTCAGAGATGTCATCTAGCACCAGCGGCGAAGAAAAGCTGGAAGAAGCAGCAAAACATAAATTGAATGACAAAACGAAAACGATCGAACTGATTGCATTAAGGCGCGATCAGCGCATCAAGCTTCAGCATGGGCTTGATACGTATGAGCGTGAGCTGAAAGAAATGAAACGCCTGTATAAACAAAAAACAACGCTCTTAAAAGACGAAGAAGTCAAACTCGGACGGATGGAAGTCGAGCTTGATAATTTACTCCAATACTTACGGGAGGAATACAGCTTGTCCTTTGAGGGGGCAAAAGAGAAATATCAGCTTGAAACTGATCCAGAGGAAGCCAGAAAGCGCGTGAAGCTGATTAAACTCGCAATTGAAGAGCTGGGTACCGTGAACCTCGGAAGCATAGATGAGTTTGAGAGGGTCAACGAACGGTACAAGTTTCTGTCGGAACAAAAAGAAGATTTAACAGAAGCGAAAAATACCTTGTTCCAAGTGATTGAAGAAATGGATGAAGAAATGACGAAGCGCTTTAACGACACATTCGTCCAAATCCGCTCACACTTTGATCAAGTTTTCCGCTCCTTATTCGGAGGAGGGCGAGCTGAACTGAGGCTCACCGATCCTAACGATCTGCTTCATTCAGGAGTCGAGATTATCGCTCAGCCGCCGGGGAAAAAGCTGCAAAACTTAAACCTCCTGTCAGGCGGAGAGCGTGCGCTTACTGCTATAGCGCTCTTATTCTCAATCCTAAAGGTTCGTCCAGTGCCGTTTTGCGTCCTTGATGAAGTAGAGGCTGCGCTCGACGAAGCGAATGTGTTCCGGTTTGCGCAGTATTTAAAAAAATACAGCAGTGATACCCAGTTTATTGTGATTACCCACAGAAAAGGAACGATGGAGGAAGCGGATGTGCTTTATGGCGTAACCATGCAGGAATCCGGTGTTTCCAAGGTAATCTCCGTTAAGCTGGAAGAAACAAAAGAATTCGTTCAGTAACGAGGAAAGAGGTTAAAAGATGAGCTTTTTTAAAAAATTAAAAGAGAAAATCACAAAACAGACAGATTCCGTATCTGAAAAGTTTAAGGATGGACTTGAAAAAACAAGAAACTCCTTTCAAAACAAAGTGAATGATCTTGTATCCCGTTACCGTAAAGTGGATGAGGATTTCTTTGAAGAGCTTGAAGAGGTTCTTATCAGCGCGGATGTCGGTTTTACAACCGTTATGGAATTAATAGATGAGCTGAAAAAAGAAGTCAAACGCAGAAATATTCAAGATCCAAAGGAAGTCCAGTCAGTGATTTCTGAGAAACTGGTCGAGATTTATAACAGCGGAGATGAGCAAATTTCAGAACTGAACATCCAGGATGGGCGTTTAAACGTAATCCTTCTGGTAGGTGTAAACGGCGTCGGGAAAACAACAACGATCGGAAAGCTTGCTCATAAAATGAAACAAGAAGGAAAATCTGTCGTACTTGCCGCCGGAGACACTTTTAGAGCGGGAGCCATTGAACAGCTGGAAGTATGGGGAGAGCGTACAGGAGTGCCTGTCATTAAGCAGACGGCAGGAAGCGATCCGGCGGCTGTCATCTACGATGCTGTTCATGCTGCGAAAGCAAGAAATGCCGATATATTAATTTGTGATACGGCAGGTCGTCTCCAAAACAAAGTAAATCTCATGAAAGAGCTTGAAAAAGTAAAACGTGTTATCGAAAGAGAAGTTCCTGAAGCTCCGCATGAGGTGCTGCTTGCCCTTGATGCCACGACCGGCCAAAATGCAATGGCTCAGGCAAAAGAGTTCTCTAAAGCAACAAATGTTACCGGCATTGCCTTAACGAAGCTTGACGGTACGGCAAAGGGCGGTATCGTCCTTGCGATTCGCAACGAGCTTCACATCCCGGTTAAACTAGTCGGTTTAGGAGAAAAAGTTGATGATCTTCAGGAATTTGATCCAGAATCCTATGTGTACGGACTCTTTTCAGATTTAGTGGAAAAAGCCGACGATTAAGAAAAAGGCCCCTACATCTTGGGGCCTTTTCTTTTTTATCTTCTTACTTGATAGGCGAAATGATAAAGACTGTTATCAGTGGATACCAGTCTTGATTCACCTGAAAAAACTCTGAATGGGATGATGTCATAGTAATGAACAGAAACAGATGTGTAATACGTGTAATACCCAGCAGCTGGCCCCAAATACATTGGAACCTCAAATGTTCCGTTTGCATCAGTTGTTCCTGAAGCAGTTTGTGTTGTGTTTCCGACCTTCGTGTCCGCTTCAAATCTTACGGGCGCGTTTGGCACTGGCTGTCCGTTTTGGTCGAGTAATTTGCCGCTTACTGTAATATTGTACTTGACTCGCCAATATTGACCTTGTCCGTAATTGATTTTACCGTATACCCCTCCATCTGTGCTGATATTTGTGATTGAGGCCTTATAAGGTGCCTCAGCAGCGTCTGCTTGCTGTGCCGGGAAACCTATTGTAAACAGGGCTGCCAGACATAACATAAACAATAAACCGATTTTTTTCATAAAAATCCTCCTTAAAATAGGGTTCATATACAATATCGGAATAAATTGGATGATATTTAGCGTATTTTGGAAAAAGTTAATCGCCGCTTTGACAAGATAAAAACTTGACAGTGTCAATAAAACCGTGTAAACTAAGTTATCGTAAAGGGATTTGACTTAACAAAGGGGAGAGCTCAAATGTCACTCGAAAAGACAACGAGAATGAATTATCTGTTTGATTTTTATCAGTCGTTGTTGACGTCAAAACAGAAGAGCTATATGTCGCTTTATTATTTGGACGATTTCTCCCTAGGCGAAATAGCCGAAGAATATGAGGTTTCAAGACAAGCTGTTTATGATAACATCAAACGAACAGAAGCGATGCTTGAACAATATGAAGAAAAGCTGCTCCTTTTGAAAAAGTTTCAGGAGCGTAAAGAGATGTTTAATAAGCTGAAGGAGCTTGCTTCCGGTTCAAAAGAAGAGGAAGAAATTACAGCTCTGATTGAAGCGCTTGAGAAATTAGATTAGGAGGCGGCAAACTATGGCATTTGAAGGATTAGCCGACCGACTGCAGCAGACGATTTCTAAAATCCGCGGAAAAGGGAAAGTCAGCGAACAAGATGTAAAAGATATGATGCGTGAGGTTCGTCTTGCGCTGCTTGAGGCTGACGTTAACTTTAAAGTAGTCAAAGATTTTGTCAAAAAAGTAAGTGAACGCGCTGTAGGCCAAGACGTCATGAAAAGTCTGACGCCCGGCCAGCAGGTCATTAAAGTTGTTAAAGAGGAACTGACTGAGCTGATGGGCGGCGAAGAGAGCAAAATCGCCGTCGCAAAAAGGCCGCCGACTGTTATTATGATGGTCGGTCTCCAAGGTGCCGGTAAAACGACAACAAGCGGTAAGCTTGCGAATCTGCTGCGCAAAAAGCATAATCGCAAACCGATGCTGGTTGCTGCCGATATTTACCGCCCAGCCGCAATTAAGCAGCTGGAAACACTCGGCAAACAGCTTGATATGCCTGTTTTCTCTCTTGGCGATCAGGTCAGTCCTGTAGAAATAGCTAAACAGGCTATTGAGAAAGCCAAGGAAGAACATTATGACTATGTCATTTTGGATACGGCAGGCCGCTTGCATATCGACCATGAACTGATGGATGAACTGACCAACGTCAAAGAAATCGCGAATCCGGAAGAAATTTTCCTGGTTGTCGATTCAATGACCGGTCAGGACGCTGTGAATGTTGCCAAAAGCTTTAATGAACAGCTCGGTTTAACCGGTGTTGTGTTAACTAAGCTGGATGGAGACACACGCGGCGGGGCTGCGCTTTCTATTCGCGCTGTCACAAACACGCCAATTAAGTTCGCAGGTTTGGGCGAAAAGCTTGATGCGTTAGAGCCGTTCCATCCTGAACGCATGGCATCAAGGATTCTCGGCATGGGCGACGTGCTGACATTGATTGAAAAAGCACAGGCCAGCGTTGATGAAGACAAAGCCAAAGAGCTGGAACAAAAAATGAGAACGATGAGCTTCACATTGGACGATTTTCTGGAGCAGCTCGGGCAAGTCAGAAACATGGGGCCGCTTGATGAGCTTCTGCAAATGATGCCGGGTGCAGGTAAAATGAAAGGCCTGAAAAACATCCAAGTTGATGAAAAACAGCTGAATCATGTGGAAGCAATCATCAAATCAATGACTGTTCTTGAAAAAGAACAGCCGGATATTATCAATGCCAGCCGGCGGAAGCGGATTGCAAAAGGAAGCGGGACATCCGTACAGGAAGTCAACCGTCTGCTTAAGCAGTTTGATGAAATGAAAAAAATGATGAAGCAGATGACAAACATGTCAAAAGGCAAGAAAAAAGGGTTTAAGCTACCTTTTATGTAATCGGTTATACATGATAAAACCGTTGTTAAGAAAAAACACTTTACAAACACTTTTATCATTGTTAATATACTATCTTGTTGAAATATTTTCGGAGGTGCTAGTAAAATGGCAGTAAAAATTCGTTTAAAACGTATGGGAGCAAAAAAATCTCCTTTCTATCGTATTGTTGTAGCAGATTCTCGTTCACCACGTGACGGCCGTTTCATCGAAACAGTCGGAACTTACAACCCGGTTGCAAAACCAGCGGAAGTAAAAATTGACGAAGAGCTTGCTCTTAAATGGCTTCAAACTGGAGCGAAACCATCTGATACAGTTCGCAACTTGTTCTCTAGCCAAGGAATCATGGAAAAATTCCACAACGCTAAACAAGGCAAGTAATGACTGATCAACACTTGGAAGATTTGATTGTCCACATTGTGACGCCGCTTGTTGATCATCCAGATGACATTCGCGTCATAAGAGAAGAAACCGATCAAAAGATTGCGCTGCGCTTATCTGTCCATAAGTCAGATACCGGTAAAGTTATCGGAAAGCAAGGCCGGACTGCAAAAGCGATTCGAACAGCTGTATTTGCAGCTGGCGCACAGTCTTCTAAGAAAGTTCAATTTGAAATATTTGACTAAAAGGGAGAGGGCCGGCACCTCCCCTTTTTTTACACGCAAAAAAAGGGTAAACTGATAGAAGCTTAGGCAAAATAGAAAAGCCTGGGCGAGAAAAAGTTTTAAAAGCGGGGAGCTTGGTGCGATGCAAATTATTCACCGTGTAGCCGTTATGCAAGTCTTAACCGAGCGCAGTAAAGAAAAGCTTTTAGCTTCTTTTGTCGAAAAGAAACAAATGCTTGAACGAGAATGCAGCCAGCTCTATTTTCAGCTTAGAAAACATGAGAAAGAACAGCAAAACCCTGATATGATTGAACAATTTAAAAAGGCAATAGAAAAGCGAAAAGATGATATAAAAATCATCGATTTTCAAATTGCTCAAGTACATACATTGCCGCTTGGCAGTGAGTTGAAAGAAAAGGAAGTCGATGCGCTGCTGACGATTGAAGCCGGGGATGACTGGCATGAGAAAACAGCAGCGAACACCATCGTCATAAAAGACGGAAAAGTAATTGAAATTCGCCAGAGGTGATCATATGACAAAGCGATGGTTTAATGTAGGCAAAATCGTAAATACCCACGGAATCAAAGGCGAAGTGCGGGTGATTTCAAAAACAGATTTTGCCGAAGAACGATACAAGCCGGGAAACACGCTGTATTTGTTTATGGACGGCCGTAACGAACCAGTGGAGGTAACGGTAAACACACATAGACTGCATAAGCAATTTCATCTCCTGCAGTTTAAAGAAAGACAAAACCTAAATGAAGTAGAAGAGCTGAAAAACGCAATCATTAAAGTTCCTGAAGAAGAATTAGGAGAGCTGAATGAGGGTGAATTTTATTTCCACGAAATTATTGGGTGTGAAGTATTTACTGAAGAAGGCGAACTCATCGGAAAGGTCAAAGAAATTTTGACGCCTGGAGCCAATGACGTTTGGGTCATCGGAAGAAAAGGAAAAAAAGACGCACTCATTCCTTACATTGAATCAGTGGTCAAACATATCGATGTCAGGGAAAAGAAAATTGAGATTGAACTCATGGAAGGGTTAATAGACGAATGAAAATCGACTTTTTGACGCTGTTTCCCGAAATGTTTGAAGGCGTGCTCGGCTCATCAATTCTTCAAAAAGCCCAGGAAAAAGATGCGGTGCAGTTTCAAGTCGTAAATTTCCGGGAGTACTCTGATAACAAGCACAATACTGTTGATGATTATCCTTATGGCGGCGGGGCAGGCATGGTTCTCAAGCCTCAGCCTGTTTTTGACGCGGTCGAGGACCTGACATCAAAGGCAGCCGCTGCTCCGCGTATTATCCTCGTATGCCCGCAAGGTGAGCGTTTTACCCAAAAAAAAGCCGAACAATTAGCAAAGGAAGAGCATTTGCTGTTCATTTGCGGCCACTATGAAGGCTATGATGAACGCATTCGCGAGCACTTGGTAACGGATGAAATATCAATTGGCGATTTTGTTCTGACCGGCGGTGAGCTCCCTGCAATGATGATCGCAGACAGTGTGGTCAGACTGCTTCCGGGTGTACTGGGTAAAGAGGCTTCCCATATTGAGGATTCCTTCAGCACCGGACTTTTAGAGCACCCGCATTATACAAGACCGGCAGATTACAAAGGTTTAAAAGTGCCTGAAACACTCTTGTCAGGAAACCATGCAAAAATTGAAGAATGGCGGAATAAAGAATCGATCAGAAGGACCTACCTAAGACGTCCGGATCTGTTGAAAGACTACCCGCTTACAGAGCAGCAAAGAAAGTGGATTTCTGAATGGGAAAAAGAATAGATTTTATTGCATAGGCTATGAAATTGTGATAAGATACTACTTGTGGCTTAAGCGGGCTTATCCGCTGTAAGCTTGAAAACGATGTTCCGCTGTGCCGGTTTTTGTGGCCAAGAGCATCTGTTGGAAGGAGTTGAAAACGATGCAAAAACTAATTGAAGATATCACAAAAGAACAGCTTCGTACTGATCTTCCTGCGTTCCGTCCTGGTGACACTTTACGTGTACACGTTAAAGTTGTTGAGGGTAACCGTGAGCGTATCCAGATCTTTGAAGGTGTTGTGATTAAGCGTCGTGGTGGTGGAATCAGCGAAACGTTCACAGTTCGTAAGATTTCTTACGGTGTTGGCGTTGAACGTACTTTCCCTGTACACACACCAAAAATCGCGAAAATCGAAGTTGTACGTTACGGTAAAGTACGCCGTGCTAAACTTTACTATCTGCGTGAACTTCGCGGAAAAGCGGCTCGTATTAAAGAGATCAGACGATAATGATAACGAACGAAAAGAGCTTGTTACCTGTAACAAGCTCTTTTTTTATACAGAATTTGAAAATGCCGGACAGGCATCGTAAAATACATAAAGGACAACAATGAATCATGCATACTGAAGATAAAGGCGGTGTTCGTGTCACATGACAATTCAATGGTTCCCGGGCCATATGGCAAAAGCAAGAAGGGAAGTAACCGAAAAATTAAAATTAATCGATATCGTATATGAATTGGTAGATGCCAGAATTCCAATGTCATCAAGAAACCCAATGATTGAAGATATTCTAAAAAACAAGCCGCGAATTATGCTGTTAAACAAGGCTGACAAAGCAGATGCGGCAGTTACACAGCAGTGGAAAGAGCACTTTGAGAAGCAGGGGATCCGCTCTCTGTCTATTAATTCTGTAAATGGACAAGGGTTAAATCAAATTGTGCCTGCATCAAAAGAGATCCTCCAAGAAAAATTTGACCGGATGCGTGCGAAAGGTGTGAAGCCGAGAGCGATTCGCGCTTTGATTATCGGCATTCCAAACGTCGGAAAATCAACGCTCATCAACCGGCTTGCAAAGAAAAACATAGCAAAAACGGGAGACAGACCTGGTATTACGACTTCTCAACAGTGGGTCAAAGTTGGGAAAGAATTAGAGCTATTAGATACACCGGGAATTTTGTGGCCTAAATTTGAGGATGAGCTTGTCGGTTTGAGACTGGCAGTCACCGGGGCTATTAAAGACTCGATTATCAATTTGCAGGACGTGGCCGTGTTTGGTCTTCGTTTTCTCGAAGAACATTACCCAGAACGGCTTAAAGAGCGTTATGGCCTTGATGAGATACCAGAGGACATTGCCGAGTTGTTTGATGCAATAGGTGAAAAGCGGGGCTGTCTCATGAGCGGTGGGCTTATTAACTATGATAAGACGACTGAAGTCATCATTCGCGATATTCGCACTGAAAAGTTCGGCAGGCTGTCATTTGAACAGCCGACGATGTAAAGGCGCGCAGAAATGCGGGTCTTTATTTTTTCTTGGCTGAACCGATACATACAGTAAGGGAGAAGAGAAAGTGAATACATTAACCGTAAAGGACATTAAAGACCGTTTGCAGGAAGTGAAGGATGCACAAGACCCATTTATTGCCCAATGCGAAAACGACCCGAGAAAAAGCGTTCAAACGCTTGTAGAGCAATGGCTTAAAAAGCAAGCGAAAGAAAAAGCGCTGAAAGAACAATGGGTGAATATGACTTCCTATGAAAGGCTGGCAAGAAACAAAGGATTTCGCTTGATTGCAGGTGTTGACGAGGTCGGCCGGGGGCCATTGGCAGGACCAGTTGTCGCCAGCGCAGTCATCCTTCCAGAGGAATGTGAAATACTTGGGCTGACAGACTCCAAAAAGCTTTCAGAGAAAAAACGCGAGGAATATTACGAGCTTATTATGAAGGAAGCACTGGCGGTCGGGATAGGAATTGTAGAAGCTACTGTGATTGATGAGATCAATATATATGAAGCTTCAAAAATGGCAATGGTGAAAGCGATACAGGATTTGTCGGATACACCTGATTATTTGCTTGTTGACGCAATGACACTTCCGCTCGACACGGCTCAGGCGTCAATTATAAAAGGAGATGCCAAAAGCGTGTCTATTGCGGCAGGTGCGTGTATCGCAAAAGTGACGAGGGACCGAATGATGAGCGCTTATGCCGAAACGTATCCCATGTACGGCTTTGAAAAAAATAAAGGCTATGGGACAAAAGAACATTTGGAAGCTCTTGCTGCATACGGCCCAACTGAATTGCACCGCAAAACTTTCGCTCCTGTTCAATCTTTCAGATAAATCACCATGGACAAGGAGGCACCTTTTTAAAATGAACATACGAAATGATGTGCAAAAGGCGCTGCAGCACCTTTTCGGGCGTACAGCCGTCCCGCAGGAAACATCAAAAGTAAACGAAGCGCTAAACGGGGAGAAGCGTCTCCTCTTAGGAAAAGTGCTTCGTTTACTAGGAGATCAGCATGCCCTGATCCAAGTCGGCAATCAAACTGTTCAGGGAAAACTTGAAACCCAGCTTCGTCCTCAGGCATACTATTGGTTTTCCTACGAAAAAAAAACGGCAGAACAAACAGGCCGTCTTCAGGTCGTTCAAAGCTTTGATCAAAATCCTAAAACCATTCAGGATGCAGCTGGCAAGCTTTTAAAAGCCATGTCAGTGAAGACGTCAAACGCAGCTCTCATGATGACAGGAGCGATGCTGAAGAGCAAAACACCCGTAACAGAAAATGATATCAAAACAGCTGTCCGCTGGATGGACACGCTGCCTTCGCAAGACACAAAAAAAGCAGTTGAAACGGTTCTCTTCGCTTTAAAGCGTGATCTTCCCATTCACTCCGAGATTTTGAATGGTGTTCACGCTGTGAAATCGCCTGTTCCGTTGCATCAGCACGTATCCCAGCTGCTTCGGGCAATCGACCAAAACCCTCAGCAGAGCCAAATGATATCAAAGCTAAAGGAAGCAGTTACGGTGCTTTTAAATAGTGAAATCGATGTCCATGCAGAACGGCTGATTGATAAGCTTATTTCTTTAACCGACAATACGAAAGCACCTTCTCCGGCGAATACAGCTGGAAGCAGGGAGCTTAGCACACCAGCTGGCTCCCCCGGAAAAGCCAGCCTGCCGATTGCAAATCACACAGCAGAACAGAGAAGCATACAAGAAGAGCCTGTTAAAACAGCAGCAGACATTCCAATTAAAGAAGCCCGCCAGCTGCTGGTGAAGCTGACGGAATCTGCTGAAAAAAACAGTCTCCAAATTGTGAAAGAAGCAGCAAATTGGATTAAAGCGGCTGCTTCATCGGGTGATAGTAAGTCACTTGCAGCTTCAGCTGTTTTACAGGCGGCACAAGTCACAGACCAGGAAGCCGAAGTCTTTTTAAAGGCTGTTCAGCAGACAGCACCCCATTTGGCGGATAAGGCAGATGTTCTTTCTTTCTTATCCAAAGTGAAAACGGCAATCGGCGCAAGGGACGAGGTTGCGTTCATTAAAGCGTTTGAACAAGGAAGCGCAGTCACATCTGGCGAAATGCAATCCATCAAGCTGGCTCTTTCTGCTTTAAGAGCATCGCATGAGGTAGCCGAACCAGTCAAACAAGAAGCCGATCAGCTTTTTCATAAATTAAATGGCCAGCTTTTCATGCAGCAGGACCATCCGTCATACAGCCAAATTGTAATGTCATTTCCGATGTTTTCGAAGTCAGGGGTTCAGGACATGACTGTTCTGTTTAAAGGAAAGAAGGAAGCAGATGGAAAGCTTGATCCTTCCCATTGCCGCCTTTTGTTTTTGCTGCAGCTTGATACACTAAAAGAAACCGTCGTTGATTGCTTGGTACAGCAAAAAGTCATGACGATTACAATAGAGACTGATTTCGAGCTGCAGGCTGCGATCGATCCGATGGTGCCCGCGCTTAAACAGGGGCTAAAGGAAATGGGGTACAGCCTTTCAGGGGTAAACGCTAAAAAAAGGGATCACACCGAAGAAAAGGCTTCAATCGATCAATATATAACAAGTATCAGTGATCAGGAAGTGGATGTGAAAATATGAAAGAGCAGACACCGATCAGAAAAGCTGTTGCTCTCCATTATGAAGAACAAAAAGACAAGGCGCCGAGAGTGATTGCCACAGGGAAGGGCCATGTAGCCGACAACATTATCAAAGAAGCGAAAAAAGCAGGGGTGCCGATTCAAGAAGATCGGACCCTTGTCGAATTAATGCGCCATTTGACGGTAGATGATCAAATTCCTGAAGCTCTTTATGAAACGGTAGCCGAGATTTTTTCATTCATTTACAAATTGGACGAAAGCGTAAAAAACAAAAAATAGCTAAAATATTCCCCACCCTCCTTTGAAATTTATGTTTTTAATAAAGTAAAAGTTTGAATGTTTAGAAGGATTAAAAGATTTTGCATCGAACTGTAGACAATTCTTCCAGTATTATTATAGAATGAAAGCGCAGTCTATTTTAGTTTTGTTACATAAGTTAGGAGGATGGGAAATGAATATCCATGAGTACCAGGGAAAAGAAGTCCTCAGAAAATATGGGGTATCTGTTCCTGAAGGTAAAGTGGCTTTTACAGCAGAAGAAGCAGTTGAGAGTGCAAAGAGCTTATCCAGCTCGGTTTATGTCGTAAAGGCTCAAATTCATGCTGGCGGTCGAGGCAAAGCTGGTGGGGTAAAAATAGCAAAATCATTAGACGAAGTAAAAGCGTATGCCGAAGAACTATTAGGGAAGACCCTAGTTACACATCAGACGGGTCCGGACGGCCAAGTAATAAAACGCTTACTTATTGAAGAAGGCTGCGATATTAAAAAAGAATATTACATCGGTCTAGTGCTTGACCGCGCCACTTCAAGAATCGTTTTGATGGCTTCTGAAGAAGGCGGAACGGAAATTGAAGAGGTTGCGGAGAAAACACCGGAAAAAATCAAAAAAGCTGTCATTGATCCGGCTGTTGGCCTTCAAGGCTATCAAGCCAGAGAAATTGCATTCGCTATTAATATTCCAAAAGAGCTCGTGGGAAAAGCTGCTAAATTTATGCTTGGACTATATAAAGCGTTTGTTGAGAAAGACTGCTCAATCGCCGAAATCAATCCGCTTGTTGTTACCGGCGACGGAAATGTGATGGCGCTTGATGCAAAATTGAATTTTGACAGCAATGCGTTGTACCGACAAAAGGACATTATGGAATACAGAGATTTGGATGAAGAAGATCCGAAAGAAATTGAAGCGTCCAAATATGATCTAAGCTACATTTCCCTTGATGGAAATATCGGCTGTATGGTAAACGGCGCGGGACTTGCAATGTCCACGATGGATATTATCAAGCATTATGGAGGAGAACCGGCCAACTTCCTTGATGTGGGCGGCGGTGCAACCGCGGAAAAAGTCACGGAAGCATTTAAAATCATTCTTTCTGATCAAAACGTTAAAGGGATTTTTGTCAACATTTTCGGCGGCATTATGAAATGTGATGTCATCGCAGAAGGGGTTGTTGAAGCGACTAGACAAGTTGGTTTGACATTGCCGCTTGTCGTCCGTCTTGAAGGCACAAACGTGGATCTAGGGAAGAAAATCCTTAGTGAATCAGGATTAAACATTACATCTGCGGAATCAATGGCTGACGGCGCGCAGAAAATCGTATCCTTAGTTTAAGAAAGAATGAAAGGCAGGGGACCAAATAATGAGTGTTTTCATTAATAAAGATACAAGAGTTATTGTGCAAGGGATTACAGGTTCTACCGCTTTATTTCATACGAAGCAGATGCTCGAATACGGCACAAATATCGTTGGCGGTGTAACACCTGGAAAAGGCGGAACTGAAGCGGAAGGTGTTCCTGTATTTAATACAGTGGCTGAAGCAGTTCAAACGACCGGCGCTAACGCGTCTGTTATATATGTGCCCGCACCGTTTGCAGCTGATGCGATTATGGAAGCGGTAGATGCGGAGCTTGATCTCGTGATTTGTATCACAGAACATATCCCGGTTTTGGATATGGTGAAGGTCAAACGCTTCATGGAAGGCAAGAAAACGAGACTGATAGGGCCGAACTGTCCTGGTGTCATTACGCCTGAAGAATGTAAAATCGGCATTATGCCCGGATACATCCATAAAAAGGGTCATGTAGGCGTTGTATCACGTTCAGGAACATTAACATACGAAGCGGTGCACCAGCTCTCAGAAGCGGGTGTAGGGCAATCTACAGCTGTTGGAATCGGCGGCGACCCTGTAAATGGAACAAACTTTATTGACGTTTTAAAAGCGTTTAACGAAGATCCTGACACACACGCAGTCATCATGATTGGCGAAATCGGCGGTACTGCCGAAGAGGAAGCGGCAGAGTGGGTAAAAGCCAACATGACAAAACCGGTAGTCGGTTTTATCGGCGGTAAAACAGCACCTCCTGGGAAGCGCATGGGGCATGCAGGCGCCATTATTTCCGGCGGAAAAGGGACAGCTGATGAAAAAATCAAAACCCTTAATGCATGCGGAATCGAAGTTGCAGAGACACCTTCTGTCATGGGTGAAACCTTAATCAAGGTGCTGAAAGAGAAGAATTTGTTCGAAACTTGTAAAACGCATTAATAAAAAAGGGACAGCCGTCAAGGCTGTTCCTGCTTTTTCTAACAAAAGGAGGTCAATCTATTGGATCAGGCCGCTGCCTGCTTAACGATTTGCAGAATCAATCAATTATTATCCCCATCCCTTCTATTAAAATGGTGGAAAGCCGATCCGTCTATGTCGCTGACATCACCCGTGTTACAAACGGTTACTCGTGATCAAATAAAAGCAGCTGCATTAAAAAACGAAATAGAACAACTTTATCCAAAGCTCCAGCGTGTACTTGCTGCTTATCGTGAGCAAGGCATTAACACCATCCCTATTTCTTCAAACCAATATCCTTTCTGGCTTAAAAGCATTTATGATCCCCCCGCCGTACTGTTTGCAAAAGGTGATATGACTCTTCTTTCGAAAGGGAGAAAAATTGGAATTGTAGGGACAAGAAATCCAACAGCTTATGGGAAACAAGTTGTCAATCATCTTACAAAAGAGATCTGTCGTAAAGGTTGGGTGATTGTCAGCGGACTGGCGTCTGGGATAGACGGAATGTCCCATGCTGCAAGTATTAAGGCGAAGGGGCGGACAATTGGCGTCATTGCAGGCGGATTTCAACACATTTATCCCCGAGAAAACCTTCAGTTAGCAGATCACATGGCTAAACACCATATCCTGCTGTCAGAGCACCCACCTGAAACTAAACCCCAAAAATGGCATTTCCCTATGAGAAACCGTATTATCAGCGGAATAAGTGAAGGCGTTATTGTCGTTCAGGGCAAAGAAAAAAGCGGTTCGCTGATTACTGCCTATCAAGCATTGGAACAAGGGAGAGAGGTATTTGCCGTACCCGGTTCATTATTTGACCCTTACGCCGGAGGGCCTATAAAACTGATCCAGCAGGGGGCTAAAGCCATATGGTCAGCAGAGGATATTTTCGAGGAACTTCCTGAGAGAAACGTTCAATATACGGAACCCTTTTGAATTATCGTTTGACAAACGGTATTGTAATATTTAATAATAGTGAGGATTTAAAGTTGCATATTGTTTTC
Source organism: Bacillus sp. FSL K6-0993 (assembly GCF_037977205.1). Classification (NCBI taxonomy): domain Bacteria; kingdom Bacillati; phylum Bacillota; class Bacilli; order Caryophanales; family Bacillaceae; genus Bacillus; species Bacillus sp. FSL K6-0993. The sequence continues at coordinate 1,656,207 of NZ_CP150275.1, forward strand.
TATTTAATTAATGACGTTCATGATAAAGAATGAAATGTTGAAAGCCAAATAAAGACAGCTGCAAAAATAAAATTGAAATATCTTGAAAAGAGAGAGAACACCTCTTGAGGGGGATGAAAATGTCTGATTATCTAGTCATCGTGGAATCGCCCGCTAAGGCGAAAACGATTGAACGTTACTTAGGTAAAAAATATAAAGTAAAAGCATCAATGGGACATGTCCGGGATCTTCCAAAAAGTCAAATGGGAGTTGACATAGAACAGAATTTTGAACCGAAATATATTACCATTCGAGGTAAAGGCCCAGTATTAAAAGAGCTGAAAACGGCTGCGAAAAAAGCCAAAAAAGTGTATCTCGCAGCCGACCCCGACAGAGAAGGGGAAGCGATTGCATGGCATTTGGCACACAGTCTTGATTTAGATCTCAACTCTGACTGCCGTGTGGTGTTTAACGAAATTACAAAAGACGCTATTAAGGAATCGTTTAAGCATCCCCGCATGATCAATATGGATTTAGTGGATGCACAGCAAGCGAGACGTATTTTAGACAGGCTTGTCGGATATAAAATCAGTCCAATCTTATGGAAAAAAGTCAAAAAAGGGCTTAGCGCAGGACGCGTGCAATCCGTTGCCCTCCGTTTGATTATTGACCGTGAAAAAGAGATTAACGACTTTAAGCCTGAGGAATATTGGACAATTGACGGTACGTTCTTAAAAGGTCAAGAAACCTTTGAAGCGAGCTTTTTCGGGAAAAACGGCAAAAAACTTCCTTTAAATAGTGAAGCTGATGTAAAAGAGATTCTTTCTCAGCTCAAAGGGAATCAATATACAGTTGAAAAAGTAACCAAAAAGGAACGCAAACGTAATCCTGCTTTGCCTTTTACCACTTCTACCCTGCAGCAGGAAGCGGCTCGCAAGCTCAATTTCAGAGCGAAGAAAACGATGATGATTGCACAGCAATTATATGAAGGAATTGATTTAGGAAGAGAAGGAACGGTTGGTCTGATCACGTATATGAGAACGGATTCAACCCGTATTTCAAATACGGCTGTTGATGAAGCAGCTGCATTTATTGATCAGACATATGGAAAAGAGTTCCTAGGCGGAAAACGGAAGCCTGCGAAAAAGAATGAAAATGCCCAGGATGCCCACGAAGCAATTCGACCGACATCAGTTCTTAGAAAACCAAGTGAATTAAAAGCAGTCCTCGGCAGAGACCAAATGAGACTGTATAAATTAATTTGGGAGCGTTTTGTTGCCAGCCAAATGGCACCGGCTGTTCTCGATACAATGAGTGTCGACCTGACAAACAACGGTTTGACATTTCGTGCAAATGGAAGTAAAGTCAAGTTTTCCGGGTTTATGAAGGTGTATGTTGAAGGAAAAGACGATCAAATGGAAGAAAAAGACCGGATGCTGCCTGACTTACAAGAAGGCGACACGGTATTATCAAAAGATATAGAACCTGAGCAGCATTTTACCCAGCCGCCTCCGCGATATACTGAGGCCCGGCTCGTTAAAACCCTTGAAGAACGCGGTATCGGCCGTCCATCCACATATGCTCCGACACTTGATACTATTCAGCGGCGCGGCTACGTGGCATTGGATAATAAACGTTTCGTTCCGACCGAATTAGGTCAGATCGTTCTTGACTTGATCATGGAGTTTTTCCCTGAGATCATTAACGTTGAGTTTACAGCTAAAATGGAGAGAGATCTTGATCATGTTGAAGAAGGAAATACCGAATGGGTCAAGATTATCGATAATTTCTACACCGATTTTGAAAAACGGGTCAAAAAAGCCGAATCGGAAATGAAGGAAGTTGAGATTGAACCAGAGTATGCTGGAGAGGATTGTGAATTGTGCAGTTCTCCAATGGTATATAAAATGGGACGGTACGGTAAATTCTTAGCTTGCTCCAACTTCCCTGACTGCCGGAACACGAAACCGATTGTGAAACAAATCGGTGTGAAGTGCCCGAGCTGCGGAGAAGGAAACATTGTTGAGCGAAAATCGAAAAAGAAACGGGTGTTTTACGGCTGTGACCGTTATCCGGACTGTGAATTCGTATCATGGGACAAACCAATTGAACGAAAATGCCCGAAATGCGGCAAAATGCTCGTCGAGAAAAAACTCAAAAAAGGCATACAAGTCCAATGTGTGGAATGCGATTATAAGGAAGAACCACAGAAGTAGCGGTGAGCAGGGTCTTGCTCACCTTCTTTGTGTGTTAAAAGAAGGCCTTGAATAATAAACTAGGAGATGTGAAAGATGAATCAACAAACAGTGAATGTAATCGGAGCCGGACTCGCAGGAAGTGAAGCGGCATGGCAGCTTGCCAAACGGGGGATTCAAGTCAAATTGTATGAAATGCGGCCAGTTAAACAAACGCCTGCGCACCATACAGATAAATTTGCAGAGCTTGTCTGCAGCAACTCTCTTCGCTCTAATACACTTGCTAACGCTGTCGGTGTATTAAAGGAAGAAATGCGTGCGCTTGATTCAGCCATTATCGCGGCGGCTGACGAATGTTCGGTGCCTGCCGGAGGCGCTCTTGCAGTAGACCGGCATGAATTTGCCGCAAGTGTGACAAATCGGGTGAAAAATCATCCAAACGTAACCGTTATTAATGAAGAAATGACTGAAATTCCTGAAGGCCCTACTATCATCGCAACGGGTCCGTTAACATCTGAATCGCTGTCCGCCCAGCTGAAGGAGCTGACTGGAGAGGACTATTTATATTTTTATGACGCAGCGGCGCCAATTGTAGAAAAAGACAGCCTTGATATGGATAAAGTATACCTGAAATCCCGTTATGATAAAGGTGAAGCAGCATATTTGAACTGCCCGATGACAGAAGAAGAGTTTGACCGTTTTCATGAAGCATTAACATCAGCAGAAACAGTGCCGTTAAAAGAATTTGAAAAAGAGATTTTCTTTGAAGGCTGCATGCCGATTGAAGTCATGGCAAAACGGGGTAAGAAAACAATGCTTTTCGGTCCGATGAAACCGGTTGGTCTAGAGCATCCTGTTACAGGAAAACGCCCTTATGCCGTCGTTCAGCTCAGACAGGATGATGCTGCGGGAACACTTTATAATATTGTAGGATTCCAGACTCATTTAAAATGGGGAGACCAAAAGGAAGTTCTCAAGTTGATTCCAGGACTTGAAAATGTAGAAATCGTCAGATATGGCGTGATGCACAGAAACACATTTATTAACTCTCCTAGCCTGTTAAAGCCGACTTATCAATTTAAAAACCGCAGTGATCTGTTCTTTGCAGGCCAAATGACGGGAGTAGAAGGATATGTGGAATCAGCTGCCTCAGGACTTGTAGCAGGCATTAATGCGGCGAAGCTTGTATTGGGAGAAGAGCTTGTTATTTTCCCTCAGGAAACAGCAATTGGCAGTATGGCACATTATATTACAACAACAAACCAGAAGAACTTCCAGCCGATGAATGCAAACTTTGGGCTTTTAAAAGAATTGCCAGTTAAAATTAAAAATAAAAAAGAACGAAATGAACAATACGCGAACCGTGCGATTGAAACAATTCAAACAATTTCGAAAACAATATAGGTATTGATTGCAACCTGAGCGCGATTTGTGATACCATTTAAAAGCCCTTCCTAGGGAGGTTTTAGGCATGGAGAATGTTAAGAATTTCGTAAAGTTATTCGTTGAATATTTACAAATTGAAAAAAATTATTCACAATATACTATTGTGAATTATGTGGATTCAATTGAAGAATTCGAGACTTTCCTGCGCGTTCAAGGTATAAATGGATTTGAAGAAGCTGCATATCAAGATACTAGGATTTTTTTGACAGAAGCCTATGAAAAAGGTTTATCGAGAAGAACAATAAGCAAAAAGATATCTGCATTAAGAAGCTTTTATAAGTTTCTGATGCGGGAAAAGCTTATTGAAGAAAATCCGTTTCAGCTTGTTCATCTGCCAAAACAGGAGAAACGGATACCGAAGTTTCTATATCAAAAAGAGCTTGAGGAGCTGTTTGAAGTTTCAGATATAAGCCAGCCGGCCGGAATGAGGGATCAAGCGCTGTTAGAGCTGCTCTATGCCACCGGAATGAGGGTCAGTGAATGCTGTTCCATAACTATTAACGACGTTGATTTATTTATGGACACTGTGCTTGTTCACGGTAAAGGCAAGAAGCAGCGCTATATCCCCTTTGGGTCTTATGCCCGCGAAGCGTTGAAGGTATACATGAATAGCGGAAGACAGTGCTTGCTGATGAAGGCAAAAGAACCTCATGATCTATTATTCGTAAATCAAAGAGGCGGACCGCTTACAGCCCGTGGCATCAGACATATTTTAAGCGGGCTTGTTCAAAAAGCGTCAAGCACTTTACATATCCATCCGCATATGCTTCGACATACGTTCGCCACGCATCTGTTAAATGAAGGAGCGGATTTGAGAAGCGTTCAAGAACTGCTCGGGCATTCCAATCTGTCTTCTACACAGATATACACGCATGTTTCGAAGGAAATGTTGAGAAACACATATATGTCTCACCATCCAAGAGCATTTAAGAAAAATTAAAGGAGGCCCTTTATGTCATCTTTTCATGCGACCACAATATTTGCCGTACAGCATAAAGGACGAAGCGCTATGTCCGGAGACGGCCAAGTAACATTTGGTCAGGCTGTTGTCATGAAACACACGGCACGGAAAGTGAGAAAACTGTTTAACGGCAAAGTTCTTGCTGGCTTTGCGGGATCTGTTGCAGACGCTTTCACTTTATTCGAAAAGTTTGAAGCTAAGCTTGAAGAATATAACGGCAACTTAAAACGTGCGGCTGTTGAGCTTGCGAAGGAATGGCGCAGCGATAAAGTGCTAAGAAAGCTCGAAGCCATGCTGATTGTTATGAATCAGGATACTTTGCTTCTCGTATCGGGAACAGGCGAGGTGATCGAACCAGATGACGGCATTCTCGCGATTGGATCAGGAGGCAATTACGCTTTGGCAGCGGGAAGAGCATTGAAAAAGCATGCCGGTGAAAGCATGTCCGCAAGTGAGATTGCCAGAGCCGCGTTAGAAACAGCAGGCGAAATTTGTGTTTACACGAACGATCAAATCATACTGGAAGAGCTTGAATAGAAAGGACTTGAGGCGCATGGAAAAAAAACCGTTAACTCCTAGACAGATTGTAGATCGGTTAGACCAATATATTGTCGGTCAGCAAAATGCGAAAAAAGCTGTCGCCGTGGCATTAAGAAACCGCTATAGAAGAAGTCTTCTGGATGAAAAGCTGAAGGACGAGGTCGTTCCGAAAAACATTTTAATGATGGGTCCTACCGGCGTCGGGAAAACTGAAATTGCCAGACGAATTGCCAAGCTTTCAGGTGCGCCATTTATCAAAATTGAAGCTACTAAATTTACCGAAGTCGGCTATGTAGGCAGAGATGTTGAATCAATGGTCAGAGATCTTGTGGAGACTTCTGTTCGGCTTATCAAAGAAGAGAAAATGAATGAAGTAAAGGAACAGGCAGAAGAAAATGCAAACAAACGCATTGTTCGTCTGTTAGTTCCTGGGAAGAAAAAACAATCTGGCGTTAAAAATCCGTTTGAAATGTTTTTTGGAGGCAGCCAGCCGAATGGTGAAGATGAGGCGGAGAGCCAGGAAGAAGCAAACATCGAAGAAAAAAGAAAACGAATGGCGCATCAGCTGGCTTTAGGAGAGCTCGAAGACTACTATGTAACAGTAGAAGTCGAAGAACAGCAGCCTTCTATGTTTGACATGCTGCAGGGCTCGGGTATGGAGCAGATGGGTATGAACATGCAGGATGCGCTGAGCGGATTAATGCCAAAGAAAAAGAAACGGCGCAAAATGACAGTCAGAGAAGCCAGAAAAGTCCTGACGAATGAAGAAGCAAGCAAACTCATCGATATGGATGAAGTCAGCCAGGAAGCTGTTCAGAGAGCAGAAGAGAGCGGGATTATCTTTATCGATGAGATTGATAAAATCGCAAAGAACGGCGGTGCATCTTCTTCTGCCGATGTTTCAAGAGAAGGCGTTCAGCGGGATATCCTGCCGATTGTTGAGGGTTCTACTGTTGTCACAAAATATGGTTCTGTAAAAACAGACCATGTATTATTTATTGCAGCAGGAGCGTTTCATATGGCCAAACCGTCTGATTTGATTCCTGAGCTGCAGGGGCGTTTCCCGATTCGTGTAGAACTGAACAAACTCACGGTAGACGACTTCGTGAGAATTTTGGTTGAGCCGGATAATGCGCTGCTGAAACAATATCAGGCATTATTGCAGACAGAAGGTATATCTCTTGAATTTTCTGACGAAGCTATTCATAAGATTGCTGAAGTTGCTTATCATGTGAACCAGGACACAGATAATATCGGTGCGAGACGCCTTCATACAATACTTGAACGCCTATTAGAAGATTTGTCGTTTGAAGCTCCAGATGTAACGATGGAGAAAATAACGATTACACCACAGTATGTCGAAGAAAAGCTCGGAACGATAGCCAAAAACAAAGATTTAAGTCAATTTATATTGTGAAAAATTTAATATGAGGAATGTTTAGGAGGATTATTTATTATGGCTTTATTACAAAAAACAAGAATTATTAACTCCATGCTGCAAGCTGCGGCAGGGAAACCGGTAAACTTCAAGGAAATGGCGGAGACGCTGCGGGATGTAATTGATTCCAATATTTTCGTTGTAAGCCGCAGAGGGAAACTCCTTGGGTATTCTATTAACCAGCAAATTGAAAATGATCGTATGAAAAAAATGCTTGAGGATCGTCAATTCCCTGAAGAATATACGAAAAATCTGTTTAATGTCCCTGAAACATCTTCTAACTTGGATATTAATAGTGAATATACTGCTTTTCCTGTTGAGAACAGAGACCTGTTCCAAGCTGGTTTAACAACAATTGTGCCGATCATCGGAGGCGGGGAAAGATTAGGAACACTTATTCTTTCACGTTTACAAGATCAATTCAATGACGATGACTTAATTCTAGCTGAATACGGCGCAACAGTTGTCGGAATGGAAATCCTAAGAGAAAAAGCAGAAGAAATTGAAGAGGAAGCAAGAAGCAAAGCTGTCGTACAAATGGCTATCAGCTCGCTTTCTTACAGTGAGCTTGAAGCAATTGAGCACATTTTTGAGGAGCTTGACGGAAACGAAGGTCTTCTTGTTGCAAGTAAAATCGCTGACCGTGTCGGCATTACCCGTTCTGTTATTGTGAACGCACTCAGAAAGCTGGAGAGCGCCGGTGTTATCGAGTCTAGATCATTAGGAATGAAAGGTACTTATATCAAGGTGCTAAACAACAAATTCCTAATTGAATTAGAAAATCTAAAATCTCATTAATCACAAAAAGAACCCTTTTTGAGGGTTCTTTTTTTATTTCAAATAAAGGAAATCAATAAGCTTTATTTCCTGGGTTGAAAGTCTTTCTATGTAATAATTTTAATAAATTTTGCATTTTTCTTCAAAAAGTTTCAAAAATGCCGAAAAGAAAGGAGAAAAAACAGAAATTCTGCTATTTTCAGGCTTATATCAAGGCGAGAAATGTAGTTCTAACAATCTAGGACTTTATACCTAGTTACAAAATAGATAATTGTGAGGACATTTTTTTACACGAACTTCATAGACTTTATGCCTGTTATTTCTTACAATAAGCATATAGTTTTACAATTCTCGACAAGGATATTGAGGGTGAAAAAAACTGAAATGGAGGTAAGTGGATTTGAGCTTATTTTCTGGAACGATACAAAATCTTGAAAATGCCTTGAGCAGAGCGGATATTAAGCAAAAAGTCATAACTAATAATATCGCCAATATAGATACACCGAACTATAAGGCAAAAAAAGTCTCTTTCCAAAATTTATTAGATCAAGAATCCTCGCGTCTTGAAGCGATAAAAACAGACTATCGTCATGTTGATTTTTCTGATACTGATTCGAATTATTCAATTGTTGCGAGCGGAGATACATCGTATCAGCAAAACGGAAACAATGTTGATGTTGACAAAGAGATGACAGAATTGGCGCAAAATCAAATCAACTATCAAGCTTTGGTTGAAAGAATGAACGGTAAATTTAATTCGCTGAAGACCGTATTAACAGGAGGAAAATAATGACAGCTTTTCATAGCTTAAATGTTTCAGCATCGGCTTTAACAGCTCAGCGAGTCAGAATGGACGTTGTATCATCTAACTTAGCAAATATGGATACGACAAGAGCTAAGCAGGTGAATGGAGAGTGGGTGCCTTACAGAAGAAAAATGGTCTCCCTTCAGTCAAAAGGTGAATCGTTCTCTTCCATTCTCAATTCTCAAATGAGCGGAAGCGGGAATGCTGGAAACGGTGTGAAGGTTTCAAAAATTACAGAGGATGATTCGGATTTTAATCTTGTCTATGATCCGACAGACCCTGATGCAAACGCTGATGGATATGTACAAAAGCCTAATGTTGATCCATTAAAGGAAATGGTTGATCTTGTCAGCAGCACCAGATCATATGAGGCGAATGTCACGGCGATGAATGCCACAAAGGGAATGCTGATGAAGGCGTTAGAAATCGGAAAGTAGGTGAATGAATGTGATTAATGCAATTTCTCCTTTTCAGGTTCAAAATACTCAAAACACTCAAAATGCAACAAATCAAGTAAACAATAGCCAAAAAACAGATTCTTCAAATCAAACAAGCTTTTCGGAGCTTTTAAAAAACTCTATTAGTTCGTTAAATGAGTCCCAAGTAGCTTCTGACAACATGACTAATGCCTTGGCTGCAGGAAAAGATGTAAATCTTGATGAGGTCATGATCGCTGCTCAAAAAGCTAGCATCTCTCTAACTGCAGCAACAGAGTTCCGCAATAAAGCTGTGGAAGCTTATCAGGAGATTATGAGAATGCAAATGTAGGGGGTCTGACGATTTAGAGAAAGAGTGGAATGACCGGGGGTTAACATGAATCGTACTCTAATGCAAATGAAAAACAAAACGAGTGAGTTTTGGAAAAATAGATCTAAATTACAAAAGATTTTAATGGTTAGTGCTTTAGCGGCAATTATTATTATTGGAATTATTATTAGTGTTTTTGCTTCAAATTCTAAAATGGCGCCGCTGTACAAAGATTTGTCTGCCGAAGAAGCAGGACAAATCAAAGAAGAATTGGATGCAAAAAAAGTGCCAAACGAACTTTCGAATGGCGGTACAGTGATTAGTGTTCCGGAGGATCAGGTTGATTCTTTGAAAGTGCAGATGGCTGCAGAAGGACTTCCTAAAACCGGATCAATTGATTATTCATTTTTTGGACAGAATGCCGGCTTTGGTTTGACAGACAATGAGTTTGATATGGTGAAAGTAAAAGCTACACAGACAGAACTGTCAAACTTGATCAATGAAATGGACGGTATTAAAAGTTCAAAAGTAATGATTAATCTCCCGAAAGACGCGGTGTTTGTCGGTGAAGAGCAATCTGCAGCATCTGCATCAATCGTTTTGCAGATTCAACCAGGTTATACACTTGATCAAAGCCAGATCAACGGATTATATCATCTGGTATCTAAAAGCGTGCCGAATCTAAAAGAAGATAACATCGTCATCATGGATCAAAATTCTACATACTACGACAAATCAGACAGCGATGCAGGGTCCTACGCGGATAGTTATTCTTCTCAGCAAGGAATTAAGTCTCAAGTTGAAAAAGACATTCAAAAACATGTACAGTCACTTCTTGGTACGATGATGGGCCAAGATAAAGTCGTTGTCTCCGTTACAGCAGACATTGATTTCACAAAAGAAAATCGGACAGAAGACATTGTCGAACCTGTGGATAAAGAAAACATGGAAGGCATTGCAGTCAGCGCTGAAAAGGTATCTGAAACATATCAGGGCGACGGTGCAGCCAACGGCGGAACTGCCGGAACCGGTGAGGAAGATGTAACAAATTATAAGGCTGACGGTGAAAATACCGATAGCGGGAACTACGAAAAAAACAGCAACAAAATCAATTACGAGGTTAACCGAATTCATAAAGAAATCGCCGAAAGTCCTTATAAGGTCAGAGATTTAGGGATTCAAGTAATGGTAGAGCCGCCTGATGCCAAAAACACAGCGTCGCTATCAACTGAAAGACAGGATGATATACAAAAAATCCTTTCAACTGTAGTCAGAACATCTTTGGATAAAGATGAAACGCAAAACCAGAATTTATCTGATGCTGATATCAATAATAAGATTGTTGTCTCCGTTCAGCCATTCGACGGAAAAGTCAATTTGGATACAAATACGGAAAATTCCTCAGGTATCCCGCTGTGGGCATATATTGTAGGCGGTGTTTTAATCGCAGCGATCATTGTTCTGATCATTATGCTTATCAGAAAGAAACGGGCGCAAGAGGATGAATTTGAGGAATATGAGTATGAGGTTCCTCAAGAACCAATCAATTTGCCTGATATCAACGAAGAGGAAAATGAAACAGCGGAATCAGTCAGACGAAAACAGCTTGAAAAGATGGCGAAAGACAAGCCGGAAGATTTTGCAAAACTGCTGAGAAGCTGGCTGGCCGAGGATTAGGAGGAATTAGAAATGGCGAGACGTGATCAAGATAAGCTTACAGGAAAACAAAAAGCAGCCATTCTCATGATTTCCTTGGGGTTAGATGTGTCAGCTTCTGTCTATAAGCACTTAACCGATGAAGAAATTGAAAGGCTTACTCTGGAAATATCAGGTGTTCGAAGCGTCGATCATCAAAAAAAGGATGAAATCATAGAAGAATTTCATAATATAGCCATTGCGCAAGATTATATTTCTCAAGGCGGTTTAAGCTATGCAAGACAAGTTCTGGAAAAGGCGCTTGGAGAGGATAAGGCGGAGAACATTCTAAACAGGCTGACTTCTTCTTTGCAGGTTAAACCATTTGATTTTGCCAGAAAAGCGGAGCCTGAACAAATTTTGAATTTTATCCAGCAAGAGCATCCGCAGACGATGGCGTTAATCTTGTCTTATTTAGATCCTGTGCAGGCCGGGCAAATTTTATCCGAGCTGAATCCTGAAGTACAGGCTGAGGTTGCGAGAAGAATCGCGGTCATGGATAGAACGTCTCCAGAAATAATTAATGAGGTAGAACGGATTCTGGAACAAAAATTATCTTCTGCATTTACTCAGGATTATACACAAACAGGCGGAATTGAAGCTGTTGTGGAAGTGTTAAACGGGGTAGACAGAGGGACAGAGAAGACGATCTTGGATTCATTGGAAATTCAGGATCCCGATCTTGCTGAAGAGATTAAAAAGCGGATGTTTGTCTTCGAAGATATTGTCACACTTGATAACCGTGCCATTCAGAGAGTCATTCGCGATGTTGAGAACGACGATTTGCTCCTTTCATTAAAGGTTGCAAGCGAGGAAGTCAAAGAAATTGTATTCAACAATATGTCACAGCGTATGGTTGAAACCTTCAAAGAAGAAATGGAATTTATGGGCCCTGTACGCTTGAAAGATGTGGAAGAAGCTCAATCGAGAATTGTAAGCATCGTCAGAAAGCTTGAAGAAGCCGGTGAAATTGTGATAGCAAGAGGCGGAGGGGATGATATTATTGTCTAATATCATTAAACAAGAATCATCTATTTCTCCACAAAAGGAAAAAAGAAAACTTTCTATACAAGAGGTGCGTATTGATCATTCTCACCTTTTGCAGGCTGAAGAGAACCCGGAGGCGCTTATGGCTCGAGTGAAAGAGGAAGCTGACCGGATTTCTGAGCAGGCAAACAGTCATATAGAAAATATTCGCCGTCAAATTGAACAGGAGAAAAACGATTGGGCGGCTGAAAAACAGAAGCTTATTGAAGAAGCAAAAACCGAGGGCTTTGAACAAGGAGTAGCCTTGGGCAAAGCTGAGGCAATGAAACAGTATGCCGAACTGATCGGCCAAGCGAACAGTATAACTGAAATGTCCAGAAAAGCTGTTGAGGACAAGCTTGAAGACGCAAATGAAGAAATCGTTGAGCTTGCCGTTGCCCTAGCAAAAAAAGTTTGGCAGCAAAAGTCTGATGATAAAGAGGCTTTCCTCCTGCTTGTACAACAGGTTATAAACGAAGTGAAGGAATATGACGATATATCAATTTATGTTGATCCATATTACTATGAGACAATCTTTCAGCAAAAAGATGAAATTCAGCAGCTTCTTTATAAAGAATGCCGGCTTGGCATATATGCTGATGAAAAAGCTCAAAAAGGAACCTGTTATATTGAAACTCCTTTTGGCAGGGTAGATGCGAGTGTTGACACACAATTGATGCAATTGAAAGATAAACTTCTGACAGCGCTGGAAGCGGGTGCAGCTGAATGAAGACACAGAGTCTGATAGATTGTATAGAAATGACAGACTCGTATAAACGGTACGGAAAAGTCAAGCGGGTAATCGGCCTGATGATTGAATCAAAAGGACCTGCAAGCTCAATTGGCGACGTGTGCCTGATTTATGCAAAAGGACAATCTGGGAAAGTCATTAAAGCTGAGGTAGTCGGCTTCCAGGAAGAAAATATTTTGCTTATGCCTTATTTAGAGGCTGCGAGCATTGCACCTGGCAGCATTGTAGAAGCTACTGGGGAATCACTTCGAGTTAAAGTTGGAGCCGGACTGATCGGACAAGTCATCGATGCTTTTGGAGAACCGCTTGACGGAAAGCTTCTGCCGAAAGGGCTTTCGCCTGTATCGACTGAGCAATCACCGCCCAACCCGATGAAACGGCCGCCCATCCGTGAAAAGATGGGTGTTGGAGTCAGATCAATTGACAGCTTGCTGACAGTCGGTAAAGGCCAGCGGATTGGAATTTTTGCAGGAAGCGGTGTCGGAAAAAGCACCTTAATGGGGATGATCGCCAAGCAGACAGAGGCTGACTTAAACGTCATTGCACTTGTCGGAGAACGCGGACGAGAGGTTCGGGAGTTTATTGAAAAAGATCTTGGGAAAGAGGGGCTGAAACGATCGATTGTAGTCGTTGCCACCTCAGACCAGCCAGCATTAATGAGATTGAAAGCGGCATATACAGCGACTGCAATTGCTGAGTATTTCCGAGATAAAGGCCAAAATGTCATGTTTATGATGGATTCTGTTACAAGGGTGGCAATGGCGCAGCGAGAGATTGGACTGGCTGCAGGAGAGCCTCCAACGACAAAAGGCTATACACCTTCAGTGTTCGCTATTTTACCTCGTTTACTAGAACGAACGGGTGCAAACGAGCACGGAACCATTACGGCATTTTATACAGTGTTGGTAGACGGGGATGACATGAATGAGCCGATTGCCGATACTGTACGCGGAATTTTAGACGGACATATTGTGTTGGACAGGGCGCTTGCCAATAAAGGCCAGTTTCCTGCAGTTAACGTACTAAAAAGCATCAGCAGGGTGATGTCAAACATATCAACAAAACAGCACCTGGATGCGGCAAATAAATTCCGTGAACTTTTATCGACATATCAAAATTCGGAAGATCTCATTAATATCGGAGCTTATAAAAGAGGATCCTCAAGAGAAATTGATGAAGCGATACAATTTTATCCGCAGCTTATTCAATTTTTAAAGCAGGAAACAGACGAATCGGCTTTATTGGAAGAAAGCATTGCTGCATTAACTAGTTTGACAGGAAATGAGGAATAAACGTGGCTTATCAATTTAGATTCCAAAAGCTGCTGGAACTAAAAGAAAATGAAAAAGACCAATCCTTATCCGAGTATCAGCAATCAGTTTCTGAATTTGAAAACGTTGCTGAAAAATTATATGAGAATATGAGCAAAAAAGAATTGCTGGAACAAAATAAGGAAAAGAAATTAAAAAGCGGCATGAGTGTACAAGAAATGAGGCACTACCAACAATTTGTCTCAAATCTTGATAATACGATCTATCACTATCAAAAGCTTGTCATTATGAAAAGAAATCAAATGAATCAAAAACAAGAAATTTTGACAGAGAAAAACATTGAAGTGAAAAAGTTTGAAAAAATGCGTGAAAAACAGTTTAAAATGTTTGCTCTTGAAGATAAAGCTGCAGAAATGAAAGAAATGGACGATATTTCGATTAAGCAGTTTATGATTCAAGGCCATTAGGAGCGAATGTAATGTCCGGCAAAAAGAAAGAATCAGGTAAGTTCCGTTCGGTTTTGCTTATCATTATCCTCCCGCTGATGTTTCTATTAATCGCAGGGGGGATTGTTCTTTGGGCTGCTGGTATCAATGTCTTAAAGCCGATACAGGATGCTGCGGCAAAAACGCCGGTTCTTAAAGAATTGGTCCCTGAAACCGAAAATAAAAAAGGCACAGCATCAAGTAAGGATAGCGGTAATACGGCAGCTCTGGAAAAGACCATTAAGGATCAAAAAAGTGAAATCAGTATATTGAATAAAGATTTAGAAACAAGTAAATCAGAAATCGATAGGCTCAATCAAAAGATCCGTTCACTTGAAAAGACGGCTGAGGATCAAAAAAAGTCATCAGAAGATCATACTGAAGGATCAGCAGACTCGAAAGCTTCTTCTGAAAATGACAAAGTGATCAGTGTGTACAAAAGCATGGACAGCGGAAAGGCTGCTAAAATTATTGCCCAATTAAAGGAGCAAGAAGCACTGAAAATATTGAATGGCCTAAGCAAAAAGCAGCTTGCTGACATATTGGCGAAAATGACTCCTGAGCAAGCAGCAACCTATACAGAAAAAATTGCTGCCAGCCAAGAATAGGGGGAATGAAAGGTGAAGCTGCTTGAATTAGCCGGGCCTTTGCTGCAAACCACAACGGGTTCTGCCGCTAAAAACATGAAAAGTAGCCAAGGAGTTTTTCAAAACTGGCTTATGTCTGAGGCAGGATTGAAGGAACTTTCAGAACAAGGAAAGGGAACTCCTAATTCCGAAGATCAGCTTTTAGCAGATGCGCTTAAAAAGATCGGTGAATGGCTAAATGCAAGTCCTGAAGATCAAGACAAACAAAATGCGGATCTTTTGCAAACATTAAGCAAACTGACAGGGAAGCAATTGGATGCGAATGCTCTGCAAATGTTGCAAAATCTTTTGCAAGCAGTTGAATCAAAAATGTCAGGCGGGACGGATCATTTGCTCACAGAAACGGAGAAAATCATTTCAGAAGCTAAAACGGCTCTGAGTGCCAATGATTCTGCTTCTGACATTAATGGAGCACTGAAGTCTGATACAGAGCAATCAAATCAGGAAAATGAAGTATCCGAGGCTGCTAAAGAGCTTATCTATATCCAGATGTTCATTAGCCAGCTCGTAGAAGGGAATAAGCTGACTGATCGCGGGAATGGCAATGAAGCTCATGCTATTTACCAAAATGGAGATCAATTCCTTTCTGCATTAGAAAAGAAGGGTGTATCTCAACAACTAATTCAGGATCTTAAACAGCAAATATTCACTAAAGCTGAGTCAAGTTCAAAACTTTACTCGATGACAGCATCAGAGCTGAAAAGTTTTCAAAGCTTAATGGATCAAATGTCTATGCTTCCTCAAAAAGGGACCAAAGAATGGAGTTTAGCTGAAAGCCAGCTGAAAGCCTTCTTGTTATCGAAATCATCCGAATCATCACAAGACTTTGGGATGCGTGTTCTCACACCGCTCTCGCAGAGTTCATCCAGCAAAAATGCATCGGATGTTTCTGGAAGTATTCAGCCTGTAGATAGTAAATCAGGACTCCAAATGCTGTTTTCGGGGTATCGGAGCATAGGAGGGGTTCAAACACTTGATCTGCAGCAGATGTCATCTGATATACCAAATGCCGAAACAAAAACGGTGGCTGATCAAGTGATTAATGCGTGGAAGCAGATGAAATATACGCCTTTCGGCAGATCGACGGGAAGTTTCACTATTCGGCTGAACCCTGAACATTTAGGATTTGTCACAATCAAGCTGACAAATGAAAATGGAATGTTTCAGAGTAAAATCATTGCATCTAGTCAATCAGCAAAAGAATTGCTTGAACAGCATCTTCCTCAGCTGAAGCAATCATTGCCGAATATGGCCGTCCAAATTGACCGTTTTACTCTTCCAGTCCAAAGCGGGGATCAGCCGGTATACGGCCAGCTTGCTGATGAACAAAAACAGCAGCAAGAGGGGCAGAGACAGCAAAGGCAGAAAAAGCAATCAAATGATTTTGGCGATCTGCTCGATGAAGTGTCGATGGTTGAAATGGAGGAAGAAGAATGACTTCTATAAGTTCAGAATATAAACTGCCTGAAAAAACGAACACTGTGTCGACGAACAACAGCAGCTTGGGGAAAGATGAGTTTTTAAAAATATTAATGACTCAAGTCCAAAACCAAGATCCGCTCAATCCGGTTGACGATAAAGAATTTATCAGCCAGATGGCGACTTTTTCAAGCTTGGAGCAAATGATGAACATGAATAAGACCATGACTCAATTTGTTGAAAATCAAGATCCGTTTACTACGTATGTTGATTGGTTGGGAAAAGAAGTATCTTGGACTGATGGTCAAAGTACAACAGATAAAACTGGCACAGTAAGCTCTGTTAAACATTCTCAAGGAAACTATTATCTCATTCTTGATGATGGGACCGAGATCAATCCGTGGAATGTAATGTCTGTAGCACAGTCTTCTAAATAAAAAATCTGGGGGAATTTATTATGTTACGTTCACTTTATTCTGGAATCAGCGGTATGAAAAACTTTCAAACAAAGCTTGACGTAATCGGTAACAACATTGCCAACGTGAATACAGTAGGATTCAAAAAAAGCCGTGTGACCTTTAAAGATATGGTAAGCCAAACGATTGCCGGCGGTTCTGCGGCTGGTGCAACTATCGGCGGTACGAACTCTAAGCAGATCGGTTTAGGTTCATCTTCTGGCACAATTGATACAATTCATTCAACAAGCGCAACACAAAGCACAGGGCGAACACTTGATTTAGCGATTGACGGCGATGGTTACTTTAGAATTGATACAGGCGACGGAACAGCTTATACAAGAGCAGGAAACTTCTATTTAGATAATACCGGAACACTGGTTACCGGTGATGGCTATCATGTGTTAAATATGACTGGTGGAACAATTAAAATCCCTCTTGATGCACAAAGCTTCAGCATTGGTTCTGATGGAAAGGTCTCAATTGTTGATGCTGACGGGAAAACACAAGACGGGGGACAAATCGGGATTGTGACTTTTGCCAACAGTGACGGTTTGGATAAAATCGGAAGCAACTTATACCGTGAGTCTTTAAACTCTGGGACTGCCAGTGCAGCCAACCAGCCTGGTGATGGCGGTACAGGTTCCCTTAAATCAGGTTTTCTCGAAATGTCTAACGTTGATTTAACTGACGAATTTACTGAAATGATTGTTGCCCAGCGCGGATTCCAATCAAACTCGAAAATTATTACAACATCTGATGAAATCCTTCAAGAACTGGTTAACCTTAAACGTTAAGGAGGGAGGGGAGGCGAGTAATCGCTTCTCCGCTGTTTTATGATTAAAGTAACCCGTTTGAATGGGCAGCCCTTTACACTGAATGCGCTGTTTATTGAACAGATTGAATGCTTTCCGGATACTACAATCACTCTGTCAAATGGTAAGAAGTTTGTAGTAAAAGAAGATGAAGAAGCTGTTCTGGAAAAGATCGCATCTTTCTACCGAAAAATACAAATATTTGCAATGGATCAAGGAATAGAGGAACCGGAATGAAGAAAAAGTTAATGATCATCTTACTAATTATTCTTATCGTAATTGGTGCTCTCGGGGCGGCGGCTTATTTTGTTTTAGGCGGAAAGTCCGAAAAAAGTGAAGCGAAAAAAAGTATTGATGAAATCGTTGCGTCTTCTGTTGATGTAGAAGAGATCACAACAAATTTAAAGTCTGATAACATTATCCGTCTTGCTATTAAACTTGAAACTGATTCTGATAAATCAAAAGAAGAACTTGAGAAACGTGATTTCCAAGTGAAAGACGCTGTTATATCACTGCTGGCTGATACGAATGCTGATCAGATTGAGGGAGACAAGGGAAAAGAAACCTTTAAGAAGGAACTAAAAGATAAAATAAATAGCTACCTCCAAAAAGGAAAAGTAGAAAAAGTGTATATTACCTCCTTTAATCTGCAATAAAGCATAATTTGACAGAATACGGAGGTGAGGAAAATGTCAGGAGAAGTTCTCTCCCAAAATGAAATAGATGCACTGCTTTCTGCAATATCAACTGGTGAAATGGACGCTGAAGAGCTGAAAAAAGAAGAAAAAGAGAAGAAAGTCAAGGTTTATGATTTCAAACGTGCGCTGCGGTTTTCTAAGGATCAGATCCGCAGTTTAACGAGAATTCATGACAATTTTGCAAGACTTCTTACCACTCATTTTTCTGCTCAGCTCAGAACCTATATTCACATATCTGTCAGTTCTGTTGATCAGGTTCCGTATGAGGAATTTATCAGATCGATTCCAAACATGACGATTCTAAATCTATTTGATGTTCATCCGATGGAAGGCAGAATTATGATGGAGGTCAACCCCACGATAGCTTATACGATGATGGATCGAGTCATGGGCGGGATTGGAATCAGTCATAACAAGGTTGACAGTTTGACAGAAATTGAAACAAAAATCATTTCTAATTTATTTGAAAATGCACTGGGTAATTATAAAGAAGCTTGGCAGTCAATTGCTGATATTGAACCGGAAATGACTGAGTTTGAAGTGAATCCGCAATTTGTTCAGATGGTATCTCCTAATGAAACAGTCGTGGTGATCTCGCTCAATACTCAAATTGGTGAAATCAGCGGTGTCATTAATCTCTGTATCCCGCATATCGTACTCGAGCCGCTCATACCGAAGCTTTCAGTCCACTATTGGATGCAATCAGACCGAAATGAGCCAAAGCCTGAGGAAACAAAGTCGCTTGAAAAACGTATTATGACAGCACAAATACCTGTCGTGGCCGAGCTCGGCACATCTGAACTGACGATAGAAGAGTTTTTAAGTTTAGAAGTCGGAGACTGCATAACTTTGGACAAATCAGTCACGGATCCTCTTACTGTATTGGTCGGAGATAAGCCGAAATTTTTAGGACAAGCCGGCCGGGTGAATCGAAAACAGGCAGTGCAAATTTTAGATCACGACATAAGAGGTGAACAAGATGGAGAATAATAGATTATCTCAAGATGAGATTGACGCGCTTCTTAACGGTACTGGCAGCACGCTTGATGAGCCAGAGGTTCCGGAAGTAGATGACTTATCGGAAATGGAGCGTGATGCGATCGGTGAAATCGGTAATATTTCATTCGGCAGTTCTGCGACAGCACTGTCAACGCTTTTAAATCAAAAGGTCGATATTACGACTCCAAGCGTAACGGTCATTCCAAGAAGTAAAATCAGCGATGCGTTTCCTGAACCGTATGTAGCGATTGAAGTGAATTATACGGAGGGCTTCAGCGGAAGCAACCTGTTAGTCGTGGAACAAAGTGACGCGGCGATCATTGCTGACTTAATGATCGGGGGAGACGGAAAAGGTGCGGACCCTTCACTGGGTGAAATCCATCTAAGTGCGGTTCAAGAAGCAATGAACCAAATGATGGGATCGGCTGCCACATCAATGTCTACTGTATTCAGTAAAAAAATTGATATTTCACCTCCTCGGGTTGAATTGCTGGATGTTACTGAAGAAAAGGGTACAGACCGTATTCCTGATGATGAAATGCTGGTGAAAGTTTCTTTCAACTTAAAGGTGGGAGAATTAATAGACTCCAGCATTATGCAGCTTTACCCATTGACATTTGCGAAAGATTTAATTTCAAGCCTTATGAACTCAGAAAGTGCAGAGGAAGAAGAAACGGTGCAGCCTGAAGTTACATACGAACAGCCGAAAGAGCCAGTGACGCCAGAGCCGCGTATTGAACCGAAGCAACAGCAGCAGCCGCCAAAAAGGCAGGGAACAGCAAAAAAAGCAGCGCCAGTTCAGGTTTCACCGGTGGAATTTTCCGCGTTTGATCCAAACGGAGCTGTACAAGCCCCTATTCATAATCTGGATATGCTTTTGGATATCCCACTTTCGATTACTGTTGAGCTTGGCAGAACGAAGAGAAGCGTAAAAGAGATTTTAGAGCTTTCTGCCGGAAGTATTATCGAGCTTGATAAATTAGCCGGTGAGCCTGTAGATATTTTAGTTAATCAGCGTATCGTTGCCAAAGGCGAGGTCGTTGTCATTGAAGAAAACTTCGGAGTGAGAGTCACTGACATTTTAAGCCAGGCAGAGCGCATTAATAATTTAAAATAACGAAACACAAGGAGAGAGATAGATTATGGCACATAGAATTTTAATTGTAGATGACGCAGCATTTATGCGAATGATGATTAAAGATATTTTGGTTAAAAATGGTTTTGAAGTTGTAGCGGAAGCTGAAAATGGAGCACAAGCGGTAGAGAAATATAAAGAGCATTCACCTGACCTTGTTACTATGGATATCACGATGCCAGAAATGGATGGTATTACAGCATTAAAAGAAATTAAACAAATTGATGCGCAGGCAAGAATCATCATGTGTTCTGCTATGGGACAGCAATCAATGGTTATTGATGCCATTCAGGCCGGCGCTAAGGATTTCATTGTGAAACCTTTCCAGGCTGACCGTGTGCTTGAAGCAATCAACAAAACATTAAGTTAAAGGGTGTACGACTGTTGAAAAAGAGTCAATATTTTATCGTTTTTATTTGTTTTTTCGTTTTAATCAGTGTACATCCGATTGCTGCTGCCGCGGCAGACTCTGATAATTCAACTGTAAACGAATGGTTTCAAAAGAAAGATGAAAAAACTGCAGATAAGTCAGAGCAAAAGGAAGAAAAAACAACAAAAACTGCTGATGAGACGGAGGGAGCGGCTGCTCCTTCTGTCTCAGCTTTTGATTTTGTAAAGATGATTTTCGCTTTACTGTTTGTTATCGTGCTGATTTACGGGCTGGTTAAGCTCATGAACAAAAGAAATCGGCTCCTAAAGCCTTTTCAATATGTTGAAAATATTGGTGGCACATCGGTCGGCCAGAACAGATCCATACAATTGATCAAGGTCGGGAAAAGTGTGCTCGTCGTCGGTGTAGGAGAGACGATCCAGCTGCTGAAAGAAATTGAGGATGAAAAAGAGATTGAAGTCATTCTCAGTCAGCATGAAGAGGCAATGTCAAGCAAAATAGAGTGGCAAAAGTTTGTGAAGCCGCTTAAGAGTTCTGAACATCAGCCGCAGCAAAAACTGCCTTCATTTTCAAAAGCATTAAAAGAGCAACTTGAAGAGTTAAAACAAAACCGTTCTGAAGGAAAGAAGAAAGGCCCACGTCATCATGAATGAGTTTATAAATATTTTCAGTTCAAGCGATCCGGAAAACGTAAGTTCAACTGTTAAATTACTATTATTGTTAACTGTATTTTCAGTGGCGCCTGGAATATTGATTCTTATGACTTGTTTTACTCGCATCGTCATTGTTCTGTCATTTGTCAGAACTTCACTTGCGACGCAATCTATGCCCCCAAACCAGGTTCTTATCGGGCTTGCGCTGTTTTTAACATTTTTTATTATGGCTCCTACTTTTTCAGAAATTAATAAAGAAGCGCTGACCCCATTAATGGACAACAAAATCAGCTTGGATGAAGCGTATACGAAAGCTGAGGAACCGATTAAAGAATTTATGAGTAAACACACAAGGCAGAAGGATCTGGCGCTGTTTATGAATTACGCAAAAATGGATAAACCTGAATCATTAAAGGATATTCCGCTAACAACAATGGTTCCGGCTTTTGCCATATCGGAGCTTAAAACAGCATTTCAAATAGGTTTTATGATTTTTATCCCTTTTTTAATTATAGATATGGTAGTGGCGAGCGTCTTGATGTCAATGGGAATGATGATGCTGCCTCCAGTTATGATTTCTCTGCCCTTTAAAATATTACTTTTTGTTTTGGTAGACGGCTGGTATTTAATTGTGAAATCTTTGCTTCAGAGCTTTTAGGGTAGGTGCTAAACGTGAGTTCAGAATTTGTAATTTCTATGGCGGAAAAAGCCGTATACGTAACGCTGATGATCAGCGGGCCATTATTGGCTATTGCTTTACTGGTCGGTTTAATTGTCAGCATATTTCAGGCGACAACTCAAATCCAGGAACAGACTTTGGCGTTTATTCCGAAAATCGTGGCGGTTCTCCTGGCTCTCATTTTTTTTGGTCCGTGGATGCTGTCGACGATTCTTTCATTTACAACAGAGCTGTTTTCTAATTTAAATCGTTTTGCAGGGTAATGTAGAGATGAATTCAATTATTGACTTATTTCCTGCTTTTTTATTGGTTTTTATTAGAATCTCTGCTTTTTTTGTAACGATTCCGCTATTTGGACATCGAAATGTGCCAGCTGTTCATCGCATAGGTTTTGCTTTTTTTCTTGCGGTCATTTGTTTCAGCACCATTGATAAACCGCCCTCTTTGGAGATAGATGAGCACTATATGCTTTTGGCGTTTAAAGAAGCTTTGGTCGGCCTATGTCTGGGTTTAATTGCTTATATGATGATTGCCGCAGTGCAGATTGCCGGCTCGTTTATTGATTTTCAAATGGGATTTTCAATAGCAAACGTTATTGATCCGCAAACCGGTGCACAAAGTCCGTTGATTGGCCAGTTTATCTATACGATGGCACTTTTGTTTATGCTGAGTGTCAATGCCCACCATTTGCTGCTGGATGGTATTTACTACAGCTTTCAGTATATTTCAGTTGATCAGGCATTTCCGAATTTCGGCGATGAAAAGTTTGCCTATTTTATTTCGAAAAGCTTTAATGCAATGTTTATTATCGCTTTTCAAATGTCAGCGCCGGTTGTGGCCAGCTTGTTTCTAGTTGATTTAGCATTAGGCATCGTGGCTCGAACTGTTCCGCAGTTAAATGTATTTGTGGTCGGTCTGCCTTTAAAGATCGCTGTCAGTTTCATCATGCTCATTGTATGTATGTCCGTTATCTTCGTCGTTGTCCGGAATGTTTTCAGTTTAACGATTGAAACGATGCGGAATCTTTTAGCATTGGTCGGTGTTTCTTAATGAAGCTTAGAGTTGACCTGCAGTTTTTTGCGGGAGAGAAGACAGAAAAAGCCACTCCGAAAAAACGGAAGGATACGCGAAAAAAAGGGCAAGTAGCCAAAAGCTCGGATGTCAATACCGCCGTTTCTTTACTGGTAATATTCCTTTCGCTTATTGCAATTGGTCCGTATATGAGAGACAGGCTGCTGTCATTCATAGAAACATTTTATACCGAATCGCTCACAATGAAGCTCTCAGAATCAAATGTGCATACATTGTTTGTCAGCTTATTAAAGGATATGGGCATGATACTCGCACCGATCTTGCTTGTTGCTCTTGTTGCAGGAGTCGTAAGCAACTATATGCAGGTTGGGTTCTTATTTTCTGCTGAAGTGATACAGCCTAAGCTTGAAAAACTGGATCCGATCAAAGGCTTTAAACGAATATACAGTATGAGGGCGATTGTAGAGCTGATTAAATCAATTTTGAAAATCGTAGTCGTCGGTTTTGCGGCTTTTGCTGTGCTTTGGCTGCATTATGGAGAAATTCTCCGGCTTCCTCTCCTGACACCCGAAGAGGCACTTTCTTTCGTTTCAAAACTCACTTTGTGGATGGGACTAAGCGGTGCAGGTGCATTGTTGATTCTTGCTGGTCTCGACTATTTATATCAGAGATTTGACTATGAGAAAAATATCAAAATGTCAAAACAAGATATAAAAGATGAGTACAAAAAATCTGAAGGAGACCCGATTATCAAGTCTAAAATTAAACAAAGACAGCGGGAAATGGCGATGAGGCGGATGATGCAGGAAGTTCCAAAAGCAGATGTCATTATCACAAACCCGACTCACTATGCGATTGCTCTGAAATATGATGAAGAAAAAATGGACGCTCCTTATATTGTTGCAAAAGGCGTCGATCACCTTGCGTTAAAAATCAGGAAAATTGCTAAAGAGCATGATGTCATGATGGTAGAAAACAGACCGCTTGCCCGTGCGTTATATGATCAGGTAGAAATTGACCAGGCAGTGCCGGAAGAATTTTTTAAAGTTTTAGCAGAAATTCTGGCTTACGTATATAAAACAAAACAAAAAGTATATTGAATTTTTCGATTTAAAAGGAGAGAAAAAACAGCATGTCAACAAGAGATTTATCCGTTTTAATAAGTGTTGTCCTCATTGTGGCGATGCTGGTGATTCCATTTCCTCCATGGCTGTTAAGTATTTTGATCATTATTAATATTTCTCTTGCGTTGATCGTGCTTCTCACCACAATGAATATGCAGGAAGCGCTTCAGTTTTCGATTTTTCCGTCACTGTTGCTGCTTTTGACCCTATTTCGTTTGGGCTTGAACGTCTCAACTACCCGTTCAATTCTTTCACACGGTGAAGGAGGGAAAGTCGTCGAGACTTTCGGAAATTTCGTTGTCGGCGGAAATGTATTAGTTGGACTCGTTGTATTTATCATCCTTATTATTATTCAGTTTATCGTCATTACAAAAGGTGCTGAACGTGTTTCCGAGGTTGCAGCAAGGTTTACGCTGGACGCAATGCCAGGGAAGCAGATGAGTATTGATGCTGATTTAAACGCAGGGATGATTACCGAACAGGAAGCGAAGCATCGCCGCGAAAAAGTGGCAAGAGAAGCAGACTTTTATGGAGCAATGGACGGTGCCAGTAAATTTGTAAAAGGTGACGCCATTGCCGGAATCATCATTGTGATGATCAATATTATTTTCGGAATCGTGATCGGAATGCTTCAGCAGGGCATGTCCATTCAAGAAGCTGCTTCACACTTTACGATGCTGACTGTAGGGGATGGAATTGTTTCGCAAATCCCGGCACTGTTAATTTCTACGGCTACGGGTATTGTGGTCACAAGAGCTGCCTCTGAAGGAAACTTAGGGCATGACATTACAGGCCAGCTGTTTGCGTATCCAAAGCTTTTATACGTCGCAGCAGCTACGATCATGCTTTTAGGTATCTTCACTCCGATCGGCATCCTTCTGACGGGGCCGCTTGCGGGATTGCTTGCTTTTGGCGCATATACACTATCTAAATCAGGTAAGGAAAAAGAAGAAGTGGATGAGATTCTTGAGGAAGAGGCTGAGGTGGACGAGCTTAAAAGCCCTGAAAGTGTTGTTCAGCTTCTGCATATAGATCCGATAGAATTTGAGTTTGGATATGGCCTGATACCGCTTGCTGATGCCAATCAAGGCGGTGATTTATTAGACCGAATTGTTATGATACGCCGTCAGTTGGCTTTGGAACTCGGGCTTGTCATTCCTGTCGTGCGAATCAGAGATAATATAGCGTTGCAGCCTAATGAATACCGATTGAAAATTAAAGGAAACGAAGTAGCAAAAGGCGAGCTGTTGCTTGATCATTATTTAGCGATGTCGCCTACTCCTGAGGACGATCTCATTGAAGGGATTGAAACAGTGGAGCCTTCATTCGGACTGCCGGCTAAATGGATTAGCGAAGCGGTAAAGGATGAAGCCGACATGCTTGGTTATACAGTAGTTGATCCTGCATCAGTCGTTTCAACGCATATTACGGAGAAAATTAAGCAGCATGCCCACGAATTGATCGGAAGGCAGGAGACAAAACAGCTGATCGATCACTTGAAAGAATCGTATCCAGTCCTGGTTGAAGAGGTTACGCCGAATCCATTGTCTGTCGGTGATATTCAGAAAGTGCTTGCTAAGCTTTTAAAAGAGAAAGTTTCAATTCGAAACTTAGTAACGATTTTTGAAACACTTGCTGATTATGGGAAATTAACAACAGATTCTGATCTTTTGACAGAGTATACAAGACAAGCGCTTGCTAAACAAATTACAGCCCAGTTTGCCAAAGAAAATGAAGTGTTGAAGGTTGTTACTTGTTCGGGCCGTGTAGAAAAAGCAATAGCAGACGGTGTGCAGCAGACGGAACACGGGAACTATTTATCACTTGAACCAGATATTTCAGAAAGTATAGTGCGCTCTGTCGCTAAAGAAGCTGAACAGCTCTCATTACGTCAGGAAACCGCGATTCTTCTTTGTTCGCCGCCTGTCAGAATGTATGTGAAGCAGCTTCTGGAACGATACTTCCCTGATCTTCCGGTACTCTCTTATAACGAACTTGAGGCGAATGTTGAGGTACAAAGCATTGGAGTGGTGGATATTTAATGAAAATAAAAAAATTTACTGCTGCTTCAATGCAAGAAGCGGCACTTCTCATCAGAAAAGAGTTAGGTAATGAAGCGGTCATATTAAATTCGAAAAAAATTAAAAAGCGAAAATGGTTTGGCCTCGTCAACAAGCCTGCTGTTGAAGTAATCGCCATATTGGATCAGGACTTTCTTGAGAAAAAAACGCCTCAGAAGGCAGCTGAACCGAAACAAACATTAAAAACTCCGGTCAGCAGTCCGAAAATAGAGGAGAGAACATATCCCCCTCAAATTCCGGCGCAACAGGAGTTAGGTGATTTTTCAGCATATCAATCTGTACTTCCTGAGCCGCTGCGAAAAGCAGAAAAGCTTTTGCAAGAAACAGGGATCAAAGAGTCTACGAAAACGAACACTCTGAAAAAATTGCTTCGCTTCTCTGTTGAAGCAGGCGGCTTGACTGAAGAAAATGTTGTCGGCAAACTTCAGGAAATACTATGCGATATGCTGCCCTCAGCAGACAAGTGGCAGGAGCCAATTCATTCAAAATATATCGTTCTCTTTGGTTCAACAGGGGCTGGTAAAACAACTACACTGGCTAAACTCGCAGCCATATCTATGCTTGAAAAACATAAAAAAATCGCTTTTATTACAACAGATACGTATCGTATTGCAGCTGTTGAACAGTTGAAAACATACGCTGAACTGCTGCAGGCTCCTCTGGAAGTTTGCTATACAAAAGAAGAATTTCAGCAGGCGAAGGAGTTATTTTCTGAGTATGATCATGTGTTTGTTGATACAGCCGGAAGAAACTTCAAGGACCCGCAATACATTGATGAACTAAAAGAAACGATTCCTTTTGAGAGCAGCATTCAGTCATTTCTTGTTTTATCCGCGACTGCAAAATATGAAGATATGAAGCATATTGTCAAACGGTTTTCATCCGTCCCTGTCAATCAGTATATTTTTACGAAAATAGATGAAACGACTTCCTTAGGTTCTGTATTTAATATACTGGCAGAATCAAAAATAGGTGTTGGGTTTATGACAAACGGACAGAATGTGCCTGAGGATATACAGACCGTATCTCCACTTGGTTTTGTGAGGATGCTGTGCAGATGAACAGATATGACCAAGCAGCAACTTTACGGGCGAAAATGGAAAAACGTGAGCGCGTTCTGCCGATGGTTTATTCACAAAAAGCGAAGACACTTGCTGTCATTAGCGGCAAGGGCGGTGTCGGAAAATCCAATATTACCTTAAATATGGCACTTGCGCTGCAGGATAAAGATAAGAAGGTGCTGCTCATCGACCTTGATATCGGGATGGGAAACATTGATATATTAATGGGAAATTCATCGTCTGCCACGATAATCGATGTTTTAACCGATCGTAAGCCTTTGCTGCAGTCATTATCCGTTGGCCCAAAGGGTTTGCGGTATATATCAGGGGGAACCGGTCTGGATGTGATGTTTCAGCTCGATCAGAGAAAATGGACGTTTTTTGCCAATGAACTTTCTCATGCATTAAGCCAGTTCGATTATGTGCTGTTTGACATGGGAGCAGGCTTATCAAAAGATCAACTGCCTTTTATTTTATCAGCAGAAGATATTTTGATTATAACAACTCCCGAGCCGACGGCCATTATGGACGCATACAGCGCTGTCAAGCACTTGGTTTTGACAGAAAATAAGCTTTCAATGAAGGTGGCTGTCAATCGGTGCCGTGACCAAAAGGAAGGGCTTGACGTTTTTGCCCGCCTCTTCCGTACAATTCATATGTTTTTGGATGTTCAGGTTCAGTTTGCCGGTTCCGTTTCTGACGATGTGATCGTGAGCAAAGCGGTTGTCGAACAGGTTCCTTTTTTCATAAAAAGCCCTCAGGCAAAAGCCAGCCGGTCAGTCCGTATTTTAGCGGACGCCTTGTTTGAAAGAGAAGAAACGAGACACAAAGAAGACAAACAGACATTTATTGAGAAATTATCTTCTTTTTTAATGAGGAGGGCTTAATTTGATTCGTGTGCTTGTAGTTGATGATTCAGCTTTTATGAGAAAAATGATAAGTGATTTTCTGACCGAGGAAAAGCAGATAGAAGTAATCGGAACTGCGAGAAACGGAGAAGAAGCGCTTAAGAAGATTGAATTATTAAAACCGGATGTTATTACTCTTGATGTTGAAATGCCGGTCATGAATGGGACAGATACGCTCCGCAAAATTATTGAGATTTATAACTTGCCGGTCATTATGGTGTCTAGCCAGACCGAGAAAGGTAAAGAATGCACAATTAATTGTTTGGAGATCGGTGCCTTTGACTTTATCACAAAGCCATCAGGCTCAATATCTCTGGATCTATACAAAATTAAAGAACAATTAGTTGAGCGTGTCGTCGCGGCAGGACTTTCCGGCAAGCGGAAACGTCCTGTTTCCCAGACAGTTCGGCCCGAACCTATTGTGCGTGCTGTCGTTAAGCCTGAATTAAGCAAACCGAAACCTGGCACGGGCAGACAAATTGTGTGTATCGGCACATCAACAGGCGGTCCACGGGCGTTACAAAAGGTGATACCGAAGCTCCCTAAGGATTTGAACGCACCAGTGGTTGTCGTTCAGCACATGCCTGAAGGGTTTACTGCTTCTTTGGCTGATCGGCTGAATCATTTATCTGACATTCAGGTAAAAGAAGCAAAAGATGGTGAAGCAGCTCTTAACGGCTGTGTTTACATAGCACCGGGCGGAAAAAACATATCCGTTATTAAAAACAGCGAAGGACTCCAGATTGTGCTTGATAACCATGACACACCAAGCCGTCATAAACCATCTGCTGATTATTTATTCCGTTCTGTCGGGAAACTGACAGATTATGAAAAAGTAGCGGTTATCATGACCGGAATGGGCAGTGACGGCACTGCTGGGCTAAAGGACATGCTAACAGCCGGCAATGTGAAAGCCATTGCGGAGTCTGAAGAATCTTGTGTCGTATACGGGATGCCAAAAGCTGCTGTTAAAGCGGGTCTCATTCATGAGATTAAACATGTGGAAGATATCGCAGCATCCATCACAAGCTGTGTGAAAAAAGAGAGGGTGTGATTCAAATGGATATGAATCAGTATTTAGATGTCTTTATTGATGAGAGTAAAGAACATTTACAAACATGTAATGAAAAGCTTCTCCTTTTAGAGAAAGACCCGACTGATCTTCAGCTCGTACATGATATATTCAGGGCTGCCCATACATTAAAAGGAATGAGCGCAACGATGGGCTACACGGATTTAGCACATCTAACCCATCTGCTTGAAAACGTGCTGGATGCAATCCGAAACGGAGACATGGCAGTCACCTCAGACTGGCTGGATATTTTGTTTGAAGCTCTGGATCACCTAGAAGCAATGGTTCAGTCTATTATTGATGGCGGGGATGGTAAAAGAGATATCTCAGAAGTGAGTGCCAAGCTTGATGTGAATGGTGCGCACGCTGAATCCGCCGCCTCCGCAGAACCTGCAGAAGCACAGAGTTCAGCATCTGATTGGGAATATGATGAATTTGAACGCACAGTTATACAAGAAGCGGAGGAGCAAGGCTTCAAACGATATGAAATCAAGATTTCTCTGAACGAAAACTGTATGTTAAAAGCAGTTCGTGTCTATATGGTGTTTGAAAAACTAAATGAAGTCGGAGAAGTAGCCAAAACAATTCCAAGTGCTGAAGTGCTTGAAACAGAAGATTTTGGAACTGATTTTCAAGTTTGTTTCTTAACACATCAATCAGCGGAAGACATTGAACAATTAATCAATGGCGTGTCGGAAATTGAGCATGTTGAAGTCATTCAAGGGGCTCCTTTAACATCAGCTGAAAAGCCTGAAGAATCTAAGCAAGAAGATTCACCAGCAGCAGCTGTACCTGCGAAGCAGGAGAAACAAAAACAGCCTGCTAAAAACGATGAACAGGCGAAGCATTCAGCCGGCGGATCTAAAACAATTCGTGTCAACATTGACAGGCTTGATTCTTTAATGAACTTATTTGAAGAGCTTGTCATTGACCGTGGGCGTCTCGAGCAGATTGCGAAAGAGCTTGAGCACAATGAACTGACTGAAACGGTTGAACGAATGACGAGAATTTCCGGAGATTTGCAATCGATTATTCTGAATATGAGGATGGTCCCGGTTGAAACTGTTTTTAACAGATTCCCGAGAATGATTCGCCAGCTTCAGAAAGAGCTGAATAAAAAAATTGAACTCTCGATCATCGGTGCGGAAACTGAACTGGATCGTACAGTAATTGATGAAATCGGAGATCCACTCGTTCACTTGATCAGAAACAGTATTGACCATGGTATCGAGGCGCCGGAAACACGTCTGCAAAAGGGAAAACCAGAATCAGGAAAAGTTGTGCTTAAAGCTTATCACAGCGGCAACCATGTCTTTATCGAAGTAGAGGATGACGGCGCAGGCCTTAATCGCAAAAAAATTCTGGAAAAAGCGCTTGAGCGCGGGGTCATAACGGAAAAAGAAGCTGAAACCTTAGAAGACAACCAAATTTACGAATTGATTTTTGCTCCGGGGTTCTCAACTGCTGACCAAATTTCTGATATTTCCGGCCGCGGTGTCGGACTTGACGTTGTAAAAAACAAACTGGAGTCTCTTGGCGGTTCAGTCAGTGTGAAATCAGCCGAGGGTCAAGGCTCTCTATTCAGCATCCAGCTGCCGCTTACCTTGTCTATTATTTCAGTTCTGCTGATTAAGTTGGAAGAAGAGACATTTGCCATTCCGATTTCTTCAATCATTGAAACAGCAGTTATTGACAGAAAAGACATTTTGCAAACGCATGACCGTGAAGTGATTGACTTTAGAGGGCATATTGTCCCTGTCGTTTATTTAAAAGAAGAGTTTAAAATAGAAGATACAAGAAAAGATGCGGAACAGCTCCATATCATTGTCGTGAAAAAAGGCGACAAACCTACTGCATTTGTGGTGGACTCCTTTATTGGCCAGCAGGAAGTTGTGCTGAAATCACTCGGAGATTATTTAACAAACGTCTTTGCAATTTCCGGAGCTACTATTTTAGGAGACGGAGAAGTAGCGCTCATTATTGATTGTAATGCACTGATTATTTAACCATTCGAGGAGGTGTCTCACATGACTGCAGAAATTAAAACAGGCGAAAAAATGATAGTCTTTATGGTAAATGGCAAAGAATATGCCATTTCCGTCACTCAGGTGAAATCAATTGAAAAATGGCAAAAGCCAACGAGGGTACCTGGCGTCGAACCATATATTTGCGGGGTAATCAATTTACGCGGGGTGGTGACTCCGGTTATTGATTTAAGAAAACGCCTGAATTTGCCAGAGTATGAAATTACCGATGAAACACGAATTATCATTATTGCTTATCGTGATATTGAAGTCGGCTGGATTGTGGATGAAGCGAATGATGTGATTACCGTACACGAAAGTGAAATAGAATCTGCTCCAGAAGGCGTTCAGAAAGATACGGATGTGTCGATCGAACAGATTGTGAAACAAGAGAACAGACTCTTAAATATTATTGATGCGAACGCGGTTTTGGATAAAGAATCATCTCAGTCCGCTGTGCCCGATCAAGCTTAATCTTAAAGGGGTTATGACATGAGTATTTTTAATGGAATCAAAGAAGAGCAGATGGACATTTTGCGGGAAGTCGGCAATATAGGCGCCGGCCACTCCGCCTCTGCAATGGCCCAGCTGTTAAATAGAAAGATAGATATGGAAGTCCCATTTGCAAAGCTGCTGTCTTTTGATGAGCTTGTTGATTTTTTCGGCGGCGCCGATGTCCCGGTTGCCAGCATCTTTTTAAGAATGGAAGGCGATTTAACGGGTTCAATGTTCTTTATAATGCCTTTTTTTCAGGCGGAGCAGTTTATCAGAGAGCTGATTGGAAACCCCGATTTTGACATAGAGGACTTAGGTGAAGACCACATGAGCTCATCCGCTTTGCATGAACTGGGCAATATTTTAGCGGGGTCATATTTAACAGCTTTGGCGGATTTGACGAAACTCCAGCTCTATCCAAGTGTTCCTGAAGTCTCATTGGACATGTTCGGAGCTGTGATCAGCGAAGGGCTGATGGAGCTCAGTCAGGTTGGGGAACACGCCATTGTTGTCGACACGTCAATTTTTGACCAAAGCCATCAGCAGGAGCTGAAAGCGCATATGTTTATGCTGCCGGACTATGATTCATTTGAAAAGCTCTTTGTCGCCTTAGGTGCATCATTATGAGTACAACTGAGGCTGTTGTTATAAAGGTTGGGATTGCTGACGTGAAGATCGCCCGCTTCCCGGATACCATCCGGACCTCTGGTTTGGGCTCATGTGTGGGGCTGGTGCTTTATGATAAAGAAAAGCAAACGGCGGGTCTTGTTCATGTCATGCTTCCGGATTCGACGTTATCGAAAACTGCCGAGCTCAACCGGGCTAAGTACGCTGACACCGCCGTAAAGACCACGATTGATATGTTGATAGAAGCGGGATGCCGGAAATTTGCATTAAAAGCAAAGCTGGCCGGCGGATCAGAGATGTTTAAATTTAAATCGACAAATGATTTGATGAAGATCGGACCGAGAAATGTATTAGCGATAAAAGAACAGCTGTCTTTATTTAATATTCCTATTATTAGTGAAGATACGGGCGGCTCAAGCGGCCGGACGATAGAATTTGAACCGAAGTCCTGCATGCTGCATATTCGAACTGTTAAACAAGGTGAAAAAACGATTTAATTAAGGTATTAGGGGGATAACAATGCAATCCTTGAATTATGAAGATCAGGTGCTTTGGACGCGCTGGAAAGAGTGGAAAGATCCTAAAGCCGGTGACGACTTAATGCGCCGTTACATGCCGCTTGTCACATATCATGTAGGCAGAATTTCTGTCGGGCTGCCGAAATCAGTGCATAAAGACGATCTTATGAGCCTTGGTATGCTTGGTTTATATGATGCCCTTGAAAAATTTGACCCCAGCCGGGACTTAAAATTTGATACCTACGCCTCGTTTAGAATTCGCGGCGCAATCATAGACGGGCTTCGTAAAGAAGATTGGCTGCCCAGAACCTCACGCGAAAAAACAAAGAAGGTTGAAGCGGCAATTGAAAAGCTTGAACAGCGGTATCTTCGGAATGTATCGCCCGCGGAAATTGCAGAGGAACTCGGAATGACGGTACAGGATGTCGTGTCAACAATGAATGAAGGTTTTTTTGCAAATCTGCTGTCAATTGATGAAAAGCTCCATGATCAAGATGACGGGGAAAACATTCAAGTCATGATCAGAGATGACAAAAATGTTCCGCCTGAAGAAAAGATTATGAAGGATGAACTGATTGCACAGCTTGCGGAAAAAATTCACGAACTCTCTGAAAAAGAACAGCTGGTTGTCAGTTTGTTCTACAAAGAGGAGTTGACACTGACAGAAATCGGACAAGTATTAAATCTTTCTACGTCCCGCATATCTCAGATCCATTCAAAGGCATTATTTAAATTAAAGAATCTGCTGGAAAAAGTGATACAATAATGAATTTCATGGTTAGCGAGTGAAAAACATGTCAACACTATTATGGCTTTTAAGCTTTACGCTCCACGGCGTTCTTCTGTACGCTGTCATTATCCTGTATACGAGGCTCGCTGCAGTGAAAGAAACAGAAAAACAGCAAAAACAGATACTTGAAGAGACGGAAAACACCTTGGCGGCATTTCTGCTTGAATTAAAAGAAGAAAATGAGAAACTGATAGAAAATAAAGCTTCATCTGCAAGTCAATCAGATGAAGAATCCCAAAAGCCAGGCCTTCAGCACTCTGAAACATATCAAGAGCGTGATTCAGTTCAAGAGGCAGAGAATCTTCCTGAACATATTGAAGGTCTGATTACAGAGGTTGACCGTCAGGAAGAGATCGTAAACAGTGAGGTCCAATCATTTGAAGACCAGGTCATAGAATTATATGAACAGGGATATTCGGCAAGTAAAATTGCCCAGAAAATGAAGAGCGGAAAGACAGAAATCGAGCTATTTTTAAAATTTCGCTCCAAAGGTGTAAAGGATTCTTGATTGTCGGATAAAGCTGTGTTATATTATGTCTTGGTGTTAAATACACACGCTTAACGATTTATGCAGAGGGTGCTGCAGGCGGCAGTTCTGCACAAAAATGACCTAAGCGGAGGAAAAAAACCATTATATTAGGAGGAAATAACATGTCAGTCATTTCTATGAAGCAATTGCTTGAAGCTGGTGTTCACTTCGGTCACCAAACACGCCGTTGGAACCCAAAAATGAAGCGTTACATTTTCACGGAGCGTAACGGAATCTACATCATTGACCTTCAAAAAACAGTCAAAAAAGTAGAGGAAGCTTACAACTTCACTAAAAATCTTGCTGCTGAAGGCGGAAAAATCCTTTTCGTCGGAACAAAAAAACAAGCTCAAGATTCTGTTAAAGAAGAAGCTCAACGCTCTGGCATGTACTATGTTAACCAACGCTGGTTGGGCGGTACATTAACAAACTTTGAAACAATCCAAAAACGTATTAAACGTCTTAAAGACATTGAAAAAATGCAAGAAAACGGTACGTTTGATGTACTTCCTAAAAAAGAAGTCGTTCAATTGAAAAAAGAATTAGAGCGTCTTGAAAAATTCCTAGGCGGAATTAAAGATATGAAGGATCTTCCTGATGCATTATTCATCATCGATCCTCGCAAAGAGCGCATCGCTGTTGCGGAAGCTCGCAAATTAAACATCCCTATCATCGGTATCGTAGATACTAACTGTGATCCAGATGAAATTGATGTTGTTATCCCAGCGAACGATGACGCTATCCGCGCTGTTAAACTTCTAACTTCTAAAATGGCAGATGCAATCTTAGAAGCGAAGCAAGGCGAAGAAGAAGCGGAAGTTGCTGAAGAAACTGCACCAGAAACAGAAACAACAACTGCGTAACCTATTCAAAAGGTGATAAGAGGGACTGCCTTTTATCACCTTTTTTCAAGAAAAATGTGTAATATACATACTCTTGTTTAAACATATAAGGAGGAATACAAATGGCAATTACTGCACAGCAAGTAAAAGAACTGCGTGAAAAAACTGGCGCGGGCATGATGGATTGTAAAAAAGCGTTAACTGAAACTGATGGAGATATGGACAAAGCAATTGACCTTTTAAGAGAAAAAGGGATTGCAAAAGCAGCGAAAAAAGCTGACCGTATCGCAGCAGAAGGTTCTACTCTTATTAAAACTGACGGCAACAAAGGCGTTATCCTAGAAGTAAACTCTGAAACTGATTTCGTTGCGAAAAACGAAGGTTTTAAAGAGCTTCTTAACACTTTAGCTGACCACCTTCTTGCAAACACGCCAGCAGATGTTGAAGAAGCAATGGGTCAAAAAATGGAAAATGGCTCAACTGTTGAAGAGTACATCACAAGCGCAGTTGCTAAAATCGGTGAGAAAATCACTCTTCGCCGCTTTACAGTTCTTACTAAAGACGACAGCTCTGCATTCGGTGCTTACCTTCACATGGGCGGCCGCATCGGTGTATTAACTGTTCTCAACGGTACAACTGATGAAGAAACTGCGAAAGATATCGCAATGCACGTTGCTGCAGTTAACCCTCGTTACATTTCTCGTGATCAAGTATCTGAAGAAGAAACAAATCATGAGCGTCAAATCTTAACTCAGCAAGCCCTCCAAGAAGGCAAACCTGAAAACATCGTAGCGAAAATGGTTGAAGGCCGTCTGAACAAATTCTTCGAAGAAATTTGTCTATTAGACCAAGCGTTCGTTAAAAACCCAGATGAAAAAGTGAAACAAGTTATTGCAGCGAAAAACGCTACTGTTCAAACTTTTGTCCGCTATGAAGTTGGAGAAGGCATCGAAAAACGTCAAGAAAACTTTGCTGAAGAAGTAATGAACCAAGTGAAAAAATAATGGTGAAAAGATTTCGCGGCTAAGTCGCGTCTTTTCAGGCAGTATAGGGGACACATTTTGTGTTCCCTATTTTTAAAACTATATTTACAAACCTTTTTTTCTCTTGCATAATAGAAAACGGCAATGTTTACACTTGGAGGTTATCATGGAAAAACCAAAATACAAACGTATCGTATTAAAGCTTAGCGGGGAAGCATTGGCAGGAGAACAGGGAAATGGAATTAACCCGACTGTCATTCAATCCATTGCAAAGCAAGTGAAAGAAATCGCTGAGCTTGAAGTCGAAGTGGCTGTTGTAGTAGGCGGCGGCAACTTATGGCGCGGAAAAACAGGAAGTGACCTGGGCATGGACCGCGCGACTGCTGACTATATGGGAATGCTGGCGACAGTAATGAATTCGCTTGCTCTTCAAGACAGCTTGGAAACACTCGGAATCCAGTCCAGAGTGCAAACATCCATTGAAATGAGACAAGTTGCTGAACCGTACATAAGAAGAAAAGCGATACGCCACTTAGAGAAAAAACGTGTCGTTATTTTCGCTGCGGGCACAGGAAACCCATATTTCTCAACTGATACGACAGCTGCACTGCGGGCTGCTGAAATTGAGGCAGACGTTATTTTAATGGCTAAAAATAACGTTGACGGTGTGTATAATGCTGATCCTAGAAAAGATGAATCAGCTGTTAAGTATGAATCACTTTCTTATCTTGACGTTCTTAAAGACGGCCTGGAAGTCATGGATTCAACAGCTTCCTCTTTATGCATGGACAATGACATTCCGCTTATCGTCTTTTCTATTATGGAAGAAGGAAATATCAAACGTGCCGTTATCGGTGAATCAATCGGAACGATCGTGAGGGGGAAATAACGTGTCAAAAGAAGTATTAACTCAAACAAAAGAAAAAATGGAAAAAGCAATTGCTGCTTATCAGCGCGAATTGGCTACTGTACGCGCAGGCCGTGCAAATCCATCATTATTAGATAAAGTAACGGTTGAATATTACGGAGCGCAGACACCTTTAAATCAGTTGTCTTCTATTAACGTGCCTGAAGCTCGTATGCTCGTTATTACGCCATACGACAAAACAGCAATCGGCGATATCGAAAAAGCGATTTTAAAAGCTGATTTAGGTCTTACACCAACAAGTGATGGCAATATGATTCGAATTGCAATTCCGGCACTAACAGAAGAGAGACGGAAAGAATTAGTGAAAGTTGTAAAAAAATATGCTGAAGAAGCAAAAGTAGCTGTTCGTAACGTTCGCCGTGATGCTAACGATGATCTCAAAAAACTTGAGAAAAACGGAGACATTACTGAGGATGAACTGCGTGCTTCCACTGAAGACGTTCAAAAACTGACAGATGAATATGTGTCAAAAATTGACAGTGTCACAAAAGACAAAGAAAAAGAAATCATGGAAGTTTAATGAAAAACTATGTACAATAGATAATAGTGAAAAGACCCTCTCATGTTTACAGGGGGTTTTTTTGTTAATACTGTTGATTACATTGATTATCAGCAGGGAATGTAACCTTTTTGGGTGACGGAGGAATCTCATGCTCAACATACTCAAAAATTGGAAGAATCAGCAAACTGCGGCTTCCAACTTAGAACGTTATACAAAAGAAGACATACTTAAGGGAGAAATTCCCGAACACATCGCCATTATCATGGATGGAAATGGCCGTTGGGCTAAAAAACGCTCTCTTCCCAGAATTGCAGGCCACCATGAAGGGATGAAGGTGGTAAAAAGGACCACGAAGCTCGCAAACGAATTAGGTGTCAAAGTACTGACATTGTATGCATTTTCAACAGAAAACTGGAAAAGACCGAAAATGGAAGTCGATTTTTTAATGAAGCTTCCGGAAGAATTTTTGAATACGTATCTTCCAGAGCTTGTTGAGGAAAATGTACAGGTTCGGATCATTGGGGATGAAACGGCTTTGCCGGCGCACACATTACGTGCAATTGAAAAAGCTGTACAGGACACGGCGCAAAACGACGGAATGATCCTTAATTTTGCTCTTAACTATGGAGGCCGTACTGAAATTGTCAGTGCTGCAAAATCACTCGCGGAAAAAGTGAAGGAAGGCTCTTTGAATATTGAAGACATTGATGAATCGCTTTTTTCTACTTATTTGATGACTGAATCTTTGCAGGATCCTGAACTTTTAATTCGAACGAGCGGCGAGATAAGGCTGAGTAATTTTATGCTATGGCAGGTTGCCTACAGTGAATTTGTCTTTACTGACGTCTTGTGGCCTGACTTTAAAGAAGATCACTTCTTGCAGGCGTTAGGAGAGTATCAGCAGAGAGGCCGGAGGTTTGGCGGAATTTAGAGGATGGTGGACATGAAACAAAGAATTTTGACAGGTGTTCTGGCAGCAATTGTATTTTTATTTTTGGTTATTGTCGGGAAATTGCCGTTCACCATATTAATTTATGCTATGGGCAGTGTGGCGCTTTTTGAACTTTTACGGATGAAAAAGCTGAAGCTGGTTTCACTGCCGGGTTTGATCGGCCTTTTATTATTGTGGATGTTCTTATTGCCAAGCCAGTATTCGTTTTTTGAAGCGGACGGAATTTCCAAAATGGAAATCGCTTTATTTGCGGTACTGCTATTGCTGACTTACACAGTGTTGGTCAAGAACACCTTTACTTTTGATGAAGTCGGGTTTATTACGCTTGCAGCAATTTACATCGGAATGTGTTTTCATTATTTTATCGAAATCAGAAATCTTGACCAATACGGATTAACATACATTTTTTATGCGTGTGTTGTCATTTGGTCCACCGATTCCGGTGCCTATTTTGTCGGTAAATCGCTTGGGAAGCGGAAACTGTGGCCTGAAATCAGTCCGAATAAAACAGTGGAAGGGTTTGCAGGCGGAATTGTCATCGCACTTGTATTGGCGACGATTTTTCAGCTTGTTGCACAACTTCCGATCCCGTATATCTATCTGCTGTTGATCACGCTGTTTTTGTCTGTTTTTGGACAACTGGGAGATTTAGTGGAATCCGCGTTGAAAAGACATTACGATGTAAAGGATTCTGGGAATATTCTTCCCGGGCATGGCGGTATATTAGACCGTTTTGACAGTTTCTTGTTTGTCATGCCTTTCTTGTACTTTCTGCTTGCCCTTTTTTCATAAAAAAGTCTAATATGAATATGAGACTGATCATGCAGCAATAAGAATAGGAGTAGTGGCAACTTTGAAAAATATTTGTCTTTTAGGAGCAACAGGATCAATCGGCGAACAGACTCTTGATGTACTGCGTGCACATCAAGATCAATTTCAGCTGGTATCTATGTCGTTTGGCAGAAATATTGATAAGGCCGTTCCAATGATTGAGGTCTTTCAGCCGAAGTTTGTCTCTGTCGGTGATCTGGATACATATCATAAATTAAAACAAATGTCTTTTTCTTTTGAATGCCAAATTGGGCTGGGAGAAGAAGGACTGATAGAAGCAGCAGTGATGGAGGAGGTTGACATTGTTGTCAACGCTTTGCTTGGAAGCGTCGGTCTTATCCCGACGTTAAAGGCAATTGAACAGAAAAAAACAATTGCGCTTGCAAATAAGGAAACTCTTGTCACTGCAGGGCATATAGTAAAAGAACATGCTAAGAAATATGATGTTCCGCTGCTGCCTGTTGACAGTGAGCATTCAGCCATTTTTCAAGCTCTTCAAGGCGAACAGGCTAAAAACATTGAACGCCTCATCATTACGGCATCCGGCGGAAGTTTTCGGGACAAGACGCGGGAGGAGCTCGAATCAGTAACAGTTGAAGATGCATTAAAACATCCAAACTGGTCAATGGGTGCAAAAATTACAATTGATTCGGCTACAATGATGAATAAGGGATTAGAGGTGATCGAGGCACACTGGCTTTTCGATATACCTTATGAACAAATTGATGTGGTTTTACATAAGGAGAGCATCATCCATTCAATGGTTGAGTTCCATGATAAAAGTGTGATCGCACAGCTCGGAACTCCGGATATGAGAGTCCCCATTCAATATGCGCTCACTTATCCTGACCGATTGCCATTACCAGATGCGAAAAGGCTTGAATTATGGGAAATCGGCAGCCTTCATTTTGAGAAAGCTGATTTTGACAGGTTCCGATGCTTACAATTTGCTTTTGAATCAGGTAAAATAGGAGGAACAATGCCGACAGTGCTAAATGCAGCAAATGAAGTAGCTGTCGCTGCCTTTTTAGCTGGCAAGATACCGTTTTTGGCTATTGAAGACTGTATCGAAAAGGCACTAACCCGCCATCAATTACTGAAAAAACCGAGCCTGGCGGACATTCAAGAAGTGGACAAAGATACCCGGGGATACGTCAATTCAATACTCACATAAGGTGGTATGTTCGTGAATACAGTTATAGCGTTTATCATTATTTTCGGAACGCTCGTTTTCTTCCATGAACTGGGCCATTTATTGCTAGCCCAAAGAGCGGGAATTCTCTGCCGTGAATTTGCGATCGGCTTCGGTCCAAAGATTTTTTCTTTCAAAAAAAATGAAACAGTTTATACGATCAGGCTGCTTCCGGTCGGCGGATTTGTTCGTATGGCCGGCGAAGATCCGGAAATGATTGAGGTGAAACCCGGATACACGGTCGGGCTTCTGTTTAATAAAGAAGATCAAGTTGAGAAAGTCATCATCAATCAAAAGGAAAAATATCCGGATGCTTTAGTCATTGAAGTGGAAACAGCTGATCTAGAGCATGACATGAAGATCACCGGTTATGAACAGGGGAAAGAGGACGAACTTTCCAGCTTTACTGTCAGCGAAACATCCTTTTTTATTGTAGATGGAGAAGAAGTGCAGATTGCGCCGTATAATCGCCAATTTGGTTCCAAACCTGTGTGGCAGCGGATTAAAGCAATTGCTGCAGGGCCGATTATGAACTTTATTTTAGCTTACGTCATTTTAGTGATGCTTGGGCTGATTCAAGGCGTACCGTCAAATGAACCTATGCTCGGGCAGTTGACAGACAATGGACGGGCGGCTGAAGCAGGGCTAAAAGAAGGGGATTATATCCAAAGCATTAACGGAGAGAAAATGAGGTCTTGGACTGACATTGTCTCCGCTGTAAAAGAAAACCCGGAGAAAGAAATGGACGTTGCAGTAAAAAGAGATAACAAAACGCTTCATATTTCAGTGACTCCGGAAGCTGTTAAAGATGAGAACAAAAAAACAATCGGACGTTTCGGTTCCTATGCGCCGACTGAAAAAGGCGTACTCTCAGCGGTTGCTTACGGCGCGACATCAACAGTTGATGTCACCAAAGCGATTTTAACCAATCTGAGTAAATTAGTAACAGGCCAATTTAAACTCGATATGCTGTCAGGTCCTGTCGGCATATATGATATGACAGACCAAGTGGCGAAAACAGGGATCGTGAACTTATTTCAGTTTGCGGCGTTTTTAAGCATTAACCTTGGGATTGTCAATCTGCTTCCGATTCCGGCACTTGACGGAGGAAGACTGTTGTTTCTATTTATTGAAGCAATTCGGGGCAAACCGATTAACAGGGAAAAAGAAGCATTTGTTGTGTTTATCGGAGTAGCTTTTCTAATGCTTCTTATGCTGGTTGTCACATGGAACGATATCCAGCGGCTGTTTTTGTAAACGAAAAGTAAATCAATCAGAGGTGCGAAGAAATGAGACAAAGCTTGACGCTTATTCCTACGCTCCGTGAAGTTCCAGCTGATGCCGAAGCAAAAAGTCATCAGCTTCTTCTGAGAGCAGGATTTATCAGACAGAATACGAGCGGGGTATACAGCTATATGCCTCTTGCGTATAAGGTGATTCAAAACATTCAGCAGATTGTTCGAGAGGAAATGGAGAAAATTGATGCCGTAGAAATGCTTATGCCCGCATTGCAGCAGGCAGAGACATGGCAGGAATCAGGCAGATGGTATACGTATGGTCCCGAACTGATGAGACTAAAAGACCGTCATGGCCGTGAATTTGCTTTAGGGGCAACGCATGAAGAGGTTATCACTTCGCTTGTTCGCGATGAGGTTAAATCTTATAAGCGTCTCCCTCTGACTCTTTATCAAATTCAGTCTAAGTTCAGAGATGAAAAACGTCCTCGCTTCGGTTTGTTAAGAGGCCGCGAATTTATTATGAAAGATGCGTACTCTTTCCATGCATCTGCAGAGAGCCTGGATGAAACGTATCAAAAAATGTACGAGGCCTATTCTAATATTTTTGCCCGCTGCGGCATTAATGTAAGACCTGTTATCGCTGATTCAGGCGCAATGGGAGGAAAGGATACGCACGAATTTATGGCACTTTCTGCGATCGGAGAGGATACGATTGCGTATTCTGATGAATCACAGTACGCGGCTAATATCGAGATGGCTGAAGTTCTTCACCAGGAAGTTCCTTCAGATGAAGAGCCTAAAGCTCTAGAGAAGGTTCATACGCCTAACGTGAAAACAATCGAAGAACTGACTGCGTTCTTGCAGGTTTCGGCTGAAGCATGCATTAAGTCAGTATTGTTTAAAGCTGATGACCGTTTTGTCTTAGTGCTTGTAAGAGGGGATCATGAAGTTAACGATATTAAAGTGAAAAACTTGCTTCATGCAGAAGTTGTAGAGCTTGCCACACATGAAGAGGTCATTCAGCAGTTCGGAACAGAGCCAGGCTTTGTAGGCCCTGTCGGTATTCATCAGGATGTGGAAGTATATGCCGATCAAGCTGTGAAAGCAATGGTTAATGCGGTTGCCGGGGCAAATGAAGGAGATCATCATTATAAAAATGTCAATGTGAATCGTGACGCGCAAATTAAAGAATTTGCTGATCTTCGTTTTATTAAAGAAGGTGATCCTTCACCAGACGGCAAGGGAACGATCCGTTTTGCGGAGGGAATCGAAGTCGGACAAGTCTTTAAGCTCGGAACACGCTATTCAGAAGCGATGAATGCGACATATTTAGATGAAAACGGACGCGCGCAGCCAATGTTGATGGGCTGTTACGGTATCGGTGTGTCAAGAACGCTTTCTGCTATTGCTGAACAGCATCACGACGAAAAAGGATTAATATGGCCAAAAAGCGTTGCCCCGTACGATCTTCATATTCTTGCATTGAACATGAAAAACGATGGGCAAAGAGAGCTTGCTGAAAAGCTGTATGCCGATTTAAAAGCGGAAGGCTATGAAGTGCTCTATGACGACCGTGCTGAGCGTGCCGGCGTAAAATTCGCTGATTCAGATCTAATCGGCCTTCCAATCCGCATCACTGTCGGAAAACGGGCTGACGAAGGAATTGTCGAAGTGAAAATTCGTCAAACAGGTGAGTCAACTGAGATTTCAGTAGACGAATTATCTGCGTTTATCAGCAAGCAGTAATCACCATAACGATTTATCAAAAAACATGTTAAAATAGAAATAATAGAAGGTACCTCATTGCCTGAGGTACCTTCACTTATGATGTTTTTAGGGAGGGATACTGTCTTAATGGAACAGTTATCAGTAAACAGAAGGCAGTTTCAAATTCTTCTGCAGCAGATTAATATGACAGATGATACCTTCATGACCTACTTTGAACATGGCGAGATTAAAAAGCTGACAATTCACAAAGCTTCTAAGTCTTGGCATTTTCATTTTCA
The DNA here is from genome assembly GCF_037977205.1 of Bacillus sp. FSL K6-0993. NCBI lineage: Bacteria > Bacillati > Bacillota > Bacilli > Caryophanales > Bacillaceae > Bacillus > Bacillus sp. FSL K6-0993. The sequence continues at coordinate 1,699,949 of NZ_CP150275.1, forward strand.
ATTTAAATCTTTGCTGCCTTTTCAAATATATGACACATTAATAACGAGGCTGACGCAATCGTTTGCCCACATAGCAAAAGTGACATCTTCAATTGAAGTTCAGGATGCCGAGGTCAGTGAAAGTATTGTTCAAGACTACTGGTCACGCTGCATTGAAGAACTGCAGGGCATTTCGCCGCCGATTATCAGTCTTTTAAACCAGCAAAAACCGAAGCTGAAGGGCAATAAACTGATTGTCAAAACCAAAACGGATACAGAAGCGGCTGCGCTAAAGAATAAATACAGTTCCATGATACAAGCAGGCTACCGTCAATTTGGCTTTCCGGATCTTCAGCTTGATGCTGAAATATTTGTATCCGAGCAGGAAGTTCAAAAGTTTCGGGAGCAAAAGCTTGCAGAAGACCAAGAGCGGGCTATGCAGGCCTTGATTGAAATGGAGAAGAAAGATAAAGAAAGTGATGAAGACCAAGCACCATCTGGTCCTCTTGTTATCGGTTATCAAATTAAAGATAACGAAGAAATCCGGACACTTGACAGCATCATGGACGAAGAACGGAGAATCACGGTCCAAGGTTATGTGTTTGATGTGGAGACGCGCGAGCTGAAGAGCGGGCGCACGCTGTGTATCTTCAAAATTACAGACTATACAAATAGTATTTTGATCAAAATGTTTGCACGTGAAAAAGAAGATGCGGCACTGATGAAGTCTCTGAAAAAAGGAATGTGGGTAAAAGCACGCGGAAGCATTCAAAATGATACATTTGTCAGAGACCTTGTCATGATCGCAAATGACGTAAACGAAATAAAAGCAAAAATCCGTGAAGATTCAGCACCTGAAGGAGAAAAAAGAGTGGAATTGCATCTTCATTCCCCAATGAGCCAAATGGATGCTGTTACGGGTATCGGAAAGCTTGTCGAACAGGCGAAAAAATGGGGACATGAGGCCATCGCTTTGACTGACCATGCTGTCGTTCAATCCTTCCCTGATGCGTATTCTGCGGCCAAAAAGCATGGAATTAAAATGATTTACGGGATGGAAGCGAATCTCGTGGATGATGGCGTGCCAATTGCTTATAATGCCGCACATCGTCTGCTCGAAGAAGAAACATATGTTGTTTTTGACGTTGAGACGACAGGATTGTCTGCTGTATACGATACCATTATTGAGCTGGCTGCAGTAAAAGTAAAAGGCGGAGAAATTATTGATAAATTTGAGGCGTTTGCGAACCCGCATCGTCCGCTTTCCGCCACAATCATAGAGCTGACAGGGATCACTGATGATATGCTACAAGACGCTCCGGATGTCGTAGATGTAATAAGAGATTTCAGAGAATGGATTGGCGATGATATCCTTGTCGCTCATAATGCAAGCTTTGATATGGGATTCTTAAATGTAGCCTATAAAAAGCTTCTTGAAGTCGATAAAGCTAAAAACCCAGTCATTGATACGCTTGAACTTGGACGTTTTCTCTATCCGGAATTTAAAAATCACCGGTTGAACACACTTTGTAAAAAGTTTGATATCGAACTCACACAGCATCATCGTGCGATCTATGATACTGAGGCAACCGCTTATTTGCTTCTGAAAATGCTGAAAGACGCAACTGAAAAAGGCATTCAGTACCATGATGAGTTGAATGAAAATATGGGTCAGTCCAATGCTTATCAAAGATCAAGACCGTATCATGCAACATTACTTGCCGTGAACAGCACGGGACTTAAAAATTTATTTAAGCTTGTGTCACTTTCTCATATTCATTATTTTTACAGAGTGCCGCGTATTCCAAGATCTCAGCTTGAAAAATACAGGGAAGGGCTTCTGATCGGTTCTGCCTGTGACAGGGGAGAGGTTTTTGAGGGAATGATGCAAAAATCGCCTGAAGAGGTGGAAGATATCGCGTCATTCTATGATTACCTTGAGGTTCAGCCGCCTGAAGTGTATCGTCACTTGCTGGAGCTTGAACTGGTCCGTGATGAAAAAGCGCTGAAAGAAATTATTGCGAATATCACGAAGCTGGGGGAAAAGCTTAATAAACCGGTTGTTGCTACGGGAAATGTTCATTACTTGAATGATGAGGATAAAATCTACAGAAAGATTTTAATATCCTCACAAGGCGGGGCAAATCCGCTGAACAGGCATGAACTGCCGAAAGTGCATTTCAGAACGACAGACGAAATGCTTGAAGCTTTTTCTTTCTTAGGTGAAGAAAAAGCGAAGGAGATCGTAGTCACCAATACCCAAAAGGTTGCTTCTTTAGTTGATGACATCAAGCCGATTAAAGATGATTTATATACGCCGAAAATCGAAGGCGCTGATGAAGAGATCAGAGAAATGAGCTATCAGCGTGCAAGAAGCATTTACGGGGAAGAGCTGCCTGAAATTGTCGAAGCGCGGATTGAAAAAGAGTTAAAGAGTATTATTGGCCACGGATTTGCTGTTATTTACTTGATCTCTCACAAACTTGTAAAACGTTCACTAGATGACGGGTATCTCGTTGGTTCCCGTGGTTCCGTAGGATCTTCATTAGTTGCGACACTTACTGAGATTACTGAGGTAAACCCGCTGCCGCCGCACTATGTTTGTCCTGAGTGCCAGCATTCTGAGTTCTTTAATGACGGTTCTGTCGGTTCCGGTTTTGACCTGCCTGACAAGACATGCCCTCATTGCGGAACGCCTTTGAAAAAAGACGGCCATGATATTCCATTTGAAACGTTCTTAGGATTTAAAGGGGACAAAGTACCTGATATCGATTTGAACTTCTCAGGGGAATATCAGCCGCAAGCACACAATTACACAAAAGTATTGTTCGGAGAAGACAATGTATATCGTGCGGGAACAATAGGCACGGTGGCAGAAAAAACAGCCTACGGTTATGTAAAAGGCTATGCCGGAGACAACAATCTTCATATGCGCGGTGCCGAAATAGATCGGCTCGTGCAGGGATGCACGGGTGTAAAACGTACAACTGGACAGCACCCTGGCGGTATTATCGTAGTTCCGGATTATATGGATATTTATGATTTTTCACCGATCCAGTTCCCGGCAGATGCCACAGGTTCAGAGTGGAAAACGACTCATTTTGATTTCCACTCCATCCATGACAACCTGTTAAAACTTGATATTCTCGGACACGATGACCCGACTGTTATTCGGATGCTTCAAGACTTAAGCGGAATAGATCCGAAAACAATTCCGACGGATGATCCTGAAGTGATGAAGATCTTCCAGGGAACCGAATCACTCGGTGTGACTGAAGAACAGATTGGCTGTAAAACGGGCACTCTTGGAATTCCTGAATTCGGAACCCGATTTGTCCGGCAGATGCTTGAAGATACAAAGCCGACCACTTTTTCTGAGCTCGTTCAGATTTCAGGCTTGTCTCACGGAACTGATGTATGGCTTGGCAATGCACAGGAGCTCATCCACAATAATATTTGTGAGCTGAGTGAGGTTATCGGCTGCCGTGATGACATTATGGTTTATTTAATCTATCAAGGCCTTGAGCCGTCCCTTGCCTTTAAAATCATGGAATTCGTGCGTAAAGGAAAAGGATTAACGCCTGAATGGGAAGAAGAAATGAAAAATAACAATGTCCCAGACTGGTATATTGATTCTTGTAAAAAGATTAAATACATGTTCCCGAAAGCCCACGCCGCGGCATATGTCTTAATGGCAGTCCGCATTGCTTACTTTAAAGTGCATCATGCTCTTTTGTATTATGCGGCTTATTTTACCGTTCGTGCAGATGACTTTGATATCGATACAATGATCAAGGGCTCTACAGCAATCAGAGCGGTAATGGAGGATATAAACGCTAAAGGACTTGACGCTTCACCGAAGGAAAAGAACCTTCTGACTGTTTTAGAATTAGCGCTTGAGATGTGTGAGAGAGGCTATTCATTCCAAAAAGTCGATTTATATCGCTCCAGCGCCACAGAGTTTATTATTGACGGCAACAGTCTAATTCCGCCGTTTAACTCTATCCCTGGGTTAGGGACGAACGCTGCTTTGAACATTGTAAAAGCTCGCGAAGAAGGCGAATTCCTCTCAAAAGAAGATTTGCAAAAGAGAGGGAAAGTATCAAAAACGATTTTAGAGTATTTAGATCGCCATGGCTGTCTGGAATCACTGCCTGATCAAAACCAATTGTCACTGTTCTAATATGGAAAGCAGAATTTCTCAGAAATTCTGCTTCTATGCATACATAAGCGCAAAAAGTGCCATCGTAATATTAGAGTTTCTGTCACTTGCTTAGGTATGAAGGTAAGCGTATATCCATTTGCAATAAAAATATGGTTATGGTATAGTTTTATTGGAAATGCTAACGATTACCGAGGCAAAGAGTGGGGAAACCCGCTCTTTTGTATTGAACAGGAGAATTTTGTCTCGACATGTTCATCGTTTACTTTTTAGCCCCTGCTCTTTTGAAGCAGGGTTTTTATGCAGAGTGACGAGACGAATATGAGATCGACAGCACAAGGAGGAAGAACATGAGCAAAAAAGTGACTGACACCGTTCAAGAAATGGCTCAGCCAATCGTAGACAGCCTTCAGCTGGAACTCGTTGACATTGAATTTGTCAAAGAGGGCCAAAGCTGGTTCCTTCGCGTGTTTATTGATTCCGATGACGGTGTGGATATTGAGGAATGTGCCAAAGTAAGCGAAGCTTTAAGCGAAAAGCTTGATGAGGCAGACCCAATCAGCCAAAATTACTTTCTTGAAGTTTCATCTCCAGGAGCTGAGCGTCCGCTAAAGAAAAAAGCCGATTTCGAAAAATCACTAGGAAAAAACGTATACATTAAGACGTATGAGCCTATTGACGGCGTAAAAGTGTTTGAAGGTGAACTGGCTGAATTTGATGGACAAACAGTGACAGTTGAGATCACGATCAAAACAAGAAAGAAACGGATCAATATTCCGTATGAAAAGATAGCTAATGCAAGATTAGCTGTTACATTCTAATGAATACAAATGTTTTAAGGGGGGAGACCGTTAAATGAGCAGTGAATTATTAGATGCTCTCACGATTCTTGAAAAAGAAAAAGGCATCAGTAAAGAAATTATCATCGAAGCAATCGAAGCTGCGTTAATTTCTGCTTATAAGCGGAATTTTAATCAAGCGCAAAATGTACGGGTGGATCTAAACCGTGAAACTGGCTCCATCCGTGTATTTGCAAGAAAAGATGTCGTTGACGAAGTGTACGACCAGAGATTAGAGATCTCAATTGAAGAGGCGCAGGGCATCCATCCGGAATATATGGTCGGCGATGTCGTCGAAATCGAAGTTACACCTAAGGATTTCGGGCGCATAGCTGCTCAAACAGCAAAGCAGGTCGTCACACAGCGTGTGCGCGAAGCTGAGCGCGGTGTGATTTATTCTGAATTCATCGACCGTGAAGAAGACATCATGACAGGGATCGTCCAGCGTCTGGACAATAAATTTATCTACGTGTCTTTAGGCAAAATAGAAGCCTTGCTGCCGGTTAATGAGCAAATGCCGAATGAAAGCTACAAGCCCCATGACCGCATTAAGGTATATATCACAAAAGTAGAAAAAACAACGAAGGGCCCGCAGATTTATGTGTCAAGAACACATCCAGGCCTGTTAAAGCGTTTGTTTGAAATTGAAGTGCCTGAAATTTATGATGGAACTGTCGAGCTAAAATCTGTTGCCAGAGAAGCCGGCGACCGTTCGAAAATTTCTGTTCGCACAGATGATCCTGACGTGGATCCTGTCGGTTCATGCGTAGGGCCTAAAGGCCAGCGTGTGCAAGCAATCGTCAATGAATTAAAAGGTGAAAAAATTGACATTGTCAACTGGTCCAGTGATCCTGTAGAATTTGTCGCGAATGCGCTCAGCCCTTCCAAAGTGCTTGATGTCATCGTTAATGAAGAAGAAAAAGCGACAACTGTTATTGTTCCTGATTACCAGCTGTCTCTGGCAATTGGCAAAAGAGGACAAAACGCACGCTTAGCTGCTAAACTGACAGGCTGGAAGATTGATATTAAGAGCGAAACGGACGCAAGAGAACTTGGAATCTATCCGAGAGAACTTGAAGAAGATGATGAGCCGCTCTTTACGGAGCCTGAAACTGCTGAATCGGATGAATAAGAGGTGACTTTAGGTGAATAAACACAAAAAGATCCCATTACGCAAATGTGTAGTGACTGGTGAAATGAAGCCTAAAAAGGAACTGATCCGAGTTGTACGGTCGAAAGAAGGCGAAATCTCAGTAGACCCGACCGGAAAAAAGAATGGGCGGGGTGCTTATTTAACGCTGGATAAAGAGTGCATCTTAGCAGCAAAAAAGAAAAACACTTTGCAAAATCAATTTCAATCACAAATCGATGACCAGATTTTCGATGAATTGCTGGAACTGGCGGAAAAGGTGAAAAAATAAAATGTCTGGAATGGAATGGTTTCCCTTGCTGGGTCTGGCCAATCGAGCTCGTAAGGTCGTGTCAGGCGAAGACTTGGTAATAAAAGAAATCAGGAATGCGCGTGCAAAGCTTGTCCTGCTTACAGAGGATGCATCATCTAACACAGCAAAAAAAGTAACTGACAAGTGCAATTATTATAAAGTCCCTTATAAAAAAGTCGAGAGTCGCGCGGTTCTTGGACGCTCTATCGGTAAAGAAGCCCGTGTCGTTGTCGCCGTCACTGACCAAGGTTTTGCGAATAAGCTGATCAGCTTGCTCGATTAATATTTTTGGGGGTGAACGAATGGCTAAAATGAGAGTATACGAATATGCAAAAGCGTTAAATGTTTCAAGTAAGGAAATTTTGACCGCACTGAAGAACATGGATTTAGAAGTGAATAATCACATGGCCATGCTTGAAGAAAAGGCCATTAAAAAGCTTGATGCCAAATATAAAAAAGGCGGCGCAGCTGCTAAATCTCAAAAGCCAGCAGAAACGAACAAAAACAAACAGCCACAAGGGGTTAATCAGCAATCAGCTGGAAATCAACCAAATAAAATTCGAGACGGAAAGAAGAATGACGTGCAGAATAATCAATTTAACAAAAACAAGAAGAATAACAACAACAAAAAAAATAAACGCAACAACAACAATAAAAACCAACATCAGCAAAAGCCTGTAAAGCCGAAAAAAGAGCTTCCTGAGAAAATTACATTCTCTGGCACTTTAACAGTTGGCGCACTTGCTGAAGAGCTTGGCAAAGAGCCTTCAGAAATCATTAAAAAGCTGATGCTTCTTGGCGTAATGGCAACCATTAACCAAGAGCTTGATAAAGACACAATCGAACTCATTGCATCAGAATATGGTGTTGAAACAGAAGAGGTCATTGTGCTTGAAGAAACAGAGCTGGAAAAATACGAAGAGCCTGATAATGAAGAGGATCTTGAAATTCGTCCTCCTGTCGTGACAATCATGGGCCACGTTGACCATGGGAAAACAACGCTTCTTGACAGCATCCGTAAAACAAAGGTTGTTGAAGGAGAAGCAGGCGGAATCACTCAGCATATCGGCGCTTATCAAATTGAAGAGAACGGCAAGAAAATCACGTTCTTGGATACACCGGGCCACGCCGCATTTACAACAATGCGTGCACGCGGTGCAGAAGTAACTGATATTACGATTCTTGTCGTAGCTGCCGATGACGGTGTCATGCCGCAAACAGTTGAAGCGATTAACCATGCAAAAGCAGCAGAGGTTCCAATCATCGTAGCTGTGAATAAAATAGATAAAGAATCCGCAAACCCTGACCGTGTGATGCAAGAACTGACGGAATACGGACTTGTCCCTGAAGCTTGGGGCGGAGAAACCATTTTTGTGCCGCTTTCTGCTTTAACTGGAAAAGGCATTGATGAGCTCGTTGAAATGATTTTGCTTGTCAGTGAGGTAGAGGAACTGAAAGCGAATCCGAACCGTCAGGCAAAAGGAACGGTTATTGAAGCTGAACTCGATAAAGGCAGAGGGTCAGTTGCGACGTTGCTCGTACAGACTGGAACACTGCATGTCGGTGATCCGATCGTAGTCGGCAATACATTTGGCCGTGTCCGTGCAATGGTCAACGACATTGGCCGCCGTGTGAAAACTGCCGGCCCGTCAACTCCGGTTGAAATTACCGGTTTGAATGATGTCCCTCAAGCGGGAGACCAATTCCTTGTCTTTAAGGATGAAAAAACAGCTCGTTCTGTCGGTGAAGCCCGTGCTTCGAAACAGCTTGAAGAGCAGCGCAGCGATAAAGCGAAGCTCAGTCTTGATGACTTATTCGAGCAAATTAAGCAAGGTGATGTAAAAGACATCAACCTCATCGTAAAAGCTGACGTTCAAGGATCTGCTGAAGCATTAACGGCTGCACTTCAAAAAATTGAAGTAGAAGGCGTTAAAGTGAAAATCATCCATACAGGCGTTGGTGCGATTACTGAATCAGACATTATCTTGGCATCTGCTTCCAATGCAATTGTTATCGGGTTTAATGTGAGACCGGACGGAAATGCTAAGAGTACGGCTGAAGCTGAAAATGTAGATATTCGACTTCACCGTATCATTTACAAAGTAATCGACGAGATTGAAGCTGCCATGAAAGGTATGCTTGATCCTGAATATGAAGAAAAAGTAATTGGTCAAGTAGAAGTACGCCAAACATTCAAAGTATCTAAAATCGGTACAATTGCCGGCGGATATGTTACTGAAGGAACCATTACGCGCGACAGCGGCCTCCGTTTAATTCGTGACGGCGTCGTCATCTTTGAAGGCGAAGTAGATGTTCTGAAACGCTTTAAAGACGATGTGAAAGAAGTTTCACAAGGCTATGAATGTGGTATTACAATTAAGAAATACAATGACATTCGTGAAGGTGACATCCTTGAAGCGTTTGTCATGCAAGAAATTGAAAGAACGTGATCGGATTTGCGGAGTGTGAATGCATCATTTATGATGCAGGATCGCTAAAAGAAAAGCGTGCCGTTCTGAAGCGGGTTTTAACCAGGGTTCAAAACAAGTTCAATGTTTCGATTTCGGAGATTGGCTATCAGGACACCTGGCAAAGAACCAGCTTCGGAATCGCCGCTGTTTCTTCCTCTCGCGTTCAAACAGAAAAAGAACTGCAGCGCGTCCTAGCGTTTATCGATTCTTTTCCTGAAATTGAACGGACGATCACTAGGACAGAGTGGTTTTAACTTAGAGGTGATTGAATTGAGTATGAGAGCAAACCGTGTCGGCGAGCAAATGAAAAAAGAACTCGGTGATATTATCAGCCGCAAGCTGAAAGACCCGAGAATTGGTTTTCTGACAGTAACGGATGTACGTGTATCAGGTGATTTGCAAATTGCAAAGGTGTATATCTCGGTTCTCGGTGACGAGAAAAAACGGGAAGAAGCGCTGAAAGGGCTGGCAAAAGCGAAAGGATTTATCCGATCCGAAATCGGCAGCCGCATCAGACTTCGAAAAACGCCTGAAATTGAATTTGAGTTCGATGAATCAATCGATTACGGAAATCGGATCGAAACACTGATTCACGAATTACATTCAGAGAAACCATCTGAATAAAAAATGAGAGGATAGGCGTATATCGTCTGTCCTCTTTCTTCGTTTAAAAGAAAAAACAGAAGGAGTGAAAGGCAAATGGTTAACGGAGTTCTCCTTTTACATAAACCTGTTGGCATGACATCGCACGACTGTGTCATGAAGATCCGAAAGCTGTTAAAAACAAAAAAAGTAGGACATACAGGAACGCTCGATCCGGAAGTGTCAGGCGTGCTTCCGATTTGTGTAGGAAGAGCGACAAAAATAGTCGAATACTTAACTGAAAAATCTAAAACGTATGATGCAGAAATAACGCTTGGCTTTTCAACCACAACAGAGGATCAAACCGGAGAAACGGTGGAAACAAAGCCTGTCAATCACGACATTGAAAAAGCGGATGTAGAAAAGGTTTTAAACAGTTTAAAGGGGAAACAAGAACAAATTCCGCCCATGTATTCCGCTGTAAAAGTAAACGGCAAAAAATTATACGAATACGCAAGAGCAGGGATTGAAGTAGAACGTCCGAAACGTATGATAACCATTGAAGACATTGCCCTGACGACAGAGATTAAACATCATGGAGAAACCGCAAGCTTCCGGTTTACAGTGACTTGCTCCAAAGGGACCTATGTAAGGACGCTGGCGGTCATGATCGGAGAAAAGCTCGGATATCCGGCTCATATGTCTCATTTAATCCGTACGGCATCCGGAGATTTTTCTCTCGACGAATGCTTTACTTTTGATGAGCTCGAAGCACAGGCCCAATCCGGAACCGTGGAAGAGCATACAGTTCCTATTGAACGTGCGCTCAATCATTTGCCGAAATGGATCATAAGTGATACATTAGCTAAGAAAGTAGAAAATGGGGCTTTGCTTGAGACGCCCGAGCAGTTTTCTGAAATGACAAGTGAAGACCGTATTGCCGTCTTTACTGAATCCGGAACCTGCTTGGCGATCTATTTCCCTCATCCTGCAAAAAAAGGGCTGTTAAAGCCGGCAAAAGTATTGATGCAAAAAAGCGAACAATAGAAAAAAGGTGACCGTTCTGTGAAGACGATACATATGACACATCCTCATCATTTAATAAAAGAGGAGCAGGCAAAATCAGTGATGGCGTTAGGTTATTTTGACGGCGTTCATCTCGGGCATCAAAAGGTAATCGGTACAGCGAAGCAAATAGCCGAAGAAAAAGGCCTGACATTAGCTGTGATGACCTTTCATCCCCATCCTTCTCACGTGTTGGGCAGAGATAAGGAACCAAAGGATCTGATTACGCCTCTTGAAGACAAAATAAACCAAATTGAACAATTAGGCACAGAAGTTCTGTATGTCGTTAAATTTAATGAAGTGTTTGCTTCTCTTTCTCCTAAGCAGTTTATAGACCAGTATATTATCGGCCTTAATGTGCAGCATGCAGTGGCAGGCTTTGACTTTACGTACGGCAAATACGGCAAGGGAACAATGGAGACCATGCCGGATGATTTAGACGGAAAAGCTGGGTGCACAATGGTAGAAAAATTGACGGAGCAAGATAAAAAAATCAGTTCTTCGTATATCCGTACCGCGCTTCAAAACGGAGATGTTGAATTGGCGAATGTCTTGCTTGGACAGCCTTATTTTATTAAAGGAATTGTCATTCATGGTGATAAAAGAGGACGGACCATCGGGTTTCCGACAGCAAATGTCGGTTTAAATAACAGCTATATCGTTCCGCCCACAGGTGTATATGCCGTAAAAGCGGAAGTGAACGGCGAAGTTTACAATGGCGTTTGCAATATCGGCTATAAGCCGACGTTTTATGAAAAGCGCCCTGAGCAGCCTTCCATCGAGGTCAATCTGTTTGATTTCGATCAGGAGGTATATGGAGCCGCTATAAAAATCGAATGGTATAAACGGATTCGGAGCGAGCGGAAATTCAATGGCATCAAAGAATTAACTGAGCAAATTGAGAAAGATAAGCAGGAAGCCATCCGTTATTTCAGCAATTTGCGGAAATAACTTGCAACGCACACAAATTTTATTCTAAAATATTTGCATATAGGCGCGATTTTTAGTATGATAGTTTTCGTAGTCTTAAAACCATTGCTTGGCAATCCGAAGTCACCGACGGTTGCTAGGTAACTGGGGCTAAATATGATTTGGAGGTGAAACAGGATGGCAATTACTCAAGAGCGTAAAAACCAACTCATCAATGAGTTCAAAACACACGAATCTGATACTGGATCTCCAGAAGTTCAGATCGCTATCCTAACTGACTCAATTAACAACTTGAACGAGCATTTACGTACTCACAAGAAAGACCACCACTCACGTCGCGGTCTTCTTAAAATGGTAGGTAAGCGTCGTAATCTTCTTACGTATCTGCGTAATAAAGACGTAACTCGTTACCGTGAGTTAATTAACAAACTAGGCTTACGTCGATAATCGTAAAAAGCGGGAGGATTCCCGCTTTTTTATCGTATTAAAGCGAAATTTCTTATAACAAATCATTGAAATCCTTTTACATACTACTTTGACATTGATATGTTCAATTCATTTCGTTCATAATAGGAGTAATTGATTATTTCACACAACGAAGAGAGGAGTTCGTAATTGTATGGGACAAGAAAAACATGTCTTTACCATAGATTGGGCCGGAAGAACGCTTACTGTTGAGACCGGCCAGCTTGCCAAACAGGCAAATGGTGCTGTGATGATCCGCTACGGTGATACAGCAGTACTTAGTACAGCAACCGCTTCAAAAGAACCTAAACCGCTTGATTTCTTCCCTCTTACTGTAAACTATGAAGAAAGATTATATGCGGTAGGGAAAATTCCGGGCGGATTTATTAAAAGAGAAGGACGTCCAAGTGAAAAAGCGGTTCTTGCCAGCCGTTTAATTGACCGTCCGATTCGTCCTTTGTTTGCCGATGGATTCCGTAATGAAGTTCAAGTCATCAGCATTGTCATGAGTGTTGACCAAAACTGCTCTTCAGAAATGGCTGCCATGTTCGGTTCATCACTTGCACTTTCTGTATCGGATATTCCGTTTGAAGGACCGATTGCAGGGGTTACTGTCGGACGCATTGATGATCAATTTATCATTAACCCGACAGTCGATCAGCTTGAAAAAAGCGACATCAATCTTGTCGTTGCCGGCACGAAAGATGCGATTAACATGGTAGAAGCGGGAGCGGACGAAGTTCCTGAGGAAATCATGCTTGAAGCCATTATGTTTGGCCATGAAGAGATTAAACGCCTGATTGCATTCCAAGAAGAAATTGTTGCAGCAGTCGGCAAAGAGAAATCTGAAATTAAGCTCTTTGAAATTGATGAAGAGCTTAATGAAAAAGTAAAAGCTTTGGCAGAAGAGGATCTGCTGAAAGCCATCCAAGTTCATGAAAAGCATGCCCGTGAAGATGCCATTAACGAAGTGAAGAACGCAGTTGTGGCAAAATTCGAGGATGAAGAACATGATGAAGACACAATCAAGCAAGTAAAGCAGACTTTATCCAAGCTGGTGAAAAATGAAGTTCGCCGCCTGATTACTGAAGAGAAAGTAAGACCGGACGGCCGCGGTGTCGATCAAATCCGCCCGCTCTCTTCAGAGGTTGGCCTCTTGCCAAGAACGCACGGTTCAGGCCTATTTACAAGGGGACAAACTCAGGCCCTCAGCGTATGTACGCTAGGTGCTCTGGGAGATGTGCAAATCCTTGACGGCTTAGGTGTCGAAGAGTCGAAACGGTTTATGCATCATTACAACTTCCCGCAATTCAGCGTTGGGGAAACAGGACCGATGCGCGGACCGGGACGTCGTGAAATCGGACACGGAGCACTGGGTGAGCGTGCGCTTGAGCCAGTTATTCCGTCTGAAAAAGACTTCCCTTATACTGTCCGTCTTGTTTCAGAAGTGCTTGAATCAAACGGTTCTACATCTCAAGCAAGCATTTGCGCAAGCACACTTGCAATGATGGATGCCGGTGTACCGATTAAAGCGCCAGTTGCTGGTATTGCGATGGGTCTTGTCAAATCAGGCGAACATTACACTGTCTTGACTGACATCCAAGGCATGGAAGACGCGCTCGGGGATATGGACTTTAAAGTAGCGGGAACTGAAAAAGGCGTAACGGCCCTGCAAATGGACATTAAAATTGAAGGCCTTTCCAGAGAGATTCTTGAAGAAGCGCTTCAGCAGGCGAAAAAGGGCAGAATGGAAATCCTCAACAGCATGCTTGCAACATTAAGCGAATCAAGAAAAGAGCTTTCTCGATATGCGCCTAAGATCTTAACAATGACCATTAATCCTGATAAAATCCGCGATGTCATCGGACCAAGCGGAAAACAAATCAATAAGATCATCGAAGAAACCGGTGTTAAAATTGATATTGAGCAGGACGGCACAATCTTTATTTCCTCTACAGATGAAAGCGGCAACCAAAAAGCGAAAAAAATCATCGAAGACCTTGTTAGAGAGGTTGAAGTCGGCCAACTTTACCTAGGTAAAGTGAAACGGATTGAAAAATTCGGGGCTTTCGTTGAAATTTTCAGCGGAAAAGACGGTTTGGTGCACATTTCAGAGCTTGCGCTTGAACGCGTAGGGAAAGTTGAAGATGTTGTAAAAATCGGAGACGAGATTCTTGTCAAAGTCACTGAAATTGATAAACAAGGACGAGTGAATTTATCCCGCAAAGCGGTGCTCCGTGAAGAGAAAGAAAAAGAAGAACAACAATCTTAAATGAAAACATAAAAGGAGCCTGGGAGACCCGGCTTCTTTATTTTGAAGCTTTTCAAAAGCAGGCGGGTTCTACCTTGTCCTTCTCCTTCATAATGTGAGGTGAGGGGGGGACAGAACATGTACAAAAAATTTGTACCGTTTGCCGTTTTTTTATTTCTTTTTTTTGTCTCATTTGAGATGATGGAAAATCCGCATGCACTTGATTATATAGGGGCAATGAAAAAAGATACGGTGACTGTCACGGCGTCAAAAGATCCGTTATATGAAGAATTGCTTCAAAAAGCGCCGGAGTATGAAGTTAAGCCCCAGAATGCAAGAATTGATAAAGTGTGGAGAAGCATTCCAGGCTATAATGGATTAAAGGTCAATATTGAACAATCATATAAAAAAATGAAACAGCATGGTGAGTTTCGGGAAAAAGATTTGGTGTACAGTCAAGTAAAACCAAGTGTTCATCTTGAGTCACTTCAGCCTGAGCCTATTTATAAAGGAAATCCTGACAAACCGATGGTGGCTTTTTTAATCAATGTGGCATGGGGAAATGAGTATTTGGAAAAAATGCTTCCTATTCTGCAAAAGCACCAGGTTAAAGCTACGTTCTTTTTAGAAGGCAATTGGGTGAAAAACAATGTACAGCTCGCTAAGAAGATTGCAAAAGACGGACATGAAATCGGAAATCATTCATACAATCATCCGGATATGAGCAAACTGACTACAGGAAGAATTTCCGAGCAGCTCGACAAGACTAATGAACAAATAGAACAAACGATCGGCGTTAAGCCAAAGTGGTTCGCTCCGCCAAGCGGAAGTTTCAGAAAAGCGGTTATCGACATTGCAGCAGAGAAACAGATGGGAACAGTCATGTGGACAGTTGATACAATCGATTGGCAAAAGCCGGCTCCGTCTGTACTTCAGACGAGAGTGTTAAGCAAGATACATAATGGTGCCATGATTTTAATGCATCCGACTGACCCTACGGCGGAAAGTCTTGAAGCGCTGATTACACAGATAAAAGACAAAGGATATGCGCTTGGAACAGTCACTGAACTAATGGATGAAACAAGACTATTGAAGTAACAGATGAAGGCAGCTTGTCTTTGAATAGGAGGAACAAATTTGATTAAACGATATACGTGTCAAAATGGTGTAAGAATTGTGCTGGAAAATAATCCGACAGTCCGTTCTGTTGCGATCGGCGTATGGATCGGCACAGGTTCGAGACATGAAACGCCGGAGATAAACGGAATTTCTCACTTTTTAGAGCACATGTTCTTTAAAGGGACGAGCACAAAATCTGCACGCGAGATAGCAGAATCTTTTGATCGTATTGGCGGCCAGGTCAATGCGTTTACTTCAAAGGAATATACCTGCTACTATGCAAAGGTGCTTGACGAGCATGCGAATTACGCGCTGGACGTATTAGCAGATATGTTCTTTCATTCAACGTTTGATGAAAACGAGCTGAAAAAAGAGAAAAATGTAGTATATGAAGAAATTAAAATGTACGAAGATGCGCCGGACGACATTGTACATGATTTATTGAGCAAAGCCACTTACGGCAATCATTCTTTAGGCTACCCAATTCTAGGCACGGAAGAAACGCTTGCTTCCTTTAACGGTGACTCTCTCAGACAATACATGCATGATTATTATACGCCGGACCGAGTGGTGATTTCGGTAGCGGGCAATATATCTGACAGTTTTATCAAAGATGTAGAAAAATGGTTCGGGTCATACGAGGCGAAAGGCAAAGCGACAGGCCTTGAGAAGCCTGAGTTCCACACGGAAAAACTGACGAGAAAAAAAGAAACAGAGCAGGCTCATTTGTGCCTTGGATTTAAAGGCTTAGAGGTTGGCCATGAACGTATTTATGATTTAATCGTCCTCAACAATGTGCTCGGAGGCAGCATGAGCAGCCGGCTGTTCCAAGATGTGCGTGAAGATAAAGGACTTGCTTATTCTGTTTACAGCTATCACAGCTCATATGAGGACAGCGGAATGCTCACTATTTACGGCGGAACGGGTGCAAATCAGCTTCAGCAACTGTCGGAAACAATTCAAGAAACCCTTGCCACATTAAAACGTGACGGCATTACCTCGAAAGAACTGGAAAACAGCAAAGAGCAAATGAAGGGAAGCTTAATGCTGAGCTTAGAAAGCACAAACAGCAAAATGAGCCGAAACGGAAAAAATGAACTGCTGCTCGGCAAACATAAAACATTAGATGAAATCATCAATGAATTAAACGCCGTGAACTTAGAGCGTGTTAACGGCCTTGCCAGACAATTGTTTACCGAAGACTATGCATTAGCACTTATCAGCCCTTCCGGCAATATGCCGTCTTAAAAAGGAAAGCCTGCCCCATAATGGAGCAGGCATTTTTTAATCCCTTTCATCATACATAGTACAAGGGGGTGACAGACATGCGGCTCAGTGAATTATCAGGAAAGGAAATTGTAGACATCAAAAGAGCTGAACGGCTCGGAGTGCTCGGCCAGACCGATTTGGAAATCAATGAACAGGATGGACAGATTACAGCACTCCTCATTCCCACAGTTAAGTGGTTTGGTTTGAGAAAGCAAGGTCATGACATTCGTGTCCCATGGCACCATATTCAAAAGATCGGTTCAGATATGATTATATTAGATGTACCTGAGGAAATGCCTCCTCGACAAGAGTAAATAGCCCAATTGACTGTGAAGCGGGCTCTAAAGAAAACATCTGAAACATCGGCTGCCGGAGCCGATGTTTTTTTATATGGAAAAAGCGCATCTTTTATATTCACCGGTATTTCCTTTTAATCATAAGATGAAGGGGAGCTTAACAACTAGAGATCCAGTATATACAAAGAAGGTGAACGTTTAGAATGTTAACCGGATTGAAAATTGCAGTTATCGGCGGTGACGCAAGACAGCTCGAAATTATAAGAAAGCTCACTGAACAGCAGGCTGACATCTATCTTGTCGGTTTTGACCAATTGGATCACGGTTTTACCGGGGCAGTAAAATGCAATATTGATGAAATTCCTTTTCAGCAAATAGACAGCATCATTCTTCCAGTATCCGCGACAACAGGAGAAGGTGTCGTATCGACTGTATTTTCTAATGAAGAAGTTGTGTTAAAACAGGACCATCTCGACAGAACGCCTGCACATTGTGTCATTTTCTCAGGAATTTCTAACGCCTATTTAGAAAACATTGCAGCTCAGGCAAAAAGAAAACTTGTTAAACTGTTTGAGCGGGATGACATTGCGATATACAACTCTATTCCGACAGTAGAAGGAACGATCATGCTGGCTATTCAGCACACGGATTATACGATACACGGATCACAGGTGGCCGTTCTCGGTCTGGGGCGCACCGGGATGACGATTGCCCGTACATTTGCCGCGCTCGGGGCGAATGTAAAAGTGGGGGCAAGAAGTTCAGCGCATCTGGCACGTATCACTGAAATGGGGCTCGTTCCTTTTCATACTGATGAGCTGAAAGAGCATGTAAAAGATATAGATATTTGCATTAATACCATACCGAGTATGATTTTAAATCAAACGGTACTTTCTAGCATGACACCAAAAACCTTAATATTGGATCTGGCCTCACGTCCCGGGGGAACGGATTTTAAATATGCCGAGAAACAAGGGATTAAAGCACTTCTTGCTCCCGGGCTTCCAGGGATTGTCGCTCCTAAAACAGCTGGGCAAATCCTTGCAAACGTCTTGAGCAAGCTTTTGGCTGAAATACAAGCTGAGGAGGGGAAATAAGGATGTCGTCATTAAAAGGAAAAAGAATCGGGTTTGGGCTGACCGGGTCACATTGCACATATGAAGCGGTTTTCCCGCAAATTGAGGCGTTGGTCAACGAAGGTGCTGAAGTCCGTCCGGTTGTCACATTTAATGTAAAATCCACAAATACCCGATTTGGAGAGGGAGCAGAATGGGTTAAAAAAATTGAAGACCTGACTGGATATGAGGCCATTGATTCGATTGTAAAGGCAGAACCTCTTGGGCCGAAGCTGCCCCTTGACTGCATGGTCATTGCGCCTTTAACAGGCAATTCAATGAGCAAGCTGGCAAATGCCATGACGGACAGCCCGGTGCTGATGGCGGCAAAAGCGACAATCCGAAACAATCGGCCTGTCGTTCTGGGTATCTCGACAAATGATGCTCTTGGTTTAAACGGAACAAATTTAATGAGGCTCATGTCAACAAAAAATATCTTTTTTATTCCATTCGGGCAAGATGATCCATTTAAAAAACCGAATTCAATGGTAGCCAAAATGGATCTGCTTCCGCAAACGATTGAAAAGGCACTCATGCACCAGCAGCTTCAGCCGATTCTAGTTGAGAATTATCAGGGAAATGACTAAATTTACAGAAAATCTTTCCCAAACTAAAAAATTCGGTCATCACCCGCATATTCTATGGTAAAATAAAACGTAAAATCATAGTCAAATCAATTCAATGAAGCTGATTGGCGGAAGGAGTTTTACAGATGGGAAGAGGTTTACACGTAGCTGTTGTCGGAGCGACAGGGGCTGTGGGACAACAAATGCTTAAAACACTTGAAGACAGAAACTTTGAAATGGACACACTTACATTGCTATCTTCAAAACGCTCTGCGGGGACAAAAGTCACGTTTAAAGGCCAAGAGCTGACTGTTCAGGAAGCTTCTCCTGAGAGCTTTGAAGGGGTAAATATTGCTTTGTTCAGCGCCGGCGGAAGCGTATCACAAGCATTGGCACCAGAAGCTGTAAAACGCGGCGCTATTGTTATAGATAATACGAGCGCGTTCCGCATGGATGAAAATACACCGCTTGTTGTGCCAGAAGTGAATGAGGCAGACTTGCATGAACACAACGGCATTATTGCCAATCCAAACTGCTCTACAATCCAAATGGTTGCGGCACTTGAACCGATCCGCAAAGCATATGGCTTAAACAAGGTCATCGTATCAACTTACCAGGCAGTATCAGGAGCGGGTAATGAAGCTGTAAAAGAGCTTTACAGCCAAACACAGGCGATTTTAAATAAAGAAGAAATAGAGCCTGAGATCATGCCGGTAAAAGGTGACAAAAAACACTATCAAATCGCCTTCAACGCGATTCCGCAAATCGATAAATTCCAAGATAACGGCTATACGTTTGAGGAAATGAAAATGATAAATGAAACGAAAAAAATCATGCACATGCCTGACCTTCAAGTAGCGGCTACATGTGTGAGACTGCCAATCCAAACTGGGCACTCAGAGTCCGTCTACATCGAAATAGACCGTGATGACGCTACAGTTGAAGATATTAAAAATCTATTGAAAGAAGCTCCGGGCGTGACACTTCAGGATGATCCAAGCCAGCAGCTTTATCCGATGCCTGCTGATGCTGTCGGCAAAAACGATGTGTTTGTAGGCCGCATCCGCAAAGACTTGGACAGAGCAAACGGTTTTCATTTATGGGTTGTTTCTGATAACCTATTAAAAGGCGCGGCATGGAACTCTGTTCAAATTGCAGAAAGCCTGAAAAAACTAAACCTCGTATAAAAGAGAGAATTTTCTAAAGACGAATAGAAGAGAGTAAGGCGCTATCAGCCTGCTCTCTTCTGTTACGTCCGAATAATTTGGAGTGAAAACAGTGAAGATAATTGTTCAAAAGTTCGGCGGAACATCAGTAAAAGATGATAAAGGCCGCAAACTGGCTTTAGGGCATATTAAAGAAGCAATCAGTGAAGGATATAAGGTTGTCGTTGTCGTTTCAGCGATGGGCCGAAAAGGAGACCCGTATGCAACAGATTCTTTGCTCGGGCTGCTTTACGGCGATCAGTCAGCGATTTCTCCTAGGGAACAGGATTTGCTTTTATCTTGCGGAGAGACTATTTCCTCTGTCGTCTTTACAAGCATGCTGCTTGATAACGGTGTGAAAGCAGCTGCGCTGACAGGGGCTCAGGCTGGCTTTTTAACGAATGATCAGCATACCAATGCGAAAATCATTGAAATGAAACCGGAGCGTTTATTCAGTGTGCTCGCCAATCATGATGCGGTAGTCGTCGCAGGCTTCCAGGGCGCAACCGAAAAGGGTGATACAACAACAATCGGCAGAGGGGGCAGCGATACGTCTGCAGCCGCACTCGGAGCAGCTGTTGATGCGGAATATATCGATATTTTCACCGATGTAGAAGGCGTAATGACTGCTGACCCAAGAGTGGTGGAAAATGCAAAACCGCTTCCTGTTGTGACGTATACGGAAATCTGCAATCTGGCGTATCAGGGGGCCAAGGTCATTCATCCGCGTGCTGTGGAAATCGCAATGCAGGCCAAGGTTCCGATCCGCGTCCGTTCGACTTATTCGAATGATAAAGGTACATTGGTGACATCACATCACTCTTCCAAGGTCGGCAGTGATGTTTTTGAAAGGCTGATTACGGGAATCGCCCATGTCAAAGATGTCACGCAGTTCAAAGTGCCTGCGAAAATCGGCCAGTATAACGTTCAGACTGAAGTGTTCAAGGCTATGGCAAACGCTGGAATCAGTGTCGATTTCTTTAACATTACACCTAGTGAAATCGTCTATACGGTAGCCGGAAATAAAACAGAAACAGCTCAGCGTATTTTAATGGATATGGGCTATGATCCAATGGTGACGAGAAACTGCGCGAAGGTATCGGCGGTCGGCGCGGGCATTATGGGTGTTCCCGGTGTTACGTCCAAAATTGTATCGGCTCTTTCAGAAAAAGAAATTCCGATCCTTCAGTCGGCTGACAGCCATACGACGATATGGGTGCTCGTCCATGAAGCGGATATGGTTCCTGCTGTAAACGCTTTGCATGAAGTGTTTGAACTTTCGAAGTAAATGTGATTGAATCATGATGAGGTGAATAAAATGAATTTCGGAAATGTGTCTACAGCGATGATTACACCCTTTGACAATAAAGGGAACGTAGACTTTCAAAAACTGTCTACACTGATTGATTACTTGTTGAAAAACGGAACGGATTCTTTAGTAGTAGCGGGAACAACTGGAGAATCTCCGACCCTTTCAACTGAAGAAAAAA
Organism: Bacillus sp. FSL K6-0993; assembly: GCF_037977205.1. Classification (NCBI taxonomy): domain Bacteria; kingdom Bacillati; phylum Bacillota; class Bacilli; order Caryophanales; family Bacillaceae; genus Bacillus; species Bacillus sp. FSL K6-0993. The sequence goes on from NZ_CP150275.1 coordinate 1,721,195, forward strand.
TTGCGCTTTTTGAATATACGGTAAAAGAAGTAAACGGACGGGTGCCCGTTATCGCTGGTACTGGAAGCAACAACACGAAAGATTCCATTAAGCTGACAAAAAAAGCTGAGGAAGCGGGCGTGGACGCTGTTATGCTTGTTACCCCGTATTACAATAAACCTTCTCAAGAAGGAATGTACCAGCATTTTAAAGCAATTGCGGCAGAGACATCTCTTCCGGTTATGCTCTATAATGTTCCTGGCCGTACGGTTGCTTCTCTTGCTCCTGAAACGACGATCCGTTTGGCGGCGGACATTCCGAATGTGGTTGCGATTAAAGAAGCGAGCGGAGACCTAGAAGCGATTACAAAAATTATTGCTGAAACACCGGAAGACTTCTATGTCTATTCAGGGGATGATGCTCTGACGCTTCCTATTCTTTCAGTTGGAGGAAGAGGAGTTGTATCAGTGGCGAGCCATATTGCAGGCTCTGATATGCAGCAAATGATTAAAAATTATACGAATGGGCAAACAGCTAATGCGGCACTGATCCATCAGAAACTGCTGCCGATTATGAAGGAACTGTTTAAAGCGCCTAATCCTGCTCCAGTCAAAACAGCGCTTCAGCTGAGAGGTCTTGATGTCGGTTCTGTGCGTCTGCCTTTAGTCCCGTTAACTGAGGATGAACGTCTGAGCTTAAGCAGCACGATCAGCGAACTGTAAGAAAATTTCATACAGTGAAACAAACGCGGTCATTCTCACATTCAGCTGAGTTTGACCGTTTCTTTTACATATTGGTTTTCCCTAAACCTTCTGCTTTATCTTGTTTTCTAAATTTACTTTCAGTTATAATAGGAACAAGTGATGATGGACGGGTATGAGACTAGGAGGATATAGATTTTGAAAAAGAAAAATACAGAAAACGTTAGAATTATCGCCCTTGGCGGTGTCGGAGAGATTGGGAAGAACCTTTATGTCATTGAAATTGACTCAGACATATTTGTCGTTGATGCCGGCCTTATGCATCCAGAAAACGAAATGCTCGGTATTGATGTAGTGATTCCTGACATATCATATTTGATTGAACGGGCTGACCGCGTCAAGGCAATCTTTTTAACGCACGGGCACGATGAAAATATCGGCGGCGTTTTTTACTTATTAAACAAGCTGTCCGTTCCAGTGTACGGAACAAAACTGACGCTTGCACTGTTAAGAGAGAAATTAAAACAATACGGACATAACCGAAAAACTGATTTAAGAGAAATTCACTCAAAATCTGTCATTACATTTGAATCAACAAAAGTATCGTTCTTTAGAACGATTCACAGCATTCCTGATTCTGTAGGTGTGAGCTTTAAAACATCACTTGGATCTATTGTATGCACGGGAGACTTCAAATTTGACCAAACACCTGCACTTAATCAGACGTGCGACATTGGCGAGATCGCCAAGATTGGCAATAGCGGCGTGCTCGCTCTGCTTTCTGACAGTGCAAATGCGGAACGGCCGGGTTACACCCCTTCGGAAGCGGCAGTCAGCGGAGAAATTTCGGATGCGCTGTATAATTCACAGAACCGGGTGATTATTGCTGTTTTCGCATCCAATATTAACCGGATTCAGCAAGTCATTCATGCAGCGGCTCAAAATGGCAGAAAGATTGCCGTAGCCGGAAAAAATCTTCAATCTGTCCTGCAGCTGGCGAGAAAGTTAGGATACATTGAAGCAGATGATGAATTGTTTATTTCTGTACAGGATGTCAAAAAATATCCGAAGCGCGAAGTGGCCATTATTACAGCCGGAAGCCAAGGTGAACCATTAGCTGCTTTGACAAGAATGGCAAACAAAGCTCACAAACAGCTGAACATTGAAGAAGGGGATACGGTGGTCATTGCGTCAACGCCGATTCCCGGGCAGGAACTCATTTACTCTAAAACAGTAGATCTTCTTGCGAGAGCCGGTGCACAAGTCATCTTTGCCCAAAAGCGTGTTCATGTATCAGGCCACGGCTCACAAGAAGAGTTAAAGCTGATGATCAATCTGCTTAAACCAAAATATTTGATTCCTGTAAACGGCGAATACAGAATGCAAAAAGCTCATTCAAAAATCGCTGAAGAAACCGGCATGAAGCGCAGTGACATCTTCTTAATTGAAAAAGGAGACGTCGTTGAATTCCGCGGCCAAAACGTAAAAATTGGGGATAAAGTTCCTTACGGCAATATTTTAATTGATGGTTTAGGTGTCGGTGATATCGGCAATATCGTATTGAGAGACCGCCGCTTGCTTTCACAGGACGGAATTTTAATCGTTGTCATTACACTTGATAAACAAAAGAAACATCTTGTATCAGGACCAGAAATTATCACTCGCGGCTTTGTTTATGTAAGAGAGTCTGAAGGTCTTATCGTACAGGCTACTGAGCTTGTCCGGTCCATCGTGACAGAAGCGACTGAAACATCAAATGTCGAATGGTCAACGCTGAAGCAGGCAATGCGGGATGCTTTGAACCAATTCCTTTATGAAAAAACGAAACGTAAACCGATGATCATCCCAATTATTATGGAAGTATAATGACTGACTAAAGACCGGAGCTGCTCCGGTCTTTATTTTTTGTCCTTCAAGCCGGGATTGAATGAAGTATCTTTGTTCATAATACAAAGAGAAACTCGGAAAGGATGAAAGCGAGATGGATCATCGTATGGAAAACACAGAAGAAGAGCGTCCTGAAAAAAATGATGCGAAGGACAGCATTATGAATAAAATACAGCAGCTTGGTGAAACGACGCTTCCGCAGCTGCCCCAAGATACAAATATTCATTGTCTGACCATTATCGGACAAATTGAAGGCCATGTTCAGCTTCCTCCGCAAAACAAAACAACAAAATATGAACATGTCATCCCGCAGATTGTGGCAATTGAACAAAATCCCAAAATTGAAGGCTTGCTGATCATATTAAATACTGTCGGAGGAGATGTTGAAGCTGGTCTTGCCATAGCGGAAATGCTTGCATCTTTATCGAAACCGACCGTTTCTATCGTGCTTGGCGGGGGGCATTCCATCGGCGTTCCGATTGCTGTATCCTGTGATTACAGCTATATCGCCGAAACAGCAACGATGACGATTCATCCAGTTAGGCTCACCGGGCTGGTCATCGGGGTGCCGCAAACGTTTGAATACCTGGATAAGATGCAAGAAAGAGTTGTTAAATTTGTGACAAGCCATTCCAATATAACCGAAGAGAAGTTTAAAGAGCTAATGTTTTCAAAAGGAAACTTAACACGCGATATCGGAACAAATGTAGTCGGTAAGGATGCAGTTAAATATGGATTGATCGATCACGCAGGCGGTGTCGGACAGGCAATCAATAAACTGAATGAGCTCATCGATGAAGCAAGGAAAGAAGAAGGACGGATGATTCAATGATTCTTTATACCGTGATGCCGCAGGAAATTGTGTTTGCAGAACAGAACCAAGAGACAAGCGCACATGAACAAATTGAATATAAAGGTGTACCGCTTCTAGTCGAAATGAAAGGGAATGAAGCGGAAGTCATTCAAATCATGAGCACCAATCCAATGCATTTTCTGCATCCGGACATTTCACCGGGACAAAAGCTGAAATTAAACGTATAAGAATCCAACCCTTTTTTAAGGGCAAAATATGCTATAATAGGGGAATCCTACAGAAAAAACGCAGCCTGTAAACGGCTGCTTTCTTCATTATGTATGAACTTACATTTTTTAACGCAGTAAGGTGATGAGTGTGGCAAAGAAAAAACGAAAATCAAGAAAAAAACAGGCGAAACAGCTCAATATAAAATACGAGCTAAACGGATTGCTGTGTATAGCCATTTCAATTATCGCAATCTTGCAGCTGGGGGTAGTCGGGCAAACGTTTATCTATTTGTTCCGCTTTTTTGCTGGAGAGTGGTTTATTTTATGCTTGTTAGGTTTATTAGTGTTAGGAGTCTCGCTGTTTTGGAAGAAGAAAACCCCAAGCCTATTAACGAGACGAAAGGCCGGGTTGTACTGTATCATCGCAAGCATATTGCTGCTTTCTCATGTGCAGCTATTTAAAAATTTGACGCACAAAGGGTCTATTGAGTCTGCAAGCGTGGTGCGCAATACGTGGGAATTGTTTTTAATGGACATGAATGGCAGCTCTGCTTCACCTGATTTAGGCGGAGGGATGATCGGTGCGCTGCTGTTTGCGGCTTCACACTTTTTGTTTGCGTCGACTGGTTCTCAGATCATGGCAATTGTCATGATTTTGATCGGAATGATTTTAGTAACTGGACGCTCACTGCAAGAAACGCTAAAAAAGTGGATGAGCCCGATTGGACGTTTTATAAAAGAACAATGGTTAGCATTTATTGATGATATGAAATCCTTCAAATCAAATATGCAGTCATCGAAAAAAACGAAAGCGCCGAGCAAAAAACAAAAACCGGCCCGCAAAAAACAGCAAATGGAACCGGAGCCTCCTGATGAAGAGGGGGATTATGAAACAGTATCGCCTCTTATTCATTCAGAGCCGATTATCTCAAGCTTTTCTGATCGTAATGAAGAGGAAGAGTCTCCAGTTATAGAAAAGCGCGCCGAACCTGTGTCGAAGCCGCTTCAGGACATCCAACCGGAGACAGGTGATCAGGAAACTGTTTCTGCTCCTCCTATGACCTTTACAGAGCTCGAAAATAAGGATTACGAGATGCCGTCACTGGATTTGCTGGCAGATCCGAAGCATACCGGCCAGCAGGCTGATAAAAAGAATATTTATGAAAATGCGAGAAAGCTTGAACGCACATTCCAAAGCTTTGGCGTAAAGGCGAAAGTCACACAGGTTCATCTCGGACCGGCCGTAACAAAATATGAAGTATATCCTGATGTCGGAGTGAAGGTTAGCAAAATTGTCAATTTAAGCGATGATTTAGCGCTTGCGCTTGCTGCGAAGGATATCAGGATCGAAGCGCCTATACCAGGAAAATCAGCAATCGGAATTGAAGTTCCAAACGCAGAAGTGGCAATGGTTTCGCTGAAGGAAGTGCTGGAGTCTAAATTGAATGACAGACCGGATGCGAAGCTGTTAATTGGACTCGGCCGCAATATTTCAGGTGAAGCTGTATTGGCTGAGTTAAACAAGATGCCCCACCTTTTGGTCGCAGGCGCAACCGGTAGCGGGAAAAGTGTCTGTGTCAACGGCATTATTACAAGTATTTTAATGCGCGCGAAACCGCATGAAGTGAAAATGATGATGATCGATCCTAAAATGGTAGAGCTAAATGTCTACAACGGGATTCCGCATTTGCTTGCTCCGGTTGTAACCGATCCGAAAAAAGCGTCGCAGGCTTTGAAAAAGGTTGTCAATGAAATGGAGCGGCGGTACGAATTATTTTCTCATACGGGTACAAGAAATATTGAAGGATACAATGATTATATAAAACGCGCCAACAATGAAGAAGGAGCGAAACAGCCAGAGCTGCCCTATATTGTTGTCATTGTGGACGAGCTTGCCGATCTCATGATGGTCGCTTCATCTGATGTGGAAGATTCGATTACGAGATTGTCCCAAATGGCGCGGGCTGCCGGCATCCATCTTATTATTGCGACACAGCGGCCATCGGTGGATGTTATCACAGGGGTGATCAAAGCGAACATTCCGTCACGAATCGCGTTCAGCGTATCTTCACAGACGGATTCAAGGACCATTCTTGACATGGGTGGCGCTGAGAAGCTTCTTGGCCGCGGCGATATGCTGTTTTTACCTGTGGGGGCTAACAAACCTGTCCGTGTGCAGGGAGCATTTTTGTCGGATGACGAAGTGGAGAAGATCGTCGACCATGTGATTACGCAGCAGCAAGCGCAATATCAAGAAGAAATGATTCCTGAGGAGACAACAGAAACTCATTCCGAGGTTACTGATGAACTTTATGATGAAGCTGTTGAATTAATTGTCGGCATGCAGACGGCATCTGTTTCAATGCTGCAAAGAAGATTCAGAATCGGCTATACGAGAGCTGCGCGCCTGATTGACGCAATGGAGGAACGCGGTGTTGTCGGACCGTATGAAGGCAGCAAACCTAGGGAAGTATTATTATCAAAAGAGAAATATGATGAGCTCTCTTCTTAATGAAGGGAGTTCCGCTTTCTATAGTTGTCAATAATAACATTATGTAAACTGATCACCTTTCTATTTATTTTTTCGACAAAACATGATATAGTTGTCCCAATTGTTCAATAATTTTTATCGAAAGTGGTTTACGGAGGGGAAACATGTCTACAAAAGCTGATAATCGGCACTTGTATTTGAAAGTAATTGAACGAATTAAAGAGGATATAAAAAATGGGATCTACACTGAGAAGGAAAAGCTGCCTTCTGAATTTGAGCTTTCCAAAAAGCTTGGTGTCAGCAGAGCGACGCTAAGAGAAGCCTTGCGGATACTGGAAGAAGAGCATGTGATTATCAGAAGGCATGGTGTAGGCACTTTTGTCCATTCTAAGCCGTTATTTCTTTCGGGCATTGAACAGCTGAACAGTGTAACCAAGATGATAGAACAGGCGAATATGACCCCTGGCACGATTTTTCTATCATCACAAGTGCTTATGCCGTCTGAAGATGATACAAAGAGATTTCATTTGGCAGAAGGGCAAGAACTTTTTTACCTTGAACGAGTCAGGACAGCTGACGGACAGCCGATTGTGTATTGTATAGACAAAATTCCTATGAATATTTTGCCGAATTCTTTTTCTCATCAGCAAGAATCTATGTTTGACCTGCTTGAGAAAAATTCAGGCTCCGTAATCAGCTATGCAGTAACTGATATAGAACCGATCGGCTATCACGATACCATTTCTCCAGTACTTGAATGCGATCCGGAAACAGCTCTTTTGCTGTTAAAACAAACCCATTACGATCAGCACGATAAACCGGTGCTTTATTCTTTAAATTATTTTAGAGCGGATAAATTCAGATTTCATGTTTTGCGTAAACGATTCTAAAAACGGACGCCTGTATGTGTCTGTTTTTTTATTTGCACTGATTCATGTTTCTTTGTACATACTTTCATTCCGGTTAACGCAATATATAAGGGATGACAAGAAAGTGAATGGGTGAAAATGTTGAGAGAGAAAAATGGAATGAAAAATATTATTGCATTGTCTTCCGTCCCGCTTGTGATGACACTCGGGAACTCCATGCTGATTCCTGTTCTTCCGATGATGGAGAAAAAGCTGTCGGTGACTTCATTTCAAGTATCTTTAATCATTACTGTATATTCAGTAGTAGCAATTATTTGCATTCCGATTGCCGGATATTTGTCGGATCGTTTCGGAAGAAAAAAAATATTGCTTCCATGCCTCCTCATTGCAGGATTGGGGGGAGCGGTAGCTGCTTTTGCCTCGACCTATATGAAAAATCCTTATGCTATGATCTTGGCGGGGCGGGTTCTTCAAGGCATTGGTTCTGCAGGTGCCGCTCCGATCGTCATGCCGTTTATCGGCGACCTGTTTAAAGGAGACGATGAAAAGGTCAGCGCTGGTCTTGGCGATATTGAAACCGCTAACACGTCAGGGAAGGTACTGAGTCCTATACTTGGAGCCTTACTGGCTTCTTGGTATTGGTTTGTACCGTTTTGGTTTATTCCGTTTTTCTGTTTGATCAGCTTTTTACTCGTATTGTTTTTGGTGGCTAAGCCTGAAGAAGATGAAGATGCGCCTGCTGTTTCTGAGTTTATTAAGAGTGTGAAGAAAATCTTTAAACAGGATGGTCGCTGGCTTTATACGGTCTTCATTATCGGGTGTGTCATTATGTTTTTGTTATTTGGCGTATTATTTTATTTATCAGATACGCTGGAGAACAAGTATGCCATTGACGGAGTAGCTAAAGGCGGATTATTGGCAATCCCACTTTTGTTTTTGTCAACCAGTTCTTTTATAGCTGGCAAAAAGATCGGTAAAGATAAAGGCCGGATGAAATTTTGCGTTGTTACAGGAATGATTCTGTTAACCCTTTCGTTTATTGCCTTGTGGTGGAACCACAGTTTTTATTTTTTATTTGTCTTTTTAAGCTTTGGCGGGATTGGGATTGGAATGGCTCTTCCTGCTTTAGATGCATTGATAACCGAAGGGATTGAAAGTGAACAATGCGGAACCATTTCCTCCTTCTACAATAGCATGCGCTTTATAGGAGTAGCTCTCGGTCCACCTGTTTTTGCTGCATTAATGTCTAATGCAAACTGGATTATTTTCATACTCTCGGCGTTTTGCAGCATCGTTTCTTTATTTTTAGTGCTCTTTACTGTAGATGCTAAAAAAAGTGAAGAAGAAGAAAAAAACTTAGGGACGGTCTAGCCAGCCGTCTTTTTTTGCGCTTCCTTGCACAGTTTACACCTGTACCTATACAGCATGCGGAGGTTATTGTTTCCTTATAAATCCTACAGTTGCTATAATTACATGAAAGAGTGTTTCTGCGAATGCTGAAAATTGGTCATAATACATACTAATTAAGAAATGAACGAAGGAGGTTCCATATGTCATATGTTAATGAACTCAAATCAAAGCACGGCGGTTTAACCGCACACATTGTAGAAACAGAAAAATTCAAAACCGTCTCGCTTATTTTTAAGATGCTTGCGCCGCTGACAAAGGATCAAGTCACCAAAAGAGCGCTGCTCCCGCATGTGCTTCTACGCGGAACGAAAAGCCATCCGAAAACCGCAGAATTGCGTTCATACCTGGATGAGCTGTACGGCACGTCAGTATCGGCTGATCTTACGAAAAAAGGAGAGCGGCACGTCATTACGTTCAGGCTTGAAATCCCGAATGAAAAATATTTAAAAGACCAAACGCCGCTACTTGAGAAAGGGCTCCAGCTTCTCGCAGAAATCGTCTTTTCACCTGCTTTAGAGGGAGACGCTTTTCAGTCACAATATGTGGCTCAAGAAAAACGGACGCTTAAGCAAAGAATCCAAGCTGTCTATGATGATAAAATGCGCTATTCGAATTTAAGGCTGATACAGGAAATGTGCAAAAATGAGCCTTACGCGCTTCATGTCAATGGTGAAATCGACGATGTCGATGACATTACGGCAGAGCAATTATACGAAACATACCAAAGCGCTATCCAAAAAGACCAGCTTGATCTATATGTTGTTGGTGATGTGGACAGTAACCAGGTACATTCGGCAATTGATAAGTATTTCAAAACAGAAGAGCGCACTCTTGGCACGATTGAAAACAATCACGCTGATGAAAAAGTGCAGCCAAAAGAAGTAATTGATGAAGAGGATGTTAAGCAAGGAAAGCTGAATATCGGCTACCGCACCAGCATCACTTATACAGATCAGGATTATCCTGCTTTACAAGTGTTTAACGGATTGTTCGGCGGATTCTCTCATTCTAAACTTTTCATTAATGTTCGGGAAAAAGCCAGTCTTGCTTACTACGCGGCTTCGCGTATAGAAAGTTTTAAAGGCTTGTTAATGGTGATGTCAGGCATTGAAGTGAAAAATTTTGAACAGGCTGTTTCGATTATTGCTGAGCAATTCCAGGCAATGAAAAACGGCGATTTCAGTGAGCAGGATATAGCACAGACAAAGGCCGTCATTCGAAATCAAGTGCTGGAAACGATTGATACAGCATACGGTTTATCTGAATTTTTATATCAGCAGGCCGCTGCTCAAGTCGAGATTCCTATCGAAGACTTTCTTGCCAATATTGAGAATGTCACAAAAGAGGATATCATTAAAGCCGGCGAAAAGATTCAGCTTGATACGACTTATTTCTTAAAAGGGACGGAGGGTGCATCTTGATCAAACCAATCGAATATGAACAGCTTCAGGAGACGCTGTATCATGAAAAAATGTCCAACGGCCTTGATGTTTACGTTTTGCCAAAAAAAGGCTTTAACAAGACATATGCGGTCTTTACAACAAAGTACGGCTCGATAGATAACCGGTTTGTCCCTTTAGGTAAAAACGAGATGGTTCACGTGCCGGACGGGATTGCTCACTTTCTTGAGCACAAGCTGTTTGAGAAAGCGGACGGAGACGTTTTTCAAGATTTCAGCAAACAGGGGGCTTCTGCCAATGCGTTTACGTCATTTACAAGAACAGCTTACCTTTTCTCAAGCACATCAAATGTTGAACGCAATTTAGAGACGCTTATCGATTTCGTACAGGACCCATATTTTACTGAAAAAACGGTTGAAAAGGAAAAAGGGATTATTGGGCAGGAGATTAATATGTACGACGATAACCCTGATTGGAGGCTTTACTTCGGGGTCATTGAAAACATGTACAAAGAGCATCCTGTCAGAATTGACATAGCGGGAACAGTGGAAAGCATTTCACATATTACAAAAGACCTTCTTTATGAATGCTATGAAACGTTTTATCACCCGAGTAACATGCTCCTTTTCATTGTCGGACCTGTAGATCCTGAAGCGATTATTTCTCAGGTAAGAGAAAACCAGGGGAAAAAGCCGTATACTGATCAGCCGGAGATCAAACGGGAAGAAGTGAAAGAGCAAGAAGCGGTTTTCAGAAAAGAAAAAGAGATCAAAATGAACGTGCAGGGACCGAAATGCCTTGTCGGGCTGAAATCCAAAAAGCCGTTTAAATTAGGCAAAGAGCTCTTAAAGCATGAACTTTCAATGAACTTATTGCTTGAAGCGCTTTTCGGCAAAAGCTCTGCCCAGTATGAATCACTTTATGAAAAAGGATATATTGACGAAACGTTCAGCTTTGATTTTACTGCTGAATATGGGTTTGGTTTTGCGGCGATCGGCGGAGATACGCCTGAGCCTGATCAATTGGCTGAAGACATTTCAAGCATGCTTTTGCGCGCCGGTGAACTGATTACTGCTGAAAAGATTGAACTTGCCAGAAAGAAAAAGATCGGCACATTCTTAAAAGCGCTGAATTCCCCTGAATACATCGCCAATCAATTTACCCGTTATGCGTTCTTGGATATGAGCCTGTTTGACGTTGTAACGGTGCTCGAGCAGATTACCCTCGAGGATGTCCAGAACGTAATACAAGAGGAAATTGCTGCAGACAGGCTGACTGTCTGCAAGGTTGTTCCTAAATCATAAACAAAACATCCCTCCAGTGTGAGGGGTGTTTTTCTGCGGAAAGAAGGAAAGAGGATGAACAAAACAGCACTAATCACCGGAGCAAGCGGCGGCATTGGCAAAAGCATCAGCGAAACCCTTGCAGCTAGAGGATACAATCTGCTGCTGCATTACAATACAAATCAAAACGCGGCAGCGGAGCTTGCTGAAAAACTAAGTGAGATGTTTGGCGTAAATGCGGAGATATTACAAGCTGATCTGTCCGCGCAAGATGGAGCAGATAAGCTGACAAGTTCAATTGTTCAGCCGATTGATGCGATTGTTTTAAACAGCGGAAGAAGCCATTTTGGGCTGATTACGGATGTAGATAACGCAACGGTCCAGGAAATGGTTCAGCTTCATGTGGCGAGTCCGTATATGCTGACGAGAAACCTTCTGTCAGGCATGATTCGGAATAAATCGGGAGCGATTGTGGCTGTCAGCTCGATTTGGGGAGAGACTGGAGCATCCTGTGAAGTGCTGTACAGCATGGCAAAAGGAGCTCAGCATTCGTTTGTAAAAGGATTGGCTAAGGAGCTGGCGCCAAGCGGAATCAGAGTAAACGCCGTAGCGCCGGGCGCAGTTGATACAAATATGATGAATCAATTTACCCCGGCTGAAAAAGAAGAGATCGCTGATGAGATTCCGATCGGCCGGCTGGCCCGGCCGCAAGAAATTGCGGATGCAACAGCTTTTCTCCTGTCTGAAAAAGCGTCATATATCACCGGCCAAATTCTGTCGGTGAATGGCGGCTGGCACTGTTGACACGAAAATATTCGGTGTATAGTTTCTTTTGCGATGGACACAATAATCTTGTAACTTCACATGAAATGGAGGAAACAAGCATGTCAGTATTAGAAAACTGGGATAGCTGGAAAAACTTCCTTGGCGACCGTCTGAACTATGCGCAAGATAAAGGTATGAGCCAGGATACGATTACAGATCTTGCGACAGAAATCGGCAGCTACTTGGCTAATGAAGTGGAATCTAAGAACGAGCAGGAAAAAGTGCTGGCAGATCTTTGGAGTGTAGCATCAAAAGATGAACAGCACGCCATTGCCAATATGATGGTTAAGCTTGTTGAAAATAACAGCACTCACTAGGAAGAGAGGGGATTTTTCCTCTCTTTTTTATGTTTTCCTCATCACAGCAACATTCTTCTTTCTAATTAGAGAAAAATGCTTTATGATAAAGGAAGGTAAAATTTTGCCACAATGAAGGGGGTATATCATTTGGCAAAGCTCGAATGGTATTTTGAATATGAAATTCAAGTGAACCGCCCCGGACTGCTCGGGGATATTTCATCTCTTCTTGGGATGCTTTCTATCAACATCGTAACGATAAACGGCGTCGATCTTTCCAGAAGGGGAATGCTCCTCAGGTGCCGCCATATAGATCAAATTAAACGATTAGAATCAATCTTAAAAACGATGGAAACAATTAAAGTAACGAAGCTTAGAGAACCGAGGCTTCGCGACCGTCTTGCCGTACGCCACGGCCGTTATATTCAACGGGATGCCGATGACAAGAAAACGTTCCGCTTTGAACGGGACGAGCTTGGCTTATTAGTCGATTTTATGGCCGAATTGTTCAAAAAAGAAGGCCATAAATTAATTGGAATCAGAGGTATGCCGCGTGTCGGGAAAACGGAATCGATTGTAGCCTCTAGTGTGTGTGCAAGCAAAAGGTGGCTGTTTGTGTCATCAACCTTGCTGAAGCAGACGATAAGAAGCCAGCTGATTGCCGATGAATACAGCACTGAAAATGTTTTTATCGTTGACGGAATTGTGTCAACACGAAGAGGATCGGAACGCCATCTCCAGCTGGTCCGTGAAATCATGCGGCTTCCGGCAACAAAAGTGGTGGAGCATCCGGACATATTCGTTCAAAATACAGAGTATACACTAGATGACTTTGATTATATTATTGAACTGAGAAATGACCCTGATGAGGTTATTACATATGAACATGCCGAGGAACCCCAAATGTTTGATCAATCCGGGTTTTCAAGCTTTGATTTTTAAAATTGGAAGGTGTTTGTTGTGACTGAACTAGGAATCCGGCTCAAAGAAGCCAGAGAGGAAAAAGCAATGTCATTGGATGATCTCCAAGCGGCAACAAAGATTCAAAAAAGGTATTTAACCGCCTTGGAGGAAGGGAACTATGACATTATTCCGGGGAAGTTTTATGTTCGGGCATTCATCAAGCAATATGCAGAAGCCGTTGGGCTTGATGCGGATCAGCTGTTTGAGGAGCATAAAAAAGATATCCCTAATACGTATCATGACGATGTGTCTGAAAAGATCTCCGGCATGAATCTTCAAAAGGAAATGCCAAAGCCAGCATCTAAGGCGCTGGAGCTGCTGCCAACGATACTTGTTATTCTCGGCGTGATTGTCGTGATTGCCATTGTGTACGCGATCATTCAATTTGCCAATCACAAAAACAGTGATGATCACAATGCGGCATCAGAAAAAGCAATTACGCAAAGTGAGAGCAAGTACGAAATCCCTAAAGATTCAACGCTGAAAGAGAATCAAAATAACAGCTCTGAAAAAGAGACAGACACTAAAAAAGAAACGAAAGAAAACGAAGATAAGAAAAAAGAAAATGACAGTGAGAAGCTGGAGATTAAAGCTGCTGGCACTGAAGGATCGTTAACGACTTATGAAGTGTCCGGCGCTGATAAAATCGAGCTGGAACTGAAGGCATCAGACAGCTCCTGGATTCGAGTGCGTGATGAAAACAGCAGCTCTTTAAAAGAAGGAACGCTGAAAAAAGACGAAACCTATAAAAAAGACATAACTGATCAGAAACAAGTTGATATCCGCACCGGATATGCACCTAATCTGAAAATAAAAATCAACGGTAAGGTTCTTTCATATGAACTTGATCCGAAAAAAGTGATGGCACAAACCATAAAGATTGTAAATAAAAAGGAAGAAAAGTCATCTTAAATTATCAGATGACTTTTCTTCACGTCCGAGTATGAAATTGGAGGGGCTTTATGTTTAACTTACCAAATAAAATCACACTAGCTAGAATCGCATTAATTCCAATCTTCATGATTATCATGCTGGCGCCGTTTGACTGGGGCAGGCTCGAAGTTGGAGACGAATCAATCCCGGTCGCACATTTGGCGGGGGCCATTCTATTTATTATTGCATCTACAACAGACTGGGTGGACGGGTATTATGCCCGAAAATTGAATCTCGTAACAAACTTCGGGAAATTTCTTGATCCGCTAGCGGACAAACTGCTCGTATCCGCAGCGTTAATTATCCTTGTTCAATTTGATCTCGCTCCAGCTTGGATGGTTATTGTGATTATCAGCAGGGAGTTTGCCGTGACAGGTTTAAGGCTTGTCTTAGCCGGAACAGGAGAAGTCGTAGCTGCTAACATGCTTGGTAAAATCAAAACCTGGGCACAGATTATTGCGGTATCCGCATTGCTTCTTCATAATCTTCCATTTGAACTTGTGTCATTCCCGTTTGCGGACTTGGCGCTGTGGGTAGCCGTCTTCTTTACTGTCGTTTCAGGCTGGGAATATTTCTCTAAAAACTGGGAAGCGTTAAAAACATCTAACTAAGAAAGAAGGACTTCGTCATGGAATTTCCAAAAAAAGCAGAAATAATTGCAGTCGGTTCAGAGCTGCTGCTTGGCCAAATCGCCAATACAAATGCTCAATTTATCAGCAAACAGCTCGCTGAAATCGGGGTCAACGTATTTTATCATACAGCGGTCGGAGATAACCCGGAGCGGCTGAAGCAGGTCATCCGCATTGCTGAAGAACGCTCTGACTTCATTATTTTTTCAGGAGGTCTTGGACCCACAAAAGATGATCTGACGAAAGAAACGATTGCAAATACGCTGGGACGTCCGCTTGTGTTAAATGATGAGGCATTCCAATCCATTGAGGACTATTTCAAACGAACAAAACGCACGATGTCACCTAATAACCGAAAACAGGCGCTTGTGATCGAAGGCTCTGACGTGCTGGCGAATCACTTTGGAATGGCCCCGGGAATGCTCACAGAGCATGAATCGCGCTATTATATGCTTCTTCCTGGACCGCCGAGCGAATTGCGTCCAATGTTTGAAAACGAGGCAAAACCTCTTCTGCTGAAAAAGATGGGTTCAAATGAAAAAATTGTGTCAACCGTTCTTCGCTTTTTCGGTATCGGTGAATCTCAGCTTGAAGCCGATTTGGAAGATATTATTGATGCGCAAACCAATCCGACAATTGCGCCTTTGGCGGCTGATGGAGAGGTGACGCTGCGTCTGACAGCCAAACACGCCGATGAAAAGGAAACAGAGCGTCTGTTAAAAGAAACAGAGGCCGTTATCTTAGAGCGTGTCGGTGAATTTTTCTATGGTTACGATGATACTTCTCTTGTAAAAGAGCTATCTATAGCGTGTAAGGAAAAAGGCATTACAATTTCTGCGGCAGAAAGCTTTACCGGAGGGCTGTTTTCTGAATGGCTGACGGATCATAGCGGTGCCTCAAAATTATTTGCCGGGGGCGTTGTTTGCTATACAAACGACGTGAAGCAGAATGTGCTTGGTGTCAAGAAGGAAACATTAGATCGTTTTGGGGCGGTCAGCAAGGAGTGCGCATCCGAACTGGCTAAGGGTGTTCAAAAACTCACTGGCAGCGATATCGGCATTAGCTTTACTGGTGTAGCAGGACCTGATGCTCAAGAAGGGCATGAGCCTGGGCATGTGTTTATCGGTATTTCCGCAAATGGTAAAGAAGAGGTTCACGAGTTTCACTTTGCGGGCTCCAGAACGGGGATCAGAAAACGCGGCGCTAAATACGGCTGCCATTTAATCTTAAAGCTTTTAGAGCAAAAATAATATTTTCAGCACATTATCCTCCTAAGAAAACATGATTTCTCTGATACATTATGATATTTTGATAGGAATCACGCCAAGAAAAAATCCGAATATGCGTTCGCTTTTTTCTTGGCAAATCCCTTCAAACAGGGTATAGTATATGTAGTGGTAACATAAAGGAGGAAAAAATAGAATGAGTGATCGTCAGGCAGCCTTAGATATGGCTCTTAAACAAATAGAAAAACAGTTCGGCAAAGGTTCCATTATGAAACTGGGAGAAAAGACAGATACAAGAATTTCTACTGTCCCAAGCGGCTCCCTCGCTCTTGATACAGCACTGGGAATTGGCGGATATCCTCGCGGACGGATTATTGAAGTATACGGTCCCGAAAGCTCAGGTAAAACAACTGTGGCGCTTCATGCGATTGCTGAAGTTCAGCAGCAGGGCGGACAAGCCGCGTTTATCGATGCGGAGCATGCGTTAGATCCGGTATACGCGCAAAAGCTCGGTGTTAACATCGAAGAGCTTTTACTGTCTCAGCCTGACACAGGCGAGCAGGCGCTTGAAATTGCGGAAGCATTGGTTCGAAGCGGGGCAGTTGACATTGTCGTTGTTGACTCTGTAGCCGCTCTCGTTCCGAAAGCGGAAATTGAAGGCGACATGGGAGATTCTCATGTCGGTTTACAAGCACGCTTAATGTCTCAAGCGCTTCGTAAGCTTTCAGGGGCCATTAACAAATCGAAGACAATCGCGATTTTCATTAACCAAATTCGTGAAAAAGTCGGTGTTATGTTCGGGAACCCGGAAACAACTCCTGGCGGCCGTGCGTTGAAATTCTATTCTTCCGTGCGTCTTGAAGTGCGCCGTGCTGAACAGCTGAAACAAGGCAACGACGTAATGGGGAACAAAACGAAAATCAAAGTCGTGAAAAACAAGGTAGCTCCGCCGTTCCGTACAGCCGAGGTTGACATTATGTACGGAGAAGGCATTTCAAAAGAAGGCGAAATCATTGATCTAGGAACTGAACTTGATATCGTGCAAAAAAGCGGTTCATGGTACTCTTATGAAGAAGAGCGTCTTGGCCAAGGCCGTGAAAATGCAAAACAATTCCTGAAAGAAAATAAAGATATCATGCTGATGATTCAGGAGCAAATTCGCGAACATTACGGCTTGGATAATAACGGAGTAGTGCAGCAGCAAGCTGAAGAGACACAAGAAGAACTCGAATTTGAAGAATAAAAATAAAATAAGTTTCAAATGATACAAAAGGCTGAGTGAAAAACTCAGCTTTTTTGTATTTTGCAAAAAAATGATAAAAATATTGCTTTTTTTGACAACTTTTTTAGGGCTTTATTCGTCTAACAAAACGTGTGCAAAATGGAATTTATTTTGGGAGGAAAAAATGAATGACAAGCCCAACCCGCAGAAGAACTGCGAAACGCAGACGGAGAAAACTAAATAAAAGAGGAAAACTGTTGCTTGGTCTTTTAGCAGTGATGGTTTGCATTACGATTTGGAATGCTCTTCATCGAAATAGTGAAGAAAACAAGCCATCTCAAGAAACTGCAGCGGTTTCAAATACCGATCAGAAAAAAGAGGTCAAAAAGAAAGCTGCCAAAAAATCAGAGGAACAAATCAAAACAGTGGATCGAAATCAAAAAATCAGCAATTATTTAGAAGAGATCGGTTTCAGCGGAACAGCCATGATTGTCAGAAATGGAGAAATCGTAACAAATAAAGGTTTTGGCTATGCTGACCGTAAACACTACATTCAAAATAATCCATTGACATCTTTTTATGTCGGTTCATCACAAAAAGCGCTGATTGCAACTGCTATTTTGCAGCTTGAGGAAAAGGGGAAACTTCAGACAAGTGATCCGGTAAGTACGTATTTACCTCATTTTCCTAACGGACAAACGATTACTTTGAAGAATCTGCTTACACATACATCGGGGATAAACGGACATATTGAAGGAAACGGCGCCATTACTCCGGACGATTTAATAAAAGACATAGAACTGCAGGGAATCAAACGTCAGCCGGGTGTATGGGACTACAAGGATTCCAACTATTCTGTTCTCGCTTATATTATTGCTGAAGTAAGCGGTGAGCCCTATGAACAGTACATAAAGAATCATATTTTTAAACCTGCGGGAATGACGCATGCAGGCTTTTACAAAACATATAAAAAAGAACCTTATCCTGCTGTCGGGTATAAGATGGAGGGCAGCAAAACAGTTACACCGTATATACCTGATCTATCCCAGCTGTATGGAGCGGGTGATATTTATATGAGCGCTATAGATATGTACAAATTCGACCAAGCGCTGATAGACGGAAAACTGTATTCGCAAAAAAGCTATGAAAAGATGTTTACGCCAGGGAGCAGCTCCACATACGGCATGGGATTTTATGTTGCTCCCGGAAGCTATTCAAACCATGGTGTTATGCCGGGCTTCAATATCTTGAACAGCTTTAGCAAATCTGGGCAAACCATTGTTATTTTGTTCTCAAACATTCAAAATAATGCTAAATTGGGCCAAGTGAACAATAAAATATACCAGCTTCTAAATCAAGAATGATTGGCGATCTTCTTTTGGATGAATTGCATTCGGCGCGTGAAAATACGACTGGCCTGCAAACGTTAAGATGGCAAGCTTGACAAGTATTTCCGACACATTTACAATGAAGTTGTAACATTTGTTTTTTTAACATGATTGTTAAACCATTTAAACTTGACAAGGGCGATGAACACACTCATTCCCTGTGAAGGTTCTGTATGTTGAGAAAACTAGACAATGTACATGCCGACACTTTTTAAGCAACAACCAAGTTCATAGCAAGAGGAGGTGAAAGTATGACCCCAATTATGATGGTTCTCATCTCCATTTTGCTGATTCTACTCGGTTTAGTTGTTGGCTACTTTGTTCGTAAAACCATTGCCGAAGCGAAAATTGCGGGCGCACGCGGTGCAGCCGAGCAAATTCTTGAAGATGCGAAGCGTGATGCTGAAGCACTGAAAAAAGAAGCTCTGCTTGAAGCAAAGGATGAAATCCACAAACTTCGAATAGATGCTGAACAGGAAGTTCGTGAAAGACGAAATGAGCTTCAAAAACAAGAAAACCGTTTACTCCAAAAGGAGGAAAACCTTGATCGCAAACATGAGGGAATTGATAAACGGGAAGCGATGTTGGAGAAGAAAGATCATTCTCTGAATGAACGACAACAACATATTGAAGAGATGGAAAGCAAAGTGGATGAGATGATTCGTATGCAGCAGTCTGAGTTGGAACGAATTTCGAGTCTGACTCGTGATGAAGCGAAACAAATCATTCTTGAGCGGGTTGAAAACGAGCTTTCACATGACATCGCCATCATGACAAAAGAAACTGAAAACCGTGCGAAAGAAGAGGCGGATAAGAAAGCGAAAAACATTCTTTCACTCGCCTTACAGCGCTGCGCAGCGGACCACGTTGCCGAAACAACGGTATCAGTTGTCAATCTTCCAAATGATGAGATGAAAGGACGTATCATCGGACGGGAAGGGCGTAACATTCGTACGCTTGAAACGCTGACAGGAATTGACCTGATTATTGATGATACGCCTGAAGCTGTCATTCTTTCCGGATTTGATCCGATCAGACGTGAGACAGCCAGAATTGCTCTTGATAAACTCGTTCAGGATGGCCGTATTCATCCGGCACGGATTGAAGAAATGGTTGAAAAATCTCGCCGCGAGGTCGATGACTATATTCGTGAGATGGGTGAGCAAACGACATTTGAGGTTGGTGTTCACGGCCTCCACCCAGATCTCATCAAGATCCTCGGCCGCTTAAAGTTCCGTACAAGCTACGGTCAAAATGTGCTTAAGCATTCCATGGAAGTCGCATTCTTGGCCGGTCTAATGGCATCGGAGCTTGGTGAAGACGCAAAGCTTGCTAAACGTGCGGGTCTTCTTCACGACATCGGGAAAGCAATTGACCATGAAGTAGAAGGAAGCCACGTTGAAATCGGGGTAGAGCTTGCGACCAAATATAAAGAGCACCCAGTCGTGATTAACAGTATTGCATCACACCACGGGGATGAGGAGCCGACTTCCATTATCGCTGTGCTGGTAGCTGCAGCAGATGCGCTTTCCGCTGCAAGACCTGGCGCAAGAAGTGAGACGCTCGAGAATTATATTCGAAGACTTGAAAAACTCGAAGAAATTTCTGAGTCCTACGAAGGTGTTGAAAAATCATTTGCCATTCAGGCTGGACGTGAAGTGCGTATTATGGTGAAGCCGGATTCAATTAATGATCTTGAGGCTCATCGACTGGCGCGAGATATCCGCAAGCGAATTGAGGACGAGCTCGATTATCCAGGTCATATTAAGGTGACAGTAATCAGAGAGACTCGAGCCGTAGAGTATGCAAAATAAAGTGATGCGCTAAGCATCACTTTATTTTTTTGATGGCAAGGAATTTTCAAGAAGAAAGGATTTACAAAATGAGAATTTTATTTATCGGAGATGTTGTCGGTTCACCGGGCCGTGACATGGTCAAAGAATATGTACCAAAGCTAAAAACAAAATATAAGCCTCACTTTACCATTATTAATGGTGAAAACGCCGCACATGGAAAAGGCCTGACGGAAAAAATTTATCACAGCTTAATCCAGTCCGGCGCAGATGCAATCACAATGGGGAACCACACATGGGACAAAAAAGAAATATTTGATTTTATAGATGACGTTCCGAACTTGGTTCGCCCGGCAAACTTTCCTGAAGGAACACCGGGGAAAGGGATCACATATGTGAAAGCAAACGGCAAAGAACTAGCAGTCATTAATTTGCAGGGACGTACGTTTTTGCCGCCGCTTGATGACCCGTTTTTAAAAGCGGATGAATTGATCGCAGAGGCTGCGAAAAGAACACCGTACATTTTTATCGACTTTCATGCCGAAGCGACAAGTGAAAAGCTCGCACTTGGCTGGTACACGGATGGGAGGGCGTCGGCTGTAGTAGGAACTCATACACACGTGCAAACAGCGGATAACCGCATTTTGCCGAAGGGAACGGCATATATTACTGATGTGGGAATGACTGGCCCGTATGACGGTATACTGGGGATGGACAGAGAGACGATTATTAAGCGATTCAAAACGAACCTTCCAGTCCGGTTTACTGTCGCTGAAGGAAAAACAACGCTCAGCGGAGTTGTGATTGACATTGACGATCAAACGAAAAAAGCCGTGAAAATTGAGCGTATTTTAATCAACGATGATCACATGTTCTTTGAATAGTTGAACATATGGTTATTTTATAAAAATATTAAAAAGAAAAGCAGGAATATAGCAACTCCTTAGTGAATATAGTAAAAATGGAAGGTAGCCCGCTATTTTTGAAAAGCATTGTGGGGATGGCTTTTTGGATAGCAACATCTAATAATGATTGTTCTAATGAACACTCACTTATCCATTGTAAAACTAAGGGGGAGCAGAAATGGAAATCTTAAAAGTTTCAGCAAAATCGAGTCCAAATTCAGTGGCAGGTGCGCTTGCAGGCGTGTTGAGAGAGCGAGGAGCCGCCGAGATTCAAGCGATCGGAGCGGGTGCATTAAACCAGGCTGTAAAAGCTGTGGCGATTGCCAGGGGATTTGTGGCGCCAAGCGGCGTTGATTTGATTTGTATTCCGGCTTTTACAGATATTCAAATCGATGGGGAAGAAAGAACAGCGATTAAATTAATCGTGGAGCCTCGCTAAAAACAAATAAAGCATTCTCAACCTGTTTGCGTAATGCAAACAGGTTGTTTTTCATTTATTGTGATATTTTCTCCCGATAGTATTTTTAGCACATAAATGAGCGAATATACAAAATCAGAAATGAGATAAAACGTTTCAAAAAAAAATTCCGCCCTTTTTTCAAGACAGATACTTTTGTCCTTCTGGAAAAGACAGTACTGTTTACGCTTATTCCATATCATGGTACAATCCGAATATAACAAGAATTTTTCAAGGAGGATTGTACATGCAGAGTGGAAAGATGAAAGCTCTAATGAAAAAGGACGGGGCGTTCGGTGCTGTGCTGACTGAAGTTCCCATTCCTGAGATTGATAAACATGAAGTCCTCATAAAAGTGAAAGCCGCTTCCATATGCGGCACGGATGTCCACATTTATAATTGGGATCAATGGGCACGTCAGAGAATTAAAACACCCTATGTTTTCGGCCATGAGTTCAGCGGCATCGTAGAGGGTGTGGGAGAGAATGTCAGCAGTGTAAAAGTGGGAGAGTATGTGTCTGCGGAAACACACATTGTCTGTGGTGAATGTGTCCCTTGCGTAACAGGAAAATCTCATGTGTGTACCAATACTGCTATAATCGGAGTGGACACGGCAGGCTGTTTTGCGGAGTATGTAAAAGTTCCAGCTGATAACATTTGGAGAAATCCCGCTGATATGGACCCGTCGATTGCTTCCATTCAAGAGCCTTTAGGAAATGCAGTTCATACCGTACTCGAGAGCCAGCCTGCAGGAGGAACGACTGCAGTCATTGGATGCGGACCGATTGGTCTTATGGCTGTTGCGGTTGCAAAAGCAGCAGGAGCTTCTCAGGTGATAGCGATTGATAAGAATGAATACAGGCTGAGGCTTGCAAAACAAATGGGAGCGACTTGTACTGTTTCTATTGAAAAAGAAGACCCGCTCAAAATTGTAAGCGCTTTAACAGGTGGGGAAGGAGCAGATCTTGTTTGTGAGATGTCGGGTCATCCCTCAGCGATTGCCCAAGGTCTTGCGATGGCTGCGAATGGCGGAAGATTTCATATTCTCAGCTTGCCGGAACATCCGGTGACAATTGATTTGACGAATAAAGTGGTATTTAAAGGGCTTACCATCCAAGGAATAACAGGAAGAAAAATGTTTTCAACATGGCGCCAGGTGTCTCAGTTGATCAGTTCAAACGTGATCGATCTTGCACCTGTTATTACCCATCAGTTTCCGTTAGAGGAGTTTGAAAAAGGTTT
Source organism: Bacillus sp. FSL K6-0993 (assembly GCF_037977205.1). Classification (NCBI taxonomy): domain Bacteria; kingdom Bacillati; phylum Bacillota; class Bacilli; order Caryophanales; family Bacillaceae; genus Bacillus; species Bacillus sp. FSL K6-0993. The sequence continues at coordinate 1,744,117 of NZ_CP150275.1, forward strand.
CGAACTGATGAGAAGCGGCCAGTGCGGAAAAGTAATTTTAATTCCATAAAGGGGGATAAACATGACGAAGGAATTTGAGTTTTTAAAAGCAGAGCTTGATAGAATGAAAGAAAACCATACTTGGCAAGACATAAAACAGCTTGAATCTATGCAGGGCCCATCTGTCACAGTGAATCACCAAAAAGTCATTCAGCTATCTTCTAATAATTACCTCGGTTTCACTTCACATCCTAGACTCATCAACGCCGCACAGGAGGCCGTTCAGCAGTATGGAGCCGGCACCGGATCAGTGAGAACGATTGCCGGTACATTTACAATACATCAAGAGCTTGAGAAAAAGCTGGCAGCCTTTAAAAAAACGGAGGCGGCACTTGTATTCCAATCAGGCTTCACAACAAACCAAGGCGTACTTTCAAGTATTCTATCAAAAGAGGATATTGTCATCTCCGATGAATTGAACCATGCCTCTATTATTGACGGAATTCGACTGACAAAGGCGGATAAAAAGGTGTATCAGCACGTCAATATGAGTGATTTAGAGCGGGTGCTGAGAAAGTCAATGAATTATCGGATGCGTCTGATTGTGACAGACGGCGTATTTTCCATGGATGGCAACATAGCTCCTCTGCCTGATATTGTAGAGCTCGCTGAGAAATATGACGCATTTGTGATGGTGGATGACGCCCATGCATCCGGAGTACTTGGCGAAAACGGCAGGGGAACGGTGAATCACTTCGGTCTTGACGGCAGAGTTCATATTCAGGTCGGGACATTAAGCAAGGCAATCGGAGTGCTCGGCGGCTACGCTGCAGGTTCAAAGGTGCTGATCGATTATTTGCGCCATAAAGGCCGTCCATTTTTATTCAGCACATCTCATCCGCCGGCTGTCACTGCAGCTTGTATGGAAGCGATTGATGTCTTGCTTGAAGAGCCGGAGCATATGGAGCGCTTGTGGGAGAATACTGCCTATTTTAAAGCAATGCTTATGAAAATGGGTTTGACTCTCACAGAGAGTCAAACGCCGATTCTTCCTATTTTAATAGGTGATGAAGGTGTGGCAAAGCAATTTTCAGATCAGCTCCTTTCTCACGGTGTTTTTGCCCAAAGTATCGTTTTCCCGACTGTAGCAAAGGGAAAAGCCAGAATTCGCACGATTATAACAGCAGAGCACACCAAAGATGAATTGGATCAGGCGCTTGATGTCATCGAAAAGACGGCAAAGGAGCTCCAGCTATTGTAACAAGAGGAAGAGTTTACTCTTCCTCTTTTGATTCCTTATTGATTATTATTCTCAATGAGTGTACAATGATAGGTTGCCAGTTGTGCAGAGCTTCAATAACCTTTATACTGAAGGGTGGAAGTTTGGTTTGAAAGGAGAAAATATGACATGAATGAAAAACAAAAATTAGAGAGCGGACAAGTTAATCCATCGGACAAAAAATCCGAGAAGGATTACAGCAAGTACTTTGAAGCTGTTTACATTCCGCCTTCTTTAAAAGACGCGAAAAAACGAGGCAAGGAAGCCGTTACTTATCATAATGACTTTAAAATTTCTGAACAATTTAAAGGATTGGGAGACGGAAGAAAGTTCTATATCCGTACGTACGGCTGCCAAATGAATGAACACGATACAGAGGTTATGGCAGGGATCTTTATGGCGCTCGGTTACGAAGCGACAAACTCTGTTGACGACGCCAATGTCATTTTGTTAAATACATGTGCAATCCGTGAAAATGCTGAAAACAAGGTGTTTGGTGAGCTCGGGCACTTAAAAGCACTGAAAAAAAACAATCCCGATCTGATTTTAGGCGTGTGCGGCTGTATGTCCCAAGAGGAATCAGTCGTGAACCGTATTTTGAAAAAACATCCGTTTGTCGATATGATTTTCGGAACGCATAACATTCATCGCCTGCCGGAGCTTTTGTCAGAAGCATACCTTTCAAAAGAAATGGTTGTAGAAGTTTGGTCTAAGGAAGGGGACGTTATTGAAAACCTTCCGAAAGTCCGAAATGGAAAAATTAAGGGCTGGGTCAATATCATGTACGGCTGTGACAAATTCTGTACGTATTGCATTGTGCCTTACACACGCGGAAAAGAAAGAAGCCGCCGCCCTGAGGATATCATTCAGGAAGTGAGAAGGCTCGCAAGTGAAGGCTATAAGGAAATTACACTGTTAGGCCAAAACGTAAACGCGTATGGAAAAGACTTTGAAGATATGACGTACGGACTTGGTGATTTGATGGATGAACTGAGAAAAATCGATATCCCGAGAATCCGTTTTACAACGAGTCATCCGCGCGACTTTGACGACCGCCTCATTGAAGTGCTGGCAAAAGGCGGAAATCTGCTTGATCACATTCATCTTCCGGTTCAATCAGGAAGCTCAGAAGTTCTGAAGCTGATGGCCCGCAAATATGACAGAGAGCGTTACATGGAGCTGGTGCGAAAAATTAAGGCAGCGATGCCAAACGCTTCTTTGACAACGGACATTATCGTCGGATTTCCGAACGAAACGGACGAGCAGTTTGAAGAAACGCTTTCTCTATATCGTGAGGTGGAGTTTGACAGCGCCTATACGTTCATTTACTCTCCGCGTGAAGGCACTCCGGCAGCTAAGATGAAAGATAATGTACCGATGCGTGTGAAAAAAGAACGCCTGCAGCGTCTGAACGCACTGGTGAATGAAATTTCTGCTAAAAAAATGAAGGAATACGAAGGCAAGGTTGTCGAAGTATTAGTTGAGGGTGAAAGCAAAAATAACCCTGATATTCTTGCCGGCTATACTGAAAAAAGCAAGCTTGTCAATTTTAAAGGGCCGAAGGAAGCCATCGGCAAAATCGTCCGCGTGAAAATCCAGCAAGCGAAAACATGGTCGCTTGACGGAGAAATGGTAGGAGAAGCAATCGAGGTGAAATAAGATGACGCTCTACTCAAAAAAAGACATTGTGCAGCAGGCACGAAACCTTGCAAAAATGATTTCTGAAACAGAAGAGGTTGATTTTTTCAAACGGGCTGAAGCGCAAATCAATGAGAATGACAAAGTGTCCACAATCGTTAATCAGATTAAAGCCCTGCAAAAGCAGGCTGTCAATCTGAAGCATTATGAAAAGCATGAAGCGCTCAAACAAGTAGAAGCAAAAATTGACGCGCTGCAAGAAGAGCTTGAAGAGATTCCTGTTATCCAGGAATTCAGAGACTCGCAGATGGAAGTAAATGACCTACTGCAGCTCGTTGCACACACCATTTCCAACCAAGTCACAAATGAAATCATCACATCAACCGGAGGCGACCTGCTGAAAGGGGAAACCGGTTCAAAGGTGAAGCATTCAAATAACAGCTGTTCTCTCTAAACACGGTGCCTTTACAGGCCCGTGTTTTTTTATCATTTATGCGGTTATAAATGAACTAAATAATCTATGTACCAAATGTTCAATTGGTTTTTCTGTGCTCAGCCGCGTGTAAACTTTATCGCACTTATAAGTAAAGTTTCTAGGCACACCTGCATACAATGGAACAGAAACTTTGTATTTTTATATTTTATTTATAAAAATGCACACTAGACAAATGCCCAGCATAAGATAACACGAAGAAGAACAAGGAGGCATGCCGGAATGTCTGAATACAGGGAAATTATTACGAAGGCAGTAGTAGCGAAAGGCCGAAAATTCACCCAATGCACCAACACCATCTCGCCTGAGAAAAAACCGAGCAGCATTTTGGGTGGTTGGATTATTAACCACAAGTATGACGCTGAAAAAATTGGAAAAACGGTAGAAATTGAAGGGTATTATGATATAAACGTATGGTACTCTTACGCGGACAACACAAAGACAGAGGTTGTCACAGAACGGGTAAAATACGTAGATGTCATTAAACTCAGATACAGAGACAATAATTACTTAGATGATGAGCATGAAGTGATTGCCAAAGTGCTTCAGCAGCCAAACTGCCTTGAAGTGACCATTTCGCCGAATGGAAATAAAATCGTTGTGCAGGCAGAAAGAGAATTTTTGGCGGAAGTTGTAGGGGAAACAAAGGTAGTTGTTGAGGTCAATCCTGACTGGGAAGAGGACGACGAGGAAGATTGGGAAGATGAGCTTGATGAAGAGCTTGAAGACATCAACCCGGAGTTTTTAGTGGGAGATCCTGAAGAATAAAAAAGGGACTAGGGGAGACAGTACCCCCAAGTCTCTTTTTTATATTGATATATCATTCTTTTATCACTTTTTGTTTATGTTATAATGAAGGTTGGAAAATAGAAACGTTGATACATAGTGAGGGATTAAACAATGGCCGGTTATACGCCTATGATACAGCAATATTTAAAAATAAAGGCAGAGCACCAGGATGCCTTTTTATTTTTTCGCCTGGGTGATTTTTATGAAATGTTTTTTGAGGACGCCAAAAAAGCGTCACAAGAGCTGGAAATTACGTTAACGAGCAGAGATGGCGGTGCGGCTGAAAAAATACCGATGTGCGGTGTGCCGTATCATTCTGCTTCCGCGTATATCGAACAGCTTATTAAAAAAGGATACAAAGTGGCGATCTGTGAACAGACGGAAGATCCGAAAGCCGCAAAGGGCGTTGTGAAAAGAGAAGTGGTTCAGCTGATTACGCCCGGAACTGTAATGGACGGCAAAGGCATCCATGAATCGGAAAATAACTTTATCGCATCTGTTTCAGCCTGCTCGAACGGATACGGGCTTGCGCTGTCTGATTTAACAACGGGAGAAAATTTGGCTGTTCTGATTGAACGGCTTGAAGACGTCATATCAGAAATTTATTCAGTCGGCGCACGGGAAATCGTGGTTTCAGGAAGCTTGGATGCCGATACAGTGGCACAGCTGAGAGAGCGGTGCGGTGCAACGATTTCAATTGAAGACGGAGAAACAGACGAACACGTAACGATCATTGAGCACTTAAATAATGAAGATATAACAAAAACATTTATGCGCTTATATACGTATTTGAAAAGAACCCAAAAGCGCAGCCTTGATCATCTTCAGCCCGTGCAGGTGTATGAGCTTGAGGAAGCGATGAAAATTGACTTATACTCAAAGCGTAATCTGGAGCTGACCGAAACGATCCGTTCGAAAAATAAAAAAGGCTCCCTTTTGTGGCTGCTGGATGAAACAAAAACGGCAATGGGAGGCCGGCTGCTTAAACAGTGGATTGACCGGCCGCTTATCAGAGTCAATCAAATCGAAGAGCGCCAAGAAATGGTGGAAACATTGATGTCCCATTTCTTTGAACGGGAAGATCTGCGTGAACGTTTAAAAGAAGTATATGACTTAGAACGCCTTGCCGGCCGCGTTGCATTCGGAAATGTCAATGCCAGGGATTTGATTCAGCTGAAGGAATCGTTAAAGCAAGTTCCTGGCATCAAACAGCTGGTTGCTTCACTAGCTCATGACAAGGCCAAGGAACGTGCAGAGCGCATTGACCCTTGCGGGGACGTACTTGAACTGCTGGAAGAAGCGCTGTACGAAAACCCTCCTTTATCGGTAAAAGAAGGGAACCTGATTAAAGATGGTTATAATCAAAAGCTTGATGAATATCGTGATGCAAGCAGAAACGGAAAAGACTGGATTGCCCGCCTGGAACAGCAGGAGCGGGAATACACAGGCATTCGTTCTTTAAAGGTCGGCTTTAATAAAGTTTTCGGTTATTACATTGAAGTGACAAAAGCAAATTTGCACTTGCTTGAGGAAGGGCGTTATGAGCGGAAGCAGACGTTAACCAATGCAGAGCGCTACATTACACCTGAATTAAAAGAAAAAGAAGCGCTCATTTTAGAGGCGGAAAATAACATCTGTGAGCTGGAGTACGAGCTGTTTACCGAGCTGCGCGAGAAAGTAAAGCAGTATATTCCGCGGCTACAGCAGCTTGCAAAACAGATGAGCGAGCTGGACGCACTGCAATGCTTTGCGACAATCAGTGAAAATCGTCACTACACGAAACCGGAGTTCTCTAAAGATGAAGTCGAAGTGATTGAAGGCAGACACCCGGTTGTTGAAAAAGTCATGGACAGCCAGGAATATGTCCCGAACAACTGTATGATGGGCGATAACAGACAAATGCTTCTCATTACAGGTCCAAACATGTCAGGGAAAAGCACGTATATGAGACAAATCGCGCTCATTTCCATTATGGCGCAAATCGGCTGCTTTGTACCCGCGAAAAAAGCGGTGCTTCCGATTTTTGATCAAATTTTTACACGAATCGGCGCTGCAGATGATTTGATTTCCGGACAAAGTACATTTATGGTAGAAATGCTTGAAGCGAAAAATGCGATTGTCAACGCGACGAAAAACAGCCTCATTCTGTTTGATGAAATCGGGCGGGGAACGTCCACTTATGACGGTATGGCGCTGGCACAGGCGATTATTGAATATGTTCACGATCATATCGGCGCCAAGACGCTGTTCAGCACACACTATCACGAGCTGACCGTTCTTGAGGACAAGCTGCCCCAGCTAAAAAACGTTCATGTTCGCGCTGAAGAATATAACGGAACGGTTGTCTTTCTTCATCAAATTAAAGAAGGTGCCGCTGATAAAAGCTATGGTATCCATGTAGCTCAGCTTGCCGAACTGCCGGGAGATCTGATTGCACGCGCTCAAGATATTTTAAAAGAGCTTGAGCATTCAGGAAACAAACCGGAAGTGCCGGTGCAGAAGCCTCAGGTGAAAGAAGAGCCGGCACAGCTGTCCTTTTTTGACGAAGCGGAAAAGCCGGCTGAAACACCAAAGCTTTCAAAAAAAGAAAAGCAAGTGATCGATGCTTTCAAATCACTTAATATACTGGATATGACACCGCTTGAAGCGATGAATGAAATGTACAAGCTGCAAAAGAAATTACATTAAAACGGGGTGATGAATGTGGCAAAAGTCATCCAGCTGTCAGATGAGCTTTCAAATAAAATAGCGGCGGGCGAGGTTGTGGAACGGCCCGCCTCAGTCGTCAAAGAATTGGTGGAAAATGCGATCGACGCTGACAGCACAGTCATTGAAATCGATATTGAGGAAGCAGGCCTTGCATCCATTCGGGTTTTGGATAACGGCGAAGGAATGGAGAATGAAGATTGCAAGCGTGCTTTCCGCCGCCACGCAACGAGTAAAATAAAAGATGAAAATGATTTATTCAGGGTGAGAACGCTCGGTTTCAGGGGAGAAGCCCTGCCGAGTATCGCGTCAGTCTCTCATCTGGAGATTACAACAAGCACTGGTGAAGGAGCTGGGACGAAGCTCGTCCTCCAAGGAGGAAACATCATTTCCGAATCGCGTTCCTCAAGCAGGAAGGGAACTGAAATTGTCGTTTCCAACCTGTTTTTTAACACACCGGCCCGTTTGAAATATATGAAAACCGTTCATACAGAGCTTGGAAACATTACAGATGTGGTGAACCGTATTGCTCTGGCGCATCCAGAGGTATCGATCCGCCTGCGCCATCATGGGAAAAACCTGCTTCAAACGAACGGAAACGGAGATGTGCGCCATGTACTGGCAGCGATTTACGGCACGGCTGTCGCCAAAAAAATGCTCCCGCTGCATGTGAGCTCCTTGGATTTTGAAGTAAAGGGATATATCGCCCTCCCAGAGATTACACGGGCGTCGAGAAACTATATGTCGTCTGTGGTCAATGGCCGTTACATTAAAAATTTCCCGCTCGTCAAAGCGGTTCATGAAGGCTATCATACGCTTCTGCCGATCGGACGCCATCCGATTACTTTTATAGAAATTACGATGGACCCGATTTTAGTCGATGTCAACGTGCATCCATCGAAGCTTGAGGTCCGGCTCAGCAAGGAAACAGAGCTTCATGACTTAATACGTGACGGAATTAAAGATGTGTTTAAACAGCAGCAGCTGATTCCGAGTGCCCAGCTCCCGAAAAAATCGGCACCTGTAATCAAAAATGAGCAGCAGTTCATAACCTTTGATGAAAAACCTGCGGAAAAAAAAGTTCCGGAAAAATCGACTGCGTCATCTTATTCACCAATGAAGCTCAGTTCAGTCGTGAAAGAGCCGGTTGATGCGGAGGAAGAATTGCCTCCTCTCCAATTTGATGCTCCTCCTATCGTTGATCAGGAACAAACCCTTGAGGTGTCCGATGTTTCAGCAGAAGAGCCTGAAACATTTGAGCAGGAATGCCATGAGGAACAGCAGCAGCCAGCGTCTGAGCGGGTTCCGATTATGTACCCGATCGGCCAGATGCACGGGACTTATATATTGGCACAAAACGAAAACGGCCTGTATATTATCGATCAGCACGCCGCCCAAGAACGTATTAAATATGAGTACTTTCGTGAAAAGGTGGGGGAGGTTGAGCCTGAGGTGCAGGATATGATTGTACCGCTGACGTTCCACTACTCCACAAATGAGGCTTTGATTATTGAACAGCACAAACAAGAGCTCGAAAGCGTCGGTGTCTTTTTAGAGTCATTCGGCTCTAACAGTTACATCGTCCGTTGCCACCCGGCCTGGTTTCCAAAGGGAGAAGAAGCAGAGCTTATAGAAGAAATCATTCAGCAGGTGCTCGACTCCAAAAATATAGATATTAAAAAACTCCGCGAGGAAGCGGCGATTATGATGAGCTGCAAAGGCTCCATCAAAGCAAATCGCCACCTCAGAAACGACGAAATCAAAGCGCTTCTGGACGACCTCCGAAGCACTTCAGACCCATTTACATGCCCGCACGGCCGCCCGATCATCATACACCATTCCACTTATGAGATGGAAAAGATGTTTAAACGCGTGATGTAGCGGGGTTTGGTGAAGGGCAATATAACCTTTTTCATATTTTTCCTATGCATTTCAAGCATTGAGATATTCTTCGGAATTGCTTAATGCTTTTTTTTATTGTGTTTTTTCAGTGATATGAATTTAAACATTTGAAGTCATCTTGACTGTAGAAAATAAAGACTTACGTCAGCATAGGGAAGTCATTACATGGATTATGACGAAAGAGGAGCGTTTGGACTATATAAAAAAACATCCAATCATCCCAACAGAAGAACCATAGACTAAGCTGCAAGTTTTCCCAATGAACGATTGGATGTGATAACAGTCATCTAGTAGACGTCACCCGTATGGAAAAATAGAAACTCAACACTTTTATTATACCTTTCGGGGGCGTTCACACTGAACTGTCCAAAACATATAGAAAATCTGGAACAGGTATTTAATCAAATTGAAAATGACAAAAATTACGTCATTGTGATTGACAGAAACAATAGATCATTCAAATTAATGGAAATGCCGGAGCACGGGAAAACCATAGTGCAAACGTCGAAAGGTGATCTTTCAAGAATTGATTTTGAAATCGGCTATAAAATGTGACGCAGAGAGGCCGGTCCTCTCTGCGAAATGGGAGGAACGGGTATGGATAAATTACAGGAAATTAAAGCACGTATTTCAAAACTAAAAGGCTATGAAAATGCTAAGCCGACAGATCAATATTGGATGGCTAAAAGGCATATTGACTTTCTGATTGATCGGACTGAACTGTCTGTTAAACAGCAAGAAATCATTGGGGAAAACAAGCGTCAGCAGGAAATACTGTACATCAATTCCGGCAGGCTCAAAAGGACATTCAGCATCTAAGCGGGGATAGGAAACGATACAAACAGGCATTAGAGAAGATCATAACAAATCTCAATTTCGCGATAACAGTTGCCCAAAATGAATTGGAGGGTGATGCGAAATGAATGAGTTATCAGATAAACAAACTTGCCCGTACTGCAATTACACAGAAGAAGATTCCTACTCTAATTGGGATTCAGACAGTGACGGAATTGTAACATGCACGAGTTGCCATAAGGAATACTTTTCATTGCCTCACTATCATTTTGAGGGGTGGCAAGTTGAAAGAATTTGCGAAGAGTGCGGACATGAAGAAAGCGAATGCCTTTGCGAGGTGGAATGATTCCTTACAAGTAGAACTTCAGCGGACAGTCAAAGCCACGAAGGACGAAGCGATGACAGTTGAGCAGGCGGCGGAATATTTGAAAGTACATCCAGATTACATACCGGTGCTCGTGGCAAAGTCAGACGATCTGAAAATGATCGGTGATGAAACAATTATTGTAAAAAGAGACAAAACAAATGGCTGGCTGGTCGGGGCATGCGTGGGGCTTTTCTTCTTCGCTGTTTGTGTCCTGCGGGGATTGGCGGGATGACGTGTTCAAAAATATGAGAGAGGGGAAGGTCCCCTCATAATTTTTACTCAACAGTAACGTAAACAGCACCTAATACAGAACCATTACTTTTAAAGAGAGTAATCGTAGCATTGCCCTTGTGGTTAGCGGTTATTATCCCTCTAGAAGATACAGATGCAACATACGAATTATCACTTGCAAAGCTTGTGGCTAGCGGTTCTCTAATTTCATGTTGATTTGGCCCTCCCTGAAGATAGAGGGTAACAGAATAGCTCTGAATAGAAATTTTATCTGAGACAGAAACATGCTTAGCTTCTTGAATTTGTGTCGGAGAGTTATTTACTTCCTTAGCAGATGCTACACCACTAACTGACAAAGCTAAAGCAGAAATCGATAAAGTGGAAACAACTGTTTTTTTGAAATTCATTTTAAACACTCCTTTTGAATTTTTGTGTTACACCATAAGGATTCAACGAAAGTAATTATTTCCCTTGTAAATAAATGTTAATTATTTGTGAATTGTTTTATGATCAAATACAGCTGCCTTGAATTTGGTCACAAAGAATTAGATATAAAAATCCGCCCAAATGCACGCTGCCCGAAATGCGGCTGCAGCTTGGGGCGTTGAGAAGGAAATTATAAGTTGATAAAATAGGATGAAGAGGAAAATATTGAAGTATGGAAGTGGGAAGATTGAAATGGAAAAAAAATTAAGTGAATTATTAAGTTATTTTGAAGTGCCTAGCTACGTTATTTTGCTAGTTGGTCTCGCTTTGTATCTGATTAGGATTTTAAACCCCATTACTCTTTTTTCTTCGAATGTTGTTGAACAGAGGTTGTTTTCAAAAGAACAAATGTTTAGTTTGAAAGTAATTAAACATATTTTGAATACGTTATTTTGGGTGATTGTTTTATATCCAACAACATTTTATCTCAGGGATTTTATACCTGGACCTAATGATTTTTATTCCTATGTGATTGTATTTGTTGGTGGAATTATATGGGGCGTAGTGAAAATAATAAATGAAGGAGCTTTTTCAAAAATCAAGTCTAGTAGACTATGTAAAGGTTTATTTGTTTTAGTTTTTATTATTTGTTTAATACTTTTCTATATGGAGTTTTATAGCTTCATTATAGATTTACCATTTTCGGAAAAGGATAAGTTTAACCTGAAAGTTTTTGGGTGGAGTATGCTTGTTTTATTCTTATTTACACTTCCAATTCCTTTTATTTTAAAACCTATTTCCAAAATTATTAAATGGTCAAGCGAACAAATCGTTTATATAGAAGATGAAAAAAAACAAAAATGGTATATTTTATATTCAATAAATAAAGAGACTGTCTTGTTAGGAAATAAAAATGACCATAGATTATGCACTAAAACTATGATCAAGAGGAAAGAAGAACTATATAACACACCTATCGAGATGGTTAAACCTGATAAATAAATCCAAGACGGAAAGTCTGCGGACACTGAACTTACAGCATTAGCGCTGTTTGTTTGGTGTCCGTTTTTTATTTGAACGGAGGGATGCCATGAAGAAGAGGAAGAAAAAGTCCAATAAAAACGCGCAGGAGCGCTTAGAATGGTTTTGGCGGAGAAAGATGGGTCAAGATAGGCAAACACTTAAAGAGGCAAAAGCGGAGCTTTAAGACGCAAATAAACGGGAGGGTAAAAATATGAATCAATTAACATTAAACATTCCTCAGATTGACGAAGAAACGACTAAATTAAAAGCAGAGTAGCTGATGGATCAATACCGGTTATATCTCTTACAGGTATCAGATGATTTTTTGCCAAAAGTTACACCTACTTACAGCATTGTTCCGCCAAGCATCACGAATGAGTTTCATTCCTCAACAGAAGAGGCAGCGTTAAAACGTCTTGATTGGGAGATTCAGCGTGATAAATTCCTAAAAAGGATTCAAAGAGCTGTTAACCGTCTTTCTCAAAGAGAACGGCAAATCATTGTCATGCTCTATATGCAGCCGGAAGAAATGTATGATTATGAAGTGTATGCAGAAATGGACCTGAGCCAGCGCAGCTATTATCGTGTGAAAGCAAAAGCTCTCTACCGGCTGGCATTTGCTCTGAGAGAAGAAGTATACAAGAAAGGGGCAGCTTCTTAATGAATTTTGTTCAGCCTATACGTGATCCGGAATGTATCTTCTACATCAAGAGGTTTTTAAAAGAGCAAAACATGAGGAATTACATGCTATTCGTGACCGGTATCAATTCAGGGCTCCGCATCTCAGATATTCTGCAGCTGAGAGTAAGAGACGCCAAACGTCCTTATTTCAATCTCATTGAGAAGAAAACGAAAAAGAAAAAGAGAATCGACATGACGCCAGCTCTTCAAAGAGAATTTAAGGTCTATGTCGAAGGGAAAGAGGATCATGAGTTTCTCTTTAAAAGCAGAGAAGGAATCAACAAACCGATATCCCGGTCGATGGCTTACAAGATTCTCAGGGCTGCTGCTGAGTATGTTGGTTTAGACGACATCGGCACGCATACATTGAGGAAAACATTTGGCTATCACTTTTACAAACAAACGAAGGACGTTGCTATGCTGCAGGAGATATTTAATCACTCAGACCAACGGACAACCCTTAGATACATCGGAATCAATCAAGACGCCATGAACAACGCTATGAAGAAATTCAAAATATAACCAGGCTCATCCAAAACAACAAGGATGGGCCTTTTTCTTTGCATTTTCCGTCAATTCCTCAAAAATAACAGGTGTGTAATTCATTTTAGGGATATTGGTTAAAAACAGAGAAGACAAGGGGTTGGCTCAGTTCGACGAGTTGCACAGTATAAAACATATGGGTAATTCAATATTGATAATATGCCGATAAGTAAGTACATTATAATATATGAATAATTTAGGAGATGTGATCTGTGCTTAACTTATTAAATCAGGGGTGGATTGGTTCATTAATAGGACTTTTCGGTATTTTATTTGCAATTTATTCTCATTATAAAAACAGAAAAGTAAATGAACTGACATATACATTCAAAAGTGAAAGAGTAGTTGGAAAAAACGATAAAGCTCCGGAAGATATAGAAATTATTTTTAAGGGAAAGTCTGTTGAAAGAGTAACCAACACTCAAATGACTGTTTGGAATAGTGGAAATGTTACTATTGAGGGGAAAAACATTGTAGAAAAAGATCCTGTTAGAATAGAAATTAGTGAGGGACAAGAAATTATTTCTGCAACCATATTGGAAAAAAGCAGTGATGCAAATGATTTTATAATTAAAATAGATGAAAATAACCCTAACATTCTAGAAGTGAAATTTGATTATTTAGATGCTTCGGATGGTGCTGTAATTGAAATATTACATACAGATGATAAAAATTTTTATAAATTAAAAGGGTCAATTAAGGGGTTAAAATCATTTTACTCTTTCTCAACACTTGAATCACCTTCTGTACGTTTATTACCTTTTTTCACTTTACTGGTAGTGAGTCTTTTGGGGTTAGCGTCAGCTTATGTAATAACCGACACTAATTCTTCCAATATCTTTTCTATTATTATGTTAATACTTAATATATTGGGATTGTTATTTGCAACTATTAATTTTGTTTTTTTAAGAAACAAGAGAAGGAAGAAACCGAAAAAACTTATAATTTAAAAAAATGGCATAATCTTGGCAGGATAACGGCACTCCATTTTCTTTAAAGTGAGTTATTATGGTAATAGGTAATAGATCAAGGGAGCGGCACTGCTGATAAGCGGGGTCGCTTTTTTTATTCTCTTCAAACTGCATCGGTTAACAGTTATCTGAATCACAGAAAACGTTCGACAAATTTTGCAAATTGTTCCTTTGTTCATTCCCTTCACCGATAATAAGGGGGAGGTGAAACAGTGTGGACGAACTTATAAAAACTTTCGGTGTACTACCCACCGCATTAACAGCTGCAGCAGCTATTATAGTACCATTTATTACTTTTATTTTAGGTAGAATCAATGAAGATCATAAAGTTAAGTTTGAATACAGAACTTTTATGGTGATGGATGAGATAACAGGAAAATACCATCTTAAAAATGCTCCTTTTGTAAAGAAGGGGTCCAAGTTATTATTGCCAAAGAGCTACGAGAGTTTAGAGAAATTTATAATAGGAAAAAGACTAGATCAAGATGAGAATTTCACTGATGTATCTAGATTTAACTATTTACAGGTAAGGACTGTTGGGAAAAGTATTATTACAGGTGGATACATTAAAATAAAATTAGGTAACGATGATGAGAGTATAATAGAAACATCTTTGCCATTTATGCTTCCCGATGATGAGGTTTATATCCCACTGGATATAACTCATGAGAATGTTACTAATCGCAAATATGGAATTAAAAGAATAGATGTTTGGTATCAATTGCAAACAGGACAACGGATGAAATATAAAAGTGTAAGATCATTTAAAGAGGAAGAAAACGAGACAATCATTAAAGATAGTCATAGTGTAAAAAAATTTCATTTATATTACTGGAGGATACAAAATTTAAGAGGAAAGAATATGGGATGGTATTATCTAAATTTAAATAAAGACGAACAAAAGAACCCTTCTAACTGAAGGGTTTTTATATTCTCTGTAAACTGCTTCCGGTAAATCTCAGGATAGACAATTGGCGGTTAACGGCTTGAGTACGGTGGCAGTTTAGAAAGAATATGATTGGAGGGAGTTAAGTGCAAAAGAATATATTGAGAAACAAAGTCTATGAGCAAGCGCGTCGCACTTTAGAAAAGGAGATACCATCTCTTGAAGAATCAATAAAAGGTATAGAGCAAAGGATGGAACACCTAAAAAAAGAAAAGGATCGCCTCTGTAAAATGTTAGACGAAGATAAAGAATTTGTAGAAGAGGCTAGTGAAAATTTCGGGTTTGTTAGACATTTCTTCTTGGGTTATGAGGGTTCTCAATGTGGGTGGTTATTGTTTTTAAATAAAGAATTTTTATCTGATACAGACGGTTTTTCATATGAAGCAATGATCAAAAAAAGAGATGCTGATAGAGAACATGGACTGCGTCCTCAAACATTGATCGATGCTGGAGTGTTTAAACTATGAAGAAAGCTTTGAAGCCCTGTAATGAAACTGGCTGTCCCAACCTGACGCGAGAGGGATACTGCGAACAACACAAGCGTATCAAGCCGGCCTATGATCAATACCGGGAGTCCGCTGCTAAGCGTGGATATAACAGCAAGTGGAGGCAGGCGCGTCTTGGCTATCTGTCAAAGCATCCGTTCTGTGTATCATGCATGATGGAAGGTAGACGGGTGCCGGCAACAGTAGTCGATCATATCAACCCGCACAAAGGAGACATGAAACTCTTTTGGGACTCTAGCAACTGGCAGCCACTATGTGCGCCGTGCCACAGCAGAAAGACAGCGAAGGAGGATGGAGGATTTGGGAACAGAACATCAAACGTGCATGTGTGATGAATGTGGAACAATGCTCTTAGTTAAAGGATGCTCGAAGGTTAGGAAGCATGACGAAGGAATCCGTGAGCATTATATCAAGTGTCCTCGGTGTCGGACTGAGTATACATCCTATTACACCAACGCTGACATAAGACGTATGCAACAGAAGGTAAAGAAACTGTTTGCTCTTCGTGCAACGATGAAAAAGGAAACAGCATTCGATCTGTATACAAAGAAATTAAAAGAAGCACAAAAGAAATTAGAAGCCGCAATGCTGCAGTTGAAAGAGGAAATGAGCACCCCCCACCCTAAAATCTCTGAGGGGTGAACGCCGGAGACCGCGCTCCCCTCCCCATTTTGAAAAATTCCCTAAATGAAAATTCGGAAGGAGGCGAGGGAATGGCTAGACCGCGGCAACCTGTTGACTTGCTACTGGTGAAAGGGAAGAAACACCTGACACAGCAAGAGATTGAGGAGCGTCGAGCACAGGAAATAAAAGCACCAAACGACAAAGTAAAAGCTCCATCATATTTGCCAAAAGACTTAAAAAGAGAGTTTAAAAAGATAGCGGACGAGCTGAAAAACATCGGGATTATGACCAATTTAGATGTTGATGCGCTTGCCCGTTTTTTGTTTGCCCGGAAATTATATTTGCAAGTAACAGAGCAATTAATTGAACGGGGTCCGATGAAAACAGTGATCGTTAGAAAATTTGATGATGACGGGAATGTAATAGGCGAAGAAGAAAAGGTTGTTCCGAATGATGACTATTCTGAACTATTGATAAACCAAGACAAGTTGTTTAAACAATGCCGGCAAGCTTCAAGCGATTTAGGACTGACCATTTCCTCTCGCTGTAAACTCGTCATCCCGAAAAAAGATGATGGGAAACCGAAGTCAAAAGAGGAAGAACGGTTCGGGGGCCGCATGTAATGCAAGAGGTTACTGCCGAAATTCTCATAGAACGGGTGTGGTCATACGCTGAGAAAATCCGTTCCGGTGAAATCAAGGCAAGCAAAAAGCACAGATGGGCAGTTGATCTTTTTTTCAAGGTGTTGACCGCTATGCAGAAGATGACTGAAGGTTTACTGAAACAATAAAAGAAGCCCCCTTCAATAAGAGGGGCTCCTTTTATATCTATAATGTTTTAAGGTGTTCTTTAATTTGTTCAATGACCTGCTTAAGCCATTCTAATGGAGTTGTATCATCTTCAGGAAAGTATATACCATCAGCTGCTTCTTCTATAAATTCAATCTTGTCTTCTTCTGAATAATCACTATTTACAAACTCAGTTAGTGCTATTAAATCTCTTTCTTTTAGTTTCTGTGATGCTTCATTTAGATATTCATTAAGAGCATCTTCAGGAGACTCTATATCTTGGTGGAAATGTCCACCGAGAAATCTAAATACAGGATCAGAAAGTTTGATTTCAATCACTATATATCACCTCGTTGGGTAGCCTGTAGTATAAAGTTACAATCTTTATTTTTCTTTAATACTATTCTAGCGTTATTCATATTTTTAACTTCATTTGAACATTTACGAACTCCTCTTCCTATAACTTCGGTTTCCTCTATAAGGAAACGGTAATGTATCGTCAATATCACTATTTAACCACTCTTCAATTTCCTATTTATGGTTTAGTTAATGTTTCATTAGCGACTCTTTCTGCAGTTGGCCTATCAGTGAAACTAGAAAAGCACGTATCTTCTTGTTTATCTGTAGCCTCTGTAATAACTCTTCATCAGTCTTACCGATTTATCTTCAATAATACTTTTTAGTAGAGGAGTGTTTTTTACGTTATACGTATTGTCGATGTCTTGAGCAATCCCGACAAGTGCAAGATCATTCTTACTTTTAATGAAAGATTTGATATAGGCTTTTCCTTTGTTTTATCCCTTTATTGATATGAGTTGCTACTGTTCCACCTTTAACCACTTTACTACTTTAGAAAGAAAGCTTGGTAGTGGTTTGCACTGCGGCACCTGCACCTTTTGGACCAACGATATTTCCTATCGTAGCGGGGGTGGTAAGCATTGATCCATTCTCTGAATGGATCAATGCTTTTTTTGTACTCCTTCGAGTGTCAGATTATAAGAAACGGTTGTAAACGTGTGAGCAGTGTTAACGCATTATACTTCATGGTTCCTCCGTATAACAAAATTTCCATTTACAGTCAATTGGGATTAATGTATATTTTGAGTGAGGAGGTGGAAACATATGGCATGTGGTCCGAAGATCATTATCTTTTTGGATGAACTTGATGATCCGAATGTAAGAATCATTTTAGAATGCAGAATTTAAATTACAACATTGTGTTTTGCTCCCTGTTCGTGTGAACAGGGAGTTTTTTTCGTTTATATAACTGGTGATGTCCAAATATAAGGTGTTATGAATTCTCCATATCTGCCATCGGCATTTTAAGCTGCTTCTCCATTAGGCTGGTCATCAAAAGCAAGTTCAGTGAAAGCCATCACTGCTGATATCACAACAAGCAAGATATCTGGAATATAAATAGACTGCATAAAGTAATCTGCAAAACAGATCGTTATAAGATTGCTGATAAAATACAGTATAAAAGCAAAAAGTGCAGTCTTTTTAAATGAAAGTGATTTTGCCAAAATGATAGAGATAATCTTTGTGAGTGGGTCTATGATTAAACCTACAGCAAAGCAGGCTAAAATAAATAAAGCTAATGTTTGATTGGAAGCGTATGTGATGCCCAGTATAGAGAATAAGCCTTTCATCCCGAAGAAAAAGCCGCCGAGAATGACTGCAAGCGCAATGGCCGCGATAAAAGTGATAGATACAATTCCGATTAATTTTGATCTCAGGTTAAAATCTTTAGAGTGCTCGTTCTGTTCTTTTTGGTTCAAGTATGACACTCCCTTCACCTGCTTACTCATACAAACAGTTACCCTTGAATCAGCCCAAAATATCTATAAGTCTGTTTTCTGACGAAAATAGTATAGCATATTTTAACAAAACCAAAAAAGGCTCCTTCCACTGGGGAAGGGCCTTTTTCATCATGTTAACTCCTGAGATTCGCCGAAGCTTTCTCTTTTTTTGGCCAAATAAAATAGCTGGCTGTAATGAGAAAGTCAATGCCTATAATGACAGTCCACAGTTTAAGAATGCCGCTCAATGCCTCGGTTCGGGCATAGTCATTGATAAAATAGATCATCCCTGCCAATAGTCCCGCACCAATTAAGTAGGCCAGCACATGTCTTAGCCAGCCTTTCGCACCGTGTTTGGCATGATCCATTCCAAAACGTTTCAGCGGTTTTGCGCCTTTTTTTGTCACATAATATTGAAATTTTTCATCTGCCCATTGAATCATTTGTTTCCCATAAGCGATCGATATACCGATGTAAACAGCTGCAATCCCATGGGCTGCGGTCGCTGAGGCTCCGCGGTAAAGGTCCACACCAGTTGCCGCTAACAAGATCAAATCGATAACTGGAGTTAAGGCAAGGAATAGCAGTCCTAATGTATGTCGTTTGAATACGTAGCGTACAGCAAGCCCCAAAACAATGACAACCCAAAACGCAATTTCACAGAAAACAATCATCCATGCGATACCGTTCAATCCATTCCCCTCTTTTCAATACAGTTGTATTATTTAAATAATATGTTATCATCTTTGTTTTTGTAACACAACTGTATTATAAAAATTGCTCTCTCATTTTTTTCTTGTTACAATAAAGCTATGCCAAAACAAATTGACCATGAGAAAAGAAGAAAACAAATTGCAGAAGCAACGTGGCGCGTCATTTTAGAACGAGGGATGGAAGGAGCATCAGCCAGGAACATTGCAAAGGAAGCAGGATTGTCATTAGGTGCGCTGCGCCATTATTTCTCTACACAGGATGAATTGCTTGCTTTTGCAATGAAACTTGTCCAAGAAAAGGTGACGGACCGAATTAAGGACATTGCAGTGAGGGATTTGCTCCCTAAGGAAAAAGTGTTGCAAATTTTGCTTGAAATGGTCCCAACGAATGAAGAAACGATTAGAGAGATGGAGGTTTGGTTTGCTTTTACTGCTTACGCCAGACATAAAAAGGATATGTTTGATGCGAATCATGACGGGATTTTCAGCGGCATGCGGAATCTGATTGCCTATTTAGATGAATCCGATTTACTGAAGAAGAATGCTGATAAAGACATTGAAGCTGAGAGACTTTACGCGCTTGTTGACGGCTTGGCTTTACATGCCATGCTTGACCCTGTGCGAGTGAATAAAGACCGAATTAAGCGGGTCATTATGCAGCATGTAGAGTCAATTTGCGTGGAAGATACACGTGAGACACAAAAACGACATCCTTAAGGCACTAGTGCGAAAAGCGATTCTTGTTGGGCATGCGTCCAAAAGAGTCGCTTTTTTATATTCAAAGAACAAGGATCTCTGAAAAAAATGGAAAACAATCATGCTGTTTGGTAAAGTGGAATGAAAGACGGACTGAGGGGTGAACACTGGTCCATCGTTTAAGAACTTTACATGATAGGGATGGTATAAATGAATCTTACTTACAAGGTGCATCCAATTAAAACAAGGTATCAGGGCTGGACGAATTATTGCTATATCATTGAAGATATTGTAAGCAGATCTGCAATTGTTGTTGATCCCTCATGGGAATTGAGTAAGATAACCACTACACTTTCTGAACTCGAAGCGGAATTAAAGGCAGTCGCATTGACACACTCTCATTATGATCATGTAAATCTGGTAGACCCGCTGACGAAGATGTTTAACGCTCAAGTTTATATGTCAAAAAAAGAAATTGATTATTATCAATTCCGATGCAGAAATTTAATTAGCCTAGATGATCATCAGACGATCAGCATAGGAAACACAAGAGCACAATGCCTTCTCACACCGGGGCATACAGCCGGCGGAATGTGTTATTTGTTTTCTGAGAGTATTTTTACCGGAGATACGGTGTTTACAGAAGGATGCGGCATATGTGAGGATGATGGCAGCTCTGCGGAAGAGATGTTTGATAGCATTCAAAGAATAAAGTCGGAGGTTTCACCCCATGTACGGGTGTATCCTGGTCACTCATTTGGCAAATCGCCCGGCCATTCGATAAAGGATCTTTATCAGCATAATATTTACTTTCAAATTGATAAGAAAGAATATTTTGTGAAATTTCGCACTCGTAAAAACCAAAAAGGTATTTTTGATTTTAAATAATCCTTCTGAATCTATTATCCTATTTTTCTTCGAATATCTAAATGATTTTTATTTTCGAAAATGATTACATAGAAGGTGTTATTTATTTTGAAAACTCATTTGAAAGAAAATGAAGCGCATTATCATGATATGGCGCCCTATACGTAATCCGGGTCTTTTTTCTTATGTTCTGTTATATCTCCTGATCCTTTATTCCTCAATGGAAAAAAGCAGAAAAACAATCGAGCAAACTGTAGGAAAAATTAACTTGACGGATAATATTTACAGAGGTTACCATCAACATGAACATGCTACTATTTATCCGGTCATCACTATTATTAAATCATACAGAAGTGAAACACATCTACTAATCGGAAGGGTGGCTTTGAGAGAATGATCACATATGTTTTTCCAGGTCAGGGTTCACAAAAACAGGGAATGGGCAGCGGCCTATTCGATGAATTTAAAGAACTGACGGATCAGGCAGATGAGATCTTAGGATATTCAATCAAACGTCTTTGCCTGGAAAATCCTTATTCCAATTTAAACAAAACGCAATTTACTCAGCCGGCGTTATACGTGGTAAACGCACTAAGCTATCTGAAAAAAATCAAGGATGAAGGAGTTAAACCTGACTTTGTCGCCGGGCACAGCTTGGGTGAATACAATGCATTATTTGCAGCTGAAGCCTTTGATTTTGAGACAGGTTTACAGCTTGTCAGAAAAAGAGGCGAACTGATGAGTCTGATAAGCAACGGCGGTATGGCAGCTGTTATGGGACTAAATGAAGAGCAGGTTGCAAAGGCTCTGAAAGAATATCATTTACATGATGTTGATATCGCTAATGTGAATGCCCCATATCAAATTGTAATTTCAGGAAAAAAAGATGAGATTGAAAAAGCCGCATCTCTTTTTGAAGCGATGACTGAAGTTACAATGGTACTCCCCTTAAACGTAAGCGGCGCGTTTCATTCCAGATACATGAATAAGGCAAAAGAAGAATTTGAGGAGTTCCTTCATGCCTTTTATTTTTCGCCTCCGTCTATCCCGGTTATTTCTAATGTGTATGCCAAACCGTATACATACGAATTCATGAAACAAACGCTGGCTGATCAAATTAATCATTCAGTGAAATGGACTGACAGCATAAGATACTTAATGAAAAAAGGCCATATGGAGTTTGAGGAGGTAGGGCCTGGAAATGTTTTAACTGGGTTAATTCATCGCATAAAGAAAGATGCGGAAGCAATGCCACGCTAAAGCATTTGCTCCTATGGCCATGTATCTCATCAATCAGGTCTAAACATAGATTTCCTTTCATTTAAGGTATAAAGTTTTAAAGATTCAATCGTTCGATTGACACTGTTTCTAATTGAATAACTTTATATACTGTTACATAAAGAGGCTGATAAATTAAGTTAGACATTTGAACTATGTCAGCCGGTCTGTCAAACCATCGCTCCCACATCTAGATGGTCCATTTTTTAACCGCACCCACCAATCATAGAGTCGATGTTCTTTGCTGATCCTGTTATCATGTTACATCAATTTTGAGATATCAACATACATCTACGATCACGTCATAAATGAACCGCATCCAGAGCACCAATAGCAATCCATCCAAGTTGAATCTCCTTTACTTTTTCACATATGTCTTTTCCATTTATTAATTTCATTTCAATCGCTGCTATGTGCTTTTACAACATACATGAAAATAAGAAATCCAATAGCCGTCATAAATATAAAAAAAGAAGGTTATACACATGAATGAACCGCTTGTTTTTATGTTTTCCGGGCAAGGTTCCCAATACTATCACATGGGGAAAGAACTATTTAAGGAAAATACCGTGTTTCGCCAATCAATGCTTGAAATGGATGCCATTGCAGCACGGCGAATCGGCACATCCATTGTTGAAGAAATCTACCATCAAGATAAACGTGTGTCAGATCCGTTTGACAGTATTCTTTTTTCCCACCCCGCCATTTTTATGATTGAGTATTCCTTATATAAGGTTTTGGAAGACAGGGGAATTTATCCTGATTACGTATTGGGATCAAGTCTGGGAGAATTCGCAGCAGCGGCAGTTTCTGGTGTGTCAGACGCAGAGGATATACTGGATTGCATACTAGAACAGGCTATTATCATCCAAAATTCCTGTGATAAAGGAAAAATGGTGGCCATTCTGGACAAACCGCAATTGCTGAATGATTATCCGCAACTGTTTGGAAATAGTGAACTCATTTCTATCAATTATGATTCGCACTTCGTCATTTCTGGTGAAGAAGATCATATAAGGAAGATTATGGAGGATTTAAAAGAGAAGCAGATTCTTTGCCAGCTGCTTCCTGTGTCCTATGCCTTTCATTCTTCGCTTATTGATCCGGCAGAGAGTGCCTATGCAGAATTTTTAAGATCAAAATCTTTTAAAAAACCGTCAATACCGATTGTATCGAGCTTAACGGGAAGCTGCCTTCACGTAATGGACGAGAATTTCTTTTGGAATGCGGTCAGAAAGCCAATGATGTTTCGTGAAGCGATTCGATATTTGGAAAGCCAGCATACATGCAAGTTTATCGATTTAGGGCCATCCGGCACCTTAGCTGCTTTTGTGAAACAGCTGATTCCGGGTGATTCAGCTGACCGTTGCTGCTCAATCATAACACCATTTCATCAGGAGCTGAAAAATCTGAATACGGTTGAGTATTTCCGTACACCAGAAAGGAAGTTTACAAGATGATTACATATGTCTTTCCAGGGCAAGGCTCCCAGCAAAAGGGGATGGGACAAGGCCTATTTGAACAATATCAGCATTTGACTGATCAAGCAGATCAAATATTGGGCTATTCAATAGAGAAGCTATGTACCGAAAAATCCTATTTGGATGTAAATCATACTGAATACACGCAGCCGGCTTTGTACGTTGTTAATGCACTCAGTTACTTGAAGAGAGTGGAGGAGACCGGCAGAAAACCTGATTTTGCGGCAGGACATAGCTTAGGAGAATACAATGCGCTGATGGCAGCCGGTGCATTTGATTTTGAAACCGGATTAAGGCTCGTCAAAAAAAGAGGAGAATTGATGGGACGAATTACAGGGGGCGGAATGGCTGCTGTGATCGGCCTGAGTAAGGAACAAGTTACAGCCGTTTTAGAAGAGCACCGTCTTCATGACATTGATGTGGCAAATGAAAATACGCCCCGGCAAATTGTGATTTCTGGCCCGAAAAAAGAGATTGAAAAAGCTCGGGCTATTTTTGAAAACACCAAGGATGTAAAGCTGTTTCATCCATTAAATGTGAGCGGAGCTTTTCATTCCAGATATATGAATGAAGCCAAACAGGTATTTAAGCAATATATTGACTCATTCCAGTTTGCACCTTTGGCGATCCCGGTTATCTCCAATGTCTACGCAGAGCCATACCATCAAGACAGATTAAAAGATACATTATCTGAACAAATGGACAACACAGTGAAATGGACGGACAGCATTCGTTTCCTGATGGGAAGAGGAAAAATGGAGTTTGAAGAGATTGGGCCTGGAGCTGTTTTAACCGGTCTCATTCATCGGATTAAAAATGAAGCTGAACCATTGACATATATACCGAAAAAGAACCCCGCGATCAGTGCGCATCTAAAGGAGCAACGCAATGTTCAAGCTGGGATTACGGCAGAATCTTTAGGAAGTGCTGAATTTAAACAAGATTATCATCTTACATATGCTTATCTTGCAGGAGGAATGTACCGCGGCATTGCTTCGAAAGAAATGGTAGTAAAGCTGTCAAGAGCGGGAATGATGGGGTTCTTTGGCACAGGAGGTCTGAGCCTGAAAGAGGTTGAAGATGCGATCCATGCTATACAAGGTGAATTAGGGAAAGGACAAGCCTACGGCATCAATCTGGTCCACAATATGAAACATACTGAATCAGAAGAAAAAATGATCGATCTTTTATTGAGGAATCAAGTGAGCATTGTGGAAGCTTCAGCATTTTTAAGTGTCACTCCCGCATTAGTAAGGTACCGCGCAAAAGGAGTGAAACGAAATCAAAATGGTGACGTTATATGCTCAAATCGTCTCATAGCAAAAATATCACGGCCGGAAGTTGCAGGATCATTTCTGAGTCCTGCGCCTGAGAATATGCTGCAAAAGCTTTTAGGAGAAAATAAAATCACTATGAACGAAGCTGAGTTGTTGCGGTGCATTCCGATGGCTGACGATATTTGTGTAGAAGCTGATTCAGGCGGTCATACAGATGGCGGTGTGGCATACAGCCTGATGCCGGCGATGACATCTTTAAGAGATGAAATGATGAAAAAATATCAATTTCGGAAAAAAATAAGAGTTGGTGCAGCTGGAGGGATTGGAACACCTGAGGCAGCGATGGCGGCTTTTATGCTAGGGGCTGATTTTATTCTAACAGGCTCAATCAATCAATGTACGGTTGAGGCGGCAACAAGTGATAAAGTAAAGGATTTGCTTCAGCAGATGAATGTACAAGATACAGCCTATGCGCCTGCAGGTGATATGTTTGAATCGGGCAGTAAAGTGCAGGTGCTAAAGAAAGGCGTGTTCTTTCCCGCACGGGCAAACAAGTTATATGAACTGTACCAGCGGTATGGGTCTATACGTGAGCTGGATGCAAAGATGCTGTCCCAGCTTGAGGAGAAATACTTTAAACGCAGTATAGAAGACATATATAAAGATATTGCATTGCATTATCCCGCGGCAGACATTGAGAAGGCTGAACAAAACCCGAAGCATAAAATGGCTTTGATTTTCCGATGGTACTTCAGATACAGCTCAAAATTGGCAATCAGCGGAAGCGAACATTCGAAGGTCGATTATCAAATTCACTGCGGTCCCGCGCTGGGAGCCTTTAATCAATGGGTTAAAGGATCGCAATTAGAAAATTGGCGAAACCGCCATGTGGATGAAATCGGGAAAAAATTAATGATAGAAACGGCAGTATTGCTTCATGAACGGATGCAATCGATGTATCAGCCGTCGCATGAAACAGACAACATAAAAATGAAAGTTTGAATATTATGAAAATATACCTATAAAAAATCATTAAAATAATCCCTTGAAGGAGAGAGCGTATTATGGATAAACAGAGAATCTTTGAAGTACTAATCACCAATATTTGCGAGGTGCTTCCTGAATTAGACGGACACAGATTCGAGCCTGAAGATCAGTTAGTTGAGTTAGGAGCTGACTCTGTAGACAGAGCTGAAATTATCACGATGGTGCTAGAGGATTTATCGTTAAAAATCCCTCGCATTGAGCTATCCGGGGTGAAAAACATCGGTGAATTAGCTGAGGTGCTTTATGACAAAGTGCAATCTGCCTGAGGTGGTGGTGACCGGTGTAGGCGTCACGGCCTCTATCGGTCAAGGGAAAGAGGACTTTGCTTCCTCGCTCTTGTCCGGCAGACATGCCTTTGATGTCATGAAGCGTTCAGGCAGACAAAAAGACAGCCGGTTTATCGGAGCCGAAATTGCGTCATTGTCTTATCCTGACCGACTCTCTAAAAAAATGTTGCGAAAAGCATCATTTTCCAGCCGCGCTGCATTGGTAACTCTCACAGAGGCTTGGGAGGAGGCTGAATTGGACGATTCAGATTCCTCACGTATCGGACTGGTTGTTGGCGGGTCAAATTTTCAGCAGAGAGAAACCTTTGAAGTTTATGAAAGGTATCAAGACCGCTCCGGTTTTATTTCTCCGGCGTATGGTCTGTCTTTCATGGACAGCGATCTTTGCGGGATATGTACAGATCAGTTTGGCATCACGGGATTAGCATATACGGTGGGAGGAGCCTCGGCCAGCGGCCAGTTAGCAGTCATTCATGCAATTCAGCAAGTCCTGTCAGGCGAAGTTGATACTTGCATAGCACTTGGTGCTTTAATGGATCTTTCTTATATGGAATGCGAGGCGCTAAGGGCTTTAGGCGCTATGGGGACGGACAAATATGCTGATGAACCTGAAAAAGCGTGCCGTCCCTTCGATCAAAACAGAGACGGGTTTATCTATGGAGAATCGTGCGGTGCATTGGTAATAGAACGAAAGGAGACGGCTTTACGAAGAGGTCTCAAACCTTATGCAGCATTGTCTGGCTGGTCAATCAAACTGGACGGAAACCGGAATCCTGATCCTTCATTAGAAGGAGAGATTCATGTCATCCAGAAGGCACTGGAGCGTGCCAGGCTTTTACCAGAAGATATTGATTATATTAACCCTCATGGAACAGGCTCTTTTATTGGAGATGAAATAGAATTAAAGGCGCTCCGTGCATGCCGGCTTTCCCATGCTTATATCAATGCAACAAAATCGATAACCGGACACGGGCTTAGTGCGGCGGGCATCGTAGAGATTATTTCTGTTTTGCTGCAAATGAAAAAGTCTGCCCTGCATCCGAGCCGGAATTTGGATCATCCAATCGATGATTCTTTTCATTGGGTAAATAAGAAATCGATTTCATACCGCATCAAAAATGCGCTGAGCTTAAGCATGGGGTTTGGCGGAATGAACACCGCGGTTTGTATACAAAACATTGAGAAATGTGGAGGCGAATCATAAATGGTTTCAGCCGGAATAGAAGCGATGAATGTCTTTGGCGGAACGGCATACCTTGATGTCATGGAGCTGGCCAAATACAGACACTTAGATACTGCGAGATTTGAAAATTTATTAATGAAAGAAAAAGCGGTAGCACTGCCTTATGAAGATCCCGTGACCTTCGGAGTCAATGCAGCTAAGCCGATTATTGATGCTTTATCTGAAGCAGAGAAAGACCGGATTGAATTGCTGATCACTTGCTCTGAATCCGGGATCGACTTTGGGAAATCGTTAAGTACATATATCCATGAATATTTAGGTCTCAACCGCAACTGCCGTTTGTTTGAGGTTAAACAGGCGTGTTATTCAGGGACAGCGGGATTTCAGATGGCGGTGAATTTTATATTATCCCAGACTTCTCCGGGTGCCAAAGCACTGGTTATCGCCAGTGATATTTCACGTTTTTTAATCGCTGAGGGCGGAGACGCTTTAAGCGAAGATTGGTCTTATGCGGAACCGAGCGCCGGAGCGGGAGCGGTGGCCGTTTTAGTTGGCGAAAATCCCGAGGTGTTTCAAATAGATCCCGGAGCAAATGGTTATTACGGCTATGAAGTGATGGACACGTGCCGCCCCATTCCCGACAGTGAAGCGGGAGATTCTGATCTGTCTTTAATGTCATATTTGGATTGCTGCGAACAGACTTTTCTGGAATATCAAAAGCGTGTACCGGGTGCCAATTATCAGGACACGTTTCAATATCTTGCTTACCATACGCCCTTTGGCGGGATGGTGAAAGGTGCGCACCGGACAATGATGCGTAAGGTGGCGAAGGTGAAAACATCCGGGATTGAGCCGGATTTTTTAACTCGTGTAAAACCAGGTTTAAACTACTGTCAACGGGTTGGAAATATTATGGGGGCAGCCTTGTTTCTGGCATTGGCCAGCACGATAGACCAAGGGAGATTTGATACGCCTAAACGAATTGGCTGTTTTTCCTACGGATCCGGCTGCTGTTCTGAATTTTACAGCGGAATTACAACTCCGCAAGGCCAGGAGCGTCAGCGAACATTTGGTATTGAGAAGCATTTGGACCGCCGCTATCAGCTCTCCATGGAAGAGTATGAGCTGCTGTTTAAGGGGAGCGGGATGGTGCGGTTTGGGACGCGCAATGTAAAGCTGGACTTTGAGATGATACCGGGCATCATGCAGTCCACTCAAGAGAAGCCGCGCTTGTTTTTAGAAGAAATTTCTGAGTTTCATCGGAAGTACAGGTGGATCTCGTGACCTATCAAACGATAAAGGTCCGCTTTCAAGCGTCGGTTTGCTATATTACCTTTCACCGTCCTGAAGCGAAAAATACGATTAATGACACGCTGATAGAAGAATGCTTGCAAGTGTTAAACCAATGTGAAACATCAACGGTGACGGTTGTCGTTTTAGAGGGGCTTCCCGAGGTGTTTTGTTTCGGAGCTGATTTTCAAGAAATCTATCAGGAAATGAAAAGGGGCAGAAAACAGGCAAGCTCCCAAGAGCCTCTCTATGATTTGTGGCTGAAATTGCAGACTGGCCCTTATGTCACGATTTCGCATGTCAGGGGAAAAGTGAATGCCGGCGGTCTTGGATTTGTATCTGCCACAGATATTGCCATTGCTGATCAGACGGCGTCATTCAGTCTCTCTGAGCTGCTATTCGGCCTGTACCCTGCTTGTGTTTTACCGTTTCTGATCCGCCGTATCGGCTGGCAGAAAGCGCATTATATGACGCTTATGACAAAGCCGATTTCCGTTCAGGAAGCCAGTGAATGGGGGTTAATAGATGCTTTTGATGCTGAAAGTGACGTGCTGCTGAGAAAGCATTTATTGCGTTTGCGGAGGCTGAATAAAAAAGGAATCGCACATTATAAACGGTTTATGAGCTCACTTGATCATCAAGTCAGTCGTGCGAAAGCCACCGCTTTAACTGCAAATCAAAACATGTTTTCTGATCCTCAAAACCAAATGGGAATCATCAGGTATGTTGAAACAGGGCAATTCCCATGGGAGGATCAGTAACCGTTTAAAAATGACAATCAGAACCGTTAGGAGGACATCATGACGCATTCTGTTGTAGAGCTTATCGAAATTGAATCCGCCATTATTCAGGTAAAGATGCAAGATCGCACTCATAAAAACGCGTTTTCACAAGAACTTACAGACGGTTTAATTCAAGCGTTTGAATACATACGGCAGAACCCCAAATACAAAGCGGTTATTTTGACAGGATATGATAATTATTTTGCTTCAGGAGGAACGCAAGAAGGACTGCTTCGAATTCAACAGGGATTGACCAAGTTCACTGATGACAATCTTTATTCTCTGGCGCTGGATTGTGAGATTCCAGTTATTGCGGCAATGCAGGGCCATGGAATTGGAGGCGGCTTTGTCATGGGGCTCTTTGCTGACATAGTCATTCTGAGCAGAGAAAGCGTGTATACGGCTAATTTTATGAAATACGGATTTACGCCTGGAATGGGCGCTACCTTTATCGTTCCTAAAAAACTGGGTTTCAGCCTGTCCCAGGAAATATTATTGAATGCGGGCAGCTACCGCGGAGCTGATCTTGAAAAAAGAGGGGTTCCTTTTAAGGTGCTGCCCCGTGCAGAAGTGTTAGATTATGCAGTGGAGCTGGCGCAAGAACTGGCGGAAAAGCCGAGAAACTCACTGGTTACACTGAAAGATCATTTGGTTGCCCCGCTTCGCGATCAGCTGCCGCGCGTCATTGAACAGGAATTGATGATGCATGAGAAAACATTTCATCATGAAGAAGTCAAAGGTAGAATCAAAGGTTTATATGGTAATTAACTGAAAATATATATAAATTTTGCAGGTGAAATGGAGGCAGCGTGATGAGAAATAATGATAATATCCGTATATTAGCTAATCCTTCTGTCAGTCATGGGGAGCCTTTACATATATCTGAAAAGCAGCCGGCAACAATACCTGAAGTTTTATACAGAACGGCGGCGGAGCTTGGGGATACAAAGGGAATCATTTATTTGCAGCCGGATGGGACTGAAGTTTACCAATCATACAGACGATTATGGGATGATGGACTGCGCATTGCGAAGGGGCTTCGCCAATCAGGCCTGAAAGCAAAACAAAACGTGATTTTGCAGCTTGGTGACAATTCACAGCTTCTCCCTGCGTTCTGGGGGTGTGTGTTAACAGGGGGTGTTCCGGCTCCATTAGCCGTTCCGCCAACGTATGCTGAATCGAGCAGCGGCACCCAAAAGCTGAAAGACGCATGGACGCTTCTTGACAAGCCGGCGGTGATTACGGACCGGGGGATGCACCAGGAAATGCTCGATTGGGCAAAAGAACAAGGGCTTGAAGGGTTCAGGGCAATTGCTGTAGAGGATCTGCTCAGCGCTGAAGCGGACACAGATTGGCATCAATCCAGTCCCGAAGACTTAGCGCTTTTATTGCTGACTTCAGGCAGTACGGGAACGCCCAAAGCAGTTATGCTTAATCATCGTAACATTATGAGCATGGTGAAAGGGATTATTCAAATGCAAGGCTTCACCAGAGAGGATATTACGTTTAACTGGATGCCGTTTGACCATGTCGGAGGGATCGGAATGCTGCATTTGCGGGATGTTTATCTTGGCTGTCAGGAAATTAACGTCTCAAGCGAAACAATCTTAATGGAGCCGTTGAAATGGCTGGATTGGATTGATCATTACCGAGCTTCTGTTACGTGGGCGCCGAATTTTGCGTTTGGTCTGGTCACTGATTTTGCAGAAGACATAAAAGATAGGAAATGGGATCTGTCTTCAATGCGATACATGCTCAACGGCGGTGAAGCAATGGTAGCCAAGGTAGGGCGCAGAATACTTGAGCTTTTAGAACCACATGGACTGCCTGCTGACGCCATCCGACCTGCATGGGGAATGTCCGAAACTTCATCGGGCGTTATTTTTTCTCATGAATTTACCCGGGCTGGAACAAGTGATGATGATCATTTTGTTGAAATAGGCTCTCCAATCCCCGGCTTCTCTATGAGAATTGTGAATGACCATAATGAATTGGTTGAAGAGGGCGAGATCGGCCGTTTTCAAGTCTCGGGTCTTTCTGTTACTAGCGGTTATTACCAGCGGCCTGATTTGAATGACAGTGTGTTTACAGAAGACGGCTGGTTTGAAACCGGAGATCTTGGCTTTTTGCGAAACGGGCGCTTAACCATAACAGGCCGTACGAAAGATGCAATTATCATTAACGGCATTAATTATTACAGTCATGCAATTGAGTCTGCAGTTGAAGAATTATCTGAAATTGAAACTTCTTATACTGCTGCTTGCGCTGTCCGTCTGGGCCAGAATTCAACAGATCAGCTGGCTATCTTCTTTGTTACTTCTGCAAAATTAAATGATGAGCAGATGTCTCAGCTTCTTAGAAACATACAATCCCATGTCTCACAGGTGATCGGAGTCACCCCGGAATATTTGCTGCCTGTACAAAAAGAAGAGATTCCAAAAACGGCTATCGGAAAGATCCAGCGCACCCAGCTAAAAACTTCATTTGAAAATGGAGAGTTCGACCACTTGCTACATAAACCCAATCGGATGAACGATGCGGTCCAGGATGAGGACATACAGCAAGCAGACCAGGTGAAAAGAGTAAGGGAAGAAATACAGAAGCATCTGCTCACCTGTTTGACTGAGGAGCTGCACGTTTCCCGCGATTGGGTGGAGCCAAATGCAAATATCCAAAGTCTTGGTGTGAATTCTATCAAGATGATGAAGCTCATTCGATCGATCGAGAAAAACTACCATATCAAACTAACAGCCAGAGAGATACATCAATATCCTACAATTGAACGCTTAGCCAGCTATCTATCAGAACATGAAGACCTCAGCAGCTCGTCTGCTGACAAAAAGGGCACGGACACATATAAAACCGGACCGGAAAGGAGTCAGGCAACTTTTCAGCCTCTTTCTGAGGTTCAAAAAGGATTATGGACATTGCAAAAAATGTCACCCGAAAAAAGTGCATATCACGTACCTCTCTGTTTTAAATTTTCGTCAGGGCTCCACCTTGAAACATTACAGCAGGCTTTCGGCCTTGTATTGAATCAGCACCCAATCTTAAAGCACGTCATCCAAGAGAAAGACGGAGTGCCATTTCTTAAAAATGAGTCAGCGCTTTCAATTGAAATCAAGACAGAAAACATCTCAAGTATGAAAGAGTCTGATATTCCTGCTTTTCTTAGAAAGAAAGTAAAGGAACCGTATGTAAAGGAAAACAGCCCGTTAGTGCGTGTCATGAGCTTTTCCAGATCTGAACAAGAGCATTTTTTATTAGTTGTCATTCACCATTTGATTTTTGACGGAGTTTCGTCTGTCACATTTATACGCAGTCTGTTTGATACCTATCAGCTTCTTTTAAAAGGACAGCATCCGGAAAAAGCTGTTTCTCCTGCCATTTATCATGATTTTGCGGCATGGGAGAAAAACATGCTTGCCGGCAAAGATGGTGTGAAGCATCGTACATATTGGCAAAAACAGCTATCGGGAACTTTGCCGAATCTTCAGCTGCCTAAGGTCAGCGCAAGTTCAGTCGATTCTGAGTTTAGTGAGGATACATACACCAGGCGGCTGTCCAGCGGCTTCATGAATCAGGTCAGAACGTTTGCGAAAGAGCATTCTGTAAATGTCACGACGGTATTCTTAAGCTGCTATATGATGCTGCTTGGCCGTTACACCGGCCAAAAGGAACAGATCGTCGGCATGCCGGCCATGGTGAGGCCGGAAGAAAGATTTGATGATGCCATTGGACATTTTCTCAATATGCTCCCGATTCGGAGTGAGCTGAACCCGGCAGACACTTTTTCTAGCTTTATTTCAAAATTGCAATTAACGATATTGGATGGGCTTGATCATGCAGCATATCCTTTTCCAAAAATGGTGAGGGATGTGAATATTCCTCGCAGTCAAGCAGGTTCACCGGTATTTCAAACCGCTTTTTTCTATCAGAATTTTCTTCAATCCGGAAGCTATCAAAGCTTGCTGAACCGCTATGCTGACTTCTTTTCTGTCGATTTCGTTGAGTGTATTCACCAAGAGGGCGAATACGAATTAGTATTTGAACTGTGGGAAACAGAAGAAAAAATGGAGCTGAACATCAAGTACAATACTGGGCTGTTTGATGCGGCTTCTATATCCGCCATGTTCGACCATTTTGTTTATGTAACAGAGCAGGCGATGTTGAATCCTTCTCAGCCTTTAAAAGAGTATTCTTTATTACCTGAGGCAGAGAAGCAGATGATTCTCAAAACATGGAACGCCACAGGAAAAACGTATCCATATATAACTTTTCATGAGTTGTTTGAGCAGCAGGCGAAAAAGACGCCTGATAGAGCGGCTGTCAGCTATGAAGGTCAAACATTGACGTATCGGGAGCTGGATGAAAAAAGCACACAACTGGCCATTTATTTGCAGGCGCATGGAGTGGGTCCTGACCGTCTGGCGGGGATCTATGTGGATCGATCGCTGGACATGCTAGTGGGTTTATTAGCGATCCTCAAGGCTGGGGGAGCGTATGTGCCGCTAGACCCGTCCTATCCGGCTGAACGATTGGAATACATGCTTGAGGACAGTGAAGTTTTCATTACACTGACGACATCGGAATTAGTAAATACGTTGAGTTGGAACGGTGTCACAACAGCTCTTTTAGATCAAGATTGGGATGATATTGCTCAAACAGCCTCTGATCGAAAAGTGCTTACACGCACTGTCACGCCGGAAAACTTGGCGTATGTCATTTATACATCCGGCAGCACAGGAAAGCCAAAAGGTGTCATGATACCGCATAAAGCTTTGACAAACTTTCTCGTTTCGATGGGGGAAACACCAGGTCTTACGGCAGAGGATAAAATGCTTGCTGTCACAACCTACTGTTTTGATATCGCAGCTCTGGAATTATTTTTGCCTTTAATAAAGGGCGCACACTGCTATATTTGTCAAACGGAGCATACAAAAGACGTTGAAAAACTGAAACGGGACATCCGCACGATCAAACCGACAGTGATGCAGGCAACCCCCGCTACGTGGAAGATGCTCTTTTATTCAGGCTGGGAAAATGAAGAGAACGTGAAAATTTTATGCGGAGGCGAAGCATTGCCTGAGACATTAAAACAATATTTTCTGCATACGGGCAGCGAAGCCTGGAATATGTTCGGGCCAACCGAAACAACTATCTGGTCAGCGGTTCAGCGCATTAACGATGAATGCTCTCATGCCACGATAGGAAGGCCAATCGCCAATACACAAATCTATATTACGGATTCTCAGCTCGTGCCAGTGCCGGCAGGAGTCCCGGGTGAGCTGTGCATTGCAGGAGACGGTGTGGCGAAGGGCTACTACAAAAAGGAAGAATTAACGGATTCGAGATTCATTGACAACCCTTTTGAGCCTGGGTCTAAGCTTTATAGAACGGGAGACATGGCCCGCTGGCTTCCGGGAGGGCGAATTGAATATATAGGCCGCATCGATAATCAAGTAAAAATCCGCGGATTCCGTATTGAACTTGGTGATATTGAAAGCAGGCTTAGTGAGCATCCCGGCATTCTGGAATGCGTTGTGGTCGCAGATATGGATAACCTAGCTGCCTATTATACAGCTAAACATGCAAATGCTTCTCTCACAGCGAGAGAGCTGCGTCATTTTATGAAAAACGCTTTGCCTGCCTATATGGTGCCTTCTTATTTTATTCAGCTTGATCATATGCCGTTAACTCCGAACGGAAAGATAGATAGAAACAGCCTTAAGAATATCGATTTATCAGGGGAGCAGCTAAAGCAAAGGCAGACCTCTCCTAAGAACATTCAGGATACTGTTTTTACCATTTGG
The DNA here is from genome assembly GCF_037977205.1 of Bacillus sp. FSL K6-0993. Lineage (NCBI taxonomy): Bacteria > Bacillati > Bacillota > Bacilli > Caryophanales > Bacillaceae > Bacillus > Bacillus sp. FSL K6-0993. Next base: position 1,779,317 of record NZ_CP150275.1, read on the forward strand.
CAGGAAGTGCTGAAAACGAGTGACATTGAATGGGATGACGGATTTTTCGATGTGGGCGGGGATTCGCTTCTCTCGGTCACTGTGGCTGATCGCATCAAACATGAACTATCCTGTGAGTTTTCTGTCACAGACCTGTTTGAGTATTCAACGATTAAAAATATCAGCCAGTACATCACTGAACAGCGAATGGGCGATGCAAGTGACCATGTGCCGATAGAACCGCCAGCTCATATAGAAGATCAGTCTACCGAGATGAGTGATCTCCCGGACTATTATGACGATAGTGTGGCGATTATTGGCATATCGTGTGAATTTCCAGGGGCAAAAAATCATGATGAATTTTGGGAGAACCTCAGAGACGGCAAGGAAAGCATTGCGTTTTTCAATAAAGAAGAGCTTCAGCGCTTTGGCATTTCAAAGGAGATAGCGGAGAATGCCGATTATGTCCCGGCTAAAGCTTCAATTGAGGGGAAAGACAGATTTGATCCAAGCTTCTTTCAAATCTCTCCTAAAGATGCTGAATTTATGGACCCTCAGCTTCGGATGCTGCTGACTCATTCATGGAAAGCAATAGAAGATGCCGGTTATGCTGCGAGACAGATTCCGAAAACCAGTGTTTTTATGTCGGCAAGCAATAATTCTTATCGCGCGCTGCTGCCGTCAGATACAACAGAGAGCCTGGAGACGCCGGACGGCTATGTTTCGTGGGTGCTTGCACAGAGCGGGACGATTCCGACAATGATTTCTCATAAGCTCGGGCTGAGAGGACCAAGCTATTTCGTCCATGCCAACTGCTCATCATCTCTGATTGGATTGCATTCTGCCTATAAAAGCCTCCTGTCGGGTGAATCTGATTATGCTTTAGTTGGCGGTGCAACGCTGCATACCGAGTCAAATATCGGATATGTGCATCAGCCGGGGCTGAACTTTTCGAGTGATGGACATATTAAAGCTTTTGACGCTTCAGCTGACGGAATGATAGGCGGTGAGGGCGTTGCTGTTGTATTGCTGAAAAAAGCAGCTGATGCAGTAAAGGACGGGGATCATATCTATGCCTTGCTGAGAGGCATTGGTGTAAATAACGACGGCGCTGACAAAGTCGGCTTTTATGCTCCAAGCGTTAAAGGCCAGGCTGACGTGGTCCAACAGGTCATGAATCAAACGAAGATACAGCCTGAATCCATCTGCTATGTAGAAGCACACGGAACCGGAACGAAGCTGGGGGACCCGATCGAGCTGGCGGCTTTAACAAACGTTTACAGGCAATATACAAATAAAACGCAATTTTGCGGCATTGGGTCGGTGAAAACCAATATCGGACATTTAGATACAGCCGCCGGTCTTGCGGGCTGCATTAAGGTCGTGATGAGTCTTTATCATCAAGAGCTTGCACCGAGTATCAATTATAAGGAGCCGAATCCAAATACAGACTTAGCCAGCTCTCCTTTTTACGTCGTCGATCAAAAGAAAACGTTAAGCCGTGAGATCAAAACGCACAGGGCTGCACTTAGCTCGTTCGGGCTTGGCGGGACAAATACCCATGCCATTTTTGAACAATTCAAAAGGGATTCAGATAAGGGAAAGATAGACGGAACCTGCATCGTCCCGATCTCGGCGAAAAATAAAGAGAGGCTGCAAGAGTATGCAGAAGACATTCTGGCCTATTTAGAAAGAAGAGGGCTTGAGAACAGCCAGCTGCCTGATTTTGCGTATACCCTTCAGGTGGGGCGCGAAGCGATGGAGCATCGCGTTGTCTTTATTGCCGATCATGTAAATGAGTTAAAACAGAGGCTCACAGATTTTATCAATGGAAATACAGCGATTGAAGGCTGTTTTCAAGGAAGTAAGCACAATGCCAGAGAGGTTTCATGGCTGACGGAGGATGAGGACAGCGCTGAACTCATACGTAAGTGGATGGCCAAAGGAAAAGTAAACAAGCTTGCAGAAATGTGGAGCAAGGGAGCGCATATAGATTGGATGCAGCTTTACAAGGGTGAGCGCCCAAACAGAATGAGTCTGCCGACTTATCCATTTGCAAAGGAACGATACTGGCCGTCGCAGGATGACCGCAAACCGGTGGCGCAGATATCCGGAAATCAGACAGGGATCGGCTCTATTCATCCATTGCTTCATCAGAATACATCTGATTTTTCTGAACAGAAATTCAGTTCAGTTTTCACTGGTGACGAATTTTTCCTGAGAGACCATGTGGTAAGAGGAAAGCCTGTGCTTCCTGGTGTTGCGTACCTTGAAATGGCGTACGCGGCTATAAACCAGGCGGCAGGAAGTGAAATTGGCCAAGATGTCAGAATCAGATTGAATCATACAGTCTGGGTTCAGCCTGTTGTGGTTGACAGACATTCAGCTCAAGTGGATATCAGTCTCTTTCCTGAGGAAGATGGAAAAATCACCTTTGACATTTACAGTACACAGGAAGACGGGGACGACCCTGTTATTCATAGTCAAGGCAGTGCGGAGCTGGCATCTGCCGCCGAAACGCCAGTCGCAGATCTCACTGAAATGTCACGCCGCTGCGGCAAAGGAAAGATGTCGCCTGATCAATTTTACGAAGAAGGCAGAAGCAGAGGAATGTTCCATGGTCCGGCCTTTCAAGGAATTAAGAATGTGAATATAGGAAACAGAGAGGTTTTGGCGCAGCTGCAGCTTCCAGAAATCGTTTCTGGAACGAATGAACAGTTTGTGCTGCACCCAAGTATCATGGACTCCGCCTTGCAGACAGCAACAATATGCATCATGCAGGAATTGATGGATCAAAAGCTGATTTTGCCATTTGCGCTTGAGGAGCTTGAGGTGATCAAAGGGTGTTCTTCTTCTATGTGGGCTTATGCTCGCTTAAGTGACAGCGATCACTCCGGAGGGGTTGTTCAGAAAGCGGATATTGATGTCATTGACGAGAGTGGAAGCGTATGTGTCAGGATCAAAGGATTCTCAACGAGAGTATTAGAAGGGGAGGTTCATACTTCAAAGCCTTCATCACGGCACGAACGCTTAATGCTTGAACCGGTGTGGGAAAAACAGAATGAAGAACGAGAGGACGAAGATTCTTCGTACACGGAGCATATCATTGTTCTCTTCGAAACTGAACGAAGTGTTACAGACAGCATTGCCTCCCACATGAAAGATGCCCGTGTGATTACTCTGAACGAAGCTGTAGGACATATTGCTGAACGTTATCAATGTTACACGCAGAACATTTTTGAACTCCTGCAAAGCAAGGTCCGTGAGCTTTCTGCAGGCCGTATCATCATTCAAGCGATTGTTCCGCTGGAAAAAGAGAAGCAATTGTTTGCCGGCGTTTCCGGTCTGCTTAAAACAGCAGAAATAGAGTTCAGCAAACTGACTGCTCAGGTCATCGAAATTGAGAAACCTGAAGAGATGATAGACCTTCACCTCAAGCTGAAAGACGACAGCCGGAGACCATTTGACAAACAGATTCGATATGAGGCTGGACACCGTTTTGTGAAAGGCTGGAGGGAAATGGTGCTTCCTTCAGCTGATACGCTTCACATGCCGTGGAGAGACGAGGGTGTTTATCTAATCACAGGCGGAGCAGGAAGCTTAGGCCTTCTGTTTGCAAAGGAAATTGCCAATCGAACTGGCCGGTCTACTATTGTGCTGACGGGACGATCTGTTTTAAGTGAGGATAAGGAAAACGAGCTGGAGGCTCTTCGAAGCATCGGAGCGGAGGTTGTCTATCGAGAGGCTGATGTAAGTGATCAGCATGCGGTTCGTCATCTTTTTGAGGAAATCAAAGAAAGATATGGCACTCTCAATGGAATTATTCACGGTGCAGGCAGCTTTAAAGATCACTTCATCATTCATAAAACGAATGAAGAGTTTCAAGAAGTGTTGCAGCCAAAAGTGAGCGGGTTGTTACATGTAGACGAATGCAGCAAGGATTTCCCATTGGACTTTTTCATTTTCTTCTCATCTGTTTCGGGATGTTTAGGAAACGCTGGACAAGCCGATTATGCGGCAGCCAATTCGTTTATGGATGCATTTGCTGAATACCGCCGTTCTCTTGCGGCATCAAAAAAGAGATTCGGCTCCACCATTTCCTTCAATTGGCCGTTATGGGAAGAAGGCGGTATGCAAGTCGGCGCTGAAGATGAAAAGAGAATGCTGAAAACGACGGGAATGGTCCCGATGCCGACAGATAGTGGCTTGAAAGCATTTTATCAAGGGATAGCATCTGATAGGCCGCAAGTTTTTGTGATGGAAGGACAGCTTCAGAAAATGAAACAAAAACTGCTTTCCGCAGGATCGAAAGCCAAGCGGAACGATCAGAGAAAGGCGGATCAGGATCAAGGACAAACTAGAAAATTGGAAGCAGCCTTAATCCAAATGGTTGGCGCAATTTTGAAAGTAAACACTGACGATATCGATGTCAACACAGAGCTGAATGAGTACGGATTCGACTCAGTTACATTCACTGTCTTTACAAACAAGATCAACGAAGAATTTCAGTTGGAGCTAACGCCGACCATTTTCTTTGAATATGGCAGCGTCCAAAGCCTAGCTGAATATGTAGTTGCTGCGTATCAGGGCGAATGGAATCAAGATGCTACTGCTAAAGGCATAGATGAAAGAAGAAACTTAGTGCACAGTTTAAGCAGCCTGGAGGCATCATTAAGCAATATGGTCAGTGCAATTTTAAAAGTAAATAGTGAAGATATTGATGTCAATACAGAGCTGAGTGAATACGGATTTGATTCCGTTACATTTACGGTCTTTACAAACAAGATCAACGAAGAATTTCAGTTGGAGCTAACGCCGACCATTTTCTTTGAATATGGAAGCATCCAAAGCCTGGCTGAATATTTGACCGCTGAACATGAGGACACCCTGGTTCAGGAGCGTGAAAAACCAGAGCGGCAGGAAGAGTTACAGACAATATCCCATGAAGCGCCGAAAATCACATCACGTAGAAAGCGCCGCTTTACACAGCCTGTTATTGCAAAAGCAGAAAGAAACAAAAAGCAGGCTGCCGATTTTGAGCCGGTTGCAATTGTCGGCATCAGCGGCCGATTCCCTGGCGCTATGGATATAGATGAATTTTGGAAAAACCTAGAAGGAGGAAAAGACAGCATCACAGAAGTTCCAAAAGATCGATGGGATTGGCGGGAGCATTATGGAAACCCAGACACTGACGTCAATAAAACCGACATCAAATGGGGCGGGTTTATTGATGGTGTCGCAGAGTTTGATCCGTTGTTTTTTGGTATTTCGCCGCGAGAAGCTGATTATGTAGACCCTCAGCAGCGCTTGTTAATGACATACGTGTGGAAGGCACTGGAAGATGCGGGTTGCTCGCCGCAACGCCTTTCGGGTACAGGGACCGGTATCTTTATCGGTACGGGAAACACCGGTTATAAAGATCTATTCCGTAGAGCGAATCTTCCAATTGAAGGCCATGCTGCTACAGGTCATATGATTCCTTCGGTAGGCCCGAATAGAATGAGTTATTTTTTAAATATTCATGGTCCGAGCGAGCCAGTAGAGACGGCTTGTTCCAGTTCTCTTGTAGCCATTCACCGTGCTGTGACTGCGATGCAAAACGGTGATTGTGAGATGGCGATCGCTGGAGGCGTGAATACGATCTTAACCGAGGAGGCGCATATTAGCTACAGCAAGGCTGGTATGCTCAGCAAAGACGGCAGGTGTAAAACCTTCTCCGCCGATGCGAATGGCTATGTCAGAGGCGAAGGGGTCGGAATGGTCATGTTGAAAAAGCTGGAAGATGCCGAGCGTGACGGAAATCATATTTACGGCGTTATTCGGGGGACAGCGGAAAATCACGGCGGAAGAGCCAATACCCTGACATCGCCTAATCCGAAAGCACAAGCTGATTTGTTGGTGCGTGCATATCGCCAAGCAGGCATAGATCCAAGCACTGTCACATATATCGAAGCACATGGAACAGGGACGGAATTGGGCGATCCGATTGAAATAAATGGGCTGAAAGCCGCGTTTAAGGAACTATCCAATATAAGAGGCGAGAGCCAGCCGGATGTTCCGGATCACCGTTGCGGCATCGGCTCAGTTAAAAGCAATATCGGTCATTTAGAGCTAGCAGCAGGTATTTCCGGTTTGATCAAAGTGCTTTTGCAAATGAAGCATAAAACGTTAGTGAAAAGCCTGCATTGCGAGACGCTTAATCCTTATCTTCAGCTGACTGACAGTCCGTTTTACATCGTTCAGGAAAAACAGGAATGGAAGTCTGTCACAGATCGTGACGGAAACGAGCTTCCGCGCCGTGCCGGAATCAGTTCGTTTGGGATTGGCGGAGTAAACGCGCATATTGTGGTTGAAGAATATATGCAAAAAAACAATTCAGAACACACGGCTACAGAACAGCCAAACGTGATTGTGCTGTCGGCTAAAAATAAAAGCAGGCTGATAGATCGTGCTTCGCAATTGCTTGAGGCGATTCGCAATAAAAAATATACAGATCAGGAGTTGCACCGCATCGCTTACACCCTGCAGGTCGGGCGCGAAGAAATGGATGAGCGTCTGGCGTGTGTTGCGGGGACGATGCAGGAGCTTGAAGAGAAACTGCAGGCGTTTGTTGACGGTAAGGAAGAAACAGACGAATTTTTCCGGGGACAGTCTCATCGAAATAAAGAGACCCAGACTATTTTTACAGCAGATGAAGATATGGCGTTGGCACTTGATGCTTGGATCAGAAAAAGAAAATACGCCAAACTTGCTGATTTATGGGTCAAAGGGGTCTCAATCCAGTGGAACACATTATACGGAGAGACCAAACCGCGCCTGATCAGCCTCCCTTCATATCCGTTTGCGAAGGATCACTATTGGGTGCCGGCAAAGGAACATTCAGAAAGAGACAAAAAAGAACTGGTTAATGCGATTGAAGATCGCGCCGCATGCTTTTTGACGAAACAATGGAGTTTGAGTCCAATTGGCTCAGCAGTGCCGGGGACAAGAACTGTTGCCATCCTGAGCAATCAAGAGACAGCAGATTTAGCAGCAGAAGTGTCTTCGTATTTTCCGAATCATCTCTTATTAGATGTGAGCCGGATAGAAAATGATCAGTCAGACATTGATTGGAAAGAGTTTGACGGCCTAGTGGATGTCATCGGATGCGGTAAGGATGATGAGGGCCGGCTGGATTGGATTGAATGGGTGCAAAGACTGGTTGAATTCGGGCATAAAGAGGGGCTCAGGCTGCTTTGTGTGACGAAGGGGCTCGAATCGTTTCAAAACACATCTGTCCGGATGGCTGGCGCCTCACGGGCTGGGTTGTATCGAATGCTCCAATGCGAGTACAGCCATCTTATATCAAGGCATATGGATGCTGAAGAGGTTACTGATCATCGCCGTCTCGCGAAGTTGATCGCTGATGAGTTTTATTCCGATTCTCATGATGCCGAGGTTTGCTACAGAGATGGTTTACGGTATCAAGCTTTTCTAAAAGCTCATCCGGAAACAGGTAAGGCCACGGAACAGAGCGCGGTCTTCCCGAAAGATCATGTGCTTCTCATTACAGGCGGCACACGCGGCATCGGACTATTATGCGCCCGTCATTTTGCAGATTGCTATGGAGTGAAAAATATGGTGCTGACCGGACGAGAACAGCTTCCTCCGCGAGAGGAGTGGGCTCGTTTTGACACCTCGAACACATCAGTTGCCCAGAAAATCCAGGCAGTGCGGGAGCTGGAAGCGAAGGGTGTACAGGTGGAGATGCTGTCGCTGACGTTATCTGATGATGCTCAGGTTGAGCAAACGCTGCAACATATCAAGCGAACATTAGGACCGATTGGCGGTGTCATTCATTGTGCAGGTCTGACGGATATGGATACGCTGGCATTTATCCGAAAAACTTCAGATGATATCCAGCGGGTGATGGAACCTAAGGTGTCAGGTCTTACAACGTTATATCGCCATGTGTGTAACGAGCCTTTACAGTTTTTTGTCTTATTTTCTTCTGTTTCAGCCATTATTCCGGAGCTTTCGGCGGGACAAGCTGACTATGCGATGGCCAATAGCTATATGGATTATTTTGCAGAAGCACATCAGAAACATGCGCCGATCATCAGTGTTCAGTGGCCGAACTGGAAAGAAACCGGTATGGGTGAAGTGACAAACCAAGCGTATCGGGAAAGCGGCTTGTTGAGCATTACGAATTCAGAAGGCTTACGTTTTCTAGATCAAATTGTATCGAAAATGTTTGGACCGGTTGTTCTCCCTGCAATGGCGAATCAAACAACCTGGGAGCCGGAACTGCTGATGAAGAGGAGGAAACCGCGTGAGGGCGGTTTGCAGGAAGCTGCTTTACAGAGCCCGCCAGCCAGAGACATTGAAGAGGCCGATGAAGTTTCCAAATGTGATGGATTATTATCTGAAACACAGTCCTGGCTTGTTGATCTGTTTACCGAAGAGCTGAGAATAGATCGTGAAGACTTCGAGATTGACGGGGTGTTTCAGGATTATGGCGTGGATTCGATCATTTTGGCACAGGTGCTCCAGCGTATAAACCGCAAATTAGAGGCAGCGCTCGATCCATCGATTCTATATGAATACCCGACAATTCAAAGGTTCGCAGATTGGCTGATCGGTTCTTATTCCAAAAGGCTGTCCGCTTTATTCGGAGGAAGGATATCGGATGCATCAGCACCTTTGGAGAACAAAATAGAGGCGGAGGCATCTGTTCCTGCGAAGGATCGAGCTCTTACACCTCAGATTCAGGCGCCAGCGATTTTGTCACCGGACTCTCATGCTGAAGGTATTGCCGTTGTCGGACTCTCTTGCCGATTCCCTGGGGCAGAGACATTGGAGTCATATTGGTCGTTACTATCCGAGGGGCGTTCGTCAATCGGCCCGATTCCGGCAGAGCGTTGGGGCTGTAAGACGCCATATTATGCCGGCGTGATTGATGGCGTCAGCTATTTTGATCCTGATTTCTTTTTGCTTCACGAAGAAGACGTAAGGGCGATGGATCCGCAAGCACTGCTCGTATTGGAAGAGTGTCTGAAACTCTTGTATCACGCCGGTTATACGCCTGAGGAAATAAAGGGCAAGCCTGTCGGTGTTTATATTGGAGGCAGAAGCCAGCACAAACCTGATGAAGAGAGCCTTGATCATGCCAAGAATCCGATCGTGACAGTCGGCCAAAATTATTTAGCGGCTAATCTTTCACAATTTTTTGATGTCCGCGGCCCGAGTGTTGTAGTTGACACTGCATGCTCGTCAGCTTTGGTCGGCATGAATATGGCCATTCAGGCGCTGCGTGGCGGAGATATTCAATCCGCCATAGTCGGCGGTGTCAGCTTGCTGAGCTCAGATGCCTCTCACAGGCTGTTTGACCGGCGCGGCATTTTAAGCAAGCATTCATCCTTCCATGTGTTTGATGAGCGTGCTGACGGAGTTGTGTTAGGTGAAGGCGTCGGAATGGTCATGCTAAAAACCGTAAAACAGGCACTGGAAGACGGAGATACCATATATGCTGTCGTGAAAGCGGCCTCGGTCAATAACGACGGAAGAACGGCGGGGCCTGCAACACCTAATCTTGAGGCGCAAAAGGAAGTCATGAAAGATGCGCTTTTCAAAAGCGGAAAAAAACCAGAGGACATCAGCTACCTTGAGGCAAACGGGTCAGGTTCAATCGTAACCGATCTCCTTGAGCTAAAAGCGATCCAATCAGTGTACCGTTCTGGGCACTCATCGCCTCTTTCTCTTGGCTCAATCAAGCCGAACATCGGGCATCCGCTATGTGCTGAAGGGATCGCCAGCTTCATTAAGGTTGTGCTGATGCTGAAAGAGCGCCGCTTTGTCCCATTTTTATCAGGTGAAAAAGAGATGGCGCATTTCGATCAACAGAAAGCGAACATCACGTTCAGCCGAGCCCTGGAAAAATGGACAGATTCGCAGCCTACTGCGGCTATTAACTGCTTTGCCGATGGGGGGACGAATGCCCATGTCATCGTAGAGGCGTGGGAAAAAGATGAAAAACACGCCATCAAGCGCAGTCCAATATCGCCTCCTCAATTAAAGAAACGAATGCTTTCGCCAGGCGAGCCTAAGCTGGAAGCGGAGACTTCGAAAATGACTGCGGCAAACATATGGGATACTTATGAGGTGGAGGTCTAACGTGAAAAAGATAACGAAACAACTCACATTATCGTTAAAAAATCCGTTTATTTATCACCATGTGGTTTACGGACAAAATGTCCTGCCGGGATTGGCTTATATCGATATAATCTACCAGATATTCAGAGAACACGGCTTCTCCTGCTCAGAGCTTCAGCTGCGGAATTTATCCATCTATCAGCCATTGACGGCGGAACAGGATGCAGTAATTGTTCTGAATATCCAATGTGAGGAGAAAAAAGAAGGACAGTGGCAAATCACAGCCAAGGGAATTGAAAAACGTGATGAGAAAGAAGCTTCAGAAGAAAAGCTCTATATGAAGGCTGATATGTACGCAGACTCCCCAGCCATATTTGAAGAAACACTGGATCTCAGTCAAATCAAAGCATCTGCACAGAACGTTGTTCAGCTTGATGATGTATATGAACAATGCAGACGTCAGGAATTGGTGCACAGCGAATATATGAAAGCAAAAGGCTGCATCTATGAAGAGGAAGACGGCGTCCTTCTTGAGCTTTCTCTCGGTTCGGAAGCCATGCTTCACGCAGAAGGCTTTATGTTTCACCCGACTCTCATAGACGGGAGCGGGGTGGGTGCCAATCATTTGCTCACATCTTTGCTTAAAGGAGAACAGAGGCTGTATTTGCCTCTGTTCTATGAATCCTTTTCCGCTTCTGCACTTTTGCAGTCGGATTGCATGACGAGAATTAAGCGCTCCTCCGTCCGGCGGGAAAAAGAGCTGATTTATGTAACACTTGAGTTTTTTAATGCGTTGGGAGAAAAAGTGGCTGAGTTGAAAAACTTTACAAGCAAATTGGTGCGAGAAGCGGAGCTGATTAGCGGAAAACATCAAGGTGCACAGGAGACACAGATGACAAGAGCGGACACTGCTGAGCGTGAGAAACCTGCTGACATGGTATCTTCTCCCGTTAATTCCTACAGCGGGGCTGAACAGTTCGTAAGCCAATTAATCGCAGAGAAAATCAATAAGCCGGTAGAACAAGTTGAAAAACAGGTCGGTTATTACCAAATGGGACTGAATTCATCGGGCTTGCTTGAGGTGGTAGAAACGATCAGTGATAAGATCGGTGAGAGCCTTTCGCCGACTCTTCTGTTTGAGCATACCACCATAGCGGAGCTGTCAGCGTTTCTTGCCGAGGAATATGCTGAGCATTTTAGTGCCGCTGGTTCCCTTGGCATTGGCCAGAATGAAAGAGAACGCGTTTCCGACACAATAAACGATCGTAAGACTGTTGAAGCTTCCCGTCCTGCACCTATTGAGGCAGCAGGCGACATTGCGATTATCGGCTTGGCGGGCAGGTATCCGAAGGCAGCCAATATTCATGAATTTTGGAACAATCTGAAAGAGGGGAAGGACTGCGTTAGCGAGATTCCTGAGTCGCGCTGGGATTGGCAGCGACTTGAAGGAATCACATCTCCTTCGGGTAAGGACATTTCCAAATGGGGAGGATTTATTGATGATCCCGACTGCTTCGATCCCCAATTTTTCAGAATCACGCCAAGAGAAGCGGAGACAATGGACCCTCAAGAGCGGCTGTTTTTAGAAACATGCTGGGAAACGATTGAGGATGCGGGCTATACGCCAAAGACGTTGGCCAAGCCTAAAGGACGAAATAAAAGGCAGCATGTAGGAGTTTTTGCCGGCGTCATGCACAAGGATTATACATTAGTCGGAGCTGAAGAAGCATCAGCAGAAAATGTGTTTCCTCTCTCGCTTAACTATGCGCAAATCGCCAACCGTGTTTCTTACTTTTGTAATTTCCATGGTCCGAGTATGGCTGTCGATACGGTATGTTCATCCTCTTTGACCGCAGTGCACTTGGCGTTGGAAAGCATACGTCACGGTGAGTGCGATGTTGCGTTAGCAGGCGGCGTGAACCTGTCTTTGCACCCGAATAAATATATGACATACGGGGTCTGGGATATGTTTTCCACTGACGGACACTGCCGTACGTTTGGAAAGGATGGAGACGGTTATGTGCCTGCCGAGGGTATAGGCGCGGTTTTATTAAAGCCTTTGCGCCAGGCAGAGGAAGACGGAGATCGCATTTATGCAGTTATTAAAGGAAGTGCTGTGAATCATGTGGGCACTGTAAGCGGCATTTCAGTGCCGAGCCCTGTTTCTCAAGCTGATCTGATTGAGACATGCTTGGAGAAAACGGGAATCGACCCGCGAACGATCAGTTATGTGGAAGCCCATGGAACCGGCACGTCCTTAGGAGATCCGATCGAAATACAGGGATTAGTGAAAGCGTTCCGCCAATATACGCAGGATCGGCAGTTCTGTTCAATCGGTTCTGTAAAGTCGAACATTGGGCACGCCGAATCCGCCGCGGGGATCAGCGGTTTAAGCAAGGTTGCCCTTCAGCTTCACCATCAAAAACTTGTGCCTTCTTTGCATTCGGAAGAACTGAATCCGTACGTTGATTTTGAAAAGTCTCCATTTTATGTACAGCACGAAACAGAAACGTGGAAGCAGCCTGTTATCAAGGAGAATGGGGAAGAGGTCCCTTATCCGCGGCGGGCGGGTATCAGTTCCTTCGGAGCAACTGGTTCAAACGCACATATTATCCTTGAGGAATATATTCCTCAAGCAGCGGAGCAGGACGTTTCTTTGTCCTCAGATTCTGACATATCCGCAGTTATTCCGCTTTCTGCCCGTAATCAAGAACGTCTCCGTGTATATGCAAAACGTCTCTTGGATTTTCTTCATGATGGGATTCAGATTAGAGATTTGGCGTATACATTGCAGGTAGGCCGTGAACCGATGGAAGAACGGGTTTCTTTCTTAGCATCCGGAATTCAAGAATTGAGTGACCAATTGAAGGCTTTTATAGAAGGACGAAAAGCCATTCAGCATTGCTGGAAGGGCCGCGTGTCAAGAGGAAGCGAACCATCGCGTCCCGCCGAATCGGTACATAAATTGCTGGAGCAAAGAAAACTCGATCAAATTGCGGAGCAGTGGGCGAACGGATCTGGTGTTGACTGGAAGCTGCTTTACGAGGGAAACAAACCAAAGCGGATCAGCCTGCCGACTTACCCATTTGAGAGGGTGCGTTATTGGGTGCCGAAAGCGGAGAAAAAGACTGATCGTTTAAAACAGGAGCGGCACATCCTGCATCCTCTTCTGCATCAAAATGTGTCTGACATATCAGGTGTCCGCTTCCGTTCAGTGTTTACAGGACGTGAATTTTTCTTGAAGGATCATGTCATAAAGGGCGAACACGTTTTACCTGGCGCAGCTTTATTGGAGATGGTTCGGGCAGCTGTGGAAAGGGCAGCTGCGGATCAGTTCCCGACAGGATTCCGACTCCGGAATATCGTCTGGGTCCGGCCGTTCGCCGTCACGGAACAGCAGAAAGATATAGATGTACGTCTATATCCTGAGGAGAATGGTGAGATTACATTTGAAATCTGCCGGGACCCTGAAAGCGCAGAGGAGTCGCCGATTATATATGGGCAAGGGAGTGCAGTGCTTTGTGAGGCTGGTGAAAATCCGGTTATCAACATTGAAGAAATGAAGGCAAGCTATAATGGCCGGACGCTGTCACCTTTTGATTGCTACGAGGCTTATACAGAAATGGGTATTCATTATGGTGACAGCCACAGAGCGATCGACAGCCTATATGCCGGCGAAAACGGAGTTCTAGTGAAATTGACGATGCCTCCTGTAATCTCTGATACAAAAGACTGTTATATTCTGCATCCGAGCATGATAGATTCGGCATTTCAAGCATCTATCGGTTTGAGGCTGGGAGGAGCTACGAGTTTAGAAGACAGAAAGGCAATGCTGCCTTTTGCCATACAGGATGTCCAAATCTTCAAAGGCTGCGAGGCATCTATGTGGGCGCGGATCACATATAGCGAGGGCAGTACAGCTGGGGATCGTATGCAGAAGCTTGATATCGATTTATGCAATGAAGAGGGGCAGGTTTGCGTGCGATTGACGGGCTATTCTGCAAGAGTGTTAGAAACAGATCAAGAAGGTCCTTCTGAAGCGACTGACACGCTATTGTTCGAACATATTTGGGAAGAACGTGCTGCAGAGAGGAAAGAGCTCATAGAGTACGACACACATAAAGTCGTTGTCTGTGATGTTGGAGAACAAATGGAAAGCCTCCAAAATCATCTTGACTGTACAGTTCTGCAGCATGATACAGAGACAATTGATGAACGGTTTGAAGGTTATGCCATACAGTTATTTGAAGAAATCAAACAGCTAATGCACTCAAAAACAGGGGGACATACATTCATTCAAGTGGCGGTGCCTGCGTTGGACGAGCCTCAGCTATTAAGCGGCTTAACTGGATTGCTCAAAACGGCTGAACTGGAAAATCCAAAACTGACAGGACAGTTGATCGAAATAGAGACCGGGATGTCAGCTGGTGACCTATTCGAAATATTGGAGGAAAACAGACGCTATCCGCGTGACACGCATATCCGCCACTGGCAAGGGAAGCGATTTGTAAGCAAGTGGAAAGAAGTGTCTGGTGAGCACCTAAGAGCTGACATGCCATGGAAGGATAAAGGCGTGTATCTGATCACAGGCGGTGCAGGCGGTCTTGGATTCATCTTTGCAACTGAAATTGCGAACCAAACGAATGACGCGGTTGTGATCCTGACAGGACGCTCTCCGCTTGATGAAAGGAAGAAGAAGAAGCTTAAAGCCTTACAGAAACTTGGCATCCAAGCGATTTACAGACAAGCTGATCTGGCTGACAAACAAACGGTTGATGCCTTATTAAAAGAAACCCAAAACGTTTACGGAGACTTAGATGGCATCATTCACAGCGCCGGTTTAATAAAAGATAATTTCATTATGAAGAAAAACAAAGAAGAGGTTCAAACCGTTCTTGCTCCAAAGGTAGCAGGACTGATTCACCTTGACGAAGCAACGAAAGATATTCCGCTCGATTTCTTTATCCTTTTTTCCTCAGGTGCCGGAGCAGTAGGAAGCGCGGGACAGGCTGATTACGCAATGGCCAATGCATTTATGAATGCATTCAGCGAATATCGAAATGGCCAAGCAGAGCTGCACAAGCGTTACGGAAAAACTCTTTCAGTGTGCTGGCCGCTGTGGAAAGACGGGGGCATGCAAATTGATGCGGAAACTGCAAGGATGCTGAAAAGAGAAACAGGCATGGTGGCCATGGAAACAGATCGTGGGATTCAGGCGCTATATCATGGCTGGACGTCAGGAAAGCCGCAAGTGTTAGTTGCTTCCGGTGTTACTGATCGGATTCGTGCATTTTTACATGAAACGGGACATGGCAAAGGCCAATCTCACAATATCAAAAAAAGCAGTCTCAATCAGGAGGCAGAAAAAGCAGACTTGATCGGGGAAATTGATGAAGAGATACTAAGAGAAAAAGCGGAGAACTATTTTAAACAGGTGCTTTCTTCGGTGATTAAGCTGCCAGCCGGCCAGATTGATGCTGAAGCTCCTCTCGAGGATTACGGGATCGATTCTATCATGATCATGCATGTAACGGGTCAATTAGAAAAAGTATTCGGTTCTTTGTCCAAGACGTTGTTCTTTGAATATCAGGATATTCGCTCATTAACACGGTATTTTATTGATTCCCGCAGAGAAAAACTGCTGGACATCTTGGGAATTGAAACAGGAAAACCTTCTGTTGAAAGAAAATCAGAGCCTGAAAAACAAGAAATCCCAGTTACCCCAAGAAAGTCTGGATTTCTTCCTTTGCAAGATAAAGAGCAGAAGCAGTTAAGAGAGAAGGAAACGGAAGAAATCGCGATCATCGGTATCTCAGGTCGCTATCCGCAGGCAGACAACATTGATGAATTGTGGGAAAACCTGAGAGACGGTCGAGACTGTATTACTGAAATTCCTGCAGACCGCTGGGATCACAGTCTCTATTATGATGAAGATAAAGACAAGCCTGGAAAAACCTACAGCAAGTGGGGAGGCTTCTTGAAGGATGTAGACAAGTTTGACCCGCAGTTTTTCCATATATCGCCGCGTGAGGCAAAATTAATGGACCCGCAAGAGCGTTTATTTTTGCAGTGCGTGTATGAAACGATGGAAGACGCAGGCTATACAAGAGAGCACCTCGGCCGTAAGCGTGATGCTGAGCTTGGCGGAAGCGTCGGTGTTTATGTGGGTGTCATGTACGAAGAATATCAGCTGTACGGGGCACAAGAGCAGGTGCGGGGAAGGTCTCTGGCTTTAACGGGAAATCCATCATCCATCGCGAACCGGGTATCTTATTATTTTGATTTTCATGGACCGAGTATTGCATTAGACACCATGTGTTCTTCTTCTTTAACGGCTATCCACTTGGCCTGCCAAAGCCTGCAGCGCGGAGAGTGTGAGGCGGCATTCGCGGGCGGCGTGAATGTGTCAATCCATCCAAATAAATATTTGATGCTCGGGCAGAACAAATTTATGTCCAGCAAAGGCCGGTGTGAAAGCTTCGGACAGGGCGGAGACGGCTATGTGCCAGGGGAAGGCGTTGGAGCAGTGCTTCTGAAGCCATTGTCTAAAGCAGTTGAAGATGGTGATCACATTTATGGAATCATTAAGGGGACAGCCATCAACCACGGGGGAAAAACAAACGGATACTCAGTGCCCAATCCGAATGCCCAAGCAGATGTCATCAAAAAGGCGTTTGTGGAAGCGAAGGTTGATCCGCGGACAGTCAGTTATATCGAAGCCCACGGCACGGGAACCTCTCTCGGTGATCCTATTGAAATCACAGGGCTGTCCAAAGTGTTTACGCAAGAAACCGATGACAAACAATTTTGTGCAATAGGATCAGCCAAATCAAATATCGGGCACTGTGAGAGTGCGGCAGGTATCGCAGGAGTAACGAAGGTATTGCTCCAAATGAAATACAGGCAGCTTGCGCCTTCCTTGCATTCAAACGTGCTGAACCCGAATATTGATTTCCTTAACTCGCCGTTTAAAGTACAGCAAGAGCTAGAAGAGTGGAAGAGGCCGATCATCAGTGTCAATGGCAAAGACATCGAATTACCGAGAATCGCAGGAGTCTCTTCATTTGGTGCCGGGGGTGTGAACGCCCATATTTTAATAGAAGAGTATGCTCCGGAACCTGTGGAGGAACGTTTACCAGCGAGGAAACAGCCGGCTGTCATTGTGCTCTCAGCAAAAAATGAGGAAAGACTTCAGAAACGCGCGGAGCGATTGCTGTATGCCATTCGTGACCAAACATATGTTGAAGCAGATTTACACCGAATTGCCTATACGCTTCAAGTCGGACGGGAAGCGATGAACGAACGGCTGGCGTTCGTTGCGGAATCGATGCGGGAGCTTGAAGAAAAGCTCAATGAATGTATCTCTGGAACAGAAAATCGTGAATATGTCTATCGCGGACAAGTAAAGCGCAACAAGGAAGCCATTGCTGCTTTTGCTGCTGATGAGGATATGTCAAAAACAATTGAGGCATGGCTGCAAAAAGGAAAATATGCGAAGGTTTTAGACCTGTGGGTAAGAGGTTTGCGAATCGACTGGAGCACGCTATATCAGGATCAAAAACCGCGGCGCATCAGTTTACCTGTCTATCCTTTCGCAAGAGATCGCTATTGGATAGACGTACATGCAAAGGCTGAGGAAAAAAGAACGGAGGAGCCATTCGCTCCAGTACAGCCCGTCATTCCAAAGCCGTCTGTAGCCAGAGAAGCCAGCGGCAAGCCTGCCAATATTACGTTACAGCCTTTAATGACCAATCAGGATCGTTTGGAGCGGACAGCACCTCTGGTTCCATCAGATACAGAAACAGAGACGATCACGGCGGAAGCCTTGTGCGATGAACTGACAGCGGGCTTAGCGGAAGTGCTGTACATGGACCAAAACGAGATTGATCCAGACGAAGCATTCATAGATATCGGTATGGACTCGATTACCGGGCTCGAATGGATAAAAGCAATAAATAAACAGTATGGCACATCACTAAATGTCACAAAGGTATATGATTATCCGACAACACGTGATTTCGCTGTTTACTTAGCACACGAGTTAAGCACACAAGCTGGGGAGAAAAAACAAACGGAGACGTACACGCCGATAAGACAAAGAACAGCGGTACCTGCTGCTAAACCGGCTAATATATTTCTGCAGCCGTTAGAACATCATCAGCCAGTGCAAGAGGAAGCTGAAGAAACGATTCAATATGCAGCGGCAGAAATATCTGCATCAAGACAATATACTGTAGCAATTGAAACGCTGCATGAAAAATTGAGGGAAAGCATAGCAGACGTGTTATACATGGAGCCATACGAGGTGGATATTGACGAAGCGTTCATAGATATCGGAATGGACTCGATTACCGGACTCGAATGGATAAAAGCGGTGAACAAGCAATACGGAACGTCTTTTACGGTAACCAGAGTATATGATTATCCAACGATACGTGATTTTGCCGAAATGCTAAAGTCCGAGCTTGGAACTCATCATGATAGAAAGATAGAGCATACTGACTCTTTCGAAGCAGCCCAGCAAAAGCCAGCAGCACCATCTAATACAAAGCCGGCAGAGCGACCGCTACAGTCTGTTCAACATCCTATAAAGAAAGAACATGAGAAGGAACAAGTCTCTGTTCGTCAAGACCGCCCGGAGGATGCGATAGCGATTGTCGGGATGTCGGGAAGATACCCGGGCGCTCGTAATGTAAGAGAGTACTGGGATAACCTGGTTCATGGGAGAAATGCCATTCGGGACATTCCAACATCACGGTGGGATGTAGACAAATACTATGATCCTGTCCTCAACAAAAAAGGGAAAGTCTACTGCAAATCAATGGGGATGCTTGATGATATTGAACATTTTGATCCGTTGTTTTTTAATATTCCGCCGTCAGAAGCTGAACTGATGGACCCGCAGCATCGAATCTTTTTGCAGGAAGGCTATAAAGCCTTTGAGGACGCTGGGTACAACGCCCGAACTTTAAATGAGAAAAAATGCGGTGTATATCTCGGCATTATGAGCAGTGAATACGGGGTCATGCTGAATCGGCAGGCAAGAGCAAATGCCACGGGGAACAGCTTTGCGATCGCTGCGGCGCGTATTCCGTATTTTCTTAATTTAAAAGGGCCTGCGATTCCTATTGACACCGCTTGTTCATCTTCATTGGTCGGCACACATTTAGCGCGGCAGGCACTTATAAACAAAGAAATTGATATGGCGCTGGTCGGCGGGGTCAGCTTATACCTGACGCCGGAATCTTACATCAGTATGTGTGAGGCCGGCATGCTTTCACCTGATGGACAATGTAAAGCATTTGACAATAGCGCGAATGGTTTTGTGCCCGGCGAGGGTGCGGGTGCGCTGGTTCTGAAAAGGCTGAAAGATGCAGAAGCGGACCGTGACCATATTTATGGCATTATCATTGGCTCGGGTATTAATCAGGACGGGAAAACAAACGGAATCACGGCACCGAGTGCGAAAAGCCAAATGGATCTGGAAAGAGACATATATGAAACATACGGCATACATCCTGAGAGTATCAGTTATGTCGAGATGCACGGCACAGGAACAAAACAAGGCGATCCAATTGAATTAGAAGCTCTGTCCACCGTATTTCAAGAAAAAACAGACAAAAAGCAGTTTTGCGCAATCGGTTCCGTCAAAAGCAATATTGGCCATACATCCGCGGCGGCAGGAGTAGCCGGGGTTCAAAAAGTGTTATTGTGCATGAATCATAAAACACTTGTGCCGACATTGAACTTCACGACACCGAATGAGCATTTTGAATTTGAGCATTCTCCTTTATACGTAAATACGGAGCTTAAGCCTTGGGAAACGGCTGATGGAAAACCGCGGAGAGCATGTGTGAGCTCCTTCGGATATAGCGGAACGAATGCTCATATTGTGATAGAGGAATATCAGCCTGACAAGAGGAACGATCCATTAACAAAGCAGCACCGCTCAGCATTATTTGTACTTTCAGCGAAAAAAGAGAAGCAATTGAAGGCCTATGCTGAAGCAATGAAAGATTTCGTAACTTCCAATGAAGATATCGATCTGGAGGATATGGCATACACACTTCAGACGGGCCGGGAAGCAATGGATTATCGCATGGCGTTTTTGGCGGATTCGAGAGAAATGCTGATCAAAACTTTAGATGATTATTTGGCTGAAATGCCGAACAGCAGCATATTTGCTGCTCACGTGAAAACGAAAAAGAGCGAAATCAAGCTGTTTGAAACGGATCAAGATGCCAAAGCGTTGCTGCAAACATGGATTGAGAAAAAAAGGCTGGAGAAAGTAGCGGAACTATGGGTGAAAGGGCTGCAGATAGATTGGAATGAGCTTTATCGGGATTACGCGCCTCACCGAATCAGCCTGCCTGCTTATCCGTTCGCGGAAGAGTATTACTGGCTGCCAACTCAAGAAGGTGAACCCAAAACCATTGCTACAGCTCTGCCTCATTCCGAACTGATGCCAAAGCGCTGCTTTCTGCGTAAACAGTGGCAGCCTTGTCCGATTGAACCGGCCAAAATGACGAATCAAACCGTCGCCATTTTGGCAAATGAGGAGACAATGGCATTAGCGGAAGAGCTTTCGACGTATTTCTCGACATACCGTATATTTGACAGCCAAGAGCTGGATCGGGTATCTGCTGCGGACTATGAACACGTTGCTGGAGCAATCGATCTGATCGGGTGCGGAACGAGCCATGAGCATTCTATGGGCTGGATAAACTGGCTCCAAAAGCTGATCGAGCAAGGACGTACAAGCAAGCACCAATTGACGATCTTGGGTGTAACAAAGGGGCTGGAGGCCTACGCAAATGAGGGTGTCCTTTTGTCTGGTGCTTCACGGGCCGGTTTATACCGCATGCTTCAAAGTGAGTACAGCCATCTTACTTCAAGACATGCAGATATGGAGTGCGAAGCCTCTTTTGAGGAGCTGGCCAGACTGATTGCAGTTGAATATTATGCCAAGAGCACAGAATCAGAAGTCTGTTATCGAAACGGACAGCGATATCGCGCATATTTGGCAGAGCAGCCAGCAGAAGCCGCTCTTAGTCATAAGCAAGTATCGTTTTCAACAGACAAAGTCCTGCTTATTACAGGCGGGACAAGAGGTCTCGGCTTGCTGTGTGCGCGGCATTTTGTGAAAACATACGGCGTTAAGCGGCTGGTCCTTATCGGCCGTGAAGAGCTTCCGCCGCGTGACCAGTGGAATTTGGTAAAAATCGCCTCGCTTGCCGAGAAAATAAAAGCCGTTCAAGAGCTAGAAGACATGGGTGCGCAAGTTCAGGTGCTGTCTCTGGATCTCACAGACAGGGTTGCTGTCGAACAGAGCCTGAAGACAATACACGAAACAATGGGGGCGATTGGCGGAGTCATCCATTGTGCCGGGATGGTGAACAAACAAAACCCGGCTTTTATCAGAAAATCACTAGAAGAGATCGGACAGGTGCTTGAACCGAAAGTCGAAGGTCTGCAAACGTTATTTGACCTGCTTCAGGATGAACCATTGGCGTTTTTCACCTTGTTTTCATCAGTATCAGCGGCCATCCCTGCACTAGCAGCAGGACAAGCTGATTACGCGATGGCAAATGCTTTTATGGATTATTTTGCGGAGGCTCATCAAGATAAATGTCCCATTGTAAGCATTCAGTGGCCTAACTGGAAGGAGACCGGTTTAGGCGAGGTTCGAAGCAAAGCTTTAGAACAAACTGGATTGATCAGTTTGACAAACGACGAGGGATTACAGCTGCTTGACCAGATTCTATCAGACAGACAGTATGCTGTCGTGCTGCCGGCAGTACCAGATACAAACGTTTGGAAGCCGGATAAGCTGATGCAGCCGTCACTGCCTGTCGAAGCTCTCTCGCATCCTGTTACGAAAGAGCAAACCGGCACTCGCAACCTGTTCCCTGAAACAGTCGACTGGCTCGTAACTCTTTTTTCAGATGAACTGAAAATAGCTGTAGAAGACTTTGAAACGGATGAACCTTTCCAAGAATACGGAATCGACTCGATTATATTGGCCCAGCTGGTACAGCAGATGAACCAACAATTAAATGGAGATATTGATCCGTCAATTTTGTTTGAATACCCGACAATAGAATCCTTTGCACACTGGCTCATTTCGAAATATGACATATCAGCTGTTTTACAGCCATCTGTTCCTGAGAAACAGATACCTTTCAAGCCGCAATCAGCAATGAAACAGAAGCCGGTGCCAGAACAGCGGCCGCAACAGATAAGCCATGAAAAAACGGCACTTCTTGCTGAGGACATCGCTATCATCGGTCTTAGTTGCAGGTTCCCAGGAGCGGAAACCCTAGAGGAATACTGGGAACTAATACGTGATGGACGGTCTGCGATTGCGCCTGTTCCGCCTGAACGATTCGGGAACTCCAGCTCAAATTACGCGGGCCTCATTGATGAAATGAACCGATTTGATCATGATTTCTTCATGATGTCCGAAAACGATGTCAGAGCGATGGACCCTCAAGCTTTGGCTGTATTGGAGGAAAGCTTGAAACTGTGGTATCACGCCGGTTATACGGAGAAAGAAGTGAAAGGCATGAGGGCTGGTGTTTATATAGGAGGCCGCAGCCAGCACAAGCCTGATCCGGCCAGTCTTTCAAAAGCAAGAAATCCGATAGTCGCTGGCGGACAAAACTATTTAGCAGCTAACATCTCACAATTTTTTGACTTGAAGGGACCGAGTATTGTCCTGGATACCGCTTGTTCCTCTGCGCTGGTGGGGCTGAATATGGCCATTCAGGCTCTGCGAAGCGGAGATATTGAGGCAGCGGTTGTAGGCGGCGTCAGTTTGCTTGATGCTGATGCGCATCGAATGTTTTATGAGCGCGGACTTTTATGTGACAAACCGTCATTCCATATTTTTGATAAGCGGGCAGACGGTGTCATTTTAGGAGAAGGCGTGGGCATGGTTCTCGTCAAAACCGTCAGCCAAGCGCTTGAAGACGGAGATTCCATATATGCAGTCATTAAGGCTGCTGCGATTAATAATGATGGAAGAACGGCTGGCCCATCATCTCCGAATCTCGAGGCACAAAAGGACGTCATGCTGTCAGCGCTTGAAAAAAGCGGCAAAAAGACTGAAGAGATCAGCTATCTCGAAGCGAACGGCTCGGGATCGGCAGTAACAGATTTACTTGAATTAAAGGCAATCCAGTCCATTTACCGTTCTGAATCAAAGGCTCCGTTAGGGCTGGGATCGGTGAAACCTAACATCGGCCATCCATTATGTGCAGAGGGGATTGCGAGCCTGATTAAAGTAGCTCTAATGCTGAAGCATAGACAATTGGTTCCGTTCCTGTCAGGTAATGAAAATATGCCGTATTTTGATATAGAAAAAACAGATTTGTATTTCAGCAGATCGCAAGCCGAGTGGAAGGAGACAACGCCGGCTGCGGCAATTAATTGTTTTGCCGATGGCGGAACGAACGCCCATCTCATTATAGAAGCCTGGAATGAATCGGTTGCTCGTCCAATTAGAAGAAAACCTCTGCCTTTGCCGGAATTAAATAGGCAGCCCGTTTTAATCAAACCATCAGCTCAAAACGTGCAGGAAAAAGTGCATTCAGACTCAGGGGCTTCTAAAGATATGTTTTGGAAAACTTTCAAATAAGAGAGGAGTGGGAAAATGATAACTGAACAACTGCACATTTCATTAAATAATCCAATCATGTCCAACCACAAGGTATATGGACAAGCGTTATTACCCGGCCTTGCTTATATAGATTTAATCTACCAAGTATTCCAGGAACATGGTTATGCATACCAAGAGCTTGAATTAAAAAACCTGACCATCTTTTACCCTTTGATCGCAGATGAGTCATATGACATTGCCCTGACCATTCACGTGTCTGAAAGAAAGGAAGGGACATGGTCCATCATCATCGACGGACAAAAACAGCATGGAGAATCACTATCTGACAAGAGACAATATGTGACTGCTGACATGCATCGTAAAGAGCAAACTTCTTTTGCCGAATCAATAGACCCTAATCAGTGGAAAAAAACAGCTGATAGGATTCTGAATTTAGATGAAATCTATGAACAATGCCGCTCTCAAGAGTTAGTGCATACCGGCATGATGAAGGCGGAAGGACAGATTTATGAAACCAAAGAGGGTGCTTTAATTGATTTAGCAGTTGGACAGGACGCCCTGCGCCATTCTGAAGCTTTTCTGTTTCATCCGACGCTTATTGACGGCAGCGGCATAGGGTCAAGCTGCCTGCTCTCAGATCAAACGATGTATCTGCCATTGTGTTATGAATCGTTTTCTGCTTCAGAACGATTGCAAAAAGGATGTACAGCACGGATCCTCTCCTCATCTGTGCGCCAAAAGAAAGAACTCACTTATATGACGATTGAATATTTTAATTCAGCAGGACAAAAAGTGGCCGAGCTGAAACAATTTGCAGGCAAGTCTGTACGGAATATGTCAGCCTTTCATTCTGCAAAAGAAATTCAAGAAGAAAGAGCTGCTGTCTCTCAGAACATCAGTCGGGACTATCCCGTATTTGAAATGTATTTGCGTCAGTTGCTTGCTAAGCAGCTTGAAAGGCCGGCAGAACAAATGGATATCCACGCTGGGTACTATGAGCTAGGCTTGGATTCTCCGTCATTGCTTACCGTGGTTCAGGAAATTGGAGATAAGGTTGGAGCGGATCTTGCTCCGACACTGCTGTTTGAATTTACAACAATTGCAGAACTAGCTGCTCATCTTGCTGATCACTATTCAATTGGAGAGGCGGACAGCATTGTCCGCCAATCTCCTTCACCAATGAAGGATTCTCCTGATGGTGTTATCTCTTCACCAGAGATCGGGGAGGACATTGCCATTATCGGAATGGCGGGACGCTATCCTAAGGCGAAAAACATACAGGAATTTTGGGAACAGCTTAAAGCAGGTACCGACTGCATCACAGAGATTCCAAACTCACGCTGGGAATGGAAAGAAAACAATGGGCTGGATTCACCTGCAGGCAAGCCGCTCTCGAAATGGGGAGGGTTTATCGAGGAGGCTGATTGCTTTGATCCTCAATTTTTCAGAATCTCTCCGCGTGAAGCGGAAATGATGGACCCTCAGGAACGGTTATTTTTAGAGACGTGCTGGGAAGCTATTGAAGATGCGGGTTATACACCAGAGACAATTGCTTCACCGCAGGGAGAAAATAAAAGACAGCATGTCGGTGTGTTTGCCGGTGTTATGCATAAGGACTATTCCCTTATAGGAGCTGAAGCTCTATCAGAACACAATCCATTTCCTTTATCGCTGAATTATGCGCAAATCGCCAACAGGGTCTCTTACTATTGTAATTTCCACGGCCCAAGCATGGCGGTGGACACGGTCTGCTCTTCCTCATTAACTGCGGTTCATCTGGCAATAGAGAGCATCCGGAATGGAGAATGCGAGGCCGCGCTTGCCGGAGGCGTCAATTTGTCACTGCATCCGGCTAAATATATCAGCTATGGCAGTGTAGGGATGCACTCAAGTGACGGCTATTGCCATACTTTCGGTAAAGGCGGGGATGGCTACGTATCTGGAGAAGGTGTCGGCACAGTATTGCTAAAACCGCTGCGAAAAGCTGAACAGGACGGTGACCGAATCTATGCTGTCATCAAAGGCAGTGCGATAAATCATGTAGGAAAAGTAAGCGGAATTACAGTACCGAGCCCGGTAGCTCAAGCTGATGTAATCGAAGCATGTCTAGAAAAAACAGGAATTGATCCGCGCACCATCAGCTATGTTGAAGCCCATGGCACTGGCACCTCATTGGGAGATCCGATTGAAATACAGGGGTTAGTAAAAGCTTTCAGCCGCAATACGCAGGACAAGCAATTCTGTTCAATCGGTTCTGTTAAATCGAATATTGGCCATGCTGAAGCTGCAGCCGGCATTAGCGGCTTAACGAAGACTGTCCTGCAGCTGCACCATAAAACCTTGGTGCCATCATTACATTCAGAAGAGCTGAATCCTTATTTGAAGCTTGATCAAACCCCATTTTTTGTCCAGCATGAAACAAAGGAATGGGAGCAGCCATCTTTTACAGAAAACGGGGTGGACGTCACATATCCCCGCCGCGCCGGTTTAAGTTCGTTTGGTGCTTCAGGATCAAATGCGCATCTTATTTTGGAAGAATATATTCCGGCAGAGAGCCATTCAGAGACGATTTTAACGAAAAATGAAGAAATAGTGATACCTTTGTCTGCGAGAAACAAAGATCGTCTGCAGGCTTACGCTCTTAAACTTCTTGATTTTCTTAGCGAGGACGTCAATCTTTTAGCGTTAGCTTATACCATGCAGGCAGGACGGGTTGAAATGGAGGAGCGTGCGGCCTTCATCGTAAATGACATAAAAGATTTAACGGCTAAACTTCGGGCGTTTGCCAATGGCGAAGAAGAGATAGAGGGC
Source organism: Bacillus sp. FSL K6-0993 (assembly GCF_037977205.1). Lineage (NCBI taxonomy): Bacteria > Bacillati > Bacillota > Bacilli > Caryophanales > Bacillaceae > Bacillus > Bacillus sp. FSL K6-0993. Next base: position 1,805,859 of record NZ_CP150275.1, read on the forward strand.
TGCTGGACCGGACAAGCCAAGGAGAATCAGGAGGCGGCTGGGCCAACTTCGGTAAATGCGCTGAATAACAATTTGATAAGAGACAGTGAAATGATGGAAATGGCGAAAGCATGGGTTCAAGGAAAGCGGGTCACCTGGGACGGCCTATACGGCGATCGCAAGCCGCTTAAAATCAGTGTTCCGACCTATCCGTTTGCAAGGGAGCGCTACTGGATCCCGGTTCCTGAAATGAAAACCAGCACTGTGAATCATATCTTACATCCGCTGGTGCACCGCAATACATCAGACTTTACTGAGCAGCGCTTTAGCTCTGTATTTACAGGCACGGAATTTTTCCTTTCTGATCATGTTGTACAGGGACAGAAGATTTTGCCGGGCGTTGCCTATTTAGAAATGGCAAGGGAAGCAGCGGAAAAAGCTGCAGGTGATCTGGACGGCGAACAAAGAGTGGTGTCGCTTAAAGACATTGTGTGGGTGCGTCCTATCACGATAGAAAGTGAACCAAAAGAAATACATATTGGCCTTTTTCCTGAGGATAACGGGGACATTTCCTTTGACATTTATAGCAGCTCTGAACATAAAGAAGAAGCCCTGACGATACACTGCCAAGGTCGCGCTGTCATTTCAGATGAAACGGGCACTTCCATTTTAAGCCTTTCATCAATACAGACAGAATGCAGTTTGGACACAGTGACGTCAGAACAATGCTATGCAGCGTTTCGAAAGATTGGGCTTGACTATGGAGAGGGCTATCAAGGGATTGAAAAAGTCTATGTCGGCAAAGATCAATTGCTTGCAAAAATCTCGTTACCCGCTTTTCTAAAAAACGACAGGCAGCATTTTGCGCTCCACCCAAGTTTGATGGATTCCGCGTTCCATGCCACAGTCGGTTTTATCGTTAGCTCAGTCAATGCCGCTGGACAAGCTCAGACACTGTCTCTTCCATTTGCGTTGCAGGAGGTTGATATTTTCAGCCCATGTCCAGAGAAGATATGGTCTTATATTCGATACAGTTCAGACAGTAAAGCGGAGGACAAAGTCAGAAAGTATGATATTGATTTATGTGATGAGAACGGACACGTTTGTGTGCGAATGAAGGGTGCCTCGATGCGGGCACTTGATGGAGAGCAGCATTCAATGCCGCAACTATTAACTGATTCTCAGATGACCGGGCATACGATGATGATCCCTGTCTGGGAACCAGTCTCTTCAGATACGGGGGATAATGCTTCGTTTGCTGGTACACGAGTTGTTTTATGCGGTGCTGCTGAAGCTGATCGAGCATTAATAAAGCATCATTATCCGCAAGTTTCCTTTATCGATATCCGGCCTGCAGATGACATTGAGGGAATAGCGGACAAACTGCAAGCGTACGGAAGCATTGACCATGTATTGTGGATTGCCCCGTCACACCGGGGAAGTCTAGGTAGTGATGGACAAGGAGAAGCTGTTCTTCACTTATTTAAGCTTGTGAAAGCATGCCTGCAATTAGGCTATGGCGAGAAACAACTTGAATGGTCTCTTGTGACCGTCCAAGCGCAGCCGGTTATGCAACATGAGGCAGTACAACCCGCCCATGCAAGCATTCATGGGCTTGCCGGCACAATGGCAAAGGAATATCCACACTGGAAAATCCGTCTTCTCGATCTTGAAAAAGGATGCACATGGCCGGTAAATCACATGTTTGCGCTCCCAGCTGACCGCCTTGGCCATGCTTGGGCCTATCGTAATCAGCAATGGCATCAGCAGCAATTGATCCCATATCGGCACTCACTGTCAGGCGACACGCTATATCGGAAAGGCGGAGTCTATGTGGTCATCGGAGGAGCCGGGTATATCGGAGAGGCGTGGAGTGAGTACATGATCCGCCGCTACCAAGCGCAAATCGTTTGGATTGGGCGAAGTCAACTTAATGCTGCCATCCAGTCAAAAATAGACCGACTTTCGGCGCTTGGCCCTGAGCCTTTCTACATTGCAGCCGATGCAGCCGATAAACATTCATTGCAGCAGGCTTATGATCAAGTGAAAAAACGCCATCCTCATATTCACGGGATTGTTCACTCTGCGATGGTTTTATTTGAGCAAAGCCTGGAAAAAATGAAGCCGGAAGAATTCACCGCTGGACTGGCGGCGAAGATCGATGTCAGTATTCGGATGGCCCAAGTGTTCCGCCAGGAGAATGTAGATTTTGTATTATTCTTCTCTTCGCTTGTAGCCCATATCAAAAATGTGAAGCAAAGCCATTATGCCTCTGGCTGTACATTTGCAGATGCTTTTGCCCACCAGCTTTCTCAGAGCTGGGCATGCCCTGTAAAAGTCATGAACTGGGGATATTGGGGGAATAGTGAAGCGGCTGAGGATGAACATTATGTACAGCTCATGAATCAAATCGGCTTAGGTTTAATTGAGCCTGCGGAGGCTATGAAGGCGCTGGAAGCACTGCTTTCTGGGCCAGTCAGCCAAACAGCTTTCATTCATACGACAAAGCCTGTAGCAGTCGAAGGCGTGAATCAGAATGAATTCATCACTCTTTATCCAGAGCAACCTTCAGCAGATGCAGAGAGCCTGATGGAGCGTCTGCCGACTACGGGACAATTCCAAAGAGTGACACATGAAGAGCTTGATGATCTTCTTTACAGGCTGTTGTTAGGACAGCTGCAAACGGCCGGGCTGTTTGATGGTTATACATTATCGGTTGAACGTCTTCAACAATATAAGACTCGTGAATTTTATGGAAAATGGATTCGGCAAAGCAGCGAATTTCTCTTGCAGCATGGCTATCTTAAGAAAGTTGGAGATTCATTGGTGAGGAAGGACCAAGCAGAGGATATCGAGCTGCTTTGGCAAGAATGGAATGCGAAAAAAGAAAAGTGGCTTAAAGACAGCGAGACAAAGGCGATGGTTGTATTAGCAGAGGCCATGCTGAAAGCATTACCGGATATTTTGACAGGGAAAGTCCCTGCAACAGATATCATGTTCCCGCATTCCTCGATGGAACTGGTGGAAGGCATTTATAAGCATAACCAAGTGGCAGACTATTTTAATAAAGTGCTTGCCGATACATTATTAGCTTATCTGGATGAACGTCTGAAGCACGACCCTGAGGCATCGATTCGCATTATGGAAATAGGCGCAGGCACAGGCGGCACGAGTGCCGGAATCTTTGAAAAACTGAAACCATATCAAAAGCACATCAATGAATATTGCTATACAGATCTGTCTAAAGCATTTTTGCTACATGCAGAAAAGGAATATGGGGCGGAAAATCCGTACCTGACATATCAGCTTTTTGATGTGGAAAAACCGATTGACCAGCAGGAATTTGAAGCGGGAGGCTATGATGTCGTCATTGCCGCTAATGTCCTTCACGCAACAAAAAATATCCGTCAAACACTGCGGCATACAAAAGCAGTAATGAAAAACAACGGAATGCTGCTGCTGAATGAAATGGCGGGAAACAGCCTGTTCCCTCACATCACCTTTGGTCTTTTGGAAGGCTGGTGGCTGTATGAAGATCCTGCAGTGCGGATTCCCGGCTGTCCAGGCTTACATCCTGACAGCTGGAAAGCGGCACTTGAAAGCGAAGGCTTTGAATCTGTCTTTTTCCCGGCCGAGGCGGCACATGATCTGAGTCACCAAATCGTCGCAGCCTCAAGCAACGGGCTGGTTCGACGTATGATGAAAAATGTGATCTTGCCGGAGAAGGTTGTTTCACAAGCGTCTAATCAGGAGCCAGCCTACATTCATACCATAGATTCAGAGGAAGCTGGACAATCAAAACATGCTCTCCTAAGAGAAAAAAGCACAGAATATATGAAAAAACTAATCGGGGAAACGTTGAAAATTCCTGCAGGAAAGATTGAGTCATCTGAACCGCTTGAAAAGTACGGTATTGATTCTATCGTTGTTGTCCAGCTGACGAATACATTGCGTAAAGAATTTGACCATGTAAGCAGCACTTTATTTTTCGAGTACCAGACCATTGACGCATTAGTGGAGCATTTCATCAAAACAAAAACAGAAGCGCTGATGAAATTAACAGGTCTTGACCGTCAAGTTCAACAACAGACCCCGGCCGAAAGCAGAACCCAATCTTCACAGAAACCTGATCAGGCCGCTAAAAGAACACGGCGCTATCGCAAGCTTGGCTTCAGCGGGGAGAAAGAAACTCCGACAAACACTCTTGCAAGCCGTGACGTTGCCATTATCGGCATTTCTGGACGCTATCCTCAGGCGGAAACAGCAGAAGACTTTTGGAACAACCTAAAAGAAGGAAGAAATTGTATTGAGGAAATTCCGAAAGATCGCTGGGATTGGAAAGCTTATTACGATAAAGAAAAAGGAAAAGAAGGATCAATTTATACGAAATGGGGCGGATTTATCAAGGATATGGACAAGTTTGACCCATTATTCTTTCAGATTTCTCCGCTTGAGGCAGAAAGAATGGACCCTCAGGAGCGATTATTTCTGCAAACCGCTTATGCAAGTATTGAAGACGCGGGATACACGCCTGACTCGCTCTGTTCAAGCAGAAAAATCGGCGTCTTTGCCGGAGTCATGAACAAAAATTATCCGACCGGCTACGGCTATTGGTCTATCGCCAACAGAATATCCTATTTACTGAATTTCCAAGGCCCGAGTCTTGCAGTCGATACAGCCTGCTCATCCTCCCTGACAGCGATTCATTTAGCGCTGGAAAGCATCTATAGCGGATCGAGTGATTGTGCCATTGCCGGCGGTGTCAATTTAGTTGTCGACCCGGTTCACTATCAGAATTTATCTGTCATGAATATGCTCTCTGCTAGTGATACATGTAAATCATTCGGCGATGATGCAGATGGTTTTGTCGACGGTGAAGGCGTAGGCGCCATTGTGTTAAAGCCGCTGCAGCAAGCAATAGCGGACGGTGACCATATTTACGGTGTGATAAAGGCAAGTGCCATTAATAGCGGAGGAAAAACAAATGGATACACGGTTCCAAATCCTCATGCACAGGCACAGGTAATTAAAGAAGCAATGGAGCGCGCCGACATTCCTGCCCGAACCATCAGTTATTTAGAGGCGCATGGAACAGGCACTGCATTAGGAGATCCGATTGAGATAGCGGGGTTAACAAAAGCATTCGAGAAAGATACGCAGGAGAAACAGTTTTGTGCGATCGGCTCCAGCAAATCAAATATCGGTCATTGTGAAAGTGCAGCCGGAATTGCAGGGCTGACAAAAATACTTTTTCAGTTTAAATATGGCCAAATTGCACCATCATTGCATGCTCAGCGGTTGAATCCGAACATCGAGTTCAGCCATACGCCATTTGTCGTTCAGCAGCAACTTGGTGAATGGAAACGCCCGGTGATTGGCGGGCAAGAGGTGCCTAGGCGCGCTGGCTTGAGCAGTTTTGGCGCCGGAGGGTCCAATGCCCATATCATCCTGGAAGAATATATTCCAAGAACGGGGGCGCAAACGCCGAAAGACCATCCTCCAGCGCTGATTGTGCTGTCGGCCAAAAACATGGAACGCTTGCAAGAAAAAGCGGAACAGCTGCTTACAGCCATCAAACAAAAAAGGTACCGCGAAACAGACCTGATCAGGATCGCCTATACCTTGCAAACGGGCCGTGAAGCAATGGAGGAACGGCTGGCCTTTATAGCGGAATCACTAGAGGATCTTGAGAGAAAGCTGAACGATTTTATCGAAAACAAAGCAGACAGCCTGTATCTGGATCGCATCGATGATAACAAAAAAGCGTTAGCAGTCTTATCAGCGGATGAGGATACGGAAAAAATCATAGAAGCATGGATGAGCAAAGGGAAATACACGAAACTGCTGGACCTTTGGGTGAAAGGCTTGTCTTTCGACTGGGGCATGCTGTACGGCACCCAAACGCCTGTCCGGATCAGTCTTCCGGCATATCCATTTGCAAAAGAACGTTACTGGGCACCAGGCGCGGCAAAGGCTCCGGCGTCTATAGAACAGGATCATGATCAGCAAACAGAAGAACCTTTCAAGGTTATGACGTTTCAAGAAGTGTGGAAAGAAGAGCCGGCGACTCTCACATCGAAACGTATCAAAACGCTCATCTGTTTTCTGACTGAAAGAGAAAAGCAAAACGCATTTGCTTCAGCCTTGAAAAACGTTGATCAAGACACTAAGGTCATTTTTATATCACAGGGCGAAGTGTACAGCAAACAGTCTGAATATAGTTACCAGATTGTGCGGCAAGAACCCGTTACTTTTGAAAAGGCCTTCCAGAGCATTAAAGAAGAACTTGGAGAACCAGATGCAATCCTCTATATGTGGCCTATGGAAGACAAGCGCTGTATAAAGGACCATTCCTGTATTGTTTACCTATTACAAGGTATGTCCGCAGCAAAGCTTCATCCTTCACGGCTGCTGCTGGCAGGATGTTTTGAAGATGGTCTTGACCGAAGCTATCTGGAATCATGGATTGGCTTCGAACGTTCACTCGGGCTTGTCCTTCCGCACACAAAAGTGACTGGAATCTTTCAGCCGGCGGAACAAGGATCGATGGATGATTGGACACGTAAAATATGGACAGAATTACAGGCTTCAGCTGAACAAACGGTTTTGTATCAGAATGCGAAACGATATGTAAATCACATTGAACAGACAACGATACAACCGGACGACAGCAAATTGAAGTCTGGCGGTACTTACCTGATTACAGGCGGTGTAGGAGGGCTTGGTTATTTATTTGCCAAGCATTTGGCCAAAAACTATGCCGCAAACCTGATTTTGACAGGGCGGTCGCCTTTTAATGATGAAAAGCAAAAGCAAATAAAAGAATTAAAGGATCTAGGCGGCGAAGCGATGTATGCAGAAGCAGATGTGTCTGATCCTATCGCAATGGGAGACTGCGTAAAAAGAGGGAAAGACCGATTCGGTGCCATCAACGGTGTCATTCATGCAGCCGGAATCGAAAGCGACTCTGCTATTTTTGACAAAAAGATCGAAAGCTTCCAGCGCATCATTGAACCGAAAATCAACGGCACGATAGCGCTTGATGAATGGCTTAAAAATGAAGTCCTTGATTTTATGTGTTATTTTTCTTCTTCTTCTGCAGTTTTAGGGGATTTTGGATGTTGTGATTATGCGATTGGCAACAGGTTTCAGATGGCTTACGCACAATACAGAAATGAGCTGCATAACGGTAAAACGTTTGCCATCAACTGGCCTGTATGGAAGGATGGCGGAATGAAGATCGGTGATGAGGAAACAACGGATATGTACCTGAAATCAAGCGGCCAATGCTTCCTAGAAGCCGAGGAAGGCATCCGTATGTTTGAGCACATCCTAGCTCAGCAGGATGCTCAGCATCTCGTCATAGCCGGTCAGCCCAGCCGTGTCAGCCGATTTTTAGGAATGGCTGAACCAGCTATTCCAGAACCGGCCACTCAAGCCCCTCTAGCACAAGAAAACAAGGATGAGGTAAAAACGTTAAGCGTTGAAAAGCGTTTAGAACACGACTTGAAAGAGCATATTCACACATTGCTTAAGATTTCAAAGGACAAGCTGAATTTGAACAAAAATTGGGCCGACTTCGGATTTGATTCAATCTACTTGGCTAAATTCTCGAATGTGTTATCAAAGCATTTCAACATTGAAGTGACACCGGCTTTATTTTTCGGCTATTCGACTTTACAAGAATTGATCGGCTTTTTCTTAACCGATCATAAAGAGCTGATTGAAGCATTTTACCGGGATGATGCATCAGAGGCGCAAAAGCCCCCTGAAGCTTATGCAGCAATTCCTGTAGCTCCAGAACCGGAAACCAGTAAAAAAAGCATTCGGCAGGTTCACGATGAGCCTATTGCCATTATCGGCATGAGCGGCAGGTTCCCTCAAGCTGATTCGGTCCATGAGCTGTGGAATAATCTGAAAAACGGTAAATCGTGTATCTCTGACATCCCGGGCGAACGCCGGGACTGGGGGAGAGCTAACAGAGATCCAGAAAAAGCAGTGCCAAGGTGGGGGGCATTTTTGAAGGACATAGACCGGTTTGATCCGCTGTTTTTTCAAATATCGCCTAAAGAAGCCGAAAGCATGGATCCGCGCCAGCGCATTTTTCTAGAGGAAGCATGGCACACGTTTGAAGACGCTGGCTATATGGGAGATCGGATAAAAGGAAAATCCTGCGGTGTTTATGTAGGTGTGGAAGAAGGGGAATATGCGCATCTAACCGGAGATACGGATTACATTAACGGAACACAAAACGCCACATTGTCTGCGAGAATCGCATACGCATTGGATTTAAAAGGGCCTAATATGGCTTTGACAGCAGCATGTTCATCTGGACTGGTGGCGATTCACCAGGCATGTTCAGCTCTGCGTCAGGGGGATTGTGAAATGGCTTTAGCGGGCGGCGTCAGCTTGAATATTTCTCACATGTCTTTTGAGGCGCTGACAAGGGCCGAAATGCTGTCTCCGAACGGACAATGCAAAGTGTTTGACCAGGATGCCAATGGTCTTGTGCCAGGTGAAGCGGTGGCTGCTGTTCTCTTGAAACCATTATCAAAGGCAATTGAAGATAAAGATCATATTTATGGCTGCATCAAGGCCAGCGGCGTGAATTACGATGGCAAAACCAACGGCATTACTGCGCCAAATCCTTTTAGCCAGGCAGAATTGATCGAAAACATTTATGAAAAAAATGAAATCAATCCGCTCGATATTCAATATGTGATGGCGCACAGTACCGGCTCGAATCTTGGTGATCCGCTTGAGGTCCAAGCGTTAACGAGCGTGTTCAGCAAATATACGAAGCAGAAGCAATTCTGTATGATCAGCTCAATTAAACCTTTAATCGGACACACATTTGCAGCGTCAGGAACAGTTGCTTTAATCAGTATGCTGATGGCTATGAAAAACCAGATCATTCCGGCCACTCATCACTGTGAATCGGAAAACCCGTATATTCCGTTTAAAGAAAGCCCATTTGTGCTTTGCAAAGAAAACCGTTCGTGGATCAGGAAAAATCAGAAGCCGAGGATGGGAACGATCAGCACGACTGGAATCAGCGGCACCAATGCACATGCAGTCATTGAAGAATACATTCCGAATGATCAGCCGTCCACACAGCGGCATCAAGGGTCACCGCAGGTCATCGTGCTTTCAGCCCAAAATGACGATCGGCTTCAGGATGCTGCCTGCCGCATGATTGCGTATCTGGAGCAGAATCATAACCTTTCTTTACCTGATGTGGCATATACGCTTCAGATTGGGAGAAAAGCCATGGAAGCAAGGCTCGCGATCGTTGCAAACAATCAGGAGCAATTGGTGCGAAAATTGAAGGAATATGTGGAAGCAATGAAGAATGGTGGGATATCGGGCCAACAGAGATCCCTTTATACAGGATATACAGAAGGGATATTAGAAGAACAAGATGAAGCAGTTCTGCAAGCTCTCGCAAAAGAAAGAAATTTGGAAAACATCGCGGAATGCTGGGTGAAAGGATATCAGATTCCTTGGGAACTCCTTCATGATGGCGATCACGTTCGGATGGTTTCTTTACCTGGTTACCCATTTGCCAGGGAGCGGTATTGGGTTTCGTCAGGCACTCAGCAATCAGAGGCCGTTAAACAGCATTCACAAGATATGAAAACAGAGATTGGCGAGCCGATTGGCAAAACCCATATTCAAAAGATCATTGTTCAATTTTTAGCACGAGAATTGGGCATATCTGAGGATCGAATCAATTTCAAAAGAAACTTTCTGGATTATGGGATGGATTCAATTCTTGGCCGTAAATTGATGCGGCATATCGAAAAAACCACGCAGCTGAAGATGGCCGGCCGGGAAATCCTTGAATGTCAGACAGTCCAAGCTCTATCTGACCATTTGGCCTTAAAAGCGGAAAAACAAAATCATAGCGCAGCAGCACATCAAATAAAGGGCACGTATACAGACGAGCACATCATCGGAATGATGCAAAAGGTGGCGCTAGGGAAATTGGATTTTAAGAGTGTGCAAAACATCATAGAAGGGAGTAAATCGTATGAATCATAAAGAAATTCTCGATGCCTTCAGATCAGGAGAATTAACCATTTCTGAGGTGGAAGAACATCTTAAAGGCATGAAGCGGCAGTTGAAAAGCCCGCTTTCAGAAGGGCAAAAAGGGCTGTGGATGCTTCAAAAAATGTCTCCTGGGATGAGTGCATATAATATTCCTTTATGCTTTCGCTTCAGCAAACCAATACATGCAGAGACGTTCAAAAAAGCCCTTCTGTTTGTACAGAGACAATATCCGGTCTTAGCCAGTGTGATTCAAGAAGAGAGTGGCATTCCATTTCAATCGGTTCAGTTATCAAAGGATCTTTGTTTTGTGGAAGAGGATATATCAGCAATAAAATCAGCAGATATTTTGCCTTTTCTAAAAGAAAAAGCAAAAGAACCTTTCCAGTTGGAAGCTGGTCCGTTATGGCGCACACATCTTTTTCAACGGTTAGAAGAAGAATGCATTGTTCTTATAACAATTCACCATATCATATTTGATGGTGTGTCGATGCTGACATTGATATCGACGCTATTCGAAGCGTATCAACAATTGCTGAATGGAATTGAGCCCTTGCAGCAGCCATTAACAGCTGATTATTACGATTTTGTCGATTGGGAAAAACGGATGCTGACTGGCAGAGAAGGGGAAGAGCATCTCGCTTACTGGAAAGAACAGTTGTCTGGGAGTCTGCCAGTTCTTGATTTGCCTGTTGACCGTCCGCGGTCTTCAGCACGAAAATTCAAGGGGCAAGCTTATAAAAGCTTGCTCCCCCATCACCTGAGAAATCAAATTAAATCGTTTGCCCGCACCAATCATGTGAATGAATCGGTTGTGTTTCTCTCCATTTACAAAGTACTGCTGCACCATTATACAAAACAAAAGGATATCATTGTCGGCGTTCCGACAATGGGTCGGCAAGAAGACAGATTTGAAACCCTAATCGGTTATTTTATCAATATGATGGCTGTTCGGAGCAAGAATATCGGAGCTCAGCCATTAACAGCATTTATTCGGGAACTGCAGCTGACAATGGCTGACGGTCTGGATCATGCGGCGTTTCCGTTCCCTGCATTGGTAAGAGAGCTGAATGTAGACCGCTCGGCCACGGATTCTCCGGTTTTTCAAACAGCCTTTCTGTACCAAAACTTTTTTCAGGCAACAGGCTTGCAAAAAGTGCTCGAACCGTATCAAACGCTTGGCATCGAATATATTGAAGACATTCGGCAAGAGGGTGAATTTGAGCTGGCACTCGAAATATATGAGCAACAAAATGAAACAGTGCTTCATCTTCTGTACAACCCTGATTTGTATGAACTGTCCTCCATTGAAAGCATGATGGAGAACTATATGAAGCTCGCGCAGCACATGATGGAGGACCCGTCTTTGCCGCTTGAAGCTTACTCTTTGCAATTAAATCAAGAACAAACTAGTTTGCTGGAACAATGGAATGCGACAGGGACAAACATCGCAAATGACAAGTGTATACATGAGGTGTTTGAGGAAAAAGCGAAACAAACCCCCAATGCTGTTGCTGTGATGTTTGAAGACAGATCACTTACATATAAAGAAGTAGATGAAAAAAGCACATCTGTGGCAGTCTACCTTCAACATCAGGGTGTTGGACCTGAACAGCCCGTTGGCATTTGTGCAGAGCGTTCGTTTGATATGATCATCGGAATTTTAGGAATACTGAAAGCTGGCGGAGCGTATATGCCGTTAGATCCAAGTTTTCCGCAAGAACGATTAGAGTACATGCTCAAAGACAGTCAGGCATCCATTGTCCTCACCCAACCTAACGTTCATGAGAGGATCAGCGGATTAACTGGCAGCCATGTAAAAGCGATCAATATCGAGTTAGCTTGCCGAAACGGTTATACAGACCAGCAAAGCAGCGGTTTAAAGCGGGAAGTAAAACCGGAACACCTCGCTTATATTATTTATACATCGGGAAGCACCGGAGAGCCTAAAGGGGTTATGGTAGAGCATCGGAGCATTATGAATACCCTGAATTTTCTTGAATCTCACTATCCTGTAACGGCTGAGGATGCATATTTATTGAAGACGAACTATGTGTTTGATGTATCGATCTCAGAATTATTCGGATGGTTTATTGGAGACGGCCGTCTAGTGATTCTTCCGCCTAATGGGGAGAAATCACCGCAGCTTTGCATGGATTATATTGAAACATATAAAGTGACTCACATTAATTTTGTGCCGGCCATGCTGCATGTTTTTTTAGAAATGGCGAAAGACAACAAGCGATTCACAGAGGACGGACCGCTGAAGTATATGATGGTTGCAGGTGAAGCCTTCCCTAAAGAATTAGTGAAAAAGGCGGTATCACTCTTTACAAACTGCCGTGTTGAAAATATATACGGACCGACGGAAGCCTCCATTTACGCTGCGTATTTCGGATGCGGAAAAGGAGATATCGCAAGTCACCATACACCGATTGGAAAGCCTGTCTCCAACACGAAAATTTATATTGTGGACCAGCATTTGAAGCCTGTCCCGATCGGAAAGCCTGGTGAGCTTTGCATCGCTGGAGCCGGTTTGGCAAGAGGCTACTTTAAAAAGCCGGAGCTTACGGCTGAAAAATTTATTGATAATCCCTTTGAACCAGGGACGAAGCTATATAAATCGGGTGATTCAGCAAGGTGGCTTCCTGACGGCAACATAGAATACTTGGGACGAATTGACAGCCAAGTCAAAATACGCGGTTTTCGCGTCGAGCTGGGCGCAATAGAAACAAAGCTGAGTGAATTTCCGGGCATTTTAGATCAGGCGGTAGTGGTGAAGCAGCTGGAGGGCCATCAACAGCTCGCTGCTTATTATACAGAGGAAAGCGGACATGCCTCTGCCAATCCAAAAGATTTGCGCCTTCATCTAAAATCGAGTCTGCCGGAATATATGATACCTTCACACTTTATCCGCTTAGATGAGCTTCCATTATCGCCCAGCGGAAAAGTGAACCGTAAAGAATTAGAAAAACGCAAGATCGTGTTCAACAGAAGGAAACCAAATCACTTGCAATTAACGGAAATAGAGGATCAGGTGCTGCGCATTTGGGAGGAAACGCTCAAGGTCAGCGGATTTGGGCCGGAAGACGGATTTTTCGATGCGGGCGGCGATTCGCTTCTGGCTGTAGCTGTGGCTGAACGAATCAAAAAAGAATTCGATTGTGAGTTTCATGTTACTGAGCTGTTTGAGTATTCCACGATCCGTGCAATCAGTGAATACATTTTGGAGATGAAAAACTCAGATCTAGCCGGGACACAAAATGAAGATCATCAGGATGTCAAAAAAGATAGAAAACACCTAGAACAGACGATTCCTCCTTATTTTGACGACAGTGTTGCGATTGTGGGGATATCTTGCCAGTTCCCGGGTGCGCAAAATCATCATGACTTCTGGAACAACATCAAAGAAGGCAAAGAAAGCATACGATTCTTTTCTGAAGAAGAGCTTCGCGCAAATGGAGTTCCCGAAGAATTGATACAGCATCCTGACTATGTGCCGGTGCAATCAGTGATCGAAGGGAAAGACTTATTCGATCCCAGTTTCTTTCAAATTTCGCCAAAAGATGCTGAGTATATGGACCCTCAGCTCCGCCTCTTATTGCTGCACTCCTGGAAAGCGATTGAAGATGCAGGATATGTGGCTAAGGAGATTCCGGCAACAAGTGTATATATGTCTGCAAGCAGCAATTCATATAGAACGTTATTGCCGAAGGAGACAACAGAAGAACATGAATCACCGGATGGCTATGTCTCATGGGTTTTAGCCCAAAGCGGAACCATTCCGACCATGATCTCACATAAGCTCGGATTAAAAGGGCCAAGCTATTTTGTTCATTCTAACTGCTCTTCATCACTAGTCGGTTTATATCAAGCATACAAAAGCCTGACATCGGGCGAATCACAATATGCGCTTGTCGGAGGCGCAACATTGCACGCACAATCAGCGATCGGCTACGTGCACCAAAACGGGTTGAATTTTTCAAGCGACGGGCATGTGAAGGCGTTCGATGCTTCGGCGGACGGAATGGCCGGAGGTGAAGGCGTAGCAGTCATCCTGCTGAAAAAAGCTGTGGATGCCGTAAAAGACGGTGACCATATTTATGCCATTATGCGCGGAATAGGCATCAATAATGATGGGGCAGAGAAGGCCGGCTTCTATGCGCCAAGTGTAAAAGGCCAAACAGAAGTGATACAGCATGTATTGGATACAACCAAGATCCATCCTGAAACGGTCAGTTATATTGAAGCACACGGGACGGGAACGAAATTAGGCGATCCTATTGAAATGTCTGCTCTAAATAAAGTGTACAAGCAATACACCGACAAAACACAATTTTGCGGAATCGGTTCAGTGAAAACGAATATTGGCCATTTGGATACAGCTGCGGGGTTAGCCGGATGCATTAAAGTTGCGATGAGTTTATACCATAATGAACTTGCACCGACTATCAACTGTACGGAGCCGAATCCGGATATAAAGTTTGAAAGCTCTCCTTTTTATGTTGTCCGTGAACGAAAATCGTTAGAGAAACACTCAGGTATCCATCGGGCGGCTCTGAGCTCATTCGGCCTTGGCGGAACTAACGCCCATGCTATATTTGAGCAATATGAAAACATTTCTGATGCAGATACCGAAAACGAAGGCAATCAGCCTTACATCATTCCTATATCAGCTAAAAATAGTGAACGGCTCCAAGTATACGCGAAGGAAATGCTGTCCTATATCAATCAAGACGAGCAAAGGTATTTCTCTTTAAGAGATATTGCATATACCTTCCAAGTCGGCCGTGAAGCAATGGATAACAGGATCGTTTTTATAGTGAACGATCTGGAAGAATGGAAACATCAGCTGGAAGCTTTTGTGACTGGAAAGCCGCTCACAGAAGGCTGTATTCAAGGAGAAAAAACGAGAATGACATCCGCTGAACAGCTGCTTGGAAATGCTGAAGCAGATGATATGGCTTCATCACGGATATCAAAAGAAGAATTGAGAAAGCTTGCCGAGATGTGGGCAAATGGCTTTCACGTTGAATGGCGCAGGCTCCATCCAAATACAAAGCCACGCCGCATCAGCTTGCCGACATACCCTTTTGCCGAAGAACGATACTGGCCTGAAAGCAGCATCGGCGCTATCACAACAATTGAACCATCTCGTTTGCATCCTTTGGTGCACCATAATACATCGGTTCTGTCAGAGCAGCGTTTCAGCTCCATTTTCACAGGACAAGAGTATTTTATTGCCGAGCATATCATTAAAGGCATGGCGATATTGCCGGCGGCGGTCACGCTTGAAATGGCAAGAGCCGCTATAGAACAAGGAATTGGCGGATTGGAAGATCATGAAACTGGAATCAGGCTGAAAAATGTCGTGTGGGTTCGCCCGGTTGTAGCAGAAAGTGAGCCGGTTCAGGTAAATATCGGACTTTACGATGAAGATGGCGGACACATTGCTTATCGGATGTATGGTAATCCGGAATCCGCTGATGCAGAACCAGTTGTATATAACCAAGGTATAGCGGAATTGATTCAGTTAAAGCATGAAAAAGCACTGGATCTTTCTAAGATCAAGAAACAATGTGATCAAAGCAGACTGGATGCTGCCTCGTTTTATGAAGGGATGATCGGCGCCGATTACGGTCCAGGTTACAAGAGTGTAGAGGCCGTATATAAAGGCGACGGCCAGCTGCTTGCCAAATTATCACTGCCGGAATCTGTTTCACATACGTTGGACGATTATGTTCTTCATCCAAGTGTAATGGACGGGGCGTTACAGGCGGCTGAATATTTGCAAAATGTCGTCAGAGCGGAACTTTCAGACACTGAAGATTTTAAGGCAGCACTGCCATTTGCCCTGGAGGAACTTGAGGTCTTTCGTCAGTGCGTTTCTGATATGTGGGTTTATGTTCAATTCAACTCGAAAAACAAACCAGGGGATTTGATACAGAAAGTCGATATTCACCTATGCGATGAGCATGGCATGATCTGCGTGCGGCTGAAAGGATTTTCGACGAGAGTGATGGAGGCAGATGTACAAACCGAACCATCAAAAGTCAACGCTGAAACTTTATTGCTTCAGCCCGTTTGGCAAGAACAAAAGGCTGCTGCCGGCTTAGCTGCAAAAAAATATGCAGAGCATCTCGTATTCCTATGTGAATATGATCATGAGACGAGAGAACAAATTGAAGCAGCCATCGAGGGAGTCCGTGTATACAGCCTGGAAGCAAGGCCTTCTTCAGTAGATGGGCGTTTCCATTCTTATACAGAACAAGTGTTTAAAAAGGTACAAGAGATCATTCGTACGAAACCGAAAGACGGCATTCTCGTTCAGATCGTAACCTCTGCAGAGGGAGAACAGCAATTGTTTTCAGGGTTGACAGGACTGCTGAAAACAGCTTGTCAGGAAAATGCCAAACTAACCGGCCAAATGATTGAAGTCAGCAGTGAAGAAAGTGGAGAAAGCATCGCTGGCAAACTGTTAGAAAATCAAATGAGCGGCGATTCATATGTCAAATATCAAAACGGGACACGGTATATTGCTGATTGGCGTGAAATCAAACAGGCAAAAGGCGTCGGCAGCAAACCGTGGAAAGACAATGGCGTTTATCTCATTACAGGAGGTGCCGGCGGACTAGGTCATATTTTTGCAAAGGAAATTGCGGAACAAACGAAAAATGCGACAGTCATTCTGGCAGGCCGCTCACCTCTTAGCGAAAGCAAAAGCAAAAAGCTGGAAGAGCTTCATAGCAAGGGGGCTGACATCACCTACCGGCAAACAGATGTTACCAATAAAATTGAAGTCTATCAGCTTATTGACGACATTCAAAAAAGATATGGCCGTCTGAACGGTATTCTTCATAGTGCCGGAATCATCAAGGACAGCTACCTGGTTAATAAACAGGCAAAAGATCTGCACGATGTACTGGCGCCTAAAGTAAAAGGGCTTGTTTATCTAGACGAAGCGAGCAAGGATTTGCCTTTAGACTTCTTTATTCTCTTTTCATCTCTTTCAGGAAGTTTAGGGAGCATTGGCCAGTCTGACTATGCGGCAGCCAATGTATTTATGGATATGTATGCAGGCTATCGAAATAGGCTTGCCGGCCTCAGCCAGCGGCATGGGAAGACGCTTTCTGTAAACTGGCCTTTATGGAGAGATGGAGGCATGCAGGTCGATCAAGAAATTGAGAAAAGGCTTGTGCAACTGGCCGGTATTGTTCCTATGAGGGCGGAAAAAGGAATTCAGGCATTATATCAAGCACTTCATTCAGAGGCAAACCAAGTAATGGTGATCGAAGGCGATGTGCAGAAAATAAAACAAAACATGCTGGCAAAAAACGCCTCAGCACCTATGGAAAAGAAGGAAGCAGAACACATGACTGAACAAATAAATAGCATTGATACAGACAGTTTGCTGGTTAAAGTAAAGGCGATGTTAAAGCGAGAGATCGCCAAGCAGTTAAAGGTCAAGCTTGAAACGATTGATGATCATGCCGAGATGACGGTGTATGGTTTTGATTCTATCTCCATGACTGAATTCACCAACCATATCAATCGCGCCTATCAGTTAGAGCTGACGCCAACCGTATTTTTTGACCACCCGACGATTCATGCGTTTGGCAAGCATTTGTCAGAAGAATATCAATCGGTATTTGCGAAGACATTTGCTGTGCGCGCTGCATCGGCTCAGCTTCAGCCTGCTGCGAAACAGGAACAAGCCGTGCGTGCCAAAGCTAAAAGACGCAGAAAGCAGCAAGTCGTGCTGCCAAACGCCATACAGAGTGATGCTGGGCCTGAGCCAATTGCCATTGTGGGCATAAGCGGGATTTTTCCTATGGCGAAAGATGTTGAGGCGTACTGGAACATCTTAAAAGAAGGCAAAGACTGCATGACGGAAATCCCGAAAGATCGCTGGGATTGGCGTGAATATGAAGGTGATCCGGCGAAGGAAGTCAATAAAACGAACGTGAAATGGGGCGGTTTTATTGACGGAATTGCAGATTTTGATCCATTATTCTTTGGCATTTCCCCGCGTGAAGCTGAACAAATGGAACCTCAGCAGCGCTTACTGCTGACTTACGCCTGGAAAGCGATCGAAGATGCAGGATATTCGGCGAAAAGGTTGTCAGGCACAAAGACCGGCGTCTTCATCGGAACGGGAAATACAGGATACAGCTCTCTTCTATCTAAAGCGAACTCGGCAATAGAAGGATCAGCGGCAGCCAATACGAGCCCATCGGTCGGTCCGAACCGGGTCAGTTATTTCCTTAATCTGCACGGGCCGAGCGAACCGATTGATACAGCGTGCTCAAGTTCACTAGTGGCGATCCACCATGCCATCTCTTCAATTGAGGAAGGCACTTGTGACATGGCATTAGCCGGCGGTGTAAATACGATTATCCTTCCTGAGGTGTATATCAGCTTTGATAAGGCGGGAGCACTGAGCAAAGAAGGAAAATGCAAGACGTTTTCAAATCAAGCCGATGGTTTTGCGCATGGGGAAGGTGCCGGCATACTGTTCCTGAAAAAATTAAAAGCGGCTGAAGAAGCGGGAGACCACATTTACGGAGTCATAAAAGGCAGTGCAATCAATCACGGCGGCCGTGCAGCCTCTTTAACGACTCCCAATCCGAAGGCGCAGGCAGATGTTATTCAGTCGGCATATCAAAAAGCGGGAATCGATCCGAAAACCGTGACCTACATTGAAGCCCACGGAACCGGGACGGAGCTTGGAGACCCGGTTGAAATTAACGGTTTGAAATCAGCTTTTAAAGCATTGGGTGTAAATGAAGAAGACACATCAGCCAATCCTTACTGCGGATTAGGGTCTGTAAAGACAAACATCGGCCACTTATCGCTGGCAGCCGGTGCAGCAGGAGTTATTAAAATATTATTGCAGCTTAAGCATAAAACCTTAGTGAAAAGTCTGCATTGCGAAAACGTGAATCCATACATTCAGCTGAAAAACAGTCCGTTCTATATCGTACGGGAAACGGAAGAATGGAAAGCGCTGAAAAATGAACGGGGAGAAGAGCTTCCTCGCCGGGCAGGTGTCAGTTCATTTGGAATCGGCGGGGTAAACGCCCACGTGATTATCGAGGAATATATTCCGGAATCATCCGATGAGAATATACCATCCATCACGCCGGAACATCCGGGTATCTTCGTTCTATCGGCTAAAAATGAAGCGCGGCTAAAAGAACATGCACAGCAGCTGGCAGATGCGCTTGATAAGCAAACATATAGTGACGTAAATCTCGCCCGAATCGCTTATACACTGCAAGCCGGACGGGATGCGATGGAAGAACGTCTCGGGATTATTTCCGGTTCCATTGAGGATGTACAGCAAAAGTTAAAAGACTTTGCAGCAGGCAAAAGCGGTGTGGAGGATGTATTTAAAGGCAGGATTGATAAAGGCACACTCCAAATGCTGACAGAGGACGAAGAGATTCAAGAAGCCGTCGAGAAATGGATGGAACGGGGAAAGTATGCAAAATTGCTTGAATTATGGGTAAAGGGGCTTGATGTAGACTGGACGAAATTGTATGGCGAGAATCTGCCAAAGCGCATCAGCTTGCCGACGTATCCTTTCGCAAAAGACCGTTATTGGATCTCTGATCATATTGAAAAAAGCGGCAGCATTGATGCAAATCAAGCAGCCTCCCGCCTTGGCGGAGCCATGCTGCATCCATTAATGCATCAAAACACATCGAATCTCTCGGAACAAAGGTTTAGCTCTATTTATACGGGAGAAGAGTTTTTCCTTGCTGATCATGTTGTGAAAGGCCAACGGATTTTGCCGGGAGTGGCTCATCTTGAATTGGCGCGGGTAGCTGTTGAGCAGGCCGCAGAGGTACAAGGTGTACCGCGCACCATAAAGCTAAAGAATGCGGTGTGGGTGCGGCCTATTGTTGTAGAGGATCAGCCGCAGCAAGTACACATTAGGCTTTTACCGGGAGAAAATGGTGAGATCTCTTATGAAATCTATGGTCATTCAGACGTTACTGGCGAACAGTCAATCGTCTACAGTCAAGGCAGCGCGGTATTGAATCCTGCTGAAAATCTGCCGGCGGTTGATTTGCAATCTCTGCGGGAGCAGTGTCAGGAAAGTCATTTCAGCGTAAACGAAGTATACGACACCTATCGAATGATTGGATTTGAATATGGTCCTGCTTATCGCGGAGTGAAAAAAATCTATACAGCTGAACAATTTGTTTTGGCAAAATTGTCATTGCATCCGTCAGCTGCAGATACGCTCAGCCAATACAACATGCACCCTGGGCTGATGGATTCTGCTTTGCAGGCGTCAAGCATTTTGACAGGCGCCGGGGATAACCAGCTGACACTGCCTTTTGCGGTCCAGGAGCTTGAAGTCTTCGGAG
The DNA here is from genome assembly GCF_037977205.1 of Bacillus sp. FSL K6-0993. Classification (NCBI taxonomy): domain Bacteria; kingdom Bacillati; phylum Bacillota; class Bacilli; order Caryophanales; family Bacillaceae; genus Bacillus; species Bacillus sp. FSL K6-0993. Next base: position 1,826,267 of record NZ_CP150275.1, read on the forward strand.
CATGTTCGTCAGAAATGTGGGTATACGCAAGATACAGCCAAGGCAGCAAGGCAACTGATAAGGTGCAAAAGCGCGATATTGATATTTTAGATGAGAGCGGCAATGTTTGCGTACGGATGAAAGGATTATCTTTCAGAGCAGCAGAAGGCGGCTCTGGATCGGCGGAATCTGATCAAACGCTGGAAACCCTGATGTTTGAAGAGAAATGGGTGCCTAAGGATTTTAAAAAAGAAAGTCCTGAGCCTCATTACGAACGGCACATTGTCATGCTTTGCGACATGAATGGCCTCTCAAAAGATCGCATTGAATCAAGAATGACAGGAGCGGAATGCATCGTTTTGGAGTCATTCCGCGAAGGACTTGCAGAGAGGTTCCAAGATTATGCCGAACAAGCGCTTGAGACGATCCAGGGTCTTCTCAAAAGCAGACCTCAGGGCAATGTTCTGATCCAGCTGCTTACCTCTGCACAAAGAAAGCAGTACTCATTCTCAGGGCTATCGGCGCTCCTTAAAACCGCCGGCCTGGAGAATAAAAAACTAATCGGCCAGACGATTGAAATCGATTCACATGAAAATATTGAAAGTGTAATAGAAAAACTGAAAGAGAATAAAAGGCACACAGAAGATCAGCACATCAAATATGAAAAAGGCAAACGGTACATCAATGATCTGGATGAAATGCAAATAGATGATCGGGAAATAAGCATGCCGTGGAGAGATAAAGGTGTATACCTCATCACGGGCGGCGCAGGAGGACTTGGGTTTATTTTTGCAAAAGAGATTGCTCGCCAAGCCGAACAGCCTGTGCTCATTCTGACAGGCAGATCCGCGTTGAATGCGGATCAGCAGGCGGAGCTTAACGAACTTCAGCAATTAGGGGCTCGCGCAGAATACAGGCAGGTTGACGTGACACAAACGGAAGCAGCCTCCGAGCTTATTACAAGCATTACGTCTGATTACGAAGACTTGAATGGTGTCATTCACAGCGCTGGGCTGATTAAAGATAACTATCTTATGAGCAAAACCAATGAAGAGCTGACACAAGTTCTCGCTCCTAAGGTGAAAGGGCTTGTGAATGTGGATGAGGTAACCGAGCATCTTGCGTTAGATTTCTTTATCCTCTTTTCTTCAATATCAAGTGTTGCCGGCAGCGCGGGACAGGCCGATTATGCAATGGCTAATGCATTTATGGACAGTTATGCTGCTTATCGAAATGCGCTTGTAACCGCCATGTACAGGCACGGACAAACGTTGTCAATCAATTGGCCGCTCTGGAAAGAAGGCGGCATGCGCGCGAATAAAGAAATTGAAAACATGACGTTGAAAAACACAGGTGTGACTCCAATGCGGACCGAGACCGGCATTCAAGCGCTGTATAAAGGTTTGGCATTTGGCAAAGATCAAGTCATCGTCATGGAAGGAATCAAAGACATGATGAGGGAAAAGCTGACTCAAAAGCCGTCTTCTGATGATGTACCAATGAAAACAGTTCAAGTACCGGTGACATCTGAAGCGAGAATGGATCAAGGGAATATGTTTGACCACATTCAAGAAGTTTTAAAGCAAACAATCTCTCAATTGCTCAAAATCAAACCTGAAGAGATTGACCCGGACATGGAGTTTAATCAATATGGATTTGATTCGATTACGTTAACTGAATTCGCAAATACACTGAATGAGAAGTACAAGCTGGATCTTACGCCTACGATCTTCTTTGAGCACGCAACTGTTTATGCATTTGCAGGGTATCTGTCAGAAGAATATCCAAATGCTTTTACAGCTCAAACGCCTGCCAAAGCTGGGGTGCTGATGCAGCCTGTCGAAAAGAATATAAAAAATATGACGTTTTCGACTGAAAACCGCTTTGTAAAACCTTCGGTAACACCAATGCAAAAGGAAGCTGATCACAAGCCTGATCCTATTGCGATTGTTGGGATGAGCGGCGTTTTCCCAAAGGCAAAAGACGTTGAGGAATATTGGGAGAACCTGTCATCGGGCACAGATTGTATTACAGAGGTTCCAAAAGACCGCTGGGATTGGCAGGAGTATTACGGAGACCCTCTGAAAGAAGCGAATAAAACAAACGTCAAATGGGGCGGTTTTATTGATGAAGTAGCTGACTTTGATCCATTGTTCTTCGGCATATCTCCGCTGGAGGCTGAGCAGATGGAGCCTCAGCAGCGCCTGTTAATGACCTATGCGTGGAAGGCGGTAGAAGAAGCGGGACACTCAGCGAGAAGCCTGGCAGGAACCAAAACGGGCATCTTCATCGGGACAGGAAACACAGGGTACAGTTCACTTCTGTCAAATGTAGACATCGAAGGCTCAGCGGCTGCGAATATGAGTCCTTCTGCAGGACCGAATAGAGTCAGTTATTTCCTGAACATTCATGGACCGAGTGAACCGATCGACACTGCGTGCTCAAGCTCTTTGGTCGCCATTCATCATGCGGTTTGCGCCATTGAAAATGGAAACTGTGAAATGGCGATTGCGGGAGGGGTCAACACGGTCGTAACTCCGCAAGGCCATATCGCCTATGATAAGGCCGGGGCGCTGAGCAAAGAAGGAAGATGCAAAACATTTTCTGACAAAGCCGATGGATTCGCAGTCAGTGAAGGTGCCGGCATTCTCTTTCTGAAAAAGCTGACAGCGGCTGAACGAGACGGTGATCATATTTACGGTGTCATTAAAGGAAGTGCGGTAAACCACGGTGGCCGCGCAAATTCTCTAACGACTCCTAATCCGAAAGCTCAGGCGGATGTCGTAAAAACAGCATATGAAAAAGCGGGAATTGATCCAAGAACCGTAACTTATATTGAAGCGCATGGGACTGGAACCGAGCTGGGCGATCCAGTAGAAATCAACGGCTTAAAAGCGGCATTTAAAGAGCTGTATGAAAAAACGGGGGACCCGGCTGTTCATGGCAGCCATTGCGGACTTGGGTCAGCGAAAACAAACATCGGTCACTTATCGCTGGCGGCCGGTGTGGCGGGTGTCATTAAAGTGTTATTGCAGCTCAAGCATAAAACGCTTGTCAAAAGTCTGTACAGTGAAACTGTAAATCCATATATCAGACTGGATGACAGCCCGTTTTATATTGTGCAGGAATCGAGAGAATGGCAGGCGCTTCGGGATGAAGCCGGCCGAGAGCTGCCGCGCCGCGCAGGTATCAGTTCGTTCGGGATAGGCGGCGTCAATGCCCACGTGGTCATTGAGGAATACATTCCGAAAGAAACAACCCATCCTGCAACAGCACCAGCTGTGACAGCACAGCACCCGGGCATCTTTATTTTGTCGGCAAAGGATGAAGATCGTCTGAAAGACCAAGCCCGGCAATTAGCAGACTTTATCAGCAAGCGATCTATCACTGCTCGTGACCTCACTGATATTGCTTATACACTCCAAGAGGGGCGTGATGCAATGGAGGAGAGATTAGGGATCATCGCTATCTCGACTGGGGACTTGCTGGAAAAACTGAACCTCTTTATAGAAGGGGGCACCAATGCGAAGTACATGTACAGAGGCAGAGCAGAAAAAGGTATCACACAAACATTGAGATCAAATGACGAAGTACAGAAAACGCTCAACAATAGCTGGGAGCCTCACATATATGAAAGACTGCTTGATTTATGGGTAAAAGGCATGGAAATAGGCTGGAGTAAACTGTATGACGGCAAACAGCCGAAACGCATCAGCCTCCCTACCTATCCATTTGCGAAAGAACGCTACTGGATAACGGATACGAAAGAGGAGGCAGCCGCCCATCAAACAGCTTTAAAAACAGTCGAATCAGCAGCTTTGCATCCATTGATACATGTCAACACATCTGATTTGTCAGAGCAGCGTTTCAGCTCGGCCTTTACAGGTGCTGAGTTCTTTTTCGCCGATCATAAGGTGAAGGGAAAACCGGTTATGCCGGGCGTGGCATATCTTGAGATGGTTCATGCTGCCGTTACAAGAGCAGTGAGAAGAACCGAAGATCAACAATCTGTTATTCACATCAAAAATGTTGTGTGGGTGCAGCCGATTGTGGCGGACGGCCAGCCTGTTCAAGTGGATATCAGTCTAAATCCCCAGCAGGACGGCGAGATTGCTTTTAACGTCTATACAGAGGCTGCACACAATGATCGAAAGATACATTGTCAAGGCAGTGCTTCAATCCGCGGGGCAGGAGACATTCCAGTCCAGGATATCAGCGTGCTTCAAGACCAATGCAGTTTAAGCACACTCTCACACGACCAATGTTATGAATTGTTTAAGGCGATCGGCATTGACTACGGACCTGGTTTTCAAGGGATAGATCGGCTTTACATCGGCCGCAATCAAGCCTTGGCAGAGCTTTCTCTGCCTGCTGGTGTAACTCACACACTGAATGAATTCGTTCTTCATCCAAGTATGGCCGATTCTGCTTTACAAGCGTCGATCGGGCTAAAGCTGAATTCCGGTGACGAGCAGCTTTCTCTGCCTTTTGCGCTGCAAGAGCTAGAAATATTCAGCCCGTGTACAAATAAAATGTGGGTGTCTGTGACATCTCGTCCTAATGAGGACAAAATACAGAGACTGGATATTGATTTGTGTGATGAACAAGGCCGAGTGTGTGTAAGAATCAAGGGGATTACCTCAAGGCTGCTGGAAGAAGGCATACAACCGCCAGACGGGCCGACATCACTAGGAAACTCCAAAGCAACTCTTAATGGAGCGCTTCTTATGGCGCCGATATGGGATCGAGTGCAGCTGGAGAAGAGGATCATTTCGCCTGCTGATGAGCGTGTTGTCATCCTCGGAGGGGATGACAACAGCAGAAAAGCTGTTCAAAGGCAGATCCCATTTGCCAAGGAGCTGTACATTGAGCCGAACGCATCAATTCATAGAATTGCAGGACAGCTTGAAGCACTCGGATCGTTTGACCACATCGTGTGGATGTCTCCTTCTCATGTGACAGAGTGCGAAGTCGGCGATGAAATGATTGAAGCCCAAGATCAAGGCGTCATTCAAATGTATAGGCTCATTAAGGCAATGCTTTCTTTAGGCTATGGACAGAAGGAGATAAGCTGGACGGTCGTGACGGTGAACACACAATATGTTGATCAGCATGATATTGTCGACCCGGTCGATGCCGGGGTGCACGGCCTGATCGGTTCAATGTCAAAAGAATATCCAAATTGGCAGACAAAGCTGATCGATGTTAAAAAATACGAAGACCTGCCGTTATCTCAACTCCTTTCCTTGCCTGCCGATCAAGAAGGGAATACGTGGGCCTATCGAGACAAGGTCTGGCATAAGCTTCGTTTGATTCCAGTACACAACAATCAACCGGTGCACACGAAGTATAAGCACGGAGGTGTTTATGTTGTCATAGGCGGAGCTGGCGGTATTGGTGAGGCGTGGAGTGAATATATGATCAGAACATATCAGGCGCAGATCGTTTGGATTGGCAGAAGGAAAAAGGATGCAGCCATTCAAAGCAAGCTGGACAGACTTGCACGTCTAGGGCCAGCCCCGTATTACATTCAAGCAGATGCGGCTAACCGAGAGGAATTAGAACGCGCGTATGAAACAATGAAACAAACGCATCGAGAAATCAACGGTGTCATTCATTCTGCGATTGTCTTACAAGACCGAAGCCTGATGAATATGAGTGAGGAATGTTTCAGAAACGTTCTTGCTGCAAAAGTTGATGTAAGCGTGCGAATGGCCCAAGTTTTCCGGCATGAACCACTGGATTTTGTTTTGTTTTTCTCTTCCGTACAATCGTTTGCAAGAGCTTCCGGACAAAGCAATTACGCTGCGGGCTGCAGTTTTAAGGATGCTTTTGCACAGCGGCTGTCTCACGTATGGCCTTGTACAGTGGCCGTGATGAATTGGAGTTATTGGGGAAGCATTGGTGTTGTTTCATCACCGGATTACCAGAAGAGAATGGCTCAGGCAGGCATAGGCTCAATTGAAGCCCCTGAAGCAATGGAAGCTTTGGAATTGCTGCTCGGGGGACCGCTGAAGCAGCTAGTAATGATGAAAATGGCAAACGAAACGAATGATGAAGCGGAACAGACAGAAGAAACGATTGAAGTGTACCCGGAAACTCACGGCTCCGCCATTCAAAAGCTGCGAAGCTATCACCCGGGTGACAGCACAAAGATTCAACAACTGTTATAGGAGGGGAAGCGCCAATGCTGAATACAGAAGACATTCTCTGTAAAATGCTTTTCGCACAATTACAGTCCATAGGGTTTTTCACAGAAAGTAAATCCCAGCCGGTATTGGAGAATTTCTATGGCAGATGGTTCGAAGAAAGCCAATCAATTTTAGAACGGCAGCAATTTTTGAAGCGAACGGAGAACGGACATGTTCCAACACGCTCAATAGGCACCATGAGCGAGCTGTGGAAAGAATGGAATGAACAAAAATCTGACCTGCTTCAAGACAATAATATGAAAGCCATGGTGACATTGGTGGAGACAGCACTTAAAGCCTTGCCGGAGATTCTGACCGGCAAGGCGTCAGCCACCGATATCTTGTTTCCGAATTCATCTATGGATTTAGTAGAAGGGATCTATAAAAACAATCAAGTCGCAGACTATTTTAATGATGTTCTTGCAGATACGTTAACAGCCTATCTGCAAGAACGTCTGAAGCAAGAGCCTGAGGCGAAGATTCGAATATTAGAAATCGGAGCCGGGACCGGCGGGACAAGCGCGGCTGTTTTTCAAAAATTGAAAGCATGGCAGCCACATATAAAAGAATATTGTTATACAGATCTGTCTAAAGCTTTTTTAATGCATGCAGAAAATAAGTATGGTCCTGACAATCCATATTTGACATATAAACGATTTAATGTCGAGGAGCCGGCGTCTGAACAGCATATTGATGCGGGAGGCTACGACGCGGTCATCGCGGCAAATGTGCTTCATGCCACAAAAAATATCCGGCAGACATTGCGAAATGCAAAAGCAGTTTTGAAAAAAAACGGGCTGCTCCTTTTAAATGAAATAAGTGATCATAATATATATTCGCATTTGACGTTCGGCCTTTTAGAGGGCTGGTGGCTGTATGAGGACCCTGATCTCCGCATATCGGGCTGTCCGGGCCTGTATCCAGACACTTGGAAAATGGTGCTTGAGAGTGAGGGATTTCGCTATGTTTCCTTTATGGCTGAACAATCGCATCAGCTCGGCCAGCAGATCATTGCCGCTGAAAGTAACGGAGTCGTCCGTCAAAAGAAGAGAACGGAGGCAGAAGAAGATCCAAGCCATATACAAATGAATGCTGAAATCGATCATTCACAGGGAAGCGATTCTCTCATCGAACAAACGGCACAATTTGTGAAGCATACGCTGGCAAAATCAATCAAACTATCACCAGAACGTATTCACGAAGATACGACATTTGAGAAGTATGGAATTGATTCGATTTTGCAGGTGAATTTCATTCGTGAATTAGAAAAAGTGACGGGAGAGCTTCCAAAAACCATTTTATTTGAACATAACAATACAAAAGAACTCGTCGAATATTTAGTAAAGGGGCATGAAAATAAGCTCCGGACAGCATTGTTAAAGGAAAAAACGAAGCCTGCAAAAAATGAAGCTCCACTTCAAACAGAGCGTACAGATCCTAATAAGCCATTTACTTTTCATACACGCCGCTTTGTTACAGAGCAGGAAGTCACTGAAACTCAGCTAGCAAATACCGAACCACCAAAAAAAGAAAAGACAAGTAATTTGCAAGGAATACATTTTAATGATTCTAGTACAGAAGATATCGCAATAATCGGGGTAAGCGGGCGCTATCCGATGTCTAACAGTTTAGAAGAGCTTTGGGGGCATTTAATCGCCGGAGACAATTGTATTACAGAGGCACCGGAATCCAGATGGCGCACATCTTTATTGAAAACATTATCAAAAGATCCAAAAAAGCCGGCAAATAAGAAACGCTATGGCGGATTTTTACAAGATATAGAGGCATTTGACCATCAGCTTTTTGAGGTGGAGCAAAACCGGGTGATGGAAATGACACCGGAACTCCGTTTATGTTTAGAAACCGTCTGGGAAACATTTGAGGACGGCGGCTATACGCGAACCCGGCTGGATAAATTGCGGGATGATGACGGAGTAGGTGTTTTTATAGGGAATATGTATAACCAGTATTTTTGGAATATCCCATCTTTAGAGCAGGCAGTCCTCAGCTCAAATGGGGGAGACTGGCACATTGCAAATCGCGTTTCCCACTTTTTTAACCTGACCGGACCGAGTATCGCTGTCAGCTCAGCATGCTCTAGTTCATTAAACGCCATACATCTTGCATGTGAAAGCCTGAAATTGAAAAACTGCTCAATGGCGATTGCTGGAGGTGTCAATTTAACACTCGATCTCTCTAAATATGATTCTTTGGAGCGTGCCAATCTGCTGGGAAGCGGCAATCAAAGCAAAAGTTTTGGCACAGGAAACGGGCTTATTCCCGGGGAAGGCATCGGAGCTGTCCTGTTAAAACCGCTTTCGAAGGCGATTAAAGATCGGGATCATATTTACGCTGTAATCAAAAGCAGTTTTGCCAACCATAGTGGCGGAAGACAGATGTATACAGCTCCGGATCCGAAGCAGCAAGCAAAGTTAATTGTCAAGTCGATTCAGCGGTCGGGCATTGATCCAGAGACTATCGGCTATATTGAATCGGCGGCAAATGGTTCGGCGCTGGGCGATCCTATTGAAGTAATTGCCTTAACAAACGCGTTTCAACAATATACAAACAAGAAACAGTTTTGTGCGATAGGCTCTGTCAAATCCAATCTGGGGCATTTAGAGGCGGCTTCCGGTATTTCTCAGCTGACAAAAGTGCTGCTGCAGATGAAGAAAGGGACGCTGGTGCCGACAATTAACGCGATGCCTGTCAACCCAAATATTAAGCTGGAGCACACGGCTTTCTATCTTCAGGAACAAACAGAGCCATGGCATCGCTTGAATGATCCTGAAACTGGAAAACAATTGCCTCGCAGAAGCATGATCAATTCCTTCGGAGCGGGGGGAGCCTATGCCAATCTTATTATAGAAGAATATATGGAGACGGCCCCTGAGAAAGAACATATCGCTCCCCGCCAGCAGGAATTCACTGCCGTTTTTTCAGCCAAAACAAAATGGAGCCTGCTTAGCTATCTAGAAAATATGCAATTGTTTTTAGAGAAGGAAGCTTCTCTGGATATTGAACCCGTTGTACAGGCTTTACACAGGAGAAACCATAATTTAGAGCATAGGGCTGCATTTACAGTGGCATCGACTCAAGAGCTGATCGAAAAACTAAAGGTGTTCCGAACATCAAGAGAAATCTCACTCCAGCAAGGCATCTATACATCATTCGATTTACAGCCATGTGCGGAATCAGCATCTAGGGATAGAGAAATAAACGCAGCAGAGCAATGGGCACAAGGGGCATCGATTGCTTTTAAAGAAGCTGGTATAGGGAACCGATCAGGCTGGGTTCATCTGCCTCACTATGCATTTGACCATAATACACCATTTCATTTCGATGTATCGTCTATCAATGAGAAATCGTCAGATGTTGAAGACAATATCAATCAGCCGGCCATTCAAGATCAATTCACTTATGATGAGCCTTACGTTCAAGGACACGTCTTCAACAATGAACGGGTGCTTGTCGGTGCCACATATGGCAGTCTGGCCATTGAAGCATTTTTTAACCTGTTCCCTGAGGAAAACAGCGGCCGTATCAGCAAATTAAGTTATATCAGTCCAATTGTCATCAAACAAGGCGAGACCGTTGAACTTCAGGCAAAGCCGCTGCAAAAAGATCAAGTCATAGAACTGCAAATCATGTATCGCGAGCCGTCCTCTGGTTTGTGGAAGCCTGCCGCAATCGGACAATGCGGAATCGGTTCTTTTGAGCCCAAAAAAGTCAATATCGAGAACGTTAAGCATTCATTAACTAAGCTTCATCACATCGATCAGATGTATAAAACCGGAAACGGTCCTGAATGGGGAGAGTTATTTAAGACAATTACTCATCTCTACAGAGATCACAAGTCTATACTGGCAAAAATTCGCCTGCCCCAAAGCGGGCTGGCAAACGGGCACCATTACACTGTAAGCCCATTGATGACAAACAGCGCGTACTTGGCTATCCTCGGTTTCTTAGAGCAGTTTGACATGACAGGCGGCTTCCTGCCGTTTGGAATCAATGATATCCAGTTTACAAAGCAAAAGATAAAAGGGGATTGCTGGCTTTTGATTACATTGGTTAAGAATACAGGTGACATGCTGCTGTTTGATGTAGATGTGATCAATGAGTCGTCAGAAACAGTGCTGCACTACTCGGGCTACTCGCTTAAACAGCTTCGTATTTCGAATCAAAGAGGAAATCAAAATAAGGCCATCAAAGCCAGCAATCTGAAAGATCGTATCAGAAGCTATGTAACAGATAAACTGGCAGTAAACATGGCCGATCCGTCAAAATTGACTCTTGCAAAAGCGCATATCATGGATTTTGGAATCGATTCTTCTCAATTGGTTGCACTGACAAGGGAGATGGAAGCAGAGACAAAGATCGAATTAAATCCGACTCTGTTTTTTGAATATCCGACTATTCAAGAGCTAATCGACTTTTTTGCGGACAAACATGAAGCATCTTTTGCTCAGCTGTTTGGTGAAGCTCATCAGCAGGAAGAACGCCCAGCTCAAATCGAAAACCAAATGAAACAGATTCCGGCATACGAGACGAACACGGATAAAACAATTGAACACGCGGCAGACGGCATAGCCATTATCGGTATGTCGGGACAGTTTCCGAAAGCAAACAGCGTAACAGAATTTTGGGATAACCTTATCCAAGGAAAGAACTGTGTCTCTGAAGTGCCGAAAGAACGCTGGGACTGGCGCAAACATGCCGCAGCTGATAAGGAAGGGCAATCAAGCCTTCAATGGGGCGGTTTTATAGAAGGAATAGGTGAGTTTGATCCCCTGTTTTTTGGCATATCGCCTAAAGAAGCGGCGAATATGGACCCACAGGAGTTTCTGCTCTTGATACATGCATGGAAGGCGATGGAAGATGCAGGCTTAACAGGGCAGAGTGTATCCAGCCGCCCGACAGGAGTATTTGTCGCAGCCGGCAATTCGGATACAGCTGTGGTTCCTTCCCTAATTCCAAACCGTATATCCTATGCACTTGATGTAAAAGGGCCAAGTGAATATTATGAAGCTGCCTGTTCCTCAGCTCTAGTGGCTTTGCACAGAGCTATACAATCCATTCGAAACGGCGAATGTGAGCAAGCCATTGTCGGGGCTGTGAATTTGCTGCTTTCACCAAAAGGCTTTATTGGCTTCGACTCAATGGGCTATTTGAGTGAGAAAGGACAGGCCAAATCCTTTCAAGCAGATGCAAATGGCTTTGTCAGAAGTGAAGGAGCAGGAGTTCTCATCATTAAACCATTGCAAAAAGCCATTGAAGATTCTGATCATATTTATTCGGTTATTAAAGGTTCAGGTGTATCGCATGGCGGCAGGGGAATGTCACTTCACGCGCCAAATCCGGCCGGCATGAAGGATGCAATGCTGAAGGCTTATCAAGGAGCGCAAATTGATCCCAAAACGGTGACCTATATAGAAGCGCATGGGATCGCCTCTCCATTGGCAGACGCGATAGAAATAGAGGCGTTAAAGTCAGGCTGCAGTCAGCTCGAATTGGAACTTCCACAGGAAGTACGGGAGGAAGCGCCATGTTATATCAGCAGCTTAAAGCCGAGCATCGGTCACGGTGAACTCGTCTCAGGCATGGCTGCTCTTATGAAGGTCAGCATGGCGATGAAGCATCAAACAATACCAGGCATATCCGGATTTTCGTCTTTGAATGACCAGGTGTCAATAAAGGGCACCCGTTTCCGAGTGACTGCCGAGAATCAGCAATGGAGGGATTTAAGTGACGATGCAGGCAAAAAAATTCCGCGCAGAGCGAGTATCAACAGCTATAGCTTTGGAGGCGTAAATGCGCACGTCATTTTAGAAGAATATATTCCTTTACCAAAACCAGCGGTTAGTATGAGTGAGAATGGTGCCCACATTGTAGTTCTTTCTGCAAAGAATCAAGACAGGCTAAAAGCAATTGTTCAACAGCAGCTTGACTATGTGAATAAACAACAAGCACTGTCATTACAAGATTATGCTTATACACTCCAAACCGGCCGAGAGGAAATGGAAGACCGCCTGGCGCTCGTCGTCCGCAGTAAAGAAGAACTGGTAATCGGCTTGCAAGACTGCTTAGCTACAGAAAAAGGCGATAAGCCGAAAAGTTCTGTACCTGTCTTTAGCGGAAATGCAGAAAATGGCTCGTCAGATCTCGAAGCCTTGCTGGATGGTCCATTAAGAGAAATGGTGATCGAGACTTTGTTGTCTGAAAACAACCTTGAAAAGATCGCGTTTTGCTGGACAAAAGGGGTGCAAATCCCATGGGAGAAGCTTTATCAAGGAAAAGGTGCCCGCAGAATACCGTTGCCAACCTATCCATTTGAAAAGAGAAGTTGCTGGAACGGCTTTCAAGCAGTAGAGAATACGCCTTCTGTTTCACAGGATGAGCGTATCAACAACAGCAGCGATCATCACATATTAGCAACTGTACTAGGGATGGCTCCGGATGAACTGCAGCCTCAGAAGCCATTGCAGCAGTATGGATTTGATTCAATTTCTTGCATACAGTTATTACAGCAATTGCAATCAAAGGTGGACCCTCTCATTGCCTTGACGGAGCTTCAAGCATGCCATACTGTTCAGGACATGATGGACTTGATCGCAAAGAAACAGGAGGATACATCCTTACAAAATGATCAAGCTCGCACGTTTCCGGAATTGATACCGTTAAATGACGGCAAGCGGGGGCGCCCTGTCTTTTGGTTCCATGGCGGAGTAGGAGGAGTTGAAATCTATCAGCAATTTGCCCAAAAGAGCCAGCGCCCTTTTTACGGCATTCAAGCCAGAGGATTCATGACTGATTCTGCGCCTTTGCACGGAATTGAACAAATGGCTTCCTATTATATAGAGATCATTCGATCCATACAGCCTGAAGGTCCTTATGATGTAGGCGGATATTCCTTAGGCGGGATGATTGCATATGAAGTCACTCGCCAGCTGCAAAGCCAAGGCCTTGCTGTCAAAAGCATGGTGATGGTTGACTCCCCATATCGTTCTGAGACAAAAGAGAATGAGGCATCTATGAAAACGTCAATGCTGCAAACAATTAATACGATGCTGGCATCGATTGCGAAACGGGAAAAGCTTACGGATGTTCTCATCAGCCGTGAAGAGGTGGACATAAGCTTAGAGGATGAAGAATTCCTGTCTGAGTTGATTGACTTGGCAAAAGAACGAGGGCTAAACAAACCAGATAAGCAAATACGTACGCAGGCTCAGCAAATGATGAAAACACAGCGCGCCTATGATTTGGAGTCGTACACTGTTAAGCCTCTCCCTGATCCTGAGACGGTAAAATGTTATTATTTCCGCAACAAAAGCAGGTCTTTCTTTGGTGATTTAGACACTTATTTCACTCTATCAAATGAAAAAGAACCGTTTGATCAAGCTACCTATTGGGAGGAATGGGAGCGGCAAATTCCCCATTTCCACCTGGTGGATGTCGATTCAAGCAACCACTTCATGATATTAACCGAACCGAAAGCGTCAACAGCCATGTTAGAATTTTGCGAAAAGCTCTATTCAAACAGGGGAGTAGTGAATGCGAATTTCCTTAAGGCTTTCCGGAAGAAACATGAAGCGAGGGAAGAAAAAGAAACAGATGAATTGGTGAAGCGCTGAGAAAACACAAACGCCCCCTCTTTTAAAAGGGGGCGTTTTGAATGTTATTTTGAAAGTGAAACAGGGAGACTTTCTAATCCTCTTAAAAAGACATTTTTTCTCCATTGAATGTCATCAGGTGCAACCGCAAGTTCAATATCAGGAAATCTCTTCAGAAGTGCGTTAAATGCAATGTGGCCTTCCAGCCTGGCAAGAGGCGCTCCTAAGCAGAAATGAATGCCAAAACCGAAAGAAATATGTCTGTTAGGCGACCGATTTATATTTAATATTTCGGGGTTCTCAAAAAAATTCGGGTCGCGATTGGCAGATCCGATCCCTATAAAAATCATGTCTCCTCTTTTGATCGAATGCCCCTTATATGTAAAGTCTTCGATGGCCCACCGATTTGCCATCATAACGACAGGTGAGGTGTATCGCAGCAATTCTTCAACCGCTGTAGCGATCATTTCAGGATGCTGCTTGAGCTTCTCACATTCCTTCTTGTGCTGCAGCAATGCGAGGGTGCCTGAGCCGAGTAAGTTAACAGTTGTTTCAAGGCCGGCTACAACGAGCAAGAACAGCATCGAATAGAGCTCTTTTTCGCTTAACTTGCTGCCGTTTTCCTCAGCATGCACAAGTTTGCTGATTAAATCGTCTTTTGGCTTTATCCTTCTGTCATGGATCAGCTTGGCGATATAATCTTTAAATTCACGAAGGGCCTGATTTGTCAGCTCTCTATTACCTTCAGAGGTATCAACCATCGCATTGGTCCAGATTTGAAACTGTGACCGATCTTCTTTTGGGATTCCCATCAATTCAGATATAACAATAAAAGGCAAAGGGGAAGCGAAGGATTTCATGATATCCGCTTTATTTTCTTTTTCCATTTCATCTAAAAGCTGTTCAGCAATTTGTTCAATGCTGCCGCGCAGATTTTCAATGGTTCGGGGAGTAAATGCTTGATGAACAAGTGATTTCAGGCGGGTATGGTCAGGTGTGTCTTTTGCCAGCATATGATCGGATACAAAATCGATATCTTCACTAACGTTGAGCATTTTGATTTGTTCTTGGTCCATCACATTTTTTACGTCTCTTGTAATTCGATTGTCTTTTAAAAAGGCCATACAATCATCGTATCGGGTAATTAACCAGGCCGGATATGTGGCTCCGAACCGTTTTAATTCAAATCGGTGAATGGGCTCTTCCTCTCTAAATCGTCCTAAAACTGAAAAAGGATTGTGATGAAACTCTTTACCATGCGGATGAAACATCAATTTTTCCATTTGCATTCTCCTCGCCTAATAGGGTAAATAGATGAATCAAATTGCTGAACTAGTTTACAAAAAACAGAATGATTTGAAATGTAATCCTGTCTCTAAAACTATATATCTATTTTAGGAGTCATTCAATAGGGTGAAGAACGAAAAAAGTGAAAAAACGGCTCGATATAAAGCAGCGCCTTTGAACGAAAGCTCAAAGGGCGCTACGCTGTATTATTTTGATGAAAGTGACTGTCAGCTGTGCTGGATATCAATTGTATATACTGCACGATCTGTTATGACCTTCAATCCTTCGTTTTCTTGGTGAATATGTATTTCACCTAATAAAGGAATCTCATAGGCATTTTGCGGAAGCGGTACGTTTCCGTCCTCAGTGAATGTTGTTCCTTCGCCTTCTAAAACCAGCTCTTCTTTCGCAACATAATCATCAGGATGATTCGTACTGCGTATAGCCACTTTTTGAAGGTGGAGAACAATCTGATCCAAGTCTGATATCTCTTCATCATGGGTCAATTCACCTTTTCTAATATCAAGCGTCTGGCCGACTTTTGATTCCAGCCATTGAGAAAGCTGTGTATTCGTGTGTGCCATCAATATTCCTCCTTTTGATCTACACGATACTATTCCCAATTGCTGCATCTTTTACACGGAAAAGAGCCGCCCCACTCTTTATGTATGAAACAATTCGCTGTTCAGAGCCTTGATATAGCGTACGGCAGAACGCTGGACCGCTTCGCCGGCATTTTCTTTGACAACTTTAGAAAAAGCATTGTAAAGCCGGTTGAATTGAAGCGGTTTTACTTTGGCTGCTATTTCTTCAACTTTGGAGGCGGGAAGGGGAATGAGGTTTGGGTAGCTGTACATAAAGCTGACCCAGTTTCGGTCCGCCGCAACCGTAATGATATCTCCGGTCAATAGACAGCCTTTCCCTTCATTGCCCTTGCTCCAATGCAAAACAGCACCGCCTTTAAAATGTCCGCCCAGTCGGTAAAGGTCCAGTCCCGGCTTCATATTGAGCGTTTCCCCTGACCAGAAGTGAATGTGATTGCTTGGCCTTGTCACCCATTCTTTATCATCCTCATGGATATAGATCGGGGCCTGAAATGCTTCAGCCCACTCAACCTGAGTAGAGTAATAATGTGGATGAGACAAGGCGATGGCTTGAATACCGCCTAATTCGTTGATTTGGTCAATTGTCTTTTGGTCAAGATATGTCATACAATCCCACAGCACATTGAAGCCCTTATGCTGGATAAGATGGGCTGTTTGTCCGATCGCAAACTCTGGTTCAGTTTTGATGCTGTAAAGATGCTCTTCTTCCTTTTGGAGGATGTTTTGAAGGTTTCCTTTCTCACGCATGTCTTCAAGGGTTGTCCAAGTTTGTCCATCGGGATGAATATACTGTCTTTCATCCTCGCAAATCAGACACGAGTTGGGCGGATCTACAGTCTGTGCATGTTGCACACCGCATGTATTGCAGATATAATATGGCACTTTCTTCACTTCCTTCATCTATTTTCCATTATTTTACCTTATTATTATGAATATTCAAACGAAAAAACCGGCAGTTCTGCTGAGAGAGAATTGCCGGCTTTTTGGTGCTTTTTATTGGCCGGGAACGGAATTTTCTGCGTTGACAGCGCCCGCTCCGTAGATATTCGGATCTTCATCTTTCCATTTGTCCGTGCCGTTTTTCAAAAGCTCTTTTACTTCATCAGGGGTAAGATCCGGGTTTTGCTGAAGAATTAAAGCTGCGATTCCTGCGCAAATCGGTGTTGCCATCGAGGTTCCTGACATTGTAAAGTACTGAGACCCTACACGGCTTGACTTTTGAAGCTTATCAATATAAGAATTCGGAGAGCGAAGGGAAATAATATTAACACCCGGCGCTAAAATATCGGGTTTTTCTTTCCCATATACTGTCGGGCCGCGGCTTGAGAAGGAAGCGACAGTATCATCATCGCTGCTTGCAGTATTGTTATCGTCAAGCGCACCTACTGTAATCACCTTTTCGCTCACGCCCGGGCTTGCAATGGTCTGCGAATCAGGGCCTGAGTTTCCGGCAGCGACACAGACGACAATCCCTGCGTTCCACGCTTCTTCAACCGCTCTGACTAACGGATCTTCCTGTTCATGATCATATCTAAGGGCATCGCCCCCGAGCGACATGCTAATAATATCAATCGGTTCATCGGGGTTGTCCTCATTGTATTGAATACACCACTCAACACCCTCTATAATATCTGCTAACGTTCCTGAACCCTGCTTGTTTAATACCTTTACGCCGATGAGATTGGCTTCCGGTGCAGGTCCGCGGTATTGACCGGAAGAGGATGCGCCGCTGCTTGCGACATCACCTGCACAGTGTGTGCCATGACCATTATCATCGTACGGCTCTGTTTTTTGATTGACCATGTCCGCGAATCCGATAATTCTGCCTTCTAGATCAGGATGCGGGTAGATTCCTGTATCGACAACAGCGACAGTAACGCCTTTTCCTGTCAGGGTTTGCCCGTTTCTGACGACTTCCTTCGCATGGCTTGCTTCGGTTGCCGTGTCTAAAAGCGCTTTGACTTCGCGGTTTAAATACACTTTACGGATATTGCTGCATTCAGAGAGAAGGGAATGTAATGCTGAAGGAGTAACCTCGGCGCTGCAGCAGTTGATTTTGTTGAAGCGGCTTTTTAGCTTGCTGCGTTTTTCTTTTTGCAGAACCTCTCCAGCCATTTGAAAGCCGGTCTCGTGACAGCCTTCCTCAAATTCGATAATGACTGACATTTTTTTTCTGTTTTGCAATTTGGTTTCGAAAAATTTATGCAAGAAGCAAGGAGTCCATTTGAAGGGCTTGTAAAGCTGCAATACGGTTTCCCGTAACGGCCAATCTAGCTTGTGAGCATTTGCTCTCACCATTTGTACCATAGAGTACCCAAACATGTATTTTCCTCCTATTATAAGGTTCTCTGTATACTCTATGAACAGATGATAGGTTTGGTAAGTTTGTTTGTCCTCTGTAAGAGACAGACAAGAGTTTGTTTTTCTGAATCTTTCGCATTAGATACGATAGATTCAGAAGTTGAGGAAATCATTGGGGATTGAAAAAGAACATTTGTTCGTATTATAATGTGATCATATCAAACTGGGAAGGGGAGAGCAACCGTATGAATTTCTACTTGCACCGATCATTGGAAAGCCAAATGCCAATCAGCATTATATATATGAAGAAAGACGGAACGATTAGTAAAAGAACGATTATTGTAAGACAGAAAAGCAAAACGAAAATCAAAGCATTTTGTTTTTCGAAACAACAGATCAGAACATTTTTATTGGACTCTATCCTCTCCTGTGACTTTGTGAGAACAAATAAGCAAAATCTCTATTCTGCAGGCCGTTAACAGCTGTCCGTCTCAGCAACCGGGCAGCCTGTTACTAAAACCCTCCTTAAACCTATATACATTTATTTGCCAAGTGAGGTTGTTCCTACCTTTTTTGTCTTTCCTCTCAACCTTTTTTCACTCTTATTTGAAATGAACCGCTAATAACCGTGACAATCAATTGATTTTTTGAAACCGGGAACTTTTTCACTGATGATATTGTGTATACAATGGTAAGATAAAACCTATTGGCTAAACCTCATATAATGAACCGCGCCATTCTTATGAAAGGAGTTAAACATGAGAAGATTTTTACTAAATGTCATATTAGTCTTAGCCATTGTCTTGTTCTTGAGATATGTTCATTACTCATTGGAACCTGAACCATCAAATCAGCCAGATACATATTCAAATTTCAGCAGCTTGGCAGAGAATGAGAGCCCAGCCGATTACGATATTTCATATAATGAGAAAATAGGAAGCAAAGTCTTAATTATGTCTCCGCATGGCGGAAGAATTGAAGGCGGAGTAAGTGAGCTTGTTCGTTATTTCAATAATGAATACTCTACATACCTGTTTGAAGGGTTGAAGTCCCACGATAACCAAACGCTGCACATTACAAGCACCAACTTTGATGAGCCATTGGCAAAAAAGAAAATCAAGGAGCATCAATATGTGGTGGCTTTTCACGGATATAAAGGAGAGAACAAGAATACGCTTGTAGGGGGAACAGACCGAAAGCGGGCGAAAATGATTGTGAGAGCCCTTGAGCGGAGAGGGTTTTCCGCTGAGTTAGCGTCGTCTAAAAGCGGTCTTGCTGGATTGAATGCCGAAAACATTAATAACCAAGGGGAAACGGGGCTAAGTATCCAGCTGGAAATCAGCCGTGAGCAGAGAGAAGCATTTTTTGATGATTTTTATTATAAAAATAGAAAATACACAAAGAATAGTGAATTTTATGCTTATGTCAGTGCGATCAAAGGTGTCCTGGAAAAAGAGTATTCGTAACAAGCAGATCAGA
Organism: Bacillus sp. FSL K6-0993; assembly: GCF_037977205.1. Taxonomy (NCBI): domain Bacteria; kingdom Bacillati; phylum Bacillota; class Bacilli; order Caryophanales; family Bacillaceae; genus Bacillus; species Bacillus sp. FSL K6-0993. The sequence goes on from NZ_CP150275.1 coordinate 1,845,719, forward strand.
AGACAAAATAAGAGAAGATCAGTAGACTGAAATAGGATAAAAAAGGAGGCGAAACAATGGCAGATCATCATTTTTATTTAAAAGCGAATTGGCCGGGTAACCGCAATGATGTCGGTACGATTGAAAGCGGAAACCTGATCACATCGATTTCCATTCCTAAAGAAATGGATGGCCCGGGAGAAGGGACCAACCCAGATGAAATGCTTCTCGGGGCGGCAGCGACCTGTTACATTATTACACTTGCAGCGATGATGGAGAGAAGCGGGCTGGAAAAAGAAGACTTACAGATGGAGTCAGAAGGCATTGTCGACGTCACAAAAGGAGTCTTTACATACAAAAAGATCATTCACCGTCCCTCTGTCGTGCTTAAACATGATGCTTCACAAGATGACGTCGCATTGGCTCACAAGCTTTGTAAAAAAGCGGAGGCGTCATGCATGATTTCGCGTGCAATTCAAGGAAATGTCGAGCTGCAGCTTGAAGCCTCTGTGAAACTGGGTGGAGAATAAAGAAAACAGACGGTCACTCACAGACCGTCTGTTTTTTATCTTCAGCGTGGGCTTTCGATTGATTTAGCACGACCACGCCTGCAATGACAAGCGTGAGACCGAATACACCTTTTAAACTGATGGTTTCGCCAAAAAGCAAAAAACCGACAATTGCTGTAAGCGCGGTACCAACGCCCGACCATGTTGCATACGCGCTTGATAAGTCAATTGTTTTTAAAGAAAAGCTTAGAAACGTAAAAGCAGAAAGAAATCCGACTATGACTCCGGCAATGGGCCAGGCTTGTGTAAATCCTTCTGAAAGCTTCAGCATCGTGCTCCCAAACACTTCAGATACAATGGCGAGAGCCAAATAAAGCAATCCTCTCATCTTCATCACTCCTTTACTGCCAATTAAGTAACACGACCCCTGATAGTAATAAAAGAATCCCAATAAGCCCTTTGGCATTCAGATCTTCCTTGAACCATTTTACTCCGATCACTGTCGTCAGCACCGTGCCCGCCCCGCTCCAAGTCGCATAGGAGAGGCTCAGGGGAATATGGTTTAAAGTCAGGGACAGCATATAAAAGGCGAGGGAATAGCCAATAACGACCAAAGCACTTGGCTTCCACTTTTTGAAGCCATCAGATACTTTCAGCATGGCTGCTCCTATCGATTCTGAACATATGGCAATCGTGAGGAATATATATCCTATCAACATCATGAATTCTCCTCACTATATTTTTAGATTAGAAAAAAACTTCAGCTAGAAAAATATTAGTGTATGCCTATGTATGAGTCAAGAGATTCATTTTCACACACTTAAAAAGACCCCTTTTTAAGGGGTCTTTTGCGTTTAATAATAATAAGGGAACGGGGCATACGGATAATAGGGGTATCCGCCATACAAATAAGGATTAAATAAAGCGCTTCCTATAAGCCCGCCTGCAAGGCCGCCGATAAACGGTCCTCCAAAAAATCCGAATGGCCGGCCAAAACCAAATCCATAACCAAATCCGGGTCTTCCAAACCCGTAACCGAACCCGAACGGTCTTCCAAACCCAAATGGTCTCCCGAATCCGAACGGTCTTCCAAATATTCTTGTATCTTCAGGGCTGAAATTTTCTAACTCGTTCATGTTTTCTTTCCTCCTGTAATAAAGTGTAGATGATGCAGTGTATTCAGCCTGCCCGGATTTGATTGGGCGAATCGAGGAAAAGGAGGATGTGAACACATTGGGCCTGTATCAGTCTGACTGGTCAAAAGCACCGCCCCACGCACATGCTTATCATGTCAAAACAACGAGAGAACAGGGCCATTATCATCTCATTGAAGGGTTTACTCAGCCGGCAAACGGATCAAATACCGATCAGCATACACATTACTATACAGGGATCACTTCATTTGAAAACGGCCATTTTCATCGGTATTACGGAATCTCAGGGCCGGCGATTCCCTTAGCAGATGGCACACATTATCATGAAATCGAAGAAACGACGTATCTGGCCTATAACGAGCCGATTGAGATCCAGTACGGAGGGGTTGTGTACGATCCAGGAGATGACAGAAGAAAAACGCATCGTCATACCCTGAAAGGAAAGACAAGGGAAATTGTCGGCAATGAGCCGCTCTGCTGGTAGAAGGATGTTTACCGATGCAAAAAAAGGGCAAAATGGATAGGTGGTTGTCCATGTTGAATGCTATAATGGGGGGAGATTTATAAAAGAGAGTGATACATATTGAATAATACGAAGCAGCCCGTTGTCATTTTAGTCGGACCGACGGCAGTGGGGAAAACCAATTTAAGTATTCAGCTAGCCAAATCCTTAAACGCGGAAATTATCAGCGGAGATTCAATGCAGATTTATAAAGGGATGGATATTGGAACAGCTAAAATTACCGAACAGGAGATGGAGGGAGTGCCCCACCATTTGATTGACATTTTAGATCCCCAGGACTCTTTCTCTACTGCCGATTATCAAAGCTTAGTAAGAAATAAAATCAGCGAGATTGCAAATAGAGGAAAGCTTCCGATGATTGTCGGCGGTACAGGGCTTTATATACAATCTGTGCTTTACGATTATACATTTACGGAAGAGGCAAATGATCCCGTGTTTCGAGAGAGCATGCAAATGGCTGCTGAGCGGGAAGGCGCTGACTTTCTTCATGCCAAACTTGCTGCAGCAGATCCCGAGGCAGCAGCTGCGATTCATCCGAATAATACAAGAAGAGTCATTCGCGCACTGGAAATTTTACATACGTCCGGAAAAACGATGTCCCAGCATTTGAAGGAACAAAAACGAGAACTTCTGTATAATGCAGTGTTAATCGGCCTGACAATGGATAGAGACACACTTTACGAAAGAATTAATCAGCGGGTCGATATGATGATGCAGTCAGGCCTTCTTCCGGAAGTGAAACGCTTATACGACAAGAACGTGAGAGACTGTCAATCAATACAGGCGATAGGCTATAAAGAGCTGTATGCATATTTTGACGGTTTTGTGACACTTTCCGATGCTGTCGAACAGCTAAAGCAGAACTCGAGGCGGTATGCGAAACGCCAGTTGACGTGGTTTCGCAACAAAATGCAGGTCACATGGTTCGATATGACACCGCCTGTTGATATGGAGCTGAAAAAAAAGGAAATTTTCACACATATAGCAGGAAAACTCGAACTTTAATCGAAACTGTATGATATAGAGAATCAAGGAGGACGAAACATGAAACCGATTAATATTCAGGATCAGTTTTTGAATCAAATCCGGAAAGAAAATACGTATGTCACTGTTTTTTTGCTGAACGGCTTTCAGTTGCGGGGCCAGGTGAAAGGCTTTGATAACTTTACCGTATTGTTGGAATCGGAAGGTAAGCAGCAGCTTATATATAAACATGCGATCTCAACGTTTGCGCCGCAAAAAAACGTCCAGCTTGAACTCGAATAGATCAAAAAATGCCATGTCAAGACATGAAGAAAGGCTGCCGGGGTTCCTGGCGGCCATTTTTAACATGAATCCACTTTTGCTCCAAGCTTTTTGTGTAAGCTGACCATGCTAAGGCACGGTCTTTTTTTATGAGAACAACATACGGAAGTGAAAATGGTATATTATGTATAAAATGAATTTGGGAGTGATCGACCTTGTTTGAAAGTGAAGCAGAACTGAGACGAATCAGGATTGCACTTGTATGGATAGCTGTCTTTTTACTGTTCGGGGCGTGCGGGAATCAAGATACCATTATTGAAACAGACAGCGGCAATTCAGACTATGAAACGCCTCAGCCCACCTCGTTTCCGCTTGAACATAACCATTTTGGCGTTATGGAGGACGGCTATATCAAAATTTATGAGTATAATGAGTCCCGCAATGAGGTAAAGCTGAAGAAAGAATACGCGGATGATGAACTTGAATAAAATTCACAAGCATTCGAATTTACAAAGCGGATGCCAGCCGCTAAACTAAATACAGACACAGATCAAACAGAGGGTGAAAACATGAAGCATAAAGTGATCGTGAATCATTGGGAAGAAATTTGCGAAGATGATTCTTGCTATGAATACGGAACAAGTATCATTGTGAACGGAAAAGAATTAATCAGAGAAGCGTCAATTATCACTGCTTTGAAGGCGGTTTTAGAAGAGATCGGCGCGGATGTTGAAATAGAAGAAACAGTAGAGAGCGAAAAATGCTGTGATAGCTTAAGAAAAAAAAATCTAGACTACTAAGCAGTTTTTTTTCATGTTATGATATACATCGGCTAAAAAACGACACCCCGAGTAGGACGAGAGATGATTCTCGTTCTGCTCTCTTTTTTGGGCCCTAATGAGTCTGCCCATTTGCCTGATTTGATCAAAATATGAATTTTTCATAAAAACGAATCTATATATTGTGTTTTTGCTAGAGGGTAGTATACTATATATAGTGTTAGTGATGAGAGATTCATATTTTTTGATAGGTCGTGATAAAACGTGGTACAAATCATATTTGATTCGAAAACAGGGAATGTTCAGCGGTTTGTAAATAAAACAGGCTTTCAGCAGATACGCAAGGTGGACGAAATGGACCACGTGGACACTCCGTTTGTTTTGGTCACCTACACGACAAACTTCGGTCAGGTACCGGCATCAACACAATCATTTCTCGAAAAATACGCCCATCTCTTATTAGGTGTCGCTGCGAGCGGCAACAAAGTATGGGGCGATAACTTTGCAAAAAGCGCCGATACCATTTCAAGACAATATCAGGTGCCGATCTTGCACAAATTTGAACTCAGCGGCACATCTAAAGACGTTGAATTGTTTACTCAGGAGGTAGAAAGAGTTGTCACAAAATCAAGTGCCAAAATGGATCCAGTTAAATAACGAAATCATGATCCAAAAAGATGGAAAATTCCAGTTTGATAAGGATAAAGAGGCTGTACATAGCTATTTTGTAGACTATATCAATCAAAACACAGTGTACTTTCACGATTTAAAAGAGAAGCTGGATTATTTGATTGAAAACCAATACTACGAAGAGGAGTTCTTAAGCCTTTATTCTTTTGAAGACATTAAAGAAGTGTTTAAGACAGCTTACGCAAAGAAGTTTCGTTTTCCTTCCTTCATGAGTGCGTTTAAATTTTATAATGACTATGCTTTGAAAACGAATGACAAGAAAAGAATCCTCGAGCGTTATGAGGACCGGATCTCAATTGTTGCGCTGTTCTTCGCAAACGGCGACACTGAGAAAGCAAAGGAATATGTGCACCTGATGATCAATCAGGAATATCAGCCGAGCACACCGACATTTTTGAACGCCGGCAGAAAACGCCGCGGTGAACTTGTGAGCTGCTTCTTGCTCGAAGTTAATGATTCTTTAAACGACATTTCAAGAGCGATCGATATCTCCATGCAGCTTTCTAAACTGGGCGGAGGGGTTTCTCTTAACCTGTCCAAGCTTCGCGCGAAAGGTGAAGCCATTAAAGATGTTGAGAATGCGACAAAAGGCGTTGTAGGCGTCATGAAGCTTCTTGATAACGCGTTCCGTTATGCTGACCAAATGGGACAAAGACAAGGATCCGGCGCGGCGTATTTAAACATTTTCCACCGCGATATCAATGATTTTCTTGATACGAAAAAGATTTCTGCGGATGAAGATGTGCGTGTCAAAACGCTTTCGATCGGTGTTGTCATTCCGGATAAGTTCGTTGAGCTTGCACGCGAGGACAAAGCGGCTTATGTATTCTACCCGCACACGATTTATAAAGAGTACGGCCAGCACATGGATGAGATGGACATGAACGAAATGTACGACAAGTTTGTCGACAACCCTCGGGTGAAAAAGGAAAAAATCAACCCGCGGAAACTGCTTGAAAAATTGGCGATGCTTCGTTCTGAATCAGGCTATCCATACATCATGTTCCAAGATAACGTGAATAAAGTGCATGCGAATAACCATATTTCGAAGGTCAAATTTTCTAACCTTTGCTCTGAAGTGCTGCAGGCATCTCAAGTTTCTTCATACACAGACTATGATGAAGAAGATGAAATCGGTCTGGATATTTCCTGCAACCTGGGCTCGCTTAACATTCTCAATGTCATGGAGCATAAATCAATCGAAAAGACAGTCAAGCTTGCGACAGACTCTTTAACACACGTGTCTGAAACAACTGACATCCGTAATGCGCCTGCTGTAAGACGGGCAAACAAAGCGATGAAATCAATCGGCCTCGGTGCTATGAACCTTCACGGCTACCTTGCGCAAAACGGCATTGCGTATGAAAGCCCGGAAGCGCGTGACTTTGCAAACACGTTCTTTATGATGGTGAACTTCTACTCCATCCAGCGTTCTGCGGAAATCGCAAAAGAGAAGGGCGAAACGTTTGATCAATATGAAGGCTCAACCTATGCGACAGGTGAATACTTTGACAAATACGTTTCTACTGATTTCTCACCGAAATATGAAAAAATCGCTAATTTGTTTGAAGGTATGCATGTCCCGACGACAGAGGACTGGAAAAAGCTAAAAGCATTTGTGGCTGAACACGGTATGTATCACAGCTACAGATTATGCATTGCGCCAACAGGCTCTATCTCATACGTCCAATCAAGTACGGCGTCTGTTATGCCGATTATGGAACGCATTGAAGAACGAACATACGGCAACTCAAAAACGTACTACCCAATGCCTGGGCTTGCATCTAATAACTGGTTCTTCTATAAAGAAGCCTACGATATGGACATGTTCAAGGTTGTGGATATGATCGCCACTATCCAGCAGCACATTGATCAGGGAATCAGCTTTACATTGTTCTTAAAAGACACAATGACGACCCGTGATTTAAACCGAATCGATCTGTATGCACATCATAGAGGAATTAAAACCATTTACTATGCAAGAACGAAAGATACTGGGCAAGACAGCTGCCTTTCTTGTGTTGTTTGATTAAAGGAGAGTTTATAGTGACAAAAATTTATGACGCAGCAAACTGGTCAAAGCATGAAGACGATTTTACCCAAATGTTCTATAACCAAAACGTGAAACAGTTCTGGCTTCCGGAAGAGATTGCTTTAAACGGCGATCTCCTCACATGGAAGTACCTCGGGAAAAACGAGCAGGACACTTATATGAAGGTACTGGCCGGACTTACGCTTCTTGATACAGAGCAGGGGAATACGGGAATGCCGATCGTGGCTGAACACGTAGATGGCCATCAGCGGAAAGCGGTGCTGAACTTTATGGCGATGATGGAGAACGCTGTCCATGCGAAGTCGTACTCTAATATTTTCATGACCCTTGCACCGACTGAAACGATCAATGAAGTATTTGAATGGGTTAAACAAAATAAATATTTGCAGAAAAAAGCGCAAATGATTGTCGGGCTTTACAAAGCCATTCAAAAAGATGATGAAATTTCACTGTTCAAAGCGATGGTTGCTTCCGTCTATCTGGAAAGTTTCCTTTTCTACAGCGGTTTCTATTATCCGTTATATTTCTACGGACAAGGAAAACTGATGCAAAGCGGTGAGATCATTAACCTGATCCTTCGTGACGAAGCGATTCACGGCGTGTATGTCGGTCTCCTTGCTCAGGAAATTTATAATAAACAGACAGAAGAGAAAAAAGCAGAGCTTCGTGAATTTGCGATCGACCTTCTGAATCAGTTATATGAAAATGAGCTTGAATATACAGAGGACTTGTATGATCAAGTCGGACTCTCACACGATGTAAAGAAATTCATCCGCTATAATGCGAATAAAGCGCTGATGAACCTTGGATTTGATCCATACTTCGAAGAGGAAGACATTAATCCGATCGTTTTAAACGGATTAAACACAAAAACAAAATCACATGACTTCTTCTCTATGAAGGGGAATGGTTATAAAAAAGCGACAGTTGAGCCGCTTAAAGATGATGACTTTTATTTTGAAGATGAAAAAGAGCAGATATAATATCTGCTCTTTTCGGCTTGAAGGTTCAAATGAGGAGGACGCAGTACCCATGGGAAAAATGGACGAAATGATTTTAGTTGCCCCGCGCGATGATGTGTTTAAGAAAGAAAGCTTAACCTTCCAGGGCGTGTACAGTGAAGATAGCAGAGTAGCAGAAATCATGGCTCAGATTGAAGCGGCTTATCGTGAAATGAGAAGAGGGGACGCAGAAGAAGATCCGCGTTTCAAGCAGCCGATACCTTATGTCGTCATTAAGCGTGAAGATGAAGTTTTTCTTTACGAGCGGCTGGCTGGCGGCGGTGAATCACGACTGCACAACAAGCTTTCTCTCGGCTTTGGCGGCCATATGAACGCCATCGATGGGGCAGCTTCATTTGCTGAAGTCTTAAAGCTGAACACAGACCGTGAGCTTGAGGAAGAACTGCAAATAAATGAAGAAGATAAACAGGCGATAGTCACACTGGGATTAATCAATGATGATGAAAACAGTGTTGGCAAAGTGCATATCGGTATTCTTTCTGCGCTTCAATTAAAGCCTGGCGCACAAGTGGAAGTGAAGGAGAAAGAACAAATTGCGGGTAAATGGATGAAAGTTTCTGAATTAAAACAGGATGACATCTACAACCGTCTGGAAACATGGTCACAGTTTGTTGTTGATATTCTTGAATAAAAAAACCCGGTTTCTCGCGATGAGGAGCCGGGTTTTTTTATGAGACGCTCGTCCCCGTCTCGGCTATGATTCTAGGATCACAATAGCGTCAAAGCCGGCATTTTTCGCTTTGGCAGCGAGGGTGTCTGCATTGTCTTTGGATGAAAATGCGCCAATCTGCACTTTGTAAAATCCGTCCTTTAAAAGGACAATCGAGTCAAAACCTTTGGCTTCGGCTTTACTTGCGAGCGAGTCGGCATTCGCTTTGACTTTAAATGCGCCGATTTGAACCTTATATAACCCTGAGCTGGAAGTCTTTTTAAGGTTAAAGGCTTGCTCCAGGCCGTGTGCATGTCCTCTCGCTAAGCTTTGAATAAAACTGCTCGTTTTCAGCTTATTTGCATCGGCAACGGTATCAATGAAGCCGTTCTCGGTCAAGAGGGCAGGCATTGCCGACTCCCTTAGGACGTGGAAGTTCGCTGTTTTTTTGCCGCGATCGGCAAAGTCGACAGCTTGTATCACTTCAGAGTGAATTGTCGATTGATAAGTCGTCGTCGGGGCTCCTACACCTGGATAAATATAGCTTTCAAAACCTGTGCCTCCCCCGGAATTAACGTGAATGGACAAAAAGAAATCTGCTCCCCAGTTATTTGCGGCATTTGTCCGGTCGTTTAAGCTGACATATTGGTCGCTTGTCCGGCTCAGCAGCAAAGAAACGCCTTCATATTCATTAGTTAATATCGTACGTAAGGCTAAAGCGATTTGCAGGGTTAACGTTTTTTCCTGAAGGCCATTACCTGTTGCGCCTGGATCAGACCCGCCATGGCCAGGATCAATAAAAATTTTAACCATTTTTCATCACCTCATTACAGGATATGAAAAAACACGGCTTCTGCTTGTACGATTATCATTCATCTGAAAAATGAGGAAATAACCCTTTCACATCCGGAAATTATTTCTCGGGAAAGCGCACAATCCAACATGAAGCGACAACAGATACGGTCCGACATGAAATATGTGCATATGCCATATGTTTGTATGTACTATGGGTTCGGTTAATCTGCACTGAGTCCTGCTGGTTTTAAGCTTTGCGTTCATATTAAATCAAGCATTTGAAACGTAAATTGATGAGAAAAGCTCCTTTCATTAAAGACACCACTTTATAAATCGAAAAAAAGAAAAACACTTCAGGTATCTTAGGGCGGGTAATACGCTTCGTACAAAAAACAGCCCGTTGCATGAAAAAAGGATTGGCGAATGGAGAAAATAATGAGAAAGAAGTTCACCATAATACTCTGACAAAATGATTAAAAACAAAATCTCATGGTTTGTCCACCCCATGTCCGTGAATACAATAAGAAATAAAGTATTTCTCGGGAAAGCGCAGGATTCCTTATTGTTCCCGAAAAAAGCAATTGTTTCGACACATGATAGGCGTTTGTCACAATCGGCATCCGCTTGAATATCATATAGAGAGAACAGAGAGGTGAAGATGTTGGAGCGCGCTGTGACTTATAAAAACAACGGACAGATCAACATTATTCTGAACGGGCAAAAGCAGGTGCTGACGAATGCTGAGGCAGAGGCGGAATATCAGGCTGCATTGCAAAAAAACGAAGCAAAGCACGGCATTTTGAAGGAAATCGAAAAAGAGATGAGCGCATTAGTTGGGATGGAGGAAATGAAACGCAACATCAAGGAAATATACGCCTGGATTTTTGTGAATCAAAAACGCGCGGAGCAAGGCTTGAAGGTTGGAAAGCAAGCGCTGCACATGATGTTTAAAGGAAATCCGGGAACGGGAAAAACGACGGTTGCACGGCTCATCGGCAAGCTGTTCTTTGAAATGAATGTCCTGTCAAAAGGTCACTTAATAGAAGCGGAGCGGGCTGACCTGGTCGGGGAGTATATCGGACACACCGCCCAAAAGACGAGAGATTTAATCAAAAAGTCATTAGGTGGCATTTTGTTTATAGACGAAGCCTACTCGCTGGCAAGAGGCGGCGAAAAGGACTTTGGGAAAGAAGCGATCGACACACTTGTCAAGCATATGGAAGACAAACAGCATGAGTTTATTTTGATACTCGCCGGATATTCACGGGAAATGGATCATTTTCTCTCTTTAAATCCCGGACTCCAATCAAGATTTCCCATCTCCATTGATTTTCCGGATTATTCTGTGACCCAGCTCATGGAGATTGCGAAACGAATGATCGATGAAAGGGAATACCAGCTCAGTCAAGAAGCTGAATGGAAATTGAAAGATTACTTAATGACAGTGAAAAGCACGACAAGTCCCATTAAATTCAGCAATGGACGTTTTGTCAGAAATGTGATCGAAAAATCGATCAGAGCACAAGCCATGAGGCTTTTAATGGGAGACCAATACTTAAAAAGCGACTTGATGACCATCAAAAGCCAAGATCTTTCCATTAAAGAAGAAGCATCTGGATCTGCATAGACCTCTCAGTTTGTGAGAGGTCTGTTTTTTGCTCGTATTTCCGCTTTTCAAAGCAATCGATTTGTGGTATACACATGCAGGGTTTGGTATGATAATACTACTGCCCAATATGCAAAAGAAAGGAACATCCATTTGAACGAACAAGAAACGATTCAGGAGAAAGCCATTTTAGTCGGATGTCAGCTGCCGCATATCACGGATGAGCATTTTGAAAATTCTATGGAAGAGCTAGCATCTCTGACGAAAACAGCAGACGGAAAAGTACTGACCAGCGTCACACAAAAACGGAACAGGGCTGACGCCGCTACATATATAGGAAAAGGGAAGGTAGAAGAGCTGAAGGCACTGGTGGAAGAGCTTGAAGCTGATCTCCTCATCTTTAATGATGAACTGTCGCCAAGTCAGCTGAAGTCATTGGCAACAGCAATTGAAGTGAAGATGATTGACCGCACGCAATTGATATTAGATATTTTTGCAAAGCGGGCGAGAACGAGAGAAGGCAAACTTCAAATTGAGCTGGCTCAGCTGCAATATGCACTGCCGCGTCTGACGGGACAAGGGATCAACCTTTCCCGGCAAGGCGGTGGAATTGGGGCAAGAGGTCCCGGGGAAACGAAACTGGAAACCGACCGCCGCCATATCAGAAATCGCATTCATGAAATCAACACACAGCTTTCCACTGTCATTCGCCATAGAAGCCGATACCGTGAAAGAAGAAAGAAAAACGGTGTGCTTCAAATTGCGCTTGTCGGCTATACAAACGCAGGGAAATCAACATGGTTCAACCGCCTGACGAGTGCTGACAGCTATGAAGAAGACCTCCTGTTTGCCACGCTGGACCCGATGACCAGAAAAATGGTCCTGCCAAGCGGCTACAGTGTTCTTCTTTCAGATACAGTAGGATTTATTCAGGATCTTCCAACGACATTGATTGCTGCATTCCGCTCAACGCTTGAGGAAGTAAAAGAAGCGGATTTAATTCTGCATTTAATTGATTCTTCAAATGAGGATTATGCGGGACATGAAAAAACAGTGCTTCGGCTGCTTGAGGAGCTTGAAGCAGATGATATCCCGATGCTGACGGCTTACAATAAACGTGATCAAAAACTGCCTGATTTTATACCGTCCGCCGGAAGGGATCACATTATGGTCAGTGCGAAATTTGAGGACGACGCTGCAGCCTTTAAAGAAGCGATTCAGCGCTATTTGCGCCAAGAACTGTTAACGTCTTTTGAAGCACACGTGCCGGCAAGTGAAGGGAAGCTCCTTTCCAGAATCAAATCGGAAACGATGGTAGACCGCTTCTATTTTAATGAAGAAAATGAACAGTATGACATATCCGGCTATGTCCAAGAAGAGCAAAGTATCATCGGTGAATTAAAGAAGTATATGTAGGAAGGAAATATAAAGACATGTTTGACACATTAACACACGGAGAATTATTGAAGAAAACGGCAATGGAAGTGGAAGCGGACATTGCCGGCATTCATAAACAAATAGAAGAAATCAGCGAGCGAAATGAGTGGAGAGTGCTTCAAAGCTATAGAAAACACAAAGTAAGCGACACTCATTTCACGCCATCTACTGGATACGGCTATGATGATATCGGAAGAGACACGCTTGAAAGCATATATGCGGATGTGTTTGGCGGAGAAGCGGGGCTTGTAAGGCCGCAAATCATTTCAGGCACACATGCCATCTCAATTGCTTTGTTCGGTGTCCTCAGACCGGGGGACGAGCTCCTTTATATCACGGGCAAGCCGTATGATACGCTAGAGGAAATTGTGGGCGTCAGGGGTGGAGAAAACGCTGGATCGTTAAAGGATTTTCAAATCGGCTATAATGCGGTTGATCTGACGAAAGACGGAAAGATAGACTATGATGCAGTCGCAGCTGCGATCAATCCGAAGACCAAAGTAATCGGCATTCAGCGCTCAAAAGGATATGCGAATCGCCCTTCTTTCTTAATTAGTGAAATAAAAGAAATGATCCGTTTTGTAAAAGAAATCAATGAAAACCTGATCGTCTTTGTGGACAACTGTTACGGAGAATTTGTGGAAGAGCTTGAGCCTTGCCATGTCGGAGCCGATCTGATGGCGGGATCTCTCATAAAAAATCCGGGCGGCGGCCTTGCGAAAACAGGCGGCTACCTCGTCGGAAAAGCGAAATGGATTGAAGCTTGCTCATACCGTATGACGTCACCCGGTATCGGCAGAGAAGCAGGGGCATCTCTTTACTCGCTTCAAGAAATGTACCAAGGCTTCTTTTTGGCTCCTCACGTTGTGTCTCAAAGCTTAAAGGGAGCGGTATTTACAGCGAGATTCCTTGAAAAACTCGGCTTCACTTCAAACCCGAAATGGGATGCGAAAAGAACGGATTTAATACAATCCGTTGAGTTTTCAGACAGAGAAAAGATGATTGCTTTTTGCCAGGCTATTCAATATGCATCGCCAATCAATGCTCATGTGACGCCTTATCCAGCCTACATGCCGGGATACGAGGATGATGTCATTATGGCAGCAGGGACGTTTATTCAAGGAGCAAGCATCGAATTATCAGCTGATGGCCCTATCCGCCCGCCATATGTAGCGTATGTTCAGGGAGGATTAACCTATTCGCATGTGAAGAATGCCATATGCAGTGCAGTGGATTCATTGATGGAAAAGCAATTAATTTAAATTTTTTAAAAATTTCTCTGGATTTGATGTTAAGAATCCTTACATCGTATTGACACAAAATATAACATCACCTATAATGAAACTAAGTTAAGAAAAGGAGGAAATTGAGATGAGTGATAATATTCGCCGCTCAATGCCTTTATTTCCAATAGGAATTGTCATGCAGTTAACTGAGTTATCAGCAAGACAAATTCGATATTATGAGGAAAATGGACTGATATTTCCAGCCAGAAGTGAAGGGAATAGACGATTATTTTCATTTCATGATGTAGATAAACTGTTAGAAATCAAGCACCTGATAGAACAAGGTGTAAACATGGCAGGAATTAAACAGATTCTGGCGAAAGCCGAAGCCGAGCCAGAGCAAAAACAAAGCGAGAAGACGAAAAAACCAATGAAACATGATCTGTCCGATGACGAACTGAGACAGCTCCTGAAAAACGAGCTCATGCAAGCCGGCCGTTTTCAAAGAGGGAATACATTCCGTCAAGGCGACATGTCCCGCTTCTTTCATTAATCCGTTAGCAACTGTTTTGCTATATACATTTACCTTTTAAGAGGAGGAATTTTACCAAATGGCAAAGTACACTAGAGAAGATATCGAAAAATTAGTAAAAGAAGAAAACGTGAAGTATATCCGTCTTCAATTTACTGACATTCTTGGAACAATCAAGAATGTTGAGATTCCTGTAAGCCAGCTTGGAAAAGCGCTTGATAATAAAGTCATGTTTGACGGTTCTTCTATTGAGGGATTCGTTCGTATCGAAGAGTCAGACATGTACCTGTATCCAGATCTAAATACATTTGTTATCTTCCCATGGACAGCTGAAAAAGGTAAAGTAGCACGTTTCATCTGTGATATTTATAATCCGGATGGCACACCTTTCGAAGGTGACCCGCGAAACAACTTAAAACGGATTCTGAAAGAAATGGAAGACCTCGGCTTCAGTGATTTTAACCTTGGACCTGAGCCTGAATTCTTCTTATTCAAATTGGACGAAAAAGGCGAGCCAACGCTTGAACTAAACGACAAAGGCGGATATTTCGACTTAGCTCCAACTGATTTAGGAGAAAACTGCCGCCGCGATATCGTACTTGAGCTTGAAGAGATGGGCTTTGAAATCGAAGCGTCTCACCACGAAGTAGCACCTGGTCAGCACGAAATCGACTTTAAATATGCTGGAGCAGTCCGCTCTTGTGATGACATCCAAACATTTAAACTAGTTGTCAAAACAATTGCCCGCAAACACGGCCTGCATGCGACATTTATGCCAAAACCATTGTTCGGTGTGAACGGTTCAGGTATGCACTGCAATCTATCACTCTTCAAAAATGGTGTTAACGCATTCTTTGACGAAAACGCAGATCTTCAGTTAAGTGAAACAGCGAAACACTTCATTGCAGGTATCGTGAAACACGCAACAAGCTTTACAGCAGTAACAAACCCGACAGTAAACTCATACAAACGTCTTGTTCCTGGCTATGAAGCACCTTGCTATGTAGCATGGAGCGCGCAAAACAGAAGCCCGCTTATCCGTATCCCGGCTTCTCGCGGCATCAGCACACGTGTTGAAGTACGCAGCGTAGACCCAGCTGCAAACCCATACCTTGCACTTAGCGTATTGCTTGCTGCAGGATTAGACGGAATCAAAAACAAACTGGAAGCGCCGGCTCCAATCGACCGCAACATCTATGTGATGAGCAAAGAAGAGCGCATGGAAAACGGAATCGTTGACCTTCCAGCAACACTTGCGGAAGCACTAGAAGAATTCAAATCAAACGAAGTCATGGTCAAAGCGCTGGGCGAGCACCTATTCGAACACTTCATCGAAGCAAAAGAAATCGAATGGGATATGTTCCGCACGCAAGTACATCCTTGGGAACGCGAACAGTATATGTCTCAGTATTAATCTTTCAATCCCTTGTCACTATTAGTGTCAAGGGATTTTTTATGTTAATAGGTAATAAATCATGGAGCGGCACTGGTCACTTTTATCTATGTCACTAATAAGTCTATGTACTAAATTTTCAATTAGTTCTTAAGGAAAGTAATACGCATAAATAATTCGACAAACTCTATGATACTTCCATTGTTCAATACTTCTACCAGCAATAATAAGATGAGCAAGGTGGATGATTATCATTGACATAATAACCAAAAAAATCCACAATTACGTTGAAATCTAAATCAATTTTCAAAAAGGAGATTTCTATGAAAAAATTGACTATCTTTTCCGGGGGATTAGGAGCGGTTTTTTCTGTACTGGCTCAACTGTTTGCGGTTTTAGATGACTCTTACACTTTGGGGAACTTATGGTTTTTAGGTGCTTTGGCGGGAATTATAACCATGCTTGCTTCAATCCAGACAAATAATAAACCAGTCTTCAGCATATTATTAATTACTAGTTCAGTAATAGGTCTACTTGGAACTGGTCTTGTATACATCATACCAACACTGTTCAATATAATAATAATTTATAAATTTTCAAAAGTAAGCCAATGGTAAAATAAAGGTTCTTTTTTTATTTAGTATCCCTTTGACAAGGTCGGTAATGAATCGCAGAATGTTTATGCTTGCAACTGGTCCACACAGCTGGGGCTTCCGTGGGCATGATTATCGAACGCCATGTTTCTAGGATACTGGAATTGAAACATTTGCTGAGGCATTTCGTGAAGCTGATCACCAAATGACCATTTTCATAGAGGCACGCCTAAAGAAACTATCAAGGTCGATCAATATTTACTAACAGAGGGCTCAAAAAAGTTAGTTGATACGGCTACCGTTAGAATCTCTGAGGTAACCAGTGATGCTTCAGCTATGGCTTGCAGAGGAAAGCAGAGTGTGAGAGTTAAGGTTCCAATTGTACAGGTTAATATGAATTCATGTAAAATCAAAAGCTTTTTAAATATCATTGAAGATGCAGATGGAGCAGCCGGAGCCATTGCTGGTATCGCGGCATTGCTCAGAACGTTACCAGGAATCTCTGTGTACGCAGGTGCTCTTGCTGGAGCATTGTGGGCAAGTAAATGGGCGATAAAGAAGGTTTCCGATAATGGTAAGTACGGGATCTCTTATCATTGGTTAATTGGCACAACAGTTATTGTTCCATGGAGAAATGCATAAACGGGGTGTTAAATAATAAATGAATCGTATATTAGTTTCAATTGCTATAATCATATTCATAATTGAATATTTTATAGCTCCACTCACACATTTAGACACAGGGAAGTACGGTACGTTTATTGGTTTGGTCTTATTGAGCATTGTTGTTCTAAGATTAGATGATAATAATAAAAAATGAATCAAAAAGGACAGGATAAAACCTGTTTTTTTTTGTTTTGAATCATTAATCGCCGACAAAATCCCGACAAAACAGGGGACATTTTAGGGGACAAAAAGGGGGACTATTTATGTTTGAAATCCCGATAAACTTAACCTATCAACGAAATACGATAAATAAAACTTATCAAAATATACGGGAGAAGCGTATTTCTCTTATCAAGACGAATTCGGATACGGAACAAATTCGCTTTTCCCGATATAATTTTCGCTCCAAATCAGTCACATGCAATCAACTCCTGAAGTAAATAATATACGGGGGGGGGAGGCTGGACAATGTTTACGGACCTAAGACTAAAGCGAAAAAACAGGTGGATTATTTTGGAGAATCATATTCAATTGCGTCCTCACTATCAGAAATCAGTTGATTCAAGTAAGAGGCAATATTGATGAATAAGGATAGTGATTTAAAGAGGTTAATGTTGTCTTAATATCGAAATAAAGATCAAGTAAGCATGAGGGGAGTTGCTTTAATGCACATAACAACAAAAAGGTTATTAATACGTGAATTTGAATTCAAAGATTGGCAAGCTGTATATGAGTATACATCTGATATTAATGTAATGAAGTATATACCTGAAGGGGTTTTTACTGAAGAAGATGCAAAGGCATTTGTAAGTAAAAACAAAGGTGATAACGCTGAAAAATTCCCTGTCATACTAATAGATGAAGACTTTCTTATAGGCCATATTGTTTTTTATAAGTATTTTGGTGAACATACATATGAAATTGGGTGGGTGTTTAATCCGAATTATCAAAATAAAGGGTATGCTTCTGAGGCAGCCCAAGCTATCTTGGAATATGGATTTAAAGAAATGAACTTACATAGGATTATAGCTACGTGTCAACCTGAGAATATTCCTTCATACCGAGTTATGGAGAAGATCGGAATGAGAAGAGAAGGATTTTTTAAAAAATGTATTCCAAAAGGCAATGAATGGTGGGATGAATATTATTACGCTATTTTAGAGGAAGAGTGGAATTGTAAGAGGGGTAATGCAGGAATTTGAAACCATAACAGCTATAGAACGTATAGTGATAGTAGGGCTTATAGTGCTTAATATGAATGATGTGAGAGGGGTATCCAAATGCAAATTCATCTCACCAAAAGCGGAAAACAAGACAATCATCATAAATGGTTAGGAACTGTCTTGCTCAGTTGGGGAACATTCGTATTTGCTTTGTTTTTTGCTACTTTAGTTGGTTCAATGGCTAGCCAAGCAGGAGCTTCCAAGCTTTTGAAGCAAGGCATCCAAGCAGGTTTAGTCACATTAATAACTGTCCCGTTGCTCTACATTCTTCTTAAACGGATGTCTAGTAGACCCTTTTATTCTATAGGACTGTCTGGGTGGCGGCAAGCCATTCCGAAAGCCATAATAGGAGCAATATATGTGATTGTATTATCCGGGTCTGGTTTCGCTATCGCCCATTTATTAGGCTGGATCAAAGTTACACAATTTCACTTCTCTGTCCATTTAGTGACAGCATTGCTCCTAAATATGATTATCGCATTCTTTTATGAAGCTTTTCCAGAGGAATTAACTTTTCGTGGGACGGTGTACTATGCTCTAAATAAGCGTTGGAACTGTTTTATGGCCTTACTCCTACAACCAATCCTGTTTGTGCTTGCACCAATAATTGTAAGTGTTTTGCAATATATAGCTGGAATTGAATCACCTGCTATCACATTAGATTACATCGTTTTATTGTTGACTTTTGGATGCATCCTTCAACTCCTGCGTATTGTAACAGGAAGCTTATGGACGTCTATCGCTTTTCATCTGGTCTTTCTCGAAAATTCTCGGTTCTTCGTCCTGCAGGGGAAGGAGCGCTTTATTACCTATGAAGAAATTGTTCCGGGAACAGGTGCGCTGTTTGTGATCTTTTTTATGTTGCTTATTGTCGGTACTCTACTCTTAATACCTGTTGCGATAACTCGCCGAAATACTATTCAATGGCGGAAGAATGAGAAATGCGATCAAGATGTTTAATTTCTAAGTAGAGCAGTAGTTTTAAAGTGATTTTAAGGAGGATCTAGACAATGTTGAAGAAGCATTCATTAAGAAAGAGGTTATAAACATGCAAGTTTTAAGGATCATATTTGTTCATGTCTTGTCCGCGTTATCAGCTGCTGTTGTTTATGTTTTTGGCATTGGTTATGACGGCTACATACCATACTTCCTAATAAGTGTTCTTCTCTTTATCTTTTTCAGTTGGTATTATGTGATGATGAGAGATCTGCATTTTTATTAGTACTTGATGAAAGATTAGTGGATATTGATTCTCAAGGTGGAAACCATATTTGTGTTTATTTAGCTACTCTATAAAGATGTATTAAGCTTTAATGGTGATCTTTTAGGTATGAAGCATAATTGTTCGTATGCAATGGATATTCTAAGCGTTAAAGAAGAACTTGATTTCGATTTCCCATTTAATATGCTTGCAATAAAAAGCTACGTACAAGAATTAATAAAAATGTTAGGGATTGATATAACTCTGCCTGAAATGAAAGAAAGAGATTTTGACAAACTTTCTCAAGACTAAATAAAACTACGATTTTAAAGAGAACGGAGACTTGCTTTCAATATGAATGTTAAAAAAGCTGCAGCTATTTTTTCAATCACTATTCCAATTATCTCAGCTATCTTAATTGTTTTTTCCATTATTACTTTCTCCTATAGGAATCATTTTAGCGTTCGTTTCAATAAAGACAAATAAACGGTGTGCTGTATATGGGATTGTCTTAAATGCAGTTATGTTTCCATTTCCTTTTTTCTGGTTTATCGGAGGGGCTTTGTTTTTTGAAGTTTAAAATTTAAAGAATAGCGGAGGTACCATTTTGTGGTTATATAAACCGTTAGGCAGTTACGCCTATACATTGGTATTTTCAAGCTTATCATATGGTCTAATCTTTGGCTTGTATATGTTTGTTTATTCAGGTTTTATGGCGATCGCATTAATCACAATAGGAATCATAGCATTCTACTCATTTATCACTTACTTATTATTTGCTATTCCTTTGCAAAAATTACTAAGAAGAAGGCCCAGAAAATTCAGTTTGATCAATTTGTTAATTTATGCTGCAATAGCCTTTTTAGCTGTGTTTTTTTTCTGGTTTGTTGATTATTCGTCAAATGCTCTTACCGTATTCAGAAGCTTTGGGTATTACATTATGAGCATTATTGCTGCGTTAATTTATTGGTTCTGGGACTCAATATTTCTGCGAATTTAAATTTGATTTAAATAATGTGTTCACACCGTTCACGATAAGTAAAGGCTGCTGAAACAAGCAGAGTAAATATTCAGATTGTTTAATTAATCCGAGAGCATAAGAAGTGTTATTTTTAATTGGGGGATTTGACTTGAATTTTTTTATTTGGATTGTAATGTTATAGTTATTTTTGGCGGCCTCTATGCAGGTTACAAAAGGAATAGGAAGAGCTTAAAAATGATGAAAAGTTAAATACATAAATTTCTTTGTATATGACTGTCGGATACCAAAAGCAAAAAGAGCATTAAACTAAAAGCTCTTTTTCATTCCACAACATCGGCATTCACGCATCAAAAGGAGGGGAATACCACCATGAAAAAATTAGTTTTATTATCCAGCTTTTTCGGGATTGTGCTATCAATTATTGGACAATTATTTGGAGTCCTAACAGATTTCTTTATTTCAGGTATTGCACGACTTATAGGGGTTTTAGCCGGTATCCTAGTATTACTTAGCCTGAAGTCAAGAAACACAGAAATGCAGGCATTTATAGTGAGTTCAAGTACTGCCCTGGGAATAATGGGTGCAGGAATTTTATATTTTCCAGCAGCGATTGTCAATGTCTTAATTGGGTTTAAGCTAAACAAAAAGTTAAAAGAAGAAAACACTAAGGAGCAGATCTGAATAGACTGCTTTTGGTTGGAGAACCTGGGGAATGAAGTATATATGAATTTAAAATTCTATACCTTATATGAAAGAATTCTTTTAAAGTGGAGATTGTAAAAATGATCTTCAGGGCTTTTAGAATTTTTAAAATCCGACCTGTTTAAACTTTCTGAAAAAGATGTTGAAAAAGTCGAAAGGATTTTATAATATTAAATCAAGTTAGTTTGTTCGATCAACAAACTAATATAATGAACTTTCATTGTCCACAAGATAAGGTCTTACTGAATATGGATGGAAGGGGGATAAGAGGATCGATTTAATGGACCTAAACAATATAAGAAACGAAAGAATGAGGCTTTTATCCTTTTCCAGGTATATAAGGTATGACGAAAAAAGATGAATTTTCTGCTTGCTGATCACCATATTTTTTTGCACTGTTTTGAAAGCGCTTTTATAAACGTTTACTGACCGTAAATTCGAGAAATTGTTATACCGTTTCACACTGTTCCATATTAAAGGATCGAAAAGGGGAGAAATCATGCTCAGTGAAAATGTAAAGAAGATTAGCATGGTTGAAAAAGTTGGATATGCGTCTGGAGATTTTGCTTGTAATTTAATTTATGCAACAGTGTCTACGTATCTTTTGTTCTTCTATACAGATATTTTTGGTTTATCGGCAGCAGCAGCCGGTACTATGTTTTTAGTGGTTAGAATAATCGACGCTCTCGCTGATCCTTTTATCGGAACAATAGTTGACAGAACGAACAGCAGATTTGGACGCTTTAGACCGTATCTTTTATTCGGAGCTTTTCCATTTGTCATACTGGCAATACTCTGTTTTACAACCCCAGACTTTTCGGATATGGGGAAATTAATATATGCCTATATAACCTATGTTGGCTTGTCGCTTACATACACAACGATAAACGTTCCATATGGCGCGTTAACTTCTGCAATGACTAGAAATAATCAAGAAGTGGTTAGTATAACTTCTGTTCGCATGTTATTTGCGAATCTTGGGGGACTTGTCGTTGCATTTTTTGTTCCCTTACTGGCTGCTTATTTAAGCGATACTTCCGGCAACGAATCTCTTGGCTGGCAACTAACCATGGGTATTTTGGGAATGATAGGCGGGTGCCTTTTAATCTTTTGTTTTAAAAGCACAAAAGAGCGTGTCACTCTTCAAAAATCCGAAGAAAAAATTAAATTTACGGATATATTTGAGCAGTTTCGTGTTAATCGTCCACTTGTTGTATTAAGTATTTTCTTTATTATTATTTTTGGAGTGAATTCCATCAGTAATTCGGTTGGCATTTATTACGTAACGTATAACTTAGAAAGAGAGGATTTGGTGAAGTGGTACGGTTTGATAGGAAGTTTGCCGGCTTTGGTCATTTTACCGTTTATTCCAAGGCTTCATCAATTTTTGGGGAAGAAGAAATTACTAAACTATGCATTATTACTGAATATGATCGGCCTCTTAGCTTTACTGTTTGTTCCGCCAAGTAATGTTTACCTCATACTTTTCTGTCGATTAATCGCTGCTGCTGGAAGTCTCACTGCCGGGGGATATATGTGGGCGCTTATTCCTGAAACAATAGAATATGGAGAGTACAGGACTGGGAAAAGAATGGGTGGGCTCATTTACGCTATAATCGGATTTTTCTTTAAGTTTGGTATGGCCTTAGGAGGAGTTGTTCCGGGTCTGGTTCTTGATAAGTTTGGATATGTGGCAAATCAGGCACAAACCCCGGCGGCATTAATGGGGATTTTAATTACAACAACCATTATTCCCGTGTTCCTGCTGGTTCTAGCTTTAATTGATATTAATTTCTATAACTTAGATGAGAAAAAATATAAAAACATGGTTCGAGAATTAGAGAATAGAGACAAAGTTTATTTGGATCATATTGATGATTTCAAGGCTTAAAAAAGAAAATAAACTGAGGAGGAGTCCCAAATGAAGATTACCAATCCCGTACTTAAAGGATTCAATCCCGATCCAAGTATTTGTAGGGTAGGAGAGGATTATTATATCGCTGTATCTACATTTGAGTGGTTTCCGGGAGTCCAGATACACCACTCAAAAGATTTAGTAAATTGGCACTTAGTTGCACATCCATTACAGAAAGTTTCACAATTAGACATGAAAGGAAACCCAAATTCAGGTGGGGTTTGGGCACCATGTTTAAGCTATAGTGATGGGAAGTTTTGGCTGATCTATACGGATGTTAAGGTAGTAGATGGCGCATGGAAAGATTGTCGCAATTATTTAGTTACTTGTGAAACGATTAATGGTGATTGGGGGGAGCCGATTACATTAAATAGCTCGGGGTTTGATGCTTCTTTGTTCCATGATACGGATGGAAAAAAGTATTTATTAAATATGTTATGGGATCACCGTATTGATCGGCACTCATTTGGAGGAATTGTTATACAGGAATATTCTGATAAAGAGCAAAAATTAATCGGTAAACCAAAAGTAATATTTGAAGGAACTGATAGAAAACTGACAGAAGCTCCGCACCTTTATCATATTGGGAACTATTATTATTTATTAACTGCAGAAGGAGGAACACGGTTCGAACATGCTGCTACAATTGCCCGTTCTACAAATATTGAGGGACCATATGAAGTTCATCCTGATAATCCAATCTTAACGTCATGGCATGATCCAGGAAATCCATTGCAAAAATGTGGACATGCATCCATTGTTCAAACACATACAGATGAGTGGTATTTAGCTCATTTAACGGGACGTCCTATTCATCCTGACGATGATTCAATTTTTCAGCAGAGAGGATATTGTCCTTTGGGCAGAGAAACAGCTATTCAAAAACTTTACTGGAAAGATGAATGGCCCTATGTAGAAGGTGGAAAAGAAGGGAGCTTGGAGGTAGAAGCACCTTCTATACCCGAAACCAAGTTTGAAGCAACGTACCCGGAAGTAGATGAATTTGAGGAATCAACATTAAATATAAATTTTCAAACTTTAAGAATCCCATTCACGAATGAATTAGGTTCATTGACTCAAGCGCCAAATCATTTACGATTATTCGGTCATGAATCATTGACCTCGACATTTACCCAGGCATTTGTAGCCAGACGCTGGCAAAGTCTCCATTTTGAAGCGGAAACTGCTGTTGAGTTTTATCCGGAAAATTTTCAACAAGCCGCTGGATTGGTGAATTATTACAATACAGAGAACTGGACGGCTCTTCAAGTCACGCATGATGAAGAACTGGGCCGCATTCTTGAATTAACAATATGTGACAACTTTTCTTTTTCACAGCCATTACACAATAAAATTGTTATACCTCGTGAAGTAAAGTATGTATATTTAAAAGTAAATATTGAAAAGGACAAATATTATTATTTCTATTCTTTTAACAAAGAAGATTGGCACAAAATTGACATTGCACTGGAATCGAAAAAATTATCAGATGATTACATCCGTGGGGGAGGATTCTTCACAGGGGCCTTTGTAGGGATGCAATGCCAAGATACCAGTGGTAATCATATTCCGGCCGACTTTAGATATTTTCGTTATAAAGAAAAATAATTTGCACATGAAAAAGGAGATTTCTATTTTAGAACTCCTTTTTCATATGAGAAGGTGCCTATGTCAACATTACTTCAGAAATACTCCTAGAATAAAAAAACTGATCTTTAAAGATAGCTGTCCATTCCATAAAAATTACATTGTAACCATGTCCAGAAAATGATCAATCACAATGGAGGACATTCCTAATGCCGGTGCATTCTGTCCTAAGGAAGATGGCAATAATTCATAGCTATTGCCTAATTGGGAATAAACCCTTGACGACACTTCACTTCTCATTGAATTTAAAACCATAGGATGCGATTCAATTATGCTATTTCTTAAAATTACGGCCTGTGGGTTGAAAGTATTTAAAATATTGGTAAGGCCTATTCCTAAATAGAATCCAAAATTTTGTAATGCATTTAAGGTTCCGATATCATTCAGATGGGCGAGGTCTATGATATCTTGATAGGACAGTTTTTTCTCTTTGGTCTGAAGAGATTTTAATAAAGCCTTCTCTGAAGCATACAATTCCCAGCAGCCTCGGTTTCCGCAACTGCATTTAGGACCATTAAAGTCTATTGTCATATGTCCCATTTCTCCAGAGAAGCCGCTTACTCCTCTATATAAATGATTGTTGATAATAACACCGATCCCTATCCCTGTGCTGATACTTACGTAAATAATGTTATCGTGATTTTTTGCAGCTCCAAATACTTTCTCTCCATATGCGCCAGCATTTGCCTCATTTTCAATAAAAACAGGCACATTGTACTTCTCTTGTATCGAAGATTTTAAGTCAATATCTCTCCAATTGGAGTTCGGAGTGAAAACAATTTTTTGATCTTTATCAATGAGTCCAGGCACGCAAATACCTATACCAATAAGTCCGTACGGAGATTGGGGCATATGCGTAATAAAGTGATGAATCATATCAATCAAAATGTCTTTCGTTATTTCTGGAGAATTGGATTCCAAATGACGGTATTGATCAAGAACGATCGTTCCTTCAAGGTCTGTTAAAATGCCATTGATATAATCCACACCAACATCTATTCCTACGGAGTATCCTGCCTTTTTATTAAAAACAAGCATGACAGGTCTTCTTCCGCCACTTGATTGTCCTTGACCTATTTCAAATACCAGATTTTCTTTCATTAACGTGTTTACCTGTGATGAAACAGTTGATTTATTTAATCCAGTCATTTCAGATAATTTTGCTCTTGAAATAGGTGAATTTTTAAGAATTTCTTTTAATAATAACTTTTGATTTACTTTTTTGACAAAGGTTTGATCAGCGATATCCACTTCATCCACTCCATTTGTTTAATCTTTAAATTAAGTATGAACATAGTACATAGCGAATCTTCCCTTTATTATATCTAATGTGTTCATAAAAAACTAAAAAAAATATTGAAAATACTGATGAGGTTATATAAGATGAAAATAAGTTAGTTTGTTTAAACAACAAACTAATGGGTAACTTACAATATGAAATAAAATGCATTTGTATTTGAATGATCATGTTTTGAATTTATTTTTAAGGGGGAAATCACATGGCTCAATCTCATTCCAGTTCAATCAACTATTTTGGAAGCGCAAACAAAGTGGTTTACGAAGGGAAAGATTCGACTAATCCTTTAGCATTTAAATATTATAATCCTCAAGAAGTAATCGGCGGAAAAACGATGAAAGAGCATTTGCGATTTTCTATTGCCTATTGGCATACATTTACTGCTGATGGTACAGACGTTTTTGGAGCAGCTACGATGCAAAGACCATGGGATCACTATAAAGGCATGGATCTAGCGAAGATGAGAGTAGAAGCAGCATTTGAGATGTTTGAAAAACTAGATGCACCATTTTTTGCTTTTCATGACCGGGATATTGCACCAGAAGGCAGTACGCTAAAAGAGACAAACCAAAATTTAGATATGATCGTAGGCATGATTAAAGATTACATGAGAAATAGCGGCGTTAAGCTATTATGGAATACCGCAAACATGTTTACGAATCCCCGTTTCGTCCATGGTGCCGCGACTTCTTGCAATGCAGATGTGTTTGCGTATGCTGCAGCACAAGTGAAAAAAGGGTTAGAAACAGCAAAAGAGCTTGGCGCTGAGAACTATGTATTTTGGGGCGGCCGTGAAGGATATGAAACATTGTTAAATACCGATTTAAAATTTGAGCTTGATAATTTGGCTAGATTTATGCATATGGCAGTGGATTATGCGAAGGAAATCGGGTACACAGGGCAGTTTTTGATTGAGCCAAAACCAAAAGAGCCGACCACCCATCAATACGATACAGATGCAGCAACAACCATTGCCTTTTTGAAGCAATATGGCTTAGACAATCATTTTAAATTAAATCTTGAAGCCAATCATGCCACATTAGCTGGGCATACATTCGAACATGAATTGCGCATGGCAAGAGTACATGGTCTGCTTGGCTCTGTTGACGCAAACCAGGGTCATCCTCTTTTAGGCTGGGACACGGATGAATTTCCGACGGATTTATATTCTACGACATTAGCAATGTACGAAATCCTGCAAAATGGCGGCCTAGGAAGCGGCGGATTAAACTTTGACGCGAAGGTCAGAAGATCTTCTTTTGAGCCTGATGATCTAATATATGCCCATATTGCAGGGATGGATGCATTTGCAAGAGGATTGAAAGTTGCCCACAAATTAATCGAAGATCGTGTGTTTGAAGATGTGATTCAACATCGTTACCGCAGCTTTACTGAAGGGATTGGTCTTGAAATTATAGAAGGAAGAGCTAATTTCCACACACTTGAGCAATATGCGCTAAATCATAAATCAATTAAAAACGAATCTGGAAGACAGGAGAAATTAAAAGCGATATTGAACCAATACATTTTAGAAGTATAACAGGATAAGCTCCAGATCCTGCTATCAATACCAAGTCACTGAATTACCCGTCATGATTCCTTTCCTATTGCTTGTTGTTATGACGGGTAACTTCTATAATTAGGATTTATTTAGAGTGAATGGTTTTTTAAAAGGGCAAGGAGTGAAAAAATGAAGTATGTCATTGGAATAGATCTTGGAACGAGTGCTGTTAAAACCATTTTAGTTAATCAAAACGGCAAGGTTTGTGCAGAAACGTCCAAAAGGTATCCGCTTATCCAAGAGAAGGCGGGATATAGTGAGCAAAATCCTGAAGACTGGGTGCAGCAAACAATTGAAGCATTGGCTGAATTGGTTTCTATATCCAATGTTCAAGCCAAGGATATTGACGGGATAAGCTATTCGGGACAAATGCATGGATTAGTACTGCTTGATAAAGATTGTCAGGTGTTACGGAATGCAATTCTTTGGAATGATACCAGAACAACGCCTCAATGTATAAGGATGACCGAGAAATTTGGCGATCATCTTCTTGACATCACAAAAAACCGTGTTTTAGAAGGGTTTACATTACCTAAAATGTTATGGGTGAAGGAACATGAACCTGAACTTTTTAAAAAAACTGCTGTGTTTTTGCTTCCGAAAGACTATGTGAGATTCCGTATGACCGGTGCCATTCACACGGAATACTCCGATGCAGCAGGAACTTTACTTTTACATATTACTCGCAAGGAGTGGAGCAATGATATTTGCAATCAAATTGGTATTTCTGCAGATATTTGTCCTCCGCTTGTTGAATCTCATGATTGTGTAGGATCGCTGCTTCCGCACGTTGCCGCGAAGACCGGGCTATTAGAAAAAACAAAAGTGTACGCTGGGGGAGCAGATAATGCTTGCGGCGCTATTGGAGCAGGTATCCTTTCTTCCGGAAAAACTTTATGCAGTATTGGGACGTCAGGGGTCATACTTTCCTACGAAGAAGAAAAAGAAAGAGACTTTAAAGGGAAAGTCCACTTTTTTAATCATGGAAAAAAGGATTCTTTTTATACGATGGGCGTCACGCTCGCTGCAGGATACAGCTTGGACTGGTTTAAAAGAACGTTTGCACCCAACGAATCGTTTGAGCAATTATTGCAGGGGGTGGAAGCTATTCCGATAGGAGCCAATGGACTGCTATACACTCCTTATTTAGTTGGTGAAAGAACGCCGCATGCTGATTCTTCTATTCGGGGAAGCTTGATCGGAATGGATGGAGCCCACAATAGAAAGCACTTTTTGAGGGCAATAATGGAAGGTATCACATTCTCTTTACATGAATCAATTGAGCTATTCCGCGAAGCGGGAAAATCAGTTCATACTGTTGTTTCTATTGGTGGGGGAGCTAAAAATGATACGTGGCTGCAAATGCAAGCTGATATTTTCAATACGAGGGTAATTAAGTTAGAAAATGAACAAGGGCCAGCTATGGGGGCTGCAATGCTGGCTGCCTTTGGAAGCGGATGGTTTGAATCCCTTGAAGAATGTGCAGAGCAGTTCATTCGTGAGGCTGCTGCATTTTATCCAAAGGCGCAAAATGTTCAAAAATATAAAACACTATTTGATTTGTATAAGAACATTTACACTCACACAAAGGATCTCAATACAGCTTTGAAGAGCTTTCGAAAAAACTAATGATGTTATTGTCCGGAGATCAACCGAAAAACAATTAATGATTAATCATCATCAAAGGCCTTTGATGTCATTTTTCATCACAAAACACTAAGCTATTACAATAGTAACTAAACTCATGGTGAGAACAAGGTATCGCAACCTTTAAACAGTATTGGAGTGTCCAGCAGACAAAACGAACGAGCGGAATCGTATTCTGTCAGCGAACACTTCAAGAAGTGGGGAAGCTTAGGAATGCCAATGGGTAAGATGTATGAAACCGCGCTAACGACGGTAGAGGGATCTCTTGATTTATGATGAAATAGGAAGGATGTTTACAACCTCCTCACATTGACGTGAAGGGGTGTTTTTTATTGTTACTATACAGCGGAAATTTTACAGGCTAGTTGCATGATTTTAGCTTGATAAGCAGAATGGAAACTAGACACGCCATCATCTCTTTCTAATTCTTTGGAAACTGCATTCTGCTAGGTTTGCTGCTTTTTTTAACAGACAGTGTTTTTCTATTTCACACAGCCATTAAATCCTCTGTTCGTCACATAACCGCTCTTACTCCAAATTGACAGTTTTTCTGATTTTGCTTCTTGCTCATCTAGTCTGAATTGGTCTATGTATTTTGTGTTAGGCTCATATACATATGCTACTCTGGCCAATCCCTCTTTCAATAATGTCTCTTGAACAGATTTGCCGTCAACATAAACGTATGCTAACAGTCTTCCATACTTATCTCTGCGATCGCCTTTATCAAATTCCAGCTGTAGCTTACCGCTGTTGACCAATTCTTTATTTCGTTTCGACGCATCCTCACCGTATGGTTGAACACAAGAATTTGGTTTCTTCGTCTCAGGTGTATCAACGAGCAAGTAGCGAACTGTGTCTTTCTTTCCGTTGTAAATAACCTTAATCGTATCTCCATCTATTGCTCTATCTAATGTAACATTGACCAATTTCTTCTGCTTTTTTGAATGAGGCGTGCCGGCCTTTTGTTCTGTCTGATTATATTCATTAGATTGAGTATCTTGAGAGACTTGCTCCGTCCCATTAGAATCTGAATGGTTTTTGGCTGCGTGATTTGATCCGCAAGCTGCCAAAGTAATACTTAAAACGATTGCGATCATACTGATCAAAATCTTCTTCATATTGATTCCCTCTTTATCATTTTCTCTTTTCGCGATTAAACATCATCATTATAACGATATGGACATTTTTTGTGAATGGAAAACTTCAAGGGAACTTATAACACTCAAATTGCCAATAGTTAACTTCACAACGAGATGATCAAAACATCACCATCACATAGCGGAAATAAATAATCCCGAAAATAATATTGACTGAAAATGCTTTTGGAATTATGATAATATGAGAATTGACAATAATGTGACAAAAACATTACTACAACATAACAACTAATAGCTTAGGTTTATTCTATTGACTAAAAATGTAAACGGTTACAAATCCAGAGGCGAAAATCTAAGATAGAGATGACTTTAGTTTTGACTCAATATCCACACTGAAAGAGCTTATTAAGTATTCTTAATAAAGGCAGGGGAAATGGATATGAATGAACATCGAAATCGAAGGTTGAAATTAATAATGATTTCAGCAACTTTTGGAGGGCTTCTCTTTGGATATGACACCGGAGTTATAAATGGAGCTTTACCTTTTATGGCAAGGCCAGATCAGCTTGATTTAACACCGGTTACAGAAGGGGTTGTTACGAGTATTCTTTTATTAGGTGCCGCGTTTGGAGCGTTGTTATGCGGAAGATTGGCTGATCGATATGGCCGCCGTAAAATGATCCTTAATCTTTCCTTTTTATTTTTCCTGGCATCACTGGGAACAGCGTTAGCACCTAATGTTTTCATCATGGCGGCCTTTCGTTTTTTACTGGGGCTGGCTGTTGGAGGAGCCTCGGCGATGGTGCCGGCCTTTTTAGCAGAAATGGCACCGCATGAAAAGAGAGGGCGTATGGTAACCCAAAATGAACTAATGATTGTTGGCGGGCAATTTTTAGCATATGTTTTTAATGCGATCCTCGGTGTAACAATGGCAAATACGGGACATGTTTGGAGATACATGCTAGTCATTTGTGCTGTACCGGCTATCATGTTATTTGCCAGTATGCTTAAGGTACCAGAAAGCCCCCGATGGCTAATCTCCAAAGGCAAAAACAGTGAGGCGCTGCGAGTTCTTAAACAAATTCGAGAAGATAAACGTGCAGAAGCTGAATGTAGAGAAATTCAAGAAGCGGTAGAAAAAGATACAGCACTAGAAAAGGCATCACTCAAGGACTTTTCTACACCATGGCTGCGCCGTCTTTTATGGATTGGAATCGGTGTTGCCATCGTGAATCAAATTACAGGTGTGAACTCGATTATGTATTATGGCACACAAATCCTTAAAGAATCTGGTTTTGGTACAAAAGCGGCTTTAATCGCTAATATTGGAAATGGGCTGATATCAGTTATTGCAGTTATATTTGGGATTTGGCTGGTCGGAAAAGTGAGACGGCGTCCAATATTATTGATTGGTTTGGCGGGGACGACTACAGCTCTCCTATTGATTGCGATTTTCTCAATTGTGCTTGATGGATCTATGGCACTTCCTTATGTAGTGCTTTCTTTGACCGTTTTATTTCTTGCCTTTATGCAAGGGTGTGTAGGACCTGTGACTTGGCTTGTCATAGCGGAAATATTCCCTCAAAGGTTAAGAGGACTTGGTTCTGGGATAAGTGTTTTTTTCCTTTGGATATTAAACTTTGTGATCGGTTTTGCTTTCCCGATCTTGCTTAGCTCTGTAGGTTTGTCTTTTACATTCTTTATATTTGTGGCTTTAGGTGTATTGGCAATCGGTTTTGTATACAAATTCATGCCGGAAACAAAGGGGCGTACACTTGAAGAATTAGAAGAGCATTTTCGTTCTCGACACGATCATAATACTCCTGAACAATCAATTATTGAGGTATAAATATGTTGAAAATCTCTCTTCTTATAGGAGGGATTTTTTTAGTTTCAGAAAAAACAAAATCCCTCTGGTAGAGGGATTTTGATTCAGCATTTTAAGATGTTCTACACGTATAATACTGGAGTTGATACTTTAAAAATCTCGCCATCTCTTATATAAAAACGAGGGATGCGGCGGCATAATGTAGACACGACTTCATAGTTAATCGTATTGAGCATTTCAGCCACTTCATCAACGGAAATCTCGGCTCCTTTTTGCTTACCGTAAATCACGACTTCTTCTCCTTGTTTACCTTCACCGTTTTCTCCTAAACTGACCATGATCATATCCATTGTTACTCTTCCCGCCACTGGCACTCGTTTTCCGCGATGAAGAACAAACCCGCGATTGGAAAGGGCACGAGAATAGCCGTCAGCATAGCCAATCGGGAGTGTAGCAATGACTTCATTAGGTTCTGCGACGTATGTAGCACCATAGCTAACGGTTCGGGGTTCTGTCCGCATGGTTTTCACATAAGCGATGCGTGCCTTTAAACTTAACGCAGGTTCAAGCTTAACGAGATTTAGTTGTTTAATATAGGCTGAAGGATATAAACCATATAAGCCGATACCTAAACGGATCATATCAGCGCTAAATTCCGGAAATGCGATAGCTGCAGCCGTGTTGCACATATGCACGGTGGGCAGCTCAATCCCCTGTTTTTTTAAAAAGCTGAGAAAACTGATGAATTTTTCGTGCTGCAGCTTTGTGAGTGTTGTGTCCGGTTCATCAGCTGTCGAAAAATGTGTGAAAATTCCTGTCCATCTGAGGAATTTACTTGCCTTTAAGGCTTTCACTACTTCTAAAAGTTCTTCCTTTGTGCGTACACCTAATCGTCCCATGCCGGTATCCACGTTAATATGAATAGCCAGCCGGTTAGCACTCGCTTCTTTTTCCAATATCTTGTTTGCTTCTTTCATCCAATCAACCTGAAATGCTGATAATGTTATATTCCAAGCTGCTGACTTCTTTACACAACTAAGGGATGTAAAACCAAGCACAAGGATAGGTGCTG
Source organism: Bacillus sp. FSL K6-0993 (assembly GCF_037977205.1). NCBI lineage: Bacteria > Bacillati > Bacillota > Bacilli > Caryophanales > Bacillaceae > Bacillus > Bacillus sp. FSL K6-0993. The sequence continues at coordinate 1,878,742 of NZ_CP150275.1, forward strand.
TAATCCCAGCTTTTCGTAAAACGATTCCTTCCTCCACACTGGCAACAGCGAGCTCACTCGCCCCGTGTTCCAGTGCATGGCGTGCCACTTCTATAGACCCGTGACCATAACCGTTCGCTTTTACGACAGCCATAATTTTGCTCTTATGTGGAATATGACGGCGGATCGCTCGCAAATTCTTTTTAACGGCATCAAGATTGACTTCGATCCAAACTTCTCGGCAAAGCTTTATCATCAACGCTTCCTTCCTTCTTATGGATTATAAATACCACCTATTGCCGCAAGTAAATGTTAATTGTTGGATGATTCGATCTTATTTTATTCAACTTTATTTGAAATCATTCAACAGCAAATCCATGTGATACGAGAAGGTGCCTATCAATGTTCGAATAATAGCAAGTACGGGATACATGAGGCTTGTAAGTGGGGTGTTAATGGGTACGGCGACCGAGGATTACAAAAATGATTATTTGTTTTGGGACATTTTTTTCTAAGGGTAGATGATAACGAGAAATCTAATCAGGAAAAACTTATCGTTCATCAATACAAAGGATACAGGTTAGAATCTGTTGTTTGATGTTTGCAGTATAAAGCACAGAAAAAAGCAAGGAAGTAACAACAATCTTCCTTGCTCCATTGGATTCCTATTAGAGAGCACGTACTTTTGCAAAAGCTTTTATCTTAGCTCCATCATCATTTTGACAGCGAATATAATATGTTCCGGTTTTATAGTGTGATACGTCAAGAGTTAGAGTTACACTTTTGCCAGGTTTAACTGTATAGCCGGAAGCGATTGTTCCACCACCTGGTTTTACAATTTTGAATTCAAATGGATTGCTTCCTGTATTCTCAACAAAAACTCTGATTTCGCCATCTTCACTTCCATAATAATCAAAATAAAATTTTCCGTCACCTCTAAACGTTTCTTCCTCTTCTAGTATAATATCGGATTGTGCTTTTGCAAACGCAGAGACTTTTTTAGGTGTGTGGTCAATTGATGCAGCTGAAGCATAAGTAGAGCTTAATCCTGTAATTGAACTAACTAAAATCGTACCTACCACAATTTTCTTAAACACTTTTCTTCATCTCCTATATAAGAAATAAATTACAAAATTATACATTCGATAAAGAGTTGGAAAGACCTTTGGGAAATCCTATAATTCACAAGAAATACAAAAAGTGTATGTTGATTTCTGGTGAATATTTATGACGGAGTAAACATGTCATAACATGAGGATGATTAAAGCGTAATCAAGTACGGTCTACAGAGATGAGACAAGCAGGACACTTCATATGAAGGCACTGGCTGGGCTAACTTTTCTCGACAAAGACAAGAGAACAAGAGGGCGTCTATTGTTATGAACATTGGAAGAACCTTTTAAATGAGAAGGGCTGAGGAAATTCTGTAAAAGATAATCGGTTGAAAAGGCAGTCGATTCCTTGTTCCATAAACCTAACGTCAGAGTATATAATTAAACTCGTATTCACAAAAATCGTTTAAAGTAAGGGGTATACATGAATAGGGGAGTTAGTTTTCAAATACCGAATGAATATGGAAATTTTCTATGGAGAATACTGCAGCCGGTAGAAATAGCTAATTATAGGTGGCAAACGAGTGGGGAATCTTATTTTGTTGTAGAAGGAGAACTCGTTGATGAGGAGCTTTTTCATGACTACGCAGTTGTTGAAGGGGCAGTTTTTGAGCAACAATTAAAACTGAATCAGTACTATACCATTTTCGTTGAACTGAAAGCATTTCCATATGGAAAAATGGTTAATCAAGTCAATACATATGAAGAGTTTGCTGACAGTGATTGCGAACTTGTCCTTTTGATAGCAGATAATAGCTACGTTTCGATTTACTGTAAAAACAAAAAATTCATTGAAAAACTTTACTTCAATGCTTTACAGAATGATTTTGAAGACGTTCAATTTATAACTGATGAAAATGACACAAGAACAAGCCTTAGTGTATGATAGTCAATAAAAATTAAAGGAGCTAATACATGACAATGCAAATTAAAATCAAGTATCTAGATGAAACACAAACAAGAATCAGCAAAATTGAGCAGGGAGACTGGATTGATCTTCGGGCAGCTGAAGATGTAACAATCAAAAAAGATGAATTTAAGCTTGTCCCATTAGGTGTTGCAATGGAGCTGCCTGAAGGTTACGAAGCACATGTCGTCCCTCGTTCAAGTACATATAAGAACTTTGGCGTTATTCAAACAAATTCAATGGGTGTTATCGATGAGTCATATAAGGGTGACAACGATTTCTGGTTCTTTCCTGCTTATGCATTGCGTGATACTGAAATTAAGAAGGGTGATCGTATTTGTCAGTTTAGAATCATGAAGAAAATGCCGGCGGTTGAATTGGTTGAAGTCGAGCATTTGGGAAACGAAGATAGAGGAGGACTCGGTTCAACAGGTACTAAGTAAACAAAATAAATCCTTGGCTGTCTTCATGCTGTGTGATTGATTAATGGAGGTTTCAGCCAAGGTACATATAAATATTATGTATAAAATGAATATTTTAATACGAAGCATTTAATTAAAAACAAATTTTAAAAAGGGAAGTTTTGAAAAAGTGAAATAGTAATAACTAAAGTCGATAAAGAACCTAAAGATGTCAAAGAAACAATTTTTCTGGTGTTTTGCTTTTTTGAAGGTTTACTTAGCTCGTGGATAACTGCCCCCCATAAAAGCATGGATGCTAAAATTATAATACTTATATACATATAGATGCTCCTTTTATTATATTTACAGTTTTTACATTTTTATCGATTTTACCACATTTAGGATTGAGATGTCGATGAAACAAGCATCTCTATAAAGAAATACTTTTATCTAAATTTTTATAAGTAGGGGAAGGCAACTAAAAACTAGTAATGTCACTAATAATAAGCCAAGTTAAATGACGTGTGTTCATTAATAATTGAATTTACAGCAGCCATGAGCACAAAAAAATCTGAGTATCGTCGATAAATATCATAAAAAAGCCCCCGGTATGTCGCCGGGGAATAAATAGACGTTTAAGAGATTTAGTGATGTTTTTTATATGATTCGACAAAATCATAATAATGATCATCGTCATCATGATACTTTTTTTCGTAATGATAATCGTGATCATCGTAATATTTTTTATCATGGTCATCATACTTTTTGTCGTAATCATAATGTTTTTTATCATGATCATAATACTTTTTGTCGCAATCATAATGCTTCTTATCATTGTCGTAATACTTTTTGTAATATGTTTTTTTCCAAGTGTAATACTCTTCTTTATATTTTTTATAATAACCCAATTAAATTCCTCCTTTATTTTATTCGAATTTAATTTATGAAGTTTAAATGATATGGTATGGTCAAATGAAATAAGAATAGTAAAAAGAGGCTGTTTAAAACACTTTCTGAAAAACAAAACGGATAGCTGTTTATGAAAATAAGAGCGAGAGAGAGCACTCAATCACTGTAAAATAATAGTAAAGTGTATAGAGAAGATTAATATACGTAAAAAGGGACTTTCTCATTGAAGAATATTTGAACGTTATGGTTAAGATTCTAGAGATCTATGATGTGATTTTTCATTTGCTTTTGGAAGGATTTAAAGTTAGACATCAAAAACAAGCAGCAAAACCGGTTAGAAACAGATCATATAAGGAATGAACCGCTGCCAAATATCATAAAAAAGTTGTTAATGATCAAATGAATGAAATTAGAGAGAATTTATTTTAAAGAAAGCCCAATTGCACATGGACAACTGACAATTGATATTGAGGTAAAATACAATGCATTAAATCAGAAAAAGCTATTGGAGGATTTAATGTGTTTAGACAATTTCCAATTTGGTATACACAAACACCTAACTATTTGAATTTTTATGTGCCGCAATATCAAACCATTTCTTATAATCCTCAACAATGTTATCAACGGTGTATGTACCAAACTGGCGGTAACTATGAGCTATGTGACAGACTATGTTATGGGGAAATACAGGTGTAAAAGAGGGGGGGATTAACTCCTCTTTAAACACACAGTGAGTGGAATAAGATCCTCACTTTATCTGCGAGTGCTTAGTATTTGCGATAATATTGCATTCGTAATAAATTATGCTTAGCAACTGAAAACGAAAGAAGGATATGAATAGTTATGACGCAATTCGATAAACAATACAATTCAATTATAAAGGATATTATCAATAATGGAATCTCAGACGAAGAGTTTGATGTGAGAACCAAGTGGGACTCAGATGGAACACCGGCACATACTCTAAGTGTAATCAGTAAGCAAATGAGATTCGACAACTCAGAGGTTCCGATTTTAACGACAAAAAAGGTTGCCTGGAAAACAGCCATTAAAGAGTTGCTCTGGATTTGGCAGCTGAAATCTAATGATGTTAATGATTTAAACAAGATGGGCGTACATATTTGGGATCAGTGGAAACAAGAAGACGGCACCATCGGACATGCATATGGATTTCAGCTGGGGAAGAAAAACAGAAGTCTAAATGGAGAAAAAGTGGATCAGGTTGATTATCTTCTTCATCAATTGAAGAACAACCCGTCTTCACGCAGACACATTACAATGCTGTGGAATCCTGATGATTTAGACGCAATGGCCTTAACGCCATGTGTATACGAAACTCAATGGTATGTTAAGCAAGGTAAGCTCCACCTTGAGGTAAGAGCACGGAGCAATGACATGGCGTTGGGGAATCCATTCAATGTATTCCAGTACAATGTGTTGCAGCGCATGATTGCTCAAGTGACTGGTTATGAGCTTGGTGATTATATCTTTAACATTGGGGATTGCCATGTGTACACACGTCATATAGACAATTTGAAAATTCAAATGGAAAGAGAACAGTTTGAAGCACCTGAACTATGGATCAATCCTGAAGTGAAAGATTTTTATAACTTTACCATTGATGATTTCAAGTTAATCAACTATAAACATGGGGACAAGCTTTTATTTGAGGTAGCGGTTTAATGCTGCCTTTTTATTGTGCAGTGAATGGATAGCAGGTATCCTAATTTCATTAAGCAATCTGGAAGATGAATAAAAATTGAAGGACAAACACGTATAATACATAAAAAAGATTAACTCTACAGTTAATCTTTTTTATTCAGAAGAAAATATCCTAACTTTGAAACTAAATACAAAGTAAAAGCAATCATTACAGTTCTAGATATTACAATTCCATGAATAGCTAGATCATATCCAGCAGGTATCAACGCATTTGTATTACACATAAAATATATAGATATTAGAAGTGCTACAATAACTAAAATCATTCCAAAAAGACTTGTTTTTTCATATTTCATACCAATTTCCACCCTTATTAAAGTTAGGTTTAAACAAAAGAGCTGAAGAAACGAACTATGACCAGTATGCTCCAAGGAAAACCGCCAGACAATGCTGGCGGCTTTTTGCTGCTTCGTTTATTTATTAACAGAGATCGTAACGTTATTTCCTGCAACAGAAACCTTTGCGAAATCCTGTGTATCTACCACAGGAGTGACGGCTTTATTGTCGATTGTGATGTTGTTAAAAGATGTCGAAAAGGTTGCTTTGATCGCATCACGCTGGCTTTCATACGAAACAGCCGCGGTAGCAAGGGTTTTCCATTTTGAAATCGTGCCGATGTTGGTTCCTTGAATTTCTGTGATAATCCTTCCGGTGTAGCCGTCATTGTTCGTTCCCCAAAGGGTCATGCGCGTATTGCCGCTTAAATTTTTATAGATTGTCATTTGGACTGTGCTTCCAGGGCGGAAGCCTTTATTGTATGTGAATTTATCTTTTCCTTCGATGTACGTTTCTTCATTTTTGGACCCAACCTTCATGAGGGGCTTCCAGACGTTGTATTGTTTGCTGTACTGAAGCCCGATATCGGCTTCAGTTCCGCTTGTTGCCCTAAAGCCAGAATAAATATAGGGAGTAGAGACCGAGTCGTTGTTTTTGACAGTTTCAGGAAGCGTGATTTTAGCTGTAAAAACGGCGCCCGTACTGTTCAGGTAGACACGGCCGCCGATTCCGTTAGGCAGCTGGGATGCTGCTTTTGCGACTTGAGCGTCTGCCGCTGGTAAGCCTGGTATACCTGATGAAAGGGTTCCGAAAAGAACTGCTGTTCCTACTGCACCTGCAATCAATACTTTTTTCACCAAAATTCCCCCTTTAGATAGTGGTTTCGCCATTTATTATACCTTATTTTGGAACTGGATTGATGTATATAAATAGACAAAATATTTCATTTTGAATGATGTTAGGGACGAAAAGCTTCTCCAATCTGAAAGCTATGTAACTTTATCAGAGGAAAGAACGAGATCACAATCGTTTTAACCGATTTGAAATTTTCCTCAAAATAAAAGTACAAATGCTTAAAGAAACGATCATTAAAAGAATGCCCGCTATCGTTTCCCAGCCTGTAAAAAAGAGGTGACGTTTCATCAATGTCTGTCCTTGTAAAATGATAAAAGCACAGATACCGACTAAGAAAAGAAAACAAATACTTAGGATTGCTAACGCTTTACGTGAGTATGTTTTCATGTCGTCTTTAAGGTACAGCAATACGAAAACAAAGCAGATAACATTGGCTATTGTGCTTATCACCTCAAAGCTTTTCATGACAACTGATATAAATAGACAAAGTAAAATGAGATAAAATACGATGTTTCTATACAAAAAACCTCTCCTTTTATGTATGATCCTCAAAGAGTTTATAAAAGTTTCTTTGTAACTGCAATAAACTGAATGCGCTCACTTATGAACTAACTAAACTATGTACTAAATATTCATTATTCGTTTTATACTCAGTCACCAAGGTTTTCATAGAAAGGGAAGCTTCAGAAATATACATATAGTGCATAAACAAAAAAGACCCGGCAATAGCCGGGGGAAAGTAAAAACGAGGAGATGTTAATGGCGTTTAGTAGTGTTTTTTATGCTTTTTATACTCTACAACATAATCATAGTCTTTTTTATCGTGATCATAATATTTTTTATCATAGTCATCATATTTTTTGTCGTAATCACAGTCATAATATTTTTTATCATGGTGGTCATAGTATTTTTTATCATATTCGTAATACTTCTTATAATACGTTTTTTTGACCGTATAATACTCTTCTTTGTATTTTTTGTAATAACCCATATATACTCCTCCTTTATTTTTACTACGCTTTATTATACGGTGAGTAGATTTTGCGGCTTGGACAGTTAAAATCATAGGAGGAAAAAAGGGCTGTCCAAATGATAAAAAAAAGACAGCTGACACAAAAACAAATCAAAATAAAGAGCCGATTTTTCATCGGCCCAAACGATTTATCCTACATTTGTTTGTCTTCTTTGTTTTCTGAGTCATTTTTTCTGATATCCTGAGTCAGTCCGCTTGTTGCTTGTTTAAATTCTGATAAGGCTTTTCCTGCTGCACGGCCAAGCGCCGGCAGTTTATCAGGCCCAAATACTAAAAAACCCACAAACAAAATAACGAGTATTTTTGTGAAGCTTAATTCCATATCCTTTTCCCCCTGATTGAAGTACAACCTTTTAAACAAATTATAAGAGATAGCAGTACAAATGGGAATGCTTTTATTTTGAACATTTAAAACCAAAACAAAGGCGGATTCATAAAACGGCTGCTGCTGAATATAATGTCCAATGCCACCTGCCTAAGAAGCGGGGAGGCAGACTGGATCAATTATGTAGCTCTGCCGGAAATGATACAAACGTATCTGCGGCTATCATTGAAATAGAGGAGTGGTGTAGCTATGAGATTCACTAAGGTAGTTGGATTTTTGTCTGTTTTAGGGTTTGCTGCGGTTTTTCCATTAACGGCACAAGCAGAAAAAGCCGGAACTGCGGGGGCTGGAGAGTGGGATAAGTTAGGGACTTACACATATACTTACTCAAGTCCGACGGTATACTCAACCGGAGGAGATTTTAGAGTGTGCCTTTCAGGAAGCACTCCTTTTTCTGTCTCACTGCACTTATATGAAGATGATCCCGGTGACAATCCTGATGATTATGTAGGGGCAAACTATTTTTCACCTGGAGAATGCCACACCTTTGGCAGTATTGGGAAATTTGTTGATGGGAGCAATAACAAAGCCGAGTTTTTTGTTACCGATTACTCTGGTAAATCTAAAACTGTTACGTTTTATGATTGATGGACTCAAATTGTGAAGTATGACCCTTGGGAAAAAACAAAAAAGAGAGATACCTCTCTCTTTTTTATGCTTCGACAGCCTTACGAAGCCGTTCATTTACAATGCCAGTCCAGCCGCCATCCATCTTACCGCGAACGACGGAGCTTTTCTCGTTTGCTTTGCCGATCACTTCATTCGGCTCTTTCCAGCCGCTGTGAATAAGGGTAAACCCTGTCTTTTCCCCAAAGTCTTCTAATTGAAAGGTAACGACCCATCCTTCTGTATCCCATTCAAAAGAAAGTTCAGTTGGAGCTTGAACAGCCAAAACTTTACAAGGGGACGGCCCAAACGGCGATTGTAAGTGAAATTCTTGTCCTTCTTTGAGCTGAAAGTCATTAGGCATAAACCACTTGGCAATGCCTTCTGAAGTAGAGACTGTCTCCCAGACTTTCTGAATGGGAGCCTCCAGGGTAATGCTTTTTGTAATATCCGGTAGTGCATTTTCGTTGTTTTGAGCCATTTCGTTTACCTCTTGACATATGATGTTTTTTTCAATTCAATCATATAATAACTAATAAGATCATGTCCATAGTGTGCATTATTTATGCTAGAGCTGCTGTTGAACAGCGTATCAGTCGCCAGTCTGATCTGTAAATGGGAGAATTCTGCATGCACGAGAAAGAGAGAGATGTGTATGTTGTCATTTCTTTCATGCTTGTTTGCTCAGCCGCAACTGTTATGTTTGAACTGGAATTCCTGTTCAGCCAATTTATTTTGCGATTTTTGTTTTAATAGTAAATGAGCCATTTTCTAAAACAGGAGGTTTTTTATGCTTGGAAAAATCAAAGCAGCCATTGATAACAGTCCAGGGAAGCCGGCCAGAATTATAGTTAGTGAAAAAGCGTTTCAGCAATTAGAGGAAGAAATGCGCTTTGTTTATGTTTCCAAACCGAAAACGATAATGGGGATTCCTGTGGAAGTTTCAGATCAGGCAGAAAGCTTCAAGCTGGAATTTTAGTTTTCCCAGACTGCTAAAAGGCTCATTTTGTGTTAATTATGCAAAATGGTCAGGTTGATTTCTTTAAAAGCATGATGAAATGTTCATCATGCTTTTTTTATTGAGAAAAAAGACGAACATAAAAAATAGGTATACGGGAAAAATAATCCTATTAGAGAGAGGGGAAATGACAGATGGATAACATGATATCAACACTTACTGATTGGAATGTGTGGTTTCAAGCGTTAGTAGTATTTCTCGTTCCATATGTAATCTATAAAGTGTTTACTTGGATTCATGTATAAGAAGGTGCAATGATGAGGTGGCGGAGCAATCAGTACAAAACACAGAAGCAGCATAAATCAGATTATTCGACAGCTGAAAAGCAGGATCAGGATGTGTTAACCGGTAACATCGGATACGATTTAGAACATGTAAAAAGAAAAATAGGACATAACGGGGACGTTCACTTCCGTGAGCTTGAAATCACTCATTTACATGTGAAAGCGGCATTGATCTTTGTTGAAGGACTGTCTGATCAGGATTTGATTAGTAAAGGACTATCACTGTTAGTCATGAATCAACCTAATCAGGTAAGCGATGAAATTTCTCAATCCGGCAAAGGCATTTTAACCACGAAACAGATAAAAAATCAAATCGTATCAATCGGTGATGTCATAGAATCAGAGAAAATCAGTGATATCGTGTTGAATGTTTTCATGGGCTCGACAGCGCTTCTCATCGATGGAATACCGCAGGCCTTTCTTCTGGGAACTGTAAAAAAACAAAATCGAAGTATCGAGGAGCCGCTTTCAGAAGCGCTTGTCAGAGGGCCGCGCACAGGCTTTACAGAAGAGTTGAGTACGAATACAGCTCTTTTGAGACAGCAAGGAAAAAATGATCAATTAACATTGCAAAGGTTTGAGGTAGGAACACGATTAAAAAAGGATTTAATTATCGCTTATATGAATGACATTGCAGATCCAAAAGTAGTCGAGGAAGTAAGAAAAAGAGTGAGAGGGATTGAGATCGATCATTTGCCGGAGTCAGGCTACGTTGAACAGTTAATTGAGGATAATTATTTGAGCCCGTTCCCGCAAGTACAGAGTACAGAACGTCCTGATCGCGTCATAAGCGGATTAATGGAAGGAAGAGTAGCCATTCTGCTTGACGGCACTCCGTTTGCTTTGATTGTTCCAGTCACTTTCAGCATGATGCTTCAATCGCCTGAAGATTATTATGAACGGTGGTTCCCGAGCTCGCTCATCAGATTGCTGAGGTTCATCGCAGCAATGATAACGTTATTCGCACCCGCTTTATATATATCATTTATTTCTTTTCATCCTGGGTTAATTCCGACCAAGCTGGCGATTTCAATTTCCGGGACGCGCCAGGGTGTTCCGTTCCCATCCCTCATTGAAGCCTTATTTATGGAAGTCGCGATCGAAATTTTAAGAGAAGCGGGGCTTCGTCTGCCAAAACCGATTGGACCCGCAATTGGCATAGTTGGCGGATTAATCATCGGGGAAGCAGCTGTGCAGGCGGGGATTGTCAGTCCAATCATGGTCATTGTTGTTGCGCTCACAGCAATTTCTTCATTTGCCATCCCGCATTATAGCACAGGTATAGCACTTCGGATGCTTCGGTTTGGCGCGATGTTTTGTGCGGCGGTGTTTGGATTGTTTGGAGTCATTATGTATTATCTGCTGCTAAGCAGCCATGTCGTAAAGCTAAAGAGCTTTGGTGTGCCATACGCAAGTCCGGCAGTGCCCTATCACTTAAAAGATTGGAAAGACTTTGTTATCAGAATGCCTCTTTTAGTCATGAAGCGCCGGCCTAAAATGATGAATACAGATAATACAAAACGGGTGAAGTGATGAACTCGACAGGATGGTGATAAAGTCTCATGTTCAGCCCAACCAGTAAAATCACAACCGCTCAGGCAACGATTATCATCATTAATTATATGCTTGCTGCCGGAGTTCTTACGCTCCCTCGGACAGTAACAGAACAAACACAATCTCCTGATGGATGGATTTCAGTTTTATTAGGCGGGGTCATAGCAGTTATAGCCGGGATGATTATAGTCAAATTAAGCCAGCAGTATCCTAAGGAGACCTTTTATGAATACTCCCGACATATTGTAGGAAAATGGCTCGGGCATTTGATCAGTATTGTTTTTATTACTTATTTTCTGGCACTCGGTGCATTTGAAGTCAGAGTCATGTCCGAAATCGTGGATTTTTTTCTCCTCGAAGGGACACCGTCTTGGGCCATCATTATGACAGTTCTTTGGATTGGGCTTTATTCAATTACACAAGGCCTAGATCCGATTGCACGGCTTTTTGAAATGATTTTTCCGATTACGGTCATCATCTTTTTAACGATAGCCCTCATGAGTTTAGGCATATTTGAGATCAACAATTTGCGCCCTGTATTAGGTGATGGAATCATGCCGGTTCTTAGAGGAGTAAAGACAACGAACCTTTCATTTACATGTTCAGAAATTATGTTCATTTTAGTAGCATTTATGAAAAAGCCGAAAAATGCGGTGAAAGCAGTTGTGATCGGGACAGGTGTTGTGACCAGTTTTTATATGATTACGATGATTATGGTCATCGGTGCACTATCAGTTGAGGGAGTTGTGACGAGAACATGGCCGGGGCTTGACCTGATGAGAAGTTTTGAAATACCTGGTTTAATATTTGAACGGTTTGAATCATTTCTGCTTGTGATTTGGATTATGCAGCTTTTTGCCACGTTTATTATCACTTTTTATGCAGCTTCCCTGGGAGTCTCACAAGTTTTTAAAAAGAAACCCCTTTCATGTATGTTTGGGCTGCTTCCTGTTATTTATATCCTCTCTTGCATGCCGAAAAATGAAAATGACGTCTTTATATTGGGCGATACGGTCAGTCATATCGCTTTGTATATATTTGGCGCTTTGCCAATTTTGCTGTTAGTCATTTCGAAATGGAGGAAAAGAGGTGAAAAGTAAACTAAAACGTCAATTGCCTGCTATGGTCATAGTATGTCTGCTGATGATTTGCGTAACAGGATGCTGGAGCAGTCGGGAAATAGAAGATCTGGGTCTCACATTCGCTATCGCAATTGATAAAGGAAAAGAAACGAACACTGAAAAAGAGTTAAAAGAAGAGGGCGGGAGCTATCCGAAAAAAGACAACATTACGCTGACCTATCAATTTGTTAATGAAAAAGCGGCAGGCGCGGGCACAAGCGGGGGAGGCGGTAGCGGACAAGGAGCGCAAAAAGCGTATATTAATATAAGTGAAACAGGGGATTCATTACAGCAGATCGGAAGTGAGGTTGCATTAAGACGGGACCGAGAAGTGTTTAGCCCGCATTTAAAAGTTGTTGTCATGAGTGAAGATGTGCTGCACACATTTCCTATCGACGAAATGCTGGATCAATTTTTTCGTGATAATGAAATCAGGCTGAGCTGTCTTGTTTTATCTGCTAAAGGGGAAGCAAGAGAAGCTCTCCAGCTGAAAGAGAACGGAGAAATTCCGGCATTTCGGCTGATTGGACTAGGTGAAAATGAACATAAAGTTTCCAGAATTCTCTCCCCTATGACACTCGCGAAACTAATTGGAAAACTGCATTCTGGCAGCAGCTTTTTACTGCAAAATGTGGTTGCGGCGAATGGAGCGGTCAAGTATTCCGGAGCAGCTGTAATCAACGGAAAATCGAAAAAAATGATAGGCACTTTAAATGAATATGAAACTGAGGGGATTACATGGATTAGAGGGGAAGGAAAAGGCGGGGTTGTCAAAAGTCATGATAAAAAGAGCCAACAGACGTTAGCGTACGATATCAATAAAATCAAAAGCAAAATTCAGCCAATCGTAAAAGGGACGGATATTTCATTCCATGTCGATATTGAATCAGAAGGCGATTTGGTTGAAAACTGGAACACAAAAGAGGCGTTGGACACCCAGTTTATAGATCGTCTCGAAACGACTATTGAAAACGAGGTAAAGAAAATAGTTGGTCAGGTATTAAAAAAAATTCAGCATGATTATAAAGCAGATGTTGCGGGTTTTGATGAATCTTTAAGACTTACATATCCTCACTTATGGAAAAGGGTGAAAAATAACTGGGATGACACTTTCAGTAAAGCCGACATCACATACAGTGTGAACGTCACAATTACTCATTACGGCACGGTTAAAACTCAGTAATGAATCCCAAGGAAGAGAAGGAAACCTCTCTTCTCTTTTTTATGCATTTTTTAGGATAACGATACTTTTTTGGAGAGATATATACTTTTCAAATGGACCAATATGCTAATATAGGAATTGCTTGAAATAGAAGGGAGGAGGGGCTGTGAGGCAGAAACCGATTTATGTAGAAATCGAAATGAAATCTGATCTGGATACACTCTGGGAATATACACAAAACCCATCACTGCATAAGGAATGGGATCTCCGGTTTTCAAATATTACGTATTTGAATAGACAACCATGCGAAAAACAGAAGTTTCTTTACGAAACAAAAATAGGCTTTGGATTAAAGGTGTCAGGTACTGGAGAAACCGTCGGTGTTTTCAACAAATGTTCATCTGAAAGGTCTTCTTCACTGGCTTTTGGCTCTGATCATCCATTATCTCTGATTCGGCATGGAAGCGGCTACTGGAAGTATATACAGAGAGAAAATGGGAAAATGACGTTTTTAACACAGTACCAATACAAAACAGCCTACGGACTGCCGGGAAGATGGATCGATCGTTTATTATTTCGGCCGCTGCTTGGCTGGGCGACTGCCTGGAGCTTTGATGCATTAAGGCTTTGGGTTGAGCAAAATAAACATCCGAAGCGCTTCATTCGATCCGCTATCATCTATGTGTTCATGTGTCTGTTTTTCAGCCTGTTTTGGTTCTATCAAGGCTTTGCAGGTGTTGAGACAAGCATATTGGCAGGAACAGCGGAGATAGGCTTAGCTATTTTGTGGCTGCTTCCTTTAAAAAGAAAATGGATCATTCATGGTGTCCAGGCTTGTATCCTTGCGGGGTTTGCTTGTCTAGGTTCCGAAATATTCATGTGGGTTCTGTTGAGTGTGCTTTCCGCAGCAAGCGGCGCTCTTAGCCTGCAGCTCCCCAGTGCCAAGCGCACAAAACGAAAGAGAAAGAAGTGACATTGTGAGTTCGATTTATGAAAAATCAATTATTAACTATCATTTGCTGCATCCCAAGCTGCAGAAACGGTACCAATTAGACGGGTCTCAAACATTCAGCGGGACGGGAACGATGTCAGAAATAAGCGGAGGCTCTTTTCTGGTTAGAATGCTGTTAAAGCTGGGTGTTTTTTTCAGATGCTTCTTTTCAGAAAGAGGCAAAGACATTCCATTTACAATACAAAATAGAACTTGTCTTTTGAAATCGCAACATACAGGAATAGAATGGAATCGTACATTTTTCTTTAAAGGCAAAAAACGTTTCTTTGACGCGATAATGATATATGACGAGAAAGAAAATAGAATACTTGATTTCTTCGGCAAACCTCATCTGCTGCTGTCTGTTTTGACGTTCGAGGCATCTCATGACGGCTCTCTTACGATCACATCGGGAAAGCAATGGCTATTGATATTTGGAAAAAGAATCCCGTTGCCGAAATGGCTGACCGGTACATCCGTAGTTTGCGAAACGTTTGATGAAAAAAAGAATTGTTTCACCATTGAAGTGCATGTGCAAAATACAATTCTTGGCACTCTTTTCTTTTATAAAGGAACGTTTCAGGAGGAAGAGAGAGAATTATGAAACGAAATGGCATAGTCAGTGCGCTTTGTTTTATTGGATTTCTTGCAGCGGAAGCACCGGATATTTCAGTGGCAGAGGCACTCGTTTTGTTATCCATTCTATTTTTCGTGCCGGGAATTTTTCCTTTTGTTTTTCGTCAATCTCCGGTTCGTGCTGCTCAGTTTATGGAATATGGGCTAATCCAGTGGTATCCGGCAGCCGCATTCTTTGCGGCGCTGGCTCTAGTGACGGAGGTTGGGGGTTTCGCACTTATCTGGTGGATGTACACAGTTTTTATTGCATTGTATGCGATCCTCCGCCTTTGGGAAACAAAGATACATAGAATCGAAGAGACATCAGCTTTGTTCGGTCTTATTTATTTGGCGGGAGGAGGATTTTGGTTTTTTGCTTATGCTGCCCATTTGCAGATCATGCAATTTGGCCCTCTCATCATTTTGCTTACTGCTGTCCACTTTCACTATTCTGCTTTTCTGATCCCGATCTTCAACGGATTACTCGGCAGAACCATTAGAAAACATCGGATGTTGTATAGTTGGATAACATGGGTGATTTTGCTTTCACCCCTTCTTATCGCACTGGGCATCACATATTCAAAAACACTTGATGTCATTGCGGTTAGCATTTATATGGCGGCGATTTATCTTCATGCATTTTTGGTGTTCACGGCAGCTTTTCGCACCAAGACGGGGACATTTCTTATTCGGCTTTCTTCCGCTGTTTTAATGATAACGATTGCTTTCTCGATGATTTATTCATTTGGTGTATTTCGGCAAGAAGTTACATTGACCATCAATCAGATGATTTGGATTCACGGTTTTGTCAACGCGTTTGGTGTTATCTTGCCCGCTCTCATAGGGTGGAGAATAGAGGATCCGAAGTCTTTTGATGCAGACAGTGTAAAGACATTCAGCCGTATCTACGGAAAAAGAAAGATTGGAGAAGAATTTTTAGCTAGCATTCAAGCTGAAAATAACGCTCGGTACAGCGGACTTGTGGATGATATGGGCAGCCTGCGTTCAAAAGATTTTTCACCAGAAAAACTGGCGCCGCTCATTCTTTCGTTTTATGAACAAACCATCGAATACAATATTAAAGCAAAAGTAACATGGAGCACGTGGTTTCGGCCGCTTGCAATTATTTACGAATGGTTCAGCAGAAGAATCGGCCAAATACATCTTTCGACGAACCCTGACTGGTATAGGATGTACAGCAAGATAAGAGGTGTTCATTCTAAAAAAGACGGAAGGGAAAGAGTACGTGCCTGGATTAGAACAAATGAAAAAAACGAAACCATTTTTACCGCTCTTTATTCAGTGTATCGTTCAAATGGAGAGGGGTATATGAATATTTCTTTACCACTTCCATTCAGCAGCATGACAGGTATTTTAAAACCATATCATCATCAGGAGAAGCTGGTTTTAACAAGCAGGCGGAGAAAAAGCAGAGCGGGGGATGAGGGAATTTATCTGCAAACAAGAGCGGGAACTTGTCCGCTTCCTTTATCTGAAACCTTTCTGATAGAAGCTGCACATGACAACAAATTAACCGCTGTTCATCATATGTGGCTGTTCGGAATAAAATTTCTAACTGTTCATTACAGCATTACACATATTAACCAGCCTATTGAAAGAACCTAACACAAAGAAGAAGCTTCGTCTGCCAGTTGTAATAGATGAACTGTTTTAAAAAAATTCTGCGCCGCATCAAGACAGGAAAGGAAGGGTTTATGGTGTTTTATATCAGTTTATTTCTGATTCTTTGGCTGGCTGTGGGGTTTGCAGTGGGAATGAAACAAGTGTATGTCGATCAGCTGTTTGATAAAACTGTGATCGAAAGGCTGGAAAAAGAAGCGAATGATCATGGACACGCTGACCGGATGATCAAACAGCGCGCCCTTTATATTGCAGCAGTGACAGTAAGCGGGTTTATTTCTGTTTATTATGAAATGAAAACAATCCCGCAAAGGCGAAACATAAGAAAAATTGAAAAAAACATCTTGAAATTAAATCAAGCAAAAAAACGAAGAATGAAGAGAAAATAAAAAATGCACAGGCCAAAGGGCAGGTGCATTTTTGTTTTGTATGGAAATGGGGGAGGTGGGTGCCAGCTTACTTTTCATAAATTCAAAAATGAGAAGAACAGCGCCCGGGCTAATGGTATATAATATTGTGAATTTAACAAAAATTTAACAAGGAGGACGAGAGAATTCGTGCTAAAGCCTCAAAGAGACCTACATCCTGTTGATTTGGATTTAGAGGCGGAGTAGATGAAACCGGCCAAAGTATCCCTGCTCCGCCGTTTGCTCCATTCCTTGAAGCATGTTGATTGTAACATAGCCAAACGTTTTCCATCAACTATTAAAATTGTAAAATTATTGTTTATTTTTATGGTGTTTACTCCGATTTCTTCAATTTATGCTGAAGATGTATATCAGAATTTTGAGGAATTAAAAAACAATGAAGATCCTTCTGATTACGACATTGTTACGAAAGAAACCGGAAGCCCTGTTCTTGTTTTAGCTATTCACGGAGGAGGTATTGAAGGCGGGACAAGTGAAGTAGCGAGAGAGCTCAGCAAAGAGTACTCGATGTATTTATTTGAAGGCTTAAAATCGACAGGAAACTCAGTCCTGCACATTACGAGCACGCACTTTGATGAACCTCGGGCCCTTAAAATGACGGGGAATCATGGATATGTCATTTCATTACACGGGTACGCAGAAGAAGATCAGCAGATCGAAGTCGGCGGTACAGATCGCGTAAGAGCGGCAGATTTAGTTGAGAAATTGCAGCATGCCGGTTTTCCTGCTGTATTGCTCAATACGGACCATCCGCATGCGGGCGTTAGTCCGAATAACATTGCAAATAAATCAAAAACAGGTTTAAGTATCCAGATAGAAATGAGCACTGGCTTTCGAAAGTCTTTGTTCGGCATCTTTTCTTTAAAAAGCAGAGCTGTTACTCAAAATGAGAGGTTTTATGAGTTTACAGAAGTAATGTTCCGTTTTCTCAAAAATAGCTACTGAAAAATAGGAGGCGATAAGACAGCCTCCTATTCTTTATGCTTCTCATTCGTTTCGGGAAACAGCTCGTCCGCGGCTTCCGTTTGATACTGCAACGTGTTATCTCTCGCTGACAGTTCATTTCGGAAATTTTCATCAAGCACATTTTTCAGTAAATACCGATGAAAAAAGTATTCAAAAACAGTAAGACAGGCAGCAGAAAGGAGAGCTGCTCCAAATGGTGAGAAATCGTTTCTTGTTTGGGTTAAAACAAATACCCAAAGAATAACGAATGAAAGGCCAAAGTCAGCCAATGAAGCTGTAATATTGTTTGTTCTGGGTAAGACGAGCATGTCACCAGAAAGATAGGAAACAAAACCTAAGAAAAGTGCAATAAACATCACACTTAAAAAGGATGCGTGATAGACTCTGTCCAAAATCACATATAAAAGGGCGAGAGTGAAAGCAATCTTTGAAGCAAGCGCAATGATATGTTTCATTTGACCACCTAAATTGTTATTTTTTGAAGAAAATTCTTGGGCGTAAACAAATGATAAATAATGCAATTCAAAACCATTCATAATGGTCATGTTACTATTTTAAACAGTCCGTTGTTGTTTACACTGGTATTTTTTTCAGCTGTATAAAACTTTCTTATGAAAAAGTCGTATATGTGGATGATCAGCTTTCAAGGGGGGAATGATTTGTGGAGATAAAAGGAATCAATCACTTGCTATTTTCAGTTTCGCATTTGGATACATCGATTGATTTTTATCAAAAAGTGTTTGGTGCAAAGCTATTGGTAAAGGGAAGAACAACTGCATATTTTGATATGAACGGCATCTGGCTAGCTCTTAATGAAGAACCAGACATCCCGAGAAATGACATTAAGCTTTCTTATACCCATATTGCTTTTACAATTGAAGATCATGAATTTGAGGAGGTGTCAGCTAAATTAAAAAGACTTCATGTCAATATTCTGCCTGGCAGAGAACGAGATGAACGCGATCGAAAATCAATTTATTTTACCGACCCTGACGGCCACAAATTTGAATTTCATACCGGGACCCTTCAAGACAGGCTTCGATATTACAAACAAGAAAAAACGCATATGCACTTTTATGATGAAACGGCCTTTTGATATCACAACAATATTTCATATAAGGTTTAATTGAAAGAAGGGTGTTGGTGGAGACTTTATGTTTGGGGAAGGTTTCTACCCGACTTGTTCAACGATGCCATATCTTTTGAACTGCACAAGTGATTGGGTGAAGGTGAAATTGAAATACACATTACATTTTATATGAAGAAAGCGAGCTGTTTTAACAGAAACATGAACTAATTAAACTGTGTACTAAATTTTCAGTATATTTCAATTGCCTCGCCCCTTAATAAATATGAAACCGCATCCTTCCACGACCTAAAAAATGAAACGTTTTTAAGAAGATAGCGTCTAATATTCTAAACGTTCATATTTTGATAAAAGTTTCCTGAAGGAAAGAAAATTTCTTGACTTCAACAATCTTTTGGTGGATAATTATGGTGTAAACATGATGTTCTTTTTCCTCCTATTCAGGCTCGCACCCAAAAGTCAGGGCGAGCCTGCTTTTTTTGAACAACAAACCCCCTCTCCGTAAAGGAAGAGGGGGTTATTTCATGCATCTGATAGATCAATAGATTAATGGACGGTTCTGAACACGCCAATCACTTTCCCTAGAATGCTGACATTCTGCAAAATGATAGGTTCCATCGTTGGGTTCTCAGGCTGCAAGCGAATGTGGGTATCCTCTTTATAGAATCGTTTTACAGTTGCTTCATCATCTTCTGTCATCGCAACTACAATTTCCCCATTGTTCGCTGTGTTTTGCTGTTTAACGATGACATAGTCCTTATCGAGAATACCGGCATCTATCATACTGTCTCCCATAATCTCCAGCATAAATACATGCTCGTCTGGAGGAACCATGCGGTCAGGGAGCGGAAAATATTCTTCAATATTTTCTACTGCTGTAATAGGAGATCCCGCCGTGACTTTCCCGATGACCGGTACATTAACGACCTGGCTTTGCGGAATGTCTACTTCTTCATCAAGAATTTCTATTGCTCTTGGTTTTGTCGGATCCCGTCTGATCAGTCCTTTTGTTTCCAAGCGGGCCAAATGGCCGTGGACAGTAGAGCTGGACGCAAGCCCGACAGCCTCTCCGATCTCTCTAACGGAAGGCGGATATCCTTTTGATTTAACCTCTGCTTTAATAAAACGGAGGATATCAAGTTGCCTTTTTGATAGCTTCGTCATTTTTCGCACCTCAAAACGTCGATTTTAAGAAGATTATAGCATGATTTTCCTTACAGTACAAACATAGGTTCGAAAAAACAATTGACAGAAACGTTTGTTCGTATATACTGAAATTATAAAAATGCGAACAAACATTCCTGTTGGAGGTTATGATCATGAGTAAAGAATCTATTATTTTTGTCGGTCTGTTCACAGTGATTTTGAGCGCGGTTATCCTTATGCTGTCATATACAAGCAGCGGCCAGGAGCTTAATCAGTATGTTAAAATAGAAGTCCAGCAAGGCGACACACTTTGGTCAATTGCTGATCAGGTAGCAGATACAAAAAAGATAAACAAAAATGATTTTATTGAATGGGTAGCTGATAAAAATCAACTACAGACATCTGATATCCAGCCGGGTGATGAGTTAGTGATCCCATTGAAAAAGAAGCATCAGGATGCATATGAATTGGCAACTGTAAGATAGAGAGGAAAGAGAGATAAAATGAAAGCACTCATTTATGCCCGTGTAAGCACAAATAAAGAACAGCAGGAAACGTCATTAAAGCGGCAGGAGGAGGAGCTTACGGCCATTGCAGCGGAGAACGGCATGGAAGTGGTCAAAGTGATTTCAGAAAAAGCCAGCGGATATGAAATGGATCGGGATGGTGTATTTGAGCTGCTTGATGAGATTAAGAACGCTGGAATTGATGTCATTTTGGTTCAAGACGAGACAAGGCTCGGGCGGGGAAACGCAAAAATCGCACTGCTTCATTGTATTTACAGAGAAGGTGTGAAAGTCTATACAACGGCTCACAGAGGTGAACTGGAGTTATCGGAGGCTGACTCAATGGTCTTGGAAATCGTCAGCATTGTGGAAGAGTATCAGCGAAAGATTCACAACATGAAAATCAGACGGGGAATGAAGCGTGCAGTAAAAAACGGTTTTAAACCGCAAAAAAACTTAAAAAACCAACATGAGAACAGTGGAAAAGAAAAAATAGAGGTGCCAATCTCTGAGATCGTCCGCCTAAGAGCGAATAAACTGACGTTTGCTGAAATCGCGGCTACCCTAAGAGGGTTTGGCTATGATGTCTCTAAAGCAACCGTTCACCGGCGTTTTCAGGAATACATAGAGAATGAAGAGACAGCAGAGTGAATCAGTTGTAAAACTTTTTTTGATCTAGTACTATATAGACAAAATGCAATAAAGGAGTTTAACATGATTTCAAACGCGAAAATTGCCAGAATTAATGAGCTTGCCGCCAAAGCTAAAGCTGGCGTTATTACAGAAGAAGAAAAAGCCGAACAGCAAAAGCTCCGTCAAGAGTACTTGAAAGGTTTTCGTTCTTCTATGAAGAACACGTTAAAAAGTGTGAAAATCATTGACCCAGAAGGCAATGATGTAACACCGGAAAAGCTAAAAAGAGAACAAAGAAATAACAAACTTCACTAATATAAGAGGAATACGGCAATATCGTATTCCTCTTTTGCATATACTATAATCAAAACTCTTATGTGACAAAATTCAACAAGTTTCTCTCAAATTTAAGCTGAAACAGTTGAGAAAAAGTCGTCAGACATTTATGATGTAAGGGTACAACACATAAGGAAGGGGATTTTTATGGATACAATTGAAAAGAAATCAGTTGCTACCATTCGCACACTGTCAATAGACGCTATTGAAAAAGCAAATTCTGGTCACCCAGGGATGCCGATGGGAGCCGCTCCAATGGCATACACGCTGTGGACAAAATTTATGAACGTAAGTCCGGCAAACCCTGGCTGGTTTAACCGTGACCGTTTTGTTTTATCTGCTGGACACGGGTCAGCACTATTATACAGCATGCTTCATTTAAGCGGGTTTGATCTTAGTATTGAAGATCTTAAGGGATTCCGCCAGTGGGGCAGCAAAACACCTGGACACCCGGAATTCGGACATACTGCCGGTGTTGATGCTACAACAGGACCGCTTGGCCAAGGAATTGCCATGGCAGTCGGTATGGCAATTGCTGAACGCCATTTAGCGGAAACATACAACCGCGATTCATTTAACGTAGTCGATCATTATACATACAGTATTTGCGGTGATGGTGATTTAATGGAAGGTATTTCTTCTGAAGCCGCTTCACTCGCAGGCCATCTTCAGCTTGGCCGTCTGATCGTTCTATACGATTCTAATGATATCTCTCTTGATGGAGACCTCGACCGTTCATTCTCTGAAAACGTGAAACAGCGTTTTGAAGCAATGAATTGGGAAGTTCTTTATGTTGAGGATGGAAACAATATTGAAGAATTAACAGCGGCTATCGAAAAAGCACGCCAAAATGAAAAGAAACCTACATTAATTGAAGTGAAAACGACAATCGGATTCGGTTCACCTAACCGTGCCGGTACATCCGGTGTTCACGGTGCGCCGCTTGGTAAAGAGGAAAGCAAATTAACAAAAGAAGCTTACGCGTGGACGTATGAAGAAGACTTCTACGTTCCGTCAGAAGTTTATGAGCATTTCGCTGCAGCTGTTAAAGAATCAGGTGAGAAAAAAGAACAAGAATGGAATGCTCAATTCGCTAAATATAAAGAAGTTTATCCTGAACTTGCTGAACAGCTTGAACTGGCAATCAAAGGAGAGCTTCCGAAGGACTGGGATCAAGAGGTTCCTGTGTATGAAAAAGGAAGCAGCCTGGCATCCCGTGCATCTTCCGGTGAAGTTCTCAACGGACTTGCGAAAAAAATTCCTTTCTTTGTCGGAGGTTCTGCTGACCTAGCGGGATCGAACAAAACGACTATTAAAAATGCCGGTGATTTTACAGCGGTTGATTACTCAGGCAAAAACTTCTGGTTTGGTGTACGTGAATTTGCGATGGGTGCAGCCTTAAACGGTATGGCGCTTCATGGCGGTCTTCGTGTATTCGGCGGAACTTTCTTTGTCTTCTCTGATTACCTGCGTCCTGCGATTCGCCTTGCAGCGTTAATGGGCCTACCTGTGACATATGTCTTCACACATGACAGTATTGCGGTAGGTGAAGACGGTCCGACGCACGAGCCTGTTGAACAGCTTGCTTCACTCCGTGCGATGCCTAACCTTTCTTTGATCCGTCCAGCAGACGGCAATGAGACAGCAGCAGCATGGAAGCTTGCAGTGCAAAGCACTGACCACCCAACAGCGCTAGTGCTTACACGTCAAAACCTTCCTACCATCGATCAAACATCTGAAGAAGCATTGGCAGGAGTAGAAAAAGGTGCATATGTCGTTTCTAAATCTAAAAACGAAACACCTGACGCTCTTCTCATCGCTTCCGGATCAGAGGTAGGTCTTGCAATTGAAGCGCAGGCTGAATTGGCAAAAGAAAATATCGATGTTTCTGTTGTCAGCATGCCTTCAATGGACCGTTTTGAGAAACAATCTGATGAATACAAAAACGAAGTCCTTCCTGCAGATGTGAAAAAACGTCTTGCAATTGAAATGGGCTCATCATTTGGATGGGGCAAATACACGGGGCTTGAAGGTGACGTTCTCGGCATAGACCGATTCGGTGCATCTGCTCCAGGTGAAACCATCATTAACGAATACGGCTTCTCAGTTCCGAACGTAGTGAATCGAGTTAAGGCATTAATCAATAAGTAAGCTTTTGAAAGAGGATGGGTCAAATCATCCTCTTTTTCTTGTTTATCCGACAAAAATAGTATTGGCTGTTTAACAGTAATAGACAATTCTTTCTTTTCTTCTTTTGTATAATAGAGAGCAAATGAAATGCTGCTGGAAAAGGGGATGAAAAGATGGAACGTCACTACTATACGTACCTGATCAAAGAGGAATTTGCCAATCACTATTTCGGCCGGGAATCGGTTATGTTTGAGCTGTTTCAAGACTATCATTGGACAAGCCTTGAAAAGCAGCAGTATGAAATGACAGAGAAACAGATTCAATATATTACACAACCAATCCCGATTTTACATATGCATCAGCGGTTAAAAATGAATTTAAACAAGACGGATTACAGGCAGCTGGATTATATTTATAGAATAGCTTTGCCGAAAGCAAAAGGCCACGCGACGTTTATGATGAAGGAGCACATGATAGAAATTGTAGCTTCGGGAGATTACGAGGCAGAAACGATATTCTTTGAAGTGTTAAGAAAAGTAAGCCCTTGCTTTTTAGCAATGGATTTCAATTCGAAGCGTTACGGATGGCTAAATCCGGTGAAAGAAAGAAATTTTGTCTAAAACCGAAGAAAAAGAGATGTAAATGTTGTATAATAGCTTTTGGTTTAGTACACTTTAAACTAGACAACATGAAGGAGGAAATAAAATGACTTTATGGGTTGGCATCCTAGTGGGCGTTGTTGCATTGCTCATAGGTGTTGCACTCGGGTTTTTTATTGCTCGTAAATATATGATGAGCTACCTGAAAAAGAATCCGCCTATTAATGAACAAATGTTACGCATGATGATGATGCAAATGGGAATGAAACCTTCTCAAAAGAAAATCAATCAAATGATGAAAGCCATGAATAATCAAACGAAATAATACGTAAAGATTATGATATAGAGAAACATGGTTATAAAATAAAAAACCCTTATACGGGTTTTTTATTTTGCAATCATTCATCACCCGCTACTGCTCGAAGGCGCTGCTTTTGATATTGTATGAGAAGATGGTCAAGCTCCTGACTGAGCTCTATCGTAATATGAGATGTCATTCCGTTCGCCATGACAATTTGCAGCAGCTCTGCTCTTTTTTTTTCAATTTCTTTTAATAGATGCTCTCTAATCACAGGGATGTATCCTTTCATACATTAGATCTTCAAAGTGAATGTTTATATTATATCCATATTTATACTAATTTTCAAATGAGAAGGAGTATAATGTCTCAATGTCAAATTAAATTATATAAGTTTTTTCTGAAAATAGAAATCCTTCAAGTGAAAGTGTTAAAAAAATGAAATGATTTTGTCATAACTTGAAGGAATGTCAAATCATGAAGGGATGATGACATGGGAGACGTGAATTATTTTTTGACATTCGGAGCGGGATTTTTATCCTTTATTTCGCCTTGCTGCCTGCCGCTTTACCCAGCTTTTTTGTCATATATTACAGGGGTCAGCATGGACGATGTAAAAACAGAAAAGCTGCTGCTGCAGAAAAGAAGCCTGTTTCATACTTTGTGTTTTTTGCTTGGCTTTTCAGTCATTTTTATTGCTTTAGGCTATGGAACATCTTTTATTGGCAGCCTGTTTAGGGATTATCACGATGCGATTCGGCAAATTGGCGCGTTGCTTATTATTTTGTTCGGTTTCATTACACTAGGTGTGTTCCGGCCTGAGGCTATGATGAAAGAGCGGAGAATCCATTTTAAGCATAAACCAAGCGGGTTTTTAGGGTCGGTCTTAATCGGAATGGCATTTGCAGCGGGATGGACACCATGTACCGGTCCAATATTAGGTGCTGTTATCACACTTGCAGGCACCAATCCGGGCTCAGCGGTGCCATACATGATGTTATATGTACTCGGTTTTGCGGTACCGTTTCTTTTATTGTCTTTTTTTATCACAAAGCTGAAGTGGATAAGGAAGAACCAGCTTTTAATTATGAAAGCTGGCGGCGTTTTGATGATTGTGATTGGTGTGCTGTTATTCTTTAATTGGATGAGCCTGATCATTATTTTGCTGTCAGATCTTTTTGGAGGCTTTACTGGTTTTTGACGGTAAATTACTTTCGTACTACTACTAATCCTTTTGTTTTTGGTACAATAAGACTATTATCTGTGGAAATCGATTGTTGGAGGGGAATATGACAAGAGTTTTAGTTGTAGACGACGCCAAGTTCATGAGAGTGAAAATCAGAGAGATCTTGGA
Organism: Bacillus sp. FSL K6-0993; assembly: GCF_037977205.1. Taxonomy (NCBI): domain Bacteria; kingdom Bacillati; phylum Bacillota; class Bacilli; order Caryophanales; family Bacillaceae; genus Bacillus; species Bacillus sp. FSL K6-0993. The sequence goes on from NZ_CP150275.1 coordinate 1,904,796, forward strand.
AGAGGCAAATTACATAATCGCAGGCGAAGCGGCGGACGGTGAACAAGCAGCGGACCTGTATAAAAAACTGCGCCCGGACCTTGTGACAATGGATATTACAATGCCGGTGAAAAACGGCATTAAAGCGCTTCGTGATATCTTAACCTTTGATCCTAAAGCGAAGGTCATCATGTGCACTGCCATGCGCCAGCAAAGAATTGTAACGGAAGCAATTGAACTGGGGGCAAAGGATTTTATTGTTAAGCCGTTTGAGGAAACAAAAGTGCTGGAAGCTGTAAGCCGCGTTATGGGACATTAAAGTCATTTCTTTTCAAAATGGTTTTTTTTATTGTTTTGGAGTATAGTATATAGTATCAACACTCCGAGAAACAAAGGAATGATAAGTATGATGATTATAGTTTCATCGATTATTGCTGTGTTAATGGCTGTAGTTGTGATGGTGGTCAGAATAAAGTCCTCTGACAAGCCCGTTTCACCAAAAAAAATCATTCTTCCGCCGATTTTTATGAGTACGGGAGCGTTAATGTTTTTATTTCCGGTATTTTGGGTAACTGGTGCAGAGTTTTTGGAAGCATTCACTTTAGGTGTGATTTTCTCTATTTTTCTAATCAAAACTTCTAAGTTCGAAATTAAAAATAATGAAATTTACATGAAACGCTCTAAAGCATTTGTTTTTATATTAGTCGGTCTTTTGGTGATCAGAATCGTGATGAAATCGATCTTGAGCACATCAATCGATTATGGTGCACTGAGCGGAATGTTTTGGATTCTGGCTTTCGGTATGATTGTGCCTTGGAGAATCGCCATGTATTTATCATATCGCAAACTTCATAACGAGCTGCAGTCAGCTAATATTCAAATGAATTAAAAAACCTTTCCTGACAAGAGGAAAGGTTTTTTATTTGAGAAGGGTCTGATAAGGTTCCAAATCGATTTTTTTGTCCCGCAGATGCCTTTTTAAGAAGGTATGGTCTCTTTTAGGAGTTGCGAGAATATAGCCTTTGATCATAAGTTGCTGATCAATCTTTGCTACCTTTTCTTTTAATGCAAGCTCACCGATTTTGCCTGCGATTTTGGCTTTTGCTACATCTCTGAATAGTTCTGGCACCGGCGCAGTCAATTCATCTAGAAACTGTTTGTTTTCATCGTTCCATAAATGTCTGCTGTTTTCAATATAGTAATCCTGCCAATCAAGCTCTGATCTGCCGTCCTCTTTTGGTAAACGTTTTAAAAACTTTCGAAACATGAAAAAACCGCCGATTGATAATAAGACTACCATCATGATCACCCAAAACAGAATAAACAACAAAAACCATCCTTCCAGCATCAATCATTCCCCCTTATTCTAACCATATTGTATACGAAGAGAGATTAGAAGAACACAGTAAAAAAGAATAGAAAAAAGTGATAGACGTCTAGTCAAAAGAGATAGTAGATCATATTCTATTGTATAGTGAATCTGCTATTTGGCCATGGGAGAGTCACTAGAGGGTATTTGACGATAAATGGACGGAAAAAAAGTCACTTTCATAATAGGGGATGAAAGTGACTTTTTATGTTTAGCTGAGAGGAAATTGAAGAGAAAAAGAAGAGCCATCTTCTGTTTCTTTATTGACGGCGACTGTGAGTATTTGATTTTCGCATTCGGCTTGAATGGTTTTGTCATTAAAATAAAAAGGAAGCATCATTTGTTTTTCAAAAGTCTGTCCTGACGATTTGACAGTTAAGATGAACTCGCATCCAGAAAGGGTAACTGTTACTTGTGTAGGCTGTAAAAAAGTCAGATCCGCTTCTATAATATACTGCTGACTTGTTTCATATAAATCAATAGGCAATGTTTCGTCGTACCAGGCGAAGGGGTCTTCAAAAAATTGCCGAAGCCATTCATCCATACTATCGAAATCATTCGCATCGTTGCGTTTTGAATGGTTCATGGAAGCATTCCTCCACATATCAACCTTGCTTAACATCATATGCGGTGGATTATTAATGGGTGAACGCATAAAAAAACAGACACTAAGGTCTGCTTTTCTTACATATCATGGCTTGAGTTGTGCTTTTGTCTTGTATGGTTTCGGTTCTTTACTTTTTTGCTTCCGCTTAGAGGCTCGGGTTGTCCGGGATTGTGTCCTTTAGGGGCGTTTTTATGCATATCTTTACTTGTATTCTTATTGGTCATAAATTGAGAACCTCCTTAAAAGAGTTCGGTGTTATTGATTGGTTTTTCTTTTTTTGTTATTTTGGCGTTCTGCTTCAGTCAGTACAAGCTGGTCGTTTTCAATATAGCCGGCGCCTTTGCCTTGGCTTTTTGCGTCATTCATTCCGTTAATGACGTGATTCGCTTTTCTTTTGACCATCATTATCACCTCAATCATAATATGGCTCCTTTTATTGTGTTATATGAGAGAGCGTAAACAGTAAAAATTACCGGTACATTTTTCTCATAAGTCGAACTTATTGTATTTAATAAAAACATTGATATTTACTTATGTATGATTTTGTTTTAATATGAAATTGTGAGAAAATTGTGATGGAATGTAATGTTCATCTGAGAATGATCTGATCTGAAGGGGGATTTTGGAGAATGGCAAACGAGCAAAAAACTGCAGCAAAAGACGTTTTCCAAGCGAGAAAAACGTTTACTACAAATGGGAAAACATATCATTACTACTCTTTAAAAGCGTTAGAAGATTCAGGTATAGGAAAGGTTTCGAAGCTTCCTTATTCCATCAAAGTTCTTTTAGAATCAGTATTGCGTCAAGTTGACGGCTTCGTTATCAAAAAAGAACACGTGGAAAATTTGGCAAAATGGGGAACTGCCGAATTAAAGGATATCGACGTTCCGTTCAAACCGTCTCGTGTTATTTTACAAGACTTCACAGGGGTTCCGGCAGTAGTAGATCTGGCTTCACTGCGTAAAGCAATGGCAGCTGTCGGCGGAGATCCTGATAAAATCAACCCTGAAATTCCTGTTGATCTCGTTATCGACCACTCTGTACAGGTAGATAAAGCGGGTACAGAAGATGCATTAGCAGTAAATATGGACTTGGAATTCAAAAGAAATGCAGAGCGCTACAAATTTTTAAGCTGGGCAAAGAAAGCGTTTAACAATTATCAGGCAGTGCCGCCTGCAACAGGTATTGTGCACCAGGTTAACCTTGAGTTCTTGGCAAGTGTTGTCCATGCCATTGAAGAAGACGGCGAGCTTGTAACGTATCCTGATACGCTTGTCGGAACAGACTCACACACAACAATGATTAACGGTATCGGTGTTCTCGGCTGGGGTGTCGGTGGAATTGAAGCTGAAGCGGGAATGCTTGGACAGCCTTCTTACTTCCCAGTTCCAGAGGTAATCGGCGCGAAACTTATTGGCAAGCTTCCAAACGGAACAACAGCTACTGACTTGGCGTTAAAAGTAACACAAGTGCTACGTGAAAAAGGCGTTGTCGGTAAATTTGTTGAATTCTTCGGACCGGGAATTGCTGAACTGCCGCTTGCAGATCGCGCAACAATTGCGAATATGGCTCCGGAATACGGTGCTACATGCGGATTCTTCCCAGTAGATGAAGAAGCGCTTAACTACCTGCGCCTGACTGGCCGTGATCCTGAACATATTGATGTTGTTGAAGCATACTGCAGAAGCAATGGCTTGTTCTACACTCCAGATGCGGAAGACCCTCAATTTACTGATGTGGTTGAAATTGACCTGTCTCAAATTGAAGCAAACTTATCGGGTCCAAAGCGTCCTCAGGATTTGATCCCGCTATCTGCTATGCAGGAAACGTTTAAAAAGCAATTAGTCAGCCCTGCAGGTAACCAAGGATTCGGTTTAAATGCTGAGGAAGAAAATAAAGAAATTAAGTTTAAACTCCTTAACGGCGAAGAAACAGTTATGAAAACGGGTGCGATCGCCATTGCTGCGATTACAAGCTGTACAAATACATCAAACCCATACGTTCTGATCGGCGCCGGACTGGTAGCGAAAAAAGCGGTTGAGTTAGGGCTTAAGGTGCCTAATTACGTGAAAACGTCACTTGCACCGGGTTCTAAAGTTGTTACAGGATATCTTGTGAATTCAGGCCTTCTTCCATACATGAAAGAGCTTGGCTTTAACCTAGTTGGGTACGGCTGTACAACATGTATCGGAAACTCAGGTCCGCTTTCACCGGAAATCGAAGAAGCGGTTGCGAAAAATGATCTTCTGATTACGTCTGTCCTTTCCGGAAACCGTAACTTTGAAGGACGTATTCACCCGCTTGTTAAAGGCAACTATCTTGCTTCACCGCCGCTTGTTGTGGCATATGCGCTGGCTGGAACGGTAAACATTAACTTGAAAACCGATCCAATCGGTGTGGGCAAGGATGGTCAAAACGTATACTTTAATGATATTTGGCCGTCAATGGACGAAATCAATGCACTTGTTAAGCAAACTGTTACGCCAGAGCTATTCCGCAAAGAGTATGAAACAGTATTTGATGACAACAAGCGCTGGAACGAAATTGAAACAACAGACGAAGCGTTATATAAATGGGATAGCGAGTCAACTTACATTCAAAACCCGCCATTCTTCGAAGAAATGTCTGTTGAGCCAGGCAAGGTTGAACCATTAAAAGGTTTGCGTGTTGTCGGTAAATTCGGCGATTCAGTCACAACTGACCATATTTCTCCTGCGGGGGCAATCGGAAAAGATACGCCTGCCGGAAAGTACTTGCAAGAAAAAGGTGTTTCTCCTCGTGACTTTAACTCCTACGGTTCCCGCCGCGGAAACCATGAAGTCATGATGAGAGGAACATTTGCAAACATTCGCATCAAAAACCAAATTGCACCGGGTACAGAAGGCGGATTTACGACGTACTGGCCGACTGGTGAAGTAACATCCATCTATGATGCGTGCATGAAATACAAAGAAGATAAAACTGGTCTTGTCGTATTAGCAGGAAAAGACTATGGTATGGGATCTTCACGTGACTGGGCTGCCAAAGGAACAAACCTTCTCGGCATCAGAACGGTCATTGCAGAGAGCTTCGAAAGAATTCACAGAAGCAACCTTGTATTCATGGGTGTGCTGCCGCTTCAGTTTAAACAAGGTGAAAATGCGGATACACTCGGCTTAACGGGTAAAGAAGTCATTGAAGTAGATGTTGATGAAACAGTTCGTCCTCGTGACCTTGTGACTGTAAGAGCAATCAATGAAGATGGCAATGTAACAACTTTTGAAGCAGTCGTCCGCTTTGATAGTGAAGTTGAAATTGATTACTACCGCCATGGCGGCATCCTTCAAATGGTGCTTCGTGAAAAAATGAAGCAGTCCTGATGAATCAATAGGAAGAGAAGGCATTTCGCTTTCTCTTCTTTTTATGACACAATGTGCTGCGGAGGTGGCATATGCTGAAAAAATGGCTCGCAGGGATCCTGCTTATCATGCTTGCCGGTTATACGGGATGGAATTTATATCAAACATACAGCAAAAAAGAAGTCGGAATTCAAGAGGGGAAACAAGCACCTGATTTTTCTTTGAAAACGCTGTCAGGAGAGAAAAGCTCTTTACAGGATGCAAAAGGCAAAAAAGTGCTGCTCAATTTTTGGGCAACTTGGTGTAAGCCGTGCCGTCAGGAAATGCCTGCAATGGAAAAGTTACAAAAAGAGTACGCCGACAAACTTGCGGTTGTTGCGGTAAATTTCACTTCAGCTGAGAAAAGTGAGAAACAGGTCCGAGCGTTTGCTGATACGTATGATTTAACGTTCCCCATTCTGATTGATAAAAAAGGGATCAATGCTGACTATAACGTGATGTCATATCCAACGACATATATCTTAGATGAAAAAGGTGTTATCCAAGACATACACGTTGGCACCATGACAAAAAAAGAAATGGAACAAAAACTGGATCTTGATTAGATTCAGTTTTTTTATGCTCAGATATGCTTACAAGTTTTCAGAATTGGAAAAAATAAAAGAATATGCGGAGGTGAGAAGCGTGAAGAAGATGAGAAAACGTTCTTTTCATGAGCTCGTCATGGAAAACAAAAAAGAGCTGATGACCAATACAGAGTATTTAAATCAGCTTGAGGAAAAGCTTGAACAGCGATTTAAGCAAAAATAACCTTTAATTTGTATTCATGTTTACCCCTCCTTTTGAGAAACCTATATGTTGAGGAGGGATAAACATGGGAAACAACAAGAAAAACGGTCAGCCTCAATATGCTCCAAGCCACTTGGGTACAAAGCCTGTAAAATATAAAGCCAATAAAGGGGAAAAAATGCATGATACTTCAGGACAGCGGCCGATTATCATGCAGACAAAAGGCGAGTAGCGAAAATTCGAGTTTATTTCTAGGAGGTACATCCGAATGACAAAGAACCAAAATCAATATCAGCAGCCTAATCCTGATGATCGTTCTGACAATGTGGAAAAATTGCAGGATATGGTTCAAAATACAATTGAAAATATAGAAGAAGCAGAAGCATCAATGGAGTTTGCTTCAGGAGAAGATAAACAGCGTATCAAAGAAAAAAATGCAAGGCGCGAACAGAGCATTGAAGCGTTTCGTAATGAAATACAGGACGAATCTGCAGCGAGACAAAACGGATACCGTTCTTAAAAAACCAGGGAAACCTGGTTTTTTTCTTTCTGATTTGATTATGGTAAAATGGGGCTAAATTGACGTTAAGGGAGCAGAGTAATCTTGCATGTATCAAAAAAAGAAATAGAAGTGCGTTATGCAGAAACAGATCAAATGGGAATTGTCTATCACGCAAATTATCTTGTGTGGATGGAGGTCGGCAGAACGGCCTTGATTAAGGACTTAGGCTTTTTATATAGTGATATGGAAAAAAGAGGCGTTCTATCCCCAGTCGTTGATATCAACATTTCCTATAAAAAGCCGCTTCATTACGGAGAAACCGCGGTTGTACATACATGGATAGAGGAATATAACGGCTTTAAAACCGTCTATGGTTATCACATTTATAATCCGGCCGGTGAGCTTTCCATCAAAGCCACCTCATCTCATATTTGTGTGGATAAAGAAAGCTTTAAGCCAATTCAATTCCGCAAAGCTTTTCCTGATTGGCACACAGCATATGAAAAGGCCAAAAAATAGGGAAGTGAACGGGATATGGCGTTTGGTGTGAAACGGGAGGAACTTAACCGGTGGAAACAAGCAGTGAAAAGAGGAGAAATCGCATTTTTAACACATTACTGGCTGGATGACCGATTTCCAGAAGCAAGGACTGTGACAAAAGCCGGCTGTGCAGACATTGATAAGCTGGTTCAGTGGGGAGCGGCGTACGGGTTAAAAAAAGAATGGCTCCATAAGAAAAGTGAATTTCCTCACTTTGATCTATTGGGTGAGACCCAAAAATATATTTTGGAACAAGAAAACCTAACCGATCATCTTATACGATTTCATTTGTAAAAAAAGAACGCACATGATGTGCGTTCTTTTTTATTGGTATTCAAAAACCGGTTCATCAGCGTCTTCTGAATAGCTGACGAGAAGGTCGTGGTTATCAAAGTACCATAAATCACTTTCTTCAATAAAGAAGGTAATGCCATCAGCTTCTGCAGTGACTCCAGCCTCTTGTGGCGCATCTTTCGCTACACCGAGAGAAAAACCCTTTTGAACATTGCTGCAGCCTCCATAGCGGACGAAAAAGCGAACCTGGTCTCCGCTTTCCAAATCGAGTTCTTCTTTATACCAGTTCAATGCGTCTTCGTTAATTGTCATATTCATAACAGAACACCCCTTTGTTCTTCATTTGAATTTTCTCTATTATAAACGTATTAGGCTATTCTGTGTCAAAAGAGAAGTTTTTTAAGCTTATAGCCATTTTACTTTAGGTTCTGTTTTATTGATAATTCGTTTAATGTTCGCCCGGTGTCTGTATATCACAAAAATAGTGAGCAGGGTAACGACAATCAATAAATACGTATCATGGACAAAGAAACTATATATAACAGTATAGATCCCTGTTAACATCGATGAGAGAGAAACAAATTTAGTCAAGTATAAAAAGATGAAGAATACCGCAACCATCGTGATAAATAACAGGGGTGCGTAAAATAGCAAAACGCCTCCTGATGTCGCCACGGCTTTACCGCCTTTAAATTTGGCGAAGATGGGAAACACGTGGCCTAAAACCGCAAAGACTCCTGCAAGAAGCGGGTGAATATCAACATGCATGAGAAAAGGCAATGCAGTTGCCAGTGTCCCTTTCAAAATATCTCCGGCTATGACGACCGAACCAGCTTTTACACCCAATGTACGGAATGCATTGGTAGCGCCTAAGTTGCCGCTTCCGTGCTCCCGAATATCAATTCCCTTGGCAAGCTTGCCCACAATTAAGCCAGATGGAATGCTGCCTATCAAGTAGGCCAAAATAATCAATAAAGCAATTAACATCTACATTTCTCCTTTTTCAAATTCCCTTCTTTTTATTTTAACATGAGATGTCATGATCTGATGATAAGTTTTTTTGTAAAGTTTGCTTACAAATCCAATCAAACATGCATCATATTTTGATTTCTCCTGTTTTGATCGTGTAAAATAAGTGGAAAAGGAGTGACACACGATGCAAAACCCTTCTAAAGCGGAAATTAAAGAGATTCTTCAAAGAAGCAAACGTATAGCGGTAGTAGGGCTTTCAGACCGTCCGGATAGAACGTCACATATGGTTTCAAAAGCAATGCAGGACGCGGGTTATGAAATTATCCCTGTGAACCCGACAATTGATGAGGCGCTAGGTGTCAAAGCCGTTTCATCTTTAAAAGAGATAGACGGTCCGATTGACATCGTAAATGTATTCCGGCGCTCAGAACAGCTTCCTGGAGTGGCGGAAGAGTTTTTAGAGACAGGTGCGCCAGTCTTTTGGGCACAGCAAGGGCTAGTTAATGAGGAAGCATACCAGATGCTAAAAGAAAAAGGCAGAACGGTTATCATGGATCTGTGCATAAAAGTGGCACACGCTGTAACAAAATAGGTGCAGAACTGCAAAAATCCTTGTAAATTCAAGGATTTTTGCTTTTTAATTTTAAGATATTGTTTGCGTATTACGGTGAAACAGATACAATAAAGCTTGAACAGCTTTTTTTGAATACCTTGTCCAGCTGGGTTTCGGCCGTTCGATTTGCGAAGGTCTGCTGCTTTATATATAATAAACAAACATACGTTCTCATGGTGTAAAAACAGCACTAGCCGATGTTTTGAGAAGAACTGATTCGTTAGCTCTATGTTGCGATTGCAAACATATTGGTTATAATGAGGAGTCCAAGGCAGTACTGGCTCGAGGCGAGGTTTATAAAAAATATCTTATATACAAATGATGTGTAACACTGAAAAAGAGAAAGACAATGTTAGTTTTTGAAAGGGGTTTGTACGTTTGGCTAGAAAACAGCAATTTGATTACAACGAAGATGCCATACAGGTGCTCGAAGGCCTTGAGGCTGTCAGGAAAAGGCCGGGTATGTATATTGGCTCTACTGACGCGCGGGGTTTGCACCACTTGGTTTATGAAATTGTAGATAACTCTGTCGACGAGGTGCTTGCCGGCCATGGAGATCACATAATCGTCAAAATACATAAAGACAATAGTATTTCTGTACAGGATAGAGGTCGCGGCATGCCGACCGGAATGCATAAGCTCGGCAAACCAACCCCTGAAGTGATTTTAACGGTGCTTCATGCCGGAGGAAAATTCGGCCAAGGCGGCTATAAGACAAGCGGCGGGCTCCACGGAGTTGGTGCATCAGTCGTGAATGCTTTATCTGAATGGCTGACGGTTACCATTGAGCGGGACGGTTTTGTCTATCAGCAGCGATTTGAAAATGGAGGAAAACCGGTTACATCTCTCGAAAAGATCGGCAAAACAAAAAAGACGGGAACTCTTACACACTTTAAGCCAGATCCAACGATGTTCAGCACAACCACTTATAATTTTGAAACGCTCTCTGAGCGCTTAAGAGAGTCTGCGTTTTTGTTAAAAGGACTGAAAATTGAGCTGATTGATGAACGCAATGACCAGCATGAGGTCTTTTATTATGAAAACGGTATAGAAGCGTTTGTTGCTTACTTAAATGAAGAAAAAGACGTCTTGTCTGAAGTGGTCTCGTTTGAGGGTGAGCATCATTCTATAGAAGTGGACTTTGCGTTCCAGTTTAACGATGGTTATTCTGAAAATATTTTGTCGTTTGTCAACAATGTCAGAACAAAAGACGGCGGGACGCATGAGTCAGGTGCAAAAACTGCGATGACGCGTGCTTTTAATGAATATGCGCGAAAAGTGGCTTTGCTGAAAGAAAAGGATAAGAACCTTGAAGGCACCGATATAAGGGAAGGGCTTTCAGCCATTATTTCTGTCCGCATTCCTGAGGAGCTTCTTCAATTTGAGGGACAAACAAAAGGAAAGCTCGGTACCAGTGAAGCAAGATCAGCGGTTGATGCGATTGTTTCAGAGCAGCTTGCTTACTTTTTAGAGGAAAATCGGGACACCGCAACGCTTCTTGTCAAAAAAGCAATCAAGGCGAGCCAGGCGCGCGAAGCGGCACGCAAAGCCCGTGAAGAAGCAAGAAGTGGCAAAAAACGAAAAAAATCAGAAGCGACTTTAAGCGGAAAACTGACGCCTGCGGGTTCAAGAAACCCGGCAAAAAATGAATTGTATCTCGTTGAGGGAGATTCAGCAGGCGGGTCAGCCAAGCAGGGAAGAGACCGCAGATTCCAAGCGGTTCTGCCTTTACGCGGTAAAGTCATTAATACAGAAAAAGCTAAGCTTGCTGATATCTTTAAAAATGAAGAGATCAATACGATCATTCATGCGATTGGCGGGGGAGTCGGAGCAGATTTCTCAATCGATGACATCAACTACGACAAAATCATCATTATGACCGATGCCGATACTGACGGCGCCCATATTCAAGTGCTGCTTCTTACCTTTTTCTATCGCTATATGAAACCGCTCATTGAGCATGGCAAGGTGTTCATTGCATTGCCACCTTTATATAAGGTCAGTAAAGGAAGCGGGAAGAAGGAAATCATTGAATATGCATGGTCTGATGAAGAGATGGGTGATGTCCTGAAAAAAGTCGGCAAAGGCTATACCATTCAACGATATAAGGGTCTTGGAGAGATGAACGCAGACCAGCTGTGGGAAACGACGATGAATCCGGAGTCCCGCACACTTGTTAGGGTCAAAATTGACGATGCAGCACGTGTAGAGAGACGTGTGACGACGTTAATGGGAGACAAAGTAGAGCCGCGCAGAAAGTGGATTGAGAAAAACGTCGCTTTCGGCTTAGATGAAGAAAGCAATATTTTAGAAAATGAAAACTTATCGGTCGCTGAGGAGGTTTAATGATTGTCACAGCCAGAATTATTTCATGATTTACCATTAGAAGAGGTGATCGGCGACCGTTTTGGACGCTACAGTAAATATATTATTCAAGACAGGGCGCTGCCCGATGCGAGAGACGGATTAAAGCCGGTACAGCGCAGAATTCTGTATGCGATGCATACAGATGGAAACACGTTTGATAAAAACTTCAGAAAAGCGGCCAAAACGGTCGGTAATGTCATCGGTAACTATCATCCGCACGGTGACAGCTCGGTTTATGAAGCAATGGTGCGGATGAGCCAGGATTGGAAAGTTCGTAATGTGTTAATCGAAATGCATGGAAACAACGGAAGCATCGACGGAGATCCCCCGGCAGCCATGCGTTATACAGAGGCACGATTATCTCCGATAGCATCTGAGCTTCTTCGGGATATTGACAAAAACACGGTTGAATTCGTGCCGAACTTTGATGATACAAGCAAAGAGCCTGTCGTACTCCCGGCGATGTTTCCTAACCTATTGGTCAACGGATCTACCGGGATTTCAGCAGGATACGCGACCGACATTCCCCCTCATCATCTGGGAGAAGTTATTGATGCTGTCATTAAGCGTATTCAAATGCCATCTTGCTCTGTTGATGAACTCATGGAAGTCATTAAAGGGCCTGATTTTCCGACAGGCGGTATTATTCAGGGCGTTGACGGGATAAGAAAAGCTTACGAAACCGGAAAAGGAAAAATCATTATCCGCGGAAAGGCTGAAATTGAAACAATTAGAGGCGGACGAGAACAAATTGTCATTACTGAAATTCCATTTGAAGTAAATAAAGCAAACCTTGTAAAAAAAATGGACGAGTTCCGTATTGATAAAAAGGTTGAAGGCATCTCAGAGGTTCGTGATGAAACGGATCGAACAGGGCTGAGAGTGGTCATTGAACTGAAAAAAGAAGCTGATGCCAAAGGCATTTTGAATTTCTTATACAAAAACACTGATTTGCAGATCACATATAACTTCAATATGGTGGCTATCCATAACCGCCGTCCGATGCTGATGAGCCTGCCGTCTATTTTGGATGCATATATCGGACACCAAAAGGAAGTTGTCACAAACCGGTCCGTTTACGAGCTTCAAAAAGCAAAAGACAGACATCATATCGTAGAAGGGCTCATGAAAGCTTTGTCTATTTTGGATGAAGTGATTGCAACAATCCGTTCTTCTAGCGATAAACGTGACGCTAAAAACAATTTGATCGCCAAATATGAATTTACAGAGCCTCAGGCTGAAGCCATCGTGTCATTGCAGCTATATCGTTTAACCAATACAGATATCACAGCGCTTAAGGAAGAGGCAGAAGAGCTCGGTAAAAAAATTGAAGAGCTCGAATCTATTCTGAGCAATGATAAAAAACTGCTAAAAGTGATTACAAACAGCTTAAAAGCACTGAAAAAGAAATATGCAGATACAAGACGCTCCGTGATTGAAGAAAAAATTGAAGAAATTAAAATCAATCTCGAAGTCATGGTTGCATCTGAGGATGTATATGTAACCGTTACGAAGGATGGTTACCTAAAACGGACGAGCCAGCGCTCATTTGCCGCTTCCAACGGTCAGGACTTCGGAATGAAAGATACGGACAGGATGCTGCATCAGTTTGAAATGAATACGACGGACGTGCTGCTACTCTTTACGAACAAAGGAAGCTACATCTATTGTCCTGTTCACCAGCTGCCTGATATCAGATGGAAGGACATGGGCCAGCATTTTTCAAACCTGATCACTATTGACCGTGATGAAACGATTGTAAAGGCCATACCGATAAAAGAATTTGATCCGTCGGCATATCTTCTATTCTTTACGAAAAACGGCATGGTGAAAAAGACAGAGCTCACCCATTATAAAGCACAGCGTTATTCTAAGGCGCTTGTGGCCTTAAATCTGAAGGGTGAAGATGAACTGATTGATGTACATGTAACAAATGGGGAAAGCCAGATCTTTATGGCCACTCACTTAGGGTACGGTCTATGGTTTGGAGAAGACGAAGTGAATGTAGTTGGCGCGCGTGCGGCAGGTGTCAAAGGGATTAACTTAAAAGAGGATGACTTTGTTGTCTCCGGTGAGATTCTTCAGCAATCTGATTCAATTGTCTTGTTCACACAGCGGGGAGCGGTAAAACGCATGAGTCTTTCTGAGTTCGAGAAGACATCCCGCGCAAAACGCGGTGTCGTAATGCTAAGGGAACTGAAAAAGAATCCTCACCGTGTTGTAGCACTGTTCGCTTGCGATCTTGAACAGCGACTAATGGCAGAAACAGAAAAAGGCGACAGAAGAGAACTGCAGGCAAAAGAGTTGCGGACAAACGACAGATACAGCAATGGCTCTTTCTTTTTTGATGAAGAGGAATCAGGTAAGGTTACAGCTGTTTGGCGCCTTCATACAGAACAATAATAAAAAACCCGCTCATACTATATGAGCGGGTTTCGTTTGTTTTTTATCAGCTTTCATGGTTGGTGAATAGATCTGTTACAGCATGAATGACTTCAATCCCCTGCCATACAAATAAATTCAGCGCTGTGAAAGAAAATAAGCCTAAAATCACCATTCTTAAGATAAACAACATGTTAAACAGCCTCCTCATATTTTCGTTACATAATCGGGTGATGTTGAACATGAAGTTTGCCGAAATAAGACGATTGATAAAATTTGGCCAGTATAAAGCTTTTTTTCCGCTGACGTCTGCGGGAGTATCCCGTACTTTTGCTTTCAGCGGTCAGCAGCAGAACAGCCATTGCCCATAAAGCGGTCAGCGTAAATGCCCCTGTGATGGATTTCTTCTCATCATCAGCATTTTGGCCGGCTTTCATTTCATGCATTTCCTGCTGGTCGGCTACGGCTTTATAATGATGGCCGATATCAAAGGCGTGGGGAATTGAGAACAAATGAAAACTGGCAATCGCCAAGAATAAGATGGATGCTTTCAATATCGTTACTTTTTTCAAATGATCTCCCCCTCCTTTAATATTACTGAATATTTTTATAATAATACCCCAATCCATCCTAAAAGTAAACCTGATTTATTAAATTTAAAAATAAATTTAACCTTGTTAAGTATATATCTTTTTGCTTATTTTTGAAAGAGAAAACTTCTTTTATTAGCGTATGTATACCCGGTTTATGGTGTGAATAAAAACATATTTTAAATGATATGTTTGTTGTTTAGGGTTTATTACTTTATTTATGTGCTAAATCAAAGAGAAAGGCAAGAGAATGGGAAGAAATGATTACATTGTTAATAGGGTACTCTTTTTTAAAAGCCAGCTTGCAAGGAATGTTTTTATTCGTAGGAAAATAATAGAGAAGGGGTCGACAGAGTAACATCTGGCTATGACAATATTCTTCTCGAAAAAACTTCCTAATTCGTCATATTGTGATATAATAAAACTCGTTATGTTAAAAAATCTAACATCAAAATCGAATTCGTGTTGAATTGATGAAAACGGGAGGTAAATATGGAGTCTTTTTTCAATAGTTTAATTAATATTCCAAGTGATTTCATCTGGAATTACCTATTTTATATTTTAATAGGGCTTGGATTATTTTTTACCATACGTTTTGGTTTTATCCAATTCCGTTATTTTATTGAAATGTTCAGAATAGTAGGGGAGAAGCCGGAAGGAAATAAAGGTGTTTCATCTATGCAGGCATTCTTTATTTCGGCCGCATCCCGAGTCGGCACAGGGAATTTGACTGGTGTAGCCTTAGCAATTGCGACAGGCGGACCAGGCGCTGTATTTTGGATGTGGGTAGTGGCTGCAGTAGGCATGGCTTCAAGCTTTGTCGAAAGTACATTAGCGCAGCTTTATAAGGTAAGAGACGGGGAGGATTTCCGCGGAGGGCCGGCCTACTATATTCAAAAGGGTCTTGGTGCCAGATGGCTTGGTATCGTTTTTGCAATCTTAATTACCGTCTCATTCGGCTTGATTTTTAACGCTGTTCAAACAAATACAATTGCTGGAGCATTGGATGGCGCATTCCATGTGAATAAAATAGTTGTAGCCATAGTTCTGGCGGTTTTAACTGCGTTTATCATTTTCGGCGGTTTAAAACGTGTTGTCGCTGTTTCACAGCTAATTGTGCCGGTTATGGCAGGCATTTATATCCTTATCGCTTTATTTGTTGTCATCACGAATATTACAGCTTTCCCTGGCGTTATCGCTACAATTGTTAAAAATGCTTTAGGTTTTGAACAAGTCGTCGGCGGCGGAATAGGCGGCATCATCGTTATCGGTGCGCAGCGCGGTCTTTTTTCAAACGAAGCAGGAATGGGGAGCGCACCAAACGCGGCTGCGACGGCTCATGTATCCCATCCGGCAAAGCAAGGCTTTATTCAAACATTAGGTGTATTTTTCGATACATTTATCATATGTACGTCCACAGCATTTATTATTTTGCTGTACAGTGTAACTCCAAAAGGCGACGGCATCCAAGTAACACAGGCTGCTCTTAACCATCACATTGGAGGCTGGGCGCCGACTTTCATCGCAGTCGCAATGTTCTTGTTTGCATTCAGTTCAGTTGTCGGCAACTATTATTATGGCGAGACAAACATTGAATTTATTAAAACAAGCAAAACATGGCTGAACATTTACCGTATCGCTGTAATTGCTATGGTTGTGTATGGATCTTTATCAGGCTTCCAAATCGTTTGGGATATGGCGGACCTCTTTATGGGTATCATGGCGCTGATCAACTTAATTGTGATTACGCTGCTGTCAAACGTTGCTTACAAAGTGTATAAAGATTACGCGAAACAGCGTAAGCAAGGACTTGATCCTGTGTTTAAAGCGAAAAACATCCCAGGGCTGAAAAACGCTGAAACATGGGAAGATGAGAAACAAGAAGCATAATATAAATATAAAACAAAGCTGCATTCAATAGTTGAATGCAGCTTTTTCATTATTGGAAATAAATTTAATTTTTCGACTCGAATGAAAAATGACGTGTAAAGTCCCTATTCAGTCCAGTTTTCTTTGTTCTATATGTGTCATGTGTGTCTTATTCAATGGAGATAGAGCAAATTGACAGGCTTTTAAACCTCCCAAAAACAAGAAATTAGGTTGATAGACAATCATGAGAAAGATTTTTACAATGAGTTCGTGCTCATAAGAAGTGAAGAGCCAAAATGATGCGAAGGAGGAAAAGATCAGATATGAAACGGTCAATCTCTATTTTTATTACGTGTTTATTGATTACGTTATTGACAATGGGCGGCATGATGGCTTCGCCGGCATCAGCAGCAGGGACAAAAACGCCAGTAGCCAAGAATGGCCAGCTTAGCATAAAAGGTACACAGCTCGTTAACCGAGACGGTAAAGCGGTACAGCTGAAGGGGATCAGTTCACACGGATTGCAATGGTATGGAGAATATGTCAATAAAGACAGCTTAAAATGGCTGAGGGACGATTGGGGTATCACCGTTTTCCGTGCAGCGATGTATACGGCAGATGGCGGTTATATTGACAACCCGTCCGTGAAAAATAAAGTAAAAGAAGCGGTTGAAGCGGCAAAAGAGCTTGGGATATACGTCATCATTGACTGGCATATTTTAAATGACGGTAATCCAAACCAAAATAAAGAGAAGGCAAAAGAATTCTTCAAGGAAATGTCAAGTCTTTACGGAAACACGCCAAACGTCATTTATGAAATTGCAAACGAACCAAACGGTGATGTGAACTGGAAGCGTGATATTAAACCGTATGCGGAAGAAGTAATTTCCGTTATCCGCAAAAATGATCCAGACAACATCATCATTGTCGGAACCGGTACATGGAGCCAGGATGTGAATGATGCTGCCGATGACCAGCTAAAAGATGCAAACGTTATGTACGCACTTCATTTTTATGCCGGCACACAC
Organism: Bacillus sp. FSL K6-0993; assembly: GCF_037977205.1. Classification (NCBI taxonomy): domain Bacteria; kingdom Bacillati; phylum Bacillota; class Bacilli; order Caryophanales; family Bacillaceae; genus Bacillus; species Bacillus sp. FSL K6-0993. Next base: position 1,922,035 of record NZ_CP150275.1, read on the forward strand.
GGCCAATTTTTACGGGATAAAGCAAACTATGCACTCAGCAAAGGAGCACCTATTTTTGTGACAGAATGGGGAACAAGCGACGCGTCTGGAAATGGCGGTGTATTCCTTGATCAATCGAGGGAATGGCTGAAATATCTCGACAGCAAGACCATCAGCTGGGTGAACTGGAATCTTTCTGATAAGCAGGAATCATCCTCAGCTTTAAAGCCGGGAGCATCTAAAACAGGCGGCTGGCGGTTGTCAGATTTATCTGCTTCAGGAACATTCGTTAGAGAAAACATTCTCGGCACCAAAGATTCTACGAGGGACATTCCTGAAACGCCAGCAAAAGATAAACCCACACAGGAAAACGGTATTTCTGTACAATACAGAGCAGGGGATGGGAGTATGAACAGCAACCAAATCCGTCCGCAGCTTCAAATAAAAAATAACGGCAATACCACGGTTGATTTAAAAGATGTCACTGCCCGTTACTGGTATAAAGCGAAAAACAAAGGCCAAAACGTTGACTGTGACTACGCGCAGATTGGATGCGGCAATGTGACATACAAGTTTGTGACGTTGCATAAACCAAAGCAAGGTGCAGATACCTATCTGGAACTTGGATTTAAAAACGGAACGTTGGCACCGGGAGCAAGCACAGGGAATATTCAGCTTCGTCTTCACAATGATGACTGGAGCAATTATGCACAAAGCGGCGATTATTCCTTTTTCAAATCAAATACGTTTAAAACAACGAAAAAAATCACATTATATGATCAAGGAAAACTGATTTGGGGAACAGAACCAAATTAGTTAAGCTTTTTTTGGCGGACATCAGTAACGATGTCCGTTTTTATCATCTAATAGGAGGTTTGCGTTGTGGATGAAATACTGAAACAGTATATGGTGCTGTACAAAAAAATGAGTAATATGATAAATGGTCCGGACTATCCAGGTAAGGAAAAAGACATCCAGCATCAAAAAGATCAGATCGAAGTTTACGAAAAACAGCTGCAGCAAGGATTTTCTACAGATTATGACTATGATGTGTTTGCTGATTCTGTTATCAAATGCGCATATGGCGATATGACGCTGGAAGATTTAGAAGCCGTTTATTATGGATTGACAACACCATTTTTTTGATTTGTCATTCAGCAGTAAAAATTTCAAAATTTCAATTTCTGTCTCACTAACTTAAGTATACTTTTATATTGAGACAGAAATTTATTTATTTCATTTACTTCCTAGAATATATATTATGTAAACTAAAAAGCGGATTCTTTTGATAGTTATTAACTCTTGGCCTTCCACCTATTCTTCCTCTAGCTCTAGCTGATTTAAGCCCAGACAATGTTCGTTCACGAATGACCCGTTCAAACTCGATTGCTTTACCAGCTGCCGTACTTGTATCTAAAATATCTTGTATACTAATAAATTCGCCACAAATAGACAAGAGCTTGTATCACTTAGATACAAGCTCTTTTTGTACTAAAGCCCTCCTTAATTGAATTAACCGCGTGTTCTTATGTGACGTTGGATTCAACGGCTAACTCTTTGATATGCGTTTATCACAGCCTCTCGGTTATGTCACTTGTTGCTGGTCTTCTTGATCAAGTCCACGCCATCGTATGCAAGACTTTCCACACTTGCAGCCTTCTGCAGTAAGTAATGATCAAAAAAGCTTTTCGTATAGTCTGTAACAAGATTTCGCATTTCCATAGCATCACGTTCGCCTCTGAGTTCCTCCTTAACATTGGTAAACACGATGTCACAGTAATCTAAATGCGCAGCACGATCAACAGAGAAATAATAGGTTTCCATGCTATTGTTAGCGCCAATTATCGCATTCATATTATAGTTAGGTTCACAAAACAGTAGCAAGAAGGGTTTCTTAAGGTTGCTGCCGAGAAGACCGAACGCACCGCTATCCAAGCCAATCCCGCAGGCGAACCGTTCGTCGTCCCGGCAAACTATCGCCGTCGTAGGCCCTCCATAAGAATGTCCGACTATGCCCATGCCGATGTCAAGCAACAATCTGCCCTTAAAGATGGAATTCAGCTCTCCAGAGTCCAGTTTGTAAAGATAATCGGCTACATACCTTACATCTTCTGCCTGTAATTCGCTATACTCTGTTAACTTGGCAAGTATCGGCAGTGTAAGCACGTTTTGACACATCTCAATGGCCGTTTCATCGTCAGGACGCAGCTCCATCCTACCAGCCAACTCCACCATCTCCGGATCTTCAGAAAACGCCATAATGGCATCCGAAAAATCCTTTGATACATTAAACAGGCGCCCATCTTTACGCTTATACATCGTGCTATTCTGATGGCCGATGCTTACCACTACATATCCCATGCTTGCCAAATCTGTACAGATCACAGTACCCCATTCTGGAGAACCTCCTCCGCCGCAAACATAGAATAATACCGGATAGCGCTTTTCCTTCCCGGAGAGAGCAAGGTCGTCGTAACACTGGGTCTTGATATCGATAGAGTAAGCATCCTTCAACGCTGTGAGAAGCGGCTGCTCATTCAACATCTCGTAGACTTCAGGAAACATGTACGTTGATATAGTCTTACCTTCGCTACTGTCGGACGGATAGTACACAAACGCCGTCAGTTCTCTTTTTGAGTGATCTGATGCCGTATACTCAAAGTCCATCTGGGTTCGACCGACAGTATAGCAGCCAATTGGTTCTGGAAATGCGTCATAAGTTTTCATTTTCTTGTTCCCCCTTAATTAATAAAAGTGGCGAATGTGAAGTATATACATTGCGCTATGAGTGCTAAAAATTTCAAAAAATTTATAATCTTCAAGCAGAAAATGACGAAAAAAAGCGATTTTCTGATCGGAGAATCGCTTTTTTCAGACTTCGACTTTTTTATTTCCGTGCAGGTTTATTTGATGCACCCTTGGCGGTTATGACTACGGGCGTTTAGATCCGTATCCGCTCCAATGCGGTACCGCTTGCCTTGGTGTCCTTAACGATTTACAACAAATGTTGTCACGCTTTGAGCTGGAAGATGGGCCCAAAAATGATTGCCCGATACAGTGAGATTCGTTCCAGGTTGTAGATTACTGCTGCTGCTCGTGATCCATCTAGATACGTTTGAAGCAGATCCATTCTGCAAAACAAAGTTTTGGTTGACTCCTGTGTTGCTTTTATTGATGGCAACAATAACGACCTTGTTGTCACCTTTATAGGCTGATACGTAAACGTTCGCATTAGGGTTTTTCGTTGCATCAATCCTTACATAGCCGGGACGCACAAACTTTGAGAAATGAGCCATATTGTAGCCGCGTTTGCTGATCGTACCGTCTTCTTTCATAGGACCATATGATCTTCGGATGTACCACCATACATAAGCTTGAAAGTCCCCCTCTACCATCGCATTGTGAATATGTTGTGAAACATCCAATGCCTCGGGCCATCGATCCGCCGAGTTGTTATCACTGTTCGGATAGTATACTTCCGTCATCCAAAGATCCTTCCCCGCTCCTTTTTGTTTGAAAAGAGGATAAGGGAATTGGCTGACCTGAGTGCCGTACAGGTGGGTTCCGAGAATATCCATATTGGCAAGAGCCTGCGGATCGTTCAAAATCGGGTCCGACAAGTTCTTCAAGTATTGAAATGACTCAGGCGCAATGACGCGGGCATTGATCGATCCGGCGTTTTCTCTCATAAAGCGAAGTATTTCTTGCGGCGTCCACCACGTCCACTCGTGAGCGTAATCAGGCTCGTTTTGTACCGAAATCGCGTAAAGATTCACACCATTATTCTTCATGAAGGTAACAAAATCGTTAAGATGCTGTGCGTATGCTGCGTACTTGTTGTATTTCAGCCGTTTAGCCGATGTGTCACCATTACGATTAAAGGTCTCAACCATATCACTTGGAGGATTCCAAGGAGAAGCAAAAACGATTGCTCCATGTTTGACCGCACTCTTTGCAGTCTCCACCTCTTTATACCAATTATTTCGATTTTCATTTACATGAATTCTTAAGATTGAAAATCCTAACTGGTTCTGTCCATTGCCAAAAGCAGTTTCTCTTTGAGCTGCTGTAAGATCCCCAGCCCAAGCCGGATGATTCATCCCTCCAAAACCGCGAATCACTTGTTTCTCTGCAGATACATTAACTGTTACATCACTTGCTGCCAAAACTTCAGTAGCGCCTGGCCCTAACATGACTGACAGCATAGTGAAACATACTAATAGTACACAAATTGTTTTTTTTATGCGTGGAATCATTTATTTCTCTCCTTCGTAATGTGTCTTTTACGGTATTAAAAAATCTGCATGGCATATCCATAATGGCGGGCTGTTCCGGACTTCACCCGCCTCGTTTTTAAGCGGTCCCATTACGAGTACTATCTTTGCGTAAACTGCCAGTAATCAAAATTAAACAAGTTTCCTGTACCTGTTCCGGTAAATACAAAGAATACTTTGTGCACGCCGGTTGCCCCGCTTATCGCAGTTTCTATTTCTCTCCACGTTTGCGCTCCACCTGTGGAAGGTACATTTAGGGTTCCTACAAGTTGACCGTCTGCACTGTCGAGGCGCACTTCTATTTTCCCGCCTATAGTGGATGCTACATTTGCTTTAAATGTCCTGGCACCGCCCGCTCCGAAGTCTGCATTTCCTACAGTAATCCAGTCTCCATTTTGAATGCTTGTTACATGCTGATTATTTACTGGCCCGCCGGGTGCTGTCGATTTCTCTGTCAAAATGCGTCCATTCCAGGCAAACGTTTCAGCTTCTACCCGGTTATAAGGATTCAAATTGGAAAGCTGTGTTACACCTGCATAATTTGCTGCTACCTCTTGGATGGATCCATCTGGGTTATGCACCAGCTTATTAATATGGGGAGAACGGTATCCTTTGCCGGCCCCGAACAGAGCGGAACTGACAGTTTGCGCATGGTACACCACATACCACTCGTTTTTAAAATTGAAAACAGCATGATGGTTGTTTCCGCCGCCTCCGAAAAATGCACCCGGATTTTTCAGGAAATGCCCTCTATATGTAAAGGGACCCATAGGATTTGAACTGGTCATGTAGCCGATCTCACCCGGGGGTTTATCGGCCGGGTGCGTGCCGCCGAAATTGATGCAATAGGAGTAATAATATGTTCCGTTATACTTGTGCAATCCCGAATCTTCAAACATGAAAGGCGCATCAATTGTAGATGCACTTCCCTCAACACTCGTCATATCAGGCCCTAATTTTATGACCCTTGCCGTTTTAGGATTGGCCCATTGTGCCTGCGTTGGATTTGAACCGCCAGGAACGCCTCCCCCGGCATACAGGTAACCGGTGCCGTCATCATCTACAAATACTGCCGGATCAAAAAGCCATACAACACCAGACATTCCTGGCGTACTTGGCGTTACGAGCGGTTTTCCGATTGGGTCGGTCCATGGACCAATCGGGCTGTCTGCGGTGAGAACCCCGATACCTCCGCCGCTGTTTGCGAAATAAAGGAAGAATTTATCCTTGCCATTAATTTTTTTAACTGCGATTGACGGTGCCCATGACGCACCTGCCCATTTTGCAATTCCGCGGCCTCCATTAGCTCCATTGGCACCTGCTACCGGAATGGCTCCGTGGTCTGTCCAGTTCACCATATCCGCTGAAGATATGACGAATACTCTATTCAAATTGGCAAATGAATTATCTTTAATTTTTCCGTTGCTATTATATTCATAGTCATCACTTGACATATAGATGTAGACTCTTCCGTTATAGGTCAGCGCAACCGGATCCGCTCCCAAATGATGGTCGATAAGCGGGTTTGAATTCCCTATATGTTTTGCAATTGTAGTACCTGTGGCAGCATACGCAGACTTCCCAGATAAGCAGCTCAATAATAAAACTAGAATCCATAAACATACGCTACACTTTTTCCTCATCACTTCACATCCTCCTTTTCCCTTAAAATGGGGGATTTTCTTTTGGAATTTGATGACAACAGGTCATGAAGATCGCACGCATAAGGTAGCCGGAAGCTGTTTAGCAATGTTCCCAGTTCTTGTTCTGAAAGCTCATCTTCATGTGTCTCCATTCTTCGAGGAGATCGCACCACTCCTTCAAAATTGTTCAAAAAAATTTCCCCATTCCTAGCGACCATTGTCCAGAAAATAAAAAGACAGGATTGTTCATGGCCTCCCACTAATCACATTGAACGGAGATTACATCTTTATCCAATATATCCCTTTATCTAACATCCTACATCATTAAAAAAATTGTGTATAGAAACTTTTGGAGGAGTTAGTTTTTCGATTCTACAAAGGAACTGGATACATTTATTCATTGATAAGATGGGGCTAACACTCCGTTTATATTTGTATGTTTTCAGACACAAAAAAACAGCCGTTCAATGCGGCTGTTTTTTTTCAAGACTATAAGAACTATTGAGCGGTATACCCGCTTTTTCATGTTTTGTTCATATTTTATTAATTGTTTATTCAACACTGTCCGCTATAGTAATCCATATCAACAAATATGACTGCCACTCGCATCTTTTATGAAGGGAGGTTCGTTACGCTGAAAGAAAAAATAAAGACATTAGGCCGTTTTTGCACCGTAGGCGTCGGCAATACGCTGATAGATTTTGGTGTCTTCTTTCTTCTTACCGCTTGTCATGTCTCTTATCTGCCGGCGCAGATCTGCTCCTATACTGCAGGTATCGTCAACAGCTATGTGTGGAACCGGAATTGGACGTTTTGTGTGAAACGTAAGGCTGACGGGAAAGAGATCGTGCGTTTTCTCATGATTAATATTGCCGCGTCAGGGATCACCTTTTTGCTGCTTTATTTGTTTCAAAACTGCGGCTGTTCGCTATTGGTAAGCAAGCTCGCCGCCACTATCGGCGGAATGATGATGAATTTTATCGGAAACCGAATCTGGGTATTTGGAGATTCAATGAAAAACATACAGGATCAGGAGTGAGGATGCATGAGAAAAAAAGTGAGAAAAGCGGTTATTCCCGCAGCGGGTTTAGGAACGAGATTTCTGCCGGCAACAAAGGCGCAGCCTAAAGAAATGCTCCCAATCGTCGACAAACCGACAATCCAATATATTGTAGAAGAGGCCGCAGAGTCAGGAATTGAAGATATACTGATTATTACAGGGAGAAACAAACGCTCGATTGAAGATCATTTTGATCGGTCGGCGGAATTGGAATTCAATCTCCGGGAAAAAGGCAAGACGGAGACACTTAAGGAAATGCAGCAGATTGCCGATTTGGCCAACATACATTACATCCGCCAGAAAGAACCGCTCGGATTAGGCCATGCGGTGCTGTGTGCGGAGCATTTTATCGGAGATGAGCCTTTTGCCGTTCTCTTAGGTGATGATATTATGGTGTCTGAAACACCGGCTCTTCGGCAATTAATGGATGTATATGCCGTTTATGGCACAGAGGTTGTCGGTGTACAGTCAGTTCTCCCTGAGGATGTCAGCAAATATGGTATTATAAATACATCAGGGTCTCAAGGGCATGTATACGAAGTGAACGATTTAGTGGAAAAGCCTTCTCCTGAAGAAGCACCTTCGGAAATCGCAGTAATGGGACGTTATGTGCTGAATTCTTCGATCTTCTCCGTTTTGAAGACAATTGGCAGAGGCGCGGGCAACGAAATTCAGCTGACAGATGCGCTTCGTGAGGTTTGCCGTAAGGAGCCGATCCACGCCCGGCTGCTGGAAGGAAATCGATATGACATTGGCGATAAGCTAGGCTGTTTTAAAGCGAGCACCGAAATCGGCTTAATGCGTTCCGAAATGAGATCTCAGCTTTTGGCCTATTTAGAAGATGTGATCAAACGGGAATCGAAAGAAATGCTGCGGTAAAAAAATTGTAACCATCTTGCTCGTCAATCAGTCATATAATAGTGAAAAAGATTAGGACAGGTTGTGAAGAATGTGGGCAGTTTGATAAGCGAAATTTTAATATGGCTGACAAACATGGGATATGCGGGTATTGCGATTGGGTTAATGATTGAAATCATTCCGAGTGAGATTGTATTAGCTTATGGCGGCTATATGGTATCGGAAGGCACGATTGGATTTATTGGCGCAATTATTGCGGGTGTTATCGGGGGCACCATTGCCCAGATCTTTATTTACTGGATCGGCCGCTATGGCGGCAGGCCATTTCTGGACAAATACGGGAAGTATTTATTGATTAAAAAGCATCATATCGACATGTCGGAGAACTGGTTTCAGAAATACGGCGCCGGAGTTGTCTTCTCGGCTCGTTTTATACCGGTTGTCAGACATGCCATATCCATTCCGGCAGGTATTGCCAGAATGCCTTTTCTCAAATTTGTGGTACTGACTGTGCTTGCTATCATTCCATGGTCTATTCTGTTTGTTTATTTAGGCATACAGCTAGGAAGCCAGTGGGATGATGTTGAGAATATAGCGGGCACTTATACAACACCGATTATGATATTGGCTGTTGTCGTGATAGCCCTTTATTTTGTGATTAAGAAACGTACAGCCATATTTAAACGATAGCTAGGGGATATGCATAGGGTGACTGACGCTCCCCTATGCATATTTTTTTACTTGCGATGTTGATTTGCCAGCTTCAGATTCTCCGCTAAAAATGCGACAAACACTTCATCCCGCACGAGCGATGCGGCATAATTTCTCTTAATAAACCATTCTGCCTCTTCAAACGCTGCGAATGTTTCGTCTTGGGTTTCTCCGTTAATTTGAATATTCCATTCGTTGTCTAAAGGGAAAAGAAAAAATCTCATTTGTGCGCGATTTTCATATAATGATCCATTCGCAGATCCCTTTAGATTATAGATGTTACGGAAGGCATCCGGCCGTACAGGGTCAATACGGAAAGCTTCAGCTACAAACAACTCGTATACTTCATCGGTTATTGAACAGCCGGACGCTTTTGCATGCCCTCCGCCGCCATATCGGCCGGCGATTTCTGACACATCGATATAATCATGAATGGTGCGGAGACTGACTCGTTTTGACCCCATGCTCAAAATCGCAATGTAATCGAGGTGCGGGTTATCTTTCCCTAGCCTGTTCCCCAGCTCTGAATGGTACGATTCAGCGTGAACGATGCCTACACAGTGCTCATGAACAAAGGTTTGTACCATTTCCCTTTTCTTTCTGCGGAGGTAGCGCTCGATTTTTTCGTCTTCTAAATCAAGCAGTTTTTCTTCAAAATCATCGAAGAAAAATTCGTCATGCGTGGAAAGGCGCTGGATCATTTTTGCTTCAAATTCATCGATTGACAGCAAAAAGAAAAGATCATTAAGCCGCTTCGCCTGTTTTTGATCGTACCGCTCCCACTCCCATGTATCGTATTGGCGGACGAGCTCTGTGAATTGATCTAAGGCATTTGTCGGTTTCATGAAGCCATTTTCAACGAGATAGCCATATAACAGCGATGTCGCGGATGTGAGCCTTCCATCATCGTATTCCACCTGGACAAATCCCCATTCATGCTCATTCAAATGAAGGGCTGTTTTATGATGGTCTATGAGCTTCACTTTGCCCCCTGTATGAACGTACTCATTCAATCTCTCTTCGTTTTCTTCATTGACGGCGAGATCGGTGATGAATAACGTGTCCTGTCTGTTGCTCTCCTTCGCTTTTTCTAAAAAGTACTGCACCTGTGCGTTTAAGCCGTTGACAGAGTTATACCGGACCTCTACGTCTTTTCCGAATGCCAATTTTGCTACGATTCCGCACCCTACTCCGTCCAAGTCGTTATGTGAATATAAATGATACATAATGTAGGCCCCTTTTTATGATAAACTGACAATTGCCGCTAGAGGTGCGGCAGCCTTTATTTACTATTCTAAAAAACCAAGCGTTTTATGCAAAGGTAATTAGTTGACATAATGTTGTTATTGTAAATATATAAAGGAGCGCTATTTTTGCGCTCCTAAGTTCTTGCTTTTACACCGGATAAACCGGATGTTTTCGATTGGTAAATGTCATTTCTTTTGTCATGTATGCCTTGAGCCGTTTGGCCAGCTCATCACGCAGCGAATTGGCTGGGATAACAGCATCAATGATCATTTCTGAAGCCAGACGGTAGATATTGATGTCCTCTTTGTATTCCTCCCGTTTGCTGCTGATAAATGCGGCTCTCTCTTCTTCTGGCAGCTGGGCGATTTTTTTAGCGTAGACAGCGTTTACAGCGGCCTCAGGGCCCATGACGGCGATTTGGGCGGTCGGGAGCGCTAGACAGCAATCCGGTTCAAATGCCGGCCCTGCCATTGCATACAACCCCGCCCCGTAAGCTTTTCGGACAATGACAGAGAGTTTTGGAACAGTTGCCTCCGACATCGCAGAAATCATTTTCGCTCCGTGTCTGATAATCCCAGCCTGTTCTACTTTTGTGCCAATCATAAAACCGGGGATATCGGCTAAGAACAGCAATGGGATATGAAAAGCGTCACATAAGGTAATAAACTTAGCCGCTTTGTCTGCTGAATCGTGGAATAAGACGCCTCCTTTTACCTTCGGCTGGTTTGCAACAATGCCGACAGGCTGTCCGTGGATTCGTGCGAGGCCCGTCAATAATTCCGGTGCAAATAAGGCTTTGATCTCAAAAAATGAGTCTTCATCTATGACCCGCTCAATCAGCTCATGCATATCAAAAGGTGCGTTTTGATTTTGCGGAATGACGTCGGCAAGCGGAGTGTCGAAGTGTTTTGGCGGGCGTTTCTCATGAATGGGCGCTTTTTCTTGAAAATTTGCCGGAAAGTAAGACAAATAAGCCCGCGCCAGCTGTATGGCTTCTTCTTCAGTTTCTGCAAGAATATCTCCGCAGCCGGAGATTGAGCAATGCATACGGGCGCCACCCATTTCTTCGAGAGACACTTTTTCGCCAATAACCATTTCCGCCATCCTTGGCGAGCCTAAATACATGGAGGCGTTACCGTCTACCATAACGACGATATCACAGAAGGCCGGAATATAAGCGCCACCTGCTGCAGATGGTCCGAAAAGCAGACAGATTTGCGGAATGCGTCCTGATAATTTGACTTGATTGTAAAAAATTCTTCCTGCACCGCGTCTCCCTGGAAAGACATTGATTTGGTCGGTAATTCGGGCGCCTGCCGAATCGACTAAATAAATGAGCGGACAGTTTAATTTTTCGGCGGTTTCTTGAATTCTGATGATTTTTTCAACTGTTTTTGCTCCCCATGACCCCGCTTTCACTGTTGAATCATTCGCCATGATGCAAACGGTTTGGCCGCCGATTTTGCCGATAGCGGTTACAACTCCATCAGCGGGAAGCCCGTCTGACATACATTCCGCAAAAAAAGCGTCTTCTAGCTCAATGTCATCGTCAAAGAGAAGGGAAAGCCGCTCTCTGACAAAGAGCTTGCCTTTTTCCCGATTGCTTTGATGATACTTTTCCGCTCCGCCTTTTCGAATCCGTTCAGCCCGTTCTGTTCGTTCCTTTTCATAATCCATGAGCATTGCCTCCCTTTTATATTCCCTTGTATACGGCCCGTCTTTTTTCTTGAAAGGCCTGAAGCCCTTCTCTCCTGTCTTTTGTCGGGATGGTTTGTTCATACGCTTTGTGTTCAATCACAAGGCCTGTAGCGAGATCTGTCTCCAATCCTTTATTGATTGCAAATTTAGCCTGACGGACAGCGACCGGCCCGTTGGCAGAAATGGCTGCGGCCAGTTCCTCTGCTTTTGGCATAAGGTCACAAGGAGCCGTGACATGCTCTACAAGGCCTATTTCTTTTGCTTCGTGTGCGGTCACGCGTCTGCCTGTATAAATTAATTCTTTTGCTTTTCCTCTGCCAATCAGCCGGGGCAGCCTTTGGGTCCCTCCAGCGCCCGGGATAATAGCTAATCCTGTTTCCGGAAGTCCCAGCACAGCTGATTCAGCTGCGATTCGAAGGTCGCATGCCAATGTCAATTCTAGTCCGCCGCCTAATGCGCTTCCATTTATCGCAGCTATGACCGGCTGCGGCAAGGCATCAAGTAAAGCCGCCGTTCTTTGAATGAGAGATACACTTTCCAGAACCTGATCTTCTTTCAGTTTTATCCGTTCCTTCAGGTCTGCCCCTGCACAAAACGCTTTTTCACCGGTGCCTGTGAGGATGACGCAGCGGATGTTTGAGTTGAATTCAATTTCCTGAAGAATCATTTGCAGGTTTCTAAGCATTTCCGCTGAAAGAGCATTTGCTGCCTGAGGCCTGTTTAAGGTGATCAACGCAATATGTTCATTTTTAACAGTAAAAAGAATAGAGTCTCCCATTGTATGCGTCCTCCCTTTTATCAAGATGATTTAAAAACCTGTAAATTTCTGCTCGGCAGCGGTTTGCCCATTTTTTCTTCAATCCATTTGGCCGCAGATAGCAGTTTTTCGAGCTTTACATTTGTTTTGATATCCATCTGTTCAAGCATGTACACGATATCCTCAGTTGCGGCGTTTCCTGATGAACCTGGCGCATATGGGCATCCCCCAAGCCCGCCTGCCGAGCCGTCGAACACCGTGATGCCCATTTGGAGTGCTGTGACCATGTTGGCCAGAGCTGTTCCTCTCGTATCATGAAAATGCAGGGCAATTTGATTAGCCGGGAATCGTGCCAAAAGAGCTTCAAGTACAGTTTCCACTTGGGCGGGATTAGCCGCTCCAATCGTATCTCCAAGCGACAGTTCAGAAATTCCAAATTCAAATAGAGCTTCTGAAAGGCGAATGACTTGTTCAATGGGGACATCTTTTTCGTACGGACAGCCGAAAACAGTCGAGAGGTAGGCTCTTGTTGTGAGGTTTGCTTTTTGTGCGTCGTTGTTTACCTGTTTGAGTATATGAAGGGATTCAGAAGTGGATTTATTGATGTTTTTTCTGTTGTGCGTCTCGCTGGCGGACATAAAAACGCAAGCCTCGTTAATGCCTCCTTCAAGCGCATTCTCCAGTCCTCTTTGATTCGGGACAAGTGCCGCGTACGTTACCCCTTTTTCACGGTTGATGCCTTTTGCTACGTCGATAGCATCTCGAAGCGCCGGAATCCATTTCGGGTGAACGAAGGATGTGATTTCAATATACGACAGCCCTGTCCGGGAAAGCTGGTTGATCCAGGTTATTTTATCCTCTGTTGCGATCCATACGGGCTCGTTTTGTAAGCCGTCACGCGGGCCGACTTCTTTGATTGTCACTTTTTTAGGATATGACATGGTCTTCCTCCAAATTATTGAGTGGAATCGCTCAGTTCGAGCAGTACGTCTCCTTCATTTACAAAGTCGCCTTCATTTTTTTTGACTTCTTTTACGATTCCGCTTCTATCTGCAATGATCGGGATTTCCATTTTCATCGATTCCAAAATGGCTACCTCCTGGCCCTTTTCGATTTGGTCGCCGGCTTTGACGTGGACTTTCCACAGGTTTCCTGCCATTTGTATGCTAACCGTCATGACAACTGCCTCCTTTATAGGTGTTGTTTCAAAAAGTCAGTCGTGACATCCCCTTCTTTAAATGCCTTTGTTGCCGCAGCCTGTATGAGAAGCGGAAGATTTGTTTTGATTCCCTCTACACGATAGTCGCGGAGCGCTGTCTCTAGTTTTTCAATTGCTTCTGTTCTGTTTTGGCCTTTGACAATCATCTTAGCAATCATCGGGTCATAAAAAGGGGTAACGGTGCTGTCTTTTGCTACCGCACATTCGTGTCTGACTCCTTTTTGGTCAGGAAGTGAAAACGCAGTGATCGTACCTGGTGACGGGAAGAAGGTCTTGGGATCTTCCGCGTATATTCGAACCTCTATCGCATGCCCGTTCCGTTGGATGTCTTTTTGGGAGAATGTGAGTGTATGGCCCGCAGCAATCCGCAGCTGCTGCTCCACTAAGTCCAGGCCTGTTATTTCTTCAGTCACGGGGTGTTCAACTTGCAGTCTCGTATTCATTTCGAGGAAATAAAAATTTTGCTTCTGGTCAACTATAAATTCGATGGTGCCTGCGTTCGTATAGCCGATTGCCTTCGCTGCTTTTACCGCTGTTTGCCCGATCTTCATTCTTAGTTCATCGTCTACAAATGGAGACGGTGCTTCTTCAATGACTTTTTGGTGGCGCCTCTGAACAGAGCAATCACGTTCAAACAGATGTACTGTATGGCCGTGTTGATCGGCCAAAAGCTGAACCTCGATGTGACGCGCATGTTCAATAACTTTTTCTATATACATCGACCCGTCACCGAAAAAATCTGCTGCGCGCTTTTTGTTTCCCTCGTACGCTTTTTTTAATGCTTCTTCATTTTCAACACGCTGCATTCCGATGCCGCCTCCGCCCGCTGAAGCTTTCAGCATGACAGGATAGCCGATTTGACTTGCGGTGCGGAAGGCTGCCTCTATATCTCCGAGGGATTTAGAAACGCCCGGCACCACAGGGACACCTGCAGTCTCCATTGCTTTTCGTGCTTCAATTTTGCTGCCCATCTTTGCGATGATATCAGGGGAAGGTCCGATAAACACGATGTTTTCTTGCTTGCAGCGTTCAGCGAATCGGCTGTTTTCTGATAACAATCCATATCCAGGGTGGATCGCGTCGGCATTTGCTTTTTTCGCCGTCTTTATGATTCTCTCTATATTTAAATAACTTTCACTGACTCTCGATTCCCCGATCAAATAAGCTTCTGTAGCAGCTTTTGTATGGGGCGCGTCCTTGTCTGCTTCTGAATAAACCGCGACCGTTTTAATGCCGAGACGGCTGCATGTTCGGATAATTCTCATTGCAATTTCTCCGCGGTTGGCGATCAGTACTTTTGTAAACATGATTTCACCTCATTGACTTGATGATAGGTTGAACATTTCAATCGTTTTTTCTCGCAGTTTATATTTTTGAATTTTGCCTGAGGCCGTCATCGGATAGTCATCCGTAAAAATAACATAACGCGGAATTTTGTGGCGGGCGATTTTCCCTTTGCAATAGGCTTTAAGCTCATCAGGTGAAACGCTTTTACCGTCTTTCAGTTTAATCCAGGCTGCAGCTTCCTCCCCGAATTTGGCGTCAGGCACACCAACGACCTGTACATCTAAAACAGCGGGATGCCGGTATAAAAATTCTTCAATTTCCCGCGGATAAATGTTCTCGCCGCCTCTGATGAGCATATCTTTTAATCTTCCAGTGATGCGGCAGTACCCGTCTTCATCCATGACAGCAAGATCTCCGGTAAACAGCCATCCGTCATGATTGATTGCTTTTCTGGTCGCTTCTTTGTCTTTATAATAGCCTTTCATGACGTGATAGCCGCGGGTGCACAGTTCTCCCTGCGCGCCTCTTTGAACTTCTTGACATGTCCCGGGTTCTACAATTTTCACTTCAGTATGTGGCAGGGCGCGGCCGGTTGTTTCGACTCTTCTTATGAAGGAATCATTTGCTCTCGTTTGTGTAATGACTGGCGAGGCTTCGGTTTGTCCATAGGCGATCGTAATGTCTTTCATGCCCACCCTTTCAATCACAGCTTTCATCACTTCACTTGGACAAGGAGAGCCGGCCATGATTCCTGTTCGGAGCGTCGATAGATCATATGCATCAAAATCCGGATGATGCAGCTCGGCGATAAACATGGTAGGCACACCATGGAGGGCTGTGCATTTCTCTTTTTCTACCGTTTTAAGGACGGTAACAGGATCAAATTCTTGCACGGGTATCATGGCTGCCCCGACGGATACACATGCCAAAACCCCAAGCACGCATCCAAAGCAGTGAAAAAACGGAACCGGGATGCACATGCGGTCTTGAGAAGTTAAAACCATACATTCAGCGATATTGGCAGCGTTATTGATGACATTAAAATGGGTCAGCATCACGCCTTTTGGAAACCCTGTCGTTCCTGATGTGTATTGCATATTAATCACATCGTCTTTATCCAGGCTGTTCATTCTCTCTTCAAGCTCAGCATCTGTCACTGTTTTCGCCAATATCTCTGTATCGTCCCAATGATACATGCCAGGCAACCGTTTATTGCCAATATAGATCAGCGTTTTTAAAAAGGGATAGCGTTCTGATTTCAGTTGGCCGGGCTTTGCTTCTTGCAGTTCTGGAATTAAACTGCTCACGATGTCTGGATAAGAAGTGCCCCTGTATGAATCCATGATAATAAGCGCGGAGGCATCCGATTGCTTTAACAAGTAGTCCAGCTCGTGTGCTTGATAATTGGTATTGACGGTCACGAGCACGGCTCCGATCTTCGCAGTTGCGAACTGGACGGCAAGCCATTCAGGGATATTAGAAGCCCATATGGCGACGTGGTCTCCTTTTCCAATCCCCATTCGCATGAGCCCTTTAGCGGTTTGACGGCACAGACTGTCAAATTCGGCGTACGTATAGCGGATATTTCGGTCTGGATACACAACAGCGTCTCGATCGGGATACGTATCAGCTGTTTGTTCCAGCAGCCTGCCGATTGTGGAATGGATGAGTTCAGCCATTCATTGCTCCTCCTTTCTTAATGATCGGAAAGCGTTTACATTTTTTATTTTAAAAGCTGTCTGGCGATCACGAGACGCTGAATTTCAGATGTGCCTTCACCGATTTCCATTAATTTTGCGTCCCGCAGCATCCGTTCCACCCCATACTCTTTCATATAACCTGAACCTCCATGGATTTGAATGGCTTGATTGCAAGCTCTTGTCGCCATTTCAGATGCGAATAGCTTGGCGTACGCCGCTTCTTTGGTGAACGGGTGGTTATGGTCTTTCAGCCAGGCGGCTTTTAACACCATTTGCCGTGCCAGATCAATTTCCATCGCCATGTCAGCAAGCTTAAATTGAATCGCTTGAAAGGAAGAAATCGGCTGTCCAAACTGCTTTCGTTCTTTCGCATATGCCAATGATGCGTCAAGGGCCGCTTGGGCAATGCCGACTGCAAGAGCAGCGATGGAGATTCGCCCTCCGTCCAGCGTATATAGAAACTGTTTAAACCCTTTTGTTGGATCGCCAAGTAAGTTGGCCGCAGGCACTCTTACATCCTCAAGCAAAATTTCCGCTGTATTCGAACCGCGGACGCCCATTTTATCGTACGGGCTCGTAATCGTAAGTCCTGGTGTGTCAGTTGGCACGATTAATGCGGAGATGATGTTTTTTCCGTCTTTGTTTTTGCCTGTTACGGCGGTTACAATAACTGTGCGTGCGTAGCTTGCATTAGTGATCCAGCACTTTTCGCCGTTGATTACATACTCGTCACCATTTGAAATCGCTTTTGTTTGAGTGCCTCCTGCATCTGAGCCGGCATTTGGTTCCGTCAGGCCGAATGATCCGAGTGCTGTGCCTGAAGCCAGCGGCGTCAAATGCATCCGTTTTTGTTCTTCTGTTCCGAAGTAGTAAAGAGGGCTTGCGCCTAGCGAGACCGCTGCAGCATAGCTTAATCCAGTACTGCCGCAGGCCTTGCCGACTTCTTCAACCGCTAAGGCATATGAAATCGTATCACCGCCAGATCCGCCGTATTCTTCTGGAAATGGAATACCCATCAGACCGAGTTCACCCATTTTTTCAAATGTTTGCATCGGGAACTCGCCTGTTTGATCTACATGTTCAGCGTGAGGAGCAATTTCTTTTTTCGCAAAATCTTTTACCATTTCACGCACCATTTGTTGTTCTTTTGTCAGCTCAAAATTCACATCGTTTCCTCCTTCACATCTTTGTAACATCCTATTAGGCGAGTTCTATAATCATTCCCTGACAAGAAAAGTCTGAAAATTAAAACTGAATCCGTAGGCGCATACCATCCATATCGCAAACACAATAACTTGGCCCTTTGATAAAGCCGGGAGGATGAGGGGATGATTCCAAAGGGAAATCGTATCCATCAATAAACCGACCGCTGATCCCCATATACCTAGCTTGATCACCGCGAACTGTGATTGATCGAGTTTTTGATAGAGAAAGAACACAAGGCATAAAACAAGAGCGGTGCCCGCTCCCAAGAGAAGAAAGTTCGGCAAAAAGGCTTCTTCAGCCGGATCAGTCAACACAGCATCTCCAAACAGCACAAAAAATAATGTGGCAACTAACCAGACTAGAAATGAAAACGTAAGGACAAGTCTTAATTGAGTAAACATGTTCGATCTCCTTTCGTGTTACATCATGTTTTCAGTCAGCTTCACCAGCAACCATTCAAGCTCCTGATAAACATCTTCCGTTGAAAAATCATCAGAGACGAGAGACTGGATGGCAAGCCCGTCAATTAAAGCATTCAGCATGATCCCCCATGTTGTTAAGGAAATACCGCCAATTGGAGATGTTGCCCCACAATTGAGTGAGTTCTTCTGTCAGATATTGATTTTCGGATTGTAACAGATGACTTAGCTGCTCTTTGATCCGTTCATTTTGAAATCCTGTAACGGTCAGCTTCTAAATTAGTTAGTTCAATAACTAACTCTTGCAATTACAATAATATGGAATGGTCAAGAATGCCGTAGATTCCTAAATCGACAACGCCTTTGCCAGACCAATATTGCCCGATGGCGCCAATCATTTTATGTACTATCTTTATGTTATGTTTTGGGATGATCCCGCAGTAATCGAATACTTTGCGATTATCATATATCGAAAACACGTCCTGTACGTGTTTCTCTTCGATTTTATTTAGTACTAGTTTCTCAGATTCCAATAATGGAAAATGTCCAAACACCGCCTCCATATTCATGTGAATCTCACCTTTGTTTTTTAAAAAATTCAGCGGTTTACCATCGTTTCCTGTCTCCAAAATCACTTTTTAAAAAAAGACGACTTAGAAAGCCGTCCTTCTCATTTCTTATTTTGTTGTTCGTTTGGAAGCCTTGCTTTCGTTATGAAGCCGGTCTGCTGAAGTGACATAATACGTATATTTCTTGTTAGGATCTGCCGTGTTATCTAAGAAGGTTTGCTGCTCATGTGTTTTTCTTTGTGTTGCCAGCAATGTTTTCTGCTTTTTCCCTTCGGCTCTGTATATCGCATAATAGGCTGTTTCTTTCGTTTTTTGATTTGATGGGTGATCTTTAATCTGCAGAAGATTGCCGTTTTTGTCTTCGGTGACTTTCGTAAGCTTCGGTTTTTTTGGGGCGGTATTGTCAAGCCAAGGCATTTGCGGAACCAGTGCCGGCTTGCTGTAAAGATCGGTGCTGAGCCTGTCTTTGATGCCAAGCGGATTTTTGTTGAGGTCCTTGAGGCTGAAATGCATGCTTCCTTTCACCAGTTCAAGCTGGCGGTTCAAAGTGATTTGCCGCACATATTCCTCAGGGTCAGACCAAGGCGGATCAAAATTGTTATTGATTTTATATGCTGCCTGGCCAATATATAAGTGAACAGGCCTATTTTTGACTTCATTGCTCCACCAATCAGCCAGCACGTCGTAAGCCGCTGCGTTAAAGCCGATACTCCAATAAATTTGCGGAGCAATATAATCGATGTCGCCTTCTTGGATCCAATGTCTTGTGTCTGCATATAGATCGTCATAATTTCTGACGCCTGCTTTTGTATTCGATCCGGTCGGGTCATCTTCGGCGTTTCTCCATACTCCAAAGGGACTGATGCCGAATTTGACATACGGTTTTGCAGCTTTAATTGTTTGGTTGATTTGTTTGACAAGCTGGTTCACATTGTCCCGCCGCCAGTCATCGATATTAGAAAAAGCGTCTTTTCCGTATTGATCGTACTGTGCTTGATCAGGAAATTCCTGTCCTGCTATTTTATAAGGGTAAAAATAATCATCCATATGAACAGCATCGATATCATAATGTTTTACGACTTCTTCAATGCCTTTGACGATAAAATCTCTCGTTTCTGGAATGCCTGGATGATAATACAGCTGGTTTCCATAGGCGGCAACCCAATCTGGATGTTTTCTTGCCGGGTGATCCTCAGACAATTTATTAAGATCTGTATGATTCATTGTAATACGGTAAGGATTAAACCACGCGTGAAATTCCAAATTTCGTTTATGGGTTTCTTCAATCATAAATGCAAGAGGATCATAGCCCGGGTCCTTCCCTTGGACACCGGTTAAGTATTCCGACCAAGGCCCGTAGGCTGACGGATAAAAGGCATCAGCCGTCGGTTTAATCTGAACGATAACGGCATTCATTCCCATTTTTTGCACATCGTTCAGCAGTTTGATATACTCCTGTTTTTGCTCTTTCACAGATAACCCTTTTTTGGACGGCCAATCAATATTTAATACGGAAGCAATCCATACGGCTCTCAGCTCCCTGTCAGACTGCGCATTGGCCATAAACGGAACGGAAATGACAAACGTTCCGATGATCAAGCTGACAAGGAAACGGACAATCGACTTTTGGCAAACCTTCATTCTGTTTCTTCTCCCCCATTACATCACTTTCACTATTCGCTATTACGGTATTCCCGGGCTATAAAAGGGTGATTAACAGAATGTCTATCTCACTAAATAAACGAAAAAAGTCCTAAAGCATGTTGTGAACCGCTTTTAGGACTTTTTATCATTAATCATGGTTTGCAGACTTTTTAACACGTCAATAAGTTTTACGCCGACACCGACAGCCGTTTCAAGGATCGCTTGTGCTCCGGCAATAGCTAAAATAAAGATCAGCGGTATTGCAATACGAGGCAAAAAAAGATAGCCAAGTCCGATCAAGATGGCACACCAAACACCGGCACACCAGTAGCAATTGAGCATGTATCCAAAGTTAGAAGCCGGCACGCTTTTTTCATCTACATGCCCGTTTTGATCAACAATCCTTTTCTTTTTCATAAAAGGTTTTCGGATAAATTCTGTGATTTTGTCGAATACAATCAAATGTGTCAGCCTGTAACTGGCTAGAATCAGCATGATAAACGTAAGAAAAGATAGATGATCCATGACAAGCCTCCAAGAAAAAGGATGATGTTATCATTCCCTAGTGTCATCGATCCATTCTTTGATACAAAAAGAAGCGGACAGAGAATGCCTCTGTCCGCGAATCTGTTCTATTGTTTGTGCGGGATTGCTTTATTTGAAGTGATCTTTTCTAAAATGTCAAGGATGATGTCAGCATTCTTTTCAGCATATGTTCCTTCCAGCATGTCTTTATGAGCGCCAAAACCCGTGTACTCGCTGTAGTTTCCACAGGCGCCTTCCCATTTCGTTAAGCCTGTATTCTCGCTGGTTTCGGGGTGGATTCCAGCTTCGATGAAATGAATGCTTGCTTTGATGTGCCCTTCATTCAGCAATTGTGCCCAATATGCCTGATAGTTTCTTTTTTTCTTCATCACCTTTTCTCTGACTGCTTCAGGCAGATATGCTGCAGATTCGTCATTACCGGTATCGATAGGCAAAGACTGTTCCTTTAGATAAGCGTCCACGATAATGAAGTCGCTGACTTCCAATCCTTTGCGCTCCATAGCCTGTGCCACTTCAAAAGCCAGGTTTCCGCCTGCAGAGTAGCCTAATAAAACGTATGGGCCCTCAGGCTGTATGTCCGTCATGCAATTAACATATTGTTCAATGCGGGTGTTTTGTTCAATAAAGTGAAACCCGTATACGGCTGCCTTCTCATTCAGTAATAAAGCAAGGTCTTTAAAATAAATGCCAAATCCTGATATCGGCGGGAAGCAGAAAAGATTTTGCGCGCCGTGCTGGTTCAGTTTGATCACATGCTGTTCATCTGCCACTGTCAGCTGTTTAGAATAAAGTTTTTCGGCAAGCTGAGCGATTGTCGGATGTTCGAACAAGAAATCAATCGGTATGTCAATGTTCTGCTGATGTTTTAGTGTATGTATGACTTGCAGTGCTTTTAGTGAATGTCCGCCAATAGCAAAGAAGTCATCATCAATACTGATTGTGTTAACACCGAGGACTTGCTTCCAAATGTTCGCCAATTCTTCTTCAACCAAGTTTCTTGGCAATATGATGTTCTGTCGTTTGGCAGGCTTATTTTCTGGAATAGGCAGCGCGCTGCGGTCTATTTTTCCGTTTCCGGTAAGCGGCATCCGCTCCACACGCACCCAGTGCTGCGGGATCATATAGTCTGGAAGCACACGCGCCAAATCGGCGCGAAAATCCGTATCTGTTTTTTTGTGATCACCGACGTAATGAGTGTACAGCTGCGCCTCTCCATCTTTTTCTCTCAATGTCACTGCTGCTTCCTGCACGCCTTCCATTTCTAACAGGCGCGCTTCTATTTCGGCAGGCTCAATTCGTTTTCCGCGGATTTTCATTTGCCTGTCAATTCTGCTGATGTATTCTAAGTTTCCATCAGGCAGCCAGCGTGCCAAATCACCGGTACGGTATATTCTTTCTCCAGACAAGAAAGGATGAGGAGAAAAAACAGCATTTGTCAGGTCATCTCTGTTCAAATAGCCTTTAGCGACCCCATCACCGCCAACACAAAGCTCGCCGGGAACGCCTATTGGCAAAAGACGTCCTTTTGTACCTAAGATGTAAGCGGTGCTATTGCTGATTGGTTTTCCAATCGGAATCGGCCCCGCATAGTCTCTCTTCATTTCAAAAAAGGTTGAAAAAGTCGTGTTTTCCGTAGGCCCGTAAATATTATGAAGCGCGAGATCTGGACAGGCGTGTCTGACGGCATTCATCAGGGCAGGAGAGAGTGCTTCTCCTCCGACATATAACGTATGGAGTCCGCGAAACATGTCAGCTCGTACCTGTGCCAGCTGATTAAAAAGAGCTGTAGTTAAAAATAGCACTGTGATGTCATTTTCAAACAAATACGCTCCAAACCGATCAGGTGTCAGCATTGTCGATTTATCAATGATATGAAGGCTTGCGCCATTTAAAAGTGACCCGAACATTTCAAAGGTGACGGCGTCAAAGCTGATAGATCCAGTAAGAATAAACCGGTCATCACCGGACGCAGACGTGTAATTGCTGTTTCTGACAAGGGACACGACATTGCGATTCGTGATCATGACCCCTTTCGGCCGGCCTGTTGATCCTGAGGTATACATGATGTATGCAAGATCGTCCGGGCTGGAGGTGATATTGATTGGGATATCGTTCTCTTCTGTCAATGCCTGCGCATCTGAAATGATACATGTCCCTGAGAACACAGCATTTTGCTCCAGCCCCTTTTGAACAATCAACATTTTTGCTTGCGTTTCCTCAAGCATAAAGCTGACTCGTTCAGGAGGAAGCTCCGCATCAAGCGGGAGGTATGCTCCCCCTGCTTTTAAAACGGCAAGCACACTGATCATGAATTCGGGAGAATGTGCAGCCAATATTCCGGCTGTCTCGTTTTGCCGAAATCCCTTTTGAATTAACTCTCTGGCGAGCGCATTAGAGCGTTTATCAAGCTCTTTATACGAAATAGACATATTGCCATACACAAGTGCGGTATGGTCTGGCGTCTTTTCTGCTTGTTCGCGAAATAAATCGATAATTGTATGATTCTTTGGATACTCCGTTTTTGTATTGTTGAACTGTGTGACAATCTGCACTTTTTCTGTTGCATCAAGAAAAGAAAAATCAGCAATTGGCATATGAGGGTGCTGTGCCGCTGTGCTAAGCGCTTGCGTAAATTGCCTCTTGATACAGCTGATCCAGGCAGCATCGTAAACGAACGCATTATAGCTGAACTTGACGACAAGCTCTTCGCCGGGAGCAACGACAAGATTAAAGTTATATCCTGATTGCTCGGATACTTGAACTTGATCGATTTGCAGCGGTGAATCGGTTTGATCAGCGGAATCGGCGATTTTCTGCTGTAACGGATAGTTTTCAAAGACGATAATGTGATCAATCAGTTCCTGTTTTAATGCGGTGTTTGCCTGAATATCAAATAAAGGCTGGCAGGTAAACGGCTCAGCTTCCAGCATTTCTTTCTGGCATCGTATGAGCAGTTCTTGAAACGTTTCGTCTTGATGTGTTTTAATTCGAATCGGTATGGTATTGATAAACAACCCTATCATTTGCTCCACGCCCGGGATTTCTGACGGTCTTCCTGATACAACTGCGCCAAACACAACGTCGTTAGTGCGGTTATATTGCTGCAGCATCACACCCCAGACCGCCTGAATAAGGGTAGCGAGCGTGACGCCGTGTTGTTTGGCAGTCTCTTTCAGCTTGTCTGTCAGTGGTTTATTTAATGAAAATATCAAATCTTCACGGTGATAACCTTCTTTTGTTTCTTTATCAGACACACGAGGCAGAGGTGATGGAGTGCTGTAGTTTTTTAAATAGGTATCCCAGTAGGCCGCTGCTTTTTCTTTGTCTCGGTTTGTCAGCCAGGAAATATAGGTGCTGTACGGACGGACAGGGTCTAATGAAAGCGGTTTTCCTGCATGAATCGATTGATAAATTTGCATAAATTCCTGCATAACAATACCTAGGCACCATCCGTCCATTAAAATATGATGGTGACTCCAGATACAGACATGCTCCTCTTCAGCTGTTTTGAATAGAGAAATCCGCATCAGCATGTCTTTTTGCAGATCAAAGCCTTTTTGCTTGTCCTTCTCCTTAAAGCGTTCAATATACTCATTCTGGTCGTTTGTTGGCAGATGAGAAATGTCTTCGCTGTACAAATGGAATTCACGTTCTGTCATCACGACTTGCCGAGGTCCCGACAAATGCGGGACGTGCGGCAAAAACACGGTTCTGAAAATATCATGGCGGTCGATAATGGCTTGAATGCTGCGCTGGAACCAGTCATAGCTGAGGCTTCCTTTAATGGTGAAGAGCGACTGCTCAACATACGCCCCCTCCTCTTTACGGAGGAAGGAATGAAACAGCATCCCCTCCTGCATGTGACTCAGAGGATAAATGTTCTTGATTTTTTTAATGTTATCCATAGTGTCTGCACCTTTCTTCACGGATTCATTAGTGAAAACTGAGCATATCAGCGATCTCTTGCAGCGCGTCCTCGGTCAGTTCTTGATCATCATAATCGCTGATCGTCTTTTCTGTTTCGCTTTTGTTCTGGCAGTGTTCGATCAGCTGTAATAAAAATTGACGGCATGTTTCGCTAAGCTGTTCGATGGTTTTGCGCTGAAAGCGGGCATTGTCATAAGTCATATTGACAGTCAATTTTCCTTCTGCAGCGATTGCGCTGATATCCAGCGACTGTTCACGGTTCCATGTTGTGCTGATATCACCTCCGGAACCCAACGGAGAGAATGAGAAGGCGTCCTCCTCAGGTACTTCAGCTGTGCGGCCGCTTTCAAATTGACCAAGATAATTGAAGCTGATTTCTGGTACCCCTATGAAATCGATGTCTTTTTTGCCAGGCGGCGTCAAATATTTAATGACACCGTAGCCGAATCCTTTGTCAGGTACACGTCTCAGTGTATCTTTTGTTGTTTTTAGCACATGAACCATGTATTCTTCCGAGTCTGGCAAGTCTGCGTTCAGTTTAATCAATAACGGATAAATGGCGGTAAACCATCCAACCGTCCGGCTCACATCTATTCCTTCTAATACATCCTCTCGCCCGTGGCCCTCTAATGATAGTTTGAAGGCGGATTGATTGGTCCAATGGCGCAGCGCAAGAATGACAGAAGCGAGCAGCATGTCCTGCGTATCAGTGTTATATGCACTGTTGGCGTCTTTTAAGAGTGCTGCTGTCTCTATATCGTTTAAGGTAAACGAAATTGTGGACCGTTGTCCCTCGTGTGCTCTAGTTCCATCGATTTGATCAAAAGGCAATGCCTCTGTTTGATACTCTTCGGCTTCGCGCCAATACTTGAGCTGTTTCATTAGCTGCTGGCTTTCAGCGTAGTCAGAGAGCTTTTTCGCGTACGCTTTAAACGAGCTTGTTTTAGGCGGCAGTTTGATATCCTCCCCGCCAGCAGCTTGGCGATACCCTAAAGCCAAATCTTCAAGCAGAACCCGCCATGAGATGCCGTCAACGACGAGGTGATGAGCCGATAAAAATAAGAAATCACCGTCAATTGTGTGGAAAAGACCGGCTTGCAGCAGCGGACCATTCTTCAAATCCATTTTCTGCTGAATATCAAGTACATGGCGTTTGATAATAGGCTCATACGCTCTATTGCCATCATTGCCGTCCGGAGCTGATAAATCAATCATCTGAAGGCCGTACAACGCGTCGTCCGAATGACTGAGCGGCCGATTATATTGATCCCACTTTCCTTGTTCATTCTGTGTAAACACCATTCGCAGCGCATCATGATGACACGTTATTGCTTTTAACGTTTTTCGCAGTGCGTCTTCTTGTACAGAGGTGCTTCGATGCAGCATTACGGACTGATTAAAATGGTGTTTTTCTTTTATATCTTGAGAAAGAAACCATTTTTGAACAGGCGACCATTGTACATCTCCCTCAACCGCAGCTTGGCTGGAACTTGTATCTGAATCACGGATATAAGCTGCCAATTCTTGAATGGTCGGATGGCTAAACAAATCTTTCACTGCCATTTGCTTGCCTATCCGGTGAAGCCGCGCAGATACCTGTAACGCTTTGATCGAATCTCCGCCAAGCTCAAAGAACGAATCAGCTGTTCCGATCTTTTCTGTCCCCAGTACTTCTTTCCATATATCTGCCAGTATTTGTTCCATTTTGCTGGCTGGCGGGAGGAATGGACGTTCACCTTCGTGGTTGTATACAGGTTTTGGAAGTGCTCCGCGATCCAGCTTGCCATTTGGTGACAATGGAAGTGAGTCCAGTTTTTCAATAAACGCAGGGTGCATAAACACCGGCAGCTTGTTTTGTAATTCTGAGCGTACAGCACTTGTGCTCAACTCTGGTTTTGTCACCACATAAGCACTTAATTCGGTTTGTCCTGACGCTGTTACATGAGCAACTACTGCGGCGTCTTTTACACCATTTATACACCGGATGACCGATTCAATTTCTTTCGTTTCTACACGGTATCCTCTGATTTTGACTTGATCATCGATTCTTCCGAGATATTCGAGTGTTCCGTCGGCCATCCATCTGGCGGCGTCTCCTGTTCGGTACATTCGTGTTTCGGGTTTAAATGGATTCTGCGTGAATGCTCTCTCTGTCAGTTCTGGAAGATTGACGTACCCTCTTGCAAGCCCTGTTCCTGCTATACAAAGCTCTCCCGCAACACCGATTGGCTGAAGCTGATGATTGCTATTTAAAATCAGCACTTGAGTCCCGTCAATCGGCTGGCCGATGCTTACGTATGCCTGCTTTTCCATATGTCTCATGACGGTAGTCGCCACGCTGTTTTCTGTCGGTCCATATTCGTTGGCGAGTTCGGTATGCGGACATATAGCTAAGCTGCGGTCGATCAATTCGCGGTCAGCCGCTTCTCCCGCCAGTGTGACGACTCTAAGTGTCTTTACATCTTCCGGCTGCACTACGTCCAAAAGCGCTCGATATAAAACAGGCACAATAATCATATGTGTAATCCGTTGACGAGACAGCTGAGCCTTAATGGCCAGAATATCCTTCGCTTCCTCTTCATGAAGCAAAACAGCTTTTGCACCTGACAAAAGCGGTGTAAACATACTAGTTAAAAAGCCGTCAAATGAGAAAGAAAAGAGCTGCAGGATGGTATCTGTCTCGTTGAATGCATAAGCGTTTCGCCGCCACTGAAGAGTGTTGGCAATACCTTTATGCTCGACCATTACCCCTTTTGGACGGCCCGTCGTTCCAGAGGTATAAATGATATAAGCCAAATGATGGGCAGACGACATTTGCGGCAGCGGCGATTTGTCGTCTGCCTCTACGCTTTCTATCGTCAAGATCTCTCCTTCAAAGTCAGCAAGTACTCCCCGATCCGCTTCATTTATTGTCATCAGCAGTTTCGTTCCGCTGTCGCTGAGGATATAGCGTTTCCGTTCTGTCGGGTATTCAGGATCAATTGGAACGTAACAGCCTCCGGCTTTCCACACACCAAGTATGGATGCTATCATACTGAACGAACGATGCATCATGATGCCTACTGGTGTGTCCGGCTTAACACCCCGGCTGCGCAATGCACGTGCGATTCCATTGGACCACTCGTCCAACTCTTGATACGTCAGTGTTTTGTCTCCGCTGACAAGTGCAGAAGCTTTTGGTGTTCGTGCGGCTTGCTGCTCAAACAATTGACTGATTGTTTGAACTCCGTATTGATTCGCTTGCCCGGTATTAAACTCATTAAGCAGCTGGTGCCGCTCTTCTTGGGTCAGGATGTCGATATGGTTGAGTGTCACCTCCGGGTTTTTACCGATGATGCTAAGTACATTTGTTAAATGCGATGCCCAGCGTTCAATGGTGGTTTTCTCGAACAATGCGGTTGAATATTCAAAAAGGAAATGAATGTTTCCGTCGCCCTCAGATGCCTGTAGTGTCAAATCGAATTTAGAAACGAGATGAGAAACTTGTGCTGGCTTCATTTGCAAATCATGAAGATGCAATGGCTCGTAATCATTATTTTGAACAACTAACATCGCATCAAACACTGGGTTCCGGCTCATATCCCGTGTCAATTCAAGCTTATCGACAAGCTCTTCGAACGGGTAATCCTGGTGCTCAAAGGCTTCCAATGCTGTCTCACGCACTTCCTGCAAATACTGTACGAATGGCTTCCCGCCCTCCGGGCGCGTCCGAAGCCCCAGCGTGTTCACAAACATGCCGAGTATCGGCTCAAGATCCTTGTGCGGCCGGCCGGCAATTGGCGAGCCAACGATGATATCTTCCTGTCCGCTTAAGCGTGACAAGAACGCGATGTAAGCCGCAAGG
Source organism: Bacillus sp. FSL K6-0993 (assembly GCF_037977205.1). Taxonomy (NCBI): domain Bacteria; kingdom Bacillati; phylum Bacillota; class Bacilli; order Caryophanales; family Bacillaceae; genus Bacillus; species Bacillus sp. FSL K6-0993. The sequence continues at coordinate 1,950,624 of NZ_CP150275.1, forward strand.
AGCACCATGTACAGTGTGCTTCCGTTTTCTCGTGCCAGCTTGTGAAGGCCTGATGTAACCTCTTGATCCAGCGTAAATGAGACCTTGTCACCCGCGAAGCTTCGCACCGGCGGGCGGGCATGATCAGCGGGAAGATCCAGCACAGGCAGCTCGCCCTCGAGCTGCTTTAGCCAGTACGCCTCCTGCGTTTTGTACGCGTCTCCTGTTTTGAATCCTTCTTGCCATACGGCATAATCTTTATATTGAATGCGCAGCGCCGGAAGATTCCGGTTGTTGTACAGCTCGCCGAATTCCCGAATCAGAATGTTGACGGAAACACCGTCTGAAATGATGTGATGCATATCAACCAGCAACAGGTGCCGCTCATCTGATACCTTTACGATTTGGGCACGGAACAGCGGCGCTTGGCTGAGGTCAAACGGTTTGATAAATGCGGCTGCGGCCTCCTGTTCGGTTCGTTCGCCGAGAACTGTAGTCTGTAACGTAAACGGCACCTCGTCATGGATGCGCTGCACCGGATCGCCTCCTGCGTCCTGTTCGAAGGCGGTCCGAAGCGACTCGTGGCGCTTGATCAGCTCTTTGAAAGCTCTGTCCATCCTTTCAGGGTTGAGCTTCCCTTCGAGCTCTAACACAGCCGGCATATTGTAGCCTGTCCCTCCGTCCTCCAGCTGCTGAAGGACATAAATCCGCTTTTGGGCAGAGGAAACCGGATAGGTTTCCTGTTTTTCAGCGGGCTTAATCGCTTCATATGGACTGTCCGTTCCTTCACGGATAACGGTAGCCAGTCCTTCTACTGTCGGATGGGCAAACACATCTTTTAGCGGCACCTGTACATCGAATTCTTTGGCAATCCGTGAGACAAGCGCCGTTGCTTTTAAGGAATGTCCCCCGCGGTCAAAAAAGTTGTCGTGAATCCCGACAGGGCCATTTTTCAGCACGTCCTCCCACAGCTGAGAAAGCTTCATCTCAGTCACGTTTCTCGGCGCCGTGTAGGTCTCCGCATCTGCCGCTCCGTCAGGAGCTGGCAGGGCGTTTCGGTCGAGCTTTCCGCTTGGTGTAACCGGCCACTGTTCCATTTCTATCATATAGGCTGGGACCATGTAGCCCGGCAACAGTCTCTCAAGCTGCGCTCGGACTTCGTTTCTTTGGAGCCCTTCTACATAAGCGCATAATTCCGGCTCCCCGCTGTCTGTCCGTACGGTAACGGCCGCCTCTCTTACACCTTCTATACTTCTTAGTGCCGCTTCAATTTCTCCCGGCTCAATCCGGTAGCCGCGGATTTTCACCTGATCATCCGTGCGGCCAAGGAATTCAACATTCCCGTCAGGGAGCCAGCGCGCCACGTCTCCTGTTTTGTACATGCGTTCCCCCGGATAAAACGGATCTTCAAGAAAACGCTCCTCCGTTAATGCCGGCCGATTCAAATAACCTCTGGCAACACCCGCTCCGGCAATGTACAGTTCGCCGATACATCCAGCAGGCAGCATCTGCTGATTCTGATTCAGGATATATAATCTGACATGATGAACAGGTTTTCCAATTGGAATCCGTTCAAGTTTTTCATGCGGCGGACAATCAAAGAATGCAACTTCAACGGTTGCTTCCGTTGGCCCATAGGAATTGGTTATTGAAACATTTGGAAGCAACTCGTAAAATCGGGAGACAAGATGGGTCCCCAGCTGTTCTCCCCCAGAAAACACTCGCTTGAGCCTGTTTGTCTTAATCGGTACAGAGCGATATTTTATATGTTCTAAAAATGCATGGAGCATTGAAGGCACAAAATGCATAGCTGTGATCTTTTGTTCTTCTATGGCCTTCACGATCACTTCAGGTTCTTTTTCGCCTCCCTGAGGAAGCAGATAAACAGAAGCTCCGGCATAAGGCCACCAAAACAGCTCCCATATTGAAGCATCGAATGAATAGGATGTTTTGTGCATAATCATATCTGAATGCTTTAGCTGATAGCGGGACTGTAGGGAATTCAAAAAATTCACCGCTGATCGATGTTCAATTTCAACACCCTTAGGCATCCCGGTAGAGCCGGATGTATAGATGACATAGGCTAAAGATTGCGGAAGAACGTTCACATTCGGATTGGACAAACGATATGCCAGTCCGCTATTTGTCTGATTGAGATAGACAATCTCTCCTGTAAATGCCGGAATATGAAGGCTGGCAGACTGAAGGAGGAGAATGTTTGTACCGCTGTCCTCCAGCAGAAAGCTGATTCGTTCTTCCGGATAATCCGGGTCAATGGGCAGATAAGCGCCGCCAGCTTTAAGAATGCCATAAATGCCGATCAGCATTTCAGGCGAACGCCGGCCTATAATGGCAACAGTCGTTTCAGATTTTACTCCTCGTCCGATCAGCTCCCAGGCGATACGGTTAGCCTGTTCGTTCAATTCTTTATAGGTCATCGCTCCATCTTCAAAGATAACGGCCGTCTGATCAGGCGTTTTTGCTGCCTGCTGTTCGAATGCATAGTAGAGAGTTTGATTCATTGAATAGCCCGTCTCCTCAAACGGATGGCATGATTCAATGAAATCTCTCTCTTCTTCTTTTGTTAAGATTGGAATATCGTCCAATTCTGTTTCAGGGCTGGCAGCTGTATGTTCCATAAGCGTGGTGAAAAGGCTGGCCCACCTTTGGATGGTTTCTTTCTCAAACAAAGCTGTACTGTATTCAAACTGACAGAAAAGCTCGGAATCATGCTCTGTAACGTATAGGGAAATATCAAATTTTGATATTGGGTGCTCCAAGTCGTTCCACTGAAGCTGTACATCATTCATTTTTAGCTTTTGCTGTTCCATATTCTGAAGGACTAGCGTTGTGTCAAACAAAGGATTCCGGCTCATTTCCCGCTGCACACCGAGTTTGTCCACAAGCTCTTCAAACGGGTAATCCTGATGCTCATACGCTTCTAGTGCCGTCTGTCTGACTTCTTTCAGAAATTCCTCAAATGTCTTATTACCCGCCGGGCGTGTGCGGAGAGCCAATGTATTGACGAACATCCCAAGAACAGCTTCAAGGTCGGCATGGGGCCGTCCGGCGATAGGTGAACCAATCACGATATCATCCTGACCGCTTAACCGAGACAAAAAGGCTGAATACAAAGCGAGAAGCGTCATATAAAGCGTGCTTCTGTTTTTATGGGCGAGCCGCTTTATGCGGGCCGTGATCTCTTTGTCCAATTGAAAGGTTACTTTTCCGCCTATGAATTGCCGTTCTGCCGGACGTCGTTTATCTGTTGGAAGCTCTAGTATAGGAAGGTCCCCGCTAAACTGCTGCTGCCAGTAAGTCTCCTGCTTTTGGTACGAGTCTCCCTTTTTAAATTTCTGCTGCCATACGGCGTAATCTTTATATTGGATCCGCAATGGCTTAAGCTGCCGGTTTGCATAAAGATCGGTAAATTCTCGGATTAGGAGCTGAACGGATACGCCATCTGAAATGATATGGTGCATATCCACCAGCAATACATGCTTCTCGTTTGACACTTCTATAAGGCCTGCTCTAAATAATGGCGCCTGGCTAAGATCAAAGGGACGGACAAATCCCTCGATAGTGGTCTCTTTACTTAACGTAAACGGCACTTCGGTGTGGATACGCTGAACCGGCTCGTCATCAGCTCCGGATACAAAGGAAGTTCGAAGCGGCTCATGCCGATTGATCAGTTCTTTACATACAGCAGACAGTTTGGCGACATCCAGTGCACCTTCCAGTTCTAAGACCGCAGGCATGTTATAGGCGACACCCTCATCAAGCTGTTGAAGCACATAGATTCGTTTTTGGGCCGAAGATACAGGATATGTATCCCTTTTTTCTGCTGGTTCAATTGCTGCATACGGATTTTGTTCTGCCTCTCGAATGATTGAAGCTAATCCTTCAACAGTTGGATGGGCAAAGATGTCCTTAAGCGAAACTTGCACATGGAATTCCTTTGCGATCCGTGACATAAGCACTGTTGCTTTTAACGAGTGGCCGCCATTGTCAAAAAAGTTGTCTTGGATGCCTATATGTCCATTCTTTAGCACATCTTCAAATAGTTGCGAAAGCTTTGCCTCTAACAGATTTCGAGGGGCAGTATATGGGTTTCCGCTGATTGAAGCATCTGGCCCCGGAAGTGCTGCGCGATCTACTTTTCCGTTTGGGGTAAGAGGTATGCTGTCAACCCATATCCATTTCGCCGGAATCATGTATTCTGGGAGCTCACTAGCCATATAACTGCGTAAATCTATTGCATTCAGCTTTTGTACACTGCAATAGTAAGCGCATAATTCATGTTCACCGTTTTGATCTTGCCAGATGAGAATGGCAGCCTCACTAATGTCCGGATGATTCATTAACGTGACTTCGATTTCTTGCGGCTCGATTCGATAACCTCTGATTTTCACTTGATTGTCTGCCCGTCCGATATATTCGATGTTGCCGTCTTCAAGCCGTTTGGCCAAATCACCTGTACGGTACATGATCACACCAGGCCTGAATGGGTCGGATGAAAATTTGTCGCTTGTCAGTTTATCGTGATTGACATATCCTCTGGCAACACTTGCGCCGGAAATATAGAGTTCGCCTGGTACGCCGCATGGCTGAAGCTGTTTTTGATGATTCAAAATATATAGATCAGTACAGCCTATCGGTTTACCGATTGGCGGAAGCTCAGGAATAGGGTCTCCAGGATGAATGGTATACGTAGATACCACATGAGTTTCTGAAGGTCCGTAATGATTGTGCAGGTGTATGCCGCGTTCACGCAATACATCTTGGAAAAGGTCTGAAATCATTAATTGTTCCCCGGCTGCGATCAGGTGTTTGACGCCATCAGGAAACGAGTTCGCTAGTTCACGCTCGCTGAAAATCATTTTGATAAAAGCAGTTGGGAGAAACACAATATTCGTCTGATGCTTGTTTATAAATGCAAACAGCTGAGGCACATCTCTTTTTATGGCTTCTGGCACGATGTGGAGTGTGCCGCCTTTCAGAAGCGCAGAAAATATTTCTTGATAGCAGACGTCAAAGGCAGGTGTCGCAAATTGCAGAACATCTGCTTCAAAGTCAATTCCAGAGTGAGTATATTCGAACTTCAGCAAGTTAGCCATGTTTCGATGCTCAAATTGAACACCCTTTGGTTTACCTGTTGTGCCTGATGTATAAATCATATACAGCAGATCGTCAGCATTGTTGACTGACTTTATGTTACTACCGTCTACTTTGCTTTCGATATCTTCTGGATGAGTGATAATGTAATTGTCTTCTAACGATGAGGAAAGATGCGCTTGTGAAACAACATGCGAACAGCCGCAATCATGCAGAATATAACGGATTCTGTCAGCCGGGTAATGCGGATCAACCGGAACAATGGCGCCGCCTGCCTTTAAGATTCCAAGAACGCCGGTGATAAACGCCGCAGAGCGATCCATCATAATCGCAACGGGTTCCTGTCTCACAACGCCTTTCATTCGTAAATGCCGTGCCAATCTGTTAGCCGATTTATTCAGTTCTTTGTATGTTAACGAGCAGAATTGATCCTTTACAGCATGAGCATCTGGTGTCTTTTCCACCTGTTTTTCAAACATGGCATGGATGGTTTCGTAAACTGGTGTTCGATCTGTGATTTCTCCAATCAGCTGCCGCTTTTCAGTATCTGTCGTGATATCGATTTCTTCAGGTGGAAGATTCGGATTATTTAAGATTTGTGATACAGCATTCAGAAGATGCTCTTTGACAGAAAGCACAAAAGACCGATCGTGCTGCTCCGCATCATAGTTCATTTTGATATGAATTTCTTCCCCTGGCGCCACCATAAGATAAAAGCTGTAGTTGGTTTCATCTGCGACAGTGAAATTATGAATCTGAAAAAGATCAGAAGCATGTTCCTGTTTGTTCAGCATTTGAATCTCTTGCTGCACCGGATAGTTTTCAAATACGAGAATATGATCAATCAGCCCTTGCTTAACAGCTGAGCGGGATTGAATCTCATATAAAGGGTGGTAGCTGTACGCTTCAGCGGCAAGACGGTCTTTTTGCATATCTTTTAGAAGTTGAAGAAATGGCGTTTTTGCTCCCTGCACCCGAACCGGCATCGTATTAATGAAAAGACCTACCATATGTTCAATGCCTTCGATTTCCGCAGGCCTTCCTGAAATGACAGAACCGAATACAGCGTCATCGTTATTATTATATTTTTGTAGCAGAATGCCCCAAATGGTATGAAAAATCGTACTGAGTGTCACTTCTTCTCTAGCAGCAAGCTCTGAAAGCCTGCTGCTTTCTTCCTTAGAGAATGAAAATGTAACGTGTTCCTGCCTGCTTTTTCCCTTTGTTTTTTTCTGCTTCGGGAGCACGGTTTGCTGTTCGTGGCCGGAAAGATAATGGTCCCAATAAGAAACTGCCTGCTCTTTGTCTTGCTCCATCAGCCATTTGATATACTTTCCGTATGGCTGGACCGGCTCCAATGTTATAGGGGATGCATTTACATAAGATGCGTAAATATGCAGAAACTCCTTTAGCACAATGCTGAGGCACCAACCGTCCATCATGATATGATGAAAGGTCCAAATGCAAGAGTACTGGCTCTCTCCTGTTTGAATCAGAGCGATGCGCATGAGTACATCCTTTTGCAAATGAAACCCCCGGTCCCGGTCCTTTTCTTTCCATTGCTCGATAAACTGTGATTGCTCCGCCTCGTTTAAATGAGTAATGTCTTCTTCCAGTACGATGACATTTCGTTCTTTCAGAACAACCTGCTGGGGGGAGGAAACATTTTGGCTGATAAAAATCGTTCTGAAAATATCATGTCTTTCTACAAGAGCGTTGATGCTGTTTTGAAAAAACTGCAGGTTGACTTTCCCTTCTATTGTAAAAGAAGCTTGCTCAACATACGCCTGTGAATCTTTTTGCAGGAGGGAATGGAAAAGCATCCCTTCCTGCATGTAAGACAGCGGATAAATATCCTGAATTGAATTCGCTTTTGTCATGTTCATGTCTCCCTGTCACGATTTTCTACAATTCTTCCACCAAGCTGGATATGCTGTCCAGATCCTCTGCCGTTAATGATTGACTGCTGAAATCGCTCAGTGTCTTTTCAGCTTTCTGTTGACCGGCGCAGTGTTTCATAATGTCCAGCAAAAAGTGTTCAATCCTGTTAATAAGCTGCTCTATTGTGTTTCTATGAAAGCGGGCTGGCGGATAACTAAGATTGAAATGGAGCTTTTTGTCTGCTGCCATTGCACTCATCTCGATGATTTGCTCACGCTTCCATGTATGAGTGATATCCTTTCCGCTCCCAAGGCTTGATGGGCGGAAGGTGTCCTGTCTTTCGATGTCGTTGAACTGGCCCAAATAGTTAAAGCTGATTTCAGGTGTTTTTGAAAACGTAATGCTTTTATTTTCAGGGTGTGTAAGGTATTTCAGCATACCGTAACCTACCCCTTTGTTTGGTATCCGGCCCAGTGTATCTTTAACGGTTTTTACTGAGGTTCCGAGCTCATCCCTATGATTTTCAAAGCTTATGAGGGCCGGGTACATGGATGTAAACCAGCCGACCGTCCTGCTGATATCTAACTCTGGCAGAATGTGTTCTCTCCCGTGTCCTTCCATAGCGATACGGAGCTTGCTTCCTCCTGTCCATTCACAAATCGCCAAGGATGCTGCGGTTAACAGAATATCTTGTGTATCTGTGCCATAGGCGTGATTGACGTTTTGCAGCAAGACGGCGGTGTCTGCTTCAGTCAGTGAAAAGCTTAATGAGTCCCTTTTGCTGAAGTCGATGTTCACATGATGCGGTATTTCATATGGCAGTTCTGCGGCTTGCTGTTCTTCTACACTTCGCCAATACGCCTCTTCGCGAATCAGCTTACTGCTTTGGGCATATTCCTGTATGCGTCTTGCGTATTCCTGGTAGGAATCCGTTTTAGGCGGAAGCTGGATCGTCTGGCCTGCAGCAGCTTGTTGATATCCGGCTGACAAATCCTCCAGCAAAATCCGCCATGAGACACCATCAACGACAAGGTGATGGATCGCAAGGAACAAGTAATCTCCGGTCAGTGTTTTAAACAAAGCGGCGTGCAACAATGGTCCTTCCTGCAAATTGATGCTTTGCTGAAGATCTGCAACTTCTTGTTTGATTTGCGTCTCCCAGCCGCTTTCTGACTGTGAAAGATCAGAGGTTCTTAAGCTGTATAGCTGTGACTCATGAATGCCTTGGTTGATTTGAATCCATCGCCTGTCATCGTTGCGATAAACCATCCGAAGCGCATCATGATGCTCCGCCAGTTTTTTCAAGGCTGGTCTAAGGGCGTTTTCAGACAAACGTCCAGAATGGAATAGCATGACAGACTGATTGAAATGGTGTCTTTCTTCAATATCTTGTGAAAAAAACCATTGCTGAACAGGCGTCCAAGGAACGTCTCCCTGAACGGGTCCTTGCTCTATGATTCTCTCTGACTTACAGATAAATGGTGATAAGTCCTTTATCTTTGGATGACGGAATAAATCACTTACCTGCAAGCTTAGCCCATAGCGCCCAAGGCGTGCAGAAACTTGAAGCGCTTTGATTGAATCTCCGCCCAATTCAAAAAACGAATCCTCTATTCCGATCCTCTGGATGCCGAGAACCTCCTGCCAGATCAACACAAGTTGGTCTTCAAGGTCATTTCGAGGTGGAGCGTACGTTTGTTTAGATGTGAAATTTGGTTCAGGAAGTGCTTTTCGGTTCAATTTGCCGTTTGATGTGAGCGGGAGAGTCTCCATTTCAATAATGTACGCCGGGATCATATAGTTTGGCAGCGAACGCGCGAGAAGTGAACGTACTTGTTCAGCATTCGTGCCTGCTTTTACGCTGATATAGCCAAACAGCTCTTTGCTCCCGGTCTGGGCTCTACGTGCTAACACTGCGGCTTCTTTGACCCCGTCTATTTGACGAAGTGCTGATTCGATTTCACCCAGCTCCACCCGATAGCCTCTGACTTTTACTTGATCATCAATACGGCCAACGTATTCAATTGTGCCATCAGGAAGCCAGCGCGCCAGATCACCTGTGCGATACAGTCGATCGCCAGGTGCAAATGGATGTGGGACAAATTTCTCTTTCGTTAAATCAGGACGGCCCAAATATCCTCTGGCGACGCCATCTCCGCCGACACAAAGTTCACCGACAGCTCCGACCGGCTGCAGCACTCCCCATTGATTTAAGATATAAGCGGTGGAATTACCAACCGGCCGCCCGATCGGAATGGAAAGTTCATATGTTTTTTGAATGTGAAGGCATGTCGAAAAAGTTGTATTTTCGGTAGGGCCATATCCATTCCATATAGATACTTCAGGGCAGACATTTCTGATTCGATTGACGTGGCTCGGCGACAAAGCTTCTCCGCCTATAATCAAATGTTTCAGCTGTGAAAATGTTTGTTCATTTTGCTCTGTCAAATGATTGAATAGAGAAGATGTCAGCCAAATCGTTGTGATTCCTTGATGTTCTATGTACCTCTTAAGCTGATGGGAATCGAGAAATGTTTGTTGATCGGACAGATGCAAAGCGGCACCATTTAGCAGCGGTCCGAAAATTTCAAATGACCCAACGTCGAAACCGATTGATGATGTCATCAGAAGGCGGTCTTCAGGTGTAAATGTAATATAATTGCTGTTTTTAACAAGACGAATTACACTTCGCTGCTCAATCATGACACCCTTTGGTTTACCGGTTGATCCAGAGGTATAAATGATATATGCAAGTGAATGTGACCCTGCTGAAGAATCAACGTTCTTCGTTTCTCCTTGCTTTTGAATATCTTCGATTATGATTTGTTCACATTCAATGTCTAATAGTTGTTTTTCTGTTTTTTCAGATTGAAGGAGTAAAGCCGCCCCGCTGTCTGACAGCATATAAGCTATTCGTTCAACAGGCAGATCAGAAGCAATAGGCAGATAGGCTCCCCCGGCTTTCAGAATGCCCAGCATTCCTGCAATGAGTTCTGGTGTTCTGCCTGTCAACAAGGCTACAACACTATCAGGCCCTACGCCCTTAATCTGTAGAACTGAGGCAATTTGATTTGCCCAGCTGTTCAGGTCCTCGTAAGTGAATACTTGGGTGTCGCTGACAATTGCTACAGCATTAGGTGTTTGTTCAGCCTGCATTTCAAAGAGTCTGCTGATGGTTTCATTTCTTGGATAATCTATTTTTGTACGATTGAGCTCGTGGATAAGGTAATGGGTCTCATCCTCATTCAGGATATTTATTGTTCCGAGAGCGGCTTTGTTGTCTTTGATGATGGAGAGTAACATATTGATGAAGTATTGAAGCCACTTTTCTATCGTTTTTTTCTTATATAAGTCAGTACTAAACTCCATTTGGAACGTCAGCAAACCGTGGGACTGTTCCTGGGCATATAGGGTTAAATCAAATTTGGACGTTTGATGCCCATTGTTTGCTGCAGGTTTGAGACAAAGTTCATCCAGCTCCAACGATTCCTGATCCATGTTTTGAAGAACAAACATTACGTCAAACAGCGGATTCCGGCTCATATCCCGTGTCAATTCAAGCTTATCGACAAGTTCTTCGAACGGGTAATCCTGGTGCTCAAAGGCTTCCAATGCTGTCTCACGCACTTCCTGCAAATACTGTACGAATGGCTTCCCGCCCTCCGGGCGCGTCCGAAGCCCCAGCGTGTTCACAAACATGCCGAGTATCGGCTCAAGATCCTTGTGCGGCCGGCCGGCAATTGGCGAGCCAACGATGATATCTTCCTGTCCGCTTAAGCGTGACAAGAACGCGGTGTAAGCCGCAAGGAGCACCATGTACAGTGTGCTTCCGTTTTCTCGTGCCAGCTTGTGAAGGCCTGATGCAACCTCTTGATCCAGCGTAAATGAGACCTTGTCACCCGCGAAGCTTCGCACCGGCGGGCGGGCATGATCAGCCGGAAGATCCAGCACAGGCAGCTCGCCCTCGAGCTGCTTCAGCCAGTACGCCTCTTGCGTTTTGTACGCGTCTCCTGTTTTGAATCCTTCTTGCCATACGGCATAATCTTTATATTGAATGCGCAGCGCCGGAAGCTTCCGATTATTGTACAGCTCGCCGAATTCCCGAATCAGAATGTTGACGGAAACACCGTCTGAAATGATGTGATGCATATCAACCAGCAACAGGTGCCGCTCATCTGATACCTTTACGATTTGGGCACGGAACAGCGGCGCTTGACTGAGATCAAACGGTTTGATAAATGCGGCTGCGGCCTCCTCTTCGGTTCGTGCGCCGAGAACTGTAGTCTGTAACGTAAACGGCACCTCGTCATGGATGCGCTGCACCGGATCGCCTCCTGCGTCCTGTTCGAAGGAGGTTCGAAGCGACTCGTGGCGCTTGATCAGCTCTTTGAAAGCTCTGTCCATCCTTTCAGGGTTGAGCTTCCCTTCGAGCTCTAACACAGCCGGCATATTGTAGCCTGTCCCTCCGTCCTCCAGCTGCTGAAGGACATAAATCCGCTTTTGGGCAGAGGAAACCGGATAGGTTTCCTGTTTTTCAGCGGGCTTAATCGCTTCATATGGACTGTCCGTTCCTTCACGGATAACGGTAGCCAGTCCTTCTACTGTCGGATGGGCAAACACATCTTTTAGCGGCACCTGTACATCGAATTCTTTGGCAATCCGTGAGACAAGCGCCGTTGCTTTTAAGGAATGTCCCCCGCGGTCAAAAAAGTTGTCGTGAATCCCGACAGGGCCATTTTTCAGCACGTCCTCCCACAGCTGAGAAAGCTTCATCTCAGTCACGTTTCTCGGCGCCGTGTAGGTCTCCGCATCTGCCGCTCCGTCAGGAGCTGGCAGGGCGTTTCGGTCGAGCTTTCCGCTTGGTGTAACCGGCCACTGTTCCATTTCTATCATATAGGCTGGGACCATGTAGCCCGGCAACAGTCTTTCAAGCTGTGCCCGCACTTCGTTTCTTTCGAGCCCTTCTACATAAGCGCATAATTCCGGCTCGCCGCTGTCTGTCCGTACGGTAACGGCCGCCTCTCTTACACCTTCTATGCTTCTTAATGCCGCTTCAATTTCTCCCGGCTCAATCCGGTAGCCGCGGATTTTCACCTGATCATCCGTGCGCCCGAGGAATTCAATATTCCCGTCAGGGAGCCAGCGCGCCACATCCCCGGTTTTGTACATGCGTTCCCCCGGGTAAAACGGGTCTTCAAGAAAACGCTCCTCCGTTAATGCCGGCCGATTCAAATAACCTCTGGCAACACCCGCTCCGGCAATGTACATTTCGCCGGCGACACCAGAAGGCTGTACGGCTAAATGCGGATCTAAAACATACAAACGCGCACCGGGTACGGGCTTTCCAATCGGAATCCGCAAACGGTCCCTGTCCCGTTCTGGATCCAACACGTAAAATGCCGCGTCTACCGTGGCTTCTGTCGGCCCGTAACCATGGATTAATGATACCTGCGGCAATACAGAAGCAAAACGGGCTGCCGTACGCGGCGCAAGCGGTTCACCTCCGGCGAATACACGTTTCAGGCGTGTGCTGTCACGCAGCCTTTCGATTTCCGCTTGATCCAGAAAGCTGTTCAGCATAGCCGGAATAAAATGAACCGTTGTAATACGTTCCTGATGAGTGGCTTTTACGATCAATGCGGGGTCTTTTTCCCAGCCAGGTGGAAGCAGATACGCCGAAGCGCCGGAAAGTGTCCACCAAAACAGCTGCCACACAGACGCATCAAAGGAAAAAGAGGTTTTCACCATGACAATGTCATCTTCCGAAAGCGGAAACTGGTGCTGCATGCCGGTCAGAAAGGAAACAGCCTGGCGGTGCTCAACGGCCACTCCTTTCGGCTGCCCGGTAGAGCCCGATGTATAGATGACATAGGCGAGAGATCCGTCGCTAACAGAAGCAGACACATGACGTTTTACTTCTTCACGATCAAGAGATGTCATGTCCACTTCAAGCGTCTCTCCAGAAAAGCTCGGTGCGGAGCATCCCGGCTGCGTCAGCAAGAGCGATGCCCCGCTGTCTTTCAGCATGTAGCTCAGCCGCTCCTTTGGATATGCTGGGTCAAGCGGCAAATAGGCCCCTCCGGCCTTCAATACAGCAAGTACAGCTATCAGCATTTCAGGTGAGCGTTCAGACAGGACCCCGACGATACTTTCGTTTGTGACGCTGCATGCCGCAAGGTGCGCAGCCAGCCGGCTGGCGTACATGTCAAGCTCAGCGTATGTCAGCGAACCGCCGGAAAAGCGGATAGCCGGCCGCTCCGGTGTGACTGCCGCCTGTCGTTCAAACAGCCCATGCAAGGTTGGGGCTTCAGGTGAAACAGATACTGTCCTGTTATTTTGAGAAACGATTTTCCATGTTTTGTCCTCATCTAACAATGTCATCTTTGACACAGGAAGAGATGGATCAGAGATGACGTCAGAGATCATGTGCTGTAAATAATCTTTTATTTCAGACATCATATTTGGTTGATAAGCGCCTGTATGAAAATGAATCCGAACGTACAAAGTACGCCCTGGGATCACTTTGACACTGCATCTATAATTAGTTACCTCTTCCATCTCAAAATCTTTCACGGAGAAATCAAATGATCCAGCTTGATTCAGCTCTTCAATCTCTTGTTGAGTAGGTGTATTTTCAAATACGATAATATGATCGATCAGCTCTTGTTTAAGAGCGCTCTGCGCCTGAATATCATATAAGGGAAAGTAACTATAAGCTTCTGCCTCAGTCATGTCTTTTTGCATTCTGCTGACTAGGTCAGAAAAAGACAGAAAATCACTTTGGACTCGAATAGGAATGGTATTGATAAAAAGTCCGACCATATTTTCCACATCTTTTAGCTCAGAAGGTCTGCCTGATATAACTGACCCGAATACAGCATCGTCGCGGCGATTGAACTTTTGGAGCATGATTCCCCATAAAGCTTGGAAAACAGTGTTAAGTGTCGCACCACATGCTGCAGCGATTTTCTGTAATTCGGAGGTTTCTTTTTCAGGAATGGTAAACGTGATCTGCTGTAATGTCCCATCCGACATTTGATCTGTTCTTTTAGGCAGAGGCGAAGCTTTTTCGAAATGCTGAAGCCTCTTTTTCCAATACTCAGCTGCTTCTTCCCGGTCTTGCTGCATCAGCCATTTAATATACGTCCCGTACGGCTGTACGGGAGGCAAATCAGGAAACTGCCCTTTTCCAAGCGCTTGATAAATATGGAGAAAGTCTTTAATGACGATGCCTAAACACCAGCCATCCATTAAAATATGATGGTGGCTCCAGATACAGACATAATGATCAGGCGCCCATTTTAAAATAGATATTCTCATCAGTACATCCGTTTGGAGATCGAAGCCCCTGGATTTATCCTGCTCTTTGAATGCCTCGGTACAATGTTCTTTATCTTTTTCATTGAGATGAGAAATATCTTCAACATGAACATGGCAATGACGTTGCTTGAGCACGACTTGACGAGGTTTGGCTACATTTTTATAGATGAATGCTGTTCGAAAGATATCGTACCTGTCAAAAACAGCATCCATGCTTTTCTGGAAACGCTCCAAGTCAAGCTGTCCATTGATCGTAAAAGAAGCCTGTTCAAAATAAGCTCTCGACTGCTCATCATACAATGAGTGAAAAAGCATCCCTTCCTGCATAAATGACAAAGGGTATATATCCTGTATTTCAGGTTGCTGCGGCATCAGTGAATCTCCTCTCCCTATAGTTTGTTGACGGCTCCCATAATCTCACTCAATTCATCAAGCGTTAAGTCTTCATCAGTGAAATCAGATGCGCTCCACTCTCGGTTTTCTTTGCCCGTACAATGCTCAATGATATTTTCCAGAGTCTGTTTAAAATGCCTAGAAAATGTTTGAATGGTTTCTTCCTCAAATTGATGCCTGTTATAGATGATGTGCATGTTCAGGCACCCCGAAGAAACGGCGCCGCTGATATCCAGTGCATAAGGACGCTCCCAGTTCGGGCTGATCTCATTTCCTGGCTTGATGTCAGACACCTCAAAGGCATTTGATTGAATATCCTGATCAAACTGGCCTAAATAATTAAAGCTGATTTCTGGGCTGTTTTTCTCAGAGCCCCATCTTTTGCTGATATATTTCAGCACGCCGTAGCCCGCGCCTTTATGCGGTATACGGTGCAGCATATCTTTTGTCTGTTTAATAAGGTGGCCCAGCCGCTCTTCTTTGTCCTTATGATCGGAATCTCTCATATCAAGCCACACAGGATAAATGGAGGTGAACCAGCCAACAGTTCTGCTAATATCGATGTCCTCAAGATATGATTCCCTTCCATGGCCCTCCATGCTGATTTTAAATTGGTTATTTCCCGTCCATTTCTGCAAAGCAAGACCTAAAGCTGTCAGAAGGATATCATTCATCTCCGTGCTGTAAGCTTTATGTGCAGCCGTTAATAGTAATTCTGTGTGATGGCGAGATAGCTCAAAATCAATCACTTCTGTATCTTTGAATGTGTTAGATGCTGCGTCATTGTCTTTTGGAATAGGCTGGATGTGACGGTTCTCGCACTCATCCCAGTACGCTGCTTCGCGTTGCACCTGGCGGCTTTTAGAGTAGTCAGCTATTCTTTGTGAATACGTTAAATATGAATCTGTTTTTTGCGGCAGTTTAATAGATTCTCCTGAGACTGCCTGTTTGTAAGCACCTGAAAAATCCTCGAACAAAATTCGCCAGGAAACCGCATCAACAACTAAGTGATGAATCGTCAGAAATAAATGGTCACCATTCTCGGTTCTAAACAATCCAGCGTGAAGCAAGGGGCCGGTTTCCAAACGAATATGTTCTTGCATCCGGCTGGCTGCTTCCTCAATCGTGTTCCGTGCTTCTGTTAGGCTATCCTTTACATCAAACAGTTCAAGTGCATATAGCTCCTCATCTGAAAGATCTATCCCTCTGTTTATCTGCACCTGCCTGCCATCTTCATGCCGGCATACGATTCTCAGTGCATCATGATGAGTCACAAGGCTTTTTAGTACTTTTCTAAGCGCAGCCTCATCAAATCGTTCAGCCCGGTAGATCATAACGGACTGGTTAAAATGATGGCTTTCCAGAGATTGCGAGAAAAACCACTGCTGGATAGGTGTCCAAGTAATCTCGCCTTCGACCGGGCCTTGGTTAATGGCGCGTACGTCTTTTCGAACCCGGGCGGACAGTTCACCAAGAGTCTGATATTCAAACATCTCACGTACTGTCGTTTCAAATCCGCGCTGCTTCAGTCTGGCACAAACCTGCAGCGCTTTAATAGAGTCTCCGCCAAGCTCAAAGAAATTGGCGCCTACACCCAACTCATCCACATTAAGAAGCTCCTCCCAAATTTCAGCCATCACCGTTTCAATCTCATTTCTAGGACTGATATCATCAGCTGTATAAGCGTGTTTTTCAGGTTCTGGCAGGGCTTTCTGATCGAGCTTTCCATTAACAGTCACCGGGATGCTGTCAATTTGTATCATACGGGCAGGCAGCATAAAGTCAGGCAAGGCGTTTTTTAAGGAAGCCCGTATGTCTGATATATTCGCAGTCTGTTGATCTTTTATCACCATGTAAGCATATATAGCTGTTTGCCCTTGCTCGTCTGCCTTGGTAATGACAGCCGCCTCTTTAATCATTGGATACTGAAGAAGTGCCGCTTGGATTTCGCCTAACTCAATACGGTGCCCTCTGACTTTCACCTGCTCATCAATGCGGCCTAAGTATTCCAGCTCGCCATTTGACAGGCGCTTAGCAAGATCTCCTGTTCGGTATAATCTGTCTCCCGGAAGATAAGGATTGGATACAAAACGGTCAGCGGTCAGCTCATCTCTGTTGAGATATCCCCGTGCCACACCTTCGCCGCCTATATACAGCTCCCCTGGAACTCCGGTCGGCTGCAGGTTCATATGGGCATCCATCACATGAGCCTGCAGAGTAGAAAGAGGCCGGCCGATATTGCTTTTATTTTTTGCAATGTCTGCAGCGGACAATTTTTTGAATGTTACATGGACCGTTGTTTCTGTAATACCGTACATATTAATCAAATCAGTATGAGGATATTTTTCATTCCAGCTTTGAAGCAATCCGGGCTGTAAGGCTTCGCCGCCAAAAATCACGTAGCGGATGTTTAAATGATCTGTATGATTTTGGTCTTCAAGCATCAAGCCGTAAAAAGCAGTCGGGGTCTGATTGAGTACAGTGACGCGTTCTTTTTTTAACAATAAACGGAATGCATGGGGGTCACGGGCTGTTTCTTTAGAGACCACGACTAATGTACCTCCGTTCAATAGTGCACCGAACATCTCCCATACAGAGAAATCAAAGCAATAAGAATGAAATAACGTCCAGATGTCTTCATGGTTAAATTCAAAAGGCAGGTTTTGATGCTTCAAGAGACTGATCACATTGCGGTGCTCGACAATGACGCCCTTTGGCTGGCCAGTCGTTCCAGATGTGTATATCACGTATGCGGGCTGATCTGTTACTATTTCTTGAATGTTTACATCAGCCGGAATTGAGTCGTTTTCACATTCATCGATATACAAAATATGACCGGTGTAGTCTGCAGGTTTGTTTTGACCGCGCTCTGTCAGCAGCCGTTTTGCTCCGCTGTCATTGAGCATAAAGCTGATCCGTTCCTGAGGATATTCAGGATCAATCGGCAAATAGGCCCCGCCAGCTTTTAAAATCGATAAAACGCCAATGATCATATCAGGTGACCGATCGAGCATCAGACCGACGATATCGCCAGTTCTCACCCCTTGTTTGATCAGCATAGCAGCTGCCCGCTCGGCTTTTTCATTCAGGTCTCGATACGTAAGCTGAGAATGGCCGCACACCACTGCGATATGCTCCGGATGCTGAGCGGCTTGCTTTTCAAATAAGCTTACTATGTTTTCATTTCTCGGATAAGCCGCATACTGTCCCATTTTTTCAAGGAGCAACCTACGCTCTGCAGCAGGAAGCAATTGCATGTCCGAAATTCTCATCTCGGTATCCGCCGTTACCCCTTTCACCAATTCAATAAAACAGGATGCCCACTGCGTAATGGTTTCTTCTTCAAAAAGAGCAGTGCTGTATTCAAAACGGCAGCGTATTCCACTCGGATGCTCCTCAGCGTGTAATGTTAAATCGAATTTAGATATATCATGTTTAAGAGTGACAGACGAAATCGATAGACCAGGCACTTCGAACCGGAAATCTTCACTGCGTTGAAGCACAAGCATTGCATCGAACAGCGGGTTGCGATTTACCTCTCGATTTGTATCGAGCTTATCTGCCAGCTCCTCAAAAGGATAATCCTGATGCTCGTAAGCCGTCAGAGCCAGGTGGCGAATGTCCTGCAAATACGAGCTGAACGTTTTGTGGCCCTCGGGCTTGCTGCGCATCGCCAATGTATTGACGAACATCCCGATGACGCGCTCCAGATCGGCGTGTGGTCTTCCGGCAGCAGGCGAACCGACAACAATATCCTCTTGCCCGCTTAGCTTAGATAACAAAATAGAATAGACAGCCAGAAGAATCATATACAATGTTGTTCCCGTTTCAGCCATTAAACGGTGCAGCTCATCAGCCGTGTCTTTATCAATGCTGACTTCAATTGTTCCACCGCTGAAATCAGGGAGGCGCGGCCTTGTTTTATCAAGCGGTAATTCTAATATAGGAAGATTCCCGCCAAGCTGATCAAGCCAGTAGGCCTCCTGTTTTTTGTATAGCTCTTTCGGGTACTTCTCTTGCTGCCAAACAGCAAAATCCTTATAATGCAGGTTTAAAGCTGGCAGCTCCTTTCCGCAATATAAGTCAGTAAACTCTTGGACAAGAGTGCTCATCGAGACACCGTCGGCAATAATATGGTGCATATCGAGCAGCAAAAAGCCGCGGTGATTGCCCATTGTAATGACACATGCTCTAAAAAGCGGACCGGATGATAGATCAAACGGTTTGATAAAGGTCTCGATTGCAGACTCAAGCATTTGTTCTGATTCCATTTCAAGCTCTTTTAGATTAAAAGCTATCTCTGGATAAATGACCTGCACAGGCTCGTCTCTGTCAAGCACAAAAACAGTCCGTAATGCTTCATGCCGATTCACAAGTTCTGTGAGAACGCTTCTCAACCGCTGGCGATTCAGATTTCCGCGTAATTCAAGTACAGTTGGCATGTTGTAGCCTGTGCTGTCATCTGCCAGCTGATGAAGAGCATATAATCGTTTTTGCGAGAAAGACAGCGGATAGACATCTCTTTGATCCGCAGGTTCAATCTGTGTAAAAGCGTGTTCTTTTAAGCTCATCAATTTGCCCGCCATGCTTTCAACTGTCGGATATGAAAACACCTCACTGAGCGGCAGCTCGACATTAAGCTTTTTATGTATTCTTGATACTAGTGCGGCCGCTTTTAAGGACTGTCCGCCTAACTGAAAGAAATCATCACGAATGCCGATGTGCTGTTTATTCAGCACATCTTCCCAAATATGTGCGAGATCAGCTTCGATTAAGGTTCGGGGCGCCATATATGTGACACTCGTATTGTTTTCTGGTTCAGGAAGCGCAAACCTGTCAAGCTTGCCGCTGGATGTTAATGGCATCCGGCTGATGTTGATAATACTTGCTGGGATCATATAGGACGGCAATGTCCCGGCAAGATGCTGATACAAATCTGGGAGGCTGTTTCCCTTTTCTGGAACGATATAAGCAACGAGCTCCTTTTCCTCAGCAGAAACATCACGGGCCAGTACCGCTGCTTCCTTTACCCCCGGTGCTTGTCGAAGAACTGTTTCAATCTCTCTCAGTTCAATACGATAACCCCTAATTTTTACTTGATCATCAAAACGTCCAATATATTCAATCGTTCCATCAGGCAAAAAGCGGCCTGTATCACCTGTTCGGTATAAACGCTCCCCTTCAAGGAATGGATGATCGGAGAATGCTTTCTGTGTCAGCTCTTGCTGTTTGTAGTATCCTCTCGCAAGACCCGCGCCGGAAATACACAGTTCACCCGCCGCGCCGATCGGCTGCATTTGATTTCCGTGCAAAACAAATACTTTTGTGTTTCTGATTGGGTGTCCGATCGTGATCCTCTCTTTTTCATTCAGATGACGCAATATTGTTGTTGCCACACTGTTTTCTGTGGGCCCGTATTCATTTGCCAGTTCAGCAGAAGGACAAATCATTTGACTCAACTCAAGCAGATCAGGCGTGACCGCTTCACCCGCAAATGTCACAATACGAAGACTTTTTGCATCGTCAGCAGTCATCACTTCCAATAACACCCGGTACAAGGAAGGAACAATGATCATGTGGCTGACCTTATAACGAGCTATTTTTCGCTTAAGGGCCAGCACATCCTTCGCTTCGTCATCTGTTGTCAGCAGTACGCACGCACCAGATAAAAGCGGGGTAAATAAGCTCGTTACACAACCGTCAAATACGTACGAAAACAAATGGAGGGATATATCCTGTTCGGTCATGCCATACTCTTCTCGTCTCCATTGCAATGTATTTGCAATACCGTGATGATCAACTAAAACCCCTTTAGGGCGCCCCGTCGTTCCCGACGTATAGATCAAGTAGGCTAGGTCACCTGGCGGCATATTTGGAGCTTCTGTTTGGTAACTTTCTGTATGTTCTATCGTTATCGTATTTCCTTCATAGGACGGAGGGATCAAGGAAATAAGGTCTTCTTCTATCAGCAATTGAGCCGCTTGACTATCCTTCAGCAGGAAAGAAAGACGTTCTGCTGGAAAATGTGGATCAAGCGGCATATAAGCGCCGCCTGCTTTCCAAATCCCAAGCAGAGCTGCAGGCATTTCCATTGACCGGCCCATCATCACAGCCACGATATCTCCACATCCAACGCCTTTTTCTATCAGGGCGTGCGCAATCTGATTGGCTCTTACATATAATTGGCGATAGGTCCAGCATTCGTCTCCCATTTTCAATGCAGCAGCTTCAGGTGTTTTGTGAGCTTGTTCCTCGAACAATTGGGGTATCGTTTTGTTCACATAAGGACGCTCAGTTTCGTTAAACAATTGGATAATCTGTTGCTCCTCCGGCGGCACGATATTGATGTCACTGACGGCAACATCAGGATTTGTCAAAATGCAATCTAGTGCTTGCTTTAGATGCCCCTGAATCCTCAGCATCTCCTCCCGCTCGTAAACGTCTGCGTTGTAGCTGAATTTGATATAAAATGATTCTCCCGGAACGATAACGATATTAAAGTCGTAATTGGTTTGTTCCGACATTGAAATGTCACTCAGCTTCAGAGCGCCTTCGTCATTTTCACTCTCCACGCTTAATGCCTGATGAAGCTGTACAGGGTAATTTTCAAAAACAAAAATATGATCGATCAACCCTTGCTTCAATGGACTATGGTTTTGAATCTCATAAAGCGGATAATACCCATGCTGTTCAGATGATAAAATATCCTCCTGCACGGCTTTGACCAGCGAAGAAAACGTTATGCCTTCCGCAGATCGGATTCGCACTGGAACAGTATTGATAAACAAGCCGACCATTGATTCAATCCCGTCAATCGCTGACGGGCGTCCCGAAATGACGGAGCCAAAAACGGCATCATCTGCAGCATTATATCGATGGAGCAGCACGCCCCAAATACTCATAAACAGCGTGTTTAATGTCACTCCCCAGTTTTGGGCAGCCTCTGTCAGTTTCTCAACCATATCCGGCGCTAATGAAAAGCTGACCTGGTCGGCTTTATAATCCCCGTCTGCCATGCGGCGCTTTATCCGGGGAATAGAAGCAGTATTGCCGTACTCCTTCAAATATTCGCTCCAGTAGGCAGCAGTCTCTTCTTGATCTTGTTCTCCGAGCCATTCAATATAACGGCTGTACGGCACCGTGCTGCCAAGCTGTACAGGTGAGTTATTTTTGAGCGAATCATACATGCTGAAAAACTCTTTAAGAATAATGCCGAGACACCAGCCATCCATGATGATATGGTGATGTGTCCAGACACATGTATATTGGCTGTCTCCTCTATCAAAAAGAGCAAGACGCATTAAAGGATCTTTTTGCAAATCAAATCCTTTTTCCCGATCCTTAGTCATAAAAGCATCAATCAGCGTCTGCTGTTCTTGATCAGCCTTGCGAGAAATATCTTCTCTATATACTGTCAATTCCCGGTTTGATAAGACTACCTGCTGCGGACCTGTAAGATCTGGTACTTCTTTAATGAAAATCGTTCTGAAAATATCATATCTAGAAACAAGAAGGTTTAAGCTCTTTTGAAACGAGTCGACGCATAGATTCCCTGTGATCGTAAACGAGGTCTGTTCGATATATGCTTTCGAGCTGAAATCCATTAGTGAATGAAACAGCATTCCTTCCTGCATGTGCGATAACGGATAAATATCTTGAATTTGTGCCGATTGTGCCATCAATTCCACACACCTTTTCAAAAGTTAAAGATCTTTCACGAGATCTTCGATGCTAGATAATGCAGACAACGTTAATTCCTTATTGCTGAAATCGCTCAGTGTTTTTTCGCGTGCTTTTTTCTGCGAACAATGCTCAATCGTCTCGATAAGATGCCTGTGAAAACGATCCATAAAGCACTCAATTGAGTGTTTGCTGAACACTTGGGTGTATACCGCTTTTACTTGAAGCCGTCCGTCCGTAATGAGAGCATTGATGTCCAGCTCATACTCTCGTTCTCTCTCACCCGCTATTTCGTAACGGGGCTGGTAATATGATAATTGAAACGTTTCAGCTTCCTTCTCTTCGCTAAATTGACCGAGATAATTAAAGCTGACCTCAGGCTCTTTATGCCGCAGTTCTCCTATGTGTGTTAACAATCCGTATCCAGTTCCTTTGTTCGGTACTCTTCTCAGCATATCTTTTGTCGTCTTAATTCGGTATGCGAGCTGATCCTCGAAAGGCTCGGGAATACCCATGTCTAGCAGAATAGGATAAATGGAAGTAAACCATCCAACTGTCCTTGAAATATCAATGTTTGGCACATGCCCTTCTCTACCGTGTCCCTCAGTGCTGATCACGATTTGGTCATGCCCTGTCCATTCAGAAAGCGCCATTCCTAAAGCCGTAAGCAAAAGTTCGTTGGCATCAGTGCCATAGGCTTGCTGGGTTTCAAACAGCAATTTTTCAGTCCAGTCCCCGGATAGTACAAACGCTGCTGCGTCGCTGTTCATTTGGAGTCTGTCCGGCACATTTTCTATGTCCTTAGGAAGAAAAGCAGTGTGAGCGTCTAAAATCGTTTGCCAATACGTTTTCTCTGAAAGCAATTGTTTACTTTCAGCTATTTGGGTAAGACCATTGGCGTAGGCCAAATAAGAATCCGTTTTTGGCGGTAATTGGATTTCTTGCTTTTCTAAAGCCTGCTGATATGCTGCAGCTAAATCCTCAAGCAGAATTCTCCAAGAAACGCCATCTATCACAAGATGATGAAGTGCAATCAGCAAATGATCCCCTTCTGCCGTTTTAAACAAACCTGCTTGCAGCAAAGGCCCTTTTTCTACATTCATTTTGCTTTGAATGACGGTTTCCTCAGCGGCAAGTTTTTCATCAAGGTGAGCCCTTTCCAGCGATGCTTTTGTCCAATCTGAAATATAAAGGCCAAACAGTTCATGATCCTTGTGATTGATTCCGCGATTAAACTGAATGACATGGCCGTTTTGGTCACGTTGGAAAATCATGCGAATGGCATCATGATGCTCGGTTATTTTACGCAGCGCTAGATGAAGCGCGTTAGCATTGAATCCTTTTTCACTGAAAAGCATGACGGACTGGTTGTAATGATTGTGAAAAGCATGAACCTGTCCGAAAAATCTTCGCTGAATCGGGGTGAGTTCAGCTTCACCTTCCGCAGGTCCCTGGTCCGCTTGAGATGCCAATGGTGTGATATGTCCGCATAGTTCCTGAATCGTTGAATAACGGAATAAGTCGCGTATTGTCATGCTCCAGCCTTCAGCTGCCAGACGTGCTGCCACTTGTAATGCTTTAATTGAGTCTCCGCCAAGCTCAAAAAAGGAATCGTGAATGCCGACTCGTGACATGCTCAGTACATCTTCCCATATATACGCCATCGTTTTTTGTATGTCGTTAACTGGTGCGGTATATGGACGCGATAACACATTATTTGGAGCCGGCAAGGCATTTCTGTCCAGCTTTCCGTTTAGGGTCAGCGGCATGTTTTCTAAAGGAATCAGATGTGCAGGAATCATATACGCTGGCAGCTCCTTTGTTAAAGCAGCACGGAGAGCATTCGTATTGACGTCTGAAGGCACAATATATGCTGCCAAACCAGCCTGTCCATTTTTATCATGCTGAACGGCAACAGCAGCTTCTCTGACAAGCCCCGTTTGAAGCAGAACACTTTCAATTTCTTCTGTTTCAATTCTGTATCCATTTATCTTTACTTGATAATCCATTCGGCCAAGAAGCCGGATCGTTCCGTTTGGAAGCCAGCATGCTCGATCACCGGTTCTGTACAGCCTTTCTCCAGAGACAAATGGATTTTCTGTAAATTTCATTTGCGTTAAGTCAGGTTTATGATGATAGCCTTTCGCAACACCTGCCCCGCCGATGCACAGCTCGCCGGCAACACCGATCGGCTGAATTTGATCAGTCTGGCTGAGTACGTACATGTGTACATTCGGCAGCGGGCTGCCGATTGGTACGTTATCTCCCGTACACTCTCCACCCATACTGGTTTCATAAAAGCTCGAATCAATGGTTGCCTCTGTGACACCATAGCTATTAATAATGCGCATGCTTTGGCCAAAGCGATCTGTCAATGTTTTGAAATCTTGAGCTTTCACCATGTCGGAGCCAAGAATCAGTATGTCTAAGTCAGGAAGCTTGAACTGGTTACGGTATACATACTCCATCACCGGGATAATGAGAGCCGGTGTCGACTCCATCACCGTGATTCTCTGAGAGTTCATGATTTTATATATTTCAGCAGGTTCCAGCCGTGTTTCATCTGGGCAAACGATTAGAGTCCCGCCGTTGGTCAATGTTCTCGCCAAATCTCCTGAGAATACATCGAATGAAAAGCTCGCGATTTGAAGCAGTCTGACAGGCTTCCGATCCAGCTCATAAATTTGACGCCAAGCAAGAGCAGCATGAGTAAAGTTCCGATAGGTGACAATGACGCCTTTAGGCGCACCCGTCGTTCCTGACGTATAAATGATATATACCGGCTCTTCAGGAGCAGGAGATAAGTTAAGGTTGCAGCTATTTTCTTCATAAGAGCTTTCATCGTCAAGGCAGATATGAGACATCTCAGATTCAGGCAAGTTTGAAATCAAATGCTTCAACTCCTGCTGTAAAAGAAGAATATCTGCCCCGCTATCACGAAGAATGTATTCAATACGAGCTTTTGGATAATGTGAATCGATTGGGATATACACTCCGCCAGCTTTCATCACTGCCAGCACTCCAACAATTGCATCGATGGACCGCTTGGCTAAAACAGCCACAGTTGGCTTCGGTCCTTTTCTGTTTTGCAATGTTCGTGCCAGACGATTGGCTCTTTCATTTAGAAGGCGATAGCTAATCTCTGTTTCGTTATCAATAACAGCTATATGTTCTGGAATTTCTTCAGCTTTCGCTTCAAATATGCGATGAAAAGGAACATCTTTTTGAGCAAATTCAACCTGAGTTTTGTTAAATCCAAAGACTATTTTTTGTTTTTCTTTATCACTAAGTATGTTTATTTGTGCAAGGCTTGTTTCAGGAGTTGAAAGTGCCTCATGCAGAAATTCGATAAAATGATCAGCCCAGCGTTCAATCGTAGCTTTCAGGAATACTTCTGTACTAAATTCCATTTCGCAGCAAATAGATCCATTTATTTCCGTAGCTATTAATGTGATATCAAATAAAGAAATGTGATGTGCGAAATTGACAGGCCGGACTTTTATTTCTCTCAGATCTATGTCCTGTTTTTCCACATTTTGAAGGATAAACATCGCATCAAACACTGGGTTCCGGCTCATATCTCGTGTCAATTCAAGCTTATCGACAAGTTCTTCGAACGGGTAATCCTGATGCTCAAAGGCTTCCAATGCTGTCTCACGCACTTCCTGCAAATACTGTACGAATGGCTTCCCGCCCTCCGGGCGCGTCCGAAGCGCCAGCGTGTTCACAAACATGCCGAGTATCGGCTCAAGATCCTTGTGCGGACGGCCGGCGATTGGCGAGCCGACGATGATATCTTCCTGTCCGCTTAAGCGTGACAAGAACGCGGTGTACGCCGCAAGGAGCACCATGTACAGTGTGCTTCCGTTTTCTCGTGCCAGCTTGTGAAGGCCTGATGCAACCTCTTGATCCAGCGTAAATGAGACCTTGTCACCCGCGAAGCTTCGCACCGGCGGGCGGGCATGATCAGCGGGAAGATCCAGCACAGGCAGCTCGCCCTCGAGCTGCTTCAGCCAGTACGCCTCCTGCGTTTTGTACGCGTCTCCTGTTTTGAATCCTTCTTGCCATGCGGCATAATCTTTATATTGAATACGCAGCGCCGGAAGCTTCCGGTTGTTGTACAGCTCGCCGAATTCCCGAATCAGAATGTTGACGGAAACACCGTCTGAAATGATGTGATGCATATCAACCAGTAACAGGTGCCGCTCATCTGATACCTTTACGATTTGGGCACGGAACAGCGGCGCTTGGCTGAGATCAAACGGTTTGATAAATGCAGCTGCGGCCTCTTGTTCGGTTCGTGCGCCGTGAACTGTAGTCTGTAACGTAAACGGCACCTCGTCATGGATGCGCTGCACCGGATCGCCTCCTGCGTCCTGTTCGAAGGAGGTCCGAAGCGACTCGTGGCGCTTGATCAGCTCTTTGAAAGCTCTGTCCATCCTTTCAGGGTTGAGCTTCCCTTCGAGCTCTAACACAGCCGGCATATTGTAGCCTGTCCCTCCGTCCTCCAGCTGCTGAAGGACATAAATCCGCTTTTGGGCAGAGGAAACCGGATAGGTTTCCTGTTTTTCAGCGGGCTTAATC
This sequence comes from Bacillus sp. FSL K6-0993, assembly GCF_037977205.1. Taxonomy (NCBI): domain Bacteria; kingdom Bacillati; phylum Bacillota; class Bacilli; order Caryophanales; family Bacillaceae; genus Bacillus; species Bacillus sp. FSL K6-0993. The sequence continues at coordinate 1,977,576 of NZ_CP150275.1, forward strand.
GCTTCATATGGACTGTCCGTTCCTTCACGGATAACGGTAGCCAGTCCTTCTACTGTCGGATGGGCAAACACATCTTTTAGCGGCACCTGTACATCGAATTCTTTGGCAATCCGTGAGACAAGCGCCGTTGCTTTTAAGGAATGTCCCCCGCGGTCAAAAAAGTTGTCGTGAATCCCGACAGGGCCATTTTTCAGCACGTCCTCCCACAGCTGAGAAAGCTTCATCTCAGTCACGTTTCTCGGCGCCGTGTAGGTCTCCGCATCTGCCGCTCCGCCAGGAGCTGGCAGGGCGTTTCGGTCAAGCTTTCCGCTTGGTGTAACCGGCCACTGTTCCATCTCTATCATATAGGCTGGGACCATGTAGCCCGGCAACAGCCTCTCAAGCTGTCCCCGCACTTCGTTTCTTCCGAGCCCTTCTATATAAGCGCATAATTCCGGCTCGCCGCTGTCTGTCCGTACGGTAACGGCTGCCTCCCTTATGCCTTCTATGCTTCTTAGTGCCGCTTCAATTTCTCCCGGCTCAATCCGGTAGCCGCGGATTTTCACCTGATCATCCAACCGCCCGAGGAATTCAATATTCCCGTCAGGGAGCCAGCGCGCCACATCCCCGGTTTTATACATGCGTTCCCCCGGGTAAAACGGGTCCTCAAGAAAACGCTCCTCCGTTAATGCCGGACGATTCAAATAACCTCTGGCAACACCCGCTCCGGCAATGTACAGTTCGCCGGCGACACCAGAAGGCTGTACGGCTAAATGCGGATCTAAAACATACAAACGCGCACCGGGTACGGGCTTTCCAATCGGAATCCGCAAACGGTCCCTGTCCCGTTCTGGATCCAACACGTAAAATGCCGCGTCTACCGTGGCTTCTGTCGGCCCGTAACCATGGATTAATGATACCTGCGGCAATACAGAAGCAAAACGGGCTGCCGTACGCGGCGCAAGCGGTTCACCTCCGGCGAATACACGCTTCAGGCTTGTCCCGTCACCGAGCGCTAACATTTCCGCTTGATCGAGAAAGCTGTTCAGCATAGCCGGAATAAAATGAGCCGTTGTCACTTTTTCCTGATGAATGGCTTGTATGATCAATGCGGGGTCTTTTTCCCAGCCGGGCGGAAGCAGATACGCCGAAGCACCGGAAAGAGCCCACCAAAACAGCTGCCACACAGACGCATCAAAGGAAAAAGAGGTTTTCACCATGACAATGTCACCTTCCGAAAGCGGAAATTGGTGCTGCATGCCGGTCAGAAAAGAAACAGCCTGGCGGTGCTCAACGGCCACTCCTTTCGGCTGCCCGGTAGAGCCCGATGTATAGATGACATAGGCGAGTGAACCGCCGTCAGCAGGAGTAAACTCATGGTTTTCTGCTTTTTCGCTCGCAAGAGATGTCATGTCCACTTCAAGCGTTTCGCCAGAAAAGTTCGGTGCGGAGCATCCCGGCTGTGTCAGCAAGAGCGATGCCCCGCTGTCTTTCAGCATGTAGCTCAGCCGCTCCTTTGGATACGCAGGATCAAGCGGCAAATAGGCCCCTCCTGCCTTCAAGACAGCAAGGACAGCGATCAGCATTTCAGGTGAGCGTTCAGACAGGACACCGACGATACTTTCGTTTGTGATGCCGCGTGCCGCAAGGTGCGCAGCCAGCCGGCTGGCGTACATGTCAAGCTCAGCGTATGTCAGCGAACCGCCTGAAAAGCGAATGGCCAGCCGCTCCGGTGTGAAAGCTGCCTGTCGCTCAAACAGCCCATGCAGGGTGAAAGCTTTAGGCGAAACAGCTTCCGTCTTGTTAAACTCACACAACAATTTTTGCTTTTCTCTTGTATTCGTCATATCTAATTCTTTTATAAAGCTGTGCGGATGTTGAAGGGCGTTTTCCAGTATGGTAAGCAGATGAGATTGTATTCGTTTAATATCCTCAAGAGAAAACAAGGTATTTTGATAGTCGAAATTTAATTGAATGGTTCCATTGTCAATCCGTTCTTGTATTTGAACTGAAAGCTCGTTCGCGGTGTATCCGCTGAAATAAAGCGCTGTTTCATAGTCAAAATCATCTGCATTATGCCACTGAAGTGGCTGATACTGCATAGATATACCGATAAGGTTGTGTAAATCCTTCTGTTCATTTCTTAATTCATTTACAAGCAAATTATAAGGAAACCGTTGATGACGCATAACAGAAAGCTGTTCCCTGCCTATTGTGCGGACAAAGGAAAGAAAATCTGTGTCAGGATCAACCGTTATTCTGATTGGAAGAGAACTAACGAACATGCCGAGCATTTCTTTTTCAGCCTTTGACCCTCTGTTGCCATAGTAGGTGCCAATGGCAAGATCTTTTTTAGTAGTGATTCGGCTGATGCATATGTAAAATGAAGCCATAAATAAGGAAATGATATTGATCTTGTGTTCTTCGCAGAAGATTCGAATCGTTTGCTCTAGATCAGGTGAAAGAATGATGGTGTCTCTGGATGCAGATGTGCTCTGTTTTTGTAAGGACGTCTGGTCGGCTAACGAGTGGTATTCCAACGGGTGCTCAAAGGTTTGCGTCCAAAATAAACGGTCCTTTGCAAACCGCGGAGATTGTAGATATTGACTCTCTTTTTCGATGTAGCTCAAGTAAGAAGGTTCCGGCTGATCAGGTAAAGGATCTTTCTTTTTCATTTTTTGATAAAGATCTATAATTTGATTTCCCATCACGTTTAAAGAGATTCCATCCATTATGATATGATGGAATTTCGCAAATAGCCAAACTTCATGAGAGTCAATTCTAAGGAGGAAAAATTGATAAAGAGGCGAGTTGAACAGTTTAAATGGAATGCTCGCTTGATCCTGAATCCATTGCTCTATTTCTATCATTTCAACATTTGAAAAATCAATTATTCTAAGTGGATAATATTTATATTCAGTAAGGTGCAATCGCGGCTCAAGCTCTTCTCCTTCTAACAGCTGAAATCTAATGGCGTCGTTGCGGGAGATGGAATGATTCAGCGCTCCCTCCAGAGTATCAAGCTCAATATTGCCTTTGAATTTCACACAGGCTGTGAGATTGCAAATGCTGGTATTTGGCTCCAGCAGTTCGGTAAACCACACTCTCCTTTGGGCATGGGTTAAAGAATAAGTATGTTCGCTCAACGGATTCCCTCCAGTTCTCATAATAAGAGGATAAGAAAAAGTAGAAAAAAGCAGAAAAATGACAATAAAAGAAATTATATGACTATATAATCCATATATGCACTATATTAACGGATATTTTTTAAAGTACAATAAAAAACATTAAATTTTTATAACATTTTTTTGAATATAGTATTATTTCTTTATTTTTCGTTTCTTTTTTTATCAAATTTCCGGATATAAAGTGATAAAAGTATTGTTTTGCATAAGGTCTTATACACTACTTTTTAATCGAACTAATTTGCTTTTGTGCATCATTCTTCTAATTGTTGGAAGGTTCGACAAAGCGTTATTACAGACATAAAAAAACCTGTTTTCTCTTGGAAAACAGGTCTGCCGCTATTATTGATTTGCCAAAATGACAGCGATTTGATCCTCAATATCTTTTCCATCCTCTTCATCAATCAATCCATTTAGAAGAATAGAGAAAACAAGTTTTTTTCCGCTCTTTGTTTCCGCGTACCCAGATAGAGAGCTTACCGTACTGAGCGATCCGGTTTTTGCTCTTACTTTTCCTTGTGCAGGAGTGTCTTTCATGCGGTTTCTCAGCGTTCCGCCCACCATTCTGTCAGGATTGCCCGCAACAGGTAAAGAATTTAGATAAGCCGAGAACCAACTCTGATCCTGAATGTCATATAACAGCTGTGAAAGTTGATCTGAGGATACAGCATCAATATGTGAGATTCCTGATCCGTCCCTTAAGACGAGTGATTTAGAATCAACACCAAATTCCGGAAGCGTACTGTTTAACACTTCGAGTCCCTTTTCCCAGCTCCCTTCTCCTTTTTTCACTTTCCCCATCTCTTTTACGAGCACTTCGGCATGTCCGTTATTACTTAATTTCATGAACGGCACAAAAAGTTTCGATAAAGGCATTGAGCGATGAGAGAGCAGCACATCTGAAGAACTAGGTGCTTCACCCGTCTTGATGTCCCCTTTCACAGTAATTCCTTGTTTTTTTAGTGACTGCTTAAATAAATCTAAGGCATATCCGGCAGGATCCCAGACAGAAATCCACTCCTTTGTCTTGTTTGCGTCAACCGGTACGCTCCCTTCAATTGTAATCGTGTTTGTTCCATGCTCTCTTTCGATTGTGAGGTCTTTCTCTGAACCGGCAGCAGTCGTTTTAGCATCGTTCTTAATCGTTATATAATCGGTTTTTGGAGAGACAGCCACGGCAGGCTTTTCCCCTTCTTTTTGATTTGGGGTGACCTCAACAATCACAGTGCCTGCATCATAGTCTTCGTTTGGAGACGCTGTTAGAGCGGAGATTGGCGCGCCATAATATGTGTATTCATCGCTCCAAGGCATATCAGGTGATAATCGCATGTCATCATGCCACGTATCATCACCGATCAGATTGCCTTTAATTACTTTTACGCCGGAATGTTTCAATTTCTCAGCCATTTTGTCAAAATCAGATGGTAAAAGTGTCGGATCGCCTTTCCCTTTCAAATAAAGGTTACCATTCAGCTTTTTCCCTTTCAGTGTTCCATCCGTCCGGACCTCGGTTGTAAAAGAATAGTTCTCGCCAAGGACAGAAAGTGCCGCGGCCGCTGTCAAAAGCTTTAGAGAAGAGGCAGGCCTCATTCGGGTGTCTCCTGAATGTTCATATAGAACAGCACCTGTTTCCGCAGAGCGAACGGTGATGCCGGCCATTGCGCCTTCGAGGGCAGGATGATCAGCTAAAATCTTATCGATCTGCCCGGAAAGTGCATCTTGTTTTTCAGCGGCAAGCGCAGCCTGATGCATATAAGGCACCGAAGCAACGACGAAAAGCAGTAAAACAGAAACATAAAGCTTTATGCTTTTTTTCATTAATTTCCCCGCCTCTCTGCGCTTCATCATTGGCTATTGATGATTCAGTTCAATGGTGATACTGCTTTTAGCTGTCGTTTTTTCTCCCGGCTCCAGCACTTGTAAACCAGTGAGTGATGAAGGTAAATCAAGATTCACTGCGTTTGTCACCCATGTGTAAGGTTCAGGGCATAAATACCCTTGTTTTCCGTCCGCATTGTATACAACCCAATGTTTAAACTGTTCATCTGCCTTATAAATAATGCTGATATGTGCATGCTGATGATAAATGACTGCCTGGTTTTCTCCGCCCCTCTTCTGATAAGAAGATAAAAAGACATCATCCAGCTGCTTGTGGCGCAAATCCATTCCTTCATGCAAAGCTTCTTTATTCAGTACATCCATCAGTTTCCCGATCGGCAGCAGGCGTTCATCCAACTCCCATTGCTGATCTGCTGTCAGGGAGAATAACGAGCTTTCTGCCGGAAACACAAATGTAGTATGATAACCAATTCCCCAAGGAAACGCTTCCTTTCCTTTGTTCATGACCGTCGCATGTTTAAACAGAGTATTCCCTTTTACCGTGTATGTCATCCGAACGACGGCATGGTGAGGAAATTGCTTATACACATGGGGGAGCTCAGAAAGATCAATTTCTGTTTCAACAATCACTTCTTCATCAGTTTTCTTCGCGGTCACTACGTTCCACTTTTCATGGTAAAGAAACCCATGAAGATGGTTGTGTTTATCCTTCTCGTTGATATCAAAATGATACGTTCTGCCCCGGAAACTGAATGTACCGTCACTTATGCGGTTAGGCGGGAACAGGATTGGAATGCCATACAATGTTGGTGTGTCGTGAAAACTTTTTGCTGTTTCCGGTTCACGCAAAAGCTGGACTTTTGTTGTTTTGTCCACGAGAGAAATGACGTTGCTCCCCCACTCAGGGACAACAATCATTTCTAGATGTTCGTTGCCCGCTTTGATGGCCGGCGTTCCCAAATACGTGATTTTCTCAATAAAGTTTGCCATGTTTACTCAACCTCTCCTTGATTCATTGCTAGTATAAGAATTCAATGTACTGTACCATATTTCCTCCATTTTATATTTTCCCCTATCAAATAAAAAAACACCGTTCAAACTTATGAACGGTGTGATTCGGAGGCTATTGGATGAGACGTGTGATTTGTTTCTTTTTCCAGACGAATTGATAATACCCATAAATCAACAGCAAGCTGACGGCAAACGCAGCTGGATAACCAACCCAGACGCCGAGTATTTCAAGCTTTGTATAGTGAGAAAGGACGAAAGCGACAGGCACCTCTACTCCCCAGATTGCAAAAATACTGATGACGGTCGGCCATAAAACCGTTCCGCTTGCCCGCATCGTTGCAGAAATAATTTGGGCATTTCCAAACAGCAAATAGCTCCACAATGTAATCATCAAAAGACGGTGCGCAATGTAAAGCGTCTCTTGCTCGGTTAAAAATAACGATAAAATCTGATGTGAAAAAACATAGATCAGAATAATCAGTACGCCGCCAATGATATAATTCAGCCAAATCCCCACGCGAATGACCTGCTTTAAGCGGTCAAACTCGTTTGCTCCGATCGATTGCGCAGCGAAAATAGAAACCGCAATACCAAGGCTAACGGCCGGCATCTGTACATAGCTGGCCACCTGGTTGACCACTCCGTATGCAGCTGTTGCATTAGAGCCGTAATGATTGACGAATGATATAACCGCTATCTCTGATAATGAGACAAGAATCATATTGATGCTTGCTGGGACCCCAAGACGCAGCAGGAGAACCAGCAGTTCCTTATCCATTTTCAAATAACGACGCACTGTTTTATCAAATTGCAGCGGGTGTTTTCGCTTTCGTAAATACACCATTAACACGAGAAAAGTCGCAATCGTGGAAATGACAGTTGCATATGCCGAGCCGTATATGCCCAGTTTCGGAAAACCAAACATGCCAAGGATTAAAACAGGCAAAAGCGCGATGTTGATGACCGTGCTCACAATCAGCGTATAAAACGGTGTCTTGGAATCTCCTGTTCCGCGCAAAAAGGTAGTATATGCAAAATATAAAAACATAAACGGCATAGCATAAAATAAAATACGTGCATAGTTAGCGCTGACATGAATGACATTTTCAGGTGTTCCCATTAAACGAAGGATATCCAGGGTGAAAATACTGCCGATAACGGCTAACACAACGCCTAATAAAAATGTAAACGTGAGCGTCGTCCCGACAACAGCCTTTAGCCGTTCCTCATTTTTCGCTCCGTAAGCTTGTCCGATCAGAATCGAACTTCCTGAACCGATCCCAATCGTAAATGAGATTAAAAGAAAAAATAACGGGAAAAAGGATGATACAGCTGCCACTGCATCAACACCGAGCCATCTGCCTACAGCCATCATCCCGACTAGCTGACCGACTGATTGCAGCACATTGCTCAGCAGAAGCGGCACCAAAAAGAGTGACATCGACCGCCAAACTGATGGTTTGCTTTTCTTTTGAGTTACAAGAGGTTCTTGTGATGTTTCCATATTAAAGGACTCCTTTATTTGAAATCGTTTTTAAACATGCCCTCATTTTTTGACAAAAACAGGATATGTAACATGTTATTATTCATCACTGCACATATGAAACCCTTCCCGATTCTTCTAATTTTACACATCTTTTTAGCTTATGAAGAATAAACTAGCAAGTAATGGCGTATTTTTTGTGAGTAAAAGAATAAAAAATAATTTATGCAAAAGTATTGTAATCTACCCGTAATTATTGTAACATTTGTAACATAAGAGAAAGAGATTTTGAAGGAGAGAGCGATAATGAAAAAATGTCTTCTATTTCTAACAACCATTGCACTTATTCTGTCATTAAGCACAAATGCATTTGCGAAAAATACATCAGGCGATTTATCACAAAAACAAGCATTACAGTTGGCATTATCCGCTAGAGAACATTTTTGGAACACCATGAGCGGCCACAATCCGAAGGTGAAAAAAGCAGTTTGCCCATCAGGCACATTCGAGTATCAAAATCTTCAATATGTATACATGTGCAGTGATCTAGGCACTAAAGCAAAAGCGGTGAATTATTTAACTCCTATTTTTACAAAAACAGCAATCGAAAAAGGCTTTAAAGATTATCATTTCACTGTTTCAAAAGGAAAACTTGCTGTTCCAATCGGTGACGGAGACAATCTTTTGAATTGGAAAAAATCAACTGCTAAACTGATCTCTAAAAAAGGCGGCACAATCACATACGAATTTACCGTCCCTACTTTAGACGGATCCCCTTCTGCAAAACGGAAAGTGACATTCGTGAAAGAAAATAAAAAATGGAAAGTCAATCAATTTGACGCAGTTATATAAGAAAAACGCCCGGTATAAGCGGGCGTTTTTTATTTGGTCTGCATAAAGAAAGACAACAGGCGAAAAGTGCCTGTTGTCTTTTTGTGAATATAACGCTCTAGGAGAGATTCGAACTCCCGACCTGCAGTTTAGGAAACTGCTGCACTATCCGCTGTGCTACTAGAGCTTTTGGTATTTATATAGTAGCTCTGATGATCAATATTTTCAAGCGATTTGTATTAAAGCCCTCCAAAAACCTTATACGCGGCTCTTGTTGTATCTTCATCAATACCAATATACCGCATTGTAATTGATGGTGATGAATGATTCAGTATTCTCTGCAGCTCGGCGATGTCTTTCGTTCGCTGATAAAAATGATAGCCAAACGTTTTCCGGAGTGTATGCGTCCCTATCTCCTCAAGTCCGCACGCCGCAGCGGCCTCTCTTAAAATTCTGTAGGCCTGAATGCGGGAAATCGGCTTCCTGGTCCGCACTGATTTAAAAAGATATTCGTTTTCCTTCATGTCTTTCGTATACTCGTATATTTCCTGTTTCAGCGATTCTAAAATAAGAATCTTTCTTTTCTTTTTCGTTTTGCTTTCAGTCGCCCATAAATGATCTTTATTTTGAACGTCCTTCACTTGCAGCGGCAGAATATCAGAAATGCGGAGCGCGCTGTTGATGCCGAAAATAAACAGAAAATAATCCCGCTTGTTTTTGTTAAGCAAATACTGTTTGACTTCTTGGATTTTCTCTAGACTGCGAATCGGCTGTACAATATGCATCAAAAAACTCCTTAAAAACCATTATGTAACGTTTTGAGGTCTATGTTACTATTATATCTGAAAAACGTTGAATGTCAAAGTGCGGCTGCATTTATGTAACATAATATACATAGTGTTACATAAGCTTTTAAAAAAGCTTCTTAAAACCTTCACCCTATAAAATAAGCTTTAAAGCCTCTTATAAAGCTTTTAACCTCTTGGATACTTATCCCCCTACTAATCATCAAAAATCCTCTTAAAACGAAATCTGACGCTCCCAATTTTCTGGAGCTTCCGCAAAAAAACATACAAAAAAAGACACAATTTCAAATTGTGTCCTAATCCTCATCCTTTACATCAATATCTTCCGGGATTGGTTCATTTAATATTTCCTGCACCAGTGCTTTGTAATTCTCCAGCTGTTCGAGATGCGTGTTGAACTGATCCTTATAAATCAAAAATTGCTCCCCGTCATGAACGGCTCTGATTTTCCCTTCGAGCACCAAGCTTTTAATATAATCCTCTGAAAGATTTGTATATTCTGCTGTTTCTTCAATCGTTAAATACATATAGCAGTCCCTTCTTAATCCGTATGCTGATTCTAATATAGCACATGGCTCATATCAATATAATCAATTTTGCACAGAAAAACGGCTTTATGTACTATATAATATACCATTTGTCACTTGTGAAAACGCTGTAATTTTTTTACGCTAAGATTGTAACAATACAGCTTCATATAGGAGGGAGAACATGAAAAGAACGTGGAACGTCTGTTTAACAGCTCTGCTTAGTGTTCTGTTAGTCGCTGGAAGTGTCCCTTTTCACGCGGAAGCTAAAAAACCGCCCAAAAGCTACGATGAGTACAAACAAGTAGATGTAGGAAAAGACGGCATGGTTGCGACCGCACATCCTCTTGCTTCTGAAATCGGTGCTGATGTGCTGAAAAAAGGAGGAAATGCTATTGACGCAGCGGTTGCCATTCAATTTGCACTCAATGTAACAGAGCCGATGATGTCAGGTATTGGCGGCGGCGGTTTTATGATGGTGTATGACGGAAAAACGAAGGATACAACGATAATCGACAGCCGTGAGCGTGCTCCAGCAGGCGCAACCCCTGACATGTTTTTGGATGAAAACGGCAAAGCAATTCCCTTCTCTGAACGAGTGACAAAAGGTACTGCCGTTGGTGTTCCAGGCACGCTGAAAGGGTTGGAAGAAGCCTTGGATAAATGGGGAACCCGTTCAATGAAGCAATTAATTACCCCTTCTATTAAACTCGCTGACAAAGGCTTTCCGATTGATTCAGTGTTGGCAGATGCCATTTCTGATTATCAGGAAAAACTTTCACGGACTGCCGCAAAAGATGTATTTTTGCCAAATGGCGAACCGCTTAAAGAAGGAGATACCCTTATTCAAAAGGATTTGGCTAAAACATTTAAGCTTATTCGCTCCAAAGGCACTGACGCTTTTTATAAAGGAAAATTCGCCAAGGCGCTTTCTGACACTGTCCAGGATTTCGGCGGATCAATGACAGAAAAAGATTTAGAAAATTACGACATTACAATTGATGAACCGATTTGGGGAGACTATCAAGGCTATCAAATCGCTACTACTCCTCCTCCAAGCTCCGGCGGTATTTTCTTATTGCAAATGCTGAAAATCCTTGATGATTTTAACCTTTCACAATACGATGTCCGCTCATGGGAAAAATATCAGCTGCTTGCTGAAACGATGCATTTGTCATATGCCGACCGTGCGTCTTACGCAGGTGATCCCGAATTTGTAAATGTTCCTCTCAAAGGCCTGCTTCACCCCGATTATATTAAAGAACGCCAGCAATTAATCAACCTAGATCAAGTGAATAAAAAACCGAAAGCCGGTGACCCTTGGAAATACCAAGAAGGATCAGCAAACTATAAACAAGTTGAACAGCCGAAAGACAAAGTAGAAGGCCAAACAACCCACTTTACAGTTGCTGACCGTTGGGGAAATGTTGTTTCCTATACAACCACAATCGAACAGTTGTTTGGTACGGGTATTATGGTCCCTGATTACGGAGTCATCCTAAACAATGAATTAACGGATTTTGATGCGATACCAGGCGGAGCTAACGAAGTACAGCCAAACAAACGGCCTTTAAGCAGCATGACACCGACGATTTTATTTAAGGATGACAAGCCTGTCCTCACTGTTGGATCTCCTGGCGGGGCCACGATTATTTCATCCGTTTTGCAAACCATTCTCTACCACATTGAATATGGTATGGAATTAAAAGCAGCTGTTGAAGAGCCGAGAATTTACACAAACAGCATGAGCTCTTACCGTTACGAGGACGGAGTTCCTAAAGATGTCCTCAGCAAGCTAAACGGCATGGGCCACAAATTCGGCACAAGTCCGGTGGAAATCGGAAACGTACAAAGTATATCGATCGACCATGAAAACGGTACCTTTAAAGGCGTAGCTGATTCAAGCAGAAACGGAGCGGCGATCGGCATTAATTTAAAACGTAAATAAATAAAAAAACTGTACTCGCTTCAAATGAGTACAGTTTTTTTATGCAGATCTTTAATAACAACGGGCATTGCTGATGCTCTGTATCCCTGATAGCAATCCAAAATGACAGAAGAATGACTGCTTCCTTGACAAACGTCTTTATTCTGCTAATGCAGTGAATCAGACCAGAAATCCAACACGTCTATCTTCAACTTTTCATTTCGTTTATCTCATCAAGAAATGTCTGAAACGCACTCGTAATAAAAAAGTCTTTCCTGTATATAAAGACGATCTCTAAGTCTTGATATGCTGGTGGCAGTTGATGAATCCACACATTTGTACGATGCTCGGAGCAGTCAACAGCGGACTTTGGGAGCAGCGCCGTACCCATCCCGGCGGAAACACCTTTTATAATTGCCTCCAATGTGCCAAACTCTATGATTTTTTGATTGTGTATGCCTGCTTCCTCTAGTAATCTTTTGACCCTGTCACGATGAGAACAGCCAGCCCCAAAAAAGAGCATCGGCTGCAGAAGCATGTCTTCTGCCGTCCCTTCTCGTGATGAAATCAAAACTAATTCATCATGGGAAACATGGAGTTGTCTAACTGCAGCGTGTTCAACCGGCCCATATACAAAAGCGCCATCAACTTTATGATCAAGAACCTGTTGAATCAAATGATGCGTATCAGCTGTGTTCACTGATAAATCCACTTCAGGAAAACGCCTGAGGAAGGATGCTGCATGCTCAGGCAGATGCGTTACCGCCGTCGTTTCCAGTGATCCGATCCGCAAAGGCCCTTTTGGTTGCCTGCTCATTCGGGTCGATTTTTCAGCTTGGTCTAACAGCGATAATACTTGATCTGCATATTGTAAAAGATTTTCTCCTGCAGCAGTCAGCTTCATTCCCCGATTCGTTCGATGAAAAAGCCTGATATTCAAATCTTCCTCAAGGTTATGCACTCTGGCTGTCACATTCGACTGAACATAATTCAGCATTTGAGCTGCTTTCGTTATGCTTCCTTCGCGGGCAACAGCCTGAAAAATCTTTAAATCTCCGCTTTCCACGCGCTCTCACCTGCTTGCTATGATGAAAAGTGATATTGACTATCATATTTGTTCATTTTACTCGAAGAAAACTGCTATGTAAAATATGTAAAGATATGAAAATACAATTCTATGAGGAGGCAGACAGCATGAAAGCTGTAATTCACAACGGAAAAGCCGGCCTTCAGGGGTTATCAGTTCAAGACGTTCCATCAACAAAGCCGGGATACGGAGAGGTAAAGGTTAAATTAAAATCTGCGGGCCTGAATCATCGTGACTTGCTTCTTATGAAAAACAAATCTGAACAAGATCCTCACGTGATACTGGGTTCTGACGGCGCGGGTATCATCGAAGAGATTGGTGAAGGCGTGAAAAATGTTACTGTTCAGACAGAAGTAGTCATTTTCCCGACATTGAACTGGGATTTGACTGAGAATGTTCCACCTGTACCTGAGATTCTGGGAGGTCCTTCGGACGGAACACTTGCTGAATATGTGATCATTCCTTCACAAAATGCAATCAAAAAACCTGCTTATTTATCTTGGGAAGAAGCGGGCGTTTTACCTTTATCCGCTTTAACTGCATATCGGGCTCTGTTTACAAAGGGGCAATTAAAAAAAGGCGAGCATCTATTGATACCCGGCATCGGCAGCGGTGTGGCAACCTACGCTTTATTTATGGCTAAGGCGATTGGGGCAACAGTAAGCGTGACCTCCCGCAGTGAGGAGAAAAGAAAAAAGGCGCTGAAATTAGGTGCTGATTACGCATTTGACAGCTACAGCAATTGGGATGAGCAGTTGCAGGGAAAAAAGGCGGATGTTGTTCTTGACAGCATAGGACCTGCCCTCTTTTCGGAATACTTCCGCCATGTAAAACCAAATGGCCGTATTGTCAGCTTTGGGGCAAGCTCAGGGGATAATCTCAGTTTTCCGGTGCGTTCTCTATTCTTTCCTCAGGTCAATGTTTTGGGAACCTCGATGGGAAGCGGTGAGGAATTTCAAGCTATGCTCGCTTTCATTGACAAACATAAGCTGCGGCCTGTAATTGACCGGATATACCCTTTAGAAAAAGCATGTGAAGCATATAAAAGAATGCAGGAAGGCAGACAGTTTGGAAACATCGGGATCGTAATGGAATAAAAAAAGAAACCGGCCTGGCAGCCAGACCGGTTTCTCTTATATGATAATCCCCTTTATTTACGGAAGAACTGAACTCCCCATCAAATATCGATCCACTTCACGCGCCACTTCACGGCCTTCATTAATCGCCCATACGATTAAGCTTTGGCCTCTTCTTGCATCCCCTGCGGCGAATACACCATCGATATTTGTTTGATAATCCCCATATGCTGCACTGATTTTGTTATTTACTGAATCAACACCGAACTGTTTCAACAGCGGCTGTTCTGTGCCTTCAAAGCCGATAGCGATAAAGACAAGCTGAGCAGGCCATACTTTTTCCGTTCCAGGCAGCTCGCGGAACTCGTATTTTCCATGCTCATTTTTCACTTTTTCCATTTGGATGGTATGAAGCTCTTTCAGCTTTCCGTTTTTATCCGCAACCATTTTTGTCGTTTGAATGGAGTATTCTCTCGGATCTCTTCCGAATTTTGCTTCTGCTTCCTCGTATGCATATTCAAGCGTAAAGACGTGTGGCTGTTCAGGCCACATATTGTCATTCGTGCGGGCTGGCGGAAGTTTCGGGTGTTTGCCGAATTGGTGCACGCTTTTGGCTTTTTGACGCAGAGCAGTAGCCACACAGTCAGCTCCTGTATCTCCGCCTCCGATTACGATGACATCCTTCCCTTTGGCATCAATGAATTGCTTGTCTTTAAAATTAGAATCTAAATAGCTTTTTGTTGCAAGTGTCAGGTAGTCCATCGCGTAATGGACTCCTTTTGAGTCGCGTCCTTCAATTAAGAGGTCCCGCTGTTTTTGAGCGCCTGTGCATAGGATCACAGCATCAAATTGCTCCTTTAGCTCATCAGCTGTAATGTCAACACCGATTTCTGTGTTCGTGACAAAATCAATTCCTTCTTGCGTCAGCAATTTAATTCGGCGTTCTACAATGCCCTTCTCAAGCTTCATGTTTGGAATGCCGTATGTTAAAAGACCGCCCGCTCTGTCTGAGCGCTCAAAAACAGTGACAGAATGCCCTGCTTGATTTAGCTGGTCAGCACTCGCCAGTCCGGCTGGGCCCGACCCGACGATAGCCACTTTTTTGCCTGTTCGTTTTTTTGGAATTCTAGGTTGAATCCAGCCGTTCTCAAATCCTTTATCGATAATGGTCCGCTCGATGTTTTTAATTGATACGGCCGGGTCTGAAATCGCTAAAGTGCATGATCCTTCACAAGGAGCGGGGCATACCCGCCCTGTGAATTCAGGAAAGTTGTTTGTTTTCAACAGACGTTCCAATGCTTCCTTCCATCTGCCCCGGTAGACAAGATCATTCCATTCAGGAATTAAGTTGTAAATCGGACAGCCGGATGTAAATCCGTTAATGTCAGCACCGATCTGGCAAAACGGTGTACCGCAATCCATGCACCGCGCCCCTTGCCGTTTCGATGCTTCTTCTGAAAAAGGAGCAGAATATTCTTTCCAATCCTTTAAGCGAGTGAGAGGGTCCCGCTCCGCAGGTTTTTCTCGTTTGATCTCCATAAATCCAGTTGGTTTCCCCATGTTCCTCTCCCCTTCCTTACTGTACTACCGCTTGTTTTTGTCCCGATGCTGCTGTATTCTGCTTTGGCTTCGTGTTGGCCTCAAAAGCGAACATGATGGCTTCTTCATCTGATAAACCTGCAGCTTTTTGCTCTTGGATGCTTGCGAGCATTTGTTTATAGTTTTTCGGAATGACTTTGACGAATTTTTTCACACTGTCTTCCCATTGATCAAGCAGATCTTCTGCTTTTTGGCTGTTTGTATACGCAATATGTCTTTCAAGCATTGCTTTGATTTGCTGGATTTCTTTCTCATCCTCTAATGATTCAAATAAAATCATCTCAAGGTTGCATTTGCGTTTAAACGCTTTGGCATCTTCGGCCAGTACATAAGCGATTCCGCCGGACATACCTGCCGCAAAGTTTTTGCCTACATCACCGAGAACGACAACGCTGCCGCCAGTCATGTATTCACAGCCGTGGTCGCCAATACCTTCTACAACTACGTTCACACCGCTGTTTCGAACGGCAAAGCGTTCACCAGCACGTCCGTTAATATATGCTTCTCCGCTTGTCGCACCGTAAAAAGCCACGTTGCCGATAATGACATTGTCATCCGAAGCAGAGTTGAATCCTTCTGGTGACTTGACGATGATTTTTCCGCCAGAAAGCCCTTTTCCGACGTAATCATTTGAGTCTCCGTCCAAATAAAGCGTCATCCCTTTAGGAACGAAAGCTCCAAAGCTTTGGCCGGCTGATCCGGTAAAGTGCAGCTTGATTGTATCTTCAGGAAGCCCTTCTTCTCCGTAGTACTTTGAGATTTCACTGCCGGTTATCGTTCCGGCTACACGGTTTGTATTGTTGATTTCGATAGAAACTTCCGCTTCTTTTCCAGACTCGATGGCTTCTTGTACGGCCGGGAGAATCGCTGTAATATCAAGTGATTGATCAATTTTATGATTTTGCGGCGATTGGAACGTCCGTACACCTTCAGGCTGATAAAGAAGGGTAGACAAATCAAGCTGGCTTGCTTTCCAATGTCCCTTTGCCCGTTCACTTACATGAAGTGCGTCCGTGCGGCCGATCATTTCATCAAATGTCTTGAATCCTAACGCAGCCATGTACTCACGAACTTCTTCAGCAATGAACATCATATAATTCACAATATGATCAGGATCACCCATGAATTTTTTGCGAAGCTCTGGATTTTGTGTCGCTACACCGACAGGACATGTATCCAAATGGCATGCACGCATCATGACACAGCCGAGTACAACTAACGGAGCCGTTGCGAAACCGAATTCTTCGGCGCCGAGCAAAGCAGCCATCACAACATCTCGGCCCGTCATGAGCTTTCCGTCTGTTTCTAATACAACACGGTCACGAAGTCCGTTCAGCATTAGTGTTTGATGTGCTTCTGCAAGGCCAAGCTCCCACGGAAGCCCTGTATGTTTAATACTGGTTTTCGGAGAAGCGCCTGTACCTCCGTCATAGCCGCTGATCACAATGACATCTGCAGTCGCTTTGGCAACACCTGCAGCAATTGTTCCTACACCTGCTTTTGACACCAGCTTTACGCTGATTCTTGCGTCACGGTTAGCATTTTTCAAATCGTGGATCAGCTGGGCTAAATCCTCAATCGAATAAATGTCATGGTGTGGCGGAGGTGAGATTAATCCGACACCTGGCGTTGACCCGCGGACATCGGCAACCCATGGATATACCTTGTTGCCAGGCAGCTGCCCGCCTTCACCCGGCTTAGCACCTTGAGCCATTTTAATCTGCAGCTCGTCAGCATTGACGAGGTAATGGCTTTTGACACCAAACCGTCCGGATGCAATTTGTTTGATCGCACTTCTTCTATCATCGCCGTTCTCATCTGGAACAAAGCGTTTGGGATCTTCTCCGCCTTCACCGCTGTTGCTTTTTCCTCCAAGACGGTTCATTGCGATTGCTAAAGCTTCGTGCGCTTCCTTACTCAAGGACCCGAATGACATCGCACCCGTTTTAAAACGTTTGACAATCGATTCAGCGGATTCAACCTCCTCCAACTTCAAAGGCTTGCGGTTTCCGTCAAATGCGAACAAGTTCCGCAAAAATCCGATGCGTTCTTCATCAGCCGCTTTTGTATACTGTTTAAACAGATTGTAATCATTTCTGCGGCACGCCCATTGCAAAGTATGAATCGTTTTCGGATTAAACGCATGATGCTCTCCGCCATTTCTCCATTGGAAGTCACTTCCCGGTTCAAGCGTTTTGCTGTAATCATCCTGATACGCTTCCCGGTGGCGGCGCTGTGCCTCTTCTGCAATTGTTTGTAAATCGATGCCGCCGAGCTGTGATGCAGTACCTGTGAAATAGCGGTCGATCACATCGCGGCTGATTCCTACCGCCTCAAAGATTTGGGCGCCTCTGTAGCTTTGCACAGTTGAAATTCCCATCTTGGACATCACTTTTACGACGCCCTCAGTAATGCTTTTTCCATATTTGCTGACCGCTTCTTCATAGCTGATATCCAAACGGCCTTCATCAATTTCTTGCTTGTAGGTCGCATAAGCGAGATAAGGGTTAATCGCATCTGCTCCATAACCGATTAACGCTGCAAAGTGATGCACTTCACGTGCTTCTCCCGATTCCACAATAATGCTGACTTTCGTACGCAGCCCTTTGCGGATTAAATGCTGGTGCAGCGCGCTTACTGCCAGAAGCGGCGGAATTGGTGTCAGTCGTTCGTTCATCTTTTTGTCTGATAAAATTAACAGACTTACACCTTGGCTGATGGCTTTTTCTGCCTGTGTGAACATATCCTTTAATCCGCGTTCAAGATCCTCTGAAAACAGCACATCGATTTTTTGGCTTTTTAAATCAGGATGAACAATCGTTTTCAATGCGTAAAACTGTTCATTGGATAAAACAGGTGTATACAGTTTAATCCGGCGAACATTTCGTTCACTTGGATGAAGAAGATCGCCTTCCGCACCGAGCCAAGTCATTGTTGAAGTGACAAGCTGCTCACGAATCGCGTCGATTGGCGGGTTCGTTACTTGTGCAAACAGCTGTTTAAAGTAGTTAAACAGTGATTGCGCTCGGTCAGAAAGTACAGCAAGCGGCGCGTCATTCCCCATTGAACCAAGGGGATCTTTGCCTTCTTTAATAACAGGAATTAGATATTTTTGGATATCTTCATATGTGTATCCGAATGCCTTCTGGCGAGTAAGAAGATCACTAAATTGTTCTTCCTCTCTTGACTCCGGATCAGGATTTACTTGTACAAGCTCTTCTTCAAGCCATTTTTGGTACGGATACTCAGTTGCAATTTGTGTTTTGACTTCTTCATCGGAGATAATACGGCCTTCTTCCAGGTCGATTAAAAGCATTTTCCCAGGCTCAAGGCGGTTTTTATATAAAACGTTCTCCTGTTCAACTTCAATAACGCCTACTTCAGATGAGAAAATAATATAATCATCTTTTGTGACATAATAACGGGCCGGACGGAGACCATTCCGGTCAAGGATCGCCCCGATTTGTTTACCGTCAGTAAATGATATTGCTGTCGGTCCGTCCCAAGGCTCCATCAGGGAGCTATGGTACTCGTAGAACGCCCTTTTTTCCTTGGACATATGCGTATTTTCCGTCCAAGGCTCTGGAATGAGCATCATTGCCGTATGTGCCGGTTTGCGTCCAGCCATCACAAAAAACTCAAATGCGTTATCCAAAATGGAAGAGTCACTGCCATCAGCATTGAGAATCGGCAAAATCTTGTTTAAGTCCTCACCGAAGCTTTCAGAAACAAATTGCTGCTCACGTGCTCTCATCCAGTTGATATTTCCGCGAAGGGTGTTAATTTCACCATTGTGAACCAAATAGCGGTTAGGATGCGCTCTTTCCCATGTAGGGAATGTGTTGGTGCTGAAGCGTGAATGAACGAGCGCAAAAGCAGAAACGAATGCTTCGTCTTGCAGATCAGAATAAAATGCATCAACCTGTTCAGGTGTTAAAAGGCCTTTGTAAACAATGGTCTGGCTTGAAAGACTGGCAAAATAAAAATCAAGACCTTCCGTTACTCCCCAATTTTCAGCCTGTTTACGAATGACATACAATTTTCGTTCAAAAGATAAATTGTCCTTTAGATCAGAACTTGCGCCGATAAATACCTGACGGACAAACGGACAGCTTTTTTGCGCCACTGTTCCGATTTTTCCGACATTTACAGGTACAGTTCTCCATCCAAGAACGACTTGGCCTTCTTGTTCAATCAGTGCATTGATTTGCTTTTCAATTTTTTTTCTTTCATCTTCTTTCTGTGAGAAAAAGACCATTCCTACCCCGTAACGTTCTTTTTCTGGCAGATTGATGTCTTTGCACTCTTTTCTAAAGAAAGCATCAGGGATTTGAACCAGTAAGCCGGCTCCGTCTCCTGTATCCGGATCACTGCCTTGCCCTCCTCTATGGTCTAGCTGGCAAAGCATCTTAAGTCCTTGTTTGACAATGTCGTGAGTCTGCTTGCCCTTTAAGTGTGCATATAGGCCGATTCCGCATGCATCATGTTCAAATTCAGGACGGTAGAGACCTTGAGCTTTTGGCATTTGATTGTACGTCATAATTCCTCTCCCCCGATCAATTTCCGATAATACCGGTCATAAAATCTAACACCTCTATAATCATTGTAGGTTTTCAAAACGATATAAACAATATATAATTTAGATCAAAAGAATCTCAAAATGAGATAGATGGATGTGAGACAAACATGGAGCTGCGCCAACTGCGTTATTTCATGGAGGTTGCTGAAAGAGAACACGTTTCAGAAGCCGCTGATCATTTGCATGTGGCCCAATCAGCAATCAGCAGACAAATTGCCAATCTTGAAGAAGAATTAAATGTGACCTTATTTGAGCGTGAAGGGAGAAATATCAAACTCACGCCAATCGGAAAAGAATTTTTGATTCATGTGAAAACGGCGATGAAAGCCATTGATTATGCGAAAGAGCAAATTGATGAGTATCTTGACCCGCATCGCGGAACGGTAAAGATCGGCTTTCCTACAAGCCTCGCCAGCCAGCTTTTGCCGACTGTCATTTCAGCGTTTAAAGAAGAATATCCGCACGTCGAATTTTTGCTGCGCCAAGGCTCCTATAAGTTTCTGATTGAAGCTGTCAGAAACCGTGATATTGATCTGGCCTTATTAGGGCCGGTGCCGACGAATTTCTCTGACATAACGGGAAAAATATTATTTACTGAAAAAATTTACGCGCTTGTTCCATTAAATCATCCGCTTGCTAAACAAAAAACGGTTCATTTAATCGATTTGCGCAACGACCAATTTGTATTGTTCCCTGAAGGATTTGTACTTAGAGAGATGGCAATTGATACTTGCAAACAAGCAGGCTTTGCTCCTCTCGTTTCCACGGAGGGTGAGGATTTGGATGCTATCAAAGGGTTAGTGTCCGCAGGAATGGGCGTTACCCTTCTGCCTGAAAGTACTTTTGCTGAAACAACACCTCGTTTTACTGTGAAAATTCCAATTGAGTTCCCTCAGGTAAAACGGACTGTTGGAATCATTAAACCGAAAAATAGAGAGCTTGCGCCTTCTGCGAATGATTTTTATGAGTTTGTCATTCAATTTTTCTCTAAGCTGGAGCAGTATCAATAAAAAAATGAACCCGAGCTTCTATATAGAAGCTTCGGGTTTTTTTCTGCAAATTAATTTACAGGTAAAGAAAAATCCACATGGCAAACAAATGCTTCTTGATCAATTAGAGCTCTGTTTGTCAGTTCCTTTTTCTTTTCCGGTTCTTGAAGCTGTACAGAAGAGTAATTGACGATTCCAAGACCGATTTCCGTCCCTTTTGAATCCATCAGCCGAACAACTGAACCGCTTTTGAATTTCCCTTTAATCTTCTGTACACCGTCCAGGTATAAACTCGATTGGCCGTTTGTTATTTTTCGTGAACAATCATCTGATAAAAACATTTCACCTTCCGGGCCGGAATTAAAAGCGATCCATTTCTCCTTTTGATTCAACGGAAGCGTTCCTTCTGCTTCAAAATAGGTGCCTTCCGCCTGTTCATGAACGGCGTGATATAAAATATCGCCGGCATCTGCCTGACCAAGGAAACCTTTAATGCCAGACGCCATTACGATTTTAAACGCATCAAGCTTAGAGCGCATGCCGCCGGTGCCAACGATGCTTCCAGTGTCACCTGCGCATGCTTCGATGTCAGGTGTTATTTCACTCACCCGCTGTATCCTTTTCGCTTCTGGATTTGTGCGCGGATTGCCGTCATATAATCCGTCTATATCTGATAAAATCACAAGCATATCTGCATCGATCAATCCTGCGACTTTTGCCGCGAGTGTATCATTGTCGCCAAACTTGAGCCGATTGACGGTAACTGTGTCATTTTCGTTTATGATCGGGATGATGCCGCGCTCGAGCAGTACATTCATTGTATTCCTGACATTGTTGTATCGATATTCATCAGAAAAATCGCTTCTCGTAATTAAAATTTGGGATGCGACATAGCCGTGTGCCAAAAACAGCTTTGAATAAGCCTCCATCAGCAATCCCTGGCCGATTGAAGCTGATGCTTGTTTTTCTGGAAGCTTCTCGGGTCTTTGGATAAATCCGAGCTTCCGATATCCCGCCGCCACTGCGCCTGAGGAAACCAAAATCACTTCATAACCGGCGTCTTTGAGTTTGACGACCTGGTCGACCAACGCTTCTAATTTTCGAATGCTGATTTCTCCATGAAGGCTTGTTAATGAACTGCTTCCAATCTTCACAACGACTCTTTTCATGCTTGTATCAGGCGTCACTTTATCACTCCTGATAGCGGCGCTGCAGTTTTTTCGATATCTTCGCTGATTTCCTTTGAACGCTTAGCCGCATGCTTTATTGCTTGAGAAATCGCTTCTCCGCCGCCGCTTTTTTTCAAGGCTTGCAGCCCCGCTGCTGTCGTTCCGTTCGGTGACGTGATATTATCTCTTAAGATTTCAGGATGTTCTCCTGTTTCCATGAGCATTTTTGCGGCACCTAAAAGTGTCTGTGCGCCGATGCTTCGAGATAACTGTTTATCGAGGCCCGCTTCCTCGCCTGTCTTTTCAATGAATTCCATTAAATAATAAAAATACGCGGGTCCGCTGCCTGCAATTCCGGTGAATATATCCATTTGATTTTCTTGGATTGTATAGACTTCGCCCATGCATCCGAGCAATGCTTCGGCCAGCTTCTTCAGGTCTTCCGACACATATTTGCCAAGGGCAATAGCTGTTGCAGAAGCGCCAATCATACTGGAAGTGTTGGGCATCACTCTGACAACCGGCTGTTCATTAAGCAATGATTGTTCAATAAAAGAGGTGGTTATGCCGGCAAGGACCGACAATATTAATTGATGGGGTTGAATACGTGATTTTAGTGATGACAGAGCGTTTTCGGCGTCTTTTGGCTTCATTGCCAAAATGAGCACATCCATGTCTTCAATACATAGTTGGTTCGGCAAGGCGCCTTTGATTCCATATTGAAGTTCAAGTTCAGTTAATCGCTCTGTATTGCTGCGGTTTGTAACGCAGATGTTTTGTTTCGGGATTTTGTTGGCACGAACGATACCTGATATCATTCCTTCCGCCATAGATCCTGCTCCTATAAAGGCTACTTTCTTTTGATCAAAGATCGGTAACATCTCCTTTGTTCGCTTTTTTGTTCGCATTTTCACACGTTTAAAATGTTACCACGTGAGGAAATGATGTCAAGTTTGAAGGCCATTATTGATTTGTATTGTTTCTTTTCGACAAATATGTATAATGAAAAGCAGAAAACACCCGGTTCACACTGCTGCGCCGGGTGTTTGTTTCTATTAAAAATTATCTGAGAGAGCTTTTTCAATCAGTTTTTTACAGCGATCCAGCTCTACCTTCAGCTGTTTTTTATATAGCTTGGCAGCTTCATAATCTTTAAATTGATAGAGGACGACTTCCTGGAGCTTAGCCCCTTCTTTTTTTACTTTAATTTGTTTTAATATCCCGTCATCAAGAAGCTCATGCAAAGAACGGTATACTTCTGTATGATTTGGTTTAAAACCAATCTCTTTAAATTCAGACCGAAGTACTTCAAGCAGCTTTAACCCATAGAGTCTCTCTTGCTCTGTCATTGTTATCATATAAAGCTTCAAAAATGCGCGCTGTTTCACTAAAAAGCCTGTAGAACTCCTTTTTTCTTCTTTCATCATATGCACTCCTTCTTCTGACACTGACAACACTATGTACTAAATATTCAATTTTCTTTTATTGTTTTCCTTCTTTATATTAAATACTGATAGTCCAGTCATTTCATGTTTACTGATTATAGGTGTAGCGGAAAAAATAAATTCCGACTGAACATTTGGTACATAGTTTTCTAAGTTCTATTATAGCCTGCATTTACTGCTATCTTCAATTTAAACGATTGTCAGGTTTACATATCGCATTTTACCGGTACGGATTTCATTCAAATAAAAAAACCTGTCGAAAGACAGGTTTTCATTTTTAAGGATTTGTTGACCATAATCCCGCTGTTTTGATGAAAATACGAGGATCTAATTTCAATTGTGCCACCATGTACTCAGCAAGATCCTCAGGCTGCATCACTTTTTCAGGATTACCGTCTGTTAAGTTCAATTCGATAGACATATCACTAGCGACAGTGCTCGGCGTTAACGCGCTGACTCTGATATTATGTTTTCTCACTTCTTGCATAAGAGACTCTGTTAACCCGAGAACGGCAAATTTAGAAGCGCTGTAAGCACTTGTTACAGCAGCTCCTCTTTGGCCCGCTGTAGATGAAATATTAATGATGTCTCCGGCTTTGCGTTCGATCATTTCCGGAAGCACCGCGCGCGTGACATGGTATACACCCATTAGGTTGACTTGAATAATATTTTCCCACTCATCGGCTGACAGATCTAAGAAACCGCCAAATTTGCTGATGCCGGCATTATTAATGAGAATATCGATATCACCGAGCTGTTCCTTCACTTGAGCTACAGCTTGGTTAACCTGATCGGCATCTTTTACATCTGCAGCAGCAAATGCAGCTTTTACACCAAGCGCTTTGACTTCTGCAGCCACTTTTTCTACATTAGCGGAAGTCCGGCCAATTAACCCGATATTCACGCCTTCTTTGGCAAGCGCCAAAGCAGTAGCGCGGCCAATTCCTCTGCCTCCGCCTGTGATTAGTGCAGTTTTATGTTGTAAATTTTGCAATTGAAGCACCCTTTCTTTGTTTACATATGTACGATATCACATTATAAGTACAATACATCCAATACGCAAATCAAACGAACTGTGTAAATATCATTTCTTCTGATTAAAAAAACGGATACAGGGTAATGACATAAGAAAAGGAGTGAACATATGATTATTGTTTATATCAGTCTTGCAGTATTAGCAGTTTCTATTATCTTCTTAGGATTTACCGTGATTCAAAACAAGAAAAAAATGGACCCTGCACTAAAGGAGCTTTCCTCTGTTACGCAGGCTATGCAAAAACAAATCGAAGGATTAAAAACAGAAACAGAGCTGCTGACGCAAAAACAAAAGAAGCTTCAGCAGGATGTCCAAATGAAAAAATCCGCGTTTCAGCAGACCGCAGCTGAAGTGAAAGAAGTTCCTAAAGCCGTTAAAGAGGTGTGGCAGGCTGGCCATTTAAATAGCAGGTCATGATGAATGATATCCCGTTGTTTCGATCAGAATGGACAATGGGATATCATTTTTTGAGGAGGCTTTCGCATGATTGTAAACCACAGTTGCTTAAAGGAGTTCGCAGAAAAACTACATTCTCTTCCCTCTTCACTTACAAAGTCGGATTTACTTATTTCTCCATTTCATCTCCATCAAGAAAATGAACTTGGCATCTACTATTCACCTCATAATGAATATATCAATCGGACTGCTACGATTGTGATTGCCGGGATCACGCCGGGTTTTTCCCAGATGAAAACAGCGTACGAAACAGCAGTCGAAAGTCTGCGGCAAGGCCGCACTCTTGAGCAAATGGCGGTAGATACAAAAATAGCAGCGGGTTTCTCCGGGTCGATGAGACATAACCTTATCACCATGCTGGATTTATGCGGGCTGCCGCAAGCTTTTGGCATTCAAAGCGCCGCAAAGCTTTTTGGAGAATTACGACATATGCTCCATACAACTTCCGTTATTAAATATCCTGTCTTTATCCAGCAAAAAAACTATACCGGATACAAACCGGCTATCACTCATTCTCCTATTCTAAGCACTTATGCTTTTGGGCACTTCCCTGCGGAGCTTAACCATGTGACGGGACCAGCTCTTCTCATTCCGTTAGGAAAAGCGGCCGAAACAGTATGTGAAACATTGATCAGACAGCACAGCCTCCAGAATTTGATTTGCCTTAACGGCTTTCCCCATCCATCAGGCTCGAACGGCCATCGTTTGAAACAATTCAACAAAAACAAAGAGCAATTAGAACCACAAATTCGTTCCTTTGCTGCATTGGTTGATTTCGCTATAGAAAAGAGGAAATAAAAGGGATATGATAAACAAAAACACAAACGTGGGGAGTGGTTGAATGTTTCCTATATTAGAAACGGATCGGCTTATACTTAGGCAAATCACAGATCAGGATGCGGAAGCCATTTTTGCTTGTTTCTCAAACGATGAGGTGACACGCTATTATGGGCTTGAAAACATGGAATCTATAGAACAGGCCATTTCAATGATTCAAACGTTTGCGGCCCTCTATCAAGAAAAACGCGGTATACGGTGGGGAATTGAAAGACGGGACACTAAAGAACTGATCGGAACAATTGGCTTTCACGCTCTGGCCCAAAAACATAGGCGCGCGGAAATCGGTTATGAAATCATCCCGGCGCATTGGCGAAACGGATTTGCATCAGAAGTCATTTCAAAGGTCGTATCTTACGGATTTTCTGCCCTTGGACTGACGCGTATTGGCGCAGTTGTATTTACCGCTAATGAAGCATCAAATCGTCTGCTTCTAAAAATGGGTTTTCAAAAAGAAGGCGTTTTAAGACAGTACATGTATCAAAATGGTACTCCATATGATACAAATGTGTACTCTATTGTAAAACCAAGAGAATGACGGCATTCTCTTGGTCTGTGCGCACATCCCTTTTCCTTTAAAAAGATAAAAAACGCCCTCAAACAGGGCGCTTTCTACTTAAGATGCATATTGAGGAGATGTTTCCTCCTTAACTGCTTTTTCCTCAGGTATATGAATACATTTCGTCAAGACCGCACTTGCAAGGTAAAGGACCGCAAAGATCCAGACGACGCCTTGCGCGCCGACGAGACCGATGAACAGCCAAGCGAGTGCAGGGCCGACAAACGCTGATAAACCTGCAGCCAAATTCAATACAGACATGGCCGCTCCTTTGTCTTTTCCGGCCACCGTCGGGACAATTGCACCAATCGGCACATAGCCTGCCAGCAAACCTCCCCAAATAAAGCCGATCACGCTGACAACCGCTAAACTTCCGCCGGAGAAAACAGGTGCATAATATAATAGGACGGTGAAAATGCCGCAGCCGACTCCGCCGAACCAAATAACAGTATTTTTCCAGCCGAATTTATCGCCGACAATACCAAAGATAAGGTTAAACACAATGTTCCCCAGAAAAATCGTTCCCCAAATTTGCAGCCACACATTGGTTGAAATTCCATGCTGGGCCATGTGCATCGGCAAAAAGACTGGAAAACCATATGTACCAATGCTGTTGATGATTCTGATGATTCCGCCTGTAAGCACGCGCGGATTTGTAAATAGAATCGTAACCCCTTTTAAAAGCTCCTCGGCTGTTTCTGATCTTTTTCTTTTCTTCTTTTCAAAACGGTCTTTATTGATAAACAATGCAAAAAATGCACCGAGACATACCCAGAAAATAGAGCTCCAAAGCGTATTCAAATAACCGAACGCTTTGATCGCGTAGCTTGAGTACCAAGCGCCGAACACAAACATGCCGAGGCAATATGCAATCCAAAACCAGCCGACAGCAGTGCTCAGTTTGCTTTGCGGTGTTCTGTAAATGACCCATGTCAAGAAAGAATAAGCAAAAAGCGGGTAACCTAACCCTTTTACGAAGTAAGTCACATACATCACTGGCAGGTTCAGCTGTTCAAATCCAAATACGATAAAAGCAGCTGTACCGATCACATAAAACAACAGCCCCATAAACATCGTTCGTTTTGCGCCAAATGCTTCGAGACATACACCCGAAAACCAGGAAGCTATGGCAAGCGCAATTCCATATATACTAAAAATGGAAGCGGACTGCTGAACGGTGAGCCCGTTTTCGATCAAAAAAGGACTGAGCCAGCCTTGTTCAAGGCCATCTCCCATCATAAACAAAACAACCCCTAAAAATCCCCAGGCAAGCCGCTTCGGTATTCCTATTTTATCCAACATATCTGTCTCCTCCTTAGATGCTCATATCAATCAATTACCGTATTACCTTATTAAAGTTGAAAATTAAATGATTCCTCAAAACAGCAGAAATGCCGCCTTAAATTAATACTTTGCTTTCTGAACCTGAAAAAAAGCGCTGTGTTCGCTTCCATTTCTCATATAAAGCCAATTCTGTCTGACAGTCCTTCGGTTCGATCACCCGGACATTTGCTGACATCTCCTCCGTTAATTGAAAGGTTTCATTGCAAATGACTGCAGCTCCAACAACAGATGCCTGATGATATCCCTCTTGGACATAGACCTTTTTTTGAAGAAGGTCCGCGATATATTGAGTGAGCGCTTTGCTTTGGAATCCCCCTCCGCACACCCAAACATAGTCACGTTCAAACGGAGTAACCTCTGTTAAAATGTCAAAGTTCCATTTGATTGAAAATGCGATCTCTTCTAGCGCTGCACGTACAAAATGTGCCCTCTTTAAATGTGCTGACAGCGGGGCATCAAAAAGAAAAGCGCCTCTCGTTAACGCATTCTTTTCAGCCGATAAATAAGAGCCGAGAACCGCTACACATGCATGGTCTTCTTTTGCAAGTGCAAAAATCTCCTCCTCCATTACTTCGTACGTTTCATTCGGATAAAAAATCTGTTTTAATTTTTGATAATTCAAGCCGGTAATTCCCGGATTCGTTTCCACAAGCCAATGCCCTTGATCTGTGTGACAGTTCAGCCAGGTTTTATGTTTTGTGTCGCTATGATTCGCAGTAATTTTGGTTATTGGCGTTGTTGTCCCTGATACAATGACAATGTCCTCAAGTCCAGCTCCGGTGCTTTTGACAGCCAGCTGTGTATCCCCGCCCCCTGCTATAACCTTAGCATTTATTGAAAGGCCTAATTCGGATGCATATTCATTTGCTATGGTTCCAATTGCTGTCCCCGCTCTAACAAGAGGCGGAAGGATAGATGGAGAAAAGCCAAATATATCGCACATCTCTTCTGACCAAGTGTTTTGCTTCACATCAAACAACAGGGTTTCTGTTGCCTGTGATGGTTCATATGTTAATATTCCGCTCAGTTGGTACGTCACCCAATCACTGATGCTTGTAAAGCTTGCAGTCTTTTCCCATAAAGAGGGCTGGCGCTGTTTTAATCCATAAAGCTTGAGCGCAGAAAAAAGTGCGGTTGGCAGGCGGCCTGTGCGGCTGTATATCTCTTCCCGATCGGGAATGCTCGCCTCCCACTCTCGACCGCGATTATCGATGTTCGGCAACCCGAGAAAAGGATTGCCGTTTTGATCGATCAGAACAATTCCCTGTCTTTGGCTCGTCGATGTCAAACCAATGATGTCAATATCATGCGAACGGGATAGCGCACGTTTTGCCAAATTCATCACCTGCTTCCACAGCACCTGAGGAGAAAAATAACGGCTGTCCGGGTAAAGCGTCTCTGTGGAATACACAATGTCCTCCCGTTCAACTGTTAGAACACTGCCAGTTACACTCACGACCGCTACCCTCGCATTGCCTGTGCCAATATCAAAAACGAGATAGCCTTTTTGTTTTTTCATTCTCTTAGCCTCCTTTCTTATCCCCCTGTTTTCAGTTCGTCCTTGTTATACACTGTCGGAATATTAAGAGTTTTTTCACCCTTCCACTTTTTGAGGGCTTTATTCAGTATCGTCACGTGATGATCCTCCACTTCAAATGTTGCTCCAGCGAGATGCGGTGTTGCCAGAACATTAGGCAATGAAATCAATTCATAATCTGATTCCTCTGGAGGTTCATGATAAAAAACGTCTAATATCGCACCTCTGATTTTATGTTCTTTTAATACAGATAAAAGATCTTCACGGTTTACAACAACTGCTCTTGAAGTATTGACGAAAATCGCACTCTCTTTCATCAGATCAAAATACTTCCGATCAATAAGTCCAAGTGTTTCCTCAGTACGAGGCAGATGGACAGAAACGATATCACTGTCTGAAAACACCGTTTTAAGAGATACTTTTTCATACAGCGGATGATCGTCTTGAATGTATGGATCGTAATACTTTATTTTACAGTCAAATGCAGTCAGCAGTTTTGCAATCCTTTGACCAACCGCCCCGAACCCAATCATGCCAACCGTTTTTCCTGATAATTCATTTCCTTTAAATTTGACATAAGCCTGTAGGTAATCACTGTCCCACTTTCCATCCTTCAGCCATTGATTCGAGACGCTGGTATGGCGGAGAAAGGTAATCACATTTCCAATAAACATTTCAGCAACGGCTTGTGCATTCCGCCCTGGTGTATAAAAAACAGGTATGCCTCTTTTTGAGGCAGCTGCCACATCCACATTGGAGGGCATTCCCCTGCAAACACCGACAAATGAAAGTTCGGGAACAGAAGCAAATACGCTGTCTGTTACCTGATCAAGCTCAGTAATCAAGCCTGTCGCATTTGTTGCTTTTAGCAGCTGAATGAGTTCATCTTCCCGATATGCCCGGCCTTGTTCCTTCCAAGATTGATAAGCAACTGAGCCAAACAAGTTTTCTAGCTCTTTTCGTCCTTCTTCGTTGTACGGTGCTGTAACCAAAACCGTCATGGTGCAAAACATCCTTTTCATCGTATTTTTCATAAAAAAAATCTCTTTCCGAAGATGGAAAGAGATTCATATATAGGCGCGCTCTGTTACAGGCAGACGCCGGTATAAACCTTGCTTTCCTATCTTTCAAGCTGTCGCTTGCTGGAATTGGCACAATAATGTTGCCGAGGTTTCATAGGGCCAGTCCCTCCACCTCTCTGGATAGAAAATGTTGAGTATGTAATTTTCAGAATAAAGAATACGTTTATCATAAAGAAGTCTCATATTGATGTCAATCTCTTTTTTCAGAATTGACGTTATCATCGGAAATGTTATAATTCTTACAAAATATCTAACTAGAGAGAGGAACTGGGCCATGAAATCTTTTGCCACACAACAAAACGGCATTTTCAAATCCGTTTGCTCGCTGGACTGCCCGGATCAGTGCGGATTGTTAATACATAAAAAAGACGGGAAAATCGTAAAAGTGCAAGGAGACCCTGATCATCCTGTCACAGCTGGAAACATATGCAACAAAGTCCGGAATATGACGGAGCGCATCTATGATGAAAAGCGGCTGACTACACCGCTCAAACGAACAGGTGCGAAAGGCCAAGCGATATTTGAACCGATTTCCTGGGAAGAGGCAATCGATACGATCACCTCCCGCTGGAAACAGCTGATTGATGAAGAGGGAGCTGAAAGCATACTTCCTTACAGCTTTTACGGAAACATGGGGAAATTGACAGCTGAAGGAATGGACCGCCGCTTTTTTTACCGCATGGGGTCAAGCCAGCTTGAACGGACGATTTGCAGCAAAGCGGGATCTGAAGGCTATAAATATACAATGGGCATAAGTGCGGGAATCGATCCTGAGGAAACTATTCATACAAAACTATTTATTTTTTGGGGAATCAATGCGGTCAGCACAAACATGCACCAAATTACGATCGCCCAAAAAGCGCGAAAACAAGGTGCCAAAATTGTCGTGATCGATGTGCATAAAAATCAAACAGGCCGTCTCGCAGATTGGTTTATTCCAATAAAGCCGGGAACAGACAGTGCACTTGCTCTTGGCATCATGCACATTTTATTTAAAGAAAACCTTCATGATGAAGCATTTCTTTCTGAGTACACGGTTGGCTATGAAGAGCTCCGTGAACACGTGAAACAATATGATCCTGAAAAGGTGTCGACGATCACCGGTGTCAGTACCGAAGATATTTACCGACTGGCAAAAATGTACGGGGAAACCTCCCCTTCTTTTATCAGAATCGGAAACGGACCCCAGCATCACGATAACGGCGGGATGATTGTAAGGACGATTGCCTGTCTTCCGGCGATCACCGGCCAATGGCTGCACACAGGGGGCGGCGCAATTAAGCATAACAGCGGAATTTTAGAATATAACACAAATGCCTTGCAGCGGCCCGACTTATTGCAAGGGCGCACACCGAGGTCGTTTAATATGAATCAGCTTGGCAAGGTGCTTTTGGAAACAGACCCGCCGATTCGCTCTCTTTTTATTTACGGAACAAACCCGGCCGTCGTTGCGCCGGAAGCAAACAAGGTCAGACAGGGCTTGCTGCGGGAAGACTTGTTTACTGTGGTTCATGATTTGTTTTTAACGGAAACGGCTGCATATGCGGACATTGTACTGCCTGCAACATCCGCTTTTGAAAATACTGATTTTTACACCTCCTACTGGCACCATTACATTCAGCTTCAGCAGCCGGTGATCAAGAGATATGGGGAAAGCAAGTCTAACACTGAGGTGTTCCGATTACTGGCTGAAGCAATGGGATTCACAGACCAGGAGCTTAAAGATTCAGATGAAGAATTAATCCGCCAGGCGCTTGACCATCCAGATAATCCGCATTTGGCAGAGATTGATTACGATGCACTTGCTAAGCATTCATTTATGAAAGCGAAACGCGAAAAGCCACCGTTTCCGGGCGAACTTCCAACGCCAAGCGGAAAAATAGAATTATATTCAGAAAAAATGAAACAAGACGGCTTCCCGGCTTTACCGACATATACACCTCTTGTAACCGATAATGAACATCCGTTTATGTATGTTCCGGGGCCAAACCATAATTTCTTAAACTCAACATTTTCCAATAATGAAAAACACATCAAACTTGAAAAGACGCCAAAGCTCTTTATCAACACAAAAGATGCTGAAGAACACGGAATCGTTGATGGGGCACCTGTACGAATTTGGAACAGCCGGGGAGAATGCCAGCTGACCGCTGCAGTTGGAGAACAAGTACTGCCAGGTGTCGTTGTCAGCCAAGGATTATGGGCGGATGAACAAGGAAAAAAACAGCTTGTAAACGCGCTAACCCCAGACCGATTGTCCGATATGGGCGGCGGCGCCACCTTTTTTTCAGGCCGTGTACAGATTGAAAAGGTTTGAAAAATAATGAAACCCGGAGTATGCCAAGCCCGTATAACATAACATCGACATAATGGAGGCATACACATGGACGTTTTTTTAGGAATTGGTATTGCTTTGGCTGGATATTATATCGGTGAAGGCTTAAAGCAGATGAACCATACAAAAGGTAGTGAACAAAATGATATCTTGCTTATAAAAGAACGGGATATTTACTTTTACATCGGACTTTTTTTAGGAATAACAACGTCTGAAGCAAAACAGTTAGCTGGAGACATGGCAGACCTGCCTTACATCGAAATAAACGGAAAAAAATATGTACAGAAACATATGTTAAAAGATTGGACATTCACATTAGTTGAAAAACATCAGGGTGAATAAAACAAATCTGAGGAGAGCGAGATTCATTGTCACGCTCTCCTCTGTTTAGCTGTATGGATTGACCGCCACCAAAACTTTGTTCTATAAGCGCTGATAAAACGATAAACCACCATCTATGTTCTTTCCTCAAACGGCTCGAGATGCCCGTTCCACAACAATAGTTTTTATATTCCATTGATGACGTGATGTTCTTGACGAACGTATGTATCGTAAAACACTACCTATTCGGTTTGAATGTGTGCTCTCATTATGTCCCCATACTGCGCCTTTATCCGCGGAGGATTTTTTTAAAAAAATATGAAACCTAAAGCTTTTAGATTCACGCAGCAATGTTAGTGCAATACCCTGAATTTTTATTGAACCTCCATATTTCTCCGATTGGTAAAATCTAGCCTATATACCGGAAGCCGTACGTTTATAAAGGATCAGAGAATCCATAACCAGTAAATCACTGCAGCCGCCATACTTAACATATAATAAAGTACGATTGCAATGTCCATGCTATTGATGCAGGTTCATTGATAACAAAAAACAGGAAAGCTGCGATAAAAGAAACCACACTGTAAATCAATAGGTACATGACATTGAATGTTCTCGCTTTTTTCTGCAACTTCATTTGAAGCGGAACAGCAAAAAGGCCATACACCACAAAACCGTATAATAAAGCAATTGCTGCCGTAAACAATGCAATTATCATATCGCCATACATAACGAAAGAATAAAACCCTAAAAACAAACCAAATGTAAGGCTGGATAGCCCTAATGTCATTAAATAATATGATGCGCTTTTCACCCTCCTTGTTTGATTTATTCACAGTGCTGTTAGTATAAATTCACAACCTTTGTATTTCTTTTATCGAGATGTCTTCCCCAACAATGCGATGATAAAAAGTTTCAAAAATACGACTTTTTATTAAATAATACGACTGGCATGAAAATGCCTCTCCTGATTGGCCAAAGCGCGAATGAAAAAAGTGCATGAATACCTGATCAACAGACAAAATAAGAAGAGTTGATATTCAACATTTTTCGTAAAGGAGTGAAACCAATGAGTAAAAAGGGAATTCAAAATTCAAGTATTGAACAAATGAGAAATGACCATGAGACTGAAACCGCTTTTAAAGCAGATAATCCTAAAAAACATGGTTCTGAGCCTAAAAGAACGAAATAAGTTCTTACCCGCACTAAAATATCAATAATCTGGAGGAAGAAAAGTGACTCAAAAAAATGGAGCCGACAGACCTGATGATTATAAAAGATTTTCTTCATTAGACAAGGAATATGATTTTCAGCAATCTATAAGCAGCAATACTGAGACAGAAAGTGTAAACACTGAAACACAAACTCATAACAAAGAAAACAAAAATGACACAACAGATGTTGCCGGGAAATACTTTGAGCCCTCAGATTATAAAGGAAGCACGCAATTAGAAAAAGGATTGGCTGAAACTCATGAACAGGTCAGCGATGACTATTTTGAAGGGACGATCGATCAAAATTTGGACTAGCCATACAAACGGAGCTAACTTAAAAGGTCAGTTAGCTCTGTTTTTAGAAACACCACAGTAAAAGTAGCAAACCCCCACCGAATAGGATGGAGGTTGCACGTAAGTAGCCTGTTTAATATTTAAAACGATTAATGACGGTTTGAAGTTCTTCTGCCAACTGAGATAGAGATTCTGCGGCATAGGAGATTTCCCCCATTGA
Source organism: Bacillus sp. FSL K6-0993 (assembly GCF_037977205.1). Taxonomy (NCBI): domain Bacteria; kingdom Bacillati; phylum Bacillota; class Bacilli; order Caryophanales; family Bacillaceae; genus Bacillus; species Bacillus sp. FSL K6-0993. Next base: position 2,012,343 of record NZ_CP150275.1, read on the forward strand.
ATGAAGCTGTTCCTGTGATGAATTTGCAACCGCTTCTGTATTTGCAGACGTTTCTTTTGTTCCAACGGCCAATGTATGAACTGTGTGCTGAATCACTTCAACGCCTGATGTAAGCTGTTGAGTTGCCGCTGCGACTTCTTGTATTTGAGAAGTGACCTGTTCCACAAGGTTCAGTATTTCATTGAAATTTCCTGTTGCCTCTTGAGAAAGAACAATGCCTGAGCTCACATTTTCTTGAACAACCTTAATATTATTTACCGTTTCTATCGATTCATTTTGGATGGTCGCTACCACCGATTGGATGTGGTTTGCAGATTTATTTGTTTCATCCGCCAACTTCCGAACTTCTTCTGCCACCACAGCAAATCCTTTTCCTTGCTCTCCGGCTCTGGCCGCCTCGATCGCTGCATTTAGTGCCAACAAATTTGTCTGCTCTGAAATCGTCGTGATAAGCGAAGAGATATCGCTGATTTCTGCTGTGCTCGCTACCAATGTTTGCAATCCATTGCCGGCTGAATCTACAGACTTATCAATGAATTTCATCTGATCTAACATCTTGTTGACGGACTTAGAGCCTATTTCAGCCTTGTCTCTCATCGAAGAAGAAAGATCCGCTATGTTCCCTGTATTTGAAGCAACAGATGATATACTGTCTAATAATTCAGTAATGGATTCCGCACTCTTTTCTGTCATTGAGCTTTGCTTCACATTGCTTTCGGCAGCCATCTGCATGGCGCGGGAAATATGTTCAGATGTTGATTTCGATTCTTCCGCGCTTGCCGATAATTCTTCGGAGGAAGCGGCAACTTGTTCAGATGAGCTGCTGATCTGCTTCACAATTTGAGTTAATGAGTGAGTAAAAGAATTAAACGATTGGGCAAGCTGGCCAAATTCATCTTTATTTTTCACTATGACTTTTTTAGTTAAATCAGCCTCGCCATGAGCAATTTCCTCTAGCTGCTTATTCATGCTTCTTAGTGGCACCATAATGGACTTTAACAGCATTATGCTTAGAACAATGCCTAATATTACTGATATCCCTGTGACAATGATAATGAGCGATTGACTCATTTTCCCATTGCCCCGTATTTCATCCTTTAGATCCTCCACCTCTTGATCCAGGCGATCAGACAGCTTATTGACAGCCGGATCTACGACTTCTTTTCTTAATGTTCTTTCTTCTCCAAAATGGATGGTTTCTGCTTTTTTAGGATTTGAAGAGTAGGCTGTTACTACTTGCTGATTCAAAGCTCTATACTGAGTAAAACTTGTCTTAATGTCTTCAATATTGGATTGATACTTCTCTTCATCAATCAAGTCATTAACCCGATCAAGGCTCTTTAAGACATCGTCTGCTTTTTCCTTCATACCCTCGTCGTATTCTTTGTCTCCGGTAATCAAGAAGCCTCTTTCATCATTTGATAACCCGGTCAATTCATATTGGATGTGTTTTATCTCTTTTTGGAATTCCATTTTGTCTTTAAGTTCTTCATTCTTTTTCACAGTAGAAGAAATCATAAATACTGAGGAGCCTCCAATTCCAATAATTGAAACAACTAATATTGATATAATCCCCAGCAATTTTGTTTTCACTTTCATGTGTCGTTTTCCCTTTCCGCACGATGTAATGGCTGAAATAAAATATGTTCAAGCGCGTTTGAATCCAATTCGCTTACGCTCATGTCCATAATATCGACACGTGTTATCAAGTTTTATAGTGCTATTTTCATATGAATAAGCAAATTCTTTACGGCTCTGAATCTTCAGAAAGGCTTCAAGAAAAATTGGCTGTCTTTTGTCGTATAAGTCACTCTTCTCATTTTCTATTAGGCATACAAAAAAGGCTTTTCCCACCTCAAATTGGCTGAACCGGCTGTTTTCTAGAAAATATAATACAATACGCAGCATAATATGAAGGAGCGAACTTTAATGGGGATCATCAATGGTAAAGAATTCATTGACCGATTGAATAAACTAGAAAACGAAATATGGTATGATGGCGAAAAAATAAAGGGTAACATTTCTGAGCATCCTGCATTTAAAGGAATAATCAAAACAAAAAGCTCACTTTATGAATTGCAAACAAAGGATGAGTTAATACATGAAATGACTTATTGCCTTCCTGGAGATGATGATCGAATCGGCATTTCCTATCTCCAGCCTAAAACCAAAAATGATTTAAAAAAAAGAAGGCACATGATTGAACATTGGGCTAGACATACTCACGGAATGATGGGGAGAAGTCCGGATTACATGAATACGGTTATGATGAGCTTTGCTTCGTCAGCGGAGCTTCTAAAAGATAAAGAGAATTGCTTTCCTGAACATATACTAGATATGTATGAACAAGCTGCTAAGCATGACCTTTCTTTTACCCATACATTCATTACTCCGCAAGTGAACCGATCACAGTCCTATTTTGGGCTAAGTGAAAAACCGATATCTGCTAAAGTCATTGATAGAACCGAAAAAGGTTTAATGATCCATGGCGCACGTCTGCTTGCAACACAAGGCGGGCTGACCGATGAAATCTTGGTTTTTTCAGCGCCTAAATTTTTCTTTGAAACAGATGAAGCTTATGCTTTTTCAATCCCTTCTAATACAAAAGGCGTAAAATTCATCACAAGAGAATCATTTGTATTAAGCGACTCTTCCTTTAATCATCCCTTAAGCTCAAGGTATGAAGAAATGGATTCAATTGTGGTTTTTGATCATGTGTTAGTGCCGTGGAATCGTGTGTTTTTTTACGATAATGTGGAAGCAGCTAAAGATTTTATGACAAAAAGCTCTTTTCATGCCTTTACCTTTCACCAGGTTGTCATTAGGCAAATGATAAAAATTGAATTTCTATTAGGTGTTGCACAGCTTCTTGTCGACACCATTAATGTTTCCGAATATCAGCACATCCAAGAAAAGCTCTCAGAAATCATTGTGGGATTTGAAACAATCAAAGCGCTCATTGACAAATCGGAAAATGATGCTCAGTTAGATGAATTCGGCTATATGCGCCCCTGTTTAATTCCTCTTCAAGTCATCAGTACGATCATTCCTAAGCTATATCCTCGATTTACTGAAATCATACAATTAATTGGAGCTAGCGGAATGGTGACACTGCCTACCGAAAATGCATTTGACTCAGAGATACGGGAAGATCTTGACCAATATCTTCAAGCAACCAATACAAATGCTGAAGAACGTGTGAAAATTTTCCGTTTGGCATGGGATTTAACAATGAGTTCATTCGGAACTAGACAAACTCACTATGAAAGATACTTTTTCGGAGATCCTATTCGGATTTCAAGCAGGCTGTATACCAGTTATCCAAAGCAGGAGCAGTTGAACATGATTAAAACATTTTTACATGCAGATACAGAACAATGAAAAAACAGCGGGAAAAGATCCGCTGTTTCGTATTTTTTATTCAGGAAACTGAACATGGCCCGGTACTGTATAGGCTTTGGACGTTCCGCTTTCAGGCAGCTTTGGAATGGTGTCTTTCACAACTTTTCCGCGGATGTCAGTCATTCTGACTTTGAGAGAGCCTGTCCCTAAATTCGTACTCACAAAATGGTTATAGTCCATTTTCTCCATGTTGATCCACTTACCATCCTTTTCATATTCCATTTTCATAACAGGATACTTGTGATTTCTGACTTGGATTGCTGCCCACCACCTGCTGCTGCCTTCTTTGATCCGGTACGTGAAATTGCCGGTGATTGGGGCTTTGACAACACGCCATTTAATATTGATTTTTCCGTCTTTCATATTGCCGATTTTACGGAAGGCATTAGGTGACAGATCAAGAGCTCCCCGAGCGCCTTCGGGATAAAGATCAGTAACATATACGGTTGTTTTCCCTTTTGGCCCTTCAACTTCCAAATAAGAGCCGGCAAGTGCTGCTTTTACTCCTCCGTAATTGAGATCCGCCGGATTTATTGCAGTAATCTCCATATCGGAAGGAATGGGATCCAGCAGGAAAGCTCCTCCTGAATAACCTGACCCTGTATACGTTGCATAACCTTCATGCAGGTCGTCATATGCTGCCGAAGCTTGCGGGGAAAAACAGAAGATCGTCAACAAAACCATACCAACAAATGCACTCATGATCTTTTTCATATTTGGTCCTCCTCAAACCAGACTTCAAATGAGAATCATTATCATTATAAGACTCAATCCATCTGCTTTGAAAGAGGAAATAGATTCATAGATGATTTTAAGGCAAATTCACTATCATTCATATATCAAATGTAGCGTACTTATGAAAAAGCCAATACAAATGAACGAATGTGCACTTCAGCCGAATGTCTTATTTTGCCCTCTCAAAATTCGCATAACAATAACGAAATGAGACAGGCTGTTGTGATAACAGCTATACAGGAAAAGCTATTTTTCCCCGCTCAGTTTCAACTTAGCTGTCATCATGATGCCAAATATCAGCACAATCGGAACCCAAATAATGTAGTGATAAAAATCAGGCTCAGCCAGAGCAACAATAATAGCCCCCACACAATACAAAATAATAGCCAGTGCTCTTAACACAGTATCTCTTAAGAAAGTCTTCTTCTGCATCTTAAAAAACAATCGGCCGGATATATCCTCTAAAAGAGAAGCCAAAGTGCCGGTCAACACAGTTGAAGAAATACCTGCGATCCCCAGTTTTTTTGCTGCTATAGTTTGAATTCCCATAGAAATGCTCATGAGTATAATCAGAATGTGCACAGGAACAAATGACCGGTAAAAAGAAAGACAAGCAAAGACAAACAAAATGAATGCTTCAAGTGCGAGGGCTTTTGTTACAGCAGCAGGCCAAAGGGTATTTTCCGCCTTTCCGACCATCAATGTAGCAATGATCACGCCGCATATAAATCCGATTAGCGCAGTCAAGGAATTAAAAACAGTGACCTGAATGGATTTGCCGATAGCTAACCCCAATAATACAATGTTTCCAGTCATATTAGCTGTGAACACATGTCCCAGGCTTAAATACCCGATTACATCCACGATTCCAGCTGTTAAACATAAAAGTGATAGCAAGGTGTTTCGATAAGCTGCTGCAGTCAACGGTGTATCAATCCTTTCTTCTATTTTAATTGTTAGTATGTCTTTTGGCGCAATCTCTATTTTTTAAGTAACCCAACATTAATTAGGAAGATAGAACCTATCATTCCTTTCCATTAACTGTAATAATAATCCCCGCAAGGAAATTATTAAAATTGAAAGGAAGCATATTGTGATGAAACGACTTTTTTTATGGTTCACCGTCTTTAGTTTGTTTTTGGTTCTCTTGCCTGAAAAAGCATTAGGTGCAGTCGATTTTCCGAATACCTCAACAAATGGCCTTTTAGGTTTTGCCGGAAATGCCAAAAATGAAAAAGGCATTTCTAAAACGGGCACAACGGGTGGAAAAAACGGGCAGATTGTTTACATTCAAAGCGTAAATGATTTAAAAACCCACCTAGGAGGATCCACTCCGAAAATTTTAGTGCTTCAAAATGATCTTTCCGCATCTGCGAAAACAACAGTTACCATTGGCTCAAATAAAACACTCGTGGGCTCTTACGCGAAAAAAACGCTGAAAAATATTTATTTAACAACTTCATCAGCTTCTGGAAATGTCATTTTTCAAAATTTAACGTTTGAACACAGTCCGAAGATTAACGGAAATAATGATATCCAGCTTTATTTAGATTCCGGTATGAACTATTGGATTGATCACGTCACATTCTCAGGTCATAGCTATAATGCAAGCGGAAGCGATTTGGACAAACTCGTGTATATCGGAAAATCCGCAGATTATATCACGATCAGCAACTCAAAATTTGCGAATCATAAATACGGTTTGATTTTAGGATACCCGGATGATTCTCAGCATCAATATGACGGCTACCCCCACATGACAATCGCCAATAATTATTTTGAGAACTTGTATGTTAGAGGCCCAGGTCTGATGAGATACGGTTACTTTCATGTTAAAAACAATTACAGCAACAATTTTAACCAGGCGATTACAATTGCTACAAAAGCAAAAATATATTCCGAATATAATTACTTTGGGAAAGGCAGTGAAAAAGGCGGCATCCTTGACGACAAGGGCACTGGTTATTTCAAAGACATAGGCAGCTATCCATCACTCAACAAGCAAACCTCTCCGCTGACTTCTTGGAATCCCGGGTCAAACTATAGCTATCGTGTCCAAACGCCGGAATATACAAAAGAATTTGTCACGAAATATGCCGGATCACAAAGTACAACTCTGGTATTTGGCTACTGATATAAAAGAGGCCCTGCGTTAAAAACGCTGTGCCTCTTTTTATACTATAGGCTATTTTTAAGCGATCCTTGTAATTCCATCAAGATCCAGCGTCGGTCAAACTAAAAAGCATATGTTCTTTTCCACAATAACTTCTTAACTGGCTTTCTTATTATACCAGTTTATCGCAAGTGAAAAGAAATCATTGTTCTGAACCTGTATTAAATGAACGTTCGTCCGACAAACTATTCAAAAACCCCTAAAAAGGATGATGGATATGTGCGGCAGGTTTACTTTGTACTCTGCATTTGATGATATTATTGACCAGTTTGACATCGATCAATTTTTCCTAAAGGTGAATACCAGCCAAGCTATAATGCCGCACCATCACAAAACATCCTTGCAATCATCAATGATGGATCAAATAATCGCTTAGGCAAGCTTAGATGGGGACTTATTCCACCTTGGGCAAAAGATGAAAAGATCGGTTATAAAATGATCAATGCTCGAGCCGAAACAATTACCGAGAAACCGGCCTTTCGAAGACCGCTTGTCAACAAACGCTGCATCATACCAGCAGACAGTTTTTATGAATGGAAACGGCTTGATTCCAAAACCAAAATCCCAATGCGGATCAAATTGAAATCATCTGCTCTTTTTGCGTTTGCTGGCTTATATGAAAAGTGGAGCACACATCAAGGATACCCTCTTTATACCTGCACCATCATAACAACTGAGCCTAATGAGTTCATGAAAGATATACACGACCGAATGCCGGTTATATTGGCCCATGATCATGAAAAGGAGTGGCTTAACCCCCAAAATACAAGCCCTGATTATCTGCAAAGTTTGCTGCTGCCTTATGATGCTGATGACATGGAAGCATACCAGGTTTCATCATTAGTAAATTCACCTAAAAATAATTCAGCTGAGCTTCTTGATGCAGAAAATCAAATGTAGTGATTGAAATTCTCTAGCAAGAACTTGTCAAATAGCTTTGTTCCTTAGGTGCCAATCCCTCTAGTAATTATGAATATTTAGTACATAGATCAATTAGTTATTTTTTGTATCAGTTTGAAATAATTTTATTATGTAAACTTAAATAAGCAATGTTATCCCTTTCATATAAAATAGTTTACATTTTTATAAAATCGCTTCACTTTTCTATTTTGTCAGCAAAAAAAAACTGAACCACATTACACTGATAAAACCTGCCGCACCTGTGATTGCAAATATGATATAAGCCATATAGGTAAATACATACACTTTCCCTCCTATGAATTAAATGAAATTTCTTTCATCTTACATGAAGGTCTTCTTTCTTTTGTTTATCCAGTGTAATACTTAATAATATGTTGATGAATGCAGCTGGAAAATATATAAATCCCACTCCAAGAATGCCTAGTATTGTACTTAAACTTACTATGTAATTCTTTGTCATCGTTTGACTGTCAATCAATAATAGAAGTGAAATCAATCCAGCTAAAACACCTATAAACCAAGCATCGCCAACAGCATAAGAATCATCCAGCATCCCTAACCATCGCCCCAATATAGAGCTCCCAATAGCAGTCAAACTGGATAAAAATATGAGTGCTTTCATTTCTTGTCCTCCTTTAAAGCCAATCAAACTGGTAGAAATTAGCCATTGAATTTCCATTAGCGGGTGGTTATCATTTCCACATTAACATTTTAAAGCTCATTACAATACGATTCAAGCAGAAAAACCCTACATAACGTATATATAGGGATTTAATAAAACACAGGCCAAAATTCAGCTCTATCTACTTTAAAAAGATATGAAGGGCAGCTGTGTGATCTGTTACGTCTTTACGTACCGGGATATTTCACAACAGGCACTTTCTTCTTACGCAGAGAATCAAGCATGACTGATCCAGCATTCAAGTTGCTTTGCACTAATTCTTTAGGCGTCAATGCCATCCACTGATTGAGTGACACATCTGCATAGCGGTTACTTTTGAACATTTCTAAAAACCATAATGTTTCTGTACCAGTGTTTTGTATATAGTGTCCGGCATTAGAAGGCACGTATCCAACGTCGCCTGCTCTATAATCAAATGTGCGGGCAGTCCCATTTCCGATAAATACCGTCATTCGTCCCTGTCCTGTTAGATAATATTGCCACTCATCGCTATTGGGATGCCAATGAAGCTCTCTCATCGCGCCAGGCTCAATCTGAACAAGTGCAGCGGCTATCGTTTTTGAAATTGGGAAGTTAGAAGAATCCACTATTCGTACACTCCCCCCTGGCATTTGAATTGGGGGTTGATTTAACAACTCGTGTTTAAAGGTCATGGGGACTTTTCCATATGGTGACTGAATGTCTTCACTGGCGACTGATCCCGGCACATTCCCTTGGTAGATATAGACTTGCTCAGACGGAAGAGAGTTGAAAGCATTCTCCGGGACACCGAAATTTGCAGACAGAACGTCTTTTGGTGTGTGTGCAAGCCAATCTGAAATGGTTAACGTTGAAAACTCAGAAAAGTTTCCATCATCGAATACGAGCAGAAACTCGCAGTGTTCCAATCCCTGTATGGAATGCGGAATTCCTGCCGGGAAGTACCAAAGGTCGCCGGGACCAACATCAGCAATGAAATTTCGTCCGTCTTGGTCAACAGCGGTGATACGTGCCCGTCCCAAAAGCATATAAGCCCACTCCGCTTGCTTATGCCAATGAAGCTCACGGACGCCTCCCGCAGTTAAGCTCATGTTTACACCTGCAATCGCAGTCGAAATCGGAAGCTGTCTTACGGTGATTTCTCTTGACCAGCCGCCGTGATCTAATTTCATGGGAGCGTCTGAGAATGAAAATCTCAAGTTAGGAATCATACCCTCATCTGTAACAGGCGGAACAAGTATATTCGGATTTTGAATATCCCGTATTATATTTCGCGGGCCTGCATCAATAGCTCCAGCTCCATCACTTCGAATAGGCTGCGGCACGTTTCTGTCTTCATGATTGATTGGTTGTTGTTCCAACAGCATGCACCTCGTTTTAGAAATGAACAAGATTTTATTTCAGCCTATGCAGAATCTTAGATTGCTGTGCCTAGGAATCCGTAAATAAAAAAGTGACCACCAATGTGATCACAAATACAGCGAATAAGCTATTTTTTATACCATGGCTTCTTATGTAATTTGATTTCTTCTGTCTGTTTTTTCTGGCCTGTCTTCCACTCCACTTTCACTAAGACATCATGTCCTATCACTTCATCTTCAGGCATATAATTAAAGGTGGCGATATGGTCCTCCATGCGTCCCCCACCCGGCATTTCATCACCTGTGTACTCTGATAAGTCGTACTCATCTACGTTATCATCTTGATACTTTTCGCCATCTACATACAGAGTAATTCTTTCAACAACAGTTCTTTTCTCATCTTTCTTACTCCCCTGCCAATACAAATTCAAAAAGTAATTAGGTCCAATTGAAGTTTTTCCTGATTTTTCAAGGTTAGACATCCACAGTCCGCTTTTCCCGCTGCCCTCATATTTCACTTTGTTTCCTGACACCATTACAAATAATGTGATGATGCAGATGATCAAGAATCCAGCAATGATCAATAGCCATTTCTTAATATTGTTCTTTTTTCTCATGCTTTTCCCCACTTCCCTAACTCTTTAGTAGGAAAATATGATCAAAATGTTACCGAAAAGAAAATAAAAAAGGGCTAATGATCTAACAGATGACTGTCTAAACTTACTTTTGACTTAAATTAAAGCGCTCTCTAAAGACAAGATTAAAACGTATAACAGCTCTTAAATGCATTTTTTGTTTCATTGAGTCAATAACCTTAAAATGGCTTTTTATTATTAAAAATCAAGCTAGTGTATTAAGTAATTTTTCAAATTTATTTATACTCATGATCTCGTGAGTCACAAATCTCCCATCAAAAAAACGCTAAAAGTTGTCCAAATAGCTGGTGACTTTTGTTCCTCTTCTTTTGATGATAACTGAATTGACTGAAATTGAACTGTGAAAATTTCGAAATTAAAGATTTTTAATAATGAAACGGGCTACACTTGTTTAGGTGTCACTGTCATTATCAGTAAAATGTTGCGCTGAAATGCGCAGTCAGTCACAAAGTCTCTATTCGTATTCAATAGAGACTTTGTGATCATCGACAACATTTCACTCCCATCGGATAATGTATCCAAAAGTCCTCCTCTGGTTCTTCTCTATAGTCATTAATCACAGTCACTTTGACATTTGACTCAGCTATGATTGGTTTTCCAACAATTATCTTCGTTTTTTCCTCAGGCAAAGTAAGAGATCGAATCATCAAAGCCATTCCATCTTTACTGTCTAATTAACGCCATCTTCAGTGAATTTAAAGGTCTGTTTTAAATTGCGTCCTTCTTGCCCCTTCTGTGTCCAAATTATAACAACCTCTAATTCAGAGGCCTTATCTGCCAGCATAAAATGATTGAACTTCAGCGGTGAGCCATCATTTAAACTTTCAGCTAACATTTTAGAATCTTCTTTTGGTTTGACACAATTTTCATCGGGACATCCAAAAAGCGAAAACCTTGTGATTGAATTAGGGTCATTTCTATACAATTGCACATCCACTGTAGCTGCTTTTCCCCCTATATTTTTGACTTCCAAGGAATATACTTGATATTCTCCTTTTTGAGGTCTCGCAAATTCCTTTGCATTTTTTGCTTCACTTACTTTTACTGACCACTGGTCTGTTTTTTGTGTAATAGGCAACACCGTAAAAGTCAGGGCATGCGCTTTTGATTGGCAAAACGTAAATCCAACTGCTGTAAAAACAATTACAGAAAATAATACCCTTTTCACTTCATTTATCCCTCCTTCCTTTTCACTGGCCGTTCCTTAAAGAATTGATTTTGAGCAATCTACAAGCTCTCTTAACCAAAACCTTACCTAAGGTTTTGTCTTTACTGCTCTGCATTTATTTCTTTCGGTATCCGAGATGGAGCTTTGGGGATTTTTCTCAATTTGCTGTTTATCACATCAGAAGAGTATAGCGTAATAATCATACTTCCCCCATACCTTTTTGCCCGAATTAAGATTGGTTGGTTATATTGGTTTTGAAAGCGAAAGTCAGGACCTCCCCAGCTTACCGTCGCATCCCGTCCGGGCGGTACATATGGTACACTTCTAGTATGAGAATAGCGCTGAACGATCTGCAGTCCTGCACGATCAACTGCATTAAATAGAGTTGAGGACACCTGACAAATTCCTCCTCCTACACCTTCAGACAACTCCCCTTTTACAATAATGGGTGCACTTTTATATCCTTTGTTCCGAGTTCTCATTCCCACAACTTGGTTAAATGAAAACGTCTCATTAGGGAAAACAACGTGATTGTCGATTGCTTTTGCAGAAAGAGAAATATTGTGTGAACGGCTTTTATTGCTTGAGTTAAAATAGGTCACGTACTGACCAAGCTGCTGCGCACTGATGTGAGCTAGCAGCTCGCTGTCAACTTTCGGATAAATGTTCATTTCCGGCACTTCTATCTTGGAGGGACCTTGCCCATAAAAATACGCATAAAACTTTTCCATAAACGCCTGTTGATACAGTTTGTAGCCAACCCTGCCCGGGACGATGCTTCCATGATCGTTAAGGACAGCATTTATCGGCTCACGGTACACTTTCTGATCAAGCTGTTTGATGAATTTACTGTATTTTTCATAGTCAACCATTGGAGTGCCGGGAAGAGGCATTGTAAAGTCTTCACGGTTAACAGTGGCAATCGTCCGTCCTTGCTGTGTGACCGTTAAACTGTCCTGCGGCTCACTCGGCTGAGCCAATAAAAAAAGACCAGTGATCAAAATTTGTATCATAAGTCGGTTTACCTCCCGATCATTAGTATGAACAGCCGCTTATCCTTTGATGTATTTCTTCCCATCGTTTGTTTGAATCTTTAGACGTTGATAAAAACCTTCATAAAAGAGCTTAGCTTTATGTTCACACCGATCCCTGAGCTCACTGAGGCACACGGTTCATTCAGTCGGCAAGTTTGCAGTAGTTCAGCATCTCCCAGTGATGAGGGATGCTTTTTTGTCTTGTCAAAAATGAAAAGGGTCTCCTATAACAACAACAAATCAATCCATTTCAATATTTTTTTATTGAGAAACGATAAATTTTTTGTTACATTCAATTAGACAACAAATAAATGAGGTGCTTGTTATGAATCGAATGTCGACAATTTTTTTAAAGATAGCTTTGGTTCTTATTGGAATTCCAATTCTTGCTTTATGCATTTTTTTAGTGCCTAAGATAGCTAACTATTCAGCAGAATTATTTCCAAATATCGCTTATATAAAATATCTCGTTTTCATCTATTTGTATGTAACGGCGATACCTTTTTACTTTGCTCTTTATCAAGCGTTCAAACTTTTAAGCTATATTGACAAAAACAAAGCTTTCTCGGGTTTGTCTGTAAGAGCTTTGAAGAATATAAAATATTGCGCAGTCACTATCAGTATCTTTTACGCAGCAGGCATGCCTGTCTTTTATCTGATGGCCGAGATAGACGACGCCCCGGGTATCATTGTGATCGGATTGGTTATTATTTTTGCTTCAATGGTGATTGCGGTCTTTGCTGCTGTTCTTCAAAAACTGTTAAAAGAAGCGATAGATATAAAATCAGAAAATGACTTAACGGTCTGAGGTGATGACATGGCGATTATTATCAACATTGATGTGATGCTTGCTAAGAGGAAAATGAGCGTAACAGAGCTTTCAGAGAGAGTTGGCATCACCATGGCTAATCTTTCGATATTGAAAAACGGAAAAGCAAAGGCTATTCGATTATCAACTTTAGAAGCGATTTGCAAGGCTTTAGAATGTCAGCCCGGGGATATATTGGAATACCGAAGTAATGAAGACACACAGGATTCGTAAAAAAATAGGTAAGATCAACAGAAAAATAAAGTGATTGGCGGTGAGCTTATGGACATAAACTTATATCCATCTAGCTACTATACTAAGCGTCCCTTCCATACACGAAGAATACAACTATGGAGGAGGCATACATCATGAGAGCAATAAAACAAATCGTTCATTTTGGCTGGGAACAAGCCCTTTCATGTTTGTTTCCTGCCGTTATTTTTGCCTCTTTGGCTATTACGCAAATCATCCCACTGCCCTTCTTGCCGCGATATGACTGGCTGCTCATTATCTGCGTTCTCATGCAATTGTGGATGGTGCGTTCCGGTCTTGAAACACGGGATGAATTAAAAGTGATCACATTATTCCACCTTATTGGGCTTGCTCTGGAACTTTTTAAAGTCCATATGGGCTCCTGGTCTTACCCAGAAGAAGGATACTCCAAAATATTTGGAGTACCTTTGTATAGCGGCTTTATGTACGCAAGTGTAGCCAGTTATTTGTGCCAGGCATGGAGAAGGCTTAAGGTTGAGCTGGTTAAGTGGCCGCCTTTTTTTGCAGTTGTTCCGCTTGCCGCAGCGATTTATTTGAATTTTTTCACCCACCATTTTTCTATAGATATTCGATGGTGGTTATCTGGGCTTGTCATCATTGTCTTTTGGCAAACATGGGTTACATACGAGGTGAATGGAGCTCGTTACCGTATGCCGCTCGCACTTTCTTTTGTACTCATCGGATTTTTTATATGGATAGCGGAAAATATCGCTACGTTTTTTGGAGCTTGGAAATATCCAAACCAAATCGATACATGGAGTCTTGTACACCTTGGAAAGGTAAGTTCATGGCTCTTGCTAGTGATTGTTAGCTTTCTTATAGTAGCATCATTAAAACAAGTTAAGGAGCAGAGTCCCACAAAGACAGAGATGGATGAATCTTTTTCTTAGCATACAAGGTCCCAAATAGAGTGACAAGCAACGTTCAAATGGTTGCTTTTTTCTTTTATGTAACTCTGCCGGTGAGTATTCATCTTCTTCAAATTTCATCGCAACACGATAACTGATTCAGATTACAACTGCTTTCAACACTTTGACAAACTCATGCGCCGCCGGCGTTATCTCTTCAAATGAATGTGCGATGACGCCAATATCGCGTGTGACCCTAGGAAAGATGTCCTTTTTAATCAACTGATGCGGGACGGATGAAAGTGTAAAGTTTGAAATGATGCCGATACCCAAGTTATTTTTGACCATATTAATCAAGGTTTCGGCATTTTGCACAGTTAAGTTTTCCTTTAATTCGATGTTGTATTGCGAAAATGCGTTTGACATCGCGATTTCATGACCGCCTTTACAAAAAATGAGGTCATCTTGATATGTTTCAAGGTCGACATGCTTTTCAAGTTTTAATTCGTCACGCTGCGGCGGGATGACGGCCACCATATAGTCGTTACACAATAGCTGATTTTCAAACGGTTCAAATGGAGATGCTGCGATCCCGATATCAACCGTACGATCTTCAACCCATCCTTTTATTTGGTCAGAGGTTCCTTCGATCAATTCTATGCGGATCAGCGGGTAGTTTGATCTGAATGCCGCAATCGCCTGTGGCATGATATTTGTTGAAACTGCAGGAAATGAACCAATTTTCACCTTCCCGTTTAACAGCTTGTTTTCCCGGTTGGCTACTTGATATATTTTGCTTTCAATTCCCTTCATTTGTCTCGCCAGCAGCAATATTTCTTTTCCGATGTCAGTCAGCATTAAACCATGATGTTTATCCCTGATCAATAATTTGAGCTGCAGTGAGCTCTCCAGGTTTTTTATCGCTTTACTTACCGCCGGCTGAGAGATGAACAATTCTTTTGCCGCTTCTGTAATATTTAATTTCTCCCCGACTTTTACAAATATGTGAAGATGGTTCATGTTCATAACCATTTGGTTATACCCCCAATAATAAAAATGTATTTCAGTTATACATAAATGTAACATATGATAGAAACCAGCACGATATTTTAACAAGAAAGGCGGCTTCATTATGGTAAAAGTTATGCTGGGAATCATATCTGTCACACTTATTTGGGGTTATACTTGGGTTGCGATGAAAGTAGGAATTCATGACATCCCCCCGCTTTTATTTTCGGGTTTGCGCCTGTTCATCGGAGCAGTTCCTTTATTTCTCATTCTCTTCATCCAAAGAAAAAAGCTTTCAATTCAAAAAGAACATCTCAAAAGCTATATCATCATGAGCCTGTTGATGGGGCTGGGCTATATGGGAATTTTGACGTATGGAATGCAGTTTGTCGATTCAGGGAAAACCTCTGTTTTGGTATATACAATGCCTATATTTGTTACGGTGATCAGCCATTTTTCATTAAACGAGAAAATGAATGTGTATAAAACGATGGGACTGGTCTGCGGCCTCTTCGGACTGTTATTTATATTTGGAAAGGAAATGCTCAATATCGATCAAAGCGCTTTATTTGGGGAGCTGTGCGTACTTGCGGCAGCGCTTAGCTGGGGAATCGCGAATGTGTTCAGCAAGCTACAATTCAAGCATATCGATATTATTCACATGAATGCCTGGCACCTTATGATGGGAGCCGTCATGTTATTGGTGTTTTCCTTTATATTTGAGGCGGTCCCTTCAGCCGAGTGGACATATCAGGCGGTGTGGTCATTGCTGTTTAATGGCTTGCTTTCCACCGGCTTTACCTTTGTCGTATGGTTTTGGGTGCTCAATCAAATCCAAGCGTCAAAAGCATCCATGGCATTAATGTTTGTTCCCGTATTGGCCCTATTCTTTGGATGGCTGCAATTGCACGAACAGATCACCATCAATATTATCCTCGGCGCACTGCTGATATGCTGCGGGATTTTTATGAATACATTTACATTTTCACGACGGAAAGTGTGAATGATATACATTTCCCCTGTCATTTGGGCTTCATGTGACAGGAGACGACTATTACGAGAAAGTCCTTCTAGAATCGTGACGACAGCCTATTAAACAATGAAAAAAGCTAATGTCTGCATGTAGACATTAGCTTGGCTGGCGTTTAGGCTGGTGAGAATCCAGATTCTTTTTTATTACCATTCTGGCTGATCAAACTGAAAACCGTATAGACCTTTTACTTTAACATCTCCACAATCTGGATCTTTTGTCAAAATCAAATAATGAGTCTTATAAGGCATCGTCTCAACTCGATCAGTTGCACTCAAATCAAAATGATCCCCTGAGAAGTTTTTTTCACTAACGGTTATTTCATATCCTGACAAAGTCATTCGCATGATTCTTGCGTTAATTGTACATCCTTCAGTATCGAAAATGGTGAATCTGTACCCAAAGTGAGATGTCCAATGGTTTGAATTTAGGTCATCAGACTTCATAAACCATTTTTCATTTTCTGTCATTGTAAAACTCACTTTCTCCTCATCTTTCACGATAACGGCTGAAGCTTCCCCTACATGGATAGTGAA
This sequence comes from Bacillus sp. FSL K6-0993, assembly GCF_037977205.1. Classification (NCBI taxonomy): domain Bacteria; kingdom Bacillati; phylum Bacillota; class Bacilli; order Caryophanales; family Bacillaceae; genus Bacillus; species Bacillus sp. FSL K6-0993. The sequence continues at coordinate 2,028,957 of NZ_CP150275.1, forward strand.
AGCCAAAAGAAATGTAAAAGCTAACATCAACATCTTTTTCAAAAGAGTTCCTCCCGATATCTTTTACTTCAATATATTGGAAGGGTCTGTTCTGATCAAGACAGTCTTCTCCAAATGAATCTTTAGCACCATGAAATGAGCCTTAATAAGAACAGTTTTAACCCAAATCAAACTCTATTCGAAATAAGGCCTACCAATCTATATTCTTTTTTAGAGTTTCTGCATTTCTTTATTTAGCTCCTAGACACATATAAAAAATGCTCCTATAAGTTCAGGAGCACTACTAAAAACTGCTAAAGTGTTTTCTATCGATTTATTGTATTCATTAGCTCAAAGAAGTATTCAGGCTTTTGAGTCTTATTTAGCTTATACCATGAACGCAAAGTATCTGGTGCAAATACATCTAATTTTTTCAATACTTCTACCGCAAATTCCAGAGGAGCAATTCCTGATGCAGTAACCAAATTTTTATCAGATACTGCTGGTTCCTTTTCATATAGTGTTTCTCCTTTGTAATTAGGGCAGACCATTTTCATATACTCTAGGTCATTGCTTGTGTGCTTTCTCGAATTTAAGTATCCTTCATTCGCGAGGCCCAGGGTTGCCCCACAAATTGCAGCAATAGTCGTGCCGAGCTTTAAAGCGTCGCCAACTTTTTTCAAGATCGGCTGATGAATATCTTCTCCCCAAGTGTTTCCTCCGGGTAAAATGATAAGATCTTGACTCCCAAGAGTACATTCGTCAAGAGAAATATCTGGTTTTATGCTTAATCCTCCCAACGTAGTTATCATTTCTTTATTAACCCCTACTGTAACTACTTTTAAAGATGCTGCATCTTGTTTAAAGTATCTCCCTGAGTTTAGTTCCGCAATTAAATATCCATATTCCCAGTCTGACATTGTGTGAAATACGTAGAGATAAACTTTTCTCGTTTGCATCCAATAACACTCCAATCACAATTGATAAAGCTTTCTAATAGATGACTTTGCTGACAGCCATTGTCAGCATATGTAATCTGATTTGCCTATTCTTATATAATACCATGTAGGTGGGCAATTGCCCTTGTTCTGCCAACTTATTGAAAATATAAGATAATTTGATTCTATGTTTACTAGCGCAAAGGGGTTTGTTACACTAACTGTCATGGGAAACATTTCAAAGATAATACAAAATCATTTGAATGAGGAGGCCTGATGAAGTTGAAAAATAAAACGTCAATAAAATTCGGAATATGTGTTGGGCTTTTATGTTTAAGCATTACTGGTTTCACACCTTTTTACAGCTCAACGCATGCCGAAGCAAAATCCATAGAAGACACAAACATGGCAAGCTGTATAACGAATAAAGAATTTGTTCAACTTGAGAAAAAATTTGATGCCACGCTTGGTGTTTATGCAATTGATACAGGTTCAAACAAGACAATCGCCTATCGGCCGAATGAGCGATTTGCTTACGCATCAACCTATAAAGTTCTAGCCGCAGCTGCTGTCCTGAAGAAAAACTCAATTGAAAAACTTAATGAAGTCATCCACTACAGCAAGGACGATCTTGTTACATATTCTCCAATCACAGAGAAACACCTAGACACAGGCATGAGCCTAAAAGAAATCTCGGAAGCGGCTATCCGTTACAGCGATAATACCGCTGGGAACATCTTGTTGCAACAGCTTGGCGGCCCTAAAGGTTTTGAAAAGTCACTGAAACAGATTGGGGATCATGTAACGAAAGCTAAACGATTCGAGACGGATCTAAACTCTGCGATTCCTGGTGATATTCGTGACACCAGCACCGCAAAAGCACTGGCAACCGATCTTAAAGCCTTCACTTTAGATAACACTCTCACGACTGACAAACGCACGATCTTAACCGATTGGATGCGAGGCAATGCTACTGGTGACGAACTGATTCGGGCAGGCGCTCCAATAGGATGGGAAGTCGGCGATAAATCTGGAGCCGGAAGCTACGGGACACGAAACGACATTGCTATCGTTTGGCCGCCTAACAGAGCTCCTATTGTTGTGGCAATTCTGTCAAACCGCTTTACGAAAGATGCTAATTATGATAATGCTCTTATCGCTGAGGCTGCAAAAGTCGTCCTTAACGATCTCAAATAAAAAATTTGAAGCACAATATTGCGAATTCCTTTATCCTTTTGCCATAAAGGAAAAAAGACATTACTTTTGTAAACCCCGCCGTTCATTTTTAATGAACGGTTTTTTCATATTCTCACTAATACCTCTCTTTCTTTAAGTATCTTAAAACACGAATCGTTAACATGAATGGCAAGTTTTCATTTATGAAACCAAGTAAAGTTTGAAACAGACCATCAGAGGTTATCTATACGAGAATTCAATTATTTTTTTTGTAATAATTTATATTGTTGTATCGTTGCACTTGGTGGATTTGACTCTTTTCGTGTATGGAACCACACTTTTATTTTTTCACCTCTTTTGAGATCTTCTGTGTTATCAATCTCACTTAATCCTACAATTATTATGTTATTTTTAAACTTGTTCATAAGTTGTCCTTCAGAAAGATTGTAATCTTCTTTTACTGGAGCTTTTGTATCGGTAATGAGAATTGCCCTTTCATTGTCTTTAAGCACGACATAGCCTACTAGGCTCTGCATCTTTGTTTCTTCTCCGTGTTGTTCATTTTTATTGCAGCCTGCAAGGAAAATAATGAGTATAATGAGCACTATCAAGCTTACTCCGATTTTCGGCATCTTTCTCCCTCCTCTTTAAACTCTTTTTGATCTTTAAAATAAACAACAGGATATCACCCAACCCATCTACTTCTTTTTGCAATTCATAACAGCAGCATACTCCATTCTCCAATTCCTCAACCTTCTTCTTATTCTTTCTCAAATATTTGCATGTGGTAGCCCTCGATATTATCCCCTTACTCATTTTTGCGCCTTCAAATATATTATTGAAGGCCGCTTCTTTCTGGATTCCAGCATAAATATACTTATCCTTACTGTCGTTTACTATCGCAACTTCCATTAAAATCAAAATTTTCACATTTTATGATCCATTATTCACTTCCAAAACAACTTCCAATCGCTACATAATATATGTATTAATTGTAAATGGAGTTGGTATAATTGAACATGAGGAAAATCTTATTGAGTTCTGCTTTATCCTTTGGCATGCTCATATCCGCGGTTCCCGTATTGGCTGCTGGCACTTCGTCTGAGGTTGCAGTAAAAAGTGATGAGTATGATTATGACACTATATACCGCATTAGTCCTCTGCCAATGGACTTCCAGCCAACAATAGAATACAACGGTTATACTTATAAGCTTACACGTCATTATTTTGATTACTCAATCGGGTTTTACACGGCTATTTATACAAAAGTTGTTTAAATTTATAAAGGAGCTTTTTAGCTCCTTTTTCTCTTGTTTTAGATATTTTTTTCTATGTGGTCCCCTATCAAATTCTCCAGTTCTCTTTGACACGAACAAAATCTAAAGTTTGGTTTTATGCTGGTAATAAAAAATTCACTTTAAAGAAGCGCCGCCCGCAAAATGCGGCTTTTGCACACTACGCCAATTTTATATAGAAAAGCCAGACCTCCTCCAAGAGGTTCCAGCTTTTCTTAATGTGCTATCGATCTTCGTTAGTTCAACGGGAACTTTATCATTCGGTACAAATGCAGCCTCCCAGCTTCTAGTTAGGGGTGATGGCGGAATATCTGATGGCTCTTTACACACATCAGACATTATAAGATTTCAATGTAGCCTTCTGTACCATGAACGCGAATTCGTTGCCCATCTTTTATCAGCTTGGCAGCATTTTCAACGCCAACAACTGCAGGTAAGCCATATTCACGGGCTATAACAGCTCCATGTGTCATCAGTCCCCCAACTTCGGTGACTAGGCCTTTTATGGATACAAACAATGGTGTCCAGCTTGGATCGGTAAAGGAGGTAACTAATATATCTCCATCTTCTAAATCAGCATCTTCCATGTTTAAAATGACACGCGCTCGGCCCTCTATCACTCCGGAGGAAACAGGTAGACCTACAATCGCTCCGGCTGGGAGATTTTCTCGTTTATACTCACCTGTAACGATTTCACCATCAGACGTGATAACACGTGGTGGAGATAGTTTTTCATATAATGTGTACTCGTCTTTTCGTGTACTGATGATTTGATAATCCAGTTTATGTGTGCGTACGACTTCGTGAAGTTCTTCAAAAGTGAGATAGTATATATCTTCTTTTTCACGAATAACGCCCGCTTCTATGAGTTGTTCGGATTCTTTCAGTAAAGCCTGCTTATAAACGAAGTATCGATTAACCATTCCGTATTTTGGATATTCCCTAAACCCGCTGAAATTCCGGATGATATCTATCATTCGTTTTGTTTCTTTGGCTTTTTGTTCACCATCCGGTAATTGCTTTAATCGATCTAATAACTCTTGTTCTTTCTTCAAAGCTTCCTGTCGCCCTTGCTCAAATTTCCGATGGCCGACATTAGGCTCAAAATTTTTAATATTATTAAGAATCATTGGGACAAGTGTAGTTGGTTTTTCGCTCCATCGAGTTCTTGTAATATCAATTTCTCCGGTACATCGCATTCCGTATTTGCTGAGATAATCATAGATCGCGTCTCGGGTTTTGCTTCCGCCATCAAACTTAGCCAGTTCATCCAAAAAATTATCATCTTTTACATGTTGTAAGTAATCAATTACCTCTGGATAAGGACGAATCACATCTGCGACGTCTAATAGCGCAAGACCCATTTCTGAAGTAATATTATGGGGTACAGATTGAGAAAGCGTATCTGCTGCATTTTTTTCACCTAACCACTCGTTCATTTTTTCGTTAATCCATAATGAAGCATTCATAGCAGTTCGAATCACAACCGAACTTTCTGGGTTAAATAAAATCTTCTTTAATTCTTGGATATCTTCTAGAATAAAACGAAATAAATCTGATCCTGATTTCGTTTGGATGTTTTGTTTTAACTCTTCTATCGATGTTTGACTGCTCTCAATCAAATCAGACACGATTGTCGGATCGTTTTCAACTTGAGCCGGCATATCTGCATTGCCTCTGCTGGGATTGGGTGCTGTTTTATCATTTGGTATCGACTTTATGAAATCTCGTCGGTTTATTATGGTCATAAGTGCGTCTTTTAAGAGCTGATCGTGCTGCCCCATGCCTTTTAAGAAAACTTCTCTGCTGTCAGGGGATGCCAGATGATGTGTGACATCAACAAATAGCCTTCCACCGGCTTTACGCATGGGTGCAGCAGTCGTCAACAGAAAAAAAGACAATCCCAGTGGTTTTATGGCATCCGTCATCATTTGTTGATGACCAACAGAAATATAGACGTGATTTTCTTGGTCACTCGCTTCAGGAATGGGAAATAAAGTAGTGATTGGACGACTCTGTACAATATAAAAAGTATCGCGGGCCAAACACCATTCGATATCTTGAGGCTGGCCGAAATGAGCTTCGATCTGTCTTCCAATGCGTGCCAGCTGTAAAATTTGTTCATCAGTCAGTGTTTGAGCCTTTTGCTGATCAGAATTGATCTGCTGTGTTTCTGTTCCGCCTTCTTTTCGTCCGTAGATAGCCAATTTTTTAGTTGCTATTCTCTTATCGATGATTTGCCCATCCTGTACTTTATAACAATCAGCAGATACCAAGCCGGAAACCAGTGCTTCACCAAGTCCAAAACCGGCATCGATGGATAACACCTTTCGGTTGGAGGTAATCGGATCAGCGGTAAATAAAATCCCCGAAGCCTGAGGGAAAACCATCCTTTGAACGATAACGGATAAATAAACTTGGCTGTGGTCAAATCCATTTTGCATACGGTAAATAACCGCGCGATCCGTAAATAGGGACGCCCAGCATTTACTGATATGCTGCAAGATTGCATCGACGCCAATAATATTTAAATAGGTGTCTTGTTGACCGGCAAAAGAAGCATGTGGTAAATCTTCAGCAGTCGCACTAGAACGCACGGCATAGGCATGTTCCTCGCCAAACTGGGAGAGATATTGAGCAACTGCTTTCACAACATCAGAAGGAATGCCTACTTCCATAATGATTTGCCGAATCTTTCTGCTGGTTTTACCAATTTGATCTCGGTCCTCAACTTTTAGCATGGTCAATTGATCCAACAACACTTGTAACGTTTCGTTTTGTTCGATGGCTTTTTGATATCCTACTGTTGTGACACAAAATCCTTCTGGTACTTGTATACCTTGAATTTTTGATAATTCCCCTAAATGTAACCCTTTTCCTCCAACAAGCGAAAGCTGTGTTTTTTCAATTTCATGTAAACCGAGAACCAAAGAACTCATTCTACATCTCTCCTTCAAAAAAAATATTGACAAGAGCTTCCTAGCAGGATATAATAAAATTATAAGATGGATATCTATAACTTCTAACTAGAAAGCGCACGTAGTGTGATTATATCACCGTGGCTATTTTTGTGCAATATAAAAAGAACCTGGGCAATTTCACCAGGTTCTTTCTTAATTTCCATAGCTAGTCGCATTAAAAAACTTGGTTCGAGCTGATACAATCCTCTAAGGAAATCCTAAAGTTGGGTTCTTTTCGAACTAACCTGTCTTGTTCCGTAGAGTCCCCATTTATAAATTAGACTTTTTGTTCTTAACAGTCCCACCTTTAACTAGTATAAAGTTATGAGGATCTGGCTAACTACTGAGATATTTTTATTTTGAGTAAGGCTTATGTTTGATATAGAAGGGTTATGTAAAGGTGTCTGTTGTGAGCAAGCGCTGACTACAAAAAATTGATAGCATTCTCATTTAAATACCATTCTATTAACCTATAGGAAAAGTTATAAAACCAGATGGAGAATACCCTACCTCCAGCAATTGCAAGGCCGTTCACCTAGTAGAAAACAACCTTTAACCATTACTAATGATTTTAATAATCATTGATTATAAAACTTCTCAAGGAACGATCAGCAGCCCGTTAGCTACCCCTGATTAAAGATGATCTGCTACCACACTGTTACGTTAGAACTTCCACTACTTTGATATCCTTCTGTCGCCATGACTTGGTAAGCCCAATTACTGCCCAGATTCATTCCATGGCTCTTCCATGCGTTAACATGATTGCTGAAAGTGATTGTAGCGTTGCTTCCAGTTGGTCTCTTCGTCTGGCGAACACTCCAGTACTGCGTAAAAGTAGTGCGATCGCCATCAATGGAAGGTGCGTTATAACGTGTAGTTGTATATATGTCATATGTACCTCCATCACTCTTTACAGTACCTTTATACGTTCCGGTAGGCCTATAAGTACCCCATGAATCCACCACATAATATTCTATGAGAGGTGATCTCGTCCAACCATATAATGTTAAATATCCATTGCCATTCGGTGCCCAAACTCCGGCATTATAGTTTATCGTCCTAAATGGCGAACCTGTAGTCCAACCTTTACCAACAACAAAATTTCCGGTATTAGACCAATTAACACTGTAATTCCCGCCAGACCCATTGACAGCGTTTACTATACCGCCCCCATCAGTCCAATTTTGCCAGTAGTCTGTGCTAGCTGCAGAGGCGGTTGCCGAAAACAAGCTAATACTCATTAAAGCTGCCGATAATCCAACTAAGAAATTCTTTTTAAACTTAAACATATGTTACCTCCTATAATATTTTTTCCGACTTTGAGGCAGCAGCCGTATACATTTAAAACATTCTTAATTACTAACGCCAAAGCTTTTGATCGTCCCCTTCAGTATAATACCACGAATTCATGAGCGAATATTAAAGGTATTTGTAATTTAATTACAAATACCTAAAAATCACATAATAAATGGTTTTGTCCTGCCATATCCTGATCCTTTTTTCGCAGGATCACAATTCTTGTTTCTAAATCTGATAGAGCAATATCTGTAATGAATTCCTATTGAACCGTTTCGTATAAAGGAGATATACATTAGAGATTGTGAAATCATTGTAGCTGAGCCAGATGGTGCTCTTGACTTTGCAGCTGTAGTGCAACGTTTCATGTCCAAAAAATCAGCTTATAAGATTGTCGATGTTATCTATAAAGACGATCAGTCAATAGCCTCTAAGCCGCTCACTGTGCGTAAGACAGTTTTGAAATCACTATAGTTATAAAATTACTCACGATTAATTTAGATAAAATAAGACAAGTTTTATTACGTTTTCAATCACATTAATAAAGTAATCCTTGCATTCCTTTGCCCGCCATGCTTTATTGAGATAGCGTGAGCTGAATTGTATAAGCCGATTACATGCCCTTTGCGGCACACACGATGTGGTGTGTTCAAAGAGGTATGCCAAAGCCTTACACAGCGCAGTTCATCGCTTTTTTATTTCGTCAGGTCACATGTGAGGTCACGATTTTAACAATAAATCCATCTTATTTGCTGCTGCTTCTAATTGCATACTTAAATTGTTTGAGATTACAAAGAGTATCGTGATGTAAAGTACGGCCACTGTGACAATTGCGATTACACACTGTTAAAAGCTCTGTGAAGAGTGGAATATTCTTGCGTGAATGCCGGCGCTGTGGGATGAAAAAGAGCATTTAGTTTAATAAATTCCAGTGTATGTATAATCTAAAGACATTGAGGTCAAGCCCTACAGTTATTTTTCTATAGGGCTTTGAAACTGTTACATTAGTAGCTTTCCTCTGTGTCGATTGAAGTGAAAGGTTCTAACTCAATGGCCTCATGTACTTCTGGGAAAAGATAAATTTCTCTCTGTTGCCCTTCACTGTATGCTTTAACCAATGGAGCAATGGCATCTGACCATTTTTTAAATTCCGTAGGGTTTATTCTTGGAGTAGGAGTGTAAGCGTGATGAATTGCATACGCAGTTGTTTTATTTAAAACACTTCTAGGAATCATTTCATACCATGTGTCAGTTCTATTATGTCCTCCCAACGCTGTACCATTTACACCATACCTACGTGGAGCTGTTGCATACAGAATGTTCCCCCTTGAATCAGTTAAGAAAACAATTACTGTGCCTGTGAACCCTTTCCACTTTTTACTAGTCCATGTTTTAGTGGTTGCATCTAATCTTCCACTTGAGGATATAATAATATTGGTTGCCATTCGTCTATGATCCCCTAATTCTGTATGCTGTGAGCCCCGTAAAGGAAATGTCACACGCTCATCACTTTCAATACTTTCTACGTAAGGATTAAAGTTTAAGTAATCATTTCTGTAGTCAAACGATACAGGATACATTGCGTCGTCCCAATTTTGATAGAATTTTTGGAATTGATAATTATACACAACAAAACACCTCAGTAAATAATTTAGGTCAATGACCAAAATCAACATATTCAGTTATCTCGAACAAAGTTCCTAAATTTTTACAATCAAATACGTCAATGTAGGTTCCTTAAAGATCGCAACCTTAACTCAAGAACTGTATAATTTATCTTCCTCTTCATCATTTTTTAGGTATTCATAAATGTTTTCAATTGTAACTAATAACTCACTCATTTATCTTCACTTTAAATTTCAGAAATAGTTCCATAATTAAAATAAAAATATCTTCTGTTCGCTTTTCTTATATATTTAATGTTCTTGTTTAAGTTCTTTCTGTTTATTCCGTTTGTAACCTGTATAAGAGCCGCCCAAAATAGCTATAAACATTGCAATCCAAATTAAAATATTCAAGTCAAATCCCCAATTTTAAATAAAACACTTCTTTTATCTTGATTCTCTCGGATTAAGACACGTAATCGTGTTAAGGTTAATGCATGACTGCATTAGGAGTGATACATTGCTAAAAGTTGCAAAAATTTCGGTTTCTTGCATTGCATTAGTCTTGTGCGTATACTCGCTGTTTAATCAAAATGAATTATTGTTGCTGGTTGTTCAATTGTTTGTTGCAGCCCTTTTATCAGTAGTCGGAGTTGAAGCGATATTAAGCAAACAAAAACTGTCTGGATATTTACTGTTTGGATCAGCAGCCTTCTTACTTGTTGTAAACGGTGTGAAATTCATGATTTAATTTAATGTGTTAATGCCGCAGGAATATAGAGTCCCAAAACCAATAAATGAGAGCTACAACAATACTCATAATGTAATAATTTAAGCTTTTTAGCACAGCCAGAGCACTTGTTGGATTAGTCACAGCAAAAAACGATAACGCAGCTACAAAAGCTATTACTGTGTAAATAAAAAGATTAATTAAATTAAACTTTTTTTCCCCTTCTTCTCAACCACATTTGCAAAGGAACGGCAAACACCAAGTAAGTGATTAAAGCATAAAATCCTATGATGCCAATAGTGACTAATGCGATTATATACAGACCAAAGATTAGAACATATGACAAACTAAAGATTATCAGAGTATAAACATAACTTTTTAACATTTTATTAGATAGCAAGTTTATCCTCCTGTCTTCGAAAAACCTTATTAATGCAAAACTTTACTTAAGCCATATAGCTTTAGCAGCATCCATTACTCTAGATTTTTCATCAAGATATGCATATTTTCTCTCCCACTCGCTTTTTTTCCAAGCCTCTTGGTTTGCAAACGTTAGTTTAATTGGTTTTGGATACTCATCCTTTGACCAGCCATCTTCAATATGGTTCAACTTAGGGTCATTATCATCGTAATACTTCTACCAAACAGTAATCATTTTTAACATTATTGTCCCACCTACTTCTCTTTAAAATTTCAGTTTCAAAGTACTTTATTCCTTGAGAACAGTGCGTTCAGTACTTAGTCTGGATCAATACCACTACTATCTAGATTATCACTTAGCTGACCTAATAAAAGGCCAATCTCATCTCGATTAAACTTAAATTCTTCCTAAAAGTCCCTTCTTCTTTATTATCTGTTCCAGTTGCATTTGATAGGGAACAGGAAGTCGAATTAAATCTTTCGCCAGTCCAAATAGTTAAAGGATTAAGTCATTAGAACTGTTGCTAGACTTAGAGTACCGGCAGTCAATCTTTGTTTTTCTTCTTCAGAAAGTTCACTTATTTTAACCCATTCTTTATCACTAGCCAATTAAAACCCACCTTAATTATATTCGGCGCAGCGCGCCTGCTTTCCTGGATTCCGGATACGGCCGGATCTTATCTTCAGCTGCAGGTGCTCCTGTAGCCTTAAAATAAAGTTTGATTAAATGAACTTAATAAACCTTGATAAAAGTACAAATAGAAAAAACGTGTTTTGAAAAAAAGATTGATCAAAACACGTTTTTTCTATATTCATTTCAATCATCGTTTTATAAAAAAGTTTGATCATTTTATGTCTAGAATCTTCAACAAACGCGCCAGTTTGAGGAATAGTACCTTATAATAAAAACTGCTGAGTGCTACCTAGACTGAATACTCCACCCATGTGTTTTAAGCTTTTTTATATAATCTTCAACACTAATTTTTTCAACTTCAATTGCTAACGGCGTCAGTGAAACAAGGCACTCATTTGAAGTATAATTTATTGTAACTTTTACCACCTCGTATCCATTATGGAAGCCTGAATCAAATCCAGGATCGTCAATTATATCTCCTACTTGAGGGCGAAAGTCAGATTCAAATGTTTTCACTAATGTTTGAGTATTTTCCTCTGTAGGTTCTTGATTAATTGATGAGACAAATAATATTAAATTTATATTCAAAACATTTACCCCCTTTCTATGCTGTTTAAATAATCTTTAGTTTAATTCTATTGTTATTGATGATTGAGTGCAAAACAAATTTTAACTTGCCATCACAAATTAATTGTGCATTAAATGGCCCGTTTGTTGAATTGCAAAAATCTGTATTGTTAATGTGATTCTATCAAACTTTTTTATAAATTATCGGACTTTGTTTTACATAATCAATCTTTATTTTAAAGCTACAGCTCCGATATCTGGCATCGATCTCTCTTCAGCTTCCGCAACACTTTCAATGATTCTTGAAGCAGCGTCATAAAAAGCTGTTTCTGAGCACTCAGAATTAAAAATATTTAATAACTTTTCTTCTGTGAATTCCCTTAGCATATCTGCAATCATTTGGTTTTCACAATCATAAGAATTAAAACTTAAGTAGGCTAAATCACTGAGCGAAGATGATTCACCTTCTGGGATTTGTAATTCAATTTGCCGGGGATCATACATATAAAAACTACCAATGTATGGCTTATAAATAAGCTCGATATCAATATATGTTTTATGATTACCCTTAGGAAATCTAACCAGAACAATCTCACCCTTTTCCGGAACAAAATCCACAATCGTTCCTCCAAAATTTAAATGTTTTATCTCCCTCCTTAGTAATTGGTGTTGTGTGATAACCATAACTTTTGGCTTGACTACTAGAGATCACGTTGCCTCCATAAACATTTTCATCTTGACCATTACGTGATTTAATTTCTCTAGTTGTTAAATCATTTGCGTAAATGTCATATTTCTCATTCTCTTCTTGTTGACTTAAATATTTGTCATTAAGTGTTTTACTTTCTTGACTTGAATCATTGTCATAATAACTTTTTCCTTCATTTTCATCTTCATGATTTCCCTCTAATTGAGTATCCACATATACTTTTGTATTGTTGTCAAATTTGCTACACTGTACCATAAGAAATTCCCGATAATACCTAAACATATAATTATTAACTTTTTTATGACTTCTCCTTAAGTTCTTCGCCATTTCTCATGCTATTGTACATATTTTAAAGCAACTTACTTAAATTAATTTTTTATCAATACAATACATATCGAATCCTTGTTTTATAATTCTTACCTGTCCATCAGCTGCAGACCAACTTTCACTTATCTTTTCAATAAAAGAAAAAAGTTTGTGTTCTAATTTTCTGGGTATCATCTTCATAATATTATGAAGAATTTTTCTATATCGAAAACTTTTTTCAAACTCAATCCTCAATTCATTTAATTGCTTATTCCATGTATCCAACTTTTGATCGTTGAGACTGTAGGAAGATCGTTTAAATGAGTAAGGAGGATATATAGAATAAAATGCTACTGTAATACCTTTGTAAAGGATTTCTGAATAATATTGATTATTTTTAACTCCCCAACTAAGGTCATTCTCCTCAAAAAACATATTAATCTGTGATTCTAACTCTTTAAATCTTAAGAATGTTTTATATAAGAAAGGATTCTTTCTTGCTCTAGTTACATGAGCATAAATTGTTGGAGCTTCTGTTATCTTGGCCCAAATCGTACGATGGGTTCCATCACCGTAAACAGCATAAAAGTCATCATCTTCATAATGAATCAATTTCACTGGTGAGTGTTGATAATAAGTGTGAAATTCTTCTAGGCTTTGTTTTTCCAAGTATTCAAAAGCTTTTTCACATCGGCCGATGTCAATATTATCTGTACCGTTATAACATGCGTGATCAAACCAAGATACACCACTGGTTCCCCTGAACCCTAAACTCTTAATTTTTTTTAGCGGAGCATCCCTATATTGTTTTTCGCTCTTTTCGATTACATCATAATACAATTCATATGGATACTCACTTATATTTGCGGTTTCCTTCATTCCCTTAATATGAGATTCCAATACACCCTTTTCAAGCAGCAATTTTTCAAGTTTATTTCTCAAATCTCTTCCCCCCAAGCAAATGAATGTCTAAATATCATTGACAATTCAAGCCTACAGGTAAATTTTACATTTTTTCTTTACGATGATAAAGAATCGTTTCGAAAATCTAATTAAAACTGCTGTTTTATTCAGAACTTAATGTCCTTTATTCCTTTCCCTCTTCCGTCCATTGCAGATGCTAGCCACTTCATAGTTTCTTTAATATAGTTTTAATAATAAAAGCTTCATGAGAAATTGAAACAGATGATTTATCTGTCGATGGTGAGTTAGAACTAGATTTAGACACAAGTAGTATGGTTGTTTCTGCAGAAGCAGAAGATGATTCTGGAGAAGTTTTCAATGGAGAATTTAATGTTGAATTACAAGATATAAATGATGATGGAGATTTCATTGCAACTGTAACTGATACGAAAACTGGGGAAGAGTTTAATGTAAATACTGCTGAAGTACATGCTTCTTGGTACCCACTAGTTTGGATTGCTATCGTGGTTGCACGTATAGGTATAAAACAAGCTATTAAAAAATTCGGCAAAACTAGTGTTAAACAAGCAACCAAAAAGTATGGAACTAAAACATCTGCTTCAAAAGCTGTCCGTAAAGTTAGTATGAAAAATTTAGACGACCACTACCGTAAGCACAAAAAAGAATTTGGCAACATTACGAAATCCCAATATCTAAATAAAGCTCGAACTTTTTTAGGAAAAGCAACTAGCAAAACTGTTCTTGAAAAAAGAAGCAAGAAAAAATTTGGTGGCAATTATCGTTATTATAAGTATAATAAGAAGACCAATGAATTCTTATCTGTAGAACGACAAGGGAATAAAGATACTATAATAACGTACTTTAAGCCAAAACATCCAAATAAAAAAGCTGGTTATAATTATTATAAAAATCAATAGGAACAATATATATATTAAAGAGGGATTGCTATGACTAAATTATATACATGTTTAATTTGCGGATATAAAGGATTAAGTGAAAACCCATTAAACAATGATGGTGAGTATCAAAAAACATTTGAAATCTGCCCTTGTTGCGATTTTGAATACGGCTACAGTGAAGATCATGAAGTAAGCTTAGGTTTTATTGTAACGCCAGATTACTTAATTGAAGCGGCAATTCAGTTATACCGAAAACAATGGATTGAGAATGGCATGAAAATTGCAAATCCTAAATATATTCCAGATGAATTAAGAAACGGTGACTGCTTAAAATTTGAGGTGTTATTAAAGCAGTTGAATAGCCTAAATCTCGATACAGAAAACTTTGAAATCAAGGGATTTAATGGTTATTAGGCAGCTTCAAGCCCCCGGTATGGGGGCTTTCTTATTATTGTAAAGACTATCAGAAGACTGTTTAAGTATTAATATCATTGATTATTCTTTCTCCATATTCCCCTGACCAACACTTCAACTTCTTTAACCTCAACTGTTTGCTGCATCACATCCCTCCTTTTTGTTTTTTGTGTATCAAGCTTGTACAATGACATCATCAAGCAATTCAACATAGATCAATTCTTACCTGAAGGTGAATATCACCCAAACTATAATGTCGCTCCTTCACAAAACATCCTGACAATCATTAACGATGGATCCAATAACCGTCTGGGCAAGCTTAGATGGGGCCTTATCCCTCCTTGGGCTAAAGATGAAAAGATCGGATACAAGATGATTAATGCTCGTGCCGAAACACTGGCCGAGAAACCAAGCTTTCGAAAGCCACTTGTCAGCAAACGTTGTATCATACCCGCTGGCAGGTATACAGAATTCCGTTCTGCATTTTCTTCCCGAGCTTCCACCCACTCATAGTCACCCACCGTCCAGAAACGCGGTGAAGTTTGACCGTCGCTGTCTTGATTTTTCAACTCTTGCTGAAGTTCTTTAAAAAACTGAATATCTTGATTCATTCATTTCCTCCTATCTGTTTAAAATCTCGATTTTAAGTTAACTTTAAAGTACATGGTCTTGAGAAATTCCCCTTTAATTGGTAAGCTGGCACCTAAGATCATACAAAGCAGGTGATGTCTTGAATAAAATAATCGGAATAATTGGATTAATTGTTTCCTTAATTGTGCAAGGGTTTTCAGCAAGTGGTTCGTTGACTCACGAGATTGCTATGGCTTGTCTATTTGTATTCCTAATAATTTATAATTTTGAACATGCTAAGGATTTCTCTAAAAAATCTCTAATTGTTTTAGGAGCAATCTTTATAGCTCTAATGCTAGGTATTTATCAACTCATTTCCTTTACCGGTGATTATTATGATAGGCTTAACTTAAATATTGGACTTATTATCTTACTTGAAATTGCTTTGATTATTGTTTTGGTATCTATTGCAGTAAATTTAATGAAGTTAATTGCGAATCGGTTAAGGAAAACACCTGATGGTAAAGAGTTTTAACTCTTTGCCTTGTGGTCTCTTCTTATGTATGAAATCAAATGCTTTCCCTAATTCATTCTCTTCTGTTACCGCTGAGTAATAAATAATTACTTTGGCCATTTCTTATATTGCATTAAGGGTTAATTAGTCGAGATCATTGAGGGATTAAAATATGGCCAAATAAAAAACGATGGATGCTCCATTTCCATTAAAAAGACAAGGTTGAATATGTAGTACTTCACTCAGAACATTTGGCTTATTAAGGATATAATAAGTGTTCTTATTAATTTTTCCTGTTACGATAACGATCAAAAACAGAGTTATCTATCCCATTTCAAGCCAGATATTCTGCTTTTTTTAAAAATGTTCTTGATTTTCACTTTTATATATATCCATAAAGCATTCGGACATAACCATTACTTATTATATAGGGATTTAACTACCAATATGTGGGGGTCTATTAACATTCAAATACTCAAAAGCAAGAACAAATGTACTCATAGCACTTCCATTTCCACACCCTATCCAAATTTTCATTTTCCTAATTTCACATTAAATCGTCCTTTTTCACATCGTAATCGTTATCGTAAAAGCTTATAGTATCAACGTTTTTCCTTCTTTAAATTTTCCCTTTTTTATCAATATCCCCTTAAAACAACCACTTTTCCCTACTCCCGCTTATTTTTTACGATCGTTTACCCTCTATTCACTAATTAAAGTATCAAAAATCCTTATGTTTACTGTCTTTTTTAGCTCATTATAAATTTTTACGATAAGCAGGTTATTCGTGTTGAAGCAGCCCTTAACATTTATAAAGACCAAAAAAACTATACTGTTCGCCGAATACAATGTGCTTTTGTTGTAGCAGGCAACTTTGATGATCTGGAAAGTCATGAAAAAGCAGTTCCGCATCTTCAAAGAGCATTAAAAGATTCGAAAGCTATAAACAAGCACAAACTAATTGGTGCATCGTTATATAATTTGGGGAACTGTTATTATAAGATGAAAGAGTATGACAAAGCTGCTGAATAAATTGAACAAGCAGTCTCATTGTACGAAAACGATAAAAGTGATCTTCTCCCTCATACATTATTTACACTGACACAAATTTACTTCAAAATGAAGGATATTGAAAAAGCCTTTATTCTTTATAAAAAAGGAATCGAGAAAGCACAAGCCATAAACGATGATGTCTTAGTTGCTGAGTTTAATTACTTAAAGGCTTTATATATCGACTCTATAGATAAACGCACAGTTTTCCGAACTTTTTCTGTACTTAAAGATAATGTTATGTATCCAGATTTAGAGGAATTAGCACTCGACACGGCTAATTATTGTAAGGAGATAGGGCAATTTGAAAACTCAACCACCTTTTTTGACGTTATGGTGGATGCCCGAATCCAAATACAAAGAGGAGAGTGTTTATATGAAATTTAAACTTGCATTAGCCACCTTGTCAGTTGTCGTTGGATTAGTAATTTTCAGTGGCTTTTCATCCTCGAATGACAAAGAGTTCCATGAAGCTAAAAGGAATATTACTTCTATTCAACCAACCAAGTTTTTTGTCTAATATTTAACCCATTAGAAACATTATCGAGCAATGGGTGCTACTAATTTGTCAACTCTTGATTAATCATTAGCTAATTAAACTAAAAAGACCGCACTACGAAATACAGTCAGTTTGGTCTTTTGTCTTCAAAATAAAATTTTAATGGAAAGTTTGTTACCACATATGCAAAGCAAGAAACGAAAGCCCCCATGCTAATATGCCGAACATTACGAAGAACCTAAGAAAAGTTTCATATTTTGTAAGTCTTCGTTCTCTTTTTATTTTACTCAATCTCCAATAAAGAGCGTAGCCAGAGAACAATAAAATTATTTGTCCCAGTTGTGACACCGATTCTAAAAATTCTATCCCATTCATTGATTTTACCTTGTTTATTTATGAGAAAAGTAGGTTTTATTATCTCAGATGAAAAAACCATTTCCAACTGTTTAAGTAAAAATAAGTAAGCCATATTGTGTCTAATGGTATAAGAAAAGATGTCCTCTGTGTCTAGTAAAACCATAGTGTATGGTGGCAGAATACGTTATGTTTCTCTATTAAAATTAGCAAATTAACATTGTAGTTTTATCATCTTAACTTTATGATTTATGTCCACCAGTCAGCCCTGCTCTGTGAAGCGCAGTACCAGCAGATGTATAAGAAACTGCTCTAAGAATCGCTTTCGATCCGTATTTACCTCTAATCCCATCCATTACAAACCCAAGTTTCCTTCTCTTTTCATTATCCACTTCAAATAAACTCAACTGTTGATTAACAATATTTGATAACGTAACTGAGATACTTCTCACTGTTTTACCCGAGTAAAACTTATCAAGCAACATTTATATATGTCCATCGTGATATTTGTGGGAAGATCTATTGTTTTAGCTCGGTGAAATCCACCACCAAGATCATCTTTACTGTATCCAATACCCAGACTGATTGTTCGACCAGCTTTGTTGTCTGCACCTTACCGGAAAACTCGGTGTCATCTAGGTCAGCTACAGACTTAAACGCTTTTTTAAGCTTCACCATTTGCGACCTTAGTTCCTTATACTCTTTGGTTCTTTTATCGGTCTCAGAGAGTAATGAATCAGCCTCAAATACCTTCATATTATTCTCCTTCCTAGACTACTCTATGTAAATTTCACCACAGTAATCTATTTGAATAACAGAAAAAGACAGCCAAAATGACTGTCTTATACATCACACTATCTTGTTCTATAATAATTTTCTGCGGTATAGTAGCGCCAATCCCAAAAAGGTTCCCCATTGGCCAATATATACCGGTCTAAAAATATTTCAAAGTTTAAATTTAATGGATTATATTCTAAACCACTTTCAAATATATAGAGATAGTTGGGATCACCTTGGTTCACTTTATCTTTATCGATCATTAAATGGCATTCTTCCAATAAGTAGCCAATTGGAATACCATTGATATCTTCAAACAAATCCTCATATTTTAACTCCTCTTCAATCTCTTCAAGGCTAAATAGCTGAAGTCCTCCACCTATATTCTCCCCATCAGAAAGAATCTCAAAAATTTTCGCACCGTTATGCAGTGTCATGAACTTCTGATAATCCTCTGGAAGGGTAATCTGATGTTTAGCTTCAAAACTTTGAATGTCGTTAAGGGTTGCTTTGTCCTGTGAAAATGTAACAAGGAACTCCATGATATCCCCTTCAGAACAAAACAATTGAATGGCTCCTTTTTCATCTAAAAGACTTTTCAAGCCATTTACCGTCTTATGAACAAAGTTAGTCACATACATCACCCCTTTATTTCCTTTTAACAATAACCTTTCAAATTCCAAAAGATGTGAACAGATCGTGATAGGTGCTCTTTTCAGTGAATATAATGCAATAAATTCTAAAAAGAGGTGCCTCCAAAAAGTGAATTCTCTAATGAATGATGACATGGTAAAGATCATTAGAAATGGCCTTAGCGCATCGCAGCATCCAAAGCACATTCTTATTATAGGAGCTGGATTGTCCGGGCTTGTATCAGCATCTTTGCTGAAAAATGCCGGTCACAGAGTAACGATTCTCGAAGCGAGCGGCAGAGCGGGCGGCCGTGTCTGCACTTTAAGATCTCCCTTTAGTGATGATTTGTATTTCAACGCTGGCCCGATGCGCATACCGAATAACCATTCGTTAACCTTAGAATATATAAAAAAATTCAAATTGCCAACAAATGTATTTCTCAACAGAACCCCTATGGACATCATTTATGCAAATGGAATCAAAACACGTCTCCAAGTTTTTGAACGAGCTCCTGGAATATTGAGATATCCAGTTGCACCAAATGAACAAGGGAAAACGTCTGAAGAGCTGATGCTTTCTTTACTGCAGCCTATTCTAAATTTTATCAATCAAAATCCAGCGAGAAATTGGCGGATCGTCGAAGAACAATACAAAAATCATTCGTTAAGCTCTTTTTTAAACACGTATTTTTCATATGGCGCGATCGATATGATTGGTGTACTTTTGGATATGGAAGCGTATATGGGGATGTCCCTTGTTGAAGTATTGCGGGAATCTATCTTTTTTTCATCGCCCGCTCACTTCTATGAGATAACTGGCGGCATGGATCTGCTGCCTCACGCGTTTCTTCCTCAATTAAAAACAAACATTCTATACCATCAAAAAATGATGAAAATGTCTCAGGGGGAAAATAGTGTTACGATCCATTGTCAGCATCAACAAACGGCAGAATTCACATCATTCACAGCTGATCTCACTATTGTAACCATTCCTTTTTCAACATTGCGATTTGTAAAAATCGAACCATACCATTCATTCTCGTACTATAAACGAAGGGCAATCCGTGAGCTAAACTATATCAGTGCAACAAAAATCGGCATAGAGTTTAAAAGCCGATTTTGGGAAAAAGCCAGGCAGCGCGGCGGCAAATCTATTACTGATCTACCGATTCGTTTTTCGTATTATCCAAGCAGAAATATTGGAGCAAATGGACATGCCGTCATTCTGGCCAGTTATACTTGGGCTGATGAGGCACTGATATGGGACAGTCTTTCAGAAGGAGAGCGAATCCAGTATACTTTACTGAATTTATCTGAAATCTATGGTGATATTGTGTGGTCTGAATTTGTGTCTGGCACTTCTTTTAGCTGGAGCCAGTACCCGTATTCTGCGGGAGGTTTTACAGCTTTCGAACCAGGACAAGAATTAGAGCTGTATCCCTATATTCCTGTCCCTGAGGGCAGAGTTCATTTCGCCGGAGAACACGCCTCACTCACTCATGCGTGGATGCAAGGCGCGATTGAATCTGGAATACGTGTTGCTTATGAGGTCAATCGCTTACCTTAGATCATGCTCACCTTCTGTACTAAAAGATTATTACATTTCATATAATAAGATCTTGATTAGACGGACAAATTCAATCACAAAAACAAAGTAATCCTTGCAATCCTTCGCCCTCCATGCTATATTCATATAGCGATGAGCTGAATTGTGTAAGCCGATGTACATGCCTTTACGGCACACACGAATGTGGCGTGTGGTGCATCGCCTCAATACGCAAAAGACGTTTGCCTTAGGCAAACGTCTTTTTTTGCGTTATCCGATTTTTGTGCCGTTTGGGACAGGCTGATCCGGCTGCAAAAGGACGACGTCGCCCTGGCCGGGTATACCGCCGAGGACCAAGACTTCCGATTTAAATCCGGCGATCCGGCGGGGCGGAAAGTTCACGACTGCTATGACTTGCTTGTTGATGAGATCTTCTGGCTTGTAATGCTTCGTGATTTGTGCGCTCGATTGTTTTATGCCGATTTCAGTCCCAAAATCTATCACAAGCTTGATTGCCGGTACTCTTGCTTCAGGAAATTCTTCAGCTTTTACAATTGTTCCCGTTCTGATATCTAATTTCTCAAAGTCTTCAATAACTGCCATATCAATAACTCCTTTTTCTCCTATTGTAAAGGAGATATTCAAGATTCGTTTAACCAAAGAGCCATCATTTTTTATCTGAATATAAGGTGTTTCGATACAGGCGAGGCGGCATTCCTGTGCTTTTCGTGAACCATCTTGTAAAAGAAGAAAGGTTTTGAAAGCCCAGCGCCTCGCTCACGACGGTAAGGGTTTCATTTCTCTCCATCAGCATTCGTTTTGCTTCCTCAAGGCGAAGGTCAGCAATATAGTTCTGCGGGGACTTCCCTGTCTGTTTTTTAAACCAGCTTGAATAGTAAGCTGGGTGATAATGCTCGATTTCTGCCAGCTTCTTAATCGTCAGCCGCTCAAATAAATGGCTGTGAATGTATGCAATTGAGGCATAGCTATGGGATTGAAGCTTTTCTTTTATGTATTGTACTAGCATATGAAGCGAGTTGGCTGTTCCGGCCTTTGCTTCCTCTGTCAGCAAGTACCTGATCGAAGACCAGAAAGGATCGAGTGCAGCTTCAATTCCCGATCCTGCACGATACTCATCAATTTTCATTGCATGAAGCGGAACATCCAGTACAAGACATTCATTTCTTCCGATAGAACGGAAGCGATGCTCACACTGCGGCGGAATATATATAAAATGGTCCGGATTTAATTTCACCTGGCGCCCCTCAGTCTCAAGATCTATACTCCCTTCAAGCGGAAAAAGAAATTGGCTGTACGCGTGCTTATGTGAATGATAAAGGCGTGTGTATGTCCGTTTTTCGCAAATCATCTCTTGAAGCGAATCCATCAGCAACCCCCTTCCTTTGGTCAGCTTTTAATCCGGTAATGGTGTTCCGATATAGGCGAAAATCCGATTTTTTCATATAAAGAAACTGCCGCCAGATTGTCTTTCATCACTTGTAAAAACATGCGTTCCGCTCCGTTGTTTTTTGCCCATTCAGTCAACACCCTGATCACTTGGGTTCCTGCCCCTTTTCCTCTGTGCTCCTCAGCTGCAACGATATTACTAAGTCCGCCATAACCATCAATGACAGAAACCGTGCCAAGCGCTGTCAGGCTTTCTTTGTCATACATCTTGAAAAAAGTTTTACACGGCGGCATGCGTTCGAAAATGTGTTTGTAACCTTTGTGACGCTCGGGTGAAAACCCTTCTAATTGAATAAATTCATCTATCCAAACAGATGATGGCTCTTGTTCCCACTTGTATGTAAATCGGCTGTTGTCATTTGTTCGGCTCATAATTGACCGGCACAACGCTGTCATCTGGAAGCACTCGTCTACCTTTTCATAACGGCTGTCTGCCAAAGCGTCATCAAGCCCTTTCGGTGATGCGTTGCTAATATGAAAACAAACAGGTAAGCCTAAACTTTGATAAAAAAGTTCGGCCTCTAGCTGAAAATTCCCTTCAGGCATATCCGCAGACGTCCATACGCTATTTGCCCTTTTGGTTACGCCAAAATTCGCTCTGAGAAGCCATTGCCCTATGCTTTTTTGAAAATAAGCCGGCCATGAAGCTGCCGCTAATCGTTCAATCTTGTGAATGTCATCCATTGCATAATGCCTCTCCCCTATGTATACTCCCTTGATATTATACAATATTCAGAAATATAAGACATCCATTTATTTGTTTACATAATATTTTTATTGTTTATTAATAATCCTGACAAAAATGTCCGAATTGAAAATGACAGGCTTTCTAAAATGCCCTCCTCACGTTCAAATGCTTCTTTTGCGATTAAAGCAGTAAAGCCATGCAGCAGGCTTCTGAGCCCCCTTGTCGCATGAATGGCAGTCTTTTCACTTGCATAGCCGTTTTCAATGAGCAGCTTCGTCACAAGACAGACAATTTGGTCAGAGACGATTTCCATCCGTTTGTCCTGAACCTTAAGCAGAGCCGCTTCATAATATCCGGGATTTTCAATTGCAAAATCAACATATGCATGTGCTAAAGAAAGCATCGCGGAATCTCCCTTTCGTTCGGTTACGGAGTCCGCCATTTGATCAAAAAGCTTTGTCAGTCCTCTAACAGCAAGTTCTGCTCTGATCGCTTGCAGCCCGTTGATATGGTTATACAATGACGGGGGGCGCACATTCATTTTTTTAGAAAGTGCCGCAAGTGAGACACCATTTACCCCTTCCTGATCGGCAATCTCCGCTGCAGCGTCTACAATCATTTTTTGGGTCAAACCTATTCTCGGTGACATGCTCATCATCCTTTCTTTGCTTTTTGGATCGCCTGTCTCATCCGCTCTGAAGGTGATCGCAGGAATTTTCCATGTCCGACAGCGAGACAGGAAGGCGCCTTATCTGCGAGCAATTGTGCACTTTTGATGGCCTCCTCCTTATTCCATGTGGCGAAAGCGGGAAAAGGAAACGTCCATTTTATCTGGCCTGATACAGCGATTCCTCCGTGCAACTGAAACGCATCTCCTGCTATTAAAGTGCCGTTTCTTGTATCAAGAAATGACATGCTGCCCGGTGTATGGCCCGGTGTTGGAATGGCAAGCAGGGAACCAATTGTTTCACCGCCCGTCAGCAGTTGGTGAGGCTTTGTTTGTATGTGTTTCGGAATACCTCCTTTTATAGGCGTCTGCGGCTCATCTTGCCGCAAGGATGTGTCACCTTGGAGCAAGAATGAATCCCGTTCCGAGATCATGACCTTTGCATGCGGAAATGTTTGTGCCAATGTATCCAGTGATCCGACATGGTCCCCATGTGCATGAGTCAGTAAAATATGCCGAAGCGGTTTTCCAAGCTGATTCACAGCTTGAATAATCCCTTTATAGCTGCCTGGCAGTGCGGCATCAATAAGGGTGACTTCGTTTTCTTCCTCTACTAAATAGCAATTAACCGGAAACAATGCTGGAAAAAAAGTCAGCTGCCAAACCGTTTGGTACTGAGTCATTCTCAATTTTTTATTCCTCCTAACAAAAACTAATGGCGTTAGTTTTATTATTAACTAACACCATTAGTTTTTCAAGAGTTTATTATTTTTTTATCGCTACATAAATGTTAACTTGTGCTCGCTGTGGCACTGCGGCACTTTGATCATACATCTCAAAGTCACCTGTAAACGTGCGCAGATGCCGCTTATCCCAAGTCCAAATTTCCTTCCACGTTTCAAGCACAATCTCTTCAATAGGGCCGATTCTGGAAGTGAAAACGGCGTAAGCGGAAGCCGGCAAATCAATGTTTTCATATGGTCCCGGAAGAATGTCGTCGTATTCCTGAAACGTTCCGACTGAAAACGTATAAAACCCATTCGTCTCTTGTTCATAATTCGAATATAAGGCAATAATGCTCTTGTCTTTTTCAGCCTGTGATAAAAGAGCGCTCATATCCTGCTTCCAGAATTGATCCCACAGTGCCGGAATCCTCCTTTCTTCCGTCATTTCCAGTGCGTTGCTTGTCCGTTGTGACAGTCCGGCAAATCGTTTCCGGTCTAAGTGTGTTATATGTGAAAAGCCCATACGATCTCCTCCTTTTTTTAAGATTATAGACAAAGAAACCTGACAGCAGTGTGTCAGGTTTCATATATTCTTTGCATGTGATGAATGGTTTCTTTTACTTTATCCCGTATATGAAGAGGCTGCAGAACCTCAATATCCTTTCCGAACTGGAGCAAAAAACCGATCAGCCATTGATCTTCTGGAAGTGAAATCACCGCCTGGCAGGTTTTATCTTCCTCACAACAGTGAAGGACATCATATCCGAACCATTCACCTATGCGCTGACGTGCTGCCGGCTGAACAAGAATAACCAATTCAGTTAAACGGTCCTTTTGGTACCAACTCTTATCCCATGGCAAAGTGTCCAGCTGAATGTCTTTTCTGATAAAGGTCTGATGTAAGATGGCCAGATCTTTCATCCGGTTTAGTTTAAAAAAACGAAAATCATTTCTCACCAAGCAATAAGCGTATAAATACCAGTGCCCCGCCTTGCAAACCAATGTATAAGGTTCAGTTTCACGAAGAAGAGTTTCCCCGCTTGCGCTTGTATATGTAAAAGATATCGTTGACAACCGATCGATGGCGGCGCTGATTTTCTCACGAAGCGTCTTTTGATCCTCGGTATGGCCCCATGCCGTCATGTCAATAAACCATTTTTCTGTTTGGTGCTTAAATGCTTGAGCAGATTGCTCAGGTATAAGGTGTTTGATTTTTTGATAGGCTGTGCTGTGAGAAACGGGTTCATACATAGATGAAACGCTCTGCAAAGCGGAAGCAATTGCAAACAATTCCTCCTCCTTCAGCCACTCTCTTTCAAGCCGGTACGTTTCCATGATGCCAATTCCGCCCCCGGAACCCTGTGAGGTCACAATCGGAATACCAGCCCTATTGATCGTCTCAATATCACGGTAAATTGTTCTGACAGATACTTCAAACAGCTCAGCAAGCTCTGCAGCCTGCACTTGTTTTTTGCTGATCAATAACACAACCATCGCTAACAAACGTTCCAGTTTCATTCTGCGCACCTTTTCTTCTTGTATTTTCCAACAAAACAATCATAACATTTTGATAAAGCTTGGGCATATCTATTATGCGGCGGAATACACCTTGCATATGCTATGAAAACAGGGGTTTCCCCTTCTTTTTTGTGTTCAGTATTTATTTCAGCTACTATTTCCAACCGGATAAGCATACACTTCTCAACGGAGGGGATTTCACATCATGCATCTTACACTTCAGAGCGTTTATCCTGCCATGATCATCATCTTTTTTCTGTATAAAAAAATTAAAAGGTCCATCGGATACCAGCCGCTGAAGCCCTGCTGGCTGTTCACCCGTATCATTCTTTTCTCGCTGTTTGCTTTTGGACTTTCAATCTTCAGCGCCATTCACCCTTTTTTATATGGATATCTCATTTTGGGCATTCTTGGCGGATGGCTCCTTGTCTTTTTCGCTAAGAAAAACATCTCTTTTGAAAAACGCAGAGGAAAGATCTATTTTCGGACTCATATTTGGGTAGAAATGATTCTCTTAACCTTATTCCTGTCAAGATTTCTATATCGAGTGACAGAGCTTTATCTTACCTCACCTGATCTAAACAGCCTTGGATCTTACAGTCAGTCAATCGGAACGGACCCTCTGACAATAGGCGTCTTTTTTCTGATAGCCGTTTATTATATCGGTTTTTCTTCTTTTGTCATCAAGCTCAGCAGAAACGAACTCGAACAGCACGGACACAATAAAGAAAAAGACATCCTTGCCCGCTAGCAGCGAGTTAAGCAAGGATGTCTTTTTCAATCATGCTGTGTATGATGGATCATTTGCTGAAGAACATCTAAAACATGTTCATCCTCCGGAGAGTAATAAATCGATGTTCCTTCTCTGCGCGATTTGACAAGCCGGAGATTTTTTAAAAATCTAAGTTGGTGGGACACGGTGGATTGCAGTAAATTCAGCTTTTCTGCAATTCCGTTTACTGCATGCTCACCCTGGGACAATAAATGGAGAATTCTGATTCGGGTAGGATCAGAAAGCGCTTTGAATGTTTGCGCGACTAGAAACAGCGTCTCCTCGTCAAGATCAGCAGCCGATTGTTCCGTTTCTCTAAATTCAGTCATATGTATCACCTTTCTTTATTCATAGTTTTATCTTATAACAAATGCGCTTGAGTGCAAAACAGCCTGCTTGTGTTCCATTTCAATCTCATAGTTTAAATTTATGTTTCAAATCAGGTTTTTACTTGGTCTGATTTGTCGTTCTATGTCATAATAAAAAGGTCATACTGCTCCAAACATTGAGGGTGAAACACAGTGAAGAAAAAGAGAAAAGGCTGTTTCGCTGCTGCGGGTTTTATGATGATTTTTGTCTTTGTCATCGCCTCTTTTTTATTGGTCCTGCTTTTTTTCAACCGGGATTTAATCAAAAAACTTCCGATCGATACGAAAACCATTGTTTTGGAACGTTTAACCGATTACAAACCCTTGGTGGAAGAAGAGCTTGAAAGCCAAGGACTCTCTAATTATACATCACTCATATTAGGCATGATGTATCAGGAGTCAAAAGGAAAAGGCAATGATCCCATGCAGTCCTCTGAATCTCTGGGGTTAAAACGCAATGAGATAACAGACCCTCAACTCAGTGTTAAACAAGGCATCAAGCAATTTACCCTCATGTACAAGACCGGTAAGGAAAAAGGCGTGGATTTGGATACCATTATTCAAAGCTACAACATGGGGGCAGGTTACATTGATTTTGTAGCTGAACATGGAGGAACGCATACTGAGGAATTGGCAAAACAATACTCCGAGCAGCAAGTCAAAAAAAATCCTGATCTGTATACTTGCGGGGGAAATGCGAAAAATTTCCGCTATCCGTATTGCTACGGTGATTATACGTATGCAGAAAAAGTAAAAGAAAAAACAAAAACTGTTGAAGAATCTTTGCAGGTTGCAACACTTGAAACCATGGAATCCAAGGCTCATGAATAAGAGTCTATCAATTTACTGACAAAAGCCCAAAAATGAATTTGGGCTTTTGTCATGTTTACATGTAAAAAAAGCCATACTGAGTATGGCTTTTAATAATACGGTGAAATCATCAAATATACAATAACGCCTGTAAGGCTTACATACAGCCATAGAGGCATTGTCCATCTCGCAATTTTTTTGTGGCGCTCTACCTGCATGCTGAAGCCTCTGATCAGCGTAAACAGCGCAAGCGGCACAATAATTGCAGAAAGGCAGATATGTGTAATTAAAATAAAGAAATAAATCGGGCGCATAATACCTTCTCCGCCATAGAGCGTGTTTTCCGCAATCGAGTGGTACGTCACATAGCAAATCAAAAATAGTAATGTTGTTGTGAATGCGGCCAAAATAAAGCGTTTGTGAGCTTTGATATTTTTCTGTTTAATCATAATCAGCGCGGCCAATAAGAAGATAAACGTAAAGCTGTTGAATATCGCATTCAGCATTGGCAAAATGTGAATATTCGCATGGCTGAACTGATCTAATTTAGGCATAAAAAACAGCACTGCGATTAAACCGTTAATCAGAACTGTCAGCGTAAGGACAATCCCCGTGTAATTTTTCGGTTTATTTTCTGTTTGGTTCATTTGGTGACCTCTCCTAATTTGTACTGGCTATCCAAATCGTATGCAAATTCAAAGAAGATGTCAACGGTTTCGATTGCTTCGTCAGAAATTAGACACACTTCAAAGGCCGGAGGCTATTAGCCCCGGCCTGTTAGGTTTACGCCTCTTTTATCAAATGTTCAATGACCTTATGTTCATTTTCATTCAGCAGGTTCTTTTGAATTTTCGAATGAATGGGTTTATTCATATGCTGATCCAAGATATCGGCCGTTTCTTTATCCCCGGCAATAACCATTCGTTCCCATCTTTTCGCGGCAGCTTTTTGATCAAGGCTGGCAGCCAGCCGCTTATACAGTCTCGATTGGTTCTCTGTTACATGTTCCCTCATCCGGTTCTCTTCAAATGGTGGCGCTTTGTCTACAGCGGAATGGCTATTCTTCCAAGACTCATTGATCATATCATACTCATAACGCTCCACCGCCTCAATTTTTCCTAAAACAGTTTCAATAATTTTCACTTCATGCTGCTGAGTTAAAATAAACGCCGTACTTGGGTATGCCTGGCGCAAACCCTTCAGCTGATCCAGGACAGCTGTTTCTTCCCAGTAAAATCTTGTATCTACAGGGACTTGAAGCTTAATAGGTTCCCATATGCCGCTGTCGGAAACAAAAAACACGAGACTGCGGGGCATGTCTTTTCCCATTGCATTCAAGTATTGATTCATTTTAGCCCTGATCCCATCCAGACACTTTTCCTCCTCTGGATCACTAACTGCCAAATACTCTTTTAATCGGCTGAATCCTGACTTTAGGGCAATCTTCCATTCTCCCCCCTGCTGCTCTGGATCTCTCATGTCTGTATTGAGATACAGGGAGAGAATTTTATCCGGCGGTTCCAATTGGACATACTGTAATTTGTTAATCAATGAATCAATCGCCATTCCGATTCCTCCTTTATTACAGATTAGTTTTCTTTTTCCTCTCTTAAAAACGCTCAAACCTGACTTTGCGCTAATTTCTAGTAATAATGGAATTGTTGTTTACAATACGCCTCTCTTCTAATACAATTGGTAACTGTGTTTCTAAGCTGTTTTTTGAAAGGAGTTTGATCTTGTTTACTATTAAAGAAAAAAATCGTCAAGAGCTTGAAGAAGAACTAAATGATTTAGAATTTCAAATTTATCGCATGCAGGAGAATATGAAGGATTTATCTAAAGATGCCAAAGTGCTTGGTATTGATCAATCGAAACATGATGAGTGGATGATTGTTTCCTCGATTGATGATGGCCAAACATGCAAAATTATGCTAACTGATTGTAAAACGGCTTACCGAGGAAAAGGCTGTTTTTCACTTGTAGCGTCTTACAAGGACGATGCCATTCATATAGGCGATATAAAAGGCCCTCCGAATCACGGGTTTGGCTCCATTTGCATGAAATATTTAAAAGATATTGCAAGAGACCATAATATACCGAAAGTCACCGGAGACATCGCCAAACGGGATTGGAATCATGTAGACCGGCTGATTCACTTTTATGAAAAACATCAATTCAAAGTATGTATCGATCATGATACCCAATCCGGCAGCATTAAGTGGGTTGATTTGTAAAAAAGTCTGGAAGAAAGAGCCAAGATATGCTGTAATGGTATAAAACCATTGATGGAGGGTTCTATGTACGCCTCAAAACTGAAAAAGGGAGACGAAATCCGGATCGTGTCTCCCGCGACCAGCATGTCTATATTATCAAATGAAGCAAAAATCCAAGCAAAAACGGCGTTAGAACGCTTAGGTTATCGGGTAACCATCGCTGAACACGCAAATGAATGTAACGAATTTGATTCATCCTCTATCGAGTCAAGAGTCCATGATCTGCACGCTGCCTTTTTTGATCCAGGCGTCAAAGCGATTTTAACGACACTCGGAGGGTTTAATTCAAATCAGCTGCTGCGTTATCTTGATTACGAGAAAATCAAACGGCATCCAAAAATTCTGTGCGGCTATTCCGATATAACCGCTCTTTGCAACGCAATTTATCAAAAAACGGGTCTTGTTACGTATTCAGGTCCCCACTTCTCAACATTTGCAATGAAAAAAGGACTCGATTATACACAAGAGTATTTTCTATCTTGCTGCGCTTCGGACGACCCGTTTGAAATTCTTCCTTCAAGTGAGTGGAGCGATGACCGCTGGTTTTTGGATCAAGAAAACAGGCGTTTTTATCCTAATAACGGACCTGTTGTAATCCAAGAAGGTTATGCGGAAGGCACTTTAGTAGGCGGAAACCTATGCACGCTTAATTTGCTGCAGGGTACGGAGTATTTTCCTGAAACAGAACATACTATTTTATTGATTGAAGATGATTATATGTCAGATATCCACATGTTTGACCGTGATCTGCAATCACTCATACACCTCCCCGCTTTTTCACATGTAAAGGCGATTTTGATCGGCAGATTTCAGAAAGCATCAAACGTATCAATGGATCTTGTAAAAGCCATGATCGAAACAAAAAAAGAATTATCCGGCATCCCGATCATCGCAAATATAAATGCCGGACATACCTCGCCAATTGCCACGTTCCCTATAGGAGGAACATGCAGTATTGAAGCTATTTCGGGTACATCACGAATATGGATTGATAAACATTAATCAGCTTGTAAATTTTTTTACAAGCTTTTTTAGCGCAATCGGTTATGCATGCCGCACGAGACATGACAAATGTCATATAGGAGGCATGATGTGTGCTACTACAAAAGACTTCTCTCATTAGCGTATACTGAACCGAGACACACAATGAGAGGATACTTACTATGACTGAACAAACCATTGCACATAAACAAAAACAGCTGACAAAGCAAGTCGCTGCATTTGCTCAGCCTGAAACAAAAAACAGCCTGATTCAGCTTTTAAACACGTTTATCCCATTCTTCGGCCTGTGGTTTCTTGCTTATCTCAGCCTCGATGTCTCCTATCTTCTTACGTTAGCATTAACGGTGATTGCCGCAGGTTTTCTGACAAGAATTTTTATCATCTTCCATGACTGCTGCCATCAATCTTTTTTCAAACAAAAACGCTATAACCACATTCTCGGTTTTCTGACAGGTGTCCTGACTTTATTCCCGTATCTTCAATGGCAGCACAGCCATTCGATTCATCATGCAACTAGCAGCAATCTGGATAAACGCGGAACAGGAGACATCTGGATGTTAACAGTAAACGAATATAAAGCTGCATCCAGACGAACAAAGCTTGCATACAGACTTTATAGAAACCCGTTAATCATGTTTATTCTCGGACCGATTTATGTTTTTCTGATCACGAACCGTTTTAACAAAAAAGGCGCAAGACGCAAGGAGCGTGTAAACACATACCTTACGAATCTGGCAATTGTCGCGTTGGCTGCCGCTTGCTGTCTGATCTTTGGCTGGCAATCGTTTTTACTGGTGCAAGGCCCGATATTTCTGATTTCAGGTTCAATCGGTGTTTGGCTGTTTTATGTGCAGCATACCTTTGAAGATTCTTATTTTGAAGCGGATGAAAACTGGAGCTACGTTCAGGCTGCTGTTGAAGGCAGTTCATTTTATAAACTCCCGAAACTGCTTCAATGGCTAACAGGCAATATCGGTTACCACCACGTTCATCATTTGAGTCCAAAGGTGCCTAACTATAAGCTTGAAGTTGCTCATGAACATCACGAACCTTTAAAAAACGTACCGACAATCACCTTAAAAACAAGCCTGCAATCACTTGCGTTCCGTCTATGGGATGAAGATAACAAACAGTTTGTGTCATTTCGGGCTATAAAACATATACCTGTAAGCCTTCCGCCTGATTCACCAGAAAAACAGAAGCTGCGGAAGAATGCCTGATGATAAAGGAGGTCTTCTAATATACTAGAAGGCTTCCTTTTTATTGTTGGAGGGTGCATTCTGGCTTTCACAATGATAAAGTTACAAGTAAGATGAAAAGCTGAAAATGAGGTAAGATCATGATTAAAAAGCATTTAACATTTCAAAAACTAAACGGGATTACGCCCTATATATGGACGATATTTTTCATCCTCCCCTTCTACTTTATATGGAAATCATCATCTACATTTGTTATTATTGTCGGCATCATTTTGACGCTTTTATTTTTTTCGGTATATCGATTTGCTTTTGTCTCAAAAGGCTGGACCATTTATTTGTGGGGATTTTTATTAATTGGCATTTCAACCGCCTCCATTACCCTGTTCAGTTATATTTATTTTGCTTTTTTTATCGCGTATTTTATTGGAAACATTAAGGAACGCGTCCCTTTTCATATTTTATATTATGTCCATTTAATAAGCGCAGCCGTCGCAGCCAATTTCAGTCTCGTATTAAAGAAGGAATTCTTTCTGACACAAATTCCTTTTGTCGTCATAACCCTCATCAGCGCAATTTTATTGCCCTTTAGTATAAGAAGCCGCAAGGAGCGCGAACGGCTTGAAGAAAAGCTCGAGGATGCAAATGAACGGATTGCAGAACTGGTAAAATTAGAAGAACGTCAGCGAATTGCCCGCGATCTCCATGATACGCTTGGGCAAAAGCTTTCTCTTATTGGTTTAAAAAGCGACTTAGCAAGAAAATTGATATACAAAGATCCCGAACAAGCAGCTCGTGAACTGAAAAGTGTTCAGCAAACAGCGCGAACTTCTTTAAATGAAGTAAGAAAAATCGTTTCCTCTATGAAGGGCATCCGGCTCAAGGATGAATTGATCAACATCAAACAAATTCTCGAAGCAGCTGACATTATGTTTATCTATGAAGAAGAGAAATGGCCCGAAAATATCTCATTGCTGAATGAAAACATTTTGAGCATGTGCTTAAAGGAAGCTGTCACAAATGTCGTCAAACACAGCCAGGCTAAAACTTGCCGAGTTGACATTCAGCAGCTCTGGAAGGAAGTTGTGATAACAGTGTCTGACGATGGAACATTCAAAGGAGAAGAAAATTCCTTTTCAAAAGGACATGGCTTACTCGGGATGAGAGAACGGCTTGAGTTTGCAAACGGAAGCCTTCACATCAATACCGAAAACGGAACCAAGCTTACCATGGCAATTCCTAATAATTCAAAATAAACATAAAGGATGGCTTATATGATTAGTATATTTATTGCAGAAGATCAGCAAATGCTGCTGGGCGCTTTAGGATCACTTCTAAACCTCGAAGACGATATGGAAGTCGTAGGCAAAGGTACAACCGGCCAAGATGCTGTTGATTTTGTCAAAAAACGCCAGCCTGATGTATGTATTATGGACATTGAAATGCCCGGAAAAACAGGGCTTGAAGCTGCTGAGGAGCTAAAAGATACAGGCTGCAAAATTATCATCTTAACCACCTTCGCCAGACCCGGTTACTTTCAGAGAGCTATTAAAGCTGGCGTTAAAGGCTATTTGTTAAAAGACAGTCCGAGTGAAGAGCTGGCCAACGCCATCCGTAGCGTCATGAACGGAAAACGCATCTATGCACCAGAGCTGATGGAGGACTTATACAGCGAAGCTAACCCTCTTACAGATAGAGAAAAAGAAGTGCTTGAACTTGTGGCTGACGGTAAAAACACAAAAGAAATCGCTCAGGAACTCAGCATCAAAAGCGGGACGGTGCGGAATTATATCTCAATGATTCTAGAAAAGCTTGAAGTGAAAAATCGAATTGAAGCCATTACCCGGTCAAAGGAAAAAGGCTGGTTTAAATAAAAAAGGATCTTGGCATCTGCCAGGATCCTTTTTTTAACCTGAAATTCCCGTTTGAGAACCTCGCCGCAACCAGAAGAATTAAACTGATCCATATCCTCGCTCCTATGCCCGCTGAACGATTGCTTGGTTAACAGCCCAATAAAAGACTGGATTGAATGATATCCCTGTTAAAATGGTCGGCCATTGCACATCAGCAGAATTTC
The DNA here is from genome assembly GCF_037977205.1 of Bacillus sp. FSL K6-0993. Classification (NCBI taxonomy): domain Bacteria; kingdom Bacillati; phylum Bacillota; class Bacilli; order Caryophanales; family Bacillaceae; genus Bacillus; species Bacillus sp. FSL K6-0993. The sequence goes on from NZ_CP150275.1 coordinate 2,063,313, forward strand.
AGATATTGATTGTATTGTATTTTCAGCATGACAAAGTTGTGCCACTTCGCTCCCGAAGCTGCCATGCCCTACTGCAAGAGCCTAATAACACAATTAAAAACCGTCTGAAATCAATCCGAATCCGTCAATGGCATCTGCTACATCCAACTGCTTATTATCTGCCAAAAAAGATACAACACCAGCTCGTTTCGCTGATCAAAGATAGTAACAACCAGCTATAAATGTCATGATGCCGAATGTCTCTGTAATACGGAATCAATCTTTTAACCCGAGAGCCCCTGAATCGCACATAAAGAGAAAAACGGGACCACTTTCTTTTATCAGCATATGATATAAACAGCTCTAAGCAGAACAAAAAAAGACACAAGCCAAAAGCTCATGTCTTTTTATCACAATCTATATTATTAGTTTAAGACTTTAACTCTTACAGTTTTGACGCCCCAATTAGAAGCATCACTTTTACTTGGTACAAATACGTCGATTTTATTTCCTTTAATAGCGCCGCCAGTGTCTGCTGCTGTTGCTTCCCCGTAGCCTTCAACATAGACTTTAGAACCTAGCGGAATTACATTAGGATCAACCGCAATAACTTTCGCGTTCGGGTTCTTATTTAAGTCAATGCCTGTAGCTGTAACGCCGGAAATGCCGCCGTCGTTAGCAGTGTAAGCAGTAGCAGTAACTGTTAGTTCTTTTGAAGCTTCTTGATTATTTGTATTTGATTGAACAGCCTTCTCCTCTGTGTTAACAGAAGTTTCTGCCTCAGCCTTTGTTTCTTGTTTAGGTTGCTGTTGTACAGCTTCTTGTTTAGGTTGCTCTTTTTGCACAGCCTCTTGTTTTGGCGCAGCTTGAGGTGCGTTTGTTTGCGCATTCTCAGTAGCTGTGTTTGCTGCTGTTGCCTGACCTTTTACTGAAAGAGTTGATCCAGCATAGATCATGTCAGAGCTTAAGTTATTCCAAACTTTCAGGTTGTTGACTGTCGTGCCGAATTTTTGAGCAATCTTAGAAAGCGTATCTCCCGCTTTAATTGTATATTGCCCAGTCGTGGTTGTTTCTTCTGAAGAAATGGTCAGTTTTTCTCCTGCAATGATTTTATCAGAAGTTAACTTGTTCCATTCTTTTAAGTCCTTTAGGTTCACTCCATTTTTCTGAGAGATTCCCCAGAGCGTATCACCCTTTTGCACCGTAATTTCTTTTGCAGAAGCGTGAGCTCCGAATGCAGTTGTTGAAAGTGCAGCAACTGCCACAAAGGACATAATCGTCTTCTTCATAAGTAAATCCTCCCTTGTTAGCTTTTTATTGGCGGCTAACAGGTGATATCGTAACACACGTAAATGTCAAATCAATAACAAAAAGATATGATTTAGATTACAGTTCCTTTACATGAAGGATTTCTCTCTGATGGAAAGACTTGCTGAACCCTTGATATAATAGGCTTCGCAGGTCTTTTTATTTTGAGGCAAAACAGAGAAAATAAAATGTGTTTTTTATAGAAAAAAAGATTGTTTTTCTGTTTTTTTAGTCTGTCATCCTTGCATAAGCTTGTATTTCTTGTAAAAAAAGCCGGCCGTATTTTGCTCTTTTTTGTTCTCCGACTCCTTTTATAGACAAAAGTTCATCATCATTTACGGGCTGTTTTCCTGACATTTCTTTTAACGTTTGGTCAGAGAAAACAACAAATGGCGGAACACCCTGCTCAGCCGCAATTTCTTTCCGAACCATGCGCAATCGTTCAAATAGCTCGTCATTTTCAGTAATCGCTGCCGCTTTTAACGCTTCTTTTCTCGCTACTGATAATTCTCCTTTCAGCACATTCCTTCCTTTACTGCTGACAAAAAGAGTCGGAAATGTTCCGTCTGACATCCTGATGAAGTCGTCAGAAATAAGAAATTCGATAAAATCACTGATTTCGCCAACGGATTGGTGTTTTAATATCCCGTATGTTGAAAGGTCGGAAAAGCCGTTTTCAAGAACTTTTTTATTTTTGGAGCCGGCAAGCACCTGGGCAACCATCGTCTTGCCAAACCGTTCTTTCATGCGAATGATACAAGATAAGACCATTTGCGCCTCCCGCGTCACGTCATGGGCCGCTCTTGTATCGGTACAGTTTCCGCACTGTCCGCACGCATCAGGCTCCTTTTCTCCGAAATACATAAGGATAAAACGCTGCAGACAATCTTCCGTATGACAGTAGTCGACCATTTGTCTCAGCTTTTTTAAATCCTGCTTTTGTTTCTCTTCATGTTCTGATTGCTCAATTAAGAAGCGCTGCACCATAATATCCTGCGGTGAAAACAGGAGAACACATTCACTGGCAAGACCGTCCCGTCCAGCTCGTCCTGCCTCTTGATAATAGCTTTCCATATCTTTCGGAATTTGTGCATGCAGAACAAATCTAATATTTGATTTATCAATACCCATTCCAAAAGCAGAGGTTGCCACCATCACTTGAAGCTCATCATTAAGAAACCTTTCCTGCTGCTCTTTTCTCTCATCATCAGCCAAACCTCCATGATACCGGCCTGCCCTGACCTGATTTCGTTTCAATCTCTCATATATCCGATCAGCTTCTTTTCTGGTCGCTGTATAGACAATTCCTGCTTCATGCCTGTTGTTTTGCACATATTCGTCTATAAACCGATCTTTATTTTCTCCTTTTACTACTTTAAAGGTTAAATTCTCTCGGGAAAATCCGGTATATACCGTGTTCTCTTTTTGAATATGCAGCTGTTTGCAAATATCATCATGAACCTCGGGTGTGGCTGTTGCTGTTAACGCCATGATGACAGGCTTGTCGTGTAATTCACGGAACAAGATTTCAATATTCCTGTAGCTTGGCCTAAAATCATGGCCCCATTGAGAAATACAGTGCGCCTCGTCTATTGCGACCAAAGGAACAACTATACCCTGCAAAATCCGGATAAACTCTGTGGACGTTAGTCGCTCTGGTGTAATGTAAAAAAGCTTATAAGCCCCTTCTTTGAGTCCGTTCAGCCTCTCATATATTTCCTGATTGGATTGTGTGCTGTTAATGTAGGCGGCGTTAATTCCCGCTTCTTCTAACGCATCAACTTGATCCTTCATCAAGGAAATCAACGGTGAAATGACGATCGTCGTCCCTTCAAACATTAATGCCGGAATTTGATAGCAAATCGATTTGCCGCCTCCCGTCGGCATAATGCAGGCCGTATTTTGCCTCGCTTCCGTCACCAAGCGGATCGCTTCATCTTGGCCGCTCCGAAACTTCTCATAACCAAAATAATGAGCCAGAAGGGATTGGGCTCTATGTAACATAACGTGTAAACCTCGCTTTTCCTTGAATTTCTCCCATCATATCATAAAAAAGCGGCCTTCATTTCTTTCACACAAAAATGGAATATTCACTATACCAAACCTTTTTAGATAAAATAAAAAGCCATTTCCGAAAAGGAAATGGCTTTCGCTACGTCTTGCCGTATGCAAGTAAGAAAGTTTTAAACCACCACTCCTCAAAGTGGGTGTTTGCAGAAACGTTCCTGTCGTCCTCTGCAATGGAGGCATGACATTCCGGCTTCGATATAAAACTCCCTATTACAGCTTAAAGGTTAAAACTTAATTAACAATACGCACAAAGTAGCTTCTTTAATATAGTACACCATCAGGCGGTTTTAATCAAGAGGTCAGAACAATTGTTTAGAAAAACTTTTTCCAGTGAATAAAACTGTTTTTTCTCCAAAATACCTGACAATTCGACAAACAAAAAATATATTACAATAAAAAAAACAGCCTTTTTCGCTAAAAGCGAATAATTATTTTCTTCTATATTAATGTGTATATACAAAAAGACTCCTATTTGTAACGATAGGAGTCTTGGCTTTATTAGAATTTTGCAGCAAGATCTTTTGCTTCTTGTAAACCTTTTTCAACGATTTCTTGCGCTTGATCAGGTGCTGCATTATGTCCTTCGATGACAACTGTGTGCAAGTCTTGAACACCCCAGAAACCAAGAACTGTTTTCATGAAGTTTAATGACATTTCAAGTGCAGCCATTGGTCCTTCTGAGTAGACACCGCCGCGAGCGTTAAGAAGCGCAACTTTTTTGCCGCCCATTAAACCGACTGGTCCTTCTTGTGTGTATTTGAATGTAACGCCTGCGCGAGACAGATAATCAACATAAGTATGAAGCACTGCTGGCACTGTGAAGTTCCAAAGCGGGAATGCGAAAACAACTTTGTCAGCTTTTACAAACTGGTTCAGATATTTGTCAGCAATTGCTGCTTGTTTTTTCTCATCTTCTGTCATTTCCATTCCTTGACCTGCTTTAAATGTTCCGTTAATCATATCTCTGCCAAGGTAAGGAAGGTTTTCCTTATGAAGATCTAATTCAACCACTTCATCATTAGGGTTGTTTTCTTTATAAGCAGCTAAGAAAGCTTCGTAAAGTTTAGTTGAAACGCCTTCTTCAGCTGTACGGTCGCTTGATTTTACAAATAAAACTGTAGACATTTGTATTCCTCCCGGTAAACTTTTTATATTTACTTACAAATAGTATGTTACTTTCTTTTTTACGCAAAGTCAATCACTTTATTTTGAATATGAGATTTTTTTTCAAAAAAAAGCAAGTACATCTAATATCGGTGTACTTGCTTGCCATTTTTACTTCGAATCTTGTTCACGATCCAAGATTTCATACGTCTGCGAGCTTTTTTGATCAATTGTTTCTTTGTTGGATAAATCTTTTACCTGTTCATGAAACTCTCTTTCATAAGAAGGAGCATCTGTCTCCAGATCACCCTCCACATCAGCTTGGGCCTCAACTGTCATTCTTGCATAAGGAACAGCTTCAAGTCTTTCGTAAGGAATCTCTTGGCCGGTTTTTTCACACACGCCGTAAGTTCCGTCTTTCATCTTTTGTAATGCACGGTTGACCTCCTCTAACAGCTCCCGGTCAATCTCTCTCACTGTTTGGTCTGTCATCCGGTCTGTGACGAGCGTCCCGTGGTCTGCCATATGGTTGTCAACCCCATTGGAAAGCTCCCCCACTTCTTCCGTCATTGATTCTGTTTCTTTTTTCTCGCCAGACAATTCTTTTTGCATATCGAGCAATTTATGATAGAGATGCTGTGTTTGTTCTTTTGTCAGTGCCATGTATATCCTCTCCTTTCTATCCTGTTTCCCGTTTTGCCTTCTGTCAAACATGGGAACATCGATGGAAAGATGAGCTACTGCCTTTTTGAACGGATCGTGACCGCTGGCGTCGATGGTGCTTCGGATTTTCGTTGGCACTTTTTGTCCTTCTCTTCTGGCGGTATATAATAGGTTGCGCCTATATTTAATCTGCCGCTCAGTTCATCAATGGTCAGCTCGCCGAATTCAAGATGATAGTCAATTTTTTCGACATTCAGCGTTTCAATATGTATATAGGTTTCTTCAGACTCCTGTTTGCTGCTTTGTTTTTGTTTCTCAATCACTGAGAGTCTTTCTTCACATTCACGCAGTTTGTCAAGTTCTGGTTTCAAGCAATGCCTGATCAGCGACCGGAACATTTTTTTCATGACATCACGACCCTTTGCATACTCCTCTTTCGTCTACATATATAATGAGGTATATCCCATAGAAAGGAGAGGTTTTCATGCTTCCGACTAACATCAATATTTCTCATCTCAAGACTAACTCGATAGGCACCGGCTCATCCCTTACCTTTGGTTCTGCGGAGTTAAGGAACAGGTGCTCTGCTATCAAAAGAAATAACGGTTTTGGGGAACAAAATGCAGATGTTATTGTCATGGTCATTCCGATTGAATCAATTGATGACCGTGATGGGGCAGATGCACTCAGTATGAAAATCAATCATCAATAACAATGGTTTTCGCTTGACCTTCGTCTTTTTGAATAGTGATGTATAGGATTCCGTCTTTAAAAATGGCATTCATCTTTCCATGAAGATGATCGGAAAGCGGAATTTTCTTTTCAAAACTTCCGTATTTCCCTTCTTTTTGGCGAAAGTCCTGTTCATTAAAATAGGAAAAGCGCTGCCCCTTCACCACTAAATAATCTCCGTACGATAATATGTGAACGTCTTGTTTACGGTAGCCTGGAAGATAAATTAAAAACTGCACTTCCGCAACAGTATCTACAATATCCATGCTCGGAAATGAAGCATCTCCTTTCCCTCGCTGATCTTGCTGCGCAAACGGAAACGGAGATTGGCCATTTGTCATAAAAGGGGTTTTTTGGTCTTCATCAAATACCTGTTTCCAAAAGTCACCGCCGTACATCTGCTGTGCGAATTCCATCCACTGCTTCATCTTTTCGAAATCCATTTGAAGCCCCCTGTCTTAACATACTTTATAACCGCCAGCATACAACTATAGAAAGGAGGTTTGCCTGTGGTTCAACCAACTCCGTATATCAATATTAATATTTTCATGCTGAAAATTAATTCCTTTGAAAATGCTTCAGCGGTTAACGTAGGACAAAATTTATTGGCAGAATGGCAAAATTCAGATAAAAAAAATCAAGGCTACGGACAGAATTTTGGAGATGCGAGCGGATTTATGGGCACGAGAAGCCATGTGGATGACAGAGACCAAATTGATTCTCCGGCCTCTTTTGAAAGTGAAGCGGTTAACTCCTCAATCAAAAGGAAGTGATGAGATGTTCTTTTCTCCCTCCGTCGTGAATGTCGGCGGATTTAAAATCAATACGATGGACCGTGGTTCCTCTTTAACACTCGGTCCGTATCAGCAGGTCGATTACTTTTTATCAGCTAAAATAAATCAAGGGTTTGGAGAAGAAAATGGCGACTTTACTCCTCTTGTCGTACCGATTTCAAATGTATTAGATGCAGATCTTGTTGATTCGAACTCAGCGAAAAACAGTGTGGTGTAATAAGAACAGGGCGCACATGCCCTGTTCTTGTTTTTATATAAAAAAAAGCCTAACCATTTTTTGAACGGCTGGCTCATCAAATATTCAGCTGCACAAATGCTTTGTCAGCACCGCCTGAACCTCGCTTAAATCGGTGTCTTTCGCAAATTCTAATTCGAACGTTTTGCTTCTTGTCATCAATAAAAGCCCAGTGTCCGGATCAAACATTCCCGCTTCTTGGATGGCAAAGCTTTCAATTGTTTTATATGGAAGAAATACACGAACCTTCTTTTTGGAAAACATTTTATTGTCAAAGAAAATGATCCGCTTATTTGTAAAGCAAATTTGGTCCACTCGGAGCTTATAAATCGATTCTATTCTTTCCCCTTCAACGAGCAAAGCCTCAAGCTTCTTTGCGTCCGTTGATCTGCTAACAGAAAAAATACCCAATGAAGAACCCCTCTTTCTGCATTTATCTATTTGTTTTATCATTCACTACATAAAAATAAGTCCTTTATCCCTATATAAGAATACGACATAGAAGACATTTAAACCATTACGAACAGATTACATTTTTCAAATTTTTGATTTGTTTTTTGGCTTTTAAGCTGTTGTCATCAAGTAATACGCACATATAGAGAAAAAAGTTTCAATATTCAGCAATGTTTTTATAAAAAAGTGGTTTTTAATGATTTTTTTAATTTTGTTTTATATTTCCTGTTTTAACCACAAAAAAACCGCAGCTGAGCTGCGGATTATGTATCGATGTTTTAACAAAATCTGTCTGATGCTTCAAGGAAGCATTACATCTCTTCGAAGTATTCTTTATAATAGCCGCCGACTTTATTCGTATTGTCGACCACAAAGAGAAACTCCTCTGTTTCATTTTTTACTTCATATTCTTTTCCCGGCGTTAAAACGCGGTTTACGATATATTTTTTTGCGTTTGTCTGCACACACTTTACTTTTTTAATTGTTTCTTTTTCAAGCCAATTTTTATGAATCATGATGAAATCTCCTTTTCTTATCTATAAGCTTATTGTAGCTTTTTTCTTTTGTAAATTGCAATATCGGTTATTCATTGATTTTGCCTTGATTTCTATTATAGAATGTTTGTATACGCTTACGTTTGAAGCAACTATCACAGCTTATTTCTGCTATTCAATCCATGAATCAATGTGCTATCACCAAGAATCTCAGAACAGACCATAAAAAATGACTGGAGGTTTGTTACGGATGAGTTCTTTAACGATGCAAGTGACGAAAAGGCTGGAGACATTTTTACAGGGAACAAAGAAGCTTTATATTGACGGAAAGTTTGTTCCGAGTGCCTCAGGGGCAACCTTTGACACTCCAAACCCGGCGACCGGCGAAACCTTGATGACGCTGTATGAAGCCCAGGCTGCGGATGTGGACAAAGCGGTTAAAGCTGCCCGGAAAGCCTTTGACCAAGGTGAATGGAGAACAATGTCTCCAGCTTCGAGAAGCAGACTGATGTATAAGCTGGCAGACTTAATGGAAGAGCATAAAACTGAGCTTGCTCAGCTTGAAACACTTGATAATGGGAAACCGATCAATGAAACGACTAATGGAGATATTCCGCTGGCTATTGAGCATATGCGCTATTACGCCGGCTGGTGTACAAAAATAACAGGACAGACGATTCCGGTTTCCGGCGCTTATTTTAATTATACGCGTCATGAGCCTGTCGGTGTCGTCGGCCAGATCATTCCATGGAATTTCCCGCTCCTGATGGCGATGTGGAAAATGGGCGCGGCACTTGCAACAGGCTGTACAATCGTCCTCAAACCGGCTGAACAAACACCGCTTTCAGCTCTTTATTTGGCAGAATTAATTGACCAGGCCGGTTTCCCTGCCGGTGTAATCAACATCATCCCAGGATTCGGTGAAGATGCGGGAGAAGCGCTGACGAACCACAAAGCGGTTGATAAAATTGCCTTTACCGGTTCCACTGAAATCGGAAAGAAAATCATGTCCACCGCAGCGAAAAGCATTAAGCGTGTTACATTGGAGCTGGGCGGAAAATCGCCTAATATTCTTCTGCCGGATGCGAATTTGAAAAAAGCCATCCCGGGCGCTTTAAACGGTGTGATGTTTAACCAGGGCCAAGTCTGCTGTGCGGGCTCACGTGTCTTCATTCATAAAGACCAATATGATGAAGTTGTTGATGAAATGGCGTCCTATGCTGAGTCACTCCGCCAAGGAGCGGGACTTCATAAAGATACTCAAATCGGGCCTCTCGTAAGCAAGGAACAGCATGAGCGCGTTCTTTCTTATATTCAAAAAGGAAAAGATGAAGGAGCAAAAGCAGTGACCGGCGGAAGCTGTCCTTTTGAAGCAGGATATTTTGTCGCACCGACTGTGTTTGCGAATGTTGAAGACGAAATGACCATTGCAAAAGAAGAAATTTTCGGACCCGTGCTGACTGCAATTCCGTACGAAACAGTCGATGAAGTTATTGAACGGGCAAACCATTCAGAATATGGGCTTGCGGCCGGACTATGGACAGAGAACGTCAAGCAGGCACACTATATCGCGGACCGACTTCAAGCCGGAACCGTTTGGGTGAACTGCTATAATGTGTTTGACGCGGCGTCTCCATTTGGCGGTTATAAACAGTCAGGACTCGGACGAGAAATGGGATCATATGCCTTGGATAATTACACAGAAGTCAAAAGTGTATGGATAAACCTTGAAGACTAACATGTATGTTTAAAAAACTGCTGCCTGCCAGCAGTTTTTTTCTTTCTGTAATGGCAGTAAAAGACGCTGAATATATATGCTTCTGAAGGAGTTGAGCGTGATGGGCACACTTCAGGAGAAAGTGAGGCGTTTTCAAAAGAAAACCATTACGGAGTTAAGAGACAGGCAAAATGCTGATGGTTCATGGACATTTTGCTTTGAAGGACCAATCATGACAAATTCCTTTTTTATTTTGCTCCTTACCTCACTAGATGAAGGCGAAAATGAAAAAGAACTGATATCATCCCTTGCAGCCGGCATTCATGCAAAACAGCAGCCAGACGGCACATTTATCAACTATCCCGATGAAACGCGCGGAAATCTAACGGCTACCGTCCAAGGTTATGTTGGGATGCTGGCTTCAGGATGTTTTCACAGATCTGAGCCGCACATGAAGAAAGCTGAACAATTTATCATCTCACATGGCGGTTTGAGACATGTTCATTTTATGACAAAATGGATGCTTGCCGCGAACGGGCTTTATCCTTGGCCTGCTTTGTATTTACCATTATCACTCATGGCGCTCCCCCCAACATTGCCGATTCATTTCTATCAGTTCAGCTCATATGCCCGTATTCATTTTGCTCCTATGGCTGTAACACTCAATCAGCGATTTGTCCTTATTAACCGCAATATTTCATCTCTTCACCATCTCGATCCGCATATGACAAAAAATCCTTTCACTTGGCTTCGGTCTGATGCTTTCGAAGAAAGAGATCTCACGTCTATTTTGTCACATTGGAAACGCGTTTTTCATGCACCATTTGCTTTTCAGCAGCTGGGCCTACAGACAGCTAAAACGTATATGCTGGACCGGATTGAAAAAGACGGAACATTATACAGCTATGCGAGCGCAACCATATTTATGGTTTACAGCCTTCTGTCACTTGGTGTGTCACGCTACTCTCCTGTTATCAGGAGGGCGATTACCGGCATTAAATCACTGGTGACTAAATGCAACGGGATTCCTTATCTGGAAAACTCTACTTCAACTGTTTGGGATACAGCTCTAATCAGCTATGCCCTTCAAAAAAATGGTGTGACCGAAACGGATGGCTCTGTTACAAAAGCAGCCGACTTTTTGCTAGAACGCCAGCATACCAAAATAGCAGATTGGTCTGTCAAAAATCCTAATTCAGTTTCTGGCGGCTGGGGGTTTTCAAACATTAATACAAATAACCCTGACTGTGACGACACAGCAGCCGTTTTAAAGGCAATTCCCCGCAATCATTCTCCTGCAGCATGGGAGCGAGGGGTATCTTGGCTTTTATCAATGCAAAACAATGACGGCGGATTTTCTGCTTTTGAAAAAAATGTGAACCATCCACTGATCCGCCTTCTGCCGATTGAATCCGCCGAGGACGCTGCAGTTGACCCTTCAACCGCCGACCTCACCGGACGTGTACTGCACTTTTTAGGCGAGAAAGTTGGCTTCACAGAAAAACATCAACATATTCAACGCGCAGTGAAGTGGCTTTTCGAACATCAGGAACAAAATGGGTCATGGTACGGCAGATGGGGTGTTTGCTACATTTACGGCACTTGGGCTGCTCTTACTGGTATGCATGCATGCGGGGTTGACCGAAAGCATCCCGGTATACAAAAGGCTCTGCGTTGGCTCAAATCCATACAAAATGATGAGGGAAGCTGGGGAGAATCCTGCAAAAGCGCCGAAATCAAAACATATGTACCGCTTCATAGAGGAACCATTGTACAAACGGCCTGGGCTTTAGACGCTTTGCTCACATATGAAAATTCCGAACACCCGTCAGTTGTGAAAGGCATGCAATACCTTACCGACAGCAGTTCGCATAGCGCCGATAGCCTCGCGTATCCAGCAGGGATCGGATTGCCGAAGCAATTTTATATTCGCTATCACAGTTATCCATATGTATTCTCTTTGCTGGCTGTCGGGAAGTATTTAGATTCTATTGAAAAGGAGACAGCAAATGAAACGTGAATCTTATCAAACGGAGATGTTCAATTGGTGTGAAGCCCTGAAAGATCAGATTCAAAAGCGAGGTCAGCTTGACCAGTTTGAAGATCAAATCGACAAGATGATTGAGGCTCTGGAAGATGACCAAACAACAGAAGAAGATTGGTATAAACAGGCCGCTGCCCTTTATCGGGATATTACAGAATCAGATGATACAAGTGAAAGACGCGCTTATGTTCCTATAGGGAAACACGTGCTGCCAAAGCTTCCTTACAAATACTCCGCCTTAGAACCTTATATTTCACGCGATATTATGGTCCTTCACCATACAAAACATCATCAAAGCTATGTCGATGGCCTGAACAAAGCAGAATCAGAGCTTAAAAAAGCGAGAACAACAAAGAATTATGACTTAATCACTCATTGGGAAAGAGAGCTTGCGTTCCATGGAGCAGGCCATTATTTGCATAGTATTTTTTGGTTTTCTATGCATCCAAACGGAAAACGGCGTCCTACAGGGGCATTGTTCCAAATGATAGACCTTTCATTTGGAAGCTATTCCGCTTTTAAAGAACATTTTACCCAAGCCGCTAAAAAAGTGGAAGGCGTCGGCTGGGCCATTCTGGTCTGGGCACCTCGATCAGGACGGCTGGAGATTTTAACGGCAGAAAAACACCAGCTCTTCAGCCAATGGGATGTGATCCCCCTTTTACCGCTTGACGTATGGGAGCATGCCTACTATTTGCAATACAAAAATGACCGGGCCAGCTATGTCGACCACTGGTGGAATGTCGTGGATTGGCGCGAGGCAGAAAAACGTTTTGAGCAGGCAAAAGAAGTCGTTTGGAAGCTCTATTAAAAAAAGCCCCCTTTCCCCGGGGGCTTCGTGTTTTAAAAAATCCCTACCACATGCAAAAACACGATGATGATGGCAACAGGAGATAGATATCTAATGAGCAGCAGCCAAACCGCAAACCACTTTCGTTTGAGATTGGAACCGCTTTTCAGCTCGTCAAACAAATCCTGTTTCGGTATTTTTAGCGGAACAAAAATCGAAATCAGTAACGCACCTAACGGCATTAAAATATTGCTCACAAGATAGTCGGCCGCATCAAAAATAGACAGATGAAATATAGTGACGTCACTTAAGACACCGTATGATAATGCAGACGGCACACCGACAATAAAAATCGCAATTCCGCCTAACCAAGCGAATCGTTTTCTCTTATTGACATCGCCTTTCGAAAGTACTGCGACCAAAATTTCCAGCATTGAAAAAGCAGATGTCAATGCAGCAAATAAAAATAGAAGTAAAAATGCTAATAAAAAGATAATTCCGAACGGCATTTGATTAAACACAGTCGGCAGCACGTTAAATAACAGAACCGGGCCTTGGTCTGGTTTGAGGCCGAATGAAAAGACAGCTGGAAAAATCGCAATTCCGGCCATTACAGCAACAAGCATGTTCATAACAGTTACAGATACAGCGGACTGTACCAGATTTTCCTGCTTCTCTAAATAAGCGCTATACGTTACCATGACAGATACACCGACACTTAATAAGAAAAAGGATTGTCCCATTGCATATAAAATGGTATTGGCATTAATTGCAGTTAAATCAGGCATCAGGAAAAATTTGATTCCTTCCATCGCGCCATCAAGTGTAACCGAACGCACCATTAAAATGATGAATAATAGAAAAAGCGCCGGCATTAATACTTGGCTTGCTTTTTCAATTCCGCTGCTTACCCCTTTTGCAACAACTAAAATTGTTACCACCATAAAGAGCAGTTGGCCTCCTACAGCCAAATAAGGATTTGAAATGGTACTTGCAAATATCGTATCAAAACCAGATGTTTGCGATAAACCGCCAGTGAAGCCTTTTATAATATAAATTAAAATCCATCCGCCGACGACACTGTAGAAAGATAGAAGAATAAAGCATGTCACCATGCCTAAATAACCGATCCAATGCCACTTCGTTCCTGGAGCAAGTGTTTTATAGGACTGAACGGCATCTTTCTGTGTTCTTCTGCCTATGATGAATTCACCTAACAATAAAGGCAGTCCGATTAAAACCGTAAATAAAATAAAAATAAGTAAAAATGCGCCTCCTCCGCTGGTTCCGGCAACATATGGGAATTTCCATATCGCACCAAGCCCGATAGCTGATCCTGCCGCGGCTAAAATAAAGCCGAGCTTCGAAGACCATTGATTTGCTTCCTTCACCGTATCACTCCTATTTGATCTAACCATTATAAAGGTTCATTGTAAGAATATCTTCCTATATAGTCAAGAACATTTTGATTAGTTTACATCATATATCTATAGACATCTGCCAAAAACTAATATTGAATTATTCAGAAAATTATTTATAATAAGAGAATGTTATGAAATTTGTAAGAATTTCTGCTGAAGTTCTTGATAAGTGTGTTAGGAGTGTTTTTATGGACATCATTAGAAAAATAAGTCATTTTGCAGGACAAACCTTTGGCATATGGGTCATTGTTTTTGCAGTGCTGGGATTTTCTTTCCCATCTTTATTTACGTGGATCAGTTCTTATATTACGATTTTTCTCGGCATTATCATGTTTGGGATGGGCCTTACACTGCAAGCCGATGATTTCAAAGAGCTAGTCAGAAAGCCTTGGCAAGTTATTATTGGAGTAATAGCTCAGTATACGATCATGCCGCTCGTTGCTTTCGGCCTCGCATTTGGGCTTCATCTTCCAGCTGAAATCGCAGTTGGAGTTATTCTTGTCGGCTGCTGTCCCGGGGGAACTGCATCTAATGTTATGACATTCTTAGCAAAAGGAAATACTGCCCTTTCTGTTGCGGTTACGACAATTTCTACCTTATTGGCACCAGTTATAACACCGTTGTTGATTATGCTGTTTGCCAAAGAATGGCTTCCTGTCTCACCGGGGTCTTTGTTTATCTCAATCTTACAGGCGGTTTTATTTCCGATCATTGCAGGTTTGATTGTCAAAATGTTTTTCAGAAAACAAGTGGCAAAAGCCGTACATGCCCTTCCGCTTGTTTCTGTCATTGGCATCGTTGCGATTGTCTCAGCTGTCGTCAGCGGCAATCAGGAAAATCTGCTTCAATCGGGGTTGCTCATTTTTTCAGTTGTTATCCTGCATAACGGTATCGGTTATTTACTTGGGTTTCTTTGTGCAAAGCTTTTAAAAATGGATTACCCGTCTCAAAAAGCGATTGCAATCGAAGTCGGCATGCAAAACTCCGGGCTTGGGGCTGCACTTGCCACGGCTCACTTCTCACCGCTATCTGCCGTACCAAGCGCAATATTCAGTGTGTGGCATAACCTTTCAGGTTCTATGCTTGCAACATATTGGTCAAAAAAAGTAAAAAAGAAACAAGCTGGATCCAAAAGCAGAAATCCATCACTTTAAATATGCATCAAAAAAGGTACATCACTTTATCGTGATGTACCCTTTTTATTATCCTTCTAATAAAAGCTGTTCAGGATCTTCCAGTAAATTTTTGATTGTCACGAGGAAACCAACCGCTTCTTTACCGTCTACAATTCGGTGATCATAAGATAAAGCGATATACATCATCGGACGGTTTTCGAAACGCTCTTCATCAATGGCTACAGGACGCAGCTGAATCTTATGCATGCCCAGTATACCGACTTGCGGGCTGTTTAAAATTGGAGTTGACATCAATGAACCGAAAGTCCCTCCGTTTGTAATCGTGAAGGAGCCTCCCTGAAGCTCGCTAAGGGTTAATTTATTGTTTCTTGCTTTTTTCGCAAGCTCGCCGATCTCTTTTTCGATTCCTGCAAATGTCAGGCGATCCGCATCCCGCACAACCGGAACGACAAGGCCTTCATCAGCAGCAACAGCGATTCCGATATCGTAGAATTTTTTAACGATCAACTCATCGCCTTGAATTTCTGCATTCAACAGCGGATATTTTTTCAATGCAGCCACGACCGCTTTCGTGAAGAAAGACATAAAGCCGAGCTTCACTTCATTTTGCTCAAAGAATTGATCTTTGCGGCGTTTTCTGAGATTCATGACAGCCGTCATGTCCACTTCATTAAATGTGGTCAGCATCGCTGATGTTTGCTGTACCTCTACAAGGCGTTTTGCAATCGTTTGTCTGCGGCGTGACATTTTTTGCACTTCAACAGGTTTGTCAAAGCTTTGCTGTGCTTTTTGAGCCTGAGGCTGCTGCTTTTGCTGAGGAGCCGGTTTTGATGCCGGTTTTTCGTACGCTTCGACATCCTGCTTGCGCACTCTTCCAAGCGGATCTCCAGTTGGAACTTGAGACAGGTCAATTCCTTTTTCTCTCGCCAGCTTACGGGCCGACGGAGAAGCAATCGTTCTTGATTTTGCTTCAGATTGTGCTTCCTCGCTCACCTCTTGTGCAGCTGGTTCAGCCTGTTTCTCTTCTTTTATGCTTTCCTTGCTTTCTGCTTTCTCTGTAGGAGCAGGGGCAGAACTTTCACCCGCGCCTTCTGAAATCGTACCGATAATTTCTCCGACCTGGACGGTATCACCCGAATCTTTCAATACCTCTTGAAGTACACCCGATTCTTCTGCTGTCAATTCAACATTCACTTTATCCGTTTCTAGTTCAAGCAGATATTCACCCTGTTCTACATAGTCACCAGGCTGCTTTAACCATTGGGCTATTGTTCCTTCTGAGATTGATTCTGCTAATTCAGGTACCTTAATTTCCGCCATTTTTTCATTTCCCCCTTAGTTTTTGCGAGTCAAGCTATCAGATACAATACGTTCCTGTTCTTTTTTATGAACTGTCGGATCTCCCTCTGCAGGGCTGGATCGTCTTCTTCGTCCAATATATTGAACGCTTACTCCCTCTGGTGCAATCTCTGTCAAATACGGGCTGATATAACCCCAAGCCCCCATGTTCTGCGGCTCTTCCTGCACCCAAACGATTTCTTTCAGGTTCGGAAGTTTTGTAAATAATTCTTTGACTCCTTTTGCCGGGAATGGATACAGCTGTTCGATTCTCGCAATGTGAAGCCACTCTTTACCGTCTTCTAACTTATTAAAATGATCGCTAATGTCTATAGACACTTTACCGCTGGATAATACAAGTCTGGTTACTTTTTCATAGTCATGAGAAAGTCCCGACTGTTCATAAACAGGCTGGAAGCGGCTTTCGCTGAGCTCCTGCACTTCCGACACCGTATTTGGGTTGCGAAGAAGGCTCTTCGGCGTCATAATGACAAGCGGTCTGATTTCTTCACGAAGCAGCATTTTAGCCTGCCTTCTTAAAATATGGAAATACTGTGCCGCGCTTGTCAGGTTGGCAACCGTCCAGTTGTTTTCCGCTGCAAGCTGCAGGAATCGCTCGATTCTTCCGCTTGAGTGCTCAGGCCCCTGTCCCTCGTAACCGTGCGGGAGCAGCATGACTAATCCGGATTTTTGGCCCCATTTCGCGCGTCCGGCAGAAATAAATTGGTCAAAATACACTTGAGCAGCGTTGGCAAAATCTCCGTACTGTGCTTCCCACAAAACAAGCGTTTCCGGTGAATGCACGTTATAGCCGTATTCAAAACCGAGAACCGATCCTTCAGACAGCGGGCTGTTATGAACAGCAAATGATGTGCTGCAGTCAGATAAGTGATGAAGCGGCACAAATTCTTTGCCCGTCTCACTGTCATGAAGCACAAGGTTTCTTTGGGCGAACGTTCCGCGCTCGGAATCCTGTCCTGTTAAACGAATCGGTGTTCCGTCTTTCAAAATTGAAGCAAACGCGAGTGATTCTGCCAAAGACCATTCCACTTTTCTGTCATCATCGAACGCCTTGGCGCGTCTTTCTAAAATGCGCTTTAGCTTGCCGAAAACATTAAATGACTCCGGCCAGTTGATCAATTCGCCATTCAGCTTGCGGAGCACATCAAAATCAATCGAAGTGTCCACATCTGGGAAACCGTTTGATACAGGCTCTGGAAGTTCAATTTCACAAGCAGTGTGTTCCTTTTTAGACGGAACTTTCTGATATGCATCCTCAATGCGCTTCGTTACCGATTTTTCGATGTTTTGAACAACTTCCTCGGTAAGCACGCCTTCTTTTACCAGCTTTTCAGCGAAAATTTGTTTGACGGTCGGATGCTTTCTGACAGCGTCATACAGCATTGGCTGAGTGGTTGACGGTTCATCCATTTCGTTGTGTCCATAGCGTCTGTACCCGATCAAATCAATCAGAAAATCCTTGTTGAATGTTTTTCGGTATTCGACCGCAAACTTAACTGCTGAAAGACAAGCTTCAGGATCGTCCGCATTCACGTGAACAATCGGAATTTCATAACCCTTGGCCAGGTCACTGGCATATTTTGTCGATCTGGATTCAGCGCTTTCTGTTGTGAATCCGATCATGTTATTGGCGATAATATGAATCGCACCGCCTACTTGATACCCTTTTAAAGAGCTTAAATTCAATGTTTCAGCTACAATTCCTTCCCCAGGGAATGCAGCGTCTCCATGGATTAAAATGGCCAGCGATTTTGTTTCATCTTGTACCGGGTATCCGCTTTGTGTTCGCGTTTCCTGTGCCGCTCTTGTGCTGCCTTCAACAATCGGATTGATAAATTCCAAGTGGCTCGGGTTGTTCGCTAACGTAATGCGCGCTGATTTTGTTTCAGCGTCTTGAAGCTCCCGATTCGCCCCCAAATGGTATTTGACATCCCCTGTCCATCCGTAGCTGATTCCAATTGATCCCTCAGACGGGACAAGATCTTTGTTCGGCGCATGCTGGAATTCAGAGAAGATGATTTCATACGGTTTGCCGAGCACATGTGCCAAGACATTCAGGCGTCCCCTGTGCGCCATCCCGATGTTGACGCTTGTCGTGCCTGATTTGACAGATTGTGCAATAATGTCATCAAGCACTGGAACAAGAGCGTCCAGACCCTCAATGGAAAAGCGCTTCTGCCCGACGAATGTGCGGTGCAAAAACTGCTCGAAGCCCTCTACTTCAGTCAGTCTTTCCAGCACAGCCGACAGCTTTTCAGCTGAGTTCTTCTGGAACAGCTCGCCAGATTCAATCTTTCTTGTCAGCCATTCGCGCTCTTTGAAGTCATGCACATGGTCAAATTCAAATGAGATGGTTCTTTTATACGTATTTCGTAAATACTGAATGGCTTCTAAACCGTTCGTAATGTTTTTAGGAGCGTCTTTGCAGATGACTGACGCAGGTATTGCTTTTATTTCCTCTTCTGTTAGCCCGTAATCGGATAATGGAAAAAGTTCGCTCTTTTTCTCATCCTTTCTGAGCGGATTGACGGAAGCGTTCAAATGGCCATAGGTTCGGATATCTTCTGCAAGTCTGACTGCTGATGCGATCTTTTGAATCAGATCGGCTGTAACACGTCCCTTTTCTTTTGTTCCCGAGGCCTCTTTTATATCGCTTGGCGGAGCACCGAGCTCGTCGAACATTTCCTTCAAATCCGGGTCAATGCTGTTCGGATCCTGGGTATACTGATCGTAAAGCTCCAGCGCATAGCCGAGGTTCGGACCGTAAAAATCTTCCCAATTCATTCGTTGTTTCATACTATTTTGAAACATTTGAATATTACCCCCAACTTAAATAATCAAGTGATTGATTCACTATCTTGAAATAACTTTCGAACGCTGTGTCCAAAATTATGTAATAAAAACGCTTCCAACGATATTTTACCACTGTTTGCAATTTGATTCTACCTTGATTGTTCACAAAATAGTAAAAAACCTTTATAAAAAACAAAAAATTTAATCATTCGAAAAAACAAACGCCAAAAAGCATAGGATTAAGGGCTATCCTATGCTTTTATGAAGCAGTTTTTTCAGCAGCGGATACAAAACATCCGGTAGCTGATCAACATCCGGGACAAATATACTGAATTTTCCGTACATATCCTGGATCGTCTTCATTTGCGATTCTTCTATTTCTGAGTTGGAGAGAAAAACATTTATCACTTCTATTCCTCTTTTTCGGGCTTCGATAACCGCCTCACTTGTATCGACGATCCCATTTTGTTCGTAGCCAAATGCGGCCGGCTCTCCATCTGAGAAAACAATTAAGAACTTTTGCGCCTCGCTGCGGTGCAGCATTTTTTTCGTCATCTGCCTAATTGCGTACCCGTCACGGTTATCTTCCTCTGGCTCAAGCTGCATAATCGCCGGTCCAGATTCTTGTCTTAATGATGATTGGAAGGGAATAACCGTATTGAAATAGTTTGGCTGGCTTGTTTCGGTCGCATCATTTGTGTCCTCCCAGAAACCGACAATCTGATGCGGAACCGCTACCGATTTCAACGCTTCGTGAAACAGCACGATTCCTCGTTTTGTTTCGTCCATTTTGTCGAACATGCTGGCG
This sequence comes from Bacillus sp. FSL K6-0993, assembly GCF_037977205.1. Lineage (NCBI taxonomy): Bacteria > Bacillati > Bacillota > Bacilli > Caryophanales > Bacillaceae > Bacillus > Bacillus sp. FSL K6-0993. Next base: position 2,083,213 of record NZ_CP150275.1, read on the forward strand.
GAACAATCGACCAGCAATGTAAAAACTGCGTCAATTTCTGAAGACGGTTCTTGCTTTTTGTAGAATAGGCGCGGATTTCGCTCAGTGAAGTAACGAAGAAGCTTATTGTTCAGTCTCCCGGCATGAAGGTCTGTTCTCGGCAATGTTTTTTTATGCTCCAGCGTTTTTTGAATCATTTGTTTCAAACGCTTTTGATACGATTCAATCGTTTTTGCCTGCTGTTTATAAGAAAGCTCTTCTTCACTGGTTGCCGGCTGCGGTTCTTTATAAATTGGAAATGCATATTTATTTTCTTTGCCGTCAGCCATACCCGCTCCGTTCGGCTGGTCTTTTTGGGACTCCAGCGCTTCCAACTTGGAATAGTCTTTCCGTTTCGTTTGTCTGGCTGATCCTTGAACAGAGCCAAGGGCCTGATCTCCATCGTCGCCTTCCCTTGAAGCATCTTTTCCTAAATCTGATTTTGCGCCGTGTTCAATATCAAATTGAAGGAAGCTTTTAGACGGTGCTTCTGTTTCCCGGTGCCATGTCGGCATTTCTTCTTCATGGATATCCTCATCACCGTCTGATTGTTTTGGAAGCGTGATGTCATCACTCAGCTTCGGCGCTTTTTTCTCTTCTTCAAATAACGGCTGTTCTGCAGCTTTTGCGTAGTCAAGCTCAGGCAAAAAGAAGTAGGTGTTCAACATGTCTTTATCGAGCACCTCTTCAAGCCCATCCATGAGGTCCTCAACAATTTTCAGAACCTGCCGTGTCGAATCTGCTTCATACACACGCAAGAGCTGCTGCTCAATAAACGGGCGCATCAGATCGATATCTTCACGCATGGACGGAAGGGTCTCAAGCGGCGATTCCGCTGTGAGCTTGACATAGATCGCGCAAAAGAGCGCATCGGTAAAAATGCTTCGTTCCAAATTTAAGGTCAGCTGAGTTGAGAAATGTTTTCTGTACATGTCTTTTCGCTTCGCAAATACTTGTTTCGTACCCGGGCGCTCACGTTTGATGCATTCTTCGATTCTAATGTCTTCAAGCAGCATAAAGAGCTGCTTGGCAAAACTTTTAAACGTAAGATGGCGATGGATATCATTCAAAAAGTTCGAATACTCATGCAGCGAGCTATATCTTGTTCCGACTGAACGCAGGTAGACGTCGCTTTTCAGACCCGCTTCCATGTCCTCAGCTGCCCTGTCTTTCCAAAAGTGGCTCATATAGATTTTCTTTTCAAATGGATTGTAATAGGACTGAACGCCATACTCCACTTCTACCGCTTCACTCTTGGTGAGTGTTTTGGCCAAATCAGTCAGCATCATAAATAAAAATGAATCAATCGTGCTGTCGTTAAATTTGATAAATTTCATCGCAGCCCCCTCATTCAAACAGAGTTTCTGCAATATTTCGGACGGCCGCTTTTTCCCGATCATCATCAAGCTTTTCTACAATTCCCCGCTCAATGGCACGACGCGGCGGAATATAAGCAGCTAAATCACATGTATCGATTAAAGCTCTGATGGATGCCGCTTCTTCAGACACCTGTCCGTTATTGGCCTGAACGATCAAGTCAGAGGAAAGCGTGATAAATCTGTCAATCAATTTCTCGTCTTTCAAGGCTGACTGAGACATGAGCACTTGTTTCAGCAGCTCGCCTTTAATATAAGGCACATCAATGATGACAAAACGGTTTTTCAACGCTTCATTCAGAGGAACAGTTCCGACATAGCCTTCATTGATGGCTGCAATGACTCCGAAACCGCTTTTAGCCCGTATGACCTCGCCTGTAAACGGATTTGTCATCATTTTTCTGTAATCTAATACACCGTTTAAAATAGGCAGTGTTTCCGGCTTCGCCATATTGATTTCATCTATATAAAGAAAATGGCCTTCCTTCATTGCCTTTGTAACAGGTCCTGAAACAAACTCGATTGTCGCCTGGCCAGATTGATTTTCAATCGTTTTATAACCGACCAATGCCTCAGCGTCCAAGTCGACTGAACAGTTGACGCTGTGCATCGGTTTATGAAAATAGCTGGACAATGTTTCTGCCAGCTTTGTTTTTCCTGAACCTGTAGGCCCTTTCAGCAGGACATTTTTCCCCATGGCTAATGCAATAATGGCGTCAAATAAAATGGCTTCATCCTCCGCCTCATAGCCTGATGTTCCTATAAGCGATTGAAACTCTGGGGAAATAGGCTGCTCTTTATATGATAAAAGCTTTTGTTTTATATCTTCCGGCAATGTTAAGTGCTGTAGTTGAGTTGTCATAGACAGATTCCCTTTCCTATTCATATTCCATTAACGAGTATACTAAAAAAGCCCCTGTATGCTCAATACAAAAGGGCTTGGATGATATTACTGCTTCTCGTTATTTCCCAAAAGGGCTCCGCAGACAATACGCGCACCGGAATTGCCGCTTGGGTTTGTCAGATAATCGTCGGCTTGTTCATGAATAATAAATGCACTTCCGTCCTCATCGAGAATATTTAGTTTACTTCCTTTTTTCAGTGAAGTGTCAGGCGCATTCATAATGACATCTACCTTTCCATCAGCACCGACTTCAAGGTTCGGCAGATCTCCGGCATGATGCCCCATCGGATTGTTGAAGCCGTGTTCTTTGTTCAGTGGATTAAAGGGACCGCCCGCTGATTCAAAATCCGGCCTGACACAAGAACCTTTCTCATAAATATGAAAACCGAGAGAAGCACCTGGACGTAGGCTGTTTGCGGAAATATGAATATCGAGGCCTTCATCACCTGATTCTTTGATCTCTATAAAACCGACTGCTTTCCCTTCACGATTGACCAGTTGGACATGATGACCAAACGCTGACGTTTCAACCACTTTTTTTTCCGGCACCCGGTTAGGAGGGTCTGGAGGTTTTTTTTGTCCGCATCCGGCAACTCCCAGTGCCGTCAGCATCATCAACAGCAAGAGACGGTACATACTGTCTCCCCCTTGTTTTTTCTAACAGTGTGGTCAATCATTGTCTGGTATAAACAAAAAAGCCTATAAAAGGCTTTTTGTCATACTCATTTTTAAAAATAACTTCTTGCGCCCAAGTACCGCTGTTTCCAATACGAATTGCTGAGATTGGAAATGTCGACGCCCGATGAGCTTGCATGAATAAAATCACCGCCGCCTAGATAAATCCCCATGTGAGACGGGCCGGATTTATATGTGGTAAAGAAGACAAAGTCTCCTACTGACGGCTGGCTGACTTTCTGCATGACATTCCAATATCCTGCCGTACTCAATCTTGATATAGATGATACATTATTAATGAGGTAATAAATGAAGCCGCTGCAATCAAAACCGGCAGGCGTGTTTCCGCCCCATCGGTAAGGCACTCCGACATATTTTTTCGCTTCCGTTATCATTCTGTCAATCTTCGAACCTATTTGAATGTTTGACCCTGAGTTATCTTTTGGCTTTGTTGGCTTTGTCGGATTTGAAGGATTAGATTTTGATGCTCCCGAAATAGTCAGAACCTGCCCGATTTGCAGCACATCCGATGATAAATTGTTTTTATCACGGATGCTTTGGACAGTGACTCCGAGCCGATTTGCAATTTTCCACAGCGAATCGCCTGCTTTTACCTTGTACGTCGTTGTTTTTGAGGGATTGGAGTTTGACGGCTTTTTGGAACCGCTGTTTCCGTTCTTAGGTGAACTGCTTCCTTTTATTTTGAGCACTTGTTTAGGATAAAGTGTATCTGATGTTAAGCCATTTAAGGTTTTTAATTCAGCTACAGTCATATTTAAGCTGTTTGCGATTTTCCACAGTGAGTCACCAAGCTTAACCGTATATGTACTTTTTGAAGAACCTGAAGAATTGGAACCGCTGTTTTTCTTTGATCCATTTGATCCGCTTGAACTGCTTGTCCCTTTGATCTTAAGTTTTTGCCCCGGACGAATCAGGTCACTGCTCAGGCTGTTTAAGCTTTTAAGCTCAGAAACACTCATTTTATGATTTTTAGCAATCATCCATAGGGAATCACCATATGCAACTGTGTATGTTGATGTTTTGCTTGAGTTAGATGGGGATGTCGTGCTTTTTTTGCTGCTTTCAGGAACCTTAAGGCTTTGTCCGACATAAAGCACCGTTGATTTCAATTTGTTTTCGGATTTCAGAGCTGATATTGTCGTATCATACTGGCGGGAAAGTTTCCAAAGAGAGTCACCGCTTTTTACTTTTATCGTTTTTGCTTCCGCGGGTGCTGCGGCCATCGACGACCCAACAACTGCAGAAACAGCCAAACCGGCTACAATCTTCTTTTTCATTCATTCAACCTCCTAAACTGTTTTTTTTGCAAAAACAGCTAGTATTTTGTTTCCAAAAATGGCACACAACTGTTTTATCGTCAATTTTTCAGCAAGTTAAACCCTTTTCAAACATTTGGCAGCATTTTCAGCATCATTCGACCTTTTAACCTTTAAATAAACACCTCACATTTTACATAAGGAGGATATGTTTTTCGAAAGTCTAAGGAACTATTTAAGCGAGGGTAAAAATGATGGTTTTCTATTGATGAACGAAGCAGTTTCTCCTCCTTTCTTGTCTATTTTTCTAATCAATTCTCTATCGGCGTGTCAAATCCCTTCCTCTGCATTCTTATGAAATGGCAAAAAGCCTGTTCTTTCGATAAGAACAGGCTTTTACACTATGCATTTGCTGATTGAGTTTTTTGTTTTACAGCTTCAAGAATGCTATCGGCCGCTTTTTTAGAGCCGCCTGCCGCTTTCAGTGATTGTCCAATTTCTTTTGCCTTTTCAGCATACGAACGATTATTCATAACTTCTTGTATCGTCTCTTTCAGAAGGCTTTCAGATAATTCTTCTTTTTTTAACACTTTTCCTGCACCGACTTTCTCCACCTGATCTGCGACAACAAATTGGTCGCCTCCCATCGGAATGACAACGAGCGGGGTTTCAAAATACAAACCTTCACTTGTACTGTTCATTCCGCCGTGGGTCACAAATAAGCTGGCTCTTTTCAAGATCTCAAGCTGAGGGACATACGGGCGTACAATGAAATTCTCCGGAATGTCGTTTAACTCACTTGTTTTAATATGCTTGCCGATGGAGAGCACAACTTTACCGTCAAAGTCCTTACACACTTCAAGGCATTGATTAAAAAACTGCTTTTGATTATTAAAAATGGTTCCCATTGAAATAAACAGCACGTTTTCATTGTCAATCTGATCAAATGGGAATTCATTGTTTCCGGCTCTTTCTGTAATGGAAGGACCGACAAATACATATCGCTCGCCAAATCGCTCAGCCAGTGGCTGAAATCCCCTTGATGTAAAGACGATTGTCAAGTCACCATCAGCTAAAAAAACATCAAATGGCTTCTTGATCTCTGCTTGAAAATCAGCATTTAACGTTTCTGCAAGCTGCTGGTATGTTTCATAATGAGGCGAATCTTCAAGTGATCCTTTCATGTACGCTCCCATCATTTCCTTCGCAAATTCCTCATTCATCGCAAAGGTTGTACACAATGAAAATCTTGGCAGCTTCAGCATGTTGGCAATGACTTTACCCGCGAGAAGATGGTGATCATATATGACGTAATCATACGATTCATGTTTGACTTCCTCATAAATATGAGTCGCGATATCCTTACAGGCTTTCAAAAAAGCGCAGAGCATTTCTGTGAAATCTCTTTCTTCATCGCCGGTTGCGTTTTTCCCGAAGTAATCTCCCCTGAAATCATGATACTCACGAAACTCTATATCAAGGGCAGTGATTTTTTCTTTATATTCCTTCACTGCGTAGTACGTAATGTTTTCTCCCCGGGATTTCAGCTCCTTCATCACACCGATAGAGGGATTAATATGCCCTTCACCGGGGAAACCGATCATTAATACATTAGCCATGCGGCAGCCACCCTTCCTTTAAAAATTTATGTAATATTCTATACGGTACTATAAATACATAAACAGGTAAAGTATTTCACTTAATTAATATTCATCACATATAACTTTTCTACCAGTTTATATTTCCTGTCTTCAAGACAAAAAGCATTCAGCTTGAAGCGAATGCTTTAATAAAGATACGAATTCAGTCATTTTGTCTCATGATAGGATTCTTAATCAGGCCCTTTTTATTATTTTTACGTTCTTGGTGAAATTAACGGATATAATACACCGTCTTTGGCAAACGACATCTTCCCTGTTTCCTCTGAAACCACGAGCACCAGTGCATCCGTATATCCCGACATACCAAGAGCCGCCCGGTGCCGGGTTCCCAGATGGATATCCACTTCCTTCGTCGTCAAAGGGAGCACATTGGCTGCTGACACGAGTTTGTTTTCCCTCACTAACAAAGCGCCGTCATGAAGAGGGTTTCCGGGAAAAAAGATGCTTTCAATTAATGAAGAGCTGATCTCGGCGTGTAGGGAGGTGCCTTTTTGAATAAAATGTTCAACCGGGTCTGCTCTTTCAATCACAATTAAAGCTCCATGCTTATGTTCCGATAAGGCTTTAATCGCCTTGGCCAGCTCAATAAATGCCGGCGTAAATTCCTCAATGTATGATTGCAAATAAAAGGAGGATGCAATCCCCTGCATGTCCTGAAAAACGTGCCCCAAATCATCTAATTCACAAAGAAGGCACTGGTCTTTTTCGTGAAGCGTTTTCAAGATTAGAGATGCATCACCTAATATTTGCTCTAAGTACACCTGTATTTTCCCCTTGAACGCATTTTCTGATATCTGCTCATAGCGCATAGCCTTCATCTCCTGTTCAAATTTCCAACTTTTCACGAATGCTTATCTTATTGATGCACATTCTATTGGTAAAGGAGGGATGTAAAGAATGGAAATCGAAAGAATCATTCAGTATATTTGCACCTTTTTAGGCGTGATTTCGCTTTCTTTTATTTATGCCCAAATGTTTAGAAAAACGAAACCGACAAAAAAAGAATAGGCCCGGCGTTCATTGCTTTTTATACATAAAATGTTATAATTTCTCTCGTTATGAAAAAGAAACGGAGATCAATGTATGAAAGAAACTCAAAACGCCCGGGAAAAAATCAAACAGCTCTTGCACATTTTAATACCGATATTCATTACCCAAGCGGGGCTTTCTCTAATGACTTTTCTAGATACGGTGATGTCAGGGAAAGTCAGCCCCGCTGATTTAGCGGGTGTCGCGATTGGCTCAAGCCTTTGGACCCCTGTTTACACAGGACTGGCAGGTATATTAATGGCGGTCACCCCGATTGTCGCTCAGTTATTAGGCGCCGAGAAAAAACAGAAGATCCCCTTTACTGTTTTACAGGCTGTATACGTGGCCGCGCTACTTAGCATCGCCGTTTTAGTGATTGGATATGCTGCAGTTGACCTTATTCTTGGCCGATTGAACCTTGATATTCACGTGCATCAGATTGCTAAACACTTTTTAGGCTTTTTATCACTGGGAATTTTCCCTTTATTTGTTTACACCGTGTTGAGATCATTCATCGACTCATTAGGAAAAACGAGAGTCACCATGATGATTACACTCAGTTCTCTTCCGATCAATTTTGTATTGAATTATGTATTTATCTTCGGGAAGTTCGGAATGCCGGCACTTGGGGGTGTCGGCGCGGGGCTGGCATCCGCGTTAACTTATTGGTGTATCTGCATCATCAGTTTTTTCATTATTCATAAAAACGCACCGTTTTCTGAATACGGGATTTTCCTTACCATGTATAAGTTCTCTTGGAAAGCATGCAAAAATTTGCTCAAAATCGGGCTGCCTATTGGGTTCGCCGTGTTTTTTGAAACGAGCATCTTCGCAGCTGTCACGCTTCTCATGAGCCATTTTCATACAGTGACCATCGCGTCCCACCAGGCAGCCATGAATTTTGCGTCTCTTTTATATATGCTGCCGCTCAGCGTATCCATGGCTTTAACTATTGTTGTCGGGTTTGAAGCTGGTGCAGCCCGTTTTAAGGATGCACGCTCATATAGCTTAATCGGCATCATGATGGCGATCGGCTTTTCTTTGTTCACTGCCGCCTGTATCCTTTTATTCAGAGAGCAAATTGCGGGCATGTACACTTCTGACCCCGATGTGCTCCGGCTGACACAGCACTTTTTAATTTATGCGCTATTTTTTCAGCTTTCCGATGCTGTTGCCGCACCGATCCAGGGAGCACTCAGAGGGTACAAAGATGTGAACTATACGCTTGCGGCCGCTTTTGTCTCTTACTGGGTCATTGGCCTTCCGGTCGGTTATATGGTCGGTACGTTTACAAGCCTCGGTGCATTCGGCTATTGGATTGGATTAATAGCGGGACTCGCCGCCGGAGCAGTTGGGCTGTTTTTCAGGCTGGCAAAACTGCAAAAACGTTATTCGCAAAAACAACACATTTAAAAGAGGTGATCAATCATGGCAAAAAACAAAAAATTATTCGAGTATCTTTCCCAGCATGCGGAAACCATCAGTTCAACATGGTATGAAACAATCGAGGAGACTGATCCCAATTCCATTTATGCCTCAACAGACCCTGTTGTCATTCACAATTTAAAGAGCCAGAATCTTGCCTTTAACTATAAAATAAACCGTATTTTTATAGATGATGAGGACGTATACTTGCCTATACTGAAAGAATGGGCCTTTGAAGTCACACAGGATCAAGAGCATTTAAAAACTCCTATCCACTATATTATTCGGGAGTTTGTCAGAGTGAGAGATTTATATGTTTCCTATGTGAAAGAATTTGTCCATCTCAATCAGGATACTGTGAAAAGCGAAGAGGCCGAAGACCTGTATCACGCCCTTATAAAAGCGTTTGATCTTGTGATTCATATTTTTATAGAAGAAATGTACAAAAACACAAGCCTTCAGCTTCAGGCCCAAAAAGATATGATTACTGAATTGAGCGCTCCGGTCATCGTGCTGTTTCACAGCGTCGGACTGCTGCCTTTAATCGGAGATATTGATACAGTCCGCGCCAAGCTGATTATGGAAAACACACTGCATCAATGTGCGAAAAAAAAGGTGACACAACTGTATATTGATTTGTCAGGAGTAGCTGTGATTGATACGATGGTTGCCCATCAGCTGTTCAGTCTGATTGAGGCGCTTCGTTTAATCGGTGTTTCTTCAACTTTGTCTGGAATCCGTCCGGAAATCGCGCAAACAGCGGTTCAGCTAGGTTTGTCTTTCGAAGGTATTTCCTTGAGATCCACTCTCGCTTCAGCAATTGCATCGGACTTAAAATTAAAAAAGGTATAAGGCTTAAGGCCTTATACCTTTTTGATTAATCATTCCATTTATACGTCCAATATATTTCTTCTTCAAACCATGTTGCCATAACAGGTTCATTATTTTTCAATTTCTCTTCAAGCTCTCTGAGCATGCCTTCTGTTTGTGTGCGGTGAGCTCTTAACGCATTCATTTTAATATCAGCTACTTCTTTGATATCAAGTACGACATCAGCTTCGCCGAGAACCTCTTCTCTGTTGCGGGTAATGGCCATGCAGATTGTACGCGGACGGTCTTCTTTCTTTTTGCGATATAATGCACGGATAACCGCTTCCCCGCATGCATCATGGTCAGGGTGCACACCGTGTCCGGGATAAAATGTGACAATTAAACTTGGTTTTACATCATCTATGATCTCTTCCATGATATCAGCTAAATACTCATCATCTTCAAATTCGAGCGTTTTGTCACGGAGTCCAAGCATACGAAGGTCATTGATATCCATTTCTTTGCAAGCGTTGATGAGCTCTTGTTTTCTTAGCAGCGGCAACGTTTCACGATTCGCGAAAAATGGATCGCCCATATTTCTGCCCATTTCACCTAAAGTGGCGCAGGCATACGTAACGGGAATGTCTTTTTTTCTGTTTAAGGCAATTAGACCTGCCACTCCATATGATTCATCATCAGGGTGAGGCAGGATTACTAGTACATGTTCTTTCATTATTATTCACCCTTTTCTTTAAACTGTGAACGGTTTTTCGCTAATTTGCAGAGAAATAGCCAGTTTACCGCCCGGCAGGTGTCCCGCCATTAATAAACGGTTTTCTTCATCTACCGTGTATTCAGTCAAGCCTTCAGCATAAATCCAGCCTTCTTCTGTTTTCAAGCCAACGCGGTAAGGCCCGTTGCCTTTGATTTTTGCCTGATGATAAGTGACTTTTGCATTGCGGATATACGCAACAACCGTCATGTTCTTTTCATTTAAATGCGCTGAATAAGAACCTGTGGTGGTTTCTAAATGGATATATACAGGGCGGTCCGCATATCGTTCTAAAGATGCTTGCACATCTTCTTTTATGATCGCTTTCATGATTGCTCCCCTCTTTCTTCTTTTAAATACTTTGCACGTTCTGTATGTAATTTGACCAGCTGATATTTCACAGCCGGTTCGAGCTGTGAATTCACAATGCGCTGAATCGCGGCAAAATATTTTTCCAGCAGCGGTTTTCGGAGTCTTGGATGTGTTCGTCTATCCAAGAGCTCAAGATCAATCGCCTCTGCTACCGCTTCTGCGTCATCATGTGCGAGAGATCGGTTATTCCAAAGTGAAGCATAGGCTTTCACTATCTCTTTATCATTGTCCATCGTCTTGCTCCTTTATGTCTTACATACATGAAATGATTATACATAATATATGCATCAGCTGAAAAGCCAAAGGCCTCAATGGCTTTTTGACGCCCGTTTCCACTTCACTTGTGAAAACGTAAACAAGAGCAGCGCAGCCCATATACAGCTGAATGTAAAAGCCTTCGAGCTTGAAAATGGCTCATGGTAAACAAACAGCCCGATCAGAAGAGTAATGGTCGGCGCAATATATTGTAAGATACCGACTTGATACAGCGGCAGCCGTTTCGCTCCTTCCGCAAACAATAAGAGCGGCAAAGCCGTAAACACACCGGCTAAAAAGAGAAGCAGCCACGTCCCTCCGCTTTCTGCACCCGCTGGCTGAACATGTCCGCTGAACAGCAAATACCCCAATGCAATGGGCATAATCATGAATGTTTCCAGCGTTAAGCCGATGGCGCTCGGCAGGCTTGTTCTTTTTTTGCTTAACCCGTATAGCCCAAAACTGAATGCCAGCAGAAGCGCAACATAAGGAATGGAGCCGTATTGGAACGCCGAGATGATGACACCGGCTGCCGCAATCGAAACGGCCACTAATTGCAGGCGATTCAGTTTTTCCTTTAAAAATAAAATCCCAAGGAGCACTGATACAAGCGGATTAATGTAATAGCCAAGACTAGCCTCAAGCAAATAGCCATGGTTGACAGCCCATATGTATACAAACCAGTTGATCGAAATCAGGATAGAGGCAAGAAATAAAGAGAGGATCCCTCCGTTCTTTTTCAGAGAGCGCAGCTCCTGCCATCCTATTTTCCATTGCCGCAAGAAAAAAAGTACGATACACATAAAAACAAAAGACCATATAATACGATGAGCCAAAATATCAAGAGCCGGCAGCTGTTCGAGAAGCTTCCAATAGAGCGGAAACAGCCCCCACATGATAAAGGAAACGGCTGTGTAAATAACGCCTTTTTTTGTTTCTGAATATTGCATTTATATCCCTGCCTTTCTTTAGAGCATCTTATATTATATCACGTGAAAGATCTGGCGGGCATATACTATTTTGTCCGTGAAGAAAGGATGTGAAGACAATGTTTGAGTGGAACAAGTACTTTCCTTTCCACAATCAATTTTCTAAAGAGGCATTAAAAAAAGCTGATCCGAAAGAAGTTGAAACGTATGTCAATCGTGTGATGGAAAGTGTGTTCGGCAGTGATTATGCGGCTCAATTTCCTTTCCGCGATCCTCTCCCCCAAAAAGAACAGCCCGCCAAACCTGATGCAAAACCTGATGTCAAACCTGATATTGATATATTCGAAACTGCAGACCATGTGTTTGTAAAGGTGCCAATCAGCGAAGAATGGCTGGAACAAGTGAGAATCAAACACACATCTCACGAATTATGGTTGGAAAACTTCCCAAGAGCAGATCATCCGAAAAAAGTAAACCTTCCTTGTTTAGTCAAACGCAAAGGAACAAAAGCCGTCTATAAGGATGGCCTTCTGGAAGTCATGTTTCAAAAGCAGCAAGACTACAATATGTCCGAGGTAGAAATCATCCGATAAAAAACGGCCTGCAATCGATGCAGGCCGTTTTTATTAATAGAAGCCGGGATATCCCCCGTATGGCCCGCCGGCACCAAAACCGTACGGTCCGCCTCCGTATCCATAAGGGCCAGGAGGATAGGCATAGGGACGAGAATAGTTAAACAGCGCACTCCCGAGAAAACCGCCTAATAAACCGCCGACTAGAGGAGCGCCAAACAAAAAAGGACTACGCGCCGGATATCCGGCTGGACTTGGGATTCCGCGATAATACGAATGATGAGGGTACATGATTTTTTCCTCCTTTATGTCTGCCTATACGTAAAGTATTCAACAAGGAAGAAAAACGATTGGGCTACGGACTGTCTATGATTGTTACATCACAAGCCCTGCCAATAACACACAGCCTAGCCCTGTAACCGAAAGAACTGTTGTAAGCAGCGTCCAGGTTTGAAATGTTTCTTTCATGCTCAAGCCGAAAAATTCCTTTACCATCCAAAATCCTGCATCATTTACATGACACGCAATGACACTGCCGGCTCCTGTTGAAGCACCATTAACGCGGGGTTTACACTGCCAGCCTCCATAAGCGGAGCTGCCATTCCCGCGGTGGTAAGCGCAGCCACGGTAGCAGAGCCTAGACACAGACGCAGAACCGCGGCGATGGTCCATGCAACGAATAGCGGCGACATGTTTGTTTGACGGAAAAAATCAGCGACATAATCGCCGACCCCGCCGTCAATCAGCACCTGTTTAAACGCTCCTCCCCCTCCTATGATGAGCAGCATCATCGCAATTTTCGAAATTGATTCTGAAATAGATCTGCTGATTTCCTGCATAGATATTTTACGGGCATATCCCATCGTATAGAGTGCAAGCAACAGCGAAATGAGCATTGCCGTTCCCGGAGTGCCGATAAATTCTATAATGTCTTTTCCTTTTGAATGTTCATTCAATAATAAAGAAAAAACTGTTGCCATTGCCATAAAGATAACCGGGAATAAAGACGTGACAGCACTGATCGCAAAGCCCGGTGTTTCATCCAGCTGAAATTCTTTCCTCGGTCCTAACCCCGATAAGTTTCCATGCTTTTGATACGCACCAGGAAACCGTTTCATCGCAAATTTATTAAATAAAGGCCCGGCAATCACAGTTGTCGGAACAGCGATGATGATTCCAAAAAGCAGCACCTGGCCAATATGGGCACCGTATGCAACTGAGATAGCAGTTGGAGCAGGATGCGGGGGCAAAAATCCGTGAGTAACATTTAAGGCGGCGGCCATCGGGATTCCCAGATACAGAAAAGGCATTTTTAATTCTTTAGCAATCGCGTAAACAATCGGTATCAACAGAACAAGACCCACTTCAAAAAACAGCGCAATACCGATGATAAAAGAGGCAACCACAACCGCCGCCTGTATTCGTTCCTTCCCGAATTTATCAATCAGCGTAATGGCAATCCGGTAGCCGCCCCCAGCATCTGAGACAAGCCTCCCGAGCATCGCGCCAAGTCCAAACACTAAAGCTAAATGCCCCAGCTGCCCGCCAATTCCAGTCTCAATTGAAAGAACAATTTTATTGATATCCATTCCAAGTCCGATGGCTACTAAAAATGAAACGACAATCAGTGAGACAAAGGTATTTAATTTTACTTTAATAATGAGAAATAACAGAATCAGCACTCCGACAGCTACAATTAAAATCGGCATGGTACACCTCCAAAAGTGTTTTATATGATTCTCGCGACAATGTTTTGGCGCTTTTCATGCCTAGATGAACAGAAAACGCTTTCATTAATAACTAAAAAACGTCTTGGTTATATGATTGTTATCTTTTGATCAACTAATAAGTTCATACTAATCTCCTAATCAATGACTGTCAATCGTTTTTATGAGCTTGTCTCGATTATCTACCGCCTAACCCAATGATTCATTAGTTATATGTTGATTAACTTTTGGTTATATGTTATGTTTTTTAAAGTTGACTGCCAATCATTATATTTATCCATTGTCAGGAAGCAAATGAGACAATATGAGAACAGACGGATAACAACTTCACAAGAGGAGGAGTACACATGCCATTATTACGTTTTGATGTAATTGAGGGCCGTGATGAAAAATCGCTGCAATTGTTATTAGATACTGCTCACCAAACGATGGTTGAAGCGTTTGGTGTTCCGGAAAGAGACCGTTATCAAATTGTCCATCAGCATCCCGCAAACGAGCTTATAATCCAAGATACGGGATTAGGGTTTCAGAGAACCAAGGACCTGGTCATCATTAGCATGACAAGCAAAGCAAGAACCGAAAGCCAAAAGGAAAAATTGTATGCTCTGCTTGCTGAAAGGCTAGAAGAAAAATGCGGAATTTCCCCTGAAGACCTCATGGTATCTATTACTGAGAATGGTGACGCAGACTGGAGTTTCGGTCTCGGTGAGGCGCAATTTTTGAATGGAAAACTATAAGATTTCGTCTCCCCATAAAAAAGAAGAGAGAGCTCCAAAGAAGCTCTCTCTTCTTTTCATAAATGCGGAAGTCATCAGTATAGAAGCATCCAGCAATACGAAAAACCTGGATCTCCTTTTAGATCCGGTTTAAATGCCAATTGGAAGATGAATGGGTTTTGGCGTAAAATAAGATTTGCATAACAAGATAAATCATTATCCTCATTTACAACAGGCTGGATGCTATAACTTATTGATCATTTCCTATTTTATATATCCCCTTCATATGCACATGACACTTTTGCCAATCCGGAAATGTCAGTCTGTCAAATATAAAAAGTCATGTAAACGGGTGTGAACCGTACTTACATGACTCACCATGGAAACAAAGGCTCTTTTTCAGGTGCCGCTTTCCTTATTTCTCTTCTTCACACACTGTGTCACCAGGCTCGCAAAATTGATCGGCCCATGCCTGCATCTCTTGAAATACAGCTTGAAGCGCTGTTCCTTTTTCAGTTAGCGTGTAGATGACTTTGACCGGCGTTTCAGGGAGAACCTGCCGTTCGACAATCTCGTTTTGTTCAAGCTCCTTCAAGCGCTCTGCCAACATTTTTTGGCTGATCATCGGTATTGTTTCCGTTATCTCTTTAAACCGTTTCGGCCCATCCATTAGCACATGGATGATCAGACCGTTCCATCGCTTTCCCAGCAATGAAAATGCGGATTCCATTTTAGGGCACATCGTATTTCCCACAAGTCTTCATCCCTTCATCTATTGATTGACATGTATTCAATGATCCATTACAATAATCTTTCAAGTTACATTTAGTAAGCTTCTAACTTTTCTATTATCATACCACGTTTATCCGAAGGAGGAAACACTATGACGAATACTCTGGATGTTTTAAAAGCACGTGCATCTGTAAAGGAATATGATACAAATGCCCCGATCTCTAAGGAGGAGCTGACTGAGCTATTAGACCTTGCCGCTAAAGCGCCTTCCGCTTGGAACCTTCAGCATTGGCATTTTACAGTATTCCACAGCGATGAATCAAAGGCGGAGCTTCTTCCTGTAGCGTATAATCAAAAACAAATCGTTGAGTCTTCTGCTGTTGTTGCCATTTTAGGCGATTTAAAGGCAAATGAAAACGGTGAAGAAGTTTATGCTGAATTAGCAAGCCAAGGCTATATTACGGATGAAATCAAACAAACATTGCTCGGCCAAATCAACGGTGCTTACCAAAGCGAGCAATTCGCACGTGATTCCGCTTTCTTAAATGCTTCTTTAGCTGCTATGCAGCTTATGATTGCCGCAAAAGCAAAAGGTTATGACACTTGCGCAATCGGCGGATTTAACAAAGAGCAGTTCCAAAAGCAATTTGATATCAGTGAGCGCTATGTTCCGGTTATGCTAATTTCAATCGGCAAAGCAGTGAAGCCTGCGCATCAAAGCAACCGTCTGCCGCTTTCAAAAGTATCAACTTGGCTGTAAGAATATGAAAAACCTTAGTCCGAAATCCGGACTAAGGTTTTTTTATACAATCGCCTCTTTGTACCATTCACGAGCCTGTTCAGCTTCATGCTGAGTCAGCTGATGGCCCCCGTCCTGCCAGAAAACGGAGGCTGATGCCCCGCTGTCACGTAAATAGCGGTAAAGCTCTTCTGATTCTTCCTTCGTGCAAAGAGGATCGTATTTCCCGGCACCGATAAAAACAGGGAGCCCTGCCATATCAGGCAGCTCGATACCCCGAATCGGAACCATTGGATGATGCAGAATAGCCCCTTTTAACACATCTTTATAATGAAAAAGCAGGCTTGCCGCAATGTTTGCGCCGTTTGAATAACCGACTGCAATCACTCGGTCGCGATTAAACTGATGCGTTTCTGCAGCCTCGTCGATAAAATCTTTCAATTCTCTTGTCCGCACCACAAGATCCTTTTCATCAAAAACTCCTTCACTCAGACGTTTGAAAAATCGCGGCATTCCATTTTCAAGCACCGATCCTCTGACACCAAGCAAATGAGCATCAGGGTCTATAAACCGCCCCAATGAAAGCAGATCGTGTTCATTACCGCCCGTGCCATGCAACAGCAAAAGTACGTTGTCAGATGTTCCTTTTTCATAAATATGCTTCATTATAAATTCCCCCTTTTAAAGTTCAGGTAAAATGTCTGTAATTTGTTGTCTATGTTTCTCCAGCCATTCAGGCAGTTTTAAGGAAGTCCCTAGCTCAGCAAACGTTTCATCTGTCATAAAGCCCGGTTCATCTGTGGCAATTTCAAATAAGATACCGCCTTTCTCCCTGAAATAAACTGATGTAAAGTATTCCCTGTCGAGAATTTCTGACGAAGGCGGATGGTTTTCAGCAATAATCGGCAGCCATTTCGCCTGTTCCTTTTTCTTTGTCCGAAACGCTACATGGTGTACCGTACCATATCCTCCGACTCCTCTTTTTTCAGGGTGTAAATGGACATCAATGACACCGCCGACGGCCGCTGAGGTTGCCAGTCTGACAATCTGGTCTTCTTCGGCCACTTTGGTATATCCAAAGCTTTCCGTTAACAATTGTATGGTCGCCTGCGGGTCGTAGGAATATAGCAGCACACCTTTCATTCCCGTAATTGCTTCATTTGTTGTGATCCCGTCAGGCGTCCACTCGCTTTTGCCGCTTTTCGCATCCTCCATGATCGCCAGCGGAAGGTCTTCTGTATCATCAAAAATAAGACCTTTTTCACCAAACAACGTTTTTTCCTCTAGGCTCAGCCCGCTTTTCTCAAGACGCTCCTTCCAAAAAGACAGGGAGCCTGAGGGAACTGAAAAGTACACCCGGCCCGCTTGGCCTTTTCCTACCGTTCCCTGTCCGCTTCCTTGGAACGGAAAAAAGGTCATTATTGTACCGGGATCTCCGTTTTGATTCCCAAAGTAAAAATGATACGTTCCGGGATCATCAAAGTTTACTGTTTTTTTAACAAGCCTGAGTCCAAGCACTTCTGTATAAAATCGCAAGTTTTCTTGCGGATCTCTGGCGAATGCTGTGACATGGTGCAATCCTTCTGTTTTCATTTTCTCACTCCCATTTATCTCGATTTCAAGATATTTATTATTTTAAACCTTTATTCAAAAGGATGCAAACCATGTGTTTTGATTAAATAATTGAAAAAATCATTTTTTTCTAATAATTATCTTGTGATCTTTTCTTACAACTGCTATTATAGTGAGCATTATCATGTTTCAGGAGGAAAGTAAATGGTTAAAAAAGCACTTATTGTTATTCTCATTCTTTTGCCATTCGTTCAGCTTGCGCTTTTGCCGCTTGTGAATCGAATAGAACCGATTATGTTCGGCCTGCCGTTTTTCCACTTTTGGCTGCTGTTGTGGATTATTATTACGCCGTTATGCTCATTTGGCATTTATCAGATGCAAAAAAAAGATGGAGGACTTGAATAATGCAAGGGAATCTGACCGCACTTCTCATTACTGCTATTATTGTTTTAACCGTTGTCTGTATCGGCTTTCTCGCCGGAAGAGACAAATCCTCGCGCACTTCTGTGGAAGAATGGTCTGTCGGCGGCAGACGCTTCGGCGGTCTTCTCGTCTGGTTTTTAGTAGGCGCTGACCTTTATACGGCCTATACTTTCTTAGGGTTGACCAGTACTGCTTTTACAGGCGGAAGTGTTGCATTTTTCGCCATTCCTTATTCTGTGTTGGCCTACTTTATCGCCTACTTCTTCTTGCCAAAACTTTGGAAGGTTGCGAAAATTCATAAATTAACAACACTCGCGGATTATGCCCGGGAACGTTTTAACAGTAAGCTTTTGGCAAGCCTCGTTGCCATCGTCGGGGTACTCATGCTTATTCCGTACATATGCCTTCAGCTGAGCGGCATTCAAGACACGCTTCAGGTTGCCGGCACCGGATATATTAACGTAAAATTCGTTGTGATCATTTCATTTATTCTTGTTGCTCTTTACACATTCTTTAGCGGGATTAAAGGGCCCACATATACAGCCATCATTAAGGACATTTTAGTATGGGTCATTATGCTGTTTATGGTGGTGTCACTTCCTCTCATTCATTTTAACGGCTGGACGCCAATGATTGACACGTTAGTGAAGGAAGCGCCGCAAATGCTGACGATACCGGCAGAAGGACCAAAAGGCATTCCTTGGTTTATCACAGCATCTATTGTTTCCGCCCTGGCACTTTTTATGTGGGCACACGCCGCTACAGGAGTTTTTACAGCGAAAAGCGCCAATGCAGTAAGAAAAAACAGCATGTTTTTGCCGCTTTATAATATCGTGTTAATTTTGGTTATTTTTCTTGGCTTTATCGCCTTTCTTGTCCTGCCGGAAGATACAAATCCAAGGCTGGCGCTGCTGCATTTGATTCAAACATCTTACGGCGGCGTGGCACAAGGTTTTGCATATGCCACTATCGCTCTTGCTTCATTAATACCTTGTTCCATTATGGCAATCGGCGCATCGAATTTATTCGCCAACAACCTATACCGGGATTTGATTCATCCGAATGTGTCGCAAAGCAAGCTGACCCTCGTCACACGTTCAATGGTCTTTGTTGTCATCGGTCTTGCGCTGCTGTTTGGAATGCTGTTCCCGACTGCCTTAGTGACACTCCAGCTATTAGGTGTATCCGGTATGGTGCAAATCTTCCCGGCGATCGCTGTCAGCCTGTTCTGGAAAAACCAAACGAAAGAAGCGACAGTTATCGGATTATTAGTCGGCCTAGCGGTTACGTTTATTGTGTATACCACTCAATCCGCACATGGCATTTATGAAGGATTCTGGGGATTGGCCGCCAACATGATTGCTGTGGTGATCCTGAATCCGCTGTTCGTTAAAAACGCGGGATCCAATCCTGTCATTGAAGGTTTATTTGGCAAAAAACAAGACGCTAATCCAAATCAAAAGGGTGCATAAAAAAACCATACGCGGCAGCCGCGTATGGTTTTTTTACATTTCTTTTTTCAGTGTTTCAATTGCCTTTTCCATTTGCGTATCATTATCAGACAGCTTCTTTTGAAGTTCTATCATTAATCTCGTTGTTGTATCGCCAGTCAGTATGCCTGTTTCTTTCAGCTTCTCTTTTTTCTGGAACTGTTTGACGACAGATACAAAGTCCTGGTCATACGTACTGTTAATCTTTACCTTGTAACCAAGTGCTTTGAGCATTTTCTGAGCCACTTTGACGTTTGTGCCTGTATCACCTGATTTGTACGTTTTATCTGCGTCCAAATACGGCAGCTTCGCGTAATCAGGCAGCTCTGCTTTCACTTGAGGCTTGATGCCTTTTTTGTGAATCCATTCGCCGTCAGCAGTCAGCCATTTGGCAACTGTCAGTTTGACGGTAGAGCCATCATCATATTCTTTTGCCGTTTGTACTGTACCTTTGCCGAATGTCGTCTCGCCGATTAACGGTACGTTTGACGATTCATGAAGGGCAGCGGCCATAATTTCGGCTGCGCTTGCTGTACCGTCATTTACTAAAACGACGGTCGGCTTGGTCACTTTCCGTTCTTTTTCGGCCTTCATGACTTCTTTTGAACCGTTTTTGTATTCAACCTGCATGATGTTTTTCCCTTTATCAATGAACAGGTTGCTCATCGTAATCGCCTGTTCCATTAAGCCGCCCGGGTTGCCTCTCAAGTCTAAAATATAGCCTTTGGCGCCTTTTTTCTCTAAACTGTCAATCGCATCTGTCAGCTCTTTAGCTGTTGTTTCAGAGAAAGAAGTGATTTGAATTTCTCCGATGTTGTTGTCTTTCATCTCTGAATAGACAGTCTCTACAGGAATGGTATCGCGCTTAATGGAAAGATCGATATTCCCCACTCCCGCTCTGTTCAGTTCAAGCTTCACCTTTGTGCCCTTTTTGCCTCGGATTAAAGCGACGGCTTCATTTACATTCATGCCTTTTACGCTTTTTCCATTCACCTTAATGATTTGGTCCCTCGGTTTGATACCGGCTTTTTCAGCAGGTGAACCTTTAATTGGGGATACAATAAGGATTTCTCCGTCTTTCTCCTCTACTTGGGCTCCGATTCCTTCAAAAGATGCTGAAATCGTCTCGTCGAATGATTTCGCTTGCTCTTGATCCATATATGTAGAATACGGATCATCCAGTGATTGAATCATTCCTTTAATTGCTCCGTCTACTAATTTGTCATCATCTGTTTTTTGGTAATAATCACTTTTGATTTGCTCATACGCTTTATTTAATTTGTCGAACTTGCTGTCTCCTGTGCTTGCTGATTTTTGGCCCAGGATACTGGAATTGCCCGTAATAAATAAAGTAAGCGCCGAAGCGACAACTGCAGTGATCAGCACAATAAAAAACAGTTTTAATTGCCGTTTCAATTAAACACCACCTTTTTCTTCTTACATTATTATCATGGACGAATTCTTATTCGTCAACTCGGAGCAGAAATGAAAGAGAAACGCCCTTCTTTTGCTTTTCATAAACCTATGTCTTTATACGACATATGATAAGGAAAAAGGAGGATTCGATATTGAGCCGATATTTAGAAATGCTGTCCTTATTCGGTGTCGCAGGGGCGCACCCAGGCGGGCTGGCTTTTTCAAAAGCGGTCTTGCAAAAGGCTGCGCCCTCCCCGGATCAGCCGATTCTTGATGCCGGATGCGGAACAGGGCAAACGGCGGCTTATTTAGGACATTTGCTGTATCCTGTAACAGTCGTTGATAAAGATCCTATTATGCTTGAGAAAGCGAAAAAAAGATTTGCGAATGAAGGGCTTGCCATCCCTGCATATCAGGCGGAGCTGGAACATCTCCCGTTTTCTTCTGAGTCCTTTTCCTGCGTCCTGTCAGAATCGGTCCTCAGTTTTTCACGACTGACATCCTCTCTTCAAGAAATTTCAAGAGTTTTAAAACCCGTCGGGATGCTGATTGGTATCGAAGCTGCTTTAAAAAAACCGATGCCCCCTGCAGAAAAGAAGCAAATGATGGATTTTTACGGATTTACTTGCTTACATGAAGAAAGCGAATGGCATAAACTCCTAAGATCCTATGGCTTTCAAAAAACAGAAGCGATGACACTTCTTCCGGAAGACATGGAATTTGAACCAACCACAGAAATGGATTTATCGCAAACGATTGATCCCATCTATTACGATACGCTTCAAACACATTATCAGCTCATGCAGTTATATAGTGAGTACATGGGTCATTGTATTTTTATCGCGTACAAGTAAAACGGCGTATCGCCCCCTGTTTTCGTCCAACCTTTTTTTCCTATCTATCATATGCTGATAGAAAGTCAGGATAGGAGGGGAACAATATTGGAGAGATATTATCATCTTTGCAAAAACCATCAAGGTAAAGTCGTCAGAATTACAGAGAGAGGCGGGAGAGTTCACGTCGGCAGAATTACCCGTGTAACAAGAGACAGAGTTTTTATAGCTCCGACCGGCGGAGGGCCAAGAGGTTTCGGTTACGGATATTGGGGCGGTTATTGGGGATACGGAGCAGCTTACGGTATTTCCCTCGGTTTAATTACAGGGGTCGCTCTTGCTGGTTTATTCTTCTGGTAAGCATATAACAAATGCTAGATTCACCAGACACAATGAAGCCCGCTTATCTAGTATAAGCGGGCTTTTCATTTTAAATTTTCTTCACTTTTTCAAAGTACTCTTCAAGCGTTAAATCATTATCTTGGATGACCTTTGCGGCTTTTTTGCCTACATAGCGCAGATGCCATGGCTCATATTCATATTTCGTGATATCTTCTTTATTTTTCGGATAGCGAATGATAAAGCCATATTTATAAGCATTGTCCTGCACCCATTTCCCGTCTGCCGTGCTTCCGAACGCTTCATTTAGCTCAAAGCCATTGCTCCGGCTCGAAATGTCCATCGCAAGGCCTGTTTGGTGCTCGCTTTCACCCGGGTAAGCGACCGCTTCCTTTGCCTTCTTTTCCCCTTTTAGGCTTACTTCATTGTCAAAAATGACTTTCTGTCTGTCATACGAACGGTACCCTGAGACAGCTGCCAGTTCATAGCCTTCCTTTTTGGCAGCATTGAACATTGTTTTTAATGCGTCGGCCGCTTCTTTTCTGATGTAACGTTTTTGAATCTTTTCTTCAAAAGAAAACTCTACATCAGGTATGACAAGATCGCTAGGTTCATAGTTTCCGGGCAGTGCATATTGTTTATTGACAAGCGCGAGTACATTTTCTGGATTTTGAATGGTTTCCAGACCATCGACTTTTTTAATATCATTGAAATACTGGCTTTCCAATGAAAACTCACTGTTTTGAGTGTTTGATTTTTTGCTGTCAGCTGTTTTTTGTTCTGTTTGCTTTGTTTCTGCTGTGGTTTTCGTATCCTTTTGAGCATCTCCGTTCGACATGCTGCAGCCGGCTCCGACTATTGCCGTTACACTCAGAGCGGCAGCCAGTGAGAACCATTTACCGGACTTTTTCATATTACATTACCTTCCTTTTATCAATCGTTTCCGCATTCATAAAGAAGAGGCTGCCGGCACCCAGCACGCCTCTTGATATATTTTATTGTGATACGGAATGTAAAGCCACTTCTATCATATCATGAAATGTCGTTTGACGCTCTTCCGCTGTCGTTTCTTCTCCTGTTAATACGTGATCACTCACGGTGAGAATTGACAGGGCTTTTCTTCCGTGCTTCGCTGCTAATGTATACAATGCAGTTGTTTCCATTTCAACGCCAAGCACACCGTATTTTGCAAGTTTTTCAATTTGCGAATCGTCGTTGTAGAACTGGTCAGCTGTAAATACGCTTCCTACAGTCACCGGCACACCTTTATCCTTTGCGGCATCATAGGCATTTTTTAAAAGCTCGAAATCTGCGCAAGGCGCAAAATCAATGCTTCCAAAAGCGACTCTGTTCATTTGTGAATCAGTTGAGGAGGTCATCGCCAAAATGACGTCTCGCACTTTGACATCTTTTCGAATAGCGCCGCAAGAACCGACTCTTATTAGATTTTGCACATCGTAGCTTTGAATTAATTCATTCACATAAATTGAAATAGACGGAACGCCCATTCCCGTGCCTTGTACTGAGATTTTTTTACCTTTATATGTACCCGTAAATCCATACATGCCTCTGACTTCATTGTAGCATTCTACATTTTCAAGATACGTTTCTGCAATAAATTTTGCTCTGAGAGGATCTCCCGGCAAAAGCACTGTATCCGCAATTTGTCCTTTTTCAGCACCTATATGTACACTCATCTCATATCCTCCTGTAAATCTAAATTATCATCCAGCCCGTCCATTTTACAACGAATGTCATGATGAAACAAACTTCAGCATTGATTATAAAGGAATATGTCGAAAAAAGAAATGTTCGAGGATCTGTTAGGCACTTCCTCAGAAAAACGGATAATCGGGGTGTTAATTTGAAAACCTAACCGCAGGAAGGAGGGGTGGGACATGGGTAAAAAACATCGCAACCGGATCACCGGCCAAAAAAAGAACAATCATATACCTGAAAAAGATATCATTGCAGCTGAAGAAGCACACGGGAAAGAATATTCTGCTGCCAAACGCAAGCCTTAAAACTGCAGAAAACTGCGGGTTTCCGCAGTTTTCTTTTCATTATGTCGTTTGTACAATCAGACGATTGATTTTCCTCCAGCCGGCGGGAAGCAGTTGATAATATGTTTTCCCTTTTCTGCCTTCATCAATCAGGATCACGTCCCCTGTGGCCATGAATCTTGCATCATAATCACTCGGAACAGTGTCGAATACATTAAACAAAGAGAATGCTCTTTTCAGCACGTCTTGATGATCGCTCCCGTTCAGTTCAGTTCGATAGACGGCTCTGTAGCCCTTTTTTTCGCCAAACCGGGGTGTCTGAAATATTGTCACGTCATAGGAACAAGACTTCTTTTTAAACACGGATAACATCATCAAGATCCCCTCCCTTTTATTTCTTTAACATATTGGCGTTTTTGCTGTGTTTTCCTCTCTCTATTTTTGTCGAAACCGCTTAATCTTTTCGTCAAAACCTTTTACTAGGAAAAACAGAAGCAAGCCGAGACTAAAGCCTCCTAACACATCTGTCACAAAATGAACCCCCAGATACACTCTGCTTATGCCGACTAAAACAGTAATTACACCGGCTATGATATATACCATTTTTTTATGCTTGGACAAAAACGGGAGATGTTTCACTAAAAAGTAAGCAATAACAGGATAGACACAAGCAGCATTCATGGAATGGCCGCTCGGAAAACTGAAGGATGATTCATGAACCAGCGGTGCAAAATCAGGCCTCACTCTTTCGATCCATTCTTTTAAGACTTTGTTTAACAGCCGATCTGTGCCGAATACTAAGAGCATCAACAGGCCGTCCCATGTTTTTCTGTAGAAAAACAGGCCTGCTCCAATGATGACAATTAGAGGGAGCAGAAAAGAAGAAGCACCAAGATGCGTGATCCCCGTCATGACTTCATTAAGCCATGGCTGACGGATCAAAACAGCTGCCCTGCTTATTGCTTCATCTGCAGATTGAACAGCATTTGTATGAATGGCCGCAGCTAGAATGAGAAAGAAAAGAAACAAACTAACGGGCTTGTACAATTTTAACCACCTCAATTTTTTCAAAAGTCATAGAACATGAATAATAAAACCGGAGCTGACCGCTCCGGTTTTAAGCCTCACTCATCTTCATCCAGCTCTTCATCTATCATACATTTTTCTATCAAATAATCAAAGGTAATATCAGCGATTTCAAACAGCTCATCCTCACTCGGTATGTAGCCCCGTCTTGCAAGCTCTCTGTAAAAAAATTCAGCGATTTCTTCCGTATCAATCACAAGATCTATTTCTTTCATCTCCGTACCGCCTCCTTTTTTATGTTTTATGAAAAAACAGGCTGAATTATACCCGGTGTTCTAAACAATTCTTTCAGTCATATATTGAATAAAAAACGAGCCATGGGAGGCTGACGCTATGATTGCTAAAATGATGGAAGCACTGGACGGAGAAAGATTTGATATCATAATGGAAAAAACGCTCAAAGGAATGACGCGTGTGATGATTTGGGGCTGTCTGCCATATTTTTTATATGTCTTGATCCGTATGTTCACAAACTAACTGAAATGCTCTTTTAAACTTTCCAAAACAAACATCATCATGTCTTTATATTCTTCATCATGAAACATTTCGTACAGAATTTTGTAGTCATTATAAATATCCAGAAGCTCATCAACAATTGACACAGCAAGGATGTGAAGGGTATCTTGATCTTCATCATCGCCTTCAAACTGAAGAAGAGCAGACGATGCGATATCTTCGCCGATCTCATGGCCAGTTTCTCCGACATAATGGACAAACAACAGCTGATGCACAAACTGGTCCATTTCATATTTTCTAAGCACCAGCGTGAGATCCTCTTCCTCCGTTTCAAGCCACTCTCCATCCTTTAAACGGGTCAGCTCATAAATGATATCTTCCCAGCCATCTTCTAAATATCTCCAAATTTCTGTTCTATGGCCGATAATGCGAAAGAGTTCTTTTCCATAGTCTTTTACATAAACAACGTCCCCAATAAGGAATTCATACTCAATATCAAGCTTCTCCATGTCGACAATGACACCCTCATAATCTTTATAAAGCTGAATAGATGATTCAAAGTATAAAACTTCGTTATGATTGACTTCATAAAGATAGTGTTTATCAATTTGGTGTACTTTTGTGATGGTGCCGACTGTTCCATACATAATGACGACTACGATATCCCCTACTTGGAATTTCGGTTTATTTTGCTTCATGGTGTCTCCCCCTCGCCGCAACATTTCTCATACGCTATCGTATGCCGGGTGAAGCCAATTCGCATGGGCATGAAAACCAAAGGAAATATCCAATTATGGCATGGGAGACATAAAAAATCCGCAGTGATCTGCGGATGAAACAGCTATTATCTGCCGTGCACTTCAGACTCGTATTGATCCCAAGCTTCATCAAACGTCGCCATCGTGTGAAGGTAATCAGCATTCAGCTCCAAATATGAACTGATTTCATGATAATCGGTTGATGTTTTTGGAAAGCTGTGATCCTCATACGCCTGATTGGCAAATTCACTGATGCTGTCCTTCGGCTTAGGGTGTCTGTATTTCAATAAATAGTGATAAAAGGATTTCATGGGTTTCCCCTCCTGGTGTCTGTCTTTTGTTGTTCTATTATACAGTTCAAGTGTAAAATTACAACAAAAGAATACTGAAACATGACTCAGGAGAAGTCAAAATAGTTGCGTTTCAAAATTCTTTCTGTCTCCATGAGCTGCTGATATGTCAGGCTTTCAGGCAGTTTTTTTGTTTGAATTAAAAGCAGCTGATCCTCAATCTCCTTAACCGTGTTTTCCTCTTGATAGGTCATACCGCAGGAAGAACATACCATGGCAGGGGTGTCTGTCAGTTCTATAGCCCTCGTTCCATCAGGGAGCTCCCAGTACACCGTGTTCCTGCCGGGTACCGCTTCAAGCTCGCCGCACCATTCGCATGTTTTCATGAAGAATCCCCTCCGCATTCAGTCTCTTTCTGTTTTTTCTGCTGCGCCAAAAATTTCTTTTCTTTGAGCTGATCTCTTTTCTCACGCCGATCTTTTAATGTTTCATGCTCCGGATTTGCGATGTATGCCTCTCTCCTTTTGATTCTGTCTACATTTTCAGGTGTAAACGAAACTTCTTTGTCAGCAAAAATGGCACTCAGCCCGATCGGCTCCTTTTTGTCAGCGGTTTCAGGGAAAACGGACTCAAAATAGGCGTCTGCCTGATTGGGGATATAATTCTCTGGTTCCGGATATGACGTAATCACACCTTCAAAATTTCTTAAGATCACTTTGTCAGGACTTTGTGACAGGACATAGTTTGGCTGCAGGGCGATTTTACCGCCGCCGCCTGGTGCGTCAACGACAAAGGTAGGAACCGCATAGCCTGAGGTATGACCTCTCAGCCCTTCAATGATCTCCAAACCTTTGGAAACAGGAGCTCTGAAATGCCCGATTCCCTCTGACAGATCACATTGGTAAATATAATAAGGACGGACTCTGATTTTTACCAAGTCATGCATGAGCTTTTTCATAATTGGAACCGAATCATTAATACCTGCTAATACGACAGCCTGATTTCCGACCGGCACTCCCGCGTTCACCAGCTTTTCACATGCCTCAACGGATTCTTCTGTCATTTCGATGCTTGTGTTAAAATGGGTATTCAGCCAGACCGGATGATATTTTTTCAATATCTCGCACAGATGATCGGTAATGCGCTGCGGAAAGACGACGGGCGCTCTTGTTCCGATTCTGATGACTTCCAGATGCGGAATGCTGCGCAGCTCTTTTAAAATATATTCTAAAATTTGGTCGTTGATGAGCAGCCCATCACCGCCTGAAATTAAACAATCGCGGATTTCGGGTGTTTCCCGGATATAAGCAATTGCAGCATCAAGCTGTTTTTTTGGGACGCCCATTCCGATTTGTCCGGAAAAGCGCCTTCTTGTGCAGTAGCGGCAGTACATGGAACATTGATTCGTGACAAGAAACAGCACACGGTCGGGATAGCGGTGTGTCAGACCGGGTACCGGTGAATCTTCATCCTCATGAAGCGGGTCTTCCAGATCGTATTTTGTTTTGTGCATTTCTTCAGAAAGCGGCACAGACTGCATGCGTACCGGGCATCTCGGATTGTCGGGGTCCATTAAAGAAGCATAGTAAGGTGTAATATTTAAGGGGATCGTTTTGGTAGAAATTCTGACGCCTTCCTCTTCATCCTCGGTCAGATTGATGACTTTCTTTAAATCATCTAACGTTCTTACAGTGTGTGTCAGCTGCCAAAGCCAATCGTTCCATTTCTCTTCCGGAACGTCCTTCCATAACTCGATCTCCTTCCAATGCCGTTTCGGTTTATACCATTTGTTTTTCAAACGAACTCCTCCTCGCGCATATTTTGACTTACAGTTGCTTGCACCAAATATTCATGTTTTCAAGGCCTTCGGCTATAAAGCAATTATTGATCAGCCTTCCGCCATACTGATAACCTGAATGGTACAACACAGCATTCATCCCAAAAGACGAAGCACGGGCGAGAGAAAATACATGAAAGATATCCTTTCCAGCCATTTCTTTTTCTAACGCCTCGATTAAAAAGCTTGTTAACGAATGGCCGCGATATTCCGGCAGCACAGCGCAATCGGTTATTTCTGCATGCCCAAGCTCTGGATTGATTTCTGCGCTTGCTGCGCTGATCAGGCGGTCATGATCAAGCATGATATAATACACCGTATTTGCATTCATCGTCTTTTCAATATAAGCGGGGTCAAATACCGGGGTTGGGTACGTGCGGAATACTTTTTTATACAGCATCGATAGCTGGTACATGTCGTTTGTTTCTGCTTTTCTCATCGTAAAAACGGGTGTATTGTCGTTGCGAAGACGGGGCGCTGTGCGATATATGGCTTCGATGATCTCCTGTTCCTCTGTATAAGAATCTGTTTGTCTCCGGCTTTCTGAAAGGTAACGTACCATGACACAAGCCGAATAGCCGAGATAATAGCCCTTTAGATAGCCCTCCGGCGCAAATAATTGTTTGGCAAGGATCAGCTCATCATGCTGCTTCGCATAGACAATGATTTTTTCTGCATTCTCTTCTTTTGCCGCTGCCACGATATCCGGCAGGGCCTTCTCAATGGCTCCGTCATAACGGACCACTCTGATTCGTTTATTAAAGCCGTCATGGTCCAAAACTGCTGTGACACCGCTACTCTTTATTGACTTGAGCATCCGCATCCTCCCCATCTGTATGAAGCCCGCACCAATCCATGACAAAAAGTGCAATAATTTTAGCAGATTCTATCATGGCTTCAACCTCAATGTATTCATTGGCCTGATGAGCCGTTTTTGTTTCCCCCGGCCCGAAAACGATTACTGGTGTATCTCCTGCATGGTACAAAAGCCCCCCATCCGTTCCCCACGGGGAAGCCTCAATAATCGGCTCTGTCTGTTTCATTTTTTGATAGGCTGATTGCAGCACATAAATTAAAGGGTGATCATCAGGTAAATCGTTCGGCAGCCATTGAGCACCAAACCATTCGACTTGTACGGGATGGCGTTTAAACCATTCGTCATGGTATTCTAAATCCTTCAGCCAGTTTTCCAATTCAAGTTTTACAGCTTCTGGTTTCTCATGGGGAGCAATTCCGCATCTCCCTTCTATGACGACACGGTCTGCAACTGAAGATGGCCAGGCACCGCCTGAGATGGTGCCGATATTCACCGGTACCGGTATTGGGATATTGTCATACAGCGGATCTGAAATTCTCGCATTGCGGACTTTCTCCAGCTCTTGTATCGCTGTGATAACGTGCATGCTTTTTTCAATCGCGCTTACCCCTTCGTAGCGTGTGCCCCCATGTGCGGATAATCCCTTCACAGTGATCCGAAACCACATCGAACCCTGCTGCTTAATAAATAGTTTCATATTCGTCGGTTCAGGAATCAGCGCCCCGTCAGCACGATAGCCTCTCATGATGGCGGACAGTGTACCGGCGCCGCCGCACTCTTCATCTACAACACTCTGAAACAATACATCTCCCTTCAGTTTGACATCGCAGGCGTGCAGGGCTTCTAAAGCAAAAAGAAGGGCTGTATTGCCTCCCTTCATATCCGTTGAGCCGCGGCCGTATATTTTACCGTTTTCTTCGACAGCTTGATACGGTTCATACTTCCAATCCTTTACGCTTCCTTCAGGCACAACATCGATATGGCCGTTCAAAATCAGGGACCTGCCTCCGCCGGCTCCCGTTTTTTTAGCCACGATATTCGGGCTCTCATGAAAATCGGATCGGTTAGATTTAAAGTAGGGATGCTGTTTTAATTGCTTTATGCTTGGCTCCCATACATCAATGTCCATATGAAATTGCCGCAGCTTTTCAAGCACAACAGCTTGGGCGTTAAACTCTGACCCCAATGTGCTTTTTTCCCCAATCAGCCTTTTGAGAAGACGAATGGCTTTGGCCGAATGCTGATCAAGCCACCCGATTACTTTTCTTTCAATGTCTTGCATCCTCATTCCCCCTTTTAAGAAAAAGGCATATCTATTTTGATTTCAGCTTCTGTCAGCCTCGTCACCTCATCGATTGTCGAGCCATTCATCAGCTCTTTTAAAATGAAGTGATGGCTATCGACCTCAAGAACCGCTTTTTCGGTAATAATCAAATCTACACAGCCTGCAGCAGTTAATGGCAGCGTACATCTTTCTGTTAATTTAGGCCTTCCCTTTTGATCTGTATGACTCATGACGACAACCACTTTTTTCGCTTTTTGGGCAAGCTCCATCGCCCCGCCCATACCAGGCACCTTTTTTCCCGGAACAAGCCAATTTGCCAAATCTCCTGATTGGCTCACCTGCAGGGCGCCTAAAATCGTAATGTCAATTTTGCCTTTTCTGATCATCGCAAAAGACATGGTTGTATCAAAATAAGACGCCCCTTTTACAGCGCGGACAGGATATCCTGCGGCGTTGCATAAATGCGCATCCTCTCCTCCCTTTTCGGGACTTTCTCCAATGCCAAGGACACCGTTTTCCGCTTGAAACATGACCTGCATGTCAGGCGGCAAAAAGTTCGGTACCAAGGATGGGATACCGATACCGAGATTCACAATCATGCCCTGCTTAATTTCAGTAGCAGCCCGTTTTGCAATCTGTTCTCTTTCTGCTACTCCCAAGCCCATTTCCACTTCACTCCCTCGCTTCGTACAACCCCCTCAACAAAAACCCCCGGTGTGACAATCATTTCTTCAGAAATCTCACCTTTCGGAACGATACGCTCAGCTTCGGCAAAGGTTCTCCTGGCGGCCATTGCCATAAGCGGATTCATATTGCGCGCGGTTTTGTCATACGTTAGATTGCCGAATTCATCTGCAATGTAAGCATTGATGAAAGCAAAATCAGCCGTCAACGCCTCTTCAATCAAGTATCGTTTTCCCGCCACTGTTACGATGTCCTTTTTTTCGCAAACCATTGGATTATCAATGCCCACATCGGTTAAAATACCGCCAAGCCCCGCTCCGCCGGCGCGGATCCGTTCCGCAAGCGTTCCCTGAGGTGAAAATTGAACCTCTAACGTCCCCTCTGTCATCTGTTTTCCGGCTACAGGATTGGAACCGATATGCGAGGCGATCAGGGTTTTGACCCGTTGATTAACAATAAGCGGGCCGATCCCGATATCCGGGAAACCGGCGTCATTGCAAATCACAGTTAAATCCGTTACACCGCTGTCCAATATCGCTTCAATCAATGAAGGAGGCGACCCGACTCCCCCAAAACCGCCAAACATCAGAACCGATCCAACTCGAACATCTGCAATTGCTGTGTCAATGCTGATTGCTTTTTGAAATAGCGCCATTTAATGTCAATCCTTTTTTAAGTTTTTTTCTACCGCTGCAACTGTTTCTGAAAAAATAGAGATAAGCTCTTCCATTTCACCGTCTGAAATGGTAAAAGGAGGAGCAATAATGACAGCATCTCCTTCTCCACTGTCTATTCCAGCTTTGGAAGGATAAACAATCAGCCCGCGTTTTTTCGCCTCGCTGACAATAATCTGGGTTACCGCCTGCTCTGGCGGGAATACTTTCTTCGTTTTTTGGTCTGCTACAAATTCAACGCCTAATAGCAGTCCTTTTCCGCGCACATCACCTATAATGCCGCTTTGAGATGCCGCCTCATCAAGCTTTTTCTTCAACACAGCGCCCTTTTTTTCTGATTGTTTGATCAAGCCGTGCTTTAACACATATCGCAAAACTTCAAGAGCAGCTTTGGCTGAATAGGGATGTGCACTATATGTGTGACCGCTCATAATCACACCTGACCCTTGTTTTATCGTTTCAATAATAGAATCAGATACGACGGCAGCTGCAATAGGCGCATACCCCGCACCGAGTCCCTTCCCCAGTACAGCAATATCAGGTACGGTGTCCCAATGCTCTGTCGCGAGCATCCTTCCTGTTCTCCCAAGCCCCGTCATCACTTCATCTGCAATAAAAAGCACATCGTGTGTGCGGCATACCTCACTTAATCTCTCATAATATCCCGGAGGCGGAGTAATCGCTGCTCCTGCAGCACCAATAATAGGCTCAGCCACAAAGCCGGCGATGAATTGGCTTCCGATTCTTTTGATCATAGTGTCCAGTTCATCAGCTGCAGTCTGAACAAAGTCTTCTTCCGTCTCATGATTCAGCCGATAAATATGTGGAGCTGAGATAGCTGGATACCGCTCAATGAGATGGGTGAACCGGTATCTCCTTTCATAAAAACCAGACAATGAAAGCGCTCCCAAAGTTATTCCGTGGTAACTGCTCCATCGAGACAAAAAGATGGATTTTTGTGGTTGCTTTTTTTCCTGCCAATACTGAATGGCGATTTTCATAGCTGTTTCTATCGCTTCTGATCCGCTGTTGACAAAAAAAGACCAATTCACATCTCCGGGCAGCTCCTGTGCCAAGAGAGCGGCTAATTGCTCGGCGGGCTCACTCGTAAACTGTGAGCGGTAAGCAAAAGACACCTGATCAAGCTGTTCTTTCAGCTTCTCAGCCACATCACGAACTCCGTGGCCGATATTACATGTCACCGCACCTGACGAGCCGTCGAGATATTTTTTTCCGGTCTGATCATAAACATATGAACCCTTCGCATAACTGACAACCGGATAGGCCGAGCTAAGCTCTGGCTTAATCAAATAACTGCTCATGCTCCCACCTCAAAACCCCTTTTACCATATTGTATGAGTGTCCAAATGGCGGCATGACGTTCCCCGCAAAAACTTTTTCACATAAAAAGAGCCTTCCTAATAGGGAAGGCTCTTTTGGAATTTCAGCATCTAGCAAATAAAAGCGGCTCCAACAATAATTAATAAAATGAACAAGACAACAATTAACACAAATGTATTTGTCCCGCAGCCAAATCCGTAACCGTACCCAGAGTATCCATACATACTGTTTTCATCCTTTCTTATCACGATATACGGCATTTTATGCGGGCCAAGTCCCAAATGGTTTGTGCAAACGCCTATTTCATGTAAGGAAATAATGAAATACAGTATGCACCCGCTCATATTTTTTAAACGTCAGCTTTTCGTAAAACTGAGTTGCACCGTCAGTGCTTGCAGCCACTAAGTAGGCTGCTTCCATTCCTAGTGATTTGGCGATGGACAGCATTTCTTTCACTAAGATACTGCCGTAGCCCTTCCTTTGAAACTGATCTAAAATTGCCACTTCTTCGATTTTAGCCGTTTTCTCTTGATGATCGACAAACAGCTCGCCGCATCCAATGGGAACTTTCTGTGCCTGGTCGCTGTAACAAACAACAAGAATGATTATACCTGCTTCATAGAAAGGATATTTTCTTTTTAATTTTTGTTCAGCGATTGCTTCTCCAATATAAATGGAATCGTAAATTTTCATAATAGAAGATCCGTCGCTAAGACTTTTCGCCGTCCCCCATGCGGTTAAAGGATGTCCCATCTGCCTCTTCCAGTCACTAAGCTTCATGTCATATAGTAGCTCATCCTCGACGACAAAACCGCTTTTTACAAGCGACTGCTTCAAGCCGAGCGGAAAAACATGCTGCGGCGACGCTTTTAAATGGAGATAATTCGCATCAAGCAGCTTTGGTACGGAGGGTAAAAAGTTAAGTAACCGCTCCAATGGAAACGTATCATGGAGCTGAACAAAGTTATGAGAAAAAATTTGCGGAAGCTGCGGATCTCTGTATACGCTGTAATGATCAAACGATGCCGATTCAGACGTTAACAATATATATTGATGTTCCGTTTTTGAATAATGTCCTGTCATGAACGTCTCCTTTTTATGACCTATACCTTTACTCTGTTGCAATATTCAATTTCTTTATAATCTCATCGTACACCGGATAAAACGGCTTTCCAATTGGAAATTGCTGAATATTTCGGAAAGAAGCGGAGATTGGCTTCTGATGTAAAAAAAACTTCCTTGTTACTTGTTCACTAATCGGGTGAAAGACGCCATTTAGAAACAAAAACGGCTCGCGTTCGATGAAAAACAGACGTCGGCCAGGCGGATTTTTGATCAATTCAGATCGTTTCCACGTAATCGGCGGC
This sequence comes from Bacillus sp. FSL K6-0993, assembly GCF_037977205.1. Classification (NCBI taxonomy): domain Bacteria; kingdom Bacillati; phylum Bacillota; class Bacilli; order Caryophanales; family Bacillaceae; genus Bacillus; species Bacillus sp. FSL K6-0993. The sequence goes on from NZ_CP150275.1 coordinate 2,117,873, forward strand.
CCTTCCGGAAGCGTCGCCATCTCTTCTTTTCCAATTGTCACTATGTCTTTTCTTTGAAATTGATAAAATTGCAACGCATACTGGTCCACAATTCGCCTTTTTTTTCCGGCCTCGATATAAAATATTGCAGGATGGTCAGCTTCCTTTACTAAAATATAATTCGGAATGTTTAAAATTTTGCCAATCCTATATTGGAATAAATAGGGGTCTGGAACAGCGACAGTCCGATTTAGATACAAAAAACCCCACTTTTCTCCAACAGGATGCCTTACACCCTGATCAAAAAAATACACATTTTGATCTGAACCTTTTACAAAAGAGCCGTCAATCAAATCGGCGGGCAGAAACCGATATGCATTTTGAAATGAATCTGGGGTTTTATAGGTTGTGTCTAATACTTCATTTATCGGCAGAAATGGGGTAAAGTTGTTGAGTCTCGCCCAAAAAATTGCGTCGCCATGATTCCAATGCTTCATATCATCATCCCAGTAGCCTCCAAATTTATAGTGGATGAGATTAAGTAACGAACGGCGATGCATGACGGAGCAATGATCAACTTGAAAAGCGGCCTGATCAAGCACTGCATTGGCATTTCTGTAGAAATGTGAGATTTCCTCTCCCCTTTCGTTTACATGTACAACTTTTTGTTTTGAATAGACCGCCTGCGCTTCAGGCTTATGTGAAAACTCTTGCACCATACGGCTCAGCCGCTCAGGATGATAAACAGTGTCGTCAGTAAGATAGGAAATGTAATCGCCGTCTGTAAATGGGAGCGCACTGTTAATTAATGTGGCATAACGGGCTGTTTTTAATCGATCTGCAGGATGCACGAAACTGTTATGGTATTGAATGCGCCGGTCATGGAGATACTTGTGAATCACCGCAGTTGTTTCTGCATTCGAATGATCATCCATGATAAAAAGCTCCCAAAGATCATGCGTTTGCTGTATCACGCTTTCGATCGCTTTTTGCAAATAATCGGGTTTGTTGTAACTTGTTAAAATAATAGACACTTTCTCTCCCATCTATACCGCCTCCCGCCGTCAAACATAAAAACGGCTCCGCAGCAAGCAGAGCCTCTGGCATCATTTAAAAAGCACCCCAGCTTACAACACTTGAGAGTGAAACATGAGATCTCGTGTTATTTAACGGGTTTTGGAAAATAACCAAATCAGTCAGAACTTCTTTTACGATGACATTTTGAAGTGTATCTCCGTTGATCAAATTGACTTTTGAAACCGGTACGCCCAGCTCTTTTGCAAAAACTAGCTGGCGTCTGAGGTCAGATGGATTTCCTTCAGAAGACGATTGACGTATCAGCAGAATCAGCAAAAGCAAAATAAAATGCAGTTCATCTTGGTTTTCTTCTCGATCCACTTGTTTCTCTAAATCCAAATCATCCCTCTCCCTTATCCTTATCTCTGTTTCACAATATGTGCGACTTCGATTTATGGTATAGGCTATGTCCACTCCATTAAAAAATCAGCATTTTCCTTAAATAGATGAAAAATAGATCAGGTACGGCGTTCGACTCATACCAAATAACAGCCGGAAGAATATGATTAACGTGAGTTCACTATCGAATAGGAGGTGTGTGTAATGAGCTCTGAAAATGCACAGTTAAAAAAGGATTTAATTAAAGCCGTTTTAAGTCCTTTATTTCCAACTGCAACAGAAGGAGGAGAAAACATGGATAGTAATCTTAAAGACTTGCTTGAAGCTGCCATCGATCAAAGAGTAGATGAAAGTGAGACGGTTACGGCAGAATCTCTTTTAGACCCTTCCCTTCCGGCAAGATGGATTTTTGCCAGAGTTACGCCAGGCACGACAATCAGCATTGTAACCGATTCGGGAGACATGATCGGGCCGGTTGTCTTCGTTGCTTTCGATCAGGTTCACGGGATCGTATTTGTAACACAGGAAAGCTCCGTCACTCCAGCAGGCCAAGCTACAACATTAATTGATGTAGACAAAGTAGAAAGCGTTACGTTCTTTTCATAACATCCGATGAAAGTGTTGTATATCCAGTCGGGATACGGAGGAATATATTGTTATTTTAATCGCTGGGCTGAAGAATGTTTTCGGAACACTCATACAGAGTATATGTCTGCAGATACACTTGAAGCAGAAACTTTGGTGAAGATCGAAACGTTTCAGCCGGACTTCGCACTCTTGATGGTTGGAGACCGCGTTCCTCACGACTGGCTGACCTGGTTAAAGGGTAAGGGTATCCCCGTATATGTTTGGCTGACCGAAGACCCATTTTATATGGATATCAGCCTACAGGTAATCAAGCTCGCTGACGCCATATTAACGATTGAACAAAATGCCGCTCTCTATTATCAAGGGCTCGGCTACCAGCACGTCTATTATGTTCCGATACCAGTTAATCATCGGCTGTTTAAAAAAATGGGCACCGAACATTCCTATCATTCAAATCTGTTAATCATCGGCTACCCTTACCCTAATCGGGTTCAGCTTATGAAAGAAGCGGTCCATCTGCCATTCACGGTTCGGGTAATCGGCAAGGAATGGAGAAAATATCTGCCTAAAAAAGTGCTCAAACAGCCGCATATTGATATCGTCAGCACATGGGTTCCACCCGAACAGGCCGTTCATTATTATAATGGGGCAGACATCGTAATTAATGCGCATCGTCCCTATCATTTTGCTTTCAACCAAAATACTATGCGCATCAAAAATGCCAGTTTTAATAACCGAACGTTTGATATCGCTGCATGCGAAGCATTTCAATTAACAGATTTACCCGCGGCGCATCCTTTTTCATCCTTTATTTCTTATCACGGCATGAACGACTTTAAGGAAAAAGCCGCTTTCTATATCAACCACCCTGAAGAACGGCAAAAAGCTGCAGCAGCCAATTATAAAGAGACCGTACCCGCATTTACGTTTGATGAGCTTCCTGCAAAACTAAAAGCGATTCATCTGGCGCTTTCTTGAAAAATCGTTCATTGCTATGAACGATTTTTTTATTCATAGAAAAAAGCAGCTGTACAAGCTGCTTTCTATTCTAGCCGTCAGAACGGTCTTTCAGCTTCCTCGGATTTACCTGTTTATGAAGATCAGGCATTTCGCCGAGATGCTGTGCAATTTGTTCCCACGATACAATTTTGAAATTTTGATTGACGGCTTGTCCGTTATCGATATTTTCGCCGTCCTGCGCCACAAAAATCCCGTACGGATATTTTGGGCCAAGTCCGAAACCGAGAACATCAATACCATCCGTGTCACTAGTACCGTCTATCTTCTCGCCATCTGTAATCTCAAAGTTGGCTACATAGCGATTTTTCCCCTGCCGTTCATACATTACATAGCTGTTATTTCCTTGACTTGAAGCCATGAGATATCCTTTGCCATTTGGTGCATAATAGATTGTCAGTCCTTCAATATCAGCTGTCAAATGATCTCCTGTCGCACGGTCAACAACCTGCCCCTTTGACCCTCCGCCGGGCTCAGCGTTAAATTTCCAGATGGCCTCATCTTCCTCTGCTATGTATAGGTTCCCATACTCATCATCCGCAACAAGGCCTTCGGTCTGAGAATTCAACTTAAATTCACGCACCTTTTTCCCTGTTACATAACCCTTTCCACCATCAACAATTTCATACTGCTCAAATTCCCCTTGTTTGCCTGTCACTAATGCGTAAAATGCTCCTGTTTTCTGGCTGTGATACAGGCCGAATCCATAAACCTCAGAAATATTGGTGGAAATAGGATGTTTTGGATCTGTAATGCTTTTCAATTTTCCTTTATCCCCGTCTATTGCATATACTTCAATTGTATTTTTTCCTTCGGACCGGTTGGATGCGGCAGCAATATCAATTTTTTCGCCGTTCAATGGAAAATCATAGCGCAGATCGACATTATTGAGCTTGCCAAACTCATAAGAATGAAGCTGTTTTCCGTCTAAATCATACACGACGAGCCCTGACTTCTTATTTGTCGTAATCAACTTGCTTTTTTCCGGGTGTTTTTCATGAACCCAAATGGCCGGGTCATCTGCTGCGTCATCGCCAGATGCGACCGGATCTGTCTCCGTGTGTGCAGTCACTTTGAAATAATGTTCCTCATTCACATAATGAGCCGACACCGAGGTTGCTGTCAGGCTAAGCAATAAACCCGCGGCAGTGCTTAGCAGCATTGTTTTTGAAACCTTCATTTGGTACCCTCCTCTTTTATCACTATCACTACTATTGTAAAATATATACAGGTGATTACCGTGAGGAAAATGAACCTTTTTTTATAGGTTTTCTGACTCACAAACAACTTTTCCCTAAAGAGGCACGTGAGATGGACTTTGCCAGATTTACTTTTGCGGAGCGAAATAAAAATATGTAGAATATTTAGTACATTGTTTATTTAGTTTCGTTGTTCCTTAGTTACGTCCGTTTTTCCATTTTCTATTAAAAAAGAACACTTTGTGACATGATCATTCCCCTAAATTTTGTTTTATTGGTTGCTTTCATTAATTCGATTACAAAGTTGAACATATGATGCATGGTAGAGAAACGAGAGTTGGAGGATAAGCCATGCCTAAACAGCAAACAGCAGAACTAAAACCATTTTTCCATAACAAAACAGTTTTAGTCACTGGCGGAACGGGTTCAATCGGGAGTCAAATTGTCAAACGCCTTTTGCTGCTTACACCTAAACAGGTGATTGTATTCAGCAAAGACGACAGTAAACAGTATGTCATGAGCCAAAAGTATGCGGAGGATAAGCGGCTATTATTTGTACTCGGAGATGTACGCGATCACAGAAGGGTGAATCAGGTGATGAAAGGCGTCGATATCGTCTTTCACGCGGCTGCGCTGAAACAGGTTCCGACATGTGAGGACCATCCATTTGAAGCGATCCAGACCAATCTCATCGGCGGACAAAATGTGGTGGAAGCTGCCCTTTCACACCGAGTGCAGCATGTCATTAATATCAGTACAGATAAAGCTGTATCTCCTGTGAACACAATGGGTGCCACCAAGCTGTTATCTGAAAAGCTGTTTCATCAAGCAAACCGCCACGTCCAAAACAAAGGAACCTTGTTTTGTTCGGTCCGCTTTGGAAATGTTCTCGGTTCCAGAGGTTCGGTCATCCCCATATTATTTGAACAGATGATGGAGGGTGAACCTCTGACCATCACAGACAAAAACATGACCAGATTTTTCATGTCAATAGACGATGCAGCTACATTGACATTACAATCGGCTGCTATTACAAAAGGCGGAGAAACCTTTATTTTCAAAATGGAATCACTGAAACTTGAAGAACTGATTCATGGGTTTGAAGAATATGCATCGCAGCACGGGCTCCCGCGGCCGGCTGCAGTAGAAGTGGGCAAGCGTCCAGGTGAAAAGCTTCACGAAGAATTAACATCTCCACATGAAATTGAATCACTGTATGAATGGGGCAACCTTTATGCGATCCTTCCAGAGCCGGAAAAACATCCTGACTTTCGCAAAGTCAATCTGCCTGGGTATCAATCAGATCAAGCCCCGCTTATTACGAAAGAAAGAATTGCTCAGATTATTGAAGAATTGCATCAAGAGAAAAAGGCATAAAAACAAGCCTGTCTATCCATTAGGCAGGCTTGTTTTTAACACTTTATTTATTAAAGAGATGCAGATAGCTTTCGTATCCTTCTTCTTTTAGCTTATGCTTCGGAACAAACCGCAGCGCTGCTGAATTTATGCAGTAACGAAGTCCGTTTGGCCCCGGTCCGTCATTAAATACGTGGCCAAGATGAGAATCAGCAGTTCGGCTTCTTACTTCTGTGCGAATCATGCCGTGGCTCGTGTCCAGTTTTTCTTCCACTTCTTCTTCTTCAATCGGCTTTGTAAAGCTTGGCCAGCCGCAGTGGGAATCAAATTTATCCTTGGATGTAAACAATGGCTTGCCTGACACAATGTCTACATACAAGCCTTCTTCCTTATGATCCCAATATTCATTTTGAAATGGCGGCTCCGTGCCGTTATTTTGCGTTACTTCATATTGCATGCGATTTAATGACTTCATTTTTTCTTCTTTATTGTACGCCATTTATTTAGCCCCCCAATGCTCGCTGATAAATCCCGCTCGTCCGGAACCTGTCCGGTAGCGCTGATAATGTGCTGGATTCTTTTTATAAAAATGCTGATGGTAGCCTTCCGCTTCATAGAAAGGTTCAGCTTTTAAAATGTCCGTTACAATCGGATCTTTAAAGATGCCGCTTTCCGCCAGACGTTGCTTGGAAGCTTCCGCAAGCCCCTTTTGTTTATCATTATGATAAAAAATGGCTGCGCGATAGGAGCTGCCGCGATCAGCAAACTGCCCCCCGGCATCTGTCGGATCGATTTGCTGCCAAAATAATTCAAGCAGTTTTTCATAAGGGAATACATCAGGATTAAACGTGATTTGAACGGCTTCACGATGTCCCGTCGTTTCACTGCACACCTCTTCATACGTAGGGTTTTCAGTATGGCCGCCTGTATACCCGGACACCACTTTTTCAATTCCCGGCTGTTCGTCAAAAGGTTTAACCATACACCAAAAACAGCCTCCTGCAAATGTGGCGATTTCTTTTTTTTCAGACATACTGGTGCCTCCTTTGTTAATACGTGGTATTATTATATTATAGCATGTAAAAATAGAATGAAAATGATTCTGCTTTTCAATAAAATCTATAGGTTTTAAGCAATATGCTTATGTAATGGAGGTTCACAAATTTGAAAGTAAGAACACAGATGATGTACGATATGGAAACTTTACTCCGTAAAGTCTTTAAACAAATACGCAACGAAATCAATGAAATTCTAGATAAAGAGCTGTCACGGAATGAATTTACGATTCTGCGGATCCTCAGTGAACAAGGGCCCAAAAAAGTTACCGAATTTGCGCCTATTTTAGAGGTATCGGCAAGTCACATTACGGCTGTGACTGATGCGCTGGTAGAAAAGGAATGGATTACGAGAATCAGATCGAAGGAAGACAGACGCATCATCCGCATTCATATCACTGAAGCGGGTGAAAAAGTCCTTCAGCATTTCAACGAGAAAAAAACAGAATATTTCTTTAAACGCTTTGACTGCTACACTGATGCTGAACTTGCCACGTTAATCGAGCTCTTCAGCAAACTTGATAAAAAACGGTAAAAAAAAAGCACATACCGATATATAGGTATGTGCTTTTCGCAGTGCTTCACTTATTTTTCAGTAAACAGCTTCATTGCTTTCCAGCGGCCATATCTATAATACAAAAATGCCGCGCAGCTGCTAAATAAAAAACTCATTCCGATTCCAAGCCCGATTCCTTTTTGTCCAAGCCAAGCTGAAAATAGAGCTGTGAAAGGATATCTCAACACCCAAAACGAGATCAAATTTAATACCAGAACCTGCAGCATCGCTCCCGCGGCCCTGACGATTCCGTTCAGCACAAAATTAATCCCAATAAAAGGGTAGAAAAATGCGATCCACTTCAAATATTGTTCACCAAATGCGACCGCATCAGGCTCACTGATAAATAACCTTATGAGATATTTACCAAATACCCAAATCATAACCGCAATCACCAGCATGCAGGAAATAACAGCCATCACACCCAGCCTTGCAATTGTTCCCACTCTTTTTTCGTTTCCGATTCCAATATTTTGCCCTGCCATACTGTTGACGGCCGTACCGGCAGCCATTGCTGGAAGCGTGATGATGCTATCAAGCCGCTGCACCGCGCCAAAGCCTGATACCACGTGATCCCCGTATGAGTTAACAACACTCATAATCGCCATCATACCGCCTGTAATCACCATCATCTGCAGACCTGCCGGAATCCCGAGTTTCAAAATCAGCGCGGACTCTTCCCACTTGGGCATTCTCGGAATCGAGAATGGCACAAGCTTGTGTTTGATGACATAAAACAACCCATACAGAAACGCAATGCCCTGTGACAAAATCGTTGAATAAGCTGCTCCCGCTATTCCCATGCGGAACACAGAAATAAAGAGCGGCGCAAGCACTGTATTCAGTACAACAGCAAACGCAATAAACCGGAGAGGTGTCTTGCTGTCGCCCAGCGCACGAAGCACAGTACTGATAAAGTTATAACCAAACAAAAATAAAATGCCGATAAATTGAATCTGTAAATACGTCTCAGCAAGCGGTATCATTGACTCCGGTGTTTTTAGAAGACGCAGCAAAAGCTCTGAGAGAAAAAAACCGGCCGCGCCGAATCCAATGCTTAGGCCTGTTAATAAAACAACAAAAGCGTTAATATACGACGCCATTCCTTTTACATCATCTTTTCCTTTTTGCTGAGATAAAATTGTTAACGTCGCATTGTTAAGACCCAAAATAAAAGACAGCACGGTCAAAACAATCGTGCTTGATACCGCGGCTGCCCCAAGGGCTTTTCCCCCCAGTAAATTGCCGATCCACAAGCTGTCTATAAATTGAAAGGAAACCTGCAATGCGTTTCCAAGCATAATAGGCATTGAAAACAGTACAAGCTGTTTCAGCACGTTCCCCTGTGTAAAATCGTATGCTTTCATCTTTTCTCCTTGTGTTCTCAAATTTTCTTCGGACCGCACGAAAAAAGAGACGTTGTTTCATGTCTCTTTTTTCATGACTTATCGGTTTTTTTTCGGTCTCGCATACCGAATGTAAACACCATCACACTTAGAAACAAGGCACAATAGGAAACATTCAAATACATTTGATCCATGTCTTCAGCGGCCAGATGATGATAAGCAAGCCAGCCGAAGTACAGGGAAAATGTAAAGGATAATAAACTGAAATACTGGTAAATCCGTTTCATTTTCAGTCACCTCTATTGTTTAGGATGGTAATAGGAAAACTCAATTTCATCTTTTTCTAAATTTATCTTATCCGCTTTGACATACATTCCATTCGTTAAAGGCATTTCTGACAAACGCACTTCAATGCTTTTATCTCCGGGGTGAACATGGACAAATGACGGCAATTCATAAAAGCTGTCCATATAATTTAACACAAAGCTAATTGGTATACTCAATTTCCCTAACGAAAATTTCGTGACATTCAGCTCTACATCACCGTTTTTTTTCACGGTCGGCTCAAAAGCGATAAACGCATCAATAGACGTGGAAAATGCCTTGATTTTCCCTGCGACATGAACATCATCATCAATCTCTACTTTATAATCAAGCTTGTTTGATGCTTTGTCGTTTAAATATGAGTTAACAAACGCAGCTAATGATTCTTTTGTGCTTGTCACTTGAAATCCATACTCGCTCTCAGATGAATCCTTCACCTGAGCCTGTTCCCCCGGGAGCAAAACAAGTGCCACAAACCCGGCCGCGAGGATAAAATTGATTGCAAGCAATATAAAAAACAGTCGCTTCCACTTATTCATGCTGTCACCCTACTCTTTCGGTAATCCTTCTTTTTTAATGGCTTGATAGACGCGCTTTGCGATAAGAGAATAACCCGTACCATTAGGATGAAAATCATCTTCCTCAGAAATTCGGCTGCTGTCACTTTTTTGATTGAACAAATCTTCGATATGAATGATTTTTGCATGTTTATCTTTTTTCAGCTCTTTTTCAGCAATATGGTTCCAATCCGTGACGACACCATTTATTTCATTTAGTTCTGATAATGTAAACGTAAACGGATTGTACATGCTGACATAAATCAGCTCAGCGTGATCATTCAGCTCGCGAATTTCAGAAATGATTTTTTCAAAGCGCTTTTCGTACGGTTTTTCCGCTTCCTGAAACGGTTCAACGGTTAATTGCAGAAAGTTTTGGCGAAGGATTTTCATCAAATCATTACCGCCAATTGTAAAAAAGACATAATCTGCGTCCTTTATGCCTTTTTGAACCTTTTTATCTTTTAGTTTTTCTAATAAATCATCCGAACGGTTCCCTTTTACAGCATAATTTTTCACGTCGACCGTTTTGACTTGTTTATCTGACCGGATAGAATCCGCCACCTTGCCGACATATCCCTTTTCGTCGGGATCTCCGACTCCTTCTGTCAGCGAATCTCCGACAGCCGCTATGACAATGTGTTCTTTTGTTTTCGTTTCATGGGCTTTTTGTTTTCCCTCAGATGATGTACGTATGCTCGTACACGCAGTAAGAAGCAAAATCAAACTGGCCATGATTGAAAAAATGCGCAGCTTCAATCTTGTTGCTCCTTCCCATTCTACTAGTGGAAAGTGTATCATGTTTTAGAAGATTTGCAAATGCCTAGTCTTCTAGCTTACTTGAGTGTACTGGCTGACTTCACATCGGAAATGATATCATCGTACGGTGTATTCTCTACTCCATTGTAATCTTTCAGCACCTTACCGTCCGGACCTACCAAATAAAAAGAAGATTGATGAATCACTTGGTCCTCTCCCTCCGGCTTCTTTACGATCGCTTTAAAGCTCTTAAGTGCAAACTCCTCAATCTCACTCTGGCTGTATCCCGTGAGAAAATCCCAGTTATCAAAAGATAATGGATAATTTGCGGCAAATTTCTTCAGCTGTTTCGGCTTATCGTTTTCTGGGTCAACACTAAATGATATGATGCGGACATCTATATTTTCGGCTTTCAGTTTTTTTTGCAGATCAGTCATATGAGCGGTCATTGGCGGACATATAGTTTCACAATTGGTAAAAATAAAATCCGCCAGCCATACTTCTCCTTTTAAACTCTCTAAAGAAACGTTCTTGCCGTCTTGGTTTTGAAATGTAAAAGGCTCCACCTCGTAATTAAGCGGATTTTTAATCTGCTGTCCTCCGCATGCACACAAAAACAGAAAAAACAGCCCAGCCGTTAACCCCTTGATAACCTTCATGACATCCACCCTTTCCAGCCAACATAAAAACGCTTTCTAAAACCGTCCTTACTGTCCCATGTTTGTATTCGATACTGAGCAAAAAAAATCCTGCATGCCTCCCCATTAACGATTACAAAGGAGGGCATGCAGGTAAAAAACGGCATGTTACGCGTTGTGCTTTAACACCTCTTGATGAAATACAGCCTGATAATCTGCCCACTTCATCCGGCGCTTCATATAATGTCGGAAAGAATACACTTTTGCCCTGCTGTTTGATGAAAACACTTCTTTTAAGTAGAATTGCAAATGGTGATGTAACATAAAGAAATAGTGCTCATCTTCCTTTAATACAGGTATTTCTGTCACTTTCACCTGAATCCCGTCACCGCGTTTGAACTCTAGGCTTTTGAGTAACAAGCTATCAATCCTCTTTTTTGTTTTTCTTCTATTATATATGATGCCAGCCGGGCTGTCTGTCATTTTGCGCGGTTGTGTAAAAAAATTAGATTAGCAAATGGAACAAGTCCTCATCCTTGTTCACCTCTACATAATGAAACGGTTTTTTGTTCATCCGTTCAATCAGCGGCCCATAATCGGCTTTGTTCTGCAGCTCGATGCCGACAAGAGCAGGTCCGTTGCTTTTATTATTTTTCTTCGTATATTCAAACCTTGTAATGTCATCATTCGGCCCGAGGACTTCGTCAAGAAATTCGCGGAGCGCCCCCGCTCTTTGCGGAAAGTTGACGATAAAATAATGCTGAAGACCTTCAAAAATCAAGGAACGCTCCTTCATTTCCTGCATTCTTCCGATATCGTTATTGCCCCCGCTTACCACACACACCACATTTTTTCCTTTAATTTCATTCTTGTACAAATCAAGCGCTGCGACAGAAAGAGCTCCAGCCGGTTCAGCAACAATCGCACATTCGTTATATAATTCAAGAATGGATGTACATACTTTTCCTTCAGGCACAAGGAGAATGTCATCAACGACAGATTCCAGCGTCCGGAAGGTTTCCTCGCCAATTTTTTTAACAGCCGCCCCATCTACAAACTTATCAATTTTATCAAGTGTGACGACATGCCCAGCTTTATTTGATTCAAAATAGGATGCCGCTCCCGCCGGCTCAACAGCAATTATCTTTGTATCAGGAGACACGTTTTTCAAATATGTACCTACCCCAGAGAGAAGGCCGCCGCCTCCGACACTTGCAAAAAGAAAATGCGGTTCTGTATCAATGTCGTTTAAAATCTCGACCGCGAGCGTTCCCTGTCCGGCCATCACATCCGGATCATCGAACGGATGGATAAACGTCCGAGATTCCGCCTCACAGCATTCAACAGCGCTTTTATACGCGTCGTCAAACGTATCGCCTGTCAAAATAATATCGATAAATCCTTTTCCGAATAGTTCAACTTGAGATACTTTTTGTCTCGGTGTAGTAGACGGCATAAAAATTTTCCCGTGAATGCCAAGATGTTTACACGAAAATGCCACACCTTGAGCGTGGTTTCCGGCACTTGCACACACAACTCCGTTCTCTGTCTGCTCGCTGGAAAGCTGTTTCATTTTATGATAAGCCCCTCTGAGCTTAAAAGATCTGACAACTTGCAAGTCTTCTCGTTTTAAATAGATATTGCATTCATATCTCTCAGAAAGTCTGTCATTCCTCTGCAAAGGTGTGTGAATGACAACGTCCTTTACGTTTTGGTGAGCCTTCAAAATGTCTTTCACTTGGATGAGAGAGTTTTCTTTAAGCAACGGTTTCATGTACAGATTCCTTTCTTGTTTTAAATCCCTATTTAATATGCCATTATAACACGAATATTCAAAAAATAAGACAATTATTTTTATTTAATAATTAAAAAAATACAGACTATGCCCACCACATCTTGTGGTAACTTCTGTTCAACCATTATCCTGCAGAGCCAAGAAAAAAGATGACCGTAAAATAAAGGGTGTTTTCAACCAAAAGGCATGATATAATGAAACCAATTAGAACCAAAAGGAGCCAATTGATGAATAGTGCACCAAAACTCAATACATTTCAACATCTAATCGGAGAACATCAAACTTTCCTGGAAGCGAAGCGAATCGCCAAGCAGTTCTCGTTATCAGAGCTTCCTGTCTTAATAACAGGAAAAATCGGAACAGGCAAAAATCACTTCGCACATGCCATACACTTGGAATCTTCGAGAAGCAATGAACCGTTTATAATCGTCAATTGCAGCACCCATTCGGAAGAAACCCTTATTCATGAGCTTTTTGGCCCTAACGGAAACACAGGTGTTTTTCAAAAAGCGGTACGAGGAACCCTTTTTCTTGATGATATATGGTGCATGCCTGCTTCTGTACAAGCTCAGCTGTTAAAAGCGCTTGATTCAGACACGGAGAAACCGCGAATGATCTGTGCTTCTGCAGACCGATCCGTGGAACATACCTTCAGGCAAGACTTATTCTACAGACTGAACATTTTAACGCTCACACTGCCCGAATTATCGGAACGAAAAAGCGATATTCCGCTTTTGACACAGCATTTTCTCTCAAATTCCGATCAGCAAATGTTAATCGATCCCTCCGTTTTTCAGGTGCTTGAGAAGCATACATTTGAAGGCAATGTCAGGGAATTAAAAAACGCTGCAGATTATATGGCGGCAGTATCAAGCGGAGGAACGATTCAGCCATATGACCTGCCGCCATATATTAGAGGCGCGATAGACGGAAAAACGTCGAAGAAAAAAGCGAAGCTGCTGACTTTAATGGAAAAAGCTGAGTTTTTATTTATTTTGGAAACAATAAAAGTATTGAACGAAAAAGGAGAACCTGCCAGCAGACGGATCATTTCTGAACACAGCAAAAATACCCAAACCTCGTTAACTCCTCAGCAGGTCAGAAGCCGTCTCGACTATTTGGAGAAAAAAGATTATGTCACCAAAAGCCGCGGACGCGCAGGCACAAAAATTACCTTTGAGGGCTTGAGCTTTATAGAGACGTTAAAAAATCAAATGATCTAGCGATCGAAAGGAGAATGTACTTGTTTACAATCAAAGAAGAGATCGCCAATGCGATTACACACGGCATCGGTGTCCTCTTATCCATCCCAGCATTAGTGTTTCTAATCATATTTGCGGCTAATTACGGGTCTGCATGGGACATTGTCAGCTTTACAATATTCGGTGTCTCTATGCTGCTGTTATATTTGAGCTCCACCCTGCTTCACAGCATCACACATAAAAAAACGAAGGACATTTTGGAGATTATTGATCATAGCGCGATTTACGTACTCATCGCCGGAACCTACACGCCTTTTTTGCTTGGGCCGCTGAAAGGCACACTCGGCTTTACCCTGTTGGTTATCGTATGGTCACTTGCCCTAGGCGGAATCGTTTTTAAAATTTTCTTCGTGAAACGGTTTATCCTATTGTCAACCTTCGTGTATTTAGTCATGGGGTGGCTGATGATTATTGCAGTTAAACCTTTATATGCTTCACTGAGCGGAGCAGGATTCAGCCTCCTTTTTCTCGGCGGCATTTTATACTCTGTCGGAACCATCTTTTACATTTGGAAAAAGATCCCCTTCCATCATGCCATTTGGCACAGCTTTGTATTGGGCGGAAGCGCTGCTATGTTTTTCTGCGTGCTCTTCTATTGTGTAAAGGTGCCGTTCCTTTCGTAACAGTAACAGAAAAGCGCAGTCTTCACGACTGCGCTTTTTTTATGCACGTAATTGTTTTTCATTGGCAGGTATATAAGCTTTTGAAAAGGACAATTCAATGTCTGCCGGTTTTAAGCGTTTAAAAAACGAGCCCTTTTGCATGTTATCTGTTCCTTTCGTTTCCACCATCACCAACGGAAGATGATAGCGGGCCGCAAGCTCTACAGGATCAATAGAACCATCTAGTGAAAGAATCAGGCTTTGTCCCTTTTCCAGCTGTTTTTTCACATCTTCATATACCTTTTCTGAATCACCGTCTGAAATCACATCCATCCGATCCAGCCATTGCCCGATAAAAGGCAAGCGGAACACTTTTGGGTTGGCGATAAAGCCGGCCGGTTCCTCAATATATCCAGCAATTAAGGCCAGTTCAGCCAAACGCAAACGGGGATGCACATACAAAACAGGACCGTGTGGTATTGGCTCTGGCTGATGGATCGTCACAACTGAACCGGAGATGCCGATACAGCCTTCCAAAAACGCCTTTGGCTGTTCGTACACAAGAGTCATCTGTTTTTTGTATGACAGACGGGGATCGAGCATTGTTTGATTAAATAATTGTTTCATATTTTTTAACAGCATATACACAATATAAACCACTAGAAGGCTGTAGCGAACCAATTAAAATCCTCCCGCTTTAGAAGAATTCTTTTTTTCATACATTAGAAATTCGTAATCATACGGGTTTTTTTCGTCTTTGATCCCCTGCTCAGAAGAAACCAGCTTCCAATTGGATTCATCAAATTCAGGGAAGTGACGGTCACCCTCAAACTCGTGATGAATTTTCGTCATATACAGTCTGTCCGCATAAGGGAACAGGTCCGTATAGAGCTGAGCTCCTCCGATCACAAAGCATTCTTCAGGGCCTGAACAAATGTCCAGTACATCCTTTAATGAACTGACAACCGTGCATCCCGGAAATTCTGAAGCCGGCGCTGAGGTAACGACAATATTTTTCCGATTTGGAAGCGGACGTCCGATCGATTCAAATGTTTTCCGGCCCATAATGATTGAATGGCCCGATGTTACTTTCTTAAAGTATGCAAGATCATTGGGCAAATGCCACGGCAAATCATTGTCTTTGCCGATAAGCCTGTTGGCATCCATCGCAAAAATGAATGAAATCATACGCTGACCGCCCCTTTTATATGAGGATGCGGATCATAATCCTTGATGATAAAGTCCTCAAATGCAAAGTTAAAAATAGAATCAACCTTTCTGGCGAAACGAAGCTTCGGAAGCGGTCTAACATCTCTTTCCAGCTGCAAATTGACTTGTTCAATATGATTTTGATAGATATGAACATCACCAAATGTATGGATGAACTCGCCCGGTTCAAGCCCAGTCACATGAGCAATCATCATGGTTAGCAGGGCATAAGATGCAATATTAAACGGCACACCTAAGAAAACATCGGCAGAGCGCTGATAAAGCTGACAGGACAGCTTGCCGTCAGACACATAGAATTGGAACAGGCAATGGCACGGCGGCAACGCCATTTTATCAATTTCACCAACATTCCAGGCGCTGACGATTAAGCGTCTGGAGTTCGGATTTGTCTTAATATCTTCAATAAGACGGGAAATTTGATCAATGGTTTCTCCATCAGCTCCCCGCCAAGAACGCCATTGGGAGCCATATACAGGTCCAAGTTCACCGTTTTCATCAGCCCACTCATTCCAGATCCGCACTCCGTTTTCCTGCAGATAGCGTACATTCGTATCTCCTTTTAAGAACCACAGCAGTTCATGCGCAATTGATTTAAAGTGGAGTTTTTTAGTGGTGAGCATCGGAAAGCCTTCCCGTAAATTAAATCTCATTTGATATCCGAAAGTGCTGATTGTTCCGGTCCCTGTCCGGTCTCCCTTTTTCTCACCATGCTCTAAAACATGTCTGCATAAATCCTTATACTGTTTCATTTTTTTCATCCTTTAAAAGTAGTCTTCTAGTAGTGTAACACAATAAAAAATCATTTCTGAACCCAGAAATGATTTTTTTATAGTCAGCTGACGACAGGCTTTTCATCCTGTTCTTTTTCTTCATCTTGCAGATCCTGATGCGTATGTGCAATTCTGCTCGCCGCTGCTGCAGCAAGAGCTGCCACAATATCATCCAAAAAGGTATGAATACCGTCTGGACTTTCATCAAGTTCCTTAATAATTCCAATCTTCTCTTTATCCAAATAACCGAAATTGGTCAAACCGATCGACCCGTACACATTAACGATTGAAAGCGGGATAATTTCATCTATGCCGTAAAGCGGTTCATCCGTTTCAACAAGGTGCTGCAGGGGCTCGGGGAGAAGCTTCTGTTCTGCAAGCTGATCGAGTGCAAGGCCTGTCAAAACAGCATGAATAATTTCACGTTTGTTCAGGACTTTTTCTACATTCTCAATGCAAACACTGAGCGGCAGATTTGGATTGTATTTTTCCTGAAGTTTTTGAACAATCCGCGCAATATCTTCTATCATAACGCCCCGTTTGTTCAGCATATCCTTTGTTATATCGACCATTTCATTCATTGTGTACTTTTTCATGTCTAATGGCATCTCCTTTAGGCACTCATCCAGTTGGGAGGCGTGTTGCGGTCCCAGTAAATGCTCCCAAGCTCATGATGTGATTGAAATCCATCTTCTGCTGTATGATAATGAAAATTAAACCAGTAGCCGTCATGAGGCGGGTGGTCTCTTCGCACATGGAATCTGAGAAGATCTTCTCCAGTTGTCCGATTGTAAACGTTGAAAATTTTTTCCGTTTTGCCCGCTGAAGGCATGCTTGAGATCACAACATCTTGGTACGCCTCATCATCTTGCAATGTCGCTAAATAATCACTAATCACATTTTCGATTTTTGGCAGGATCTCTTTCCGATAGTCATCCTCAATGACCGGAGCGATTCTGCTGCCGAATTTTAAAAAGGACTGATCCTCAGCGCTGTCAAGGAGCTGTTCCTTGTACGATTGAAAAAGCAGTTCAGGATCTCGCCTGTCATCCGACTCATCATCGTACAGGTCATGCTCATCATAAAAAGCGGTGTAATCATTCTGCTCAAGACTGCTCGGCTGTCCGGAAGGCTTGTCCGCCATAAGGGCAGCCGGAGGAGATACGAGCCCGAACGTTACAATGGTAAATAAAACCACAAGGGTCTTTCTCATCCACAATTTCATGACTGCTTATTCCTCTCTATTTTATTGTCATGTTTCTCTTATTTTAGCACATCCAAAACATGCAAGTCATGTACTATATGAAACTGAAATGCAAATTAGGAGATTCGTTGCTATGCACTTTGTGTAAAAACGCTTACAATATTCCATGAAAGGAGGCTTTCCGCATGATTGACGCTCTGTTTGCCACAGTTTCACTCTTAACATTGTTATACTTTGTCGTCATGGAGGTCACCGATTAACAGAAAGCCCGTGATATGAAATCACGGGCTTGTTTGAATGACGCCATAATGGAACAGTGCTGTCTTTCTTTTCATGACGTTAAAACCAAACTGTTCAAACCGCGGGCTTTTCCAGTGGTCTTTTAGCACAACGCTTTTTCTGGCGACTCGTACCGCTTCATTGATACACCCTTCGTGCAAAACTGAATCCTCTGCCAAATCGCGTAAAGGTGCGATGCCATCAGAGGTCTCTACAGGTTCATGAAACATTGGATCGAAATAAACCACATCAACAGAGTTGTCAGGAAGCTGCTTGATGTATTCTAAGCAATCACCATTCTTCACCTGGATTCTTCTCATCGCAGCTTGAAGCTCTTCTATACCCGTTTCCCATGAATGCAGCCCCATCCTCACTAAAACAGACATAAGATGGTTTTTTTCAATCCCAACAACAGAACCCGTTTCGCCTACCGCCATACTTGCGATAATGGCATCTGACCCCAGCCCGAGTGTGCAATCTAAAAACGTATCTCCTTCAGATAAGCCGGCAGCCCGAAGCATAGGCTCTTGCTCGCCCCGTAAAAAGCGTTTGGCTCTGAACATCGCTGTATTCGGATGAAAAAAGAATTTGGCACCTTGTTTCGTATACAGCTCAAACCGCTCTTTGCCGACCACAAGCAAATCACGTTCAGCTGACTTCAGCAGGTGTTCAACCGTTTGTTTATTCCGGCCGCAGTATGGCATATTTAGCTCTTTAGAAAGCTGCTTTGCGGTTTTTATGGTGTGTTCAGACGGTCTATAGCTTGTTGTTATCATCTTCTGTACCCCCAAAAAGAAAATGCCCGGAAAACGGGCATTTAGCAGTGCGCATCGAAGGCAGCAGTCAGGTTTTTCATAATTTCTTCCATATCGTGTCCTTCAATTTCATGACGCGGAATAAAATGTACGACTTCTTTGCCTTTCAAAAGAGCCATTGATGGTGAAGAAGGCTCCTGGCCAGTAAAATACTCACGCATTTTCGCAGTAGCTTCTTTATCTTGGCCCGCAAAAACAGTCACCGTATTGTCAGGTGTTTTGTCATTCTGGAGGACTGCCTGCGTAGCCGCAGGACGCGCAAGGCCTGCCGCGCAGCCGCATACAGAGTTAACGACTACAAGAGTTGTGCCCTCTGCCTTTTCCATAAAGTTTTCTACTTCTTCCGCTGTTGTTAACTCTTCAAAACCTGCTCCAGTCAGCTCGCGGCGCATCGGTACGACAAGCTGGCGCATGTATTCTTCATAAGCCATTGACATAAAAAAAGCCCCCTCTAGTATCCTTCATCTGAAGTAAAGGATACTATAGAGAGGGCCGGATTTCAAATGTTCACGCCTTAAAATAAAAGAAAGTGTCCCCAGCTATCTAGATTTTCATAATACCGCCGGTGTTGGCACTTGTCACAAGTTTAGAATAACGTGCCAGGTAGCCGGTTTTCACTTTCGGTTCAAAACCTTTCCAGTTCGCTTTTCGTTTTTCCCACTCTTCTTCTGGCACTTGTACATCCAAGATACGTTTTTCAATATCAACGATAATATGGTCGCCGTTTTCGACAAAGGCAAGCGGCCCGCCCTCAGCAGCCTCAGGTGATACGTGGCCGATTGAGAGGCCACGGGAAGCTCCGGAAAAACGTCCGTCCGTAATCAATGCCACTTTTGGTCCGAGTCCCATTCCAACGATTTGGGATGTTGGCGCCAGCATTTCCGGCATGCCAGGTCCGCCTTTTGGCCCTTCGTATCTGATGATGACAACGTCGCCTTCTTTTACTTTTCGGTTGATAATGCCGTCAAGCGCCTCGTCCTGAGAATCGAATACGACAGCCGGCCCTTCGTGTCTTGTAATCCCATTCTGTACGCCGCCTGTTTTAATGATAGCGCCGTCCGGAGCTAGATTACCGAATAAAACAGCAAGGCCACCCTTTTCAGTGAATGGTTGATCCAGCGGATGAATGACGTCATAATCCTTTACTTCATGTCCGGCAATGGTTTCTCCAAGAGTTTTTCCTGTAACAGTCAGCGCATCTAAATGAAGCGCTCCTTCTTTCTTGGAAAGCTCATTCAGAGCCGCTGACACGCCGCCCGCTTCATGAAGATCTTCAATAAACACATCCGATGCAGGCGCCAGCTTGGCCAAGTGCGGCACACGCTCAGCGACTTCGTTAATGCGTTCTAAAGAGTATTCAACGCCAGCTTCGTTTGCAAGGGCAAGCGTATGAAGAACGGTATTTGTAGAACCTCCGAGCGCCATATCGAGTGCAAACGCATTATCAATCGCTTTTACTGTAACGATATCACGCGGTTTGATATCTTTGCGAATCGTTTCCATTAATTGCGCAGCCGATTTTCTCACAAACTCTTTGCGTTTCGGAGATGTCGCCAGAATGGTTCCATTACCCGGCAAGGCAAGACCAAGTGCTTCTGACAGACAGTTCATTGAGTTCGCCGTAAACATGCCTGAGCAAGACCCGCACGTTGGGCATCCGAACTGCTCTAGTTCTTGAAGCTCGTTTTCGTTGATTTTCCCTGCTTGGTAGGCGCCTACCCCTTCGAATACTGAGGAAAGGGAGATTTTTCGCCCGTCACTTGTTCTTCCTGCCGCCATCGGTCCGCCGCTGACAAAAATCGTCGGAATGTTGATGCGCATTGCCGCCATAAGCATTCCCGGTGTGATTTTGTCGCAGTTCGGAATACAGACCATTCCGTCAAACCAGTGTGCGGATACAACCGTTTCCACAGAGTCTGCGATAATTTCACGGCTTGGCAGCGAATATCTCATACCGATATGCCCCATTGCGATGCCATCATCTACCCCAATGGTATTAAATTCAAACGGCACGCCCCCTGCTTCTCTGATTGCTTCTTTTACGATTTTCCCAAACTCCTGCAAGTGAACATGACCGGGAACGATATCAATGTATGAATTACACACCGCAATAAACGGCTTGCCGAAATCCTCTTCTTTTACCCCTGCTGCACGAAGCAAACTGCGGTGCGGAGCTCTATCGATTCCTTGTGTGATCATATTACTGCGTAATTCTGCCATGGTGATCCTCCTAAATTCTTTCAATTGTTTGATTGGATTTTATTTTGACAATTTTCAGTTTATTTATGGGCTGTTTTTGCAAATAAGATAAATACAGGCCGCCCTCAGCTTGTTTTGTTCTTTCATGTTTTTATATTTATATAGCTTTCTTTCGATTTGAACCCTCCAACTATTAATATTGTTACTTACTATAAATAGTTTTCGGATATTTTTCAACAATATTCGAAATAATTTTTATAAAAAGTGAATTCACATAAAAAAGGTGCATGATCTGCACCTTTTTTATCTTTATTCGCCTTTTTTTCTGCTTTCCGTCATTTGTTTCCAAACAGAACCTTTTGCTTCTTCTCCATGCTCAATACGTTCAAGCGCCATTTTGACTTGAAGGCTGACCTCAAATTCGGGGTCATCTTCGGCAGCGCGCAAAGCTTCAATTGCACTTTCATCGCCGACTTCGTACAGGAACATGGCCGCACGCCAGCGAACAAGCTTGCTGGAGTCGCTTAACGACTTGATCATAGCAGGAATGGCTTGAGGATCGCCAATATCAGATAGGCAGTCTCCTGCCGTTCTTCTGACTGATACAGCTTTGTCCTCAAGTGCTTTATACAATAGAGGAAGAACATCAGGTGTTTCAATCATTCCTAAGTACACAACAGCCTGTCTTCTGATGGACACCTTTGGATCATCCAATGCCTTCTGTAAAACCGGGATATCCTCTTCTTTCGGATCCATCTGTTCCAAGTGTGCATAACGCTTTTTCCAGTCCTCATCATCCAGCATGTCAAACGTTACTTTATACGCTTTGCGCTGTACAGCTTGTTTTGCTTCGCCCTTTCCTTGAGCGGCTGCTTCAGTCAGTCGTTTCAGCCGTTCATCACTGTATGCCGCCTGAAGCTCTTCTGTCACGTCATGGCCGATTTCATCAAAGTCACCGAATCTGACACCTTGTTCTTTCCAAGCCCGCTCAAACACAACATTGGAAGCTTCAGATCTAAGTTTTAAGATCGCCTGCTGAAAGCGTTCAGGTAAGCCGAAGCGTTCTTCCCGCTCTCCATCGGTTAATTTAACTTGCATAGGAATGCCGCTGAACATCTGCACAAAAACTTTTACCTCTCCAAAAGATTCTTGATCAGAACGATTTTCTTCTGCGCTTTCAGCACTTTCCATCCCAAATGCAGTGCGGACTTGCGGTAAAATGTCTTTCCAGTCGTATCTTGCATTCCGTTCAACAGCAAGAAAATCTGCGACGTGATATACCCCTTTAACTCCATCTATTTTAAGGATTTCCGCTATAACAGGCGGTGCGCCTTCTGCTTGCTCAGGTTTATAGTTATTGCTTTTACCCGCCGGAAGCTCTTCCGTTAAGATGACTTTCATTGTATTCGGGCTTGGTGTAGGTTCAATTGATTTTATCTTCATGATCGTCCTCCTATAGCATATCTGTGACTTATTCTATCATAGTCGCTCCAAGCCTTCTATTACGACGTTTTGGCATCAATCCCGGGTATTTCTTTTTCTAATTGGCGGACAAACTGAAGCATAAAATTGTGTCTTTCTTCTGCCAGTTCCCGTGCAGTGTCTGTATTCATCATATCTTTCAGCCGCAGCAGCTTATGAAAAAAATGAGCATAGGCGCTTCGATCATCTCCATAAAGGCCATGCCCGTTTGCGCCCGCAAACATGAAAGCTCTCGCAATGCCGACAGCACCAATCGCATCAAGTCTGTCAGCATCCTGTACGGCTTTTCCCTCAATTGAGAGCGGCTCCTTAGCCAGCTTTTCCCTGTCTCGAAAGGACATCCTTGTTATAATATGAATCACTCTGTCTGCATTCTCTTTTCCTACTCCGAAAAAAACGAGCTGATCATATACTTCGCTCACAGAAAGCCTGACCGTGTCAGGCAGCTTCACATCAATTAAATCATGAACCAAAGCCGCCGTTTCAACAATGAACAAATCCGCTTTTTCCTTTTCTCCAATATACGCTGCAAGATCTGCTACTCTTGATACATGATGCCAATCATGTCCAGAGCTTTCCTTAGTCAGGATAGATTGAACCCATGCCCTGATTTGCTCTGCCTGCTTCAATTCCTTCACAAAAACACCCTCTTTTTATTGCTCTAATAGCTTCACGATATCGTCTTCCAGCTCTTTCGGATTTGTATTTGGTGAATAACGGCCAACGATTTCTCCATTTCTATCCACTATAAATTTCGTGAAATTCCACTTGATCGCCTTAGTTCCCAGCATCCCTTTCGCATGTTCTGTCAAATACACAAACAGCGGGTGGGCGTTTTTCCCGTTTACATCCACTTTTGAAAACATAGGAAATGTAACACCGTAATTTGTTTCACAAAATTCCTGTATGTCAGCCTCTTCACCAGGCTCTTGGTTCATGAATTGATTGCAGGGGAACCCTAAGATCTCCAGCCCATCCTGCTTATATGTATCATATAATTCCTGCAGCTGCTTCAATTGGGGAGTAAAACCGCACTTACTTGCTGTATTCACGATCATCAGTACCTTTCCCGCGAAAGGCTGAAGTGTCATGTCTTTCCCTGTGATTGTACGTACCTTCATATGATAAATAGACATGTAAGTCCCTCCTATGTCCCTGGTGCTGATTATTTTACCTTTTTTAAATCGCAATTCAAAATGTAAACATCAAATAAGAACTCATAAGAAACTTAACGATATGAGCGTCCGTTCATTATCAATTCATATGGCTCATTTTTTATCTTATCATTCTATAAAACATTACAATTCCCTCTGACATCTTTGAAAATCATTTTACTGTGAAACCAAAAGGCGTGTCAGTGCGTTTTATTTAAAGAGTTTTCTGTTGTTTCCCCCTCAACACGTATAGATAGATTGAAAATTGGCGTGAAAATTCCTATAATGAAGAAAATTAAACGGGGAAATAATGGAGGTGGCACGTTGCCTATTAATATACCAACACACCTGCCGGCAAAACAGGTGCTTGAAAGTGAACATATATTTGTAATGGATGAAAGCAGAGCATTTCATCAGGATATCCGGCCGCAAAAAATTATTATATTAAATTTGATGCCGAAAAAAATCCAAACAGAGACTCAGCTTCTCAGATTGCTTGGAAATTCGCCTTTACAGGTTCATTTCACATTTTTAATCCCAAGCACACACACGCCGAAAAATACTGCGAGAGAACACCTTGACGAATTTTACACGACTTTTTCCAATATCCGTCACAAGAGGTTTGACGGCATGATTATCACCGGTGCGCCGATCGAGCATTTGGCGTTTGAAGAGGTTTCATATTGGGAAGAGCTCAAGGAAATTATGGAGTGGAGCAAAACAAATGTCACTTCAACCTTGCATATTTGCTGGGGTGCTCAAGCAGGTTTGTATTACCATTACGGTGTGGAAAAAATTCAAATGCCGAAAAAAATCTTCGGTGTGTTCGAACATACCGTTCTTTCAAAACACGAAAGATTGGTAAGAGGTTTTGACGAGCTATACTACGTGCCGCATTCCCGGCATACAGATATAAATATGGAACAGCTTCAAGCAGTGCCCGAGTTAAACATTCTTACCGCATCAAAGGAAGCCGGGGTTTGCTTAATTGTGTCTAAAGACGAAAAACAAGTCTTTTTGACAGGGCACCCTGAATATGATACAAATACGCTTCTTCAAGAGTATGAAAGAGATTTGGAACGAAACCTTTCTACTGTCGAGGCACCTAAACATTATTTTGCAAAAGGCAGCAACGAGCCAGTGAATCGCTGGAAAGCGCATGCCACATTATTGTTTATGAATTGGCTGAATTATTACGTTTACCAGGAAACTCCTTATGAATGGGACTAATTTTTCTTTTTTTAGTGATACGCTGAGCAAAAAATATGATAAAATACATCTGATTCAGTCTGCGTATAACAAAAATTTAAAATACTGGAATCCAAATCATTTAAAATTAGCTTAACTTTTTCACTGCATTAATAAATCGATTATGTATTTGTGTTATGTTTATGTATAGACAATAACTCCTTACGATGCATGAAGCTTGCTTGTTGTTGATTACATTGAGGTGAATTTACTTGAATACCAATAAAAGAGTATTAATTTTGACTGCAAATTACGGAAATGGACATGTGCAGGTAGCCAAAACACTTTATGAACAATGTGTACGGCTCGGCTTTCAGCATGTAACAGTTTCTAATTTGTACCAAGAGTCAAATCCGATTGTTTCAGAGGTAACTCAATACCTTTATTTAAAAAGCTTCTCAATCGGGAAACAGTTTTATCGTTTGTTTTATTACGGAGTTGACAAAATCTATAATAAACGTAAATTCAATATTTACTTTAAAATGGGTAATAAAAGATTGGGCGAACTTGTCGATGAACATCAGCCCGATATTATTATTAATACATTTCCGATGATCGTCGTGCCTGAATACAGACGCCGAACTGGAAGAGTCATTCCTACCTTCAACGTTATGACTGATTTTTGTCTTCATAAAATTTGGGTTCACGAAAACGTGGATAAATATTATGTGGCGACAGATTACGTGAAGGAAAAACTGCTGGAGATCGGCACTCATCCAAGCAACGTAAAAATCACGGGAATTCCAATCAGGCCGCAATTTGAAGAATCCATGCCGGTTGGCCCGATATATAAAAAGTACAATCTTTCACCAAACAAAAAAGTGCTTCTGATCATGGCAGGTGCTCACGGTGTATTAAAGAACGTAAAAGAGCTGTGCGAAAACCTTGTCAAAGATGACCAAGTGCAAGTGGTTGTCGTGTGCGGGAAAAATACGGCTTTAAAAGAATCTTTGAGTGCGCTTGAGGCGGAAAATGGTGACAAATTAAAAGTTCTGGGCTATGTGGAGCGCATTGATGAGCTATTCCGGATCACAGATTGCATGATTACCAAGCCTGGCGGCATTACTTTGACAGAAGCCACAGCCATCGGTGTGCCTGTCATTCTGTACAAACCCGTGCCTGGCCAGGAAAAAGAAAATGCAAACTTCTTTGAAGACCGCGGAGCTGCCATCGTCGTGAACCGCCATGAAGAGATTCTCGAGTCAGTCACTTCCCTTCTTGCAGATGAAGATACCTTGCATCGCATGAAGAAAAACATTAAGGACCTTCATTTAGCAAACTCCTCTGAAGTGATTTTAGAGGATATCCTGAAGGAATCAGAAATGATGACTGCCAAACAAAAAGCCAAAGCACTATCTTAATGGCGTACTAGAGAGCATACGAAAATCGTGTGCTCTTTTTATTTATATTCAGCCATTAATAAAAGCGGTTACATTTTTTTATGAAACTTGCCCTTCTTTTGAAAAATAAGCCGTTTCACAACTTGACGGGTGCTCCCAGATGGTGTATAGTTGAACCATCATTTAACAATGAATCAACGTTAAATGGTGACAAAATTTTTTTTAGCACACGGGTGCTACAGTACTAGGAGGAATTAAGCAATATGCAAAACGGTAAAGTAAAATGGTTCAACAACGAAAAAGGATTCGGCTTCATTGAAGTTGAAGGCGGAGACGATGTATTTGTTCACTTCACAGCTATCGAAGGAGATGGATACAAATCATTAGAAGAAGGACAAGAAGTTTCTTTTGAAATTGTCGAAGGTAATCGTGGACCTCAAGCTTCTAATGTTGTAAAACTCTAAACTCAATACATGATGATGAGATGACAAATAGAGGAGAGGCATTCGCCTCTCCTATTTGATTTTCATCTGGATTTCAATCGCCAAAATGTTTTGTTTGCACCTCTGTTCAATCTCTTCAACATACTTTTCCATTGACGGTTTTCCTTTTTTCGCGATATCCGCCAGTTCTTCTAAATCACTGTATATTTCTATAAATGTTTTGTGAAGGATCAACTTCAAGTCTTTATCATCCATAGCTGCGTACCCCTTCTCTATCAAGATACCTCAAATAGTAAAACAGTCCTATTTATTCTGGTTCAATAGTTATATCGGCTTATTTTTATTTTCTTTTCTATTTTGGTACATAAATTTCAAAAAAACTCTGCAAAATAATGGCGGAGGTGTTTTTGGTGACTTCAGAATTTCATAATGAGGATCAGACTGGCTTTACGGATAAGCGGCAGCTGGAACTAGCGGTGGAAACAGCGCAGAAAACAACAGGAGCTGCGACGAGAGGCCAAAGCAAAACATTAGTCGACTCTGCATACCAAGTCATTGAGGATGCTAGAGAACTGTCACAATCTGAAGAGCTGGCAGCTCTCGATGATCCTGAATTTGTAAAGCAGCAACAGCAGCTGCTAGATGACAGCGAGCATCAGCTCGATGAATTCAAAGAATAAAAACCGCAGCTTCTGCGGTTTTTATTTTTAGTGATTGGTTAAGACATCTCCGTATTGTTTCAGCTTTTCACCAACCGTACATTTATTGATACAAAATGAATGCGCATAAGTTTTGCCAAATTCTTTGCGAAACTGCTTCTTAATAAAACAGTCCTTGCAATATTCATCGTGCAGTTCTGTCAGTTCTTTAAAGATCATTTTCTTATCCAATTTCGTCATCTCCGTTACGGTCTAATTTCGTGTGGCTTTCTACGAATTGATGGGATAGAATTTTTTTAGCGAGGCCGTCAGCTTCCTGATTGTCTTTTCGTTGTATCGTTTCGTAGGTTGGAGTAAGCTTCAGCGATTCAAGGAGTGCTTCTATTTTGTCGAGCCATTCATTATGAGATGGATCATAACAAGGCCAGCTGCCGTCAAGCTGATTCAGCACAACAAGCGAGTCCCCTTTGATTGTAATTGAATTTCTGCTTGCCCCAAGCTCTCTTACTTCTCTTATTGCTTCATAAAGCGCTGCGTATTCAGCTTCATTATTGGTTTTCAGCCGGAAGCTTTTATTTTTTCTCAAGCGATGCCGGATTCCTCCCAATGAATAATAGATGACGATCCCGAGACCGGCCAATTCGCTCTCCTTATCGAAACTGCCGTCAAAATAAACAGTAATGTCATCAGGCTCTTGAGCAAGCTCCTCTGTCAGCTTTTCCAATTCCTTCAGCGTCCAGCTGCCGCCTTTCTCGTCTTCGAATTCTAGCTCCTTCATGTATGGAAAACGGCCAAGTTCTCTGGCGAGCATACGTGCCTGCTGTGCTGTCAGCCAGTCTTCGCTAAAAAATGAGACGGATCCCGTTCCTTTTGCTTCTATTTTCAAATGCGGTCTGAGCTTCATTACAATCACCTTACCATTCATTAGTTGCCGGGCTTATGCTATAATCAAACCAATCTTACCCCGGAAAGGAAGCTTTTTCATCTTGTTTAATAATTCGTTTTGGATCTTTTTTGCGATCATTCATTTTATCATTGTTCTTTTATTTTATAAAGGATTTGGCAAAATGGGACTGTTTGTTTGGATCGGTTTTGCGACAGTCTGCGCCAACCTCCAAGTCGTCAAAACAGTCGAACTGTTTGGCTTAACAGCAACACTCGGGAATGTGATGTATGGCACAATCTTTTTTGCGACAGATGTGCTGAATGAAAAATACGGACCAGCTGAAGCCAGAAAAGCGGTATGGCTCGGATTCTCAACGCTCCTGACGCTGACATTTGTCATGCAGGGCGTGCTGCTTTTCGAACCGGCTTCCAGCGACATATCACAACCAGCGCTGGAAACGATCTTCGGATTCCTTCCGCGAGTTGCGTTAGGAAGTCTGCTTGCCTTTATCTTCAGCCAAACGCTGGATGTTTATGTATATTCGGCAATTAGAAGGATATTTCCTTCTGATCGGCTTTTATGGCTCAGAAACGGCGGCAGTACAGCAGTCAGCCAGCTGTTTGATACATTCATATTCACTGCAGTCGCCTTTCTCGGCATTTATCCGGCAGGCGTGTGGCTTCATATTTTTATTTCTACATATTTGATTAAGTTTGCGGTATCTTTGATTTCATTGCCTTATGCATATGCAGCCAAAAAAATGATACCTAAAGACGAAAGGAGTTCATAATGCCTACAGAAATATACGTAGACGGAGCAAGCGCTGGTAATCCCGGGCCTTCCGGTATCGGCATTTTTATCAAACATGAGGGAATAGCAGAATCCTTCTCTATTCCAATCGGAGTGCATACAAATCAGGAAGCGGAATTTCTTGCATTAATTGAAGGGATGAAGCTATGTGCAACGCGCGGGTATCAATCGGTTTCCTTTCGAACCGATTCAGATATTGTGGAACGCGCCACTGAGCTTGAAATGGTTAAAAATAAAACGTTTCAACCGTTCGTAGAAGAAATTATCCGATTAAAAGCGGCATTCTCTCTTTTTTTCATCAAATGGATACCGGGCAAGCAAAACCAAAAAGCCGATCTTCTGGCAAAAGAAGCGATTCGGCTGAATGAAAAGAATTAAATCTTGATCATTGGTTCATCCTAATGGCGAGGTGAACTAACATGAAAAAGAAAGATAAAGGCCGGCTGACCGGCGGTGTTACTCCGCAAGGCGACCTGGAAGGCAATACACATAATGACCCTAAAACAGAGCTTGAGGAAAGAGCAAAAAAAAGCAATACAAAACGCTAGAGAAGATCTAAACGATCTCTCTAGCGTTCAGCTTTTCAAGCATACGCTCAATTCCTTTGATTTGGTGGCGGCGAAGCATGTCAGCCGCCTGCTCCATTTGCAAATTAAATAAAGCGTCTTTCAGTGTGCAGGCCAGCGGCACTGAGCAATGAATTTCCGCAAGCTTCCTCGACATCTCCAAATCGCTTAAACCTTGCTGAATTTTTCCCTGCTGTCCTTTTGGAAGAAGAGAAAGATTTTCCAATAAACGGTCAATCGTTTCGTATTCACGAATCAGTTTGTAGGCTGTTTTTTCTCCAATCCCTTTGACTCCGGGATAGTTATCACTGGAATCTCCCATAAGCGCTTTAATATCAATCAAAGCCTTCGGCATTACGCCTGTTTCTTCATAAAAAATCTCTTTTGTATAGACTTTATAATTTCCGATTCCTTTTTGAAGCAAAGCAACGCTTACTTTATCCGTTAACAGCTGAAGTAAATCTCTGTCCCCTGTTACGACCGTAATGTCCGCTTCATTCGCAAATAAATCGGCAAGAGTACCGATACAGTCATCCGCTTCATAGCCGGCAAAGCCAATATTCATGATTCCAAGCTCTGCGGCTGCTTCCTTTGCCAAATCAAACTGCGGAATCAGCTCCACAGGCGGCGCGCTGCGGTTGGCCTTATAATCTTGGAACAAGTCATTTCGGTACGTTTTGCTCCCCATGTCCCAGCAGCAGACGACGTGTGTCGGCTGGAATGTTTCCACAGCTGTAATCAAATGCTTTAAAAAGCCGTTGACGCCGTTCGTCGGCACCCCGCTGTCATTTATCATAAAGTTGCGATGTACGGCCGTGGCAAAAAAGGCCCGGAATAAAAGAGCCATGCCGTCAACCAGCAATAGTTTATTATTATTCATCAAATAACTCCCTTTTCTTTCATTCCTTCTATTTTATC
Source organism: Bacillus sp. FSL K6-0993 (assembly GCF_037977205.1). NCBI lineage: Bacteria > Bacillati > Bacillota > Bacilli > Caryophanales > Bacillaceae > Bacillus > Bacillus sp. FSL K6-0993. The sequence goes on from NZ_CP150275.1 coordinate 2,148,325, forward strand.
ATAAAGCAGCCCAAAAATAAAAAACAGTATCTCTTTAATGAGAGATACTGTTTGGATATTTATCAATCGTTGTGTCTTTTGTTGCTGGCGATCAGCTTTTCAGCTTCGCGTCCTGCGTAAGAGTCAAAATGGGTTTGAAATCCGTTTTTCTTTTTGGCATTGTTATTCGCCTGTGCATTTCTGTTTCCGAGCTTTGTTCTGCCCAACATGAATCCCCCCTTACGTCGGATGCATATAGTATATGCTTCCGGCAGGAGGTTCACTCGCGACAGGATCATCCAGCTTACATGCGGCTTACGTATTCTCTGACCATTTCTTTTGATACAAGCCGTCTTGTCGGGACGATACCTTTTTTAGCGAGCTGATTCATTTGCTCGGTAATTTCATTAATTGCATCTGTAGTATAAGGCTCATCGTTTTTGCATTTAGCAACAGCTTCTTCAATCGCCAATTCACGCAAATTTTCAAGACGCATAAATGCTTTGATATGCTCGTGCTGTTTTGATGAATGTGCTGAAATTGCTTTATGTACCTCTGACATTAATCGTTCATCTCGCTTTTTTCTATTTAGTCTATCATGACTTGAAATACAAGCCAACTGAATTTTACATTTTTATTGTATTGTCTGAATTTTTCCAGGAGATGCACGCCTGGTACGCCATTTCAATCTCTTTCGCATGTTCCCCTTCCGCATATCCTCTTAAATATGTCTCTTTTTGATCCGTTATTTGCGCGATTGCTTTTTCACCCATATCTTCCTGTAAGCGTCTGAGGTGAGCAGTGTAATGAGAGATCAGGCTTTCTTCTTCATTTTTTATCCATGCCTCTGTGATTTTCGTAAGTTTCATCCGTACAGCTTCGATAAAGGCCGATTTTCCTTTATGCTCAAAAAACTGCTTCGGTGATTTGACCTCTTTTAGTTCCTGCTCAAAAGCACGTTCTTCTATTTCTGGTTCAACTTCCTTCAACTGTATGCCGTTCGAATGCTGATCACCCGCATAAACGGAAAAATAACCGTCCTCGTTTAATGTTTTTTGAAATTGATCCAGCCATTCTTCATTGATATGCCTTTCGATGAAACCGCTCATGCGAACATCAAGCGTTTTGATTTCCTGAATATATTCAAATTGATATTCATGTAAGGCTGTTGTCATCGCCTTACTGACGTTCTTTTTCCAATCCCCGTTTTGCAGCCCGGGATGAAATGCCGATTTTAATAAATCATTTGCAAAATATGATAATCGCTGTGTAATGTGATATAGCTGCTCTCTTGTATCTTTTTTTACTTTTTCAATGATGGTTTCTGAGTTCCGCCGTTTCTCGATATCGGCCGCTGTCCGCTCAAATGACAGCATAAGGCGCTGTTTCTGCGCTTCCTTCTCTTCTCGGGACTGATGCTGGGATTGGTGAAGCTGAAAAACAGTTTCGCATAGTTTGTCTGCCTCCGAACTGAGCTGCGCTGCTGACGCTTTTTTTACATCCACTTCGATAAACCGGTCTAAGTGTTTTCTTACTTTCGAGAACTGATTGTAAAATGACTCCGGTTTTCCCATCAGTTCCTCCTTACTTGATACGGTAAAGAGCTGCGGCTCATAAACCCCTTCTTTTACAAGCTCTGCGCTGACATAATCGGTCACTGTTTCGAGCTCTGTTTTATCTTTTGCAAGGTCTGCAGCATTAATAATAAAAAACATTTTATCCATGCTAAGCGATTCTTTCACAAGTCCAAGCTTTCGCAAAAATGAACGGTCTCCTTTTGAAAAAGAGTGCTGATAGTAAGTCATATAAAAAAATGCATCAGCATCTTTGATATATTGGAATGCCAGTTCTGTATGCCGTTTATTCATGCTGCTCGCGCCGGGTGTATCAACGATCGTAATCCCTTTTTCAGTAAGCGGACATGTATAGTAGACCGTTACCTCTTTCACAGCACAGGCCGTTGTTTCCTCTGCTACATACGGCTTTAATTCAGAGAGCGGAATCGTTAATTTCTTCTGTTCCTGTATATACTGCTGATACTTCTCGTATGCAAGCAGAAAATTGCTGATCAATTTCACATGTTCTTCCTGCAGCCTGTTTTTTTTGACTGCCTTTTCCCACTTCTCTGTGAAGGAACGGCCTGCCGGTTCCTTTGGTATTCCGGTGAGCTGTAAAATTTCAGCCGTTATGTCATCCTCTGTCTTAAACACTACATCCGCTGTTTTGTTTAAGTTTCCATTGATTGGCTTTGTGATCTTGTTAATTGTCGCTGTGGTTGGAGTTGGTGAGGATGGCAGCACTCTTTCGCCGACAAGCGCATTGGCAAATGATGATTTCCCCGAGCTGAAGCCTCCAAAAAGAGCGAGTGTAAATTTCCGTTCCTCAAGCCTTTTCACCCTTTCACGAAACGCTGAAGTTTGCTTTAACAACATGCTGCATTCGCCTAAAAGGTCAGACAAAGTGTAAAAGCGTTTGATTTGGTCTTGAAGCGGCATTTCTTGTTCCATTTTGATTTCTGATTTCGGCATCGGCTGCGCCGTCAGCTGGCTTCGGCCTTGTTTCTGCTCTGGAGCCGCCACTCTTGTTTTCTTCGATTTAAACCATTCTGTGTCTATATGCATTGGGCATGCGGACTCTTCTTCCCAAATGGCCCAAAGGCGATCGGTTTTCTCTCGGGCATTATTCTCTAAACGAGCTTGTTCTTGAAGAAAGACAAGTTTTTCTGATTCTTGGACGAGCCGGTCGTTAATCGTTTGCATGTCTTTGGAAACACGCTCTTTCACCATAGCGGAGAGCACCTTTATGATGTCTGCGGCTTCTCTTTTCGCCTCTTTCCGGATGAGCTCTGCCAAGTCTTTTGTATATTGCAATACATATTCAGAAGAAAAGGCTGCACCATGCTTGACCGCGCGTTCAATGATGCTTATATCAAGCGGTGTGCGATAAGCCTGAATCAGCTTTTCACTTTCAGCGGTATAGACATCAAATGCCTTGGCGAGTTTATGAAGCGTGTCTATCATATGCCAATCCGCTTCGGCCTCTGTTCGTTTTGCCACATCAGAGAAAAAAGCATTCCGCCTTTTATCTCTTTCCTGTGCAGTTTTCGCTTTAGAAAAGAAAAAGCCGGTTTTAAAAGAAGGCTCTTGTGATTCTAAAAATGCAGCCGCCAATTCACGCATTTCAAAAGGCGTCAGGTTGGCGTTTTTTAAAATACGATTGATTTCTTCCTGCATCCTCTTCTCTGCCTCAGTCGTTTGTTTTTCGGCCTCATCCAATTGATCACGCAGCGATTGGACCAGTCCAGTTTGGATATTAAGCTGTTCAGCGAAACTCGGAGCGCCTGTTTCGTCTTTCTTCAGCATTTCCGTATGTTCCTTTAGCAGATTACGGACTTTTTGTTCGGTTAAAGCCTGCATATTGCTTTTTGATTGCTGTTCTATTCTTCTTAACTCTTCTCTCAGGGCCCCCATCTGATTGAACGGGTGATCCGGTTCTGTTACTGATGTAAAATAGAGCGCTTCTCTTGAAATCCCTTCATTGCAGAGCATCTCCACTACCTGCGCTTTATAGTCTCCAAATTTCGTCTCCGTCTCATCATGGCGGTCAATTTGATTGACGATAAAATACACATTCGGAATGCTTTCTTTTATTGATCTGAGAAACTTTACATTTTCCTCAGAGTGCACGTGATTATAGTGAACGACGTAAAACAGCGCATCCGCCTGGTGAAGAATAGAAGCAGCCGATAGAAAATGCGCATCATCAGTTGAATCTATCCCTGGTGTATCAATATACGCAACCCCGGAATCGATCTCAGTATACCTGTCAAAAATTTCGACGCTTTCAATCTGTTCCCCGTCTTTACAATATTGCTGCACCTTGTCTTTCTGGTAAGCCCCTTCCAGTTCAGCACACGCTCCGTCTGTTGTATGAAGCCGAACTCGCTCTTCCCCGTTTCTGATCACAACAAGGTTAGCGCTTGTCGGAATCGGGCTTGTCGGCAAAATATTCTCCATTAACAGGCAGTTGAGCAGTGACGATTTTCCCGCTGAATAATGCCCGGTAAACGCGATATAAACCTCTTCATCAGCCGCTTTTTTCATGACCGCAGCCAGTTTAGCAGCCCTTTGTTCATCTTGATTCTCAATAAATTGCTTATAAAGTTCCCCAGTTTTATGCAAAAGCTCTTTTCTGTTTTGATCTGTCATAAGTCTGAACCCCTTTGTGCCGTTTCAATTGTGAACCTTTTTCGAAAGATCTGAATTCATTCCCTTTTCATTTTACACAAGAATAAACCAAATTTCTTTAGGAGAATAGAAAAAAGCCGCCATTACGGCAGCTTCTATAAAAGAAAATCTGCAACTTTTACAAGTTCCAGATTCATCAAACAGATTTATTAGAGATTCCTTTTAATACAAAACCAATTAATACACTATATGTACAAACCGCTCCAAGCAAAAACAGCATTGTCATTTGCTTCACCATCCTGATTGAGAATCTTTTTCAAATTCATTTTAACATGGTTGAGAATGATTTTCAATCGCTATTTTACGCTGTATTCCTGTAATGCTTTGTCTTCTGCGCGAATTCTGACGCTTAACAACACGGCATTGAAAATGGAAAACAGACACATGGTGACGTATGCATGATAAAGCAGCGGAATCAGCAAAATTTCGAGTATAACAACGGCATAGTTTGGATGTTTCATCCATTTATATGGACCTTTTTTTACAAGCTCTACACCTGGAACAACAAGGATTTTCGTATTCCAATATGCCCCTAAGGAACAAAGCGCCCAATACCGTACGATCTGTACGCTTAAAATAACTGCAGCGATACCGAGCCACCAGCTGGACGGCTGTTTATTCATCAGCAGCACTTCGGCAATTAAGGACAGGAAAAAAAGGATATGCATCGTAATGATATACGGATAGTGGCTCTCGCCAAATTCAATTGCTCCTTGCTTCTTTACCTTTTGTTCGTTTTGCCTGGCCACTGCCATTTCTGCTGCTCTTTGAACAATGAGAATGGCGATCAACAACCAAAACATGAGTCAGGCCCCCTTTTCCCAGCTGAATAATAGCAACTCTGATGAGAAACCCGGCCCTAATGCGCCAATCATTCCTCGTTCAGCTTCCTTTTTATGTCCGTTCTGCAGATGGTCTTTTATCACATACAAGATTGTGGCTGAAGACATATTTCCGTGCTTTTGCAAAATGGTTTGCGCAGATGAAAGCTTTTCTGACGACAGCCCGAGACTTTTGATGTATGCATCGATCACTTTTTTTCCGCCTGGATGAGCCAAAAAAACACTGATATCATGGAATGACAGCTTATGTTTGTCCAAAAAAATCTGTACATTTGTTTTGAGCCATTTTTCCACCAAGGTCGGAATGTCTCGTGAGAAAATGACTTTGAATCCTTGATCGGTAAAGTCCCAGCCCATGACATCTTCTGATTGTTTCATCAAAACAGATTGGGCGTCCATTATCTTCGGCGCAAGCTTCAGCTTTGACATCCTGCGGTCCGCCTTCTCTCCGCATAATAAAGCTGCGGCAATGCCGTCACCAAAAAGCGAGGTGCCGATCAGATTGCTTTTTGTTTTATCTTCCGGCTGGAATGTCAGGCTGCACAGCTCGGCAGCAATGACAAGCACAAAAGCCTCAGGATACGCTTTGCAATATTCGGCTGCACGCGCAAGTCCGCTGGCTCCTCCTGCACAGCCAAGCCCCCAAATCGGAATCCGCTTCGTATATGGAGAAAACGGAAGTTCATTCATAAGCCGCGCCTCGATAGTCGGTGTGGAAAGACCTGTACTGGAGACGAAAAAAACAGCTTCCACTTTCTCATAAGGAATGGCTTCTTGAAAAAATTCCGGATGAGAAAGGCACTCACGAACAGCCTCTCTGCTATGTTTAAGTGTTTCTTCTATGTATATTTGATTTTTTTCTTCAAAGCTGTGCCCCTCTTTATACCATTCAATCGGCTTAACAAACTGTCTCGAATGGATTTGCCCGTTTTTGAAGGAGGATAACAGCCGGTCAATATCCTTAAAAGAATGCTGAAACATATAGCGGGCGAACTCGGCCGCTTTCTCTTGGTTTACATTATACGCAGGAAGACTTGTTCCAATGGATAAAATAAACGCCATGCGATCACCTCTTTGCATACATTGTGCCGCAACAATCTTTTTTATATGCAAAAAACTCCGCCGCGGCGGAGTTAGACTGCTGTTTTTTGTTCAGCGAGGTCAGCTTCTTGTTCTGTTTTTTTGGCTTTAGAAAAAACGTTATATACAATATTTAAGACGACTGCAGTAAAGCTGCCCGCCACAATGCCATTCGTTGTAAGCAGCGTTAAGGCACTCGGAAGCTGTTTGAAAATATCCGGCACAACGGTCACACCGAGCCCCAATCCCACTGAGCAGGCAACAATCAGCAGATTTTCCTGTTTCGCAAAATCAATGCGGCTGAGCATTTTAATTCCGTAAGCGATCACCATTCCAAACATCGCCACCATTGCACCGCCCAAAACAGCGGATGGAATAATGGTCGTGAAAGCAGCGATTTTTGGAAACAGCCCAAATGCCATTAGGATCACACCTGTGACCACAATGACGGCATTTTTTTTGATCCCTGTGAGCTGAACAAGCCCGACATTTTGAGAGAATGCCGTGTAAGGAAAAGCGTTAAAAATACCGCCCAGAAGCACAGCCAGTCCTTCAGCTCGATAGCCTTTAGACAAATCTTTCTCTGTCAAACGGCGGTTTGTCAGGTCACCTAAAGCAAAGTAAACACCAGTTGACTCCACAAGGCTGACAATTGCAACGATGGACATCGTAATGATAGGCGCTGCATGAAAAGACGGCGCGCCGAAGTAAAATGGCTGAATCATTTGAACAACTGCCGCGTCCGAAACATTATCAAATTGAACTTTCCCCATAAAATAAGCGATGAAGGTGCCAATCAAAATACCGATCAAAATCGAGACGGACTTGATAAAGCCTTTTGTAAAACGGTATAGAAGCACAATGATACTCAACACGATAAAAGCAAGAGCAAGATTGGAGAGATCTCCGAAATCTGCACTTCCTTCTCCGCCGGCCATGTTATTCATGGCAACCGGCATCAGTGTAATACCGATAATCGTAACAACAGAGCCTGTCACGACCGGCGGAAAAAACGATACGAGCTTTCCAAAGAAAAATGAAATAAGAATGACAAGAATGCCTGAAGCGATAATGCTACCGTAAACTGTTGAAACCCCATATTCAGATCCAATCGCAATCATTGGCGATACAGCCGTAAAGGTACAGCCAAGCACTACCGGAAGCCCGATCCCAAAAAATCGGTTGCTCCACACTTGCAGAAGTGTAGCCACACCGCACATAAAAATATCAATCGATACTAAGTAAGTCAGCTGCTCGACAGTCAGTCCCATTGCTTTTCCAACAATCAGAGGAACGACAATGGCGCCGGCATACATGGCAAGAACATGCTGAATCCCTAAAGACAGCGTTTTGCCGAATCCATTTCTCATGAATGAACCTCCTGTACGAAGGACACTTTTCCTTCTTCTAAAGACTGAATTCTTGCCAGAGATTCCACTCGGTAGCCCAGTTTTACAAGTTCTTCTCTTCCCGGCTGAAATGACTTTTCAATAACAATGCCAATTCCCGCAATAGAAGCTCCCGCTTGCTTCACAATCGACACAAGCCCGTGCGCTGCCTGTCCATTTGCCAAAAAATCATCGATAATCAGCACATGATCCTGATCCGACAGGTGGGTCCCAGACACTGCAATTTGGCTTTCTGTTTGCTTCGTAAAGGAATATACAGACGCTGTCAGCAAGTTGTCGGTGAGTGTTAACGATTTATGCTTTCTCGCGAAGACAACTGGCACACCCAGCTTCAAGCCCGTCATTACAGCGGGAGCGATACCTGATGATTCGATTGTCACAATTTTGGTAATACCGTCTTTTGCAAACCTGGACGCAAATTCGTCACCAACTCTCTGCATAAGCAGCGGATCAATTTGGTGATTCAAAAAAGAATCCACTTTCAATACCTGATCAGATAATACGACGCCTTCTTCCTCTATTTTCCGTTTCAGTGCTTCCATCTTGTCTTACCTCCGTTATGAGAATAAAAAAAGCATTGCCCGCTCAAATAAAGAGCAAGCAATGCTGATATCACAAAAAACCGTACACGTGCGGTTCCATTGCTCACCCATAGTCGGACATTTACGGTGCCCGGTAGAAACTTGCGTGCCATATCCACGCGATTATATGAGTGTTCCTATTATATTGTAATAAATTATATCAAGATTCTAATCCCTTGCATAGGCTGAAAATAAAAATTCACGAACTTTATTTTTGTTTTTTTAGATATCATTCGTATTTCAAGGGAATCCGATATAAAAGAGCCTGACGACCGCGCCGCCAGGCTTTTGATTATGACAGATAGAGATTTGAATATTTGTTTGATAAATAATCAATTAAATAGCGAACATTCAGCTCTTCTCCTGTTGCATCTTTAATAATGTCTAACGGCTTTTTCCGTTTTCCGTGAATGTGCACCTTTTCCGTCAGCCATTGCTTTATCGGATGGAACTCTCCTCTTTCCAAGAGAGCGTCAAATTCAGGGAGATCCCCAAGCATTTTTTGTTTCAGCTGAGCCGCATACATGTAGCCGAGCGCATAGGATGGGAAGTAGCCGAAATCTCCCCCTGCCCAATGGACGTCCTGTAAAATCCCCTCTGCGTCGGTCTGCGGTGTAATCCCTAAATAATCTTGGTATTTTTGATTCCAAAGCGACGGCAGATCTTCCACAGACACTTCATTGCTGAAAATCGCTTTTTCAATTTCATAACGGATGATGATATGAAGAGGATACGTCAATTCATCCGCTTCGACCCTGATAAATGAAGGTTTTGATTCATTGATTGCCCGGACAAAATCATCCAGGGAGATGTCCTTGAACTGTTCAGGTGATGCTTCTTGAATCTTCTTATAGTACGGTGTCCAAAAATGCTTGTTGCGGCCGATAAAATTCTCGTAAAATAATGATTGCGATTCATGAATTCCCATTGATGCGCCGTCTGACAAATTCGTGCCACTGAGTGCTTCATCAATATTTTGCTCGTATATCGCGTGCCCGCACTCATGAATGGTGCCAAAGATCGCCGTCCGGAAATCTTTTTCATCATATCTCGTCGTGACCCGAACGTCTCCTCGGTTCAGCGTAGTTGCAAACGGATGAACGGTTTCATCAAGTCTTCCTCCATCAAAATCGTAGCCAAGCTCCTGTAAAAAATACAGACTGAGCTCTTTTTGCTTTTCTTTCGGGAACGCTTTTGTAATAAAGCTTGTATCTGGTTTATTTCCGGAAGCTGTCACCTGTTTAACAAGAGGGATAATCGCTTCCTTCAGCTCAGTAAACAGCTGATCAAGCACCTTTACCGTGACGCCGGGCTCAAACAAATCAAGCAATGCATCATAAGGATGCTCTTGATATCCCCAATACGTAATAAAACGTTTATTGAATTCAATCAGCTGTTCTAAATAAGGAGAAAACAGGCTGAAATCAGATTTTCCTTTCGCTTCCTCCCACGCTGTTTCTGCCTTTGAACACAGAATCACGTATTCTTTGTATTCAGCCTCAGGGATTTTCTTATTCTCTTCATACTCTTTTTTCGCCAGTTCCACTGCTTTTTTCGTATCTTCCGACAAGTCATCAAATCGTTCATACAGGACATCGATAAGCTCCTTCATTCGATCTGATGTTTGGATATTGAATATATCTGTTGAAAGCTGGCCGATACTTTCGGCACGATCCTCTGAGCCGTTTTTCGGCGCGCCTGTTCTGGAGTCCCAGTGCATTAACGCAGCTGCTTCGCTGTAATGTGAGATTCTTTTTAAAAGATCAAAAAATTCTTTTTCATATGTATGTATCTCCATATCCATTCCCTCCCTATTCTAGCCGTTCCATTACAGGCTAATGGAAGGGGGTATGAAAGTCAAATTGTTTGTATAAAAGGCTGCCGGTATGTTTGGCGGCAGCCTTTTTATTCAGTTGATCGTCATTTGATTTTTTGGCGGAGGTGTTCTCCGCTTTTTCTTCTTGATTTTTTTATCTACCCACACTGTTGCCAGCGGGGTTAAGAGCGAGGTGACAATAACACTTGTCGCGATGATTGCAGTTGCCGATTCAGCAACTGGCGCAAATGATGCATTCGCTTCAGCTAATGCGTATGGCACAGCTACAGCAGCCCCCGCCGTAGAAGAAGCGGCCACTCCCGCGACACCATCTCCCCGCGCAATAAAACGATCAAGCAAAAACAAAGAACTGCCCGATAAAATGACGACAGAAACTCCGATAAAAATGCCGAGCAGCCCTGATTGGATCAGCATTCCAAAATTCAAGGTATTGCCGAGCGAAAAGGCGAAAAATGGAATGATCGCCGGCACAACCTTGCTGAATAAGTCTCTGAGATCGTGATCCAGATTTCCAAGTATACATCCAAGTAAAAACGGGATGACTGTCGCTGCCAGCGTTTCCCATGGGAATGCGGCAAGTCCCGTCACACCAAACGTCACCATGGTCATAAAAGGACCAGATTCTGTACTGATAAAGGCGAAAGCGCCCGCATCCTCTTTTCTTCCCATGTGATTCATGAGCGCCAAATACAGTCCGCCGTTCGTTTCATTCATTACCGCGACAATTGCTAAAACAGAAAGGCCTGCAAAAAAGCCGGATTGTATGCCTTCGTCAGGTATAAATTGCGCTGCGATCACGCCGAGCAGCGCCGCAAATCCGACCTTTCCCAATAATAACGTGATTCCTTTTCTTGCGATATAGCCTGAAGAACGAAAATCAATCGTTGCTCCTACGCAAAAGATAAAAACACCCAGTATCGGCAGCGTTCCGGTAATCAAAGCACCCGTAAACCCTCCAAAGAACTCCGCTGTTCCAGGCGCAAACGTGTTGAGCGCCGCTCCAAGAAATAGCGGAATAATCATCATTCCGCCAGGTACCCGTTCAATTGTCGCCTTGATTTTCATATTGTGGATTCTCCCATCCTCCGGTTATGAAAAAACAATTCCACTTACACTTGGAAAACAGCCTGCAAATCCTCTTTTGAACAGCTGCCCAGCTGGCTGCCGACTCCGACGGCGCCAGCTCCGGCTCTAAGCCAATCCGGCACTTCAGACGGATGTATCCCGCCTGTCGGAATAAAGGTCACCTGCGGGAAAGGACCCGCTAAATTTTTCATGAACGGGATGCCAAACACACCGCTTGGGAACAGCTTTAATGTCGTAAAACCGAATGTCAGCGCTTCCATAATTTCGCTCGGAGTCAAGACGCCGGGGATATAATGTGTCTTTACAAAAGATAGATGTTCAGCAAGATCAGCTGAAAAACCCGGACTGACAATAAACTGCGCGCCAGCCTCAGCAGCTTCCCCAGCTTGCTGCGCGGTGATGACCGTGCCCGCGCCAATTAAAATATCTTCCCTATTACGGAAGGATTCGATAATATCTGATGCCCCGGGGGTCGTATACGTCACTTCAACTGCACGAATCCCTTTATCTAATAAACTCTCAATCTGCTGACAGGCCTCCTGCTTATCCTTTGAACGAATGACTGCAATCAGCTTTGCTTCTTTCAGACGGTTTTCAACGACTTTGGACTCCATATTAATAATCCCCTTTCTTTTGGTGAACCGTTCTTTGAGCAGATAAAAAAGAAGCTAATTTCTCCCTGGTCGGCAAACCGTCCATATCCCCCGGTGCCTGCACTTGCAAAGCGCCAATCGCATTTCCCCTTTGCACCGCATCCTTGTACGACAAACCGTCTAGGATACCGCTGATTACACCGACTGCAAATCCGTCTCCGGCGCCGACCGTATCAACCACCCGGTCGACCCGGCAGCCTTCTAGAAATCCTTCACTTGTCCCCGTTTTAAAGTAAGCGCCTTCTTTTCCGAGTTTAATAGCGACAAAGCTGGCACCTTTTTTCAAATAATAGTCGGCAATGCCTTCAGGTGTTTTTTCTCCGGTCAATAGCTCTCCCTCTGCGATACCCGGGAAAAACCAGTCTGCAAGCCCAGCCAGATCATTGATTGTGTGTACCATTGTTGCTTGATCAGGCCAAAGCGAAGGTCTTACATTAGGGTCGAATGAAATGGTCTTCCCTGCGTTTCTCATGTCGTTCATGACATGATACGTGAAGTCTTTCATCTCGGCTGATAAAGCAGGCGGAATGCCTGTCACATGCAAATGGCCTGCGCATTGAAAATAATCTCTCGGATATTCAGCTGAAGTTAATGTGCTTGCAGCTGAGTTTTTCCTATAGTAGGTAACTTGCGGGTCGCCTTCTTTCACTTTTGACTTCAGCAGCAGCCCGGTGGGATTTTCGTCCTGCGAGCGGATCACGCGGGACACATCCACTCCCTCTTTTTTAAGTTCCTGTACAATAAACGTTCCGAGCTGATCATTGCCGACCTTGCTCATCCATCCCATTCGGAATCCGAGTCTGGCAAGGCCGCAGGCGACATTGCTTTCTGCTCCGGCAAGCCCTTTAGAAAAAGTGGATACTTCATGAAGGCCTCCATACTCATTTGCGTAAAACATGGCCATTGATTCCCCGAATGTCACCGCATCAAGCTTCATCTCTTCCCAACCTCCTCTTAGTTGAGGGCCCCTAGGATTAAAGTGACTTTCTCATGATGACTTTTGCCTCTAATTCAATGGTTTGAGGCGCTCCTTTGTCACCTTCAATCCTTTTTAATACACGTTCCATCGCCGTCCTGCCCATATCATGTGACGGCTGGGCGATCGTTGTAATGCCTGGACCGATCAGTTTATACCATTCCGTATCATCGAACCCTGCAATCCCTATATCTTGAGGGATGCGCAGGCCAAGCTCTTCCATACAGCTGATGATTTTCAGCAAAATCAAGCCATTCAAAGCCAGAATCGCTTTTTTTTGCTCCGGCATTTCCTTGTGAAAAGAACGAAGCGCCGCCTTAAGCTGCTCCTTGTCCTTTACGTCAATTTCATGCAATCTGACAAGCCCGTTCACATTATGAACCGAAGCCATTTCCTGATACACAGCTGCTCTTTCTGCACGAGGGCTGATAGAGGAAATCGGTTCGGTAAACAGCGCGACATCAGTATACCCTTTGCTGTAAACCTTCTGAAGAATCTCTTTTGTGATCCATCTGTTATCAGTCGTTACGGTATCCAGTTTCAGAGCCGGCAGTTTCCGGTCAATTAAGATTGTTGGAATTTGCTGTTCAGCAAAAGCGCGCAGTATATCCTTGTTTTCCCCTGTTGCGTTTAAAATCAAGCCCTCAACCGAATGGGCTTCTAGCTTTAAGAGCATTTCCCGCTCTTTTTCAGGACTGTTATCTGTGTTGCACACCATAATGCTGTATCCATATTGATCACAAACCTCTTCGACTCCCCTGAAAGCAGCGACCGAAAAAGGATTTGTAATGTCAGCCACAACAAATCCGATTAACTTGCTTTTTTTTATTTTCAAACCTTGTGCCATTTTACTCGGCCGATAATTCAATTCTGCGATTGCCTTTTTAATGTTTTTCACTTTTTCAGGAGAAATCGCGTCAATTTTTCCGTTAATATAGCGGGAAACTGTCGATTTCGAAACTCCTGCACATTCAGCTACATCTTTGATGGTTGTATGGCCTGTTGTTTTCTTTTTCATTCAAGTGCTCCTGTATCTCTTATATTTGAAACCGATTTCAAAACCGTTACAACAAAAGAATACCATAATTTTAAAATTTGGAAAGAGTTTTTTTAATAATGTATTAATTCATTATTTTTTCGTTGACTCTTTTCGCTATTTATCCTAAAATTTTCTTTGAAACCGTTACCAAAATATTTTCATTCAAGTGATGCTGAAATCCTAACCAAGGGGGAAATATAATGGAAAATCGTTATTCTGTACATCCTGAACAAGTAAAACGCTTTACAACAGAGGAGCTTCGCAGTCATTTCTTAATGGATCCTTTATTTACAGAAAACAAACTTACGATGTATTACTCACATGAAGACCGGGTTGTCATCGGCGGAGCGGCTCCAGGGCAAAGTGAACTGAAGCTTGATGCAGGTGATTTTCTAAAAACAGACTTCTTTTTGGAACGGCGTGAAATCGGGATTATTAATGTCGGCCAGCCTGGTGCCGTTAGAGTCGGCGATGATGAATATGTGCTTCAAACAAAGGATTTTCTCTATATTGGAATGGGCAATCAGGATGTATCGTTTTCAAGCCTGAACGGGGAAAAAGCGAAGTTTTACTTCGTCTCCGCTTGCGCCCACAAAAGCTATCCGACACAAAAAGCCGCCCTAGCTGAACTGACGCCGGACCGCCTTGGTGATGATGCAGCGTCTAATGTCAGAAGTCTGTACAAAGTCATTCATCAGGATGGCATTAAAAGCTGTCAGCTGATGATGGGAATAACGATGTTAGATCAAAACAACAACTGGAATACCATGCCAGCACACGTTCATGACCGTCGGATGGAGGCTTATCTTTATCTGGATCTTGAAAAGGACTCAAAGGTATTTCATTTCATGGGCCAGCCGGACGAAACACGCCATCTTGTTGTTGGAAATGAGCAGGCTGTCCTTTCTCCCGCCTGGTCTATTCATTCTGGCGCAGGAACATCAAACTATAGCTTTGTGTGGGCGATGGCTGGAGAAAATTACACATTTACGGACATGGATCTCGTTCCGATGGATGGGCTGAAATAAGATGGGTTATCTACATGACGCCTTTTCATTAGAAGGAAAAACAGCGCTGGTGACAGGCCCGGGAACAGGGATCGGTCAAGGAATAGCCAAAGCCCTAGCCGGGGCTGGCGCTGATATTATCGGCACATCACATAAGAGCAGTCTGTCTGAAACACAGCAGCTTGTGGAACAGGAAGGCCGGACATTTACATCTTTTACATTGGACATGAGCAAGCCGGAAGCGATAAAGGATTCTGCAGCTGAGCTGTTTGAAAACAGGCAGATCGACATCCTTGTCAATAATGCCGGCATTATTCATCGGGAAAAAGCGGAAGATTTTCCAGAAGAGAACTGGCAGCACGTACTGAATGTCAATCTAAACAGCCTGTTTATTCTGACACAGCTTGCTGGCAGGCACATGCTGAAAAGAGGTCATGGAAAGATTATTAATATTGCCTCTCTCCTGTCTTTTCAAGGCGGCATCCTCGTTCCGGCTTACACCGCGAGCAAACACGCTGTTGCCGGTCTGACAAAATCATTTGCAAATGAGTGGGCAGCGTCAGGTATTCAGGTCAACGCAATCGCCCCAGGCTATATTTCTACTGCGAATACAAAGCCTATTCGGGATGACGAAAAGCGAAATGAGGACATTTTAAACAGAATTCCTGCCGGCCGCTGGGGCCAAGCGGATGATATCGGGGGGACTGCAGTCTTTTTGGCATCACGTGCTTCAGATTATGTAAATGGACATATTTTAGCAGTTGATGGCGGCTGGCTTTCCCGCTGACAAATAAAAAAAGCTGACGAACGATCGTCAGCTTTTTTCCATTACATCATGTGCGGTTCAACAGGCAAGACCTTTTTGACCTCATCAATGATGCGTTCATTTTCTCCGCCAGCGTAAATGTGAATCGAGCCGCTGTCTTGATTCGAGCGAATCAGGCGCCCGATGCCCTGCCGTACACGTAACAACATATATGGCAGATCAACTTCTTCGAACGGATCTTTTTTCGCTCCGTTGCGCTTCGCTGTAAATACAGGATCGTGTGGCGGGAATGGCAATGACCAAATGGTAACATTCTTCAATGCGTCACCGGGAATGTCGAGTCCTTCCCATAAGTGAACTGAACAAAGTACTGTTTCCTCTTCCTCTTGGAATTTCTCCACTAAGCTGCTGATTTCCTCATCACCTTCAAAGAAAATTGGATACGGCAGCTCCCAAGCCGCCGACAGCTCTTTAAACTCGTTTAATTCTTCAAAAGAAGGGAAAAGCACCAGCGTTCTTCCTTTGTAACGTTTGATTGTTTCAATCGTTTCAGCCGTTTTTTGTTCAGCGGCCATATCTGTTTTTGCGTATAGATTAATACTCATTTGCTCGTCATAATCGTAAGGAGAATCAACCGTTAATGACAAATAATCATGAATCCCAAGACTGTCGGCAATATAATCAAACGAACCGCCTTCTGACAGCGTAGCAGAAGAAAAGATATAAGGAATTTTCTTAGAAAACACTTTTTCGCCAAGTACTTCTGCTACCGTTCTCGGCATCACGACAAAAGTTGATTCTGCTTCCTTTTTCTCCAGCCAGCTGATCGCATCCTTTTGATATAGAGATAATGAATACGCCATTTGTTCAACATATTCTTCCACTACTGACAGCTCGTATTGATCAATCGTATACATTTCAGACTCAAATACAAGTGCCTCACCGATTTTATCAAGTAAACGGCAAAGCTCGTCCGCCGCCTTTTTGACACGCTGGTCATTTTTTATTTCTAAACGGTGTGAACCGGCTACTTCCTTTGATTCTTCAGAAAGAACATAGAAAAATTCGTCGTTTGCGTGAAGCGCATCTTCAATCAATTCTGCAAACTCTTCTCTGATGTCATTTTGCAGCAAACGTTCTAAAAACAATTCAAGAGTAGACTGCTTCACTCTATAGGTTAGCGCTTTTTGCGCAGCAAACTCTAACAAATGCCCCTCATCAAATACAACTGCACTATGGTCAGGCAAGAGCGGCAGCTGGCCCTCTCGCTTGCGTGATTCCTCCGTCCATACATGCTCCATATAAAAATCATGGGAACAAATGATTAAGTCCGTTGACTTGCGGTAGTAATCTCTGGAAAGTGTCAGACCGCATCTGTGTCTCATATCACAAGTCAGACAGTCCTGAAACGAGTCGTAGCTTACGTCAGACCACTCTTCATTCGATAGATTTGCGTACTGCTTACGGTCGCCATACGGATAAAAGCGCTGCATCGCCTGTGATTCGTGGACAAATGACGGTAACGACTCATAAAGATCCAGCCATTTATCATCATCAGAACGCTGCATTGTTTTTTCAAGCTTCTTCAAGCATAAATATTGCTCATGTGATTTTGACAGCCTTGTATCAATTTTCAGATCAAGATGCTCAGCCAGCTTAGAAATATCGCCCTCTTTTTTCACCAGCTGTTCAATTAATGTTTCATCTGCACAAGCGATGATGGCGGGTTTTCCGACATACCTTGCATAGCTGATTGCAAAAAGAAGATAAACCAGCGTTTTCCCCGTTCCCACTCCAGCTTCGGCGAACATGACTTTTTTCTCTTTAAACGCCCGCTCCAGCTGAAAAGCCATAAATACTTGCTCGTCCCGAAGATCAAACCCTTTTTCGGGAAGGATATCGTAAAACACGTCACCAATCCAATTGTTCAATTCTTCATAAAAATTCTTTGTTTTCGTTAAAGAAAAAGGCAAACGTGATGTTGTCACCTAGTTCCAACCCCCAACTATTCGACATTCAGACCACCAATAATATCATTTTCCGCTGATGAATACAATAAAAAAACTTGGCATTGCCAAGTTTTTTGCAGTTTACTTACGATTGATCACATGCGACGATAAAAAAGGATGGTCTGTTGAATAAATATGTTCTACCGCTTTTTCTAAATCAGTTTGCGCATGCGAAATCACAGACGGAGACGAATCAGTCCCGAGCTCCTTCAGCTCGTTTGCTGTTGCGTCAAGCGCCCTTTGAATAAGATTAAAATGTTCGCTGTTCAGCATGAGATCACCTCTGATGGAAATAATCATCATTGTATGCGAACTTTTCATTTTATATACATGCTTTACCGCATGTTATCACCGAAACATGCACAAACTACACTTGATATTCCGTCTCCGGATTATCCGTCTTATCAACAATATTCTATCAGGGAGTGATGTTGACATGAGTTATAGAAACCGATTAGATCAGCATTCTGAACTGTTTCATCACAATTGGACGCGGCCTAAACGTTCTAAGTCTCAAGTAAACGGTCACACTGAAATGTCCCAAACCAACATTATATTGAGAAGCAACGCGAAAGCTCACCGTTGGTAACGATAGAATAGGGCTGAAAGATGAAAGAAGACGCATGCAGAGCGTCTTCTTTTTATGCGTTTTCTGTTTTCTTGCGCTGCGGTCTTACTTTTGACCAATATTGATAATAATCCGTTTTAATAAACCCGTTAAAGAGCTTTCGTTTCTTCGTTGCTTTTCTGCCATATGCTTCCTCAAAATTTTCATTTGATGTCAGCATATACACAGACCAAGTATCAAGCGGCTCGAACGCCTTCCCCATTTCTTTGTACATCTGCTCAACGGCTTTTTTCTCGCCGAGACGCTCTCCATATGGCGGGTTGCCGACAATTACGCCAAACTCCAGATTGGTGGTAAAATCTTTGACCTGCATCTGCTTGAACTGGATTAAATCTCCCAACCCTGCTTCCTCTGCATTTTCTTTTGCGATTTCAACCATGCGGTGGTCTATGTCGCTTGCGAAAATTGTAAGCGGCTGGTCATAATTTGCCTTTTCTTCGACTTCAAGCCGCGCTTTGTTCCACAGATCTTTACCGATCCATTCCCAATCCTCTGATACAAAATCGCGGTTGAATCCCGGGGCGATGTTTTGGCCGATTAGCGCCGCTTCTATCGCGATTGTTCCGGAGCCGCAGAAAGGATCAACAAACGGGCGGTCCGGCGTCCAATTGGTTAATTGCACCAAAGCGGCAGCAAGTGTTTCTTTAATCGGCGCACCGCCCTGATCGACACGGTATCCACGTTTGTGAAGGCCTGTCCCTGATGAGTCCAGTGTAATCAAAGCCTGATCTTTCAATAAAGAAATTTCGACTTTATACTCAGCACCTGTTTCTTCAATCCAATCATTGGCTTTGCCGGACTGCAGCTTGAGCTTTTCGACAATTGCTTTTTTGACGATCCGCTGACAGTCGGGAACGCTTGCAAGTGTTGATTTTACTGATTTTCCGATGACAGGGAATTTCCCGTTTTCAGGTATAAATGAGCGCCAGTTAATCGCTTTCGTTTTTTCAAACAGTTCATCAAATGTTTTCGCTTTAAAAGAAGCAACCTGAACCTTTATGCGGTCGGCTGTTCTAAGCCAAAGGTTCGCACGGCAGATGGCAAGTGCATCACCTTCAAAAATAACTTTCCCGTTATCAACCCTGCATTCGTATCCTAAATCTCGTACTTCCTTTGCGACAACAGCTTCAATGCCCATCGGCGCCGTTGCAATTAGTGTATACTTCTTCATCGTATCACCCTGTCTTTTAAAACTTTTCTCTTTTCAAGATAAAAGCTCTCCTTATACGGGAGAGCTTGTTTTCATCATTTTAAATGTAAGTGGTCTAACGTTCTGTAAGCCATGTTTTGTTCCGTCGTACTGCAAACGGCTCATCACCTCGTACTCAGGCGGCAATCATCTATCTACAGAAAGCATTCTGTCCTTCTCTCCGTTGAATTCCGTTAAGAAGGTTCCCCTACCAAAATTTGGGTTTCTCGCTCGAGGGGTTTACCGCGTTCCACTCTCACCATTTCTAGTGAGACTTCGTCACTGTGGCACTTTCAAGGATACTCAGCCATATCCGAAGGACGTAGGCTTTTTTCCTGCCGTCAGCCTCTAAAGGCTGCCCTAGCTTATGACTTCGCTAGGCACGAACACTACGGGCATCTCAGCACCGTGCGAGCATGGACTTTCCTCTACAGATTCAAGATCTGCAGCGATTACCCGAACGTTAAGAACATGAATTATTATATAACAACTGATTACAATTTACAAGCGCCATTTTTTTCAAGCGTGATCAATCATAAAGCTTGCTGCCAAAAACGTGTTTTTCTAAGTTAGACAGCCGTTTTAAAATATCAAAGTTTGTTGTGTTAGATTGCACAGGCTGTTTTTTGCTGGCTTCTTCAAGCTGTTTTTTCAGCTGCAGATTTTCCTGCTGCAGTTCTTCAATTTCTTGATGGAAGGTTTCATAATCCTTAATAATCATATCTAAAAATTTGTCAACGTCTTCTTGCTTGTAGCCTCTAACGCCTGTTTTAAATTCTTTTTCCAAAATTTCTTTCGCAGAAAGCTTTACTTTATCAGCAAGCATCTTTTTCACCTCGTATCGTGAATCATCACATATATTTTTTCAGAAATCTGTACGGTTGTCAAATTTCTCTTATTGCTATGAGTAGCTGTCTTCCTCTACTGTCACTCTCAAGTCATCCATTGTAATAAAGTAGATGGGATAGCCATCCTGTTCGCGCCTTTTTTCCGCTGTCCCAAGCATATACTTAGGGGAGCCTTCCTTTTCCGGGTCATATAAAAGCAGAAGCCCGTCGGACTTATCAATGAAGAACTGATTTTTTTGTTTGAATTGAAGCGGGCTTTCATAAGGACGGTGAGTCAGGCTTGCTTCATAGTCTGCCTGAGCCAGAACTGCTTCATACTGTTCCTTATTCGGTTCTTTCCAGTTCTTTTCCTGCTCGTAAAATGGTGTGATGACAGCTACCTTTAAGTCAGGGTATTCTTCCTGCAAATCATATGCAGCTTCTGCCGCCCACAGCTCCGCTCCAAACTGGCCCGAAATTAAAATCCATTCTAATCCTTCATCCAAAAAAGCAATCAGCCGGTTCTTAATGGCTTTTTTTATGTAATACAGCGCCTTGTCATCCTGCTTAAATATCCCGAGTTCAAACGGTTTATAGCCCGTTATTGCCAATACTTTCATCATTTCACCTGCTTTAAAAAATGGGGCTCCCGTGGGCCCCATTTGTTGTGCTGCATTGTTTACACCATCAAGCTGCACGTTTTCCATACTAGTAGTCGCAGCAAGGTTTTCCTGCTTGAAAATGCTGATGCGTAGCCGGGTCAACATTTGAGAAAGTGTGTGGAAAGTAGTGAACGTGCTGAAAATGCTGGTGGTTTACGTTTGTTGTATGCTGTGGGTGAATGTGCGGCACGATAGTCTTCGAAAACGTATGGTGTTCACAGCAATGAGTAGGATGGACAATTGGCGCCATCATATGCGGTCTGCAGTGATGCATGATAAAATCCCCTTTCCATAAACTTTATTACAATACTAAGCTATGAAAAATAAGGGGTACATGTTCTGATGCAAAGACCTATTTTAAAAGTGTGCAATTAAGCTGTCTTTAAAGTTTGAAAACACAAAAGCAATCAAAAATACCACAACAAAGAACAAGTAAAAAACACCCTTATACATACCAACTCTCCCTTTAAAAATAACTAACGTCATTTTACAGGATTCGCCGCTATTCTACAACAAAATCAATGTGAATTCAGCAAAAAAAATTCATGGCGAAACAAGTCGTCTTTTGCGCTTTCCCGGGGAATATTTAAGAGGAATATTTCCTCTTCAGCCGGGCAATTCTCACATGCAGTTTTTCAGTTTCTTTCTCTGATAAGCATGCCGCATCGCTAAGCAATTGCTCTGCTATTTGCAATGCTTTTCCGAATGCTTTTTTCTTATGCTCAAAATATTTCGCGAGCTCTATTACAGCAGCGTATCTGCACTTCTGGTTTTGCGAGCGGGACAGCTTTTCCCAAAGCGCCACTGCTTCTTCCAAGCGGTTTTGTTTTTTGTACAGGAGCGATAAATCCAGCCGTGCACTGTCCTGGTCCTCAAACGATTTTTCTATAAGCCTTTCCAACTGCTTGATCGCTTGGTCCGTTTCTTTATGAGCCATAAACCATTTCGCCATAGCATAGGCTTCACTGTGTTCTTTTGGCGCATGTGATTCTGAAAGGATTTTTTTAGACATATGGATGTACAATGAAATGAGCGATAACACATCCATTTCATTATGATGCAGGACACCTTTTAAAAGATCCGGCTCTTGTGCCTTGATAAAATGAAAGTAAAGCATTGGCGCCAAGTAGCCCGGTGTGTCTTCTAGTCTGCGGATGCCGAGCTCCTCTTTTTCAACCGTGCCAAGAGATACGCGGTCCATTTTGTGTTTCCACAGGCGTCTAGCTCCATGCAAAAGATCAAAGTGGCCAAACTCCGGAAGCCTCGGAAGTCTGTCACGGATCAAGGTGTGCCTTGTTTTCACCTGCGGCCAATCAAAGGCTTTGCCGTTGTAGGTCACAAGTGATGTAATGTCAACCTCGCTTAAAAAGCTTTGGTACAAGGCGACTTCGTTCCCCGGTTTGGGCAAAAGATGCTGCTTGACTGTCACTCGGTCTTCATATACTCTCGCATGCCCAAGCAAAAAAATGGTATTCCCAGCTCCACCCCCAAGACCGGTTGTTTCTGTATCAAAGAAAAAGAGGTTGTTTTTGTTATACCCTTTTGCTGACAATGTATGCGACAGGCTGCTTTGATTCCACAGTGTGATCACTTCCTCAAGCTCAGAAAAGCTGTATAACCCATGGCGGTGAGAAAGCGGATATTCCACTTCTCTGATGAGGCAATATTCATCTTCGAAGATGAAAGGCTTCATGCCAAAAGCCTCCCACTCTTCTAAAAACGGGATGTCATCAAAGTGGTTTTCTTGTTTGCCTGCTTCTATTTTTTGTTCTCCTTCATCGAGCACCATGTGCTTTTTCATCCGCTGGAGTTTCCCTTTTAATGACATATCCGGCCTCCCTCCTTACGACATTTGATCCAACAGCTGCAAAATTCTTTCCTTTGCTTTTATCCCTTCTATTTCCGTACCTATACAAGACGGACAGCCGTCATGACAAGGACAATGTGCAATCAGTTGTTTCGCCGCTTCATTAATGTCTGAAAAACGTTTAAAGACTTCCTCCGCCAAACCGATACCGCCCGGATAATGATCATATAAAAATATGGTTGGCAATCCGGTATGGGCTGCTTTAATTTGAGAAACAACATGAACATCATTTCGATCACACATGATATACACAGGGACAATATGCTGCAGCACATTCGAGATGCCAAGAAGCAGCTGTTCCAGTGTCTTTTCCCCGATTTCTTCATCCGCTGTTTTGATTTCGAGCCAAGCTGCACTTGTATGCAGTTCTTCTTCCGGCAAATGAATAGGTCCAGACCCAATATTTTCAAAAGTGGTCATTTTTATTTTTTTAAAAATGGTCGGCAGGGCATTGACAGTGACGTCTCCGTAGTGCAATGACGTACGGCTTTTTTCTTTCGTTTTATCGGTTTCTAATACCTTCAGCTGAACTGCCAGGTTTGCATCCGTATAATATTCGACATCGACTTTTCTGACATACGCCTTTTTATGGTCCCAATCGAGCTTCTCAACTTGATACTGAACGCCTTCATGCAAATAAATTGCTTCATCATGTAAAAGCGTCATCGCACTAAAACGGTCCATTTCACCGATAATCCTTACATTTGCAATATCCGACTGATCAACTATAACGACATTTTCCTGGGAGGCGGAACGCAAACTGATGTTTGAAGCAGGAAACGACTCACTTGCCCAATGGTACCGTTCGCCGTTGCGGTGAAGAACAGCCTCTTCCTGAAGATACTCAAGAATATCACTGACTTCCATGACTCCAAATTCTTCATCAGCTCTAAAAGGAAGCTCATAAGCCGCACACTTTAAGTGGTCTACTAAAATAATCAAATTCTCCGGATTGATTCTTGCAGATTCCGGCGAACGATTAAAGAAATATTCAGGATGCCGCACAATATATTGGTCAATCGGTGTTGAATTGGCTACCATGATAATCAAAGATTCACCGTGTCTTCTGCCGGCTCGTCCGGCCTGCTGCCAAGCACTTGCAACACTTCCTGGATACCCCGTCATTACACACACTTGCAGCTGGCCGATATCAACACCAAGCTCTAAGGCATTCGTACTGACCACTCCTAAAATGTCGCCTTCTCTCAGGCCTCTTTCGATTTCTCTTCGCTCTTTCGGCAGATAGCCTCCCCGATAGCCTCTGATTGATTTTGTTCCAATCTCTTTTTTCACAAGCTCCTGAATATGGCTTAAAATAATTTCCACCCGAACTCTGCTTCTGGCAAAAACAATGGTCTGCACTTTGTTTTTAAGGAACTCTTTCGCCAGTTCATTCACTTCTGCGGTTGCGCTCCTTCTAATATTCAGCGGTTTGTTCACAATTGGCGGATTGTAAAACACAAAATGCTTGCGTCCGCTCGGTGCGCCGTTGTCATCGACCAGCCGCATCGGTTTGCCTGTCAGCTGCTCTCCCAATTCCTTTGGGTTGGCAATTGTTGCGGAAGTACAAATAAAAACCGGATCACTTCCATAAAACCGGCAGATCCGCTTTAGCCGCCGGATCACATTTGCCACATGGCTTCCGAACACACCTCGATACGTATGAAGCTCATCAATGACGATATACTTAAGGTTTTCAAACAAACTGACCCATTTCGTATGATGCGGTAGAATGGCAGAATGCAGCATATCGGGGTTTGTAATGACAATATGACCTGCTTTTCTCACCTTTTGTCTGATTGCCGGAGACGTATCCCCGTCATATGTAAAGCTTTTAATATCAATGCCCATTTCATCAATAATTTCATTTAGCTCGCTCTTCTGGTCTTGTGCCAGCGCTTTAGTCGGAAATAAATATAACGCCCGGTTTGTTTCATCTTGGGCGATGGACTGCAGGACTGGGAGGTTGTAGCATAACGTTTTTCCTGATGCTGTTGGCGTTACGGTAACGATGCTTTCTCCTTTTTGCACATATTGAAAAGCGGAATATTGGTGAGTATATAGTTCATCAATGCCCCTTTTCGAAAGGGCCGCTTTGATTCTCTCGTCTATACTTTCGGGCATAGGCCTTGTTTTTGCTTCCCGAGGCTCAATTTCATGCCAATTCACAACGTTTTCATTTCCTTTTAAATCAGAAATGAGTTCAGTCAGTGATTTCTTTTTCATTCTTTACACCTCTTTGTCAAGTACAGTTTACCGAATATTTGTTTGCATGGCTAGGTGCAAATTTTATACAGTTGAATAAAAAAAGCAAGGCATACGCCCTGCTTATTTCGCTTTTATTGTAAGGAGCTTTGATTCGCCTTTACGAGCAGCCTTTTCGCCTGCCGGCACAATTGATCCTACAGCCTCACCATTCATTATTACGATTGGGATGACTGTACTGCTCGCTTTTTCTTGTATTAATTCCAAATCACATGTAATCAGCGGGTCACCGACCTTCACTTTATCCCCTTCTTTAATGTGGGCAGTAAATCCTTCTCCGTTCATATTGACTGTCTCCAGCCCGACATGAATTAAAAGCTCAATTCCCGAGCGAGTCCGAATGCCAACGGCGTGTTTGGTGTGGAAAATCTGAATGACTTCACCTTCAGCGGGAGAAACGATTTCACCGCTAGAAGGTTCCACCGCTATGCCTTCTCCCATCATTTTCTGTGAAAAAACAGGGTCCGGCACATCTGACAGGTCCATTACTGTACCGTCTGCCGGAGAATAAATAACCTCTTCTGTCACCTTTTCCTGAGTTTTGCCCATTCCGAATAATTTTTTCAGCAATGTATTTTCTCCCTTCTCATTCACTTCAACCGTTATCCCTTCATTCACCACTATTTAACCACACTTTCAATTTTGCTTCAATTTATAACAACATCTGGCATAGACGCATAATCTGTTTAAAAAAGGCGGTGGCGAATTTGGAATTCCATGATGACAAAAAGAACGAACTGCAAAAGAAAGAAGAAATCATAACGGAGGCAATCGACACTCTTTTTCAATCCTCAGCGTTCGGCAACCTTATAAACGGATTTCAGAACCTGATCAACTCGAGTTTAAAGGATGTGCAGACGACCATACATGTCAGAGAAAAAGATACTGGGCTGTATATCGATATTACCATTCCGGCGACGTTTCGAGATGGCGAGATCGTCGTTGATGTTAAATCGAGGTATCTCCATGTAACACTCCAAGAAAAACAGAAACACCAAAATGAGGCTACCTTTACAAGCATGACAAGAACGGTTCAGCTGCCTTATGAAGTTCGCCAAGAAGATATGGAAACGTCTTGGAACGAGCAGACAATGACACTTTTCTTTCCAAAAAATAAGCATGAATGAACGATTCATTCATGCTTCTATCATTTAAAAAAGCTGGTAAATCCCTTTATTAAAGATCCGACCTGATTCATTGCACTCATTACTTGACCTGTCGTATCCATCATTTTATTAAAATCAAATTGCCCATTGGCTTTTTTGAACTGCGACATAATGCTTTGAAATTGCGAAGGCTGCTGTTGATTAGGCCTTGGGATAGGATAAGGGTTAGAAAATACAGGCGGCTGCATAGGCATAGGCTGGATCGGAGCATAGGGCTGATAATAATCCTGCTGTCCATAATGCTGCTGAGGCAGTTGTTGCTCTAAATAACCGGGTGCAGCCTGCTGATAATATCCTTGCATTTGCTGAGGATAATAAAAGCCCATTTGCCGAGGATAGCTTCGAGAGCTCCTGTTCATTGCGATTCCCCCCTAAACACAACATATTTCTCTTCTATATATGTATGAATGACTTCTATTGTTTGTGTCACAAGTGATGATTAGCATTTGTCAAATTGTGTCGAAAGTTTAAATTTTTTAAAAACAGAAAAAAGTCGAATCATTATGGTACCATATTTTCAATACAGATGAGAGGGGATGCACCATAATGAACGTATCATACTTAAGCAAACGTTTTGCAGAAATGAAGAAATATGAAACAGACTGTATGAATAAACTGATGGACTTTGCCAAGTTCCTCTATATTCAAGGACATCTCAGCATAACTGAGTTTCGTAACAGTATGAAGGTTCTCGAAGCAAATGGAGCAGAAAGCCCGGCATATGAGATGAATTAACGTCCGGCCCCCTATAAAAACGAAAAGAAGACAGCCTTTTACCGGCTGTCTTCTCTTGCAATTTCATCCTTTACTGCGTGCAATGTATAAAGGACTGACTCAGTGATGTCCTTGAATCGTTTTTTATGAATATGATGAACATATGATTGAAGGACCAATTCCAGGAAATTATCCTTTACAGTCTCAATTTGCTCTTTATGCACATATTTTGGCCGGCGGGCTTTTATCAATTCAAGAGCACCCTCTGCCCAGCGAGCCGCCAGTTCATCATTCTCTTCAACTGCAGGCTTTATCGTCTCAAAAAAATCATAAGAATGATTACTGTTTTTTCCTTCCTGATACCGATCAGCGCCTTTTTCAGCAACTTCAATCATTTGCTCGGTCATTTCCAGCAATGTTTGTGATAGCAATACCTTTCACCTCAATGCCTATCGTACCAAATTTCACTCACAAATTCAGCCGATGCGGTATACCTTCTCAAACGCATACCTGTGTTCAGGCGATTGATACAGCTCATTTATACAAATATGAAGATCTATGATTTCTTCTTCAAGCACACTTAGGCGATCGTTTTCCGTTTCCCGCATCTCAGCCTCTAATGCATTTACAGAATGATTCAGGCTTTGCTCAGCTCGCGTTAATTCATCTTCTATATCAGAAAGCATACGGAGAATATCTGTCTTGCATACATAACCGGACATTCGTGTACCTCCCTTTCTTGTCTCTCCCGGTTAACATTCTTTGCTCTCAAGGCTCTTTCCTTCCTCATGACAAAACTAGAAGCAAATCGCCAAACAAACAGGTATTCCACGAAAAGCTGAAGTTTTCGACAAAAACACCCGCAAAAATTGTATGATCCTCCTCCTTAATGCAAACGATACTTGTGAGGAGGTGCCGTATGAAAACAAGACCGAAAAAAGCCGGCCAGCAAAAAAAGACTGAATCAAAGGCAATCGATTCTTTAGATAAAAAATTAGGCGGCCCGAACCGCCCTTCTACGTAAGAAGCAAGGAATTTCCTTGCTTCTTTATTTTTTCAGCCACTGCTCCACCGCGAAAAGCGCATGAAGCTGGCGCTTTTTATGTAAATACCAGTCTGTCAATTCAATCTGCTTCGGCAATTCCTCGCGCCTAAAGAACGTTTTCTTTATCTTTCCATGAAACCAATCTGTTTTCGTTCCGTCTAATGAGTGGATTAACTCAGGGTAGCATGTCCTTAGCATAGGAGATGTTCTTTTTGTAATCCCGATCATCTTTTCCATATCAAAACGGGAACCTGTGTGCGGCACTGTGTGCAAAAAGTGATAAAAAGAGGAGAACAATTCTGGCTTGAACAGCAATTGAGACAGCTGCTCTCCCAGCCTTATCCTTTCCTCCGCCTTTGAAAAGCGTTTCACTGAAATGCCGTAAAGAAACCCATTTGAGGAAGGAAAAATAACGGTGTTAAAATGCAACCAATCACTTAAATAAAAAGGAATCGTGTCAAAAACATTCTTTTTAAACGAAGGATTTTGTATAATAGGTGTTTGGATAGTGTTTTGTTCATTTATAATGAGGGCATACATTAGCCGCTCCGTATTTCGCTCATGCCAAAAACGGGTCCATTCTTCCGTCATAAATTGTGAGACGCCAAACACATGCAGCAGATGAAACAGCGGTTTCCCGACTCTTTTTGACCATTGGTATAATAGAAGCTGCGGATAGGCATCCGAAAAAATAAGCCAGTTCGCTCTTTCATAGGCTAAAAAGAACCATTTTTGCTGTCTTTCACGGAGTCCAAGCTGAAACAGACTGCCTTTTAAGTCAGTCATTGACCAGCCTGCATTACGAGAAACGAAAGAAGCCAAAAGCGACCATTTGATTTCCGGATGACGGTCGTAAAATGCTTTATAAGCATTTGTTCTTGAAATGTTATCCGCGTTTTTTATTTTTGTCTGCCGCTCAATCCGGCTCAGAAGCTTTCTAATGGTCTGTTGTTCTTGCACGTTCATTCACTTCCGTCATGATTAGTTTAATAAGGAGGATGAGAAAGTGATTCGGTATCCTAACGGAAAAACATTTCAGCCGAAACATTCGGTTTCATCCCAAAACAGTCAGAAAAGGGCCCCGTCTTACAGTAATCGCGGAATGACCCTCGAAGATGACTTAAACGAAACGAATAAGTATTATCTGACAAACCAAATTGCCGTTATACACAAAAAGCCGACACCTGTTCAAATTGTAAATGTCCATTATCCAAAAAGAAGTGCCGCAGTGATTAAAGAAGCTTACTTTAAACAATCGTCGACAACAGACTACAATGGGATTTACAAAGGGCGATATATTGATTTTGAGGCGAAAGAAACGAAAAACAAGACCTCTTTCCCCCTGCAGAATTTTCATGACCATCAAATCGAGCATATGAAGCAGGTAAAGGCTCAAGACGGTATTTGTTTTGTTATTATATCCGCTTTCGACCAGGTTTATTTTTTGGAAGCC
Organism: Bacillus sp. FSL K6-0993; assembly: GCF_037977205.1. Lineage (NCBI taxonomy): Bacteria > Bacillati > Bacillota > Bacilli > Caryophanales > Bacillaceae > Bacillus > Bacillus sp. FSL K6-0993. The sequence continues at coordinate 2,177,652 of NZ_CP150275.1, forward strand.
GATAAGCTGTTTTATTTCTGGGACAGAAAAGAAAAAAACGGCAGAAAATCAATTCGAAAAGATGAGTTGGAAGAAACAGCTTATCCGATTTCTCTTGGATACGCACCCAGAATTGATTATATTAGTATTATTGAACAGCTTTATTTTTCGCCATCATCTGGTGCGAAAGGTTGATTAACGAAAGGTTGAGATGTTATGTCAGATCAATTTAACAGCCGTGAAGCTCGACGAAAAGCGAACAGCAAGTCGAATCCTTCACCGAAAAAAGGCAAGAAACGAAAAAAGGGCGGATTGTTTAAAAAGACCCTTTTCACTTTACTCATTCTGTTTGTTTTAGGCGTAGTCGGCGGTGCTGTTACATTTGCCGTCATGGTTTCTGATGCGCCGTCCCTTGATGAAAGCAAATTGAAGACGCCTTATTCATCAACGATTTATGATAAAAATGGAAAAGAGATCGCCGAAGTCGGCGCCGAAAAACGGACCTACGTCTCGATAGATGAAATTCCCGATGTTGTAAAAGAAGCCTTTATCGCGACAGAAGACGCTCGTTTTTATGAGCACCACGGGATTGACCCTGTCCGTATCGGCGGTGCTTTAGTTGCCAACTTTAAAGACGGCTTCGGGGCTGAAGGCGGAAGTACGATCACCCAGCAGGTCGTCAAAAACTCCCTTCTTTCACATCAGAAGACGTTGAAACGGAAGGTGCAGGAAGTATGGCTTTCGATTCAGCTGGAGCGCAATTACTCTAAAGATGAAATTTTAGAAATGTATTTAAACCGGATTTATTTTTCTCCTAGAGCATACGGAATCGGAAAAGCGGCGGAAGAATTTTTCGGCGTTACAGATTTAAGCAAATTGACTGTCGAACAGGCTGCGACGCTTGCAGGAATGCCGCAAAGCCCGACAGCGTACAATCCCGTTAAAAACCCCGATAAAGCGGAAAAACGACGGAACATCGTACTCAGTCTGATGAAAAAACAAGGATTTATTTCTGATTCTCAATATAACAAAGCGAAAAAAGTGGCAGTGAAAGACGAAGGCGTCGTGTCACAGAAGGAATATGAAAAAGCAAGTACAAACAAATACAGCGCATTTGTTGAAGAGGTTATGAAGGAAATTGATGAAAAATCTGATGTCGATCCATCTGCTGACGGATTAAAGATCTATACGACATTAGATACAAAAGCACAAGATAAACTAGATGAATTAATGGACGGAGACACCGTCGGATTTACTGAAGGCATGCAGGGCGGCGTTACCCTTCTCGATACGAAAACCGGAGAAGTGCGGGCGATTGGCGCCGGAAGAGATTCTACGGTTGGTGGCTATAATTACGCGACCCAAGCCCAGAGACAGCCTGGGTCTACCATTAAACCTATTCTCGACTACGGTCCAGTGATTGAAAATAAAAAATGGTCAACTTACGAGCAAATTGATGACTCAGCTTACACTTATTCAGATGGAACACCTATCCGAGACTTTGACCGTTCCTATAAAGGGGTCATGTCTATGCGTGAAGCACTGGCACAATCTCGTAATATCCCTGCTTTAAAAGCATTCCAAGCAGTCGGCAAAGATGCCGCGGTAGACTTTGCCAATGGACTTGGGCTGGGATTAGATAAGGATACTGTATATGAATCCTACTCTATTGGAGGATTCGGAAAAGGGAATGTCGGTGTCTCTTCACTGACAATGGCAGGAGCATACAGCGCGTTTGGAAATAACGGAACGTATAATGAACCGCATTTTGTAAAGTCTATTGAATTTAACGATGGCACAAAGCTTGACTTAACACCAAAATCAAAGTCAGCAATGAGCGATTATACTGCGTTTATGATTACAGATATGCTGAAAACAGCTGTTAAAACAGGTACTGGACAGCTCGCCCAAGTTCCGGGAGTGGAAGTTGCAGGTAAAACAGGTACAACCAACTTTGATGAAGCGGATATGCAAAAATACAATATCGCACAAGGCGGTGTACCAGATTCATGGTTTGTAGGATATACACCTCAATATACCGCTGCTGTTTGGACAGGTGTAGATTCTCAAAATAAGATAGGAAAAAAATCTTTAAATAAAACAGAGCAACAGATTGCAAAGCGCATATTCGCCCAGCTCATCGCCGATGTCGATGACGGAAGCGGATCATTTGAGAAACCTGACAGCGTAGTGGAAGCCTCTGTAGAAAAAGGCTCAAACCCTGCAAAACTGGCAGGGCCAAATACGCCAAGCGATAAGAAGCTCACAGAGTACTTTGTTAAAGGCACAGCTCCTTCTACTGTTTCTAAAACATATGAGAAAGAAGAAAAAGAGGAAACAGCTAAACTGTCTGGTTTAAACGTGAAATACGATAAAGACAATCAATCTTTAACGTTAAGCTGGAATTACGACGGTGATGCGACCTTTGCTGTTAAGCAATCTGTTGACGGCGGCAGCTACTCGGAAATTCAAAACAGCTCTGCAAAAGAGGCAGTCATTTCGGGTGTGCAGCCAGGATCTGTGTACAAATTCGAAGTAACAGCCGTCAGTGATGATGGCAAAAGTACAGCTTCCACATCTTATGAGGTGCCAAAAGCTGAAGACGATGAAGATAAAAAAGACCAGCAACAAACGGATGATGAAAAACAAGATGAGAAGACTCAGGATGATACACAAACTGATGATTCTCAAAAAGATGACGGTCAGACGGATCAAGATCAGACAGATGATTCAACAAATGATCAAGACAAAAAACAAGACAACACGAACACCAATCCGTCTGACAACAGTAACCAAGACCAATCTAACAATAGTAATAACAATAACAGTAATAACAGCAACAACCAGGATACGTCGGATGGTGATTCGAACTCAGATACGAATGACTCAACAGGTACTGACACGAATAAAAATAAAACAGACACATCTAATAAAACACAAACAAACTCATCATCAATTGAAAAAACAAATTAACCAAAAAAGCCGTCACCTTTGGGGTGATGGCTTTTTTGGTACAAATAAAAAACCTCCCGTTTTAACAGGAGGTTTTATCGATTCATCGCATGATATTTATAAAAATGCTTTTTCATTTCGGTAATCAGCTCGTCAAGCTGAATAAAGCAATGGTATTGGGTCGGCTTAAGAAGAATAAATTCCACTCGTTCAGCCCAATTAATCGGCTTTGCGGGATACGATTTCTCCCGCAGTTCTTGCCAATTGAGCGATTTCATCGGCTCACCTGCTGTCCAATGTAACGAAGCCAGCAAACACACAATGCCCTTTAACATTTCGTTTTGGTCACATCTCGATTTTCGTGTTTGAAAGACCGGGAGAAGTGATTCTTTGATGTCATCCCACACTTCAAATAAAAGCGGAACGTATTTCCCGCTGTCCTCCCATGGCAAATCGCCTTGTAATTCCGTGCAAAAATCAAAATACACCGGATTGGTCTGCAAGGTTTTCTTCATATCCGAGGAACTCTTCTGGCCAAGACTGCGCAAGTATTGCTCATAGGAAGCCAACACTTCTTTTGCTTGCGTCATCGTTTCACCAGTCCTTTTTTATCCCTCTTCTGCCCTTCTCTGCACAAAGAAAGCAGCGGACACTCCGCACAGCGCGGAGATTGGGCTTTACAGTGATATCTGCCGAAGAAAATAAGCCGGTGATGCGTAACGGACCAGTCTTCTTTGGGAACCTTGCGCATCAGCGTCTTTTCAACTTCCAGAACCGAGTCCTTCCACCGGCAAATGCCCAATCGTTTGCTGACTCTCTCCACATGGGTATCTACGGCTATGGCCGGCACGCCAAACGCAACGGATACCACTACGTTTGCGGTCTTTCTCCCGACCCCTGGCAGTTTGACAAGCTCATCGCGGTCTCTCGGCACTTCTCCGCCGTAATCCTCAATAATCATTTTACTCAGCTTTTGAATATTTTTCGCTTTATTACGATATAAACCGATTGATTTAATATCCTGCTGAACCTCTTCCAGCGGAACAGCCAAATAGTCTTCCGGCCGTTTATATTTTTGGAATAATGTTTTGGTCACTCTGTTTACAAGTGCATCTGTACATTGCGCAGATAAAGCAACAGCCACCACTAATTCAAAAGGATTGGAATGAACCAGTTCACACTCCGCATGAGGAAACATGTCACCAATCTTGTCTAAACAGAATTCAATTTGTTTTAGATTTAACACGATTGTCACCTTTTCACTTTATTGTTCAAGCCAATTGTAAAAAGGAACCTGCCTTTTATACTCTTTTTGCGGTTCATTCTGCTTTGCTTGTACACGCCGGAATTTTTGGCTGTGTATTTTTGCCTGCTCCACAGTTTTAAGCCCGTTTTTCTTCCATTCAAACAAAATCCGGTCAATGTAGCGGAAACTGAGTTTTCCTGATAGTACAGCCTCTTTTAACGCGTGTTTGATCAGTTGTGCGTCATGCTGATCCTGATCCTGCCAGATCGCCAGCGTTTCACACTCCAAAGGCGATAACGGCCTTGCGAACTCTTCCTCAAAAATGGTATAAAGGCTTTTTTGTTCCCCTTCTGCTTTTCTTTCCTGTGTTTGATTCTGTGCAAGCTGAATATACTCGTACAGCTTCCCCCATAAAGGCTGAAGAGAATATTTCTCAAATTTGATGCCGTTTTGATCCTCGCATTCTTCAATAAACAGAAAGCCTTTTTGAATAAACATCCGCAATCTGTTTGTGCATTCTTCAACAGAAATTGACATACCTTCCTGCAGTTGATTCGGTGTAGGAAAATATGATCCTTTTTCTAAATGCATTTTAATTTTTAACAGCAGAATAAGTTCTGTTTCATTAAGCCCAAGCTGTTTATAATGCGTGAGCAGAAGATTGGGAATGGTTGATGTTCCCTGCTCCTGCATATCAATAAATTGCTGTTTTTTCATCGTCACACCTCTTACTGTAAAGGATTGTGATTGCCCCTTTACTGTAAAAAGTCTCCCTTGCAGGAGACTCTTTTTTGCTTCATTTGAATGTATTACGGATACAGACGGTTTAACAGTCTTGGGAACGGGATCGTTTCACGAACGTGAGGCGCTCCGCTGATCCAAGCTACTGTCCGCTCTAATCCAAGGCCGAAGCCGGAATGAGGAACTGATCCATATTTTCTAAGTTCAGCATACCATTTATATGCGTCAGAATCCAGTCCATGTTCTTTAAGACGCGATTCCAAAAGTTCCATATCGTGAATCCGTTCAGACCCGCCGATGATTTCTCCATAGCCTTCCGGCGCAATCAAGTCAGCGCAAAGCACAACGTCCTCACGGTCAGAAGCCGGCTGCATATAGAACGGTTTTAAGGACGTCGGATAGCGAGTGATGAATACCGGTTTGTCATAATGTTCAGCAATCGCTGTTTCATGAGGCGCTCCGAAATCATCTCCCCACTCGATATCGTCAAAGCCTTTTTCTTTCAGAAATTCAATCGCTTCATCATACGTGATTCTTGGGAACGGGGCTTTGATTTGCTCAAGTTTTGACGTGTCTCTTCCCAATGTGTTTAATTCAATTTTACAATTCTTAAGAACTGATTGTACGATGAAAGAAACGTAATTTTCCTGTACTTGAAGGTTTTCTTCAAATTCTACAAACGCCATTTCCGGTTCGATCATCCAGAATTCGATTAAGTGACGCTTTGTTTTAGACTTTTCCGCTCTGAATGTCGGTCCGAAAGAGAATACTTTTCCTAAAGCCATTGCCGCAGCTTCCATGTAGAGCTGGCCGCTTTGAGACAGATATGCATCTTCATCAAAGTACTTTGTCGCAAAGAGTTCTGTTGTTCCTTCAGGTGCGCTTCCAGTCAGAATCGGCGGATCCACTTTTACGAAGCCTTCGTTATTAAAGAATTCGTAAGTCGCGCGAATGATTTCATTACGGATTTTCATGATCGCATGCTGGCGCTTTGAACGCAGCCATAAATGTCTGTGATCCATCAAAAATTCCGTTCCGTGTTCTTTTGGTGTAATTGGATAATCGGTCGCTTCGTGAATGACTTCAATATCTGTCACAGCAAGTTCATATCCAAGCGGAGAACGCTCGTCCTCTTTGACAATCCCTTTTATATAGAGCGACGTTTCCTGCGTCACTGATTTAGCTGTTTGGAAAATGCTTTCTTCCACTTCCGCTTTTACTACGACACCCTGAATAAAACCGGTACCGTCCCGAAGCTGTAAAAACGCAATTTTCCCGCTTGAACGCTTATTAGCGACCCAAGCTCCGATCGTTACTTCCTCACCTACGTGCTTGTACACTTGGTTGATTGTTGTTTTCAACATATTTCCCTCCAAAACAAGAAAGACATTCGGAAGCTCATTGCCCCGCGAACTCTTTTATCATCACTTTATTATACCCGCTCTTAACTAACCGGGTCAATGCAGATAAAAAGCGGCTTTTCTGTCAGCCGCTTTTTGATCTGTTAGCTATGTTTTTCTACAAAACGCTTGATTCTTTCAATAGCTTTTTCAAGAAGATCTAACGATGTTGCATAAGAAAGACGGACATTCTCAGGAGAGCCAAATCCGGATCCTGGAACAATCGCAACTTTTTCCTCCTCGAGAAGCGCTTTAACAAATTCATCTACATCTTTGAAACCGCAAGATTGAGCTGCCTCTTTTGCATTCGGGAACAAGTAAAAAGCACCTTCCGGCTTCACGCAGCTGAACCCTGGGATTTCTATGAGCTTTGCATAGATCGTATTTAATCTATGTTCAAATGCTTCTCTCATTTCTTCCAATGGCTCAGAAGGCCCGTTATAAGCCGCAATCGCTCCGTACTGTGCGATTGATGTCGGGTTTGACGTGCTGTGGCTTGCAAGGTTCGTCATCGCTTTAATAATGTCTTCAGAGCCTGCCGCATAACCGATTCTCCAGCCTGTCATGCTGTGGGACTTCGATACGCCGTTTATAATGACCGTTTGTTCTTTCAGTCTGTCTGACAGCTGTGCAATGGAAACATGTTTCTTTCCGCCGTATGTAAGTTTTTCATAAATTTCATCTGACACAATCAAGATATCATGTTCGAGGCACACTTCACCGAGTGCAGATAGTTCTTCTTCCGTATACATGACACCAGTCGGGTTGCTTGGAGAGTTAATAACGATTGCTTTTGTTTTTTCCGTAATTGCATTTTTCAGCTGCTTAGGCGAAATTTTGAAGTGATTTTCCTCAAGCCCTTCTACATAAACAGGCTTTCCGCCAGCGAGTTTCACCTGCTCCGGATAGCTTACCCAGTAAGGCGTTGGAATAATAACTTCATCTTCTTCATCCAAAATCACTTGGAAAAGGGTATACAGAGCATGTTTGGCACCAGTGCAGACAATAATTTGAGACGGTTTGTATTCAATATTCTGGTCGCGTTTAAATTTCTCTGCAATGCTGTTTTTCAGTTCAGCCAAACCACCGGAAGGCGTGTATTTCGTATGGCCCTCGTTCATCGAACGCACAGCGGCATCAATAATATGCTGCGGTGTATTGAAGTCAGGTTCTCCTGCTCCTAAGCCGATGACATCATGGCCTGCGGCTTTCAGTTCTTTCGCTTTCGCTGTGATTGCCAGTGTGGTTGATGGTGTTAATGCGGATACTCTTTTTGCCAGTTTCAACTTGAACTCCCCCTAATTCGTCTTAAGGCGTGATATTTTTGAGAATCTTTCCAGTTGTAAAGTCCACATAACTTAAACTGTATTGCCCTTCTTTGTCTAAGTACGTCACTTCCCAAAGCAGGACGTTTCCTTCTCTTGCCAGATGAACCTCTTTTTGCTTTGAAACCAGCCCTTCATCCTTTATGATTTTCGCCGCTTTGTCTTCAGAGATTCCCTCTTTCGCTTCTTTTGAGAGAATTTTTGCTTTTTTATTAGCAGGAACCCAGACATATAATGCAGTGCCTTTTTTATCCGTTCCCTTTACAACATAATATTTTTCTTTTCCGACAAATGTTTCGACTTGATCAACACGGGCGAGATCGGTTTCTTTTTTAGCTTCAGCAGCTGCTGCTTCGTGCCCCTCTTCCTTTTGTGCCATGGCTGATTTATAAATGCTTGCCGAGACAAGAAGTACTGCTAAAAAAATAATACCAAAAATGACGGTAAATATTAATGCTTTTTTTCTCATCTTCTCACCTACGTACGATAAATGGTAAAAACGGCTTGGTTTTTGTTTTCTTCATCCAGCGCAAGGCCGAACATCAGATTGTCTCTTTTCAGTGTACGATTCAATGTGTCCACAATTTTATACAGATCATCAGAATGCTCTACATTAATTGTTGAAAGAATTTCGATTTTACTTTCCATTTTTTCATCCTCCAGTTTGAACAAATATTGTTAGTCATACTCCATTTCAGGACACGCCATACTAGTATCACAGAGCGGGAAATCCGCTTTTAAATAAAACACCATCCTACTCCCACACCGCAAAAGCCGCTTTATGCGGCTTTTATTCTTTTTCCCCTGCAACATAAGCTTCAAGCTCGCTGTCAGTCATTTCGGATACTGAGGTTGTCGGCAAGGCATCAAGAAACAGCCGGCCGTAACCAGCGGTTTTAATCCGTCTGTCCAATATAATAATCGTTCCCTTGTCTCCCGCAGAACGCAGCAAGCGTCCGATTCCTTGCCTGAAGGTCAGCACAGCTTCCGGTAATGACACTGTTTGAAACGGATTCTTTCCTTTTTTGCGGGCAAACTCACATTTTGCAGCATGAAGCGGGTGATCAGGGGACCGGAATGGGAGCCTCACGATCATTACTGTTGTCAGTTCATCACCAGGGAAATCAACGCCTTCCCAAAAATGATTTGTTCCGAGCAGGATCGCCTGATTGGATGTTTTAAAAGTCTTCATCAGTTTGCCGGGACTTCCGCCTGTAATCCCTTGTGCCAAGAGCTGAATGCCGGAAGCACTCATGTTATGCTTGAGCTCCTGGTGAACCTTTTTCAGCATATCATGGGATGTAAACAGCACAAGAATTTTAGGCTGTTTTTCCTTTGCCATCAGTTCGATATAACGGGCTGTATCCTGTATAAATTCAGGTTGTCCTGTATCCTGAATTGATTTCATTTCCTTTGGAATCATCACCTGCATACGCTCATCGTAAGAAAAGGGTGATTCAATTCTCATTGTCCGCGGGAAAAAGTCACTCAGTCCCAGTCGTTCAATCATAAATTGAAAAGAACCTTCGACTGTAAGAGTTGCAGATGTCAGCACCACACTATTTTTGCGCGCGAAAAACTGATCAGCCAGAAGTTCACCAGGTTCAAGAGGCTGTGCGTAAATGGCCACTGCATTTTTCGCACCCTTTGCATCTATTTCAATCCAAACCGCTTCATCGTCATCAGACCCAAAGAAGAGCTTCTGCAACGTCTGACAGTAATGCTGCAAGCCTTTCATGCTTCTTTGGTATTCATCGGCTAAAAAGACGGTTTTGCTCTTCATGCCCTTCAAATGTTTTTCCATCAGGGATGACTGCGCCTCAAAAAGCTGCTGCAAATGTGTCAGCATGGAACAAAGCCTCTCCGCACCATCTGTTAAGATCGACCAGCTTTTATCCTGGCTTTCTTTGTTCACCTTAAACACTAGACGGTTTAAGTCTTCTTTAGGTTTTCTTCGTTTGACAAAAGAATGTACAGAGCTGAAGAAAGCATCACTTTCTGCTTGAACGTGCTGAAGCCACTCTTCCAATTCGAAAAATGAATCAACCGGCAGGCTGTTTCGCTGGAATAGCTGTCTCATCTTTTTTAGAAGTCCCTGCTCCTTCAGAGTGCCGATTCTGCTCAATTTCGTATGCAATTCTATGTACGTGGCTCTTTTCCCTAAATGTTCGCTTGCCGCACGTTCAAAATGGTGTGCTTCATCAATAATAAATGTGCCGCTTTCGGGAAGCCTTTTTTTCTGGCTGCCTTCATCGGTCAGCAAAAGAGAATGATTGGTGATCACCAAATCGGAACGCAAAGCAATCTGTTTGGCCCGCTCGTAAAAACCGATCACATGCTCACTGCGGCTTCTTTTATAGGAGTCATCGTCATAAGCCAATCTGTCCCACAGCAATTTTCCGCCTGAAGGCAAATTCAGTTCCGCTACATCTCCTGTATTTGTCTCTGTCAGCCAAACGAGAAGCTGTGCCTTTGTCAGTACGGCATCATAATTATCATCTTCTTCATGAAGCACCTGCTCAAATTTATACAGGCATAAATAATGCGATTGCCCTTTTAAAATCGCCGCTGTTACCGGAAATGGAAACAGATCTTGGACAATCGGCAAATCCTTTGTGAGAATCTGCTGCTGTAAAAGCGTCGAATACGTGCTGATAATGACTGGCTTTTTTGATTTCTTGGCAAAAAGCGCAGCCGGAATAAGATAGCCAATCGTTTTTCCGATTCCCGGAGGAGCTTCAATCAGCGCATGCTCACGATTGGCAAACGCATCAGCCACCTCTCTCATCATCATCATTTGGCCGTCTCTTTTTTCATACCCAGGCATTAACTCTGACAGCGCTTTTTCATTTCCCGCTTCCCAGCTTTCGATCTCAAATGAGAAGTTCTCGTCCTCATTTATACGAGCATCGATAGCTTCAGGTTCTCTGACAGAAAACGAAGAAAAGCGCGTATAGCCCGGTATCTCGGTATGTCTGTTTTCATTAATGAACATATCCAACAAATGCGTCAGATCACTGATGAAATGCTGCGAAAGCCTTCTTAACTGCTTTAAAGTCGGATAAGGAAGCTGCCGCAGCTTTTCAAGGATTTCCAAAAAAATAAGCCCTGTCACTTCAGCATCGCTGTCAGCCCGGTGCGGCTGATCATGCCGCAGCTGAAGCTCCTCACTTAATTCCGTCAGCTTATACCCTTCAAATCCCGGAAAAACAATGCGTGAGAGCTCGACAGTATCAAGCACTTCACAATCTGGGAGCTGAAAGCCCGCCTTATGCAGCTCATACTTGACAAATCCAAGGTCAAAATGGATATTGTGGGCGACAAAATAAGCGCCGTCAAGCAATTGGAATACTTCTTCAGCAACTGCTTCAAATGGCTGTTCATTTTCTACCATTTGATTAGAGATTCCAGTAAGCTGCTCAATAAAAGCAGGGATTGATTTATTTGGATTAATGTATTTTGAAAACCGCTCAGTAATTTGTCCATTTTCGATTACAACCGCTGCGATTTGTATGATTTTATCGCCTTTCTTCGGCGAATTCCCTGTTGTCTCTACATCTATAACAACGAACCGTTGCTTATTCATTAAAATGGACACCTCAATTCTTGCATACGACAAAAGTGTAACACGTTTTGTACGGAAATGGAGCGGCAAAACCGTTTTACTCTCAAAATCTTAAAAGAAAACCCCCGATAAAGGGGGCTTTTCTTCTACAAAATTGTACGGGCTGGTTCGTTTCCCAGCATTTGTTCAATTTTGTTTTGATCATTCAGAACAGCCACTTTCGGCTCGTGGCTTGCCGCTTCTTGATCAGACATCATTTTGTAGGAAATAATAATGACCTTATCTCCTTCCTGCACAAGGCGTGCGGCTGCACCGTTTAAGCATATGACGCCGCTTCCCCGTTTACCAGGAATAATATACGTTTCAAGACGTGCTCCATTATTATTATTCACAATTTGAACTTTTTCATTAGGAAGCATTCCCACAGCATCAATGAGATCTTCATCAATTGTAATGCTTCCCACATAGTTCAGGTTTGCTTCCGTAACAGTTGCCCTGTGAAGCTTGCCGCTCATCATTGTTCGATACATATTATATTCTCTCCATTTCTCGAATATCAATAATGATATTATCTATTAAACGCGCTTTTGAAAAAGCAACTGCAACAGCGAGAATCATCTTTCCAGCAATTTCATTCACAGGCTCGAGTTCCGGATAGGAATAAAGCTCCACATAGTCTATGGTTCCGCTTGTCGTTTCAATGATTTCTTTTGCAGCTTTTATCACCGCTTCAGGATCTCTTTCACCGTCTTGGATCAGCTCCGCACTTGTTTGAAGGGCCCGATACAGCTTAGGCGCTTCTTTTCTTTCCTCAGCTGTTAAGTATACATTGCGAGAGCTTTTGGCTAAGCCGTCTTCCTCTCTGACCGTATCGACAGGAACCAATTCAATATCCATGAAGAAGTCACTGATTAACCCATCAACAACAGCTACCTGCTGCGCATCTTTTAAACCGAAATAGGCACGAGTCGGCTTGACTAGATTGAAAAGCTTCGTCAGTACGATCGCGACCCCGTCAAAATGTCCTTCTCTTGAGCGCCCGCATAACACGTCTGTGCGTCTTTCTACATGAATCGTGACATTCTTTTCACCGGGATACATATCCTTAGCATCTGGCGTAAATAAAATATCAACTCCGGCGTTTTCTGCAAGAGCTGCATCCCGCTCAATATCGCGCGGATATGCTTCAAAATCTTCATTAGGGCCGAATTGTGCAGGATTCACAAAAATACTCATAATAACGGCGTCGTTTTCTTGTCTTGCTTTGTCTGCTAAGGTTAAATGCCCCTCATGCAGAAACCCCATCGTCGGAACAAATCCGATTGACTTGCCCTCTGAATGGTATTGTTTTATGGCTTCTTTCAGCTGTGAAATATCAGTAATCTGTCTCATCTTATTTTCCCCCGTACAAGCCGTCAAGCACTGTCTGGTTCATTTGAAAGGAATGCTTTTGTTCAGGGAAAGCACGATGTCTTACATCCTGAACATATCCGCTGATTGCTGTTTCGATGGTTTCATCAATGCGCGTATATTGCTTTACAAATTTAGGTGTTCTCTCAACACCGTGGCCGATAATATCATGATAAACGAGAACTTGTCCGTCTGCTTTCACACCAGCCCCGATTCCAATGACCGGTATGCTTAGCGTCTCGGCAATTTTGGCTGTGAGTTCTGCCGGCACACATTCCAGCACAAGCATCATAGCTCCTGCTTCTTCGCATTTTATACTGTCTTCTATTAATTTTTTGGCGCTTTGTTCGTCTTTGCCCTGTACTTTATAGCCGCCCAGTACGCCGACTGACTGCGGTGTCAAACCTAAGTGACTGACTACTGGAATGCCTCCAAGCGTCAATGCGCGAATGGATTCAAACACGCCTTCTCCGCCCTCAAGCTTCAGTGCGTCAGCTCCGCTTTCCTGAACGATAGCCGCTGCATTTTTCAGCGTATCTTCCTTAGACAGGTGATAAGACATAAACGGCATATCTGTCACAATAAAGGTATTCGGCGCACCCCTTTTAACGGCTTTTGTATGATGGATCATGTCCGCAACTGTCACACCGACAGTTGAATCAAGGCCGAGGACGACCATTCCAAGTGAATCACCGACTAAAATCATGTCAACTTCCGCTTGTTCAGCAAGTTTAGCTGCCGGATAATCATAAGCGGTCAGCATGACAATCGGTTCTTCAGACTCCTTCATTTTTAGAAAATCCAGTTTTGTTTTCATGTTTTCTCCTCCTCATGTTTAGAGGAGATGATCTGCCGTTTTCTTCTGCAAGCCAAAAAACCTTCCGTTACAACGAGAAGGATTCTTCACTTTCTAAAGTTCGGCGAGTTTCATCCCTCTGTCCCAGTCCTTTTTTGGATCAAGGCAGACTGCTGCAATGTCTATCTATTTTAATAATAGGTGCAGTTCGCAGGCGATACTGCCCAATGGAAGTATACCAAAATCAACGGGCTTGTACCAACACATTAGCCCAATTCGATATCGGCAGAATAGATTTTTTTAATGCCTTCGTTCGTTTCTAAAAGCAGAACGCCTTCATCATCTATACCTAACGCCTTACCGTAAAAGGTTCCGTTTAACGTTCTGGCTCTCATATTAGTGCCAATACCGAGCGCATAGCTTTCCCATAAAAGCTTAATCGGCGTAAATCCGTGCGTCATATAATCCCGGTACCGTTTCTCAAAGCATAGTAAAATATGCTGGATGACGCCGGCCCGATCAATTTTTTCCCCAGCAGCTTGGCTGAGGCTTGTCGCGATGTCCTTCAATTCATCTGGAAAATCATTAGGCTGCTGGTTAACGTTAATGCCGATCCCAATGATCACTGAACGTACGCGGTCTTCTTCAGCCTGCATTTCCGTTAGGATACCGACTGTTTTTTTTCCGTTAATCAAAATGTCATTTGGCCATTTAATATCCGTTTGGATGCCTGCTGCCTCTTCTATTCCCTGCACAACAGCTACTGCAGCAAGCAGAGTCAGCTGCGGTGTTTTTTGGAGCGGAATGTCAGGCCGCAAAATCAGGCTCATCCAAACGCCGTTTCCTTCTTGAGAATGCCATACCCTAGACATTCGGCCCCTTCCGGCTGTTTGTTTGTCAGCCACCACGAGGGTGCCTTCCGGTGCGTTATTATTCGCGAGCTCATGAGCCGTTTTTTGCGTGCTTGAAAGAACGTCATGGTAAATAAGATGCTGGCCCATCACTTCCGTTTTTAATCCAAAACGAATTTCGCTTTCACTGAGTTTTCCGGGCTTTTTGATGAGCCGATATCCTTTTCTTCTAACGGCTTCTACTTCATAACCCTCTTTCCGAAGCTCTTCAATATGCTTCCACACAGCAGTTCTTGAACAGCCGAGAGCATCACTGATTTTTTGGCCGGAAATAAATTCATTGCCGGCCTGAGAAAATAATTCAATAAGGTCTTTTCTTAATGTTGACCGCATGTCTTCAGCCACTCCTCTATGTGTTTCTTTTGATTGGAGAGCTTCCCTGTCACAACAGCCTGCTCGATCCGCTGTAATTCTTCCGACACCCATTTTCCGGCCGGCCGGTTTCGAAGCGCAAGCAAGTCCTTACCCGTGATATCAAGATCCTTAAGGCTTTTGATCGGCAGGTTTTGATAAGCGTACTGAATATCCTTCAGTTTCTTTTCATCCAGTTTTTCGTTTTGCCGAAGCTGCGATATTTTGGCCGCTGAGAGCAGTGCTTTTTCCCCAGCTCTGTACATTGTCATTACGTCAAGGCTCTGGCCAAACGTATCGGCAATGTGAATGGCTTCCTTGATCACTTTTCCCGGGAGCTTCCAGGCTTTCAGGAAAAGGGGCGCGTCTTTCAAGACTATGTCAAGGTTAATTAAAAGAGCAGCCCAAAGCTCCTCACGGGATGTTAAAGAGAAGAATGGAAACTCACTCGTTGAAATCAGGTTTTCTCGTTTATGATAAAAACCAGGAAGCTCTTCATACAATCTCGTTTGAATGAGTGTTTGAAGCGCCTGGCGAGAAGCTCTTCCCTGCAGCAATTTCTCGAACTCTATAGTTTTTCGTTCGACTGAAACATGAGAGAGGAGTGATTTTTCTTTCGCAATGGCTTCTTCTGTTTCCGGTGAAAGTCTAAAGCCAAGCTGGCTCATAAAGCGTACGGCTCTCAGCATACGAAGCGCATCCTCTTGAAATCTATCCTCAGGCTTTCCAACGGTTCGAATCACTTTCTGATCAATATCTTTCTTGCCGCCAAAATAATCAAGCACCTTCCCATCCGCTGTCATGGCCATCGCATTGATCGTTAAATCTCTGCGTTTTAGATCCTCTTCTAATGATGAGATAAATTGCACTTCTGACGGTCTTCTGAAATCAACATAATCAGATTCAGTCCGGAATGTCGTGACTTCATAGGTTTCATCCTCCCAGAGCACAATAATGGTCCCGTGCTCTTTGCCTACATCAACAGTCCGCTGAAACAGCCGTTCTACTTGATCAGGTGCCGCATCTGTCGCGATATCGACATCTCCGATCGTTCGTTTCATATAGCTGTCACGAACTGCGCCCCCGACAAAATAAGCCTGATGGCCTGCTTCGATTAAGATGCGGAGCACGGGAAGTGCTTTGATAAAAACTTTTTCCATGTGATCACTCCGGTTCTGCTAAATCGGCATAAATCTGTTCATACTGGCTGACAATTTTTTCGGAAGAAAATTCATTTTCAAGCATCTCTATTGCCGCCTTTGTAAAACGATTGCTTAGCTGTTCATCTTCTAAAATGCTCATCGCGCGGGCTGTTGCGGCCTCAACATCACCGACGTCCACCAAAAATCCGCTCACATTGTTTTTTATAACCTCAGGGATACCGCCAATATTTGTTCCAATACAAGGCACTCCGCAAGCCATCGCTTCAAGCAGGACAAGGCCAAAGCTTTCTTTTTCAGATAGCAGCAGCTTCAAATCGCTAATAGAATAAAGCTCTTCAACACGGTCTTGATTTCCAAGCATTAAGACTTGGTCTTCCAAGCCATATTTTCTGATAAGCTCGCAGGCTGTCGATTTCTCCGGACCGTCTCCGACTAAAAGCAGCTTCGCTTTCGTTTTGCCAGCGATATTGCGGAACACACGGATGACATCCTGCACGCGTTTAACTTTTCTGAAGTTGGACACATGGATGACGACTTTTTCATCTGGTAAAATTCCATGTTTCTCTTTAATTGCCGCTGTGTTTTTCTTCAGATACACGCGCTCGTCTATAAAGTTATAAATCGTTTCAATTTTTTTCTCCGGTTTAATTAAATCGTATGTTTCAGCCGCAAGCGCTGAGGAGACGGCCGTCACCCTGTCTGATGACTCAATAGCAAAACGGATCAGATCTTTTAGAGACGGATCATAACCTAACACCGTGATATCCGTGCCATGCAAAGTTGTAACAATGCCGATATTGCGTTTCAGCATTTGTTTTGCAAGATAGGCGCAAACGGCATGCGGGAGAGCATAGTGAGCATGGATAATGTCTAAATTCTCCCGTTCCGCCACCTCTGCGATTTTGCTTGCCAATGTCAAATCATACGGAGGATACTTAAAAACAGCATATTGATTAACCTCAACTTCATGAAAATGAATATTGGGATGATATGTATTCAGTCTAAACGGAATGCTTGATGTGATGAAATGGATTTCATGGCCCTTTTCAGCAAGCTGCTTCCCCAGTTCTGTCGCAATGATACCTGAGCCTCCAACGCTCGGATAGCATGTGATTCCTATTTTTAGTTTTCTCATTGTTCGCCCCCAAGCACATCATGATCAAGCATCAGCATCCGTTTGGAAAAGAAACCTTCGGCATACTCCACGCCCGCTTCTTTACCGTAAAGCTTTTCTCTCGCTTCAACGATCTCAATATACCCATTCGTCAGAGGAGTAGAAACTGAATCCTTTGACGGGATAAACTGGCTTTTGTAGGCGTTGAGGCTTTGTTTCTTTGCCTCTATTGTATCCGAGATATCAATAACAAAATCCGGCTGATGAAAACCATTTATCATATAATAGTAAACCTTGCTGACTTTATGCGCCGGAAGGCTTTTTTCGTCTTTATATTTATGGATTCCGGCGGAAAAGATCGCTTCTTCCACGAGTGCAGCCGCATTGCCGTGATCCGGATGGCGATCCTTTTTATACGGCATAAAAACCGCTTTTGGGCGGCAGGTTCTGATGATAGTAACAATCGACCGAATTGCCTGATCACTCATTATTAGGCCGCGGTCTGGAAGCGTTAGCTGAATTCTTTTATCTGCGCCTAATATGCGGGCTGCTTCAGCTGCTTCTTCTTTACGCAAACTGACCGTACCGTTAGAAGAGAGTTCCGCTTCTGTCAAATCGCATATCATTACTTTTTTTCCCTGTTTGACAAACTTCGCTATTGTGCCGCCCATTCCGATCTCGACATCATCACTGTGGGCGCCAAAAGCAAGAACGTCAGCATTATACATTCGGCTCTTCTCCCCGAAGAAGGTCACGGAATTCGAAAACACCTTCATCAAGTGTGCGGACAAGAATTTCCGCAGTACCCATATTTGTGGCGAGCGGAATGGAATATACATCACATAACCGGATTAATGCCGAGACATCCGGTTCATGCGGCTGCGCGGTCAGCGGGTCGCGCAAAAAAATGACAAGATCGAGTGCATTGGCAGCGATCAGTGCACCGATTTGCTGGTCTCCCCCTAAAGGGCCGGATTGAAAACGTTCAATTTGAAGACCTGTCGCCTCTTGAATCTTCAACCCTGTGGTTCCGGTTGCGTATAAATCATGATTCTTTAAAATATCCCGATAGGCAGTCGTAAATTGAACCATATCCTGTTTTTTCTTGTCATGCGCGATCAAAGCAATTTTCATTGTTTATCCCCCCGTCTAATCAATGATATTTTCTAAACCGTACACAAGCTGATCAATCTTCATGACTTGTTCGACTGACAGTTTAACGCCTGACATGAAAGAAGCACGGTTATAAGAATCATGGCGTATCTGAAGCGTTTGGCCATCCATGCCGAACATGACCTCCTGATGCGCGATCAGTCCCGGAAGACGGACGCTGTGCAAGCGAATGCCGTTTTGCTCCGCTCCTCTTGCTCCTGGGAGAATTTCTTTTTCATCCGGATGTCCTTGCTGCTTTTCTTTACGGACTTCTGAAATCATTTCCGCTGTTTTAAGCGCAGTTCCGCTTGGTGCGTCAAGCTTCTGGTCATGATGAAGCTCAATAATCTCAACATCCTCAAAATAGTTGGCAGCCATTTTTGAAAATTTCATCATCAGTATCGCACCGAGCGCAAAATTTGGCGCGATGATGGCTCCGATCCCTTTTTCTTCTGTTAAAGATGTGAGCTCTTTTAAATCAGCTTCTGAGAAACCGGTTGTTCCGACAACTGGACGGACTCCGTGCTCTAATGCAATTTTTGTATGTACTTTTCCGATTTCGGGCGTTGTTAAATCAATCAAGACATCCGGTTGTGTTTCTGTAAAGCAGGCATGGATATCTGTATAAATGAAAGCATCTGACTCAACAGGCATCACATCAGATAATTTTTGCTGATCGTATGTATGGTCTATGGCCCCGACAAGGTCAAAATGAGGTGTTCGTTCTGCCAATTTAACAGCTTCCTGCCCCATTCTTCCACGCGGTCCCGCAATGACTACTTTAATTGTTTCGTTTGACATCTCGATCTCCTCTACTTTCCTTCTTCTTTTCTGGTCCAGCGATCTTTATCTCTTGTATTAAATTTATGCATGACTCGGTCGTGGGCTTCCTCTAAAGAGATATCAAGGGAGTTGGCTAAACAAACCAATACAAATAGCACATCGCCCATTTCCTCTTCCATGCTTTTATCATCTTCAGTCGCTTTTTTTGGTTTTTCTCCATAACGGTGATTCACTTCTCTGGCAAGCTCGCCCAGTTCTTCAGTCAGCCTCGCCATCATGGCCAGCGGGCTAAAATATCCTTCTTTAAATTGGCCGATGTAACGGTCTACTTCAGCCTGTATGTCTTTCATTGTTTTATCACTCACTGAACGAAACCTCCTATCATCCTCTTACATGTTAGCTAATTCAGATACGTTTGACAAATGTTTAAGCACGTTTGCTGTTTTCTTTTTCATCCACTATAATATAAACGCTATCTAATGGAAGGAAAAGGGGTTTTGTGTGATGCTTGGAGAAATTAGATTAAAAAACATATTTTTTATTTTAATCGGAGCGGCAATTTTTTCATTTGGCTTGGTTCATTTCAATATGCAGAACAATCTGGCTGAGGGCGGTTTTACAGGTATTACACTTTTGCTTTATGCCCTTTTCCACATCAGCCCCTCTATCTCGAACCTGGTGTTGAACATTCCGATTTTTTTTATTGGCTGGCGTTTGCTCGGCAGGACAATGTTTGTTTATACCCTTGTCGGCACTGTAGCCTTGTCTTTGTTCCTCAGCATCTTTCAGCGATATGAAATCCATATGCCCCTTCAGCACGACTTAGCGCTCGCCGCTTTATTTGCCGGCGTATTCATCGGAGCCGGACTGGGTATTATTTTCAAGTTCGGCGGTACGACAGGCGGTGTTGATATCATCGCACGTTTAGTGAATAAGTATTTTGGGATCCCGATGGGCAGAACGATGTTTGCTTTCGATGCCTGCGTCATCATTTTGTCTTTGCTTACTTATCTCTCCTATAAAGAAGCGATGTATACGCTGGTAGCTGTATTTGTAGCGGCAAGATTAATCGATTTTATTCAGGAAGGCGGATACGCTGCTAAAGGCGCTACGATCATCTCTTCGAAAAACGACCTGATTCAGAAAAAGATTCTTGAAGAAATGGAACGGGGTGTCACCATTTTGAAAGGACAAGGTTCCTACACAAAAGAGGATATAGATGTACTTTATTGTGTGGTGCCGAAAAACGAATTGGTGATGCTGAAAAGCGTGATTAACTCCATTGATCCCCATGCCTTTGTAGCGGTAAGCGATGTTCACGATGTGCTCGGAGAAGGATTTACGCTTGATGAAAATAAAAATCCGCTTCCGCGCTGACATGTAATAGAAAAAAGGCGGCTGACCGCCGCCCCTCATCCTTATTTAGGGTAGTCCCTTTTTTTCAGCTTGTTTTTTTCCGCCTTGTACTTTCTGTAACCGACATAGGTAAGAGCAGTAATGATGATACTGCCGGTTGTAATGATCACCCAGAGTAAAGACGGATCGGCATCATCCTCCTCCACCCTGTCAAACACATTTTTCAGGTCATGCTGAAGAAGGGAAAGCCGTTCAAGCTTCGTGCTCTCTGTCATTTGCTGAAATTCCTCTTGCTCAATAACATCTATATGTTTTCCGACTGTTTCAAGCTGATCCTCTGATACATCGATTGTAAGACTGGGGTAAATCAAGTCATATAAACTGATAAATTCATTCCATTTTTCATGAAAGCTTGTGCTTCCATTCTTTTGGACATCTCGCTTCAGTTCAGTAAAAGCTTCCATAATCGGTTTTTCCAGTGAGCCCCAAAGCGGGTCAGACCGATTGTCAACCGCATCCATCAGCATTCTGAACTGCGCGGCTGCTCTGAGTTTTTGTGTGTCTGATGTATCAGCTTGCTTTAAACTCCGAACCATATCATTATAGCCCAGTGTGATTTGACGAATTTGGGCTCCCGTTAGCATGGGGTCTTGCTGTTTTTTCTCAGCGGATTTTAATGTTTTTTCAAAATACTCCAAGACTTGAAGCGCCTCTTCATATTTCGCCTGTCGGGTCATTTGAAAGACTGTATCGGATAAATCATTCAATTCCTCGAGGCTTCCCCGCTCTGCAGCCTTGGCATTTCCATTATAAAAAATAAGTGCAATCAACAAACAGATCGTCAGCTTTCGTTTCATGCAGGTCCCTCCCACTCTCTCTCCTTACAGAATATGAAGAAAGGGACAAGGATAGACCAACATTGTCTTTACATCAGCTCAAGCTTCGTTTGCTTTTTTGAGACCACAAGAAAGTAAGCAAGCGCGATTGAGAAGATGCTTAGCCAAAATGTTCCGTATCCTATTTCAGTCATATAATCAGAAAGCATTGAATACCGCGGCATCATATCAAACAAGTAGTCAATGACATCGTTATGCAGTGTCCAGACTGCAGCAATTGCAAGATGCCAAAATGAAAAACGAAAATACGGACTGTATAATACGCCTTGAACAGCCATTGCAAAATGCGAAGCAATTAGCATGTAGCCCTCCCACGGCAAGTCACCAGTTACTGCAAGCACAAGAAAATTCATAGCCACCGCCCATAGGCCATACTTTACGAGGGTAACTAGCGCAAGCGCCTCAAAGAGCGGAGCATTCCGTTTCATGAGAAAGGCAAGCAGCACAAACAGAAAGAAAAACGTTGCTGTCGGACTGTCCGGAACAAAAATCAGGAAACGGGCCGGTGTCTCCAAAAGCTGCGGCAAGTACCAATAGTAGCCGTAAACCGTTCCCAGAAAATTAATGGCTAAGACAAGAATAAGCATCGGCCGCTGCCCTAATACATATTGAAACCATTTCACATCAAATCAACTCTCAGTCTGTAAAAATAATATGTCCATATAAAAAAGCTGACGCCGGGTCAGCTTTTGATAATAAAAGTATATCCTTCCATTTGACAATTCACAATACGTTATTTTGCGGTTGTTTCAGAAATAAATTTTGCAAGTTCTTCGAGCTGCTTATCATTTCCTTTGAACACACCCGCCGGCATTTTGCCTTTCCCTTCTACAGCGATTTTTTTGATTTCTTCCGGTTTCAGCCCGCTGTCAACCAATGAAGGCCCGGCCGCTCCTCCCTGAAGGTTATCCCCATGGCAAGAAATACAGCCCTGTTCCTTAAAGACCTTATATCCTTCTGCATTGGTGTCAATGTCGGCTTCTTTTGTGATTTTCCCCTGTTCTTCTGCCTTGGCCCAGTCATGAGTAGCAACTGACTGCCACGTCAAAAATACAGCAGCGGAAATGGCCAGAAGCATCATACCGACAGCGACCGGACGCTTCCACGGCCTTCTTTCTGTCCCTCTGTCTAGGAATGGAGCCAAAAGCAGGGCCCCAAAAGCGAGACCTGGCATAATCATGGCGCCGACCACTGTAAAGCTTCCGGCGGCGTATTCATACTTCAACAGCTGGTATAAGAAAAGAAAATACCAATCCGGCAGCGGAATATAACCAGTATCAGTCGGGTCCGCCATCCGCTCCAAAGGCGGCTGATGCACAATCGTCAAAACGAGAAAACCGATGAGAAAGACAGCTCCAACCATCCATTCCTTTAACAAGAAATTTGGCCAGAAAGCCTCTGTTTTACCGGGATACTCCGAATAATCCTTCGGTATATTCGGCTTTTTTTCAGCCGGTATCCTTGAGTCGCCTACAAATTTCATCCCTTTGCCCCGGTGCATGTCATCCCCTCCCTTTTATTCGCAGATCAAGAGTTTAAAGCGGTCCTGAAATCCCCTGCTTCCGGATCATAATAAAATGTGCAGCCATCAGCCCGAACAATGCGGCAGGAAGAAAAAATACATGGATCGCAAAAAACCTAGTCAGCGTTTGGGCGCCTACAATATCCGGATGCCCTGCAAGGAGCGTTTTAACTTGCGTTCCGATCAAAGGCGTGGCTTCGGCGATCTGCAGCCCGACTTTTGTTGCAAACAGAGCCTTCATATCCCAAGGAAGCAAGTAGCCTGTAAAGCCAAGACCGAGCATAACAAAGAAGATCAGCACACCGACAATCCAGTTCAGCTCGCGCGGTTTTTTATACGCGCCTTGGAAAAAGACCCTCAGCGTATGTAAAAACATCATCACAATGACCAGGCTCGCACCCCAGTGGTGCATCCCCCTGACAATCTGGCCGAATGCCACTTCATTTTGCAAATAATATACCGATTCCCAGGCATTTTTGATATCAGGCACATAATACATCGTTAAAAACATTCCAGATAATACTTGGATAACGGTTACAAAAAACGTCAGTCCCCCAAAGCAATACACAAACGCAGAGAAATGATGGGCGGGATTCACATGTTCCGGTACTTCGTGATCGGCAATATCCCTCCACATCGGTGTAATATCAAGCCGCTCGTCTACCCAGTCATAAATTTTGTTCAGCATGTCACCCTTCCCCCTTAGGCTTTGCTTTTCCAAGATACAGGAAGCCGTCTTTTACTTCTTGCTCATAATGATCAAGAGGCGCAAGCGGCGGCGTGCCAGGGACATTGGTGCCGTCCTTTTCATAGAGTCCGTAATGGCATGGACAAAAGAATTTATTCGGGTTTTTAGGATCACTATTCCAGTTCACCGTACACCCTAAATGTTTACAAATTGGCGAAAGTGCTACAATTTCATCCCCGTTTTTGAAGACCCAGGCTGATCTTGACTCTTCTGACTCATACCAGGCATCGACTTGATTAATTTTAAAATCAAAGCGCTGCGGCTCTTTTGTCAACTCATCAACGCTGACAACCTGAACCATATCCTGCTTCCCTGTCGATTTTAATACCGGGTCGAGTGCGAAGCGAACCATAGGCATGAGCATACTAGCCGCCATAAAACCTCCTACGCCTGTGAGCGTGTAATTCAAAAATTGACGTCTGGATATATCATGTTTTCCGCCCATCTCTTCTCCCCCCTCTAGGTCACCCCTGCAAACTGACTAAAATAGAAAATATTGCAATAACTCTAGACACCCTCATAATATATGAATCTCTCAGCAAGGTCAATATAGCCAAAATATTGTTCATAAGGAAATGTAAGTGTTTTTATGAAGTGCTCCATAACTGTAACAAAACGTTCAAAATTTCAGCAGTGCGTTCATCCAATATTTTTCTTTTTAAAGAGTCATTTAAATGCTCTAATGGAACAGACGGTGTAACAATCATTTTGCCTAACGCATCCTCAGCTCTCCAACTTTCGTCAGATGTGAGCAGGACAACATGCGGAAATTCCGTTATCAGCTCTTCCCGCAAATCCTTAAGCCCTTGAACGGTTATTTCATTTCTATCAACATATGTATAAGGCGGAAGTAAATATACCCGTCCCTTTAACTGCCTTTCAAGTTCTTCTGAGAGAAGCTGCGTAAACTCGCCTTTCTCCGCCGCCATTTTAAAATGGTTATTAACCCTTATGTTAATTAATGGTATGACAGCGGTATCAATGTAATCCTTAGCTTGTAAATAGTCCTTGGCATCAGTGATTCTCCACCTCATCGTTCTCCCCCTTTACGGCAACAAGCCTTGCAATTCACTGCAAGGCTGGTCATATTATGTGAGCTGATTTAATTGGCGCGATAATTGTTCAAATGCCTCTTTATCATGACGATCTAACGCCTCGTCAATGTCTTTTAATAATTTTTCTCTTTGGAATGTGGAAATAGCGTGCTCTAAAATCTGTTCCGCCAATCCCTGATCTTTTTTATTCTCAAAAAGATCTTTCGGAATATGCGGGTTGGACTCCAGCACCGCCGCATATTCAGGTGAGCTGTAAGCCGAACGGAAATTAAGCTGGATAAACAAATCCTGCTGTTTATTTAATCTAATATCATGAAAAGATTTTTCCGCGTCGGTAGTCATGACATTCTCTTTATAGAACCGGAACGGAACTTCTTCAACACAATGTGTTGACATTATAATGCCTCTCGGGCAAAATTCAGCCTGCTCCACAAAATGAACCTTCTCCATGAGAGAATCATGGCTCATTAAGTAGTTCAAGATCCAAACGCACTCTCGGCGCTTTAACTGATAATGGTTTAAAAACCAACGGATAAAATCTTTTTTCTCATTGACAGAAACAGGGGTCTGCATGTAATTCCCTCCTCTATCGTTCGTATAATCTATATACTTATATGTTCCACATGAATGGTTAATATTCCTGCTTATCTAGAAAATTCATCCTCGATTCGCAAAATCGTTTCTTCAAGCTCTTCATTGGCTCCGTCCATTTCAAGAACCTTTTTCAAAAGCGGCAGCGCTTCTTTTTGAAGGCCTTCTTCTAATAGGAAGCTTGCGTATTCATATAAGAAATCTCTATCCTCCCGGTAATGAAGATAGGCAGCCTCAAAGGATTGTTTTGCTTCCTCGTATTGCTCTAATTCAGTATATGCGCTTGCAAGATACCAATTATATTTCGGATCTTCTTCACCGTAGCTTCGAACCTCTTGAATAAGATCAATGATCTGATCATAATCCTCTTCTTTGTGATACACGGCAAGAAGTGTATGAAGCGCCTCGACAAAGCCCGGATCAAGCGCAAGCGCCTCCTGAAGCAGCTTTTTCCCCTCTTCTGACTTCCCGATTTTTAAGGCCATTTTGGCGGCATAAAGGAAAAGTTCTTTGTTATATTCATCATATCTGATCCCCTCTTTTGCCGTTTTTAATGCCTCTTCATACATCCCTTCAGCTTCATAGCTTTTCGAGAGCGGCATATAAAGTGAAGTATAAGATGGATCAAGCTCCTTTAAATCAGACAGCTGCTTAATAGCTGTTTTCACAAGCCCCGCCTGTAAGGCTGTAAAACCATAGCCGAAAATCGTATTAGGATCAGGATTCTCATCGACAGCTTTCTCATACCATGGAATGGCATCCTCAAATTCACCTGAGGCACTTAACGATTCTGCCAGTCTTTGATGGACATTAACGCCTCCGATCTCACTCTGCTCCTCAGCCGTTGTTTTAAAATATTGAACCGCTTTTGCATAGGCTCCCTGAGCAAAGTAAAGTTCTCCCAGTGCAAAATCAATAACAGGTTCATTGTCCAGAATGGACTTTGCCTGTAAAAGCTTTTGTTCACTGACTTCGAATAACCCCTGCATCTGATAAAGATCCGCCATAAGCAGCAAACTTTCCGGATATGATGGATCTGTTTCCGGAATAGTCTCCAGCACAGCGAGGGCTTTTTCTTCTTCGTCAATATCTATTAAAAGTTCAGCGTAGAAATTCGTCAGTTCTGTTTCATTTGGATATAAATCATGTAGATCACTAATCAGTGAAATTGCTTTTTCTACATCGCCCCACTCGTAATAAAGCTGGGCTGCAATGGCTTTATCTTCATCATGCAGCTGTTTTTCAGCCTTCGAGAGCGTGTTGAGGCCTTTTTCTGTTTCACCTGCTTCAACTAATTTTATGGCTTCTTGAATCAATGTATTCAAATCGGACCGGTCCTTTCTTTTCCTATACAACATCAACCATACAAAAAAGCTTTATTTGTTCGGGTTAATCTTATCATAATTCAGACGAATGCCCCCGGCAAATAAGATGCTTCTGTACGGAAGGGAATTATTGAGTCTTATTAGTTTACCAAAAGATCTTGAGATAGAAAATGAAAAAAGGAAGATCGCCCTCTGTACAGTAAAGCAGCTCTTTGACCTGCCGGCTTGTAAGTAAAGCACATCCCCCCTTTTTGTTTTTCTATCCCCTCTATAAGACAAGCTATGTTTTTTCGCCTCGAATTATGATCTGCATAAAAAATCCTGAAGTAAAACTTCAGGATTTTTTCGAAAGCTTATTTAAATGCTCGAAGAAGGTTGGATAAGAAACGTGAATGGCATCCGTGTGCTCGATTTCAATCGGCTCCTCCGTTATACAGGAAGCAATACCAAGCATCATTCCGATTCGATGATCTCCGTGGCTGGACACTGCAGCGCCGCCTTTCAACGTTTGTTTGCCATAAACCTTCATTCCATCTGCTGTCGGTTCAATTTCAGCACCCAGCTTGCGAAGCTCAGAAACAACAGTATCAATACGGTTTGTTTCTTTCACTTTTAGCTCTGCCGCGTCCTTAATAACGGTAGTTCCTTCCGCCTGAGTCGCAAGAAGCGCGATGATAGGGATCTCATCAATTAAACGCGGAATGATATCTCCTCCGATTTCAACTGCTTTTAGAGATGACGTTTCTATAATCAAATCTCCATAAGGCTCTGCACCGCTATCAGCAGATGGTTTGATTTCAAGTTTTGCCCCCATGTTTTGAAGGACGTCAATAATACCTGTCCGAGTCGGATTTAAACCTACGTTTTTCAATACAATTCTGCTGTTTGGAACCATCGCGCCAGCAGCAAGGAAAAACGCGGCTGAAGAAATGTCTCCAGGAACAAAAATATCAGCAGCTGTCAGTTTCTGGCCACCAGCAATGGAAACACTCGTTTGATCTTCAGAAAGCTTAACGCCAAAAGCAGAAAGCATCCGCTCAGTGTGGTCCCGAGATTTATGGGGCTCTGTGACAGTTGTTGTGCCCTCAGCCTGTAATCCGGCCAGCAAAACAGCAGATTTAATTTGCGCGCTTGCAACAGGTGATACATAATCAATTCCTTTTAATGAAGCGCCGCTCACTGACAGCGGTGTAAACTCTCCGCCGGCTCTGCCGTCGATTTTAGCCCCCATTTTTTTCAAAGGCTCAGTCACACGCTTCATTGGGCGCTTCGCAATGCTCTCATCTCCGGCTACCGCGCTGTAAAAAGGACGGCCCGCCAATATTCCGAGCATCAGGCGAATCGTTGTACCTGAATTTCCGACATCTAAAAGGCTTTCTGGCTCTTTCAGGGCATCGATTCCTTTTCCGTGAATCACGACATCGCTGCTGCTTTGCTCAATGTGAACACCCATTTTTCTAAAGCAATCGATCGTGCTCAGACAATCTGCTCCCGGCAGAAAGTTTTTAACTGTTGTTGTGCCTGCCGCTAGCGCGCCAAACATAACAGAGCGGTGAGAAATGGATTTATCACCGGGAATATGTATTTCTCCATGTAAGGTCTGCACCTTTTCTCGTTTCATTTTTTCCACCTCAATCAGCATAAAAAGTTTCATATTCCGCCCGGGCTTCAATGCATTGTTCTGCCCTTTTGCGGTCGTCATCAGACTGAAAACTGATCCTTAAAATCCCGTTAATATCCTCTCGTGTTTCGATAATGCGGATATTCGTGATACTGATGCGCTCCGCAGCTAAGATCGCTGTTATCTCGGATATTACACCCGGATGATCGGGTACATCCACATATAAATCATAAAATGCAGGTATCGCTCCCTTCTGCCGAAGCGGCAGCCCGTCGCGATAATCCTTGGCTGTTTTAAAATAACGAAATAGATTTTCCGCATCTTCTTGTTCTACATATGTACGGATCTTGTCAATTTCACGAATCCACTCATCAAAACGGTCTAAGATTTTATCTTTATTATGTAATAAAATATCCCGCCACATTGCCGGGCTGCTTGATGCAATCCTTGTAATATCTCTGAACCCGCCGGCAGCAAAACGCTTAACAAGCGGATACAGGTTTTCCGAATGATGGGTTTGGTGAACAAGACTGGCTGCTACAATATGCGGAAAATGACTGATTACACTTGTAACGCCATCATGCTCCTCCGGCGACATTTCCACAAAATGGGCATTCGTCCCCTTCAGCAGGTTTTTTAACTGTTCCACAGCTTGTTTGTCCGTTTTCTGGCCTGGCGTTAAAATATAAAATGCATTTTCAAACAGGAACTCCTTCGCAGCGGCCACTCCTGATTTATGTGAACCCGCCATCGGATGTCCTCCGACAAATTGATAGCGGCTAGGCAGCACTTGATCAGCGTAATCAACCACTTTTTGCTTTGTGCTTCCTACATCCGTAATCAAAAGCTCATGTTCAATTCCTGAATGAGCCAGCTCTTCAAGCATAACCAGTGTTTGTTCAACAGGTGTCGCAATGATTACTGTAGCTGCCTCTTTCGCACCGCTAATAAACGAATCAGCACGATCGTCTATCACACCTAATTTTAATGCCGCTACCGCCTGTTCATCAGAGATGTCGATTCCGATAATCCGTTTGCCGGGATGATTTTTTTTGATGGCTAGGGCAATCGAACCGCCTATCAATCCGAGACCGGCGAGCAATATTGTATCTTTCATTTGATTCATACGTCATCACCTGGTTTATAGACTAAAGAGGTGATATTTGATCACCTCTTATAAAATTTCAGCTAAAATGGCAAGTATTTCTTCATTTTGCTCTTTTGTTCCGATCGTAATCCGGAGTGATGTCGGGAAACCTAATGCATTTCCTGACCGGACGATATAGCCTTTTTCCAGCAGAGCCTGAAACAGTTCATCAGCAGGGCGTTTAAAGTCAATTAACACAAAATTTGTCTGTGAAGGGTAGCACTTTAAACCATGAGTTTTCACAAAATCATAATACTGCTGAAGGCCTGCATTATTTTGCTCAACACAGGAAGCAATAAACGCTTGATCATCAAGTGCGGCAATCGCCGCAGCCTGGCCCAGACGGCTCGTATTAAACGGCTCTCTCGCCGGCTCAATCTGGCGAATCAGGTTCTCGTCAGCAATTCCGTATCCGACTCTGAGCGCTGCCAGACCGTATGCCTTTGAAAATGTGCGCAAAATCATCAAATTGGAAAACTTGCTTAAGAGCGGCACGGTTTCCGGGTAATCCTCTGCTGTTACATATTCATAATATGCTTCGTCAAGAACAACAAGGACACGTGAAGGAACGCGCTCCAGAAATGCGAGTAATTCTCCTTCAGATGTATAAGTGCCAGTCGGATTATTCGGGCTGCATATCCAAACGACTTGTGTCTGTTCGTCGATGGCTTCTAACATGGCGTCTAAATCATGTGAGCCGTCGGGACGAAGTGCAATTTCACGTACTTCAGCACCTTCAATAACCGCATTATGTTTATATTGCGGAAAAGTCGGGGCAGCAGTGATCGTATTGGTTTTATTGTTTAGAAATGCCCGGCAGATGATCTGAATGATTTCATCAGAACCGTTGCCGAAAATAAGTGATGTTTCGCTGACATCGAGGTGCTTACTGAGCCTTGTCCGCAAAGCGGCGCTATACCCGTCCGGGTAAAGGGCTAGCTGTTGAATCTCATGATGAAGCGCCTCTTTTGCAGCCTCTGAACAGCCGTAAGGATTCTCGTTTGAAGCAAGCTTCACAACTTTGTCCAAGCCATATTCTGATTTCACTGCTTCAATCGGCTTTCCAGGCTGATAAGGCTTCAGCTGTTTTAAATGTTCTTTGATACGCAAATCAGTCACCTCATTTTAAACTGTACAAGCCGCCAAACGCCATTGCATAATCCTCAAACTCCTGCAGCGCCTGATTTCTCGTTTCAGCGCTGATGAGCCGGTCCTTTAATTCTTCTATTTTTCTGACGAGCGCACTTCCCACTACGACACCGTCACTAATTTCATTCATCTTTATGACCTGTTCACGGTTTGATATACCGAACCCTACAGCAACCGGAACAGTGCTGAGATTCTTCACTGTCCGAATGAACGGGTACACGGATGAATTGAACTCATTGCGGACACCGGTCACACCCAGAGAAGACACACAGTAGACGAAGCCCTCAGCTTGTTCAATAATGGTTTTCAAACGGCTTTCGCTTGTCGGCGCAACCAAAGAAATATACTTCACCTCATGGCTTTTACATTCCTCTTGAAGGCTGTTGCTTTCTTCTAGTGGCAGATCCGGAACAAGCAGACCGTCAATATGATTTTCCCGCAGTAAAGCGAAAAAGTATTCTTTGTTCAATTGTAACACAGGATTATAATACGTAAAGAGGATAATCGGAATATTCACTCCGTTTTTTTTCATTTCTCCGCCTAATTCGATTGCCTTTACGATATTCATTCCTTGATCAAGTGCCCGCTTTGAAGCCCTCTGGATCACCGGACCGTCTGCAAGCGGGTCAGAGTATGCAACACCAAGCTCCAATGCAGTGGCGCCTGCTTTTTGGAGTGACTTCGCCAGTTCAATCGAAACCTCAGGAACTGGATCGCCCGCCGTAATAAACGGGATAAACAATTTTTCTGATGGTTGAAGATCCAATTTAAACATGGGCTTTCACCTCTTCTTCCAATACCTTCATTAATGTGTTGACATCCTTGTCTCCCCGTCCTGATAAACAGACGAGAATGAGTTGACCGCGATCCATTCCTTTGGCGAGTTTGAATGCTTTCGCTAACGCATGGGCAGATTCGATTGCCGGCAAAATCCCCTCTTTTTCTGACAAAAGCTTTAATGCATCCACCGCTTCTTCATCAGTGATACTGTCATAAGTGACACGGCCGCTTTTATGCAAGTATGCGTGCTCCGGACCGATTCCAGGATAGTCGAGACCGGCTGAAATAGAGTAGGGCTCAATAATTTGCCCGAACTCATCCTGAATGAGATAAGTCAATGAACCGTGAATAACCCCTACGGTTCCTTTCGAAATAGTGGCGGCATGAAGAGGCGTATCAATTCCTTTTCCTGCTGCTTCAGCGCCGATCAGTTCAACATCTTCATTTAAAAATGCCTGAAACATACCCATCGCATTGCTTCCTCCGCCTACACATGCCACTACTTTATCAGGCAGAGTGCCTTCAATACGTTTCAACTGATCCTTCGCTTCCTCTCCGATCATTTTTTGAAATTCACGGACCACTTGCGGATAAGGATGCGGGCCGACAACTGATCCAATCATATAAAAGTGATCCTCACAATGCTGAACCCAGTACCGGATCGCCTCATTTGTGGCATCCTTCAATGTTCCGTTTCCGCTTGTTACAGGCACTACCTCCGCTCCAAGAAGCTTCATGCGGAAAACGTTCAGAGACTGGCGGGCAACATCCTCTTCACCCATAAACACAGTACAGGAAAAGCCGAATTTGGCTGCAACTGTTGCAGCGGCAACGCCATGCTGGCCGGCACCGGTTTCAGCAATGATTTTCGTTTTGCCCATTTTTTTAGCAAGCAGCGCTTGACCTAGCGCATTATTGATTTTATGAGAACCTGTATGGTTTAAATCTTCTCGTTTCAAATAGATTTTCGCGCCGCCTAAGTATTCAGTGACTCGATCAGCGTATGTTAATGCAGTCGGCCGTCCGGAATAGTCCTTTAACAGCTTATAATACTCTTCACGAAAAGCGGGATCATCCTTGATTTGTTTAAAT
This sequence comes from Bacillus sp. FSL K6-0993, assembly GCF_037977205.1. Classification (NCBI taxonomy): domain Bacteria; kingdom Bacillati; phylum Bacillota; class Bacilli; order Caryophanales; family Bacillaceae; genus Bacillus; species Bacillus sp. FSL K6-0993. The sequence continues at coordinate 2,209,822 of NZ_CP150275.1, forward strand.
GCTGTTTCTATTTCATCTAACGGCTGCATGAGTGTTTCCGGAACAAACTTTCCGCCAAAATCACCGTATCTGCCTATTTCATTCGGATATGGATACATATCGGTTCATCCTTTCTTCTAAAAGCCTCATCAGATTCTGATCTTTTTGTCCGTTTTTTTCAATTCCGCTGGCAAGGTCAATTCCTTCTGGCTGCCATTTCAATAGGCCTGTGATGCTATCCGGATTCACGCCGCCAGCGATAAAGCAGCGTTTACCAATAGCCGCCTGCTGATATTCCGGCACACATTCCCAAGAAAATGCAACACCAGTTCCGCCTCTAGACCCTTTTACAGATGAATCAATCACAAAGCCGTCAACATTATCTTTAAAGCGGGCTATTTCTTGAGTTGTGTTATCCTGATGGTGAAGCGCCTTCCATATTTCACATCCTGTCAGCTTGCGAAGCGCATCAGCATCCGCCGGTTTTTCATCACCGTGAAGCTGAATGACGTCGAGTTTCAGACTCTTGGCAATACGTGACATCATCTCTATTGAATCATTAACAAAAACACCTGCAACCTGTTTTTCGACACGAACTTGGTTCAGCCATTTTTTCACATCTTGCGGAGATACTTTTCGTTTGCTTTCAGCAAAAATAAATCCTATGTAATCAGCCTGTGATTCCGCCGCAAGCTGCAAATCCTTTAGTGACCGAATACCGCAATATTTTAATGCCGGTTTCTTCACAACCTCACTCCCCAAACAAAGCATGGATTGCTTTACGCTGAGAAGTTTGTCTCATCAATGATTCACCGATAAGTACAGCTCTTGCCCCATGTTCATTGACAAATGTTAAATGTTCTAAAGAACCGATTCCGCTTTCGCTGACAAGCAAGGATTCTTTCGGAACGAGAGATGCGATTTGTTCTGTCTGCTTTACAGATGTTTCAAACGTTTTTAGGTTTCGATTATTTACGCCGAGAATGTCGGGTGTGAACTCTTTCAATATTTGTTCTAGCGTTGATGCGTCATGAACCTCCACTAACACGTCCATCCCCTTTTCACCTGCTTCAAGATATAATTCATGAAGGTGTAAGGGATCAAGCACCTCGCCGATTAACAATATGGCATCCGCTCCGACTCTTCTTGATTCCTCTACTTGAAGAGAATCAATAATAAAATCTTTTCTAAGTACAGGGATCGAAACAGCACGCTTCACGTCTGATAAATAGCTGTTTTCCCCTTGAAAAAACGGGGTGTCTGTTAAAACAGAAATCGCATCTGCCTTCGCATCCTCATAGTCTTTTGCAATCTGCACAGGCACAAAATCCTCTTTAATAAGCCCCTTTGACGGCGATGCTTTCTTCACTTCGGCAATCAACCCGATAAACCGATTCGGGCTTGCCAGCGCCTCCTTAAATGAACGTTTCTCGAAAGGCTGCTCTACCGGCAGAACCAGTGTTTTCACTTCTTCTTTCTTTTGTTTGATGATTTTTTCAAGCATAGATCTCTTCCTCTTTCTGCTTTAGTCGTTCAAGCTGCGCGGCAGCGCCTCCGCTTGTAATCGTCTCTAACGCCAGCTCCGTTCCTTCCTTCAGTGAGGCGGTAATTCCCGCCGTGTAAATCGCAGCACCCGCATTAAAGGCCGTAATAGATAAAGCGGAACTGCTGCTTTTATTTTTAAAAATATTCTGAATGAGATAGGCGCTCTCTTTCGGTGACTGCACCTGTAAATCTTCAAGTCTGCCATTTGTGAAACCGAAATCTTCGGGTGAAACGGTATATTCCCGGCGCTCTCCGTCCTTTAATTCAATCACGTCGGTCGGTGCTGTAATTGAAAGCTCATCTAAACCGTCACGGCTTGATACAAACATGACGTGCTTCGGCTGAAACGTCTCCAGTGCGCTTGCCATCAGTCCAGCTTTTTCAACAGAATAGACCCCAATCACCTGACGCTTCGCCTGTAAAGGATTGCTGAGCGGTCCAAGCAGATTAAATACCGTTCTGAAACCTAGCTCTTTTCTAGTACCTGCTACATGTTTCATAGACGAATAGTAAAGCGGCGCAAAAAGAAATCCCATATTGTTTGTTTCAATGCTGCTTTTGACCTTTTCGGGAGTGGTTTGAATAGAAACCTCTAGCTCCTCTAAAACATCAGCGCTTCCGCTTTTAGAAGAGACAGAGCGATTGCCATGCTTAGCGATTTTCGCGCCAGCTGCCGAGGCAACAATTGCCGAGGCCGTTGAGATATTAAAAGTGGAAATACCGTCTCCCCCTGTTCCGCATGTATCAACAATATCAGGAAGTCCATCGACTGTAAGAGCGTGTGCCCGCATTGCCTTCACAAAACCTGTAAGCTCTTCTGGCGTCTCTCCCCGATGAGCAAGAATAGACAATATACCACCCATTTCAGAAGGAGTCATTTCCGCTGCCATCATCATATTCATCAGCGTTTCAGCCTCACCGGCAGTAAGGGTTTTTCCGTCAACGCACAATTGTAGAAATCTGTTCATCAGCTTTATCCTCCTTGCTATGAAACATGTCTTCTGCAATATGAATCGTTTTCAGCAGCGCACCGGCTTTATTACAGCTTTCTTCGTATTCGGCTTCCGGAACAGAATCAGCAACAATGCCAGCACCTGCCTGTATCGATGCAACACCGTTCTTTACACTCATCGTGCGAATCGTTATACAAGAGTCGATATTCCCGTCAAACCCAATGTAGGCAATACACCCTCCGTATGTCTCTCTCGGTGTTGGCTCGAGCTCTTGCAAAAGCTGCATGGCACGGATTTTGGGTGCGCCTGTTAAGGTCCCCGCCGGGAAAGCAGACATCAGTGCATCGACAGGATGAACCCCTTTTTTCAATCGGCCTGTAACCACCGAGATAATGTGCATGACATGTGAAAAGGAAACAATTTTTGTGAACTCCGGCACAGAAACAGAACCATACTCTGCTACTCTGCCGATATCGTTTCGGGCAAGATCAACGAGCATGTAATGCTCCGCTTTTTCTTTTTCATCCTTCATGAGCTCAACCTTCAGTCTCTCATCTTCAGCTTTGTCTGCACCGCGTTTTCTCGTACCGGCAATCGGGTGGATTTCTAAGTGCCCGTCTTGAACGTGTATTAACCGTTCCGGAGAGCTGCCGACTATTTCTCTGTCTTGCAGTTTCATATAATACATATACGGAGAAGGATTGATGATCCTAAGCACTCGGTATAACTCAAAAGCATCTGCTTTTATCGGAACCTCAAATTTTTGTGACAAAACGCCCTGAAAGATATCGCCTGCTTTTATATAGCTTTTGATTTTTTCTACATCAGCCATAAAAGCCGATTTTTCATAATTAGAAGATACCGTCTCAAAGCTGGGCGTCTTGTATGAATCAGCAGAGAGAAACAGCTCTTTTATGTTTTTTTGGTCCATCATTTTTTCAATGAGATTTTGAAGCTCTAGATGATTTTGATGGAAAACATCCATTTTTTCGTTTTCTGTTTCCTCTCCAGTGAGTCTTGCATATTGGATAAAGTGGACGTTTTTGGTTTCATGATCATACGCAATTAATGTCCGGCAAACAAACAGCATACACTTTTCCATGTCTGTTTCTTTTGTATGCGAAGGAACAGAAGGCTCAATCAGCGGGATCATATCATAGCTTAAGTACCCGACAGCTCCGCCGACAAAAGGAATGCCAAGCTGAGGTGTTTTGATTTTGTATGTGGTATTCATCCAGTTCAGCACTTCTTTTAGTTCATTTCCTGTGTAAAGAGATTTGCTGTCCTGATCAGCGGCCGAAAAACGGCCCTGCTCTTCTTTAATTGTGAGAAATGGATGCAGGCCGATAAACGAATATCTGGACCAAGTGGATGTATCGTCCTTGCTTTCAAGAAGATACGTAATCTCCCTGTCAAGCTTCTCTATCATTTGAATGGGTGTCAGTGTATCGACTGTGAAGGTCTCCACAATCGGTATCGTGTGGTGGGACAAGCTGTCCTCTAAAAATGCGGAAATGTTTGATTGGAAATTCATTGCTCTCACTCCTTATGGCAAGGAGAATGAGAAGATGGCATGAGAGGATAAAATACTATATAACAAATAAACCCAAAAGAAAGACTTCTTTTGGGTAGAATAAACATACATGTCTCAGCTCAACTAAACTCATTCTCTGCTACCCTATTCTCTAACTCAACTCATTCTAATCGCTTTATACACACTCTTGTGTATTTCTAAGCTATTCTTATCGTATTACAATTCAGTATTTTTTGTCAATGATAAATCGGGCCTCAATACGACAGCTTTTTCTAAATATACATGTCTGATCTGATCCTGAGGGACATCTGTCTGGACCGTCATCATGACTCTTATGCACTTTTTCAGACCGCCTGTTACGTCCATTTCCTGCATACATGTTACCGGTACATACTGCCATCCTGAAAGCTCGCGAACAGCTTTTGCCGGGAAAACAGCATGCAAGTCAGGTGTAGCCGAAAGAAGCATTTGAACAACATCTTCCGGTTTTGTATGATTTTCTTCTATGATTTTCTCTAACAGCTGTTTTGTTTTTTGTAAAATTTCTTCTTCAGTATCCCGTTCAACTGTAGTTGCTCCGCGAATTCCGCGAATCATCATGATGTCTCCTCCAATCGCCATTTGTTCAGCCAGCACTCAAGTTCATTTCTGGAAAAGGTATGATCAGCAACTTTCCCTAATTCGTTGAGCACAATAAACTGAATCTTCCCGCCACGGGTTTTCTTATCATTCATCATACGGTCCAAGAGAACCGAAGTTTCCGTCTCTTTTCTGATTTGACTTGGATAACCCAGGCTTTTTAGCCAGCTGACCAAACGTTTTCTGTCCATTTCACAGCCTACAGTCTTTTCGCTTATATATAAAGCAAACTGCATTCCGAGGGCTACGGCATCACCGTGAGTGATCTGCCCGTATCCATATTCCGCCTCAACGGCATGACCGAGCGTATGCCCGAAGTTTAAGTAAGCTCTTATCCCCTCTTCTTTTTCATCCTGCTGAACGACAGACGCTTTAATTGAAATGCCTTTAAAAATCATGTCTTTCAGCTGATCATTGGTGATATCACGCAGTGAGTGGATATTCAGCAGCTCCTCCAGAAACGCTCTGTCATAGATAAAAGCGTGTTTGATCACTTCTGCCATTCCGGACCGAAGCTCTTTTTCAGGCAGAGAACGCAGGAAATCTGTATCATAGAGCACGGCTTTCGGCTGATAAAACGCACCGATTAGATTTTTTCCAAGCGGATGGTTCACGGCTACTTTTCCTCCGACTGCGCTGTCATGCGCCAAGAGCGTCGTAGGCATTTGAATGAAATCAATGCCCCGCATAAAAGTGGCAGCCACAAAACCGGCAAGATCCCCTACAACACCGCCACCGAATGCGATGATGCATGAGGAGCGATCCATATGAAATCGAATCGCTTCACTCTGCAGCTTCGTGTACATATCCATTGATTTCGCCTGCTCTCCGCTCGGCACCGTCACTTTTTTCACAGGCCATTTTTCTTCGAGCAGGTGAAGCATTTCATCACCGTACAGGCGATCCACTTCTTCATCGGTAACAAGCATAATGCGTGTTAATGGCCTGTCTAGCGAGGTTAATAGTTCGCAAGCCTTTTTTCTGATACCTTGTCCGATAAAAACAGGATATGACGAGGAAGCAGTTTGAACATGCAGTGTCTTCATTAAAATTCCCTCGACAGTTTTCTCATATTCTCCACATTTTCTTTAATGCGGTCAATTTGATCTAATCCGAATTGTTCAACGACTGCGTTCGCAATTTCCCAAGCGACAGCCGCTTCAGCGACTACACTTGCCGCAGGAACAGCACAGCTGTCTGAACGTTCAATGCTGGCGGAAAATGGTTCTTTCGTTTCAATATCGACACTTTTCAGCGGTTTATACAAAGTCGGAATCGGCTTCATGACTCCGCGGACAACGATTGGCATCCCTGTCGTCATGCCGCCTTCCAGTCCGCCAAGTCTGTTAGTAGCACGGGTGTATCCTTTTTCCTCGTCCCAAATGATCTCGTCATGGACTTCGCTTCCATTTCGCCCTGCCGCCTCAAATCCGATGCCGAATTCCACACCTTTAAATGCGTTAATTGACAGAACAGCGGCAGCAAGCTTGCTATCCAGCTTGCGGTCATAATGGACATAGCTGCCCACGCCTACCGGCATTCCCTCGACAATGACTTCTACTATTCCGCCGATGGAATCTCCGTTTGCCTTTGCTTCATCAATGGCAGCCATCATTTTTTTGCCTGCCTCTTCATCGTAGCATCTGACAGGAGACTCTTCCGTTACGCGCTGCAGGTCTTCAATTGACGTATATTCTGTTTTTTCAGCTTTAACAGCGCCAATTTGCAACACGTGGCCCGCCACCTTAATGCCAAGCTCAGAAAGAATCTTTTTAGCTACAGCCCCTGCCGCCACTCTGACAGTTGTTTCCCTTGCTGAAGAACGCTCAAGCACATTTCTCATATCACGATGATTATATTTAATTGCACCGTTTAAGTCAGCGTGCCCAGGTCTCGGTCTGGAAATCTGGCGCTTCATTTCCTTTTCTTCATCTTCTGTAATCGGAGCGGCGCCCATGATTTTTGTCCAATGCTTCCAATCGTTATTTTCAACTACGAGAGCAATTGGTGAACCGAGTGTACGTGCATGGCGCACCCCGCTCATAATTTTGGCCTGGTCTTTTTCGATCTGCATGCGGCGGCCGCGGCCGTGTCCTTTTTGGCGTCTGGCAAGCTCAAAATTGATATCTTCCTCCGTTATGTAAAGCCCGGCAGGTACACCCTCAATAATGGTTGTCAGTTGGGGGCCGTGTGATTCTCCGGCTGTTAAATATCTCATGACTTCTTCTCCCTTCATCGCATTAACGCTTTTAAGTAAGACTACTATAACATATTTTTCAGCAAAAAGTCAGTCTATCTTTTTTGATAAAAGAATGTATCGGCTGGTACTAGGCCAAATTTCTCGGGGTTGAAGATTTGCTCGGTGCTGCCGACAAAAAGAACTCCATTCTTCTTCAAGCTATGTGCCATTTTTAAATACAGCTCTTCCTTCGCGCTTTCTGTAAAATAAATAAATACATTGCGGCACACGATTAAGTCAAAGTCTTGTTCATAACGATCCGCCAGCAAATTGTGCTTTTTGAATGTAATATTCTTTTTGATTTCCGGTTTCACTTCATAACTTCTATTTGCGTTTTGCGTAAAATAACGATCTTTCACAGAGAGCGGCACTTCCTGTAAAGACCGCTCCTGATAAACACCTTTTTTCGCTTTTTCCAATGCTTTTTCATCAATATCCGTCGCCAAAATCTGATAGCCCGGAAGACCTTTTTGCTGGTCCAAAAGCATGGCAAGTGTGTATGGCTCCTCCCCCGTTGAGCAGGCGGCACTCCAAATCTTTAAAGGCCTAGAGGTTTTGATTAACGGCAGAATTGCAGTCTCAAGAACTTCCCATCTTTTATAATTACGATAAAATTCTGAAACATTGATCGTCATTCTGTCCAACGTTTCATTTAAGAGAGCTTGATCCTTTTCCAATGCCGCCGCAAAGTCCTTAAAGCTTTGGAACCCCTTTTTCTCATAAAGTGACGTTAGCCTTCTCTTCATTTGTGCTTCTTTATATAGTGTTAAATCGACTCCGGTTAATTGTTTCCATTTCGTTGTAAATACGCTGTATGTATCCATCTCTACTCTCCCAGTCTCGCTGTCTTTTTGTCCTAGTATAGCTTGTTTTATCAGGAAATTGTATTGTTTCAATAAAAAAATCAGCTTTTCAGCTGATTTTAGATCGTTGGGAAAGGCAGAGGTCTGATGCACACTGCCATTCAACCCTTTATTCACTTTAATGTAAACCTTTACAAAACAGATCAAAAACCGGCGGCATTATATGATGCCGGCTCTGTTACTTATTTTCACAATGATTAATAGATCCAGCCTGCCATAAGCTGTTGATATGATACTAATTCTTCATTCTTAAAGAAAATGTTAATCTCGCGTTCTGCACTTTCGAGAGAATCAGAGCCGTGGATGATGTTTTTTCCGACAAACATGCCATAATCCCCACGAATCGTACCAGGTAAAGCTTCTTTAGGGTTTGTTTTCCCGATCAGCTGTCTCGTCACTTCAATGACATTTTCGCCTTCCCACACCATTGCGAATACAGGTCCTGAAGTAATAAACTCAACGAGCTCTCCGAAGAAAGGCTTTCCTTGATGTTCGGCGTAGTGTTTCTCAGCCATTTGTTCAGTCACTCTCATTAACTTGGCGCCAGCTAATTGTAAGCCCTTACGTTCGAATCTAGATAAAATGTCCCCAATGAGCTGACGTTGGACACCGTCTGGTTTCACCATGATAAAAGTCTTTTCCATCATATTCTCCACCCCATCATTATGTATGTATAGGCTTTCACACTGCACACCGAAATCGTAACATCTTTCTGATAATTAATCAATCCGGGGCGGAGAAATTTCTTAATATCTACAAAAATTAAAATTTTCTTTTACCGATATATTTTGCGATGGCTGCAAGAGACGAGCGTGCGCGCCCTCGAGGAAGCGTGTTTAATTTCTGAAAAGCTTTCTGCAGATACATTTCGCTTACTGCCATAGATGCTTCAATTGCATCTGTTTTTTTGATTTCTTCAATGATTGGTTCAAGCTGTTCCTGCGTTGTCTCACTGTTAATCAATTTAAGCTGGTTTTTTAATGCAGGATTTTTCAGGGCATACAGCACTGGCAATGTGACGTTTCCTTGAAGCAAATCTCCTCCAACGGGTTTACCCAGCTCTTCTTCAGTTGAAGTAAAATCAAGAATATCATCAATAATCTGATAAGACATGCCGACGTAATACCCAAACCAGTACAATGCCTTATGAATCTTCTCATCAGCTCCAGACGCAATGGCACCGAGCTGGCAGCTGACCGCGATCAAGAGAGCCGTTTTTCTTTTGATACGCCGAAGATACGTTCTGAGATTTTGTTCCATGTTGTATTTGTCTTTGATCTGCTCAATTTCCCCTAGACAAACTTCAACGATCGTCTGTGACAAAATCCTATGGGCTTTCGGTTCGTTAATTCTCGTCATCATTTCAAGAGATCCCGCAAGCATATAATCGCCTGTGTACATCGCAATACGATTGTCCCACTTTGCTTTGATTGTCGGTTTTCCTCGGCGAAGCTCCGCATCATCAATGACATCATCATGAACCAAAGATGCCATGTGAATCATTTCCAGAGTGACGGCGACATATTTAATCTTATTAATATCGTAATCGCCAAACATGCCGGAAAGCAGTACGAAAACAGGCCGAATACGTTTCCCTCCGGCCTGCAGCAAGTGAAGACCTGCCTCGCTTAAAAGCGGGTAATCGGAACGTACGGTTTGTTCAAGTTCTCTCTCGATTACATCAATATCGTCATTTAAAAAAGAGTAGGCCATTTTAAATTTCATATCATTCACCCAAACATCTGTGTTTTCATTTCCATCCGATATGCGTGGCAGCGACTCCGCCAGTAAACGAATGATATTTAACATTTTTCAGGCCCGCCTCTTCAAACAGGCCTGCCAGTTCCTTCATTCCAGGAAAGTCTCTGGCTGATTCTTGAAGCCAAGAATATTCTTTATAGCTCTTCGCAAACAGTTTCCCGAAAAACGGCATAATGTACTTAAAGTACATAAAGTAAGCCTGTCTGAATCCGAACATTTCCGGCTGGGACGTTTCCAGACATACCACCTGCCCGCCCGGCTTCACTACACGTCTCATCTCTTTCAGTACAGTCAAGTAATCAGGGACATTGCGGAGTCCGAAGCCAATGGTGACATAATCAAATGTATCATCATCAAAAGGAAGCTCCATCGCATTTCCATGCAGCAGTTCAATTTGGCTGAATCCGCCGTCTTTTACTTTCTGCTCGCCGACACTCAGCATATTTTCACTGAAATCCAAGCCCTTGATCTCGCCGCTTTTGCCGGCCGCTTTTGCAAGAGCGATCGTCCAGTCAGCCGTTCCGCAGCAGACATCAAGTGCTTTTGCGCCTTCTTTTACATTCATGATGCGCATCGTTTTGTCGCGCCATTTTTTATGCTGCTGAAAACTGATGACAGAGTTCATTTGGTCATAGTTTTTATATATTTTTTCAAATACTCCGTGTACGCGCTGTTCTTTTGAGTCCTGCATAATGGTTTACCCTTCTTCCACTTTCTGATGATAGGTTTGATCTTGGCTGATTGTCTTCAGACGGTTTATTAAAATGTTCTGAATAGGTGAATTTAGAGGCAGAAGTGACTCAATGCTGTTTTTCGCTTTTTTAAAACAATCTTCTAATATCTCTTCTTTTGTTTTTCCCAGCTGTATAAAACTGCCGATCACATCCAGAAATGCATCATTTCCGTTCATAAGCCGCTTAAATACAAAAAAATCACTCGACAGCTTTTTCCAGCGCGGGAGGTTGAAGTGTTCCGCCACACGATGGAATAAAGCTGATTCAACGATGCCGACACTTTCGAAAAAATCGTTTTCGTCCTTGAAAGAACGGTCATATAGACGAATTTTATGTTCGTTGATTTCTTTAATGGCTGTAGCAAGCGTCCGAATCATGTAGATATCCTTCATTTCAGATAGTAAAGAGTAGTACAGCCCGCTGAAATAATCGCCCGCGAGAACAGTCAATTGGCGGTTTTTGTTTTCGTCTCGTTTTATGACTCTAGCTGTCGTCACTTCATCATGGGTATCAAGGGCGCTTTGTACAAGCATCGCTGTTACAATATAATTTTCTCTGTCGTTGTTTTTTATGGCAGCTTCTTCAAATAAAGCATGAAAAAGAAGAAGCTTATCCTCATCAATTTTCGGCGCAGAAATATGCTTCGCTAAATAAGGATGAGACAGCTTTTGTTTTAATTTCGTGTTCAGATTGGCTAAAGTTCCGTAGATGTCTTGCAAAAATATCACCCTTGTCCCCAAATTCACATTTATTTCTTAATCTATGTATGAGTTTTATCTTTTCATTCGCTTACGCAGGTATCATTATAGCATAAAAAAAAGAAATTGGCTGTATCCTCCCGCTGTTTGCGAGCATTTGCTTTTAACAGCGGGGACAGCCAGCTTATTTTTTTTCGCTTTTCATTTCTCCGTACGCGGTTTGAATCAGTGCCTCTCCTCTGACTTTAATGGCAGAAGTATGCTCTGTAAACTGAGCGATGATCACTTCTCCCTTGTCGAGTTTTTCGGAATGGTGAAACTTTGTGTCTGTTCCTCTTGTCAGGCCGATCACATTCACTCCGTCCTCAACGGCTTTAATGACGACAAAATCACTTGAATGCTTTTGATTCATTTATAGCACCCTCTATCTTTATTAGTCCTGGCGTTTAATATGTTCCAATACTTCTGCACGGGCAGCGGCATCATCTTTAAAAACGCCTCTGACTGCTGAAGTCACAGTTTTCGCACCCGGTTTTCTTACACCGCGCATCGTCATACACATATGTTCCGCTTCAACCACTACCATTACGCCATGCGGATCAAGCGTTTCTACGATGCTTTCTGCAATTGTAGAAGTGATGCGTTCCTGAAGCTGCGGGCGCTTTGCAACGGCTTCAACGGCACGTGCCAGTTTGCTGAGTCCTGTGACCTTTCCGCCTCGCGGGATATATGCAACATGTGCTTTTCCATAAAAGGGAACAAGGTGATGCTCACACATAGAATGAAACGCGATATCTTTTACAAGAACAAGCTCCTCATGGTTTTCACCGAAGATAGTCTGGAAATGTTCTTTTGGATCTTCATTCAAGCCGGAGAATACTTCGGCATACATCTTTGCGACTCTTTTCGGAGTATCAAGAAGCCCTTCTCTATTCGGGTCTTCTCCGATCGCTTCTAAAATTTGACGAACAGCTTGTTCGATTTGCTCTTTATTAACTTCTTTCATGTTCTATGTCCTCCACCAATGAATACATTTAATTTCGATTCTAGCACATATGCCCCGCTAAAAGCAAAGTGAATGCCCTGTCAGGAAGCCCATGCTCTTGAAATATGAAAAGCCCCTTAGAAAGGGGCTTTTCTGTGAAGAAATAAAGTGTATGTAAGCTAGATGCATACACGATCTATATTCACAATTATTTTCCGGCAACTGCGTCTTTAAGCGCTTTACCTGGTTTGAAAGCAGGTACTTTGCTTGCTGGAATTTCGATTTCTTCACCTGTTTGAGGATTGCGTCCTTTACGTGCAGAACGTTCACGCACCTCGAAGTTACCAAAACCGATCAGTTGGATTTTATCACCGTTTTTAAGTGCATCTAAGATCGTATCAAAAACAGAGTCAACTGCTTTTGTAGCGTCTTTTTTAGACAATTCGCTTGCTTCTGCAACCGCATTGATAAGTTCTGTTTTGTTCATGCCTTTCACCTCCTCCCAAAAGGATACATTCAGTTCGTTTATTATCATTTCTTCACAGTTCAGTCTGATTCTAAACCTGTCTCAGAAAAAAATGAGAGCAGGCAAGAGAAAGACAATTAAACGGCTTTTTAAGAAAAACTGCACTCTGAGGAATGTTTGTCCAACAAAGTGAAGAATTTCTGTATGTAGAGTAACACATATAAAAAGCCATATCAAGCATTTTAAAGCGTCAATCCCTTGCTCGTCAAGGATTTAAGATGATTTACCGAACAAATATTCCTTTTTTTCCTTTTTTCATCCTATTCCTTGATCCTTTTCCATTATTAAGAGCAAAGAAAAAAGACCTCCTATTCTATAAAGAGGTCTACCGGTATTACAGGATGATGGCGATTAAGCCGCCAGAGCCTTCGTTTATGATTCTTTCTAATGTTTCTTTTAATTTATACCGTGCGTTTTCAGGCATTAATGACAGCTTTGCCTGAATCCCTTCTCTCACAATTGAGCTCAACGACCTTCCGAAAATATCGGAATTCCAGATGGAGAGCGGATCATCCTCAAAGTCCTGCATTAAATAGCGTACAAGCTCTTCACTTTGTTTTTCCGTTCCGATAATCGGGGCGAATTCGCTTTCGACATCGACTTTGATCATATGGATCGACGGAGCGACAGCTTTCAGCCTCACACCGAATCGCGAGCCCTGCCTTATAATTTCCGGCTCATCGAGACTCATATCAGCTAAAGCAGGCGCTGCAATGCCGTATCCCGTCTGTTTGACCATTTTTAAGGCATCAGACACTTGATCATATTCTGTTTTCGCATGGGCGAAGTCTTGCATGAGCTCAAGCAGATGGTCTCTTCCTCTGATTTCGACGCCCACAACTTCTTTTAGAATTTGATCATATAGATGATCCGGCGCGTACAAATCAATTTCTGCCACCCCTTGGCCCAACTCAATTCCGGCTAATCCGGCACTTTCAATGAATTCAAACTCGCTGAATTGGCCGACAACCCTGTCTACGTCCCGGAGCCGTTTAATATCCTTAACCGTTTCCTTCACGGACTCCTGATAGCTTTCACGCAGCCAATGGTTTTCTTTCAGCACCATTACCCAGCTTGGGAGATTGACATTCACTTCTAGCACCGGAAACTCGTAGAGGGCCTCTCTGAGCACATTCAGCACATCTGATTCCCGCATGCTCTCTACACTCATTGCCAATACCGGGATATCATATTTTTCGCTTAAATCCTGGCGCATGGCTTCCGTTTCCGGGTGATACGGCCTGACTGAGTTGATGACCATAATAAAAGGTTTGCCAACCTCTTTCAGCTCTTCAATGACTCTTTCTTCAGCCTCTATATAGTCACTTCTGGCGATATCTCCAATGGTGCCGTCTGTCGTAATGACAACTCCGATGGTCGAGTGTTCTTGAATGACTTTTCGTGTGCCGATTTCAGCAGCCTCATGAAATGGGATCGGTTCTTCGTACCAAGGCGTATTGATCATCCGCGGCCCGTTTTCATCTTCATATCCTTTAGCGCCGGGCACTGTGTAACCTACACAATCTACTAATCTTATATTCACATCGAGTCCGTCTGACACATGAACAGACATCGCCTGATTCGGAACAAATTTAGGCTCTGTAGTCATAATGGTTTTGCCGGCTGCGCTCTGCGGCAGTTCATCCTGCGCTCGGGCCCGGTCTGCTTCGTTACTGATATTCGGGAGCACCACAAGCTCCATAAATTTTTTAATGAACGTGGATTTTCCTGTACGGACAGCACCTACGACTCCTAAGTATATATCGCCTCCTGTTCGTTCAGCGATATCCTTGAAAATATCGACCTTTTCCAAGTGATCCCCTCCCGGACTTCCTATCCTTTTCAATTTTATTAAGCTCTTTCAATCAAACACAGGACACTATATGTGTATGACGTTGTCCTATTTGAATATGACATCTTTAGAAAATTTCTCATCCTCAATCTATTAAAGTATAAAAAAACCTTTCCCCCTATTTGTATGCAAGAGAGAAAGGTTCATTCCTTTTTCATATCATTTTCTAAAAAAACAGGTTCCTGTTTGTCATTTACCGTATATGTTACAGAAAACGCGGGGACAAAGGGGGTTTCCTGCCAAATCATATCCTGGATTTCAGTCCCGGGTTTAAACGTTTTCTTGCTTTTTTTGAGGCAAGAAGCCAGCTCAGTCCGGTAATCGGCATATATTTCTCCGTCTCCGTCAATCATAAGCGGCAAGGAATTCCCTGAGATTGGGCTTGTCACTGTAAGAGAGCTTCCATCCCCAAGCTTCTTCTCATCGAGTGTAAATAAATCACGAGATAGCACATCCTTGTAAGGCGGATATTGATGCTCCTGACGATACATTTGGATGCGCAATTTCACATCGCGAATCTTTTCTGCCATCTTTAGATCAATTAATTTAACAGTCGGATCGTTCTCTACGTCAACAAGCACGTATTGATAGTCTCCCCCGCTTTCAAATGCCGTACTTGGAGGTTCAGCTATGTATCTTGGCGCTAACCGGTTAAAGTCTATCGGATATTTTTGATATAGCGGTGTCGACATATCTTTGGTTTGAATGGGAAGCAGCCCTCCATTTGCCTTTTGAAATTCATCAACAGCAGATTGAACCTGCTTTAGCTGGTCTTGATAAGGAATGGCATGCACACTGCTTTTCCGTTCATTTGGATATAAACATCCGGATAAAAACACGACTGCCGCAAAAATGATTGCGCACTTCAGTTTACCCATACAGCACTTCCTTTTACAGCTTTATTCATTGACAGGGCCGCTAAAAACCACGACAAACACAATAATTCCAGATATGAGCATACACATGTATGCGAATGATGAAATCGCAATCTTCAAAAAACGGTTTTGGCACTTAAAGCGGCTTAAATAGATGGAAGCTACAGCCAGAAACATCAGACCCATGGACCCTAGAGCAAACCACATTTTCATCAATGCCAGATTCAATGACGTGCGCCTCCCCGATATGTATGATGTAAGCGTTATATTATATTTTAATATACAGCGCCGGAAAAGATCAACCAGATTTTCCATCCTTTGATAGAACAAAAAAACTGAAGCAAAGAGGGGGACCTTCACTTCAGTCAACTTGACTATATTCACCTGCACGTTTAAGAAACACTCTCTTGGACTTCGATGCTATAGTATGCGACATGGCATACAGATGCATCCTCTATTGCCTAAATCGGCAAAATGTTTCAGGAGATCCCAAGACTTGGGTGTTCTTCTGTTTTTCGGGCTTTCGTTCAATTAAGATATGCGTTTACCATACGATTGACACTTTTACTTCACTTGATTTTCAAACGTATTTACCAAATCCTCCATCTCGTGGGTTTTCCCTCTCGCCATTAAGGATTCAACAGCGGTTTCCACTTTTTGTCCGTTGAATAGGACCTGATGGAGAGCTTCTGTAATCGGCATTTTAACATCATATTTCTTCGAAAGCTGGTAAGCCGCTTTCGTCGTGCGGACGCCTTCGACTACCATTCCCATCTCTTCAAGAACATCTTCAAGCTTGTACCCTTTTCCGAGCAAATTGCCCGCACGCCAGTTTCTGGAATGAACACTTGTGCACGTCACAATCAGATCGCCTACTCCTGTCAATCCAGAGAACGTCAAGGGATTTCCGCCCATTTTTGTTCCGAGTCTTGCGATTTCGGCAAGTCCGCGTGTAATCAAAGCAGCTTTTGCATTGTCGCCGTACCCTAAACCATCTGTAATTCCTGCAGCAAGGGCAATAATATTCTTTAAAGCCCCTCCGATTTCAACTCCGATAATGTCAGGATTTGTGTACACCCGAAAATTGTGATTAATAAATAGATCCTGCACCTCTTCTGCTGCCCTCATGCTCTTTGAAGATGCAGTAACAGTTGTGGGGTGCCGCAGCCCTACTTCTTCCGCATGACTCGGACCGGAAAGGACAACGATATCTTTTCTGACATCACTCGGGAGCTCAATTTCCATAATTTCAGAAATGCGCAGAAGTGAATCCGGCTCGATACCCTTACTGACATGAACAAAGACTGTCTTTTTAGTTATAAAAGGGACAGCCTGTCTCAGCACTTCCCGAATTGCTTTTGTTGGAACAGCAACGATAATGAAATCCGCGTCTGAAACAGCTGTCTTCATATCCGTTGTTGCCTCAATAGATTCTGGAAGCTTGACGTTCGGCAAATAATCTTTATTTTCATGCTGATCATTGATTTGATGGATCAGATCTGCACGGTGCCCCCACATGGTTACATCGTGATGATTATCAGCTAACACTAAAGCCAGTGCTGTTCCCCAGCTCCCCGCTCCGAGCATTGTGACTTTTTTCATATTTGCTTCACACCTTTTTATTTTCTAGCTCTTGCAAATATTTTGATTGGTGTCCCCTCAAAACCGAACGCGTCTCTGATTCGGTTTTCTAAAAACCGTTCGTATGAAAAATGCATCAATTCCGGATCGTTTACAAACACAACGAAGCTTGGCGGCTTTACCGACACTTGAGTCGCATAGTAAATCTTCAAACGAGAACCGTTATGAGTCGGTGTCGGATTCATTGCCACAGCGTCCATGATGACATCATTTAAGACGTTTGTTTGAACTCGAAGTGAATGATTTTCACTTGCTTTGATAATCGCAGGCATCAGCGTATGGATCCGTTTTTTCGTTAAGGCAGACATAAATAGGATTGGTGCATAATCCAGAAATTGAAAATGATCGCGAATATTTTCTTCAAATTCTTTCATCGTGCTCTCATCTTTGTCAACAGCATCCCATTTGTTTACGACGATGACGACGGCCTTGCCCGCTTCGTGTGCATAACCGGCGATACGCTTGTCCTGTTCAATAATGCCTTCTTCGCCATCCAGCACAACCGCTACGACTTCTGAGCGGTCAATCGCTTTCAGCGCCCGCAGTACACTATACTTCTCAGTCGTTTCATAGACTTTCCCTTTTTTTCGCATACCTGCAGTATCGACAATAACAAACTCCTGCTGGTTGTAAGTAAATGACGTATCAACAGCATCTCTTGTCGTTCCAGCCACGTTGCTGACAATAACCCGTTCTTCGCCGAGCATTGCGTTCACAAGTGAGGACTTTCCGACATTCGGACGTCCGATCAGACAGAATTGAACAACTTCCTCATTGTATTTCGTTTCTGGAATGTTTTTAAAATGCTCTGCAACGGCATCCAGTAAATCACCCAGTCCGAGTCCGTGTGTTCCCGAAATTGGATACGGCTCGCCAAAGCCTAGCGAATAAAAATCATAAATATTCGCTCTCATTTCTGTGTTATCCAGTTTATTAACCGCTAAAACAACAGGCTTTTTTGTGCGGTACAAAATTTTCGCTACTTCTTCATCAGCAGCTGTCACGCCTTCACGGCCGTTCACCATAAAAATAATCACGTCCGCTTCATCCATGGCGATTTCAGCCTGCTGGCGAATCTGCGCTAAGAACGGCTCATCACCGATATCAATACCGCCCGTATCAATCAAATTAAAATCATAATTCAGCCATTCAGCCGAGCTGTATATCCGATCCCTTGTCACGCCAGGGGTATCTTCTACTATTGAAATTCTTTCTCCCGCAATCCGGTTAAAGATTGTGGATTTTCCTACATTTGGTCTCCCGACAATGGCTACGACAGGTTTACCCATAGTACCCTTCCTTTCAATCCAGCCGCTTTCATTTTTACATAAATTTCCAACCGGTTATTAAAATCATTTCATTCACTTTTATGAAAAGAAACCCTTCAGAGGAAGGGCTTAACTCATTTATTATATCAGTTTTTACTAGGATCACAACTATTCTTAAAAATGTTTCACGATCAAATACACGTCATCTCCGATTCTGTGAGCTATTCCATCAAGGATCGCCTCAAGATTTTTAGCGAAAAGCTCCATCTCCTTTTGGTCATTGCAAAAAAAGACAGGTGCTCCCCCTGCAACCCGGTTTCGATTTGTCGTGATTACAGACAAAATCACTTTCGTAAGAGATTCACTCATCCTATCACCTTATCCTGATTCTTGATAAATTCAGTCGGCATTCTAATCGCATTTTCCAGGGTTGGAACATTGCTAATAATTTGAACAGCCGTTTCGGGATGGTGAATTTGTGGGAGAACAAATACTGCCACTCTCCCGTCATTTAAATCCCGTTTTGCAATTGGTGTCAAAGATGGCTCTCCTGAATCCCGATAAACCCCGAGCACATTGGAAACATCAAATAAAATGGCCTGACGCTGCCCTAAATTTGCTATCGTCGCTGCTGAATTAAAGTTTTTTGGCGTTAAAATAAAGCCCATGCCATGCTTTAAAATCAGTTCCTGTTTCTCTGGAAGCCCGATATTCATCATATAAATATTATCAACAAACAGTCCCGGACCGTCAAAGCGCGGCTTTATGTACTCGATGTCTACAATATCCTTCAACACACTGCCCGACATAAATTTCATGGCCAGTAAAAAACAAACGACAGCCGCTATGACAGCAGCCCAGATGGATAAAAACACATACGCAGAGGTTGTCAAAAGCGCTGTAAAGATCACAATATAATTTCTGCTTTCAAACGCAATGGCAATCCCCTCAATATATGTGCTTCCCCTTGAGACAAGTTCATACGAATCCATTTGCGTCAATGTGTTCCGCTCCATGTTTCGGACATCTCTAAATTGCGTCGCTGCCAATGTTAAAAATGTGATGGCCGTAAATTCCTCCTGCAAAAGCGCCGGCATAATAATTGCACCTAAACCAGCCGCTATCAACCCCAGCGCGATGTGAATCACTTTCCCATGAACATAGGTCGGATACTGGCGGTAATCCGTTTTCAGCATATAAAGCCTTGTCGCAATTCCGGCAATGACCCCAGCAATAATCGGATAGATGTAATCACTCATGACATTTTGGTAGCTCCTTTGTTTGATCTTTTGCTTTTCTGACCAATCTGGCTTGCGAGGTGTTCGTATTTAGATATGCCAAACAGCAATATCATCCCCGCAGAACACGGATTCAGCCATTGAAAGCCGCCGACAGCCATAGCCCCGGCCAACTTCTGGATCACAAATGAATACACCAGTTCGCCTTGGCACATCCCTAGGACAAATAAGACAAGCTGCTTCTCAAAATTCCTTTCAACAGAAGCTGTTAAAAGCACTATTAATATAACAGCAGCCCACTCAGGTTTTATGATGAACCAAACAGGGTCATATAATGCAAAAAGATAAACAAACGCATACGCGGCAACAAGCGTCAGATAGACCATGATGTAACGAAAACGATACATTCCCAAATACCCGGCATAGACACATCCGCAAACGAAAAACATCATATATGCAGCATTCAGGGAAAAATATAAAACGATGTCATGTATGCTTAGAATAATATTAGTTAAAATAAAGACAGAGACGGCAATTCGTCTTTTCGTCTTTTCAAAAATAAATGTTGTCAAAACCCAAAGAAACCACATTGACCAATAGTAATAAAATTGTTCCATTTTACTTCCTCCATATTCCCAGTATGGAGTTCAAGCGCATTTTTTAAACAATCTATCTCACATTAAGGAGTATGATCATGGGAAAAGACAGACAAGAGAAAAAACTCAAAGCTTCAGGCAGAGTCGAATCAGACCGCGACCAGTCCATTCACTATGACGGAGCGACAAGCCTTGAACAAAACGGAAGATTCAAAAAGCGAAAATCATAATACAAAAAGCCCAAACCACATATGGTTTTGGGCTTTTATCATTTATCGCACACTATAGCTTGATGTATTGACCCCTCTCTCTGTGAGCCAATGATGGGTTTCACCTTTGATCACAAGGGGCGCCTTTTGTAAATCGACAATCGTTCTGGCAC
The DNA here is from genome assembly GCF_037977205.1 of Bacillus sp. FSL K6-0993. Lineage (NCBI taxonomy): Bacteria > Bacillati > Bacillota > Bacilli > Caryophanales > Bacillaceae > Bacillus > Bacillus sp. FSL K6-0993. The sequence goes on from NZ_CP150275.1 coordinate 2,230,130, forward strand.
CCAGCACGGTCATAATCATCTTTAATTCCTCAAGGATCAGCTGAATCTCCTCAAGCAGTCCTTCCTCACCACTGTCAGTCAGCGCTTTTAAAAAATGCCCTGCCATTCCGGTGCAAGAGGCCCCAAGCGCAATTGCCTTTGCCACGTCAAGTGCATCTTGCAGACCGCCAGAGGCGATCATGGTGCTTGCAGGAAACTCAGAGCGGATTTCCGCCAAACTTGCAGCTGTCGAAATGCCCCACGAGTTAAAAAAGGAGATTTGCCGCTGTCTTCGGAGATTTTCGATTTTCGAGAAATTTGTTCCCCCGTAACCGCCAATGTCAACAGCTGCAGCACCAGCTTCATACAGCTTTCCTGCTGATTCTTTGCTCATACCGAATCCGACTTCTTTCACAATGACTGGTACACTGACGCGGCTGCAAATTTGTTCAATACGTTCCAGTGCGCCGCTAAAGCTTCTGTCTCCTTCAGGCATCACAATTTCCTGAATCACATTGAGGTGGATCTGCAGTGCGTTTGCTCCAATCATCTCAACGGCTTCCTTTGCCTGAGCAGCCGTTGCCTCGCTCCCCAGGTTGGCAAAAATCAGCCCGTTTGGGTTTTCCTTTCGAACAATTTCATAGGAAAGACGCTCTGATGGATCTTTTAATGCTGACATTTGCGATCCCACAGCAAGGGGAATTCCAGCCTGAGAAGCCGCTCGCGCAAGCGATTTATTAATCTCATATGTAAGTTTTCCGCCGCCGCCAGTCATTGCATTGATAAAAATCGGCGAACTGCTTGAAAGTTCGCCGATTTTTGTGGAAATATCTACTTGTTCTAATGCAAGATCGGGCAGACTGACGTGAACAAACGTAATATCATCAAGACCTGTTTCCCGCTTCTGGCCGGTGGACAAGGCATGATTGATGTGTTGTCTTTTTCGTTCTGCTCGAGTCACGTTTATCACCAATTATTTTAGTTTATTCAGCTTATCTCCGATCAGATCTCCAAGCTGGAAGCCAGTGCTTGTTTCTTCCTTCGCTTGATATTGACGGTAATCTTCCTGATCAGCTTTAGGCGTTTCTTCAAGTTCACGCATGCTTAATGAAATGCGCTCCTCATTTTCATTCACATCAAGAACCTTCACTTTTACAGTCTGTCCTTCTTCAAGGACTTCATGCGGCGTGCCGATGTGTTTATTGGAAATTTGAGAAATATGAACGAGACCTTCAACACCTGGAAGGATTTCAACAAAGGCACCGAAGCTTACAAGACGCTGTACAGTTCCTTCAAGCACATCGCCAGGCTTCACTTTTTCGCCGATTTGGCTCCAAGGTCCAGGCAGTGTATCTTTGATTGATAAAGAAATACGTTCATTGTCACGGTCAACCGATAACACTTTCACTTTTACTTCTTGTCCCTCTTCAACAACGTCAGACGGCTTCTCTACATGAGAGTGGGAAAGCTGTGAAATGTGTACAAGTCCGTCGATGCCTCCAATATCAACAAACGCGCCAAAGTCAGTCAGGCGCTGTACTTTGCCATCAAGTACACTTCCAACTTCAAGAGACTGAAGAAGTTCTTGTTTTTTATTCGCTTGTTCACTTTCAACAACAGCACGGTGTGAAAGGATCACGCGGTTTTTATCACGGTCAAGCTCTACAACGAGCAGTGACAGTGTTTTTCCTTTATAGTCAGTGAAGTCTTCAACGAAATGTGCTTCAACAAGTGATGCCGGAATAAAACCGCGAACGCCGATATCAACGACAAGGCCGCCTTTCACGACATCTTTCACTTCAGCTTCAAACACTTCTTTTGTTTCAAATTTTTTCTCAAGGTCTTCCCAAGCGCGGTCTGCATCAACAGCACGTTTAGATAAAATCAAAGCATCGTCTTCCACTTTTGTTACTTTCAGGTCAAGCTCGTCGTCTACTTTAACAACATCCGATGCTTTCTCTACATGAAGACTTGATAATTCACTGATTGGAATAATACCGGATTGTTTGACATTGATAATTTCTACATCTACATGTTTGTCTTCTACCTTTGTCACAATCCCTTTAACTACATCTCCAACCTCTGGCACTTGAACATCAATTTGATTCATTTCCTCTGTCATTTGAATAACCTCCTTGGTCCAAACCTACACAGCTTAATTAAAACGGTTTGAAAGCTGAACATATAACATGCCCGCTTTTAGCCGAATATGTATTAAAGAATCATCCAAAAAAGTTTTTTGAATGATCAATAAAAAGTTTTATTAGTATTAACTTCTAATAAAAGGACAGGTTTGTCAAGCAATAACATTCTATCTTCGTTGAAAAATTCAAAAAAAGTGGCATTTGTCATCCTCAGCGTGACTTTTGCTCCACAGCCTCAAGGATTTTATCAGCTACCTCTTGAATGGAAAGCGATGTCGTGTCGATTTCAAGAGCGTCTTCTGCTTTACGCAGCGGAGATACTTCGCGCTCTGAATCAAGCTTGTCTCTTCTTGCAATTTCCTCAATTAATGTTTCGTAGTTGACATCAAAGCCTTTTTTCACATTTTCTTCATAACGGCGTTTCGCTCTCTCTTCAACAGATGCCAAAAGAAAGATCTTTACTTCTGCATTTGGCAGCACATGCGTCCCGATGTCACGACCATCCATGACGACGCCGCCTTTTTCCCCAAGCTGCTGCTGGCGTTTCACCATTTCTTCTCTGACACTTCTATGCTTGGCCGCAATTGAAACTTGGTTGCTGACTTCATCTGTTCTGATCGCCTCAGTTACATCGGTGCCGTTTACAAGCACTTTTTGTCCATCTTTTGTTGTAATCAGCTCAATGTCTGTCCGCTTTAGCAGCTCAGCCAGTTTTTCTTCATTTGTCAGCTCAACGTTTTCCTGTAAAGCCGCGTACGTTATCGCCCGATACATTGCTCCTGTATCAATATATATGTACGATTTTTTCTCAGCCACAATTTTGGCAACGGTGCTTTTCCCCGCAGCTGCCGGGCCGTCGATTGCAATCGATAATTTCTTTTCCATAATTCCTCTCCTTGCCCTTTTCTCCTCTATGGATTGTATCACGAACTTTATGAAAAAGGGTGAAAAATTGATGAATAATTAATGTTTGAAGGTTTCAATCCTATTGTTTTCCTCCATTTTATCCACCCCTTCATATTGAATCACTTTTGAAACGTATGGTTCAATATGCTGATAGTGAAAAAGAAATTGGACACCAAGTAAAATGATGGCCTGAATGAACAATAATTTGATCAGCAGCCGTTCAAATGTTTTCATTGGAGCACCTCCATTACAAATAGTATGGAAGTGTTTGCCGATGTTTATTCCATTCGGGCCTTTCTTCTCTTATTTAACTGGCGCCGGATGCAGTATTGAAGCAAAGCCTGCTGGTCACCTGCTGCAATTTCTGAATACTCTAAAGTCATTTTGCGTTTTCCTGACTTGGGGTCATCAAAAATTCGTCTGACAACTGCTTCTGTTTCTATTTGACGTGTGTGCTCCTCTTCAGGAAGACGGATGATCAGGCGCAATGATTCCCCCGATTGAAAAGAAAGCCCATTAGCTAAAACCACGGCGATGCCGCCTGCACTGATGTTATAGGATAGTGTGCGGAACTCTTCTTCATTTCCCGGCTGAATTTGCACATCTAATACCGCATCAGTTCTTACATATTGGCGGCGCTGGATTCTTTTCATTTTTTCACGGGGAGGCACTTCAAGACAGATCATTTGAAGTTTGTCCTTCACTTTACCTTTTATACGACTTGTAAAGCGATAAGGAACTTCGTCTTTTCCCACAAACTCTACCGTTACTTCCATATCGTTATGTAAAATCACAGTTCGCCCTGTAACTACATCAACAGGATACGCGATCAAAAGTTCATTGTTTTCGATGCTGACCGCCTTGCTTTTTGCCTTTTTCAATTCATTTTCTTCTATATATTCTAAAAGTACATTTTCTCCAATCTCTATCATTGACTTCACTCTTTCGCATTCAATATACTCACGTTTTTATTAAAGCACGTAATGAAAAAAAGGAAAAGACATTTAGTCCTTTCCTCCTATTTTTTATAGGTCTTTGTATATAGGTTCTGCATTTTTTAGTTTTTCAACCTTTTCTTCCGATCCATCTTTGGCATTGATATACATTCTGAATGTGTCATTTTCAATTGTTCCAAGCATTTCATAGCATAGCACTTCTTGACCTAGTTCATTTGTAATCAAAGCGAGCCTTGTTTCTCTCACTTGTACATTTTTATTTAATTTAGACTTTGCCTCTGCTTCAGTAATTTCAGGCTTAGGTATGGTTCTTTTTCTGTGGGATGTGAGGAAGTCTCTTGCTGAAAAGCCGACAACCTCACCGTCATCCAAGGCCACTTTCATACGAATTGCCTCCGGGTACATCCGGACTTTATTTTCAACAGGAACATATGAAAATACACCGATTTTATCATATTGGGCACTTTCATCAATTTCCAAATCATCTGTTTCAAATCCGTTTTTCTTTAAAAATGCGAGCGCTCGGTTCGATCCGTCATTCAAACTGATTTTCTGATCTTTCACTTCTCTGTTTTGGATCAAATATACCGGATGTCCGCCCTTCTTCGTAATATCCATATAAATCACTGCTTTATGGTCTGGGTCTTTCATGCTGATGCTATATACATCGCGATTTGTTTTTTTTCCGCTCTTTACCACTTTAATTGAATAATTGTCATCTGGGGCAAAGCGCTCAGCAATTTGTTTTGCTTCCTGTTCGGAAATTTGTTTTCCCTTCAGATGGCTGAAGCCTTTCTCTTCTTTTTTCGTGCTGGTGAAACTCGGACCAAGATCAGTGCCAGTGGAGAATGCGCCAACATTTTTTTCGACTGTTTTAAAGCTGTTGATAATCGTATTATCACTTTGTTTTTCGTCAGAAGCCAGGGCCATTTCGACATCCATCCAGCGAAGGTTTTTGCTCATGACAAGGTGCTGAACATGGCGCAATTCATTTTGTATATCTTCGGACTGCTGATATAGCTTATTTAGTGATGTATACTCGTTTTTATCAAGCGGCTTTTGGTCCAAATCTCTGACTGACGTTTTATAGCTGAAATCGCCGATCTTTGATAATAGCTCTTCAGTTTTATTAAACGGCATTAATGTAAGCGGCAGCTGACTGACGCTGTTATGAGCTTCTGATGTAATCCTCCACACATCGATCAATGCAGGCGACAGTGATTTTTGGCTGTTCATGGCAAGTGTTGTTCCGATTTTATCATGAAGCTGATCCACCTGATAGGTAAGCTCATGAAACGCCCGCTGATAGTTATTTTCAGCATGAAGAAGAACTGCGTCTTTTTCCTGGTGTTCTTTGTATCCCCAGTAGCCTGTACCGACTATTGCAATACCAAGCACGGCGATTAAAATTCCTCTGATCATTTATCACACCTCTTTTTATGCTTTCTCATATCTGCTACTCACAGAAAATGTGTTTACCGATTCTTTTAATCTGCGGACGCCCCCAAATCCACGGACTTGTAGCCGTATCCGGATTAAAGTAGTAAAGTGCTTCCTCTGATGGGTCCCAGCCATTTATGGCATCCAGCACTGCTTCTCGTGCCGTTTCATTCGGTTGCATGTAAATTTGCCCATCGGCTACTGCTGTGAAGGCAAGCGGCTCAAAAATAACCCCCGCTACTGAATTTGGAAATAACGGGCTGTTCAAACGGTTTAAAATGACTGCTGCAATAGCAACCTGCCCCTCGTACGGCTCGCCCCGGGCTTCGCCATAAACCGCTTGAGCAAGCAGCCTGATATCGTTGTTGGAAAATCCACCAGGCATGTTCGCTGCTACCGCATCCTGTTTTCTTGCTTTTGCTGGTGTATTGTTTTGCTGTTTATTCGCATTCGCTTTAGGCTGCTGCGTTGTTTTTTCAGCAGGCTGTTTCTGCCGTGCTTCTGCTTGTTGTCTTGCCTTTTGTGTTGCTGCTTTTGACGGTTTCGTCTGATACTTCAGCGGAATTTTTCCGTAATGCGTGAATGTATTCCCTTTATTGAGCTGTTCCATGACATATTCACGATAGTATTTTGATTTACATATTAAGGTTTGCTTTGTTTTAGCTCCTACAAGGCCGTCAACCTCTTTTAACCCGAATTGATCCTGAAAATTTCGAACTGCCCAGTACGTCCCCCATCCATAAACCCCGTCAATTTTTCCGTTATAATATCCGTTGTATTGAAGACGCGCCTGAAGTTCGACCACATCATCCCCTGTTGCCCCTCTTTGAATGACCTGATTCGAAAAGGCAGAGATCGTTTCAGTATTAATAAACGTCGTTATTGTAAAGGAAAAAAGGATGAGACATGCCATAATCGATCCTTTGGACTTCATCTTTTCAAGCCTCCTACTGCAAATTTTTAAGTGTAATCGTATTTTCTGTAACGAGGTTATTTTTATACACTCTTTCCTTGTTATCCCTCAGAACATAAAATCTCTTTTGTAAAAACTGCACACAAAAAAGCCGCACGGTTGCTGTGCGGCTTCTATACTTGCATCATATTAACGGAACGGGCTTTTTTCGCTTTACGCAAACCAAACCACCATAAAAATACCATAAATGGAAGCATATAATAAATCCAATTGCTAAGCGCTGTTAGGATAAAATCATATGATCCATGCAAAAGGGATGGGACAACTAAAGAAAGAGTAAGCCACTTTACACGCGCCTTATCAGCTGAAAAACGGGCTTTTCCAAGGTAAAATCCCATTATAACGCCAATCAAGGCATGGCATGAAACAGGCAGCAGCGCCCTGACAAACGCATGCTCCACGCCGTGGCCAATTAAGTAAAGAATATTTTCGAGGGTTGCAAAACCGAGTGATACACTTGTACCGTACACAATCCCGTCATAATGCTCATCAAAGTGGGCGTGCGGGTAAACACTGATCATCAGTATAAACCATTTTAATGATTCCTCCAAAAACCCCGAAGATAAAAAAGAAACGAAAAAACTTCCGCCTCCTACATTCTCTTTTTCAAGTACATACTGGATAAACATTATGGGAAATACAAGAACAACCCCGAGAAAAAACGACCGAAGCACCATATGTACAGGTTCATTATCATACTGATCTTTTAAATAAAAATAACTTAATAACGCGATGCCGGGGGCAATTCCTGCAGAGATGATTGCAAACATCAGGCAACCTCTTTCCTTTATATTCCTACGTCTATCCTACCATGTTGTTTAAAATTTTACATCTGTCTGCACTTAAAAAAACAAAAAGAGCATACGAATGCATCATATGCTCCCCATTTTTAATGGTTTTCTCTTTTGGCGATTTCCGCTGCGATATGCCCCCCGTGAAACCTGCCGTTTTCAATAAATATTTCATTGGCATTATTTCCCGCAGCAATAACCCCGGCAATAAAGACACCTTCAACGTTCGTTTCCATCGTTTCTTCGTTGAAAAATGGACGCCCTGTTTCTTTATCAATTTCAACACCAATTTTTTCAAGAAATTGATGATCGGGATGATAGCCTGTCATGGCAAATACAAAATCATTTTTAATGGTAATGAGTTCTTTCTCTCCGGAGCGAAACACAACTTCATCCTCGGTGATTTTTTCGACACAAGCGCCAAATTCCATACGGATTGTACCGTTTCTGACGAGGGCTTCAAATTCCGGCAGAATCCACGGCTTAATGCTTGGAGAATACTCATTGCCCCTATATAAAACTGTCACACGCGCCCCAGATTTCACGAGTTCAAGGGCAGCGTCCACGCTTGAATTTTTCCCGCCGATGACAACAACATCTTTATCAAAATACGGGTGGCCTTCTTTAAAATAATGAAATACTTTCGGCAAATCCTCACCGGGTATATTCATATAGTTTGGATGATCATAATAGCCTGTGGCGATGATACAATATGGCGTCGTGTAGGTCTCTTTTGACGTCTCAATAACAAATGTATCATTTTCCGTTTTCGTCACTTTATGCACCATTTCAAATGCGTTAACTCGGATGTTTTTCCGTTTGACGACTTCCCGGTAATACGATAAAGCCTGAATTCTGACAGGCTTCCTGTTTTCCGTAATAAATGCCACATCTCCGATTTCGAGCTTTTCACTTGAGCTGAAAAAGGTTTGATGCGTCGGATAATTGTAAATACTGTTAACGACATTGCCTTTTTCGATGACGAGGGCATCAATGCCAATTTGTTTTAGGTGAATGGCAGCAGATAGTCCGCAAGGCCCTCCGCCTATAATAATTGCTTTTTCTTGAATCATTTCCGTCAACTCCTGCGATTGGCATTTCACTTCATATTTTTCTATTTCCGAATAAAAAAATCTCCTATTTTATCATAGGAGATTTTTTATTTTTATGCAAATCATCAACTTATATCCAGCCTCTAAAACGCGAAGCTTCAGCCATTTTGCGAACGCCGACCATATATGCAGCGAGCCTCATGTCAATTCTTCGGTTGTTAGCCATTTCATAAATATTGTTAAATGATTTGACCATCATTTTTTCTAATTTTTCTTCTACCTCTTCTTCACTCCAGTAGAAGCCTTGGTTATTCTGAACCCATTCAAAATAAGAAACTGTTACGCCACCGGCACTTGCCAGCACGTCTGGTACAAGCAGAATGTCCCGGTCTGAAAGAATTTTTGTTCCTTCAAGCGTTGTTGGTCCGTTCGCTGCTTCAACGACAATTTTAGCCCGGATATTATGGGCATTTTCTTCTGTAATTTGATTTTCAATCGCAGCAGGAACGAGAATATCACAATCCAGCTCCAGCAGCTCTTGGTTGGTAATGGTATCGTTGAAAAGCTTTGTTACGGTACCGAAGCTGTCGCGTCGGTCGAGTAAATAATCGATATCAAGGCCTTCCGGATCATAAAGTCCGCCATACGCATCTGAGATGCCGACAACTTTTGCCCCCGCATCATGCATAAATTTTGCCAAATAGCTTCCCGCGTTTCCGAAGCCTTGGACAACGACACGCGCACCTTTAATATCGATGCCTCTCTTCTTAGCCGCTTCTTTAATACAGATGGTAACACCTTTTGCTGTCGCAGATTCTCTCCCGTGAGATCCGCCAAGCACAAGCGGTTTGCCTGTAATAAATCCAGGCGAATTAAATTCATCAATTCTTGAATACTCATCCATCATCCAAGCCATGATTTGTGAGTTTGTAAATACATCCGGTGCCGGCACGTCTTTTGTCGGGCCGACAATTTGGCTGATCGCTCTGACATACCCTCTGCTCAGACGCTCCAGCTCTCTAAACGACATATCCCTTGGATCACAAACAATTCCGCCTTTACCACCGCCATATGGAAGATCAATTATGCCGCATTTTAAACTCATCCAAATTGAAAGCGCCTTCACCTCTTTTTCTGTTACGTTCGGGTGAAAACGTATCCCGCCTTTCGTTGGACCGACAGAGTCATTGTGCTGCGCACGATATCCTGTGAAAATCTTTACTGAACCGTCGTCCATACGAACAGGTATTTTTACCGTTAATAATCTCATCGGCTCTTTTAACAATTCGTATACCTCTTCGGGATATCCCAATTTTTCCAGAGCCTTATGTATTACGGTTTGGGTTGATTTTAATACATCAAGTTTGTCCTCTTCTGTATGACCGGTGTTTCGATCGGCTGCCATTTGAGTTAACCTCCTAGAATCTTCTGTTTCTCACATGCTCCCTTTCAGAGAATAGTATACACCTTCATATGATCTGTGCATAGAATAAACGTTATGTTTTTCCATGTTTTTTAACGAAAAAAAACTGCTGAAATCAGCAGTTTTCCGTTGCATTCTTATGAAAAATGAGTTTGTATCGTCTCTACGGCATTACCGTCCATAATGAGCTTACCATACTCTTGCAGGCGATAAATCGTTAAAGTTGTCGGATTGCCGTATTCAGCCAGAACCGCCACAACCCCTTCAGCCGTATGTGACCCTAGATCTTCAAGGCTTAAAAAGTACTGCCCGTCATAGTGGTAGACAGTTCCCCCTGTGATACCGATTCGCTGTAAGCTTTCTGAAAGCTGAATGATATCTTCAAAGGAATGGAATTGATATATGATGTCCGCGCTTTCATCAAGCTTGACTTGCATTTCGATGTAATCATCATCATACTCATCGTCTTCTGAATCGGCGTCTTGGTTCTTTGTTACAATCACGACCATCCCTTGTGCTTGGAGAGAATACACTTCCACTGCAATCGGTCCATTCGCTTCAAAGCCGAGCTCTGTATTTGCTTCATTCATCATATCTTTAAATAACTGGTGGACTTTAAATGAGTCCTTCCAGAGGTCTTCTTTTGTCAATCCCCGGTCTGTCAAATCATCGAGGGTTAAAAAGATTTTGATCTTATTATAATTCAGACGCTCAAGCCGCATAACGTTCCCTCCTGCCTCTACTTGCACACAAATCATATAACACATTATATGAGATGATGAGTCATAGGTTCTTAATTGTTATCAGTTTACACTGAGTTCACTAGTAAGACAAGCACAATGCAGTTTTTATTGCCATATGGATTTTTGCTTTTTAGAAGTTATTCTGGCCCGCAAAGAGTCACAATGTGTGTTTCAGGCTCAGCACCTAAACGAAGAGGCACTTTTGTCGTGCCGTAGCCGTTGCTGATCAGATATGCCGCGTTTTTAACAATACCTGTTTTCCCCAGTTCATAAGGGCCAAATTTTCCAAACCTGATCTGGCCTCCATGGGTATGTCCGCTGAATATCACATCAATACCGTCATCTTCATTGATTTGTTCATGAATCTCCGGATTATGGCAAACCAGAATATTCAGCTGGTTTTCATCAAGTTCTTTGATGGCTTCCTCATAATGATCCATCTCCATCCTGATATCATCCACCCCCGCAATCGCAATCGTATGTCCATTGTATGAAAACGGGACTGACTCATTTCTCAGAGTGATGACGCCGTGCGCTTTAAATATGGAATACAGCTTATGCTGCCTGACTTCATAATCATTATTCCCCCACACAAACACGATAGGGACCCCGAAATGTACGAGCCTTTTGATGTTTTCCTCGATTCTCGCACTGGGCACCCCGCCCTCAGCTAAATCACCGCCGATTATAACCAAGTGGGGGGCATGGCTTCGCGCTTTTTCTAAAAGGTCTTGATCGATGAGACGTTTGTGAATGTCTGAAATAAAAAAGATTGTCAGAGGCGGCTTGCCCTTCATCTTTGATAAAGGAAACGTATGTGTCTTCAAATGATTGCCTTTTGCTGTTGCATACATTTTTGCCGTCATTGCCGCTGCCGCAACAGTTAGAACACCGGCAATTTTCACTGATAGCTTCATAAAAACTCTCCATTCTTTTTAGAACTTATCAATAAGACGGACAATAAAAAAAAGACGTTTCTATCGTTTGAGAAAACGCCCCATTTTATTTACTTTCAAAATATAGATTAATGTCATATTTGTGCTTCATCATGTGAAAAACAGACTCTCTCGCCTTCCATTTATCAGGCTGCGGCCAGAGATCAGTGCTTTTCTGAATAATTTCACATCTCAGTTTATGGAAATCAGTCTCGGATTTTTCTTCCTTTTTCTTGAAATAATATGAAGTGCAGTAGGCAAAAGCGGTTGCCAGCATCCAAAATAAATAAAAGGTATGGCTAAGTATTTCTTGAAGTATAAGCTGAGGCTCCGGGCTTTTGATCATGATCATAACACATAATAAGCCTAGGCAGATAAGTGAAGCCCATCGCCATCTGCGGCATTGTGCTGCATAATTTTCGAATTTTTGTTTTCGTTTTACCAGCGCTTGGAGCATCTGTTTGGTCGGCGCGTCTGTAAACTGATCCAGCTGATTCCATAAGGATTCCATACGCTTCACACCTTGTCCATTTTCATTGCTACAATATATGAACGTAAAATAAAAATAATACCCTATTCATCCATTAAGGGGATGTCCAAAACTTGTCCGGTGTAAACATCATTTCCATTCAGATGATTATACGCTCGAATTTTTTCTTCTCCTGTCCGGCTTTTATAATACTTCATGGAAATGCGGTATAGCGTTTCTTTCTTTTGGACGGTGTGCTTGACAACGCGATTCGGCACATTTTGAACTGGCTCAGCCGGCTGCTGTTGCTGTTCTTGCTGTTGTACTGTTGATTGGGAAGAGGAAGCAGCCGCGGCGGTTGCTTCCTCCTTATTTGCCGAGTCTTCTTTTTTCGCTACAGCAGTCTGTTTCTTATCAGCAGCTGTTTTTGCCGGCTCTTTTGGCTTGGAATCTTCTGGCTCTTTTTTTGACTCCTTCTGCAGTGCGGTTTCTTTAGTGTCTGCGGTATCGTTTTTATCCTCTGATTTCGGGACAACCTCATATTTGCTTTGGCTGCTGTCAATAAAGACATCTTCATAATCGTCATGATTATCCGGGTGGCTCTTTAGATAAAATAAGGTGACTAAAACGATAACCGGCACAAATACAAATATTACTGCGAGCACTGTGAATAATGGCGTTTTTGTTTTGCCTTGCTTTTTTTTCTGTTCTCTTTGATTTTTTACAGATTGTCTTGTCGGAAGGCTTTCTCCATCATCGACATAATCGTCCGCCAATGCGGCGTTTTGATCTTCATAAAGATTCTGGGCCTTTCTTCTCTCTACTCTCGACATGTTCGTCATGTTTATCCCTCCTCACATGTTCAAAACGAATCTGACAGGCAAACACGGCATCAATGATAAAATGCGCCGTCATCGGAACAAATAAGTTGCCGGTCCATTCATACATCAGACCGAGCAAAAAGCTGATTGCTGTCACCATAATAAATAACAGCCATTTTGACAAATACCGAAAGTGCAGAGCGGCAAATATAAGGCTGGCCGCCCATAAACCGATATGAGTCTGCAGCACTCCTCTGAATAACATTTCTTCCGCGAAAGCAATCAGAAGCGTTAAAAATATAATATGAGGGATTGACCTCTTACTGAATATTTTTTTATTGATTCCGCCGTCATCATATAAATGAGACGGAAACCATTTCATTACTGCCATATCGGCTAAAATAACAATAACAGCTATAGAAACACCATACCAGATGATTCGCATATCGCGAATGTCCCAGAGCTTTAATACGTCCCGTACATCCTCAAAAAAGAACAGTCCTGCTGCAGCAGCGGCAAAGATGATGAGTAGCTGCGTCAAATATAACTGCTTCAGCATATCACGGTCAGACATATGCTGAATATAATCTTTTTGCTGTTTCAGTTCAGCTCACCTACAGTCTGCAGGCTGAATATCCGGTGCAATTCCGAACTCCAGCTGTCTAATGGCGCCATTTTACTCCGTTCCCCTTTTTGTTCATACAAGGATAAATCAAAACCGCAATGTGAACAGCACGGGTGGTTTCCGTCATCAGGCTCGTATGATTCATCAAAGTAGGTTAACAGTGCCTGCCTTAAACAGCCGTCACGCTGAAGCAAAAATGATACACGGTGCATTTTTTCCAGCTTCAGCTCCATGCGATATGAAATTTCTTTCTTCATCAGTTCAACTGATGTTTTTCCCTGCATAAAGAGATGAATCATCATACGGGCCTGTGTCTCTCCGACGCCATACTGAAGTAATACGTCACGCAGCCTTCTCTCATCCCGCTCCTCCGTCTTCTCTAGCACACGGATCACGTCGGCGATTTCTTCAGCTGTGACACTCTCCATCTGGATAATCTGTTCCTGCAATTCAAAATCCCCTGGCGCCCGCAGCAAAATGCTGACACTCGGCTTTCCATCGCGGCCCGCTCTACCGATTTCCTGCATAAAAGCTTCTGCCGTCTGCGGGAGGTGAAAATGAATCACATATCTGATATCGGGTTTATCGACACCCATTCCAAACGCATTCGTACAACATATCACATCAAGCTGGTTATGAATAAACTGCTGCTGAATTAAAATCCTGTCCCCTGACTCCAAACCGCCATGGTAAAAGTCGGCTCTGCTGCTCGTTTTGCTTTTAATTTCACCCGCTAATTCCTCAGCCCATTTCCGCGTCGGACAATAAACAATTCCCGGGCCTTGCAGGTTTTCAACCAGCTGAATGACCCTATCTATTTTTTCGGCAGTGTCCGCCGCATTTTCAACCCTCAGTGCGATGTTTGGGCGGTTGACTGAGTTGAGATGGCGTACAGCATGCTGCAGATCCAGCAGGTTCATGACATCTTGCAGCGTTTCCTTTGTAGCCGTGGCGGTCAATGCCAGAACGGGCGGGTGTCCAAGTTTTTTTCTCAGCTGTCCGAGCTTTGAATAATCAGGCCTGAAGTCGTGTCCCCATTCAGAAATACAATGCGCTTCGTCAATAACAAATAGGCTGATCGGGACGCTTTTCAATTTTTCCAATACATATGGAGACTGTAAAGCTTCAGGAGACAAGTACAAAAATTTATATCGATGAATATGTTCTAAAACAAATTGTCTTTCCTGCCTGTTAAGCATGCTGTTCAAAGCTGCAGCACGCTTTTCCCCCCGGGCTTTGAGCTGCTGCACCTGATCCTCCATTAAAGAAAGCAGTGGAGAAACGATTAATACCATGCCGTCAAGCATATAACCAGGCAGCTGGTAGCAAAGCGATTTCCCTCCCCCAGTCGGGAGCATTGCAATGGTATCCTTCCCGCTGAGTATGCTTTCAATAATGTCCTGCTGCCCTTTTTTAAAGGAAGTAAAACCAAAAAACTGATATAACGTTTGCTGTAACTTAGTCATATTGCTGCACCTGCTTTGTCAATGCCAGTCTGATTTGAAAGTAGCTGAACCGCTGTTCCAGCCCGTCGCGAATTTGTTTGATTTTATTCGTCCGCATCCGTTTGGCAAACTTTGCGATTCGGAGCTGGTCTTCTGCTGATACATAATCATTAATCATAAACGTAGGCTCATGGAGAGAAATCTCGACAATGTGGTCTTCAATCGTCGCTGTTTTCAGCTTTCTGATTTCAGCAATTCGCTGTATCGGAAACCCTTGTTTGACCATCTGCCATGTTTTCCTCGTCGACTCTGTCAGGGCATTATCTAAATGCACATCAGAAAGGAGATCCTTTAACAAAGCATCTTCACACTCCGGAAGAGAATGAATAAAATAATGTACCGAAGCCCAAAACATGATATAGACATACCATTCATCTTCTTTCAGCGTATCAGCAAGCTGCCTGCTCGTATAACCGATCCGATGGTGCGAGGTTAAGGAGTAGACAAAAATTTGCGCTGCTTTGTTTTCAATCTTTTTTAAATGCGCCTCAAGCATGGCAAAAAGGCTTTTTGCCATCTCTATATGATCCGTATGCCGGGACAGGTATTTCTTTACCCAGTGAAGTGTCTTATGATCCTTAGTGACAGGGATATACTGCCTGCTCCCTTGCTGTTTATGGGATAGGACCTGCACAAGCAGCGAAAGCCTTTTCCAAAGCACACCGGCAGCCTGCTGATAATGAGCGCCGTGACAATGAACGGGCCAAGGCCGCTCGCTAAGGGCATGCCTTAAAACTGCTGCGCCGCTGGCTGTCACTTTGTATGTATCAGTTTCAGACATTGGCGAGAGATATGAATGCTTTTCAAGCTTGTCAAGCGACTCAGAAACATCGCTTCTCGAACATTGCGCCGCCATTCCAAAGTATTTTGCAGTCTGAAATAAGCCGGCATCTTGAATGGTTTGTGACGATCTCTTGCCTTTGAATAGGTGAAAAACAGCGCTTCCCGACCGTTCCCCGTTTATTTTGCAAAGGCAATCGAGAACCATAATATCGAAGTAATTTAATGACAACCTATCCACCTACATTCTTCCTGACAAAAATCGTTGATTTGCTCTTTTTATTTTAACAGATTTCAAACAGAAATCGACGTTTAAAGTCATCATTAAGGGGGATGTTATGTAGATAACCCCTTATGTGATAAGCATTCTCAATCATTTTTCTGTTGAAATGTGGCAGCAACATCATTACAATAAGTAAGAGGAATAGGTGTTAAATTGATTAAATATAAAGATTGATCCATTTGTTCCACCAAGAACAATCTGGGAGGTTTTATTCATGGCAAAGTACACAATCGTAGACAAAGATACATGTATTGCATGCGGCGCTTGCGGAGCTGCTGCACCAGACATTTACGATTACGATGATGAAGGCATCGCGTTCGTAACGCTTGATGAAAACAAAGGTGTTGTCGAAGTTCCTGAGGTACTGGAAGAAGATATGATTGACGCATTTGAAGGATGCCCTACTGATTCCATCAAAGTGGCGGATGAGCCATTTGAAGGCGACCCGCTTAAATTTGAATAGAAGTAACTAAAAAAAGCTCCCGAACGGGAGCTTTTTTATTTAATGGATATGTGCACTTCGCTGCTGCTCAATCCATGGCTTAAGCTTGATAAAAATTAGTGAGAATACAACCGTAATTACAATACCTTTTATCATGTTAAACGGCAGGATACCTGCGACGACTGCTGTTTTTAGCGCGCTGTCGGATAATGCCGGTGAATGTAAAAACCACGTGTATGCCGGAAGTATCAGAACATAATTTAAAATACTCATTAAAATGGTCATCGCTGCAGTTCCCAAAAGCAGGCTAACAGCCAAGCCCTTTGCTGAGTTGAGTTTTTTAAATAAGAAAGCAGTCGGCAATATAAAGAGTGTTCCTGCAATAAAATTCGCAACTTGCCCTACAGGAACTCCGGCCATGCTTCCCTGAATGATATACTGAAGAACATTTTTTATCGCTTCTACGGCAATACCCGCCAAAGGTCCGTAAATCAGAATGGCAATAATAGCGGGAACGTCGCTAAAATCGATTTTCAAATAATCCGGAAGACCCGGAAACGGGAAATTTAACAGCATCAAAACAAATGCAATGCTGCTCAGCATGCTGACCACAACTAATTTTTTTACTTTCACTTCATTCTCTCCTTTTCGATCACATCTTACTCGAAAACGGAAAGGTTCTTTTCCAGCCAATAAAAAAACCGCTTCATATATAAAAGCGGGGTTTCGAAAATTAGGCTAGGCAAAGAAACGTTTGAAAAATTCAATTTCAAAACGCTTATGAACCTCCATCTTCTCCCATCCAGACTGTACTGTCGGCTCCGGAATCTCACCGAATCCTGCTGTAAAGACAGCTCGCGGGCTTAGAGCCATTGGCTCATCACCGCCGGTAGGGAATTTCACCCTGCCCCGAAGATTGATCATATGAAATTTAATTACATTATAAACGATAACTGGTTGGCTGTATAGAGAATTGCTTCAAATTATATATATTACCTGCAAGCTGTCAGATCATTGATTTATTAGGCTTTACTTTTATCCTTTACTGCGTCAATACACGTTGACACTCTTTTGAGAATATGTTAAATTATCAGATATTTAGTTTGTCAATTTAGGAGGAAATCTAACGATGTTTCGAGTATTGGTCTCAGACAAAATGAGCAACGACGGTTTACAGCCACTTATTGAATCAGACTTTATTGAAATCGTTCAAAAAAACGTAGCAGATGCAGAAGATGAATTACATACTTTTGATGCTCTTTTGGTGCGAAGTGCGACAAAAGTAACAGAAGACCTTTTCAACAAAATGACTTCTTTAAAAATTGTCGGAAGGGCCGGTGTCGGTGTCGATAATATCGATATTGATGAGGCTACGAAACACGGGGTAATCGTGATCAATGCTCCGAACGGCAACACCATTTCGACAGCTGAGCATACATTTGCAATGATCTCTTCTTTAATGAGACACATTCCGCAGGCTAATATCTCAGTGAAATCCAGAGAGTGGAACCGCACAGCTTACGTCGGTTCAGAGCTTTATGGAAAAACGCTTGGTATTGTAGGATTAGGCCGAATCGGAAGTGAAATTGCACAGCGTGCGAGAGCATTCGGTATGACTGTGCACGTTTTTGATCCGTTCTTAACGGAAGAAAGAGCGAAAAAAATCGGCGTAAACAGCCGTACATTTGAAGAAGTGCTTGAAAGTGCGGATATCATTACCGTTCACACGCCTTTAACAAAAGAAACAAAAGGCTTATTGAATAAAGAAACGATTGCAAAAACGAAAAAAGGCGTTCGCTTAATTAACTGTGCGCGAGGCGGAATTATCGATGAAGCAGCACTTCTCGAAGCTTTGGAAAACGGGCATGTTGCGGGAGCAGCGCTTGACGTTTTCGAAATTGAACCGCCAGTTGACAACAAACTTGTTGATCATCCATTAGTCATTGCCACTCCTCACTTGGGAGCATCAACGAAAGAAGCACAGCTCAATGTCGCCGCCCAAGTGTCAGAAGAAGTTCTGCAGTTCGCAAAAGGCCTGCCTGTCATGTCAGCTATCAACCTGCCTGCCATGACAAAAGATGAATTTGCTAAAATTAAGCCTTACCATCAAATTGCAGGAAAAATTGGCAGCCTTGTATCACAGTGCATGAAAGAACCAGTACAGGATGTTGCCATTCAATATGAAGGCACAATTGCTAAACTTGAAACATCGTTCATTACAAAAGCCCTTCTGTCAGGCTTTTTAAAACCGCGCGTTGACTCTACTGTTAACGAGGTCAATGCCGGGGGTGTCGCAAAAGAACGCGGCATCAGCTTCAGTGAAAAAATTTCCTCTTCTGAATCTGGATACGATAACTGCATCAGCGTAAAAGTGACAGGAGACCGCAGCACCTTTACTGTAACGGCTACGTATATTCCTCATTTCGGAGAACGAATTGTCGAGATCAATGGATTTAATATTGATTTTTATCCGACAGGTCACTTGGTGTATATCCAGCATCAAGATACAACAGGTGTCATCGGCCGAGTAGGACGTATTCTCGGAGATAATGATATTAACATTGCAACCATGCAGGTTGGCCGTAAGGAAAAAGGCGGAGAAGCCATCATGATGCTTTCCTTTGACAGACATCTGGAAGATAAAATTGTGAAAGAACTAACAAATGTCCCTGATATTGTGTCTGTGAAGCTCATTGATCTGCCATAATCAAAAAAACTCAAGCTATATAGCTTGAGTTTTTTTATTGTTCTATCCCCGTGTGTTTTTATGCAAAATATCTAAGACACTCCTTAGCTCAGAAACAGGTATTTGACCTGGTGCGGACGCCTCTTCTCCAGCTCCAAAAGTACAAGCCGATCCAAAAACCTCACCGCTCAGCCTGCTGATGAGCCCTGTTGCAGCCATTGACATTGTAATAATAGGGCGGTCTGCATATTTTGTTTTCATTGTATACGTCGCATCAAGCAGTGTTAGGAGATCTCCAGTATCATTCGGCATGACAGCCATTTTGGGAATATGCGCTCCTAAATCCTGCATTTTCCGAAGTCTTGAAAGAATCTCATCTTTCGAAGGCGTTTTTTCAAAGTCGTGATTTGACATCACCACATAGATGTTGTTTTCTTCCGCCATCGATACTAACGCTTTTACATTTGCATCACCTGAAAATAATTCGATGTCTATCAGATCGATGTCTTTTGTTTGGATTGCCGATTCCAGCAAAGCAAGATAGGAGCTTTCGTCCATCTCCATGCTCCCGCCCTCTTTGTGGGTTCTGAATGTAAATAGAAATAGCTTGTCTTCTAAAGAATTACGAAGCTTAGAAATGAGCTTTGTGACCGCTTCTCTGTCATTCGCTTTTTCAAATACGTCGACTCTCCATTCAACAATGTCCGGATTCAGTAATTTTACTGCCTCTGCTTCATTCAAAATTTGTTTTTCCGTCTTTCCCATCAGCGGAACGATGATTTTCGGCATTCCTTCCCCGATGGAAACTCCTTTAATTGTTAACACGTTCACTCATCTCAAATCCTTTCAATCGTTACCTTGTTTTATTATACACGTACAACTTTTTTTTGAAAATTTCTATTATATGAATAGCAACTAAAAAAGAGCCTCAAAGGGCCCATTTTAGTTTAAGAAAATCGGATTTGGAGCAGCCGGTACCGGAATTGCATCTGATACGTCATATTTGCCGATTTTTTTCGTTCTGGTTTCCGTAAAGGTCACTTCTGTGAAGCCAAACTCTTTTGCCGTTAAAAGTAGTCCCTCAATCATTAAAATACCGGCAATAGAATCATCAACTTCTGAGTCCTTTGAAAAGCGGATATATAAGTGTTTCTGTTTCTTCGTTACAGATTGGACAGCACCCGCTTGAATAAGAGGTGTCGTATCTTCTTGGCTGCTCGATTCCATTTCCTTAATCGCTTCTTTTACTGTATCAAAAGAATTATTTGACGGAACGAGAAAGTCTTGTCCTTGTTTATTTTGGTACAAGTAGTAGGATCGTTTTGACTGTTTGGGAATCGAAATTTCCGTAAAAGTGCCATATGAGCCAATCCGAACCCCAGTCTCATTTTGATCCGATAAAAATTTGACTTTTTCATAAGGACTCCATTTTAAGGATTCTTTAAGCAATTTTTTTAACAGTGTATCATCTTTTACAGAAAATGCCGTAGCTGGCTGATGGACTCGTATACTTAATTCCTTCTGCTTTGGTTTTTCTTTTATTTCTACTTCATCTATGAAGGATGGAATTGTAATGGCATGATCCAAGATATCCAATTCACCACTTACAGTCAGCATGTCCTGGATCGTTTGGTATGCATTTGTTTTTTGAATGCTGACGGGTATGATTGCGGATGTATCGGCATCAGCAACTGCTACAGTGATGTAATTGTCTTGTTCCTTTTCAGGTACAACAAACGATGTATGATCCAGGGATAATGCAGCTTTTGGGCTGTCTTCTGTCTCAGTTTTCGTTACTGCGTTCTCTTGGGACGCTTCTTTTTGTTGAGGCTGTGCCTGATCAAAGAAATGAGGAGAAATAATGAAGGCGATATAAACCGCAATTGCAGCGGCACACGCGGGGCCAATCCACCTGACAGCGGGCTTATTTTTACGCTTTGCCATCGTCAGCCGCTTGTAAATATCCTGAGGCGAACGATGGTCTTTAACTGCCGGAAGTTGACTTAACAACTCCTTTATCTGTTCTTCGTTCCATTCTGACTTCATCATCCATTAGCTCCTCCCTCAAAAGCTCCATATGTTTCCGAAGTACTTTGAGCCCTCTGTGTTGGGTCGTTTTTACTTTGCTTTCCGAGAAGCGCAGAGCCTTGGCTGTTTCCTGTATTGAATATCCCTGAATAAACCGCAAGATAATCACAGCTCTTTGATCGATTGTACATTGATCAAGCGCAGCATAAATTTCCCGGACATTTTCATGTTGAACCGCAAGTTCGTCCGGCAGCAATTGCTGATCCCTGACATCCTGTGTATCCCAGTCAAATGTACCGAGTATACGCTGTCTGATTGTTTGCTGTTTACGGAACCAGTCTATCGCAACATGGCGTGCGATAGACAAAAGCCATGTTTTTTCACTGCTTCTTCCTTCAAACGTATGATAAGAATTTAATACCCGGATATAAACCTCTTGAAGAAGGTCTTCTGTCTGGTTTTTATCCTTTACCATATAAAATAAAAATTGGTACAAATCTTGATGATATGTATCATATAATAATTGAAAGGTTTCTTCCATTTGAAACCCCTCCGTTCACTTTTTTGTCGTATGAATAGCTTGAAAAGTTACATTACAACTATATTACGAGTAACTGGAATTTGGAAGGGAATTTATATTAACATATCCTTAAATTTTATTAATGTTAGCTATTAAAAAAACACCCGCTCAGTCAGCGGGTGTTTCTTATGGAACAAGATTCTTCGGCAAATTCAGACTCGATTTTACCGTTTTGTCGGAATATAAAAAGTAAATGTTGTTCCTTTATCTATTCGGCTGTGCACAGTAATTGATCCGTTGTGGGCTTCCACGATATTTTTAACGATAGCCAGCCCTAACCCGGTTCCTGCTCTGCCCCTTGTCCGCGCTTTATCTGCCTTATAAAACCGCTCAAAGATAAATGGCAGATCTTCTTCCGGTATGCCGGACCCGGAGTCTTTGATATCAATTTTCAATCCATCCTTTACAGAATGGACTGAAATGGAGACACTGCCGCCGGCTGAAGTATGTCGCAGCGCGTTATCAATCAAATTGGTAAATACCTGCTCCATCTTGTCTTCATCAAACAGAAATTCCTCTTCTGTGAGAGAAATGTCATGATGTAAAGCAATATTTTTTTCTTTCGCAACACCCGAAAACTTCCGAATGATCTTTTCTAAAAACTCATTCACATTGATTTTTTCATAATGTAAGCCTGTATGGCCTGATTCCATTCGGGCTAAATCAAGTAAATCATTAACTAAACGGCCCATTCGGAGCGATTCGTCATAAATGATTTGGGCAATTTCTTTCCGGTCTTCTTCAGAGCTTGCAATGTCATCGACAATTGCTTCACTGTATCCCTGAAGCATGGAGATCGGTGTTCTCAGCTCATGACTGACATTTGCGATAAAGTCCTCCCGCAGCTTATCAAGGCGGCGTTCTTCTGTCATGTCACGCAGTACGGCAACCGCTCCTCTGACGTGCGATTCCGCATAAAGCGGCGACATCAAAAGCACCCATGATCTGCCTTGAAGCGTCATCTCAATCATTTGTTCTTTTTCAGTGCTGACAGCGTTTTGAAACAGCTCTTTTGCTTCAGGCGGAAGGTTGTCGCCTTCTTTAATATTCATGTTCTGTTCATAATACCAAGCCTGAAGAAAACGTTCAGCCGGCGGGTTGGTCACAAGAATCGTACCGTCAATATTAATGGTAATAACCCCGTCAGCCATACTGCTCAAAATGTTAGAAAGCTGCTCTTTTTCTTGATTGAGCGCATTGATATGAAAGTTAAGCTGCCGGCCCATTTGATTAAAGGCGGTCGCCAGTTCACCGATTTCATCCTGAGTTAAAATCGGGATTTTTGTATCGAACTTGCCCTTCGCCAAATCCTGCGCGCCTTCTCTCATTTTTCGGAGAGGGTATGTGACCCTGCTTGATAAAAAGAATGCGAAAAATGTGGTCAGCACAATCGCAATTCCAGCGGCAAGAAAAATATAGCGGGTCGTATGTTTTGTTGTATCTTTAACGGCAAGCAAAGACTGGGATAAAAAGACCATGCCTTTCTTTCCGTCTTTTTCATACGGGACACCTACAATCAGGCGTTCATTATCCGTGTCTGTATCGCTCAGTCCCGTCCGTTTGCTTACTTTTTTATGATCTTGGAGAGCTTTATTTAAGTCTTTGTCATGCTGTATTTGCTCAACCGTAATAGACGACA
Organism: Bacillus sp. FSL K6-0993; assembly: GCF_037977205.1. Taxonomy (NCBI): domain Bacteria; kingdom Bacillati; phylum Bacillota; class Bacilli; order Caryophanales; family Bacillaceae; genus Bacillus; species Bacillus sp. FSL K6-0993. The sequence goes on from NZ_CP150275.1 coordinate 2,253,330, forward strand.
GGCGATTTTTATCATTCGGAGAATACCAGTGGTTCTTCTCATCCTGGATGATGGCAATGCTTGTTAAGTTATCAGCGAGCTCCCAAGTGATTGACCTTGCCAGTGCCTGGTCCTCGTGATTTTCTAGGATGACAGCAACTTTATTCGCAAGCTGTGTTAAATCATTCTCGGCTTCTTCCACATGGTAGTTTTCAATAAACTCCAGCAAAAGAACCGTTAAAATGAACAATACGATCAAGACGAGTGAAAGGATCGTAAACCACAGCTTGCCTACTACGCTTTTCCAAAATTTCATTCAGCGCCGACCTCAAATTTATAACCTACACCCCATACGGTGACAATTTTTTTCGCAGCTTCCGGAGATACCTTGTTCAGCTTCTCTCTCAAGCGTTTGACGTGAGTGTCCACTGTCCGTAAATCACCAAAAAACTCATATTGCCACACTTCTTTCAGAAGCTTTTCCCGATCATACACCTTGTCAGGCGTTTTCGCTAAGAAATATAGAAGCTCATACTCTTTTGGCGTCAGGCTCACTTCTGTTCCATCAGCTGTTACGCGGTGAGCATCATGGTCTATGGACAGATGTGAAAACACGAGCACATTTTTCGTCGGTGTATTGGCATTGAAATAAGAGGTTTGGGATGCTCTTCTCAAAAGGGCCTTTACACGCAGCACGACTTCTCTCGGGCTGAACGGCTTAACAATATAATCATCTGTTCCCGCTTCAAACCCCTGCACCCGGTTTGCTTCTTCTCCTTTTGCGGTCAGCATGATAATGGGTGTCGCTTTTTTTTCGCGAATTTGCCGGCACACTTCAATTCCATCAGTCCCCGGCATCATCAGATCAAGCAAAATTAAGTCATAATTGGCTTCTAGCCCTTTGGTAATGGCTTCATCACCATTTTCAGCTTCATCTATAGCATAATTTTCACGTTCAAGATACATTCTTAAAAGGCGGCGAATTCTGGCTTCGTCATCAACTACTAATATTTTTGTTTCGTTCGTTTGGTCCATGTTTTCCCCCTGCTTTCCTTCTGTTACTTTCATTTTATCAAATCGTGAGAAAGTTTGAGAACTGTGTCGCTTTCAAAGGACTATGCATAAGAATGAAGTCCGGCAAGCACAAGATTTACGAATATTAAATTAAACATAATAATAGCAAAACCGATTACGGCCAGCCATGCTGACTTCTCACCGTGCCAGCCTCTTGACAGTCTTAAATGCAAGTAAGCGGCATAGAACAAAAATGTGATCAGCGCCCATACTTCCTTAGGGTCCCAGCCCCAAAATCTGGTCCACGCCAGCTGAGCCCAAATCATTGCAAAGATCAGCGCGCCGAGTGTAAAGATCGGAAATCCGATTGATACGGCCCTGTACCCAACCTCATCCACCAGATCAAGATTGACGTTTTTCACCAGCGGATGTAATAGAGCGCTGATTCTTTTTCTGATGATCAGACGGAGAGCCCCATACAACACAAGACCTGCTCCAAATGACCAAATGACAGTGTTCACTTTTCTGCCTGAGAAAAGCGCGGGAAGATCAACAAGCGGTTCCATTCTTCCTTCGGTCAAAAGCTCTCCCTGATGCGGACCGACAAGCGCGGGCATTTCGTACACCATCACGCTTTTTTCTTTACTTTTGTCCACCCAGTTAAACTCCGCTTCATAGCCTGCAAGACGAAATGCTGATGTGATTGCAATAAAGGCGACGGTTGTGACCAGGATAAACATAATCGCTTCAAGCCAGAAGGTCTTTTTGCTTGGCTTTGTCTGGTCTACATGCTTCAAAAGAAAGATGACACCAGCGACAAAGCTGATGGCAAGTATAGCTTGCCCAAGCGCGGCCGTTGTTACATGAATATACAGCCAGTTGCTTTGGAGCGAAGGAATTAAAGGCGAGATATCTGTCGGAAACATGCTGGCGTAGGCAATCAGCAATAAAGCAATTGACAGCGTAAACAGGCCTAATGAAGGCAATCTATAGAGAAAATAAAGAATGATAAACGCCAAAACAAGCATCATACCAAAAGCGGTGGTGAATTCAAACATATTGCTGACCGGCGCATGGCCGCTGGCAGCCCACCTTGTGATGAAATATCCAAGGTGGCAGAAAAAACCGACAATAGAAAGGGTGATTCCAATGGTGGCCCATCTGTTTGGCCTGCCCTTTTTATCTTTATTCCCGCGTATGGCCCCGCCGAAAATCGGGACAGCGATTAAATACACAAGAAAGGCCGCATAAAGAAAATTTCCGCTCAGCTCTGCCATGACATCACTCCCTTTTCGCCTATTTCTGTGTTTTGATTAATTCTTTTTGGTCCGCCGGTTCAGTCAGTCCGGAATCAGCCAATATAAATGCTAAATCCTTCTTCAGGCCAAACCAGTTTTTATTGGTATGCCCCGCTACCATAACTGCGCCGTCCTGTGAGTGCAGCCAAATTCTTCGATGCTGCCAGTACATACCTTGAATGACACCGATCATAAAAATGGCTCCGCCGACAGCAAGCACCCAGAGTGTCAGATCCTTTCTGACTGTAAGTCCAGTAATGTTTTTCGTTTCGACATGGTCAAATTTCAGCTTGTATTTATTATTGCCTGATCCTTCGATGGTTTCTTGGATGGCGACAAAGCTCTTTTCGCCTTTCGGTTTGTCCGGCGTTATGATATTAAAGACAAAAGCCGGATTGTTAGGGATCTTTGTTTTTGTGCTCGGCTCTCCGTCCTGATTAAAATAGAAGTCTGGCAGGTAGCTGGCGATTTCCACCTTGTAACCGTTGCCAAGATCATAGACCGAATCTGGATCCAGAAGGTTGATCTTCAGGCTCCCAAAGGATTTTTTTGTTTTTTTATCAATCAGCTGGAACACCATTTGGTCAAGCTGATTCTCTTTGTAATCCACTTGGTAAACGGAAAAAGAATCAAAACGCAGCGGCTGATTGACACGGATGTCTTCTTCTGTTACTTTTTTCAGCTTCGGCTTCTCGCCATAAACAATTTTTCCTTCTCTCTTGTAGAGTACGGCATCGGTTTGAAAGTTCTTTGCCACTCTACCGTCCCCGACTCTGTCAATGGCATCTGCAAATACCTTTTTTTCCGTTTTGCTGTTATAGGTCTCTACGCTGAATTGATTGTTTTTCAAATAATATTTTCCGTCTGTACCTGGAATTGCTGCGGTTTCGCCTTCTCTGACCCAAAGCGTCTCATCGACGTACATGCCAGGCACAAATCTCAGCATCGCACCAATCAGAAAGATGATCAATCCAATATGGTTGACATACGGGCCCCAGCGGGAAAAGCGTCCTTTTTCAGCAAGAATGCTGCCCTCTTTTTCTCTGATTCTATAATGTTTTTTCTTTAATAGAGCAACTATCTTTTCTTTCGATTCCCCGTTCAGTACAGTAACCGTTTCACTGAACAAGCGCTGCCTTCTTAAAAAAGCCGGGCTCCTTCTGACGCCTTGGTTTTTTAACGCTCTGTACAACGGAATGACCCGATCAAGGCTGCAAATCACGAGTGAAATGCCGATCGAGGCAATGAGCAGCAAATACCACCAAGAACCATATAAATGATGAAACCCGAGCAAATAATAAAGCTGGCCGAACGTGCCGTACTGCTCCTTGTAATAAGTATCAGCCTGTGCGCCCGGAGGCAGATAGGCTTCCTGGGGAAAAATGGTGCCGAACGCTGATGCGGCAAGGGTTATGAAGATAAGCCATATTCCCACCTTAACCGAGGAAAAGAAATTCCAAATTTTGTCGATGATCGTTTTGTTATAGGTTTGTGAACGTCTTGCGCTTCCGTCATATCTCATATCAGCGAGCGGAGGTTGAGTTTCCTGAAGAGCTCTTCCGCACGATTCGCATAAAACGGTTCCAACCGGGTTTATATGTCCGCATTCACATTTGACTTGCTTCATCCCGAAGTCTCTCCGGGTTTTATGAGATTCATATAATCGTGTATCATGCTTTCTGTCATAGTGCCGGTCACCACCTTGACAACTTTTCCTTCCGGATTGATCAAAAAGGTTGTCGGAAGCGGAGATACGTCATAGGCATCAAGCACTTGGCGATCTGTATCCAGAACAACCGGGAAATTGACTCCGTAGGATTTCATAAAATTATGTACTGCTATCTTTGACTCCCCAACATTTACAGCGACAATTTCAACACCTTGGCTTTTAAAATGCTTATATTGGTTTGCCATATAAGGAAACTCTTTTTTGCACGGTTCACACCATGTACCCCAGAAATTCAAAAAAACACCTTTCCCTTTTAAGTCACTGAGCTCGATACGTTTCCCATTCGTATCCTCAAGGACAAAATTCGGTGCGTCGGACCCTTCGGATATACTCTCTTTGCCGGCAAATACAGCGTTGTAAATGGTATAGCCGAGTGCGCAGATTAAAACGAGAAGGATGCCGGTCCGAATGAATAAACGCCTTTTTTTCTTCATTGTCCACTGCCCCCTTCCCCCTATTGCAGATCCATTCAATTATATCATTGCACGTTCATTTCACATTTCTTACTTTTTGAAGGTTATGTGAAATTTAGAAAGCGTTTTTACCGTGATCCGCCAGTGCTCTGAGCCTTTTTACTTCGTGAGGCGTAAGCTCTCTGGCATCGCCCGTGTGCAGGCCTCGCAGGTTTAAAAACGCGTATTCCTCACGCTTCAGCTTGATTACCTCATGTCCGATCGCTTCAAACATGCGGCGCACCTGTCTGTTGCGTCCCTCATGGATCGTTAGCTGAATAATGCTTGTCTGCTTTTTCTTATCCAAAGACAGCAGCTTCGCTTTAGCAGGCGCTGTTTTGCCTTCTTCCAGCCTAATTCCGCGCTCCAGCTTTCTGAGCAGCTCTTTAGGCGGGATTCCTTTCACCTTCGCCACGTATGTTTTGTCTATTTCATACTTAGGGTGCATCAGCTTATTGGCGAATTCGCCATCATTGGTTAAAAGCAATAGACCGCTCGTATCATAGTCCAGACGCCCAATCGGATATATGCGCTGCGGAATATTTTTAAAAAAGTCCGTCACCACTTTGCGTCCTTTATCATCTTGCGCTGCGGAAATAACGCCTCTTGGTTTATATAAGAGAAAGTAAACCGGCTCTTCGCGTTCAACCTTTAACCCGTTTACCTCAATCTGATCAGAACCGGTGACCTTAACACCTAGCTCTGTTACTACTTTGCCATTCACCTTTACTTTTCCTTCTTTAATCAGCTCTTCTGCCTTTCTGCGCGACGCAACTCCGGCATGAGCAATCACTTTTTGCAGTCTTTCCATGTCTTTCACCTCAAGTATTATCTTACTTTTTTCAACCTTAACAAACAAGCTTTTTCAAATTCCTATGCCTAATCTAAAAAAAACGCCGTTTTCAGGCGCTCCCAAATAATAACGTAACGATGATGATAGATGCAACTACGCCGATTAAATCTGCAAGAAGTCCCACCTTTAATGCATCACCCATTTTTTTAATGCCGACTGCTCCAAAATACACAGTCAGTACGTAAAGCGTTGTATCTGTAGATCCCTGCATGACGGAAGCCAGCCTGCCGATAAAGGAATCGGGCCCGTATACTGCAATTAAATCGGTCGTCATTCCGAGTGCGGCCGTACCGGAGATCGGGCGGATCAGAGCAAGCGGCACTACTTCAGCAGGGATGCCGATAGCGGAGAAAACCGGTTTTAAAAGATCCATTATAAAATCAAGCGCGCCTGATGATCTGAAAACAGTTATAGCGACAAGCATTCCGACTAAATAAGGGATAATGGAAAAGGCGATTTCTATCCCCTCTTTTCCGCCTTCGACAAACGATTCATATGTCGGAACCTTTTTGATCGTTCCATAAAGAAGAATTCCGGCAATAATGATTGGAATCATGGCTAAAGACAGCCAGTTGATGATTTCCATCCGCTCACCTTCCCTTCTTTTTGCGGCGGTAATAAAAATACCGATCAATGATAATGGCACCGATTCCGGAAATAAGCGTTGCCAAAATGCTTGGCCCGACGATATCTGTCGGCGTTTTGGAGGAATAAGCCATTCGGACAGCGATCACCGTTGTCGGGATGAGTGTGATGCAGGACGTATTAACAGCTAAAAAAGTAATCATCGACCGGCTTGCTTCCGATCGGTTTCCGTTCAGCTTTTTCATTTGTTCCATTGCTTTAATGCCAAGCGGAGTTGCTGCATTTCCGAGGCCGAAGAAATTCGCCATAAGATTAGATAAAATATAGCCCATCGCCGGGTGATCAGGCGGTATATCAGGAAACAGTTTAGATATAAAAGGTCTGCACATCCGGCTGAAAATATCCAAAAGCCCTGACTGCTCGGCGATTTTCATTAGGCCAAGCCAGAAAACAAGCACGCTCATCAATCCAAATGAGATCGTAATCGCTTCTTTCGCACCCTTAAACACGGCTTCATTTACATCTTGCAGAGTTCCGTTGCACATCGCAAAAACGAGTCCGATCACGGTTAAACTGACCCAAATTATATTGACCATTTTGCTCCGCCTGCCGCATTCAGAAAGATTGATTTAAACGTTTCAAAAAATTGTTTCTTCGGTTTTTGATGACGCTCATTTTCATAATAGATCGGCACTTTTGCGATGGTTGCATCGTTGAACATGATCTCCATGTGCCCTACGATGTCAGGGATTTTCGAGGCATCTTTTTCCCATGCTTTTTTCGGCTTGAGCAGTGTGGTATTAATTTTCACATCTTCTTTTTCCTCTTCGGTCAGCAAATAGGTGATATCACGTTTGATAAAAGCCTTCGATTCATAAAATGTGCCTTTCAGCTTTGGAATATCCCCTTTTTTTGCAACTAAATAGGTTTGATAATGCTCAAACACATAGTTAAACATCTTCATATGGTCATCCCAATCATTAGGGTCATTAATGGTGACGGCTATCAGGTCAATGCCGTCCTTTGAAGCCGTAGAGACCAGTGTCCGTTTTGCAAGTTTTGTATAGCCTGTTTTTCCTCCTGTGCTGTACGGATAAAGCATGGTCAGCAGTTTATTTTTGTTTTTCCATACGCTTTCCATTGTTTCCGCTTTGTATATTTTTGTGCCTGAAATCTTTTGATAGTCTTTCAGCTTCATAGCATATTTTGTTAAAATGGCCATGTCATAGGCTGTTGAATAATGATTTTCATGGTCGTCCAATCCGTGCGGGTTTTGAAAACGGGTGTTTTTCATACCAAGCTGCTCGGCTTTTTGATTCATCATATAAACAAACCCATCGAGGCTCCCACCGACATGCTCAGCAATCGCGACAGCGGCATCGTTTCCTGATCTTAGCATCAGGCCATACACAAGATCTTTTAGCTTCACTTTTTGACCTTCTGTTAAATAAATGGCGGAGCCTTCTGTTCTGACAGCATTTGCCGAAACCGTCACCGTTTGATCCATTTTGCCGGATTCGATGGCGAGGACGGCGGTCATAATTTTTGTGATGCTCGCGATCCGCCTTTTTTGATGCTCATCCTTGGCATATAACACTCTGCCTGACGCACCGTCAATAATGATCGCGCTCTTTGCACTGACATCTATAGCAGCATGTGCTGTATTCACATTTACGGTTGCAATAAGAAAAGAAATCATGATCACGAATACTGCTTTTTTGAAAATGCGCATGTTTGCTCACGTCCTTGTGGTGGTTTGTACAAGTTTATGCGCATGTCCATCAGTTATGAATAACAATTATATTTCTGGAAGCAAACATAAAAAACTCTCCCTGAAAAAGGGAGAGTAAACGTTATCTGATTGGCGCCATGCTTGATCCGGACGCTTCGTAATGAGCCAGCTCTTCCCTCATCTTCAGAAAGGCCGCGCTCAACGGCAATAATAATTGCTCAAGCGACGCAGGAACAGCATGATAAAACTCAATTGCGCTGACCCCTGTATAAGACGCCCGGCTATTTTCACACCACGTGTCTTTTTTCGGCATAAAGAACTCTTCAATGCATTGGTGATACACATTATAAAGTGTTTTTTCCGCTCTGGCTTCCTGAAAAGGCTCCTGCATCAGGAGACGGCGGCACGCTTCTGCGCCTCCTTCACAAAATACTGCCATTCTTCTCAGAGTGCTCAGCACATCACAGCAGTATCCTTTTTCAATAGGCAATTCAGCCTGTAAGGACTCAAGCGTCGTTTGATTTAGGTAATCGTTCACGGTATTGACAACCATTGATAAGAATTCGCCTGTTTTTTGAGTCTGCGCTCGCACAATCGAATGTCCCATTTCGTTTGGTATCTTCCCCTCATGTCTTTGTCTCTCACATTTTGCTTCTTTCATGATAGCTTCTTCCTTATATCTTATGATGATGAAAAAGCGCGATTCATTAAACTTCTATTTTATATCTTCGAAGGTTTGGTTAAAGTTTTCAAAAAATAAATCTGCTTCTTCTTGAAGAACGTCTTCTTCCGCATTTTCAGGCAGCGGCGGAAGCTCGTCCAGCGTTTTCAGACCGAATTGTTCAAGAAAAGTCGGCGTAGTACCGTATAAAATGGCCCGCCCCGGACCATCGGCACGCCCTACTTCACACAATAGCGCCTTCGCGACAAGACTGTGTAAAATCCGCTCTGATTTTACTCCTCTGATTTCTTCAATTTCTGCTCTCGTAATTGGCTGTTTGTATGAAACAATGGCCAGTACTTCTAAAGATGCTTGAGAAAGGCCCTTTGACGGCACTTCAATCAGTTTTTTCAAGTAAGGCGCAAAGTCTTTTTTGGTAGAGAGCATGTACGTATCTGCATACTCAATAAGTTCAATCCCTCGTGTATCTCCGCGGTATTCGTCCGCCACATCCGCCATGATCGTGTTCAGTTCAGGCTCTTCGATTTCAAGCACTGTTAACAGCTGCTTTTTTGTAAGCCCTTCATCGCCTGCCGCATAAAGAAGGGCTTCCACAATAGCTTTCCAATTCACGATATCAAGCCCCATGAATGGATTCACTCCCCGTAATGTAAATATCTGAAAAATTGTGCTCCTGTTCAATGAGGACCAGCTGATTTTTCATCAGCTCGAGAACAGCTAGAAAGGTCACTACTAAATGTTCTTTTTGCTCATATGGAAACAGATCCATAAAGTTGATTCTCGTTCCTCTAGATTTCAAGCTGTGCACGATTTCGTTCATTCTGGCTTCGATTGGTATGTCCTGTCTTGTAATTGTTGTTTCCATCGGCCTGTTAATTTTTTTGCGTTTCAGCACTTTTTGAAAAGCTCCGATCATATCATAGACCGTGACAGAGAGCTTTTGCTCAGACTGTTTTACTTCTTTTGCATATTCACTCAAATCACTCGGCGGTTTCGTGAACGATTTTTGTCTTTCTTCTTCCCGTTCTTTTAAATCCTTCGCCGCATCTTTATATTTTCGATACTCAATCAGCTTTTCAATCAGTTCCTCCCGCGGATCTTCTTCTTCAAGTAATTCATCTTCAAAAAGCTCCTCCTCTTGCTTCGGGAGCAGCATTCTGCTTTTAATGCTGAGCAGCGTGGCAGCCATAACCAAATACTCGCTGGCAATATCGAGCTCAAGCACACGCATCGTATGTACATATAATAAATATTGTTCAGTGATCTTCGCCACAGGTATATCATATATGTCAATTTCAAGACGATTGATTAAATGAAGCAGCAGGTCCAATGGGCCCTCAAACGTATCAATTTTCACTTGATATTCTTCCATCTTCTCACCATTTTCAAGTATCACTCTCATTGCCGGAAAAACTGGCTACCCTATAGTATAAGCCACCAAAAAGCTCTCGTCCAATACTATTTCATTTCCTGTTTTGAACAAGTTGGTACAGAATATTCAAAACACGAGAGGTGTTTGCTCGGAGCGCAGAAGCGGGAGAAAAAGCCTTAGCTTCTGGTTTTCCTTTCTAAGAAGCAATAGAGGCCGAGCGTTCTTTTTTCCTTTTATCCCTTCTATGGTACACTAAAAGCACATTAAAGGAGGAAACACCTTGTATCCGAAAGCTTATATAGATTATCTCGTTGAGTTTCACGCGACACGGGATTATTTTGAATGCCATGAAATATTAGAAGAATTTTGGAAGGAAGATCCGCCAAAGAAACGAAAACGCTATTGGGTGGGCTTTATTCAGCTTGCAGTTGCTTTATATCATCACAGAAGACAGAATACAGCTGGGGCAAAAAGACTGATGGCGAACAGCATCCGGATTCTTCAAGCAGAACACCGGGCAGTCGAAGACTTAGGGCTCGATCATGGCCGTTTGCTCGAACTTATGCAATCGGTTTACGAACAAATCGAAACGGGCTCTGCCTATAAAAGCATTATGCTGCCAATCAAAGATGAAAAACTGGAGGAAGCATGCAGGATCGAATGCAGGAAAAAAAAGTATACATGGGGGCAGCCCAGTGCACTCAGCAACATATTTCTTATCGACAAACACCGTTTACGGGATCGGACTGACGTCATCCGTGAACGTGAAAAAGAAATAGAACGCAGAAAAAAAAGCAGAGACTGATCACAGCCTCTGCTTAATTATTGTATGAAATGTCTTGATCCTGCTGACCTTGACAACGTTCGAAAAAGCTCTGCGTTAATTCATTTGGAACCAGTACTTGCGTTTTGAATAAATGCTTTAAAGCATCCATCATCTGTTTTCCGATTCCTTGATGGCGATGAGAAGGATTCACACTGATATGCCGGATCTCAACCTCAGAATCCTTTTTTTCGACTCCGATTGCTCCGACGATATCCTCGTCCTCTTTCCAAAGAAAGAGCTGGCGGTCTGTATCCGTTTCGTAGTCCTTAATTGTCTGCTGAAGCTGCTTAAGGTCTTTTTCATTCGGCATAAACGAAAGAAGCCCCATCGCAATCTTTTCAAACGATTTTTTATAACGAATTAACATAAAAACCCCTCTATATCCAAAATGTCCAGTCTGCTATTAACGGATACGAATAGGTGATCCGTTTTCTCACATTATATCATTTTCGCCATATTTTTAAACTGTTTTCAGCAAATTATTCAAATGAGCGATTTAAATTTGCCATTTCAATGGCAGAAACAGCACAATCTACACCTTTGTTGCCCGCTTTTGTGCCGGCACGCTCGATAGCCTGTTCGATGTTTTCAGTTGTTACAATTCCAAAGATGACAGGTACACCAGTAGTGTTTGCTGCTTGCGCGATGCCTTTTGCAGCTTCATTGCAGACATAATCGTAATGTGTCGTCGCGCCTCTGATGACAGTGCCCAATGTGATAATAGCATCATATTTTTTTGTTTCCGCCATTTTTTTCGCAGCAAACGGTATTTCAAATGCGCCTGGAACCCAAGCCACATCAATATCATTTGTGTCTACGCCATGTCTGAGCAGCGCATCTTCTGCTCCGCTCAGCAGCTTGCTCGTAATAAAATCATTAAATCTTCCTACTACGATTCCGATTTTAAGACCTGTACCAACTAAATTTCCTTGTATGATATTCATATGATTCCCATCCTTTTTTGTGATATTTGTGATTAGAAATGAAGTAAATGACCTAGCTTGTTCATTTTGGTTTGCAAATATTTTTTATTGTGTTCTTTCGCCTCCATTTGAAGTGGCACTCTTTCTGAAATACTGAGTCCGTAGCCTTCAAGGCCTGCGATTTTTCGCGGATTATTCGTCAAAAGCTTCATATTCCGGACACCGAGGTCGCGTAAAATTTGTGCTCCGATGCCATAGTTGCGAAGATCCGGCAAGAATCCAAGCGCCTCATTGGCTTCCACGGTGTCATAACCTTGTTCCTGAAGCTTATAAGCTTTTAATTTATTGATTAAACCGATGCCTCGTCCTTCTTGGCGCAAGTAAAGGAGAACTCCACGGCCTTCTGCGGCAATTTGGTTCAGCGCGGCGTGCAGCTGCGGTCCGCAGTCACAGCGATGAGACCCAAACACGTCACCTGTGAGACATTCTGAATGCACCCGGACCAATACCGGTTCTTCTCCGAACGGCACCTCTCCCATCACAAATGCGACATGCTCTTTTCCATCTACCTCATTTGTGTATCCATAAACCTTAAATGTCCCAAAATCAGTAGGCAGCGTAATGTCAACTTCACGCTCGACAAGTGTTGTCAGATTGTAACGGTATTGAATCAAATCCTTAATGGTGATCATTTTTAATTGATGCTTTTTCGCAATTTCAATGAGCTCAGGCACTCTCGCCATCGTTCCGTCTTCATTCATAATTTCACAAATGACGCCGGCTCCTGGAGATCCGCAGGCTTCAGCAAGATCAACAGCAGCTTCTGTATGGCCCGCTCTTTTCAGGACACCTCCTTTTTTCGCAATCAGCGGAAAAATGTGCCCCGGACGCTGAAAATCAGATGGCACGGATTTGCTGTCCAGTAATGCTTGAACGGTAAAAGATCTTTCTTGAGCGCTGATACCTGTTTTCGTTTCACGATGGTCTATGCTTACGGTAAATGCAGTGTGGTGAGAATCTGTATTATGCTCAACCATAGGGTGAAGATCAAGCCTGTCTGCGATTTCCTCACTGAGCGGCGTGCAGATCAGTCCTCTCCCATGTGTCGCCATAAAGTTAATGACTTCCGGCGTTGCATGCTCGGCAAGAGCCACAAAGTCTCCTTCATTTTCTCTGTCTTCATCATCTACAACGATGATGACTTCGCCTTTTTTTAAAGCGTCCAGTGCTTCTTCTATCGGATGAAACATGCAAATCTTCCTCTCTAAAAGCCGTTTTCGCTTAAGAAGGCTTTTGTTATGGTTTGTTGGGTCTTATTTTCATTGGCTTTATGCAAAAATCGATACATATATTTTCCGATCATATCGCATTCGATATTCACTTTAGAGCCGATCGTTTTTTCGGAAAAAATTGTTTCGCTGATGGTGTGCGGGATTAAAGAAATCGTCACAGTATCATCTGTCAGGCCGAATATGGTTAAGCTCACGCCATCCACAGTAATTGATCCCTTTAAAACCAATGTTTTTGTTAATGACGGGTCCATTTTTAAATCATAGTAAACTGCGTTGCTTTTCTCTTCAATTCGTGTGATTTCCGCAGTTCCGTCGACATGGCCTGAGACGAAATGACCTCCGAAACGGCCGTTTGCCGCCATCGCTCTTTCCAGATTTACTTTGCTTCCTTTTGTTAAATCATTCAGAGACGTAGCTTTGACTGTTTCAGGCATAACATCCACTGTGAATTGATTTTTTGTAAAATCAGTGACAGTTAGACAAATGCCGTTCACTGCAATGCTGTCGCCAAGATGAACATCCTCTAAAATCTTTGAGCATTTAATTGTTAAGGCCATTGAATGCCCTGCTTTTTTCATGGATTCGATTGTGCCTGTTTCTTCGATAATTCCTGTAAACATGGTCACCATCCTATTCCTTTGTCGGTTTTGCCGTCAGTTTGATATCACGGCCGATTTGGGTTATATCAGTGAATTGTAATAAGGGGACATCTTTCATTGATTGAAAACCTTCACCGGAGATTAAGCTGGGAGCATGCGTTCCTCCGATTAGTTTAGGGGCAAAATAGAAGATGATTTCTTGAAAACAGCCTTCTTTGACAAAGCTTCCGTGAACAGCTGAACCGCCTTCCACATACACCGACATGATGCCTTCTTCCGCTAGGATCTTCAAAACATCGGGAATTTGAATGCGCTCGGTTTCAAGTGTAAATATGTTCACTCCGAAAGCTGAAAGCCGTTTTTTCTTTTCCTCGTCTGCGCGTGCCGTCGTAAAAATCCATGTCGGCGCTATTTGATCGCAAATCACTTTAGCGTCCTCAGGAATCGAGAGTACGGTATCAAGTATGACCCGAACCGGCTGTTTTGTTACATTCGGCAGTCTGCAGGTTAAGCTCGGATTGTCGGCTTTCACTGTGCCAACTCCGACTAAAATGCATTGGTGTGTTTTCCTGTATTGCTGAGCATCCTGTCTTGCAGCCTCTGACGTGATCCATTTGCTGTCACCCGTGCTGGTAGCTATCTTGCCGTCAAGGCTGGCAGCCGCTTTTAGCGTGACGTACGGAAGGCCGGTCCTCATAAAGTGCAGAAATTTTTCATTCAGCCTCTCCGCCTGGTCTGCCAGGATGCCTTCCCTTACCTCAATGCCGGCTTCTTTCATCATGCTGATCCCTCTTCCAGCCACAAGCGGATTAGGATCTCTCATCGCCACGAACACTCTTTTGATGCCAGAGTTGATAATCAATTCTGCACATGGCGGTGTTTTTCCGTAATGGCTGCACGGTTCGAGTGTAACGTAAATGTCGGCACCCTCTGCATGTGCTCCAGCCATATGGATGGCATGAACTTCTGCATGAGCTTCACCATATTTTAAATGGGCGCCCATTCCGACAATTTGTCCGTCCTTTACGACAACAGCACCGACGAGCGGATTGGATTCGGTCTGTCCTTCGCCCTGCTTCGCAAGATCTAATGCCAGCTTCATATAATACTCTTCCATTTGGTTCCCTCCCCTCTTTTGTTATTTACCGTCAAAAAAGCCCCGAATTCATAAAAAATTCGGGGCTTTAGGTATTTTACGCAATAGGAAATAACACTATGCATTTTTGAACCATTTGCATAGCGGTTCATCATCCTTCTCCCATCCAGACTTTCACTGTCGGCTTCAGCTTAAACTGAATCCACCGCGTGCTTATGCACACGGGTCACGGGCTCTAAAGCAAATGTGCTTTACTACCGCCGGTCGGGATTTCCACCCTGCCCCGAAGGATACAATCTTTATTCATTTGTCCTTATTGGCTATTATAGCGATCCTTTTTAAAGTACGCAATGAAATAAACTTACAATTTGAGAAAAACAAAACATCACCCTTCGATCCGAAAGGTGATGTTTTGTTAATCATTCACTTTTGCAACCTTGATTAATCCGTCGATCCGCTTTGATTTGCTGAAGTATGCCTTAATCTTGTCACCTTCTTTTATATCAGATAAATCCTGATTTAATTTTTTTCCGTTGAAGATGATTTTCGTTCCGTTTTCTGCTACTCCATGATACTCTGAGCCGTCAATTCTCGTCACTTTATATTCCTGGATGGTGTATTCCTCTTCTTCCGAGGACAAGGTTTGTCCAATTGCTGTCGGAACATCCTTCAGCTCAACATCATTTATGTACATATAACCGCCTGCAAGTAAAAGCAAAAGCACTAACAGAATGGTAATCTTGGTTTTTATTCTTCCCATTTCTAAACCTCCAGCCAATATGAATCTATTCATTCATATGAGTTATTCCTTTTTTTCATGAATAAAAAACCGTAAATTCTCGTAAATTATTAATATAACGATGCATAACGGGAATATGTTTCACATTTCTGCAAAAATTTCTTTTCTATAGATATACGAATTTATGTTCTGTTTTTAGGGGATGACCGTAAAAAAGATATAAAAAAAGCAGCCCCAATGGGAAACTGCTTGATCCTAATTTGTTTTGCGCATTTCGTTAAACGGGTAGAAAACAAACTTTGACGTACCCGCAATTTGTTTTTTCGTGAAGAGGCCAAGTCCGTTACGGCTGTCCATGGAATTCCGACGGTTGTCACCCATCACAAAATACTTGTTATCAGGCACTTTAACCGGGCCGAAATCATCGGTCAAATGGTCAAAACCGTCCTGTTTCGCTCTCTTTTTATTAGCCGCCAAATAAGGCTCGTCCACCTTTTTCCCGTTGATATAGAGCTGGTCATTTTTCATCTCAACCGTATCGCCGGGAAGGCCGATAATACGTTTGACATAGTGAACATCATCTCCGTTTAACACGACGATGTCTCCTCTATCAAACTCGCCGATGTATTTGACTGTCATATTAACAAAGACCCTTTCACGATCGTGAAGTGTAGGTTCCATGGATTCACCGTCAACGACATATGGCGCAAAAATAAAGTTGCGGATGAGCAAAGCAAGAACGACAGCAATCACAATTGCTTTTGCCCATTCTAATATTGATTTTTTCTTCGAAACATTTTCTGATTTCAACTGATTTCCTCCAATAAACAACGGTCTTCAATTTATGTTATCACGAATCGAAAAAAAATCCCATTAGGACCATTGAAGTGATTTTACAAACTGTTAATCTTCATCTTCTACCCACATCATGCCTATTTTTTTCTTGTCGATCATAACTAGGCCTGCAAATATTGAAGGAAATGAATCGCATAATTCAGAAGCGATGGACTCAGAAGAAAGAGAGTTCTCATATGCTAAATCTTTAGATCGTATATAAGGCATGAGGTTACGAACAGTTTGTTCATTTATCTCCCAGTCCATGATATCCATGGCACTTGACAAAACAATTCACATCAAGAAGGTTACTGGAATGTTTGCGGCAATCCTATTTCACAGGTGATAACCGCACTCCGTTTTTTGCTTTCATAATATGTTTAAAATCATTCAAGCTCGAAAACATGGATCAGCCTCCAAAAAATAAATCCAATATATTCCCGGCAGTTGAAGACTCTTTATTATAAAACTCTGAATATCCGCAGTTCTTACAGTAAACCACTAGAAATCGGTTATGCTGCACGTCAAACAGCTTTGATAATCCCGTGCCGGTTGTGGCTATTTCTTTTTGTCCGGCTTCAGTACTGCCGCATTTTATACAGCCTTTGTTGTCCATATCGCGATCTCCTTTTCATTACATCACGTTTGTTTGATTTATTTTACTACAAAATACCAATCCCAATGAACCATACTACTTTAAAGTTTGCTTAATTTTGATCACCCGTTCTTTACATTCTAATTGGGTTCGTTTCTCAGCTTGGTAAATCTTCTGGAGAAACGGAAAAGCTCCATGACCAAAACATTTAAACCCAGCCAAACACCGCCGAAGGCGTAACCCGCAGCAACATCACTCGGATACTGCTCATTAACGTACACACGGCTCAGCCCGATGAGGAATAAAACGATAATAAACAAAAAAACGCAACAGTTTGCAGACGCACCTTATGAGAATGACGAACAAAAAGATAAGCACAAAAACCAAAAATGACAAATGCCGTTAACGTCTGTTCGCTCGGGAATGGATATAATACATGACTTTCCAAAGGAGCGTGAACAGGATGAAGGGAATGAAAGAGCCGCCTGATTCCCTCTTCATAAAGCTCTCCACCAATGATTAGGAAAAATAAGAAAGAGAGTTCGATTTTCCGGTCTTGCCCTTTGAATACTGTCCAAAGAAGAGTTAGAACAATAACGGCTAACAGAACACCTCTCGACGCAAAAGCTTTCTGAATTGCAGCTGGGCCCAGTCTATACCGGATCCGATACGACATGCTCACTCCCGCACAGCTTCCCAATCCGGCCGCTAACATGCTTAGCACCCAGTTTAACTTTTCTTGAAACACGAGAACACCGGCATAGCCCATCAGAAACTCTCCAGATTCTGGTAAATCTAGAAGCTCTAACATTAAGACAATAAAAAGACGGCATATCCATGCTGTTCAAATAACCCCGTCAAAACTTGCACGTGTTTCTCCTTAAACTTTTTTGTTCTTTTATCATTCCCAATCCACTTTTTGTATAATCAGCACAATTTTATCTTCAGTCGTCCGACAACATTGTCTATGGCGGGATCTTCTCTTCCTATACTCGTCACTCATACATTCTTTTTTGACATAGGAGGAGCAACAGCATGAAATGGGAGGAAATAAAAGATACGCAGGGAGTTTGCCAAAATTTTGGGCAGTTCGTTCTGCCACCGAGTCAGGTGTTTGTTTGCCTACCTCATTCCTTGGCCATTCCCCATTTTTCCCGTTTGAGGTTCGCAATGATAAAGTATTTGACTTAGTTTCGTACATGAAGAGGTAAATTCTTTGCTCACCGAACTAGGATACAGCGCATGACGATTACTGCATTGCATAACCACTGGTTATTTAGTGAGCCGTGTGCAATGTATATGCACTTTGAGTCAGCACAGTATGATCCTATTACATTCGCCAGAAAAGCAGCTGCCGCATTCAGAGTAGTTAAAAGAATAGACAGATAGCTAGTCTTCCGGAAGCTTTAAAGGAGGCGCTTTTTTCGAGCATTTTTATAAATCAATGAAAACAGGCATCTCCTAAATATTTTTGCCATTAAGTTTACGCTAATCAACTCTAGCACTAATACATATAAAAAATAGAATGATATGAAAGGAGACTTGATAGTATGATTGATTATCCTATTAATATAAACAACGTTTCCGGGAACAGTGTAATTAACGTAGGCGGCGCTTTTATGATCAGGCCTTTAACTTTGTCCAAATCTGTGTTTGGCTCCGGAGGTTTAAACACAGGAATTGTCTTTGAAAATAACTTTGTAAGCAAGGCTAAAATGATTAATCATCAATTTACTGATCAAAACGTCACCAAAACTTTTTAATGTATTTATTTGGGGATTGAGAAATCTCCTTCCTTAAAAACCCGGTTTACCAACCGCCATCAGCATTCGGCGGTTTTTTATTGAACATTTTTGGCCAATAAAAAAAGCTTCCTCTTTAAGAGGAAGCCTTTTGCCTGCCGATTAGCCTTCTACGCGAACTTCTTTCATGACATCGCCGTTAGACATGTTTTTCGCGAATTCTAATCCGCTTGTTACTTTACCGAATACAGTGTGAACACCGTTCAAATGAGGCTGTGGCTCATGAACGATGAAAAATTGGCTGCCGCCAGTGTCTTTTCCGGCATGTGCCATAGAAAGTGCGCCCGCCTCATGTGTATGCGGGTTTCCTTCTGTTTCACATTTGATTGTGTATCCCGGACCGCCAGTACCAGTGGGTAGTGGGTCATTAACCCGCCCCTGATTCACAGGATTATAAGCACCCTCAAGAGCTTTCTCAACAGTAATGTTAAACCTGATTACAATGGATTCCTTGCTGATTACAACCTCATCCACTACTTTAGACAACATGGTCTTTCTGCGCTCTAGGCTAATGCAGTTTTTATAAGTCTCTACCCAGTTATCTAACTGATGCTTTAACTTTTCAAGGTCAGTGCTTTTAACCTCTGCCTCTTGTATTTCCTTATTAAGCACATCAATCTTACCAAGCAGCTCAATTTTTTTGCTTCCATACTCCTCCATCTTTTTAGAAACAAAATCTAAACTCATTGAGGATTTACCTGACATGACATCATCAAAAAGGCTCTCTACATTAATAAGAGCTTTGCTGACCTCAGCATACTGCCCCTCTAACTCTTTTAGCTGTATCTTTCTTGAGTCAAGCTCCTCAAAGTCAAAGGAGTCTTTTTCTGCATCAAAAGCATCTAAGTTAATTGTGCTGATGGTAGACAGTACTTTATCCTCAACTTGCTGATCTATTGTGACTGCTCCAAAAGCTCTCTGATTGTGTCCAGCAGGATTATTCTTAGCATTGTGGCAAGTATATTTGTATGTCCTGTACTGATTTACTGTGCCATCCTTTCTCTTATTTTTCTTTACTGAAAAGTCTGCTTTAAGCTTTTTGCCACAATAACCACAAACAGCCATACCTGATAATAACAACTTTGAGGAAGTAGGTACTCTGTTTTTCTGAACAGTAATGACCTCAGTATTCTTGCTTTCTACTACTGAATCCTCACCTGATTTATTTCTTTTATCCATGATCTCCTGTACTTCTTTAAACTGCTCCTTACTTATAACAACTAACTCAGGGTTAAAGGGCTGTAATAACCATCCATCTCTTTTTACTTCTTTTCTAGTGCCTCCTCTATTCCCCACCTCTTTAGAAGTGTTGTACCTTTTATACCCCATATAAATAGGATTTCTTAACATCCTTGTAATAGTGTTGTGTCTCCACTGTTTGCCCCTTTTTTCAACCTTCATTTTATTAAGCTCCTGAGCAATCAGTGCGCTACCTAATGACTTTTCAGTCACCATATCAAAGATCATCTTTACAATCTTAGCCTCATCAGGATTAACAACCAATTTCTTTATTGTCTTATCTTTCTTACTGTTTCTTTTCTTCCCAGTATCCTCAAGCATGTAGCCATAGGGAATAGTGCCTCCAAGGTAAGCCCCTTCTTCATTTAACTGTCTCATAGCATCACTTACCCTCATTGAGGTCTTTTTACTTTCACCCTCAGACTGCCAATACCTTATAAAATTCATTAAGGAGTCTGTATGATTTTGGTTCTTAATCTCGCCTTCTTTAACAGTCCATACCTGTACACCTAGCTCATATAATGAAGCAACATATAGGCTGTACTCCATCTGCCTGCCTAGTCTGTCAGAGTGGTAGAGTAGCAGTATGTCAAACTCTCCCTCTAGTGCCCCCTGTTTTATGACTTTCAATGTATTTCTATCCTCTATAGCTGTTTTATATCCTGAAATTTTTTCTGTTAGTTCTTTTGTTATTTCCCAACCATTTTTCTCAGCAAAGGCATGACATTGGGATTTTTGCAAAGGAATATCATCTCCCTCTGCTCCTTGTCTGTCTGTAGATACCCTGTAAGATGCCCATACTCTTAGTTTAGCTGCCAAAATACTTCCCCCTAAATTATTATTTATGCCTATATCTGTTATCTAAAGGAAAGTATACTATACACTATACTGTAATTCAACTTTTCAACTATATAATATATTGTAAGACACTTTTGAGACAAAACAAAAAGGAGCATTATACCTCTGCTCCTGTTAAGTGATTTCTTATGATGGTCTTTCTAAGCTGAGAAGAAAAGGACTCTATAGCTGCCTGTGACTGCTTAGCATCTTTAGTAAACTCCAAGACAGTAACCCTGCCATTCTCCTTCTCTAAAGAGGTTAATCTGTGATAATCCCCCACATCCTCATATTTATAGGGTTTGCCTCTGTACAGTATGTCCATAAAAGCTCATCTCCCTGAGATATTCTTAATTCTTAGTTAGAGGAGCATTTATTAACTGTGACAGTAACAAAAAAAGAGAGAGCAGTTAAGCCCTCTCCTTAAAGATTATTCAGCATCAAATACTTTTACTTCTTTCATTGTGTCACCATTCTGCATGTTTCTTGCAGTTTCTAAACCTGATGTAACTTTACCAAAAACAGTATGCACACCATTTAGATGAGGTTGTGGCTCATGTACAATAAAGAACTGGCTTGAGCCTGTATCTTTTCCTGCATGTGCCATAGATAGGCTGCCTGCTTCATGAGTGTGAGGGTTTCCTTCTGTCTCACACTTGATTGTTTTTCCACTTCCACCCATACCTGTGCCTGTAGGGTCGCCACCTTGGCTTACAAAGCCTGGAATAACTCTGTGGAAAGTAACTCCATCATAAAAACCTGAGTTAGCAAGGTTCTCAAAGTTAGCTACTGTGTTAGGAGCTTCATTAGGGAACAGATCAAACTCAATTTTTTCCCCATTCTCCATTAATATGTATCCTTTTTTAGCCATGATTATCAATCTCCTTTCAGATAAACAAGCCTCATTATAGCACATTTAGCACCATAATAAACATTAACACTCCCAAACAAAATCCATGTGTGCCATAAAACCATACTTTGTCAGATACAGTCACAAGCCCAAAGTAATCAGATACCTTCTCCAAAACTGATCTATTGCTCAACCTTTCAAGCTCCTGCTGCTGTGCTAGAATCTCCTGATACCTAGTGTCTGTGTATACTCCTGAGTTAGTTCTAATCATTACAGCCACTCCCCCATTGCCACTATAATGCCTGAAAGGATAAGGCTGAAAATTATGGTATCCCAGTTCTCTCTAATGAATCCAAACATGACAAAACTCCCTTATTTAAAATGTAATACACTATACTGTAACCATACTCACAAAAAACAACAGAGCAATCCTGCTCCTTAATTACATTATCATATAATACACTATACTGTAAAGTAATTTTCGAAATAAAAAGAGAGCCATAGCAGCTCCCCTACTAGAGGGCTGATACCTCTGCACCCTCATAAATATATGGCATTTCTTTAAAGTCATACTTTTTAAGATCATCAATACTTTTCAATGTGGCAGTTATGCTGTCAACAGCAAACAAACCCAGTTTTAAAGGTTTAGGCACAATTAAAATTATTGGCTTTCCCCAAGCCCAAGCATAACCAATAATCCAACCTAAGGAAACTGATGGCTCATCTGCAAGCAATACTAATCTGTCTACTCTTTGAATGCCATTTCTACAGTATTCCAAGTACTCACTTACCCAGTCATGTTCTTGTACTGTGTTTTTAAAATAAGGAGTCATTTCTTTTCTAAGTGTTATTAATTCTATACTGTGTGGATTTTTCAACAGCATATTTTCAGCTTGCTCAAGCCTTGTCCTTCCTTGGGCAGTGTGCATATCTCCTATAATAGCTACTTTACAGTTACTCATATTCAAACCTCCTAACTGCATTTATATAGGACATATATACCCCTACCATAACTGACAAAACATGAAACTGTATTACAGTATTTTGAAACTCTTTTGAGACATAAAAAAAGCCCTGATTTCTCAGGACT
Organism: Bacillus sp. FSL K6-0993; assembly: GCF_037977205.1. Taxonomy (NCBI): domain Bacteria; kingdom Bacillati; phylum Bacillota; class Bacilli; order Caryophanales; family Bacillaceae; genus Bacillus; species Bacillus sp. FSL K6-0993. The sequence continues at coordinate 2,275,748 of NZ_CP150275.1, forward strand.
TAATAGTTAGGGATACCCCTTTTACATTTAATTCAATTTTTTCAGAAGTTTGACCATATTCATATACACTTTGCCAATCAGTTACTGCATACTCCCCAGTTAGCAGTGCTACAGCAAGCTCTTTAGCTATGAGGTCTGATACCCCTACTACCTTCTGAGTCTTTACCACTTTTTCCACTTCTTCTAGTTTAATAAGTCTAGGCTTCATCAAAATACCTCCCCATAAAACTTGATCTCTTTAGGATTAGAAAAGTCATACTCTGCAACCTCATCAGTGCTGACAAAGTAAGCTTTACAGCTCTCACTGAGCATCAGGTTTACAGGTACTCCCTGCTTTTCTTGCAGTAAGAACACTGGCTTACCTTTTGCATAGCTGTAGCCCATTTCCCATGCTGTGCCTGCATCTGTTTTATCCTCAAAGTAGTCATGTACCACTACTACAATATCTGCCCAGTCAATGTGGTCAACATCATTCTTAAAGACTGCCTGCCTCCACTCAAAAGAACCAAACTCAAGCTCCTCAATCTGATTCCTCATAGGAGAGAATACCTCAGCTACATGAGGGTTAGCTGTCAAAGCTTGCTCAAGCCTTTTAACTTCCTCAATCTGCTCATCTGAGAAGAATGGAGAGGCAAGGTAAACCCTCAGCCCTTTGCTGTTTTTAGTTGTGATCTTTCCTGTGTTACCTTCTACATCAGGCCTGCTGTCTCTGAGGTTTTCAACTGTCACAGTAACTGTCATTAGATCAACTCCCCCAATCCTACAGCACCTGAGGAAATTAACCCTACAGCTAAGTAAATAACCTCATCCCCCAGTCTGTCTACTTCCAAAGAAAGAGCCAAAGTAAGTAAAGGGTTGTCTCTCTTTTTCACTTCATCTGCCTGAGCCATTAACTTAGATACATGCTTTTTCAGCAACTCCTGATAAGTCTGTCCTACAGCTACTTTTACAAAAGGTACAGTAACCTGAGAAAGCTCCCCAGTGGCTTTTACAACTGCGATAATGTTATTGAAGCTTGCAGCAACCTCAGTCACTAGCTCCTGCTCAGTAAGATGCGTGTAAGTGTTTGTCATATTAAATGACCTCCTATTTGTTTTATCAGCCTTACACCTCTTAATTAGATGGAGCTTTTAAAGTGTGACACTCAGGAAAATTGCATAAAAAAAGAGAGAGCATTTTTGCTCCCTCACATGTATTACATAGTTAATTCATCTAATAACTTTTTACCTTGTTGCCAAACCTTTTTATCAATAGAGGTAACTCTTAGCTTATGTCCTCCTCTACTCATTGCTGTGATTTCACCAAACAGCATACCTTTCTGAGCAGAGTAAGAATCAAAGTTACTCCAAGTCAATGACTCTATCTTAGTGTTAAACAGAAGTTTACCAATAAAAATAAGTCTCTTGTTTGAAATTGCCATGATGCCTGTAGTGCCTGCATCTTTCTTAGTGCCTACTATATTAATACCCTGTACATTACCTACAAAAGCGCCTAGAAAATACTCACCATTTAGCTGCTCATTCGCTAATGCTTTAAAGCATCCTTTTACCATAGAGGTAGTGTTCTTTGGTAGGCTTGCTTTCAGCTCCTCAGCAGTTTGATATTTCTGCATAGTCTCTAGTCTAGCCTCTAGCTGTTCCATGTATATTGTAACTTCCTTTACTTTAAAATACTTGCAGTAACAGTATACTGGAATATAGGAAAATGTCAATCTCAGCTAATGAAGGCTAGTTCTTCCTCTGTTACATAAGCTTTACCAAGGGAAGTCTCTACCTCATAGGAAACCCTAGCAGCACCCACCTGTATGAGGGTTATAGTGCCAACTTTCCCACCAAACTTGTAATCTGTAAGGTATGCCACTGTCTCAACATCAGGAGACTCAAGCTCCTTAGCTGTTCTGATTCTCACCCTGTTACCTACCTCATATATAGGCTCAATAGCTTTATTTACCTTCTCAATAACTTGCTTAGCCTGTTTTACAGTTTCTTCTGCTACATCAAAAATGCTGAGCTGCACCATTAAACCTTTTGCCTCCCTGTCTTGTCTACATTAAATCTAGGACTCATAACCTTGATTAAGTAGCTCTCATAAATCTCCTGATAAATCTTTCTATCCTCATAAAACACAGAGACATACACTGCATCTCTTTCAATGTACTGGCATAGGTCTTTGTTTCCTTTAGGAGTACCAAAATGCTCCATAACCCTTTTGCCTACATTCACAGAAATGCCAATGTACAAAGGCTCTAGGTATTTATTGTAGAAGGTATATACCCCTCCCCTACTTTCAAACCTAGCCCCCTCCTTTATTTCATTAGAGGATAAAACAGTATCAGATACAGGAATTACTAAAGCCTCCTCAGCAATCAGCTCATCTAAAGTAATCAACACTATACCAACTCCTCACCCAATACATTAGACAGACAGGGCAAAACTGTGACATAAAAAAAAAGGCAGAGCCTCAGCTCTACCATCCTTTTCTGACATATGAAATACTTCCCTGCTGTACACCAAAGCCCATAGCCTCATTAGTATCAGTTACCATCAGATCAATTCTGTTAGACCTAGACATGATAGCTCCCCCTGTGTCCAAAGCTATTCCTTTAAAACTTTGTCCATTTACACTTACAGACAAGATGCTCCCATAGGGAATGACACTAGGGTTAACAGCAAGAATCCTGTACCCCTGATAGTAAATGCTGTCTGTAACATCCTTGCCTGTAGCTGTAACTATCTTGCCATTGTACCTGTGTGACTGTGCCTCACTAGGCTCATGGCTGTAGGCAGTAAACTCAAAGTTTTGAGACTGATTAGATACTGGCTTTGATTCTTTCTTTGGTTCAGCTTTTGTGACCTGCTTAGTCTCCTTCTTGGGAATGTCCTTAACCTCAGTTTTGACAGTCTCTTTAGTGTCTCTGTCTACATAAACTACTCTTTCCTTATACACTACCTTTTCCTTTACCTCAGTCTTTATAATAGGTGTGATACCATGCTCTGTCAGGTATTCTTCCCTTGCTACACTAGGGATAGGAGGGATCTCATTAACCTTGATACACTCCCCCTGATCTGCATTAAAAGGCATCAGCAAAGGTAAAATACTTGCTATAGCTACTAACATAAAACCATCCTTTGTAAAAAGAAAGGAGAGCCACTTTAATGACTCCCCTTCTGTATTTTTTAGTACTCAGCTTTCTTAACTGTAGTCCTAGATAAGCTGTCCAATTGCTTATTAACCTTGTTATTGAGAAAGTCTAAGGTTTCATCCTTCATGAGCATTTGTTTCCTGTGTCTCCTTTTGACTTGAACATCAGAAAGGATAGGAAACTCCTCATTACTTACTTTATCTACATCCTTGTTTTTCAAGTCTGTAATCAAAATGTAATCTGCTAAGAACCTCAGTGCATCTGCTTTAGGCATCTTACCTGTTAGAGTGTAATGCTCCTCAAGCAGATCATTTACTTTCTGATTCCTTTTAGCAACAGAGGGAGCATCCTCTAGCTTAGTGTTAGCTAACTCCTCTGCTCTGTCAGTAAACTGCAACATGTAGGCTGATACTGGGATAGTGAGAGCCATCATGCTACCTCACCTCCCTTATCCATAGCTTTCCACTCATCAAGTACCTTCTGTATCTTGACTTTGAGCAATCCTAAGTTAAACTTAACAGCCTGAGGAGTTACCCCCAACATCTTACCTGTCTCAACTAAGTTGTAGCCCTGCCTCCACACAAGGTCTACAGTCATCTTTTGTATCTCAGTAGGTTGTGCTAACTCTAAAGCCTTCTCTGAGTCAATGATGAGGTGAATAATGTCTAAGTCTCCTTGCTCTGCATAAGAGTAGGACAGCTCTCTATTTTTCAATGTTCTTTCAATCTCTGCTAATGTGTAATGATCTTGAGTAGCCCTCTCTAATTTACTGCTCATTAGTGACAACCCCCTCAAGAACCTCTTTAACTCTTTCCTCAAGCTCATCAAGGGTATAAGAGTTATCAATGCAAACATCATAAGGACACTGCTGAATAGCTAACTCTGTCTCATGGTAGAAGTCCTCAAGGTTAAAGGTATCTCCCTTAGCCTTTGCCCTAGCTACCCTTACATCAAAGTCAGCAGTAACTTTCACAACTGTAAAGCCTTCTTTCATAGCTCTGATAGCCTCATTAGGCTGTCTTACATCAGTAATGATAATGTTAGACTGAGACCTCACTGCTTTATCAAAAATATTGGAATTAAAAAGAGTGTCAATCCATATGTCAGGATTAAGCACTCTAAATGATTGACCTATCTGCTGTAGATGCTTTCTAGGCTTGCCCTCTTTGTAAGCTTCAGGAAAATACTTTCTGATAACCTTGTGAATACCATCAGCAAAGGCTAGGAAGTAGGTAGCTGCATTGGCTTTAATGTGCTTTTCCATAAGCTCAGCTACTGTATCCTTTCCTGCCCTGATCTCTCCCAAAAGGGCTATTTTAATTGGTTTTTGTATTAGCATACATGCAACCCCTATCTCTCTATTTAGTGGACTTTCTAACCTATCTCACTTCTTAATTAGAGAAAGGGTTTGCATCTGTGACACAGATCATGTAAGATGGTAACAGTTACAGGATAATGTAACATGGATAAACTGGAATTAACTGAGACATAAATAAACATAATATATGACAGTATAGATACAAAGTGGAGGCATTGGTTGTTATGAAAAAGATGAAGGTTAGCACCATATTAGAGGGTTCACATAGTCTAATGAATGATGTAGTCATAGGTACTGCAAAGATTTTAGAGGATGCTGAGATTGTTCTAAAAATTGATGACTTGCTGAAAGAAAGAGGGATAACTCAGCAAGACCTAGCAATGATGACAGGTATGAGGATTGGTACTGTATCTCAGATTGTTAATGGTAAAGGTATCAGTTTCAATAAGGTGCAGCTACTGGCTATCATGGTAGCCCTACAGGTGACTAATCTTAGTGACTTGATAGAATTTAGATTACCTCAGGATATTAAAGAAAAGTATGAGCAGAACAGTAGGGAATGGGTAGAAACTAGAGAGATGCCTATTGAGTTAAAGGAATTGTACAGAGATAACATGGTTAAGGCTACAGTGAATAAGTTAAAGTAAGTTAAGTTAACTTATCTTCACTTAAATGACTTTCCCTTAAACAAAAGTATTGCAATAAAAAAAGGAGCAGGCATATGACCTGACTCCTTTTTCTTTTACTTTTCTTTACCCTTTATATTCACTACCATGTCACAGATTATCATTGTACACAGGATGACAGTTAAGCATACACACACCATCATTGGACATCCTTTCTAGGTACAAGCTTGATCTCTTGAATTAGGTTGCCCTGCTGATACACCCTAACTACCTTGTACTCCTCATTAATAACAGAGTACACTTTCCTCTCCATGTCATCATAGGTCTCAGACTTCTCAAGCTCTAGGATGATGTCATCATAGGCTGACTCAATCTCCTCAAACTCATGCTCCTGACCTTGAGCCTTAGCCACTGTGTACTGGTCAAACATTGATTCCTCTTGATTGTTTACCTGAGTTTCCTTGTCCATGTCAACAATCCACTGGAAAGGCTCTGTCATGCCATGATGATCTACAGTCAGTAGCTGTGGCTCATCCATGCCCTCTACATTAACCTTTACTAGCAGATCAGCCTCATGTAGGCTGTAGCCATTAATTTTGACTCCCTGCTCTTTTTCAATTCTTTCTATAGTTGAGGCAGCAATCTCATCCAGTTTGCTTACCATTAGCTTAGTGTCAATATCACCTATAAAAGTTACTTTCATCTATCATTACTCCCCTACTGTAATTTTGTATATATCTAAGTCTGAAAACAAACAAGTCTCATCACAGTACAAATAGCCATCATGTGCATAAACTTCCTGACCTGCTACAATGTCCTCAAAACAATCCCTGCACTGCCCAATAACCTCAGGCTCTTTATTATCAGGCTCAGCAAACCTAGCCATAGTGTCTAATCTGCTCACCAATGAAGCCCCCTTTTCTTCTTAGCTTTCTTCTTGAAGCCTTTAAAGAAAAGTACTCCTGCTGTAGCTAGAATGGCTAGGAATAGCACTGTACTAAAGATTCCCCATCCACTGACAGAGTTATTAGCCTGTGTTTGCCCTGATACTACTTTTCCATCCTCAATTACTACAGTCTCATTGTCATCATCCATCATGTCAGCCATAAACATGAAAGGTATCCAGTCCATAGCAGAGCTGCTGTTATGATGATAGTGATTTACAGTGCTTGAAGTATGAGAACTATGTGAGCTGTGAGTAGGAGTGGAAGTCTTATTCTCAGCCTTTTTAGTTGTGGACTTTTTAGACTCTGTAGCCTTCTTCTTTGTCTCAGCCTTAGCTTTTGCCTTCTCAGCCTTTGACTTGCTTAGCTTGATGGACTTGCTAGGCTTAGAAGTTTTGCTGCTGCTCTTACTGCTACTACTGGATGACTTACTACTACTGCTCTTACTGCTTGAGCCAAACCATCCTCCTGAGCTTTTGCTTGAGCTACTACTTTTATAAGAACTGCCTGAGCTACTGCTCTTAAAAGAGCCACTGCTTGACTTAGGAGTACTGCTAAAAGATGATCTTGAGGAGGATATAGGCATTAAATAACCTCCTTCATATAAAACTGTGTTCCAGCTAAATCAGAAAAATCATCAATGTCTACATCCTCAAAGCTAGTAAACCTGCTCATAGAAACATAGTTACCACATCTCTTTTTATACACTGTTAATCCTTTACCAAGCAGTTGGACAGTCTTTGTAAAATCAATAGGAGTGTAGATAACATTTTCAACCTTTTTCCATGTAGCTTCTCCCATGCACCCAAAGATTGTCACAATGTTACTAGCATCAGTAGGATTCTCAGTAACCTCAGGCTTTACAAGGGTTTTATACTTACCTCTGTAGTCCTGAGTTTCATGCACCTTAACCTGTGTACCAATGTAAGGAGTAAGGGCACACTCAGTGATCTCAAAGACTTCACCATCCTTACCATCTTTCATGATTTCCCACAGCTTTAACTTTTTACCAATATACTTCATACAATCAGCCTCCATAGCTTTAATAATTGCTTACACCTCTTAATTAGATGGAGGCATAAAAGTGTGACAGCACAAAAAAAAGAGCAGAGAATTTAATCCCTGCCCCTTTTGTGGTACTCAAGTAGTTTGTATCCTGTGTTTTGTATCTCAGGAAGGCTGTAAGGTAAGTCATAGCCTGAGCTACCATCAAACTTAGTAAACTCAGTATAGTAGACAGCCTTCTTAGACTCCTCAGGGTATTTTTCTTGTAGCTGTACAAGCTCCTTACTCCACAGATCAAAAGTGTAATCTGCTATGATGTTTTCATTTAACTGATAATACAGGAAGGAGTGGACAAGTATCTGCCTTCTCCTCCTGCCAATCATCTCAAGGATGTCCTTATCCAATCTGCTCAACCTCAAAGTTAGCCAAGTTATTTCTTAGTTGGTTAGCAGTATTCATATGCTTGATCTGCTCATCCTGATAAATGTCAATGCTAGGAGCAGAATGATACCACCCATTTATGGAGTATGAAAGCTCAAATTCATCCCCTACCTTTAAATCCTTGAAAAATACTGCTGATGTCTTTTTCTTGATTCCTGTTACTTTCACTTTAGCTGTTAAGTGCAAAGGTATCCCCCCTATATCTGTTTACACTCCTTAATTAGAAAAGCATGTGCTGTCTGTGACAAAAAAAAGAGCAGAGGCTTAAAAGTCCTCTACTCCCCCTGTCCATAAAATTGTAGGCTTTTCATAGTACCTGACACATTTAATGAGGTATGTGCCTTTTGGAAATATAGCCTCTACCTCAATGTCATGCACCTTAATGATGCACCTTTCTTTAATCCTCTCAACCTCTTTAGACAGCTCCTCTTTATTCTTAACTCTTACTTTTCTCCTCAAGTGACAAACCTTGTTGTATTCATGTGGATTCTTAGGTACACCTACATCTAGCAAGCCCATATTAAGCTGCCTCCTCAAAAGGTTTTCTGCCACAGCCTTTTTCTACCCATTCAGCAAAAGGAATGCCTTCTCCCCATCTAACCATTACCTCTGTATCAACTTTCAAAGGCACATCAAGCTTAACTACACCTTTCATGATGTTTTCTATCTCAATGATTTCCTCAGGGGTAACAGTCTCAGGGATAAGGAATAACAGCTCATCATGAATAGTAGCCATCATTCTCCACTCTGCTCCTTTTCTTTCTAAGTGAGCATTGACCTCAATCATTGCCTTTTTAAGCATCAAAGCAGCACTACCTTGGATGATGGCATTTACAGACATCCTAGCTACCCTTTGATAATCTTTGTTGACTTCCCAGTACTGTTTTTTAAGGTTTCTAGGTAGTGGCTCTTGCCATATGTTCCCTGGTTCTCTGCCTAAGATATTTACAACCTTTGCATGTAAAGCATGGTACTGTTTGGCAATGACTGTGTGCCCTATAAACCTTCTCTTTCTGCCTTGCATTGTCTCTACATAACCTGTCTCATCAGCATGTGCTACCTGTTTAGCCATCCATGCAGTCATATCAGGGTATGAGCTGTAGAAGTCATCCATAAACTTCTGAGCCTCAGGTACACTGATACCCAGTGACTCTGCAAGACTAGGAACTGTGATGCCATACATTACAGCTAAGAGTCCTACTTTCATCATTTTCCTTGGGTGCTTAGGCAGGCCTGCTTTCTTATATGTCTCTCCATCAGCCTCAAGACAAGCCTCATAAGGCAGCTTAAATATCTTGGAAGCTAGGGAAGCATACAGATCAATGTTATTCAAGTATGGGTACTGTAACCCTGCATCTCCTGACATATGTGCTAATGTCCTTGGCTCAATCTGAGAGTAGTCAATACCAAAGATCAGATAACCTTTAGGAGCTACTATCAGCTTTCTAGCCTTTGGAGGCAGGTTCTGTAGGTTAGGGTCTTTACTTGCAAACCTTGATGTAACAGTTGCTGATTGGTTAAAGCTTGAATGCAGTTTACCTGTATTCTTGTTTACCTTCTCAGGCAGTGGCTCTACATAAGTAGACAGCAATTTGTTAAGGTCTCTGTATTCTAAAATCAGCTTTAGATCAGGCTCATGCTTAACAAGCTTTTGAAGTGTCTTAGCATCAGCTTTCCTTTTACCTGAGATGTCAGGCAGTTTCAACTCATCATACAGCAGCGCAGATAACTGGGCAGGAGAGTTAAGGTTAATACCCCCAAACCTCTTTATTATTTTCTTCGCAAGATCAAATACCTCAGCCTGTAGCTCTGCTTTGTACATCTCAGCAAAAGAAAAATCAATCTCAAAGCCTGTCTCCTCCATTGCCAATACAGCAGGAGTAAGAGGTTGCTCATAGTTAAAGTACACATCATACAGCTTAGGCTGTTTCTCCATCATGCTTAACTGCCACTTGTACAGCTTTAGACATAAATGAGTATCCTTACAAGCATAGTAAGTACACAGCTCCATGTTTTCATTTGAATAGAATGCCTCAGGCTTATTAGAGAACAGCTCCCCAAAGCTAAGAGATTTGTCCTCAAAGCCAAAGAATCTGCCATACTTTGTAGCAATAGCTTTGAGACCTTTCTCATCATTCTCATTCAGTACAGAGTGAGCAATCATGGTATCAAAGTAAATGTTATGCCTGATTGTGATGCCATCCTTTAAAAGCATATGGCTATCAAATTTACTGTTATGCAGTACAAGCTTTGTGCCTTTTCTTTCTAGGTGAGGCTTGAGCTTCTTCATAACATAGCCCCTAGTTAGCTGCTCATGATCTGAGGTATGTCCATAAGGGATATAAAAGTTTTCCTCTACATCACCAAACTCAAAAGTAAGGGAAAGCCCTACTGTTCTATCCCACCACTCAACTCCTGTAGTCTCTGTATCTAAGGCAACCTCAGCACCTAAAGCATAAGAATCCTCAAATAACCTGAGTACCCAGTCCATGCCTGCATGAGTATTAACAGTATGATAATTCTCAGGCATATTAGCTAAGTAACCCTTGATAATCTCAGCTTTCCTAGCCTCAGCTAATTGCTTGTATAAATTCAGTGCATGGGCTTTTGAGAACTTTTTGAGACTTTCAACACCCATACCTAACTGACCTGCCTCAATAGCAGTCTTTACATCAAGCAGCCTATCTTTGTCCTTAGGAGTAATCTTAGTCTGAAAGATACCATTCTTGTGCTTACCTGTAGTAGAAGGGTATCCAGTTAACCAAACTTCTTCCCATGTAGGCTCATAGTTTTTCAGCTCTTTCTTTTTCTGTGCCTCTGACACTCTAGCTAAGGCATCACCTTTAGTGTCTGTTTCAAAAGACACCCCTTTAAAAAATTCCATAGAAAAAACCTCCCCAACTTTTCAATCCTTAGTTAGAGAGGTCTGTTAAAAGTGTGACACTATTCAGCTTTTCTGCTTGGCAATAGCTTCCTTAGCAATACTGTTACTACTATCCATAATGCAATACATATCAGGTAAGAGAAATGGATTCCAAAAGCCCCTAGAGCAATCATTAGCAGGAAAGGCATCAGCAAAAAGTTGACACCTATACCCACTGCTACAAGCAAACCAACCAAAATGATTGCTAGGCAGCCCATAGTTGTAAAGTCTTTCATTACTTAGATGTCCTCTTGTACTTATTGTAGAAGTAGAACACTAGGAAACACTCAGTACCTGATAGGATAGTAGAGATAGTGTTAGTGATAAAGAAAGCACCTGCTGTATGCATTACAAAGAACATGTACACTGCATAAATTTCCATGAATACAATACCTACAAAGATACCACCAAGATACAGCCTGCTAAAGTCATGTACTGATTTTGTTTTGATAATCTTGAAAATCTGAGGTAGGTATCCTACTGCTAAGATAAAGCCCCCAATAAGTTGAAGTAAGTTGAAAAATGCTAATGCTGTCATATTTATTTAATCCCCATTCCATTTAATTTTTGTTTGACTTCCTGTACTACTTGTTCTGCATCCTCAGGGTTATTGACTACATCAAGCTTGTCCATATCTACAATCAGCACCTGTGATGCCTTGTAGTGATTAAACAGCCAATCATCATAGCCCTCCCAAAGGGTTCTATAGTAATCAATAAGGCTAGTATCCTGCTCAAAATCCCTGCCCCTGAGTCCAATCCTGTACAGGACAGTCTCAAAAGAGGCTTTTAAGTAGACCATCAGATCAGGAGCCTTCTTAGGCAGCTCATCCAGCTCCTCCATCATGTTATTAAGCAGGTTTTCATACACTTGAAACTCAAGCTCTGAGATTCTGCCTAAGTCCTTATTAACTTTGGCAAAGTACCAATCCTCATAGATTGATCTATCAAGCACATTCTTGTTATTGCCTAGAGCTTCCTTGATACTCTTAAACCTTGTATCTAAGAAATGAAGCTGTAACAAGAAGGGATACCTTTTAGCCTGTATCTCCTCATCTGATGCTGTATAAAACAGTGGCAGAATAGGGTTATCATCTACAGACTCATAAAACACCTCACTGTCTAGGGCTTCACCTAGAATCTTGGAAACTGAGCTTTTGCCCAGTCCAATCATCCCACCTACTACAATCACTGACATTTCCTCCCTCTCCCCTGCAAGGGTATTACTTACCCTCAGTAAACTGCTTTAGATTGGCTAGTAAGTCCTGATTCTTTTTAAACTCAGCACCTTTAGCCTCTTTAGACTTCTCAGTCTTTTCAATATCCTGCTCAAGCTTGCTAATCTGTGACTTAATGCTAAGCACTTTAGCACTGTCAGCCTTGATGCCTTCTTGTAGTACAGACTGTGCTTTTTCTACCTCATTGACAGCCTGACTAAATACACCTACAGCTTTTGATACATGTTTTTGAGACTGGGCAATAACTTTACTCATTACTTGTCACCTCCTTTAGAGGAAGCAACAGAGGTCAGATAGCACTCATGGCACACTGGCTTATAAATATCCTCACTCCCTAGCTCAATCCTGTCATCTGAGCCTGAGGTCTTAATAGTTACAGTAGCCCCCTGCTTTGCACAGTCAGCACAGACAGCAGTTAGCACCTTCACCTCATCTGCAATCTCCATAAGTTTAGTTGTGGTCTCAAAAGGCTTGAGCTTATAATCAGAGTTAAGACCTGCCACATAGACTGTCTTGCCATCTCCCACTAGGTCTGAGACCATTTCTACTAAATCATCAGTAAAGAACTGAACCTCATCAAACAGGACAACATCAGCACCAATAATTGTGAAAAAGTCAATCATATCCATCTGTGTATCATGGTCAATGACCATAGCTCTCACTGCTTCACCATCATGAGTAACAATTTCATTTTCAGAGTATCTGCTGTCTAAAGTAGGCTTGATGAAAAGGACTGTCTTACCTTCCTCAGATTCCTTTTTACCTGCCTCTACTAGAGCAGTTGACTTACCTGCAAACATGCTACCTGTGAATACTGTTAGTTTTGACATTTAATGTCCTCCTTTGTCTTTTCACCTCTATAATTAGATGGGCTAACAGGAAGTGTGACAGCATAAAAAAAAGAGAGCTTTTAAGCCCTCTCCTTTAAAATATCTTTAATAATCTGAGGCACTACCTTGCCTGCTGATTTACTCAAAGCCTTGTCAGAGTATTCCTCAGGTAGTGAGTCTCTTTCTTCCTTCAATACATCAGCAATTACAGCAGGTGTGACAGCCTTTAAGATTTTACCCATGTCCTCAATAGCTACATCATGCTCAAGCACTCCCTCATCTAGCATCTTGAGAAAAATCTTTTCTACCCTTGCAGGAGTAACTGTGTTTCTGATAAACATACCCTCCACACCAATCTCAGCAGGATTCCTAGGAGGCTTTTGATTTTTAACCTCTCTGAAAGCATCTGTTACCATTTTGACAAAGACCTGCTTACCTTCATGGTTAAAGTGGTCATAGTTCTTGACTACAATACCCTCACCTGTTTCAATGTCTCCTAACTTCCCTCCAAGAGCTGTCTTACCAACAAGGCTCTCAAGATGCTCATATCCTTTGTACTCACCCTCATAAAAGACAGGAACAAGGGTTAGACCTATGTAGTTAGCTTCTGCTCTAGCCACAGAAAAAGGGAGGTATCTGTCCAACTTCTTGCTGTATACATCAAAGAGAAAGAACTGCTTCTCATGTCCTTCATACCTAACTTTATGAGGATTGCCTGTCCATTCACCAAAGTAGATAAGGTCAGGGACAAGAATTGCAGGGTCAATATTCTCTTGTACCCACTGTAGAAAGCCATTTAGGGTATTTCCTTCTCCTAGCTCAGTGTTTCTACTGTATGCTTTCAGCTCACCATTTTCATCAAGGGTAAAGGAAGCATTAGCACTGTCAATCTTCTCAGTGACTACAATGTTATCCCCTTCTTTAAAGACACCCACTGTAAGTCTGTGCCCCATTCTAATTACACTTGTATACTTTTTCTGCTCCATCAAATCACTCTCCATTGTTTGTCTTTTCATTCCTTAGTTAGAAAAACCTTGACAAACTGTGACTCTTAGGTATGGGGCATAGAAAAAAAGAGACAGAGCTTTTAGCCCTGCCTTCTTTTGCTTATTCATCTTTAAGAGTAAACTTAATGCCTGCATTCTTTAAGTCTAATATACCTCTCCTTACCCCATGGTTATATGAGGCAGTGTCTAGCATTGGGTTTTTAGGCTCAATTTCTGCATTCCAAGCACTTTCCATAATGTCCTCTACAATCTCCTCAGCAGTTTTCTTAACCTCATAACCAACAGTTAGAGCTAAGATAAAATCTGCATCACTGAGAGTGTTAGCCTCTACTCTGTTCTGGGTAAAACCCATCCCATTAATCTTGTAATTGATGACTGTGGAGATGTCTCTAAACACATTGCTGTATTTATCTCCTAACTCATTTTTAATGGAATCCATTGCCTTTGCTTGCTTTGTTGTTAGCTGTACTTTTTGTGTCATTTATATGACCTCCTGTAATTGTTTTCACTTCTTAATTAGAGGCATACCTGTTAAGTGTGACAGGCAAAAAAAAGAGAGGAGCTAATCAATAAGCCCCTCTTGTTTACAGTATGCAATTAGTACAGCTACAGCATCAGACTCATCATTGTTCTTAAACTTAACTGTAGTATCACCCATTATGTCTCTAAACTGTTTCAAAACTGAATTAGCTACCTCATCCTTAGAGGCTTTCCCATTCCCAGTAAGCTGCTTCTTAATGGATGGAGGAGTGATCTCAGAAAAGTCATCATGGTTTGCAATATGAGTCATAAGCTCAAACACTCCATTAACTTTGTAAATCTGCTGTGTAGCTACAATCCTAGCATTGGAGAAACTTCTCTCCTTTACTACTTTGTCAATCTCATATTTTTTGTACAGCTCTCTGATCTCCTTAGCTATGTAATTCAGTCTAAAGCCTGTACTTCTTTTAGCAAACCTCTTAGTACCTATAGAGCCAACCTCTATAAGCTTTAGAGACCTGCCCTTGACCTCTCCTACAGCATAGCCTGTATTAGACAAGGAAAGGTCAAAAGCAATGATTATCATACCTCTGTAGCCTCTAGGAGGTACTTGTAACCTGAGAAGAAAGATAGCTCCTTATCAGCAGGCTCAATACCATCCTCTACATGCTTAGTGACAGTAGCAAACTTGTCTAGGATTTCCTCTGCCATCTCATCTGTGATATAAAGGTGAAATGTTCTGATGTCTGGCTTTGCCTCAGCACCCTTGCTCCACTGATCTTTAGCTACACCCTCATACATTACAATGTAATCCCTGATACCAAACAGTAGATAATAAGAGATACATTGCTTGATATGGCTGTCAATGACTTCCCTCATCTTGTAGTAGCCTACCTGTCCAATACTATTAGACTTAGTTTTAAACTCAAAGCCTACCCTTGTACCATCTTTGTAGACTAGAATGCCATCCATCTTACCATTAAGGATAAAGCTCACACCTTCATGCTCAAGCTCTTTCCACTGTAAGATATTGTCCTCCCATGCAGGTAAGCCCTCCTCAGTCCTCTCAACAGTGAATGAAGGGTTAGGCAGCACCTTCTCCATGTACAGCAGGTCTCTCTGAGTAGCACCATGAATGGCTGTACTATTCCTTGTCCACCTTTGATGGTAAGGGTATCTCTCCTCTTTCTCCTCAACCTTCTTACCTTTTAGATACAGGTCATAGATGGTCTTACTTGCTCCTGATGGATTAAACTTTACTTTGTCCTTAGGATAAGTAGGCTCAGCATCAATCATCTCAATTTCTTTGAGTCTCTGCTGTACCAGCAGCATCTCAATCTCTTTATCTTCCTTTACCCTGTTAAGGCTGTGGAATTGGTTAAAGTCATCCAACAGACTCCTAGCCATTTTCTCCCCTTTTGTAGCAGTATCAATACCCAAGACCTCAGCCCTGAGCTTGTCTGCTCCCTTTCTGTTAATGACAGACATTGTAAACTCCCCCTTATTAGTAGTCATCTCTTTAATTAGAAAATTGTTGACAAACTGTGACATATGTGTTAATGACCTGTAGCCATAAAAAAAAGAGAGCTATTTTTTAGCTCCCTTGCTTTTGCCCCAGTTAAAAGTGAAGGCAGACAGTATAATGTCCAGCAGGACACCTATCAGCTCAACCCACATCAGACATACAGCTCCTTTTTAAGCTTCTGCTTGTCCTTCTTCCTGTCATACTTCTTCTTACTGTCTTTTACCTTAGTCACTGGCTTGATCTGCCATACAGCCCTACTGTTTGCTTTCTGTCCAATATAACTCATGAGATATAATCATCCTTTACAATGCAGTAGTCACTGTGAAACTTCCTGTATACAAAATCCCACCTTTTACCCTCTAAAATGTAATAAACCATCCTCTCAGATACTCCCTTTTCTACAGCAATCTCTGATACTGGCTTTTTAACAAAGTGATAAAGATGATGGATGTTATAGACATCTCCCTCTGATAAGGTCTTTGCAGTCACTGTGCTGATCTTTGCTGCCTCATCTTCTTCCACATAGTAGACAGCACTCTCATACAGCTCTACTAGGAACTCATGGCACTCAATGACATCCTCAAGCTCTGCTAAGCTGTCAACAGTGTACTGCTTATGCTCCATGTCAATAGTGACCCTTTTGCCATTTGCAATGTAGGGCAGTGCTTCAACAAATGTTAATTTCTTTTTCTGTGCTGTCAGCAAGGTGAAAGTATCCTTGACTGCCTCCTCTGTGATAGACACAGTTGCTGAAATGTAGTTATTTACTGTGAGCCACCTTAAAGAATCTCCATCATAGATCATCTTATCTCCTGTGCTGTTCTGACAGAATACTGCCCCCTTAGGTAAAAGCATTCTTTCCATTCTCTCTACAATCTGACTTAGAGTGTATTGTCTCATTTACTCAGCCTCCCCAATACAGAAAAAAGGAGGAGCCTAAGCTCCCCTCAGTTTCTTAGATATTGTCTAAAATGCTCTCCTCAGTATCCTCAATCTTTTCAGATGAAGTGTCAGGCTCTTTTTGTCCTGCTTCTTCCTCATCTAACTGGATGTGAGGTAAGTGAGTTGCTACATCAAAGCCTGCTTCACTCAACAGCTTAGCTAAGAACTTATCATCCTTAGGCTGTAGAATGTCATCAAAGAACTCAGGCTCAACAGTGACACCATTAAACTTGTCAAAATTGACTTTATCCTCAGGCTTCATCTTCAAGATAGGATTTAGACCATAGCTTGTAGATGTGTCAGCACCTGTCCTCTTGAGGTTAAAAGCAATCTCCTCAATGTTCTCTGCATACTCCTCAATTCCTGAGATGAGAGTCTTTGCCTGATTCTTAGAAACATCAATAGCTACTAGCTCACCTGTTTCAATAGAACCAAAGACAAAAGCATACCTTTGTTTCTTGTAGAGACTATTAAACTTCTCTCCACCCTTTGCATGTGCCACAAGCAATGGAGAGCTTTCTGCTACTGGCTGATTATAAATACCAAGGTTATAATCACCTGCTGCATTGTACTCTACATAATCCTTGACACCCAGTACCCTAACTTTATGAGCCTGATTGTCTTTAAGCCTTAGATAGATTTTTTTAGTATCTACCTTCCCCTTATTGGCATTTTCTTTTGCCTGATCTCCTCTAGCTGTAATTACTGACATACCCTTTTCCCCCTGTTAGCCCTATGAGCTATTATATTTTGTGAGTGGGTATCCATAATTAAGCTAGGAAGGTACAGGACTTGAACCTGTAATAAACCTTCCATGATACAAAAAAAGCTTTAAATCCTGAGAGCTGAGCCATCTCAGGCACTCTAACTTGTTACCTCAGTGCATGACAGCTCTCTACTTGTACAGGCTGTAAGTAAAGCTTTTTGTCTTTTGGCACAGGGCACAGGACTTGAACCTGCTCTCCCAGTTTTGGAGACTGGTGTGCTACCAATTACACTAACCCTATATGGCATCCTAGACAGGACTCGAACCTGTGACCCTCTGCTTAGGAGGCAGATGCTCTATCCACTGAGCTACTAGGATAAAAAATTGATAGTTTTCTGTATTAGGCATTCTCTACTATATGTAATACTGTAATACAAAAAATAAAGTAACTAAAAAAGAATTACACAAAAAACTGTAATCCACTATTGCTAATACTTGCCACACTGTGCTAGACTATTCCATGTGAGAACATGTAAAAGTTTATACACTTTTTTCTTAGCTAAGTAATTAAGTAAGTAGGAGGCTGAGGAGCTTACTGCTCCCCCTCTCTCACTTCTATAATTAGACTGTCACCTTAAAACTGTGACAGACTGATTTCAAAGTTTCTCTCAGATGCAAAAGCTTCAAATCTAGCAAATGCTCTGCTTTTCTTTTTTCTAGCAGTGGCAGGAGCTACACCTAGAGTATCTGTTAGAGCCTTAGTGATTTTTCTTTTGATGTCTCCTGACTCATGTGATGCTGTTAAGATCACAGAGAAAGTAGTCTCAATGATGGTCTTATCATCCTCTGAGGCATCCTGAGAAAAGTCAGTAATAAGCTCTTTAGCAAGTGAAAATACATCAGGAGTATCATTGCTCTCTACATTCTCTACAGCAGTGTTAAAGACTTCCTCTGTATCTGTAGCATACTGATGCTCTACAGCAGAAAGGAAAGAATCTGTTCCACTATTTATAGAGGCATCCAGTGACAAAGCTTGTCTGTTAAATTGCTGAGACTTTCTTTGATTAGCTTTGATGATATTGTCTTGTATTTTCCATTCAACACATCTTTTAAGGTGAGCTGTAAAGTAGCTTCCTTTTTCTACATCATAACTATCAATAGATGAGTAGACAGCAAGGTAAGCCTCTTGTACAAAGTCATCCTCAGGAACATTCAAGCCTCTTGAGTTGTTATAGAATTTGTATGCTAGATGCTCTGCCAAGTCTTTAACTGCTGACATGAGCTTATTAAATACTGCCTCATCTCTTGTAGCTTTGTACTCCATTGCTAATGCGTTAATCTCAGGGTTAGTAAGTTGAGTGTTTTCTAATGATTTCATAAATAATGACCTCTTTCAGTTTTTTGTAGTTACTTGAGAGCAGTTACAGTATTCTGTAATCAAAAAGGACATAAAAAAATAAACCTCCTAGAAACCCAGTTTCTTAGCAAGACAGTATACTGTAAGCAAAAAGACAATAAGAAACTAGACCTCTGTTAAAAGGAGGCTTTCTGCATAAAAGTAAACTGTATTCTATTTTCATAGATTACCCTATCTCATAACTGTGTCAGACATTGACACTATACTGTAATCACCTAAGTACTTAGTTATAATACACTATACTGTAATTGCCTGTCCATACTTAATTTCAGAACAACTGTTCTTTTTTCTGTTTAAAAATGTATAGCAATAGACCTCAGAACCTACAGCCCCAAGGGATATACCAATCTCTCACACTTTTTTAGGTCTTTCAAAATGGTTAAATAGACCTATCAATTAACAAAAAAAGGAGGCTTACAGAAAGGAAGGAGATAACCTCTCTACCTTCTCTGTAGCCTCTTTTAGTCTGTTTGGTGCTATATCATTTACATCTTTCAAACCATAAGGGATGGGCATTAAACTGAGGTCTAACTTGCCCATTAACCTTTTCTCCAAGTCCTTTCTAAACCTGTAGCCTGCATTATCATTATCAGTGGCTATAACAAGCTCCTCTATAGGTGAGTTAAGGAGTAGCTTCTCCTGCTGTTTTGACATACTAGCTGAGCCAAATGCTATGGCAGGTATCCCATGACTCCACAGGTACAATGCATCTGTCTCTGACTCTACAGCAAAGACTCTCTTGAGCTTGAGCTTGAAAATGAAGTGTAATCCAAAGATGTGCTGCTTGATCTTTTGACCATCCTCCAAGTACCAAAACCTTTTATCTCTGATTGACCTAAATTTCAGGTTAATGATCTCTCCATATTTATCAAACCAACAGAAAACAATAGCCTGCTTATCTCTGTCATAACCTATCTTAAATGCCCTCTGTACCTTCTCTGTAATGCCCCTGTTAGTGAGGTAAGGGTTTCTATACATGAAAGGCTCTAACTCCTCTTTAGAGACAGTCCTGTAAGGTGCATCTATCTCAGGCAGCCATATGTCTAGCTTGAAACTATCCATGTCAGAGTAGATTGTCCTGTACTTCTCAAGCAAGTAATCTCTAGCCTCATCATAAGTGACTCCCATAAGGAAAGAGAGCAACTTGATAAAGTTACCCTTTCTCCAATCCTCATCATAAGCACCTGAATCAATCCATGTGCCATCCTCCATATTAACTGCGAAAGAAGGAGTATTTTCTTCCCTGAAAGGAGAGCAGGCCTGTAGCTTGTTACCCCTTACTTTATACTTAGGGAAGGCATCAAGGTAAGGCTCAAGCTCCTCAGCTATATCAACCTCTAACTCCTGCTCATGAATCATTACAGCCATTAAGACTGCACCTCCCCCAAGATGACAACATCATCAAACTTAACCACTGTTACAAGGTTAGGCTCTTGATCTTTTCTGACAGCAAGGAAAGGCACAGCAACCTGTGAGCCATCCTGCACTACTGATGCTAAACTGCTGTCATCCTTAACCAAAACCCTTCTCCCTACTAAACTGCTATTGTAAACCTGATATGACATGTGTATTCCCCTTCCTAAATTCCTCTTTATCTGTAAGCCAATTTCATGATTGACAGTATACTGTAACTCTGTAGGCATAACTAAATTAGATATAGTCAATGGCTGTAGCCTCCTTGATATACCCATGGTTAAAGTCACAATGTAGAGTTAGCTCCTTATTGACATTAGGAGTCCTTGTCTTGCTCAGCAATATCTTACCTACCCCATCCCTTTGGTCATAACTAAGGATAGTGGAAGCATCTTGAATAACTGCAATAGTCTCAGAGTACTGATGTAACTCAGGAGGCTTAACCATTCTAGCCCCAGTCTCATCATCCTCTTTGTTATCCTTCTCAGCACTTGTAGGAGTCTGATGGATTACAAGACCTGCTACCTGATGTCTACCAAACACCTGTCTAAGCTGTCTGCTTGTAGTACTCATGCTGTCTCTGTTACTACCTCTGCCTTTATGAGTCATGAGGTTAAATCCATCAATGATTACCATGCCAATATCAGGGTTAGCCTGTAGATCAGCCTCAATAACATCAATAGACAGCCCCTCAGGCAGATGCTCCATAGTCTTAATGATGTAAGGAGTCTCATTAGTGTCTTTAAAGTTATCAAGATATGATCTGTAAGCTTGCTCATCATCTAGCTGCCCTAACTTCAAGTGGACATTATTAAAGTGCCCAATTAGAGTGTCATTCCTTTGTGTCTGCTGTACATTGGACAGCTCAGGAGAGTAATGCAGCACCCCAAACTTATTGAGCCAAGCTGTCACACCAATATGAGAGCCTATCCATGATTTACCTCTGTTTGTGTATGCCTGTAATAAAATGTAATCTCCTAGCTCAAATCCTCCACCTAACCACTTAGTCAGACTGTCATAAGGAGTAGGAATAAACTTGAATGACCTGTTTTCCTTATTCTCTTGATAGGTGTTCCATCTCTCATCACCATTAACAGCATAGTTAACACCTGAGTAGCTTGTAGCATTAGCCATGCTCTGTATTCTGCTGATCTCATTAGCCATCCAGTTAATGTACTCAACACCCTGTAGCTCCTCAAACTTCTTACCTGCTTCTTTTTGAAGCAACATGACAGCCTCTCTCTTTGCTGTGCTGTTCTTCAATGCCTTGGCTAAGTATGCAAAGCTGTCAGCAGTCTCAGGCAGGTAGTTAAAGCTCTCAAACTGCCCCACAACTGTCCTATAGTCAGGAGTCTGCCCATGCTCAGCAACATAGCTCTGTACAAACTCATAGACCTCAGGGATATTGTAAAAATCCACCTGCTTGATATTGTATTTATTCATTATGTGAAAGTTGTTTTCTTCTAGTACCTTACTTATTAGCTGATGCTCTATCATGCTCATAATTACTGCCTCCTACTTAAATAAGCTGTCAGGTCTGTTATCTTTGCCTGTGAAACCTAGTTTTACTGTCATGCCTGCAATCCTTGAGGCTATCCTGTCTCCTAAGCACTTAGACAGTTCCTCTAGGCTCACATTGCTTGTAAAGATGGTAGTCAGCTCATTAGTAGACCTGTAATCTAAAATCTCATACAGCTCATCCTCATAAGCCTCAGAGATTCTACTGCCCCTAGTTGCAATATCATCCAGTACTACAAGCTCAGTTTTTTTGACTGCATTTTTTAGAGAGTAATATCTTTTACTAGCCTCCTCCTTCATCTCTCTTGTGCCCCTAAACATGGCATTGAAAGAGTTTTGCATTTCAGTTGACTTTACAAAGATTGCAGGGTTAATTTCCATGCCCTGCTGACCTTTCAGATAGCTTCTACACCTCTCAATTAGAAAGTGATTTAAAACTGTGACAGCAGAGGTAGTCTTTCCTGTACCTGTTCCAAAAGGATTATCATTGGTAGGAATTGAGTACAGCAGCAAGCCTGCATTCTTTTCCTGTACAAAAGTCAGCACATTTCCTATATACTGACTGATGATCTTGTATGCCTTAGGGTTGTCCTCCTCAATAGGGAGATTAGACAGCCTAGCCCCCCTATACTTTTTAGGAACACCTGTAGTAGCCCACATGCCTCCTCTGCCCCCTTCTACACCATGCATGAAGGTACAAGCAAAGCAAGTATAGTCACAGGTTCTAACCTCTTTATCAAATGAGCAAGTATGTTTTAATCCAGTCATTGTAAATCCCCCTTAAATGTTAAACAGGCTCATAGCTCTGTCTGTATCATCTTGAGCCTTAGCTGTTTCTATTTTTGTGTCTAACTGCTCTGCTTTGTCTGCACCCTGCTTATGGATGCCATAGGCTGTATTTGCTAACCAACTTGTAAGCATTGGAAGTGTTGGCAGTGGGTACTGTTCTGATGCCCACCTTTGCTGATACTGGGTTATAGCAATTCTGATAACAGCCTTTAGAGTTTCCTCATCAAAGTTAGGAAGCAGCTTCTTCTTGATCTGAGCTAACTCAAATCCATAGTTGAATACATAACCTGTACCAAAGGTATCCTTATACAGATCACCCCAGTAGATAGCCACATCTCTACTATTGAATGCTTTCTCTTTTTCTTTCTGCTTAGCAGGCTCTACAGTCTCCCCTACAATATCTGTATTAGTGACTTTGCCCTGATGGATGTAATAAAGGCTTTTCTGTCTCTTACCTCCACCTGTCAGTTCCCTTCTGAGTATGTGCTGACCATCAAAAGTGATCTCTAACATTTCATTGATGTTCTTATTTACAGTGGTAGGACTTTGCCCTGTCAGCTCAGCTAATTTCCTTTGACTAGGGAAGCACTTACCTGAGGCATCCATGTGAGAGACAATAGCCATCAGCAAACTAAATCTGTTAGCACCAAGCTCCTTGATTAACCCTGACTGTATTGCCCCTGCATCAATGCAGACTCTTAAACTTTCCTCTACACCATCTGATACAGTTGAGTACTCTCTTTTAAAGTCCACTGAGAGAATAGGCATTGATTTTTCTGTCATTCTGTTTCCTCCTACTTTGTTTCTGCCTTACACCTCTCTTATTAGATAGGAGTTTTAAACTGTGACACCTTAGACAAAAAATAAGAGAGACTTTGACAGCCTCCCTGTGTTTCTGCTATATAAAGATTCTTTGTTACAGTTTCTGATACATAACCTTATTACTTATAAAGAAAGAGATATATATATAAGTAGTAATGTTAGGTAACAGTTTCTGTAACACTAAATGAAAGATTGTATCAGTTTCTGATACCTAACATTGTTACAGTTTCTGATACATAAAATGAGCATAAAAAAGAGGAGGAGCTAAAGCTCCCCATTCCCTCAATTATTTAACTGAGACATACTTTGTATTAGCAGTAATGTACAGTCCTGATTTAAGCTGATACATCTTGCTACCCTTAACAGTTAGCTCTTTCTTGATAGTGAATGCCTCACCTTTTTTAACAATCTTGCCCTTATCATTCCAGTCAGCAGAGTTATAAGTGTAAAGCTGTCCTGCTTTTACAATAACCATCTTTTTACTGGAATTAGATTCCTTACTTGCTGTAGATGTTTTGGAGCTTGTAGACTTAGAGCCTAACAGCTTTTTAACACCTGCTTTGAAAGCAGTAAACTTAGATGGGTCAGACACAAAAGGTGCAGGGCAGTCTTTACCTGTAATGTCATAGTGCCTGTAAATGTCCTTTTCAGTAAGCCTGTACTGTTTGCACAGCTCAGCAACAACCTTCTCAGCCCTAGCAATTGTATCAGCATGGATAGTACCATTTTTCTCTACACACATCTCTACACCAAGGGTAGTCAAGTTGGCATTACCACCTTTGTAGTAAGCTGTTGTAGCTTTAAACTTAGAAATCTTAGAAGGCTTGTCATTAGCATGATAAGCAACTTCATTCAGAGGAACAATCAGCCTAGCCTCTTTCCTGTCTACAAAGATATGAGCAGAGGCATACCTTTCAGCAGCAATACAAGTGCCATTGAAATAGTCCCTCTCATTCTTAGCTGATGCGTTAGGTGTGGCTGTCCAGTGAATGACAATTCCTTTAACCCCCAAAAGCTTCAAATCAGGCCTAGTGTATTCATTTACTTTCACATAATCTTTAATGTAACTAGCCATTAATATCCTCTCCTTTATTATTTTTGAGACGCAAAAAAGACTAAGAGTATTAACTCTCAGCCTTGTCCTTCTCATTCTGTAGCTCTTCCTTTTCAGACACTACTTGAGCAAGCTTGTCTTTAATCTGTGAAGGAATCTTTACTCCCAGCGCTGTAAAATTCTCAATGATTGACAGACCTTCATTACCAATTGCAAGCCAAGTCATCAATGTTCTAAACACTGGCATACCATCATTGACTAAGATGTCTAGCAGTGAAGCAAACACAATAGCAAGCAACATGCCTGCTTTCTTGATAATCCCCATATGCATAATGGCAGATTTCAGCCTTTTGTTTTTAGCTCCCTTGAGCAACCCAGTTATGACATCCAGTAGCATCATAGCCACTAAGATAAATACTGCATTGTTATAGTGACCTGATACAAACTCAGTTACTGAGCCTACCAGCCCTACAATCCACACAGAAAAGTTAGATAAATAAGACACTTTTGAGACCTCCCTCCCTATCAGCTATCTATGTCTGTAAGTAAAAGACAATAAAAAAGGAGACCACAGACATTGACTGTCTAATAGCCTCCTTACTTTTATGTCCAACTGACATGACTTATTGAAAGTACTACTCAGCTTTTTCTGCTGATTCTTGCCCTTTTTCTTCCTGTAGCTTAGCAATTACTGCCCTAGATACCATCAGATCATGGTTAACCTTCTTTAGCTCATTTTGATACTGCTCAATAATAGTAGTAGTATTGATCTCCATTTCCACTTACTTCACCCCTTTTACTTGTTCACTTCTATAATTAGATACAGACAAAGAAAAAGAGACAGTCTTATTGACCTGCCTCTAGTGCATCTAACCTAGCCTCAAGCTTACTGATCTGCTCCCTTTGCTGTTTGACTAAAGGTATTAATAGAGTCCAAACCCTGTCATACTCAATACCTTCCACCTCTCTATGACCTTGCTCATCAGGTTCACCATACAGGACATACATGCCAAGACCTGCCTCAACCAAGTCCTCTGCAATTAAGCCATAATGCCTCTCCAAGAAAGGAACATCAAGGCTGTCAATGTCTACATTAGGGTCTTTAGCCTTTGCAGTGATATACTCAGCTAATTGCTCAGTGCCCACCTTGTCAAACCATGACTTAGGCTTGAGGTCTAGCACCTTCTCTGCAAGCTCTGAAGTGTCAACTTCTTCAATCTCAAGCTTATACTTACTAGCAGATGTAGACCTTCCCAAAGTACCTGAGCTAGTGACATACAGGTTAGGAGAGCTTGAGTAAGTCCTATCATAGATGTCCATTGACCATATCCTGCCTCCTGCTGAGTCACCATGTACATAGATACCTGAGCCTGCAACTGCTGCATCACTCTTAAAGATTGATACACCATTAGAAACAAAGTAAGTATTTCCTGTACTTCTTCCATGAAAGGAGCCTTGTATCCACACTGCTCCACCTGTAGTAACTGTCATCTGTGGTGTGCTTCCTGTGGCAAACTGTAAATCACCTGAGGTATTATTCATACCATAATCAGCCTCTACAATCTTCCACCCATTTCCACTCAGCCACTCAATACCTTCACCTGAGCCTGGGTCATTAATAGTGATATGGTTAACATTGGATAAATTATGGTTTTTCATATCAAGGTCAGTATTTACAGCTAAAGAGCTATACCCAGTGGATAAGGACTTTGCTTTTACATCTCCCCAAACATCTAAGTCTGACCACACCTCTACTTTGTTATTAAACACAGTACCAGTAGCAGTACTAACATAGATGTTATCAGCAATTAGCTGTAATTCCCCATCATTTACAATGTGACCTAAGCCTAAGCCCATAGCTTTAGTGCCATCAGTGAAAGCAACACCATCCTGATACACTTTTGCTAAAGATTCAACTTGAGAGAGGTCTACATTGGCTGTGTCAGGGTCAGTAACACCTGCTTTAAACCTGACAAATCTAAACTCTCCTCCATCAAACCTAGCATTATTGACCTTATTATCAATAGTCTGATTAGTCTCAATAACAGCGCCTTTAACAGTTCCACTGAAAGTAGCTGTACTTCCCAATACAGCCCCATCAAAATTGATCTTCTTAGCTGAAAGAGTAATCAGCTCAGGAGATTGGTTAATTGCTGAAATGACACCATTTTTCTCTACCTTAGTAGTGATAGAGTCAGCAGTCTGCTTGATTGAGGTTGCCATTGTGTTAATTGATCTCTGCTCATTGACTAGGATTACAAAGCCTGCATCTGTACAAGAGTAATTGCCATTCTTCTCAGTATCAAAAAGGCTAACCCAGTTAACTGAGTCCTCTGATACCTGTACCTCATGCTTGTATGACCTAAGATCAGACCAATACAAGTAAAGGTGAATGTAATCAACATTGTCATAGACTTGACCTAGATCAATCTGCACCCACTGTGAACCATTTCCTATAGAAGTATAAGGATTATAGGAGCTGTAGTTATCATCTGTCATGACAGTAGGATTAGTCATTGTAGTGGATGCTGTAGGTGTTTTCCCTTTAGCAAGGTTAACCCCTTCCTGCATAACTCTCAGCTCTACTATATGGTTGCCTGCATTGGTAGTGTTACCATTCATAAGAACCCTGACATACCTCATTTTCACAATGTCTGCCCCAGTCCTTCTAGCAATATCCTTGACCTCTGTAGCTTCTACCTTAGACTCTAAAGCCTCAGCAGTAGCAGTGATCTTAGCTGTATTGCTCTTTAACAGCTCTGATAGTTTGTCATAAGAAGAACCTTCTAAAGAAAGTGTAATCTCATCCTCTACCTGCTTAATTCTGCTCTCAGCAGATTGGAACCTCTGCACCCTACCTGTCTCATCTGTCTCATAATCAGTTTTTGAGACTCTTGAGTTTACAGCATTGTCTACCTCTGTTTTAGTGTATGTCTCAGCAATATTAGCCTTGTTTTTAAGCTCCCCACCTACATACTCTAAATCAGCTTTATCAGCAATGGCAGTGTTAAGTGTGTCCACTGTTTCATTGAATTGAGTCAAAGGTGTTTTCTGATCTAACTCATACTCTACAGATTGCTTAAACTCATCCAACTCCTCAAAGGCAGTTACTACCTGAGTAACCTGCTTTTCTTGTGTGGCAATAATAGCAGAGCTATTGACAGGAACAATAAAGCCCTCAGAGGATTCTTTATGAGTGCCATGCCTATCAGAGTTATACAACCTTACCCAGTTAACCCCATCCTCAGAGACATCAGTGTAATGACCATTGTAAGACCTTTCATCACCAAAGTAATGCCACACTCTGATGTACTCAACATCCTCAACAACACTGCCAAGATCAAGCAGCACATACTGTGAGCCTGTAGCTGTGCCTACAAGTACTGTAGAGTCTGCAATTTCATCAGTCAGGTACTCAGGGTTAGTAAGCTCAGCAGAACCTGTAGGGATGATACCTTTAGCAATATTGACACCTTGCTTAAACACCTGCAACTCAGCCCATTGGTTAGAGCTATCTACATCTGAGCCATTAATCCAGTCTCTGATATACCTCACTTTTAACCTTTGTGCTTGAGTGGAAAACAGATCATCCTTTGTAGGTAACTGGCTGATGGTATTCTGCATCTGAGGGATCTCCTCAGCCTTATTCCAAATTTCTTCCTTAGCAGAGACTTTGGCTTGTAGCTGTGCAATCCTTGCATTAACAGGAGGCACTACAGCAAGATAATCCCCTAGCTCTACAGCATCATTAAGGGGATTAGTCAAAGACCTGCTCAGCTTTCTGATTCTAGCTGTAAGGTAAAGCTCAGGCTGCACTGTCTTGTCCTGCACAAAGATTGTATCTCCCAGTGCTACCCTCTCATGCTCATAACCTGCAATCCTCTCAAGTAGAGCTACCTCCACCTTATAAGTCAGCTTAGGTCTATCATTTTCCTGCAAGGCTGCTACAGTATTACTGAAAAGCTCCTGAGGAGAAGTGGCATTATCATCCTTAAATACTCCAAAGATATGCTCCCCATTGCTGTACAGCTTTAGGGCTTCCTCAGAGTAAACATAATCACCTGTTATCTTGTAGCCTTTAGGGATAAATTGGGTAACACCCGGCGCATCCTTGAAGGTAAGAGGTGTGCCACTTTCATCAGTTTTACCTACACCTATAAGAGCAGTAACTAAGCTGCTTCTGTCCTCAATCCTCTCCACACCTGTAATGTCCTTACCATGCATAAAAGGCTTTCCTGTTTTGTTCCCTAACTGCTTATACACAGAAACTCTCTGAGCAATGATGGTAGTACCTTTAGTGACATACTCAAAATCAAGCTCACCACCATACTGCTTAACTACAGAGACAAGTGCCTCAAGCTTTGTTGGATAGTCCTCTATAGTTACATCCTGTGTACCAAGATCATCAATAGAGCCTTTCTCCCAAGGCATACCCTCTAAGATATGGTCAAGCACCTTATCAATAGTTACAGATGTGAAGGTAGTAGGTCTAACTACTCCTTTTATTAAATCATCCTGAGCAGATACCTCAGCATAGACCTCTTTATAATAAGTATTTGTATCAGAGGTCTCAGTAGTCTCAATAATCCTGTATAGCCTGTAATCTCCTTCATATTTAGGATACAGAAGGTAGTTACCTGCTACTACAAGGTTAGATTTCTCATGGTTAGCAGGGATTGACAGAGTAAGAGTATCAGTCATCTCATCTAAGTCTCTCTCCTGTAGATCATCATAAAAAGGCAAAGAAAAAGGCATCCTGTTAGACAGGACACCTATTGTCACCTTATCAAAATCAAGCAGATATATATTTTGCATTTCCATTAACATTTTCCCCCTTACAGTGTTCTTTCTGTGTATGTGATTGTTCCATTAATGAATGAATTATAAGGAGTCACTATCAGTCCATTCTCTCCCTTTCTCAGCTTAATAAAGGTGCTAGCAGGGTTAAGGTACTCATAGAAAGGCTGACCATTTTTTAGTATTGCTCCTGTTTCATTGTCAATCTCTAGTACATCTCCTGCCCTCATAATTAAAGGTACTTGCTTCTCTTTTACCTGAGTATCAAGAGTTTTTACCCTGATGTCCTTACAAGCCATGTAACAAGCAGTGTTAGTGTTATAAGCCATTACACCAATCTGAGCCTGTGCTACAGGTCTTGTGTAAAGCTCTCTACTGTCAGACCACCTGTAGTAGAAAATCCTAGTGTATCCTCCACTCTCATTCTCATTGTAGAGACTGATGTACCACACATTTTTATTCCTTTTGATTAACCAATAGCCATCAAGATTGTTATGCTTACTAGGCACAGTCTTACTAAAAATGATGTCAACATTGAGACCATTAATAAGCTTTACCTCTGCTGTAAGTCTCCTTGACTTAGAGGTGTCATCCCTCACTGAGGCTACAAACACTGGATAGCCATTAGAATCATTGAGCATAAACTGATTTCTACCCATTTTGTCTGCTTTGTAGGTCTCAGCAGTAAAGATGCTGTACTTAGAACCTGCTGGCATATAGTATCCATTCTCAAGCTTGTACCACCCATTACCTGTCTTTTGCAGGACATTGTATTTTTCCCCTACTTTGCCTGTTTTCTTGACTTTGTACTTAGTGGATGAGCCTGCCCTCATGCTTACACTTGTCCTAAGCTGTACAGTGCCTATATATCTGTAGGTAGCATCAGTATCAATCCTAAAAGTGTACTGAGTCTCAAAGTTAGTCACTGATTGTGCTAGTGGTTTTACTACAGATGCACCATGCCACCCACTGCCTGTGCCATAATCAAGACCTGCCTGCCTGATTTCAACATTTCCATAAACCTCCATAGAGCCTGTGATTGTTCCATAGTTTTGAGATGCAGGCACTGTCCAACCATTCAGTGACTTGAGGTAGTCCTTTAATGCCCATCCTCCTGCATCTACCTTAGTATCTGCATCAGCATCTACAGCTAGTGGGCTGCCAAGGTCAATAAAATCCTCTCCTGCAACAATAGAGAAGTCAGTTACATCCTCAGTCATTTCAAATCTCAGCTGAGGGTAAGTATCTGCATTTCCTGTATTAGTTAGCTCCAATACATCCCCACTGTATGAGTCAGGTATCAGGTACTCTCTTTCTAGCCCATAGATATAAGGGTCAGAACAGGTAAAAGTCAGTGTTCCCTCTCCATAAAGAAAAGACTCCTTAATGTCAGAGTCTCCTGTAAACTTAGCCTTGTAATACCTGTTAGGGTTATCCCCTAAGATCAGCTCTTTTTCTTCATCATAGTAGAGCCATGCTGACAGCTCCTCTAATAAACTAGGCAGCACATTCTCCTCAGGAGATACAATAACTACATCTATGCTGATCTCCCTGCTCCCTACTGTGTTCCCATAGTCATAAACACCTGCCCTGCCCCCTACAGCCAGTGTGTTCTGACTAACAGGAGGTAAGATACTGTGATTGATATTAATTACCCTGACAAAACTAGGCATAGGCAGCTCATTAAAATAAATTCCTGCAAATTCAGCCATTTAAATTCCCCCTATAAAATAAAAAGCCCAAAGGGTATTAACCCCTCAGGCTTATTGATTAAGTAAAGGAGAGCCTACCTTTAGCTCTCTCCTTTTTGTCTTGCAATCTATTCAGCTCTTGTGCAATCCTCTGAATATCTGCCTCCTCTCTTACAACCAACTGTCCTACATGAATGGAAGTATTAGAGTTACCTTTTGCAGAATCAGGCATAAACTTAGACACTGCTTGAGCAAATGGCTTCATCCTTCTTTGAGAGGACAAAGGCACAATTGCCTCAGCACCTTTCTCACCTGCACCAATGAGAGTAGAGCTGTCCAAGATACCACCTTTCGCATGCCAACTGACTGACATCTTAGGTAGTTTTGGTAAGTCCTTAACAGACCATCCGCCTAGAGAGAAATGAGGAATCTTTATAGCTTTAAAGATGTCTCCAAACCCACTCTTGATTTTTCCTGCTATTGACTTTGCTGTATCCCAAATGCTAGTAATCTTACTTTTCACACTTGAGATAGCTGAGGATACCTTAGATTTCACAGAATTGAAGGCATTCACAAAGAAAGATTTCACTTTCCCAGTTACTGAGGACACCTTAGAAGTAATTCCTTGAATTACATTCTTGATTACTGAGATAACCTTTGTCACCACAGACTTAATAGCATTCCAAGCTGTAGAGAAAGCTGATTTAACTGCTGACATTACAGTTTTGGCAGCTCTAATAAGATTTTTAATGCCATTAATAATGTAATTGAGAATAGGTTTTATTACAGCATTGTAGATAGCATCCCAAGCCACCTTAAATCCTGTCTTAACAGCACTCATAACCCCCTTAACTTTAGCAATCAAAGTGGTAACAATGCTCTTAATCTTTGAGATGACAGGCTTAATGACATTGCTATAGATTGCATTCCACACAGTTTTCACAGCATTTACATAGTTTTTCCATGCAGTAACTATGAAATTGATTGCTATCTTAACCCATGACTTAACCTTATTCATTACAGCCTTTACAATCCCTACCAAGGCATTCCACCCAGTAGCAAAGGCATTCCATAAAGGAGCTAGTAATGTAACTAAAATCCCAATGGCAATTAGGAACACAGTCTTTATCACATTCCATGCAGTTTGGATTACTGCTTTGATAGCATTGAATACAGTAGACACTACTGCTGTCAATCCTGACCAAATTGAGGAGAAAAAGGCAGAAAGTCCTGACCATATTGCCATGAATACAGTCTTTATGCCATTCCAGACAGATGTCCAAAAAGCAACTACAGCCTGAATGTAAACCATAAAGGCAGCCACAAAAGCACTTACCAATGATTTTAAAAACTCCCAAAAAGGAGCAAACCATGCTTTGATAGCATTCCACGCAGCTATAGTGTAAGCTGAGATTTCATCCCAGTACTTGTAAATCAATACAGCTACTACTACAATGCCTGTTACAATCAGCATGAATGGGTTAGCCATAAAGATTGCAGACAAAGCTCTAAAGGCAGTACCAATCAGTTTGAATGCAGATACAAGCTTTGTACCTCCTGTAGCCACTAAGCTGAAGCCTTTTGCTAAAGCACCCCAACCTGTAGCCATTGTGCCAATTACAGACAAGATACCTCCAATACCTGCAAGGATAATAGGTAACACTGCTACAAAAGCACCTACTGCTAGGACTACCTTCTGCATATTAGGAGACAGCCCCATAAAGGCATTAGACATGTTTTGGATAGCAGAGACAATAGTAGGCATTACATCAGAAATAGCCCCCCTCAACACATCCCCTACAGGCTTAATGGCAATCTGTATCTGATTCCATGCCCCCTGCATTTCCTGTGCAAAGGTCTTGTTATTCTTAGCTACATCAGCACTTGCACCTTTAACATTGCCCATGTGGTCTACAATGCTACCTGTGGAAGCAATAACATCCTTCTCCATGTCCTCATACTGAGTACCAAACAAGGCTACTCCAATGGCATTTCTGTCAGCCTGATCTTTAACACCTGATAAAGCTTGGACTACTTGAGCATAACCTTTCTTAGCCCCTTCTCCACCTTTAGCAAAGGTCTCAGTCATTTTGTTAGCATCTAACCCTAGTGCTTTAAAAGCCTCTTTAGATGATTCTGAGCCATCTTTAGACCTGATACCAAATTCCTTAACAGCATCTCCCACTTTGTCTAAGTTGAAAGCCCCTGATTTTGCTCCTGAGATAAGAGTGTTAAACATGTCCTCTCCACTGAATCCTAGAGTCTTGAAGTAGACAGAATACTCATTCAGAGTGTCCATGTAATCCCCTGCATAATCCATACCATTCTGATAACCCTTAGCAATCAAGTCCATAGCTTCTGAGCCTGATACACCAAACTGAGTCATTAACTGTCCTGCTACTTTTGAGACATCCCCTACATCAGTTCCCATGACCTTGCCTAACTGCATTGCCTGCTCAGACATAGAGGTCAATTCACCTGTAGATAAGCCTTTCATATTTTGTGAGACAGTTATGATACCATCTGAAACCTCTTCAAAAGAGCCTACTCCTGTGCTTGCTACAGCATCAAGTACCTGCTCATAGTTTGCTAGTTCAGAGCCTGATGCACCTAACTTAGTTTGAAAGTTAGCCATTGCCTGATTGATATTATCTGAGGCTACTAGAGATGCACCACCCACAGCAGCCAACCCTGCTGATAAAGGAGCAATGTTTTCCCCTAACTCATTGAAGCCCTCACCTGCTTCTCTGAGAGTCCTTCCCACATCACCTGCTTTTTGGGAAGCTTTGTCCATAGCAGAGCTAAAGTTCTTGAGCTGCCTCTCTACAGCATCCATGCCACCTAAGGTTATTCTAGCTGTTAACTCTCCAACACTTGCCATCTTTACCACCTACCTTTTTTTTGATATAAAAAAGAGAGCCATTGCGTCAGAGGGTTTATTCTCCAAGCAACAGCTCTCAAGATTTCTAGGTATTTAATTGAGACTCATCAAGACCAAACCTACCTAACAGCTTAGTCTTTTCCTCCTCATAGTCTTTCTTAACAGTAACTTTAGGCTTGCTTTCTTCTTCTACATCCTCAAGTGACTTGTAAAGACCTTTCTTGAGCTTCAATGCATCAGTAGACTTCTTCATGTTTCCTGATGACATCATCAAGTTTGCTGTAAACCATGCCTGATTATTTAGCAGCTCATCTAACTGATACTCATGCCAAAGCAGATTACCCTCTACCCTCTCAAGAAACTCAAAGGCATCCATAGAGTAGAGAGTCTGCTGATCTAGTTTAAGTAAGCCATAGCCATACTTATAGATGTTCTCTATAGTCAGATTAGCTAGACTTACTTTGGTAAGTTTTTTTCATTTAAGCTCCCAAATACCTCAGATAGTTTCTCTGAAATAGCAGGCAACTCACTAAGGTCAATCATGTAGCCCACTTCCTCATAGCTTAGATCAGGCTCCTCATGGATAAGACCTGCCCAAATGATTGCAAGAATTACCTCAACATCAGAGGCTTTCTCTTTATCTTTTAAGTCAGCCATCACAATGCCATGCTCTTTCTTTAACCTGATTAGTGCCATTAAAGGAAAAGCAAGTTTCCTCTCTTTATCTAACATTACATCTACTGTTTTAATAGCCATCCTATTTCCCCCTAAAATAAAATAATGAGGAGCAAGGCATCAGCCCTACTCCCCTATATGTCTAACTACATATTCTGTTTTAAAGTGATATTAAGCAGATTGAGTAGATTCTGTAACAGCACCCTTAGTCCTTACTAAAGGTGAAGCACCTTCAATAGACAGAGAGTAAGTTACAGCATCATCTTGAGCAAACTCTAAAGGCAGGTCAACAATGTACCCAGTACCACTGTAAGTTACTCCATCAAGATCATCAGTAGCACCTACCCTGATCTCTGCATCTACTGCTACCCTATCATTGAAGGCATCCTCA
This sequence comes from Bacillus sp. FSL K6-0993, assembly GCF_037977205.1. Taxonomy (NCBI): domain Bacteria; kingdom Bacillati; phylum Bacillota; class Bacilli; order Caryophanales; family Bacillaceae; genus Bacillus; species Bacillus sp. FSL K6-0993. The sequence goes on from NZ_CP150275.1 coordinate 2,310,322, forward strand.
ATAGCCTCTAAAGCTACATCACCAAGCACTACAAAGCCATCAGCATCAATAGACCATGATTTAATACCAGGCAAGCTGGATGCCCAACCTCCTGCTGTCTTATCTGTAACCTCAATAGTCTCAGCTTCCCTGTTTAGGGTTGCTCCTGTTTGTCCACCTAGAATAAGTATAGTACCATCAGCTTTCTTGATTTTTAACAGGACATCTACACCTGCTACCTTTTTAGCTACTGTCATTGTTATTTCCCCCTTAAATTTCCCCATTAAAAAAAGCCCTAAGTTTTTAAACTAGGACTCTAAAATCAATGGAATAAAAATATCTATTTTCTTCATCTTTACCTAGAGAGCTAGGCATCATAGACTGTGCCATCACTTGGACAATGTAAGCATCACCAATGGAAACATTAGTAACACCATGCAGTCTCATAAGTGCCTCATTAGCTAACTGCTCAGCTTCACTAGGATGGATGTCTCTTGTTGTAATAGTAAGTACAAAATCTGATAAAACTCCCTTAGGCAGTACACCATCCCCAACCTCTACCATCATTGCTCTGTCAGGAGAAGTGGCAGGGAAAGCTAGAGGGTAAATCTCATCAGAAAACCCCAATAGCTTGAGAAAGTCTACAATATCAGTGATACTCATGAGCTTCCCCCTAACTCAAAGCCTGTCTATATTTTTCCTCAAGGTAGTCCATGTAGCCTGACCTATTCATTGAGAGTGTATTCTCTAAATAGCCCTTACCTACTGGAACTGTACCTCCCCCAAATTTAGACTTGCCTCCCTTTTTCTTTTTGGACTTAGAACCTAACTTGTAAGACTTATCATGAGTCCACTCAGCATAGTTAAAGCCATTATGGACAGCAGAGAACCCTACAGAACCCTCTATATATCCACTTGCTACATGTATCTCATGCTGTGCTGTCTTTTCTAAGAAACCACTGTCATGAGGTGCTGACTTGGAGGCTACCCTTTTAGCATCTAAGATGACATCTAGCATAGCCCCTCTCATAGCCTTTTTAACTCTGCCATTGATAAGCTTTGACTTGTCCACAAAGTCAGCTTTTACAGTAAACTTAGCCATCAGACAGTGACCTTAACAGCAACAGGAGTGCCTGACAGATCATGCTTGTAATCAATAGCTAGGGGCTGTTTCTTGTGGACATTGCCCCAGTCATCTGACCACTCAATTAAATCCTTATAGCTGATCTGTGGTACACCTTCAAAAAGAATATTAGCTCTGTAAACTACCATCTCTCCTGAGGCTACCTGTATGGACTCATTGGTACTGTTATATGTTATTTTGCAAGGAATAGCCTCACCTACACCTGTAGATACAGGTAAACCCCACTTGTCTAAGGCGCTGTCAGCTTTTAGCAACTTAGCCACATGAGGCATGGGTACAAAACCTAGCATAATCAATCCCCCCTATAATAGAGGTACTTGCTGTGCCTATCAGTCCTAGACTCAATGCCCATCCTGTAGGTATCAGTAGAGTAATTCACAGCATAGCTGCCCACTCTCTTTTTCCTGATGCTTGAGATACCATAGTAATTAAGTATCTTAGGAGAGATTGTTCTATCCATGTCTTTAAGCTGCACTTGAATGCCATCAATAGTAATCATCAATGTACCCATCTCAGCTCTCTGCATGGAGTCATCCAGCTTCAATAGCCACAGCACTTGCTCAGCTACATCCTCCACTGGAATAACCTCTCCCTCTTTATAGACATCAGGTAGATACCTAAATAAAGTATGCTGAGCCTGATTAACTGCCTTTTGTTTGACAGCATCATCAGAGGCATCCCATAACTTAGAATGGAGAATATTCTCATCAATAAACTGCCCAACCTCTACCTGTGTCAGCATCAGTATCTACCTCCTTACTCAGCTTTTTTCTTTGCAGGAGCTTTCTTAGCAGGTGCTTTCTTCTCTGCCTTGATAGCCTCTACCTTATAGCCCAAAGTCTCAGCAATGGACTTGCCTAACTTCTCATCCTCAAAGATGCCCTCACCATTTTTAAACTGGACTCCTTGAAACATCTCACTGTAATTCTCATTAGGTACAATCACTTTTACTGCCATTTAAACTATCTCCTCTCTAGTAATTAGGTATAAAAAAAGAGGACAAGACAGGAAACTCCTGCCCTGCCCTCAATTATTTACTGTACTGATTAAGCAGCAGCCTCAGCAGTAGCCTTCCTCATAGCAACAGCTTTAGGATGGAATACTGCAAGACCTACAAACCACTCAATCCTAGTCTTGATCTGTGGAGACTCACCAAGCTCACCAAGAGACCTAACAGAAAGACCTGATTTAGACTGTAGGCCTGATACAGCTTCACCTGCACCAAACTTAACAGCAAAGATCACATCATCCTCAAGCAATTCTGAATCAAGATCAATGATGTCAACATTTCCATACTGTGTAACTTGTACACCAAAGGAATTTTTAACATAAGTGATCTGACCAGTCCTAGCCTCACCTGTAAGCTTCCTTCTTGTTTTCTTGTTCATGATAAGAGCATCAGCGCCACCATAAACCTCATCAAGAAGAACATCAAGGTCAGCAACTAGATTACCTGAGTTAGCAAATTCCATTTCAGTACCTGCTACCCTTTTCTTTAAACCATTGAATGAGTTAGCATCTACAGCTACATCACCATTGATGAAAGTTTTCTCATACTTATGTGCAATAGACTTAGCTGTAAGTGCTGTCTGAATAGCCATAAGATCATTGATGTTAGAGTGTACTTCCATTTGGAAACTATCAATAACTGCCTCACCACCAAGGATAGTAAGAAACTCAGTTTCTTTCCTAGTAGTAGGAGCTACAGTGTTATAGTTAGTGTTAACTGCCCTAAACTCTACTCCTGCTAATGATTGCTCAACATTGTAAGAATAACCTGAGCCTTCAATATTCATAAAAGGCAATACTGCCAATAGTTTTGACTCAGTAGCCATAGTCTCAATAACACCTTTTTTAAGGACATCTTGAGTAAGGTCTACAGTCTGTGCTAGTGTTAAACCTGCCATTTTTATTTTCCCCCTTGAATTTTGGCATTAAAAAAGAGAGCCTTTAGCTCCCTGCCATTCTGTTTATTAGTTTTAATTAGTTTCTTGAAAATGCTTGGCTAAAGTAATGAGACATCTTTTGCTGTGGACTCATCTTACTTACAGCTTTAGGGTCAGCTTGAGTAAGCTCTAATGGCTTCCCAATTTCTACATTTAACTCCTGCTTAGTAAAGATTCCACTTTCCTCAGCTTTAGTAATCCAAGCTAATTTACTTACTGCATCTCCATCAGGTATCAAACCATGAAACTCCTCAGGAATTGCTTTTACCTTATTCTCAACCAAAGACTCTACAACAGTGGAAAGAGATTTAACTTGAGTTTTAAGGTCATCTACTTTAGCCTCTGATTTCTTTAGCTTAGCTGTTAAGTCAGTTACTTCATTCTCTTTGTCAGTTAGCTGACCTTTAATCTGTACCAACTCATCAGACTCAGCATCCTCATCTTTAGTAGGCTCTTTAGTTTCCTCTGACTCTGTTACTTCTTCCTGCTCTGTTTCTGTCTCAGATTCTTTGTCATCTTTAACCTCAGGCTCTTTTACTTCTTCTACCTCTACCTTAACTGTGACCTCAGGCTCTTTTACTTCCTCTGTCACTTGCTCAGTTTCTGTAGCTTCTGTAGCCTCAGTCTGTACAACTTCATCAGGCATATTGCTCCTCCTCTCTCATCTCAGGCTCTCTACCTGAGTCATATATATGTCTAAGTAATAGGGCATAAATAAAGTAAATCAGGAAAAAACTTTCTAATTCCTAAAAAAGGCTTAGAAAGTTTTGTATAATAGGAAAGAAAGGGGGTGGATTATTTGATCTCAAACATTATTTTCTTTCTATTAGGTAGCGCATATACTTACTATCTTCATAGGCTGTCTAAGAATAAATATCAACTTACTTACTTTAGTGCAGCTTCTGAAAGCAATCCTAACCTTGTTTACCACTATGTTTGGAACTCAGGAACTGATTCAGTTTTAAGGGAGGATATTATAAGCCCACACAAATGCCTAACTATTAAAACTGATGGAGAAATTTTATTTACTAACTTAGACCATAAAACAGCCCATCTAAAGGATGTTTTTCTATGCTCTGATAAAGACAATATTAAAGTATTCTTTAGTCAGCTAAGACCAAATGAGGGCTTTGTAATACATAGTTATGAAGATAATTCTTCTTCAAGTAGTGTGGACTTGCAACACAGGCATAGAGTTGATTTTATAAACAATCCAAAAAGGGTAAGGCAGTCAGGCTCTAGGGGGATATTAGATCTCATTAACCAGTATTTTGCCTTCCCTGTCTTAGTCTTATACGCCTACAAAGCTATACAAAATTTTAATCATTACTTCACTCATTCAAAGGAGTCCTCTTTAGTTTCCTTGATAGGCTATTCAGTAGCTACACTCATAGTGGTCATCCTAGTGCCAAAGGTAGTTGAAAGAATTAAAGCCTCAATAATACCAAAAGGGCTGTTACTACCTGCTTTTAGGGAAGGAAAGCAATAATTAACCTGCTTTCCTCTTTTTCTTCCTCACATATTTCCTACTATCCACATTGCCTATTTGAGCCATTTTCCTTCTGTGCTGTGCTATCTCATCAGCAGGTAACATATCCAGTGATCTAATAGAATGGACACCATGCTCACAGTTTGGGTGAAAAATTTCATTAGTAGCTTTAGCCTGCTTGTAAGTGATGTAGCCCTTTGTTTTACCTGTCAGAGAAATAACTAAGCCTTCCCAGTTCTTACAAGCATCCTCAGCACCATGATCTGAGATTACAGCTAAGTCAAAACCTGTTTCCTCTGACTCATGAGCAACACCTTCTATAAAAGCTTGATTAGTCTTTGTGGTCACTACCATTTTGCTATAGGTAGCTAAATCCCACTTCCTACCTGCCTTATCTGTGATACCTACAAAACCATCTTTAACAATGGTCTTACTGAGACCTTGCTTAGATAGTTGCTTCAATAAATCCTTTTGCATATCCTTATAATTCCCATTATTTAAAGAGTGGTATTGAGCCACTTTTGAGACAGTCTGCCTAACCACTGATTTAATAGCTGAGGATGTATTATTTGTGGCTTGTAAAATATCCTCATGAGTGTCTGCTACAATAGCCTCTATTCTTGCCCTCTGTAATTTATTGAAAGTTGCTGAGCTTACAGCTTCCTCCCAGTTCTTAGCCTCTTTGACTGACAGCAAGTGATAGGCTTGACCATCTTGAAAGGATTTTTTGATTAGCTTCTCTATCTCTTTGTAGAGAGCCTGATCTAGCTCCTTTAGCCAATAATTTATCTGTCTCATAATCTGAGCTTCCCTTATAACCCTTGGGTCATCAGGATTAAACTGTAATTGTAAGATCAGATAATCTAACATCTGCTTATATTGCTTTGACAGCATCTTAGCCATCCTCTTTTTATCCTTGTCATACTTAGGTGTAGGTATAAAAGCCATTTAATTTCCCCCCTAATAAAAAGAAGGAGACAGGATTACTCCTGCTCCTCCTCAGTTGCTTCTTTTTCTTCTGCTGGCTGCTCAGCTTCTTCCTCATCATCCTCAAGATCATTAAAGATAGATGGGGATGCTGTAGCTTCCTTCTCAGCCTGAGCTGACTGCTCCTCCTCAATCCTTGCAATCTCTGCATCTGCTTGCTCCTCAGTGAGACCATCAAGCTTCATGATTGCTGTTTTCTGAGACATTGTGACTGCGCCACCTGTCCTGATGTTAGCTAGGTTAGCCTCTTGTAGCTCATCCTTATCAAGACCATCAGTAAAGGTAAGTTTTGGAGTTGTGATCTCATAATCAGAGATGCCTACCACAGACTCTAAGTACTGGGCAATTAAAAATACTCTTTTGAGACCTTTCTCATAATACTTTCTTTTTCTTTTGATCTTGGCTAACAAAGAATTGAGCCTAAACCTAATAGCAAGACCTGAGCTGCCTGATGTACCTGAGTCACCTTTACCTAAAGCTACAGCAGGAATTTCAGCAGTAATCAAAATCATGTCAATGATTCTGTCAATCTCAGAGTAGGCTTCCTGTAGCTGACCATTCCAAGTAACATACTGAGGAATAATGTCTTTACTGTTACCATCAATCTCAAATACTTTAGAATTAGCTACATTAAAAATAGGTCTGCCCTGCTCATCCTCTGTTAGTAAACCCATTGGTAAAGCTATAGCAGGGTCACTGTGCTTGTCTAAAATTGAAGCCACTTGACTGAGCCTATTGTTAAGCTCATCAAACAAAGGCTTTAGCTCTGAAAGGTCATCTAAGCCCTCCCAGTGGTCATCTAATGAGAAGTTAGGCACATGTACTACCAAAGGCACTGGAACCCCTGTAAACACCTCCTGAGGGCTTCCTATAAGGTCTCCAATCTTAAAGTCAATAGGAGTACCATCAGCCTCAGTGACCATCACTGTGAGCTTAAATTGGTTGTAAATGATTTTCCCTGCATAATGACTCTCAATATTAAGAACCCAGTCAGATTCCATGATCTCTTTTGACTCATCATCAATCCTGATAGGAATGGCTACATGATATGCAGTGATAAGGTTTTTATTGTGCTTGGCAACCTCAGGAAAGACATACCCTGCATCAAGAGTCTCAATAATAACCCTTGGATTATCAAACTCAGGAGGATACATACCACCATACTCCTGACCAAACCTAACCTTAAAGAAGCTGTCTCCCCTGTAGGCATTGGCTAAGGCTGACTCATAGAAAAGGATGTCAAGATCATTAGCGTCTTTAATCCTGTCTAGGGCTACTTGCTCCTTACTGTTATCCTCTTTACCTGCTGATACCTGTACTCCATCTCCAATTAAAAAGTCAGCAGACTTCTTGGCTATAATGCCTGCTAGATTGACTGAAACATACAGCCTCCCATTTCTATTAAAGTTGTGCTTTCTGAAAAGCTCCCCATGTTTCCCCTCAATTAAAAGCTTATTTTCTTTGTACCTGTTAATCCTGTCTTTATGCTCAATAGGAGGGTAAAACTCCCCTTTAGAAAACATCTGATTAAATGTAGACATCAATTATCCTCCTTATTTTTGGTAACAAAAAAAGCCCAAAGGGTTTTAAATCCCCTCAGGCTTGTACCAAAATCCTCTTTTATTTACTCTTGTCATACCTATTGCTGATGCCAAGCTGTCAATGCTGTCATCATGGTCATGGTTAGGGTATTGTAATAGCTGTTCTTGCAGTATCCTCTGATTCTTTTTAATCCTGATGACACCCTGCTCAAACAATGGCTCTAAAGCCTCTATTCTTGACTCCTTCCTAGTAGTAGGGTTAACTGGCACTATCCTAGTAAAGTACAGACCTCTCTGTACTGCCCTAGATTGCATCTGCCTATAGATGTCATACTGTGCCTGAATGGTCTCAACTCCAAATTTCTTAGGCTGATACTTTTCAACCATATTAAGAGCCACCTCCATTGCTTGAGAAGGTGTACACTTCTTAGCCCAACTCTCTAGGACATAAATTGCTCCTGTCCTTCTATCCCTTGCAATGATATTGATTGCATTGTAGTCTGACCTGCTATTTTTACCCATAGCAATATCCCAAAAGCCTACAATATCTAAATGGTGACTAATCCTGCTCCTGCCTTTTACATCCTCTACAAACAGATCAGAGTCCTCAAAGTATAAGAAGTAATCCTCTCTGAAAATTACTGACTCATCATCAGAAGGTTTATTCAAGTACTCAGAGGCAAAGGCTCTGCTGCCAATCTCAATCTTTTTCTTAATCAGATCAAAGTAGCTAAACCTGTCAGCCCACAGCACCTCTACTCCCTCATCCATGATCTCCCTGTTTTCAGCATAGAAAGCCTCTGCCTCAGATTCCCTGTATGGGTTGTCAATATCTCTGAGCATGTTCTCAAGCTTTTCCCAGTAATCTTGATGCACCGGCTCACTGATGATTGCTGAGTACATCTTAGAATCATAGCCACTCCTTCTCATGATGTTAGGCAGCAAGCCTTGACCATGCACAAGAGTACCCATGTAGATAATTGCAGTCTTTTTAGGGTCTCCTAAAGGCACTACAACTGAGTTAAACCAATGGAGGTTCTTATCCCTAAGGTCTTTGGTGTTTGTGTTTTTAGCTGACTCTAAATCATCACAGCAAATAAGGTCAGGTCTTGCATTCTTAAACCTAGAACCCCTGAGCTGCCCACCCATTGAGGATGACTGCACTTTGATCTCAGAGAAGGTTACAAAGCCCTCCTGATTATCCTCAGGGTTAGCTTTTTTGTTAGGTGAAAGATGCTCACCAAAGTCCTCCCTAAGCTTTGCATTGCTCTTGAGGTTAGTGGAAATAAACTCTACAAAGTTTTGAGACATGGAGGCTGTCTCTGAGATGATTACAATATACTTTCTTGTCCTGTAAACCACAGCATGTGTAGGGTACACATTGGACAGGTATGCAGATTTACCACTACCCCTACTAGAACCCCAACAGATGTTTTTAATTGGGTTAATGGTAGTCAGCTCATCCAGTTTAGCTGTCAGCTCCCTGTGAAAGTCAGGAGCATCATCTATAGAAACTCCTTTAGGTATCAGGTTAGTCTCATTCTCAGGGTTTTTATCATCTGAAAAGTACTCATATGCAAAAAAGAGACTATCAAAGTAGCCTCTTGTCATCCTGTATACCTTGCTGTAGTATTTGATTTCCTCAAGCATCTCCTCAGCAGAGTCTCTGTCTCCTTCTTGAATATAATTTAAAGCATCAATTCTCATTTCCTCAATTTTACCCTCAAGTCTTGAGGCATACTCAATAACCTCATCTATAGGAGTATCCTTGAGCCATTTGATTAAATCCATTGCTAACATTTTAGCCCTCTCCCCTTTATTCTCACTGTCTCAGATAACCCTATATGGGTTAGCCACTTACTAGCTCATCTGAGGGCTGTTTCATAAAGGTGAGGGCAAGAAAAAAGAGACAGCAGTTAGTTAGCTGTCTCCCGCATTTTACCTATTTAGAGTTTTCCCTCCTCAAGTGCCTTAATCTTTCTGTAAAGAGTCGCTTTTGAGACTCCTGTGATCTCCACTATTTGAGGTACTGTATGCTCACCCTTGGAATAGAGGTCTAATGCAAGCTCTACCTTGTGCCTACTTTTTTTAGGTCTGCCCATTCTAGTGCCTTTAGCCTTAGCCACTGCTACACCTTCTCTGATTCTCTGAGTGATCTGCTCTCTCTCCATCTGAGCTAAAGCTCCCATTACAGTAAGAAGAAACTCTGACATAGGATTTCCATTAGTTGTATCTAACCAAGAATCATTAAGAGACTTGAGGGATGCTCCTTTGTTCTTGATGATCTCCACTATCTCAAGTAAGTCCTTTGTAGACCTGCTGAGTCTGTCAATGGCTACAATTACTACAGTATCTCCCTCCTCAAGCTCCTCTAACATCTTGTTAAGCTCAGGTCTCTCCCTTTTAGCGCCTGACATCCTATCAGCATAGATATGATCTACCCCAAAAGCCTTTAACTGCTCCTCTTGTCTGTCAAATACCTGCTTATCAAGTTTTGTAGATACCCTCATATAACCTACAGTCTTTGTAGACTTCTCCTCAGCAGGCTCAAGAGTAAGAGTGCCTTCATTTAATTGCTTTGCAATATCTTGGAGAGCAAACCTGCCACCCTCAAATTGAGTTAGAAACTTTTCCTCTTGCTTGTCAAAGACTTCCCAGTTCTTTTTACCTTCTGCTGTAGTGCCATTTGCTTTAACTGTGTAACGCTTTTCCATGTTCAGTCATCTCCTGTTTGTTGTCTCTGATTACAGTTTACTATAATTACACTATACTGTAAAGTATGTTTTGAAACTTTTTTGAGACAGGAAAAAAGGGCGAAAAAAAGGAGGGCTGCTAAGCCCCCTCTGATAGCTGTATATCCTGTTTTAATTGATGCTTTGCCCAGTCAGTGAAGTGATCTAACTTGCTATAAGGTACTGACAGTGACTCACCTGCTGTAGATGAAGAGCTTGCAAGGTTTAGCCTCCACTCAATAAATTCAGGTCTGAATAGTGGAAAACCATTGATGATCTTTGTTGTCTCAGACTCCTCATGGATTTCATACATCAGCATAAGGTCTCCCTCAAAGTCTCTAATGTACTTGATGAAAGCATTGCCCAACCTTAGACCACCTCTGCTCTCCTTCTCTTTTAGCATTCTTCTAGCCATTGGAGTATTAGAGGTTATGTGGATATAGTATCTTTTTACATCATCCTCAGCTACAATATCTACACCCATTACAGAATCAATCAGAGGATGAGAGATAACTTTTAAATGTGGCATACTTTCCCTCAAGCAAGCCTCAAAGTGCAGCTCTATCACCTTACTCATGTATGTCCTAGTCAGCCTCAGCTTACAAGCCTCTACCATAACTGTAGTTACTTCTACCTCAGGCTTATTAGTGGTAAACCAAGCTAACATTTTATTGATGCCTGAGTTAACATACTGCTTTTGTGTAGGTAGTGTATCTTGAGACTCAAGAAACCAATCAAACAGCTCAATTAAGTCCTGCCCAAAGCTCACCACTTCCTCTACTTCCCTTACTTGAGCTTTCTCAGCAGCAGTAAGTGTAGACTTATCTAGCCTTTCAATAGGCTTGTACTCCTCTGTAGCTAACAAACGCTCAATTTCTTTGCTTGTAAGTAATACTGTCATAAACAGGCCTCCTAAAAAGTCAAGGGTTTTGCCCTTGTTACCTCCCTAGTTAGAAAAGTCTGTTAAATCTGTGACAGCACAAAAAAGACAGGACTATGAAAGCCCTGCCTGTGGTTTACCATCCAAAATTATGAGGTAAGTACACTTGTTGCTGTGTTCTGATGATGTCTCTAAGATCAGTCTTAGGCTCATGCAGATCAGTCTCAGTTACCCTGATTAAGAATCTCCACTCATGCTCTTTAGCAGGCTGTGCTGTGTGTAAATCCCACCAATCCCACTTAACAGCAGTACAGCTAGGAATGTCAGTAGCTGTGTACTTGCCATCTGCAAGACCTTGAGTAACCTGCTGATTAATCATGCTGTACAGTTTAGAGTCAGGAGTGTCAGGCACTTCAAGCTCTACATTGCTCTGATCTAAAAATTGAGTGAGGCAGCCCTGCCCAGTAACAAACAGGTGAAAGATACTAGCATCCATGTCCTCCTGTGCTTGAATGTTAGGAGCTTGCTTCACTGTAGGATTAAGCTCAGCTCCTCTAGGCACTCCATCACTGTGCCAGCCTGATAGGGCAGGTGAAAAAGTAGGCATTAACATGTGTACTTTTGTGTCTACAATGATGTGCTTTTTACTGAAAGTTAAATCCATTGTTCCAATAGCCTGCCTAGTAAGCTCTCCCCCAAACTTGAGAGCATCCTCTAGTGAGGCATTGTGCAAAGCAGGAGTGTTTTTAATCAGCTCCTGACTGGGCTGCTCAACAGTCTTGCCAAAAGTGATAGGATTTCTGTTAAATGTCATTTTCATAGGTATTCCTCCTAAGTGTCTTTTCATATCCCTAGTTAGACAGGCAGGAGAAAGTGTGACAGCATAAAAAAAAAAGAGCAGAGAAATTAATCTCTGCCCCCATATAACACTCTTATCTGATCTTCAAGATGCCTAATGTGCCCAAGCATGGCTCTGTACTCCTCAGGAGTCAAGATGACTGCCTCTGCTTCAAACACATAGCTGTTTAGGCTCTCATCATACTTTTTAGATACTTCAATTTTATGCTCCATACCTCTGCCTAACTCATGAAGTACCTGCTTTTCAATGAAAGGCTCCCTCTTAGGGTCAAACTCAAGCTCCTTTTTTGTAATATACAGTCTAGCTCCAAATTTATTTTTACTCAAATCCATACTGTAAGCCATACTATGACCTCCTTCTGTTTTAACCTTTAATTAGAAAGCCATGCCCAAACTGTGACAGGCAACAAAAAAAGCAGAGCTGTTATAGCCCTGCCTCATGCTATATTCTGATATGTTTTGCGTGTTTTAATATTAGAAATAGTAGCTACAGAGGTGTTAAACAGATCACTCAGCTTTCTACAACTCAAGCCATTAGCTAAAAGCCCCCTGATTTCCCTTACCTCCTTATCAGTAAACCTTTTTCTATAGGTCATTCCTTTGTTAGTAGGGATTTTGCGACTTTTATGGGCTTGTCTGAGGTTATCTGCAAGGGATAGCACCTCCAAGTTAGCTAGGCTGTTATTGTCCTTATCCTCATCTATGTGATTAATTGTCTTGCCAACTGGATTGAGACCTCCTGCTACAGCAATAATATTGTGTACTGTAGTAGTAAAGATCATTCCATCAAGGTAGCCACTCGCAAGCTTATAGCCTGAGTTATTGCACTTTTTAAACTCAGTGCCCTTTCTACTAAAGACTTGCCCAGTCTCTGTGTTTGGAATAAAAACTCCTGCGTCAAGGAATCTCTTAATATGTCTGTAAGTTGATAGCTCCATGTAAAAGCCTCCTAGAGTATTTTTCAACCCTTAGTTAGAGGAGACTTTTGAAACTGTGACAGGCAAATAAAAAAAGCAGAGCTGTTATAGCCCTACTTATTCAGCAAGTTTACCTAGTTGTATTGTTGTCATTGATTGATACTTGTGAATGAAGTTAAGGCAGTCACTCATCATGTTATGGTACTGGGTACTGTCTAACTCTTTCAGAGAGTAGTAATAATCTGTGGGGTCAATAGTGGTGAGGCTGTTAAGTATATACTTGGCTACATTTACTGCATCTGTGAGATTGATGTCTGATCTAAAGTAGCCCCAATCCTCAAGTAAATACCAAACCTCAGCAGGAGTACCTTTTTCCCAATGTTGTATTTTTTTCACTCTTTCCAACTCCTAAAAGTAGAACACTTGTTCTTGTTTATAGTCTAATAATAGCAGAATACTGGATATATGCAAGGCAATAACTGGGTATGATGTGGCAAAGCTTTTAGATCAGTAGAGTTACTTTAGAGTTGCTGTAGAGTAATGGTTATTGATATGGATGCATTTTCTGTAGAGTTGCTGTAGAGTAACTGGAAATAAACTTCCACCAAAAAGGTATTTTCCATTGTGTAAATGTTAGAGGCACTTGCCCTAGCCCCTCCTACCCCTGTTCCCCCCTGTAGCCCCCAAAAAGCTTGAGCCATTTTATTTTTATGTAGAGTTTCACAGCAGAGTAACAGAGAGTTAGTGTGTGTCAACAGTCTCATAAACACCTGATTCTGAGACAGTTATTTAATCATTGATACATAAGGCTTTAAACAGTCTCATAAGTTAGTCTCAATAAATAAAATAAAAAACAGACAGAGCATCACTGCTCTGCCTTTGCTTAGATGTTATTCAATTCAGATAGTATATCTGTTAGAGACTTCTCATCAACAGACTGAGTAACTTCTTGTACATCTTTAAGTCTGCCTTGATTCTTGAGTACCAATTCAATAGCCTTAATCTTAGTACCTTCTTTAGCTTTAGGGTTATTAATAATCATCCTTAGCTGTGTGTAGGTATCTGCTAGAAAGCTTCTCTGCACTTCCTCAGACTGCCTGATAAGCTCATCATTAAATGCCTGCCCCTTTTTCCATTCATACAGGGTACTTGGATTGACCCCCACCTCTTTAGCAATCATCTCATTGGTAAGCCCATTAACATCCTTGTATACCATCAGTGCTATTGCCTTGTATTGCTCAGGCTTTAATGCCTTCCTTTTATTTTTCACAGTGTATCCACTCCCCTTTTCTTGTACTTTCCTCACCATCATCTCTCACTTACCTTACAGCACTTGCCTTATATTTACTGTCATTTAACAGCCATTTAACTTGTCATTTACAGGTCATTTAATCCCTTGCTATTACTGCATTTATCAGACATTTAACTGTCTTGTACATCCATTTATTTGCTATCATTTACAGGCATTTAACTGTAAAAATAAAGCTTTGCCACAGTAACAACAAAAATCCAAGATCAAAAATCAGCTTGCTCCTACATTTAACCTCCATTTACCTTTTATAATCAGAGACATGATCTCTAAATATCTTGGATAAAAGGGTAAATAAAAAAGCCTGACAGGTAGCTAAAAGCTATCCATCAGACTCATCAGAAAAGACCCTTTAGAGGTAACAATAGGAGACAACTTAGAGAGAGATTTTGGAGGCTGATAACCCTCTAAAAGGTCATTCCCTCTCTCACTACTATGTCTAACTGTAACAGCCCAAACAAAGTGTCTCCTTACATTTATTCTTATTCTTTATCTTATTCCTTATACTGTTTCTATACTGTTTATAACTGTTATTACTTTTATACTGTTTTAAAAGAAATGTTATATCTGTTATTCCTACTATGTAGTTAGCTGTAACACTCTAAATAAAGTAATTTTACTGTACTAAATATTGTAGCTAGTACTTTAAAAGCTCCAAACCCTTGATATGACTAGCCTCAGCCTGCCTAAAAAATTCAGATACCCCCTCCCCCCAGTCAAAAACAGACCCCCTATAATTAGCTTTGTGTTACAGCCACTGATACAAAAAAAAAGGAGCAAGCATCAGCCTACTCCCTTTAATTAACAGTTATTCTACAGCATTCTCAGCCTTTTTGGGCTTTCTTCCCCTTTTCTTGACAGGTTTAACTGCCTTCTCAGGCTCAACTGCCTCAACTGCATCCTCTACTTTTTCTGCCTTAGGCAGGTCAGTAACAGTAAGATTCTTCTTGGACACAGCATACAGGAAGCCTTGACTTCTGACAAACAGGTACTGACCATTGTCCTCTAGCTGCTCACCTACAATATCCATATCATCATTCTTAAACTGTTTCATACTCAAGGTATCACCTCCTCAATACCTTAGTTAGACCCCTCTTTATAATCTGTGACAACAAAAAAGCCTAACTGTGGGTGACAGTTAGACTTATGTAGGTAGGAGCATTACTTTGACTAGACTTTTATCCAATTATAGTTCATTTTTATTCTTACTTTAATTAAATGGTGTACTACTTTACTGGTAGATCAAACTACTATTCCCTAAGAGATTGCAGTTTTGAATATTAATGTTCAATTAACTGCCTGAGTAGGGTGGGTTCTCATTATTGTTATTCAAATTCTAATATATTTATAATATACAAATATACAGTTTTACTAAGCCTCTCCCTCAGTCGCTGCCTGTAAGGTACAATCTGCTAAAAGCACCTTACAAGCATTACTTTAGAGGAGGGAGCTTACACAGCCATTTTCAGACTGTGTTTAATCAGGAATGTTTGTAGCTCACTTATCATGGTAGCAAGGTACTCATTGTCAAATTGTAACATCATATCAATGACCTCACTGTACTCCTTTTTAGTGACATGGTTGTGAAACTCAGTAAGCCTGCTCTCAGCCCAATAGATAACTCCTTGAAGCCCTATCTCTGAGGCTGACATCCCCACCAAGTCAAAAAGTAGCTCTGATAGTGTGCTAGGTACATCCTGCACCCAAACTGTATTTTGTTGTCTAGTCAAAGTAAATGCCTCCTGTAAATAATTTATACGCAATCCTACCAATCTATTTTAATATTTCCTCTATAGGTAGTCAATACCATAAAAAAAGAGCTGATTGCTCAGCCCCTCCTGTTTCTTCTTTCTTCCTCAAACTTCTCCACCTGTTCCCACAGCTTAGCACTTCTGTACCTTCTAACCCTGTACTTATCCCAAAGCATCCCACAGCCACCAATAGCCATGATGATGAGTATTATCAGTATTATCACAGTTACCTCTCCTTTTCTCCTCTAGTATAGCAGAAGGAGGGTAACCCTGATTACTCAGCCCTCCATAATACATAATAGCTTTAGGTGTGCCTTAACTTCCTGTTTGAAGTCATCCCACTGCCCTTGCTCCTGTACCTTATCCTCTATGTCTGCTAACCTGTACTGAGCTTGCTTAGCCTTGAAAAACAGCTCAGCATACTCCTTAGCCAATTCCTGCACCTAGCTTGCCTCCTCCACCTTATCTGTAGCTACCTCTATGAGGACATAGCTTGCTCCTGCCTCAATATCAATGTCTTTAATGTCTGATGCTTTAGGAATGTGATTCCCTTGCTGCTCCTCTACAGCTAAAAGCTCTCTTAGTGCATCATGAGCCATAGCTACAGCCTCCTGCATTGTCTCACCATAAGTGAAGCAGTTTTCTAAATCAGGAAAGCTAACCATATATAGACCTGTGCCATCAAGTTTTTCTCTGTCAATCTTTGCATAATATTTAAACACTGCCATTTTAAAGTGACCTCCTAGAGTAAGTAATACCCAATCCTGTATTATATGTGTTATTATACAGATTGAGAAAGAGCAGGGAAAGCTCTTAGATGAGCTTAACCCCTGACTGTTTGGATAATTCCCTTAGGAAAGGCTTTGGTATATCTCTACTGGGATGGTTAGGAACAGGAAAGTTTCTGTTCGTCAGTGGGCTATACCATATTACATGTGAAGTTCCATTTTGGCGAATGACTTCACAGCCTTGTTTCCTGAGGGTTTTTGCTACTTCTCTATATCTCACTTCTTCCCTCCTCTCTACTCTTTTAGTATACTATAGTTACAGTATACTGTCAAACACTATATTGTAATTTTTGATACTTTTTTGATACTTAATATGAAACAATTAGCCTTTGCAAAAATTAGGACTTTTCTGTAAAATATTGTACATACTGACTAAAGGAGGGTTTTTTAATGACTGAGTTAGCCTCAGTGGATGTAGCTAACCTCATCAATGACTGGTATGTTCATATCAGAAAGAGAGAGATTTCTCAGGCTGTAGAGCTTAGAGACAAGATCATTGATGTGCTTGAGGACATGGAGGAGAATCAAGATGTACTTCTTTATTTCAATATCTTAGATTATAGGTTTAAAGTCCTTATGGAGGATTTAGCAGGGAAAGAGCCTACTTTAACTGATGAGGAAAGAATAAAGACAGATGACATGCTTAGGTTTTATTTCTTCCTATTCAAGGGAATGTTTGAAAGCTCAAGGAATAATTACTCTCAAGCACTGTCTCTCTTTAGGATGGCTGAGAAACAGTTAGATAAGGTATATGATGAAATAGAAAAAGCTGAGTTTCATTATAAGCTAGGAAGCCTGTATTACTTCACAAAGACCACCTTATTATCTTATCATCACCTATCACAAGCTAAAGGTATTTATAAAGGGCATGGAGGCTATGAGAAACAGGTTATCAACTGTGACATGCTGTTAGCCTTGAATTATATTGATGATGGCAGATTAGAGACAGCAGAGGACATGCTAAAGGACTGTGTAGAAAAGTTGAAAAAGTCAGGAGATAATCACCTCTTAGCCTTGGCTTACTATGACTTAGGCTTTTTGAAGATACAAGAGGACAAGCACTGTGAGGCTATCCAGTTCTTTGATACAGCATTCAAAACTGACAACCTTAAAGAGAATGCTCCTGTATCTTATCTACAGTGTGTGTATGAATCTGCAAGGTCTAACTACAAAACTGGGGAAACAGCCAAAGCCCTTGAGTGGGTAGATGAAGGCATTAAATTCTCAGAACAAATAGACAATACAAACTTTTCTTTAAAATTCTCTATTCTGCATATGTGCTACAGCTCTCCTCAGGAGTCCATAGAGCAAGTTAAGGCAAACATAGACAAGCTTGAAGCTAGACAGGCATATGTGGACATAGAGGCACTGGCTGTAGATGTAGCTCATGTGTATAGTTCATTAAATAATTATAAAGAATCTTCATATTTCTTGGAAAAGGCAATAAAATCAAGTAAGCTAACAGGTAAGGAGGTCATTTAACATGAAAAAACTTGTTATAGCTGCTATTATCACTTCAACTCTTGGCTTACTTGTGGTAAGTACCTTAAACACCCCTCAGGCTGACAGATTCCAAACTCTACAGCATGACAGCAATGAGGTAACTGTAGCCTCAAGAGGAGCAGGCTCATAAAGAAAAAAAACAGAGAGGCTTATGCAGTCTCTCTGTACTCATTTGTATTCACTTCTACAAACACCAAACTAGCCCCCTCAGGCGCTTTAATGGCTACACCTTACTTAGTATCAGACACAAGCAAACAGCCTTCTAAAGCCTCCTCAGCACTCTCTAAAGCCCCACTAATGCCCTCCCCTAAAAAAAAAGAAGCTGTTAAGCTCCTCTCTGTATCTCATATTCAAATTGTATGCTTTTAGATAGTTCCAAAGAAGAAAGTAGGCTTGACAGGTTAAGATTAGTAAGGGCAACAGGTTTAGGGTGGGTATTTGACTCTGTACCAGTTCCGTGCGGGCATCCGCCTTGGCTGACGAAGCCAGGGATCACTCGGTGGAATGTAAGCCCGTCATAAAAGCCTTCGTTCGCAAGCTTTTCAAAGTTTGCAACAGTTCCAGGTGCAGCTTCAGGATAAAGTTCAAATTCAATTTTGTTCCCGTCTTCTAATAAAAAGTAACCTGTTTTCAATTGTATGCCTACTTTCTTTATTTTAATTTTCAAAGGAGATTATGTATGATAGGTTATAGCCTGTCTCTCCTTGTCGCGGCTATTATACCACACCTTTCGGGGGAAAACGAATCTCCCGGCTTTACTAAAAAATAAAAATGAAACCTGAATCTCTTTATCTCCGTCTAACCTAACGGAACTGTATTTTTCATGATTCAGGTCCTCACAAAGCAGCACTATCCAGCTGCTTGTGAAATTGAAGGAGGTCAAACTGCTTTGAAGAAAATTTGGATTGGAATGCTGGCAGCGGCCGTTTTGCTGCTGACGGTTCCGAAGGTCAGTCTCGCGGATGCCGCAGTTGGAGATGTCATTGTAACACTTGGTGCTGATTTGTCAGAATCCGACAAACAAAAAGTGCTTGATGAAATGAATGTCCCTGATAATGCCACAACGGTAACCGTGACCAATAAGGAAGAACATGAATATTTAGGAAAATATATATCGAACGCACAAATCGGATCGAGAGCGATTTCTTCATCCTCAATCACCATTGCCAAAAAAGGCTCCGGATTGAATGTTGAGACCCATAATATCAGCGGCATCACGGATGAAATGTACCTGAATGCACTGATGACAGCCGGTGTTAAAGATGCGAAGGTGTATGTTACAGCACCGTTTGAAGTATCCGGGACTGCGGCTTTAACTGGATTGATAAAGGCGTATGAAGTTTCTTCTGACGAAGCGATCTCGGAGGATGTTAAGCAGGTCGCCAACCAAGAGCTTGTCACGACATCAGAGCTTGGAGACAAAATCGGTAACGAAAATGCGGCAGCCCTGATTGCAAAAATCAAAGAAGAGTTTGCTAAAAACGGGGTGCCTGATAATAAAGCTGACATCGAAAAACAAGTTGACGACGCAGCTTCTGATTTAAACGTCACACTTACAGACAGCCAAAAGAATCAGCTTGTCTCCCTATTCAATAAGATGAAAAACGCTGACATTGACTGGGGACAGGTCAGTGACCAGCTTGATAAAGCCAAAGATAAGATTACGAAATTCATAGAATCAGATGAAGGCAAAAACTTCATCCAGAAAGTCATTGATTTCTTCGTATCTATCTGGAATGCGATTGTATCTATATTCAAATAAGAAAAGCGCCGAAAAATCGGCGCTTTCTTTTATTGCTTTACACCCGTTTTAAATGGCAGATCAAGTTTTACAATATCTTCGTATGTTTCTCGCTTCACGACTAAATGAGCCTCACCGTTTTCGACAAATACAACGGCGGGTCTCGGAATACGGTTATAATTGTTGGCCATGCTGTATCCATAAGCGCCTGTACAAAAAACGGCAAGAAGATCGCCTTCTTTTACTTCCGGCAGGTCAATATCCCAAATCAGCATATCTCCGCTTTCACAGCACTTTCCGGCAATTGATACCGTTTTGTCATGCGCTTCTCCGATCCTGTTGGCTGCCGCAGCTTCATATTTAGCTTGGTAAAGCGCAGGACGAATATTGTCGTTCATGCCTCCGTCTACAGCCACATATTGGCGGACACCCGGCACTTCTTTTTGAGAGCCAACCGTATAAAGAGTTGTGCCTGCGTCTCCCACGAGAGAACGGCCCGGTTCGATCCAAATTTCCGGGATGTCAAAACCGTAACGGGAAGCATTTTCTTTCACAGCTTCGATAATTTTTTCAACGTATTCAGTGGCATGAAGCGGTTCATCATCTTCCGTATAACGAATGCCGAAACCTCCTCCAAGATTCAGCACCTTGGATACAAATGAATATGAATCTCTCCACTCGTCTAGTTTTTTGAAGATTTTTTCCGCCGCTAACACAAAACCGGCCGTATCAAAAATTTGCGAGCCGATATGGCAATGGACACCCAGCAGCTGAATGTGTTCCGATTGTAATACTTGTTCAATGGCCCGTTCAGTTTGTCCGTTATGAAGATCGAAACCAAACTTTGAATCTTCCTGGCCCGTTGTAATGTAATCATGCGTATGCGCTTCTACTCCGGGCGTGATCCGAAGAAGAACATCGATGGAGTGACCCGTTTCTTTACATAGGTCTTCAAGAAGCGCTATTTCATAGAAATTATCCACCACAATGCAGCCGATGCGGTGCTCAAGCGCCATGCGCAGTTCTTCCCTGCTCTTATTGTTCCCATGAAAGTGGATGCGTTCCGCCGGAAAGCCTGCCGCAACAGCCGTATATAGCTCTCCTCCGGATACGACATCTAAAGAAAGTCCCTCTTCCTCAGCGAGCTGAATCATTGCGACTGATGAGAATGCTTTGCTCGCATATGCCACCTGTGCTTTTAGCCCTGCAGAAATAAACGCCTGCTTAAAGCTTTTAGCACGCTCACGTATTAAAGCCACATCATATACGTAAAGAGGTGTACCATATTTCTCCGCTAAATAGAGAGCATCCACACCTCCGATTTCTAAATGACCATGTTGATTTTGTCTGCTTGTGCCGTGTAAGAACAATGTCATTCCCTCTTTCTCCGCTTATGGATGAAAGGACAGTTTTATGGACTGTCCCTTCATAATTAAGACATACATTATCATACTCTTCAGTCAGTTTCAATGCGATTATGAATTGGTAGGCTGCCTTAAGCGATTTTTGGGGTGAACGATACTGGGTCTTACTTTTGCGCCAGGTTTCGCTGTGCGGACAAGAACCTGCCACAGCGCCTTTCCGTTAAAGGGAATCAACGGCCATAAGTACGGTGTCTGAAGGGATTTGATGCTTGCCATGGCAATAATTAGCACTGTAAACCCGATGACGAGCCCTTTTATATGAAATAAGGCAACGAGTATCATGAGGACAAGACGGCTCATTTTGTTTGCCAAGCTTAATTCATAACTAGGCGTCGTAAAGGTTCCAATCGCCGCAAGTGAGACGTACAGAATCACCTCAGGAGAAAAAAGGCCGACCTCAATCGCAATCTGCCCAATCAGAACAGCGGCAATTAAACCCATTGCTGTCGATAAAGCTGTCGGGGTGTGAATGGCAGCCATTCTGAGAAACTCGATTCCTAAGTCAGCTAAAAATATCTGCAGGATGATCGGGATATGCGTATCTTTATTTAAACCGATAAATTTCATGTTGTCCGGGAGCAGATCAGGCTGAAGCACAAAGAGAAACCAGATCGGAAGAAATAAAGTAGAAGCAAGAATACCGAAAAATCTTACCCATCTTAAAAAGGTCCCGACTGAAGGCGCCTGCCTATATTCTTCAGCATGCTGCACATGGTGAAATAAAGTCGTAGGGGTAATGATTACACTCGGCGATGTGTCCACTATAATGATAACATGGCCTTCTAGAACATGATTTGCGGCCACATCCGGTCTTTCTGTATAGCGCACGAGCGGAAAAGGATTATAGCTTTGATTCACAATGAATTCCTCGACAGTTTTGTCTGCCATTGTTAATCCATCGACATCAATGGATGCAATTTCTTTTTCTACGATCTCAACCAGATCCGGATCAGCTATATCTTCTATATAACAAATGCTTAAATCCGTCTTTGACCGCTCACCAACTTTAGTCATCTTGACTCGAAGGCGCTCGTCTCTGATCCGCCTTCTGAGAAGGGCCGTATTGACGACGATATTTTCAACAAATCCGTCTCTGGCTCCTCTGACTACCTTTTCCGTATCAGGTTCTTCCGGGTTTCTGCCCGGATAGCTTCTGACGTCAATTATAAATGCGAAGCCTGCACCTTCAACAATGACAGCGACGAGCCCGGACAGCACTTGGTCGGTGGTTTCATCCAAGGTTTTTACTTTTTCGACCTGGGCGTTAAGCAGCCTGTTTTCGACGATGTCGACCAGCTCATCAGGGTCTTCTTTCCGATTGTTAATGGCAACAAGCTCTCTCATTAAATGAATAATATAGGCTGTATCGCATAATCCATTTAGATAGTAAAGCTGGATCTCTTTATCTAAAATCGTGAGCTTGCGAACACCTACATCATAGCTCGTCCCCATCCCAACACGGTTTTTGAAATACTCTTCATTTTTAGCTGGATTCCGATAAACCCGAATTTTCTCTTCCTTGTGGTCCGGCATGATACCCGCTCCTTTCTAAAATAAACTCGACCGCTTTCATGGTGATTGGCGACCCTTTTGAGATATCGTCTTTTCTGCCCATTTTGCCGATATCCCCGATACCGACAATAAGCGGGAGATCAAGTTTATCAAGGCAATAGACTGTATCTCCACTCATTCTGTGGTCATCAAATTCTCTTTCCCCGACTTTATCGACGCCGTATTCAGTTATTTCTCCATTGCGGTCAATGCTTACATCGACCCTGGTCCATTCAGCCTGATGTGTTTTTGACGCGACCGCAATCACACCGAGCACTTCAATAGACGGATGGGTTGCGACATAGGTTAGAGCGGCTTCTCCCGGACCCTCTCCTTGAAGGCCGGAGTCGTCAAACATGACAAATACAGGATCATACGGTGCTGAGGCGATCAGCTTGACAAGCTCGGCGCCGCTGCGGGTGGAAGGATTCCCTTTTGATTGTGAAATACATCGACCTCCCACTTTGCTTGCGGCGTATTCAATTGTTTTAGCGGCATAAACATCCCCGTCTGTTACCAGTATGACCTTGCGTTTTGTCGTCATGTCGGCATTATCCTTTCGGTTTGAAAATAACAGCTACGATAAAGGCGAAGAGAATAGCGGCTGAGATACCGGCCGAGGTCAGCTCAAAAATCCCCATGCCGATTCCGATAAATCCGTGTATATGCGCCTGATGCATGGCACCGTGCAGAAGACTGTGACCGAAGCTGACAATCGGAACGGTGGCGCCTCCTCCGGCAAATTCAATAAATTTATCGTAAATGCCGAAACCATCTAATATTGCACCGATTACAACAAATGATGTCATGACATGAGCTGGCGTCAATTTAAAGATATCCAAGAGCAGCTGGCCGACGATACAAATGGCCCCGCCGCATACAAAAGCCAAAAGGTAGTCCATGTTAAGATGCACCTCCTGCACGCTCAAATACAACCCCGTGGGCGATAGTCGGGATGGTTTCTTTTTGCTGGATCATCGTCGGGCTTAATAGCGCCCCGGTCGCCACGACAAATACACGGTTTAATTTTCCTTCTCTCAGCTGCTTAAAAATATGAGAGTAGGTGACAACCGCTGAACAAGCACAGCCGCTCCCCCCGGCAAAGACCTGCTGATCCGGAGTGTAAATCAGAAGCCCGCAATCATCATGCTTTGTGCCGACTGGATATCCATCTTCTTTTAAAATGTCTTTTACGATTGGAGAACCGACGCCTGACAGGTCACCTGTCAGGATTAGATCATAGTCATCCGCTGTCCGGTTGAGATCTTTAAAGTGCTGCTTAATCGTATCAGCTGCAGCCGGAGCCATAGCCGATCCCATATCAAAAGGATCTGTAATTCCTAAATCAGAAACCTTTCCGACAGTCGCACTTGTGATTTGGATATCACCCGGTGTCTGACTGATGACAACTGCACCGCTTCCGGTTACAGTGGAGGTAGCAGTGTCCGGTTTTTGCCCTCCGTATTCTGTCGGATAGCGAAACTGTCTTTCCGCAGTTGCATTGTGACTGCTGGTGGCAGCGAGTGCCCTTTTGGCAAACCCGCCATCAACTAAGGCTGATGCGACAGCCACTGTTTCCATTGATGTTGAACAGGCGCCAAACATACAAAGAAATGGGATTTTCAAGTGTCTTGCCACATAGTTAGCCGTCACGTTTTGGTTCAGCAAGTCGCCTGCCAGCAATAGGTCAATATCATCTTTTGTCAGATTGTTTTTTTGAAGCGCAACATTAACAGCGTCTTCCATCAGCTGCCGTTCCGCCATCTCCCAGCTTTTTTGATTACAATGCATTTCGTCATAGGTTTTATCAAATAAAGAGCCGAGCGGTCCGTCTTTTTCCTTTGGTCCTGCTGCCGTTCCCGCTGAGTTGACAAATATGGGATGTTCAAATACCCAGGTTTGCTTTCCTGTTAATTTCATTTTCTTCTCCTCCTATGACATCAGTTTCTCAAAAGCAAACCGAATCATTCCAACGATGTATGCAGCTACAACTCCGAAAACAATAACATTCCCTGCCAGTTTAAACATATTTGTCGCTACTCCAAGCACTAATCCTTCGCTTTTATATTCAAGAGCCGCGCTTGCCATACTGTTGGCAAAACCTGTGACAGGTACGGCTGAACCTGCGCCTGCGAATTGTCCGATTCTGTCATAGATGCCGAGCCCTGTAAGCAGGGCAGAAATTAGTATCAGCGTTGCAGCTGTTGGATTCCCCGCAGTTTTTTCATTGAAATCAAAAAAATGGATATAAAAATTTTGCAGACCTTGCCCAATTGCACAAATCAGCCCGCCCACTAAAAAGGCTTTTACACAGTTCCAGACGTAAGGCGGCTTAGGCTGATATGTTTTCACTTTTGATTTGTAATTTTCTTTTATGTTTGTCATCTTGAAACCTCCTTATGAATGGTCAATAAAGTACAGCCAGTGAAATAAAGATCCCGCGATTTTCCCAATCACGATGGCCATTAATAAAATAATGATTTTACTTCTGAGCCCGATTCGTTTCGCCAAAATCGGCAGGACATTTAAAACCTCTGTAAGAGCAGCCGCTAGCATCCCGACGAACAAACCTGCCAGAAGCCCGACCGGCACAGCTATCCATTTTGTTAGATAAAGATGATTCATATGAAGCGTCTCCCATCCCCCGCAAACCGCGCCAAGAATAACAGCCGCTTCATAAGCCTGAACAAATCTCATTGTTTTGGTGAGCTGCATCAGCCGCGGAATGATTCCCATTACGGTTAAAAAAGCAACGAAACCCGCCCCCACCGTTATGCCTCCGCCGAGCCCGACAAAAATAATGAACAATACACTAACGATCATGCAGATCCTTTATGGTTTCTTGATTCTCATGCATGGCCACATATTGATCGAGATCAAGCTGATAGTTAAACATCTCAACCTCCAGCGGGCTGGGCTCTTCATTTAGGCGCTTTTTAAATATGTGGTTAAAAAACACGATCATCCCCAGTCCCAAACCGATGCTGTATGGGATTTGAAGCAAATATGGATAGTCATTCCTCTCTCCGGTTATGATTTCATATAGTGCGATATGAACATCTCTCATGCTTACATCCTCATGAAAGTTCATGATGGCAAGACACGATCCAATAAACAGAAGCAGCCAGACACCGATAAATAGAACCGTTGATAAATTTCGCTTTCGATACTGAATTTCAACAATGGTTTCTGCTCCGCCTACGGTTTGAACATCAAGTGCCGGATCTTGTAAATGAATGGCTCTGAGGACTTGTATGATATCCAGAATTACGATATTTTTATCTTTTTCGCTCACCTGATAAAGCGGCATAGCCGAAAGTTTCTTTTTCAGCTGAAGCTGCCCTTCTATTTGTGCGGCATCTCCAACGGTAATAATATCCCCTGGATGTGCCAGCACCCGGTGGCGAAGCCGGATAAATATTCGTCGTTCCATCATTGATCACCATCTTTCGGTGGTTATATATGTAGTATGTGGTTCGATTTTGTTCTCATTCATCCGCTCGAAAAGACCATAAATTACCACGCTTTTGCACACAAAAAAGCTAGCCTGCACTGCAGACTAGCCATCCGTATGATCCATTTGAACCTTGATCTGTTTTAATATTTTCTTTTCAAGCCTGGAAACCTGAACCTGAGAGATCCCGAGCCGCTCAGCCACCTCGGACTGTGTCTGGTCTTTATAATA
This sequence comes from Bacillus sp. FSL K6-0993, assembly GCF_037977205.1. Classification (NCBI taxonomy): domain Bacteria; kingdom Bacillati; phylum Bacillota; class Bacilli; order Caryophanales; family Bacillaceae; genus Bacillus; species Bacillus sp. FSL K6-0993. The sequence continues at coordinate 2,336,547 of NZ_CP150275.1, forward strand.
TCTGAGATAGACGATTAGTTTTTCCCTTTCCTCCAAATCGCTGATCGCTTCTTTCAGCGCAATTTTGTCAAACCATTTTTCTTCTGAGTTGTCAGCGATTTGATCAAGCAGGGTAATCGGATCTCCGTCATTTTCATAAACGGTTTCGTGAATCGAAGATGGAGCCCTTACCGCCTCTTGGGCCAGTACAACATCCTCAGCTTCAATCTCCAAATGGTCAGCGATCTCCTGCACCGTCGGCACTCTGCCCAGTGTTTTCGAAAGCTCATCCTTCGAGCGCCGGATTTTGTTTCCGAGCTCTTTTAATGACCTTGATACTTTTACGGTTCCGTCATCACGGATAAACCGCTGGATTTCTCCGATAATCATCGGCACTGCATACGTTGAAAAACGCACATCATAGGTTAAATCAAATTTGTCAACAGATTTTAACAGCCCGATGCAGCCGATCTGGAAGAGATCGTCAGGCTCATATCCTCTGTTTAAAAACCGCTGTACGACAGACCAAACAAGACGCATGTTTTTTTCTATGAGGAGGTCTCTTGCCTGCTGGTCGCCATTTTGGCTTTGTTTGATTAATTCCTTTACTTCATGATCCTTCAGCTGAGCGTTTTTGCCGTTTTTCTTAACCTCCACATCCATAACAAATCTCCTTAATTACAAAGCGCTTTGCTTTTTGATAAGTGCTTTGTTAAGCGAATCGTTGTTCCCATTTCAGGCGATGAATCGATACTGACATCATCCATGAAATTTTCCATAATGGTAAAGCCCATTCCAGAGCGCTCAAGCTCAGGCTTAGTCGTAAATAGAGGCTGACGGGCTTCTTCAAGATCTGTAATGCCTAAGCCTTCATCACGAATAGTCATATATACGACATGATCTTCCAGCGTCACTGAAATGTAAACTTTCCCTTCACAGTTCTCTTCATATCCATGGATGATCGCATTCGTGACAGCCTCTGACACGACTGTTTTGATTTCAGTCAGTTCATCCATTGTCGGGTCCAGCTGAGCTATAAATGAAGCAACTGTCACACGGGCGAACGATTCATTCTGACTGAGGGCAGAAAACTCAATGTGCATTTCATTTTTCATGATGCCACCCCCAGTGTCAGGAGCGCCTGCTGTTCAGATTGTTCAAATCGGATAATTTTAAACAGACCCGACATATCAAACAATCGCTTCACCGCAGGAGAGATAGCGCAAACGACCATTTCCCCGCCAATTTGCTTAATTTGCTTGTATCTTCCTAAAATAACGCCAAGCCCCGAGCTGTCCATAAAGGAAAGGTCCTCCAAGTTCAGCACGATATGGCGAATATCATCCTTCTCCAATGATTGAGTCACTTTTTGCTTCAGGGTTTCAGCCGTATGGTGATCGAGTTCGCCTGTTAATCGAATACAAAGCACAGATTCTTTGACATTCATGTCAATTCCAAGGCTCATGCTCATTCCTCCTTGATATGATCGGATAATGAGTGTTTCGATTTCGACGGAATGAATTCCTTCACCGTGACAAAACTAGTGGTCATTCGGCATAATTACTTAAATTTTGTCCAGTCTCCCATCGTCCGCTTCAAGAATGTGATAAACCCGGCTTTCTTCATATCTTCTTTTGCAGCAACAGGACTTTCAGCGAGTACTTCTCCATCCTTTTTCAGAACAAGAGTGCCAAGCTCTTGGCCTTTTTGAATCGGAGCACTAATATTGTCCTTCATCTTGATTTCTTTTTTCACATCGTTCATATCCTCGCCTTTTTTCGTCAATATTGAAATCGGCTCAGATGTAGTAAGTTCGATAAATTTTTGTTTCCCTTTTTTGACCTTTACTTTTGCTACTGTTTCATTTCGTTTATATAAAGGATGCGTTTCATACTGGCTAAAGGCGAAGTCAAGCATTTTTGTCACTTGCGCGTTTCTTTCTTTAGGCGTGCTCGCTCCGAATACAACCGCTATGGCCCGCATGTTTCCTTTTTTAGCCGAAGCAGTCAGACAATATTTCGCTTCGCCTGTATAGCCTGTTTTTACGCCGTCTACACCAGGATAAAATTTGATAAGGCGATTTGTATTCACAAGCCAAAACTTTTTATCTGTATTTTCACGCAGATAATCTTCATACGTGCCGGTAAACTTCGTAATTGATTCGTATTTCAATAACTCCTTAGCCATGATTGCCATATCATAAGCAGAGCTGTAGTGTCCTTCCTCGGTCAGTCCTGTTGGGTTTTTAAAGGATGTATTTTTCAATCCCAGCTCTTTTGCTTTTTTGTTCATTTTCTTCACAAATTCTTCTTCAGAGCCGGAAATAAATTCAGCCATGGCGACGGAAGCGTCATTTCCCGAAGCGATTGCGATGCCTTTCAGCATTTCTTTGACAGTCATTTCTTCGCCGGGCTCAAGGAATATCTGTGAGCCGCCCATTGACGCCGCATGCTCGCTTGTACGGACCTTATCACTCATTTTGATTTTGCCTTTATCTAAAGCTTCCATAATCAAAAGCATCGTCATAATTTTCGTCATGCTTGCAGGCGCCAGTCTCTCATTGCTGTTCTTGTTGTAAAGCACTTTTCCCGTGTCACGTTCTATCAGCACCGCAGACTTCGCTTCATGAGCAAGCTCCGATGTACGTTTTCCGTCTTGTTTTGCAAATGCAGACGGTGCAAATGTAAGCAGCATTATACCAATCAACAAAGTGGATAAAAGACGTTTCATCTCAAAAGCCCTCCATTTCATAATCCTTTTTATTTTTTCCAAGCGGGATGGTTTTATACGCCACTGATGGAAAATGTTTCGAATTTTGGGCATAAAAAAAGACAGCTGTGTGATATCAGACACAGCTGTCTTTTGATCCTGCATTGATTCATATTTATTCGTACTGAGCGACGATCGCTTTAACAAGCTTCAAGAATCCAGCTTTTACTTTTTCGGTCACTTCCATAACTTCATCGTGACTTAAAGGCTGATCCAGAATTCCGGCTGCCGCGTTAGAGATGCAGGAAATGCCAAGAACCCGCATTCCCGCATGATTCGCCACAATGACTTCCGGAACAGTAGACATGCCGACAGCATCAGAGCCCATCGTTCTTAAGAAACGGACTTCTGCCGGTGTTTCGTAAGAAGGTCCTGTCACAGCAGTGTACACGCCTTTTTGAATTGGGATATTAAGGTCTTTCGCAATCTTTTCAGCCAGGCTGGATAGATCTTTGTCATAGGCTGAAGACATATCTGGAAATCTGGCGCCGAAATCAGCTTCGTTTGGCCCGATTAACGGGTTTGTTCCCATAAAGTTGATATGATCGGTAATAATCATTAAGTCTCCCGCACGGAATTCAGTGTTGACACCGCCTGCGGCATTTGTCACGATCAACGCTTCCACACCGAGCGCTTTCATCACGCGTACAGGGAATGTGACTTTCTCCATTGAATAGCCTTCATAAAAATGAAAGCGGCCCTGCATTGCAATGACGGAAACTCCTTCAAGAGTGCCAAGCACAAGCTGTCCGGCATGCCCTTCAACAGTAGATACCGGGAATTCAGGTATGTCTTCATATTTCAGCTTGACCGGATTTTCGATTTCGTCCGCCAAAATGCCAAGACCTGAGCCTAAAATAAGGCCGATCTTCGGAGATTCCGGCAGGTTTTGTTTAATAAAAGCGGCTGCGCGTTCAATTCTGTCCTTCAAGAAACAGTCCCCCTATTGTAATAAAGATAAAAAGCTTTTCCCGTATTTCGGTTTATTCGTTTGGAAATTATCAGCGATCGTTGCGCCGATATCAGCAAATGTATCAGCAAGCGGCAGCATTTGCGCTTTCTTATGTTTTTTGCTGTAGGCGAGAATCGGCACATACTCGCGTGTATGGTCAGTCCCATGATGAATCGGATCATTGCCGTGGTCGGCTGTAATAATTAACAGATCGTCTTCTCTCATTTTTTCAAACACTTCCGGAAGCCGCGCATCAAATTCTTCAAGCGCGCGTCCGTAGCCTTCAGGGTCACGGCGGTGTCCGAATAACGCGTCAAAATCAACAAGGTTCGCAAAGCTCAGACCCGTAAAGTCTTCTCCCAGCGTATCGATCACCTTGTCCATTCCGTCCATATTAGAAACCGTTCTGCGTGAAGAAGTAATGCCTTCTCCGTCGTAAATATCAGAGATTTTACCGATTGAAATCACATCTAAGCCGCTGTCTTTCAATTCATTCATGACAGTACGGTCAAACGGCTTCAGCGCATAATCATGGCGGTTTGGCGTCCGTTTGAATTGACCCGGCTCTCCGACGAACGGCCGTGCAATAATGCGGCCAACCATATATTTCGGATCAAGCGTCAGCTCTCTCGCCGTTTCGCAAATGCGATACAGCTCCTCAAGCGGCACAACCTCTTCGTGAGCGGCAATTTGCAGAACAGAGTCAGCAGACGTGTAAACAATTAAAGCCCCTGTCTCCATGTGCTCCTGGCCAAGCTCATCCAAAATCGCTGTGCCGGAAGCCGGCTTGTTTCCAATAATTTTGCGGCCAGATCTCTTTTCCAGCTCTTGAAGCAATTCATCAGGAAAGCCTTCCGGGAACACTTTAAACGGTTTATCGATGTATAAACCCATAATCTCCCAATGGCCGGTCATCGTATCTTTGCCGTTTGACGCTTCTTGCATTTTTCCATAATACGCAAGCGGATGTTCTGTTTTTTCTACACCTTTGATATCTTCGATAAGACCAAGGCCGAGCTTTGCCATATTCGGCATATGTAATCCGTTCATATGCTCGGCAATATGACCGAGCGTATGAGCGCCTTCGTCATTAAAGTCAGCAGCATCCGGCGCTTCGCCGATTCCGACTGAGTCCATCACAATTAAAAACACACGATTATATTTGTATGCAGGCATCTTGAAAGCCTCCTTTTTTCTATACGTCTATTGTATCGCTAAGAGGTCTGACAACTCAAGTATAAACCGTTTTCATTCCCGTTGACAATGTATTTGAAAATAATGAGAAACTTCAATATTTTCTGTCGATCTAAACAAAAAAGCCGCAGCCACCTGCGGCTATGCTCGCGGATGAAACTGCTTGTACACATCCTTCAGCCTTGTTTTCGTCACATGCGTATAAATTTGCGTCGTGGATATATCCGCATGACCGAGCATTTCCTGCACCGCTCTTAAATCTGCCCCGTTCTCAAGCAGATGCGTCGCAAAGGAATGCCTGAGCGTATGCGGAGTCAGCTCTTTCTTAATGCCGGCTTCCAACGCGACTTTTTTCAGGTTCTTCCAAAATCCCTGGCGGCTGATCTGTTTGCCGTGATGATTTAAAAAGAGGGCGTCAGATACATTGTTCTTTAACAGTTTTCCCCTGGCTTTTGTCATATATTCCTCAATGGCGGAAGCGGCGGCTTCACCAATTGGCACAATCCGTTCTTTTCTTCCTTTGCCGAAGCATCGGATAAACCCCATAGATAAATGAACATCTGCCGTTTTCAACTCAATCATTTCACTGACTCGTATGCCTGTCGCATAAAGCAGCTCCAGCATTGCTTTATCCCGATAGCCGAATGGGCTCGTCAGCTTAGGCGTGTCCAATAATCGCTCGACTTCATTGAGTGCGAGCACCTTCGGAAGCGCCCGTTCCGTCTTTTGTGTTTCGATATGAACGGAAGGGTCCTTATCCGTTACTTTTTCTCTGAGCAGAAATTGATGAAAAGAGCGAATGGATGCCAAATGCCGCGCCGATGTCTTGCCGGATTTCCCCGAGTCCTTCAAATGCTTTAAGTACTGGATAATATGTATGCGGGTAACGTGATTCCAATCCGTAACATGAAGGGTTTCTGTTAAGTAGAGAGAATAGCTTTTCAAGTCACGTTCATAGGATACGATCGTATTTTGAGAGAGCCCTCTCTCTACCATAACGTAGTGGATGAAATCCTTTATTTGATCTTTCACTCTTGATCTACTCCCCGTTTTGGTAAAAAAAGATCAACCGGTCGAACCATCCGCCTTTTTCATCCTGATCCATTTCAACAACTTTTACAGCGGAGCCTTCCGGTTTATCATACCGATGATAGTTTTCATACTCTTGATTCACCCATATCATAGCATAATAGAACAAAGCGGTAAAACCGGTAAACAGGATGAAAACTTTCAATGCATCGACAGCTGTTTTCAGGAATCTTCCCATGTCCTAATCGATCCTTTCCTATGGTTCCAGTTATATAAACCATATGCCAAATCAGAAAGGTTTTATACATAGAAACAGCAAAAAACCCTTTCCCCATGAGAAAAGGTTCGCGCTCGGCACCGTCTATTCAGTTTCTTTTCCGTTACAGCGGTGGCAAATGCCGTGAAACGTCAATCTATGATCTTTAATCTTAAATTTCCAATCACGTTCAATGATTTCTTCCACGTCTTCAAGCAAATCTTCTTCAATTTCATCAACGGCTCCGCACTCCATGCACACCAAGTGGTGATGAAAGTGAGCTGCGCCCTCTTTCCGAAGGTCGTAACGGGACACACCGTCTCCAAAGTTAATTTTATCAACGACTTTTAATTCAGTTAATAATTCAAGCGTACGGTATACTGTAGCGAGACCGATCTCAGGAGATTTCTCTTTTACGAGGAGGTATACATCTTCTGCGCTTAAATGGTCTTCTTCGTTTTCAAGCAGCACTCTTACTGTCGCTTCACGCTGTGGCGTAAGTTTATAGCTGGATGAGTGCAGTTGTTTCTTAATTCGATCAATACGGTTTTCCATGTCTTTCCCTCCTACGCCGCATTCCATGACTCATTATAACAAAATACGCGCAGAGTTCCAACTATAATTATTATAAACTGATAAATAAAACGGTTTTCTTTTAATAATGATTTTAAAAAAGTCTAGATGTAAGCTTTTCCATTAAAACAGGAGATAAGTATGCTTCAAAGAGAGATGAGATCAGCGCTAAAAACAGAATGACCAGCAGCACAAAGGCATACCGCCCGAACCATTGAATTGGCGCGTCATGCAGGCTTCGTTTCACGAACAGCTGTCTGATTAACTTTAAAGAAAACGCAATTGCACATGTGCCCATAATGAGATAAGCCGGAATCAGCAGCACATTTTGCGGCAAAACGGAGACAAATGATAGGAAAAACCCGCTTACTCCCATCTGATTGACTAAAAACCCGACAGTAAAGCCGACGACGATCCCTTTCAGAAAGATCATAATGAAAATAATCGGCATCCCAATGACGGAAATTCCCAGTATCCACATCAGGCCTAAATACTTTGCATTATGAAAGATACTTTGCCCAAACATATCAGCTGAACTTGCCTGTTTTCCATCCGAAAGCTGTCCAAAAAATTGACTTAAGTAGTAGTATAAATCTTCTTTCTGGCTGATGGTCATACTGTTGACAATAATCGCGCCAAAGATGACACCCATGAAAAACAGCACTGACACAAATATATAAAGAGAGAGATGATCTTTGACATGCCTGAGAAACATGTCCTTATAAGAGATTTTTCGCATACCGTTTCCTCCCGCCCACTCTAGTGATTTGATTTAATAGATTGTATGAAAGAAACAGAAAAACATGCCCTTTTTCAAAAAGAAACGATAGAGACGAATGCTAGGCGGCTTTTTGGGGCAAAAAAAAATCCTTATCATCAACTGCTGTATGATCATAAGGATTCTTATGCTTCCGTTTATTCAAAATCTCTTTTTTGCTTTTTGTCATTCTTTCATGTGTGCTAAAAGATGGTGTGCTGCCTCTTGATAATAAGACGTCACGTCCGCCGTTTCTCAATCGATGCTCCCGCTTCTTTTTCGCTTGGCTTTTTGCCATGTGATCACTCCCTTTTTTATTTTCATAGTAATGATAACAAAATTGAGCAATGATAAGAAAAAAACAGCACCTGCTATGACAGGTGCTGTTTAGCTACATTTATTTCACTGCTGTAAGAGCTGCATGCTCGACAGCTGCTGCTACCGCATGATGGACTTTTGAATCAAGCGGCTGAGGGACCACATCACCTTGTTTTGTGCAAGCTGCGATAGCCTCTGCTGCTGCGACAAGCATATCATGATTAATTTCCCTGCTTTTTGCATTAAGCGCTCCTCTAAAAATTCCCGGAAAACCGAGTACATTATTGACAGAACGCCCGTCAGCTGCATATGCGGCGCCAGCCTGCAGTGCGGCCTCCGGCTCAATTTCCGGCTTCGGATTCGATAAAGCCAAAATCACTTGGCCAGAACGTACAAATGCCGGTTTTATTAAACCTGGAACGCCCGTTGTAGCAATGACAATATCACATGTTTCCATGAGCTCCTCAATACTGGAAACTGCCTGTCCGCCGTATTGTTCGAGACGGTTCATTGCTGACTCTGATTTGTCTGTTCCGTACACAGCATTCACACCATAAGCCATGAACATCCGGCAGATGGCCACGCCTGCTGCGCCAAGGCCGATTTGCCCCACTTTCGCTTCCTTCAGGTCAACCCCCGCACTCCTGCATGCCGAAATGGCAGCTGCCAGCGTCACTACAGCTGTACCATGCTGGTCATCGTGCATAACAGGAATGTTCAGCTCCTCTTTTAGGCGATCCTCGATTTCAAAACAATGCGGCGAACCGATATCCTCAAGAAGGATGCCGCTAAAGCCCGGAGAAATATGTTTTACTGTTTTGATGATTTCTTCAGGATCACTCGTATCAAGCAGTATCGGAATGCCGCTAATACCTGCCAGCTGATCAAACAAAGCAGCCTTTCCTTCCATGACAGGCATGCCAGCCACAGAGCCGATATTTCCAAGGCCTAAAATTGCGGTTCCATCTGTTACAATTGCAACAGAATTGCTGATCGTTGTATAAATAGAAGCTTTTTCAGGTTCTTTTTCGATCAGTCGGCACACGTCTGCAACACCTGGTGTATAGACACGTCCCAGCTCTGCCAGTGAACGGATCGGCATTTTGCTTTTCATTTGAATTTTTCCGCCTTCATGTGCGGACAGGACTTCATCAGATACGGTGTGAAGCCTGATCCCTTCTCCGAGTGCCTGTACAGCCGCGATCACTTCCTGAAGCTGTTCTTCATTCTCCACTTGAACGGTAATATTCCGCATTGTGTAATTGGGTCCGACTTTTACCGTCTCCACTTCACCAATATCTCCGCCCAGAAGGCCGATTGCCGCAGCCACCCTTCCAAGATTTCCGGGAACCGAAGGCGTTTCGATCATCAGTGTCCGAATCATGTGTTTCGCTATCATTCAGTGATCCTCCCCTATTAGCCTAGTTTTTCGGCTTTAACTGTATTGTTTTTCGTATACCATATAAATTTTCCTGTATAACCATAGATAATTGCAAGACCTATTGCTACAAAACTGAGCCACATAAACGGCAGATAAGAGAAGGTAGAAACACCTAAAATACCAGCCATGTAAATCCCATTATCAGACCAAGGAACCATCCCCGAAGTCAATGTTCCCCCGACCTCTGAGTTACGTGATAACACTCTTCTGTCCAGATGTAAGCGATCATAGCTGTCTTCCATAATTTTCGGAGTCAAAATAAGGGATACATACATCGCACAGCCGAAGATGTTTGCTAAAAACGCTACGATCAGCGTAGATAATGTGACATTGCCAGCTGAAGTTAATTTCTTTTCAAACGTTGAAACAATGACTTTTAACACGCCGAGTTTCTCAAGCAGACCGCCAAAACCAAGGCCAAAGATAATGACGACAAGAGAATCAAGCATACCGACAATTCCACCGCGGTTTAACAAGCCGTTCAAAAATTCAACATCAGTTTTAATAGAGAAGCCGTTGTACGCAGTTGCAATCGCATGGGCAATATCCATTCCTTGGAAAACGACAGCCCAGATTGCACCGAGTAAAGCGCCAATTACGATAACCGGCATAGATGGCTTTTTCATCGCCAATAAGACTATGACGACAACTGCCGGGATCAGCATCCAAATATGAATGTCAAACGTGTTTTGCAAAGATGATTTTAAGAATTCAACTTTATCAAGATCGATATTTTTCCCGCCGTACATAAATCCAACAACTGTAAAGAGTATAGCTGTAATGACATAAGCAGGTATTGATAAATAAAGCATTGCTCTCACGTGAGCCAATACATCGACTTTTGATAGTGAAGAAGCTAGAACTGTACTGTCAGACAGCGGAGACAGCTTGTCCCCGAAATAAGCACCTGAAAGAATAGCTCCCGCTACAAGAGGAAGCGGAATGCCTAAACCCTCTCCAATTGCGATCATGGCAATGCCGGCAGTTCCGACTGTTCCCCATGACGTTCCTGTTGCCACAGACATAATGGAACAAATAATTAACGTTGCCAGTAAAAAGATACTTGGGTGAATAAATTCCAGTCCGTAATAAATCAAAGTCGGCACAACGCCTCCGGCAATCCATGTTCCGATGAGCGCACCAACTGAAACGAGAATCAGTACGGCTTCAAGGCCATTTGATATCCCATGTACAATCGCATTTTGCAAATCTTTATAAGAATAACCGAGTCTTATACCTAAAAGCATTGCAATAAACCATGAAACAAAAAGCGCCAGCTGTATCGGCAAGTCGAGAAAGACTGTAAACGATAGAACAAGTGCTAAAAATACTCCTAGTACAATAATAATTTCAAATAGTGTTGGCAATCTTACATCCTTCAAAAGAAGTCCCCCTTCATGTAAAAGCTAAAACGCTTTCAATATATAGTGCAACACGTATACTATACTTCCTCATCCCTATGTTGTAAACAGCTTATTCATCCGACTATTCGGAGATGAATAAGCTGTATTTTGCACAAATTTTATTTTTCTAATAGTTCTTTCCCTGCGATACCTGGTTTGGTCATCTCATATGGGTTTAAAATAATATCCAATTCTTCTTCAGTCAGCACATCATGCTGCAGACAAAGATCCCGGACAGATTGCCCTGTCATAATTGCTTCCCTGGCAATTCTGGCTGCCGCTTCATACCCAAGATGCGGATTGACTGCAGTGATCACCCCAGCGCTTTTTTCTACATATTGCTTCAACCGCTTTTCATTGGCTTCGATGCCTTTTAAGCAATGATCAGTGAACGAACGGAAGCCGTTGTTCATGATGCTGATGGATTGAAGCAAATTAAAGACAAGCACGGGCTCCATGACGTTCAACTCAAGCTGGCCGGCTTCTGAAGCAAGGCAGATTGTATTGTCGTTTCCGATGACCTGGAACGCAATTTGGTTGATCAGCTCCGCCATAACCGGATTGACTTTCCCTGGCATAATAGATGAACCCGGCTGACGTGCAGGCAGAGAAATTTCCGCAAGTCCGGCGCGCGGTCCCGACGCCATTAAGCGCAGGTCGTTTGCGATCTTCGACATGTTCATCATGCAGACTTTTAATGAAGCTGATACCTCTGTATAGGCATCTGTATTTTGTGTCGCATCAACAAGATGATCAGCGCCGACAAGAGGAAGCCCGCTAATATCAGCAAGGTGCTTTACTACCTGTTTGATATATTCAGGATCAGCGTTCAGCCCTGTACCAACAGCAGTTGCGCCCATGTTGACTTCATACAGGTGCTGGCGCGATTGCTTGATTCGTTTGATATCACGCTCGAGAACACGGCTGTAAGCTTCGAATTCCTGGCCAAGACGGATCGGAACCGCATCTTGAAGGTGTGTCCGGCCCATTTTAATAACAGAGTCAAACTCCTGTGCTTTTTGCTTAAACACACTATGCATATCTTCCATTGTTTTCAGCAGTTTTTCTAAGAGCTTCAATGTGGAAATATGAATAGCAGTCGGGAACACATCGTTCGTAGACTGTGACATGTTCACATGTGTGTTTGGACTTAAATGGATATAATCTCCCTTTTTATGGCCCATGATTTCAAGCGCCCGGTTTCCGATAACCTCATTCGCGTTCATGTTCATAGAAGTTCCGGCACCGCCCTGAATCGGATCGACGATAAACTGATCGTGCCACTTGCCTTCCAGAATCTCGTCAGCGGCTTGTACGATAGCTTGGCCAATTCCTTCATACAGCCGTTTCACGTCCATGTTGGCAAGAGCCGCGGCTTTTTTTACAATCGCCAGTGCGTTAATCATTTCCTCATGGATTTTGTATCCTGTGATCGGGAAATTTTCAGAAGCACGGAGCGTCTGAATTCCGTAATAAACATCTGCTTCAATTTGTTTTTCCCCAAGGAAGTCTTTTTCCACGCGATATTCTTTTTGGCCGTTTAACATAATCTTTAACCTTCTTTCTCTTTGCTGGTTATCGTTTTTACATTTTACAGGACAACGTCATCAGCTATCGGCGTTTCCATAATTCTCTTGACGACAGGAAGATCCGAAGACTGACCTAGCGCCCACATCAATTTTGGCACAATTGCTTCTGTGTTCATATTTCTTGATCGGATAATTAAGTCTTGGTTGACTCTGCGGCCAACTTCGTAAATGCTCATGTCTTCGCCTTCTTCAAGACATTGGGTCGTAATGACGACGACAATGCCGCTTTCGATCAGCTCATTCACTTTTGACAAAATGTCCCTGCCTTCAAACGGCACCCCTCCGCTGCCATAACTCTCAATGACAATCCCTTTATACAAGCTTTTAAGAGCATCAAACATTTCGGGCTTTAAGCCTGGATGCAGCTTCAGCAGACATACATCTGTGCATAGTGAAGTGTCAACTGTGAAGGTGTCGTTCTCAGGTTCCGTTACTTGTTTGTTGTATTCTATCCCGTCTTCATTGATAAAAGCGATATATGGGTAATTGATGCTTTCAAATGCGTCGTAGCTTTTCGTTCTTAATTTGATCGCACGCGTTCCCTGAATGACTCTGCCGTCAAATACAACATAAACGCCGCCCACGCCTTCACAGGCAAATCGAATGGCATCTGTAATATTTTTTTTAGCATCGGTTTTTTGGAACGTGATCGGAATCTGCGAGCCGGTGATGACAATCGGCTTTTTGGCATGCTGCAGCATATACGATAGTGCGGCAGATGTATAGGCCATTGTATCTGTACCGTGAGTAATAACAAACCCGTCATAGGCATCATAATTTTCCTTAACGGCTTCCGCTATTTCCACCCAGTATTCAGGCTGCATATTGGTGCTGTCTATATTCATAAGCGACTGAGTTTCCATTGTGTAATCGTTATCAAGTTTTGATACGTAACTTAATAATTCATCAGCCTTGACTCCGGGAGCCAGCCCATTTTCCCCTTCAACTGAAGCAATCGTTCCCCCAGTTGTCAACATCAATAATTTTTTCATACCATGCACCTCTTCACTGTATCTAAAGATGGGTTGCGAGAAGGTATTCGCTTTTCGCATACTTTTAATGCAATTATAGACACGGAAAATAAAATACGCAAGACATTATTATTCAATTCGCGTACACTTCCTAATACCTATATGATATAATCAGCTCAAGGTGAAAAAGGAGCGGAAGTTCATGAATCTAGATCGTTTAACTGAATTGAGAAAAAAGAAAAATTGGTCGCTTCAATATACAGCTGACCTTCTCGGTATCGCAAAAAGCACATATGCCGGCTACGAGTCAGGCTACCGACGGCCTTCACTTGAAGCGCTTGCCATGCTGGCTGACCTCTTTGACACAACCTGCGATGAACTTTTAGGCCGCGAGAAACAAAAGCAGACTGCTCCTCAGGCCATAGAATTGGCCACGTGGAGCAGCCTTGACTTTACCATTTCTGTTGATGGCCAGCCGCTGAGTGAAGATGAAATCATCCAGCTGATTACCTTTATACGCACAAAAAGAAAAGTACAGGAGGAACTGAGTTAATCTTTAGCTCACGGTTTAATTTTACCGTAGGTTCCTCCTCCTCCGGCTTTCAATTCCAGTTTTCCGGATCTCGCTTTTACGATAAGCGCCGCGGTTTTCGGCGGGACAACGCGAGCCAAATCTTCTTCTGCAGCCTCGTGAAGAACAGCCATTTCTGTTCCGAAGGCTTTTTTTAGTTTGTCCAGCGTTTTCGGGCCTACACCCGGAACAAATTGCAGCGGGATCTGATGTACATATCGCGGACGCGGGACGCGAACTTCAAGCTGATCACTCAATTCATGCAATCTTTCGCTGACTCCCTTGGTAAATCTGGCATTTCCGCAATTCACGCACGCTGTTTCCCCGCTCACAGCAGGCTCTCCGCACGCTTCGCAAGCCGTCTGATAATATTTCCCCAATAACGGGTCCAAGCCGTAATTTGCGATAATTTCCCTGTCATCTTGTCCCTTTAATGCAAGAGCAAATTCAGTAAAATCAGCTGACTGCACATATAGTTCATTATATTCTCTGCCGATTTTCCCCAACGAATGCGCATCAGAATTTGTTAAAAAAGGATACGGATTCAATTCAGAAACGTGTGATGCCATGTCTGTATCACAGCTTAATCCAAGCTCCACCGCGTCTATCATAGATGGATCAAAAACCTCAGTTAAGCTTGATTTAACCCCTTTTCCATATAAGCTTTTATGCGGCGTAAAGATATGGGCGGGGATAAACAGGCCGCCCATTCCCTGCACTTTTTTTTGCAGGTTTAAGCCCGTTTCATAAATCCGCTGCGAGCTTAAATGAATATTTTTCAGCCGGGCTGACAGCCAGTTTGAAAACTGTTTCATATCAGCCAGCGTCGGCATAAATACGAGCACATGGATCGGTCCGCTGCAGGCTTCATCATAAATCTCCAGCTCGCTCCCCAATAAAAGAGTCGTGCTGCGATAACGGATTCCTCCCCCGTCAAGCTCGCGATATTTTCCAGATGCAATGCCTTCCTCAAGCTCTAGAATGACTTCCGGAGAATGACAGTCGATAATGCCGAGGAGTTCAATTCCTTTATGTTCACTGGCTTCAACCAAAATTCTGTCCAGCGTTAATGTTTTGGCGCCTGTTATTTTGACAGCCCTTCCTGTAAAGGTCCGGCCGATATGAATGTGCAAATCCGCGTAAATCTTTTTCATTTTTGTGCTTGGAGCGCTTCTTTCAGCTGAAGATACTGAATCGCGTAGGCTGTTTTAGCATCGTATACTTCACGCGATTCAACCAGCTTTAGCGCATCTTCAAGCGTCACCTCCATCACTTCAACAAACTCGTCCTCATCAAGCTCCCGTTTTTCTTCAAGCACAGAAAGCTCCTCAGCAAGAAAAACGTGAACGATTTCATCTGCAAATCCGGGTGATGTATAAAACGCAGTTATTTTTGTCAGTTTTTTTGCTGTATAACCGGTTTCCTCTTCAAGTTCCCGAAGTGCCGTATACTCCGGCTCCTCACCTTTTTCAAGCTTACCGGCCGGAATTTCAACGATCGTCCGCTCAAGCGGCTTACGGAATTGTTTGACCATGATGATTTTCCCTTCATCTGTAACGGCTAGTACCGCTACAGCTCCAGGGTGTTTCACAATTTCACGTTTACTGGCTCTGCCGTTTGGCAGCTCTACATCCTCGACATAAAGATCAATGACTTTACCCGAAAAGATCTGTTCTTTGGCAATTGTTTTTTCTTCTAATGATTTCATTTCTTCATCTCCCGTTCTGTCTCTATATGATGCCCCATACATTTTATCATACTAGAGCAAAAGGGGGCTTCTTCGTGAAAGTGCACCGCATGCCAAAAGGTGTTGTCCTAGTCGGAAAAGCATGGGAAATTCGGGCGAAGTTAAAAGAGTATGGACGCACATTTCAATATGTGAAAGATTGGATCTCAAATCCATAAAAGTTGAAACTTTAGCTCCTTTATATTACGGTCAATACAAAGCCTAAAAAAGGAGTGTGCACATGAGAAAGCGCAAATTGGGTACATCTGATTTAGACATTAGCGAAGTCGGACTCGGCTGTATGTCTCTTGGAACTGAAAAAAACAAAGCATTGTCCATTCTGGATGAAGCGATCGAGCTTGGCATCAACTATTTGGACACAGCGGATTTGTATGACCGAGGACGCAACGAAGAAATTGTCGGTGATGCGATCCAAAACAGACGCCAGGATATTATTCTGGCAACAAAAGCGGGAAACCGTTGGGATGACGGAAGCGAGGGCTGGTATTGGGACCCTTCAAAAGCTTACATAAAAGAGGCGGTAAAAAAGAGCCTTACACGGCTGAAAACAGATTATATCGACCTTTATCAGCTTCACGGCGGCACGATAGAGGACAACATTGATGAAACGATTGAAGCGTTTGAGGAATTAAAACAAGAAGGTGTCATCCGCTACTACGGCATTTCTTCCATCCGCCCGAATGTGATGAAAGAATATGTAAAAAAATCAAACATCGTCAGCATTATGATGCAATTCAGCCTGTTTGACAGACGCCCTGAGGAATGGCTCCCGCTTTTAGAAGAACATCAAATCAGCATAGTCGCCAGAGGTCCTGTTGCCAAAGGGCTCTTAACTGAAAAACCGCTTGATCAAGCTTCAGACAGCATGAAACAAAACGGGTACTTGTCCTATTCATTCGAGGAACTGACAAATGCCCGCAAGGCAATGGAGGAAGTGGCTCCCGATCTTTCCATGACAGAAAAGTCGCTGCAGTATCTGCTAGCACAGCCGGCTGTCGCCTCAGTGATTACAGGCGCCAGTAAGATTGAGCAGTTACGGGAAAATATTCAGGCAGCAAATGCACGGCGTTTAACCGAAGAGGAAATCAAAGCGCTCCAATCTCATACGAAACAAGACATTTACAAAGCTCATCGCTCATAGCAGAAAAACCAGCACCTGGACGGGTGCTGGTTTATTTATATTGATGCCAATCCATTTGGCTTTCATTTAGGAGTTCTCCAAAGCTCTTATTTTTTTCGATCTCTTTTTTCTTTCTGATCTGTTCTGCTTTTTCTCTTTCCTGCCTCTTTTCATCCTCTTCCTTCAATTGGCTCTTCATCTCCATAAGCTTTGCTTTGATATCGGATTGAAGGCCGTCTTTTAGCTGGTGCTTATCAGCGGATTTTTGTTTTTTCATGCAGACTTCCCCCATGTTTTGTTTTGAAGCCAGTTTATCACGGAGCATATACACTGAACAAGCAGACTCTCTTCTGATCACTTTCTCAGCGGAGCAGTGTTTAGGTATAATGATTTTAAACACGAATTACCTATATTTAGTTGAAAGGTGCTGTGACTTTTGAAGAAAATCCTTTTGGGCATTGGCGCTCTCGTAACAGCTGTCATCGCAATCGGAATTGTTTTTTCAAATATGATTCTATTCATCAAGAAAAAAACGGATGAAGACATTATCAAAAGAGAGACAAACGACGGACATGATGTGTTTGAATCATTTGAACAAATGGAGAAAACCGCTTTTGTGATACCCTCCGCTTACGGGTATGACATAAAAGGATACCATGTCGCACCGCATGACACACCTAACACTATCATCATCTGCCACGGGGTAACCATGAATGTGCTGAATTCTCTTAAGTATATGCATTTATTTCTTGATCTCGGCTGGAATGTGCTCATTTATGACCACCGCCGGCATGGCCAAAGCGGCGGAAAGACGACCAGCTACGGGTTTTACGAAAAGGATGATCTCAATAAGGTTGTCAGCTGGCTCAAAAACAAAACAAATCATCGCGGATTGATCGGAATTCACGGTGAGTCGATGGGAGCTGTGACCGCCCTGCTTTATGCTGGTGCACACTGCAGCGATGGCGCTGATTTTTATATTGCCGATTGTCCGTTCGCATGTTTTGATGAACAGCTTGCCTACCGGCTGAGAGCGGAATACAGGCTCCCGTCTTGGCCCCTGCTCCCTATCGCCGACTTCTTTTTGAAGCTGAGGGGCGGCTATCGCGCACGCGAAGTATCTCCGCTTGCTGTCATTGATAAAATCGAAAAGCCGGTCCTCTTTATTCACAGTAAGGATGATGACTACATTCCTGTTTCTTCAACCGAGCGGCTTTATGAAAAGAAACGCGGGCCGAAAGCGCTGTACATTGCCGAGAACGGGGAACACGCCATGTCATATACCAAAAATCGGGATACGTACCGAAAAACAGTGCAGGAGTTTTTAGACAACATGAATGATTCAACAGAATAAAAAAGCGAAAGGCCTCTTCGGCTCTTCCGCTTTTTTATGTTACAGAACGTCGGTAATGCCATCCATATTTTCTCTGATCCATTCAATCGCAAGATCTATCGTTGTAAACTCCTGCGTCTCGAAGGTCATTTCATCCTGCAATAGCCAGACATCTTTCTTGATGGACTCTGCTCCTCCAATTGACCAGTGAAGCAAGGTATAGGGATGGTTTTGATTCAGGAAGGATACCCACGTTTTATTTTGTGCTGTGTTCTTCATTGCCTTCAGCTTTTGTTCCACGTTTCGCGTCTCCTACTTTACTAATATGCTCATTCTGGGGCTGAGCATTTCAGCCGGGCTTTTCAGCGCCAATGTTTTGGCTTTTTCATTGTAATCGATCGTCATTTGATCGTCAAAAAACACTTTTTGCGACGATTGGATATACAGCGGAATGCCGTTCGTTTCCAGCTGCTCGCACTGTCCCGTTAATTCTTCTGCCAGCCAGATTGTCGGGACACCGCTTACCGCGCAGCCGCATCCTTCTGCATCGTAACGAAGCTGGGCTTTTTTCCCCGGGTTGACATCAAACGCCTGCTGCAGTGCCTGTTTTGCTGCATCTGTCACATGTATGTTCATAAGGTGAAACCCCCGTTTTCATCATTTTCGCTATTGTAGCATACAACACTGCCATTCGCATTGTTTCTGCCTTTTTTCCACCGCTTCGCATTTTCTTCTGCAGTCTTGATCCACTCATCTTTCCCTTGTATGTACTGATTGATGCTGTCAGGATGCTGGGCCGCCAGCCGTTTTTTGAGAACGGCGTATTCCTTCGCTATGTTTGGATGAGCTCTGAGATAATCTCTGAATAACAGATGCCTTTCAATAGCAGGGTTTCCCTGTTCGTACATATGGACATGATGAGTGCGTTTATTTCCGCCCTTTTGGAAATAACGCCTGCCCGCTATGCCGTTCTCACCTTTTGGTATATAGCCGTTAGCCTTCATTTGTTCATCAAATTGGCTCACGGCTTCAATGCTTCTGACTTCAATTAACATATCAATGATTGGCTTCGCTGCCATGTTCGGTATTGATGTGCTTCCGATGTGATGAACAGCGATAATCTCCGGCCCGAACACCAGCTTCAGCCGTTCTTTTTCTTCATCGAAACATTCTGCCCATTTTTCGTTGTAGAGAATGACCTCAACTTTTCTTTTCGGATACAAATGAAAGACCGACAGCAATAGACCCTGCGCTGCTTTGACGGTTTCTGCCTTTTGGAATCCGGCCTGTGTATAGAGTGACACGGCCGGGATATTGTTCTCGGCTGTGACTACTTCGATTTTCTCAGCGTCTTCATTATGATCAATGACAAATTGCAGAAGTGCTCGTCCAATTCCTTTTCTGAAACCGTCAGGATGCACAACAAGCCTGCAAATGGTGAGATGATGCATGTTTTTCTCATATGAAATGACACCGATCAGCTTGCCGTTTTCCCGATATCCCGCAAACCGTTCATGAGATGCTTGAATATCCTTCACCTTCTCTTGTAAAGCGGGAATACCGTCAAAACCGATAATCTCTGTTTCCTTTATGTAGGCGGGGATCTGTACGGCTAAAATCTCATGCGCTATAGCGTCTTCCTTATGCTGGAGAAATTCAATCATTCGTGTTCCTCCTGAAACAGCCGCTGTCTTTCGACTTTTGTGACGCGGACTGCATACGACTTGTACCAAACGCTTTTTCCTTTTTCTTTTGCCGCTTGATGTTCAATGTGATGCCTCCAATGGTTAATTGCGTCCATACTGTCCCAATAGGAAACTGTGATGCCCCTTCCATCCGCTTCACGTACGCTTTCCACGCCTAAAAATCCAGGCTGATCCGCCGCAAGCGATACCATCCGCTCCGCTGTTTCTCCATATCCTGTGTCATTTTCGCTTTTGACAGAAGAAAAAATGACTGCATAGTAAGGAGGCTCAGGTGTTTTTGATAAAAAATCCATCATATTTCCCCCTCATATGTTTTTGACAAACAGTACCCTGTCTTGGCCCGGGCCATCATAGTTTGCAAACACTGAGATGCCATTTACCGTCTTGGTGCCCTTTTCAATATCAAACCCCAATTTTGTGTGATATGCGATTGATACCTTATTCACAGGTGAAGTGACGCACTTTACCCGGGTGCAGCCTCTTTGTTTTACTGTTTCGATAAATACATCATACAATTGTTTCCCAATTTGCATTTTTCTGAAATCTGGATGCACACCGGAAAAATGAATGTACGCCGTTTCAGGATCCGATTGCGATTGAAATCCGATTAAAAATCCCGTCATGCTGTTATGTTCGGATGTAATAAAGCTTGTGTCCTGAAAATGCTCAAAAAATAGTCTAGGCAATTTTTCTTTCAGCTGTCTGCCGCCCCACCATTCATTCAGTACAGACGTTACCATTTCATAATCTGAAGACGTGATTGTTCGAATATCCATTACGATTTGATCTCCCTCCGTCTGGCAAAACGAATGTCAGCTCTTTTTCTCACAATATAAAAATTATATTTTGCCTGGCTGGAATTGTAAATGCCTTCTTTCCTTTATCATACGTTTCCAGACTGCCGAGGGAACAATGTTTGATCATTTTAAACCTATTTCTCCCCCAAGCAGGAGGAGAGACTTTACAGCACAATATCAAGCACTTGATCAAGTTTCAGCTTATAAAGCTGATCCTCGTCTCCTTTTATCCATACTGCTTTTTCAAACTCTTCATACCGGCAGATTTTCCCGGTGCAGCGGACAATCTCACCGTCCTGAAAGCAGCTGACAGTGATATCCTGAGCGAACTCCATCGCGGCGCAAAGCGTTTGATTCATCTCTTCCAGCTTATCGGGGTCAAGGATCGGCTTTTGCAGCTTCTGTTTAAGTCGCTTTCTCTCCAGCAGGCTTTGCTTATGTTCCGGCAGAAACATCCTGCTCCCTTCCCACAGCAGGTTGCCCCTTTTTAAATGGTCGTTCATTTATAATGCCCCCCTATTTTAGCCGCACGTTCAAATGCCTGGCCTGCCGCTGTCAGTGACGCCGCCCTGATGATTGCTGTGTCGCCGAATCGATTTTTAATGCCGTCCATCACATAGCCTAGGCTCATTTTCTTTGCATAATCCTGAAATAAATTGAGCTGCCATATGTCATCAGATGAGAGCTGAGACAGATTGACACCGAGACGGCGGACGGGTTTCCCGTCCCAAAATGTAAGAAACAGCCGGCGTACAGCCTCATATACATCCTGCGTAGAATTAGTCGGCTCTGCCAGCTTCACTTGCCGGTTGAAGCCCGTCGGCCAATCAAAATCAGCACCCCGGCAGTTCACTGACACTGTCTGTCCCATGACCCCGGCGTTTCGGCTTCGCCTGCACACTTCTTCACTCAGCTCAAGCAATACGACCTTGATTTCTTTGTCAAAGTGTTCGTAGTCTCTCGGGAGAGTCATTCCATGGCCTATCGCCTTTTGCCCGTCCAGAGACGAAGTTGACACAGGGGAATAGTCGATTCCGTTTGCCGTCATCCACAGCACGTGGCCGTTAATGCCCCATTTCTTTTTTAAAAGATCGAGCGGAAAAGCCGCGAGCCCGCCGATCGTGCTGATGCCCATTCGATTTAAATGATGCTTCATGCGGCTCCCGACACCAAACATGCTGCCCACCGGGAGCGGCCACATTTCGGTTTTCATATTTTCTTTCGTTAAGGTAAAAATACCGTTCTTATTCTTTTTGGCAAAATTGTCACACGCAATTTTGGCCAGCGCTTTGTTAGGGCCGATTCCGACCCGTGCATAAACGCCGATCTCCCGCATGATTCTGCCCTGAATGCTTTTCGCAATCTCCATCGGCGTCCCAAACAGCTTCTGGCTGCCTGTAATGTCCATGAACTGTTCATCGATAGAATACGGCTCCACAAGGTCTGTATACTCCTCGAGAATGGCCGTAATTTGCAGTGATACATCAATATACCGTTGCATACGCGGCCGGAGCACAACAGCCTCAGGACACTTTTCCTGCGCCTCCCACAGCCGTGAGGCATTCACCACCCCCTTTTGTTTCGCCAGCGGGCAGGCAGCCAATACGACTCCGCCCCTTTTTTCAGGGTCACCCGAAACAATGACGGGCCTATTTTTCAAATGTGGATTTTCCGCTTTCTCTACAGATGCATAAAACGATTGCATGTCAACGAGAAAAATCACTTTTTCTTTCATCATACACACCTCTAAAAAGAACTTATGTTCGTTTTTCATTATATGCGAAAGTATGTTCGTTTTATACTGGTAAATGATTCTTGTCTGACAGAAAATATGATCCAAGGGTTTGAGAGAAGAAAAACATTTAGTAGAATAAAAGCGAAGCATAAGGATAGGAGAGTCATGATGGAGAAATTTATCGAAAAAATGCTGGGACAGGCATTGCGTCAATACGGCAGAAACGTTGCTATAGATCCGTTAAGCCCGTATGAAAAACAAAGCCTGAAAGCGGCTCTACAAGAGAGACGGAATGAAGAACCGGATGAGGATTTGCATGCGCATATAGAAGATATCATTTATGACTATGTCACAAACCAAGGCCTGTTCTCTTAAACGCATGACTGTCAGTTCGTTCAGCCGCTGATGCGGCTTCCCTTTGAAAACACCGCCCGAAACAAATAAACAGTTTCAGGCTTACAGAAAAAAGCAGGATTTTCTCACGCTCCATAGATTCATATGGCCTGGCATAAAATTTCCCTCAATGTTCGCGCAAAACGGAATAAGCTGTCCATGATCACGCGTATACACTTTTTCGAAGAGATGTGCTCTCTTGTTCTGTCATGCGGTCCATCGGTTTTCAGCTTACATCTTGATCTCATAGCCGGTTTCACTGCCGATATGATCTACGTCCTGGCGGCTTAAACTAACACACTCTCACAGACCAATCGCTTTGCTTTTCATCGGACATCCCGTCATTTTCCTTCTTCAATTTCAAGATGTAAACTCCGTCAGCCACACGCATCCTCAACGCATAGTATATTGCCATCCATACAATCAGGCATACTACATGTCAAAAACGAAATATTTTGAATGATCTATTGGAGAAGGAAATTTTTTTATATATGATAGACAGGAGAGAATATAATTCATGAAGAAATGGAAAGATATCCACCCGATCAGCTGGACAATTATAATCGGAACCATTTTCGGCAGAATGGCAACATCGATGAGCATTCCTTTTTTAGCGATTTATTTGACAGCCGTCCAAGGCGCATCAGCTTCCTATGCAGGGCTGGTCATTGCCGCGAGCTCATCAGTCGGCATCCTCGCAAGCTTTTACGGCGGATATATCTCAGATAAATTCGGCAGAAAAAACATGATGCTTGTATCGATTTTCGGATGGATGCTGGTATTTGCAGGCTTTGCGGCGGCATCTCATCTCTGGGTGTTTTTTGTAGTTAACGCATTAAACGGTCTTTGCAAATCACTGTTTGAGCCCGCTTCAAAGGCCTTGCTGTCTGATATGACAGAAGAAAAAACGAGACTGCTAGTTTTTAATTTACGCTATGCAGCTATTAATATCGGCGTTGTCTTCGGACCTGTGCTTGGCCTATATTTCGGCTCATCGCAATCGACTACGCCCTTTTTGGTGCCTGCAGTCATTTACGGACTATACGGAATTGTGCTTGCCCTCCAATTTAAAAAACATCCATCCTTATCAGCACCAGCCCAGTCCCGAAATATGAGCGTGCGGGAAGCGTTTATGGTCACGCAAAAGGATTATCTTTTTACCATTGCTTTGGTCGGCATTACGCTATGCACCTTCGGCTACTCACAATTCAGTTCCACATTCCCTCAGTATATGGCACAGAACCCCTTGATCAGCAATGGAACGAAGCTGTATGGGCTGATGCTGACATTAAACGCAATCGTTGTGTTGGCGACGCAATTTCCCATTGTCCATTTTGCAAAACGGTTTTCGCCGCTTTGTTCTCTGATGCTCGGTAATGTGATGGTTAGTATCAGCATGGCCATTTTCACCGTATCGCACGGTGTTCCATCAATTGTGATGATTGTCATTACATTCACAATCGGCGAAGTTCTTTTATTCTCTATGATGGATTTGTATGTAGACCAGATTGCAAAACCAGGATTAAAAGGCACTTATTTCGGGGCAATCGGTTTTTCACAGCTCGGAAACGTCATCGGCCCTTGGGTCGGGGGGATATGTATAGACCTGTTTGGCGCTGGCCGGCCGATTTATATTTTTTCTGTCCTGAGCGGCATTACCCTGCTCGGCCTGCCATTTTTAGCGTTCGCCTATCGGCAAATGAAAACAGAGACCACAAAACACCGTTCCCATCTGGAAAAGCCGCTTTACATAAAAAACGGAAGAGAATGAATCTCTCCCGCAAACATGAGGTGAAGAACATGAATATAGGTGATGTAATGTTTCAGCTGTTTGTATTTATTATATTTGCCGCTGTCATCTTTGCGGCTGTTACAGGCTTCAAGTATGCGAAAAACCGAAAGGCGCAGCTGGATCGCATTGAGAAAAAGCTGAACAGCCTGTCCGAAGATCACGATTAACAGCTTGGGGCAACGAGCTCTACCTTAATCCGGTCCGGATCCTCACAAAAGACTGCATAATGCCCGTCTCCTCCGGCAAAAGGATGCCTGTCTCGGTACAACACACGATAACCTTTTGCCGTCAATTTTTCGGTCATCTGATCGACTTGAAGCTTGGATTCAGCATGAAATGCGAGATGGTTCAGACCGACTCGGCATCTATGGTATTCCGGCTCTAGAAATGGCTCTTTCGCCTGCACAATCACTAGGTAAAAACGCTCTTTCTTCCAGCTGATGCCTGAGCTCCATTTTTGGTACTCTTTATAGCCAAGTTCTTTTAAGAACCAGCCCCAAAACCGCCTAGACGCCTCCAAATCAGAGACATACAGTTCGATATGATGCAAAATTTCATACCCTCCTTACCAGCACTTCCTCGACCTTATGCCCGTCTCCCTTACGCAAAATGAGATCTGACCTGAATTTAGTCGGCAAAATATTTTCATATAAATTCGGCCGGTTGACACTCTCCCAAATCGAGGCTGCCATCTCGTCAGCCTCCTGATCGGACAAGTCTTTAAATTTATGAAAATATGAATCAGGATTTTGAAAAGCAGTTTCCCGAAGCAGGCGAAAACGCTCTAAATACCAAGTGAAAATCCGGCTTTCCTCCGCATCCACATAAATCGAAAAATCAAAGAAATCGGAAACAAAAATACGCGGGTTTTCCCGGTCATCCTCCAAGGTGGGCGACTGAAGGACATTAATACCTTCAATAATCACAATATCCGCCTGTTCTACAACCTCGAACACACCTTCCTCGCGGTCATAGGTTAGATGGGAATACACCGGGGCCTTTACGCTGTCCTTTCCTGATTTTAAGTCATTCAAAAATTCGAGCAGCGCCTTTACATCATAGCTTTCAGGAAACCCTTTTCTAGACATCATATTTTTCTTTTTCAGCTCGGCAGTAGGAAATAAAAAACCATCTGTCGTGATAAGGCTCACTTTTGGACGGTCAGGCAAACGCGAAAGCAGCTTCTGCAAGATCCGCGCCGTCGTGCTTTTTCCGACTGCGACACTGCCGGCAATGCCGATAATAAACGGAATTTTGGCTGAATGTGGGTGCTTCAAAAAAACATTGACATGCTTATTGCGTTCAGCCGCAGACTTGACATGTAAATGAAGCAAGCGAACAAGCGGAATATAGATCGTCTCCACTTCTTCAACAGATAGATAATCATTCAATCCTTCCACAGCTTTTGCCTCTTCTTCAGATACAGCAATCGACAAATGCCCCCCAAAACCAGACCAAGACTCCCGATTGTGCTGTGTATATAAAGTATGTAAGTTAAGTTCTTTATTTTTCACTGTTTACACCTGACTCTCTGTAGGTTAAAACCCTTACAAAGATTGTAACGGAAAACCTTTTCACTGTCTGCTTATTTTTCATTTCGTTTTTTTAGCAAATCAGCACCAATTCGGTTATACGCAGCCATTTCATCTTTTGGCACCATGCTTCCTCCCGTTCCCCAGACGACATGTACGGCATGTTCCATCTTATATTTCTGACCATAGCGCCTTCCCTCTTCTGTCGAAAAAAGCTGAACCGGCCCGAACATGCCGGCAAGAGCAGAGGGCTCTAAATATTTATTTTCAGATACAGCCAGCATATGAAGCAAAGTATAAAGCGTATTGTCCTCTACCGTATAACAGCCGCTCAGAAGCGGTTCAATCAGCTTGCCGACAAATCCTGACGGCCTCCCTACGGCAAGTCCGTCAGCAGCAGTCTGATTATCCAGGCCGATATCCTGGACGGAGATCTTCTCGTGAAGTCCTGAATAAAGCCCTAACAGCATACAAGGTGAATGAGTTGGTTCTGCGAAAAACACATGAACATCATCTCCGTATAGAAGCTTCAGCCCAAATGCTACACCGCCCGGTCCTCCGCCGACGCCGCACGGCAGATACACAAACAAGGGCGTCTCAAGACTTGGCTTTATATTCATACAGTCAAGCTGTGTTTTTAATCGGCTTGCAGCCACAGCATATCCTAAGAACAGCTGACGAGAATGTTCATCATCAATAAAATAACAGAATGGTTCTTGTTCCGCCTGCCGTCTCCCTTCGTTCACCGCTTCGCTGTAATCTGTTTCGTACTCCATAACAGTGACTCTCTTTTGGCGGAGGAGATCCTTTTTCCACTGCTTAGCATCGGCGGACATATGCACTGTCACGCGAAACCCGAGTGCCGCGCCGATGATGCCGATGCTTAAACCTAGATTTCCTGTCGAACCGACAGCAATCGAATAGCGGGAGAAAAACCCGGTAAACCGCTCTTCCTGTAAGATGCGGTAATCATCGGTTTCCCGAAGCATTCCTTCTTGAAGCGCGAGATTTTCAGCATGCTTTAACACTTCATAAATCCCGCCCCTCGCTTTAATCGATCCTGAAATCGGAAGCTCATGGTCGCACTTTAAAAGCCATCTTCCCGGAAATGGCTGCTGATATGCCGCTTCCAGCTTTTCCTTCATATGCTGAACCTCAAAAAGCGGAGACTCGATGATTCCTTTAGCGCCTTTCGTCTCAGGAAACACCTCGGCAATGTAAGGTGCAAACCGCCGCATTCTTTTTTCCGCTTCCGCTATCTCGGTTGCCCACTCATCTGCACGGGGTAATGGCCCCTCTTTCTTGCCTGAATTTGCCCAGAATACAGGCTCTGCATCAATCAGTTTCTGAATAAACGGATCTTTAAGCAGAGCTTGAAGGACTTCTGAATGAACTGACATTCAACAATCTCTCCCTTCCACTATCAAAAACTGCCTCGTAAGAAACAAGCCACTCCACCACAGGCAGTTCCATCATTATTTTTTCATGAGCGCGCGTCCTGCCAGCTTTTCTACAAGAGCTGGAAACAGCTGATACAGCTTAGTGCCGGCATTCATTAAACGCGGAAGATTGATCTCCCGCTTTTTCGTAAAAATTGCTGCTGTAATTTGAGCTGCCACGTCATCAGGATCAAGCATCCAGCGGCCGACATTTTTGGCGTAGTCCCCGCCTTTATCAGCAATGGAAAAAAAGTCCGTCTGAATCGGTCCCGGATTGACTGTTGTCACATAAATGCCGGTTCCCGAAAGCTCCATCCGCAAAGCGTTTGAGTAACCTAACACGGCATGTTTGGTCGCGGAATACAGGCTCGACTTCGGTGTTGCGATTTTCCCCGCTTGAGAGGCGATATTGATGATATGGCCCTTTTTTTGCTCAAGCATTTGCGGAAGCACCGCTTTTGTACAGGCGATCAGGCCGAAGACATTCACATCAAACATCGCTTTCATGTCATCCAATGTAGAGTCTAAAACCGTTTCAAATATACCGAAGCCCGCATTGTTAATCAGTACATCAACCGAGCCGATCTGATCGCGGACCCGGGCGATATCCTCTAGGCGGCCGACATCCAGAGGAAAAATCTCACATTGTCCGCTCCATTCCTCGGTTATTTTCCTTTTGATTTCTATCAAACGATCCTCGCGTCTAGCCGACAGCAGGACATGGGCTCCTTCAGCCGCGCATAAATATGCGATTCTTTCACCAAGCCCTCCTGAAGCGCCGGTTATCCAAATCCTTTTTCCCGCTATATGTTTCACCCATTTCACCTCTTCATTGTTTTAAAGTATGCGGTATTTCCTTCCCAATATGACGTGATGGCTTCTTCAGCCTCCAACACATCAAGGTGACCTGCCGTTTCTGACATCGTTAAAAACAATTCCTTTTCATATACAGCAGGAAAAAGCTGCTGACAGACCTGAAAAGCGGTCATCGGCTTTTCATCCAGCATGCGACGCACATCCTCCGTCCTGTTCCTCTGCTTGTCAAAACGCTTCTCAATCAGCGCTTGTACACTGGTGATAGGCTCGCCGTGACCAGGAAATACGATTGTTGGATCAAGTTGAGACAGCCTTCGCAATGACCGCTGATAATCCACTAAAGGCTTTGACCTGACGTCTCCCGCTTTCGGCGCTTCCAAAATCGGATTAGACGAGCTGTTGGCCAGCAGTAGATCGCCGCCAAGCATCCTTCCGCTTTTTTCATGGAACAGAACGATATGCGATTCAGCATGTCCAGGCATCTCCAACACAGACCAACCCTCAAGCCCATCTATGCCCATACCTTCTCTGATTGATTTTGTCAGAGATCTCGTACAGGAAAATGCGTACGCTGATCGAATCAGCTTTTCCGCCTTCCCCGTATCAAATGGAACGCCTAATTCAGGCAGCAGCTTTTGAAAAAAACGTTTTTGCCAATCCATAAAGGCTTGATTTCGGCTGATATAAGGTTCGTTGAATGCATGCCCAATCACTTCGATTTCATCTGAAAAGACATCAAGCAAGCCTGCATGATCAGCATGATGGTGAGTCAGTACAACCTGCTCGATATCTGACAATTTCACATTTACAGCGGCAAGCTGCTCTTGTAAGGCTCTGGCAGCCTCTTTTGTATTCGGCCCTGCATCAATAAGTGTCAGTGCATCACCTTTTACGAGGTAAACGATAACATCGCCAACAGCAAACGGCGTCGGGACGCGGATCGCAATTACATCTTCAGTTGTCATCCTTTCGCTCCTTGTCTTCATTCATTATTCATATTTTAGCTTTTTCTCGGTCTTGTGTCATTATTGCAGAATGAGAACAAACCTTTTTGAAAAAGCTATTGACATTAGCTTATCCGCCATTGCATAATGAACAACAAACTAAAACGAGAACCATTGGAACGCTATGACGAGGAATAGTATACAAGGCAATGGCCTAAGAGAGCGATACCCCCGGCTGAAAGGTGTTGCGGCCCGCTTGTTTGTAGAACCTGCCCTCAAGTCGCGGTTAGGAAAACCTAAACGTTTCCCGCGTTACGGGATTTGAGCTGAGCACAATTTGTGCTAATGAGGGTGGTACCGCGAACCTTTTCGTCCTTTACGTGATGAAAAGGTTTTTTGTTGTTCTGATAGAAGGAGGATATCAATGAAAAAGATAGGATTTGTCGGCGCCGGGTCAATGGCAGAAGCAATGATCAACGGCATTTTGCAAAGCGGCATCACAAAACCAGAACATATCTATATTACAAATCGCTCAAATGACGAGCGTCTGATTGAATTAAAGGAAACGTACGGCGTGCGTCCATGCAGAGATAAAAATGAGTTTTTCACTCACACCGATATCATTATCCTCGCTTTCAAACCGAAAGACGCAGCGGAAAGCATCGACAGCATCCGGCCGTATATCAAGGACCAGCTTGTAATTTCAGTACTTGCAGGCCTTACCATCGAAACCATTCAGCATTATTTTGGCAGAAAGCTCGCGGTCATTCGCGTCATGCCTAATACATCAGCGGCAATCAGAAAATCAGCAACCGGATTTTCCGTAAGCACGGAAGCAAGCAAGAATGATATTATTGCCGCAAAAGCTCTATTGGAAACAATCGGTGATGCAACACTGGTTGAGGAGCGGCATCTTGACGCTGTCACTGCAATCGCAGGCAGCGGCCCGGCCTATGTGTATCGTTATATTGAGGCGATGGAAAAAGCGGCACAAAAAGTAGGATTAGATAAAGAAACGGCAAAAGCACTCATTTTGCAGACAATGGCAGGGGCAACAGATATGCTCCTTCAAAGCGGCAAACAGCCGGAAAAGCTGCGTAAAGAAATCACCAGTCCTGGGGGCACTACAGAGGCAGGTCTTCGCGCTTTACAGGACTCCCGCTTTGAAGAAGCAATTATTCACTGTATTGAAGAAACAGCTAAACGGAGCGCAGAAATCAAAGAACAGTTTGCCGGTGCCGCCTTAGAGAGACATTCTTAGATGTAAGACAGAAACAGAAGGCACAGTGCCTTCTGTTTTTTATTTTTCCCGCAACAGCTGGCCGGCAGATTCTGATTGCTTTAATAGCGCGGAGATCGTAAATGAAAGCAAATCGGGAAGCACTTCAAAGGAATAAGGCATATACAATCTTTCCGTCCATTTATGCGGGTCTTTACCAGCCGGACCGACATTTAAAACCGGGACATATAAAGCCTGATTTTTACCGCTTGGCAATGAATATCCTCTCTTAAAGAGCGGCATATTGCTTGTGTATGCATCAACCTCCTGCTTTTCCAGCTGAAGATAACTCAAGTCCGAAAGTCCGGGGAAGTACTGAACCTCCCGTAATGCAATGCCGTATCGCTCAGCCGCATAATGCTTTAACTGATCTGCTGTATTTCTGATCAATTGATCATCCTTTGAAGAAACAGCTGGATAAAGCGGCGGACTATAAAACAGAACGATGAGCGGCGCATCCTCCTTACAAAGCGAAGCAAGCTCAGAAACAATTTTCGTCGAAAAATCCCTGTCTCCAAGCTCCCCCCTGTTAGCAAAGGCATAATTTAGAGCCCGCTCTGTTTCCGAGATCCCCGCACGCTTTTTTGCACGCGAGACCAGCTCATCAAATGTCAAAACAGTGACGTCCCGCTCAATCGGCTGAAATGGCGCAAATTGTTGAAAATCCTGTGTTTTCTTCCGAACGTTCGACATGATTTTCTCCGCCGCCTGTTCTGCTGTTTTAAGCAGCATCTGATGCAGCTCACTAGCTGAGCGTTTCATTGACAGCACATTAAATAATGTGACAGCTGTATGCGGTGTCTGGACTGAATATGCCTCTTTCAAGTCCTTTTGCATTAAGTTTACCGGCGGCGGAGTGACCTCGCCATCAACCTTTTCGCAATAATCAGCATTCAGTTCAAGCAAACGGTTAATCTCAGATACCATTAAATTTGCGTTTAGGCCTGAAAACGGCTCTCCAACATGTGTCTCAATCCCCTTGCAGAAAAAACCCGCAAGCACCTTGCCAATGCTTCCTGTATAAAAATATTGCTGCTGATCGCCGGGAAATTTTTCAAACATCGGTTCGGCATTCAGGCAAGCGGTTAATGTGATATCATGCTTTTTCTCCATTTCCTTCAATGCAGGAATCGCTTCAATCATGCCTCTAGAATTCACTTCCTCGTCCGGAACCGTTATCAACAGCAGATTGCCCTCAAAATGTCCGTTCATTGCCCTCTCCAGCATCGACAGTTGAACACAAAGCCCCGCTTTCATATCCATCGTCCCTCTTCCGAACAGCCAGTCTCCGCTTTCGGCATCTCTTCTCACACGTTCCGGGAGCAGCTCTTTTTTCTCTAAAAAGGAGCTCAAAAGCTCAGCAGGCTTGCAAGCCATATGTTTAAATTCGCCGTAATCTTCTATGTCAACGACATCAAAATGACTCAGCAGAAGCACTGTCTTTTTGACATTCTTCTTTTTGACTAGAGCCGTAAGAAAAGATCTGCCATCGTCCATCGGATGAAGTGTTACGTCATCAGGGTGCTTTTGAAAATAGGGCTTGTCCTTCAAAATAAAATAAAGATACTCTGCAAGTGCTGCCTCGCCCTTTGAACCGGTGATGCTTTCGTATTGCACAAGAGAAGTTAAAAGTGCCAGCAATTCGTCCTTCGTCTGCCAATTCATTGATTCCGCCCCTCCTATGAATAAAAATGCTTCTATACTGAAAAATAAACTGATTTCTCGTCTATTATACAGAAATGTTTGACAAAAGCGGTTCTTTTGAGCAGTTTATATGACGGGAAAGAAATGACTTGATATAATCAATCTCTAAAAACCTTACGGGAGGCGAAAGAAATGGCCAGAAAATTATTTACACCTATTACAATTAAAGATATGACGTTAAAAAACCGCATTGTCATGTCGCCAATGTGCATGTATTCTTCTCATGAAAAGGACGGAAAATTAACACCGTTCCACATGGCACATTACATATCGCGCGCAATCGGCCAGGTCGGACTGATTATTGTAGAGGCGTCAGCGGTTAACCCTCAAGGACGAATCACTGACCAAGACTTAGGCATTTGGAGCGACGAGCATATTGAAGGCTTTGCAAAACTGACTGAGCAGGTCAAAGAACAAGGTTCAAAAATCGGCATTCAGCTTGCCCATGCCGGACGTAAAGCTGAGCTTGAAGGAGATATCTTCGCTCCATCGGCGATTGCGTTTGACGAACAATCAGCAACACCTGTAGAAATGTCAGCAGAAAAAGTAAAAGAAACAGTTCAGGAGTTCAAGCAAGCGGCTGCCCGCGCAAAAGAAGCCGGCTTTGATGTGATTGAAATTCATGCGGCGCACGGATATTTAATTCATGAATTTTTGTCTCCGCTTTCCAACCATCGCACAGATGAATACGGCGGCTCACCTGAAAACCGCTATCGTTTCTTGAGAGAGATCATTGATGAAGTCAAACAAGTATGGGACGGTCCTTTATTTGTCCGTGTATCTGCTTCTGACTACACTGATAAAGGCTTAGACATTGCCGATCACATCGGTTTTGCAAAATGGATGAAGGAGCAGGGTGTTGACTTAATTGACTGCAGCTCAGGCGCCCTTGTTCACGCAGACATTAACGTATTCCCTGGCTATCAAGTCAGCTTCGCTGAGAAAATCCGTGAACAGGCGGACATGGCTACTGGTGCCGTCGGCATGATTACAGACGGTTCAATGGCTGAAGAAATTCTGCAAAACGGGCGTGCCGACCTCATCTTTATCGGCAGAGAGCTTTTGCGGGATCCATTCTTTGCAAGAACTGCTGCGAAACAGCTCAATACAGAGATTCCGGCCCCTGTTCAATACGAAAGAGGCTGGTAATGCCCATAAGAGATATCCTGTAGAGGATATCTCTTTTTTTATTTTTAGAGAAACGATCGGCTAAGGTTCTCCGTCTCCCTAGTAGAACCAATTAGAGGAGATGACTCCAATGAAATCAGCTTGGATGGAAAAGACATATACAATTGACGGATGTGCGTTTCATACACAGCACCGGAAAGGATCAAGCGGTGTAACGATTGTCTTTGAGGCCGGCTATGGTACTTCTTCTGAGACGTGGAAACCATTAATGGCGGACATTGATGATGAATTTGGCATTTTCACATATGATCGGGCAGGCATAGGAAAAAGCGGGCAAAGCAGAGCTAAACGAACAGCTGATCAACAAGTGAAAGAATTGGAGAGTTTGCTTAAAGCAGCTGATGTAAAACCTCCTTATTTGGCTGTTTCACACTCATACGGAGCTGTCATCACCGGTTTATGGGCCTGCAAAAACAAGTATGATATTATCGGCATGGTCCTTCTTGACCCAGCTTTAGGCGATTGCGCCAGCTTTACCTTTATACCCGAAGAAATGCACAAATCACATACGAGAAAGATGATGCTTGAGGGCACACATGCAGAGTTTTCAAAAAGTCTGCAGGAGCTCAAAAAGCGGCAAGTCCACTTAGGAAACATGCCTCTTCTTGTGTTGTCATCAGGAGAACGGACTGAGAAATTCGCTGCTGAACAGGAGTGGCAAAACTTGCACAGCAGCATATTGTCTCTATCTAACCAAAGCGGCTGGATTCAAGCTAAAAACAGCTCCCACAACATCCATCATGATGAACCTCATATCGTTCACTTGGCTATTTATGACGTATGGTGCGCAGCGTGCCAGCAGGCCGCTCCTCTTTACCAGGCAGTCAATTAACGTAATAAAAGACCGGGCCGTAAGGGATTCCCGGTCTTTTATATTATTTTGTTTCACGGTGAAGGGTATATTTCTTTAAACGCGGTGAATATTTTTTCAGCTCCAAACGGTCTGGATTGGTGCGTTTATTTTTTGTTGTGATGTAATTTCGGTCTCCCGTTTCAGTGCAGGCTAAAGTAACATTTACTCTCATAATTAACATCTCCTTATAAAGCGTAATGATTACGTTTTATTATACAACGTCATCACAAATTGTCAAATAAGAGCTCCGCCTTCAGCCTCGCGGGACGTTTACCTCTAAGAAATCATATGCCGCCACGCTATTGGGGAAAACGTCAACCGCTTCTTTTTGAAGCTCCAAAGAAGCATCTCCCTGATATCTTGCGCTGATATGGGTTAAAATGAGCTGCTTCGCTCTTGCTTCTTTCGCTGTTACAGCCGCTTGTTCCGTTGTACTGTGATAATAATCATAAGCAAGTTTACGGTCTTCCTTAGCAAAGGTTGCTTCATGAACAAGCACATCACAATCCCTCGCAAGCTCTTTTAGTTTGTCACTTACTCTCGTATCACCGGAGAACACAACAGATCTTCCCTTTTTAGGAGGCTCCAGAAAATCATTCCCATTGATGATTCGTCCGTCTTCAAGCGTTACCGTTTCGCCTTTTTTGATTTTCTGATATACAGGTCCGGGCGGGATGTTCATTTCTTTTAATACATCAGCCTTCAAGGAACCCGGTACGTCTTTTTCCTGCACACGGTACCCAAAAGCTTCTACTCCATGAATAACAGCTACCGCTGTGACAATAAACTGGTCGTCTTCAAACACGATTCCTTCTTCAATTTCTTGTATCGCAAGCGGATATGTCAAATGGGTTTTCGTAACGGCAAGGCTTGTTTCAATAAACGCCTTGATCCCTTTAGGTCCGTACACTGTCAGCTGGTCCTCTCCGCCTTGAAAGGAACGGCTCCCCAGAAGCCCCGGAAGTCCGTATACATGATCGCCGTGCATGTGTGTAATAAAGATTTTCTCTATTTTACGAGGTTTAATCGTTGTATGTAAAATTTGATGCTGTGTGGCTTCCCCGCAGTCAAAAAGCCATACCGAACGCCTTTCTTCAAGCAATTTTAATGCCACCGACGTTACATTTCTCGCCTTGGCGGGAATGCCGGCTCCTGTCCCTAAAAAAAGTAATTCCACGTTTCCTTCCTCCTACTAGAACCAGATACCTACAAGAATACAGGATCGAGCGCAAAATGTGAATCTTGCCTCTGAAAAGAACAATCCTTTCGGGCTAGAAACATTTTTTCAGCATTCTGCTTAAAAAAGGGCTTAAATGTTTGCTTTCGTTGAATTTTAGATTTAAAATGAAGGAAATATACGGGGTGTACTAAAATAAAGCTTCGAATAAAGTGAGGTACTTTTAGTGAAAACAAACCAACAACCAAAAGCAGTAATTGTCATATTCGGTGCAACTGGAGATTTAGCAAAACGAAAATTGTATCCGTCTATTCACCGTTTATATCAAAACGGACAAATCGGAGAAGAGTTTGCAGTGGTAGGAGTTGGAAGAAGACCTTGGTCTAATGAGGATCTTCGCCAAACTGTTAAAACATCCATTTCCTCAGCTGCAGATAAGCATATAGATGATTTCACGTCTCATTTTTACTATCACCCGTTTGACGTGACAAACCCTGGCTCTTATCAAGAGCTTAACGTATTGCTTAACCAGCTGGAAGATACATATCAAATTCCTAACAACAGAATGTTCTACTTGGCAATGGCTCCTGAATTCTTCGGAACGATTGCAAAAACATTAAAATCAGAGGGTGTAACAGCTACAACCGGCTGGTCCCGCCTTGTCATCGAAAAACCGTTTGGCCATGATCTGCCAAGCGCACAGGCATTGAATAAAGAAATCCGCGAAGCATTTACGGAAGATCAAATTTACAGAATCGACCATTATCTAGGCAAACAAATGGTTCAGAACATTGAAGTGATTCGATTTGCCAATGCGATTTTCGAACCGCTTTGGACAAACCGCTACATTTCAAACATTCAAATCACATCTAGCGAATCACTAGGCGTTGAAGACCGCGCAAGATATTACGAAAAATCAGGCGCCCTTCGCGACATGGTGCAAAACCACATTATGCAGATGGTTGCCCTTCTTGCAATGGAGCCGCCGATCAAATTGAACACAGAAGAAATCCGCAGCGAAAAAGTGAAGGTGCTAAGAGCACTGCGTCCTATTGCAAAAGACGAAGTGGATGAATACTTTGTGCGCGGACAATATCAAGCCGGTGAAATTGACGGTGTGCCTGTTCCTTCTTATACAGAAGAAGATAATGTCGCTCCTGACTCCAATACAGAAACCTTTGTTGCCGGCAAGCTCTTGATTGACAACTTCAGATGGGCTGGTGTTCCATTCTATATCCGTACCGGAAAACGAATGAAAGAAAAGTCCACAAAAATTGTCGTTCAATTTAAGGACATTCCGATGAACCTGTACTACGGCAATGAAAACAACATGAATCCGAACTTGCTTGTCATTCATATTCAGCCTGACGAAGGCATTACGCTTTACTTAAATGCTAAAAAGCTTGGCGGAGCAGCACACGCGCAGCCAATCAAACTCGATTACTGCAGCAATTGCAATGACGAGTTGAACACCCCTGAAGCATATGAAAAACTAATTCACGACTGTCTTCTTGGCGATGCAACAAACTTTGCACACTGGGATGAAGTTGCCCTTTCTTGGAGCTTTGTCGACTCCATTTCTGAAACATGGGCAGCAAACAAAACCTTATCTCCTAACTACGAATCAGGCTCAATGGGACCAAAAGAATCAGATGATCTTTTGGCGAAAGACGGCTTGCACTGGTGGAATATATAAGTAAGAAAAAAGCCGAAAATGCTCACAAGCATTTTCGGCTTTTTTCAGCTATCACAGAGGTATAGCACTCTTTTTAATAACAAAACCCCCAAAGCTCTAAAGCTTCGGGGGTTTCTATTGATTACTTCATCCATTCAGTATGGAAGATGCCTTCTTTGTCGGTACGCTCATAAGTATGAGCGCCAAAGTAGTCGCGCTGTGCTTGGATTAAGTTTGCAGGCAGTACGGCTGTGCGGTAGCTGTCATAGTAGGCTAATGCGCTTGAGAATGATGGCACCGGCACACCTTGGGCAACTGCAAGTGAAATCACTTGGCGAAGCGCTCCTTGGTAGCTTTCTACAATATTCTTGAAATAGCTGTCAAGAAGCAGGTTGTCAAGCTCAGGCTCACGATCGTAAGCTTCTTTGATCTTCTGAAGGAATGCCGCGCGAATGATGCAGCCACCGCGGAAGATCATAGCGATTTCACCATATTTCAGGTCCCAGTTGTATTCTTCAGAAGCAGCTTTCATTTGGGCAAATCCTTGCGCGTATGAGCAGATTTTACTCATAAACAACGCTTTTCTGACCGCTTCAATCAGCTCTTCTTTATTTTCTGTAACAGGCTTCACTTCTGGTCCTGAAAGAAGTCCGCTTGCTTTCACACGCTCTTCCTTCATAGCTGAGATAAAGCGTGCAAATACAGATTCAGTAATAATCGGAAGCGGAACGCCTAAGTCAAGTGCGCTTTGGCTTGTCCATTTTCCTGTTCCTTTTTGCCCTGCTTTATCAAGAATCACATCAACAAGCGGTTTGCCTGTCTCTTCGTCTTTTTTTGTGAAGATGTCAGCCGTAATCTCAATCAAGTAGCTGTCAAGCTCGCCTTTATTCCATTCAGCGAAAACTTCATGAAGCTCATCAGCAGAAAGGCCCAGCACCTGTTTCAGAATGAAATATGATTCAGAGATCAGCTGCATATCTCCGTATTCAATTCCGTTGTGCACCATTTTTACGTAATGGCCGGCGCCGTCCGGACCGATATATGTCGTACAAGGTTCTCCATCAACTTTTGCAGAAATGGCTTCAAGAATCGGTTTTACAAGCTCATGTGCTTCTTTTTGTCCGCCAGGCATGATAGAAGGTCCTTTAAGCGCTCCTTCTTCTCCGCCGGAAACGCCTGTTCCGATAAAATGAATGCCGCTTTCAGCGAGTTCTTTGTTACGGCGCTGTGTATCTTTATAGTATGTATTACCGCCGTCAATTAAAATATCATCCTTCTCTAGATGAGGAAGAAGAGATTGAATTGTCGCATCTGTTGCAGTTCCCGCTTTAACCATTAATAAGATTTTGCGCGGTGTTTCCAAGGATTGGACAAATTCTTCAATGCTGTATGTGCCAACAACATTTTTTCCTTTTGCCTCCTGTAAAAACTCCTCAGTTTTACTGCTTGATCTGTTGTAAACAGAAACAGAAAATCCCCGGCTTTCGATATTTAAAGCCAGATTTTTACCCATGACCGCAAGTCCGATAACGCCGATTTGTTGTTTTGACATATTCTAACGTCCCTTCTGCAAACGTTTAATCATTTTAAAATTTAAATTAAAATAAAATGATATTTATAATAAAGAAATTACCATACATTCACCCTTTTTTTCAAGCGATTCAGCTTTTTCTTTCATCTTGAAAAAAATCTTTATTAAAGCTTGTTCCCTTTGTTTTGCTCTCCTCTTTTTTTAACGTTGCCCCTTTTCTGATCAGTTTGGTACCGTACTTTTTATTCAGCTTTTCCATCATCTGCTGAATGGGCTCATCCTTCGCATCTTCATTAAAGCTGAACAAATCGAGCTGTTTATAGGCCTGCTCTTTTTCTACTAAATCCGTTCCGGTAATGCCAAGCAGCCTGACAGGATTTTTATTCCAATGTTTAAAAAAGAGGTGCTCCGCTTCTTTCAAAATGTCATTTTTTTGATCAATCGGGTTTCTCAGCGTGGTGCTTCTTGTGATGGTTTTCCAATCCGCATATCTAATCATAATAAAAAGCTTCGAAGCCATGACTTCCTTGCGCTGTAAACGGTCACTCACAGAAGCCGCAAGCTTTCTAAAGATGCCTAACAGCTCTTCTTCATCACTGGAATCATGGGAAAGTGTCGATGAGTTGCCGACGCTTTTAAATTCGTAAATGCGCTCCGGGTCAACCGGCGCATGGTGAATGCCATTTGCTTTATTTTTAAGGCGCGGACCGTTGATGCCAAGCAGGCGCTTCAGCGAGTGTTCATCAGCTGCAGCTAGCTCTCCAATTGTATGGATGCCGAGTCCCTTCAGTTTTTCCGCTGTCTTTTTGCCGACTCCGTGCATTTCTCCAACAGGAAGCGGCCACAGGATATCAGGCACTTGCCTCTTTCTTAAAATCGTGATTCCAAGCGGTTTTTTCATATCAGACGCCATCTTAGCGAGAAATTTATTCGGCGCGATCCCTATGCTTGACGGGAGCAGCAGCTCTTTTTGCAGCCTGCTTTGGATTTCTTTTGCCGTCTCCAGCGCCCGGCTGCTGTATGGTGTATCGGTCATGTCCATATAGCCTTCGTCGATGGAGACAGGCTCCACTAGGTCAGTATATTCACGAAGAATGGTAAACATCGCTCGTGAAGAGTTTCTATAGCGGTCAAAGTTCGGTGGAAGAACGATGAGCTCAGGACAATGGCGCTTCGCTTCCCAAACCGGCATCGTTGTTTTGACGCCGCGCGCTCTTGCTTCGTAGCTGCATGTTACCACAATGCCCTTTCGCTCCTTTACGTTTCCGGCAACTGCGACCGGCTTTCCCCGGAGAGCCGGATCATATGCCATTTCAACCGACGCATAAAAGCTATTCATATCAATATGGAAAATAATTCGGCTCTTTCCCGGCATAAACAAATCTCCTTTTCGTTCATTAGACAACAGCTTGTACATATAGTAAAATGAAGGTATTGAATGGATGTGGTGACAATGTTTGTGGAATCGATAAATGACGTTTTATTCTTAGTCGATTTTTTCACAATTATTCTTCCTGCTCTGACGGCAATCGGGATTGCATTTCTCTTACGGGAGTGCCGTGCGGGCGAGCAATGGAAATCAAAACGAACAGATGAACATCAGACGGTCTTTCACATTAACCGAACAGACTTTCTTATTATTATATATCATCGCATTACAACTTGGATACGTAAAGTCTTCCGCATGAATTCGCCTGTGAACGATGAGGAAGACGCCGGTTCTCTTCTTTTATAAACCGCATTTATAAAAAGGAGGAGAACAAAATTGTTAAAAACATATCAAAAACTTTTGGCTATGGGTATCTTTTTGATCGTATTATGCTCGGGCAATGCTGCATTTGCAGCGACT
Organism: Bacillus sp. FSL K6-0993; assembly: GCF_037977205.1. Classification (NCBI taxonomy): domain Bacteria; kingdom Bacillati; phylum Bacillota; class Bacilli; order Caryophanales; family Bacillaceae; genus Bacillus; species Bacillus sp. FSL K6-0993. The sequence continues at coordinate 2,376,959 of NZ_CP150275.1, forward strand.
AATCAGGTGGGGGGCCTCAGCAACGTCGGTTTTTTCCACGATTATTTAATCGAACCGTTTTCCGCTCTGCTTAAGGGTGTTGCCGGGCTGTTTCACGGAGAATACGGACTCTCTATTATCCTCGTAACCATTATTGTGCGTATAGTTGTATTGCCTTTGTTTGTCAATCAGTTCAAAAAACAGCGCATCTTCCAAGAGAAAATGGCCGTTATTAAACCTCAGGTTGACAGTATCCAGGTTAAGTTGAAAAAGACGAAGGACCCTGAAAAACAAAAAGAGCTGCAAATGGAAATGATGAAGCTGTATCAGGAGCATAATATCAACCCGCTTGCGATGGGCTGTCTTCCAATGCTGATTCAGTCTCCGATTATGATTGGGCTTTATTACGCGATTCGCTCAACACCTGAAATTGCGTCACACTCGTTTTTATGGTTCAGTTTAGGGCAATCTGACATTCTCGTGTCTCTTAGTGCGGGAGCAATGTACTTTATCCAGGCCTATATCGCTCAAAAACTGAGCGCGAAATATTCCGCTGTCCCGCAAAACCCTGCGGCACAGCAATCCGCAAAATTGATGGTGTTCATCTTCCCTGTGATGATGACGATTTTCTCGCTTAATGTTCCGGCAGCCCTTCCGCTGTACTGGTTTACAAGCGGACTGTTTTTGACAGTGCAAAACATCGTCCTTCAGATGACGCATCATAAAAGTAAAAAAACAGCTGCTCTTACTGAGCCGGTGAAATAAAAAAGCAACCCCGCGCGAAAAGCCGGGGTTGTTTTTTTTGTTACTTGCAAAGCATACCGCGCCAAACAGTCTTGTTTATCATGGCTGAAGCAGAAATGGCCATCCTAAAAAACAGCCGTATCGTTTAAAAAGAAGGAAATCGGGAATACCTTTACTCACCTCCAACCGAAAGGAGCATATACGTTGACGGAACACTTTCAGCAAAAAAATATTTCTTTACCTGAAGGAATGTGGATTATGAGACAAACCTGGAATGACGTCTTATTTGCCCACTGGCCTGTTGATTTTTCTATCCTTCGCGCTTTGGTACCGTCCGCTTTAGAATTAGATACATATAACGGTCAAGCTTGGATCAGCATGCTTCCCTTTATGCTCACGAACCTAAGGGCGCGTTATCTTCCTGCCATTCCCGGTGCGCGTGCATTTCCTGAGCTTAACCTCCGCACCTATGTCACGTATAAAGGCAAGCCCGGCATTTATTTTTTCAGCTTAGATGCCGATCATCGGCTGGCGGTCCTTGGCGCTCGCACATTCTTTCATCTGCCTTATTTTTACGCGGATATGAAAGCCGAAAAAAACGGTGATGCCATTGACTATGTCAGCAAGCGGAAAGATGACAAAGAAGCAGCATTCCACGCTGCATACCGGCCCATTTCAGCTCCTTTTACAGCAGAAAAGGATTCGCTCGATTACTGGCTGACGGAACGGTATAGACTCTATACTACCAATCAAAACAAACTCTATTACGAAGACATCCATCATCATCCATGGCTGCTGCAAGACGCCGAAGCGGAAATTTCAGTCAATACGGTGACTGATGCTCACGGCATTACATTGCCAGAGTCAGACCCCTTGCTTCATTACGCTAAAAAACAGGATGTGTTGTTTTGGCCGCTTAGGAAATGGAGCTAAAAAAACCCGATGCGGGAAATCGCACTCGGGTTTTCTTTTTTTATTTTGCCGCCTCTTCAATAATGGCAACAACCATTTCTGCCGTTTTAACGAGCTCTTCGATCGGCATTTTTTCATTTTTTGTATGGATTTGCTCATAACCGACAGCAAGATTGACCGTCGGGATGCCATGACCAGCGATTACGTTCGCGTCGCTTCCGCCGCCGCTCGTTTGCAGCTCGCTTGGACGTCCGATTTTAGCAGCCGCTTTTTTCGCGATTTCAACAACTTGGTCGCCGTCTTGATATTTAAAGCCCGGATACATAACCTCAATTTCGACTTCTGCGCGTCCGCCCATATCAGCAGCTGCCTCTTCAAAAGCAGCTTTCATTTTTTGAACCTGAGCTTCCATTTTCTCAGGAACTAAAGAGCGCGCTTCAGCAAGAATATGAACTTCGTCGCACACAATGTTTGTTTGTGTGCCGCCTTCAAACCGGCCGATATTAGCTGTTGTTTCTTCATCGATACGGCCCAATGGCATTTTTGAAATGGCTTTGCTAGCGATTGTAATCGCTGAAATGCCTTTTTCAGGTTCAACCCCGGCGTGAGCGGTTTTCCCGAAAATTGCCGCTCTTACCTTCGCCTGTGTCGGCGCGGCCACAATGATATTTCCGACTTTTCCGTCTGAATCAAGAGCATAGCCGTAGGATGCAGTGATCATAGAACGGTCAAGCGCCTTCGCTCCGATCAGACCCGATTCTTCCCCTACTGTGATGATGAATTCAATCGTGCCGTGTTCAATGTTTTTTTCTTTCAGCACCTTAATCGCCTCAAACATTGCAGCCAGCCCCGCTTTATCATCAGCGCCTAAAATCGTCGTGCCGTCAGTTTTTACGTAACCGTTCTCTACAACTGGTTTTACGCCGTTTCCAGGTACAACTGTGTCCATATGAGATGTAAAATAGATCGTATCTGTTTGTTTTGTCCCTTTTAGCGTGCAAATCAGGTTACCGGCTCCGTGGCCCGTGATATCCATTGTATCGTCTTCTTTAACGTCCACACCTAAATCAGAAAATTTTCGTTTCAGCACTTTGCAGATTTCAGCTTCGTGCTTTGTTTCTGAATCAATTTGGACAAGCTCTAAAAATTCTTCCAGCAGGCGTTTTTCATTCACCATTTGTAAGTCCCTCCATATTAAAGCGGTATGTTACCGTGCTTTTTTTTCGGTCTCTCTTCTGTCTTATGTGCAAGCATATGAAAAGCTTGTATCAGTCTTCCCCTTGATTCTTCCGGCAAAATGATGTCATCGACCATTCCACAAGCGGCCGCTTTGTATGGGCCGGCGTTTTGCTTTTTGTATTCAGCTGTTTTTTCGCGTTTCGTCTTTTGCGGGTCAGCTGAAGCTTTGATTTCCTTTTCATACAAAATCGATGCCGCACCTTCTGGACCCATCACTGCGATTTCAGCATTCGGCCATGCAAACACAAGGTCCGCTCCGATCGCTTTGCTGTTCATGGCCACATAGGCGCCGCCGTACGCTTTTCTAATGATGAGTGTGACTTTTGGGACAGTCGCTTCAGCATAAGCAAACAATAATTTTGCTCCATGCCTGATGATTCCATTGTGCTCTTGCTGAATACCCGGCAGAAACCCTGGGACATCTTCGACAGTCAATAGCGGGATATCAAATGCATCACAAAAACGGATGAACCTTGCTGCTTTATCAGCAGCGTCAATCGTCAGGCTTCCCGCCAGATGCTTCGGCTGGCTCGCCACGATGCCGATTGCTTTTTCACCCAGCCTTGCAAACCCAATGACAATGTTCTTCGCAAAAAATGGCTGAATCTCAAAAAAAGACTGCGGGTCGGCCAGCTCCCTAATCACCTTCCGAACATCATAAGGCTTTGTCGTATCAGCAGGGACAAGATGGTTTAATAACGGTCTGGACGCCTCTTTCTCTGGCTTCGGCTCTGTTGTCCGGCCATTCAGCGGCAAATAAGACAGCAGTTTTCTCACCCCTGTCAGAACCTCCTTCTCCGTATGCCCGGAAAAGTGGGCGTTTCCGCTGACGGCATTATGTATCCCCGCTCCGCCTAAGCTCTCCGCATCAACCTGTTCCCCTGTCACTTTTTCAATCACCTTCGGGCCGGTAATAAACATCCGGCCGGTCTGTTCAGCCATAAATATAAAATCTGTGAGTGCCGGAGAATATACAGCGCCTCCAGCGCACGGCCCTAAAATAACCGATATTTGCGGAATGACTCCGGAATATAAGACGTTTCGGTAAAATATGTGACCGTATCCATCTAATGATACCACACCCTCTTGAATTCTCGCACCACCTGAGTCATTCAGCCCGATAATCGGCGCCTTATTTTTTGCTGCCAGATCCATCAAAGCGCAGATTTTCCTGGCATGGGTTTCGCCAAGCGCCCCTCCGAACACTGTGAAGTCTTGCGCAAATACATAAACTGAGCGGCCGTCAATTGTGCCGCACCCTGTCACGACCCCATCCCCTAACATGCGCTGTTCTCTTGTTAGCACTTGACTTTCCATGAAGGGATGTAATTCGATAAAGCTGTCCTGATCTAGAAGAAATATGATCCTTTCCCGAGCAGTGAGCTTGCCCTTTTGCCGCTGCTGAGCCAGCTTTTCCTGTCCTCCGCCTTCTTCTGCCTGCTTGCGTTTCGTGTATAAATGATCCATGTGCTCATTCATGTTCATTGTGTTGGTCTCCTTTCGGTTCACAAAGCTCTACAAGAACACCGTTTGTTTCCCAAGGGGAAATAAACGCGATCTTTTTCCCATTTGCCCCCTGTCTTGGATACCTGTCAATCAATCGAACATGCCGGTCAGACAATGCTTGAAGCTGTTCAGATAGGCCGTTGCACAAAAACGCAATATGATGCAGTCCCTGCCCTTTCTTCTCCAAAAATAAACGGACGGGGCTGTCAGCTGTCAACGGCTCTATCAGCTCAAGTTTGACGCTACCAGCTTGAAAAAAAGCAACATTCACCTTTTGCTCTTTAACCGTTTCTTGATGAAGAAATGCAAGCCCCAATACATTTTCATAAAAGCTTCTAGCATCTTTTATCGAAAAAACGGCTATCCCGATATGGTCAAGCCTGTTCATTTGCATCCCTGCTTTCGCTAATAGATATCGCTTGTCCACCCATTCAAAACACGCTAAAATATAGACAGATTGTTTAAGGAGTGAAAATCATGTCTCAAAAACTGATGAAAAGCGTTTTGATCGTGATTTTGGGAGTTTTTATTCTTTCAACTGTACTCTCAGGAATCGTCATGTTTTTATAACGATAAAAAAGCAGGCGCCTTATTCATTGGGAATATCCTGCTTTTTTATCAGAGCTTTATGCTCGATGGCAATCTCCTCAAAAGAGCGGTTGTCGTCCGTGATCAGCACTCTCGTTCCTACTGGTATCGTTTGAAACAAATGAACGACCTCATCGTTATGCATACGTATACAGCCGTTAGACACAAATTTTCCTACTGATTCCTCTTGGTTTGTCCCATGAATTCCATAAATCCGCCCGTCCGTTCCTTTCGCGTCAAATCCGATCCATCTGGCCCCAAGCGGGTTGTCAGGAGATCCCCCTTCAATATTTTTCTTTCTGTAGTAAGGATTTTCAGCTTTTACCGTTACCGAAAACTCTCCTTCAGGCGTCAAATCATCTGTTTTTCCAGTCGCCACACTGTACACGCCTTCTACTTTGTTGTCGAGGATAACAGCAAGTTCATTTGTTTGCTTGTTGACAATAACATATGGATCACCCGGCAGCGGATTTTCGCCGAGCGGCCAAATCGGTGAAATCATCATAAAAATCGAACATAAGAAAAAACGCATAAGCTCCTCCTTTTTCATTAGGTTGACCAATGAAGGAAGAGCTCATGCGAATCATCCGAGTGATTTTTGCGCTTTTATTCCTTTAAAATAACTTTTAATCACTAAATATTGTTCCATTTCGCCGAGAAGATGGAAGAGAGCGGCCCTCGCTTCAAATTCCTCTCTAGTCGCCGGAAGCGGCATCTCCTCAAATTCTTTTCTCATGTCAGCAAGTCTTTTCAGAAATTTGTACGCTGTATTCCCAGGGTGTATCGCCTCCCGCAAATCATGAATAAATTCAGCGATCATTTTTCCCTGATCTACCGTAATGGAGATCGATGTCACTTTAGGGAGAAGGCGTTCGATAATTTCAAATTGCTTTTCTCTCATTTTAAAATAATGATAATGCAGATTTTCATAACGCAAAATGTGGTTTTGCACATCTCGATATGCCAGGTTTTTAGCCTCCGTAATGAGCTGGTGCGTTTCCGGAATTTCTTTTCCTGACCAATCTTGCTCACCAGTTAACAAATACCGTTCGATTTCTGCAAAAATGACAGCAAAGTTATCCTCTATCTTTTTGCGGTAGGCAATCAGTTTCCGGTCAAGGCTAGGCATATACAAGTTCATCAATAGAGCGACGCCGATGCCAACCGTAATCAGCTGAACTTCATTCCAGATGAAAGCAAGCGTAATGCCGCCGGACATGTATAAATGAAGGATAATAACGGAACTGGTGACGATACCCTCGTTAATTTTTAACAGAACCGTAATCGGAATGAATATCAAAAGAAGCGCTCCGATAACAAACGGGTGGTAGCCAATAAGCTCGAAAAAGAGATAAGAAAAAACAATTGCCAGACAGCATGCCGCAAAGCGGGCCCATGAGGCCTGAAGCGACCGTTTTTGTGTGATTTGTATGCACAAAATGGTGATGATTCCTGCTGATGCGAAGTTTTGCAAATGCAATAACTGGCTTATATAAATAGCCAAAGCTGTTCCAAACGCGGTCTTTATTGTGCGGTAACCAATTTTAAACATGTCGGACTCCATTTCTATTTGTTTCTTCAATAAAAAAGAAGAGGCGGCCAGCCTTCTTCTTTTTTATATTCTATAATATTTTCTCTAAAAAGTCCTGCGCTCTTTTGGATTTTGGCGACATAAAAAATTCCTTCGGATTGCCGTCTTCGACAATCATTCCTTGGTCCATAAACAGCACACGGTCTGCCACTTCTTTTGCGAAGCCCATTTCATGTGTGACAATCACCATGGTCATGCCGGTTTCGACCAGCTCTTTCATCACCTGTAGCACTTCTTTGACCATCTCCGGATCAAGGGCGGATGTCGGCTCGTCAAACAGCATGATGTCCGGATTCATCGCAAGAGCCCTGGCAATCGCGACACGCTGTTTTTGTCCGCCAGACAAACGGTTTGGATAGTCATTTCGCTTTTCAAACAAACCAACTTTTCGGAGCAGGTCCTCAGCTTTCTCCTGTGCAGCCTGTTTTGATTCTTTTTTTACATTGACAGGCGCGTACATGATGTTTTCGAGAACCGTTTTGTGCGGAAAGAGATGAAAATGCTGAAAAACCATCCCGATGTTTTCCCGGACCTTTAATGTGTTGGTTTTCGGCTTCGTAATCTCTGTGTCTTTTATTGTAATGGTTCCGCCGTTAGGCTTTTCCAACAGGTTTAAACAGCGTAGGAACGTTGATTTACCTGAGCCTGAAGGACCGATCACGGCCACAACCTCACCCTCAGCGATTGTTGTTGAAATGTTTTTTAATACTTCGTGTTTCCCAAATGATTTTGACAGCTTTTCAACCTTAATCATTGGATTTCAGCTTCCTTTCTACAGCCTTGCCGATAAACGTTAAAATCAGGACAAGCACATAATAAATCAATCCCGCGATAATGAGCGGCTCAAGGTAATTGTAAGTGGCGGCGCCAGCTTGATATGCGCGTCTCATGACATCACCAAGCCCGATGACGGTGACGATCGCCGATTCTTTTGTTAACGTAATTAATTCATTCACAATTGCAGGTGATATATTTTTGAAGGCCTGCGGCAGCAGCAGATCCTTCATCATTTTTCCATACGGGACACCGAGTGCAACAGCAGCTTCTTTTTGCCCTTTATCAATGGCATTGATTCCGGCTCTGATAATTTCCGATACATAAGCGGCGGAATTCAAAGACAATGCGACAACCGCAGCCCAAAACTGGTCAATTTGAAATCCGAGCAGCTGAGGAAGGCCAAAATAGACAATCATAAGCTGCAGCACTAAAGGCGTGCCTCGGAACACTGATGTATAAAAATCAGCGATCCAGATAAACGGGCGGAATGTGCTGATCTTGCATAAGCTTAGCACAATACCGAGTATAAGCCCGATAATAGCAGATACAACAACAATTTTTAATGTAATTGCCAAGCCTTCTAATATAAAAGGAATTTGGGGGATCGTTGCTGAAAAATCCAAATTCATAGCCTTTGTCTCCTTTTCTTACAGGAAAAAAGATTTCCTATTCAATAAAAAGACTCAACGAAAAAGTTGAGCCGCTTTTTTTACTTCTCGCCAGTGAACCATTTTTTCTTCAATTTCTCAAGCTCTCCGTTATCTTCCATTTCCTTGAGCGCTTTATTGAATTTGTCTGTCAGTTCACTGTCCTTTCTGAAAGCAATTGCTGAACCGGCTTCTTCCGCTTTTGCATCAGGAATCACAAAGCCTTGCAGGTCATCATTTGATTTGAAATACCCTTCTGCAACAATGTCTTCAATAATCGCGGCATCGAAGCGGTCAGATTTGATTTCCTGCACCAAATCAGAAATTCTGTTGCGGTCTTCTGTTTTAAAACCATATTCCGGAGAAAGCTCTTTCCCCTTCTCTTCCTGAATAGAGCCAAGCTGAACGCCAACTGTTTTTCCTTTCAGGTCTTTCAAAGATTGAATGCCGCTGTCTTTTTTGCTGACAATCATATGGTTCGCTGTATAATACACATCTGAAAAATCAACTTGTTTTTTACGCTCAGGCGTTGGTGTCATTCCTGACAGAACAAGATCCACCTGTTTTGATTTAAGCGCTGTAATTAAGCTGTTGAAGTCCATATCCTGCACTTCAATTTCATAGCCTGCCTTCTTCGCCAGAGCTTTTGCCAACTCTACATCAAAGCCGACAATATTATCGCCTTCTTTATATTCAAACGGTTTGTAATCCGCCGAAGTACCCATAATTAATTTTTTCTTGCCGCCTTCTGATCCTGAATTGCTTGAGCCGCAAGCAGATAATGCAAAGGTAATGCAGGCAGCTACAAGTAATAAGAGCCATTTTTTCATGATCCATTTCCCCCATATTCATTACTTTTGGTGTATTTGAATATTTATTCGTTAATTTGTATTTTAAACAGTTTCTTATTTTTATGCAATACTATTTTTAAAAATTATCTTCAAGCTTATCTTTCCAGTGATCTCTTTTTGAAATTACTAGATAAAAATAAAATCACTGTACAATCCGATTGAATAATCCTTTAATATTTATTCATATACCCTTGGAAATTTATGCACAAAAAAACCCGGGCCGCTTGGGCATCCGGGTTGTTCGTCTTATACTTCTTCACAATATTCTTCAAAGGCTTCCTGCAGCTTTGCCACTACGGCCATCGGCTCGTGGCCTTCAATTTCATGGCGCTCTACCATTTTCATGATCTTTCCGTCTTTCAAAATCGCAAAGGACGGAGAAGATGGCGGATAACCTTCAAAATAGTCACGCGCACGCGCTGTCGCTTCTTTATCCTGTCCGGCAAAAACGGTGACGAGCTGATCAGGTCTTTTATCATAGTGAACGGAATGGTAGGCTGCCGGTCTTGCAATTCCTCCGGCGCATCCGCAAACAGAGTTTACCATGACGAGCGTCGTTCCTTTTTTCGTAAGTGCCTCATCCACCTCTTCGGCTGTTTTAAGCTCGGTGTATCCGGCAGCTGTTATTTCTTGTCTCGCTTGGCGGACAATATCATTCATAAATAAATTAAAGTCCATGTTCAATGAAGACCTCTCCTTTTTCATCATCTGTTCTTATGATAGCAAGGAAACGTCCATATCGGCAAATGACTTTGCTTCGCCGTGCACTTTTTTTGCTCTTCGTTTACTGCTTACAGAAAAAGGGGATTATATAACCAGAAGTAAAATAAAGGAGCAGTTGTATATGAGCCACCGGAAAGCGTTACTGATTCATAACGGAAATGCCGGCAACAAAAATATAGAAAAAGCACTTGGTGCTGTGGTGCCGGTTTTATCTCACCATTTAGATGAGGTGATTATTAAGCAGACAAAGAAAAAGGATGATGCGTATCATTTTTGCCAATCCATTGATGATTCTGTCGACACCGTCTTCATTCTCGGCGGCGACGGCACGATCCATCAATGCATAAATGCTATCAGCGCTCTAGAAAGAAAACCCGCGGTCGGAATTTTGCCCGGCGGCACGTGCAATGACTTTTCAAGAGTGCTTGGCATCCCTCAAAATCTTGCAAAGGCTGCGGAAGCACTTATGTCAGGAAAAAAAACCAGCGTAGACGTATGTCAGATGAATGACCGTTATTTTTTGAATTTCTGGGGGATCGGCTTAATTGCAGAAACGTCGAATCAAATCAACGAAACGGAAAAAGCATTATTGGGAAAAATCAGCTATTTTACAAGTGCCTTGCGAACCGTCTCATCCGCTGCATCGTTTCCGATGACATTAAAAATTGATGGAGAAGAAATTAAAGAAGAAGCCGTTATGCTGCTTGTGATGAATGGCCAATACATTGGAACGAATCGAATTCCTCTGCCCGATGCCAGTATTGAAGACGGCTTACTTGATGTTCTCATATGCCGCAACACCAACCTCACCGCGCTGCGGGAGCTGATGAGCATGGAACAGGGCTCAATTGATCGTTTTACCGGAGAGCTGTCCTATGTCCAGGCCTCCCGTATCGAGATTGAAACAGACACTGCCAAAAAGGCGGATATGGATGGAGAAGTTTATACACATACACCCGCAGTCATTCAGGTCCTGCCGCAGCATATCGACATGCTTGTTCCCGCAAATGAATAACTGTCATAAGGCTTTAGAAAGATTTTGCAAATCCGTTGACTCTCCCCTAGGAGGAGGTCTTACAGTATAAGGGATACACACTTGAAAAAGGGGAAGTCATATGGAGAAGAAAAATATTACCTTAACTATATTATTAACCAATTTATTTATTGCTTTTTTGGGGATCGGGCTTGTGATTCCAGTAACGCCGACCATTATGAATGAATTGCATTTATCGGGGACCGCGGTCGGCTATATGGTTGCCTGTTTCGCTATTACACAGCTCATTGTCTCACCAATAGCCGGACGATGGGTTGATCGCTTCGGGCGCAAGATCATGATCGTAATCGGCCTGTTGTTCTTTAGTGTGTCGGAGTTTTTATTCGGCATTGGAAAAACAGTTGAGATGTTATTTATCTCCCGTATGCTGGGCGGTATCAGCGCAGCCTTCATTATGCCTGGGGTCACGGCTTTTATTGCAGATATCACGACCATTAAAACACGGCCAAAAGCGCTCGGTTATATGTCAGCCGCTATTTCAACAGGATTTATTATCGGCCCCGGCATCGGGGGATTTTTAGCAGAAGTCCATTCCCGGCTGCCTTTTTTCTTTGCGGCAGCTTTTGCACTGATAGCAGCCATTTTATCAATCCTCACGCTGCGCGAGCCGGGACGAAACCCTGAAAACCAGGAAATAAAAGGGCAGAAGACAGGCTTTAAACGGATTTTTGCCCCCATGTATTTCATAGCTTTTATCATTATCTTGATTTCGTCTTTTGGTTTAGCATCATTTGAATCTTTATTTGCATTATTCGTGGATCATAAATTCGGTTTTACGGCCAGCGACATTGCCATTATGATTACAGGAGGAGCGATTGTTGGCGCCATTACGCAAGTCGTCTTATTCGACCGCTTCACAAGATGGTTTGGCGAAATCCATTTAATTCGGTACAGCTTAATTCTCTCGACGAGTCTGGTATTCTTGCTGACAACGGTACATTCATATGTTGCGATTCTGCTGGTTACAGTAACCGTATTTGTCGGATTTGATCTCATGCGGCCTGCGGTAACGACTTACCTGTCAAAGATTGCGGGAAATGAGCAGGGGTTTGCCGGCGGTATGAATTCAATGTTTACAAGTATCGGCAATGTATTCGGGCCAATTATCGGCGGAATGCTGTTCGATATTGATGTAAACTATCCCTTCTACTTTGCAACGGTCACCTTAGCCATAGGGATTGCACTGACCATTGCTTGGAAAGCGCCTGCACATCTTAAAGCCAGCACGTGATAAGAAGCGCATTCTTTGTGTACTGCAAAGAACGCGCTTCTTCTTTATACTGAGGATAGAAGGAGTGATGGCATGAAGGAATCGTATTACTCAATTGGGGAAGTTTCAAAACTGGCAAACGTGTCGATTAAAGCGCTCCGTTATTACGATAAAATTGATTTATTTAAACCAGCCTACGTCGACCCGGATACCAGCTACCGCTATTATACAGATTCTCAGCTCATTCATCTGGATTTGATCAAATCATTGAAATATATCGGCACACCTTTAGAGGAAATGAAAAAAGCACAGGACTTAGAGATGGAAGAACTGTTTGCTTTTTATACCGAGCAGGAGAGGCAAATCAGGGAGAAATTAGACTTTTTATCAGCACTGGAGCAAACCATTTCATTGGTGAAAAAGCGGATGAAACGGCAGATGGAATATCCCGCGCTCGGTGAGGTGTTTGTTTTAGATGAAGAAGAAATACGGATCATTCAGACAGAGGCAGAAGGAATCGGGCCTGAAAACGTGCTCAACGCCTCCTACAGCAAATTAAAAAAATTTATCGAGTCAGCAGATGGATTTACGAACAATAGCTACGGCGCTACTTTCTCTTTTCAGCCCTACACCAGCATTGATGAAATGACTTACCGTCATATTTTCACGCCTGTATTGACGAATAAACAGATTTCATCAATTACGCCGGATATGGAAATCACAACGATCCCTAAAGGGAGGTATGCGTGTATCGCGTATAATTTTTCGCCTGAACATTATTTTCTCAACTTACAGAAGCTTATCAAATATATCGCGGACCGCCAATTACCAGTAGTCAGTGATGTATACGAGTTAATCATACCGATTCATTACTCCCCGAAAAAACAAGAAGAATATCGGGTCGAAATGAAAATACGAATCGCTGAATAATACAGCATAGAAAAAGAGCATTTTCTGAAACAAAACTTCAAAAAATGCTCTTTTTGCTTATTTAGTAAACAGATGTCTTCTCGTCAATCGATTCTAAAATTTGTTTCACACGTCCCAGGAATCGTCCGCACACGAGACCGTCAAGCACTCTGTGATCTAAGGACAGACACAGATTAACCATGTCTCTGACAGCAATCATGCCATTCTCCATGACAACCGGGCGTTTGACGATGGATTCTACTTGAAGAATCGCAGCCTGAGGGTAGTTGATAATGCCCATCGACTGAACAGAGCCGAACGAACCTGTGTTGTTGACGGTAAACGTGCCTCCCTGCATGTCATCTGCAGTGAGTTTTCCGTCTCTTACTTTTTTAGCTAGGCCGGTAATGTCTTTCGCAATGCCTTTAATTGTTTTTTCATCAGCGTTTTTAATCACCGGAACAAATAAAGAATCCTCTGTGGCAACTGCAATTGAAATATTGATATCCTTTTTCTGAATAATTTTGTCCCCCGCCCACATGCTATTCATTTGCGGGAATTCTTTTAACGCCTGAGCGACCGCTTTTACAAAAAAGGCGAAGAACGTTAAATTAAAGCCTTCTGTCTTCTTAAAGGAATCTTTTATACTATTGCGATATGCAACCATATTTGTGACGTCGACTTCCATCATCGTCCAAGCATGCGGAATTTCTGTTTTGCTGCGTTTCATATTGGAAGCAATTGCTTTTCTTACACCTGTGACAGGGATTTCTTTATCACCGGCTGCAGACGCAGGATATGACGTCTCTTCTTTTGGCTCAGGTTTTGATGCAGACTTCGGTGCAGGAGCTGCTGTTTTCGGCTCCTCAGGATTCTGTTCTTGCACGCCGCCTGTTTCAATTAAGCGCTGAATGTCTTTTCGTGTGATGCGCCCGCCGGCACCTGTTCCTGTTACTTGTTCAAGATCAATGCCATGCTCTCCGGCCAAACGGAGTACAGCTGGCGAGTAGCGCTTTTTATTGGGCTGATCAGCTGCTTCGGCACTTTTTGCAGCAGGCGTCTCAGCGGCTTTTGAAGCAGCTGGCTGTTCTTGTTTTTGTTCAGCCGGATTCGCGCCTTCTGTTTCAATTTTGCAAATCACTTCTCCGACTTGCAGGGTTTGGCCTTCTTCTCCCACAAGCTCTGTTATCGTACCAGTAAAAGAAGACGGAACCTCTGCATTTACCTTATCTGTCATGACTTCCGCGATTGGATCGTATTTGTTCACTTTATCACCGGGGGCGACAAGCCATTTGCTGATCGTCCCCTCTGTTACGCTTTCTCCAAGCTTCGGCATCGTCATTTGTTCAATTGCCATGATTGTATCCTCCCTTACGTCTTTAAAACTCCGCTAATTCTCTCATCGCCGCTTCCACTTTATCAGGGTTGACCATAAAGTATTTTTCCATTGTCGGCGCATAAGGCATAGCCGGAATATCAGGACCTGCAAGCCGTTTGATCGGCGCGTCTAAGTCGAACAGACAATGCTCGGATATAATTGCGGCTACTTCGCTCATGATGCTGCCTTCTTTTGTATCTTCTGTAACCAAAAGAACCTTTCCAGTTTTGGACGCAGCTTCGATGATGGCTTCTTTATCAAGCGGGTAAACTGTTCTTAAATCCACCACATGCGCTGAAATGCCATCTTTTTCGAGACGTTCTGCAGCCTGTAAGGCGAAGTGGACACACAGGCCGTATGTGATCACTGTGATGTCGTCGCCTTCCCGTTTTACGTCAGCCTTGCCGATTGGCAGGACATAATCATCAGCCGGAACCTCTCCCTTTATCAGACGGTACGCCCGCTTGTGCTCAAAAAACAGCACTGGGTCTTCGTCACGAACTGCGGCTTTTAATAGACCCTTGGCGTCATATGGTGTTGATGGCATGACAATTTTCAGTCCGGGCTGGTTGGCGAAAATTGCTTCGACTGATTGAGAATGATACAGGGCTCCGTGCACGCCTCCGCCGTATGGCGCTCTGACGACAATCGGACAGCTCCAGTCATTGTTGCTGCGGTAGCGGATTTTAGCCGCCTCAGAAATAATTTGGTTGACTGCCGGCATAATGAAATCAGCAAACTGCATTTCAGCAATCGGTCTCATTCCGTACATTGCCGCTCCGATACCGACTCCTGCGATCGCAGATTCAGCAAGCGGCGTATCCATAACGCGCTCTTCCCCAAATTGTTCATAGAGTCCGGCTGTTGCTTTAAACACACCGCCTTTTCTTCCTACATCTTCCCCAAGGACGAAAACGCGAGAATCTCGTTCCATTTCTTCTTTCATCGCCAAATTGATTGCATCAATATATGACATTACTGACATTTGTTCTTCCTCCCTACTTCGCATACACATAATCAAGCGCTGACTCAGGAGCTGCATAAGGGGCGTTCTCCGCTTCATCCGTCGCTTCATTTACGATTGCCATAATTTCATCCAGCATGGTTTGTTCTATCTCATCGGACAGCAGGCCTGTTTCCTTTAAGTAAGCTTGATAAGTAAGCAGGGGATCACTTTTTTTCGCTTCCTCTACTTCTTCACGGCCTCTATAGCTGCTGTCATCGTCATCACTGGAATGTGGTGTAAGGCGGTAAGAAATCGTTTCAATTAATGTCGGGCCTTCTCCTCTGCGCGCCCTTTCGCGTGCTTCTTTAACCGCTTGATAAACTTCCAGCGGATCATTTCCATTCACAGTTACGCCAGGCATCCCATAGCCTATGGCACGGTCGGAAATGTTCTCACATGCGACTTGCTTATCGTAAGGCACTGAGATTGCGTATTTGTTGTTTTCACACATGAAAATAACCGGCAGCTTATGGACAGCGGCAAAGTTCGCCCCTTCATGGAAATCGCCTTGGTTTGAAGACCCTTCCCCGAATGTAACAAAGGCTGCGATATCCTTTTTCTCCATACGTCCCGCAAGCGCAATACCGACTGCGTGCGGCACTTGCGTTGTAACCGGAGATGATCCCGTCACAATGCGGTTTTTCTTTTGTCCGAAATGCCCCGGCATCTGGCGGCCTCCTGAGTTCGGATCTGCTGCTTTTGCAAACCCGGACATCATTAAGTCCTTTGCTGTCATGCCAAACGCGAGCACGACACCCATGTCTCTGTAGTACGGCAATACATAATCCATTTCACGGTCAAGTGCGAAAGCCGCTCCTACCTGTGCTGCTTCCTGCCCTTGACAAGAGATTACAAATGGAATTTTGCCAGAACGGTTTAACAGCCACATTCTTTCATCGATTTTTCTTGCTAACAGCATGGTTCTATACATATCAACGGCTTCCTGATCAGTCAGCCCTAGTGCTTGATGTCGGTTTGTACTCATTCAAGCCCCTCCTTTATGCTTTTAAAAATGAATGGCTTTGCCATCTGCGGCAAGCGCTGCTTCTCCAATTGCTTCAGAAAGCGTTGGATGCGGGTGAATCGTTTGCCCGACCTCCCACGGCGTTGCGTCCAGCACTTTGGCAAGACCCGCTTCAGAAATCATGTCGGTGACATGCGGGCCGATCATATGAACGCCGAGAATATCATCTGTATCTCGGTCCGCCACGATTTTGACAAAACCGTCGCTTTCACCGTATACAAGCGCTTTTCCAATCGCCATAAATGGGAACTTGCCGATTTTGACATTATGCCCGTTCGCCTTTGCTTCGTCTTCGGTTAAGCCGACACTGGCAGCTTCAGGGCTTGAGTAAATGCACTTCGGCACAAGCGTCGGATCAAGCGGATGCGGATTGAGACCTGCAAAATGCTCAACAGCAATAATTCCCTCATGTGAAGCAACGTGAGCTAACTGCAGGCCACCGATTACGTCTCCGATTGCATAAATATGAGATTCCTTCGTTTGGCAGCTTTCATTGACTGAAATCATGCCATTTTCAGTAACAATATCGGTGTTCTCTAGGCCGATGCCTTCGATATTTGCCTGTCTGCCGATGGAAACAAGCATTTTCTCAGCAGAGTAGGTAACGGTTTCTCCGTCTTTTTCCGCTTGTATGCTGATATCGTCTGATGTTTTTGTCATTGTGTCAGGCAGCACTTTTGCCCCTGTTATGAACTGGATGCCTTTTTTCTTAAGAAGACTTTCCATTTCTTTTGAAATCTCTAGATCTTCAGTCGGCAATATGCGATCCGCGTATTCAATAACCGTTACCTTCACACCAAAATCATGAAGCATAGACGCCCATTCGATACCGATAACACCTCCGCCGACGATGATGATTGATTGTGGCAGCTCCTCCATTTGGAGCGCCTCATCTGAAGTCAGTACAGACTTACCGTCCGCTTCAAGACCCGGAAGCATTCTCGGTCTTGATCCTGTTGCAATGATCACTTGTTTCGGGATCAGCATGTCATTTTCTTCGCCATTTCCCCGCTCAACAGAAATTGTTCCCGGCAGCGGAGAGAAGATTGACGGTCCAAGGATACGTCCATATCCGGTGTATACGTCAATTTTTCCTTTTTTCATTAAATGATTTACACCCGCTGCAAGCTTATCAACAACGGCTTGCTTACGCTGCTGCACTTTTTCAAAGTTGAGGGACACGCCAGCCGTTTCCACCCCGAATTGATCGGCTTCACGAGCTGTCCGGTATACCTCTGCGCTTCTAAGCAGCGCTTTACTCGGGATACAGCCTTTATGCAGACATGTTCCCCCGAGTTTTTCCTTTTCCACAACGGCTGTTTTTAAGCCGAGCTGAGCGGCTCTGATGGCCGCAACATAACCGCCGGTACCGCCGCCCAGAATGACTACGTCATACTCAGTTGCCATGGTGACTCACTCCTGTCTGTCTATTCAATACGATATTGTTTGGATTGCTCTTCGCCCTGCAATACTCTGAGCGCCCCTTGGGCAAGAGACTGCAGTTCATTTTCACCCGGATAGACTAAAACGTCTGAAATCCAATCTATGTATGATCTGATAGCAGAAACAAAGCTTTTGCCGTACGCAAGGCCTCCCGTCAGCACAATCGCTTCAACTTCGCCTTTTAACGCCGCGCTGGCTGCCCCGATTTCCTTTGCTACCTGATATGCCATGGCATCATAAATGAAGCGGGCTTTTTCATCGCCCCCTTGAATCATCTGTTCCACTTTTACTGCATCATTTGTACCGAGATAGCCTAAAAGTCCGCCGGTGCCAACAAGCTTTTTCATGATTTCTTCTTTTGTATATTCCCCTGAAAAACATAGATCAACAAGATCTCCCGCAGGCACTGTTCCTGCTCGTTCAGGACTGAATGGTCCCTCGCCGTGTAGGCCGTTATTGACATCTACCACTCGCCCGCGGTCATGGACGCCAATTGTAATACCTCCGCCCATATGGGTAATAATCATTTTCATGTTCTCATATCGTTTGCCAAGGGAGGCTGCCGCTTTACGAGCGACAGCTTTTTGGTTTAACGCATGGAAAATGCTTTTCCGTTCAATTTCAGGCATGCCTGAAACTTTCGCAAGCACTGACATTTCGTCTACGACAACAGGGTCGACGATATACGAAGGGATATTCAGGCCGTCAGCGATTTCCCTCGCGATAATGCCGCCGAGATTAGAAGCATGCTGACCGGCGTAACCGCTTTTCAAGTCCTCAATCATTTCATCATTCACTACGTAGGTCCCGCCTTCAATTGGCCGAAGAAGGCCGCCTCTTGCGCAGACTGCATCAAACTTTGAGATATTGATTCCCTGTTCATGAAGCGTTTCGAGAATATGGTTTTTACGAAATTCATACTGATCAATAATTCGGTCAAATCGCTGCAGCTCTTCTATGTTGTGTCTCAATGTTTTTTCAAAAATGCTTCTTTCGTTATGAAAAACACCGATTTTCGTTGAAGTTGAGCCTGGATTAATTGTGAGAATGCGTTTTTCGTCATGTAGCACTTTCATAACCTCCAGATCAATTTCTTAACGTCTGCTTAATACACTGTGGCCGTTTTGCAAAAACTGGCTTCTTGAGCGGCGCATGCGTTCAATCCGTTCCTCTGCTAAGCGGTCAGCCGCTAAATATGCAGGAATGCCGTCACGCTGAGAAATTTCAAGTACACGCTCGATATTGCCGTAAATGCCTTCGACTTTTTTCAATGCACGTTCTGCATTATAGCCGTAAAGCTCATCTGCCACGTTGATAACACCGCCCGCGTTAATCACGTAATCCGGTGCATAAACGATGCCCATTTCGTGAATTTGATCACCATGGCGGGTTTCTTTTAATTGGTTGTTAGCCGCACCTGCGATCACTTTCGCCTTCAGCTGTTTAATGGTGTCGTCGTTAATAGTCGCACCAAGGGCACACGGCGCATAAATATCGCAGTCTTGTGAATAAATGTCATCAGGATCTACAGCACGGGCGCCAAAATCTTCAACTGCACGCTGTACAGATTGTTTGTTGATATCCGTAACGATTAAGTTTGCTCCTTCTTCATGCAGGTGGCGGCAAAGGTTATAGGCTACGTTCCCAACACCCTGTACAGCAATGGTTTTTCCTTCAAGAGAGTCGGTTCCGAAAGCAGCTTTAGCTGCTGCCTTCATTCCTCTATACACCCCGTACGCTGTGACTGGAGAAGGATTTCCAGAAGAGCCGAAAGCAGGAGAAATGCCTGTGACATAGTCTGTCTCATCATGAATGATATCCATATCCTCGACCGTTGTACCCACATCTTCAGCCGTGATGTATCTGCCGTTCAGCCCTTGAATATAGCGGCCAAACGCGCGGAACATTTCCTCATTTTTGTCTTTGCGCGGATCGCCGATAATGACTGTTTTTCCGCCGCCAAGGTTTAAGCCTGCCGCCGCATTCTTATAGGTCATGCCTCTAGCCAATCTGAGCGCATCTTCAATTGCCGCTTCTTCATTTTCATATGTCCACATTCTCGTTCCGCCAAGCGCCGGACCAAGCGTTGTATCATGAATCGCGATAATCGCTTTTAATCCAGATTGTTCATCCTGGCAGAATACCAATTGTTCGTAATCGTATTTCTCCATATATTTAAAAAGTTCCATGTTCGTTCCTCCTAATGTGTGTATTCTTCAGATGCGCATATTGCCAGCGCAATGGAATACAGTTTATTTTCAGCAGAGTCCGCTCTGCTTGTTAAGGCAATCGGTGCTTTTGCTCCTGTAATGACAGCCGCCACGCTGGCCTTGGCAAAATAAATCAGTGATTTATATAAAATATTGCCGGCCTCAATTGTTGGGACGAGAAGGATATCTGCGTTGCCCGCTACGTCTCCCGAAATTTTTTTCTGGGCCGCGGCAATTTGTGAAACTGCGTTATCCAAAGCAAGCGGTCCATCAACAATGCAGCCTTTGATCTGGCCCCTTTTGTACATTTGAGCTAGAGCAGCTGCATTCACGGTCGCTTCCATTTTTGGGTTCACCGTTTCAACCGCTGCCAGAGCAGCTGCTTTTGGCATATTGTTCCCTACTGCATGGGCCACATGAACTGCATTTTGCAAAATCTGCCGAAGCTCTTCCAGCGAAGGGGCAATATTCATTGCCGAATCTGTTACAAACATCATTCTGTCAAAATCCGGTATATCAAACACAGCCACGTGGGAAAGGACACTTGATGACCGAAGCCCCTCCTGTCTGTTCAATACCGCTTTAAGCAAAACAGAAGTCGGCACATTCCCTTTCATTAAAACGTCCGCTGTTTTATGATGTACAGCACGAACCGCTAATTTCGCCGACTCCTCAGGTGTATCGGCATGGACGATTTCCACTTGATGCCCTTGCATGGATGATGTCAGCTCGTTCAGTTTTTTGCTGTCGCCCGTTAACAAGAAACGGGCGGATAGGTGCTCGGCAGCCAGCTTTACAGCCCGGATCACTTCCTCATCCTCAGCATGAGCAACCGCAATAGTCTTGTTTTTGTGCATCGACGCTTTGCCGATTAAATCTTTCAGCTTCATCTGCTACCACCTTTCTTGTTTCGACTCCGCCTTTTATTATGCAAGTTCCGTGCCAGCTCTTAAGGGTGCTGTCATACCAGATATATTGAAACATTCGTGCAGATGTTTGCGTTTATTCTGCAAATTATTGCATGCCTTCATTTGCAAGGCCATATTTATCCATTTTGTAATATAAATTCCGAATGCTGACACCGAGGGCTTTCGCTGTTTTTGTCCGGTTAAAATGATGCTTTTCGAGCGTTTGCTGGATCAAATGCGCTTCAAATTTTTCTACTGCGACAGACAGCTTTTCCCCTTCAATATCCGGAAAATCAAAACCTGTCCCCTGATCTGTGTCATTTTCTTTTTGCTCAAGTTCAAATATAGGCAAATGATCTTTTTCAATCCATTCCATATGCGGATTGAGAAAAATCATGGCTCGTCCAAGGACATTTTCAAGCTCGCGGACATTCCCAGGCCAATGGTAAGCAGATAAGGCGCGCAAGGCTTGCTGCGAGAGCCCTTTTACATTCCTGCCGTAATCCCGGTTGATCTTTTGGATAAGTCTGACGCTTAGTGCTTCAATGTCCTCCAACCGCTGACGCAAAGGCGGAATGGAGATGGGATAGCGGTTGATCCGGTAATACAGGTCTTCGCGAAACTTTCCATCCGCCATCGCCTTTTCAATATTTACATTTGTTGCCGCGATCACTCTGACGTTGACAGGGATCGCTTTCGTGCCGCCCACTCTGACGATTTCCTTTTCTTGAAGGACGCGTAGCAATTTGGCCTGCATATTTTGTGTCAGTTCACCGATTTCATCTAAGAAAATACTGCCGTTATTTGCTTCCTCAAATAAACCCTTTTTACCGCCGCGCTTCGCTCCTGAAAACGCACCATCCTCATAGCCGAACAATTCTGATTCGAGCAGGTTTTCAGAAAGGGCTGCACAATTCACGCGAATAAATTTATTGTATTTCCGGTCGCTTTCGTTATGGATGGCATGGGCGAACAGTTCTTTTCCTGTTCCTGATTCCCCGCGCAGCAAGATGGTTGCCGGTGTTTTCGCACCGAGCTTCGCCTGCTCAAGCGCAACCAGCATTTGCTCGCTTTTGCCGATAATGTCGTCAAACGTGTATTTCGCTTCAAGCGTGCGAATAATTTGTCTGGCGCGATTAAGCTCCGCTGTCAGCATTTTAATTTCGGAAACATCGTGAATCACGCCGACGCTGCCTTTCAAAATCCCGTCCACAATCACTGGTGCTACATTAACGATGACCTCTTTTTCATTCGGGCCGACCTTCATTCTGACACCGCGGACAGGACGTCTTGTTTCAAGCACCTTTAAATGCATGCTTTCGCCTTCGGAAATATCAGTGTTTGCAGGCTTGCCGATGACTTCTTTTTCAGAAAGCCCCGTCATTTTCGTATACGCTTTATTGATTAGCAGGCCAATGCCGTTTTCATCAACGACAGAAATCGCCTCATCGGAGGATTGAATAATTGCCTCCAGCATCGTACGGACCTGCTTTAAGTTGGTCACTTCCTCTGCCAGCTCGACCGCATCAGTGATATCTTTAAACACACAAAGAGCCCCGAGCAGACGTCCGCCTTCATCAATAATCGGCAGCCTTGTGGTCACAATTTGCAAATGATCGCCTAACAGCTGCTTCTGGTTGTATTCAGGCACTCTTGTTTTTAAAATCCGCGGCATCTTAGTGCTCGGAATCACTTCTTTTATTGGGCGCCCAATGACTTCCTCACGTTTTTTCCCGACCATTTTTTCGGCCATATGGTTAAAGAGAATGATTTCTTCATTGATATCAATAAAAATCATTCCATCATGGGTGGAATTAAAAATTCTGTCATATTTATAGGTTTGCTCTTTTAGCATTTGAATCAGGTGCTGCTTTTCTTCCATCAGCTGAAAAACGATGTATGCCATTTTTCCCGGCATGACAATGGTATCTTTATGCTTTCTTTGAAGGAGCTCGTCAAACACGGATTGATCGCCGGTGGTATGAATGACGATATCCGGTTTTTGTTGTATGTAAGGTTTCCAATCAGATGAAACGGCAATCCCATACTGTTCTGCTTCTTTCAATCCCGGCGCCTCGGGGTCTTTGTCAACTACGGCAATGATATCTATGATGGCTGTTTTAATCAGAATATGTAATAACGCCGTTCCCCTTTTGCCGGCACCTACTATCAGTACCTTTTGCATCCCGATACCCCTTTGTATGAAAAAATTTGCACACCTATTTATTCCGTTGCAATAATTTGCACAACCCTATGTTACCACGTTTTCTTCTCTTGACAAAATATTTTTTCCGCTGGACAATAAAGGAAATGAAAAGATAAAGGGGTTTTCTGAAGATGAGCCGACTTCTTGCGCTTTTAATATTAGTCATCCCCGGGGCTATTTCTGCTTTAGGCATTAAACTGATGAGAGATACACTTTTCGGCCATACAATCAAGCCATTTTCAGCTCTTTGGCTCCAAGGGTTGTCAGGATTCATCTTTTTTGCGATCGGCCTCTATGTGCTGGCCGGGTTCATTTTATACAGAGACAGAAAACGCAATCAAGTCAGCCCGCGATTCAGAAAACGATAGCTGAAAAAAAAGCCGGAGAATGCTCCGGCTTTTTTTGTTGCATTATTCGTCAGGCAAAACGGTCTTGGCAATCGTTTTGTCTAACGCTTCATAATCATAATAAGAAATCGTATCGTACAGTTCTTTTCGTGTCTGCATATCTTGAAGTCCTTCTTTTTGTGACCCGTGCTCCTTCATCAAACCAAACATCCGCTCACAAGCTTTTGCCGCCGCCCGAAGCGAGGTGACAGGATATATCACCATGTGAAACCCCATATCTTCGAATTCATCGGCACGATAATACGGCGTTTTCCCAAATTCAGTCATATTCGCAAGGAGCGGAACGGGGATACGCTCAGCAAACTGGCGGAATTCATTCTCCGCCTGTAGCGCTTCCGGGAAAATTGCGTCCGCTCCCGCCTCAATGTAAGCCTCTGAACGTTTTATTGCGGCATCAAGCCCTTCCTGCGCCCTGGCATCAGTACGGGCAACAACAATAAGGGAGGGTGCCGTTTGTTTAATGGCTTTTATTTTTTGCGCCATTTCCTTTATCGGAACTAGCTGTTTGCCATTTAAATGTCCGCATTTTTTTGGGAGCTGCTGGTCTTCTATTTGAACGGCTGCTACCCTGGCTTCAAGCATCTCCCGGGCTGTTCGGGCGGCATTTAAGACACCGCCAAATCCCGTATCGATATCCACAAGCAGAGGCAGATCAGCTGCACGCACAAGATCTTTGGCCCGTTCAGCTATCTCTGCCGATGTGATGATCCCTAAATCAGGCAGCCCCCTGCTGGCTGTATAGGCAGCACCGGACAAATAAATAGCAGAAAAACCGGCTTCTTTCGCAAGCAAAGCGGCCATCCCGTCATGGGCGCCGGGAATTTGAAGAATGTCCGGTGCTGACATCAGCTTGCGGAAACGCCCGGCAAGCTCCTCTTGTGACGATTGCTTATTGACGATCCACGACATGAAACAAATCCCCCTTTTACATGCAGAACATGTCTACGAATTCATTTACGCGCATCGTTTGCAATGTCTCATAGCTGGTACAGCGCTCATAAATGTGTTTGTACTGTTTATCAGGAAAATGGGTTTTGAGATTACCAGAAAACTTTTCCAGCAGTTTCGGCACTGCTTCCTCTCTTCGAAAACGATGGCCGAGGGGAAACTCACATTCCACCATTTCCGTGCTCGTTCCGTCTTTAAAATGAACCTGAACGGCATTTGAGATGGAACGTTTATCAGGTTTCAAATAATCCTCGGTATATGTTTTATTTTCAGTCACTTCCATTTTATCACGAAGATTATCTATTCTCGGATCATTCGCTGTTTCAGCTTCATAATGCTGTGCGGTGATATCACCAAAAAGCAAACCGATTGCTGTAATGTATTGGAGGCAGTGATCACGGTCTGCCGGATTGTGGAGCGGGCCTTTTTTATCAATGATTCGGATAGCGGATTCATGCGTTTTTATGACAACTCGGTCAATCTCGTCAATCCGGTTCTTTACCTGCGGGTGAAGAATGACGGCGCACTCCGCCGCTGTCTGGGCGTGAAATTCCGCAGGATAAGACACTTTAAATAACACATTTTCCATGACATAAGCGTCGAGCGGTCGGGCAAGCTTGATCTCTTTCTTATTGAATAAAACGTCTTGGAACCCCCAACCCTGTGCACTCAGGGCTGTCGGATAACCCATTTCCCCTTTTAACGACATCAGCGCCAAATGAACACCTCTGCTCGTTGCATCTCCTGCCGCCCATGATTTACGCGAGCCTGTATTCGGTGAATGGCGGTATGTCCTCAATGCTGCATTGTCAATCCATGCATTCGAAAGCGCATTTTTGATTTCTTCTCTTCCGCCGCCCAAAAGCTTTGCCGCAACAGCGGTTGTCGCAACTTTGACAAACAGCACATGGTCAAGGCCAACTCGATTTAAGCTGTTTTCTAACGCCAGCACACCTTGAATCTCGTGCGCTTTGATCATCATCTCAAGTACGTCGCGTACCGTTAACGGCTCTTTTCCTTCAGACAGCCTCACTCTTGATACATAATCAGCAGCGGCAAGGATCCCTCCCAAGTTATCGGATGGATGCCCCCACTCCGCCGCCAGCCACGTATCGTTGTAATCGAGCCAGCGAATCATGCAGCCGATATTAAACGCTGCCCTCACAGGATCGAGAACATATGACGTTCCCGGTACTTTGCTTCCATTCGGCACAGTCGTTCCTGGAACAATCGGGCCAAGCAGCTTTGTGCATTCCGGATACCGTAGCGCCAAGATCCCGCAGCCCAGGGTATCCAGTAATACATGCCCCGCTGTTGTATACGCTTCGGCACTTGTAATCTCTTTTTCAAGCACATAGTCTGTGATTTCTTCGATAACACGATCCGTTTCCGGCATTCTACCAGCTCCTTTCATGATTTTGTTTGATATCGCGGGCCCATGTAACTGACACGGGGGCGGAAGAGCCGATTATTGGCATGCTGTTCGATCACATGAGCGCATAAACCGGACGTTCTCGCGCTGAAAAAGACCGGCGTATATAAAGGAATCGGTATGCCGAGCATCCAATACACCGGGGCAGCATAGTAATCCAAATTCGGGTAAAGCCCTTTTTCCTTCTCCATCAGCCGCTCACCCGCTTCACACATCTCATATAAACGATGGTCACCGGCTTTATCGCATAATTGCTGCAGCGCCTCTTTCATCATGAGTGCTCTCGGGTCCATTTTTTTCATATACACCCGGTGGCCGAAGCCCATGATTTTTTCTTTTCTTTTCAGTTTTGTTTGCAGAAGCTGCTCAAAATCAGATGTCGTTTTTGCCTCCAAAAGCAAATACATTACAGCTTCGTTTGCTCCTCCGTGAAGATTCCCTTTCAGGGAAGCGACAGCCCCAGTCAAAGCCCCATAAAGATCTGAATGTGTAGATGCAATGACCCTGGCCGCAAAGGTTGAATTCGGCATCTCATGCTCACTGTACAGGACGAGCGACCGGTCAAAAATCTGTTCTTCCAATGAAGACGGCAGTTTCCCTGTCATCATGTATAGAAAATTCGCACTGTAGGATAGGGTTTGAAGCGGAAGAATCGGCTCTTTCTTATTAATGATCCTGTAGCTGGCAGCAGTGAGGGCAGGCATTTTCCCAAGAAGCTGATAGGCGCGTTCTTTGTTTGCGGAAGGAGACCGATCATCAATTTGCCGATCATAGCCAGCAAGTGCCGACAGGCCGGTACGCAGACTATCCATTGGATGAGTGTCCTCAGGGAGCAGCTCAAGCAGACGGAGATGATCAGCAGGCAGGCTTGAGGCACTGTTTATTTTATGTTCCAGCGTCTCCATTTCACTTTCTTCTGGCAGCCTGCCCTCCAGCAATAAATGGACAAGCTCCAGATAGCTTTTTGTTTCAGAAAGTTCTATTAAATCATAGCCTCGTATCAAAATCTGGCTGGACTGGGTGTCAAGATAAGAAATATGAGTTTCTGCCGCAATCACACCGTCCAACCCAGGAGAATAATGCTGTTTCTCCTCCATATCCTCAACCTCCGTTTTTGCGTTTTTTGTCTATCAGGTTCCGCCAAGCAAATACTTGGAAATAATCAGTCTTTGAATCTCGTTCGTCCCTTCATAGATTTGCGTCACCTTTGCATCGCGAAGCAGGCGCTCAACCGGATAATCCTTCATATAGCCATATCCCCCATAAATTTGAACGGCGTCTAACGCCGCCTTCACGGCTGCATCGGAAGCAAATTGTTTAGCCATAGACGCTTCTTTTCCACAATTTAGGCCACGGTTATGAAGGTCTGCAGCGTGGTAGACAAGATGTCTTGCCGCCTCAGCCCTAGTCGCCATATCAGCCAGCTTAAATGAAATGGCTTGATTGGCTGCGATCGGTCTTCCAAATTGCACTCGCTGCTTCGCATAATTAACGGCATGCTCAAGAGCCGCCTCTGCAATTCCGAGCGCCTGTGCCGCAATACCGATCCGGCCGACATTTAAATTCGCCATAGCAATGTGAAAGCCATCCCCCTCTTTGCCAAGCAAATTGGCTTCAGGCACTTCTGCATTATCAAAAATCAGTTCCGTAGTATTGGAGCCATAAAGCCCCAGCTTTCTTTCTTTTTTTCCAACGGTAAAACCGGGTGTGTTTTTTTCAACAATAAAAGCCGAAATCCCGTGCCTGCCTTGATCTGGAGCTGTTAAAGCAAATGTGATATAGATATCAGCTGCTCCGCCATTCGTTATGAATATTTTCGATCCGTTTAATAGATATTTGCCGTTCTTTTTGATTGCTGTTGTGCGAAGGCTCCCGGCATCCGACCCCGAGTGAGGCTCCGTTAGTGCAAATGCGCCCAAATGGTCTCCTGACGCGAGCTTTGGTATATATTTCATCTTCTGTTCTTCGTTTCCGAAATACAGAATCGGATTTGTGCCGACTGAGGTATGAACGGAGAGAATCACGCCGACAGCCGCGCTGATTCTAGAAATCTCATGAATCGCCAAAATATAAGAAACAACGTCCGCCCCGGCACCGCCGTATTGTTCCGGCACTGGTATTCCCATCAGGCCGTATTCGCCCATTTTTTTGATCAGCTGAAAGGGAAATTCGTCCGTTTTCTCCATGATTTCCGCAGCAGGAGCAATTTCTTTTCGTGCAAAATCACGCACCATTTTTCGCATCATGACTTGCTCTTGGGTTACATGCAACTCGGCCACCCCCGGATGGAATAGACTTCAGGAAGTTCTCTCCTCATAGTCATAAAAACCGCGTCCGCTCTTTTTGCCAAGCCAGCCTGCTTTGACATACTTGCGGAGCAGCGGGCAAGGACGGTATTTGGAATCGCCAAGGCCTGAGTGAAGAACTTCCATAATTGATAAACACGTATCCAGTCCGATAAAATCCGCTAATGCAAGCGGCCCCATCGGATGATTCATGCCCAGCTTCATCACTTCGTCTATTGCCTCCGGCTTCGCCACTCCCTCATACACGCAATAGATGGCTTCATTAATCATTGGAAGAAGCACACGGTTGGAAACAAACCCAGGAAAATCATTGACTTCTACCGCTGTTTTCCCCATCTTTTCCGCTAATGCCATAACATCTAAGGCCGTTTCTTCTGATGTAGCCAAGCCGCGAATCACTTCAACCAGCTTCATTACAGGGACGGGATTCATAAAATGCATGCCAATAACCCTCTGAGGACGGTTTGTTACAGCAGCGATTTCTGTAATAGGCAAGGAAGATGTATTGCTGGCCAAAATCGTATGAGGCGGGCACATGCGATCAAGTGTTTTAAACATCTCAGTTTTTGTCGCCATGTTTTCTGCGATAGCCTCAATCACAATGTCCGCATGCTCTGCCTCCTCAAGCGTTTGAGAAATCGAAATGCGGCTGATTACGCTCTTCACTTCCGTCTCGGTCCTTTTTCCTTTCTCAGCATCACGGGCCAGCTGTTTCTTCAGCCGTTTCAATCCTGCCTCCGCAGCCTCTTTATTCACATCGTACATCCGTACATAAAAGCCCGCGTCGGCAGCTGTTTGAGCAATTCCGCTTCCCATCTGACCTGCGCCAGCTACCATGATTTGTTTGATTTCCATTCAAATCCCCTTTTTCATCATGTTTTAATGAACCTGCACTAAGACGGCGTCTCCCTGTGCTGCCCCGCTGCAAATAGCGGCAACGCCGAGCCCCCCTCCCCGGCGCTTTAATTCATAAACAAGCGTCATGAGAATTCTTGCCCCGCTCGCGCCGATCGGGTGGCCGAGCGCGATCGCACCGCCATTTACATTTACTTTTTCAAGATCGAAACCTACGATTTTTTCACATGTCAAAACAACTGAAGCAAAAGCTTCATTTACTTCAAACAAGTCAATATCTTGGACAGTTAAACCGTTCTTTTTCAGGAGCTTGTTAATTGCAAATCCCGGCGCTGCCGCCAGCTCGTGCGCTGGCATTCCCGTAGTTGAAAAACCAAGAATTGTAGCCAGAGGCCGTTTGTCAAGCTCAGCAGCTTTTTCCTCAGACATCAGCACAAACGCGCCGGCTCCGTCATTGACCCCAGGAGCATTGCCGGCTGTGATAGAACCGTCACTTGCATAAATCGGAGCAAGTTTCGCGAGCTGATCCAGACTTGTGTCACGGCGAATCGCTTCATCTTTATGAACAACGTTTGGTTTTCCTTTTCGACCGATCCAGTTGACGGGAACAATTTCATCCTGAAACTTCCCTTCATCGGCTGCCTTAGCTGCCCTTGCATGACTTCTCAACGCCCATTCGTCCTGCTCTCTTCGTAAGATTGCATATTCCTTGGCAGCTGTATTTCCGTGAATAGCCATGTGCACCTCGTCAAACGCGCACGTTAATCCGTCATACACCATTAAGTCCCTAAGCTCGCCGTCCCCCATCCGTGCTCCCCAGCGCCCGGCGGGAACGGCATACGGGATATTGCTCATGCTTTCCATTCCCCCGGCAACAAGTATGTCCGCATCCTGCGCCCGAATCATTTGATCACATAAAGTGACAGCGCGAAGGCCGGAAGCGCAGACTTTATTCAGTGTTTCTGACGGCACACTCCAAGGCATTCCCGCCAGACGGGCAGCTTGACGGGAAGGTATCTGCCCTGAGCCGGCCTGGACAACCATGCCCATAACGTTTCCTTCTACATCATCTCCAGAGACTCCAGCCCGTTGCAGCGCCTCCTTCATCACAATGCCCCCAAGCTCAGCAGCTTTCACCTCTTTCAATACTCCGCCGAATTTGCCAAATGGCGTTCTTGCAGCACTTACAATGACTGTTTTCCTCATGGTTTCACCTCATTCAGAAGATAGACAGCGCTTACAATTTCTAGTTGTCTTCTATGAATGTATGCTTTGAAACGGGCATGAATGAATGAAAAAAGAAGGCTGCGTCAAACAGCCTCCTTCTAAACAACTATTCATTTTTCAGCAATGCCGCAGCCTTTTCTGGAAAGTCGGTAAACATGCCGTCTGCTCCCGCTTCAATGAGACGCTTCATATCTTCCGGACGATTGACTGTATACGGCCTTACCTTAATCGAACTGTTTCTCATTTTCTTCAGCACTTCATCTGTGACCCCTGGGCTGTTTAACTTCGGGTGATAGCCGGAAGCCGGAATAGACGCGATATATCGATCTGCCTGATAAAGCACATCTGAAGTTAATACCGCCCGTTCGATATGGGGCGCAAGCCGGGCGCATAGCGCCAAGCTGTCATGATTAAAGGTGGATAAGATGACTCTCTCCTCTACGTTGAATCGCTTCACTGCCTCCAGCACTTTTTCTTCCATTCCCTCATAGCGGATCACGCTGTTTTTTAATTCAATGTTGATGAGAAAATCCTTTTTTACCGCCCACGAGAGCACATCTTCTAGCAGCGGCACTTTTATATCGCTGTACGCTTGATCGTGACCAGCGGCCGCATTCGCAGTCTTTACCTCATCATAGGTTGTATCCTTCACGAATCCTTTAAGTGATGTCGTGCGGTTAAGGCTTTCATCATGAATCACAACAATGCGTCCGTCTTTCGTAAGCTGTACATCAAGCTCTATCCCATCTGCTCCGGCTTCAATTCCTTTTTCAAATGCAAGCATTGTATTTTCGGGAAATTGACCTGATGCCCCCCGGTGGGCAAAAATCTTTGTCATCGTTTCACCTCAAACCCTAAAGTTTTCTCCATTATACTTATTTTGTCGGCTCCACTCTAGGATTAAGGCAATCTACTGATCATAATAAGAATCAATGCCGTTGACAATCGCATCTGCGGCCTTTTGCTGGTATTCTTCACTTCCCAGCTTGTCCGCATCAGAGCTGTTAGTGATAAACCCAAGCTCCGCCAACACGCTTGGCATTTGTGAATATGTAATGACGTAAAAGTCTGATTCTTTCACGCCCCTGTCTCTCGTTTGTAAGGAAGAAACGAGCTCTGACTGAATATCGGATGCCAGACGCCGGCTGTTCTCCCCTTCATAATCAGATTGAAAATACGTTTCTGTTCCTGAAGCTGAAGCAACCCCAGAATTCACATGAATGCTGACAAAAAGGTCAGCCTGATTGGCACTTGCCTTAGCCACTCTTTCCTCCAAGGTCAGAAAATGATCGTCAGACCGGGATGAAACAGGATTGGCTCCCTCCTCTTTTAGTTTGTCTGTCACATGCTCTGAGACAGCCAAATTAATATCCTTTTCAAAGAGCCCGTTTCCGACCGCTCCACTATCTTCACCGCCGTGTCCGGCATCAATATACACCGTTTTCCCTTCTATCGGCTCTGCTGCCTGTGCACAAGGCGCGAGCGTCAAAGCCAATCCGCACAGCGCCAAGCTCCTCCATAACATTCTCAACTTACTCCCTCCGGTCTTTTTATGACGAGTTCTTTCGCAGCTGAATATCTTCCAGCTGTAAAGTTCCATTATCCTTCTTTGTATATTTCACCAGGACATGTGTCTGATCTGGCAGTGATTCACATTCATCACGTTTATCCTTCGGAACTTGTATCATGGTTTCTTCTCCATTAAGAGAAACCGCAATCGTATGAGGATCAGCCGAGCCAATGTATTTTCCCTCTTCGGTAAACCTTGGCACTGAGTCATCCGCACTTGCAACACTGCACCCCGAAAGAAAGAGCGCAGTAAACAGCAAAAGAACCGTTTGTTTCACATGACCACCTCTTCCTGATGTTTGGCTTTTATCTTTGACCAGAATGGCGAATTTGTAAAGACAACGCGAATGCAGGCGAGCAAGTTCCATGATTTTCAAAAGGGCTATACGACCCGATCATTTCCTGTTGTTAGAAAGATAACGAGCAGATTTGTCTATGAGGATGGCTCTAATTGAGGCGCCAATTAGAAAAAATTAGCGGAAAGAAGCAACTTTTTATTCATTTTAAAAAATTTGAGAATAGGGTGAGCAAATCGTTTGACGGGTGGGTCAGCCAAGCGTAACCTTTTAAAGGATATTTACTTTATTGAAAGAAGTTAAAGCCATGAAAAAATTCGTTCTGCTGCTGGCGGCAGCTGTCATCACATGCTCCATCGGCCACCAAATCAGCGGCGGCTACAAAGGTCCCGAAAAAGAGCGGCGAAAACATCACTCTGCATTCAAGATATTCAGTCGGTAAAGCAGATCAATTGCATTAATTTTTACATATAGGCTAGAATATGTGCGAATCCAAACGAAAGAAGATGATCAAATGAATCCTAAGTATAAGCCACTGTTTGAACCATTTACGTTTAAAAGCGGCGTTACAATCGACAACCGGATCGCGGTAGCACCGATGACTCATTACGCTTCTAATGAAGACGGTACAATATCTGAAGCGGAGCTCGACTACATCATCCCCCGTTCAAAAGAGATGGGAATGGTGATTACAGCCTGCGCAAATGTTACACCGGACGGAAAAGCATTCCCCGGGCAGCCGGCCATCCATGACGATTCCAACATTCCAGGTTTAAAAAAGTTAGCACAAGCCATTCAGGCACAAGGCGCTAAAGCCGTTGTACAAATTCATCACGGCGGTATTGAGTGCCCGTCTGAGCTCGTTCCTCAACAGGATGTTGTGGGGCCAAGTGACGTGTTTGATAACGGCAAACAAATTGCTCGCGCATTAAAAGAAGAAGAAGTGGAAAACATTGTGAAGGCGTTTGGAGAAGCGACAAGACGCGCCATTGAAGCCGGCTTTGACGGTGTCGAAATTCACGGGGCAAACGGCTACTTGATTCAGCAGTTTTATTCTCCGAAAACCAATCAGCGCACGGATCGCTGGGGAGGAAGCGATGAAAAACGATTAGCCTTCCCGCTCGCTATTGTCGATGAAGTGAAAAAAGCCGCTTCAGAACATGCGAAGGGTGCGTTCCTAGTCGGATACCGTCTGTCTCCGGAAGAACCTGAGACACCGGGATTGACAATGACTGAGACTTATACGCTTGTTGATGCTTTAGGGGATAAAGAATTGGATTATCTTCATATCTCACTGATGGACGTGAACTCAAAAGCGCGCCGCGGTGCAGATCCGACTCGCACACGCATGGACTTATTGAATGAACGTGTCGGAAACAAAGTGCCGCTGATCGCCGTCGGTTCCATCCATTCCGCTGATGACGCGCTTGCCGTCATCGAAAACGGTATTCCGCTAGTCGCTATGGGACGCGAAATTCTAGTTGACCCTGACTGGACGGTAAAAGTAAAAGAAGGCCGTGAAAAGCAAATCGAAACAGTGATCAAAGGCACAGATAAAGAAAAATATCATTTGCCTGAACCGCTATGGCAAGCAATTGTGAACACGCCAGGCTGGGTGCCTTATAAAGATTAATATGCAAAGACTGCCGTACCGATTCGGCAGTCTTTTTTCCCTTTATATAAATAGTTTGTGTACACATCTAAACAGCAAAAGAAAGAGCTCCCCACCTACTTCGAAAAGAAAATCTAGGAAAAACCCCTCACGCTTTCTTGCTTTTTTCTTTTTCATTCGTACGTCTCCTTTTTACATTAATACGCCTTACTTACGATTTTGCAGGAGAAAGGTTTCATTTTATAACGGAAACATCTAGAGTCGATCATGCTTCGTGATCCTATAAGATGTATGAATGGACCAAGAGTGCAGGTAATACCCCCATTTGCTTTCCTTACTTTTCAAACCTATCCTTTACTATATGCGGATACTTACTATTCTTCTCCCATACTAACAAATGTCCCCAAAACAAAACGCCTCCTATTTATCAGCGCAAACTAATAAATAAAAGACGTTTGATTTAATGACCACTTAATAAGCTCATGTTTAAGAAGCCTTATGTTCTAATCTCAGCTTATCCGCAACCATTGCAATGAATTCACTGTTGGTAGGTTTAGCTTTTGTCATGCTGACTGTATAACCGAACAACGAGGAAATGGAATCAATGTTTCCTCTGCTCCATGCCACTTCAATTGCATGGCGGATCGCTCTTTCTACACGGCTTGCGGTTGTGTTGAATTTTTTGGCGATGTCCGGATAGAGGACTTTTGTAATGCTGCCGAGCAATTCGATGTCATTGTATACCATTGAGATTGCTTCGCGCAGATAGAGATAGCCTTTAATATGGGCTGGGACGCCGATTTCATGGATAATGCTTGTGATGCTCGCGTCGAGATTTTTCTTCTTTGGTTCAGGCTGGCTGCTGCGTATAATACTGCTTTGCGATGATGGCGCACGATGTGTCACACTGCTGGCATTTCCGCTGACCTGGCGGATATGGCCGACAAGGTTTTCCATATCAAACGGTTTGAGAATAAAGTAGGACGCGCCTAAATCGACGGCCTTTTTCGTGACATCTTCCTGTCCAAAGGCTGTCAGCATAATGACATTCGGCTGTTTTTTCAGATCTGATTCCCTCAGCCTCTCTAAAACCGCAAGTCCGTCTAAATGCGGCATAATAATATCTAATACGAGCACATCGGGATCTTTTTCTTTAAACAACGACAGGCATTCCTGTCCGTTATAAGCAACGCCGATCACTTCCATGTCTTCCTGTCCTTCTATATATTCACTTAACAGGCTTACCAGCTCTCGATTATCATCAGCAACACAAACTTTAATTTTCTCCACGTTTCTTCCTCCCCAAATGTAGTTAACAGGATTCACCCTTGCTACATGTTTACATTCGACAAAACCGCTATATACCCTCTAAAAAAATCATAATCCCCAATATTAGTGGCATATCTTTGTTATTCTATGTTTTTCTCTGTTTTTCGACTAAAAATGAAATTTGACAAACAAGGAAACGTGAATTTGTCGAAAAATCTTCTTTTGTATATTTTACCGTATGTATTCTGAGAAGTGAAGAGGGATCAAAATAAAAAACTGCCGGAAACTCCGGCAGTCAGCTTGCTTTTTCTTTTCCGTAAATATCGATTCCTGCTTCTGACAGCATCCATTCAATATGAACACCGTAGCCGCTTGTCGGGTCATTTACAAACACATGGGTGACAGCGCCGATCACTTTTCCATTTTGAATGATCGGGCTTCCGCTCATCCCCTGTACGATGCCTCCTGTTTCTTTCAAAAGCCTTGGATCGGTAATTTTCAACACCATTCCTTTTGTCGCAGGGAATTTTTGCGGCGTTGTGCTGACGATTTCAATATCGA
Organism: Bacillus sp. FSL K6-0993; assembly: GCF_037977205.1. NCBI lineage: Bacteria > Bacillati > Bacillota > Bacilli > Caryophanales > Bacillaceae > Bacillus > Bacillus sp. FSL K6-0993. Next base: position 2,412,346 of record NZ_CP150275.1, read on the forward strand.
ATTTTTCTACTTTGTCATCATCAATAACGGTTAAAATTTCAGCCGGTCCTTTTTTGACTTCGGTAGAAAACGCAACCGGCAGTGCTTGATCTGATATGTTGTTTTGAATCGGCTGATGCAGCGTGCCGAAAATCCCAAATGGGCTGTTTCTGTTAATATCCCCGATCGTTTTGCGTTCTGAGGAAAATCGCGCCAGTTTTTCTCCCGGATTACCGCCTGTCCCTTTTTCAATTGATGTTACAGTGGATTTAACGATTTCTCCATTCTCCACTACAATTGGTTTCTTTGTGTCCATATCGGAAATCACGTGGCCAAGTGCTCCGTATTTTTTTGTTTTCGGTTCATAAAATGTCATAGTGCCGATGCCGGCAGCAGAATCTCTGATATATAACCCGATTCTGTATTTGCCTTCTCCTTCATCCTTTTCTGGGATCAGCTTCGTTTTGATTTTCTGTTTATCACGTTTGATCAGTAAGTCTAAAGATTCACCAGTTTTCCCAGCCTTTTGAATAAATGGGGCTACATCATTCATTTTTTCAATTTTCTGTCCATTCATCTCAATAATGATGTCGCCCGCTTCAATTCCGGCCGTTTCTCCCGGAGATTTTTTGCCTTCACTTGTATTGATTTGATGAAATCCGACGACAAGAACACCGACGGAATGAAGTTTTACGCCGATTGATTGTCCGCCAGGTATAACTTTTAAATCAGGAAGAACGTGCACCTTTGTTTTTTTAATTGGAAATCCGGCAAGATCGTATACCAATTCTGACTCACCAGATTTTTTGCCCGTCACCTTGATTTCATGCGGATCTTTCTTTACTGTAAACGCTTCTGAGGATTCTGATGTCTGAGCGTTTACCGATAAACTCGTTTCAATCGCTTGTGTTTGGGTTTCAAATACTCTCATTTGCGTTGGAATCAGTAAATATTCTTTTAGCGGTTTGCATAAACCTACACTTAATAACGAAACAAGGAGAATTAAACCTACTGCTTTTCTGATGTTATCGGGCATTCACTACTTCACTCTCCTCGCTCCTATCCCACACCTTCTTTATGACTTGCTGCTACATCATTTAATTTTGCCTTCTGACGGCTTATTTATAACTGTCATATGAAGAAAAACATTGGATATACTGATGAACGAATGGATGTGCACGAAAAAAATAAGCTGCGCTTCTCACGCAGCTTACCCAGTTGTTTTGACTTGATCCGCTTGTTTTAAAAGTTCTTTCGCATGGCGTTTCGTTAAATCGGTTACTTCGACACCTGCAATCATGCGCCCGATTTCCGCTACCTTTTCCTGCTTAGAGAGCGGCTTGACACGTGTCGTCGTTCTGCCGTCTTTTAACTCCTTCGCAATATAAAGATGCGTATCGGCCATGGCAGCCACCTGAGGGAGGTGTGTAATACAAAGCACTTGTGATCCTATTGACACCTTATGGATCTTCTCAGCGATTGCCTGTGCGACCCTGCCGCTTACACCGGTATCAACCTCATCAAAAATGATCGATGTCACATCCTGTTGTGAGGAAAAAATGCTTTTTATGGCAAGCATCACCCGTGACAGCTCTCCACCTGAAGCAACTTTCGAAAGAGATTTCAGCGGCTCGCCTGTATTGGTTGAAATTAAAAATTTCACCAGGTCAATCCCTTGTTCAGTCAGCTGAACGGGCTGGCCGTTTACAAGCGGCGCCTCTTCATTGCGTGACGCTATTCTGACCTTAAATTCCGTATCAAAAGTTGATTTTTCCATGTACAGGCTTTTTAATTCCCGATGAATCTCATCAGCCAGCTTTTTCGCCCATGTTTTTCGGATTTGTGACACATTTGCCGCTTCCACTGCGACATCTTTGCCGACGGAGTCAAGCTCCTTTTTCAAGCTTTGAAGGTGGCTGTCCCTATTTTCAATTTGGTCAATCTCTTCTTCAATTTTAGAAGCATATTCCAAAATGTCTTCAACAGTGGCACCGTATTTTCGTTTCAGCTGTTTGATTTCATTAAGTCGCGTCTCAATATAGTTCAGGCGTTCCGGATCAAATTCAAGCTCATCCAGCATATTTCTCATCTGAAATGTAGCATCCTCAAGCAAATAGTAGGAGTTCGAAACACTTTCAGACATTTTTTTCAGCGGTTCGTTAATATCAGATATATCTTCTAGCTGCGCTGATGCCATTCCGACCCAGTCCAATCCGCCCTGCTCACTGCGAAGCGCGTTATATGCATTTTGCAGCGACTCATATATCTTCTCAAAGTTTGAAATTTGCTGGCGCTCTTCTTGGAGCTGTTCATCTTCGTTAAGCTCAAGCTTTGCCGATTCGATTTCTTCGAGCTGAAATTGAATAAGATCAAGGCGATGGGCCATTTCCTGTTCGCTTTCAGAAAGCTGCTTAAGCTTTTTGAGCAGCTTCATATACCGCTGGTACCCTTCCTGATACGTTTTGAGCGCGCTTTCCACTTCGGCCCCGGCAAACTTGTCCAAAAGCTGGAGATGATTTTCGTCTTCCATTAACAGCTGGTTATCGTGCTGTCCGTGAATATCTAATAAAAGCCTGCCGATCTCTCTTAGCGAAGCAATCGTGACAAGCTTGCCATTGACACGGCAAACGCTTTTCCCGCTCGTGCTGATATCCCTTCTCATGACGATCATTTCGTCTGAAACGTCGATTCCCTGCTCAGCGCATACGTCTAAAACGGGATGGCCGCTCTCCAACAGAAACAGCCCTTCAAGTTCGGCTTTTGCTTCCCCATATCTAACAAATTCAGATGATCCGCGACCTCCGACTAAAAGAGAAATGGCATCTATGATAATGGATTTGCCGGCTCCGGTTTCTCCTGTTAAAACCGTAAGCCCGCGTTCAAAAGAAACCGTCAGTTCCTCAATAATGGCAAAGTTTTTAATCGATAGTTCAGCTAACAAACAGCATTACACCTCTTATCTTTGTTAGATTTTCTGTTACAGCAGTTCAAGGAGCCTGTTTTTTACACCGTCTGTATCTCCAGGAGTCCGGCAAATAATTAAAATCGTGTCATCTCCGCAAATGGTTCCCATAATTTCATCCCAGTCCAAATTGTCCATCAGCGCCCCGATTGCCTGAGCATTGCCCGGCATCGTTTTCAGCACGATCATATGGCTTGCTGAGTCTATTTTCACAAATGCGTCCATCAATGCCCGCTTTAGCTTAGACAGCGGATTGAAACGCTGGTCCGCCGGAAGACTGTATTTATAAGAACCATTATTTGTAGGCACTTTTACAAGGTGAAGTTCTTTAATATCCCGTGATACCGTGGCCTGCGTTACTTTGTATCCATCCTGCTTTAGCATGTCGACCAATTCATCCTGCGTTTCGATTTCATTGCTTGTAATGATCTCTCTGATTTTAATATGCCTCTGGCCTTTGTTCATGTAAGCACCTCTATTTCCAAGCTTATCTGTTCTTTTATGTTATATGATTCTCTGCACATTGTACATGAATGCAGAAAAAAGGAATAATAGCGCCCTATTATTCCGGTACATCTGCTTTTTTTTCTTTTAACGTCTTATGTGCTTCTTCTACAACGCGCATGATCTCTTCTTCCGGCAGCTCCTGGCCTTCCTGTCCCTCTCCCGGCCAATGCAAATGAAGGAGAAACTCAATATTTCCGTCTCCTCCCGTGATTGGAGAAAATGACAAGCCTTTACAGATATAGCCTTCAGCGGCAGAAAAACTGATCATTCGCTTGAGCACATCAGCATGCACTTTAGGATCTCTGACAATCCCTTTTTTGCCGACGGATTCCCGTCCCGCTTCAAACTGAGGCTTAACTAGAGCCATGCAGTCGCTGCCCGGTACGAGTAAAGTCCTTAGGACAGGCAGGATGAGCCGCAGTGAAATAAAGGACACATCAATTGTGGCAAACTCCGGCATGCCCTTTGGAAAGTCTGCCGGTGTTGCATAACGAAAGTTCGTCCGTTCCATCACGACGACCCGTTCATCTTGTCTAAGCTTCCACGCAAGCTGATTATAGCCTACATCCACAGCGTATGACTGTTTAGCTCCATTTTGCAAAGCGCAGTCCGTAAAACCGCCGGTGGAGGAGCCAATATCAATCATAATTTTATCTTTGACAGAGACGGGAAATTCCTTCAGCGCTTTTTCGAGCTTTAAGCCGCCCCTGCTCACATACTTCAGCGGGTTTCCTTTGACTGTTAGCGGAAGGTCGCGATCAATTTTTTCTCCAGGCTTGTCCAAGCGGTTTTCGTTTGAATAGACGATCCCCGCCATAATGGCTCTTTTGGCTTTTTCACGCGTTTCCGCCAGCCCTCTTTCCACTAATAATACATCTAATCGTTCTTTCTTTGACGTCATGATCCAATTCCTTTGTGTGTCTTTGGCGGCATCAGTAATCTAATACGATTTGCCACCTGCTGTTTTGTCAGTCCAATTTCCTCAAGAAGCGCTGTTACGCTTCCGTGTTCAATAAACCGATCAGGTATACCCATTCTGTCAATCGGAGTATGATATTCACCTTGATCATGAGCGAATTCTAAAATCGAGCTTCCGAAACCGCCTTCTAAGACCGCTTCTTCAATTGTTAAAATTGGCAAGCCTTCTTTTAGGATACTCTTCATCATCTTTTCATCAATCGGCTTAATAAAACGCGCATTCACAACGCGCACGGAAAGGCCTTCTTTCTGCAGCTCTTCGGCTGCTTCAATCGCCATTTCGATTGTTGTGCCGAATGTTAAGATGACAGCATCGTTCCCTGGACGCAGCACCTCCCACGTACCGATCGGAATCGTTTTCAACTGTTCATCCATTTTTACGCCGAGTCCGTTTCCGCGCGGAAAACGCATCGCTATCGGGCCTTCGTCATAGCTAAGTGCTGTATGAACCATGTGCTGGCCTTCATTTTCGTCTTTCGGCATCATTAAGACCATGTTTGGAATGTGGCGCATAAACGCAATATCAAACACGCCTTGATGTGTCTCTCCATCAGCGCCAACGAGTCCTGCACGGTCAATTCCAATAAACACATTGGCGTTTTGGCGGCAGATGTCATGAACAACTTGGTCATATGCCCTTTGCAGGAAGGTTGAGTAAATCGCCAAAAACGGCTTCATACCCTGCATTGCCATAGCTGCCGCCATCGTTGCGGCATGCTGTTCTGCGATTCCTACGTCGAACATCCGGTCAGGGAATTCCTTTGCGAAACCTTCAAGCTTTGAACCGACAGGCATAGCCGGCGTAATGGCTACTATGCGTCCGTCCTCGCGCGCCATTCGCTGCACAGTTCCGCTGACAAGGCCGCTCCACGAAGGAGCTGCGGCTTTCGGCTTTACAAAGTCGCCGGTATTAATTTTATATGGTCCGGTACCATGCCATGTTCCAATCGTATCGGTCTCAGCCGGTTTGTACCCCTTCCCTTTTTTCGTGATGACGTGCAGAAGAACAGGGCCTTTCGTTTTTTTGGCGTATTGAAGATTCTCAATCAGCTCATGATAAGAATGTCCGTCCACTGGGCCCAAATACGTAAAACCGAGCTCCTCGAAAAACATTCCGGAGACGAGCATGTATTTCAGGCTGTCTTTGACCCGTTCCGCCGTGGCGGCAAGCTTGCCCCCAACTGCCGGAATCTTTTTAAATAAGTATTCAAGCTCATCTTTGACCCACTGGTATTTCCCCGCAGTACGGAGCCGTCCGAGCATAGAGTGAATGGCACCGACATTTGGTGCAATACTCATTTCATTATCATTAAGGATGACAATCATGTCTTTTTTCTCGTCGCCGATGTGGTTAAGGGCTTCGAGCGCCATACCGCCGGTCAGCGCGCCGTCACCAATGATCGGAATAATATATTCATCCGTTCCTTTAATATCACGGGCAGCTGCCATTCCCATCGCTCCTGACAGAGAAGTCGAGCTGTGCCCGGTTTCCCAAACATCGTGCTCGCTTTCACTCCGCTTTGGAAATCCGCAAAGCCCTTTGTACTGGCGAAGCGTCGCAAATTCTTTTCCGCGTCCTGTCAGCAGCTTATGGACATACGACTGATGGCCTACATCCCATAAAAATTTGTCTTTCGGGCTGTTAAATTCCTTATGCAGAGCAACAGTAAGCTCTACGACCCCTAAGTTTGGGCCGATGTGGCCGCCGGAAGCGGATAAACTTGTAATTAAAAACTGACGGATTTCATCACTTAATTTCTCTAATTCATCAATGGACATGTTTTTTAAAAACGACGGGTCCTGTATTGATAAAAGATCCAAAGCGGATCAACTCACTTTCAGCATGAATTTCTGCAATGATACATGTCTTTTGCATGCCGAGCTGACAATAATCTCAGACATAAAAAAAGACAAACGCGCTTTTCCTTTTCATTTTTCATATAAACTGTTTACATTTTACCATATCTCGTGCAGCCGCTTCAAATTAGGATCGTTTTAGTGATCTCTTGCCGCAATTAAATCACAAAGCTCATATAAAAGGTCTTTTTGAAGAGAGAGTCCGCCGATCAATCGCTTCGCCTCTTTTATATGAACATCCAATTTATGTTTGGCCCCTTCCAATGAAAGAAGCGACGGGTATGTCGATTTGTCATTTGTGGTATCCGAGCCGACACGTTTGCCGATTTTCTCTTCACTGCCTTCTAAATCTAAAATATCGTCTCTGATTTGAAATCCGATTCCAATGTGGCTGCTGAAGGTACGCAGTGTTTCAATGTCTTCCTCAGGCGCATCAGCCAAAATAGCACCAGAGATTACACAAAAGCCAAGAAGCTTGGCAGTTTTCCGTTCATGAATGGATTCGAGCTCTTCAAGCGTGACTTGTCGGTTTTCCGCTTCCATATCAGCTACTTGCCCCCCGACCATGCCTTCGGTGCCTGCCGCTGAAATCAGTTCATTCACAAGCCGCAGGCGCTTTTCTGCTGACACCTCGTCTGACACGTGGGAGGTAATCAGCTTAAAGCTTTCTGTGAGCAGCCCGTCACCCGCTAATACTGCCGTCGCTTCACCAAACACTTTATGGTTTGTCGGCTTCCCGCGGCGCAAATCGTCATCATCCATGCATGGAAGATCATCGTGAATTAACGAATACGTGTGAATCATTTCGACAGCACAACCGACCGGAATGCCGTCTTTTTCGCTTTTTCCATATGCGTTTAAAACAGCCAGTACAATCAGAGGCCGCAACCGCTTTCCGCCGGCCTCTAGAGAATACAGCATAGATTTCTTTAATGAGTCCGGCATATCCAGCTTTTCTGTATAGACAGAAAGCTGATTTTCAATTGTTTTTTTCCGGTCCGCCAGAAAGCTCGTTAATTTATTTGTCACCTTCGTCTTCCTCCTGAACACTGAAAGGTGCCAGTTCTCCGTCTTCTTTTAAAATGAAATCCATTTGCTTTTCGACTTTTTGCAGCTTTTCATGGCACATTTTTGACAGAGCCATGCCTTCTTGGAAATAGTTAATGGCTTGCTCTAGAGGCACATCTCCCTCTTCAAGCTTTGATACGATGCTCTCAAGCCCTTTCATCGCTTCTTCAAATGTCATGTTTTCATTTTTTTTCACGTCTGTCATTTTTCTTCCCCTCTCTTTTCTAATACTTCACAGGTCAGCACGCCATCCTTCAGCTTGACTTCAAGCCGGTCCTGCTCTTCTATCTGACTGACACTTTTAATGAGTTTATCTTCTTTATAAGCCAAGCTGTATCCTCTTTCCATCACTTGAAGAGGACTTAGTGCATTCAGCTTGCCAAGAACGGTTTGAAATTGGGAATGCAGCTGCTTCATTTGGATATTCATATTTTTTCTCAGCTGATTTGTTTGTTCCTGGTATCGTGTTCTCGCTTGTTTCAGCTGTTCATGAGGATGCAGTGCCTCTAACCTGTACGTTTCACGCTCCAGCTGTCTGCTTTTCCGATCTAAAAGAGCGGTCAGCTGCGCTTGAAACTGCTGGTACGCGAGGTCAAACTGCTGCTCTTTTTGCGCATACAAACGCTTTGGAAAACGAAAGGCATAAGACGATTGCAGCGTTTGGATCCGTTCTTTTTTCTGGCCGAGATGCTGCTGCATTGCTCTTGTCATTCTGACTTCCGCTGTTTTTGTCCGTTCGATTAAATCAGTGGTATGAGGCACAGCAATCTCAGCTGCACCTGTCGGCGTCGCGGCTCTGATATCGGCGACAAAATCACTGATCGTAAAATCCGTCTCATGTCCGACTGCCGATATAATCGGAATATTGGAAGCAAAGATGGCGCGTGCTACAATTTCTTCATTGAACGCCCACAGTTCTTCTATCGAACCGCCGCCTCTCCCGACAATTAGTACGTCGCAAATCTCTTTTTCATTTGCCTCTTCAATGCGCGTAACGATGGATCTGCTCGCATTTTCACCTTGTACGAGCGCTGGAAGAACAATGACTTTTACAAGGGGATATCTTCTTTTTAGAGTTGTAATAACGTCTCTGACAGCGGCACCCGTTGGAGATGTCACAACCCCGATTGTGGCTGGAAATGCGGGGATTTGTTTTTTGTAGCGGTCGTCAAATAAACCTTCTCCGGCAAGCTTCTTTTTTAATTCTTCGTACGCTAAATAAAGCGCTCCAACCCCGTCAGGCTGCATTTCTTTGGCATATAATTGATAGTTTCCGCTCGGTTCATATACGGAAATTCCGCCTCTGACCAGCACTTTCATTCCGTTTTCAGGTTTAAAAGGCAGACGCTCGCTTTGTCTCGCGAACATCACCGACTGCATTCTTGCGTTTTCGTCTTTTAAAGTGAAATAAATATGCCCTCGTGTGTGTATCTTTACATTCGACAATTCGCCTTTAATCCAAATATTTTCAAGGTGAGGATCTACATCGAATTTTCGTTTTATATACTTTGTCAGCGCTGAGACGGTCACATACGCTGCTTCACCCATGTCTAAAAACTCCTCTCCTAAGCATTCCTGCACCATAACTAAAGAAAACCCGCCCTGGCTTTAGGAGCCTGAAGAAGCGGGTATCGTGCTCATATTCAAGGCGGGTAAACATTTCGCCTGTGAATATCTCCAATTATCTATGATAACGTACGTTTCGCAGATTTAACAGTATTATGCGCAAGCATCGTGATGGTCATCGGACCTACTCCGCCCGGAACCGGCGTGATGAAGGACGCTTTTTCCTTCGCCCCTTCAAATTCAACGTCTCCGCAAAGCTTTCCGTTTTCCAGACGGTTAACGCCAACGTCAATGACAACAGCGCCCTCTTTGATCTGGTCTGCACTGATGAAGTTGGCTCTGCCGACTGCCACCACCAGGATGTCCGCTTTTTTCGTATGTTCAGTAATATTTTCTGTTCTTGAATGACAGTAAGTAACCGTCGCGTTTTCATTTAATAAAAGCTGGCCGACAGGTTTGCCGACAATGTTGCTTCGGCCGACTACAACAACCTCTTTACCGGAAAGGTCAATATTGGTTTTCTTCAAAAGCTCAACAATTCCATGAGGCGTGCAAGGAAGAAACGTATCTTCGCCAAGCAGCATTTTCCCTACGTTTAACGGATGAAAACCGTCTACATCTTTATCAGGGGAGATACGTTCGATCACCGCTTTTTCAGAAATATGGTCTGGGAGCGGAAGCTGAACGAGAATGCCATGAAACTCAGGGTCTTGGTTATATTGATCAATAACGGAAAGCAGTTCAGCTTCTGTGAGGCTGCTGTCAAATTGATCGAGCTTGAAATTCATTCCCATTGTTTCTGCTGCTTTTTTCTTTCCTCGCACGTAAGAGTGAGAAGCAGGGTCATCTCCAATCAATATAACCGCCAGTCCGGGAGTGACGCCTTGCTTTTTAAGCTCTTCTACCTCTTTTGCCAATTGTTCGCGTTTTTCTCTAGCCGTTTCTTTTCCGTCGATGATTGTTGCAGTCATTTTCTTTCCTCCTATGATTGTTCAATATCAGATTTAATGTTAGAAAGAACCCCGTTTACAAACTTTGTCGCTTTGTCATCACCAAACCGTTTTGCCAGCTCAATCGCTTCGTTCATGGAGACATTCACCGGAATGTCTTCGGCATATGCCATTTCATATGCTGCCAAGCGCAAAATCGCACGGTCAACATTGGCAATCCGATCGAGCTTCCAATTCACCAGATGCTTGGAGATCATTTCATCCAGCTGGTCTTGGTGTTCCAATACCCCGTGTACAAGCTGTTCAAAGAAAGGATCTGTTTTTTCTTCATCCAGTGCGTGTTCTATGGCTTCATTCACTGCAATATCGCTGACATCAATTTGAAATAGTGCCTGCAAAGCTTTTTCTCTTGCTGTTCTTCTTTTCATTTTCTTTCTCCTTTGATCCTCTTTATCCGCTTGTCGTTAAGCCACAAAGAGATCATAACATATTTTTTTCGTATCCGCATATTGAAATCAAGGTTTTTTTACCCTATTACCGAATATTTTCACACACCTTAATATGATCATTCGGATTTCACGATCATGAAGAAACTCGGCTATTTAAGCCGGCTTTCTTCATGCTTTGAAATAAAGGGTAACGTGTAAAAAAACCAAAGGGCCGCCCTCCCCTTGGTTTCGTGTTAAGCCATTTACATTTCTTCGTCGATTTGGACTTCTTGGGCTTTTGTGTCAAATTGAATGCCGACGATGTGAATATTGATCTCGTTAATCGAAAGAGACGTCATATTTAATAAGGTTTGACGAATGTTTTCCTGAACGGATGCTGCAACTTTCGGAATCGAAACGCCAAATGTAACGACACAGTATACATCGATCGTAATTCCGGCATCCGCCAGGTCGACTTTGACACCTTTGCCATGATTCACTTTGCCAAAACGCTCGACGACGCCTGTCGCAAAGTTTCCGCGCATTTCGGCAACACCATCAACTTCTGATGCTGCAATGCCGGCAATGACCTCAATGACCTCCGGTGCAATCTCAACCTTACCCAAATGCGTATCTTCGTGATCCATTTTAAGCAAGCTGTTGTCTTTCATTCAATTCACCTCCGTAAAAATTATGAGCCCATTACATCATATGTTTCTAAAAATTTCGTATTAAACTCTCCGCTCACAAATGTTTCGTGTTCAAGCAGTTTTAAATGGAAAGGGATTGTTGTCTCAATGCCTTCGATGACGAATTCGCCCAATGCGCGCTTCATGCGGGCAATCGCTTCATCCCTCGTTTTTCCGTATGTGATTACCTTTGCAATCATGCTGTCATAGTACGGTGGGATGGAATAGCCAGGGTACGCAGCTGAATCGACACGGACACCAAGACCGCCAGGAGGCAGGTACATTTTAATTTCACCAGGTGACGGCATGAAATTTTTACTTGGGTTTTCTGCGTTGATTCGGCATTCGATTGCCCAGCCTTCAAATTCAACATCTTCTTGCTTGAGGCTCAGTTCCATTCCTGATGCCACTTTGATTTGTTCCTTGATCAGGTCAGTTCCCGTCACCATTTCTGTGACTGGGTGCTCTACCTGAATTCTCGTGTTCATTTCCATGAAGTAATAGCGCTGTTCATTGTAGTCATAGATAAATTCAACTGTTCCAGCACCTGTATAGCCAACCGCTTTTGCAGCCTTTACCGCTGCATCTCCCATTTGCTCCCTGATTTCTGAATCAAGGGCAGGAGATGGTGATTCTTCCAAAAGCTTTTGCAGGCGTCTTTGGATCGAGCAGTCGCGTTCGCCCAAATGAATCGTATTTCCGTAGTTATCAGCAAGCACTTGGATCTCAACATGGCGAAAATCTTCTATGTATTTTTCGATGTATACACCTGGATTCCCAAATGCAGTTGCCGCTTCCTGCTGTGTAATCTTAATGCCATTAATCAGTTCCTCTTCAGTGCGGGCAACCCTAATTCCTTTTCCGCCTCCGCCTGCGGTGGCTTTTATAATTACAGGATACCCAATTTCATTAGCAAGCGAAACCGCTTCTTCCACATTTTCTATAATTCCCTGTGAACCCGGTACGATTGGCACGCCGGCCTGTTTCATCGTTTCCCGCGCAACGTCTTTTGTTCCCATTTTTGAAATGGCGTCAGCGCTCGGACCGACAAACGTGACATTAACTTCTTCACATAATTCAGCGAAATCAGCATTTTCAGCTAAAAATCCGTATCCCGGATGAATGGCGTCCGTGCCAGTCAGCTTTGCAACACTCACAATATTTGTAACGTTTAAATAGCTGTCTTTTGATGCTTTCGGTCCGATACAAAAAGCTTCATCGGCCATTTGAACATGAAGGGCATCTTTATCAGCTTCTGAATAAACAGCGACAGTCTCAATTCCGAGCTCTCTGCAGGCTCTGATGATTCTGACAGCAATTTCTCCTCTGTTGGCGATCAATAGCTTTTTAATCATGTTAAGTCTCCTTACTCCGCTTTTACAAGAAATAGAGGTTGTCCGTATTCGACCAGCTGGCCGTTTTCTACTAATACTTCAACGATTTCGCCTTTCACTTCTGCTTCGATTTCGTTGAAAAGCTTCATCGCTTCTACAATGCAGACAACTGTGTTTTCATTTACTTTTGAACCGGCTGTTACATACGGGCCAGCTTCCGGTGATGAAGAAGCATAAAATGTTCCTACCATTGGTGAAGTGATTTTATGCAGATTCTCATCTTGTTTTGGTGCTTCTTGGGCAGGTGCCGCTGCTTGCTGCGCTTGCGGCTGAACTGCCTGCGGAGCCTGTGCTTGTACAGGTGCTGCCGGTGCCTGCTGCATGACTTGAACCGTGCCTGCTTCGTGTTTTTTCAGTTTTAAGGATACACCTTCATTTTCATATACGAATTCGTCAATTGTAGACTCGTCAATTGCTTTAATCAGCTCGTGGATTTCTTTGATATTTAACATTCAATCGCACTCCTATGTATGAAATTTCTTTTTTTATAGGTTACTACTAAAAGTACATACTATGTTCATCTTACAGGAGCGGACTTTTGAATTCAACTCTAATATGACAGCAACGCAAAAAGCCCGCTTGTTTAGCGGGCTTCTTTTTCCTCTTTCTTACTTGGATGGTTCAAATGTGACAGCGACATCTTTCATTGTTTTGATTTCTTTTGCGACAAGGTCTATAATGGCTGTCGCCTTCGATTTGGAGTGTTTGTCTGATTTGACTGTAATATTGATTTTATCTCCTTCAGCATTAACGAGCGCATCCTCGTAACCTTGTGTTTTAATCAGCGTTTCCAGCTGTTTTTCTGTTCCTTCCACTTCACTGAGAGCCGTCATTTTATCGTATGCCTCGCTTTTCTCCTTGGCTGTTGCATCATCGCTTGACACAATGGCATTCAGCTCTTCTCTTTCTTTGCTTCTGGCATCTTCTAAATCAAGACGGTACGTTGTAAACAGATCATCATCGGCTGTTTCCGTAACAACAGTTCCTTTTTCACTGGCTTCAGCGGATGTTTCCTTGTCTGCTGATGAATCTTTCGTTCCCTTTGTTCCATCTTCTTTTCCTTTTTCAGTTTCTGTACCGCTTTTTTCCTTCGTGTCTTGCTTGGCAGGCGCTTTTTCAGTTGCGACCTCTCCGCTGTCAGACGCGCTTTTTTCACTTTGCATCTGCACGGCGTTTTTGCTTTCCGGCGACATGATATAGTAGACGCTTAACACCACGACAAGACTGAGCATTGTTAATAGCCAAACGGTTTGTTTTTTAAGCATTTATGAATCCTCCTTTATTTTTTTAGGGGCAACCGCAACCCGGTGGCTTGGAACATCCAGGACCCGTGTCACCGCTTCGATAATGGTTTGTTTTATTTGAACGTTGTCCACTCCTTGAGCAACAACGAGTACACCGCGTATATCAGGTTTTTTCGTTTGGACGACGACAGGTGTTTCTTTATCGCCGTTTTTGATCATGACGATTTCTTCCTCCGATGTTTGGTCTGTAACGCTTCTTGTTCCGCCTTCTTTGTCAGTTTCTTCAGTGGTTGTATTTTTGTTTGATTTGTTTTTTTCGTATACTTTCAGCGACGTTGCATCTACGTTCACGACAACCGAGACATCGTCCACACCAATGATTGTTTCAAGAATTTCTTTCAGCTGATTTTCGTATTCTTTTTCATAGTCATCGATCGAGTCTTTAGGTTTATCAGATTTTGAGGCTTTAAACACTTCAGCTGTTTTCTCTTTGCTGTCTGCGGAATGTTGCGATGATACGGCCGTTATCGTTTTGGCGTTTTCTGTTTTCTCAGGTGAAGAAAACAGCTGGCTGACAAGCATAAAGGAAACTCCGAGAACAAAAACGAATAGAAAGTAATGATATTTGGTCAGCTTCGGCTTTTCGCCGTCCTTCGTTTGTCCCGGAAGAAACTGCTTTTTCAATACATTCCATAATCCGTTTTTATTCATTGCCGACATTCTCCCCGCCTTCCATATGAACCGTAATTTTCTCACTTCCGATTTCCCAAATGTCCGCGAGCTGCGTTTGTATCTGTTTGGCTTCTTTTTGTTCGGCTGCTTCTTTCGTTACGTATGCATGATCTGTATCAATGTGGACCGGCGCGACCGTTTGGACCGTTTTTTCAGAAGACGGGGCCATATACACGCTGATTGTTTTAATATCCTCTTCTGAATCTACCTTTTCTCCTGCCGTGAGTTTGATGCGGCCTACTTTATATTCATCATGACTGAATCTCTCCTCCGCTTTCTTTTTTAGTTGGACAGCCATTTCTTCTAGAATATATGCGCGCTGGGAAGCTTGTATTTCTATTTTTTTTGAATTGATTTGATTTTTTATGTCGGCAGACTCTGACTGCCCGTTTTTTGTGAGATATTCAAAGATGACTTCGGGGTCTGTCTTGAAAAGTTTAAAAATCGGCGTAAGCATGACGACAATCAAGAGCAGGCTGACTACCATTTTTGCGTACTTTTGCATGCTGGAGCTCGGCAGCAGCATATCAATCACAATTGCAAATAGGATAAACAACACGATGGTGGTAAGCCATTCCGTTAAAAAACTCATTCGCCTGCCTCCTTCATTTCATCATCATCGTGAGGTTTCCGGCTGTGATTATGACAGTAAGGCTTAAAAAAAACATGAGAGACACAATGGCGAGAGCTGCAAAAATATAAATGACGCTTTTGCTGATGACGTCGAGGCAGGTGATGACGGGCCCGCCTCCAAGCGGCTGAAGAATCGCGGCTGCCAGCTTATAAATAAAAGCGAGGGAAAGCACTTTGATTGCCGGAAATGCCGCGATACAGATCAAAATAGCGACACCGAGAATCCCTACCGTATTTTTCAGCAGTAAAGAGGCGCTGATTACTGTATCTGTTGCGTCTGTAAACATTCGGCCAAGCACAGGAATAAAATTTCCGGTTATAAATTTAGCCGTCCTGAGCGTAATGCCGTCTGTCACTGCAGCTGAGGCTCCCTGAACAGAGATGACGCCGAGAAAGATGGTGAGAAAAACAGCCAGTGCTCCGATGGCGATATTTCTGAGCAGGTTGGCCAGCTGCGTTACTTTGTATTGTTCGGTCATCGTGCTGACAATGCTCAGAATCGCTGATAAAAAAATCAGCGGCATGACGATATTCTGAATCAAGAGACCGCTCGTGTTCATCAGAAAGAGGATAACAGGATGAAAGAAGGCAGCAGATACAGCTCCGCCTGAGGAAGCCAAAAGCGCCAAGAGGAGCGGAATGAGCGCCAGGATAAAGCTGGTCATCGTCTGAATCGCCTCAGTTGCATAGTTAATTGCCACATGAAAGCTATTAAGCGCAAGGATAATCAGCACCATGTACACAATTGAGTAAGCGACCTTACTGACGGTGCTTTGCTGAAAAGCATTTTGCAGAAGCTGCAGAATGACGCAAAAAATCGTGAGCAAAATCAATGTGCCCAGCAGCTTTCCATTGGCAAGCACTTCATGAAACAAATAAGAAAAGAGAGCTTTCAGCCATTCTTGCGGTGAGAATGATTTATCGCCATTGATAAACTCCATTAAGCTGCCTTTTTGGCTTTCCGGCAGCAGTCCGCCGTATTCTGTCATAATGTCATTCCAAAAATCCCCGATCTTATCTGTTTCAAGCGAGGCTGCTGTCCTTTCCGCTAATTGCTCGGCTGTTTCAGCATGGTCTTCCGTTTGTTCTGCATTACCAGCTGCTTGTACAATTTCTGCACGGCCTGCTATGATCAGCACGGCCAAAAGCAAAACCCATCGAAAGCGCTTCAATCTACCGCCCCCTTTCGGTTATGACATAGAAGGTATAAGTCCGAGAATCGTTTCGATAATGACGGTTAAAATAGGCACAGCCATAACGAGTATTAAAATTTTCCCCGCCAATTCTATTTTCGAGGCGATGGCTCCTTGACCGGCATCTTTTGTGAGCTGTGCCCCGAATTCAGCAATATAGGCGATTCCGATAATCTTTAAAATGGTTTCAACATAGACCATGTTGACATTTGCATTAATCGCAATTTTTTCTATCATTCGAATAATGTCGTAGATTTGGTCTACCAAATAAAGAAAAATGGCACATCCGGCAAAAACGACGATTAAAAACGCAAAAGTCGGCTTTTGTTCTTTTACAATTAAAGAAAGGAAGGTGGCGATCAGCCCTAAACCTACAATTTGAACAATGTCAATCTGCAAGCCCCCCTATCCTTGGAATAAAAACACAGCTTTTATCTTTTTAAATAGGTCATCTACAATCGTGGCGACCATAAATAAAATATAGATAAAACCTAACAGCGTCACCCACTGAGCGTATTCTTTCTTGCCCATCTGATCCAATATCGTGTGTAAAAAAGCGACCACGATTCCCACTCCGGCGATTTGAAATATGACATTCACGTCTACTCCCATTTTATTTTTGCTCCCCTCACGTTTACATCAATAGAAGAATGAGTAACAAGCCCGCTAAAAAGCCCAAACTTTTTATCATCTTTTCATTTTTCGCTTGCGCCTGCTCAGCATCCGCTTCCGAGGCTTCCAAATGTGTCAGCGCCAGCTTGATGTGCTTTTGCTGAGAGATTCGATCATGAATCCCGAGCGTCTCGCCAAACTGCTTCAGCACTTCGTATTCGCTTTTTTTCAAAGACAGGGTGTCCCATACCTTCTTTAAGCTTTGCTCCCACGCCGTTTTCGCGGAATCACTTCCCTTGTCCAGCTGATCACTGAATGCGGAAAAAAGAGCTGAAACAGGCTGTGCGAGCTGTTTGGCAATCTGCTGTGAAGCAGTATGAAGCGGTGTATGGCCGTACATGATTTCAGCCTCGAGGGATTGAAGCGCCGCACGCAGCTGGCGGATTTGCCGCGGCCGTTCTGTATAAATCTTCGCCATCTCAAAACCTGTCCATGTTGTCGCTACCACAATGAATACAGCGCCCAGCAGCTTCAGCATGTTTTCACGCCCGTCGTCCTAGACAGCACATTTCCGTCTTTGTCATAAATTTGGCTCACTGTGCCCGGCCCTTTTGCTCTTGATAATTCCAAATAGCGGTCAAAGGCTCTTTCTTCCCACAAACGCTTCAATGAAGGCCGCTTCATCAGGTCGGATATGCTCCAGCCATGCGCCGATACGATTACTGAAACACCAGCATGCAGTGCCTCCAGAAGTGCATCTGTATCTTCCATACGCCCGATTTCATCGACAATCATCACCTCAGGGCTCATGGATCGAATCATCATCATCAGCCCTTCAGCTTTTGGACAGGCGTCTAACACGTCAATTCTCTGACCAAATTGATGCTGCGGAATGCCGCGAAGACATCCGGCAATTTCTGACCGTTCATCGACGATTCCTGTCTTTACGGGCAGCATGTTTTTTTTGCCGGTGCTTGAGAGCCTCGCAAGGTCCCGGAGAAGTGTTGTTTTGCCTGTTTGGGGCGGTCCGATAATCAGCGTATTCAGCCAGCTGTTTTGATATAAGTATGGAAGCAGCGGCTCCGCAATCCCCAGCTTTTGCCGGGCAATTCGTATATTAAAAGATGCGATGTCACGGAGGCCTTTCACACCTCCGTTTTCCGTAATGACTCTGCCCGCCAGTCCGACTCTGTGGCCGCCTCTGATCGTGACATACCCTTTCTTCAGCTCTTCTTCTAGTGTATACATACTATAGTTGCTGAGCCGGCTCAGGATCAGATGAGCATCCTCGGCCGTGCCCGCATAGGACAAATAAACAGGTTGTCCTCTTCGAATCAATTCAACAGGACGGTTGATCCGAATTCTGACTTCTTCGATTTCCAGCCATTGTTGTTCCGGTATTTCAGAAAGGGCGTTTTTCATGGATTCAGGGAGAACCTCAGCGATTTCATTCAACAGAGCCTCCTCCTTTCTACCGATTGGCTTCTTTAAAATGTATGATGTGAGGCAGACTTTATGACAAGCCTCTCTTTATTTATGAACACCCGCCAAAATCAAAACAACACCCGTAAAAATCAGAATCAGCTTTGCATACGAAAGCTGCCCAGCAATTTGGTAGATTCCGACAGTCATCGTAATGATAAAAATCAACGGACCGACAATAGCGAGAATGCTGTTAACCACAACCGCCTTCCGGACATCGTTGGTCACAAGCATGACAATTGCTGCCGTCAGCTCAATCATAGAGGATAAAACTCGTAATCCCGCCATTGTTAAAACAGTAGAATTGATATTTCCAAGTAAAAATTTCATAGCACTCTCCCAACCTCCCATTTTTTTATATGATATGCTCTAGCTTGCTGAAGTAGTCTTGTCATTTTCGTATAAAAGAAAGATTCTGTTTTTGGGCACAAAAAAAGCCTGCTCCCATTTGGGAACAGACTTCTTTTTTCTTTCTATGCTCTTGAAACGTAAGAACCGTCTGATGTATTGACAACAAGTGTGTCGCCTTCATTCACAAAGAACGGCACGTTTACAACAAGCCCGGTTTCAGTTTTCGCAGGTTTTGTACCGCCTGACGCTGTATCACCTTTAATACCAGGTTCAGTTTCAACAACTTTCAGCTCAACTGTGTTTGGAAGTTCGATACCAAGTGTTTCATCCTGGTACATCATGATATGCACAGACATGTTTTCTAGCAGGTATTTTAATTCTTCTTCGATTTGAGTTGCGCTCAGTTCAAGCTGCTCATAGGAAGAAGTATCCATAAATACGTGCTGATCTCCGTTTGCATATAGATATTGCATTGTTTTGGTTTCGATTTGCGCTTTCGCTACTTTTTCACCAGCGCGGAATGTTTTTTCCTGAATCGCGCCAGTGCGAAGGTTGCGGAGTTTAGAGCGGACAAATGCCGCACCTTTTCCAGGTTTTACGTGCTGGAAGTCAACGACGCGCCAAATGCCGCCATCTACTTCAATTGTTAATCCTGTACGGAAATCGTTAACTGAAATCATGTTTAATGTCCTCCTATATTCCAATCACAAAATAATAAGTTCTTTTGGGGAATGGGTGATTGTCCGGTTGCCGTTTTCTGTAATCACGATGTCATCTTCAATGCGGACACCGCCTGTTTCTGGTATGTAAATGCCCGGCTCCACTGTGACCACCATACCCGGTTCAAGGATAGCTGAAGATCTGACGGATAATCCCGGCGATTCATGAACTTCCATGCCGAGCCCGTGCCCGGTTGAATGGCCGAAATAGTCACCGTAGCCTTTTGCAGCAATATGATCCCTTGTGAGGGCGTCAGCCTCTTTTCCTGTCATTCCCGGCTTAATATGTGCGACGCCGAGCGCCTGAGCATCAAATACAACCTGATAGATCTCCTTCAATTGATCACTGGGCTGACCTACAGCGACCGTCCGGGTAATATCAGAACAATATCCTTTATAATAAGCGCCAAAATCAAGCGTAACAAGGTCTCCGCTTTCAATCAGTTTGTCACTGGCCACACCGTGCGGAAGG
Organism: Bacillus sp. FSL K6-0993; assembly: GCF_037977205.1. NCBI lineage: Bacteria > Bacillati > Bacillota > Bacilli > Caryophanales > Bacillaceae > Bacillus > Bacillus sp. FSL K6-0993. Next base: position 2,432,162 of record NZ_CP150275.1, read on the forward strand.
CTTGAACGAAGGCCTGAGGCGACAATCATATCAAAAGAAGAGCTGTCTGCTCCCTGGCTTCTCATATAAAACTCCAGCTCATTGGCAACAGCGATTTCAGAAATGCCGGGTTTCATAAACGTCAAGATATGTCTGAAGGCATCATCTGCAATCTTCGCAGCTTCCTCTAATATCTTAATCTCTTCACTAGACTTAATCAAGCGCAACTTTTCCACGGATTCAGCCACAGGCACTAATTCGGCATCACTGATAACGGCGCTGTATGAAGCGTAAGTGCCATATGTCAAGCTGTTCTGTTCAAAGCCGAGACGCTTGATGCCAAACGATTTAACAGTGTCGGCAGTGGTCTGAATCAGGCTGCCGCCATGTTCAATGATCTCAAAACCCTTTACCTGAACCTTCGCCTGCTCAGTATAACGAAAATCCGTAATAAACGCTGCTTTGTCACCCGATATAACAGCCAAACCCGCTGAACCTGTAAACCCTGTCATATAGCGTACATTCGTGCTGCTTGTAATCAGCATGCCGTCAATTCCCAGCTGTCCAAACAGGTTTCTTAATTTCTCTAGCTTCATCTTGATTCTCCCCCTTGCTGGCTTAATAAGTAGCGAACAGCAAGCTTGTAGCCTTCAGCTCCAAGACCGACAATCTGCCCTTTCGCAACAGGAGCGATAACCGACTGATGCCTGAATTCTTCCCTGGCGTATAAGTTTGATAAATGCACCTCTACCACAGGAAGACTGATACTTGAAACAGCATCCCTGATCGCATAGCTGTAATGACTCAGGGCGCCAGGGTTCAGAACAATCCCGCTGTATTGCTCCTCAGCCTCATGTATCGCATCTATCAAATCACCTTCGTGATTAGACTGGAAGAAAGTGAGCTGGATATGTAAGGCTTCAGCAAACTGAAAAAGATCTGTTTCAATATCGGTCAGTGTCTGGCGGCCGAATACTTCAGGCTCACGCTTCCCCAGCCGGTTAACATTCGGTCCGTTCAAAATCAAAAAATGAGGCACATAATCTCTCCTTTTCGCGAGGGTTTCTCATGTAAAAAATGTTCACTTCTCGTGAACATTTTATCATACTGGAAAAGGATTATACACTATTCTCTATGCATTCCCAGCGCACGTGCAAGCTTTTCCGAATTCAGCTCATTGTATTCAAATGAAATGGAATACCCGACAAACAGCCCGTAAAGCAAATAAATGCAAATGGTCGTAATAATTGTATCTGATGTCAGTTCGGTCACCGTGCGCACATCTGGAAAAATCGGATTAAAAACAAAAAACACGAGCAGCCACAGCACCAAGCCGTATAAAATACCCGGCCACATTGTTTTTAAACGTTTCAATAGAAGAAAATAAAGAAACGCTGCGCCAATTGAAATTACTCCAATCAAAATGATGCTGATTACCGTTCCCAGCCCATGTTTTTTCCACTCTCCGAGCACAAACGGCTGCAATATCATATTCGGGCTGATTTCGGAAAAATGGAACAAATATGCGATATAAGCAACGAAACTCCAAAGTACGCCTCCGCAAAAACCTGTTGCCGCCACCCTGCCGGCCATTGAAACAGGCGGCTTTTGCTTCTCATTCAATTCTTCATTTTGTTCTGTATCTTTTTCGCTTGTCATCATGGCACCTCCAGTTAAAGTGTGCCCAAAAAATGAAATGTCAATAAAAAAGCTCACACTTTTTGACAGCTGCGAGTAAAATTTGAAAATAACGGGTATAATGCATGTAGAAAAAGCAAGGCTATGGCAATTTTTTCAGCCTGTCAATCTAGAGGTTTAGCGCTGTTTCCTGTACAATAGAGTGAAAGGAAATGGTTAGCAATCCTAAAGAAATAGGCAGGTTGATAATATGTCAAAACATAAAGTTCCGCCCGCTTACGGCGGGCAGGCTGTTGTGGAAGGCGTTATGTTTGGCGGAAAGCATCATTACGTTACAGCCATCAGAAGAACGGATGGAAGCATTGACTTTTTTAAGCTTCCACGCAAACACAACCCGAAACTGAACATCGTGAAAAAGATACCGTTTTTACGGGGGATCGCGGCCATTATCGAAGCGAGTGCAAACGGCACAAAGCATTTGAATTTTTCAAGCGAACGTTACGGACTCGATCCATCTGAAGACGAGACACTTGAGCAGGAAGAAAAAAAATCCTCCGGGCTGTCTATGTATCTCAGCCTCGCAGTTATAGGCGTCCTATCATTTTTGTTCAGTAAATTCGTATTTACATTGGTTCCAGTTTTCTTAGCGGAACTGACAAGGCCGATTTTTTCCTCGGACACAGCGCAAATCGCGGTTGAAAGCCTGTTTAAGTTGATTTTGCTGCTCGGTTACATCTATTTTTTGTCCATGACACCGCTTATTAAAAGAGTGTTTCAATATCATGGAGCCGAACATAAAGTCATAAACTGTTATGAACAGAATTTGCCAATTGCTGTGGAGAATGTCCAAAACCAATCTCGGCTTCATTACCGCTGCGGATCAAGCTTTATTTTATTTACGATTATTGTCGGCATGTTTGTTTATTTACTCGTTCCGACAGATCCGCTTTGGCTGCGTGTTATAGATCGTGTCGCACTGATACCGGTCGTGCTTGGTATATCCTTTGAAGTTCTGCAGCTGACAAACAAAGTGCGTGACATTCCCGGTCTGAAATTACTTGGATACCCGGGTCTTTGGCTTCAGCTGTTAACCACAAAGGAACCTAAGGATGAACAGGTTGAAGTTGCCATCGAAAGCTTTAACGAACTTCTCAGACTCGAAGCATTGTCTGAGCAAAATCAGAAGCCTTCTCACAACGTCATCTAAAATCCGTTGCCCTGCTATTACTTTCGGAGGTGGACAGTTATGAATCATCGTGTACAACCTATTATTGCTGTATTAATTGCGCTGGGAGCGTTCGGTTTCCTCTATGTGCTGGTAACCAATCCCGGAGAAATGGCAAAAATGGCGGTAACCGTCATCGTGGCAGGTATCATTATTTATTTTATTGTGAAATATGTAATGAATCGAAATGCGGGCAGCGAAGGAGCAGCCTTCAAAAAAGCGGCGAAACAATCGCGGCGCCGGATGAAAGAACAAAAAGCAAAACACCGCGCCGGACATAAGGGACGTGTCAGCCACCTGCGAAGCGTTCCGAGCGCCAGCAAGCCTAAGCCGATGATTCTCAAGAAAAAAAGCCAGACTCAGCTGACTGTTATAGAAGGGAAAAAAAATAAAAAGAAAAACAGAGCGCTTTTTTAATAGGTCCACTGCTTTAAAAACAGCTCTGTCCGTCTTTTACCTAGCTCAATCAGGGCTAGTTTTTTTTGTTGTGTTAAATGAAAATCAGTGGCCATTACGTCATCGACAGGGAGAAAAATAATATTTTGTTCATAGCGTGACGCAATGTGCCTTGCGTCATGAGCATCCTTCATCGTTTCAAACAGGGCGCCGAACAATTCAAAAGCGTTGCGGATATTTTTTTTCGGACGCTCTCTTTCACGCGGCGCAAGCGTGACACCGATCACAGGGCGCTTTCTTTCCTTTGAAAACAGCCAGATTGGAAAATTGCTTAACACGCCTCCGTCGACAACCGTGGCGGTGCCTGTGTCCGTTTTTAATTTTATCGGTTCAAAGAAATATGGAATGCTGCAGCTCATTCTGACCGCTCTGGCAACCGGGAACATATCAGGATTTAACCCGTAACGGGCCAAATCGTCCGGCAAAACAATCATGGTGCCGTTTGTCAGATCAGAAGCAATAAGGCGTAGAGACCCTTTCTGCAAATCGCCGAAAACCCTTATGCCTTTCGCTCTTAACAGATCAGCAATCCATTTTTCTATCGTATCGCCTTTGTATAAGCCAAGACGCCAATAGATGGACACCCACTGGAGCATCTTTAAGGGGAGAAATGAGTACCTCTGGTCCAGCAATTTCTCTCCGTCCACTTCTTCAATTAAAGCGTGGATTTCCTTACTGGTGTAACCTGACGCAATGAAAGCGGCAATAATGGCGCCGGCGCTTGTACCCGCAACTCTTTTAAAGCGGAAGCCTTTTTCCTCAAGCACTTCATAAGCGCCTGCGAGCGCAATGCCTTTTACTCCTCCGCCGGAAAACACACCGTCAATATACATCTCATTCCCTCCCCCTCCATCCGATCGTTTATTACCATTTTAAGAAAACACGCGAAGAAATAGACCAACGAATGACGGGTGGCGTCAGCGTATCAAAAAAGACGGCCTCCTTCGAGACCGCCTTTTTACTGATTATGATGTTCTGTTTTCTTTTGGATTGATTTCAGATCTTTTTTACGGGCATCATCTTCTTCAAAATATTGAACAAGATCCCCGATGCGATCAATACTGTTCCAGCTTAAATGATGTTCGATTCCTTCGACATCGTTATATATTTTCTCTTCATCAACACCAATGATTCTTAAAAACTGCTCAAGCAATTCATGTCTGTATACCAGCCGTTTGCCTATTTTTTTCCCTTTAGACGTTAACACGAGACCGCGATATTTTTCATAAATTAAATATTCGTCTTTATCTAGTTTTTGAACCATTTTTGTTACAGAGGAGGGATGGACTGCCAATGCTTCCGCGATATCGGAAACTCGTGCATATCCTTTTTCTTCAATCAGCATATAAATCTGTTCAATATAATCTTCCATACTTGGTGTTGTCATCGAAACCCTCCCAAAAAGCACCTTAACTTTATAAACCATTACAAGTTTACACTAATGAACTTGAAAAAACAAGGATGCTCCGCGGGTCAAAAGCCCTGTTTAGCGCTTATAATTCCATTCATCTGAAGCGTACTTTGTTTCAGCCAAGTGATGAACAAAATCAAACTCTTCCTGAGAAAGTTCATATGGCTCCAAATGAATGTTAAGACCTGTTTCAAATCCTTCTTTAAAGGCTTGACGAGCCTCATCCATCGTCACCCGCTTTTCAGTGAGTTCATTAATGGCAACAGCTTTATTTTTGAAATTGCGCTGCATCCGTTCTCTTACTCTTTCACTCGGATATAAGAACAGATCAAACAGCTTATCCTCATCCAAATCAAGCAGAATGGAGCCATGCTGAAGAATCACGCCTTTTTGTCTCGTTTGCGCGCTTCCCGCCACCTTGCGCCCCTCAACCACTAGCTCATACCACGAAGGCGCGTCAAAACAAACAGATGACCGCGGATTTTTTAAGCTTTCTTTTTCTTTTTCAGTTCTCGGGATGGCAAAGTAAGCGTCCAGACCGAGATTTCTAAAGCCTTGAAGTATGCCTTCTGAAATAACCCGGTAAGCCTCAGTAACAGTCGCCGGCATCTCGGGGTGCTCTTCCGAAACAATTACGCTGTATGTCAGTTCCTGATCGTGCAGCACACCTCTCCCGCCGGTCGGGCGTCTGACGAATCCGAGATTATATTTATGTACTGCTTCAAAATTGATTTCCTTTTTAATATTTTGAAAATACCCTACAGAAAGTGTCGCCGGATTCCAGCCGTAAAAACGGATAACCGGGGGGATTTTCTTTTCGCTGTGCCAATATAAAAGCGCTTCATCAAGCGCCATATTGAATGCAGGACTTGCATTGCCTGAGTCTATAAACCGCCAAGTTTCTTTTTGCATTTTAAGACCTTCCTTACCGTTTTAATAGAATCAGTTTATCAAACTGTCGGGAAAATGAAAAATATTTTAGTTCCATTATAGATGACAATCACGCTGTGCTTTACTATAATAGAATTTGTCGAAAACGGCTCTATGACCTTGTTTTATGAAGCAGGGTTTTGATTTTATATGCTAAAGGAGTAGAATCACATTGTCTAATATGATCGTTTTGATTATTTTTGCTGCGTTTATCATCTATATGATTGCTTCATATGTCTATCAGCAGCGAATTATGAAAACACTTACCGAAGAAGAATTCCGCGCGGGTTACCGCAAAGCGCAGCTTATTGACGTTCGTGAGCCAAATGAGTTTGAGGGCGGACATATTTTAGGCGCCCGCAACATCCCGCTTTCCCAGCTGAAACAGAGAAAAAATGAGATCCGTACGGACAAGCCTGTTTACCTGTACTGCCAAAACAGTGTCCGCAGCGGACGCGCGGCACAAACCCTGCGCAAAAACGGCTGCACTGAGATTTACAACCTAAAAGGCGGCTTTAAAAAATGGGGCGGAAAGATTAAAGCGAAGAAATAAAGCAAACAGCTGTCTGGTAGACAGCTGTTTTTATTTATCTTTCTACCGCCTCGTATCTGAGCACCGGGTGTCTCGCCGCTTTTGTTTCATCCATTCTTTTTACAATCGTTGTATGCGGGGCCTCCTGAACAAGCTCCGGATTCTCCTCCGCTTCTTTTGCGATTTGAATCATAGCATCAATAAACGCGTCCAGTGTTTCCTTTGATTCGGTCTCTGTCGGTTCGATCATGATGCATTCTTCAACATTAAGCGGGAAATAAATCGTGGGCGGATGATAGCCGAAATCAAGCAGCCGTTTTGCAATATCAAGCGTACGCACTCCCAGCTTTTTCTGCCGCTTCCCTGATAATACAAATTCATGCTTGCAATGGCGGTCAAACGGAAGATCGTAATAAGGCGCGAGCTTTCTCATCATATAGTTGGCGTTTAACACTGCGTTCTCAGTAACAGCCTTTAATCCATCAGGCCCCATGGAGCGAATATACGTATACGCTCTCACATTAATGCCAAAGTTGCCGTAATACGGCTTCACACGGCCGATCGCATGAGGGCGGTCATAATCAAACGTAAAGCGCCCTTCTTTTTTGACTAAAACTGGCTTTGGCAAATAAGGAATCAGATCTTGTTTTACGCCGACAGGGCCTGAGCCGGGGCCTCCGCCGCCATGAGGGCCTGTGAATGTTTTATGCAGGTTGAGGTGCACCACGTCAAATCCCATATCTCCAGGTCTCGCTTTGCTTAAAACGGCATTTAAATTAGCGCCGTCATAATACAGTTTCCCCCCCGCTTGGTGTACAATTTCCGCCATCTCTGTAATCTGCTCCTCAAACAAGCCGAGCGTGTTCGGATTCGTCAGCATAAGAGCTGCAGTTTCTTCATTCACTGCTCTTTTTAAATCCTCTAAATCAACAAGCCCATTTTCATTCGATTTCACCGTAACGGTTTCAAAGCCTGCTACTGTCGCTGATGCAGGATTCGTCCCGTGCGCGGAATCAGGGACAATGACCTTCGTCCGCTTGAAATCTCCGCGAGCTTCATGATAGGCACGGATCATCATCAGCCCCGTCCATTCGCCGTGCGCTCCGGCAGCAGGCTGAAGCGTAACCTCATCCATTCCCGTTATTTCTTCAAGGTGCTTGCTTAAATCATATAAAAGCTCTAATGCGCCTTGCACCGTGTCTTCATCCTGAAGGGGATGAATCGCAGCAAAACCAGGTATACGCGCGATTTTTTCATTGATTTTCGGATTGTATTTCATCGTGCAAGAACCGAGAGGATAAAAGCCGGAATCCACCCCGTGATTGCGTTTGGACAGCGCTGTATAATGGCGCATGATGTCCAGCTCTGAAACCTCCGGCAGCGCTGCGTCTTCGTCACGAATATAGGTGTCTGACAAGAGGTGCCCCAATTCGATTTCCGGTACATCGAGCTCCGGCAGACTATAGCCGATTCGGCCTTCTCTTGAAAGTTCAAAAATAAGTGCCTGGTCCTGATTACTCATGGCGATCCCCCAATTCCTGAATGAGTGCGTCAATTTCTTCTTTTGTTCTCAGCTCCGTTACAGCAATCAGCATATGGCAGTCCAGCTCCGGATACGTCAGCCCAAGATCATATCCGCCAATCATGCCTTTTGCCAGCAAACGCTTGTTCACAGCTCTCACCGGCTCATCCAATTTGATGACAAATTCATTAAACATCGGCCCGTCAAACATAACGGTAAGGCCTGCTTTTTTTGCTTCTTGCTTTGCATAGTTGGCTTTTAAGAGATTTTGGCGGGCTATATCTTTTACGCCGTTTTTTCCGAGAGCAGTCATGGCCACTGATGCTGCCAGTGCATTTAAAGCTTGGTTCGAGCATATATTTGATGTTGCTTTATCCCGGCGGATATGCTGCTCCCTGGCTTGCAGGGTAAGCACAAAGCCTCTTTTTCCGTTTTCGTCTTCCGTTTGTCCGACGAGACGGCCCGGCACCTTTCTCATTAATTTTTTAGTAACGGCAAAAAAGCCGCAATGCGGGCCGCCGTATGCTGAAGGAATGCCGAAAGGCTGCGCATCACCGACGACGATATCAGACTGAAACTTGCCCGGCGGAGTGAGAAGACCTAGCGCCAGCGGGTTGGCTGAAACAATAAACATGGATTTCCCTTGATGAGCGATAGGCTCAATATCCTTTAGCGGCTCGATCCGGCCGAAAAAATTCGGGTACTGAACGATCACTGCGGCTGTGTTCTCGCAAACGGTTTGGCGCAATGCATCAAGATCCGTAACGCCATCCGCAGCGGGTACTTCAACAACATCAATATACTGACCTTTTGCGTACGTTTTCAGCACCTCTCGCGATTCAGGATGCACGGTTTTTGACACAACGATTTTTTTCTTTTTCGTGTGGCCTGAAGCAAGCATTGCTGCTTCTGCCAAGGCTGTTCCGCCGTCATACATCGAGGAGTTGGCGATATCCATGCCTGTCAGTTCACAGATCATCGTTTGGAATTCAAAAATAGCCTGGAGCTCTCCTTGTGAAATCTCTGGCTGATAAGGCGTATATGCGGTATAAAACTCAGAGCGCGAAATGACATGATCCACAATGACAGGCTGATAGTGGTCATATACACCCGCTCCTAAGAAAGAAGCGTATTGAACGGTATCACGATTTTTAGAGGCCAGCTTTGTCAGTTCTCTTGTTAATTCTGTTTCTGATTTCGCTTTTTTGATTTGATACTCTTTTTTATATTTGACGTTTTCCGGTATATCAGCAAATAAATCATCGATGCTGCTTACGCCGATAGTGGCAAGCATCTCCTGTTTATCCTTTTCTGTTGCGGGCAAATAACGGTGCTTCATGTGTTGTCTCCTCTCTCCAAGAAAAAATATTAGCGTTTATAAAATGGTGTTTTGACAACCTTTGCTTTCACTAATTTTTTGCGAATCTCTACATCTACAACAGTCCCGATCTCACTCGTTTCCGAATCAATTAAGGCAAGGCCGACGTTTTTCCCTAATGTCGGTGACTGCGTGCCGGTTGTCACCTTTCCGACAGACCTGCCATTTTGGAAAACCTCATATCCGTGCCGCGGTATCCCTTTTTCAATCATTTCGAGACCGACAAGTTTGCGCTTCGCTCCGTTTTCTTTTTGTTCACTCAATACTGACTTACCGAAAAAGTCAGACTCCTTTTTGTGCTTTACAGCAAAGCCTATACCTGCTTCAATCGGTGTAATATCCCGGGTCAGCTCCTGACCGTAGAGCGGGAGCTTCGCTTCAAACCGGAGTGTATCACGTGCACCGAGACCGCATGGAATCAATCCGTATGCATCCCCTGCATCGATGATTTTTTCCCAAATATGCATAGCATCATCACTGCGGCAATAAATTTCATACCCGTCTTCTCCCGTATAGCCAGTGCGTGAAATAAGTGCTTTGCGGCCGCTGATATCGGCTTCATCAATAAACGCAAACGGCTTTAATGCAGACACATCTGCATCTGTCAGATTTTTCAAGATCACTTCTGCTTTCGGTCCCTGTACAGCCAAGAGCGCGATTTGGTCTGACTGATTGTCAATCTGCACATCACCTGCTGCATGTTCTTTCATCCAAGCCAAGTCTTTATCTATATTAGAAGCATTAATGACAAGCAGATAGCGGTTCTCTCCTTTTTGATAGATAAGCAAATCATCGACGGTTCCGCCATCCGGGTAACACATCGCTGTATATTGAGCACGGCCTGGCGTTAACGCGGAAACATCATTTGTCATCAATCTTTGCAAAAAAGACAGACAGTCGTTCCCTGACACTTCGACTTCTCCCATATGAGATACATCAAACAAACCGGCTGCAGTTCGGACAGCCTCGTGTTCTTTTTTTATAGAAGAAAATTGAACAGGAAGCTCCCAGCCTCCGAAATCAATCGTTTTTCCTCCATATTCCTTATACAGGTCAAATAACGGCGTTCTTTTCAGCATCTAATTCCTCCCCTTTTTCAACGGCGCAGCTAAAAAACATACAAAAAAGGACAGAGAAACACCTCATGTAAAATGAAGGTTCTCTGTCCTGGCACCTGAAAGTTTACTTTGCATACGCAAAGACGTCCCCTTTGGTGGTTTGCGCATCCGCACAAACACTCTCCAGAGTTGCGTCGAGCAAGAGTTCTTTTGCCTGAGAGATTCACTCCGCAGTTTGCTCCTTCGGCGCCTGTATCCCGAGGTTTTCGGTCAGGTCTCTCCCCTTGCTGTCATTCGCTCATATTTTCATGCTGTTATGGACATACTATAGCAATATCTTACATCAAATACATACTCATATCCTACCATCATCACTATATGCTGGGCAACAGCAATTTGGGCAGATTTTTCTTATATTATTCATCTTAAGAATCGAAGAATAAGAAAGGCGGTTTCAAAGCAATGAATACAGAAATGATCTACGATGCAAAATGGCCTGAAGAATTTGCTGAAAGACTGAAAAACGATGGCCCTTGGGCAAACTGGGAACTGTACAAGCTCTCTGCAGAAATCCAGAAAACATTAGCAATTCCAGAGTTTGAAGGCTTACGGGCTCCTTTATATCTGCCTTCCTTTACGCCGCTCCCCCACCAGCTTGAAGTGGCGCAAAAAGTGGTTGAAAAAATGAACGGGAAAGCAATTTTAGCAGATGAGGTTGGTCTCGGGAAAACGGTTGAAGCAGGACTGATTCTAAAAGAATATATGATTCGAGGGTTAGCAAAAAAAATTTTGATCCTTGTGCCCGCTTCCCTTGTGTCACAATGGGTCAAAGAGCTTCAGGAAAAATTTTTGATTCCGGCTGTTGAACAAAAGAAAAGCTATGTGTGGGAGCAATGCGATATTGTCGTCTCATCAATAGACACCGCGAAGCGTTCGCCCCATCGAGAAATCGTTCTGTCTATCCCATATGATCTTGTCATTATTGATGAGGCACACAAACTGAAAAATAGCAAAACGAAGAACTATGAATTTGTCCGGAATCTCGTAAAAAAATATTGCCTGCTTCTTACCGCGACGCCAATCCAGAACCGTATCGAAGAGATTTTCAATTTGGTGTCCTTATTAAAACCCGGCCATTTAGGCAGTCAGAATCACTTTCAGGAGGAGTTCGCCAAGAAGAAATCCAGTTTAGAAGCGCATGAACATTTAAAAGATCTTGTGAATAAAGTCATGATCCGTAACAGGCGGCATGATACAGGGCTGAATTGGAAACAGCGCCATGTTGAAACAGTGCCGATTCAATTTTCTCCATCAGAGCAGGCGCTTTATGATGAAATTTCTCGCTTGAAGGAAAGTATCAATAAACCAGCCAGCATGTTCTCGATTATGACCTTGCAAAGAGAATGCTGTTCGAGCAGAGAAGCGGTGTATATGACGCTGAAAAAGATGCTTGATCAAAAAGAGAAACAAGCACCTGCCATTGATGAGGATACGATTTCAGTTTTAATAGATCGCATCAATCAAGTGACACAAAACTCTAAAGCGCTTCAAGTTGTTGACTTGATCAAAAAGATCGACGATAAGGTCATCATTTTTACAGAATACCGTGCAACCCAGATTTATCTGCAGTGGTTTCTTCAGCAAAACGGCATCAGTTCTGTGCCGTTTAGAGGCGGATTTAAACGTGGAAAAAAAGACTGGATGAAGGATCTTTTCCGCGGAAAAATCCAAGTCCTTATTGCAACTGAAGCAGGCGGTGAGGGGATTAACCTGCAATTTTGCAATCACATGATCAACTATGACCTGCCATGGAACCCGATGCGACTTGAGCAAAGAATCGGAAGAATTCACAGACTCGGGCAGGAGCGTGACGTGCATATTTATAACATGGCGACAAAACATACGGTGGAAGAGCATATTCTAAAGCTTTTATATGAAAAAATTCATTTGTTTGAAAAAGTGGTCGGTGAACTTGATGATATTTTAACGAAAATTCAAGTGAACAATTTTGAAGAGCACCTTCATGACATTTTGTATCACTCAGCAACAGAAGAAGAAATGAAAATAAAAATGGATAACTTAACCTCATTTTTGTCTTATAAAAAACAGCTGCCTGCTGAAAAAAGAGGATCTTAGCCTGTAAGGAGGTTTTATTAGTGAGACAGCAAGAGGTTCACGATTTTCTGCTGCGTTTTTTTCAAGCAAACAGCTGCCAAATCGTCGATCAAGGCTTAGGCTATATGACAGTGCAGCTTACAGTTGAAATGGACAAACAAATCATGAACCGCCCTTTCTACTGGCATTGGCGCGAGAAGACAGGCGGTGATCCGAATCCAATGAAAATCACTTTTATTACAGATAAAGAAAATGCACCAAAAGACCTAGATGGTGAATTTATATATTTTGGGGCCCCGCGTCTTTTTCAAATATTTAAAGCTGTTAAACAAAATGGGAGATTTACCAGAATGTATGAGAAAATTGAATCAGCCGGAGCTAAAGTCCCACTTCAGCCTTGGCTTGGTATAAATGTCACGATTTCATACCAGTCCGACATGAAAAAGGATAAGTTATTGTCACTAGGTCTTCACCTAGTCTCTGGAACGATAATTGAAGATTTTCAAAGCAAGCTGACCCAGTTTTCACTGACGTCTCAAATATGTGACTATTGCTTCACCATTTCACCTATGATCAAACCAGAAAGCGGACTTAAGCGTATGGAAAACTATATTTCCAAATCCGCTATGCAGGAGCCGTCCGACTGGGCGGAACAGGCGGTTAACAGGTGGAAGAATGATATGACATTGCTTGATAAGTTTTACGAGCATATAGAAGAAAAACCAGAAGAATACCATCTAGAAAAACAGGCGCTGAAAACCTTGTATCAACCAAAGATATCAGTTGAAATTGAAAATGGCGGATTGTTTTATCTGCAAAATAATATTTCAAGCTAACTTTTTTACCATTCGACATCATTCTCGTTTTTTTTGAGAAAATACGATTATAATAAAGGTATATTGGAAAAAAATTCTGGCGATTTAATGGCAAATGACTTCCAGAGACTAATGAAGCATACAATAAGTCATGGCCGGACTGGCTGAAATACATAAACAAGTATTTTAGGAGGAGAAACTGCATGAAGAATGCAAAACAAGAGCACTTTGAATTGGATCAAGAATGGGTTGAATTAATGGTGGAAGCCAAAGAGGCAAATATCAGCCCGGAAGAAATACGAAAATATTTACTTTTAAACAAAAAGTCTGCTCATCCTGGTCCGGCAGCCAGAAGTCATACCGTAAATCCTTTCTGAATGTGCTATAATATCACAAGGAAGGTGATGACATTGATTGGCCAGCGTATTAAACAATACCGTAAAGAAAAAGGCTACTCACTATCAGAACTAGCTGAAAAAGCTGGGGTAGCGAAGTCTTATTTAAGCTCAATAGAACGAAATCTACAAACGAACCCCTCCATTCAATTTCTCGAAAAAGTCTCCGCTGTTCTGGACGTCTCGGTTCATACTTTGCTCGATGAGAAACATGAAACCGAATACGATGGTCAATTAGATAGTGAATGGGAGAAATTGGTTCGCGATGCGATGACATCCGGGGTATCGAAAAAACAATTTCGTGAATTTTTAGATTATCAAAAATGGAGAAAATCTCAAAAAGAGGAGTAGTGCCTGAGCAGAGGCACTAACTCCTCTTTTGTCAATAAACATCGAGACGGCCCAGTATATGAATACTGGGCCGTCTCTTTTTATTGCTGTTATTAATTTTTATCCTCGCTGTGCGCTTTTTCATTTTCTTTCACATAACCGTCTTTATCAGTATGGTCCTTTTTGATTGTCAAGCCGTTCCACTGTGTAGCTTCGAACGAGAATTGAAGCTTAATGGAGTTGCCTTGATATTTATTTTGAACCATAAGCCCATTTTCATCTTTTGTTTTATCATCTTTGAATTGGATTTCCATTTGAACCTGATCGAAGTCAGTTGGTGTTTTTGGAACACCATCATATTCAGGAGCGGTTTTACCGTCAATTGTTGCTACATTGACTTTACCGCTTGCATTTAAGAATTTAGGGTCAATTTGTTTTTTGATTTTTTCAGTAGCCGCTGCATCATTTTTAGCAGACATCAAATACAAGTCTTTAAGGTTGGCATCATCTAAAATAATGTTTTTCGGGTAACCATTGCCGCCCTCTTTTCCAACTGTCAACAATGTCACTTCAAACTGGCTGAGGAAATCTTCTGGAGATGTATTGCTGCCGCCGTTTGCTTTAAAATCTCCATAATTAAGCGCCATTAAAACTTCTTTGATCGCAAGTGATCCGTTATTTTCAAATTGGAAATCCTTTGTCAACTTATCTCCCGGCTTTAGATTTGATAAGTTCACACTCGCTGAATTCTCTTTAGCAGATAAATCAAGCGTACCTGATGCAAAAGTAGCATCCTTTGATTTAATGTCGTTAAATGCTGCCCATGTTCCTCCTCCAACTAAAGCTAATCCTAGTGCTGCAGAAGCAACTCCTAAACTCAATTTCTTTTTCATACCCATGGTAAACTCCCCTTTTATTGAATGGTTTTATATCGAAACCTGTTGCCAGGTTTACAACTGAAGTTAAGTAGACATGGTGCTGTCCTTTGTATCTGTTTCCAAGGCTTTTGTCTTTCTTTCAATTTCTCTAATGGCGCTGCTGATCGTCACAAAAGCGTACACTAACAGCATCACGCCGGGAACAATCAATAATACAGCCGTTCCAATCGGCTGGCTGGCAAAATGAAGCATATAGCCTGCATATGGAAGCTGAAAACCTGTGTATTGCGCGCGAACATTTTCGTCCGATACAGGGGCTGAATCAGCTGCTGCATTATTATCACCTTTTGTTTTAAATAACAAATGGTCTTCTTGCTTTGTTATGTCAACTATTCTGTGGGTGACCGCCGTATTTGCATCCTGCATAAATGTAATAACGTCACCTTTTTGGAGCTCTTTCACATCAGCGATTTCTTTTACCAATATTAAGGAACCTGTATTGAACTCCGGCTCCATCGAACCTGACAGAACTGATTTCAGCGTATACCCAAACACCGCCGGCTCTCCCCCGGATGAACGTGTTGAAATCACGACAAGTGTCAGCACAATAATAAGAGTAAAGATGATCACGTATAAAATATTACTGATCAGCTTCATTGCTTTTTTCATCCTCTTCCCCGCTTTCCTTCTGGTCTGATTGAGTTTCATTTTCTTTGGTTACAGCTTCTTGAGATGTTTCTTCTTTCATTGTTTTTTCCTGTATATCCTTTTGTGTTGTTTCATTCTCCTTTTTGACGTCCGACTTTGTTTCTTTTTTAGGGACTGTCGGTTTTTCATCGCATTTTGCAAGCGTCATAGGCTCCGACCACTCAAATGTACTGCCGTTTACCAGGTAGCCTGCCGGTTTATATACTTTAAATGCATAAATGCCGGGTTTCATTTTTTTCTTCGTCTCAATTTTATAAAGTGAATCGCCAATTTGATTGGAGACAAATCCTTTTTCGATCACGTTCCCATCCTCTAACGGTTTGCGGGCATTTTTAAGCTTATGAAGCTCCCACTTCCACTTTGATTTCTTAAGTTTCTCACCTGTATTTTCGAGCACAGCAAATAAGGCGAAAGGTGAGCATACAGTGCCCTTCGTATCTGTTTGATCTGATATGTACAAATCACTTTGATCCCAGCGTTTATCATAATGGCAGTTTTTATCTGTATGCTGAAAGTCTTTACACGTTTGAAGTGAGACATCAAATGTTTCAATATCATGAAAAGCAGCGCTTGTATCATCGGAAAATTGTAAGCATATTGCGGCAGTCAGACTGAAAATGACTGAAAGCTGAAAGATAAGCAGAACTTTCAGTTGCGTCTTCGTCTTTTGCTGATTGTGAAACAATCGAAACATATCTTACCTCCTGTAAAACACTGTAACTTGATATGACAGTCGTTCTCTTTAAAGAACCGCACAAGTAGAGTATAATCAACGATTTATAGATTTTAAAACACCGAAATCGCTCATTTTGTTCGTTTAAAAGAATGTTTTCGTCATATTACAAAGTCTTGCTCAGTATTGCTCATCTTTTCATTTTTTGAAATTTTTGGGATTGTTATGTGAGAATTTAAATGCATATCCCATTATTATTTGGTAATAATAAACAAAGAAAGGGTGACAGCATGATGATCAAACAATGTGTGATTTGTCTATCTCTTCTCGTCTTTGGCACCACAGCCGCTCACGCAGAAGAAATACCGCTTGTAACCGCCCGCCACATGTCCAAATGGGAAGAGATTGCTGTAAAAGAAGCAAAAAAAAGGTACCCGCTCGCACAGGTACTGTTCAAACAAAAAGTATGGGACCGTAAAAGAAAAGATGAAGCAGTGAAGCAATACCATTTAACTCTGAGGGAAGGGTCAAAAGAATTCGGCGTTTTTGTGACGATTTCATTTGATCCTTATAGCCAAAAGGTCAATAAAATTGCCATATTAGAAGAATATCAATAAGGTCCTCCATTTTTTGAAGGACCTTATTCGTTTATTTGCGGTTATTTTTTCCGTTTCAGCCAAAGTCGGAAGCCATAGGGTAAAATACCGAACCACTGCTGGGAAACAGGCGTTTTTGTTTCTTTCCGCACCTCTTTTCGTTCTTTTCGCTCATCTCTCGGAGTATCTATATATTTGACAAATTGCTGCGTCATATATTTAACATAATCATTCGTTTTCACGTGATCACCTCATCATTCAATTATTATGAAGTGTTGTCTCACATGACTTTTTTTATACCCTTTACACTGTTTTATTCTGTCCATCTCAGCAGTTTTTTCTGTTTTTGATCAAACACGATCTGTGCAGTTCTTTCTGTTCCCGACTCCGTTGACACTCTTAAGTTGATTTCTTTTTGTTCTTTTATCGATGTATCATGAATGTAATAAGAAACCCGTCCATATGGAAATTGCTGCGTACCCTCCTGGCCTTTCCGTTCCTCTAGAACATGCCGAATCGAAAGAAGCACCCCATTTTGAAGTAAATTCTCTCCTATGTATAACTCTTTTGTTTCCTTCTCAAACATGCAGCGTGAAATATATTGAGCAGCAGCAAAGTTCACGATTAACAGCACAAGCGCTGACACAAAAAGAACAGCTGGATAAATAAACCCTCTTGTACGGTACATTCACCCCCCTCCTAAATACGAATAGACTGGAAAAGCAGTTTGATACACTTTTTGGTCCTCACTCTCAATTTTCAGCAAAACAACACCATTTTCAAAATCAGCTTTCATGGCAGTAATATGATCTAAAATCGGAACATGCCCTTTGCCATCAACTCTTTTTCTTATCATTGAATGATAAATGTCAAAACGGATGTCCTGCCCGGAAAGATTGGTGCAGATTAACACGCTCCCATCCTCGGCTGTCTTAACTGCCTGTGACTCCTTGCATTCATTCATCATCTGTTCTATCGAAATCATCCATTCTTGCTGTGTGAAACCGTCATGTTCCTGCTGTCGAGACAAAAACAGATGGAAAATCGCAGCTAACGATCCTGATATGAGCAAAAAGACTGAGAGCGAAAATAATACGTTAAGAAGCGTGTAGCCATTCTGTCTGCAAAATGCTGAGGCAAAATGATTTTTCTTTATAAGCTGCGGCTTTGATACATACGTTTTGATATTCGCCCTCCTCCTCCCACTTCATTGCATAGATATGATTGTTCTTTGTAATCGTTTTTGACGCGGCTCCTTCACCACTCATGACATATTTGCTAATGCTCTCATTCATCATCTGATAGCCAATTTCTCGTGATTCCGCCATTTTTTCATCAGACATCAGCTTGTCCCACAAGGGGACGACTGTCAGCAGCACAAACAGCCACAGGCTTAGCGCTGACATTGTTTCTATTGTAGAAAAACCTTTATTTTCTCTCCACATTGACTCTCCCGCTCCCTAGATAAACTGTTATGTCATAAACGGCATGGCCATTTACTCGTATTTTTCCGCCTGCATTCGGGTGCCCTTTCTCATTAAATTCCAAACGGTCTTTTAATGTCAGCAGTTCTATAGAAAGTCCCGTTGCATACGGGCGTTCTATGACCGTATCACCAATGACTAATTGATATTCTTTTTTATGAAAGAGAATTTTTGTTCTTTGTTGACGGGAAATAGCAGTCTGCTGTGTGAGCATAATATCATTTTTCAGCTGCCTTGCTGCCTGTCGGACAGCTGTATTGTCATAAGCAGGAGGAAGTGTAGTGAAGACGGCCACCAGGAGGATAGAGGCAAGGCTTAACACAAGCAAACTTTCTAAAAGGGTAAACCCCTCCTCCTCGTTTAATTTAATGTTCAACCTTAACTTCTCCACCGGTGATGATAATGTGCTTCCCATTTGGACAGACAGCATCCTTTTTCACATAACCCTCTGACTGTAAATCGGCAAGGCTCGGAGTTTGTCCTTCATGATCAAGCTCAAATGCGGTCATTTGTGCCTTAACCATGTTTTGTAGGCCTTCACAGCCCTTTTTTTGAATGGTTTGATTATGTTTCGTGACGTTCGGTATCGTAATTAAAAGCAAGATCGAAATAATAAAGAGCACAATTAACATTTCAACAAGTGTAAATCCTTTCTCATTCATCAGCCTCTTCCTTTCACATTTGATTCATCATCTGATACATAGGCACAAGCATAGATAAATACACAAGTAAGATCATCGCTGCAACAAATCCATAAATCATCGGCTGAAGGATGCCTGTCCATTTTTGCGCTTTGTGTTCCAGCCGCTGCAATATGAACTGGCTGTATGTGAAAAGCTCTCGATCCAATCGGCCGCTCAGCTGGCCGTGAGATATGACTTTTGAAAAATCAACTTCATAAAAAGGGCTTCCACAAATAGCGGCTTCAATTGACTCACCGGCTTTTAGCCGTTCAATCAATTGTTCAGCCTCGCAGCGGTAGAAAGGGAGAAACGTTTGATGTTTAAATGCATTAAGGCTGTCATAAATTGAGAGGCCCGATTTTAAAAGGCTGCTTAGCTGCAAAGAAAAAAAGTAGCTGTTAAACAGCTTGACAAGCTTTCCAATCAAAGGAATCCTGACACAAATCAGCATTTGCCGGGCAGGTGATTTTTTCTTAAACACAAGCCAATAATAAATCCCGATACCTGCTGTAAAAAGAGCCAACAAAATGATCACAAGATCAATATGCTGAAAAAAAGCAAAAAGCATATCGGTTGAACGTGAGGTTTCCATATTCATCGATTGATAGATACCGGAAAACTGAGGAATGATGATGGACTGTAACATATAAAACATGACAGCGACCGTAAAAATGAGGAAAAGCGGATAGCGCAGCACTCTTTTCAGCTGGTCTGACTGTGCAATTTTTCGTTCCAGCAGCTCTCCGCTCTGGATCATGGAAGCGGGCAGTTCACCATGTGTTTCAGCAAAATAACAAATACCTACGGCTTCCTTATGAAATGACAAACTCTTTAGTACTTGATAAAACGGAGCCCCTTCCCTCAAACAAGTGACCGTATCAGTCAAGTCAGCAGCCTGCCTCTTATTCATCTGAAGTTCCATCAGGCGTAATCCATCCAGAAGCGTATATCCGCCCGCAGTCATTTCACCAAGCCGCTTTAATAACCTGGCTTGATCCTTTAACGACCAGACTTTTCTAATCTTTTTCATGATAAACCCACCGATCATAGTTGTTTGTCGTTATATAGCCGAGCGCAATTCCTTTTCTGATAATTTGACGAAGCGTTTGATATTGGTAATTTGCATGATTTCCTTTTGCCTCCTGGATACATTGCTGAAGATTTTTCCCGTAAAGAAGCTCATAAACGCTAGCTCTCCTGGTATTTCGTGACTGGCGGCAATACACTGATGAACATCCGTTTTCACAAAACGGGCAAGCCAAATCAACTAAGCGCTGAGCCGCTATTGCAATGACAGTCTGTTCGATTTCATTCATATTGATACCGAATTCAAGCAGTCTGTAAATTGCGCCCTTTGCGTCTCTCGTATGAAGGCTCGTCAGTACCAGATGTCCCGTCATCGCTGCCCGCACCGCAATTTCAGCTGTTTCCGCGTCTCTAATCTCACCTAAAATAATCATATCGGGATCATGGCGCAAAATTGCTTTCAGACCTGCGGAATAGGTTACACCGGCTTTTTCATTCACCTGAACCTGAAGAACATCTTCGTCCCTTGTTTCAACAGGGTCCTCTAATGTGACAATATTTCGATTAAAGTGTTTTTTTGCATATTGAACGAGAGAGTATAATGTGGTAGTCTTCCCTGAACCAGTCGGCCCGGTAAAAATGAGCATGCCATGGGAATGTTTTAAAAACGAGAGTAATGTGGCTCCTGTCTTTGGAAATAGCGACAATTTATCAATCGAAGGGATATTGTATTGGGGCATCACTCTGATCACGAGGCTTTCTTCATTAATTGTGGGCAGCGTTGACATTCTTAAATGAACATTTCCCTCTTTCAGCTTTAACGTAAGCGAACCGTTTTGCGGCTTTCGCCTTTCACCTATATCCATTGCTGAAAGAAATTTAAAATGTGAAATCAGCCTTACGCACTCTTCTTTTTTCATGTCCCTTTTTTTCAGCAAGGCATGATCGACACGAAAATGAATGATAGCGTCCCGCTCCCTCGGCACGATGTGAATATCAGAAGCCTTTGTTAGATATGCCTCTTCAATCAAGTTTTTGCTTACCTTTTCTATTGAATCCAATTTGATTCCCTCTCCTTTCAACGCATATTGTAGAAAAAGAAGAAACGGTAATCAAACAGGGAAAACGTGATTTTGTGAGATGTTATATGCTGAAAAACCAATTCTTTCTGGCAAGAAAAAAACTTTCAACTGAATGTGCCCCTTTCATTACAATTTTCCCAATAATAAAAAAGCAGACATGGTCACCATGCCTGCTTGATTCCATTTTCATTATGCTGTTTTCGCTTTTTGACCAGTATCTTTTTCAACGGAAAGGTCGCCTAATGCAACAATACCGGTCATTTGGTCATTTTCAAGAATCGATAAACTGTGGATTTAATGCTCTGCCATAAGCGCCTTGACATCGTATCCGGTCACCCTGATATGTCTGGTGAAAAAGCGGGGCACGCTGCACAAAATATGAAACATCCTATAGAGTCCGCCTTTTTCGAGGTTTCTTTTTCTTCTTCCGTTCCTGCAGCATATCTCCCGTCCAGCCTTTTTTCCTCAAATAGAGGTAGATCAGAACTGTAGATGTGACAATCAATAAGAGAGAAAAGAGATATCCGTATTTCCAATTCAGTTCCGGCATCACTGAAAAGTTCATCCCCCATAAGGCACCCAGAGCTGTAATCGGCGTAAAAAGCGTCGTGAAAATGGTCAGTGCTTTTACAATTTCATTCCCCCTATGTGAGGTAATGACTTCCTCTGAATGCAGCAGATTGTTAAGCTCTCCTTCAAATTCGCTGATGTATGTAAATCCCCTGTCAATTTTCAGTTGTGTCCGCTGATAATCCTTTTTCTCTTCATTTTGAGGTAAAAAGGTTTCTTTCAACGCCATTTCAATTTTTTTAGCGCTTAATATCAAGTTTTTCCAAATCATCAGTTCATGGCGCAGGAGATGGACGCGGTTTAAAATGCTTTTGCTATTGTCGTCTTTAATCTGCCATCTAAGCTTTCTCAGCTTTACTTCAAATTCATCAACACCGATTAAATACGCATTCATTAGCTCGCCGAGAAGAATTAAAAACCCCTCTATCGCATTGTCCGCTCTTTCCATTTGCCGGACAACTTCTTTTCCTTTAATCTCTCTCAAAATCGAAAAGTCAAAGTTGATTGTAAAAAAATATTGTCTGGTGATATAAAAGTGAAAAACAGTATGGTCTTTTTCTTCACCAAGCCCCTGATCATAAACAATCGACCCAAATACCGCTTCATTTTCCGTCTCAGTTGTATCTACTCTCAAAAAATTAACGTGATGGTTATTTTCAAACCACTTTTCACACTGAGGCCAGTGAGAAAAATGGATTAGATCCCTTGCCTTACTTCTTTCTTGAGGCCCCATTTGGTACCAAAACCAATCCTTTCCTGTATGTGCCTTCATGTCAAGATCCTCCAAACTTTTGTTCTTTATTCTTTAATTGCCCAATAACCGCGTCACTAAACCAGTCTGCCGCTTCAACACATGTTTTATGAGCATTTTCAGGTGGTATGGAATGTAGAAAGACATCGGAAAAGGGAGGTGCATGCCTTCCTTGGAGAAGGCAGTTGTTTTGGAATTTGTCAATTTACTAGCAGTCGCTATTCTCATTTTGTTAACAGGATTTTTTGTTGCCGTAGAATTTTCAATCGTAAAAGTGCGGCGGTCCAAAATTGATCAGCTTGTCGCAAAAGGAAAGAAAGGTGCTAAAGCGGCAAAGCATGTCATCACTCACCTTGATGAATATTTATCAGCCTGTCAGTTAGGCATCACAGTCGCAGCTTTAGGACTGGGATGGCTTGGGGAACCGACTGTGCAAACTCTGCTTCGACCGCTTTTTCATAAAGCAGGCTTAAATGAATCGCTTACCCACCTGCTTTCACTCGTCATCGCATTTTTAGCGGTTACGTATTTAAATGTCGTTATTGGGGAACTGGCGCCAAAGAGTTTCGCCATTCAAAAAGCAGAAAGCATTACCTTGTTGTTCGCTAAACCGCTTATTTGGTTTTATAAGATCATGTTTCCATTCATTTGGCTGTTGAACCACTCTGCCCGATTGATTACAGGAGTGTTTGGGCTGAAGCCGGCATCAGAGCATGAGCTGGCTTATACAGAGGAAGAACTTCGGGTCCTATTGGCTGAAAGCTATAAAAGCGGCGAGATCAGAAAAAGTGAATTAAAGTACATGAATAATATCTTCACCTTTGATAAACGAATGGCAAAGGAAATTATGGTGCCGCGAAATGAAATGGTTAGTTTGTCACTAGATGAAGACTCCATTTCAAATCTTCAGGAAACAGTCAAGCAAACAAAATATACCCGGTACCCGGTTGTAAGAGAGGATAAAGATAACGTCATTGGCGTGATTAATATGAAAGAAGTGCTGTTTTCCATGCTGACGAAAGATTTTTCAATCAAGAAGCATCAAATTGAACCTTTCGTACAGCCCGTTATCCATGTCATTGAGACGATTCCTATTTATAAACTATTGCTGAAAATGCAAAAGGAACGCACTCATATGGCGATCCTCATAGATGAATATGGCGGGACGTCCGGTTTGGTCACTGTCGAAGATATTATCGAGGAAATTGTAGGAGAAATCCGTGATGAATTTGATGCGGATGAAGTGCCTCATATCCGCGAACTTGGAAAGGATCACTACTTGTTAAATGCAAAATTATTAATCAGCGATGTTAACAGCCTGCTTGGAACCGATTTATCAGACGCAGAAGTAGACACCTTGGGCGGCTGGTTTTTGACACAAAACATAGACGCTGAGCCTGAAAGTACCATAGAATATGATGGCTACTCTTTTAAGGTAAAAGACATCAACAGCCATCACATTTTATTTATAGAAGTTAAAAAAGCTGAATAGCCCGTGAAAGGCTGTTCAGCTGCTATCTTTCAAGATAAACATGGCAAAGGCATCAACACTCTTTTATTTTAAACCCTTTATTGGCCAGGGCTTTAGCAAGACTTTGCTCGGTTTTCACATTCGAAAAATCCAGACCCAGCTTCACGACAGTTTGGGCAATTTCCGGCCTGATTCCTGAAATAATCGTCTCAATGCCGAGCAATTTGGTGCTGTCAATCACTTTAAAAATTTGATAGGCTACCATGGTATCAACGATAGGAACGCCCGAAATATCTAAAAATAAATACGAGAGCTTTAACGCTGAGCACTGCTCCAGCACAGACTCCAAAATCGTCCTCGCTCTGTACGTATCAATCTCACCGACAAGCGGAAGAATCCCAATTCCATCAGTAATCGGCATAATCGGCGCACTCAATTCATTAATCATTTCTTTTTGCGCGTTTAATTGTATCATGGTCACCTGGTGATATTCTTCCGTAAACACTTCGATGATCTCATCAATGTTTTGATTCAAGATCCGGCTCCACTCATAAAAATCCTGAATGCTGATGTCTTGAGAAGAAGCTTCGCTGAATTTCTGAATCCATTCAAACATGATATGCCTGAAGGTGTTAAACTGGCCGACACTTTCTGTTACCGTCACTTCATGAACGGCACGGTCTCTGGCGCATTGAAGAGACCACCGGTTGAGCTCATCCTCTACGTCTTCTTTTCTAAGGGATTTTGCTACGATGGTCACCAATAATTCATGCTGGTCTTTTAACTTTTGTTCTAGTTTTTGCTGATCTTTCGCTGAATACAGCCAGCTGCCTTTTGACGTACAAACTTCCAGCCATTGTTGCGTGATATCTTCTTTGTGCTCTGTTAAGTGCTGATCAAGAGCTATCATCTTAATGAGTTACCTCCTGTTTTTGAAAAATGTACGCTATATATGTATAACGCGTCTGCCTTTACACATACTATGTTTACATTCAATGGGCTATAGCCAAGCGGTAAGGCAATGGACTTTGACTCCGTGATCGTTGGTTCGAATCCAGCTAGCCCAGTTTCTGAACAGGTGAAAAACCGAAGATAAGCTGATTCGTATAAATCAGCGGATCTTCGGTTTTTCATCATGCAGATTGATGAACCGTTTTCTTCTTCGATAACTTCAACAGTTCTCCCGGGTTATAACCAATCACCAGCTTTTTGTTGTCTACTAGAATCGGGCGTCGCAAAAGCTTCGGCTTCTCGATTAAAAGTTCCAGCACCTCATTTACCGTCATTTCTTCAATGTTTAAATTTAAATTTTTGAAAGTCTGGCTTCTTGTCGCCAAAATTTCATCAATTCCTTCTGTCGTTAACGATAAAATGTACTTTAATTCTTCTCTTGTCGGGGTTTCTCTGAATAAGTGCCGTTCGTTAAATTCAATTTGATGTGCTTTAAGCCAATGTTTTGTTTTTCGGCATGACGTGCAGCTTGGATATGAGTAAAAAGTTAATTGTTGTTCCATTCGTTTTTTCCTCCTCAGTTAACCATCTCTTTGTAGAATAACTACCCGGATCATTTTTCATTTAAACCATTTACAGAACTTTTTTCGGATTATTTTTTAAAAAACATTCATACAATAGAAAACACAATCAAAGGGACAAATTCCATTTGTATATTAATAATGAAAATGTTTACATTTCTAGGTGTGATCTATTATAATAACAGTCAGAGGGACTCTCGGGAGGGGATAAAAATGAATCGCATGTTCCGGGTGTTAGGATTTTGGACGGGAATTTTTGCAGTCATGTTTTATTTAGGTGATATGAAAGATGCTTCCCTTTTATTTTTTGGACAGACGATCTTATTTGTGTTTCTATCGTATTTGAACTTAACCGAACGCATGTATATTTATATTTTTGGCGCTTATTTAACAATTTTCTTCGCCGGCTTTACATATTACTCAATTTTTATTATGGTGCCCGGCGGCGGAGGCCATTAAATGCAGAAAGAGACAAACCTTATCGGTTTGTCTCTTTTTTTACAATGAAAAACCATTTAAAAACGGATTTTGGTCCTGCTCAGTCAGTACGTCTGTTTCAGGTCCATGGCCGCTTAACACCAGCGTGTGTTCCGGAAGCGTAAGCAGTTTTTCATGAATGGACGTCAGCAGCGTCTCTTGATCGCCGCCTATTAAATCCGTACGTCCTATACCGCCTTGGAACAAAACATCACCGGAGATGACCAAGTCTGCATCTTTCACGTAGTAAGACACACTGCCTGGTGAATGTCCCGGCGTAAATAATGTTTCCAAATGAAACGGCCCGATATTCAACTCACCGTCACCTTCAATTAGATGATCTGCAGGCTTAGCTGTGACTTCTATCCCTCGCAGCATGCCGGAGCCGTTTAAAGAAGCATCCGTAAGCCAATTTTTTTCATTTTGATGCAGGTAAACAGGGATATCCCATTTTTCTCTCACTTCATCAAGCGCCCCAATATGGTCAAAATGGGCATGTGTAAGCAAAATGGCTAAAGGCGTCAGCCCTTTTTCTTTTATGTATTGATTGATTTTATGTCCCTCGCCGCCCGGATCAAAAATCAGGCATTGATCATCACTGATGAGAAAATATGCGTTCGCTTGAATCGGCCCTACTGGCATTCGTCTCCATTTCACTATTATCACCTCTTTCTTTTTTATGCTCTTATTATGAGGGTTTTTTAAAAAAGATTCAAACAATCGCATTGAAAACGCTATCGACAAACCTATAAAAAACGGGTAGAATAAAACTGGAAAGAATTGCAGGTTTTTCAATGTAAAGGGGGCTGTGTTATGTTACTTGTCGTGATTTTCGGCCTTGTCGCTCTTTTCGCTTTATGGGGAGTCTTGCGTTCTGTTAGAAATAAAAATATACTCGGGTTTTTATTAGCCGGTGCCACCTTATTTGTCTTTGGATGGTTTACCGTGATGACCGTAATAAACAGCGGGTATCCAACCGCACATTAAAACCTGTATCCGATCGGATACAGGTTTATTTTTATGGCTGTAAATGTTTATTGACACTTTCTATTTTGCTCTCAAGCGTCGTTTTTTTGTCACGCCTGTCATCGATACGGATATTCGTTGCCACTCTGTGCAATCCTTTTTGAAATGGCGCTTCGTGAATTGCCTGAATGACTGCAAAAAGGTCACTGAGTTCTCCCTCGATCAGCGTATTCATCGGTGTCAGCTGATATTTGATTTTCCCTTCTGCTTGATATCCTTCTAATATCTTTTGCACATCGGCTACGTAAGCACTGACACTGGGTGTTTCCGTACCGATTGGGATAATGGTTACATCTGCGATAGCCATCGTTATTCCATCTCCTTTTGATCAATGATAAGTTGCTTCGTTTCATGTGATTTCAATAAAAGAATTTGCTCAAAATGAAAGCCGTATAACGCATATTTCCCGTTCGGAGATATTTGAATCGGCTCCATTTCCCGCAGAGACACAAGATCTTTTGTCTCTCCCGATGCTACATTAACTGCTGCGAGCTTATATGCATCGCCGCTTTGTTTGAATGTATAAAACAGGCCTCCTGCTTCATCATAGTCATACTCCATTGGAGCCAAACTTGTATATTTCGCTTGGAGCGGCCATTTCGCTGTAACAGGTGATGTTGATTGCGGCGTTTTAAACTGATACGTCCCTTTTCCTCCGGAAGCTGATTTGACAGTAAAATTCATTTGATGGAAAGAATCGAAGAATAGAACGTCATCCTCAAGCTTCTGTTCCGTCTTAGAAGCTGTATCGAACGTATATAAAGGCCCTGTTTTATCGTCTCTTTCCTCTTTTACATAATCAAATGTATTTTTGGATGTCCAATGAATGAACGGAACCTGTACCGGACTTAAGAAAGATTCGCCTTTTTTAGCATTCACCTGATATGTATGGAAATCCCAGTTTTCATTGAATTCCGTAACCATCATTTGATAAGGATCATACTGATTCCAAGCAGCCTCAAGCTCATACGTTTCGTAATCTTTTTCGTAAAGCGTCTCCCCTTCTGCATTAAGCAAAACCACTGCCGTCTTTTGGCTATGTGTGATTTGCAGCAGAATCATCTGCTCCCTCGCATTGATTTGAACATCAACGATTTGACCATCCGTTTGATAGAGCTTTTTCGCTTCGCCTGTAAAGATGCGGTACGCAAAAAGCTCTGTTTTCGTCGGATTAGACGCAGTATATAATATTGTGCTGTTATTCAGCCAGCCTTCCGCCCCATCCGCTTTTTCCGCGGAAAGCGGTATGATGTCTTTTTTCTCATCTTTTGCCGCCGATGCCTGTTTTTGCTGCTGATGAGATGGTTCGCATGCCGATAGACTAAACAGCAATACCGTCAGCAGAATAAAACAAACTGATCTCATCAGCATTCCCCTCCGATCATCTTTATTCTCTCATATTTGCTTCGGCAGAAAAAAGAAAAAGTTTCAGTTACTCATGAAAAAATAACGCCCTCCACAAGATGCCGTTTGTGGCGTTATATATGTGTGAAAACTGCTGAAACGGCAAAGGATTTTGGCCTTTTCCAAGTTCCACCGTATACCCTTCCTTAAAATAATGGTGAATAAACCAATCACGAAATCCAGCATAGCTGTCTATATCCCTTACTCCCTTATAAATGTTCCCGCTTAACTCCTCAAAATCCTTTATGACGGCAGCAGATTCCTCAGGCTCAAGGCCTTTATAGCCCCAATAAATTTCTTCTCCTTGAGTATGAAGAGCCAGCAGTCTGTCAGGCGGATTCTCCGTGATCAGCCGGTACATCGCAATAGATTCCGGCTCCGTAAGCGGAGAGATTCCCGGAAAATCGCGGTAGCTGGGTGCTGTCGGTTTTCGGTATTTTTCAATTTCCCATAATGATGGAAATTGTTTATTTAAATCAACCCCGTTTATATTCGCCTTCCATTCATTAAAATTCGGACGATGTTCATTTAGCCTTTCGAGCTCATCTCTTCTGGCTCCCATGACTTCTGATCCGTTTAAAACAAGATCAACGCCATCCGGATTGACAAGAGGAACGAGGGATAAGGATGTGCTGTTAAACAGCTTTATGGGAGAAAAGCCAAAGAAAGGCGAATTGCAGCATAATGACATACAGTATTCCTTAAACCATTTTAGCAGGACAGACGTTGTAATCCACTCATTCGCATGAAATGACGCGTTCATATGGACCTTTTTTACGGCATGCTCCCCACCAGCCTTCAGCTCCCAGATAGGCCTGCCGAGTACAGAACGGCCAATTTCCCGGCATGAGACAAACGGAAAAACATCAATAATCTTCTTTATTTCCTTTTCAACAGCTGAATCATCATAGATTTTCTCTTGCTCAATCCAGCTATCAGAAAGTTCCAGCTGCCGAGGCTGTAAAAAGCGCTTTATGTCCTGAATGGTTTGAAGCTCTTTGCCGCTATGCTCCTCTATCACATAACCAGGGCAATACAATTGATGTTTTTGTGCGGAGCGATTTGCACTTTTAAGCAATTCCTCGTCTATCTTCAGTTCTTTCGCCACTCTGGCCAAATTGTTCTTGATCGCAGGTTTCACCGTAATAAACGCCATCATCATCCCCCTTTTTTGTTACTATATGACAGCGTATTTAAAAAAAGAAAGCCTCCCGCTCACTTTGACGCGGGAGACATTGTGATTACGATGCCTGATCAAGCATTTGTTTTTCTTTCCGTTTTGACGAATTGTCCAGCCTTTTCTGGTCATAAAATCGCAACAAATCCCCATAAATGATTTCATCAGAAAGTGATAGCTCCTGTTTTGCTTTATCAGCAAATGCTTCACATTGTTTTGTCTCTTCTAACGGTTTTCCCGTCTCTTTGTCATAACACGCACCGTCTGTATAAACAACCTGATCTGTGATAAAACTCCCGTCCCGGAGCACCGTAAAGTCCAGTTTTTCGTCTGAAAGCAGATCGTTGCCGAATTGAATTTGATCTTTCGTATCAATCCCTAAAAGATTCATCAGCGTCGGCCTGATATCAATCTGCCCGCCTACTGTTTCAATGGTTTGCGGCTTTTTATCAGTAATACCCGGAATATGAATGACCAGCGGCACTTTTTGGAGCTGTACCTCTTCAAATGGGGTTATTTCTTTTCCTAAAAACTGCCCCATCGCTTCATTATGGTTTTCTGATATACCATAATGGTCACCATATAATACAATAACAGAGTTGTCGTATAATCCGTCTTCCTTCAGCTTTTCGATAAACCGTTTTAGCGCCTCATCCTGATAACGCACTGTCGGAAAATATTTATTTAGCGTCTGGCTGCTTGAATCATATTCATCAATCAATTGATCCTCTTCATCAAGATCAAACGGGAAGTGGTTCGTCAGTGTAATCAGCCTCGAGTAAAACGGCTGAGGCAGATTTTTCATCAGCTCTGAAGACTGCTCAAAAAATTCTTTATCCTTCAGTCCCCAGCCGACTGAATTTTCGTCAGTTACATCATACGAGTTAATATCAAAAAACGAATCATATCCAAATGAGTCGTACATTAAATCACGATTCCAAAAGCTCTTATTATTAGCGTGGAGCACCGCTGAATAGTATCCGCTGTTTTTCAAAATTTCAGGAGCGGCCATATATTGATTGCCCGCATTCGTAAAAAACACGGCACCTCGTCCAAGCGGATACAGTGAATTGTCCACGATAAATTCAGAATCCGAGGTTTTCCCCTGGCCTGTTTGGTGGTAAACATTATTAAAGTTGTAGCTCTGTTTTATAAAGTCATTCAGAAAAGGCGTGATTTCTTCTCCATTTAATTTTTCATTAATCACGAAGCTTTGCGTCGACTCTAAGGATACGAGAATGACGTTCCTTCCTTTTGCAGCGCCGAATAAGCGTTTGTTGGCATCCTTCGCATTAGCGGTTACGTAGTTTTCAATTTCCGTCAGGCTGTTGCTGTCGGCCAACGCTCTCTGTGCGGATTGCTTTGACTGAAGAACGCCATCATAAATATGAAAATTAAACAGGCTAATGTTTTTAACAAGCATTTCTCTGTCAAATGAGCGTGTCAATAGCTGAGGTCTTTCCGCCTCAGACAAGCCCAGGTTGAAGAAATAAACAGAAGCAACGAACAAAAAATAAGCCGCCCGTTCATTTTTCGTTGAGGGAATGTCCGATTGAAAAGCTTTTTGCCGGATGTGAAGCCATATTAAAACCGCAATATCTACAGTTAATAGGAGGTCTGTCGGCTCAAGAAGTGTTCCGATGCTGCTTCCGAGATCACCCATATTGCTCGTTTGAAAAAGAACAGGGATTGTTAAGAAATCATTGTAAAAACGGTAAAAAACCATATTTGCCAGCAATACAAACGTGACAAGACAGCTCATTGCAATAATGTAGCGATTTCTGTTTTTGCCTTTTAAAAACAGGCTGAGGCCAAAAATAAGCAACAAAAAACTCAATGGGTTGATAAACAGAATAAATTCCTGTGTTAGATTGTCGATTTTAATATGAAAACTGGTTTTGTAAACAGCATACGTTTTCAGCCACATCAATAAAATGGCAATCAGCATAAATGAAATCTTCGAAAAAAACGTTTTTCGCATTTCAACCTCCTATGCAGCACGCTCAAAAAATCAGTCTATTCCCAACATTCTCATTAACACATCAAATTAAATCTTAACCTGAGCACAACAAAAAATCAATTTCATTTACACAATTTTAACAATTTTGATGTTTCAGCCATTCATTTTTAGCGATCCAAGCGCCTCCGATAACGCCGGCATCATTTCCAAGTGCTGCGATTGAAATATCAGCAGCTTGGGCCGCCCGCGGAAACGCGCATTTGCGGAATGTTTTCTCAACTTTTGATCTCAGCAGTTCTCCGGCTCTCGATACGCCGCCGCCAAGAACGATTTTGGATGGATTAAGCGAGCTTGCCAAATTTCCGAGCACCAAACCAAGGTGCTTGGCTACATAATCAACCACCTCAAGGGCAATTTCATCATTTTCACCCGCCGCTTCAAACACATCCCGCGCTGACAATTGTTCGGTTGCTTTTAAACGTGTCGTCTTTTTAGCATTTGCTATTTTTTCTTTTGCAATTCTTACAATTCCGGTTGCTGAAGCAATTGTTTCGATACAGCCCGTTTTGCCGCAGTTGCAGGGCGCTCCGCCTTCAGGGATGCTGCAAATATGGCCGATTTCTCCGCCGGCGCCATTTATGCCATGTACAATTTCACCATTTGCAATGATGCCGCCGCCAACTCCTGTGCCAAGCGTCACGAGAATGACGTCTTTTGCGCCATCACCCGCTCCCTTCCACATTTCCCCGAGCGCAGCAATATTCGCGTCATTTTCTATAACAGCTGGGATGCCGGTTTCTGTCTCCAGATGGTTTTTTAAAGCATAATTTTTCCACCCTAGATTTACTGTTTCATAAACAACTCCTGCCGCCATATCTACAGGGCCTGGTGCACCCATTCCGATGTATTTGATGATGTGCTTCGGTTTTTGCAGCTCATCCAGCTTGCTGTCGATTGTTTTTGCAATTGTGACAGTAATCGTGTCGCCGGTTTTATCAGTCGGAACTTCCCACTTATGCTGAATTTCGCCATATTGATTAATAAAAGCGAGTTTAATCGTCGTTCCTCCCAGGTCAATGCCCGCAAACCATATCTCGTCCATTTTTATCACCTTAGCCTTTATAAAAATCTCTTCCGTTTTTTGTTTGTTCCAATTCTTTTCGAAGGACAGCTGCCGCTCTGGCCCACTGCTCCTTTTCAATCATGTGGTTCATGTATAATTCCTTTAATTCATCCAGCATAAACTCAATTTCAAGCTCTCTGTCTCCAAAATAAACAATGTGGCCAAACGTTTTTAACAGCTGCTGCACATCATAAAATGTATTCATTTTCCTCACCATTTCTTGAACTTAACTATCATAAGCGTATTCATAAGGAAGCGGTCAGTCAAGAAGAAAACGCTGACAAAAAAGCCAGCCTCCTTTCCATATTCCACCTTTATGATTCTTTATTGTTTTCAATTTGTTGCTGAAGCTCCTTGTAGCGCTGCTCCTTCGGCTCCAATTTTAAAGCCAACCTGATGGCCTTTTCTGCTTGTGCAAGCTCATTTTTTTCCGCATACAATAAGGCTAAATTGTAATATGAGGCATGGTCTTTAGGTTCTTTTTTCACTGCTCGTTCCAAAAGGGAAACCGCCTGATCATATTCGCCGATTTTAATATCAGAAACAGCAAGAATTTTCAAAAGATCGGCAGAGGCATCTTTTTGCGCTGCTTCTCCGTTCAGCAATTCTGTTACTTCTTCATACTTTCCTTCCTGATACAGCTCGCTTGCCTGCTGAATCAGCGCTGACTCCTGGTGTGAAGGCGAATGCAATCCGTAATATAAAAATCCGGCAGCCAAAGCAATCAGCAAAACCGCTGACAACAATCTTTTTCCAAAGGCTCTGGCTTTGGGCAACCCCAATGCTGCTGCAGCGAAAAAGCCGCCAATCAAGCCGCCGATATGTCCTGAATTATCAATATTCGAAACCGCAAAACCAAAGCCCAGATTGATGATAATAATGACAATAATATTGGTCCCTATGGTTCTTAAAAACATTTTTCGATTAGACAAAGCAACATACAGTAATGCGCCTAAGCATCCGAATATGGCTCCTGATGCGCCTGCCGAAGGATACGGGCTGAACACAAAACTCGCAATCGAACCCGTAATGCCAGCAGCCAGATAAATCAGCAAAAACCTGCCCGATCCATACATCCGCTCAACCGCTGTACCAACCGACCATAAAGCCAGCGTATTAAAAGCTAAATGCGCTATGCCGATGTGAAGCACGATCGGTGTCAGAAGCCGCCACCATTCTCCTTGTGCAATCAGGCTGTTTTCTTTTGCTCCAAAAGCGACCAGCGTCTCCGTATTAGTGCTGCCTCCGTTTATTTCGAGCAAGAAAAACATCAGGATCTGAAGCGCAATAAATAAATATGTAAAAATCGGTTTTCCGTTTTGAAAAACCGCCGCTTCAGTTTTTCTCTGTTCTTCTTGTTTCAGCACTAGCGAAAGGAAGCGTTCTCGCGCCATTTGCGAGTCTTCAAACGAAATGTGTTCCTCTGTACAATCTTCTGTACGAAATGATGGAAAAACCGCTTGAAGATCATCTCGAAGCATCGTTCCTCTAACGATTGCCGGCTCAACTGACACAGTTCCCTTCTCAAAAGTTTTTTTTGCAATCTCTTCCCAGTCATCAACAGGGGCTTCCGTTGAAAAAAACACATTCAGCAGCTTCATCCTTCGTCTGCCCAATTGATGTCTGACTCGTTCTACTCGTTCGGCCTGCTCTTCGATGTCTCTAACCATTTCTTGACGGAAATCAAGATCGTGCTTATATAGACGAACTAGATCATGAGAGGACTTGTCCGGCGCTTCCAACCATATTTCATCTGACTCACCGGCTTGTATGACGCCATACCCGCTATTCACCAGGTGCGCCGCAATTTTCCAATATGTATACTCCAGCAAAAACATGTTTACCGCTCCAATAGTTTTTTTTCATTATAACAGCTGGCGCTCCGAAACGCCTACTGAAAGCAAAAAATCCCGTTTTTCACGGGATTTTAGAAAGCTTGTTGTATAAACTTATTGCGGATAAATGGAATTCTTAAAAACAAATGGATAAAAGACCGCCTGATTCCTGGCTGGCTCAGTACAGTATTCATAAGACGGTAGCGATTTTGATAAAACATGACGGCAGAAACCGCGAAAATGGCATATATCAAAAGTTTTTTCATTATATCCCTCCTGCCAATAGGGTTTGTTATTCTACCTTATTTATTCTCGAATAAGGGACAGGAAAGTTATGAAAAACAAGAAATAATCCGATCCTCTGTTATCAGCTTATGTACCGGGATGTCATGCGGCAGACTGGGTACGTGCGCAAACAACTGGCACTCCAAAAGCAAAGAGACTGTCTTCCCTTCATATTCACTTAAATAGCGATCATAATAGCCGCCTCCAAAGCCGACCCTAAACCCGTTAACATCAAAACAAACACCTGGAACGATCATCAAGTCAATTTGTGATGAGTTTACTTCTTTTGTTTTTTCAATTACCGGCTCGAGCAGTCCGGCGTACACGGTTTCGAGCTGATCATCGGTCTGATATGTCCGAAATTGCATTTTCTTCGTGTCCGGATAGCATTTTGGGATGCAAACTTGTTTTCCTTCTTCCCAAGCCTGCTCAATGACAGGACGCGTCGGTATCTCTAATCCTCTGGAAATAGTGACGGCAATGGTGCCGGCATTTTGCCACTCCGGCAGAGAAAACAAGTACTTATACATACGTTCCGTTTTTTGAAGAATATCTTCATTTGATAAAGCAGACAGTGCCTCCAGCGTCTTTTTTCTTAATTGTGATTTCATCTCTCATCCCCCTCGGAATAGAAAAAAAGCCAGAACCTTTTTCAAAGCTCTGGCTTTTTTCTTACACCTCAAACAGCAAGGCTGTTATTTTGTTTCACGGTGTAACGTAGATTTTTTATCACGTGGGCAATATTTTTTAAATTCAACGCGGTCTGGATTGTTGCGTTTGTTCTTTTTAGAAATATAGTTACGCTCACCACATTCAGTGCAAGCCAAAGTAATATTAACGCGCATTATTTTCCCTCCAAACTAAAATCATTTACTTATTCAGACTTATATATAATACCACTATAATGGACGGAATGCTAGGCTGTTTTTCAATGAATTGCTGAATTATTGAAGATACGCTCATAAAGCTGCAAATATGATGACATAATGAGTCGGGGGTGGTGGAGCTTGAACACTTGTTGTCTGCCAGCTTCTTTTATCCGGCGGGCTTTTTCCCGGTCTTTAAAAAAACTGTCCAGCAGATCAGCCGCTTCCTGTACGAGCGTAAAATCAGCGATGACTGCCGTTTTGTCATGAACGGCATAGTCACAAAAACCACCCGACTGAGAAACGACAGTCAACACACCTTGTTCCATGCTTTCTTGCGCGGCAAGCCCAAACGGTTCATAAGAACTAGGGAAAACAGCCATTTCACATTGAGACAGTAACGTTCTGATGTCTTTCCTATTGAGAAACGGCAGGAACATGACGCGATCCTTCAGGTTATATGCCGCAGCCAATTTCTCATAGCAGGACAGAGACGGCCCCTCCCCAGCCAGCACTAGATAGAGGTCAGGCTGACGCTGCTTCAAGATGGCAAACACCTTTAACAGCTGCGAAAATCCTTTTTCCGGAACAAACCTTCCATATGAAAAGAGTAATCTTCTATTCATGCTTCTTGGGATTTTCCCCTCCTCTCCCTCCATAGATGCAGGGCTCGGGATAACGGTTAATTTTTTATGTGCCGCCTTATCAAGAGACCGCTTCATAAATGTGCTTAATACGATCAATGCATCAGCGGATTCAATTAGGAGCCGTTCGGCCTTGAGCCTGTATGGGTGTGGGGCTTCTCGGCACACCTTCTTCCTTTCGCTTTCAAGACCGTGGATTGTCGCAGCAAGCGGAAGACCAAGCCGTTGTTTCAAATACTGGGCGGCAGGGGCTGTTGTGTCATCATGGGCATGAATCAGATCAAAGCGTTCATTGCGTGATAACACATGGCGAACCATTGTAAAGTTAGCATCAGCTATATAATCTTCAAACTTCGCATACGAAAACAGCTGCCCGCTCGGAGTACAAACCGTAATGTTGATTTGAGGGTTTAAATAGGAAATGAGGCGGTTTAAATGCACACCGAGCCCACTTTTCGGCTCATCGGGATGTTCGGGTGAAAGCATGAGAATGTTCACCGTTCTCTCTCCCCTCTCCCATAACAGGTGTATGCAGAAAATTGCTCCTCCCATCTGGTGTGCACTTCCTCAATCTGAAAGCTGCTTATATGACGAATCCCATTTTCATCAAGATAGATGTCGTATGTACCGGCAAGCTTGAGAGAGACATTCATTGAATTCACAATTCTGTATTCAGCCCGATATACAGCATCACCAGCCGTCTGTCTAATCGTCCATTCGCCTTTATCATACGTTGTGCGTTTTGTCCTGACAGCTTCAATGTCTTTTCTTTTGATGACAATGCGCAATTCTTTTATCATATCCTGCGTTTTTTCGAAAAGGACCGCTTCAGCCAGCCGCATTGTTTCTTCTGAGATTTCCCAGCTTACGGTCAAGGTGTGAGCGTTTTGAATGATTATGTCGAATGTGTCCCTAAAAAAGGAAAGCTTATGTCGTATATTATAGGGAAATGGGTGTTTATCCATGGACTCCTAACATTCTCCTTTCCAATCGTTCACTTCGTGTTCCTATTAAACCATTACATAAAGAAGAAGCAAAGAAAGATTTCTCGACAAAATCTCGTTTTTTTCGCGAATTCCTTTAGAAACTATTGGTTTTATGGTATAAAAAAGAAGGATAAAAAAAGAATAGAAGGTGATGAAACGTGGAAATTGCTATTATTGCGTTGTTTATCGTCAGTATAGCGCTAATTGCATTCTCATATTCTCAAAGAGACCCGATGAAAGATGTAGAACAGGAGCTCGAAACACTGCAGCTTTCTGCGATGCAGGAAATTTACAAGCTCAAAAAGAAAATGACAGTGCTTGAGGAAGAATTACTGGAAACTAACCTTGTCATTCGCAAATCAAAGCAGAGCGACATCAATCAAAAAATCGCTAAACAAATACTTTCTAAATATAATAACGGTATGTCAGCTGAAGCGATTGCTAAAGCTGAGCATGTATCAGTGGAAGACGTGAATACGATTATCAAAGATAATGAGAAGGTGCTCGTATGACAAAACGGGGCATTCAGGCATTTGCTGGCGGCATCATTTTAGCGACAGCCGTTCTTGCAGCTGTTTTTTATCTGACTGACGAAGACCAGGCCGCTGCTGTAAAAGATAATAAAACAGTAACTGAACAAGACGTGAACAATTACCTTGATTCTAAAAAAATGGTTTCTGTGAACCGTGATGAATATCAAAAACTTCTTGATTCAAAAGAGAAATCGTTGACCGATGACAGCAGCTCAGACACGAAAACAGACAAAGTCAAAACGTACAAGCTCAAAATTAAAGATGGCATGAGCACTGCGGATGTATCTGCTATTCTTGAAAAAGAGGGCATTATCTCTTCGGCTCAAGACTTTAATGACTATGTCATTGATGCCGGCTATCACAAAGAAATTCGTGCCGGCGAGTTTAAAGTAAAATCAGACATGAGTTTCAAAAAGATCGTAAAAACGTTAACACGATAAAAAAACAGGCTGACTCAGCCTGTTTTTTTTCATCCAAACTTTCCTGAAATGTAATCGAGCGTTCTTTGGTCCTTCGGGTTAGAGAACATTTTATTCGTATTGTCGCATTCAACAAGCTCGCCCATGTAGAAAAAGGCGGTTTGATCAGAAACCCTTGCTGCCTGCTGCATGTTATGCGTGACAATGACAATTGTATATTTATTTTTCAGCTCTAGAATGAGTTCTTCAATTTTTCTCGTTGAGATTGGATCTAGTGCAGATGTCGGTTCATCCATCAGCAAAATATCAGGATTGGTCGCAAGTGCTCTAGCGATGCAAAGACGCTGCTGCTGGCCCCCTGACAGCGATAGAGCGGACGTATGCAATCGATCCTTCACCTCATCCCATAACGCCACGTCTTTTAATGACTTTTCCACAATTTCCTGAAGCTTCTTCTTATTTTTGGTGCCGTGGACTCTCGGTCCGTAAGCCACATTATCGAAAATAGATTGCGGAAACGGGTTCCCTTTTTGGAAGACCATGCCGATATTTTTTCGCAAATCCACGATGTCCACTTTATCCTTTAAAATGTTGCTGCCATTATAGTTCAGCTCACCTGCAAGCTTTACATTCGGCGTCATTTGAATCATTAAATTCAATGTCTTGATAAAGGTCGATTTCCCGCATCCGGATGGCCCGATAATCGCCGTAACCTCATTTTCATAAATGCTCAAATTGATATTTTTTAAAGCATGATGCTGTCCATACCATAAGTTCATTCCATTGACTTGATAGACTTCCTGTTTCATTACAGCTTCGGTAGCAATACTCATTGCCGCCCTCCTATCCGAATTTCCCGTTAATATAATCCTCTGTCTTTTGCTTTTTCGGACTCGTGAAAATCTGTTCGGTCTGTCCGTATTCTACAAGCTCGCCGTTTAAAAAGAATGCCGTCCGGTCAGAAACCCGCAGAGCCTGCTGCATATTGTGCGTGACAATAATAATTGAGTATTCTCTTTTCAATCCTGTAATTAATTCCTCTATTTTTGCATTTGAAATCGGATCAAGCGCTGAAGCTGGTTCATCAAGCAGAAGAACAGCCGGCTTCATCGCAAGCGTTCTCGCGATGCATAAACGCTGCTGCTGGCCGCCGGATAACGAGAGTGCGGATGAATGTAAACGATCCTTCACCTCATCCCAGAGGGCTGCTTTTGTTAAACTTTCTTCCACAATTTCATCTAAAACGACTTTATTCCGCTCTCCGGCATATTTCAATGCATGTGTGATATTCGCATAGATCGATTTCGGAAATGGATTTGGTTTTTGGAAAACCATTCCGATTTCTCTTCTCAAGCTGACAACGTTAATATTGCCGCCCAATATATTTAATCCCTCATAAAGGATTTCACCTTCCGCTCTTGCAGATGGAATTAAATCGTTCATTCGGTTAATATTTCTCAAAAAAGTGGATTTTCCGCATCCCGACGGCCCAATAAAAGCAGTCACCGCATTTTTTTCAATATCCATGTTTACATGATGAACCGCTTGTTTATTTCCGTAAAAAATAGACAGATCTTTGACTTCAAGCACGTGGTTCTGCTTCGGAACAATAACAGCTCGCTCAGGTTTTTCTTTTACCATTTGTTCAGACATGTTTTTCGCCTCTTTCCGTTCTAATTAGCCGTAAGCTTTTTGTAGATCATCGTGCCAAGCCATCTCGCTGCGAGATTAAACACAAGAACAGAAATCACCAGCACGGCAGAACCACCGTTGGCAATCGCTTCAGCATCCGGAATCATTCCTTGTGTATTGACGTTCCAAATGTGGACCGCAAGTGTTTCAGCGGGCCTGAAAATATTAAGCGGTGATGTTTCCGAAAACGGGTTCCATTCCGTAAAATTAAGACGCGGTGTTGTCAGGCCTGCCGTAAATAATAATGCGGCCGCTTCCCCGAACACCCTTCCTGACGCTAAAATTGCTCCTGTGATAATAGAAGGAATCGCACTTGGAATTAAAACTGTTTTTACGGTATGCCAGCGTGATACACCTAAAGCGAGAGAGGCTTCCTTCAGATCTTTAGGGACTGAACGGATCGCGTCTTCTGTCACACGCACCATGACAGGAAGGTTAAAAACAGTTAACGCAAGCGCCCCGCCTATGATCGTATATCCCCAGCCTGTTAAGTTGACAAACATCAATAATCCAAACATCCCAATGACAATAGACGGAAGAGATGAAAGCACCTCTATACATGTTCTGATGAAGTCAGTCACTTTGTTATTAGGCGCGTACTCAGCCATGAAGACTCCGCCGCCCACACCGAGCGGGATTGTAATCAGCATTGTAATAAACAAAATATAAAAGGAGTTAAACAGCTGATCTCGTATGCCTCCTCCAGCTGCAATGGCGCTCGATTTTGTTGTAATAAATTGAAAACTGAGCTGAGAAACACCGTTTATAATAATATAGGAAAACAAACCTACTAAAATGGCAGCGATAATGGCTGCACACAAACCAAACATTCCGGTCGCCAGTTTATCTGTTATTTTGCGGTTCATTACACTTTCCTCCTAGATGACAAGTAGCGAATAAGCAGGATGAACAAGAATGACATCACCAGAAGCACAAGCCCCATTGACCAAAGCGTATTGTTTTCAACGCTTCCGTATGTGGTGTGGCCCATATTCAGCGTGATGATCGTTGTCAGCGTTCCCGCAGTGTCAAACAGGCTTTCCGGCAATACTCTTGTATTTCCAATGACCATCTGAACAGCCAAAGCTTCGCCGAACGCCCGAGCCATGCCTAACACAACAGCTGTCATCAATGTTGGAAAAGCTGCAGGCACAAGTACTTTTCTGATCGTCTGCCATCTTGTCGCACCAAGCGCGTAAGAACCCTCTCGTAAACTCTTCGGAAGAGAAGCCATTGCATCAGCAGAAATCGATGTGATCGTCGGCAGAATCATGACGGAAAGGACAATCGTTCCCGCCAATAAACTGTGCCCTGTTCCGCTCGATTTGAACTGGGCGATAAACGGCACCAATACTGTAAGACCTATGAATCCATAAACAACAGATGGAATACCGACTAAAAGCTCAATTACCGGCTGCAGCACTTTCTTTCCCCAATTCGGGGCAATCTCTGTCATAAAAATCGCACCTGCAATGCCAAGCGGCGCAGCGATTAGAGCAGAAAGAATCGTTACTGCAAATGAGCCAAAAATAAATGGCAGCACTCCGTATTTCGGATCACTATCTGTAGGATTCCAATTTAAGCTCGTTAAGAATTCAATTGGGCTTACACCATTTACAAGAAAAGATTGCAGCCCCTTCACGCCGAGGAAAATGGTGATTGCAACAGATGCCGCAATCATAATCAGCGCACATGCTGTCACAATCATTCTTCCCCGAACTTCATCCAATTGCCGATTTTGCCTTGAGCTGATTAGACGCTCGCTCACAGACATATTTTCTCTATTGTTTATCATTGTTTTACACTCCTATGAATGTGTTAAGAGGAGAAACGGTTGTCCCCGCACTCCTCTTTTTATTAAGATCAGCTTTGCTTCCCGTTGGCATCGCGTGTCACTTTCATATCAGTAACCGGAATGTAGCCTTGGTCAGTAACAATGCTTTTTTGAATGTCTTCACTCTTTAGATAATCAAGAAATTCTTTAGCTAAACCTGTCGCTTCACCTTTTGTATAAGAATGCTGATAAGCCCAGATCGGATACTCGCCAGTTGCTACATTTTTCGCTTCAGGTTTAACACCGTCAATAGATAGAGCAGTTACTTTGTCATCTGTTAAATATGAGAATGCAAGATATCCAATCGCTCCCGGAGTATCAGCAATGATCTTTTTCACCGTGTTGGAGGAATCTTCAGTAATGCCTTCTGCAGGCTCCGCTCCGTCAAGCGCATATTTCACAAATGTAGCACGTGTGCCAGAAGAATCAGGACGGTTTACAAGTGTAATCTTTTGGTCTTTGCCGCCGAGCTCTTTCCAGTTTTTAATTTTGCCAGTGAAGATTTTTTTCAATTCTTCTTTTGAAATATCCTTCACACCAGCATCAGGGTTTACAGCTGCTGCCATACCAACTACAGCGACTTGATGATCGACAAGCGCTTTTGCATCGATGCCTTCTTTTTCTTCAGCAAAAACGTCTGAATTCCCGATCTGAACAGCACCTTCAGAGACTTGAGAAAGCCCTGTTCCAGAACCGCCAGCTTGTACCTGTATATCAGCATCAGGGTTTTCTTCCATAAATTTTTCCGCGGCTGCAAGTACTAGTGGCTGCATAGCCGATGAACCAGAAATGGTTAAAGAACCTGATGCCTTTTCTTCTCCTTTTGCAGAATCGCTATTCGATTTTTTACTTTCTCCTGCATTTCCGCATGCAGCTGCAATCATCATAAAAGCAGCCATCAGAAGCATAAGCATCAATTTGT
This sequence comes from Bacillus sp. FSL K6-0993, assembly GCF_037977205.1. Taxonomy (NCBI): domain Bacteria; kingdom Bacillati; phylum Bacillota; class Bacilli; order Caryophanales; family Bacillaceae; genus Bacillus; species Bacillus sp. FSL K6-0993. Next base: position 2,474,583 of record NZ_CP150275.1, read on the forward strand.
TTTTTTTCATTTCCTGAATTCCCCCTGCGTATAATGTGTAATTTGTCCTACACGTATAGAGTAAAGGTTCTATGTAAAAAGGGTTTGAACCGAATGTTAAGGTTTTGTAAATCAGTGCGTTTTTTTGTATAAAAAAAACGCCCACATCATGTGAGCGTTTCTTTTTAGTTATCAGAAGACGTTGTGTTTTCTGCACTTTCTTCGATTTTGTCTTTATTCTTTTGCTGAGTATCTTCTTTGTCCTGCTTCGATTTCAGCTCAAAATATTTATCCATTACTTCCCTGCCGATTTCGTTTGTAATGGTATATTTAGCGCTGTAATCAATATAAGCCCAAGGGACTACTACAGAGATCGCAATCTCAGGATTATCAGCCGGTGCATAGGCAACAAGTGTCGTATTATAAGTCGCTGTTCCTGTTTTTGATTTATCAGGTCCATCATAGAACGATTGTGCTGTTCCTGTTTTACCGGCAGGCTGATATGACGCTGAAGCAAATTGGCTGGCAGCTGTCCCTTTTGTCATCACCCGTCTGAATCCGGCCTGAACCTCTTTAATATATTCACTCTTCATGTCGATTTTATTCAACACTTCCGGCTGAACGGATTGTACGACAGCACCGATCCCTCTTTTAGCATCAGGTTCTCTGACTTCCTTTACAAGCTGAGGCTTTAAGCGATATCCGCCGTTTGCAATCGTTGATACGTATTGCGCAAGTTCCAGCGGTGTATACGTGTCGTATTGGCCGATCGCATAGTCAAGCAAGAATCCCGTCAATCTGTCTGTTCCTTTATAGCCTGTCATTTCATTCGGAAGATCAATTCCAGTTTTGACACCTAATCCAAATTGGCTGAAGTAATTACGGAACGTATCAAAGGCCGTCGTATCAATCGGTAAAGCTTGGTGCGGTTTATATTCACCTTTTCCGAGCGCGATCGCTGTTTTGAACATAAATACGTTGGAAGACTGCTCTAAGGCTCTTTGAATGTTAACAGGTCCTAAAGTAGTCCAAGATTTTTTACCATTTTTATCCTGACCGATATACAATGGTTCATCCTGAAAAACTGTATTCAGATTGATGGCTCCGGTTTGAAGGCCCGTCAAGACTGTTGCACCTTTGACCGCTGATCCCATGGCATAAGATGACGTCATTGTACCTAAAGCGTAATCATCAATTTTATATTTCCCATTTTCTTGTTTAATCTGCTTGCCCGCCATTGAAAGCACTTCACCGTTTCTTGGGTCCATCATGACAACGAATGCACGGTCTAACAATTGCGTGCTTGGTCTTGCTTTAGCAGATTTGAGGTTCTTCTCAATGATTTTTTCCACTTCTTTTTGCAAATCAATGTCAATCGTAAGCACGAGATCTTTACCGGCTTTGCCTTCAGATACCGTTTTTGTTCCCGTGACATTGCCGTTTGAATCTGTGATATTTTCGACTTTGGCTTTTTGGCCCTGCAGAAGGCTTTCATATTGGTATTCCAAATAGCTTTTTCCGACCCTGTCATTACGGCTGTAGCCAAGCGACAGATAATGGTCGAGCAAGTTGGACGGCAACCCTTCATTAGAGCTGGAAACACTTCCGAGCACTGAGCGAAGAAGGTTTTTATACGGATATTCACGTTCCCAATCGGACGTGACATCAACACCTGGCAGTTCGTCTAAATGTTCACTTACCACTGCCATTTCCTTCGCTGATACATCTTCGTTTTTGATATATTGAGGGGTCAATGCATAGCCCGAATCCATCTGTCTTTTGATAGCGAGGATCTGCATATCTTTATCCGTTAATTCATTCAGCTGCTTATCAGTAATCCGTTTTAGCTGAAGCTGGTATAAATCGTCATCGGATATTTTTTTGTCTTCAACCTGCTGTCTTTCTTTAGAGCTAATGAGCTTTTTCGCTTCTTTCGGTCTAGTCAAAATCCAATAATCTTTTTTATCCCGTTCTGTTACTTTTTTTGTATCGACTTTGATCATGTCAGACAGCTTTTTTGCGATCTTTAAGCGCTGTTCTTGCGTGGTCGATTTAGATCTCGTGTATGTGATTGCATTTAAAGCCTTATTTGTCACAATGGCATTAAAGTTTCGATCATAAATTTTCCCGCGTGGTACCGCTGAGCTGACTTCACTTTGTTCCTGCTTATTCGCTTGGTTTTTGTAATCATCGCCTTGCACGATCTGCTTGATGCCCAGTTCCACAATAATCCAGGTAAATATAACAAAGGCAGCTAAAAATAAAATATTCAGCCGGATCGGAAGCGACTTCTTTTTCTCTTTATGATTTTGCTTTTTTGGTTTATTTCTCCTCATAACATCACCTTTTCTATTTACAGAAAGAAAAGACACTCAAGTAAGAGTGCCAGTTTTCATTTTAAAGGTTTTTTCGACTTTTTTCTACAGATAACCCCTTTTTGGCAAAAAAATTATCTCTCGCCTTTTAACAGGGTCGGTTCTGTTACCCGTTTTTGGCCGTCTTCTTCCATGGTTTCATTTTCCCCTTCTTTCTCCTTAAAACGGATATCCTTGACAAAGTAATAAATCAAAGGATGTCCTATACCCAATATCGCAAGTGACAAAGGAATTCCCACATCCTCTTTCAGAAGGGCCACGATCAGGAGAAAGCACAAAATGGAAACAATTCTGCCGGCGTTCAAGAACATTTCTCTAAGCACGATATATTCAATTCTTGCTTTTCTTGCATGCCTCGCCCGCCCTATCACATCATATGTAAGTGATACATATGGCACAAGCAACAGAGGATAGCCGATGGCAATAAAAACGCCGTACGTTAATAATGTCGAAAAGCTCATATGAAACAAAATCAAAAACAGCGCGCCATACAAAATAAGTCCGCCCAGCAAAATCGATTTTTTTCTCGCCTTTTTCTTAATCAGCCTGGATGCAAAGTAGTAGGCAAAGAAGGAAACAGCTGAATTGACAAGACCGAATGTACCGAGAGCAAGTTCGCTGTTTGTCTCAATAAATACAAACACACTGATTAAAAAGACAAAAATCCCTTCTCTCAAACCCTGAAAAAAATGCGCATTCGTGATTCTCCGCCAATTCATATTGCTATGGCGCTCTCCAAATACTTTGCTCAGCATAAAACGGCCCTTTGATTCTCTCCGTTTTAAGAAAAAGCTCATCACGACAGCCAGGGCAAATAAACTGAGGGAGAGACTGAAAATCACTGTATAACCCGTATTATTTTCAAGCCTTGAGATCACGAATCCGGCTACAATCGGGCCGATCATTCCTGCAGAGGAAGACAGAATGCCCATAAACCCGTTGAAAAAGTCTCGCGTATCCGGCTCTGTTATTTCAAAGGTCAGCACGTTAAACGCTAGCCAATAAAAGCCATAGCCCACTCCGAGCACCGCGCCTATTAGCACGAGGCGGCTGGCCGCCGTTTCTCCGGCTAAAAGCACACTTAAATAAAAGGCAGCTAAAAAAATGACGCCGAACCTTAAAATAAATACCCTGTCTATTTTTTTGGCTAACCGTCCAGCCAAATAAAAGGTTATCGGCTGCATTGTCACAATGGATAAATTATATATCGCCAAATCAATAAATTTCCCTGACTGCTTCCAAAGATACACATTAACAAATGTATTGGACAGTGCAATTCCCAGCGAGTAAAGCCCGCCAATGGTCAGCAGAAAGAGTAACCCTTTGTTTACGTCTACATCGCCTATCACTTTTTTTAGTTTGCTCATTACTGACTCCCCTTTACTATCCCTTAGTCTGTCTCACTCAAACCGAGATATGTAAAAAGAAGACATAAAAAAACAAGGTCCCATAATGAGGACCTTGTTTGTGCCATTATTTTGCTTCGCTGTATAGACGAGCCACTTCGTCCCAGTTTACAACATTCCAGAAAGCTGAAATGTAATCAGGACGGCGGTTTTGATAGTTAAGGTAGTAAGCATGCTCCCAAACGTCAAGACCTAAGATAGGCGTTTTGCCTTCTGAAAGCGGAGAATCTTGGTTTGGCGTGCTTGTGATTTCAAGTTTACCGTTGTTCACAACAAGCCATGCCCAGCCAGAACCGAAGCGTCCAGCTGCAGCTGCTGCGAATTGCTCTTTGAATTTGTCAAAGCTTCCAAATACACTGTTGATCTCTTCAGCAAGCGCGCCAGTCGGTTCGCCTCCGCCGTTTGGAGATAAAAGTGTCCAGAATAATTTGTGGTTCGCGTGTCCGCCGCCGTTGTTGCGGACTGCAGTGCGGATGTTTTCAGGAACAGAATCAAGATCTGCAACAAGCTCTTCAACTGATTTGTTGGCAAGAGCAGTGTTTCCTTCAACCGCTTTGTTTAAATTTGTCACGTATGTGTTGTGGTGTTTCGTATGGTGAATAGTCATAGTTTCCTTGTCGATATGCGGTTCTAAAGCATCGTACGCATAAGGTAATTCTGGAAGTTCGTAAGCCATGATAATTCCTCCTTAGTATATATGTACTGAAATGCCGCTTCACAGCGAGCCTTTCTTCATTCAATGTAACAAAAGAATGCTTTGTAATCAATGAAAAAGCTCACGATTTGGCTCATTTCAGCGGACATACTTCACTTTAACCGATAATCTGCCCCATTAAACCTGCCGCCAGCATTTCTTATAGGACCGTCCATAAAAAGTATCCGATCATCAAAAGCTGTATGATGCCCTTGGCAATAACCCCTGTTAAAAAACCAATGAGTGAGCCGAGGCCAATTTTAAACGCTGACTTTAAGTCCTTCTGATGGACGATAAGTTCTGCGCAAACAGCCCCGATAAACGGACCCAATATGATCCCTGCAACCGGAATGACAAAAGGCCCGACTAATAAACCGATCGTGCTTCCCCATATGGCAGCTTTGCTTCCTCCGAACCTTTTTACTCCAAGCAGATTCGACACGTAATCTGCTGCGAATAATACTGCGGCAAAAACTGCCTCAACAAGCCAGAACATATAAGAATACGGACTGAATGAAAATAAAAATCCGTACAATACAAATCCGGCCACAATAAATACTACGCTCGGAATAACAGGATACACCAGCCCGATAAAGGCAATGATAAAAACCGCTGCAATCAACAGCCAATACAACATATCCATAGCTTCCATCCTCCCATTTTACTCTGTCTTCTTCATGTCTTCCTTGTATTCACACGCATGCAACGATACAATAAGCAACATATATTAGTTTAGCTAGGAAGTGAAGATAGTGAATGTGTTTCAGCTTTTCATTAAAAGTACATACTCTCCCCGTGATATTGCAAAAACAAGATTTCAAGGAATCGGAAAAGCGATTCTTTATGTATTTTTGCTCTCTGTCCTGTTTGCAATCCCTACCGCTTATTATGTAAGTACAGGGACCGTAAAATCAATGAACGGCTTTAAAACTGTTTTAAACAAAGATTTCCCTGATTTCACAATTTCAAACGGCAAACTTCAAACGGATGAGAAAAAAGCCACGGAATCTCAAGCAAATGGTTTCGTTATCGTGTTCGATCCGACAGACTCCTATGGCACTGAACAAATTGAAGCAAAGCAAAACGCAATCGGCATCCTTCAGAACAAATTTGTTTTGGCCATTGACGGACAAGCCCAAGAAATGTCTTACTCAATGATGCCGTCAGAGTTACAGAAAAAAGATGTCATTGCAGGGTTAAACCAAAATAAAGCGATGATTGTCACTGTTCTCTCAGCTCTTATTTTTCTCGTAACAGCAGCGGGAAAATTTATTGAAGTATCGTTTTTAGCGCTTATCGGGTTAATCATTAAGAATTCGCAGAAAAAACATTTATCCTATCATCAGCTCTGGAAGCTTTCTGCTTATTCCATCACCCTTTCAACTGTATTCTTTACAATCATGCGGGCATTAGAAGCAACCGTACCAAGTGAATTTTTGCTGAACTGGTTTGTCAATTTTGTCATCCTGTTTCTCGTTTTAAAAGAGATTCCGTCCAAAAAAGCTGCTGTATAAACCGAGGCTGCATTCGCAGTCTCTTTTCTTTTGTCATGAATCTAAATGGACAAGCATACTATGGTATAAAATTTCGTATGCGGGAGGAAAAGCGATGAAGCGTCTCACCTTAGTATGCAGCATTGTTTTTATACTTTTTATTCTTTTTTATGACCTTAAAATTGGAACCATACCCATTCAGGACCTCCCTGTCTATGAAGCATCAGCAAAAACGGCTGCACAAGAACCGGATTATAAAACGGTGAAGGTAAAGCCGGGTGATACGGTTATGTCGATAGTCGGATCAGCAGGTTCTCCGGATGACATTGTAAAGGATTTTGAAGCACTGAATCCAAATGTGAAAGCCAATGCCATTCAAGCGGGAACAGCGTATAAATTCCCGGTCTACCCTTAATTTAACGTTAATTTCTTGTCAGTTCGGCGAAGACACTGTTACAATGTAATTTGTAAAATAAATTCACATAAACCATACTAGAATTGTTATATCTAGAAGCGGCAACTACAATTAAGGAGCGATTGCAAGTGAGTGAAATCACACATCGTACAAAAACGCGTCCCGTCAAAGTGGGACCTTTAACAATAGGCGGCAACAATGAAGTTGTCATCCAAAGCATGACAACAACAAAAACACATGATGTAGAAGCAACGGTTGCGGAAATTAACCGTTTGGCTGAAGCCGGATGCCAAATCGTTCGGGTAGCATGTCCGGATGAACGGGCAGCAAACGCCATTGCGGATATTAAAAAGCGCATTTCCATTCCTCTCGTTGTTGACATACATTTCGATTATAAACTTGCGTTGAAAGCCATTGAAGGCGGCGCAGATAAAATCCGAATCAACCCCGGCAACATCGGCCGGCGCGAAAAAGTTGAAGCGGTTGTTAAAGCGGCCAAAGACAAAGGCATTCCGATCAGAATCGGAGTAAACGCCGGTTCATTGGAAAAACGGATTTTAGAAAAATACGGTTATCCGACTGCCGATGGAATGGTAGAAAGCGCACTTCATCACATTAAAATTCTTGAGGATCTTGATTTTCACGATATTATTGTCAGCATGAAGGCCTCTGACGTGAACCTTGCAATCGAGGCTTATGAAAAAGCGGCGAAAGCATTTGACTACCCGCTTCACCTCGGGATCACCGAGTCAGGAACACTGTTTGCCGGCACAGTAAAGAGCGCAGCAGGACTCGGCGCCATTTTAAGCAAAGGCATCGGGAACACCATGCGCATTTCACTAAGCGCAGACCCTGTAGAAGAGGTAAAAGTAGCAAGGGAGCTGCTGAAATCTTTCGGCTTAGCCTCCAATGCTGCCACGCTCATCTCATGTCCGACTTGCGGCCGTATTGAGATTGATCTAATCAGCATTGCCAATGAAGTGGAAGAGTATATTTCTAAGATAAAAGCGCCGATTAAAGTTGCTGTTCTCGGCTGCGCTGTAAACGGACCTGGTGAAGCGAGAGAAGCTGATATCGGAATCGCCGGCGCACGCGGTGAAGGACTGCTGTTCCGGAAAGGGAAAATTGTCCGTAAGGTTCCAGAGGAAACAATGGTAGAAGAACTCAAAAAAGAAATTGACATTCTTGCTGAGGAACACTACGCACAACTTGAAGCTGAAAAAGCAAAATTAAAAGAAGAAACACAAAAAGCTTGACGGGAACCCGTCAAGCTTTTTTGTGTTAGAAAAATGGAATAATAAATATTCCAAGCACTAATGAAACGACACCGATACCCATTGCCCAGGCTCCAAGGCCTTGAGCACCTCTTCTTCTTGCGATATAGCCGACAATAATACCGGCAGCTCCCAATAAAACAGGCAGTACAAACAATGAAATGATGGACAAGGCTAAAGCGATATATCCTATTCCCCGTCCTTCATTGACATTGCCGCCGCTGCGATCATTGTCTTGGTCATTGCTGCGGTCAGCAGCACGATAAGGCTCTGCGATTTCAGCAGCTGTTTCCTCAAAAAAACCGTCATTGTCGCGGGTAATATTTGTCCCTTCAGATCCATGATCAACATAGTAACTGTTGTTATCACGCTTTTCGTAATCGTTTGCCACCTTCAATTCCCCCTTCTGTTTTATTAAAGGAGCTTTTATAGTTTGATCCATTTTGCCTGATTCATGTTTGCTAAACTTTTCTGTTAATGTCAATTGTTTATGTTACACTTGAAGGGATGAAACTGAAGGAGTGTGGGCATGTTACGCTTAGGAATAGATATTGACGGCACAATCACGGCTCAGGATACATTCGTCCCTTATTTGAACCGTTCGTTTAATCTTTCCATTTCATTAAACGATATGACGGATTATGATTTAACAAAGCTGTTAAACATTACCCAGGAAGAATTTTGGGATTGGATGAATCAAAATGAAGCGATCATATATAAGGAAGCATTGCTTGCACAGCATGCGAAACAGTCACTTGATCTTCTCAAAGAGGAGCACAAGCTTATTTATATTACAGCGAGACGGACTCATTTAACTGATATTACCTATGAATGGTTTGACAGACAAAACATTCATTATGACCACATCGAACTCGTTGGCGGTCATCACAAAGTTGAAGCGGTCAAGAATCATAACATCGACCTGTTTTTTGAAGATCATCACGGGAACGCCATGATGATTGCGAAAGAAGCCGGGATACCGGTGATTTTGTTCAATTCCCCTTATAATCAGCTTCCGATTGATTCAAACATCATCAGAGTAAACAACTGGCTAGAAGCCGTTCAATGGATGAACAACAATAAGCATCACTTAATACGTGTCAATAACTGAAAAAGGAGCCCAAACCGGGCTCCTTTTTCATATATACGCATTTTACGCAGTAGTGTTTTCTTGGTTTTCCGCTGTACAATCAGGGCATGTGCCATAAATCTCAAATTTATGCCCGCTGACCTGATAGCCATCCAAATCATCACAAAGCTTGTCCATCGGACATGATTCAATTTCCTTTGTTTTGCCGCAGGCAAGACAAATAAAATGATGGTGGTGATGGGTGAATGAACACTTAAATCGGAAGAGCTTTTCACCGGACAGCTCAGTTGTTTCCAAAATCCCAAGTTCTTCATATAAAGAAAGATTTCTGTAGATTGTATCAAAGCTTAAGCCTGGATAATCATCATTCAGTGCAGACAGTACGTTTTTAGCGGTAAGATATCTGTCTGAATCAGCAAAAAGCTGCAGCATATCCTCCCGTTTGTTTGTATATTTATATCCGTTTTCTTTTAGTAGGTTCAGCGCTTCTTGTACGTTCATGAAGGGTCCCCCTTTTCGCTTTGCTTAAGAACGTATCACATGTATGAAAAAGAAAATGGCAGCTGTCTGTCCAGCAAGCCATTGTCTTTACTGCAGATAAAATTATACCCATAAAATGAATAAAAGTAAATGAAAGCCTAGTGGATTGCGTTTTTGAATTTTCCGCCTCTCGTTTCATGAGTATTCATAATTGTTATGAATGCATTTTGATCAACTTCAAACACGATCGATTTGAGCTTTGTCACTTCCAGCCTTGTGACAACCGCGTAAATTACGTCTTTTTCTTCGTCCGTATACCCGCCTTTCCCCTTCAGCTTCGTTGTGCCCCGACCGAGACGGTGCAAAATCGCGTCGGAAATCTCATCATACTGCTCAGACACAATAATGACAGCTTTTGTTTCATCAAGCCCTTGGATCACGGCATCAATCGTTTTCATCGCAATATAATAAGTCATGAATGAGTACATCGCTTGCTCAGGACCGAACACAAAAACTGCCCAAATGAAAATGAACACATTGATGAACATAACGAACTCACCTACTGAAAACGGGAGTTTTTTGGTCAGCAAAATACCGAGAATTTCTGTACCATCCATTGAACCTCCGTTTCGAATAACAAGCCCGACGCCAAAGCCGAGTAAAAGACCTCCGAACACAGTAGCCAAAATAGGCTGGGTTGTAATGGCTTCTACATGGTGAAGTGAGGATTCAATAACGGCAAGCCCGACAATCCCTATAAACGTAGAGATTAGAAAGGTCTTACCGATATATTTATATCCGAAGATCATAAAAGGAATATTTAATATGACAACGAAAAAAGCGAAATTCAGAAAGGGGTTTGACATAAAGAGGTGGTCTAAAATAAGTGATACACCGATAATCCCGCCATCAATAAAATCATTGGGGATTAAAAATAATTCAATACTTACAGCCGCAGATGCAGCCCCTACCAGAATCATAAAGACCCTGAAAATAAAATGGGTAAATGTTTCTTTCTTATGTTGTTTTGTTGGGGTCATAAAATCTCCTTTCCTGCAATAACTATTTTAAATACATTATAAATCTATTTTACCATTAAACACTGACACATTTTACTGATTTGCCCATACATTAAGTCTGGAGGTGGAATGACCGATGATTTTATTTCAAAGAATTATTTTACAGCGGCTTAATCAGGCTACTGCTGACGATTTGCTGAAGTACTCAAAACAATACGGAATCAGCTTAACAAGATCACAGGCCGTTGAAGTAGCGAACCTGTTATACGGGAAAAATGTAAACATCTTTAATGAAAGTGAACGAATGCGGCTGCTGAAGCAAGTAGAGACGATTACATCGAAAGAAACAGCTCAAACAGTTGATGAACTATTCAAACAATTTACAAGCTAAAAAATGGGGGTGTTATCCCCCATTTTTTATTGCTGTAAAATCTTTTCGAGCAATGTATCATCAAATTGTTTTTCTTTCAGCATTTCAATCTCAAAACGATATGGCGGTTTTTTGTTCTTTTTATCTTCACCGACATATGGTGTTTCAAGAATTTTTGGAATGTCTTTTAACTGCTCATGGTGAACAACATATTGCAGTGCGTCAAAACCTATTTCACCAAAGCCAATATTTTCATGGCGGTCTTTTCTCGCACCTTTGACATTTTTGCTGTCATTGATATGAAGCACTTTAATACGGTCAATGCCAATGATTTTATCGAACTCATTCAGCACTCCGTCAAAGTCTTCAACAATGTTATACCCGGCATCATGTGTATGGCATGTATCAAAGCACACTGACAGCTGCTCATTGTGTGTAACGCCTTCGATAATCAGTGCAAGCTCCTCAAAGCTTCTGCCGCATTCTGATCCTTTTCCAGCCATTGTTTCTAATGCAATCTGGACATTTTGATTCGGATCAATCACTTCATTTAAGCCTTCAATAATTTTTTTGATGCCGGCTTCAGCTCCTGCCCCTACGTGAGCGCCAGGATGAAGGACAATTTGCTTCGCTCCGATGGCCGCTGTCCGTTCAATTTCTGAACGAAGAAAATCAACACCCAGCTCAAAAGTGGACGGATTTGTCGTGTTGCCAATATTAATAATATAAGGCGCGTGTACGATAATCTCGTCAATGCCGTTTTCTTGCATATGTGCCCGGCCTGCTTCTATATTTAAGTCTTCAATTTTCTTTCGGCGCGTATTTTGCGGTGCGCCTGTATAGATCATAAACGTATTCGCCCCATAAGAGACTGCTTCCTGGCTTGCAGCCAGAAGCATATGTTTTCCGCTCATAGAGACGTGTGAGCCTATTCTCAACAACAGGTTCCCCTACTTTCTTTTCTTAGATTGGTTTCTTCTCTGTTTTTTCTTGATTTTCTCCATCTCATAGCTCATTTTCTTTTTATACCCAGGCTTAACCTTCTTAGGCTTTTTCACGAGACGATGAGCAATTTCATCCGCTTCATTCGGCGTTTTTTTACGCTTTTTGCGGCGCTGACGGTCATCGCCTTTTTTCCATTCGCCCTTTTCAAGCTCTAAGTAATCAAATTCGATGCCCATTTTTTCAAGTCTTACTAATGCATCCTCATCAGTAAGTTCATAAATGGTCATCGCTTGTCCTGATGAGCCGGCACGAGCCGTTCTGCCCACACGGTGAACATAGAAATCGAGATCATCCGGCAGCTCATAGTTGATAACATGGCTGACACCTTTAATATCAATACCTCTTGCGGCAAGGTCAGTTGCAATGACATAAGTGAATTCCAAATCATTGATCTGCTTCATGACTTTTTTCCGCTCACGTGGTGTTAATCCGCCGTGCAGCAAGCCGATTTTCATGCCTTTGCCAGTCAGATACTGGGCAATATGGTCAGCCGTATTTTTCGTGTTGGCAAACACAATCCCCAGGTATGGATTCAGATGCGACATGATGTCAAAAAGGAGCTTGTCCTTGTCACGATGTTTCGAAGGAATGAGGATATGCTCGATTTTCGCAGCAGTCACCTGTTTTGGCTCCACATGGGCGTATTTCGGATTTTCCATGTATTTCTTCAAAAATGGTTTCAGCTTTTCCGGTATGGTCGCTGAAAACACAAGCATTTGCAGATCCTCAGGCATGCGGGAACCGATGTAATCTACATCTGCAAGGAATCCCATGTCCAGCATTAAATCCGCTTCATCAATAACAAGAGATTCCGCTTTATGAACACTTAACGCCTGTTCTTTGATTAAGTCAGCAATCCGTCCGGGTGTACCGACAACAAGATGCGGCTGTATTTTCAATTTATCAATTGATTTTTGTTTATCAGTGCCTCCGATAAAACATTTCGAGCGAATCTGACTGCCTTCCTCACCTTGTGTGATTTTAAGCGCTTCCTGATAAATCTGGTTGGCTAGCTCTCTTGTCGGAGCCGTAATGACTACCTGAACGACATCCTTAGCAGGATCGATTTTGTTTAATAAAGGCAGTAAATAAGCGTGAGTCTTTCCGGTACCCGTCTGAGACTGGCCGATGACGCTTTCTTTTTTTAACACTGCAGGAATCAGCCTTTTCTGGATATCAGTCGGTTCGTAAAAACCAAGGCGATGTACTGCATCTATAATAAATGGTTTCAATTCATAAAGTTCAAATTTCGTTTCTTTCATTTTTCCCAGCTCCTTAAAGCGGCACATTATGTGTCCATCATCACATTATACCCGATTTTGCTTAAAAACACCACGTTTGCAAGGCGTTTGTTTTATTCAGTTATGTAAAGCAAATACCGCAGCCCATGCATATTCTAATAGCAGAGAGAGCTGAAAGGAGGTACAAGTATGTTTTCACCGCAGCAGCCAATGAGAAATTACCCACAGCCCGGACCGCCCCGCCCCATGCCAAATCAGCGAATGATGGGCAGAAGACCGCCTAATATGCGAGGACCTTCATTTGGAGCACAGCAGCAAGGTTTTCAGCAAGCCGGACAATTTCTTCCTCAGGCAAATGCCGGAGCGAGAAATGGTGCAGGTGCAGGCGGAGGCTTAAAAGGAATGCTGTCAAGGTTCCTACCCGGCGGAGGAGGCGGAGGAGGCGCTGGCAGCGCCGGAGTTTCTGGAATTCCAGGAGCAGGTGCAGCAGCGAGCGGAGGTGCTGGCCTGCAAGGCATTCAAAATATCGCCAATCCTGCATCATTATCCAGTATGCTTGGAAATGTGCAAAAAGTACTCGGCATGGCGCAGCAAGTCACCCCTATGATCCAGCAGTACGGCCCATTAGTCCGCAATCTGCCAGCAATGATGAAGCTGTACAGCCAATTAAGTAAAAGTGATGAAACTGAGACAGAGGCCAATGAGGAAAGTGAAAAACAATCCGTTTCAGAAGAATCATCAGAAAAAGAGACTGAAACAAAAACCTCAGATGGGAACAAAAAATCAAAACCAAAAAGTTCTTCTCTCCCAAAAAAATCTAAAACAACTGACAATAAAGAACAAGAATCAAAAACATCTGCCCCGAAGAAAAAGGAAACTGCCTCTCCTGCTCCGAAAAGAACATCAGGCAGTTCAAAACCGAGATTATATATTTAACATTCTTTGATATCTGAAGTGAGATTGGCTATAATGAGATCAGAAGAATGCAAGAATAGAGCCGTTTGATTACGGCTTTTTATATTGCCTTTACTCACTTCAGTATTGGAGGACAACCGAAAATGGACGTAATTAAAATTTCACCGCGCGGCTATTGCTATGGTGTTGTTGATGCTATGGTCATTGCCAAAAATGCGTCACTAGATAAAAGCTTGCCAAGACCCATCTATATACTCGGGATGATTGTTCATAATAAACACGTCACTGATGCGTTTGAAGAGGAAGGGATTTTTACATTGGACGGCTCTAACCGTCTGGACATCTTAAAGCAGGTTGACAAAGGAACTGTCATTTTCACTGCGCACGGTGTTTCTCCCGAAGTCAGAAGAATCGCAGAAGAAAAAGGGTTAGTCGCAATTGATGCTACATGTCCGGATGTGACGAAAACTCATAATCTAATCTTAGAGATGAAAGAAAAAGGATATCACGTGATCTATATCGGCAAAAAAGGGCATCCAGAGCCTGAGGGAGCCGTTGGCGTAGCGCCAGAGATCGTTCACTTAGTTGAAACAGAAGAAGATGTAAAGAACCTTGATATCCAAGCAGAGAAGTTAATCGTGACGAATCAAACAACAATGTCTCAATGGGATGTTCACGACATTATGGAGCTTGTCAAAGAAAAATATCCTCATGTCGAATATCACCAAGAGATTTGCCTCGCTACTCAAGTGCGGCAGGAAGCTGTATCAGAGCAGGCAAAAAAAGCGGACTTAACAATCGTTGTCGGAGACCCGAAAAGCAACAATTCAAATAGGCTTGCTCAAGTGTCAGAGGAAATAGCCGGGACAAAAGCATACCGGATTGGCGACTTAAGCGAACTGAAGCTCGAATGGCTGAAAGGCGTTAATACCGTTGCAGTTACAGCGGGAGCTTCAACACCGACGCCGATCACAAAAGAAGTCATTCGCTTTTTAGAGCAGTTTGATCACGAAGATCCATCAACTTGGACAACTGAACATAATATACCGCTCAAAAAAATACTTCCAAAAGTAAAAGCAAAAAACTGAGGCTGTAAAAGCCTCAGTTTTTTTATAGAAATGTAAATGGATTTGTATCTGTTTCAGAAACAAAGATATTCACGTCAAACTTTTTATCATTACACATTGATGTCAGTTTTCTCGTGACGCCTTCTTTCATGATTTTTTCCGCGTAATGGCCCGGATCAACCACATTTAGGCCAAGCATCATCGCATCATGGGCCACATGGAAGTATAAATCTCCTGTGACGTAAACATCGGCTCCCTTTCGTTTTGCATGATGAATATACTTGTTTCCATCTCCACCAAGAACAGCTACCTTTTTCACCATGCTGTCAGCATCCCCCACCATTCTGACACCATTGACGTCAAGCTTGTCTTTCACAAATAAAGCGAATTCCTTAAGCGTCATCTCATTTTTAAGGGTTCCGACACGGCCGAGCCCTTTTTCGGCGGGAGTCTGTTCGACAGGATAGATATCGTAAGCGACTTCTTCATATGGATGGCTTTTTATCATTGCATTGATAACAGCTTTTTCGATGCTTTTAGGAAATACAGTCTCAAGTCTTACTTCATGAACAAGCTCAAGCTCTCCCACTTCACCGATAAAAGGTTTGGCTCCATCCAATGGCTTAAAGCTGCCGATCCCTTCAGATGAAAACGCGCAATGGCTGTATTCACCGATATGGCCGGCCCCCGCATTTCCGACCGCGGCTCTGACCTGCTCTTCATATTCCTTCGGCACGTATACTGCCAGCTTTTTCAGAGGATCCGTATAAGTAGGTGCCAGCACTTCCGTCTCACTCAGCTCTAATGCTTCAGCAAGCAAATCATTCACGCCGCCGTCCGCAACGTCTAAATTTGTATGAGCTGCATAAACAGCAATATCATGCTTCAAACACTTTTCAATTAACCTTCCGGCAGGCTGATCTGTTGAAATATTCTTTAGCGGCCGGAAAATAGGAGGATGGTGTGCAATAATCAAGTCAACCTCTTTTTCAATCGCTTCATCGATAACATTCTCTAACACATCAAGTGTAACCATCACATTTTTAATTGGTTTGTTTAAAGTGCCGATTTGCAGGCCGATTTTATCTCCTTCAACCGCATAGGCTTTCGGGGAAAATTGTTCAAATAGCTGGATGATCTGCTGCCCATTTACACTTTTAGCCATGCTCGATTACCTCCTTTAACAGCTCCATTCGATCGGAGAGCTCCTTTAATTTTTGTTTGTTTTGCTCTGTATCCGCCGCTTGGCTAATCTGTTCATAAATGCTTTGAGTGTGCTGAAGCTCTTGTGTCCACTTTTTCAAAAAGACAGCATTTTTTTCTTTTGCCAAGAAAGGGCCGACGAGCATCCCGGCTGATAAAGAAATACCGTCATAAGCCGCATCCCTGTCTCCCGCTTCTGCTACCAGCACTTCATAGCACTTTCCGTCCTCTTCAAGGATTACCTCATCTATCAGCGCATATCCTTCTTTATAAAGCCACTCCCTGATATGAACAGCATGAATATTCGGCTGTAAAATGAGCCGTTCCTTCCCCGTTAATTTGTCTTTGCCCGCTTCTAAAATGTGAGCGATCAAAGCCCCGCCCATTCCGGCAATCGTAATGGCATCAGCTTCACCTTTTTTAATCACTTCCAGTCCGTCTCCCTGCCTTACAGAAATGTGCGAGTTTAAGCCTGATTTTTCAACCTGCCGCTTTGCAGACAAAAATGGGCCGTCTGTTATTTCTCCGGCAATCGCCCCGCTGGCTTTATGATTCAACACCGCATAACAAGGAAGGTATGCGTGATCAGAGCCGATATCGGCCATCATCGCTCCATTCGGTATGTACTCCGATACTGTTTGCAATCGTTTAGATAATTTTAATTCGTTCACTTGTCATCACAACTTTTCTCAATCATTTTTTCCTTTACTATCATATAAAAAATCAGCCCGGAATCCAAGCTGAAGCAAATGATTTTGAGATTATTTCTTTTGATGCGGGTCTGCACGCGGCAGTCAAAAATAAAAGGCTGTCGAGAACATCTCGGCGGCCTGTGAATGTATAAAGAGAAAAATGGTTCTTTTATTTAATTTTTGACACCCACTCTGCCATATCATCCAGCTTATCGGCCGGAACAAGACCGGAAGGCATTCCATTACCGCCTTTTTCGATCTTTGTTTTAATTTCAGCGACATCTTTCTTATCCCCTACACCTTTTAAGCTAGGACCCGAAACACCTTCATAATTTTCACCGTGGCATGCGATGCAGTTTGCCTTGTAAATTTCTTCTGGTGAAGCGTTTGCATCTTTCTTTTCAGCAGATTTGCTTTCTCCTCCGCTTGCAATCTCCCGAGAGTCATCAAGTCCTTTTACTGATAAAAAGAAAGTTAGACCAATTCCTAAAACAGCGATCAGCAAAAATGGAATAAGCGGGTTCCATTTCATTTCCCTTCCCCCTTTTTGATCCTTCCCCCTATGTAAACACTTCTAATTCTAACTTATTTTTACAAAAAGTAAATGGATTGCTATACAAAAGTTTTTTATTCACACTTTATACAAAATTGAATAGAAACATGCCTAAATCTCTAATATCCTTTTTATTCTATTGTATAATGTATTGTATACGCTTACAATAGAAAATATGGAATTAGATTTTGAAATTTTTCACCACAATGTCCATTTGCAAATGACATCATTTTTCAGTAAAATAAAGGCATATTATCCATATATCTTTTTAAAAAAAGAAGAACGGATCTTCAAGACCCGTTCCATCTTATTCGAGGAAATCTTTCAAACGTTTACTTCTGCTAGGATGTCTTAGTTTCCGCAACGCTTTGGCTTCGATTTGTCGAATACGCTCTCTCGTTACTCCAAATACTTTGCCGACCTCTTCTAATGTTCTTGTACGGCCGTCATCAAGACCGAATCGAAGACGCAATACATTTTCTTCACGATCAGTTAACGTATCAAGCACATCTTCCAGCTGCTCTTTCAATAGCTCGTATGCGGCGTGGTCAGAAGGTGAAGTTGCTTCTTGGTCTTCAATGAAATCACCAAGGTGCGAGTCATCCTCTTCACCGATTGGTGTTTCCAGCGATACCGGCTCTTGAGCAATCTTTAAGATTTCGCGTACTTTTTCAGGCGTTAAATCCATATCTTCCGCAATTTCTTCAGGTGTTGGTTCTCTGCCTAAGTCTTGCAGTAATTGACGCTGCACACGGATTAATTTATTAATGGTTTCAACCATATGAACGGGAATCCGGATCGTTCTCGCCTGATCGGCAATGGCGCGTGTAATCGCCTGTCTGATCCACCACGTAGCATACGTACTGAATTTATAACCTTTGCGATAATCAAATTTTTCAACGGCTTTCATCAGTCCCATGTTTCCTTCCTGGATCAGGTCAAGGAACAGCATACCGCGTCCGACATACCGTTTTGCGATACTGACAACAAGCCGCAGGTTCGCTTCAGCCAATCTGCGTTTAGATTCTTCGTCACCTTCTTCAATCTTTTGAGCGTAGGCGATTTCTTCTTTTGCAGAAAGAAGGTTAACCCGACCGATTTCCTTTAAATACATACGAACTGGGTCATTGATTTTAACGCCAGGCGGTACACTTAGGTCATTAAGGTCAAATTCTTCTTCGGCTTTGGCAAGCTGCTGAATATTAGGATCTTCTGTTTCTTCATTCTCACTAATTAATTCAACACCTTGTTCACCTAAAAATTCATAATACTCATCCATTTGGTCTGATTCAATTTCAAAGCTGGACATACGCTCAGCAATTTCTTCATATGTCAAAACGCCACGTTTTTTACCAGACTCTGTTAATTGCTCTTTTACTTGGTCGAATGTTAATTCTGTCTCGTGGGTTTGTTTATCAGCCATTATGGATCCCTCCTTCCAAAGCTTGCAACGAATTCTATAAGCGGTATGATTCTTATTCGGTCCATTCAGGCGTTTTCTATGTGAACTGCCTTTAACAATGTGCGAATAATGAAATGACAATTCATGATGAGGTTAAGCGATCTATTTGCTCCTCCGCAAGGAATCATTGCCAATAAATGCTCCTCATCAGTTCTCCAGTTATTTTAAAGATCGGTTCAATGTAACGATTTCTTGAGCCAGAGAAGCAGCTCTTAAAAAATCTTTTTGCCTTTCGGCTTCGGCTCTTTCCGCCTCTTTTTCTTTTATCATTGACCAATTTCTTTGATTCAACACTTTTTTTACATAATCTGATAACTCGGCTTCGCTAAGCTCTTGATTAACCTGAAGCATTAATATATCAGACAAGAGCTGGCTTATATGATCATCCGTCACCCTGGCCATCAGATGCTGAGGCGTCAGCTCGGCTCCCTCTTCATAAAAAGCATAAAGATAGGCGGCTAATGCCCGGTGCTCATCAATATTAAATTGAAACCCTACCCGGTCAATCACTTTTTTGATGACGCTCCGATCTCGAAGCATGTGAGCGAGTAACAGCCTTTCTGCATTTTCATACGCCGGACGCAAACGTTTTTGCCTTGCTTTTGTCGTCAGATGCGCTCGCCGCATTTTTGTTTCACCGCTATTGTCAGCAGGTTTGTTTTGCTTGCTGAAAACAGACAGCTGCTCAGTTAAAGACTCCTGTGAAAGCGAAAACTCTGAAGCAAGCTGCTTTACATAGACTTCCTGCTCTAGAGACCCTGAAAGCGTGCTGATTTCTTTCAGTACGTCTTTAATGTAAGCTAGTCGGTCGCCTTCATCGGACAGGTTCTTTCCTTTTCGGAAATATTGCATTTTGAACGCCATTACGGTGACACTGGCGTCAATAATGTCGTTTTTAAATTTTTCACCGCCGAATTTTTTGATGTAATCATCAGGGTCCAATCCGTCAGGAATCATTGCAACTCTGACTTTGCAGCCTTTTTTTTGCAGAAGCTCCGAAGCTTTTAAGGTGGCTTCATAACCGGCTTTATCAGAGTCATAGCAAAGAATGATTTCTTCGACGTTTCTTCTCAGGATCTTGACATGATCATCTGTAAGAGACGTTCCCATCGTGGCTATGCTTTCTTTTACACCCGAGCTTACGGCCGATATGACATCAGCAAACCCTTCAAATAAGACTGCTCTTTCCTGCTTTCTGATATGAAGGCGGGCCTTATAAAAATTGTAAAGCAGTTTACTTTTATGAAAGAGCGGGGTTTCAGGACTGTTCATATACTTAGGCTGCTGGCTGCCAAGAGCCCTGCCTGAGAAAGCAACAACAGCCCCGTGATGATCATGGATCGGAAACATGACACGGTTTCTGAAGCGGTCGAAATATCCGCTTCCGTCTTCGCGTCTGATCAGGAGACCCGCTTTTTCCATTTGCGCCTCACTAAATCCCCTCTTTACAAGGAATTTCGTGATAAAGTCCCAAGAATCAAGAGCATAGCCAATCTGAAATTCATCAATCAGCTCTTTCGTAAAGCCCCTAGAAAGCAGATAATCCAGTGCCTCTTGACCTTCTTTTGTATTTATTAACAAATGATGGTAAAATTTCTTCAGGAGCTCATGTGCCTCAGCCATTTTTTGTTCTCCAGAAGACTCTGGCCGGGCTCCGGAATGGACTGTTATATCATCTGGAAAATCAATTTGGTATTTGTCAGCAAGGTGAGAAACCGACTCGGCAAAAGAATAGCCTTCCATCTGCCTTAAAAAAGAGAAAACATTGCCGCCCGCTCCGCAGCCAAAGCAATGAAAAATCTGTTTGTCGGGCGATACGGAAAACGAAGGTGTGCTTTCTCCATGAAAAGGACAGAGTCCAAAGTAGTTTCGGCCTTGCTTCTTTAATTGAACATAATCACCTATGACTTCAACGATATCTGCCGACTTTTGCACCTGATCCACAATTTCATCTGGTATCCGATTTCCCATCTTATAACACTCCGTCGTACATTATTCGATGCTTTAGTGCAAAATCCCTTCATCGTTCGACAGGATTTTTTGCAGCAGTGTAATAAATCGTTCTCGATCTTCTTTATTCAATTTTTTAGGCCCTTTGGCATATACGCCTTTTCTTCTTTGTTTGCCGGAAAAATGACGGCCCTCTAGAGCAAAATCAATCGTGTCTTCTTTGTAAAGACGACCTCTTTCCGACATAACAGAGACATTTCTGTTCAACAGCAGAGATGCTAATCCGATGTCCTGCGTCACAACAATATCTCCCGGTTTCACGTGATTTGCGATATATAAATCAGCAGCTTCTTTATGAGGATCAACATACTTCCATTTTTCTTCATTGCTTCTGGAAAGCTGATAATGTTCAAATGAAGCGACAAAAAGAACTTGAACTTCATACTCGGATGCTGTTTGTAAAATTTCATCTTTTACCGGACAAGCATCAGCATCGACAAAAATCGTCTTTTCTTGTTCATTAAGAAGAGTAATTCTCCATCCCTCCATTAAACTCCTGCATAAAAGCAAGCAAAATCGCACATCCTTTATTATTGTGGATGTATATGAATTTGTCGAAAAATTTCCGGGAGAAATTCTTGACATCTTACCCATAATAGTTTATTCGTATCACACGATCCTTAAACCTAAAATTAATCATTTTATCACAATTTTTTATTATAATACAAACTTCACAAAGATGCTATTGTTTTTCATTATTCCCTTTTGGCACAGCCAAAAACCCAGGATAGAGCGTCCTGAGTTATATGTTTTTTGTTTTGAGATGATGGATAATATTTGCTGTTTCCTCAACCGCTTTATTTGAAACATCAACAACCTGGCAGCCGATCCGATCCACAATCTTTTCGAAATACTCGAGTTCCTCTTTGATTCTGTTGATATTTGCATAAATCGCTTTATCATTAAGCCCGAGTGATTTTAAGCGTTCTTTTCTGATATGATTCAGTTTATCAGGGCTAATCTTTAAACCGATGCATTTTTTCGGATCAACGTTAAAGAGTTCTTCCGGCGGATCAACCTCCGGTACAATCGGAACATTGGCAACCTTCAGGCGTTTGTGTGCGAGATATTGAGACAGCGGTGTTTTAGACGTTCTTGACACGCCGATCAAAACGATATCAGCTTTTAAAATCCCTCTTGGATCACGTCCATCATCGTATTTAACTGCAAACTCGATGGCCTCCACTTTTTTGAAATAATCTTCATCAAGCTGGCGCACCCGCCCCGGTTCGTATTTCGCTGTTAAACCGTAGGCTGTTTCCATTTTATCAATCAACGGGCCGATAATATCATAATATAAAACATTTGCTTTTTCCGCTTCGGCTATCAAATATTCTCTGATTTCCGGCACCACGAGTGTAAAACAGATAATGCCCCCGTCTGCCTTTGCAAGTGAAATCACTTCATTGATAGTGCCTATATCTTCAACATAAGGAATTCTTCTTACATGAGTATCATCCGCCGATCCGTTAAATTGGCTGAGTGCTGCTTTTACTACCAATTCAGCCGTTTCACCGACGGAATCCGATACAACATAGATGATGCGGTTATTCATATTATCCCCCCGTTAGTTTGCAATCTTATAGGATTTCATTTTCAGATAAACTGACAAGTATTTTGGTCATATTTGTTTTTGTCACTCTGCCGATCACTTCAAAGCCTTTATCGGTGTCTTTGATGACAGGAAGTGCATCAATTTGTTTTTCTATTAAGTGCTTTGCAATGTCCATCACATAATCCTCGCGTCTGCACACCGTAATGTTCGGCATCCTTGTCATGATGATGTGAACAGGGACCGATGTAAGCTCCTGCTGGCCAATGCTCGCTCTGAGCAAGTCTTTTCGTGAAAGCACCCCGACTAAAACAGCATCGCGGTCCACCACAAACAGAGTACCTACATCTTCTAAAAACATGGTGCAAATCGCATCGTACACAGAAACGTTTTCGTGAATCACTACGGGGATAGATTGAAAGTCTTTCACCTGAAGCTTTTTGAGTTTATCCGCCAAAAGCTGCGTGCCGGTTTTTCCCGTATAGAAATAACCGACTCTCGGGCGCGCCTCGAGGAATCCTGACATGGTGAGTATGGCTAAATCCGGGCGCAATGTCGCCCTGGTTAGGTTCAGCTTTTCTGCAATATGCTCCCCTGTAATCGGCCCGTTTTCTTTTACAATCTGCAAAATATGTTCTTGCCGTTTATTTAGTTCGATCGTACTCACCACCTTTTCACTTCATAGCTATGTAAAGAAATAATAATCCATATTATAACGTAAATATCTTGTAATCAAACAAAAAACTTATAAATGGGGAAAAGACGATTACCGATCACACAGCAACCGCCTTTTCTCTCTTTATTTTACAATAAGGGCATTCATATTCGCAAAGGACTTGATCTCATCCGCCAAGCTTACCATTTGCGCTAAACGATTTGCCTTTAATGACTCATTATCCGCTATAACCATTGTATGATCGAAGTAAGCATCGATCGGTTCTTTTAAGGCTGCAAGTGAAGCAAGCGCCGCCTCATAATCTTTTTTGCTGAAGTTTTCCTGCAGATTTTGCTTCGCTGTTTGGTAGGCATCAAACAGTTTTGCTTCGTATTCATTTTCAAACAGATCAGACTGAATGTCTCCGCGGACTCCTTTTTTGCTGATAGAGATCACTCGGCCTAACGCTTCGGCTGTTTCCTTAAAACCAGGTGCACCAAGCTTTTGCTCCAGTACTTGTGCTTTATGCAGCGCAGAGTACGGCTCAAGCTCAGAGCTTTCCAGCACGGCGTCAATGACATCATGTCTGATTTGTTCAGCATTCAAGACATATTTCAAGCGCTGAGTGAAGAAATCCAGCAGTTCATTTTCTTTATCGGTTTGTACGAAAGTTAGCAGCTCTTCAAATGAAATTCCCCAGTTGCGGTCAAGAAGAATCGCAACAATACCGCTAGCTTGGCGGCGCAGTCCGTAAGGGTCCTGGGAACCGGTCGGAATTACGCCGATAGAGAAGAATGAAGCGATTGTGTCAAGCTTATCCGCCATTGCTACAACAGCTCCGGTGAAAGTAGAAGGCGTTTCTCCGCCCGCTGATCTAGGCATATAATGTTCATTAACTGCCGCAGCCACAGCTTCATCTTCGCCAAGCATTCTCGCATACTTTTCGCCCATAATTCCTTGAAGTTCAGGGAATTCATATATCATATGCGTCACAAGGTCGAATTTAGAAATTTCAGCAGCCCGCTTCACATGTTTTAATGTATCTTCATCAGCCTGAAGACGAACGGCAAGTTTCTCTGCGATTGATGTGACTCTTCTAACCTTATCAGCAAGAGAACCAAGCTCTTCATGGAAAACGATATTTTCAAGCTTCTTCACATTTGCATCAATGTTTAGTTTCTGATCTTCCTTGTAGAAGAATGAAGCATCAGATAAACGTGCGCGCAGCACTTTTTCATTGCCTCGGGCCACATTTTCAATCGCGTGGCTGTTGCCGTTTCGGACTGTGATAAAGTGAGGCAGCAGGTCACCGTTTTTGTCTTTGACAGGGAAGTAGCGCTGATGCTCTTTCATTGTTGTGACAAGCACTTCTTCAGGAATTGACAGAAACTCGGATTCAAATGAACCGTAAAGAGCTGTCGGGTATTCTACTAAATGATTCACTTCATCAAGAAGGTCTTCGTCAACTGGAATGCTCCAATTGTTTTCATCAGCCATTGTTTCCAGCTGAGATTGAATCATTTGCTTTCGGACGCTAGGATCAGCAATAACATGCTGTTCTTTCAGCTGCTCTTCATAAGCTGAAGGTGATTCAATTGACACTTCATGTCCGAGGAAACGATGTCCCTGTGTTGTCCGTCCAGACTCAACGTTTGTGATCGAAAATGGAATGACATCCTGTCCAAATAATGCGACAATCCATTTGATCGGTCGGATATAACGCAAATCTTCATTTCCCCAGCGCATGTTTTTCGGGAAATGCAAGCTTGTAATTAAACCGCTCAGTTCCGGCAGAAGCGACTTCGTTTCTTGGCCGGCTTGGAATTTTTGCACGAATACATACTCTATGCCTTTTACTTCTTTAATGTACAGGTCTTCCACATTCGCGCCTTGGCCTTTTGAAAAGCCGATTGCCGCTTTTGTCCAGTTCCCGTCCGCATCAAGGGCAATTTTTTTCGCAGGCCCTTTTGCTTCTTCTTTTATATCATCCTGCTTTTCTGCGACATCCTTAATGAACACAGCAAGACGTCTCGGTGTATTGAAGAGTTTCACTTCACCGTGAGTAATATTTTTTTCTTTAAGCCAGCCTGTCAGCTTGTCGCCAAGCTGAACCATGCTTTCATTCAAAAAGCGCGCCGGCATTTCCTCTAATCCGATCTCTAAAAGTAAATCCTGTTTACTCATGAGAAGAACCCTCCCCTTTAAGCATTGGGAACCCTAGTTTTTCTCGTTCCTCATAATAGGTTTTTGCTACTTTTCTAGCTAAATTCCGCACTCTTGCGATATAGCCCGTCCGCTCGGTAACAGAGATCGCACCTTTGGCGTCAAGCAGATTGAAGGTGTGCGAGCATTTCAGCACATAGTCATATGCTGGATGAACAAGTCCGTTATCCATTTGCTTGATCGCTTCTTTTTCATATGTGCTGAACAATTGGAACAGCATATCGACGTCTGATGTTTCAAACGTATAAACAGAATGCTCATATTCAGCCATCATGAATAAATCTTTTACTGTAAACCCTGACGTCCATTCCAAGTCAAACACGTTTTCTTTATCCTGGATATAAGACGCGAGACGCTCAATTCCATACGTAATCTCTACAGAAACGGGTTTACACTCTAATCCTCCGACCTGCTGGAAATACGTAAATTGTGTTATTTCCATTCCGTCAAGCCAAACTTCCCAGCCTAGACCCGCGCAGCCTAAAGACGGATTCTCCCAGTTGTCTTCAACAAAGCGAATATCGTGCTCAAGCGGATCAATTCCAAGAGCACGCAAAGAATCCAAATACAACTCTTGAATGTTATCAGGAGACGGTTTAATAATGACCTGGAACTGATGATGCTGATACAGTCTGTTCGGGTTCTCCCCGTAGCGGCCGTCTGCAGGACGTCTGGAAGGCTCTACATAAGCCACTTTCCACGGCTCAGGGCCGATACTGCGCAAAAATGTATACGGGCTCATCGTGCCGGCTCCTTTTTCTACATCGTAAGCCTGCATAAGCACACAGCCCTGACTGGACCAATGCTTTTGCAAGGTTAGAATCATGTCTTGAATATTCATTTCAAGCACCTCCACTTTTCTTTCATAAGTTGACTGCGGCAGCAACCAAAAAACTCCCGTCTCTATGCTTGCCAGCCGCAAACATAGGGACGAGAGTTCTCCCGCGGTTCCACCCTAGTTGCTGAGAACAAAATCCCAGCCTCTTTTTTTAAAATTGCTCAAGAATGCCTTTCGTTGCGTGCTCATCCTTAGCTTACACCGCCCTAAGGTCGCTTTCATGAGGTAAACGCAAGTACTTCTTTCTCTCACTGCAACATATTTTATAATAAATGATCATATAAAAAGATGGACCAAATGTCAACTTTTGTTTTCACCCATAAGATGTTTCATGCTTTCCATTTGATCTAAAAAGCGCTTTGATTTTAAATACAATCCCGAATATTCTTCGTAATATAAATCAATCACTTGCTTTAATTCAGCTTTTGTTTCCTCTTTTAAGGACACATTGCCGAGTCTCGACAGATCAAAATAGTAAAAGAGTCTTAACAGCCTTGCCGTTTGCGGTTTAATCGGTATCCTGTAAGGATCTTTTTCAAAACAGCGGTGGCATATAAAACCATTATCACGAACAGAGAAATGAAAGGTTCCGTCTTGGCTTTTACAATGTACACAATGATTCAGCTCAGGATACAGGCCCATGACACCGAGCATCTTCATTTGAACAATGAAGGTGATAACATCCGGATCTGTTCCTTCATTCAGCTGTTTTAATGATTCTAGTATGAATTCAAATAAATAAGGATTTGACTTTTTTTCTTCTGTGCCTCTGTCGACTAACTCAGCAATATAGGCAGCATATGCTGTTAAAAACAAGTCTTCCCTGATGCCTCTCATGCTGAGGATCATTTCCCCCTGCTGAAGCGTTCCGAGGCCCGATGTTTTTTGCATTAAGAAAGAACCATACAAAAAGGGCTGGCTGACTGCTGATAAACGGCTGTTCGGTTTTTTGGCGCCTCGTGCCATAACACCTATTTTTCCGTGTTCTCTTGTCAGTAATGTTACGATTTTATTCGTCTCTCCGTAATCATTTGTGCGAAGAACGATTCCTTCACATTTTGTCAGCATTTCCGCACCTTCCTCAAGCAGGAGCGGCCAAGAGGTTTATAAAATTGGATAATCAAATCGGGCTAGCTCATCTTCTAGTTCTTCGGGTCTTTCCATGTTCTCTTTTTCCAGTTCTTTAAAAAGAAGATACGTATCAACATTTCCTGTTTGAGAAAATACGTTCCAGGTAAAATTCAACACAAGAAACCCACCTTTCTGTAGTTAAACTAGCTTACCTAAACTCCAAATTCTTACCTTTATCTTGACCAGATGTCCTCCATTTCATGTTAAACAAAATTTGCTAATGTATCCCTGTTCCTGTGAGATAATGACACACACAGCAAGAGATTAATATTCGTCCTCTTTAAAGCCAAAATCGCGAAGCTGGGACATTTTATTACGCCAGTCTTTCTGCACTTTCACCCACAATTCAAGGTAGACACGGGAGCCCAACAGTGCTTCAATATCCGCTCTCGCTCTTTTTCCAACCTCTTTTAGAAGGCTTCCTTTTTTACCGATCACGATGCCTTTCTGGGAATCCCGCTCGACCACAATCGTTGCCGCTACGTGCACAGAACCGTTGTCCTGCCCTTTGATGGATTCGATGGCCACCGCAATGCTGTGCGGGATTTCTTCTCTCGTCAAATGCAGCACCTTTTCCCTGATTAATTCAGAAATGATAAATCGTTCAGGGTGGTCAGTTACCTGGTCACTCGGATAGAATTGCGGCCCTTCCGGCAAATACGCTTCAATCTGAGCGAGCAATGTTTCGATGTTATTTCCTTCTAAAGCAGAAATCGGAACAATTTCCTTAAAAGGATAACGTTTGCGGTATTCGTCAATTAGCAGAAGCAATTGGTCGGGATGAATTTTATCAATTTTGTTTACGATTAAGAATACAGGCGTAGACATCGTCTGCAATTTCTCAATGATGAATTCTTCGCCCTTCCCGTAGCCTTCCTCAGCATTGATCATAAACAAGATCAAATCGACTTCTTTTAATGTATTTTGCGCCACTTTCATCATAAAGTCCCCAAGTTTATGCTTAGGTTTATGAATCCCTGGTGTGTCAATAAAAATGGTTTGTGATGTGCCTGTCGTCAGTACTCCTTGCACCTTGTTTCTCGTCGTTTGGGGCTTATCGCTCATGATCGCGATTTTTTGTCCAATGACTCTGTTCAAAAATGTAGATTTTCCTACGTTTGGTCTTCCAATAATGGATACAAATCCTGATTTAAAGCTTTCGTTCGTCATGTAAATCCTCCGATGAAAATGCGCCTGGCAATAATTCTTCCACAGTCATTTCTTTTATTTGTCCTTGTAAATTAGTTAGTACGACAATAACGTCTTTTGTGCAAAGCTCAGAAATCACCTGGCGGCAGGCTCCGCACGGAGATACCGGTCCAGGGGTGTCAGCCGCAACGGCCAGCATCTGAAACTCTGTATCCCCTTCAGAAACAGCTTTAAATAAAGCAGTACGCTCGGCGCAATTGCACATGCTGTATGCCGCGTTCTCAATGTTGCAGCCTCTGTACACTTTTCCATCCTTGGTAAGAAGAGCGGCTCCTACTTGGAATTTGGAATACGGCGCATATGCCATATCACGCGCTTTTAAAGCTTCTGTTATTAATTCTTGTCTGTTCATGTGTACATTCCTCTCTTACCTATAATGGTACCGCTATCACTTTATATTTTACATAATCGCGCGCTTTTTTTCACGCCCATTTCTAAAAATGTAAAATAAATGTAAGAATTTTCAGCCATTACAGCTTTGGCAAAAAAATAAGTAAACCAATGATACACGAAATCACGGCAAAAACGCAAACAGCCCCGGCGGCAGCGTCCTTGGCCGCTTTAGCAAGAGGGTGATGTTTGTCAGTTATTAAATCAACCGTATGTTCAATGGCTGTATTTAAAAGCTCAAGCGAAAACATACCGCCAATCAAAAGGAATATAATCATCCACTCAATCATGCTGAGCTCTACAAGGAAGCCGCAAATGAGAACAGCGCAGGCGGCTGCGGTATGAAATTGGAAATTCCGCTCCGTCCGCGCTGTTTCCCAGATGCCCCGGCCTGCATGCACGAAGCTTTTGAAGAATCGCTTCAGCTCATTTCTATGATCTTTTGAGTCCATAAGCGTCCAGCAATTCCTTTTGCTTAGTAAACATCTCCTCTTCTTCCTCTTTCGTCATATGGTCATATCCTAAAAGGTGCAGAAATCCGTGTACAGCTAGAAATCCGAGCTCTCTTTTAAAAGAATGATTATACTCCTCTGCCTGCTCTCTTGTGCGATCGGCACTGATGATAATATCACCTAAAACCGGAGGCATTTCGGCGCCCACGATTTCGATCTCGTCTTCTCCCTCTTCTTCAAGAGCAAATGAGATGACATCCGTCGGAGCATCCTTTCCCCGGTATTCTTTGTTAATCTGATGTATGTCATCATTGGAAACAATCGTGACAGAAACTTCAGCCTGATCCTGAACGCCTTCACGCTCAGCGGCAATTTGAAGCAGATTTTCTACTTCTTTGAGCATCTCTTCTGAGACGCTTCCTGTTTCATCAACGATATCAATCAGTAAACTCATCTATTTCACCTTCTTAGTAGCCTCCGGATATTCAATCCGGGAGTGGAAAATTCCTTTTAATGTTGCACAGAGCGTTTTTGCGATTGTATCCAGCTCTTTAAATGTCAAATCGCATTCACTGAACTGTCCGTCCTGAAGCTTATCGGATATAATACCCCGGACAAGCTTTTCAATTCGTTCAGGATTTGGATTATGCATGGATCTGACGGCCGCTTCAACACTGTCGGCCACTGATATAATTGCGGCTTCCTTTGACTGCGGCTTCGGCCCCGGATAACGGAACTCTTCCTCTGTAATCTGGTCGCCTTTTTCCTTCGCTTTATAGTAAAAAAACTTTAAAAGCGAGGTTCCATGGTGCTGCTCAGCAATATCGACAAGCTCTTTCGGAAATTTATAGCTTCTCAGCATATTCGCACCGTCTGTCGTATGCGAGATAATAATATTTTTACTCAACTGAGGTGACAGCTTGTCATGCGGATTGTCAATATTCATTTGGTTTTCAATAAAATATTGCGGGCGCTTTGTTTTTCCGAGATCGTGATAATATGCGCCGACTCTTGCAAGCAAACCATTAGCCCCAACCGCTTCACAGGCTGCCTCTGATAAATTGGCAACCATTACACTGTGATGATATGTACCTGGTGTTTCCGTCAGTATTTTGCGCAATAGCGGATGGTTAGGATTAGACAGCTCGAGCAGCCTCATGGTGGATAAAATGCCAAAGCCCGTCTCAAAAAACGGCATCAGGCCGATGATTAATACAGATGAAGCAAACCCCGACACAACCCCCATGAGCATTAACGTGCCGATTTCAAGACCTGATAGCGCAGTGTTCTGGATCAATAATAAGGATAGAACGACAACCATATTAATAAACGCCACGAAAAGGCCGGTCTGCAAAATCTTTGATCTTGCATTGTGTTTTCCTAAAAATAATACACCTGAAATGCCGCTGATCAAATAATAAATCCCTATGACATAATTGAATGTTCCTGTCACACCCTGATTAAACATCATACTTCCGCAAATCGCAAGAATGATACTTCCCAAAATGGCAATGCGTTCATTCATCAGCAGTTTGATTAAGATGGCGCCGGCCGCAATGGGGACCAGATAGCCGATATTATTATACTCCATCTTCTGAAACAAACTGACAACCTCCATGATCACAAGCAAAAGTGTTGTGATAATTGAGAATAACAGAATGGATTGGTTTTTAAACTTCAGATTTTGTTTCTGTTTTTCAAAATAATATACAAGTGTTGCAATGAAAAGTCCGATCATAATCAATAGCCCGCTGATCGGTTTAAAGAGATTTGAGTTATTTAATAACCCGGTCAGCTCAAGTTTCCTGTACACTTCCCGATCAATGAGGTCATTTTCTTCCACGAGCACTTGCCCCTGTTTGATTTGAACCTGCTGGACATTATCTGAGGCTTCCTGCCGTTTTGCCTCTGTTGCTTTCGGATCGAAGACGTAATTCGGAATAATAGCAAAACGCCCGATTTCTGTCGCAGCTCCCAAGTATTTAGAAGGAATAGAATTGCTTTTTAGCTCTTTTTCTACCTTATCCTTTGCATCAGATAGTTTATCCGAAGGGATTTCACTGCTCATGACCGTATTTACTGCGGTAATGACCGTATCTCTAACAAAAGAAAAGTCTTCACTGTCTGCTTTCAGCAATGTCTTGATGGAATCCTCCGATATAGAATCATTCACATCTGATGTCAATTTGTCCTTTACAGATTTGACCATTGATTTTTCCGATGGTGATTTACTGCCTTCTTCCGATGATTTTTTCACTTCACTAATACTGTCGAATATTGATGACACAAGGTCAATCCGATTGTCTGTATATTCTTTTTTTAATGTATATTGATCTTCAACCGCGTCCTCAGCGGCTTGCTTTTTTTCCTCTGTGGCTTTTTGATCTTCTACGGTTGCCGGAGCGTAAATGGTCTTGTCGCTGACTGAAAACAGGTCTAAATCAAGTGTTTCCGGCTTAACATGTACAAAGAGCAAAGCAAACATAATGGCAGCCAGCAGAAGATACAGCAGTACATGCATGGAGCGTGCATTTTTAAAACTGCTCCATTTTTTTGAGCTGCTTTTGGTCTTAGCCTTCTTTTTCAACACAAGAACCTCCTCTTGAAACATCAAGCCCATAAGCAATCATAAAAATGACCCGATAACGCGCGATCGGGTCATTCAGCATTAATTTTGCTTATCGTATGCTTCAATAATTTTCGCAACAAGCGGATGTCTGACCACGTCTGTCTGGTCTAGCTCAATCATAGAAATGCCGTCTATTCCTTTCAGCATCTCCTTCGCTACTGCAAGTCCCGATTTGACGCCTTTCGGCAGATCAATTTGGCTAACGTCACCTGTAATGATCATTTTAGAGCCAAAACCCAGTCTCGTCAAAAACATTTTCATTTGAGCAGGCGTGGTATTCTGTGCTTCATCAAGTATAACATAAGCATCATCGAGCGTCCGTCCCCTCATATATGCGAGCGGAGCAATTTCAATGATGCCTCTTTCCATCAGACGTTCTGTATGATCTGCCCCAAGCACATCATGGAGAGCGTCATACAGCGGGCGCAAATAAGGATCTACTTTTTCTTTTAGGTCACCTGGGAGAAAACCAAGGCTTTCACCAGCTTCCACGGCAGGTCTTGTTAAAATGATTTTTTTGATATGTCCGTTTTTTAAAGCATGGACTGCTTTTACGACAGCCAGGTACGTTTTCCCGGTTCCCGCCGGACCAATGCCGAATACAAGGTCATTCCGCTTCATAGCGGCCACGTATTCCCGCTGTCCCATTGTTTTTACACGGATTGATTTGCCTTTTGCGTTTTTTGTAATTTCTTCTTCATACATGCTTTCAAAGTATTCAAGTTCATTCTTCTTTGCCATTTTGATGGCGTAAATCACATCACGTTCAGAGATCTCTATCCCCTTGCGAATTAAAGCGAGGAGCGATCCCAGCAGCCTGTCTGCAATCTGAAACGATTCATCATCGCCTGAAACATAAATCGTCTCGCCGCGCGTAATGATATTTACATTCAGATCTTTCTCCATCAATTTCAAAAAAGAATCTTGGTTCCCGAAGAGTGAAAGCGCCTCGTCCGGGTTTTTCAGTTTTTGATTCATCGCAAGTAAATGTTCTGTCATTCTTCAGTCTCCCTGACAATAGGTGTGGTTTGAACGATATCTTCTATAACTTGGTAGAGAATAATCAACTTTACTTTACCATTCTCAACAGCCTGGTGCAAAACTTTTTCACTTTTCACCTCGCCGTTTTCGCCTATTTTATCCTCTACATCCTGTTTACCCAATTTAATGCCTTCTTGAACTGCTTCTTCTTTCGTATATTTTCGTAAAGCCTCTTCACTTTCTCTCGTTTGCTCTTTGACATAGGATACAGGGAGCCTAAATCCGAGAAAATGAAGCGAATGCTTTTCTTGTTCTGTTTTTGGATGCTTCAATTCCTCTTTTTTAAACGTCATCCCCCAGATCGGGATTGCCAAAGAACCAAAAGAAAGCTTGTGCTTTGTCCTTACTTTGCCCGTATAGACGTTAAATAATGTTTCAAGCGGGACTGTCACTTCTGATCTATACCAGGTTTCTCCGTAAATTTCTGCTTTTGAGGCAACTTCTTGCTGATGGTCTTCGCTGCCGATCAGTCCCGAAACAAGCAGCTGCCCCTTTTCAACATGATCGTGTATGGCAGCCATGGGCTGTCCTTTTTGCACAAACATTCTCGTAATGGTTGCTTTCTTTTTGGCGACAATATTGCGCGGGCTAACATACTTTTCTTTTTCGGGCTCATTTTTCTCCACAACTTTCATGTGAATGGTCGTCCCCTTCAGATCAACTCCGACCCAAGTGATATTGTCTATTCCATTGGTTAATGATTTCTGTATTTTTTCGGGCGACATCATTAAAAACTGCAGACGGCCCTTTTTGACGCCGATTTCATTAAGATGCTGCCTCATTTGATGTTCTGTTTCAGGCTTAGCGCCTGTCACATCAATTTTCCACACCATATTGGACAGCAAAAACAAAAGGATGAAAAAAATCGCAAAACCGATCGTAAACCCTATATTCAGCTTTGATTTCAGCAACAGGAAGGGAAAACCCTTCCGATTGATAAATCGGGCTTTACATTTAAATTTACTTCTCACCCGCCGAAAGGCATGTACATCCTGAAGCTGTATATATAACGATACGGCTTCTTTCTTTTTTTTGACATGAAAGACCGGAATCCCCTGTCTTGTGCATTCATTAAGGAGCCGCTCAATCCCTCTTCCCGTCAATTCAAGCTGGACCTTACCCGAAAAAAAAGACAGCCATTTATTTTTCACAACATTTCCCCCTCGGCTTTATGACTCAACATATCGAACGACATCAATCGTACCCTCCAAAAGTATCTCTTCCGGAAGAATCGCCTTGATGACAAAATTTTTACCAGATATGATGCACTGGCCCTGCTTCAGCATCAGCCTCACTTCATTCTCACTGAAAAGCAAAAGACCTCTGTGGTTTTCTATGTAGATATGAAGTCTGCCAACCATTGTAATCCTCGGCAGATCCATCATAACGTCCGGGGGAATTTCCAATGCTCTTGTCAGCCAAGCTTTCATACGATTCTTTCTTTGCCCCATACAAAAAGAACCCCCTTTCATCTCATATGTATGATTTGAAAGGAGGTTCTAACACTTTAATTTTTACGGGCTGGGCGCATCGTACGGTGAGGTTTTTTCGCCCGTGGAGGTCCGAACACCTCTCCTAGAACGATCCCCTGTACGACAGTGTCTTTATTCACCTGAAGCATTTTTTGTTTTGTGTATACTGTTTTTTGTTTGGCAGCAGCAAGATCTCGTTCCAGCCCTTTCAAGTTTCTTGCTGTTTCCCTGCGTCTTTCTTCCGCTTCCCGTCTTGCCTGTTCCATACGGTTAGGGATAGGTGCAGGGGCGTCTTCTTTTGACTGCTTCTTTTGAGGAGAAGCAGATTGCACGTGTTGAGGTTTTTTTCTTTTTTGGCTGTTTTGCTTTTCTTCTTTGTTCTTTTTGCCGAAAATCGCAGAAATGATTCCGATAATCGCTGCAATAATAAGCGGATTGGTCAGTATATCTTCCATCAGCGTTCTCCCTTCTTAGAGAGATTATGATTTGCGGTCTTCATCAGACGAATCTTTCGTCAGTTTGCCGAATGAATCACGCATTTCTGTGTCAGCATCGATGTTTTTGATATTCATGTAGTCCATGACGCCAATATTCCCTTCACGTAAAGCTTCTGCCATCGCAAGCGGCACTTCCGCTTCGGCTTCTACCACTTTCGCGCGCATTTCTTCTACGCGGGCGCGCATTTCCTGTTCTTGAGCGACAGCCATCGCACGTCGTTCTTCCGCTTTTGCCTGCGCGATGTTTTTATCAGCCTCGGCCTGATCGGTTTGTAAAATTGCACCGATGTTTTTGCCGATATCTACATCTGCAATATCAATTGAGAGAATTTCAAACGCAGTTCCTGAGTCCAATCCTTTTCCAAGGACTGTCTGAGAAATCATATCAGGGTTTTCAAGCACTTTTTTATGATTATCTGATGAACCGATTGTAGAGACAATCCCTTCGCCGACACGGGCTACAATGGTTTCTTCCCCTGCTCCCCCGACGAGGCGTTCGATATTCGCTCTTACTGTGATTCTCGCTTTCGCTTTCATTTCAATCCCGTCCATGGCAACACCGGCAATAAATGGTGTTTCAATCACCTTAGGGTTAACACTCATCTGCACGGCTTCCAATACGTCACGGCCGGCAAGATCAATAGCAGCACAGCGTTCGAATGTGAGTTCAATGTTGGCTCGCTGAGCAGCGATCAGAGCATTGACAACTCTGTCAACGTTTCCTCCGGCAAGATAGTGGCTTTCAAGCTGGTTTGTTCCAACGTCGAGTCCGGCTTTATGCGCTTTAATCAGCGGGTTAACAACCCGATTCGGAATGACGCGGCGAAGCCTCATCCCTACAAGAGTGAAAATGCTGATTCTAACTCCGGCTGCTAATGCTGAAATCCATAGCATCACAGGCACAAATGTAAAAAATACAGCTAAAACAATGATCCCTACTACGATAATAGCCAGAATCATAAGTGTTGATGGATCCATATCTATTCTCCTCGTTTCTGTTTAAATTTCTCGCACGACAATGCGGGAGCCTTCTACTTTAATCACCTTTACTTTCTTATCTTTTTCTGTAAACGATCCCTCTGAAACGACGTCAAGGCGTTCATCATCAATAATGACGGTACCGGAAGGACGCAGCGGTGTAAAGGTTATACCCACTTTTCCCATTAAGTCCGTGCGCGTTTGATTTGAAACGTAGCCGCTCTCCGTATTTGTAGAATCATTTAATATCAATTTCTTAAAGAATTTCATACGCTTTCCCAACACCCTTGTCAGTAAAATAAAAGCTGTAATCGAAACAGCTGAGGCGATCAAGAGAGAAACCGCCATGACAGTGAAGCTCCCCGCGGCTAAAAACAGGCTCGCAATAACCGCTCCCAAGCCCAGTAATCCAATGATTCCTCCGGGAAGAAAAATCTCAAGCAGGATGAGGATCACCCCTGCTATAAAGAGGAGAACCGTCTCATACCCGGCAAGGCCGGCTGCAAGATGCCCGTAAAAGAACAGCAATAACGCAATAAGTCCAGCCGTTCCAGGGAGGCCAACACCCGGTGAAAAAAGCTCCACCGTCAGACCTAAAAAAGCGATTGTCAGCAGAATAGGGACAATGACCGGATTCGTCAGCCACCTTGCCGTCTTTTCCGCAAAGCTCTCCTTTGCGTAGCTGATCTGCGCCTTTTCGAACCCAAGCTTCTTTACGAGCGTGGACAAATTGTCAGCAGTGCCTTCTGAATAGCCTATCTCAATTGCCTTGTCTGCGTTAAGTGTCAGCAGATCTCCCTTAGGCGCGCCGACTTCCTTGGCATCTATATCTGGGTCAACCATTGCGAGCGCATATTTTGGATCGCGGTTATTTTTCACTGCGGCATCTTCCATCTCTGCCAGCCAAAGTGATTGAGCTTTTTGGTCAGCGGCATTGCCTTGGCCATCAACAATCGCGGCGGCTCCCATTTTTCCGCCAGGCGCCATATAAATGTGATCTGCTTGAAGTGCAATATATGCACCAGCAGACAACGCGCGTTTGTTGACATATGCAGTTACGGGGATCTCGCTTTCGGTTATCAAATCGGCCATATCAATAGCAGATTTGACCAATCCCCCCGGGGTATTGATATCAAGAATAATATGGTCTGCATGTGCATCCTTTGCGTCTTGTAACGAACGGGACAAAAACGAGACGAGACCCTGTTCGACATTTTTTTCAACCGGAATCACATAAACAGTTTGTTTTTCTGCTTTTGCGTTCAGTTGTACGCCTAATAAAGAAAGCAAAAATATACTCAAAAGAGCAGCACGGAATCCTTTGATTTGAAGCAAGGGCGGTGTATCCCTCCTTCCTTTTATAATAAGTGCCTTCTCTTCATACGTAACAAATGTATCAAAGGTTTCATTTTTTTATGTATAAAAAAAGACATCTCTCTTAGAAAGATGTCCTTTTCTTTGCCATTTAAGACAGTTGACTGCTCACAAGCTTATTAATTAAACTTCCGTCAGCTTTACCTTTTACTTTAGGCATAATTGCCCCCATCACTTTGCCCATGTCCGCTTTTGAGCTCGCACCGACCTCCGCGATGGTTTCATTTACGATTGTACGCAGCTCTTCTTCTGACAGCTGCTCAGGTAAATAAACTTCTAAAATGTCCAGCTCTTTTTGAACTTTATCTACTAAATCTAAACGATTAGCGTTTGAAAATTCCTGGAGGGAGTCTTTACGTTGCTTAAGTTCACGAGAAAGGACAGTGAGTTCCTCATCCTCGGTCAAACTGTCTTTCTTAAGCTTAATTGCTTCATTTTGAAGTGAAGCCTTAACCATTCGAACGACAGTCAGTTTGTCTTTCTCACGGTTTTTCATATACAGCTTCATATCCTGGTTGAGACGCTCAAGAAGACTCATAAATCCACCCTCTTTTAGAATTTGCGTTTTCTAGCAGCTTCAGACTTTTTCTTGCGCTTTACGCTAGGTTTTTCATAAAATTCACGCTTTCTTGCTTCTTGCAAAGTACCTGTCTTTGATACACTGCGTTTGAAGCGACGAAGAGCATCTTCAAGCGATTCGTTTTTTCTAACGACCGTTTTTGACATTCTCTTTCCCTCCCTCCGAATACACCAATCGACTACCTTTAAGTTACACATATAAACATGTACTTTGACATTATAATATAAGCCATCAGTCAGGTCAACTAAGTAAGTTCACTTTTCCGTCATGAGTGCGACTGCCTGTCTATATAATGAAAGAAAGGGGTTGGTGAATAGGATGTTAATTCTGATTAGCTTTACTGCTCTTATATTATTCTTTCTCGCAGGCATGAACATGCTTCGAAAGGGCTTAATTTCAATGGCGTACTCAAAAATTGAAGAACGTTTGCTTTTATTTACGGACCATCCGTTAAAAGCGTTTCTTATCAGTATTGTATTTACGGGGATACTTCAGAGCAGCTCAGCCTTTATGGTCATTGTCATCGGCTTTGTAAGTGCGGGCGTTCTTTCTTTTAAGCGGACGATACCGATGATTCTGGGGACGAATGTTGGCTCTACTTTTACAACTGAATTTATTGCTATCAAAATGGATATTTTGATTTGGGTTCTTTTAATAGGAGGTTTATTGTTTTTTCTGACTGGCAGGTATCCTTTGAAACAGCTGGGAACAAGCTTCCTTGGACTGGGCATCATCTTCTTTTGCATCAGCGGATTCAGCCACCTTGCCGGGCCGCTGACGAAGCTGAAAACGGGAGCCGACGTTCTATACCATGTTAACGATTCAAACTGGTCCGCTTTGCTCATCGGGATGGTGTTAACTGCCATCATTCACTCCAGTTCTGTCTGTATCGGCATTTTGATGAGTTTTATGAATGAAGGGATTATCGGACTGACACAGGCGATGAGCGTCGTACTCGGATCCAATATCGGGACATGCATTACAGCTGTCATGGCTGCTGTATCCGGCGGATATGCGGCGAAACAGACAGCGTATGCCCATGTGGTATTTAACGTGCTAGGGGTGGCTCTAGTATTGCCTTTTCTGACCGCAGCGAGCGGCTTTGTAGAGCAGTTATCACCCGATCCTGCCCAAAGGATTGCTCATTTCAGTCTTTTATTTAATGTAGTAACAGCTCTTTTATTCCTTCCGCTTACAAACTTGTTTTACCGATTGATTCACTTTCTTATCCCGGCTAAATAAAAAAACCGGTACATTTTAATGCACCGATTTTTTAGGTTAAGAAGACAAACGCATGTGTTCAGTTATTTCATCCTCAACCACACGGACAAACTGTCCTTCGTTGTAAGGATAACCTGCTTTTAGGATTTTGACTTTTACGATTTTGCCGATCATATCTTCCGTACCTTTGAAAACAACCTTCATATAATTGTCTGTGTAACCGACAAACATATTTTCTTCTTCTGTTTCCTTAAACGCTTCCTCAGGGATAATCTCAAGCACTTCATTTTCATACTGAGAAGCGTATTCTTTTGCAAGCTGGTCAGAAAGAGCAATCAGGCGGTGCACACGTTCGTTTTTCACGTTTTCATCCACTTGGTCTTCCATTCGCGCAGCTGGTGTTCCTGTACGCTTACTGTAAGGGAAAACATGCAGTTCAGAGAATTTATGTTCTTTAATAAAGTTATAGGTTTCCATAAATTCTTCTTCTGTTTCTCCAGGGAACCCGACGATGACATCAGAAGTAACAGCTAAGCCTGGCAGTGCTTTTTTCAATTTATTTAAACGGTCTGCAAAGAATTCCATTGTATATTTGCGTCTCATCCGTTTAAGCACTGTGTTTGATCCGGATTGGATAGGAATATGCAAATGATTCACTATCTTATCTGAGCGGTCTAAGACCTCGATCACTTCGTCAGTGATTTGGCTGGCTTCGATTGAAGAAATTCTGATCCGTTTCACGCCTTCCACACGGGTGTCTAATTCGCTCAAAAGCTTCGCGAAGTTGTAATCTTTCATATCTTCGCCGTAGCCGCCTGTATGAATACCCGTAAGAACAATTTCCTTATATCCGGCATCGACAAGCTGCTGCGCTTGTTTAATGACTTCTTCAGGGTCGCGGGAGCGGAGCAGGCCTCTCGCCCACGGAATGATACAGAATGTGCAGAAATTATTGCAGCCCTCCTGTATTTTCAATGACGCTCTTGTCCGGTCCGTGAAAGCAGGCACATCAAGCTCTTCATATACTCTTGCTTTCATGATGTTGCTGACGCCATTAATCGGCTGGCGTTCTTCTCGGTATTGGTCAATGTAGCCAAGCATTTTTTCACGGTCCTGTGTTCCGACTACAATGTCGACACCGGGGATCGCCATAATCTCAGCAGGTGAGGTTTGCGCGTAGCAGCCTGTGACACAGATGACACCGTCAGGATTTTGACGAATGGCGCGTCTGATCACTTGGCGGCTTTTTTTATCTCCCGTATTTGTAACCGTACATGTATTAATGACATATACATCAGCTGTTTGTTCAAAGTCTCTTCTTTCATAGCCCGCTTCTTTGAAAAGCTGCCAGATTGCTTCTGTTTCATAATGATTGACTTTACAGCCAAGCGTATGGAAAGCAACAGTTGCCATTACTGATCACCTCTTAATAACTCTGTTTGATAAGAAATCGCGCTCAACGCGTATAGCGGAGCGGTTTCTGTCCTTAAAATTCTCGGTCCAAGGCCGCACGTTACACCGTCTTGCTCTGTGAGCCGTTCAACCTCCGCTTCTGTTAAACCGCCTTCGGGACCAAATACGATCAATAGAGATGATCCTTTCGGAAGGCTGCTTACAACCGCGCTGAATGCGCTTATTTCCCCTTGCTTCGATGACTCCTCGTATGCAACGACACATTTATCGAAATCCTGCATCCTTTGAAGAAGCTGCTGAAAAGAATGGACATCCAGCACTCGCGGCACTTCGTTACGGTACGATTGCTCAGCCGCTTCCTTTGCAATTTTCGTCCATCTTTCCCGCTTTTTCTTTGCCTTTTTGTCATCCAGCTTGACAACAGAACGCGCGGCTTGGAAAGGAATAAAGGCATGAGCTCCGAGCTCAGTCCCCTTTTGGATAATCCATTCAAGCTTATCTCCTTTCGGAAGGCCGCTCGCAATATAGACCTTTATCGGAAGCTCTCTGTTTTCATTCGTCCATTCTATCACAAGGCAGGACACTTTATCTTTGGAAACAGATTGAAGTTCACATTTTGCCTCGAAGCCGTCTTGAGAGCAGCAGATAATCTGATCTCCCTCATTCATTCTCATCACGTTTACAATATGATGAACATCTTCGCCGGTAATCGAAAAAGCCGGCGCTTCCTCTATTTGCTGCTTCGTGAGCTCGATAAAATATCGTTGCATACGCTGTGACACCTACTAACTGTTATTTTTTCGCAATAATGCTGACCCAATCTTCCATTGAAAGGATTTCTACAATGGTAAAGCCAGCTTGTTCCAGTGCTTCTTTTACTTCTTGTTTTTTATGACCGATGATTCCTGACGTAATAAAGTGGCCGCCTTCTTTTAACAGGCTGTACGCTTGTGAAGTAAAGCGAAGAATGACTTCAGCCAAAATGTTGGCCACAATCACATCATGTTCCCCTTCAATCCCGTCTAACAAATTGTTTTGCTTCACTTGAGCAATATCGCTGACTTTGTTCAGCTTGAGATTAAGGCGTGCACTTTCTACAGCCACGGGATCAAGATCGTAGGCATGAACCGATTCAGCCTCAAGCATTGCAGCCGCAATACTTAAAATTCCCGAACCAGTGCCGACATCAATCACCTTATCACCCTTTTGCACAAAGCGTTCAAGCGCCTGAATGCAGAGTACGGTTGTCGGATGTGTCCCTGTGCCGAAAGCCATTCCCGGGTCCATTTCAATAATCAGTTCATCAGTATGGACCGGCGTATATTCCTCCCACGTCGGCACAATTGTAAACTTTTCAGAAATTTTCACAGGATGATAATACTTTTTCCAGGCAGTCGCCCACTCTTCTTCATTTACTTCAGAAATAGTGATGTGGTTTCTGCCCAAATCAATATTGTAAAGAAGGAGATTGTTAATCGTTTCTTTAATGCCGTCTACAGTTTCGCCCAGAAAACTGTTAACCGGCAGATATGCTTTGACAATGACACCCTCATCTGGGTAATCATTGGGGTCGAGCTGGTAGATTTCCCCGTACACATTCTCACGTTCTTTAATTAAATCAAGCGGGTCCTCTATCACAACCCCACTTGCACCAGCTTCATGCAATATATTTGAGATAGGTTCGACCGCTTCATG
Organism: Bacillus sp. FSL K6-0993; assembly: GCF_037977205.1. Classification (NCBI taxonomy): domain Bacteria; kingdom Bacillati; phylum Bacillota; class Bacilli; order Caryophanales; family Bacillaceae; genus Bacillus; species Bacillus sp. FSL K6-0993. The sequence goes on from NZ_CP150275.1 coordinate 2,516,676, forward strand.
TGTTGTGTGAATGCTTAATTCGGACCATTTCAAAACTACCAACTCCTCATCCAATAATTAATCGCCTTTAAACGCGCGTTTTACCTTGTCAAAGAAACTCATTTCCTGTTCGTCAGGCAGGTTTCCGCTGACTTCGGCAAATTCGCGGATAATGTCTTTTTGTTTATCAGTCAGATTTGTCGGCGTAACGACGCGGACGACGATATGCTGGTCACCCTGTCCATAGCCTCTGACATTTTGAACGCCTTTGCCTCTTAATCTGAATTTCGTTCCTGTTTGTGTACCGGCCGGAATTTTCAATTTCACTTTTCCATGCAGCGTCGGCACTTCCACCTCATCTCCAAGAGCAGCCTGAGCAAACGTTAACGGCATTTCACAGTAAATATCATCGCCGTCACGCTCGAAGAACTCGTGTGCGCGTACATGGAACACGACAAATAAATCCCCGGCAGGGCCGCCGTTTATTCCTGGTTCACCCTGTCCCGAGAGACGAAGCTGCTGCCCGTCATCTACACCGGCTGGAATTGTCACGTTGATTTTCTTGCGTTTTTTGATTTTTCCTTTGCCGCCGCAGTCCGCACATTTGTTTTTAATGATTTTGCCTGTACCTTCACAGTGGTGGCAGACCCGTCTGTTAACGACTTTTCCAAACGGTGTATTTTGCTCCACGTTTAACTGGCCGGAGCCTCCGCAGTGGGAGCATGTTTCTGGATTTGTTCCAGGTTTCGCGCCTGAGCCTTTACATGTTTCGCACGTTTCCTCGCGGGGAATTTCGATGGTTGTTTCTTTACCGAAAGCCGCATCCTCAAACGACAGGGTCATCGTATACTGTAAATCAGCACCCTGGCGCGGAGCATTTGGATCTCTTCGTCTTGTGCCTCCGCCGAAAATACTTGAGAAAATATCATCGAAACCAAAACCGCCGAAATCGCCGCCGCCAAAACCTCCGCCGCCGAAGCCTTGGTTAGGATCAGTGTGACCAAATTGATCGTAATGCGCTCGTTTTTGGTCATCTGACAGCGTTTCGTACGCTTCTTTTACCTCTTTAAATTTTTCATCTGATCCGGCTTCTTTGTTAATATCAGGATGATATTTTTTTGACAGCTTCCGATAAGCTTTTTTAATTTCATCCTTTGAAGCGCTCTTACTTACTCCCAGCACTTCATAGTAATCACGCTTACTCATCTCGCTTCACTCTCCCGAATTTCTCACATAAATTAGATTGTATCATTTTGAATTATGATTTTTCAATTCCTTTTATCCCGGGCAAGAAAAAAAGTCAAAGCCAAGAGATGCCTGACTTTGACTTTCTAATCATTGAATCAGATTATGAAATGTGTTCTTTTCGGTCAGCTCCTGAAGCGGGACTGACCCTAAAAAGAACTTATTTTTTGTTTTGGTCGTCGTTTACTTCTTCGTATTCAGCGTCGACAACGTTGTCATCCGCTTTGCCTTCAGCGTTTGCTCCGCCTTGAGCTTGCTGTGCTTTAGCAGCTTCTTCATAAAGCTTCATAGAAAGCTCTTGAACGATTGTTTGAAGCTCATCTTTTTTCGCTTTGATCTCTTCAAATTCGTTTTTCTCAATCGCTGCTTTTAAAGCGTCTTTGGCATCGTTGGCTTTTTTCACTTGTTCTTCATCCACTGTGCCTTCAAGATCTTTTAATGTTTTCTCAGTTTGGAAAACAAGCTGATCTGCTTCGTTGCGGACTTCGATTTCTTCTTTTTTCTTCGCATCAGCGTCAGCATTTTCTTCCGCTTCTTTTACCATGCGTTCGATCTCTTCATCTGAGAGACCTGAAGAAGATTTGATTGTAATGTTTTGTTCTTTTCCTGTACCTAAGTCTTTTGCTCTTACGTTTACGATACCGTTTTTGTCAATATCGAAAGAAACTTCGATTTGAGGCACGCCGCGCGGTGCTGGCGGGATATCAGTAAGCTGGAAGCGGCCGAGTGTTTTGTTGTCGGCAGACATTGGGCGCTCACCTTGAAGAACATGGATATCAACAGCTGTTTGGTTATCAGCAGCAGTTGAGAACACTTGAGATTTGCTTGTCGGGATCGTCGTGTTGCGGTCGATCAGTTTTGTAAACACGCCGCCCATTGTTTCGATACCGAGAGAAAGCGGTGTAACGTCAAGAAGAACAACGTCTTTTACGTCACCTGTGATAACGCCGCCCTGAATCGCAGCACCAAGCGCTACAACTTCATCCGGGTTTACGCCTTTATGCGCTTCTTTTCCAGTTTCTTTTTTGATTGCTTCTTGTACGGCAGGGATACGAGTTGATCCGCCGACAAGGATGACTTTGTCGATTTCGCTTGCAGAAAGTCCTGCATCTTGAAGCGCTTGACGGACAGGACCCATTGTGCGCTCTACTAAATGAGAAGAAAGCTCTTCGAATTTAGCGCGAGTTAATGTAAGTTCAAGGTGAAGCGGTCCTGCTTCTCCAGCTGTGATAAACGGTAAAGAAATTTGCGTAGAAGATACGCCGGAAAGATCTTTTTTCGCTTTTTCAGCTGCGTCTTTCAAACGCTGAAGCGCCATTTTGTCTTTTGACAAATCAATGCCGTTTTCTTTTTTGAATTCAGACACAAGATGATCGATGATAACTTGGTCAAAATCGTCCCCGCCCAGACGGTTGTCGCCGGCAGTTGAACGAACTTCGAATACACCGTCGCCAAGCTCAAGGATGGAAACGTCGAATGTACCGCCGCCAAGGTCATATACTAGGATCGTTTGATCTTCATCTGTTTTATCAAGTCCGTATGCAAGCGCTGCTGCAGTCGGCTCGTTGATGATACGTTCTACTTCAAGACCTGCAATTTTACCAGCGTCTTTTGTTGCTTGACGCTCAGCATCGTTAAAGTATGCAGGAACTGTGATAACTGCTTTTGATACTGTTTCGCCAAGGTAGCTTTCAGCGTATGATTTAAGGTGCTGAAGGATGATAGCAGACACTTCTTGAGGAGTGTAATCTTTTCCTTCAATTTCCACTTTATAGTCAGTACCCATATGACGTTTGACTGACATAATTGTGTTAGGGTTTGTGATAGATTGGCGTTTAGCCACTTCCCCTACTTGACGTTCGCCATTTTTAAACGCAACCACTGATGGCGTTGTGCGGTTTCCTTCAGCGTTAGCAATCACTTTAGGCTCGCCGCCTTCAAGCACTGCCACACATGAGTTTGTTGTTCCTAAGTCGATTCCGATAACTTTACTCACTTGAATAACCTCCTGCTATGTAATTATTGATTCACTTTGACCATGGAAGGGCGAATGACGCGATCCTTCAGCTTATAGCCTTTTTGCATTTCCTCAACAACAATGTTGGAGCCGTAGTTTTCGTCTTCAGCCTGCATAACAGCTTGGTGCAGATTAGGATCAAATTCCTGCCCTACAGCTTCGATGGCTTCGACGCCTTCTTTTTTCAAGGCTTCTACGAGCTGACGGTGGACCATTTCCATTCCCTGGAGCAAACTTTTCGTCTGTTCATTGTCGGCTTCAACCTGAAGCGCTCGTTCAAAGCTGTCAAGAGCCGGCAGCAAATCAGTCACGATATTTTGAGAACGGTATTTTTGGGACGCTTCCATCTCTAAACGGCTGCGTCGTTTATAGTTTTCAAAGTCTGCTTGAACACGCAAAAGTTTGTTTTCTTTTTCCTCAAGCAAACCTTGCAATTCGTTAATTTGGTTTTGAAGAAGTTCGCTTTCATTTGTTTCTTCCTGCTGTTCATCAGCGGCAGCTTGTTCTTCAATGATTTCTTGCTCTTCTGTTTCGTTTTGTTCAACGGTTTGTTTTTCTTCTGACATTGTGTTCACCTCCCTCAAAGTGTAAGGAGAAGGACAGGTGCTGCCCTTCGATAAAATTTGCCAAAATTCCCTTATTCATCATACAGACTTGTTAATGCTTTTGACAAGTCCGAAGTCACATGCTGAAGCAGGCTGACAACCCTGGAATAATTCATGCGGGTCGGGCCGATAATCGCAATTGAGCCGATCTGCTTCTGGTCTACGGAATAAGAAGCCGTAATCAGACTGCAATTTTCCATCTCTTCATAGTCGTTTTCTTTTCCGATTTTAATCGAAATTCCCGTGTGCGGGGTTTGAACCAGCTTTAAAACATCCTGTTCTTTCTCAATTAATGAAAGGAGCGACCGAACTCGGGTGATATCATGGAACTCAGGCTGGTTCAGCATATTGATTTTCCCGCCAAAAAACAACTTTTCAACGTGATTTGTGGAATGAAAGGTTGAACGAAGCGCGTCGAGTATATTGTCATAGTTTTTAATGTGCTGTCTTAGGTACATGACAACTTCCTTAAATATGCGCTCATTCAGTTCATCCATTGGAACGCCGCTTAAACGGTCGTTCAGTATATTGACCAGTTTTTCAATATCAGACAGATCCATTTTGGTCGGAAAGTTAATCGTTTTGTTTTCCACATGCCCCGTATTGGTAACGAGAATCGCTACCGCCATATCAGGCTGAATCGGAATGATTTGAATCTGTTTAAGGTAATTCTCACTCAGCTTCGGCCCGAGTACGATGGATGTGTAATTCGTCAGATCGGACAAAATTTGCGCTGATTTTTGAACTGTCTTCTCCAGCTCGAAAATTTTCTCTTTGAAGATCGAGTGGATTTGGTCCAGGTCGCTTTTCGTCAGTTTGACGGGTGACAGCAAATGGTCAACATAGTACCGATACCCTTTTTCTGACGGAACACGTCCTGAGGATGAATGGGTTTTTTCAATAAAGCCCAATTCCTCCAAGTCAGCCATCTCGTTTCTTATTGTTGCAGAGCTAAATGTGATTTCATCTTTTTTCGAAAGAGTTCTTGATCCCACCGGCTGTGCCGATTTAATAAAATCGTTGATTATAACCTGAAGGATCAGCAGCTGACGATTTGTTAACATCATCATCACCTCTGTTAGCACTCTCAATAAGCGAGTGCTAATTCTATAACAAAAGTATCAAACCACAAGAAAAATGTCAATTATAACTCACCCAAAAAAGCGCCAAAAACTTCATTGCCTAATAATTTCCCTTGATGAGTCAAATAAACGGCAGACTCCGAATGGTGAATCAGCCCTTTTTCAGCGAGGTCTTTTAATACGCTTGGGAAAAGTCCTTCCAGGGAACAGCCGTATTTTTCTGCGAATCGTTTTTTGCTGACACCGGCTGTTTTTCTCAAACCTAAAAACATTTCTTCCTCAATCTGTTCTTCTGTTGTCACTTCATGTGTATCTCTGTACGGAAAACCCTTTTCAGCTATCAGGTCAATGTAATGCTTAACAGGTCCGACGTTCACTGTTCGTGTGCTGCCGATATATCCGTGAGCGCCGGCTCCGAAACCGAAATATTGTTCGTTGCTCCAATACGTTAGATTGTGCTTAGATTCCATGCCTGCCTTAGCAAAGTTGCTGATTTCATATTGATGAATGCCGTGAGCTTCCATCTGGCTCATCACCATTTCATACATTTCAGCTTCCTGCTCCTGCGGCGGAAGATGAAGCCGCCCTTTTTGCATCAAATTATAAAATACCGTTTTCGGTTCTACAATAAGGGAGTAAACGGAATAATGCTCGGCGTCCAGTGATAAAGCAGTGTTGATGGAATGTTCCAGATGCTTGAGGGTTTGCCCCGGAAGCCCGAACATGAGATCAAGACTGATATTCTCAAAACCGATTTCCCGCGCTCTTTCAAAAGAAGTGAATACATCTTTTTGCTTGTGCACTCGGCCGATTTTTTCTAACAGATCGTCTTCAAACGTTTGTACACCAAAGCTGAGGCGATTTACGCCTGCTTCTTTTAATATTTTTAATTTCTCTGCGGACAAGTCGTCCGGATTCGCTTCAACCGCAAATTCCGATAAGTCGCTTGAGGGCTTCAGCACACGGTTGATCATGTCCATCAGCTTTTTAAGCTGTTCCTCAGACAGGGAGGTCGGCGTGCCTCCTCCAATAAAGATTGTTTTGAGATCAGGCTGCCCAGTTTTTGCTATTGTATTTATCATTTCCTGTTCGAGTGCGTTTAAATACTCGTCGACTGGCTGACTTTGAATAAAATATTTATTGAAATCGCAGTAGTGGCAAATATGCTCACAAAATGGGATATGGATATAAGCTGATTTCAACGGATTCACCTTCTTTACAGAAAGAAGCCGCAGTACAAGACTGCGGCGGCTTCTATTGTTTTTTCGGACTGTCGTCCATTTTCAGAACTGCCATAAATGCTTCTTGCGGCACTTCAACTGAGCCGACCTGCTTCATCCGGCGTTTTCCTTCTTTTTGTTTTTCAAGAAGTTTCCGTTTACGCGAGATGTCCCCTCCGTAACATTTAGCCAATACGTTTTTACGCATTGCTTTTATGGTGGAGCGGGCCACGATTTTCTGGCCGATTGCGGCTTGTACCGGAACTTCAAACTGCTGGCGCGGAATGAGTTCTTTCAGTTTTTCAACGATCACTTTTCCGCGTTCATATGCGTAATCACGATGCACGATAAAGGAAAGGGCATCGATTTTTTCACCATTCAGCATAATGTCCATTTTCACAAGCTTGGACGGTTTGTAGCCGATCAGTTCATAATCAAAGGACGCATAGCCTTTAGTGCTTGATTTCAGCTGGTCAAAAAACTCATATACGATTTCCGCTAATGGCATATCATAAATGATGCTGACACGGTTTGCGTCTAAATACTGCATATCAATGAAATTGCCTCGTTTTCCTTGGCAAAGCTCCATTACAGCGCCGACATAGTCATTCGGCACCATCATCGTAGCTTTTACGTATGGCTCCTCAACCCGTTCGATCTTTTGAGGATCCGGCATGTTGGACGGGTTGTCGACAACGACCTTTTCGCCGTCTGTCATATACACGTCATAGATAACGCTTGGCGCTGTCGTAATCAGGTCGATGTTGAACTCACGCTCAATTCGCTCCTGAATGATCTCCATGTGAAGCATGCCTAAAAATCCGCAGCGGAACCCGAATCCAAGCGCTTGCGAAGTTTCCGCTTCATATTGAAGGGAGGAATCATTCAGCTCAAGCTTTTCAAGAGCTTCCCTTAAATCATTATACTTCGCTGTATCAATTGGATACAAACCACAGTACACCATCGGGTTTAGCTTGCGGTATCCCGGTAGCGCTTCTTCTGCAGGATTGGCAGCGCTCGTTATTGTATCACCGACACGTGTGTCACCGACATTTTTGATTGAGGCAGTCAGGAAGCCTACATCACCGACCGTCAGTTCATTTGTCGGAGTTGCTTTCGGCGTGAACACGCCCACCTCTGTTACTTCGAATTCTTTGCCGGTTGCCATCATTTTGATTTTTTGTCCCGGCTTTACCGTTCCTTCAACGACTCTGATATAAGCCACGACACCGCGGTAGGCGTCATAAAGCGAGTCGAAGATCAGCGCTTTGAGCGGCGCCTCCGGATCTCCGGTCGGAGCTGGCACCTTTTCTACGATTTGTTCTAAAATCTCCTCAATCCCGATACCGGCTTTAGCTGAAGCAAGCACGGCTTCTGATGCGTCAAGGCCGATAACGTCTTCTACCTCTTGGCGCACACGTTCAGGCTCGGCGCTCGGAAGGTCGATTTTATTGATGACCGGAAGGATTTCAAGATCGTTGTCAAGCGCTAAGTAGACATTGGCGAGCGTCTGCGCTTCAATCCCCTGGGCTGCATCCACGACAAGAATCGCACCCTCGCAGGCAGCAAGGCTTCGGGATACTTCATATGTGAAGTCGACGTGTCCCGGCGTATCGATTAGATGAAAGATATATTCTTCTCCGTCTTTTGCTTTATATTTAAGCTGAACAGAGTTTAATTTAATGGTTATGCCCCGCTCACGTTCAAGATCCATAGAATCGAGCAATTGTTCTTTCATTTCTCGTTGAGTGATTGCCGACGTTTTTTCTAAAATACGATCCGCTAAGGTCGATTTTCCGTGGTCAATATGGGCAATGATAGAGAAATTCCGTATTCTCGATTGCCTCTCTAAACGCTTTTCTTTATCTGTCACAATCTATCACTCCTACTATTAAACGCAAAATACACTAGCTTAGATTATATCAATAGGATTGTAAAGATTCAATGTAAAACAAGAAAGAGAAAAGTTCCCTATCATATCTGGGCTGCTTTTCTCTTTCACGTACTTATTGATTCATATCCCGTATCCATTCATACATTGACTGGGCAGTATTGGTTACGGTGTTCGAAAGCGCTTGTCCGGCTTTTGAAAACATATTGAACGTCTCCACCTTTTCCAGCTCTTTTTGTTTTTCTTCTAAATCTTTTGCCGTGACTGTTTCTCCTAGGATTGAGGCTTCTTTTTCATTATCATCTCCGTCGGTGAGCGTAAACGCCCCCTTGAGTGATGGGTCATGATAGCCTTTCATACTCAGCATCCCGTTGTTTGCCTGCTGCATGCCGAACAGCACGCCTAAAAACATGATCGTGACAAGCAGTAAGCATTTTCCAAAGTATGCAATCAAATCAACCACCTATTTCTTATTGTTTTTTCGTCTCCCCGCTCGCTGCGTTGACCTTTTCAGCATCCCAGTACATTTCGCTGAATACGTCCGCGGCCGCGTTAGCCGCACGCTGCAGCTCTTCGAGATTATTATCTACTCCGCCAAACTCGAGCAAAAGCGCTCTATCGGTTAAATCCTGATTGTAAACACCATTATCGCCTGGCGAGCCTTTGGAAAAGACACCTGTGCTAAGTCCGGGATATTTTTTCTCCATCAGTTTATGAAGCTCACTCGCAATTTTATAGTTTTCTTCGAAGTTTTTGCTTTTTTTCCCGACGACAAAGGCTACCCTGGCATAGTTTTTTCCTTTAATCGTTGCGGTTGTGTCTTTTTTGCGCCGTGAGTCTCTGTGGATGTCAATGATATATTGCAGATTTTTGTTTGAAGCGAGGGCGTCTTTCACGACCGGCCTTGATTCATCGTAGGACCTGGCATAGTTTAAGCCTTTTTTATTCAATTTTGACTGTATATCGGTTTTATTCACTGTGGCTCCGATTCCCTGGGATTCAAGCGCTTGTCCGAACATATCTCCTACAAGCGTGACGTTGGCTTTAGAATGGCGCGCCATGTCAGGATCGGTCTCGCCTTTTAATAGAGGGAGATATGATTCCGTATTGTGCGTGTGATAGATAAACACGACCTTTTTATCACCTGTTGTTTGTTTGGGCGGATCTTTTTGCGCATTATCTGATTGCGTTTGCTGTTTTTCAATCTCTGCCAAATTCGCTTCTCTTTCTTCCTCCATCACCTTAGACGGCGGCGGCGATTCCGCAGGCATATTCGTATAATCCGTCCCTTGTCCAGCTAACAAAATCTCGGTATCAAATTGTGCAAACCCCGGCAGCTCCCGACCGAGAAAGCTCCGCGGATCTTCGAGGTTAATGCTCGTCGCCAGCTTTAAAGAAAGACGAGAAAGATGAAATGAGCTGTCTGTTTGAGAGAGGTCAGAAGCGAAATAATGGTTTTCCATCCGCAACAAGTGTGCAAACACGTCACCCGGCAATTCTTCAGCAATCCCATAAAAAGAGTCAGACGACGGCCTAAGTTCCGGCCGGAGAGACGTCAGCACACCGGATAGAACAAAAATCACGATAAGGCTTACGATAAATAGAAAGATGGCTTTTACCGCTTTCCCGCCATTTACCGCAACAACAATTTGTCTGTTTCTGCGTTTATTTCTCATTGAATCCCTCCAGCGCTTGTCTAGTAATTACTCTATGAACAAGCTAGAGGAAGTAGAACTGTTTAGTGATTGTAGGAGCCTTTGTTTTCTTGTGACACTTTTTCATGAAGCGCTGTGTTTAATCCATTCGCTAAAACATTTGCCATATCGTCGATAAATGAATCGACTTCCTTCGGCGTAACCATTAAGTTGTGCCCTAAAGGCGAAAGCACCTCGTGAATGAGCTGCCGTTTTTCATCTTCTTGAAGGGTTCCGACAATACCTAGGAACGATTGGCGCTGCTTTTGATCGGGAAGATCTTCTTCAGTGAGCACTTTCTTCTTCCCAAACGTCATGCCTGCCGGAACAAGCGATCTTGACGGCCTGTTATCCTTCATTTCTCTGCCAAAATGTTTTAATATGTAGTCCACCGTGTCGCTGGCAATTGTCACGGCATCAACTACTGTCGGAACACCGATAGCAATCACCGGAACACCAAGCGTGTCTTTGCTTAAATCTTTTCGTTTATTCCCCACTCCAGATCCCGGATGAATGCCTGTATCCGATATTTGAATGGTTGTGTTTACCCTTTCCACTGCCCGCGCCGCCAACGCATCAATGGCGATGACAAAATCAGGCTTCGATTGCTCAATCACACCTTTAATAATGTCACTTGTTTCGATTCCTGTTATCCCCATTACACCCGGTGCAAATGCACTGACAGGCCTGTACCCCTCCTGTACGTTTTCCGGCTGAAGCTTAAACAAGTGCCTTGTTACCAACAAATTTTCTACTGCCATCGGTCCAAGCGCGTCAGGTGTCACGTTCCAGTTCCCGAGCCCAACGATCAAACAGCTCGCATCTTTTGAGATATTAAGGTTTTCAAGAAAAGCTGAGAATTCCTCCGCAAAGACAGCAGAGACCTTCTCCTGCATTTCTGAATCATTCTCCCTGATTCCCTGTGCTTCAAGCGTTAAATAGCGCCCTTCTTTTTTTCCCGAAAGCTCCGCGCCTTCCTTTGTAACATCAACTGTGCGGATTTTAATGCCGCCGTGATCACGCTCTTTTTCAATAAAGCCTTTAATTTCTTTTGTCGGCACAGCCTGCTGATTGGCCATTGCTTCCTTCGTTTCCACTGCCAAATCGGTACGTATCAAATACTGATTCACATCCAGCTCACTCTTTTTCATACAGTGGCCTCCTTCACATTAAGTACCTATATTGTTGCCATTTGCTGAATGAATCATGCTAAAAAGAGAGCCTTCAATGAAAAATACTTTACATTTATATTGCAATCTAAAGATGTGTTTGATAGAATACAATTTGTTCTATTGTGAAGAAGATTTAACCTTAAGACACTGTGCTACAGGTTGTATCTTAGGAGGTGAAACACATGCCAAACATTAAATCAGCGATTAAACGTACAAAAACAAACAACGAACGCCGCGTTCATAACGCGACAATCAAATCTGCTATGCGTACTGCAATCAAACAAGTTGAAGCTTCTGTTGCTAACAACGAAGCTGACAAAGCGAAAACTGCTCTTACTGAAGCAGCTAAACGTATTGATAAAGCAGTGAAAACAGGTCTTGTACACAAAAATACCGCAGCTCGATACAAATCAAGACTAGCGAAAAAAGTGAACGGACTTTCTGCATAATATAAAAACGATCCTCAATAATGGGGATCGTTTTTTTCATTTCTTTTTAACAGCTGTAAAAGGAACAGTTCGAGCAGGAGCTGCTTGTCCTTTTTCCCGGTTTTCATCTCATAGTCCATGACGGCAAGCTGTTCAATAATTGAACGGAGCTCCTCCTCTGAAAAAAGCCTTGCTTGATCCATCGCCAGCTTTACCCGAAATGGGTGAACTTTTAGATTAGAAGCGATTTGTTTTTGTCCGTATCCCTGTTCCGCGAAGTACTTCGTCTGCAGAATCAGCCGGAACTGATTCGAAATAAGCGCCATAATTTTGATCGGTTCTTCATTTTGTTTAAGCAAATCATAAAAAATTTGCAGACTCTCAGTTCGTTTTCGGTTGACGATTTTATTGATCAGCTCAAAAATATTTTGTTCAAGGCTTCTAGCAACAAGCATTTTCACATCATCCAGCGTAATTTCTTCACGATCTCCAATAAACGTGCAGAGCTTTTGAATCTCCTGAAAAATCGATGACAGATGCCCGTTCACAAGCAGAACCAAATGCTCCGCCGCTTCCGTGCCGATTGTTTTCTGCTCTGTTTTTGCAAGGTTGACAGTAAAGTCCGTCGTTTCCTTTGCGTTTAATTCCTTCGCCTCCATCATAAACGCGTGCTTCTTTAACGCTTTCGTCAGCTTTTTCCGCTCATCAAGCTTTTCATACGGAGCAAGCAGGACAAAGACTGTGTAAGGCGCAGGTGATTGTATATATGATTCAAGCGCACTGACGTTGTGCTCAATTTTTTCTTTTTTCTTTTCACCTGTTAAAAAATATGGATTTTTCACAATGACAAGACGCCGCTCCCCCATAAACGGAAACGTTTCAGCATCTGCAATCGCTTGATCCAACGGGTCCTCTTCCAGATCAAAAACGGATAGATTGAAATCCTTTGTCTCCTGATCAACGACCGTCTGTCTGATCCTGCTGACGGTTTCTTGCAGCAGATATGTCTCTTTTCCGTATAAACAATAAACCGGATGGACATCTCCTTTTTTCAGGCTTTTCCACACATCAAATACCATTGTTGTACGACTTCCTCTCTTTCATCATCCCCCTCTATCCTAAATTGAGTTTACAAAATAGTAAAGAGGAAGCCTGACTGCTGCTTCCCCATTTATATTAAACGCCTGTTCGCAAGCCCCCGGGACAGCTTGTAAAAAGGCGATAATCACCAGAACAGAAAACGTTACCTAAGCTTCTAGATTTTTCAAAACGATTCGATTATACTTAAATCAGTCAGGAGGGATAAAGTTGAATGATTTTGAAAAAAACGTTCAAAGCAAACGAAATGATGCTGTAGATTCAGCTGTTGGTTTTGTTGTGTCCTTCGGATTTTTCGCCTTCTTGTTTGTCATGGCAACGGTTATTCACCTAGTTGGTTCATAACAGCGACTGCCCGGGCTGCTGATTTCTCGGCAGTCTTTTTTAGTTCGTCTCTGTTATATCTGATGTATCATATGGAGGATAGACAGAAAAGGTTCCAACTCTGTTTTTGTATCTATATTGGATCGTTCCGTTTTGATCTGTTCGCAGCACGCGGATAGAATGTCTCTGTAATAGTTGCAGAACTTCTTGATGAGGATGATGGTACCGATTGTTTTTCCCAGCTGAGATAATGGCCGTTTCCGGCTGAAGCTGTTGGATGAATTCTTCACCGGTAGAGCCTTTGCTCCCATGGTGCCCCACCTTTAAGACATCTGCTTTAATATTTGGAAACACGTTCATCACCTCCTGTTCCCCTTCTTTCTCCAGATCACCCGTCAAGATCCAGCTCATACCGCCCGTCTCCATCCACAGAACGAGAGAGGAATTATTTTTGCTTGCCGGATCAGGTGCTCCAGGTGACAGTACATGGAACTGCAAATCCTTTATTTGCAATACATCGCCTCGCTTCACCTCTTCAATTGTCACTCCCTCTTCTCTGGCTGTCTGCAGCACTTTCTCATCTTTAGGTTCAGAAACGAACCCTTTCGGAATCACGAGGCGCTTTATTTTATGATGCTTCAGCAGAGTCTCCGCCTCTCCGATATGATCTTGGTCAGCGTGCGTCAGAATTAAAGCGTCAAGCTGTTTGATTCCCTTAGCAGTTAAAAACGGAATCAGCACCTTTTCCCCCAGTGAAAACGGATGCTGTTTTTCGCGCCAAGGCTCTGACGAGTAAGACAAAGTGCCGCCGGTATCAATTAAGACACGACCCCGCTGATGTGGAGCACCTACAAACATGCTGTCACCCTGTCCAATATCTATCATATCCACTTCTCCTTCGGAACTAAGACACGGATATATAAAGAGCAGAAACAGCACCGTGCAGCAAATGCCTACGGTTACCATCAACTGCGACAAGGAGCGTTTTTCAATCGCCATAAGCAATAGGATGATCGTGACCGTGAATAAAAAAAGCAAAACAGGTGCAGGATGTGCGATCATAATCGTGAATACATCAACATCTGCAATGTTTGTGATTAGCCTATTGGTCCAGCTTATCAATAAATCAAACCAGCTGAAAAACAATCTCCCAAACGAAGCGGAAAGACTTAATAGAAGAACACCTGCTACAGCTCCCGGCAAAATACAGAAGGTATAAAATGGTACCATCAACATATTCATCGGTACGCTGATGATAGAAAACTGATGAAAATGATATAGGAGAATCGGAAGCGAGCCCAGCTGAGCGATGAGTGATACAATTGTCAGCTGCCCCAAGGAGGTTTTAACCTGCTGAAAAATAGAAGAGGATAGAATTAAAGAAAAACTGACGGCGAACGATAGCTGAAAACCGGCTTCAAAGAGATGATAAGGATTGAAGAGCAGAAGGACGATGTATGAAAGGCAAATTGCAGTTGCAGAGTGGACACGCCATTTGACAAGGCTTCCAGCTAAGTAAACACCCGACATGAGAGCGGCGCGTAGCACTGAAGGAGCAGCGCCGGTCAACATCACATAGAGCGGCAGAAATAACAGCAACAGAATTGACGCCTTTTCTCTTGTTATACCAAGGCGTATCATGATATAAAACAAACCTGCTGTCAAAATCCCCACGTGGAGCCCTGATATTGCCAAGAGATGGACAACACCAAGCTTTTGATACGCAGTAAGCACTTCATCTTCCACATAAAATCTGTCACCAACTGTAAGTGCCTGTACAATCCCTGCCGAATCAGGAGGCAGAAGGCTGTTTGTGAATGATATGATATGTTTTCTCAAGCTGAGCACCTTGTACTTGAAATTTTCAGGTTCGCTGCAGTTTTGGATAGACGTGACAGAGTAGTTCCAATGAATATGCTGCCGATAAAGATACTCGTTATAATCAAATGCACCCGGCACAGTTGCGTGATTCGGTTCTTCCAATGTACCAGTCAACTCACATGACATTCCTGGTTCTATGTATAACAGCTGTTCTTTTTCACCAGCAGACTGAATGCGATACGCAGCAGCCCATTTTTCCTTATCAGGTGTCTCAACCATCATAGACATACGGTCGCCGTCAATTTTAGGAATATTGTCAATCACTGCCTTGAATTGATAAGTTCCCTGCCGATAGGAAGAGACATTCTGAGAATCTGTGACTGCATACAGTACAAAAAACAATATAAAAGAGAAGAAACAAACAATAATAAGAAAAGCGTGCCTCGTTTTGATTAAAATGATGAGGAGAAAGAGGATGAAAAGAAAAATAGCGGGGAAATAAGCGGCGGCAGTAATTCCAGCCGTTGCCGAAGCTGCCGCCATAGGCAATAACAAACGCGAATTACGCATTCATCACACGTAGCTCGTGAAAAGTGTATTCGCCTGTTCATGTATCTTTTTCAATTCTTCCTCCGCTAAACCGGCATCGGCCAATTTCCCTATAAGACCCGCTACAAATGAAAGCTTTTCTCTGTTTTTCAGATCAACGATCATTTCATCGAGTTCAACCTGTTCAACAGTTACACCCGCCTGTTCAAATAATTCCTGCGCATACGGATGTGTTTTGTAATCCTCAGCATAATAAACCGTTTTGATACCAGCTTGAATAATAGATTTGCAGCATTGAATGCACGGATAATGCGTCACATAAATCTCCGCTCCATCAGTCGGCACCCCAAACTTAGAGCATTGAAGAATCGCATTCATTTCAGCGTGAATGGTTCTTGCGCAATGATCATCTATCATTAAGCATCCTTCATCTGCACAATGTACGCCGCCCGCGATTGACCCGTTGTAGCCTCCTGCTATCATGCGTTTGTCTCTGACTATAGTAGCGCCGACAGATAATCTCGGACATGTGCTGCGCAGCGCCAATAAATGGCTTTGAGCCATAAAGTATTGATTCCATGAAATTCGTTCCACGTTGTTCCCTCCAAATGTTGTGTTGCCTGACCTTTAGTTTACCTATCATAATGCATGACCGTCAAATCACTTTACTGTAATGGAAGACTTTATTTTCTCAAATGACTTTTCACCTATTCCTGAAACCTTAGTAATATCTTCAATTGTTTGGAAACGACCGTTCTCTTCCCGGTATGCAATAATAGCTTTAGCTTTGGATGGCCCCACCCCTGAGATGCCTTGTAACTCCTCTAAGGTTGCTGTATTGATATTCACCAGCGCTCCCTTCCCTCCATCGCTTTGGACAGACACTCCGCCACCTTGCTGCACTGCTGTTTCCTCTCCCTTTTTCGGGATGTACACCACTGTCCCGTCCTGCAGAATCTCCGCCAAATTTACTTGCGCTTCGTCTGCTTGTTCACTGGTCCCGCCCGCTTTCTCAATTGCCTGAGATACTCTGTCCCCTGTTCGCATTTCATAAACGCCAGGATGCTGAACAGCACCTTTGATGTCTATCACAATTGTTTCGTTTGACTTGTCGTTGTTTGCTTCCTGCTTTACCACTGTATTTTCTGTCTCTGTTGGTACAGCTTGCTTCACCGGCTCTTTATTTTTCCCTGTGGCCAGAACGATCATAATCGCTGTGAAAACAGCCGCAGAAGCCGCTAAAATAATTGCTTTCTTATGCTGATTCAACCAATTCATCGTGCATGTTCCCCGCTTTCGTCATATTTTATTTTCATAACACATATGGTTTAGAGGATAATAGCTCAAAGGAGGGGAAACCATTGAAGATAGGCTTTATCGGCACAGGAAATATGGGTACGATCCTTATCGAATCATTTATTGAATCAAAAGCGGCCGATCCCTCAAACATAACAATCACAAACCGCACAATTGAAAAAGCGTTGCACATAAAAAACCGCTACAACAGCATAAACGTTACCGAAAGTCTCGAAAAGCTCGTTTCTGAGAACGAGATGATTTTTATTTGTGTTAAGCCGCTTGATATATATCCTTTACTGGCAAGAGCGTTACCTTATTTAAGAAAAGATCATATTCTCATTTCAATTACAAGCCCCGTTCAAACCGAACAGCTCGAACAATATGTGCCGTGTCAAGTGGCACGAGTAATCCCAAGTATTACGAACAGAGCGCTGGCAGGTGTTTCTCTCGTCACTTTCGGCACAAGCTGCGGCGAATCTGCAAAAACGAAAATCAATGAGCTGATGCAGCATATCTCTCATCCGCTGCAAATTGAAAGTGACATCACGAGGGTTGCATCAGACATCGTAAGCTGCGGTCCCGCTTTTATGAGCTATCTGATTCAGCGGTTTATAGATGCAGCTGTTTCGGAAACATCAGTGTCTAAACAGGACGCGATTTTGATGTGTAAGGAAATGCTTGTCGGAATGGGAAAACTGTTAGAAACCGAATTGTATACCCTGCCTGCATTACAGGAAAAGGTTTGCGTTAAAGGCGGTGTAACAGGAGAAGGCATTAAAGCGCTGGAAAGCGGTGTGCAGGATATGTTTCACCGGGTATTTCAAAATACTCATATGAAGTACGAGGAGGATATTTCCGCAGTGAAAAAGCAGTTTCATGTGTAGACGAGTATGTCATACTTTCGTCTGTACTGCAAAAGCATAAAAAAGCATTTTAAAAAACCATCGTTTTAGGAAACGATGGTTTTTGATTTCTGTGCCTTGAAAAAGAGGCGTTCTGATTGTGCTGATGGCTCGGTATCCGTAAAATCAGCTGTCACGCGATGGAGCTGAAAGCCGCAGTTCTTAAGCATTTCTTCGTACTCTTCCACCGGGAACGTTCTTTGCTCGTGTGTCTCATCAAAACGATCATACGCTTCTCCGTTCCACACAAAAAACGACATATCATGAATGACAGAAAGCTCGTCACTTCCGGCAAAGCTCTGCCAAATATAGCTGATATCTTCGTCCTGGTCAGCAAATGTGCTATCCGGAAAGACTTCCGCAATTTTATAAGATGAATGAACATCAAACAGCAAAATGCCTTCAGGCTTTAATACCCGAAATACACTTTTAAAGGTTTCGATCACATCATTTTTTGTTTTTAAATAATTTAATGAGTCACAGCATATCACAACAGCGTCAAACTGACCGTCAAAGCCGGTAATCTCTCTCATATCCTGCTGAAGAAATAAAATAGGCTGGCTACTCGATACCTTTTGCTGGGCGAAAGAAAGCATCTCTTCGCTGAGATCGATGCCTGTAACCTCGAAGCCTTTTTCGGCAAGCCGGATGGAGATTTCCCCCGTGCCGCATGCCAGATCGAGAATACGGCCTTTTTCCGGGAGAGATGCTTCAATCCATTTTGTCCATTGATCGTAAGGCGCGTGTGACATTAACTCGTCATACACGCTTGCAAAGCCTTGATAAATCATTGATTCATTCCAAGATCAAGATCTGCGAGCGGAGCGTCTCCCCACAGCTTTTCAAGGTTGTAGTAGCTTCTTTCGTCCTTATGGAAGACATGGACAATCACATCGCCTAGATCAACGAGAACCCATCTTGCTTCATCAAAGCCTTCCATCTTTTTGACTTGAATGCCGTTTTCATCAGCCTGATCCTTGATTTCACGGGCAATCGCCTGTACCTGTTTATCTGAATTTCCGTGGCAGATCAGAAAATAATCAGCAACCAGAGAAATACCTTCCATATCCAGTGCTAAAATATCCTCTGCCCGTTTATCGTCGCAAGCCGCAGCTGCGATCTTTAAAATGGACTTATGGTTCATTCACAAATTCCTCCTGTTCAGCTGCCAGACACAAGCCAGTTATACGTTAAAAATGTGTCTGGAAAAACCGGTTGATTTTTTTTCATAAGAAAAACCATTGTATTTTTAATGGACTGAATCAGCGCTTGATTCAAATCTGTCTCAGCAAGCTTACGCACCTCATCGACACCGGGAAATGCCCTGTTTGGCTCAATGTAATCGGCAACGTAAATGACTTTTTCTAAAAGTGACATGCCGGGACGCCCTGAGGTATGATACCTAATGGCGTCAAGAATGTCTTCATCTTGAACCCCTGCCTCTCTTTGGACCAAATAAGCGCCGACCGGAGCGTGCCAGAGCTCCGGATTATGATCCAATAAATGCGCAGGCATTTTTTCGCGCGCAATAATTTGTTTCATTTCTTCTTTAGGGCGGAATTTGGCGTAATCATGAAAGATTGCCGCTGTTTCCGCTTTTTTAGAATCGGCTCCAAAACGCTCCGCAAGTTCGATCGCCGTGTTCATCACGCCAACCGTATGGATATATCGGTGTTCGGTCAATTGCTGCTTCACGCATGCAAGTGCCTCCTCACGATTCATATAAACCATTCTCCTCTACATACTTCTTCACTTTATCAGGGATTAAGTAGTCAGTGGGCTTCTTGCTTTTAAACCGTTCCCTTATCATAGTTGATGATACCTCAAATTCCGGAACGTCTGCAAAGAGAAGCGGATAAGGGGTTTCAACATGAAAACCGGGGCGCTTTACTCCAATAAATTGAATGAGGTTCAGCAGCTCGTCCAACTTATACCATTTCGGCAAATATTCAATCATATCAGCACCGATAATAAAGAACAGCTGATCATTTGGATAACGCTGCTTCAGTAAAGAAACGGTATCAAAGGTATATGATGGCCCTTCTCTTTCCATTTCAACAAGCTCCAGCTTAAAGGACGGATTAGATTGAATTGCAAGCTTTAGCATTTCCACGCGATGAAAGCTGTCGGTATAGTCTTCGTTCTGTTTATGCGGCGGAATTTGATTAGGCATAAACCAAATTTCATCAAGCCCCGCCTGGTACAGCACCTCATTCGCCATTAAGAGGTGACCATTATGTGGAGGGTCAAACGTGCCTCCGAAAATTCCGATTTTCTTCATTTCAACCACCTTTAAGGAAGCTCGATTTGTTTATTTTCCTTTGATTCCTTATATAACACAATCGTATTGCCGATTGTCTGCACCAATTGAGAGCGGCTTCCTTTTACAAGAGCTTCCGCTACATCGTTTTTATCCTCTTCGCAATTCTGAAGCACGCTGACTTTAATCAGCTCTCTCGCTTCAAGCGCCTCAGCAATTTGTTTAATCATGTTGTCGTTTACTCCGCCTTTACCTACTTGAAAAATCGGCGTTAAATGATGCGCTTTTGAACGCAAAAAACGTTTTTGTTTACCTGTTAACATTCTGTTCCTCCTAATTTTCCTATTACAATGGATCTCATTTTTTCAATATCAGGCTCTTGTCCAGTCCACAATTGGAAAGATAATGCTGCCTGTTCAACAAACATGCCCACACCGTCAAGTGTTTTCAAGCCTTTTTGGCTTGCTTCTTTTAAAAGGACCGTCTGTATTGGATTATACACGATATCACATACGACGGCACTGCTCGCGGCACGCTGTAATGAAAGCGGCACATCGTCCACGTTCGGATACATGCCCACAGACGTTGTATGGATGATAACATCATACTGCTCAAGACGTTCTTCTGCTTCTTTTATGCTTAATACTTCTTTATTGTGAAACGAGGGAGTAGCTTCTGTAAGCCGCTTTGCTTTTTCTAACGTCCGGTTGCAAATGTCAAATTTTTTCGGGGTATTTCGGACAATTGTTGTAAAAATGGCTCTCGCCGCTCCGCCAGCGCCGATCATTAAGAATGACAGTTCAGAGATGGGCTTGTCTAATACCTTCATTAATGACTTCACGAAGCCTTCCCCATCGGTATTGTATCCGACAAGCTTATCTCCCTCTCTTCTGACCGTGTTTACGGCACCGAGCACTTTTGCACTCTCATCAATATGATCCAGATAATCCATAATGGAAACCTTGTGCGGAACAGTCACATTGATTCCTTGTACGCCTAGAGCTCTTATTCCTTTTACCGCATTCTCCAGATCATTCTCTTCTACCTTGAAGGCATGATAATGTCCGTCAAGCCCGAGGTCTTTCAATGATGCGTTATGAATATCAGGTGACATAGAATGGCCAATCGGATTTCCGATAACCCCGTACAGCTTTTTCATACTCCTCTCCCCTTTTCTTAAATTAATGAACGCCGAACAAATACATGAACGCCTTTTGGCGCGTATGCAGTTACCTTTTTATCGGCGTCATGGACAGTAACCCAGCCTAACCCAGAGAAAACAATATCTGTCTTTTTGTCTTTTATCGTAAACGTATGGGCGACCAATTCCGGAAACTCATCCATTTCATCTTTACCCGGAGGTGTGAGCAATTCCCCTGCATGCTTTTCATAAAGCGCGTCTGCATTTTCAAGTTTTGTTCTATGAATCATCAGCTCATTCGGCATATAGCAAATAAAAGGAGATCTTTCCCCAGACACATAATCAAACCTTGCAAGTCCGCCAAAATACAGTGTTTGCTGATCATTAAGCTGGAATGTGCGAGGCTTCAGCTCCTTTTTAGGAGATAATATTTTCAGATCCTTTTTATTGACATAATGCGCCATTTGATGGTTGTTGATAATTCCCGGTGTATCATAAAGCGATGAACCGTCATCCAGCGGGATTTCAATCGCATCAAGGGTTGTGCCAGGAAATTGGGATGTTGTAATAATATCTTCTTCACCTGACACTTCTTTAATAATCCGGTTAATAAAGGTTGACTTTCCTACATTTGTACATCCGACAACATAGACGTCTTTTCCGTTGCGGTAATGCTCAATCGCGTCAATTACTTCTCTGATTCCCTGGCCGCGTCCCGCACTGACCAAAAATACGTCAACCGGTTTTAAGCCAAGCTCTTTCGCTTCACGCTTCATCCATTGGATCAGACGCTCTCTTTTCAGTGACTTAGGCAAAATATCCGCTTTATTGCCAACTAATAAAATAGGGTTTCCCCCCACCAAGCGCTGCAGCCCATTAATCCAGCTGCCGTTAAAATCAAAAATATCAACAATTTTTACGACAAGAGAGTCCGTTTCTCCAATACCGTGAAGAATGTTTAAAAAATCATCATCAGTTAAGGAGACATCTTGTATTTCATTATAGTTTTTCAGTCTGAAGCAACGCTGGCAAATCACATTTTCTTTCGTAAGCGATGCAGGCGGCGCGTACCCCAAACCTGTTTTGTCCTCGGTTTGGATCGTAACTCCGCACCCGATACAAACAACCTTTTCCATTTCTTACTCCTCCCACTGAATGTGCCCTTTTCGTTTGAGAGCACTCAGTATTCTGCGTTCGACCTGGCGGTTAAAGCGCGTAATGAATCCGTCAGAGGAAGCGACTGGCACGACCAAAATCGTATGGTAGCCGTTTCGGTTTCCCCCGAGTACATCGGTCAGCAGCTGGTCTCCGATGACAACGCAGTCCTCTTTTTTTAGCTCCATATTGCGCACCGCTCTATTAAAGGCTTTACCCATCGGTTTTCTTGCTTTATAGATGAATGGGATTCCAAGCGGTTCTGAGAAAAGTTTCACTCTTCTTTCATTATTATTAGAGACAATTGTCACTTTAATGCCGTGTTCCTTCATTTCTTCAAACCACTCGATCAATCGCGGCGTCGCGTTCGGTCTGTCCCATTCAACAAGCGTATTATCCAGGTCAGTAATAATTCCTTTTACATTTCGTTCCTTTAATTTCTCAGGTGTAATATGAAAAATATTTTTTACAAACTCGTCAGGTAAAAAAAACTTTTTTAACAAAACCCGCACCCTTCCCTTTTTCTTTCTCTCAAAATGATTGTCGAAAAAAATCGAACTTGCGCCTAAAGAAAAACTGAGCAAAAAAATTTCGACAAAAATTGGGTTTCTTCACCAGGTGTGGATAAATTTACACACACTATCCACTCTTATTACATCACTCTTTAGACAAATTATAAACACGATACTCACAAGTTATCCACTTTTTGGTGTGGATAACAGAACGATTGTTCTTATATGCATTTCATGGTAGATTAAAGATAACTTCAACCTCAGATGAACGCAACTTATCATTGTATGCGTTAAAATCATGAATGATTCCAACTTTTAAGGAGGTGCCTCTCCCATTAATTGGGTTCCTAGCATGAGAAAACTGTCTGATGAATTACTAATAGAATCTTATTTCAAAGCCACCGAAATGAATTTAAACCGTGACTTTATCGAGTTAATTGAAAACGAAATAAAAAGAAGATCGCTCGGACATATTATTTCCGTATCTTCTTAATAGGAATTTGTCTATTTTTTCCGGGCGTATTTCCTTTTTTTACTCAGATGACTGATATTATATCACTTTGGCTGCGCGCTTTACTACTATTTTCAGCAAAAAACACCCCTAAAAAGAGGTGTTTTAAAGGGCCGGTTATTATGCTAACCAGTATATGCCGCCCACAACCAGGAGAACAACAACTAAAACAACAATAAAAGCGTATCCATATGCTCTGCCTGCGCCATACATGTGAAGCGCCTCCTTAATAAGGTTTTATAACAGCCTATGTAGGAGAAATAAATCGGACTAGGCGGTTGTCCGGCTCAACGCTGCAGAATCTGCCCATCTTGTATTCCTTCATATACAATCCTTGCCCCTTTAGGTGTCATATGATTTCCAGAAGGATCTATAAGACCAGATTGGATAAGCGCTTCATCAGTTGCTTTTCCGCCGTCTGCTTCTATAAAATGCTTCCAGTTATCTACAAGAGGGACATCCAGGCGCTTCGACACATCTCTTGTAATATCGTTATATGAGTTGTGCCATTTCCTTGCTCCGCCTTTTGGTTCAAAAGCAGCTGCTTGATATCTGGAATAGTAAAACAGATGATGCTTCCCATTACCTTCTATAATTGGGATACACGTCATTAAGATTGGCTTGATCCCGTGTTTTCTGCTTTCTTCAATAAAATAAATTAGATTTTCTCTAAAACGCTGCTTCGACACTCTCGGTTTCCCCTCAGTCAGTATGGCAGCGTCATTGGTGCCGAACATAATAAACAAATACTTCGGTTTTTGATCCAGCACATCTGTCTGAAATCGGAGACGGGCATCCTCTGTCGTCTGTCCGCCGATTCCCGCATTGAGTATATCAAGGTTACCGCGCTCAGCTGTTTTTAATATATTGACCCACTGCTGTGCTTTTGGATAATCGCGATAATCCCAGTTAGAACCACGCGTATTGCTGTCACCAAATGCTACAACGTCTTCGTATCCCCTTCCCTCGCATCCTGCTGTAACGAACAGCAGAAGGAAAAGGATGATAAAATGTTTCATCTTTACACCCCCAAAAGCCTCACCTTAATGTTATACCTCTGTTTCTCTTCGTTCAATGAAGAGTTTTTCGCTATCACTGTTTTTTCCTATAGTTAACGTGTCCCTCTCAGTGAATATCATTCTGCTTTCATTGCGGCGCAGCTGATGATTTTTTAAAATTCCCTTCTTTCCAATCTGAAAAACACACAAACCAAAGAAAAGAAAATAACCTGAATCCGCACCGGAAACAGGTTATCCTTTAAATCCTGCATTTACTTTAACTTCGATTTAAGCCTGGCCTTTGTTTTTGACCCATAAATCCCGTCTGCATTTAATCCGTTCATGAGCTGAAAACGCTTGACGGCATTCGCTGTTTTCGGTCCGTAAACTCCATCTATGCCATTGTTTTTGGCTCCCTTATCAGGGTAAAAGTGAAGTGCAGCTAAAGCCTTTTGCAGCTGGAGAATGTTTGTGCCCTTTCGATAAGGCGAAGTGAGCTTTATAACCCCAGACGGCAGGGGATATGATGGTGAAGATTCTTTTGGAGGTGTATCCGAGGAAGAAATTCCGTTTATAAAAGAGTTCCAGTGGTTCAAGAGTTTCCGCGGACATTCTTTCCCAGACCATTTTTTGTGGGGAACAACACGATTTAACGGAATATTGTTTTCCTTCATCAGCTTTCTGATCAGCCACTGGGCATTTGATGTTGCTTTTTCAAAATCGCCATCAGCATTTTCGCAGATTTCAATCCCGATCGATTTGCGATTTCCTGTCCCGTTTGTACCGTCTCCCGCATGCCAGCCGTTTTCATCTATCGGGAGATGCTGATAAATGACTGAATCGTCAACTGTAAAATGCCAGCTTTCGGATGTGCTCGGGTTTTTCACAAAATTGGCGTGCATTTTCGCATCAGCGCCTTTTGCTGTATTCGCTGTATTATGCACCGTAATATAAGCAGGCGTCATCGAATAGCCAGGACGATTATCATTTGATAGCGGTATAAAATCCTTTTTTATGGTTACCATTTCTATCCCTCCCTATTATTAAGAATGCAGAAAACAGAGAGATGGACAGCCTTTTTTATGAGGTAAAAAAGAATTGTGTTCTTAACCTGGTTTTCAGTTGAACCGCTGAAATGGCAACAGTTATACTAATTTAGATGACGGAGGTTTTGGCTCCTGACATCACCTAAGTTGGGAGTGACCATAGACATGTTAAAAAAAGGAATAGGTATACTTGTGATTATTGCTATCATTGCAGTCGGTTTTTTTCAGAAAGAAGCTTGGCTTGATGCAATCAAAGCAGGAGGGATGTTTTCCGTTTTATTTAGTATGCTGCTGATTGCTGCCGATGTTTTTTTCCCAATAGTGCCGTTTGCTTTGGTTGCTGCTTTAAACGGCGCAGTGTTCGGGACTGCAAATGGAATTTGGATTACACTGACCGGCTCAATGCTTGGTACAATATTGCTGTTTTTTCTCGCCAGGTACAGTTTTAGAGATTGGGCCAGAAAAAAAGTTCAGGCCTATCCTGCCATACAAAGCTACGAGGCTTCCTTCAACAAAAACGCTTTTACCGCTGTTTTATTAGGAAGGCTGATACCTGTCATACCTTCACTTGTAATGAACGTGATCTGCGGGCTGAGCCAGGTTCGCTGGCATGTTTTTTTCTTTGCGTCTTTAATAGGGAAAATCCCCAATATTGTTGTTGTCACTATTGCAGGTGCCAATTTCACCAGCAATAAATTATTTTCTATCAGCATTTACGGTGCATATATTCTGATCATCATGGTGGTCATTTATAAAAAGTTCCCTCATCTTCTGAAGGTGCCAAAAAAGTAAGGAGGCTTGTTGGCCCCTTTACTTTTTTTCTGTCGCATGGCCTCCAAATTCATTTCGAAGCGCAGCGACCACCTTTCCTGTAAACG
Source organism: Bacillus sp. FSL K6-0993 (assembly GCF_037977205.1). Lineage (NCBI taxonomy): Bacteria > Bacillati > Bacillota > Bacilli > Caryophanales > Bacillaceae > Bacillus > Bacillus sp. FSL K6-0993. The sequence continues at coordinate 2,542,503 of NZ_CP150275.1, forward strand.
TATCGTCTGTTAAAGAACGGTATCTCATCATCAGTGACATGGCGATGACCGGAGTTGCCGTCTGCAGATCAAGCGCGGTTTCCACCGTCCATTTTCCTTCACCTGAGGAATGCATAATGCCCTTGATCTGATCCAGTTTCGCATCCTTAGAGAAAGCTCGCTCAGTCAGTCCCATAAGCCAAGAACGAATGACAGAACCATGATTCCACACTCTGGCAACCTTCTCATAGTCAAAATCAAATTGGCTGTTTTCAAGCACTTCAAATCCTTCACCAATCGCGGCCATCATTCCATACTCAATTCCATTATGGATCATTTTTAAAAAATGTCCGCTTCCCGCTTCACCAGCGTATAGATAACCATTTTCGACGGCGGTATCACGAAAAAGCGGTTCCACAATCTCCCATGCTTCATGATCGCCCCCCACCATAAAACAGGCTCCATGCCGTGCGCCTTCCATTCCGCCCGACGTTCCGGCATCGAGATAATGGATACCCGCTTCTTTCATTTGATTGTAGCGGCGAATTGATTCTTTATAATGAGAGTTTCCAGCTTCGATAATCATATCGCCTTTACTTAATAAAGGTGATACATCACGCAAAACAGCATCGACAATACCATGCGGTATCATAACCCATAGGATACGCGGCGGGTCTAATAAAGAAATTAACTCTTTAAGATTCGTTGTCCCCTCAGCCCCGTATGCTTTCAGTTCATCAACAGCCGCTTGATTTACATCATATCCAACCGCTTGATGATTGCGGTCAATGAATTGCTTTCCTATGTTTATGCCCATTTTCCCTAAGCCGATTAATCCGATTTTCATATCTGTTCCTCCTGATTGTCTAAAAAGCCTTCACTCTTTATGTTCCCTTTGGATTGTATTGTGATACGCTGAAAACAAATGGGGCTTACATCGTCTACGCATGTAAATTTTATTTTTCATGACCGACTGCGCCTGCCAGTTCTATTACTGAATCTCTTTATATCCATAATTATCACTTTATCCTTGATTTACCATCAGTTTAAGTTAAAATATGGGAAGGAATTCGATTTTTTCAGTAAAAAGAAGGTGACATGTTGCAGAATCAATCTCATACTCTTATTGGAGTTACGAAAACCGCTGTATCCTTTTTATACGCTGCACTTGCAATCATCGGTTTTGCAATCGGGTATTTTATCCCGCAGATTGCGAAATGGGCATTATCCCTCCCCTGGATCCCTCTTGAAGGACCGCTTCGGCTCATCACCTCTTTTCAGGGATCTACAGCTGCATTTATCACTGCTCTTCTCGGTATGTGTGCGGGGATTTGGTTCGCTCATTCTGTTATTGCAATGCTGCTGTCTGTCAAAATTACAGATCACACAGTGGAATTCATCAAAGGAAAAAAAGTGCAAACAATTCATTCCGATGACATCGCTTTTGTATTTATGGATCACAAACGGCTTGTCCTCCTGGGAACAGCCGGATATGAATTGGTACGGGAAGAAATTGATGAAAAACCAGTAAACGTTGAGAAGGCCTTTAGACAGCATCATTACGAATGGGCAACAGATGGTGATCCGTTTAAAGATCGATTTCGCCGATGGATTCCTGATGCACCAGACCTATCACAAGGCGCCCATGCCTTATTAAAAGCTCGTCACAAAGCGCTGCAGGACGAAGAAAAAGACGATATTGAAGAATTCCGTCTCGAACTGGCACAGCTGGGCATCGTTGTACGGGACGAAGGCACACGCCAATATTGGCGAAAAGCAGAACCCTATCCCCCGAAAATTCAGCACGGCGAAGGATTGTAACAACAGAGGCTCAAGAAAGAGCCTCTTCTTTACTACTGCACAATAAACAGCACTCTGGTGCCGTCAGGATAGCTGCTCATTTGATTCCCTACCCACGAGCCGGCGCCGCGATTATCAGAAGGCGTCACATATCGGACATCAGCCCCTGCGCCGCCTTCCTCACAGACCGCCATCGGCCACTCATCCCGGTCATAGCCCGGCTTGGTCGGGATTCCCTTTAAAGATTCCTCCCGCCTTTTGTCTGCTCCATCTCTGTCAATGGTACAAATATCTGGATGTCCCTCTGCAATCGCATCTCTAATATGACTGCCGGTTTCCGGATAACGAGACAGCGGAAAATATAACACTTTGTCATACGAAGATGCGCCTTGGATCTGTTGCGGAACCATTAAACAAAGAAGAACTGCTGCAGCAAGAAACAGGCCTGCCATCCATTTTTTCATTCCCATCCCCCCATACCTTTGTTCATTTCAGTGTATGGGCGCTTAATAAAGATTATTTTTAACATTTGAAGTTCGTATGCTGCTTACAAAAGCCGGACTCCCCCGCGAGAAATTTCCCGGTACAGACACAGACAGCCTCCCGGTCACATACATTTACATATAGGCTTTTGCCTACATACTTTTGTGGAGGTGACGATGGTGACAGGTGTTTTCGCAGCGCTCGGCTTTGTTGTTAAAGAGCTTGTCTTTTTAGTATCTTACGTGAAAAACAATGCCTTTCCACAACCGCTCTCAAGCAGCGAGGAAAAAAAATACTTAGAGCTCATGGCTAAAGGGGATGAACATGCCAGAAACATGCTGATTGAGCATAATCTTCGCTTGGTCGCCCATATTGTGAAAAAATTTGAAAATACAGGTGAGGATGCAGAGGACTTAATCTCCATCGGAACGATCGGGCTGATAAAAGGAATTGAAAGCTATTCCGCTGGTAAAGGGACAAAGCTGGCGACGTATGCTGCGAGGTGTATTGAAAATGAAATCCTCATGCATTTGCGCGCATTGAAAAAAACAAAAAAAGACGTCTCCCTTCACGATCCGATCGGGCAGGATAAGGAAGGGAATGAAATAAGCCTGATTGACGTTTTGAAATCAGAAAACGAAGACGTGATAGATACGATCCAGCTCAATATGGAGCTTGAAAAAGTGAAACAATACATTGACATTTTAGATGACCGTGAGAAGGAAGTGATTGTCGGGCGGTTTGGACTTGATTTGAAGAAGGAAAAAACGCAGCGAGAGATTGCCAAAGAACTCGGTATCTCACGCAGCTATGTATCGCGGATTGAAAAGCGGGCGCTGATGAAGATGTTTCATGAGTTTTATCGGGCAGAGAAGGAAAAGCGGAAGAAGGCGAAGGGGAAATAATGCAGAAGAGGCCGGATCTCATATTCCGGCTTTCTCTATTTGAAAGAGTTATGAAAATCATTTTTTTCATCGCTGATAAGCTCTCCGAGAAAGACGGTCTGATCGTAACAAATGACTTATAAGTCCTTTGCCTGCATCCTCCCTCAAGCGATTCAAAGCCGGACGTTCTAAAAGCTCCCCAGAAAATCCTTCATCGGCATACTTCAGCACATCCTTAGTCCCTGCTTTCTTTATACAGGCCTCGAACTGGCTGTCGATGCTCGATCCCTTGATCGCTTGTTCCTCGGTATATTGCTATCACCCTGGATCTCCTTCCTATAAAGTTTTATTAAATAATGATAGCAATCGTTCATGCATTTGTCAGCTTGCGGTCTCTCGATAATTATTACCTTCATAAAATGCATCACCCCTTGGGTAATGCTGCGTAATAACTGTTTGTCCTAATGAGGTGATTTTCAATGAGTATGAAAACAAATAAAAAAACCGATGGTTTGAACCATCGATCTGTTTTCTATATCACTGGGCCCTCAATATAGTAAATCTAGCTCATTGGTTATGAAAGCTTATTTTCATTACACACTCTATATTTATTTGTTATCATTTCTATACGTTTATATCAATTGTGGTAAAAAATGGTGACAAAAACCAATAAACGTCCATCCTAACTTTATCATCTTATTTATTAAGATTTTAACCTCTTCCTTGTAAAATAAAGAAGCGATTTTCATCTCCAGACAGTTAATGCTATTTCATCGGGACATGTCTGTTAAAGCAGCCAATAAATACATTCAGATATCCACTTACAACCACGATTCAATTTGATCCACTACAGATTTCTGAGCTGACATTAAAGTGCGCTTAAGGCTAACGCCAGGAAGAACAGACAGACATTGAGAAGCGCTTGTAACAGGTAGGGCACCTTTTTGAATTTGTTAGAAAATCTCATCTTGTTGTCTCCGATTTCAATATTTTATTCGTTTTGTTCGCAGCCTACATCTTTGTGTTCCAAAATCGCAGCACAATGTAGTACTTAGAATTCTTTTGTATACTGTGAAACTGTCCCTGCATGCGGGACATCATTCGCGCAATGCTTCTTTCACCGAGTCCGTTGCTTTCCGGTGTTATATCTGCAAGTTTAATCGTATTGCTAACATGGATCTCAAATATCTCTTGATCCGATACAAACGTGATGCTGATTTCTTCTTCCGGATCTGCGTATTTCAATAAGTTTGACATCACATTATCAAATACACGACCAAGCTCCTCCAAATTCACGTTAATATAGGTTTCCGGCAGCTCGCCTGAAATATGGACCCGAAAATGCTCCTGATGAAGGATAGCAATCTGATCTGATATTAGATCGTAGATCACTTCTTTCACTGCAACGGTCTCCAGATCGGCCTCATATTCCTTGTCCAGCAGGAAATACGCAAACAGATTGTCAGACAAGCTTTTTAATTGCAGTGCTTTACCATAAGCATTGGCTACATACCGATCTTTGCTGGTACCCGCTTCGCCTCCCTCTTTTTTGGCAAACTCCAGATTCATGATCAGCGACGTCAGCGGTGTGCGCATATCGTGCGACATTTCGGTAACCAGGCTGCGGCTCTCAGCTTGCAATTCCTCGATAGCTTTAAGTTTATCCAGGAAAGCTTTCCGCAGATCCTCAATGCTCTTTGCAATCATCGCTAATTCATCATGCCCTTTTATCGTCATCTCGTAGTCCAGTTCGCCCCCTTCAAGAATATGAATCTCTTGGTGAATCGTTTTAAGGTAGCGAAGACTTTGGCGAATTCCGAAGAGAACAATGATTAAAAAGATGAGGGTTGCCCCGAGCAAATCCAATGCGAAGGCCAGATCATAATATCGGGAAGAGTAGAAACCGTCGATAATGACTCGTCCTTCACCATCGCTAAACTTGACAGGATGTGAATGATTTTGAGCGTACTGAGTCAGCTTTTCCTTTCCATAATCCGATTCGGAATAAATAGAATCATATTGCAGCTCCTGATCCTTGAATATGGTGAGGTTAATGTAATTTTCTTTTTTGACCCACTCGCCAAACGCTTTTCTATCTGATGTAGACAACTCATTTTCTGAAACGTACTTGCTGAATTTTTGAATGTATCTTGCTGACTCCTCGTGATAATACTCTTCCGAACTCAGATATCCCTCGATCAGATCATCTGTGATCTTTTGCAACGTCAGAAAGATCACACCACTCACAATCGCAGCAACCATTATCAGCAAAGCCAGTTTTTTGGTTAGCGTAAATTTAAGATGCGCCAAATCGATATCCTCTTCCCCATTCAGTTTTTATATAAACCGGACGTGCCGGATCATCCTCAATTTTGGAGCGCAGCTTCCGAATATGCACCATCACCGTATTGTTGGAACAGTAAAAGTAAGGCTGTCCCCACACACTCTCATATATATTTTGGGCAGAAAATATTTTGTTGCGTTTGCTCATCATAAGTTTCAGGATACGATACTCCAGATCTGACAACTTGATTTGCTTCTCCTCTTTCCACACCTCATTAAATTCTTCGCTCACTCTTAGTTTGCCCCCGATAAGAAATGTTTCTTCCTGTTCCTTCTTTTCCTGATAGATAGTATATCTGCGTAATTGAGCAATCACTCTAGCGTGAAGTTCCTCTTCCGAGAATGGTTTAGTCATATAATCATCGCCGCCGGCGAGTAATCCCTCAGTTTTATCGAGTGTACTCGATCTGGCCGTCAGAAACAGAATCGGGACGTTAGAGGATTTCCTGATGTGCTGACATGTTTCAATTCCCGAAATGCCTGGCATCATAATATCCAAAATAACCAAATCAAGCGAGTCATTCACAAGTTGCAATGCTCGCTTTCCATCCTTGGCTCTTAGCACCTCGTAGCCTGCACGTGTAAGGGATTCCTCCAAAAGATCACCAATATCCTCATCATCCTCTACGACTAATATTTGATGGGTCATGTCTCTCTCACCTCATGATTCTTGTTGTTATTTCTCGTGTGTCCTTACTATATATCGTTCATAGTAATAAGTACGTTATAAGATACTACGTAAATCTTAACAATTTATGAAAGTTGATGCTCGCCACAAATTTGTCGCATTTTTTTAAAAAAATGATGACTCTTCATAAATTGTTAAGATTCGGTCTTTATATTTATCCATTGTAAGACTCAAGTTTTTCAGATCCGCACTACACATTGCCGTGATAAATGGGAAAGGAGTATTGATATGATTGTACAAAAAGAAGGACGCGGGCAACCGGTGAGTCTGCGGGAACGGGTTCATTTTCTGGACATCGTACGCGGATTTGCCTTGCTTGGCATTATTATTGTCAATTATTTTCTGATCGTAGATTCAGTAAAGGGATTCGAAATGGCCTCCAATGACGTACTGCATAAGCTGGTTTCCTGGTTTGCCGAAGGGAAATTCGTTACGTTATTCTCCTTCCTGTTCGGAGTCGGGTTTATGATCTTTATGGATCGAGCCGCGCAGAAGGTAGATAGTCCCAACAAGCTGTTTGCCCGCAGGTTATCTATCCTGTTGGGATTTGGCATTTTGCACATCACATTTGTTTGGGTCGGTGACATATTGGCCTTTTACGCCGTAAGTGGCTTCCTGTTACTCGCCTTCTATAAACGCACGGCCAAAACGGTGCTTAGATGGATTATCGCACTTATCGTGCTTCAATTCCTGACTCCTGTTTTCACAATGTTGTACAATGTCATCAATACTGCAGGGTCAAAAAACCCGAATTTTTCAGAGTTTACTTTGTTTAGCCACAGCAGCCTTACCTACATGGAATCCATCAGCACTCGGTGGACAGATATGGTCACGATGGCTGCTGGCTCTTTCTCTATGATCTATTCCATGTTTCTCATGTTTCTGCTGGGCGTGTACTTTGTTAAGATGGAATTTTTCAAAGACATGGAAGCGAAAAAGCCTATATGGAAGCGTATCTGGATCATTAGCACAATCGCTTTTCTAATAACACAAAGCAGTATATTACTAGACATGTTTAATCTTTCTGAGAATATGCTGTGGAAGGACATTTCCTCTGTCTTGGGTCAAAATGGCGGCTTAACCGGAAGTATGTTTTATATGAGCACTTTTGCAATGCTGTTTCTATACGTTCCTCAGCTGCGAGGCCCTATGATGATATTCACCAAAGTCGGACGGATGTCATTGACCTGTTATCTGCTTCACTCTATCATTGGAACAGTTCTGTTCCTCAGGTACGGATTCGGGCTTGCGGATCATATTCAATCCGCCGGCACGTTCATGTTCAGTCTGGCCGTGTACTTCGTGCTTATGAGCTTTAGTACATTGTGGTTGAAACGGTTTAGGTACGGTCCGATGGAATTAGTATGGCGCAAGCTGACGTACGGCAAAGTAAACGGGAGTCCCAAAGCAACTCCGCTGCATTCGGAAAAATCTATTCAGAAATAACCCCCTTGCTCAGATTGCATGTCAAATTAATGTTGTTGAATGGAGCGGGCATTAAACGGACAGATTTGATATATGGACTAGTTATTTTTATATCATTTAGGCTTCTTTGGGCTAATAAATCCACCAGAGTTTACTCAATGTGCATTGCTCATGATCGAATCTAAATTGAATCTTTTACGCATGTTGATAGTCAAAGGCGCCCCATTCGACTATTTTTGTAACTTTTCGCAGAAAAAATTCGAGAATGATGACAAATCCCGCATACGACACTTAATACGGTAGTGAACGATAGTAAATTAGGGTTACATGCAGCTTGTTTTCCAATGAAACAAAGAAAAAGAATCATACAAAAAGACAGGTGAAAGCTTTTGAAGTATTTTAACGCCAAATTTACCGCGGAAGAAAGAGCGATGGAATCACTTTTTTGTGAAAAGGCCTCGCAGAGCAGCTCGAATGTTTTACTGAACGACTGAACTCGATATTTCAGCAACTGAGGGAGTGAACAATCATGAAAACAAAAAAGGAACCAAAAGTTATTCTGGAACTAGCAAAGGAATCTGATCTGCCAGAATTCCAAAAAAAATTACAAGAAGCCTTTGCGATCGCCGTGATTGAAACGTTCGGTGATTGCGAAGATGGGCCGATTCCATCGGACAATGATGTTCAGGAGTCTTTCAATGCTCCCGGAGCAGTGGTATATCATATTCTTCAGGATGGTAAGAATGTCGGTGGTGCAGTAGTACGTATCAACAGCGAAACACATCATAATTCGCTAGATTTATTCTATGTATCTCCAGAATATCACAGCCAAGGGATTGGTCTTTCTGCTTGGAAAGCCATTGAAGCACAGTATCCGGATACTGTGCTTTGGGAAACCGTGACACCTTATTTCGAAAAGCGAAATATCAACTTCTATGTGAATAAGTGTGGATTTCATATCGTAGAGTTCTACAATGAACATCACTCTGATCCGCATATGCATCGCAATGGACGCGAAGATGACAAGCCCCTGCCGAATGATGATGACTTTTTCAGATTTGTAAAGATTATGAAAAAAAAGGACTAAACAATTGAACACGGCGAGATGCCGCAGAGAGTTGCTGGTAACTTTTTTATATTTCATTATCAGAGGAAAGTAATAATGATGTTTAAAAGGTGTTTTGATCCCTGTCTCAAAAACAGGGGTCAGTCCCCACTTGGTATGTTTTTTTCTTAAGATTGCCCCACAACCTAGTAAAATCATATCTTTTTTACAAAAACCTTTATTTATAGCACCGAGAGATTTCATTTACACTGATATGAACGATTTGTTATTAGTTCTGGGCAGAAAATGGGTTTGCATTGAGTTAGTTAAAGGATCAATCACGTAATAACTGATCAATAGAAGATTAATTAAAATCCATAAATTCTCCAATACAATCTTTGAAAAAACCTTAGTTTAATATGATGTTCTTTTTTAAGACTCTGATAAAATTGAATGTAGATAAATACTAAAAATTATAGGAAACCCTAATATTCATTATCTCAATTATTGTTTAACTAAATAGTGATTGTAACCGTAAACTCATATTTATGAAAAGTTATACCATCCGAAAATTTTCCGACTCAAGTCTGTTTAACCAGTTGTGAACCAATGAATTAAATACATCGGTTTGTTCGATTTGTAGGTTGTGACCAGCCATATCAAGCACTGAAAACGTTGCCCTTGGGTAATCTTCGATTAGTCGCCACGCATTCCTACTACATTGTCCTGACGTCCTGTGATAATTAGCGTGGGATACTCAAGTTTAGATGAAATATCGAAGGTAAACCCATATCCATTTTGACGAATGTTATTTACGAATTCATATTTTGTTTGTTTAGAAGGAAGTAAAATTTCATCTCGAAACCTCTCCCATTCAATTTTACCTTGCACAATCGCCATGGAGCAAAATCCATCCGCCTCCTCTGAAGACAAATGTGATATCAAGTCGCTGCCTCTTTTTAGAACAGTCTTCTGTGGTACTACCCTTTCATCGAATTCGGGTATAGTTTATGATGCCATCAGCAGTAATCCACGAACTGTTTCCTGACGTAAACGAACTATACCTCTGGCAATGTACCCTCCATATGAATTGCCACAAACAATAAGTTGACCAGGAATAGTCTCGTCCTAAAGACGCAAAATCGCATCTAAAATATCATCAGAGTTTTGAATAGACGGTTGCGGCTTAGAGAATCCCATACCTGGTAAGTCTATGTATATTCTCTTCCAACCGCTTCGTTTCTCAAATAACGGTTCCATTGCATTATCAAATACAAATGATGTTAATAGAAAGTCTTTAATGTGTTGTTTAGTGCTTACGTTACTGCGACTATCGACAAATAAGAACCAAGCAAGGTAATTGTCCAGATACTTTGAAGCCACATCTTTAAAGCGGTCTATCCACTATTTTAATGTTTTATTTATTTTCATTTAGATAATAAAAAGCTTAATCCCAGATATAAAGGATTAAGCTTTTTACTCTTATTTCATTATGCCCCTACCCTATCTGCAGCCACTTTGATCTCAGTATTATGATCACTTTGCAAATAAGTTATTGAAAATACACTACTTAAAATCTCTGCTGCCAATAGAATCCGGCCGATTTTCATCAAAAATCTTCCCTTTTTTAATTTTTCGTCTTGCTTCAATACTCATACGATAATATTAATTAGTCTCCAGATTATGAATCTCACTAAAACTCGAATTTTTTAGTATTGATTAGGGTAAAACTATTTTTCCCCAAAAGAGAAAGAGATAAGAATAAACTTATCTCTCTTTTCTGCCTATATAGACTATTCAAGATATTACTTAAAACTTAATGTTAAATTAGTATGTAATTATATGACCTCATTTAATCCGAGTGAAGTCCTCCATAACAACCATTAAATTAGGATTGATAACCCAGTTTGACGTAGGAGGGTATTCCCACATTTCAGCTTGATCTCCTAAAATCTTAAGTTTAACGCCACCACTAAAATAGAACGCTTGATATACAAATTTGGAACAATAAAGATCTTTCCAATCTCTTAAGGCAGAAGAAGAAACAATTCTATAGTTATACTTTGCTCCTACATTATAACTCGCCCAATATCCAGCACCTGATGCTATGCTAGAACTCTTGTAACGCATTACATTATATCCTCTGTCTTGCTTTTTAAACCAATCACTTAACTTAGAGCTTTTTACAGTGCTTCTTCCTTTATATACTTCCACTGCAGTAGCACCATCTCCCCCAACTATTGCAGCGTGTCCAACAAAGTAATTGTCCAATGACTTTTTCGAAATCAATACATCTCCAGCTTTTGCTGTTTGACCATTGCTGTATTTTACTGCTTGTGCTGAATGCAATCCGTTAGTAAACAAACATCCTAAAGCAACAAAGAAAATAGTTAAAATCCTAGCAAACAAAACTTATTCCCCCTCCGATTTGTCATTCATTTTTATTAAGAATGGGATCTTTGGCTTTACTAAGATTCTCCTTTCCTTCAAACGTTATTTTGCCGTTATTCGAAATGTAGAAATAATGTATGTTAGGCTCGTTTTTATATATGACTCTAACCAAAATCCCATAATCTCCAACCTTAGATCGAATACCTTTAACTTCTTTGATATTTTCTTTTTTCTTATCCTCTTCATTGATCAAATAATTTTCAGTTTTAGATGCAATTTTCTTGGCTTGATAATCATAGAAATAGTTTACTGAAAAGAACCCAATTACAATTAACGCAACTATTGCAATAATAATTAAAGCTATTTTCTTGTTCATTATGTGATCCATCTCCTTTTCCAAACATTAAGAGTACTTGTATAAAATGGGATGTTGAGACAATTGTACACTATATCTCTATCAATGTTAACCCTATACCTAAAAATGTTTACATTGTTATCACAAAGGATTCAGTTTTAAGACCTTTCGAAGAAAATTGCAGAATAATAACACTTTCCTACTAAAGATGGAAAGTTGCTTCTATTCGATTATTTTTTCTAAGCAACTGAACTATAAAAGGGGAAATAGTCTTTTTTTAGGCATATGATTCAGTTTCTCTCCCCTTCCCCTTGCTTCTACTCATATTGTCACTAATCCTTTATGACAGCCTTCATCTATAAATTTTCTGTTATATAAAACAACTTTCCAAAACTTTTTAATGGGGATGATGAGTAATGATGACACTCTGGCTAATGACAGCTATCTTTAGTGTTATTATTGTGGGCATTTCTTTAGTATTTAAAAAGAAGAAATCATCTCTACAGTATGGTATCCCATCAGTTTTAATGGCGTTAAGTATAATCTTATTTATTGTAAGTTTCATCGTTGGTAGATGGGAAGGAATAGGGTTAGGGGCTATCAGTGTTTCTTTGTTAGTTTCATCAGTAATCGCTTTGATCGTTATAAGCATTTGAGGGTTTTTGAAGGATTAAAGAAAAGCCTGGCTATTGATTAGCCAGGCACCTTTTAACAGCCTTTAGGTTCAAAATACATTCTAATTCCAAATGCAGCCCTGGTTACTTCAATCTTACGCATTCAACCAGCATTGTATCACACTTACATATCCTTTTACTTTAAGTAACTGGTGAGTTTTGGTGAGTAAGTCTTCTTCCATAGCCTTATTTTCCACATAAAAAATAATACCAAAGGTGGTTAAACCCTTGGTACTATTGAGATGCGGCCGAGAGGACTTGAACCTCCACGGGTTATTCGCCCACTAGTCCCTCAACATAGTAAAAACATATCATGAGTTACAAAAGCTTTTATTCAAAGCATCTGTTTATTTTATTTATACTTATTTTCATCATTTTTCAGAATTCTGGGCACAAATCGGGCACCTATTAGAGACCAAGGAACTCTACATTTCATTAAGAAATACGTACTCATTGCCCTGCTTTAATTAATTTTAAGCCCTCGCTCTATGCCCCTCTGAATTAAGTATTCGATGTAACTTTTGAAATTAAGTTTATTAAAATCTGTCACAAACCCTTATTTTCATAACACATAATTTGTTTCAGCTTCCCTCGCGAATACCGGATTAATGCTCGGCTTTAAGATAGTCAACCAATCTCTCCGCACTGTTCTTAACATCTTCTTTTGAAAGATGAAGTGTCCCATATTGTGTAAACGCAGGAAGAAAACGCATTCCTTTATAGTTAGCAGTGACTTGAAACGGTCTGATAAGCTCGCTGATCGTGATATTATATTCTCCGCCTGCTTGATAATCAGATTCCTGTGCGCCTAAGGAGATAGCTAAGAGTAGTTCTTTTCCATGCAATTTAGTTCCTCCAGTTCCATAAGCCCAGCCATGTGTTAACACATCATCTTCCCATTGTTTGAGTAACGCTGGACTGCTGTACCAATACATTGGGAACTGAAAAACGATACGCTCATGATCTAACAGGAGCTGCTGCTCTTTTTCTACATCAATGATAAAATTAGGGTATTCACCGTACAGGTCATGAACCGTAATGTCTTTCTCTTGCTTTAAACGATTCATCCAGGTTTTGTTGACAACAGACGTTTCCAAATTAGGGTGTATAACGATAACTAATGTTTTCATTAGACTGATTATCCTTTCTTTTCCAATTAGTTATTATTGCTTTTACGATAATGAATTGATTCTAATTTTAAAATAGCAACTTTATTTACACCTATTTTATCCTTTTTCATGAATTCAGGGCAACTAATTGGGCACCAAAATCAATGATGACTTAAGACATTGTTTTGTAGAAATCCGATATAACAGAATAATCCCTTATTTAGAAAATTCCCACCTTTTTCCTCAATCCTTACCAATTTAAACTCATTAAGGAGATACTGTATCACCAACTTTAAATAATAATGGAATAAGTGCTAATAAAATAATTCCTACAACCAACGTAGATATTATTAACTCCTTCCATACAATCAAATTCTTTAAAAACATTTGATAAATAACTAATGAGTTTACTGGAATGTTAAGCAATAAGCCCGTAAGAAGTCCAGGTGCATACTTTTTCATTACAACAGTTGCGATAAGATGTGGAAAAATAGCGTTGATAACCATAGAACCTAGAAAGCCAATGAAAATCCATTTTGCAATATCTGATTCTGGCATATATAAAAAACCAAATGCAGATAAATAAGCCAACATAGTTATAACACTGACAGCAAAATGAAATTCATTTGAGGTTACTGGCTTTTGAAACTTTGAAGATTGTTGTGACCATTCAGGTAACCAAATAGCTTCCTCAATATTATGCAGTGTAATAGCAAAACAAAAAAATGCTACGAAATAAACCACCTATCATTTCCTCCTCGGTGCCACAACCAATATGGTTTGGCAACATTATATTACATTTGAGGCTGATTGGATATGGTGTTAAAAGAGAGAAGAATCTGCCTTAGTAGTTGCTTCTTATTTATATGTGCAATAACGTGTTGTTGGTGGCATATCTATTAAAAAAGCCAAATGTATAAATACTACTACTTAAATAGACAATTCCTGTTAGACACACTTTTATAAAATTGAACTTAAACCTTGTGTCCCAAAAAATAATCAGTTAAACTGATTATGTGTTAAACTGATTATATGTTAAACTGATTAATAGGAGGTGCAAACTTAATTGGAGATATGGAATCAATCTTACGGTTTTTTACTCGGAAAAGTTCTTCAACGAATGGAAAGTAAATTTGCTGAAGGGCTTAACCCCTATGAGATTAATGCTAGACAATACGGAGTTCTATTGTTTATCAAAGGAAACCCTTACTCATCACAAAAAGATATTTCTGAAAATCTGCAAATAGATCGGACTACTATGGTAGGTCATATCGACCATCTCGAAACTTTAGGATTTGTTGAGAGAACAAAAAATCCTAATGACAGAAGATCCTATAGCCTTAAAATTACGGAAAAGGGTAACGATGTATTGGATTCGCGCTGGGAGTTTTTAACGAAGACGGAATTAGAAGTATTAGATCCTTTAAATCAACAAGAAAGACAATTATTCAAAGATTTTCTTATTAAGATTTGGAAGTCACTATAAAAAACAGGAGGTTTCATAATATGCATGCTCTCGATTATTTTAATGCACGTCTCGAAGCAACGATAAGCCCTATGGATTATTTAAAAGCGAAGCAAATGAGTCCCGAGAAATACTTCTTAATCGATGTCAGAAACGGTCCAACTCATGTAAGGAGTGTAACAATTAAGGATGCTAATGCTATTCCTGAACAAGAACTGCAATCTCGTTTAAATGAAATACCAAAGGATAAAGAAATTATTGTTTACTGTTGGGATGTATGGTGCAATACAGCTGCCAAAGTTGCTAAGTTTTTATTAGAAAATGGATATAAAGTCAAAGAATTAACCGGTGGTATTGCAGCATGGAAAGAAATGAACTTTCCTGTCACAAACTCAGATCAAGGCAATAATATACCTGATAATTGTGGGTGTTGACTTAGTGCAAGATAAAAGATACTGGATTGGGGTTGCTTCTCAAGATCATGTAATGAGAGCTGTCCAAGGTGGTTTTGCTCAACTTTGTCATGGCAAAGAGGCACCTTTAAAAAAGATGAATACTGGTGATTGGATTATTTATTACTCCCCCAAGATGAATTTTAAGGAAAGCACCCCACATCAAAAATTTACTGCTTTAGGCAAAGTAGTAGATAATCATATTTTTCAGTTTGAAATGGGAGATGACTTCAAACCTTTCCGGAGAAAAATAAGTTTTATTCATTCCACAGAAACACCGATACGCCCATTAATCCCAAAGCTTTCTTTCATTAAAGACGAGCAGCGTTGGGGGTATTCTTTTCGATTTGGACATTTTGAGATAAGTGAAAAAGATTTTAAGCTAATTGCAAAAAAAATGGTCGATGCTTAAGGAGATTAGAATATTCTAATCTCCTTAAAACTTTCTTATATATCTTTGACTTGTTACTCTTTGCATCCTGATTCAACAAGTTTTAAAATTAACCATTTATCACATGAAGAAAAGATTCAAACTCTAAGCTATTCCGAAACCACCATTAGAAGCACTGTCTTCAGCTACTAAGTGCTTTTTTAATGAGCTAATTAGCAAAAACACTTAAATCCCCATTGAAAGATTTTCCATGAGAACCAAAAAGCTATTGTGGTCTCACCGAAAATTTAAATTGCGGTGCCCTATTGCCTTTTTCTCTCCCCAAAAGTAAGGTTATCCCCAAGAATTTAAAGGGAGGACTAATTATATCGCATTTGATTCAATTGTTTCTGTTAATATCAAATAAAAAAACCTCCATTTCTGAAGGAGGTTGAATGTAATATTATCAAGTTTGAAAACGATCAGAGGCAATATGAAATGTGTTTTGAGTTTGATTTTCTGTTAAGTTGGATCCGAAACCACACACTAAAACAAGTGACAAACCCAGGATTAGGCATACCTTCTTTTTAAAAGTCATACAGGCATTCTCCCCTTTGAATTTGTGTTTGAGTCTCAAGCATTTTCTGATGATATACATAGGATGTTTCAAATTCTTTTGAGTTTGCGTAAGCAGCTGCGGTCTCACAGGCAATGTCTTCAATATATGAATAGTTCTTATTTTTTTCTAAGTATTCTATTGTTTGATTAACACCTTGTTGGTCCACTGCATCGACATAAAGAGCTTTTAAATATCCCTGTAATTTTGCGAAAAGCTCATCACCTTGATAAAGAGCTGCTGACAAACCTTTCTTACTTACTTGGATAGCCTCATTCATTTTTCCTTGTTTAAAAAGGATTTTTGCATAAGAAAATAAAGAATGTGGCAAGTTTGTGAGCTTTTCTTTTTCTGTAATCTCCACTGCTTGCTTTATGTATACTTCCGCCTGCTCGTAATCACCACTGTCAGCAAAATTAGTGCCTAAATTATATAGTGCAGAACTAATCAACCTTTTGTTATTCAATTCCCTAGATAACTTTAATGCCTTTTCAAGATGCGGCTGACTTTTTTCGTAATGTTTAAAATCAGTATAATTCCCTGAGATAACAAACATACATTGAACTTTTCGCACCTTATAAAGTTCATATTGATTATAAATATCCAATGCTTGTTTAACGTGATGCATAGACACATGACTTTGCTTCATACCATAATATGCTTCAGCTAACTTAAAATGAAACTCTGCCCTTTCGATCTCATCAGGGACATGTATAAGCTGCTTTTCGGCTTCTCTATAATAGTAGATAGCTTTCATGTATTGCTTCTTATCAAACTCGTACATCCCTCTGAAAAACAGAGAATAATACGACAACAGACCAGATATGCCTTTATTTGAAGTCTCAATTTTTTCAAGAAGTTCCTCAATAGTTGGTCTTATACGTGTAGTTACGGGTTCCAAATAATCTAACATGAGCTGATGACGGAATTTCATTAGGGAGAAGTAAATGAGTAAATACTCATCTTCCTCCATCCGTTGGATTTCTTGCTCCACCTCTGCCTTTAAAATCTCTGCATCCGGGACACTAAATTGACGTATCATTTTATACCATTCATTGATCTTTACGCCAACTTCTGACGATGATAAAACCGGATTCACAGGACCCCTCCTTTTATGTCTTTTTATGTAATATTCTAACATTTCCAAAAAGTGTTTGAACCGCAAAAAAACCGCAAACTTTTTATTCGCTATCTTTGATATGATCAATCAAGTTAATTTTAGGTTCATTTCCTCTTTCTTCCATGGTAATATTTTGTTATACGATTAAATGAAAGGGTATGATTATGAAAGTCTTCGAAGCTAAAACACTTATGTCTGAAGCTACAGACCGCGCCAAAGAATATAAAGAACTAAGGACGCAAATGGTCAACTTGAGAAAAACTTTGCAAAGCGTCGCTGAACTTGACGACAGCGAATTCTCAGGTAAAGGCGCTAATAACATTAAAGCATTTTATCACGATCATGTTGGTGTCACTGATCAATGGATCGACTACATTGACATGAAGATCGCGTTTTTTTATAGCATTGCCGGAGCTGTCGAGGACAAAGATCTCTCTGATGCTTATATTGAAGAATCCTTTTTAGAACACGAACTGGCTAACGCCCATAAAAAATCAAAGTCCATCATGTCTGAACAGAAAAAAGCCATGAAAGATATCCTAAACGACATTGACGCCATCCTTCCGCTCGACTTGTTTTCAACAGAAACCTTCAAGGATGAGCTTGCGGATGCCAATGATAAACGCAAAAAAACAATTGAAAAACTAGGTGATCTTGACGAAGATTTACTGACAGAATATGCTATGTCAGAACCAAATGAACAATTCATCAAGTCAGATTTCCAAAAGCTCCAAGAAGCAACGGGCAAAGGCAAAAACGCTACGCCCATCTACTACAACGCTAAGGCGTACCGTGAGAGTGACATACATAAGAAAAAAGGCGATATTGAGAAGCGTACGGAAGCTTATTTGAAGATCAAGAAAGAAGAAGCGAAGGAACGCGAGATAAAAGACTTAAAGAAAAAACTTGCGAATGGTGTCTCAGATCCGGATGTGTATTTAGAAATTGCGAAAAAGATTGGGTATGAGAACCTTGAACCTGCACAGTTACAATATGTGGTGCAGCTAGAACAAGCAAAACAGCTGAAGTCCGTCGGTGAAAGTGTAATCAATGCAGGTAAAACGGCATTGGATATCATCGATGGGGTTAATGATGGGCTTAACGATGCGATTGATGATACGATATATGGCATCAAGGACTTGGTTGTAGGCGCATGGGAATTTTCACAGCTCCCTATGGAACTAAAACTTGCAAAAACAATTACAACAGTCTTAAGTGTCCCCTCCTACCCTAAAATAATTTGGACAAACATTGTCGATTCATGGAATGATAAAATGATAAATGGCGATGCATACACAAGAGCACATTATATCAGTTATGCGGTCGGTAATATCGTTGGTCCAAAAGGTGCAGGTGCTGCAGTGCAAACCACTACCAAGCTTTCTAAAGTAGGTAAAGTGGTTGAAGGTGGAACAGCAGCTGCTCATGTCAATAAAGGGATAAACAAAGGCAAAGCTTACATCAATTCTATTATTAGAAATAAGAATGATCTTGCACTTGTCGGGATTGCCCAAGACATCGATAATACGTATAACGCAAAAAACACTCCTCTACTAAAAAGTATTATTGAAGATAAAAAAGAGAGTGTACTTAGAAAATCTGAGACGTCTAACAACATGGGTATAGGTAATGTCAAACAAGGTGATAGTACCCCTCTCGCACCTGGTGGAGGATTAGCTGCTCATGAGGCAAAAGGCGGGCATCTTATAGAAAGACATGTTGGGAAGACTGATGGCGAATTATTTCAACGTTTAATAAAAGATACAAAAATCTCTGGGTCTTCTTCATTTAAAGATAGAGCTACTGCAGAAAAAGTCTCCAGTTCAGTTCTAAGTGATCCAAAAAACATTAGTAAAATAAAAAAATGGCTCTCTAATCCTACAAGTAGACCTACTCTTCCTTTAAGATACAAAGGTGATGGAGAAGTTCTCGGCAGAAGGGTAGAAAAAGGTTCAAATGTTGCTATGGATGCTACCAACGCCACAATAGTATTGAAAAAGAGTAAAAATGGGGAGTTTATTTTAACTGGCTATCCTACAAAATAAAAGGAGTTCTGAATAACAATGAACGAGAATTATGATACTCTGGAAGAATTAAGTGATTTTTTAGAAGGAACATTTCACCAGGACATGGGTTCACCAGAACAAGCTTTGAAAGAATTTATAGCTGAATCAAGTAAAGAATGCTTAGTTTTCACAATAAAATTTTGTGAAGAGTTTTTAAATGAAAACATATCTGATCAAGAGAAAGAAAGTTTTATAAAATCAAATACGGAGATTTATTTTCCGGCAATCGATTTAACTCCTTTACAATGGTTGAAAAAAGTAATTACAGAAATAAAAGAGGCTATTTAGTATATAAGCAATGATTGAAATTAAAGTTTCTGATACTGTATTTAGATTTCTCGGTGCACATTTCCACCAAGATATAGAGTCTCCGGAAAAATCCCTTGATGAATATTTAAATGAAGCATCACAAAAATTAAAAGAAAAAGATTTAATAGCACTAACTGAGTTTGTAAATAAAGATTATTCAGAAGAAGACAAGTATGAATTTATAGAAGAAGCAGCTGATGGTATATACTTTCCTGAAGATGATATAACTCCATTAGAATGGCTTAAGCAAGTCATTGAACAAATTAAAGAACACCTTAAACAATATAGTTAGAAAAGGAGCCCCTCGTTTTAAGAAGGGCTCCTTTTATTATTTCAAGAACTCTTCAAGTTTCGCTTTAGTCTTAGGTCCTAAATGCCATCTTGAGTCAGCCCGTACATAGACTGGAATCGCTCGTCTAACTGCATCTGCAGTTTTCGGTCCATACACACCGTCAATTCCATTATTCTTAGCTCCTTTATCCGGATAGAAATAAAGTGCCGCCAGCGCTTTTTGAATCTGTGTGACAGACGAGCCTTTCATCATCGGGCTCTTCACTTTAAAAATACCGGAAGGCAGCGTATATGACGTTTTCTTGCTACTTGAGCTTGTTGTTTTCTTTTTAGCTGTACTTGTTTTGCTTGTACTTATTTTCCCACCTAGCGACTTTAATTCTTTTTCAATGGCAGCCTTAACTTGATTCCATCTTCCCTCTGACAAAATACGGTGCGGGCAATACTTACCGTTCCAGTCTTGGTGCTTACGGACACGATCAACGCCCCATCCCCGTTCTTTAAGTAGCTGCGCCACAAACTTAATAGCGAGGTTTTCCGCTGCCTTATATCGTGACCCTCCTGACTTGCTATAACAAATTTCGACACCAATCGACTTACGATTCCCTGTACCGTTTGTTCCATCTCCTGTGTGCCATGTATTTCGATTAGTTGGAATTCCTTGAATGACTTGTTTATCGTCTACTGCAAAGTGAAAGCTCGTTGAGCTAGAGTTATTCTTCATATATGAAATTTCATTGGCTGCTGAAGCATCATTTGCAGTGTTGTGAATAGTGATGTATTCAGCTTTCATAGGGTTAGGACATTTCAATCCATACTTTGATTTAGAGACTAGATTCTTTACAACTTTAATGGCCATATATTCTCTCTCCTTCTGTCTGTGTAATAAAAAAAGCCACTGGCTTAGCCAGCAGTTCTGTCTGCATTATCCTTACTCTGTTCTTTTTCGTTCTCAATTGTTTGTAATCGATCTGTTATTGTTGAAGGGATTTTAACACCGATCTGTGCTAAGTTTTCAGTTATGGACAAGCCTTCATTAGCGATATAAAAAAGAACGGTACCAAAGGTTAGGACACCGTTTAAATTGAGGACTGTATCAATAACGTTTGCTAAAATGACCGCAAAGAAATTGAGTAGCTTGCGGACATAGCCAAACCATGCGCTCCGGCTCCGCAGTTTTTTGAATTTCCATGTCTTAATTACTCCTGTTAAAACGTCAATTATGCTAAGTACTAGAAGTAAGTCAAGGTACTTCTCCCCTCCAAATAAATATACTCTCGCTAAATCTAATGTTTCAAAATTGATAAACAAACTTGTCTCCTCCATTTCTAACCACCTCCTCCGAGGCAAATAAAAAAGGACGGCCGGATCTTATGAGACGGCCGTCCCTCTAACTGAAAAGTTTCCATTTGTTAAAGCTGTAAGCTCCCTAACGATTTCTTTAAAACCGGTAATATCAAAAGACCAGGCTTCAGCTTTCCCTTTTGTGCTAATGGCAAATGTTCCGTCATCCACTTTCTGTCCTCTAAGGGCTCTTTTTGTTCCCGATAATGATTTACCCCAGAACTTCAATTCACTTGCCCGATTGTGGAAGATCGTTATTGAACGAAAGCCCCCGATAGTTGGATAAGAAAAAGCAAAAGAACTTGCTATTTCTCAAATACATCCACCAAATTTTCAATGTTAGTTTGTTGTTCATACATACTAATAAAAAAATAAAACCTTGTTAAAAACTTTACAAGACAAACTGAATTGACTATAGTCTAATTAGACTAAAATATTAATGTAAAGAAGTGAAAAATGAGATGATAAAGTCTTTTTTAATGTTGGGGCAGTCGAATATGGCGGGCCGTGGATTTTTGAATGAAGTAGACCCGATCTATAATGAAAAAATAAAAATGCTGTGCAATGGACAGTGGCAGATGATGACAGAGCCGATTAATTACGACCGTCCGGTTTCCGGCGTTGGCCTGGCGGCATCTTTTGCAGATGCATGGTCGAAAGCTCATCCCGATGAAGAAATTGGCTTGATCCCTTGTGCGGAAGGTGGCAGTTCATTGAATGACTGGCATCCGGAAGGCATCCTTTTTCAGCATGCTTTGTCCGAAGCCCGCTTCGCCCTCCGGTCCAGTCAAATTTGTGGAATCCTTTGGCACCAAGGTGAGAGTGACAGTTATCGTTCGCTACATGAAACTTATTACGAGAAATTAACTCTTATCATCGAGACGCTAAGAAACGAGTTGGAACTTGATGAGGTACCGTTAATTATTGGAGGGCTTGGTGACTTTCTTGGAAAGACCGGTTTTGGACAGCACGCAACTGAATTTCGACAGGTTAATGAACAATTGCTGCGTTTTGCTAATGAACAACAGAATTGTTATTTTGTTACTGCAGCAGGTTTGACTGCGAATCCTGATGGCATTCATTTAGACGCAGCTTCACAACGCAAATTCGGTTACCGCTATTTCGAGGCTTTTTCGAAAAAGCACCATATCCTGAAACCCATTTCGGGAGAGGAGCAATCGCTGAAAGTGAATGGTGACTATTCTAAAACAGAACAGATTTACCTTCATAGTATGGATTTGGCTTCGGGTAAAATTACGTACGCGGAATTTGAGGCGCGGATGGCGAAGATGATGAAACCATGATTCCCTTACTTATCCTTGGCTTGCTAATCCAAAACCCCGGAGCTCACGGCTATGAACTTCTGGCCTTAATGGAAAAACGTCATTACAAATACATTGTTAACTTCACGAAAGGTTCATTTTATTACAATCTGCAGCAGCTTGAAGAAAAGTGTTTTATTGAACAGATTCAGCAGAAACCCTCAACCAGCGGGCGTGAAATCCGTAACTACAAAGTCACAGATTCGGGAAGGGCAGAATTCGAAAAATTAATGATCAAATACGGCGCCAAATCGGAATATGTGAACCTGCAATTTTATGGGGCGTTACTCTTTGCAGATGAATTCGACAAAAATAAATTACTGGATCTGATCCAATCACAAATCGATCAGACTAAAACTCGAATCCAGCTCCTTGATGAATACCTGTCCATCACTCAAGAAATTCACGGCACAATCGATTACTTTCGCCGTATGAACGAAAATTCCCGTTCGCATCACTTGGTTAATTTAGAGTGGTTTGAAAAATTGAAAACAGAAATAGAATCAACTATTGCAGAATAAAAAAATGCAAAGTTAAATATAAAAACATTAGTTACCTAAATATAAAACCTGTGTCGTAGATATCTAGTAACATCTTTGATACAGGTTTTATACTCCTTCTTTAATTAAACCAGTAATAGGGTTGTCAACACTTGCCCCCAACAAGAGCAAGTGAATCAGCTGCGTGTTCTTCTTTTTCAATCACTAGCCGTTAGTTTAATTAGAATTCAAATAATCCAAGACGCGGTGAACTCTTTCGCTGACTGAGCAATCGCCTTCAATTTTTAACACTGGACAAGATAAATCTGCCATCCAATGTTCGTGTAATGCTTTACTTCTAACTTCCATTCCAGCAGTGTCATATAAAGAAGCCCACTCTAAAAATGCTTTTGATTGTTCATATTTACTGCCACCGGCTAACACTTCATTTCCATAACGCTGAAATTCCCTATGCCTTAATCTCTCAAGCCGTATTTCTTGTGGAATCCATAAGAAGACGACAAGGTCAAAATAACTTTTTAGATTATCGCCCCAGCCACACACTGCACCAGAAAGAATCCATTTCTCATTTATTGTTAAGTCTTTTTCAAGCAACTTTCTTCTTTCAGGAATTTCTCTTTTTTTAGTGAATTTATCTAACCAATAGTAATTATCAGTATCAAGATGCGTATGAGGCAAACGTTTTGATAATGCAGCACCCAATGTTGACGTTCCGGCACCAGAGGCTCCCAATATGTGAATATTTTTTTTCATACTTCCCCCTCCTTATTAAGCAACCAAACTCCCTGTTTGTCGCATAAGGTACTTACTATTATTTTGACATAAATCCCTAAAGACCTTTACTTTTCTAGAGAAATCCAGATGCGTGTTAAAATCATCATACTTACGAAAACAGCCATTATCAAACGGATTCATATTCCATCTCCTTAGACGCTTTTTCCTATAAAAAAAGTCTTGATTTCCCTATAATATTTAAACGAATCCAATTTTTAGATTGTCGTCTTTAAGGAGGTTTTTTATCTTGAGGTATACAAACAGTCATTTAGAGGATTGGATTGAAAACTTATACAGAAAGATTGATATTACAGAACCTGAACAAATTAATTTTGAACGGATTGCTGAGTCATTAGATATCAGGCTTTCGTTTAAACCTGTTACAAGCTTCGCACTTAAGCCCAGCGGCATTTATAATATACGCTTGGACAGCCGAAAAAGCCGAATTGAACAATGGTATGATTTTGCTCATGAATTTTGCCATATATAGAGACATGAAGGCGATAAAAAAACAATGCCTGCAACTTGGACTGATTATTTAGAGTGGCAGTCCAATTATTTTACATATCACTTTTGCATTCCAACTTTCATGTTGCGTAATATTAATCTTTCGTACATACAATCATATGCAATTGAAAATGTAGCTTGGTTATTTAAGGTATCCCCTTCATTCGCTAAGAAACGTTTGAGCATTTATTACAGGACACTGACTCAACATTTATTTAATCAAACAGTTACGGGAAATCTGTGCCCCCCCTTTTGTAATGAATAATGAAATCCTCGTGCATTTGCGCGCATTGAAAAAAACAAAAAAAGACGTCTCCCTTCACGATCCGATCGGTGCAGGATAAGGAAGGGAATAAAATAAGCCTGATTGACGTTTTGAAATCAGAAAACGAAGACGTGATAGATACAATCCAGCTCAATATGGAGCTTGAAAAAGTGAAACAATACATTGACATTTTAGATGACCGTGAGAAGGAAGTGATTGTCGGGCGGTTTGGACTTGATTTGAAGAAGGAAAACGCAGCGAGAGATTGCCAAAGAACTTGGTATCTCACGCAGCTATGTATCGCGGATTGAAAAGCGGGCGCTGATGAAGATGTTTCATGAGTTTTATCGAGCGGAGAAAGAGAAGCGGAAGAAGGCGAAGGGGAAATAATGCAGAAGAAGCCGGATCAGACATTCCGGCTTTTCTCTATTTTACTAAAGTTTCTTTTAAAGAAATTAAGAAAGAGTATATGAAAGGAAAATGTTTTTTTATCATCGCTGATAAGCTCTCCGAGAAAGGCGGTTACACCATTTTAAAGATAGAAACATTATCATTCTTTGGGGTTACGGAGAACAGCCAGCATTAAAAACCAGTCTTGAGCATGCATTAAACGTAATTGATGATGTAACTGCCGTTGGTTCAGATACTTCTATGTTTACTGAATCTGGCTACGTTATTGAATTTATTCCATGATGGCGATGTTACAATTGGAAAGTCCCCTTTCATTGAAACATTAGCAAATAGGTAAAATGACACAGATCGAATGATTCATTCCCACCATTTGATCCACATCACAGTTAGTTTTCATCATTCTTCCATGGTAATATTTAGATTAAATGAGAGGGTATGATGATGAAAGTCTTTGAAGCTAAAACACTTATATCTGAAGCTACAGACCGCGTCAAAGAATATAAAGAACTAAAGACGCAAATGGTCAACTTGAGAAAAGCTTTACAAAGCGCCGGGCGGAAAAATTATTCAGGGTACGGAAAAAAAAACTGATAAAAACGGAGTTTATATGGCAAAGGTTGAGGTTGATAAAAATAGCTGATTCTAGTTTCTTCCCTAGAGAGTGGAACCGTACAGATGTATTAAAAGCTATTGATGAAGCTTACCAAATTAAAAAGCAAATCGGCCAACTAAATTCAGGGGCATCTCTTGGTCGGGTATTAAAATAGAAATGTATTTAAATAAGGAGCAATAGCAACTGCTTATCCGTTATATAAATAATAATATTTAAGGTGAAATAACATATGAAGTATTCATATAAATTTGAAGAAGATCCATTTGGTGATTTAGGAATAGTATTGCCAGAAGAAATCAGTATTTTCTCTGACTTTATTGAAAACATCACTACAGAAGAACAAGCCAACGAGTATATAGATTACATTGAGAAGGTTTCAGAAGGGATATATGAAGATTTTGAGATTGAGTTAAATGCTACAAGTGTTCTAATCAAAAAAGATGTGGCAATTGTTGAAACCTCTTTTAGGAAGAAGAACCCTATGAAAACTCAATTGAGACTAATCAATTTAGAGAATTGCTATTAATATGGTGAGAAAAAATTCCAGATATATTTAAAGATTAGAAAAATCAACACCCTCTTGTTACATAAAGAAGGATGTTACAGATCAAGGCGGTGATTCATATGGTTGAATGGGATTTCGGAGAGCATCCTGTTAGTAACAAGGAAATTATTGAAGTAGAAAACCTGTTACAAGTAAAGTTCCCAAAAGATTATTTAGAATATGTCAAAATCTATTCTGGTGCTACCCCCTCTCCTGAAACTTTTGATCTTGAAGATAGGGAAGGAATTGCATTTGGATACTTACATAGCTTCCATAAAGAAAGTGAGTCATATATAGTTAACGTTTCTAATCGTTATCGAGACGGCAGAATGCCAGATAAAGTAAAACCGATTGCCGATGATGTGTTTGGCAATGAAATCTGCTTCGATTTTAGAAAAGGACTCAATAGTCCTTCTATTGTATTTTGGGATCATGACATCGCTTATGAAGATAAGGAAAGTTCCATTAGCTATGTTTGTGATTCATTCACAGAGTTAATGAACAAACTTGAATAGAATGAACTTTGTCTCTAGCTGATTTTAAGTAAATAACAAAAAACTAAGGCAGAATTTGCAGAAAGCAAAATTTAAGAAATCATATTATATATGTGGAAAGTCCTTCTCATAACAAGAAGGGCTTCTCTTTTATTAGGGATTTAAGTTTTGCTTTTGTTTTCGGTCCATAAATGTCGTCTTGAAGTAAGGAGAAAAAAGAGCCCTTCTTTTAGTAAGGACTCTTCTCAATTTAGAATTATGAATTTTTATTTAAACCAAGCTTTCTTTAAATTGTTGGTGAAATTACTATCATTAAAAGGAACGTTTGCTTTACCGAAATCTGCTGTATTTAATGCATTCCTTGCGGCAGGAGTTAAATCATCCCAACCGATCAACGGTTGAGTTCCACCTACAACACGATCGCTCATCATCAATTCGTGGTTAAGTGGCCACGTGCTGTCATAGGCAATCAAAGGATGAGTGCCATCTTTCATGTTGGTTCCGCTTGGTGCTACATTTGTGAATTTTCCATGTCCGGAATATGCAATTGATAAAACCTTTGGATTTTGATTCGCTGGATTATCAATCCATACAACGATTCCTTCCCAGTCATGTCTGTGACCTAAGCTTGGAGAGGCTTCATCTTTAGGAAAATACCAAGAATACATGATTGCCCAAACCCCATTGTACCATGCAGAACGTGAATATACTTGTCCAGTATTTTTGCTGCAATGTCCTTCAGGCGCTCCAGTCGGCTCTAAACCGCCACTTGTATTACCTTGCGCATCTACTGCAGGAAAAGGCACACAGCCGCTATAAACCTTTAGATATGGTTGAAAACGTTTCGCCGCTTTTTGAGTAACAGTGGTAGGCACCACCTCTCTAAAACCCACAACTTTATCATGATCGATTACAGCTGCATTTGCTGTTGAAACCGTGCTAACAGAAGTGATTACAAATAAAAAGAGAGCCAAGAAAAATTTGTTCATTATTCCAACTCCTTTTAAGAATATTGACAACAATTAAATACCACAGAGTTGGAATAAATATCAATATCTTTTTTAGAAGATAACTGAATTTTCATACTAGATTACTATTTTATTTTCCTTATGTCTTTAAATTCAGTAATTAATGCACTCTTTAAAAATAAATAAAATGTCCTCCCCTTTGGCTGTAAGGCTTAATAGGACATTGCTCTTCAAGTATAATTTCAGGATTTAAAAATAAAACATAACAGATGAATAAAATTGGCACCATCATTAACCTTTTACCAACTTGTTATTTAACCCCCACCAACAAGCAAGCCCCGCGTTTCACAATCCATTTTGGTATTTTCTTTGAACTTCTTTCATTTTATAATTCATTTTCATGATTAAGCCCCTTTGAAGTCCATTTTATTCTCCTTGCCCTTTTCACTAGTAATAATTACACCAGCGAATAAAGATTGACATTGCTTTTTACTCAATGGTGCAGTTTTGAAGTTCGCTTGTGGGCTGCTTATTAAACCAGTTTATATTCTTTTTGGGCACACAATAGAAGCAATTTTTCCATATGAAAATCTCGTAATCTTACACCTCCTTAACTTGAAGGAGGATTTTGGCATATGTATTTTCATACCCGTCAACTACCATCTCATCCAGCATATATTCCTCATATGCATTTTGCCCTATTTGCATTCCATTCTTTTCAATGAACTCAATGATTCTCCGGTATGCCTCTTCAGTATTTCCGCCTATTTCATATCCAACTGCATACAGGCCCTTTGGTCGTACATGATAATTTATGTTCTCTACCCCATCTTTTACTTTTATATAAAAGTAACTGTAATTGTAGAAGTCTTTTTCTAAGATTTGTTCCCGTGCAAAGATTCCGCCTATCGGATATCCTTCATCTAATTCATATTGCTGAACTTCATGAATGAGTTCTGAAATGGCAGCCACATATTTTCGTTCCGGTAAGTTTAATGTTTTTCGGCTTAACATAAATTTTTCTTCATGTAAATACTCAAATGAAATTGAGGAAAAATCAGTCTCAAGTGCTTGTTCAGTAAGCGCCACTTTTGTATGTAAGATCGTTTGCAACTGCTTAAGCTCATTTATTTTTTTATCAATCTCAATAGACTTTTCTTTTAGAACATGCAGGATCTTGTCTGGTGTTTTTCCTTTTATTAGACACTTTATTTCTTTTAATGGAACTCCAAGCTCTTTAAATAGACTGATGACTTGAAAAATCTCAAATTGATGATAGGAATAATATCTATACCCATTTTCTTTTTTTATTTCCGGCGAGAAAAGACCAATCTCATCATAATGAAATAGGGTTTGTTTTTTTACACGGCAGAGCTTCGAAAACTCCCCTGTTGTGAAATACTTCTTAACATCTTCGCTCATAAAAACCTCCTTGACTATACGGTAACCATATACCTTATGATTTGATTGTACTTGAAAAAAGCTTCAAGCGAAAAGGATAGGTAAAAAGGGTTCAATTGAGTTAAAGGGGAATTCAGATGAAAAAATCAATAAATGAGCAAAAAACGATATTCATTATACTATTAAGCAACATCTTCGTAGTATTTCTTGGTATCGGTTTAATCATTCCAGTTATGCCTTCTTTTATGAAAATCATGCATTTATCCGGCAGCACAATGGGTTATCTTGTTGCAGCTTTTTCCATTTCTCAGTTAATTGCGTCACCTTTTGCAGGTAGGTGGGTTGACCGATTCGGCAGAAAAAAAATGATTATTCTCGGGTTGCTTATATTCAGTTTATCTGAGTTGATTTTCGGATTAGGGACCCATGTTTCAATATTTTATTTCTCGAGGATATTGGGTGGTATAAGTGCGGCTTTTATCATGCCCGCGGTAACAGCATATGTAGCTGATATTACAACCCTAAAGGAAAGGTCAAAGGCTATGGGGTATGTTTCTGCTGCAATTAGCACAGGCTTTATTATTGGGCCTGGTGCGGGAGGATTTATTGCCGGCTTTGGTATCCGCATGCCGTTTTTCTTCGCCTCCGCCATCGCGTTAATAGCAGCTGTCACTTCCGTTTTTATACTAAAAGAGTCATTGTCGATAGAAGAACGCCATCAACTCTCATCTCATACAAAGGAATCAAATTTCATTAAAGACTTGAAGAGATCCATTCATCCTGTCTATTTCATTGCATTTATTATCGTCTTTGTAATGGCTTTTGGTTTATCAGCTTATGAAACGGTATTCAGCTTGTTTTCTGATCATAAATTTGGCTTCACACCAAAAGATATCGCAACCATTATTACGATAAGTTCCATTGTTGCGGTAGTTATTCAAGTTTTACTATTCGGGAAATTGGTCAACAAACTTGGAGAGAAAAGAATGATTCAGCTGTGCTTAATAACCGGAGCGATCTTGGCTTTCGTGTCTACTGTTATGTCAGGATTTTTAACTGTTTTGCTTGTAACTTGTTTTATTTTTCTGGCGTTCGATTTGCTACACCCGGCCTTAACCGCTCATTTATCCAATATGGCCGGTAACCAGCAGGGTTTCGCAGCAGGCATGAACTCCACATACACCAGCCTGGGAAATATATTTGGACCTGCTTTAGGCGGTATACTATTTGATCTTAACATTCATTATCCTTTCCTTTTTGCAGGTTTCGTTATGATTGTCGGCCTTGGTCTTACAATGGTTTGGAAAGAAAAAAAGAATGATGCTGCAGCTTTGAATTAATTCATTTTCTATAAAGTCAAGTCATTTGGATGCAGGGAATGCCCCTGGTTAGGCACAATAAGAAAAGGTACTTAATTTGATAGGCTACATGTTGCTTGACATGAATATAGTTTTAGCAATATCAGGATACCGGGTTAAGAAAAAAGGAGAAGGTAGTATGAGTATAAACATAAAAGCAGTAACTGATGATAATCGTGCTGCAATTCTTGATCTGCATGTCAGCCAGAATCAATTATCATATATTGAATCTACAAAAGTATGTTTAGAGGATGCAAAAGAATGTCACTATTATAAACCTGTCGGGCTTTACTATGAAGGAGATCTAGTCGGTTTTGCAATGTATGGATTGTTTCCAGAGTATGATGAAGATAATAAAAATGGACGAATCTGGCTTGACCGATTTTTTATTGACGAACGCTATCAGGGAAAAGGATTAGGGAAGAAAATGCTTAAAGCCCTCATTCAGCACCTTGCTGAGCTATATAAATGCAAGAGAATTTATTTGAGTATATTTGAAAATAATATTCATGCTCTACGCCTTTATCAAAGGTTTGGTTTTCGATTTAATGGTGAACTCGACTTTAATGGCGAGAAGGTAATGGTAAAAGAGCTATAGATATCCAAGCCTCCTTGTTTGCTGAGAAACGTTTGAACCTCGATAATGATTACCTGCTTAAACTGCAAGATCATTGTTTAAAAAAGCCTGGATGAAATTTTCATCTCAGGCTTTAAGCATCTTATTAGTCAAAATCTCATGTGTTTTATCCAGATGTTATTCTTTTTTCCGGACAATTTCTAAATAATTAATATGCCGGCCAACTGTTTTGTGCACTTTAAAAATATACCCATCGGCTTCTATAACGGACCCAACTGCAGCGTCTATTTGTTGAGTCATAAACCAGCCGCCTATTGTATCCACTTCGTCACTTGCTAACGTCGTTCCCAATAAATCATTTACATCCTCAATGAGCACTTTCGAATCTAAGATATAGTGATTATCATTTACTTTTCTAATATCAGGCACTTCATCTTCATCAAATTCATCTCTGATTTCCCCAACAATTTCTTCAAGAATATCTTCAGCAGTGACTAAACCTGAAGTGCCGCCATATTCATCCACAAGAATAGCGATGTGTGTTCGCTCTTTTTGCATTTTTACCAATAAATCATGAATTGGAACGGATTCAATAACATGGATAACAGGGTTGATATGATTTTCTAACTTGAAATTCTCTTTTATCTTCTGGTCTGTGTCAATATAAGCTGACAAGAACTCTTTAGCATTGATAAAACCAATGATTGAATCTTTATCTCCATTTAGGACGGGGTACCTTGTATAGCTCTCTGTCTTAATGGTCTTAACAATAGTTTCATAAGAATCCTCACTAGAAATCGCTACGATCTCTCTTCTCGGAATCATAATTTCTTTGGCGATTCTTTCATCAAATTCAAAAATATTATTTACATATTTCAACTCATTTTTATTGATTTCACCGCTCTTATAGCTTTCAGACAGTAAGATGCGCAGTTCTTCTTCAGAATGAGCAAGTTCATGTTCTGATGCAGGTTTCAAACCGAAGAGTCCTACTATAAACCGGGCTGAACCATTTAAAAACCATATAAAAGGGAACAGGATGCGGTAAAACCAAATAATTGGCTTTGCAGTCAAAAGAGTGATGGTTTCCGCTTTTTGGATAGCGAGTGTTTTAGGAGCAAGTTCTCCAACTACAACATGCAAAAAAGTCGCCATCACAAAAGCAATCACTAAGATCAATACATGTGAGACTGTTTCACTTACATGAAAATGAACAAATAAGGGGTGCAAAATCACTTCAAAAGTCGATTCTCCAACCCAGCCAATTCCCAACGCTGTAACCGTGATCCCTAATTGACAAGCTGACAAATATTCGTCCAAATGAGTAATGACCTTTTTGGCTGATACGGCACCTTTTTTTCCCTCTAATATGAGTTGGTCAATTTTTGATGACCTGATCTTTACTATCGCAAATTCAGTCGCAACAAAAAATGCTGTCAAGACAATTAAAAGAGTAAAGATGATAAGGTTAATGGTTGTCAATGATTTGCCTTACCTAGTAAGGCGTACACCTCCGATGTAAATATTTTCCTTTATTTTTATAACGTCTGTTTTTTCTGAATAAACAAAAAACAGTATATGTAACATTATAAGTTCAAAAGAACCTAAAATCAACTCTGAATGATGTAAATAATCATCTTTTCCGTATGGAGAGTGGTTCCCATAGTATTCTACTAGCGATTGGTGACGTTTTAAGACTTAAAATAAAAAGCAAAATAAAAACACACCTGAATTTTCTGGTGTGTTTCAATAATATCCAACCGTCTTGATTTATTTAATGTCTTTATTAAGGTTTTCTTTTAAAATTTGAATCAATTCCGCCTGTTGCTTTATATTTTTGCGGCCATTTCTATTAATTGCAGCAAGTTCACAGACAATTCCAGCTGAAATAAAAAACAATAAACCTTCAAACATTTTAAATCCCCCACCGTCTAAGTGATAGTCAAATGTGTTTTTTCTTTTTGTAATACCTGCTTATAATCTTCCTTACGCTGATATATGTTATTTAAAATGAGTCCAATAATCACAAACAGTGTTCCTACTATATCAAATGCAGTTATGTTATATCCTTTGATCACCATGATTAACAATGTAGTAATGGGGACAAAGTTAATAAATAAAATCCCATTAATGGATGATAGGATTTTAATGCCATAGTTCCAACCAAGGAGGGCTATGATACCTGGTAAAGTAATCATAAATAAAAAATCATACTTAATTGCTGCAATCACTTTAATACTCGGTACCGACACGTAACCTTGCGCGGTAAGTATAGCTGTCATGATTCCTGTTATAGCTGTGCCGAATAAACATGTCAATGTTGAATAACGAAGTGTGGACCACTCTTGGAATAACTGTCCCCCCATTGTGTAGACAACCCATCCTAAAACACCAATTAATATAAAGAGTAGCGAGAATAGATGATCCCCTAATGAAAAAAAGAAACTTATATTACCTTTGGTTATGACCATCGAAGCCCCCAAAAAGGCAATCAATATACTGATCATTGTGTATTTTTTAGGTTTCACATGTTTATATCCCCATAGAATAACAATTGAAAGCATCGGCATGAGTGCCTCGGCAATGGATGCTGTCATAATTCCAGACTTCCCCATCAACCTTTGACCTAAAAAAATAAGAACATTGTATACAGTAAACGCCATCACCCCAAATAAAATGATCCATTTTGCTTTACCCTCTAAATGAAATGATTTTTTTCCTTCTCTCACCAATAATAAAATCACTAACATAATCGTTACCACACCGTAGCGAATAAATGAAAAATAAAACGGATCAATAAATTCTAATGCATGATCTGCAACTGGAAACATCGCGCCCCAAGACATACTTGCTACTAAACATGTAAGGGCACCAATGAATAATTGACCTTTTTTCATTGAATTCCCCTCCTTTTCTTTAAAATTACAATGAGAATTATAAAAAGAAGTAAGCATCAAGTAAAATGAACAAAAGTGATGAAAAACATCATTAATAATGATACTTTAATGAAGGGGGGGATCTTCATGGAACTGCGAGACTTACAAATTTTCAAATGCGTAGCCCATCACAAGAGTATTACCGGTGCTGCAAAAGAGTTAAATTATGTACAATCTAATGTAACTGCGCGAATTAAGCAATTAGAGAATGAGCTCAAAACACCTCTTTTCAATCGCCATAAAAAAGGGGTTTCACTAAGCCCAGAGGGCCGAAAAATGATTGAATACGTTAACAAAATTTTGAAAGATGTTGAAGAACTGGAGCAAGTCTTTCTAGATACTGATATACCGTCTGGAATATTAAAAATCGGTACAGTGGAAACAGTGAGGATACTGCCGACCATCATAGCTTCCTATTATAAAAAGTATCCTAATGTGGATTTATCATTGCAGGCTGGTCTAACAGAGGAACTTATTAAAAAGGTCATGAATCACGAATTAGACGGAGCTTTTATTTCAGGTCCTTTGAAACATTCTATTCTGGAACAGTATGATGTTTATACTGAAAAACTTACTCTTGTAACCAGTAACAAAACGTTTAATATAGAGGATTTTTCAACGACTCCGATTCTTGTTTTTAATCAGGGGTGCGGGTATCGGTCTAGGCTTGAACAATGGCTCAAAGATGAAGGTGTGCTCCCAAACAGAATGATGGAATTTAACATCCTGGAGACAATCTTAAATAGTGTTGCACTTGGACTCGGTATAACAGTGGTACCGGAATCTGCTGTTATGCATCTTGCTGCACAAGGTAAGGTTTATTGTCACCCATTACCTGAGAAAGACAGCTGTATCTCAACAATCTTTATACGCCATAAAGATGCATACCTGACAAATTCAATGCGCAGCCTCCTTAAGACCATTGTTGAACATAAAAATATGAGTATGTCTTAAAGTGCTTTTTCTCTTTCTATGTTCTACCTTCTTAAATAAAAGAGAAGGCGCATCTCCACTTCGCTACCCTTATTCACAATAAAATAGAGCAGTAAACATGTGAGTTACTGCAGTAACAATTCCTTTTTTAAAGAAAATTCCTGTTTTTCTCGTTTTAAGATACATTATGCAAAATGCTAGTTGATCTTCTCACTGTCAAAATAAAAAATTTAATGATGATGGTGGTCATTCTGTAGGATTGCGGCTATGAGTGTGCCCCATATAAATCTGCTCCTCAATGTAGTCCATTGATGCGTATGTATTATTTCAAATTTGTTATTGAGCATTCAAACCTGATACAACATATATATGAATATATATTTTTCTAAAATTCGGATTACGTCTTTAATCTTCCCCATATAGGTTAACAAGAATCATCGTTAGCATTAAAAAAAGAGGAGCAAACTCATGGTTTTACTCCTCTAACTCGGTAGTGCTATGTACTAACTGTTTGTCCTAATGATTAAAAAACACTTTTTGTCTCAAATCATTGGTGTGTTGATCGTAACTACAAATCCCTTGCTAAACTCTCATTTTTTCACCTTAAAGGCTGATCCGCTCTGCAATTGATTCTGCAAACTCTAGTGTTGAAGATTGACCTCCAAGATCTCCTGTTTTGATTCCAGCCTTAACAGTTCCAAAGAGAGAGTCTTCCATTAATTCTGCAACTTCTTTCAGCTTTTTATCGCGATGTTGAGTATTGAGCCATTTAAACAACATAGCGGTAGAAAGCATCATTCCAATAGGGTTTGCGATATTTTCCCCTGCAATATCAGGTGCCGAACCGTGAGCAGCCTGTGCCATTGCCTGCTTTGCGTTTGAATTAATTGATGGTGCAAGCCCTAAGCTGCCAACTAATTCACCTGTTAAATCTGATAGAATGTCTCCAAACATATTTTCCGTTACGATAACATCAAAATCTTTTGCACGACGAACTAAATGCGCTGTCATTGCATCAATATGATAATCATCCACTTCAACTTCCGGGTATTGCTCTGCTACTTCACGGCACGTATTTAAAAAGAGACCCGATCCAAGTCTTATGACATTCGCTTTGTGGACAATTGTAACTTTCTTACGGCGATCCATCGCACC
This sequence comes from Bacillus sp. FSL K6-0993, assembly GCF_037977205.1. NCBI lineage: Bacteria > Bacillati > Bacillota > Bacilli > Caryophanales > Bacillaceae > Bacillus > Bacillus sp. FSL K6-0993. The sequence goes on from NZ_CP150275.1 coordinate 2,578,470, forward strand.
TTGAAATGCTGCATGCGCGATACGTGCAATCGCTTTTTTAGTAAAAACCCCTGTTGATACAGCCACCTCCGGAGTAATTTGCCATTCCCCTACACCAATATACATATTTCTGTCAGCATAGAACCCTTCAGTATTTTCACGATAAATAACCAAATCAGCTTCTCCTGCTATGCTTTTAATTCCAGGTATAGTCTTTGCTGGCCTTATATTGGCATAAAGGTCAAAATAGTGACGAAGTTCTCCACTCGGATTGCGTTTTTCTTTGTGTTCCTCTGGATATGCAGCAGAATCATGCGGGCCTAAAATCCAGCCATGACACTTCTCTAATTCTTCTTTCACAAAATCAGGCATCGGATCATTATATTTTTTTATTGCATCCCATCCCATTGGTAAATCAATTAAATCCAAGGACACATCTGCTTTTTGAGCTGCAGCCTCCAATACCAAGGTTGTTGCTTTCACAATTTCCGGGCCGATTCCATCTCCATGTAAAACTCCAATGTGATATGTTGTCATATAACCATCTCCCTGACGCCAATTTAACTTGCAAATCACAGCTCTTTAACAGAATCCTCTAACTAGAGATAAACAAAACATTCCTCTCTCTAGAAAACTTAACAAACTGCAGTCTAAAGATTGGACTTAAGGATTTGTAGATGTTTATGATTCATAGTTCAAAACAATTGAGGTTAGATGGTAGAGATCTACAAGCACAAATCAAATGTATTATAGTTCTCCGTACAATCGCAAGATAAACGGGCTAATGAGCCCCTTTCCCTGTATGTAAAACCGATTTAACCGCTTCTTCAATCTCCCTATAACCCGTACATCTGCAAATATTGGACTCCAGCCAATTTTTGATCGTTTCATCACTAGCATTCGGCTCAGTATTCACTAAAGCATGGCAATTCATGAGAAAACCTGGTGTACAATAACCACATTGAAACGCAAATTTTTCAATAAAAGCCTTTTGAATTGGCGTATTGATAAGTCCTTCAATTGTCGTAATATTCTTTCCTTCCCCTTCTACTGCAAGCATTAAACAAGATTTCATTGGTACCCCATCCATTAATACCGTACAGGCGCCGCAATCACCATTTAAGCAGCCTGGCTTTGAACCAGTTAATCCAAGACGAAGACGAAGGGCATATAACAAAGTATCGGCTGGTCTGACGGTAATCTGTCTTTCCTTACCATTTATTTTTAATGTAATAGGATTAGACATTTGGGCCTCCTTCTAATTCATGTAAGGCATCTAAGATTGTATGTTGCAAAACAAATATTCGATATTCACTTGAGCCTTCTGCATCATCAAGAATAGGTTTGGGTACATACTGTAAAGACCTGCGTACCCTATCTTCTAATGAGTAGCTTTTATCGTTAAACATAGCCTCCATTTCAACAGAACGAAAAGGAAATGGACATACGCCACTAAAGGCCATTCTAACCTCTTCATCTTTTTTTAGTGCGCAAACTGTCACCAATGGATATCCGACATTCCACTGTTGTCTTCTTTTTATACTGACAAATGGCAAGTCTATATACGTTCGATCGATAAGGATATGAAATAAAAAATCCCCTTTTTGTAATTGTATTTCCCTGTTAAACACTTTATTTATAGGATGGTAACGAAGCCCTGCTCTCCCTGCAACCCCTACCAAACTATCGGAAATTAACAACGGCAAGACTGCCTCACGGTAATATATGTCTCCGCAAATATTTCCACCCAAGCTGATTTTATTTCGAGCCGTCCGGTCGGCAATTTCACTTACTGTTTTACTTAATAACGGAAATGGATTTTCTTCCTCCACTTTCGTTAATGACACACCTGCTCCGATCACGAGATCATTTTCATAAAAACGGATAGTATGAAATTCCGGAAGTGCATTAATATCTATAACTGCATCCGTATATATGAGATTCAACCTTCCTAACGTTATAATTTCTGTGCCGCCAGAATAATACAAAGGTGTTTTCTTTTCGGCCGCAAGAGAGTGAAATAGATTGGTTGTTTCTTGAATTGTCTTCGGTTTAAAGTATTCAAAATCAAACGGTATCATCTTTCCACCCCTCTTGCGTCCTCCATAATCGTTCAGGAATAAGAGGAAGATGATTCAATTGGACACCTAAAGCAGCAGAAAGGCAATTTCCTAATGCTGCTGGCATCCCCAACAGTCCATGTTCCCCGCCGCCACGTGCCCCATAAGGTGCAATAATATGCGGAGTTTCAATAAATTCAATGATATATTCAGGATGCTCTCCATAGTGAAGGGGTCTGTACGTTCTAAGTTGAGGATTTAATACTCTTCCATATGGATCAAATACAAAGGTTTCTCTTCCTCCAAATGCGATTCCCATACTCATCGCCCCCATCACTTGACCCCTTGCAGCTTTTTCATTCAATACAGTTCCTATATCCACAACAGAGTAGGCTTTTGTAATTCGATACGTATAATCCAATTTATCTAACTCAACTTCAATTCCCTGAGCACCTACAGCCCACTCGGGACCAGGCTTTCCATTTCCTGTTTCTCGGTCTAAATTCGTCATCCGGGTTAATGTGTAGTTGCCGCTCGCAATAATTTGGCCGCCAATGGTATTTCCATTAGGAAATGTATATCCGTAAGCAATGTCTTTTATTTCAATATTTACATTAGGATTATCTAAAAAATAAACCTTTCCATCAGCCACTTCTAATTCCTCGACAGGAACTCTTAAAACACATGATGCCACTTCCTTAAGCTTTCGAATGGCTTCATCCGCCGCATTTAGTACGGCTCTTCCTCCCATTAAAGTTCCTCTGCTTCCTACAGTTTTCCAATGCTCAGGTGTTGTTTGTGTATCTACAAGCATTTTTACGTGAATTTTACTTATATCCATTTTCATTCGTTCCGCTAAGATTTGGGCTAACACTGTTTTTGTCCCTGTTCCTATTTCCACTACCCCTGACATCAAATTAATGCTTCCATCAGGATTAAAGGTTAAAATAACCCCAGATGTTGCATTTGTATCAAATGTCGAAGTTTTCCAAATGCAGCTTATTCCCTTTGCCCGTATCTTCCGATCATCGATTTCAATTCTCTGTCCCTCGTTCCAATTCATTAATTCCTTCAATCTTTCAATGCATTTTGGTACATTTCCGACCGTGCTTGAATTGAGAAGAACTTGAGTAGGTGTAGTATCACCAGGACGAATGGCATTTTTATAGCGAAGTTCTAATGGATCCATGTTTAGCTTTTCTGCCAATACATCCATCGTTCGCTCAAAGGCAAATAAAACTTCAGCATGACTATAGCCTCTAAATGCACTGGGATATGGATGATTCGTATACATACAATATGAATCACACCATATATGGTCGATTGCGTATGGACCCGTACAATCAACCGCTCCAGCTCGGCTGACGTCAACTCCTTTATCGGAGTAAGCTCCGCCATCAAATAAAAATTCAATGTCTGCCGCCTTTAAGATTCCATCTTTTGTTGCTCCTAATTTGACAATAGCATCCAATCCGATATGAACAGGAGATGTGATCATATCCTCTTCTCTCGAATTAAATAATTTTACGGGCTGGCCTCCAACTGCTTTTGATGCCAAATATGCAATAACCTCTAACTGAACTGCTGCTTTTCCCCCGTATGCCCCTCCTACTAAAGGTGTTTTGACGATTACCTTTCCAGGTTCAATTCCAAAATACCACTCCATTAATTTTTTTATGGCAAAAGGAGCTTGAGAGGATGTGGTAATGATAATCTCCCCATCCGCTCGAATTTCAGCAATCGAGCATCTTGTTTCCATAGCAGCGTGATCAGAAGGATTAAAGGAAATGTGAAACTCTGCTACCACATCACTTTCCCTAAACCCTTCTTCAATGTTTCCTTTTCTAATTTTATTTAGGTTTGCGATATTTGTCTTTGGAACTGGGTATACACCTTCCTTCTTCTCATAACTGTCCAAATGTTCATGGACGAGGGGAGCATTCTTCTGGAAGGCTCCGCGGGGGGAATTGACGACGGGAAGAGGTTCATAGGACACTTTGATGGCACACACTGCCTTTTTAGCTATGATTGGATTTTCCGCAACAACAACAGCAACTGGCTCACCATGGTATCTAACTTTTTTATAAGCAATCGGCGACCTGTCTTTAATTTCTTCACCTACAAGCGGAAAAGGTTCATCGCCCAATATCGCTCTCACTCCAGGAATCTTCCAAGCTTCCGAAAAGTCAATAGAAGCAATATTGGCATGAGCATATGGACTAATCAACATTTTTGCGTGTAATGTACCAGTTTCTTCAAAATCATTTGTATATTTCGCCTTTCCTGTCACTTTTTCAAGGGCCTCTTTTCGAATAACACTTTTCCCGATATACTCCAACTCATTCACTCCCCGAATTTATTCAGTAGTAAAGTGTAGTCTTTAACTGTATCTACGTCATAAAAAAGCAAAGGGTCTTGAAAGTTGATCATTTTTCCCGTATTTATCATACGTTCACGGATGACATACCGAGCGCCTTGATCTCCCTTTAACTGATGTAATACTGGAAAACATTGATTTGAGAATAAGATAGGGGGCATAGGAAGATGTTGATTTTCAGCAGCTATAAATGAATAGTGGTGCTCCCTTTGGTAGGAATCAATTAACGTATTGATGATATCTGTGGTGACAAATGGCTGATCTGCAAGGAGAATGATAACGGCATCAGCCTCATACTCTAATGCTCTTTTTAAACCACATTGTATGGAGCGGCCTTGGCCATTACCCGCTTGCTCACATTCCACCTGACTCCACTTATTTGACATAGGATATAAAAAGAAAAAAGCCGAAAGCCAATGGAGTGAATCACCCTTTCTAGTGATAACGAAAATATGATCTAATTTAGATAATAAGGCATTTTTAAGAGCCAGACTTCCTAGGGAGACTCCATTAAGAAGTAAACTTCGCTTATCCGTCCCCATACGTCTGCTTGTACCAGCTGCCAGGTAAATGGCTACTGTTTTCATGAGGTAGACCTTTGTTTTCGCATTTTTTTAAGCATCTCGCCAACAATACTTATCGCAATTTCCTCAGGGCCTTGTGCCCCGATAGGAAGCCCAATGGGGGAATGAATATCTTCTGGAACCTCAGACCCGCCTAATAGCCGTTCCGTGCGCCTCCTAGGGCCTAATACACCTTTATAAAACACATCCATATTTTTGAATTTATGTAAAATGATCTGATCTTTTTGAAAGCTGTGTGTCATAATGACTATAAAATCCCTTTGTGTAATGCCCAGACCCTCCATTACTTCTTCCAGTACTCCTACAATCAAATCGTTGGCTTTAGGAAAATGGCCGCTATGACATAAAGCAGGACGCCAATCAATCACTGTGACATGAAAGCCTATATCAGCTGCCAAAGAAACTAATGGCTTAGCATCTTCCCCTGCTCCAAAGATATATAAACAAGGTTTTGGAACCATCTGATGGATAAAAAATAAATCAGACGTATGTTCATCCCTTTTGATTCCCTTTTCCGTATCATAAAGAGGATTCTTATTTCTCAGTTTTTGAATATAGCCTAGTTCCTTAACATCCCCAGTTCCAAACACTCTGCCATCTTCAACGATATACATATCTTCCCTTGACTCTAAGCTTTTAGTGAATCGTTTCATTCGAGTAACAGACTTTTTTACATCTAAGCATTTCTTTACTGTCCTAAGATTTCTTTCTAATTCCCCTTTTACAGGTTCGAGTAAAACCGTCAAAACACCATTACAGCCAACTCCCTGTCCCCATGATAAATCGCCCTCCTCACTCATATCAAAATGAACAATCAACGGCTCTCCTGTAGCCCAAACTCGCTCTGCCCTTTCAACAAGATCTTCTTCAAGACAACCGGCAGATAACATTCCAACTCTCGTTTTGTCCCCTAAAATTAACATGGAGGCCCCTTCTTTCTTATAAGAGGACCCCTCTACTTTAATTATGGTAGCCAGTACCTTAGTATTTTTAGAATCGGCGACTATATCCAAAATTCGGTGGATATCATCCATTTTATTCCCCCACTTTTACCCAATTACATCTACATTTGTATATCCATATTCTTTTACTCTGAAAAATATTATAAATTTTCCAGCAATTTTATTGTTTCTAAAAAAAAAGAGACTTTATAGACCTTATGACTAGGCGGTGGATACAACAGCATTTTTGAACGGAGAGATTCCACTAACATGTTCTGTTCGTTCTGTTTCCAATTGTTTATTTCACCCTGTTGTATTCCTTTAAAATCATCAAAAAATTCACTTAACATTTTTAAATCATTGCCCAACTCCGTTTTGTCGCTTGAAGATAAAATCCCTTCTTTTTCCCATTCTTTTAACGTTTTCACTATATTTGATATATACTCATATCCTGCATTCATCTTTTGCATCTGTATTTGATATCTTGAAAGAATGATTTTATGCTTTTTACTGATTGGGTTGAATTTTAAGCTCTGAGAAGCCGTTTGTAACATTTCTTTTGTCGTATGTAACTCCTGTAGGAGATTGTTCATTTTATACTCCACTAAGTCCCCTTTTCCTTGTCCCCACTCAGATTGAACCCATTTGGAAAGTTCTAAAAGTATGTCAGAAAGCTGACGAGCTAATTTCTGAAAAGATTCCGCTGCCTTTTTTGTATAGTCTGGCGGAAAAAAGAACATATGAACCAGAATGGCGATGATGACGCCGATCATCGTATCGATTATTCGATCCATTGCATAATCTTTAGAGTTTCGTTCAAACGTAAAAACTAATAAAATGGTGAGGGCTACCTGATGTAAAACCGTTTCATCTAATCTTAACCACTTTGCAATGCAGGTCCCCCCTAACATTAATAGGCCTAATATCCAACCATTCATATGTAAGTGACTGACAAGATAGGCTGTTAAAATGATCCCAATGGCAGTTCCCACAATACGATGAAGAGAAAATCGAATCGACTTATCTATGGTTGTTTGCAAACATAATATAACAGATAGGGGTGCTAAATATGGGTGTTCAGAGCCCACTAATTTTGCCACTTCCCAAGAAACAGCAGATGCAATCGCCATTTTCCAAACCAAGGATGTTTTGTTTTCAATTTTTTTCACCATCATATTGCTCCCCCTTTCAGCGAACCTTTTCCATTAATTTTCTGTTACCCAAAGGATTTTATACTGTCATATTAAAGCTCTTTCCAGTGTTTTCTAAACGATCAGCAGCAGACAGGTTGATTAACTTGACGAAGTTAACTTAACAATGATTGAGCAAATGATACATCATTGATCACTCTTTACAGCAACCGAAATAGGCCATGGACAAATAAAAGCATATTTGGCTCAAGCTGCTACCCTAGATACGCAACAACCCCTTAATATATCCGCGATTATCATTATTGTTAGATTCGCAGACCCAGGTTCTTCAAGAAACAGGAGGTGGTAGGTTTGGCGAAGTGGGCACTATCATCAATTCTTTTTTATGGGAGGTTTATTATAGACGCTTTTTATATTGAATTTAATTTTTAGGCATTCTTATACGCTCCACAAAATCCTCAGTAAGAGAAATTTTGTTTTATATTCCAAAGCCAATTAAAACCACATTTGCTTATTAGCGTTACAATGAATGATTCTTGTATGGGGGTACAAATAGGTAGTGTTTTTCGTTGCCAGACAGTTAAAGATGTGTCATTGACGCCACACTACCATATTTCCATGTAAGAAAACCACACCATTGTGGCTACTAATTTTGTTTTTAGAGGATTAAACAAGAAGTGGATTTCCCCTGTATAGACTAATGCCGTGTTACATTTTTTCCATCTCCACATATGTTTAAAGTAAGTAGTAAATTTATTCAGGAGGAGATATTCAGTGGAAGAAATGGGCATGGAGCCATCACAACTTTGTAGGGAATTTGCAAGGATTCTCAATTCAACACCCAGTGTCGTAAATGATGTATGTACGGCTACAAGATTTCGAAACAACATTCATCCAGTGGTACTTGGAAGAAGAGCAGAAGCATTTCCCTTTATTCCTCAAGCCTTTTCATTTGAAAGCATGGATCGGAATGGCAGAGCTTTATGTTTAGGTGAGACTGTTTTACTTCAAGAAGAAGTAAACCCGTTTATGACTGAGTTACGCGAATTTGGTATTATTGTAACTGCCGTTCATAACCATTGGCTGTTTGATAAGCCACGTCTGATGTTTATGCATTTTGAATCAATAGACGAACCTCTCACCTTTGCAAGAAAAGTCAGGGAGGCTATGAAAGTTCTTATTAAGAAAACAGTCCGTGCGGAAGCAAAAATTGATGGTGAAATGATTAAACAGCATGGTCTTTGTGACGAATTCAACGATATTCTAGGTGGAACCATGCATACTTTTGAAAATGGAATTTGTACAGTGATGAGATCACGAACGAATATAAAACCAGAAGTACTAGGAAGACCAGGAAGATCATTTTTACTAATTCCTCAGATGTTTTCATTTGAATCAATGACAAAAGATGGCCGTGCTCTTTGTAGTGGTGAAACCGTGATTCTTCAAAAAGAAATCAACCCATTTATTAGTGTGCTTCGAGAACATGATCTTATTGTAACGTCACTTCATAATCACTGGTTGTTTGATAAACCAAGACTGATGTATATTCATTTCGAATCAATTGATAAACCTATCAACTTCGCTTTAAAAGTAAGAGATGCTTTAAAAGTTCTTACTGATAAAGAAGTTAGAGGTTAACATTATTTTGGGCAAAAAAAAGCGATTTAAAAAATCGCTTTTTACATATACTAAAAGAGTCCCTTAATATAGTAGAAGTATTTTATCAGAAAAGTTAGGGATGCTTTTATTGCATGAAGCAAATCACTTTCTACATATGTAAACCTTCATTCAATGAAGGCTTTTATTAGCAAGTTAGAAATGTATTTTGGGCGATTGCCTTGATCAATAAACAAGCTAGGTGCATATCCTGCCTAAAAGTCTTCAATGAAAGGGGTACAGATATGCATTTTCCATCCAAACCGTATGATAATTATTACGATTTTCGTCAACACCTTGATTTAAGTCAAGCAAATAATGAAATGCGAAGCCTTTTATCTACTATTCGCCAAATTCCAATACACTCATCCTCCTTCAAAGAGTCAATGGCTACAGTTGTGAAAGACTTGAGAGTGGTTAGCAGGGCTCTTGCTCTAGGATGCGGCATGAGTTCAGAATTCAGATTTCTTCCAGATACCTGGGGATTACGTGAACTTCATATTGTGCACGCGAAATACCTTACTCCATTGAGTTATCACGTTTATTCTGCCTTAGGTGCGGCGGAGCTTCTAGCCTCCGGACAAGGACGCGCGCCTCATTTCCCTCTTATGGTAGGCTGCATGAATTCGATACTTCGCCTATGGTCAAACTTCCCTGCTGCTATAGCAGACCTTCGAAGAGCATCCGGTCAACAATACGCGTCATCGGTAGACGAGGCAGAAAGTCTCCTAAGACCAATGGTCCCATACACACAACGGGCATTATCAGTCAGTCATTCTACAGTTCATCCAACTATTTGGGAGGCAACCTTACGTGCTACACATTTAGCACGGGAAGTACGGCAGAAGGTTGCACAATCAGTGAGCCAGGGTACCTCTTATTCATAAGTCAACAGTGATACTTTTGCGGCATTACACCGCAACATAACTAAACTTATTCACACAAAAGTAGAGCAGTAAACATGTGAGTTACTGCTCTACTTCGTTTATTCACCGTTCATTTGTTTTACAATGTATTCAGCATCATTTCCTACGCCTTGAAGCAACGCTGAACCTCGCCTATGCTGCCAAGGCAAACCTATAAAGTACAATCCTTCTACAGGTGAAACACCTCTATGATGTATGATTCGGCCTTCTTTATTCAAAACACCTTTTATATTTATCCAACATAGGGGATTCCTAAAACCCGTAGCCCAAATAATATTGTTTACTTCTAATGTAGATGAATCTTTAAAAATGATTTCATTTTGCTTTCCGGCAATGACTCTTTTTTTTAAGATGATCTCCTTCTGTTTTATTGCATGTTTTAATTCATGCCCAAATATTGGATCACCTTTCTTTTGAATGAATTTGCCTACTATTGATGTATGACTTATATTTAAAACTCCTAATTTATCAAACCACCAAAAGATGCTTCTTTTTCCGATCATTAAAGGGAAATAAACTAGTTTATTACTACAGGCTAAATATGTAACTCTTTCTTTGGATAATTCAACAGCTATCTGAGCACCACTATTCCCACCACCAACTACTAGTACATTTCCATATGCCAATTGTTTTGAATTCTTATATTGTGATGAGTGTAGTTGATTAATATCATCAGCTAAATCCTTTGATATTGATGGAATATTAGGGGTATGAAAAGGACCTGTAGCAATGACAAGATTCTTCGTTTGATATTCTTCCCGATTTGTTTTTATTAAGAAATGATTCTTTATTTTTAGGACACTTATTACTTCTGTCCGTAATTGGATTGGAATTTCAAATTTTTTAACGTACTTCTTTAGATAAGCAACAATTTCATTTTTTGAAGGAAATCCATGTTTTTCTCCTTCAAGATGCATTCCAGGCAAAGAGCTATACATTCGAGAAGTAAATAAAACTAATGAGTCATACCGATCTTTCCAGCTCTCCCCCACCTCATGACTTTTATCCAAAATAATAAACTTTTGATCGGACTGCTTAAGATAATATCCTATCGAGATCCCTGCTTGACCAGCCCCGATTACTATAGTGTCGTACACATTATCCCCCCGCCAATTTCAAATTGTCAGTAGACAGAATCTGCAAAATGCTAGTTGATCTCCTCACTATAAAGTTAGATAAAAAATTTAATGGTGATGGTGGTCACGCGGCTTCTCCATTTTGGCCTGACAAAGGATCGCATTGTCATGATTATGCGCTTCGGTTTCCATTTGAATGGTTACGTGCGTAATGCCTTTATGTTCAAGTTCATGTTCAATTTTGCGTAAAATATTTTCACTTTCTGAAATGGTCAGTTGATCGTCAACAACTGCGTGGCAAGAAAGAGCATTCAATCCACTTGTGATAGACCATATGTGTAAATCATGAATGTTTTGAATTCCCTCTGTCCCTTCAATTGTTCGAATGATATCAGAGACATCGATATTTTCTGGAGTTCCTTCCATTAATATGTGAATGGAATCTTTAGTCACATTGTAACCGCTTCTTAGAACAAGAATAGCCACAATGATACTGGCCAATGGGTCTGCCCAGCCCCATCCAAAGAAGATGATAAGTATGGCTGCTAAAATGGCACCTACAGAGCCGAGCATATCGCTTATTACATGTAAATAAGCTCCTCTTATGTTCAGATTATTCTCTGTATCTCCGCCACTCATCATAATCCGAGCGACCAATAGATTCACAACTAACCCGATGATACTAATTGTAAGCATGCCGGTTGTTGCTACTTCTGGTGGATTAGAGAAGCGTTCGATTGCTTCATAAATGATATAAAGAGAAATAAGAATTAAGGCAGCACCGTTTATCACAGCTGCAAGAATCTCAAATCGTTTATAGCCGAATGTCTTATTGTGATTTGCCTTTTTTTCAGCTAATGTAAAAGCAATCAGGGCAACCATTAATGAAATTGAATCACTCAGCATATGGCCTGCATCTGATAAAAGCGCCAGACTATTTGTTAAAAATCCACCTATAGCTTCTATTATCATATAACCTGTAATCATGATAAAAGAGATCAATAAAACCTTTTTATTTGCTCCTTCATTATGATTGTGACTATGATTGTGACTATGATTGTGCCCCATAAAAAACTCCTCCTTAACTAAAGTTTATTGATACATATGTATTTATTATTTCAAATCTGTTATGAAGCATTCTAACATGGTGCAAATAATATTTATATATGAGCATGTGTTCATGTATAAATATATCTGCTCTTTACTGAAATGTCAAAATATTTTTATGAAAATCCCCTAATACCTCCTTAATCTTTCCTAATATAAATTCACGAGGATTCTCTTATAAACATAAAAAAAGAGAAGCAAACCTGTGGTTTACTCCTCTACCCTAGTTTCTCTATCCTTTTCTTCTTCATATCCCTTATAAAAGGTATTGCGGACCCTCGATGATTTTTACCTTCATAAAATACATTATGCTATGTAACAGCTGTTTGTCCAAATGAGATTAAAAACATGCAAGCACTTTATCCTTCCTGCAGATCTGAGTGATATTGCTGTTGATTGATCAACTTGTTTTTGTTCTGAATATACTCAGTATATAGCCGCATATTCCCCCTGCAATAGCTGGAATGAGCCACCCCAGCCCTATGTTATACATAGGAAGAATCTGAGTGAAAATATGATTCACAACTTCAATTTTTATTCCCGCCTCCTTCAAACCGTCAAATAAGCTGATGATGAATGCGAATAATAAACTGCCTTGATACACTTCTGTCTTCCCTTTAAATACAGAATGCAAAAACGTTAAAAATATTAAGGAAATCGCGATAGGATACATCGTCAGTAAGACAGGCATTGACACCTTAATGAGCTGGGTTAATCCTATATTTGCGACAAGCGTACTAAACACTGATAAAACGACAGCAATTTTTTTATAAGAAATGTTCGGAAATAATTCATGAAAAAATGAAGAACACGCTGTGATCAGTCCGACACTTGTCGTCAGACACGCCACTGTAATCATTAAGCCCAATAAGATTGAACCATAAGATCCAAAATAATAGGATGAAACCTTAGCCAAAACCTCTGCTCCATTTTCTAAAATCCCCAGTTCTTCAACGCTGGAAGCCCCCATATATGAAAGAGCAGTATAGATAAGGGCTAAAAGTGTAGCAGCAATCGCGGCTGCTTTTGCACAAACAACCATCAGCTGTTTTTTGGTAGAAGCTCCTTGTTCTTTCAATGCATTCACAATGATAATTCCAAAAACAAATGCTACAAGGGCATCCAGAGTGAGGTATCCTTCCTGAAATCCTTTAAAAAACGCTTGTGATGTGTACCCTTTTGATGGTGCTTGAATGGTTCCAATTGGGCGAATAAGAGCTACCACTACAAGCAATCCGATAAATGTCAGCTTAATTGGCGTCAAAAATTTTCCAACTATATCAATGATTTTTGAAGGATTAAGTGATAACAAGCATGCCAATGCGAAAAATAATATTGTAAATATGACCAATGAGACAGGGCCTGCATCATTTGATAAAAAAGGTTTTACCCCAATTTCAAACGATACGTTTCCTGATCTCGGGATAGCGAAAAAAGGCCCGATTGCCAAATAGAGAATCGTCGTAAATACAATGCCAAACACCGGGTGAACACGGCTGGCTAACGACTGTAAGTTTTGTTTACCTGAAAAAACAAATGCTGTTATAGCCAGTAATGGCAAACCAACTCCGGTCACTAAGAAACCTGCATTAGCGATCCATACATTTTTTCCAGCCATTTGACCAAGCATAGGCGGAAAAATGAGATTTCCTGCTCCAAAAAACAATGCAAATAGCATTAATCCTATAATGATGATATAGGAAGCAGACACTTTTTTTGACATTATACATCCTCCGATTAAAGTAGACACTTCTTGAATAGCCAGGAAACATTACAGATGCTATTTGCACTGGCACAGTGTTGATTCCAAAATAAGCTTGTGTCAGTTTATATATTTTTATCAAGTTCAATAAAAAGCATGATCATTTTGATAGTTTCCGATATCGGTTAAAAAACCAATTGCACCAAAACCATATAAACAACGGTTCCCCCCGCTATGGAAAGAAGCATATTTTTCTTCCACAAGTGAAGCAGTACAACTGCAGCTGCTCCAACCAATTCAGGAATGCCATGACTTCCAGAAAGTAGACTCACATCTTTTAAACAATAAATGACCAAAAGCCCAATTACCGCTGATGGCAGTACTTTGCCAAGATACTGTACATATTTCGGTGTCGGTTTGCCAGACGGGAAAATCATGAATGGAAGGAACCGTGTCAGCATTGTTCCAAGCACGACCATTGCAATGGTGATCATTTGCTGCGTCATAGTCATCGTCATACGGAAACCTCAGCTTTCTCCAATGGTTTTCTCAAAACAGTCAGTACCCCTAAAATGGCGAGCATAGCAGGGATCATAAATTGGTTTCCGCCAAAAATGATAAGACTGGCTGCTGAAAGTCCAAGTCCTGTGAGAGCACTGTAATGCTTTTTCTCTTTCATCCATTGTTCTATGAATATCACAATAAACAGAGCAGTCATCACAAAATCAAGCCCTTCGGTATTAAACTTCACGTACGACCCAAAAATCCCTCCTATCGCTGCCCCCGCGACCCAATATAAATGATTAAGCAGTGTCACAAAAAACATAAACCAGCCCTTGTCAACATTCGCCGGAACATTAGCGGTATAATTAATAGAAAATGATTCATCGCACATTCCGAAAATCAGATAAAGCTTTTTCTTTCCAGTCCCCCTGTACTTATCCAACATGGAAATTCCATAAAACAAATGCCGGGCATTGACCATTAACGTCAAAAAAAGAGCATTCATAGGGTTGAACACACCAAGTAAAAAATTCGCTGCAACAAACTCCATTGAGCCCGCAAATATCATAAAACTCATGATGATTGGATAGATTGCGCTAAATCCCAAAGAATGCATAAAGATTCCATAAGCTATCCCCAAAAACAAAAACCCCGCAAAAATCGGAATTGTATATGGGAATGCAGAACGAAATGCAGCCCATATTTGACTTCTCTTATTCATATGAGTGTTTATAGCAGGAGAGCTTAAATGTAACGATTCTTTATTTTTATTCAAATCAACAACCTCCTACATTTCATCAATTGGCACACTGACAGTTCTTTTTTCTGTACTCATGACTATGCTTGTGTCAACTCCACTAATAGCAGGGTTCTGCATTAATGAATCAATGATAAAATTCCGATAACTCTCCATGTCCTTCGCCACAATCTTAAGCATATAGTCATGGCTTCCTGTAAGTGTGTAGCATTCTTGAACCTGTGGGAATTTGTTTATATCCTCTAAAAATGAATGAATTGTCTCCCTATTTAAAGGTGATAAATTGATGAGAGCTAGTGCTGTGACTTCGATTCCAAGTTTTTTCTCATCAACAATAGTCGTAAACTTTTTAATTATACCTGCTTCTAATAGGTTCTTTGTTCTTGCAAGGCAAGCTGATGGTGAAAGCCCAATTTTCTTAGATAAATTTAAATTTGATATTGAAGCATCTTCCTGCAATTCTCTTAAAATGGCCTTATCAGTTTCGTCAAGCGTAATACCCATTTCATAACCCCCAATACCTTCAATAGAATTATATTTCATATGATTTAAATCATAACGAATTTTTATTCCTTAATCAAATATTATTTAAATTTAAATCCTTTTAAAACATTATTTACAGAATAAAATTATTATCGCAGAAAGAAGTCCTGGGAGAGTTATGTACTTGTGTGACTTGATACCAACATCATAAGAAACTTATCAGAAGCCAAAAAGTTATTGCGGTCTCACCGAAAATTTAATTTGCGGTGCCCTATTGCCTTTTTCTTCGAACGAAAATTGTTAAAATTCACAAAACAGAAAGTCTACTCTATTATTATTTTTCTCATTAGAAACTATGCCCTCCATTATTTTATCTTAACAAACGTTTTCTATGTAACAGCTGTTTGTCCAAATGAGGCTGAAAACAAATAAAAAACACCGATAGGGGGAAACTATTGGTGTTTGCAAGACATTTTCATGCCCGGTAGGCATAAATAATGCTAAACTTTGTTTTTGAAAAGCTATCATATCAAATTTTTATGTTACAGCTTTTACTATCGTTTAATCTAATTGTGGAGTAAAACGAGATATGTTTGAAAATCACATATCCCCCAAAAATTAAAAACTAAGCGGCAGTTCTTCTAGTGCTCTCATCAGAAAATTCCCTTTCCATTTCATTTGTTCCTTTTCGCCTTTTAACTGTATATTTGGACAGCGGCGTAATAAGGTGGAAATCGCAATCTTTGCTTCTAAACGGGCTAGCTGTGCACCAAGGCAAAAATGATTGCCATGGCCAAAAGCAATATGGCGGTTGTTCTTTCTTTCAATATCAAATATGTCGGCATTTGGAAATATCTTTTCATCACGGTTTGCTGATGCTAAAGAAATGATGATCACGTCTTTCCGTTTAATCTCCTGCCCATGCAGTATAAACGGTTCAGCCGTCCAGCGAATAGTCGTTAACTCAACAGGGCTGTGAAACCGCAATGCTTCTTCTATGGCTGAATTCATCAGGTCCGGCTGCTGGCGGAGCTTTTCAAATTGATCACCGTGACACATCAGAGCATATGTCATATTGGTGATTAAGTTTACGGTTGTTTCATGACCTGCAACGATAAGCAGCATAATCATCGAGTACAATTCTTCTGTACTTAATTGTGTGCCTTCACTTTCCGCTTGAATTAATGCACTGATTAAATCTCCTGAAGGTTCTCTCCTTTTTTTGCGAACTAAGGATTCCAGATAATCAACAAATTCTCCTAACAAATGATCATTCTCCTGAAGTCTTTCAGGGGCATCTGAAAAATCAATAATTGCTTGCGACCACACTCTGAATTTTTGACGATCTTCTAGGGGAATGCCAAGCATTTCACTTATCACGATAATCGGCAAAGGAAACGCATAATCGTCTACTAGGTTCATGAGTTTGTTGGGTTGTACTTTATCCAATAAAGAATCTGCTATATGTTGGATTTTGTCTTCCAACTGCAAAATCATTCGATGAGTAAATGCTTTCTGAACAAGAGTTCGCAAACGATTGTGATCAGGGGGATCTGAATTAAGCATATGTTTTGTCAAAGGCTCTTCATTCTTCAATAGAACAGGAAGTTTCTCTTCTTTTGCGGTAATTACATTTTCATAGTTTTTCTTTAATTTTTCATTCTTTAATAAATGTATTGCATCATCATATCTCGATATGAGCCAGCCTTTCCCCAGAGCTCCTAAAGATAATGGGTAGAGAGGCTGTGATTTTCGCAATTCTTTATAAAATTCATACGCTTCATCTTTAAATGCTCTCGAAGACAATTGACTTTCCGTCAAAATGGTTACACTATTTTTTTCTTTTGAAGACATTCATTCGACCTCCATCTTTATGAAAGGTTATGTTAATCTTTAAATATAAAATCAGTACGATTTGTAAAATGATCTATTGAGATCAGTATTCATGATAAGTGCCAAAATGCCGCCCCCGCATTTTGAAATAAAAGATATCAGACAGTCATTAATCATTTTGCTGCCCAAACTCTTTCCTTGATAAAATGGCGAAACTCCTAATACTTCTAAATACCATGCCGGCTCTTTTAAGGATTTGGAAGATTTTTTTAGCCTCATTTTGATTAATGTTATCCCCCCTGCTGCTATATAATCGATCAAGTTAATGTCGGGTTTATCACGATGTTTTTAATAGAGCGGCAACAACAATTTCACCATTCTGAATGTCAACAAAAAAGAAATGCTTTTTAAAATATGCTCTTGTCAGTACTTTATGCATTTCAAAAATAAAATAAATGAATGATCTTTTTTTCGCGTTTTACGAGTAAATCCATAAAAGGATATTGATTGAAAGATTCATGGAATAGCTTTGCCACTTTGCTTCATTCATCTGCCCTTGCTTGTCGATAAAGAAACATTGATACATCTCCTTTGAGCAAGTAAAGCAGGAAATCGAATTAAAGCGCCCTTCCTATTGGAAAGGCGCCTGCCGTTTTACTGTGCAAAATGTTTTTCATCAGTGAGTTTTTATAAAATCATTTATTAATTGATCAGTTGTCAATATTGTGGCAAATTCATCATGCAATGTAGCTAGAGATATATTATGAATAGTCGCCGCATCATAATATGTATCATTTTGGTCTCTCATTCCGAAGGCTGCTGTTGCATCTGAAATCAGGTATGTATCAAACCCTAAATTACCACTCATTCTTGTGGTTGTTGATACACAGTGAGGCGTGGTTAAACCAGTTATGACTACAGTTGTTATTTCATTTAATTTTAAGAGTTCTTCTAAATTCGTTCCAATAAAGCTGCTATTTACTGTCTTGGTTATAATGACTTCTTCATCCATAGGCTTAACTATTTCCTTTATCGCAAACCCTTCATTCTTTGGATGGAATAAAGAATGAGGTTTATCAGAAGTGTGTTGTATGTATATGACTGTCCATCCTTTTTCTCTCCATAATTTTAGTATTTTACTAATGTTTTCTTCCGCCTTTACGTTATTTCGTTCCCCCCATTTTTTATCATCAAAGGCTTTTTGCACATCCACAATGATTAAAGCTTTTTTCTTTTCTTCCACAAGATAGCCTCCTACGTAGAATTTCTATTTATTACTACATTTTAAATACAAATTTTACTTTTGTACAATTGTTTAATGATGAATTTCAAATAAGCGCCCTCTTTATTGGAAAATGCGTTCTAAACTGCAACTGTGCCCAAGCCGTTAACCTTCAATAATCTAATCTGAGAATCACTGGCTCTACAGAGAATGATAAAAAGCACTCTAATAACGAGTGCTGAAATTAGAAACTATTGATTTAGAAGCCATTTGATACGCTCAGCTGAAAAGATGTAGTGGAGTATTATTAGACATAAAAAGACAATACCAACTGGTTTTAAATGACTAAAATAAAGCGCTGCAACAGCCATTGCAAAGATCAATAATTCAATAACTAACCTTGTTATCCCTTTTACAGCTATTACAGTTTGTCCACTTCGACTAGGATCATGAGGTACTGCAAATACAGACCAGATAATCATAACTGCAATAGGTAAAACCAAAGTTAAAACATATTTAAAATAACCATTAAAGCTTATCCAAGCAAACACCCCTAAGGAGATTAGTGCAGCGATTTCAAGGGTGAATCTTAAAAGTAAATTAGTCTGATTCAGTTTTTCCAACTCCTCTATAAAAAACACCCCCGTAGGAGATGCTCTTTCTCTGCTTTATTTCAGCGTATAAAAACTTTTCTGTTCTTCCTCTTTAGATTCTATTGTAGTTTTCGGCGAGATTACCTCTACTTTTGAAGAGATGATACCGACTGCTGCTGTTACCAATGCTCCGATTAATAGAACGATGATAAGTATAATGAAATATGACAACTTTTCCCCTCCTATCCAGTTAATTATCCAAATAATCAGGAAGTTGTCTACAATTTGCAGAATTTGTCGAACGAAGTAATCAATATACCATAAAAGCTGAATATTGACCTCGCTTATCGCTGGGAGGCTTTACTCATTGTATGAATTACAGTAATAATCTGCCTTCCCTTTTGAGAAGACGTTCCTCTCTTGTATCCATTTGTTGCAACTCAGCTAGACTCTTTCTCCTTTTGGCGCAGCTGCTTCTATTCCAAATTGAGCAACACCTGAATGTTTCATTGGAATTTCTGAACCATAGATCGTTGCTGAATTTGTTGCAAATGCATACGTAGGATTAGTCGAATGGTGGTTGAAAAACGAAATGCCTTACCCACCTCGAGTGATGGCAGAAAAAGTGGGGGTTTTGTTAGAGAGGAATCTATAGATATGTGTATCTAGAAGATTTGACAGCATTAAAAATTATACTTACATCGTTGGGAATAGGCCAACAATAAAGCGGAAGAACGTTGTCATTTGAAGTGTTTGGAATAAAAATGATTCGAATATGTTCTTATCATTGGTAAACGAACAAAAAAAGAACATGTTTTGAAAAAAGATAGATCAAAACATCTTCTTATATGTTGTCATAGCGTAACTTTTTTATAAAAAGGTTGATTACATTTTCGGGGCTTCCAAACCAAATTTTGCCCATTCTTCTTTTGCTGGACCATAAATACCTGGAACAGTTAAACCTGCTTGTCTCATAAGAACAGTCATTTGTCCTCGATGGTGATTTTGATGTTGAATTAAAAACATCAAAAGTGAACCATTAGGCAATTGTTGTCCGATAAAGTTGATACATTCTTGAAGTGTATGGTCAGTCCATTGGGTTTTTAATGCCTGTACAAATGCATTACTGGCTTGATGATAGCTGTCAGCTATCAACTGAGCTGAAGTTGGAACAGGATAATCTTCAGCTGGGGCATGGAACGTTAAGTCTGTGTTTGAGGTAATGATGCGAATGGCAGCAACAGTATGCCAAGCAATACGGCCTAGAGTCCAATTTTGTGAAGTTATTTCTTGTTTAAGTGATTCATCAGTTAGACTATTTAATAGTTTCTGTGTAGCATCTGCTTCGAACTCCCAAGATTTCAAAAAATGGTCTAAGGTTTGAAACACAAAAATCCTCCTTTTTATTCTTTTGTTTTTTCAATGTACCTATAGGTTAATTATAATGCCTCGTTTCGTTAAAAAGAACAAAAATTTTGGACAAGAATAATCATAGTAAAATGCGTAGACATTCTTAAACGTAACGATTTACGCATCTTTTTACAAACATGGTGACTCCTTGGTCACCATTGTCAGCGAGAATCAAATATCAAATGAAGACAATCCTATATTCTTATCACTTTACTGAGCAATAAATACCTTCCGTATACTTAGTGATGCCTTCATCGTAATCAGGATACTGATATGCAAAACTTTCTGATACAGCTTTTGAATACTTTCTAAATAATGCATAGCAAGTAAATAAAGACTTCCACATTTCCTGATACCCATTCACAGAATATGTAGATATGAGTTCCTCCCATTCTTTATTTGAAAGGTACCGTTTCATAAATTTATAGTTCTTCCCCATACTAAATGAATACCCTTTCTGAGATGCGATATGCCAGGCCATCATTCTCAATAAATTAGGACGTACAATTTCATTTAAATGGTCAATGGCAAAAAGGATTTCATTTCTTGCTAGTCCTTTTACTACGTAAGTCGAAACCATCCAGAACTCATTACAGCAATCATCAAATTCCCTTGCAGTCGGCTTTTTCATCCAGTATTGGCGATCATTTGGGGTCACTTTATAGTTGATGAACGAATCCTTATCGAGCAAGACCTGAACCAAACCATCGTTATTAGCAAAATAATCTTCTGCTTCACGAATTGGAATAAGGGTTAGATCTAATTTGTTGCCATCCTCAAAAAGAATGATGTATGAAAACCAATTACCTAATTCGGGAGGAAAAAGCTCCATATCTTCTGGTTTTTGCATCATAATGCGCTTCCCAAAGATTTCGAGCCACTGATCATTTTCTTTAAAAGAATCTACATCAGTTACAAAATACGAGATGTCATAATCTTGGAAGTTGTCAGGAGGGATATTTCTGTTTGTACGCGACCCTTCCAAAGTGACCAATCGGATTCTCTCATCGTTCAAAGCAAAGTCCAAGAAAATGTCCATCATTTCCTGCTCACTTCGCATTACATGTTCCTCCGTTTCAGCCTTAATATCTAACTGTAAAACCGAATATTGATCTGTACGTCTTATAGATTTTTTTACTCTTGAATGTGATGTATTCTTCTAAGCTTTATTTTACATGAAGTTCTCCTATATATCATTCAAAATTAAGATGCAAGACATCTCAAAATCAGATATCAACTATGAAGGACTACATAAATATTCAGTTTTTTGTAGAGCCGCCATGGGACGACACTATCTTTGACACACTTTAATCCCCCCTTGCTTTATCGTCATGTTAACTGGTATGAGAGATTGACAAAAAGAAGGAAAACGATATATTTAAGCGAATACGAGTTTTTGAGTAAATTTTAAAATGACACTTTTTTCAAAAATCATGTCTAAACGGGGGGATTCGGTATGAATGAATTTATGAAGAAGTTTTCCTTAACAAAACCGATTATTCAAGCTCCAATGGCTGGCGGTATTACAAAGCCCCGACTTGCATCTGCAGTTTCGAATCAAGGTGCTCTTGGCAGCTTAGCATCGGGGTATCTTACACCAGACCTGCTAGAACAACAAATAAAAGAAATGTTTGAGCTGACAGACGCTCCTTTTCAAGTGAATGTGTTTGTTCCGCTAGGTCTAGAGATGCCACCAAAAGATCAGATTAAAAAGTGGAAAGAAAACATACCGTTAGCTAATCAAGTAGATCAATTCACATCTGTACAAGAAGAGTGGGATGACTTCTATCAAAAAATTGATCTAATTTTAAAATACAAGGTTAAGGCTTGCTCATTCACTTTTGATCTGCCGCCTGAAGACGCAGTAAAGGAGCTAAAAACAGCTGGATGCTGTTTAATAGGAACCGCTTCAACAGTAGAAGAAGCATTGTTAATGGAAGAACGGGGAATGGATATAGTAGTCCTTCAAGGAAGTGAAGCCGGTGGACATCGCGGAGCATTTTTACCCTCCAAAGGTGAATCTGCCGTAGGTTTAATGGCTCTGATTCCACAAGCAGCAGATGCACTGAGCATACCTGTCATAGCTGCTGGGGGAATTATAGACCACAGAGGAGTAAAAGCAGCTTTAACCCTTGGAGCCCAAGGAGCTCAAATCGGTTCTGCCTTTTTAATTTGTCACGAGAGTAACGCACATCCAGTACATAAACAGAAAATACTAGAAGCAAACGAAGCAGATACAAAGCTTACGACATTATTTTCAGGTAAAGAGGCCAGAGGAATCGTAAATAAATGGATGGAAGAAAATGAACAGTTTGAGACACAAACCCTTCCGTACCCTTATCAAAATACACTAACGAAGGCAATGAGACAGCAGGCTTCACTTCAAAAGAACCATGATCAGATGTCTTTATGGGCAGGTCAAGGGATACGGTCATTGACTGAGGAAATGTCGGTTAAGCAGCTTTTAAATCGGCTTTGCCAAGAGGATATAAAAATATAGGCGCACCTCATTGATAGAGCAAAAAGCAAACTTCGACAGGCAGTTTGCTTTTTTTTCGTAATTTCATCCTCTGACTCTAGAAATCTAAATACTCCTACATTTTCAAAGCTAATTGAATCGGGTTACCAATCATCCCATTGATACGATGCGATCTTAATGATTTCACCACAACCACAATACATCACCAACATTTCGATCTAATCTCCTCTTCTCAAATTTTGCTATCTATTCGAAAAATCGATAGCTCCCATATTACATTCGAATAGTAAAATGGTTGTTTTTCGTTTGATTCAGATGATACAAAGTCATATGATAAAAAAGAATGAGACAGAAAGCGTGAGAAGTGATGAAAATAGGATTTTTTGATTCAAGAATTGGTGGCATGACTGTATTGTATGAGGCCATAAAAGTTCTTCCTTATGAAGATTACATTTTTTATGCAGATACGTTAAACGTTCCATACGGTGAAAAACCAAAGGGTAAAGTTAAAGAATATATTTTCAATGCAGCTGAATTTTTGGTCAGTCAAAATATCAAAGCTCTTGTTATTGCGTGTAATACAGCTACTAGCATTGCGATAGAGGATCTTCGGAGAAACTTCGACTTTCCGATAATCGGAATCGAACCCGCTGTAAAGCCTGCTATAAATAAATGTACAGAGGAAAGAAAAAGAGTTCTCGTAGTTGCTACTAATTTGACGCTTAAAGAAGAGAGATTTCATAATCTAGTTAAAGAAATTGATCACCATGACCTTGTTGATTGCTTAGCTCTTCCAGGACTAGTTGAATTTGCTGAGAACTTTGATTTTAGTGAAGACAAAATCATTAAATATCTAAAGAACGAACTATCTTCTTTTGATTTGAAACAATACGGAACGATTGTGTTAGGATGCACTCATTTTCCGTTTTTCAAAAACAGTTTTGAAAAACTGTTTGGGATAAAAGTTGATATTATTTCAGGCAGTGTCGGTACTGCAAAACAGTTGAAAAAAGTTCTTGCAGATCGTAATCAGCTTGGTAAAGGATCGGGCTCAATCACCTTTTTCAATTCTGGCCATAAAATTGTGGACCAAGATATCATATCAAAGTACAAAAAATTGTTTGAAATATTAGATGAAAATCAAAGGAGTCATGTTGGACATTGAATGTAAATGAAAAAGACAATCTCCTGAAGAAAAACATGAACTAAGAAGCGGGCTTAAAAAGCCCACTTTTTTTCTAACAAACAATTGAGTTATACACACATATCTGATTACAGTGTTTTCTCTCTTTCCCCTCTTATTTCTACCCCATCTCTATAGCTTTTCTATTTCAATAAAGCACAAGTATCGATTGAAAAGTTATCGTAACATGTACACTTCATAGGACATTTTCGAGATTGCGAATCGACCGTTTGCCAGATATAAAAAGTCATAATGTGTAAATTCTGTGTCTATTTGCATGTTAATTATGGAATTATTTTCATAATGTTTTATAATACAAGATGATAGCGTTTTTTAATTATAATAATAGGGGGAAATAATGATGATGAAAAAAGGACTGCTCGCGGGTGCGCTTACGGCAACTGTGCTTTTTGGCACATGTGCAGTAGATGTGCCGGGTATTATTAGCCCAAAAACCGCAGAAGCTGCATCACAGCTAACTGATGGAATCGGCGGGAGGGCTTACTTGAACAGCACTGGTGCAATTTTTGTTACGAAAATCCAGCTTCCTAGCTCCATTCAGGTTTCAAATGGGACAGCCTACATCTACTCTGGTTTTAGCGGAGGCACAGAATCCGATATCGGGTTTCAGTACAGTGATAAATATAATGTATGGAAACCATATATGAAAGTTGGTTCAAAAGGGCAGGATCAGGTTCAGTACCTCGAAGGAGGAAGCCAATTCACGAATACGAAAGGCTTCCGTCCCGGCAGCACCGTACAACTTACCATCTACAAAAACCTTAACGGCAATACCCGCGCTACATACTGGGGCACGAACAATGCGGGATACAACGGCCGTCTCATTTCAGAAATCAGCAAAACAAATGTCGGCTCCATCTCAAAATGGAAAGCGCTCGCTACAGTTGCTACAACAGGGTCACGCCAATCTATCAAATCAAATTTTTCAACATCTTTTACAAACATCACCATCGACAACAAAGCAATAACACCTGTAATTGATACACAAGACTTCGCTAAAGTAACAGTCTCAGGCAACAGTGTCAGTTTATCCGTTGTGAAAAATTAAAACATGTTAAACATACAATGCGTTAGGCTATTGAGAAGCTCTCGATAGTCTTAAAGGGGGGCTTAACATGCCCCTTTTTTCATTTCAATTTAACTTTCAGTTAGCTTCGGTACATGCCGTCTATCTCCGTCTTTTATCTGGGTGAAGTAAGGAGCAGCTCGCCCCTTCTGAACCTGTTCCATTTGCTCAACGCAAAAGGTGTGCATCACTGTCTTAAAAATGTTAAAACAAATGGCAGATGGTGCACTTTATTATTAGATGAGGCATGCTTACGCTCGATATGCAAGTCAAATGATTAAGGGTCTGCAAGAGAGAGAAGTTTTGGGTGTAATTCCATAAAAGAGGGATGTCTTCATATAGCTCGATTGCATCAGGAAGATTAGCCAGCGATTGGCCGAGAACAACACATCACTTTGAAACGGATTCATTCCAAAATGATAAGTATGATCCCATAACTAATAAAGATCAGTTAGCAGTCCAGCCTTAGACTAAAAAATATTTTTACATCAATTAAACTAGCATCACTATCGAATAAGCTCGATCTGCATATCATGTACTATCCTCTTTTAAGGAAGGTGATGTTATGAGGTCATTTCCATTAATTGTAGTTCTATTCATCCTATTAATCATCGTTGGGACATCTTTCTTTGGTGGCTATTAAGAACACACCTTACCTCATATCCATCAGACGCCATAAGAAATCTTTATGGCGTCTGTTTTTTATTAGATTTAAACAAAACCATTAAAGTGGGGCCATGCAAACACACCTATGGAGATTACTGCCGCGACTTGTGAGGGAAATGTTCTTCCCTTTATGGACTATTGTCGATCAAAAGAGAAAGTTGAAATACCTTTTTATGGTGAGATGAATCATATAAAAGACCGCAAAGCTTTCTTGAAGAAGCTTTGCGGTCTTTGGGTCTCTTTTTTGCTTTGTATAAGCCTATAGATTTCAAGCGGAATCCACTGCCATACATCCAATGATTTTATTTTGAAATAGGTTTCTTCTACTCTTCATGTGGGATGAACTCAAGGTATGCACGTCACAATAATGTGGCGGATCCTGAATGGTCTCAATCAGTTTTGGGATCAAATGCGTGTTGACGTTCCTCTGCTTTGCTGTTTAATATTCGGTAGCTCGATTTTCCAATATGAAGCGGAATATCCATTTTTTCTAAATCTGGCATTCCATTTTTCAGGAAAAGCTCTTTATCTTGATATCTCTGTAAAACTTCTCCCACAATCCACTCTTGATCGCCCAACGTGGAAACACTGTGTACTTTACACTCATAAGCAAAATAAGCAGCAGTTAAAATCGGCACCTCGGCTTTTAGCCCTACTTCGTATCCAATGTTAAATGCTTCAAACTTATTTATATCTCTACCACTATGGGTGCCTAATGCTTGAATTAATCCCGAACATCTCCCTGGAAGAAAATTCACACCGAAAACACCACTTTTCTCAATCATTTTGTAAGTATATGTCTCTTTGTTTACTGATATCCCATACATTCCAGGAGAAGATCCAATGTACGTATGCCACCCAGAAGCCATTGCGTTTTTTTCACCTTCATATTGAGCCGTAACTACAGCTACCATTCCAGGGTAGGCGTACCAAATTGGTTCATCTATCGGTGTTCTCATCTTCATCGCTCCTTTTGTTTTAGATTTAATTTTTATTTAAATTTGAGATGCGACAAAACAACAATGATAAAAGCTAGCCCAGCAAATTAGAAGTACATGAGCATGGTGGTCAAGGACTGAGGTGTCAGATGTCAATCAACCGATAATAAAGCAGTATCTCCATCGTATTTTTCGTTTAAGTATGCAAAGGAGCAAGCTCTACACCGCACTCCCCGCCAAAAACGATAACACGATCAGGGCTGTGCTTTTGAATTAAACTTTTGGCAGACCGAGCTTGCTTTAATCAAAAACTCCTTCCAATAATCCCCTGCTCTTTTTCAAGATCCGCATCTAAATCGACAAGTACTTCTTCAGCGGCATGAGTAACCGAAGCGCATACCTTCTTTATTTGTCATTTTATACATCCTTCCTTTCATGAATGAATATGATGAACAAATCATAAACCCTATAGCAGCTATAGGGTCAAGGGTTAGTTATTTTTTAGCACTCTTAATTCTGTAAGGAAGTTTTCTTCTCTTAATGAGTTATAGTCAATTGGAAGAGAAACTTGATATACTTTTCCATCCGTTTGGATGCCGTGAGATTCAATATATTGATAAAGCTTTTGATAATACTCATCATAATTTTTTGCAGACCAATTAAATGCGATACATACATATTCACCAGATGGGATCGTATCTAACCTCATGTTTTTTTCTCCTATGTCTATTTTTTTCCCACTGCAAACAGTCGTATAAATACTATTGCAATAAATTTCACGAGAATCCTTATAGGGCTTGAAATCATAAATGAATCCATAATAGTTATCTATTACATCTCCTATTTTTTCGACAACGTCAGCCAGCTTTCTGTAATACAAATCGGATTGATTATGAGGATTAACTTGAGGCGTCTCTACTTTTAATATTGTTTGTTTATCTATATACCGAAAATAAACGAAACCTTCATCTTTTTTACTGCATATGTCTAATTGTTCATTAAGCTGTTTTCGTCTCCTATGAAGTAATTGACGAGCACGTTCGAGCTTTTCCATTTCTTGCACAATAACGCTTTCTTTCTCCTCAAGAAAGTGTTGCATATCTTCTGGGGTGCAAGAATATGAGCTGAAACGCTTAATTTCTTCTAGAGGTGTCCTAATATATTTTAGATACTTGATAACATCTAAATAAAAGAACTGTTTGACATGATAATACCGATAACCATTATCCTGATCTGTATAATAAGGCTTGAAAATTCCGATCCTATCATAATAGCGCAATGTTTGAATTGAGATGTTATTTAGACGGGCTGTTTCGCCAATTGTAAAATATTCCTTCATCCATCTCATCCTTTCATCTTAGCTCTAAGAATTCTTTCTTACACTATACACGGTTACCTTCAAAATCTTAACTGAGCAATCTTGAGATCAATCTGTTATCTTCATTTTCGTTTTCTTAAAAAGATCCGCCAAGAAATGATCTTTCCAGTTTCATAACAATTGCATGTTAAGCAGGAAAAGTATTGACACTATCGTCACAACAGGGTTTATGATTTGTTACGCAACTTTAAAATAGTTGGAAAAAGGAGGGGGAGTATCTGTCAGAAGATGTTTAAAGTATCCACTGTAGTCGTGGCTGAGTTTATGAGGTAAGTCATTCAAGACTGACAGGCATAGATGATGTAAATGGGTCGTTACATATAATTGAACTTTTTAAAAAGCTTAATCCTTAAAAAAAATAAGCTTTTTTCCTTTACAATGCTCATCTTATAGATTCCATATCAAGACGCAAGGCTCTTGTAGCACTTCAAGGCTTTACATATTACATCCCCTCTCCCTCGGGCCTGTCGCTTACTTGGTTTTAGTTAACATGTAGCTTTGTGTTATCATATCGTATATGTCTTTATCTGGGAAAGTTCCGTCAAGAATGATAGAATTCCAATGCTCTTTATTGAGATGAAATGCTGGAACGACCGAAGTGTATTTCTGTCTCCAAAAATCGAGAAAACCGGGTTCGCACTTCACATTGATCCAAATATAATCATCTTTTTTAAATATCCACGCAAACACCTTTCTTTTTTCTATGTGTCGCATTAACGTCCAATTTTTATCACGAAACGGGTAATCTTCATATACATTTTTAAAGCTCAAACAATAATCAATTGCTTCCTCTCTATTTTTCATTGCTTGCCTCTCCTTCTACACATAAAAAACTGCCTAAAGTTTTTTCTTTAGCTATTGATTTCCTCTACTTTATTTAACAATAATGAATATGTGAATAAAAGAACTATGATTAAACAATTTGCAGATCGGGCAGTAAATTAAAAATTCAGTTGCTTTTTTCTGAAAGCTACTTTAGCTATTCGGGCGCATTGGAGAAACAGAGGCTTTCGTTGGTACCCCTGCCTTTCTTCGGCAATCCGCTAGCCTGTTTACCGGCATCATCAACCATCATTAGCACCGATAAACATAAACAAGCTGGCAGCAATAAGCACCAGCTTAAAACATATTCTTTATGAAGTGGCTCCCCCAACTGATCAATTGCCCCTTGTTGAATGCCAACATTCATTGCAGAACGCCGTACTTTCAGAGAGGAAAATGCCGCATATTTTAATATCGCAGAAACCAGAGCTACAGTGTAATTGACGGTCTTGGTCCGCTTACCGATGTATATCGAATGAAGGCGGGGGCGACGACAACGATTAACAGGGTACCGGCAAATGCCACGATGAAAAAATATAATGATAAAGGAACCAATTCCGGCAGCACGAGCTCCAGTCTCGGCAGCATCGTGAGTTTGGTCAATACGTTACGCGGACCCTAATCTTCAACGAACCCAGCTAAGAGATATTTTCACTTTGTTAATGCAATAACGTTGTTTTATTAATGTTTTGTTTATTTTTTAGGAGTCAATGAAAAAGAAGTTACCGCCGGCGGAGAGAGAAAACGGACAAAAAGCTGCTGGCGAAGGGTCAGCAGCTAACACAGGGACATTTAAACATTCAATCTCCATAAAGGATTGGCGTCTTTCCCCATTCTATCAATTTTCCACAGAAAAAATGGCTATGGCAGAACAACTTTATTTTAAAAGAACACCATACTTCATAGTAATCATCATTTAATGAGCCATCATCTCATGGGCAATATCGTGTCCATCCATTTTTGACGGGTAGTAGGTAGGCCAGTTTTTGACTTCATCAAGTAAAGCTTCACGGTCGTCCCCCCAATAGAGATGGTAATGACTAGCATTAGTCGGGTAAATACTATGATCACTAAACTGAATATACTGAGGCAGCCCTTCTGCTTTTTTAGCTAGTTTGAATATGTATCTTACCCCTCTATTGCCCGCATCATAGGTTAGAATTTCGTATCCGTCATACGTATACTTACCAGAATATTCTTTTCCATTTTTGAAGAACGTTACAGTATCTTTCTGGATTACAATACGGTCAACATCTGTTTGATAGCCTTTTTTATAATACTCTTTATATTCTTCAGCTGTCTTGCCGCCTTCGTATTCTGATTTATATGAAAACACTTCGTCAAGAGTACCATCTTGCAGGTATGGATATACAGATTGCCAATCTCCTTCCCAATCAGAAAGTAAGCGATCCTTTACTTGGCTGTTTTTAAAATAGCCTTCATATATTTTTTCTGTTTCTTCATCATGCGCATGACTATGATCGTGAGAATGTTCGTGTGTATGACTGTCAGATGTTTGCTCTTGCGTTTTGGAAGAGTCTTCTTCAACTGCTGAGGATGATGTTGTTTGATTAGACTCACCTGCAGAAGAACCGGAAGTCTGACATCCTGCCAACACTAGTAATGAACCAATCGTTAATATGCCTAGCCGCTTTGAAAATAAAATGTTCATTCCAACACTCCTTTTTATTAAATCGAAAACATTACGATTTATATTATACATACATCTCTTGCAAACATCAAAGGGAAAATGCTTTTCATGCGGATGGCCTATTTTAAAGGAATAACTGACTATGTTCATCAGTTATTCCTTTAAAATACGAAAGTCTACGATATTTCCATATCGATCCGCTTCAATATGACAGCACCCCTCAAGCAGCTGTTTTAATTTTCCCCGTCCGCGTTGT
This sequence comes from Bacillus sp. FSL K6-0993, assembly GCF_037977205.1. Lineage (NCBI taxonomy): Bacteria > Bacillati > Bacillota > Bacilli > Caryophanales > Bacillaceae > Bacillus > Bacillus sp. FSL K6-0993. Next base: position 2,609,294 of record NZ_CP150275.1, read on the forward strand.
ACCCTTGATTTTGCTCCCGAGTAAGAAATGCCGAGCTTTTCACTCAACTCTTTTTGTGATAACCCCTGAAATTCAGTTAACTCGAGCGCCTCTCGATACTTTTCAGGCAACCGTTTGATGGTCGATCGAATACACACAGCTGCTTCCTTGGTGAAATTTTCTTCCTCTGCACTGTCATTAAAATGTAGAACATCAGGCAATATTTCGCTTGTTTTTTTTGTACGGTAAAAATCAATAATCGTATTTCTAGTGATCCGATAAATCCAGCTGTCGATCTTTTGTTCATCGATCAGATTTGGGAGATGCACTTGTATTTTCATAAATACGATTTGCAAGAGGTCATCAACGTTAGATTGATCGTTAACCCTATGTGAAATATATGTTTTTAACGGCTGATGAAATTGATCCCATAGATCCTCTATATTCATTTGAAAAAACCTCCTATAAATTTGCGTCTGTTTTACATTTGCTTCGTCTTTTTAATCGTAACAAAGAGCGAAACAATTGTTGAATCAATTGTATTGCAGCTGTTGCAAAAAATAATGATAAAGGAGAGGTTTGTTGTGGAGTATACCTATTTAGGGAGAACAGGATTGCGGGTGAGCCGTTTATGTTTAGGCACGATGAATTTTGGAGTTGATACAGACGAAAAGACTGCGTTCCGTATCATGGATGAAGCGCTTGATAACGGCATTCAATTTTTTGATACTGCCAATATTTACGGCTGGGGCGAAAACGCAGGATTGACAGAGAGCATCATTGGAAAATGGTTTGCACAAGGAGGACAGCGCCGCGAGAAAGTTGTTCTGGCGACAAAAGTATATGAACCGATTTCTGATCCGAATGACGGACCAAATGATATGAGGGGCTTGTCTCTATACAAAATCAGACGTCATCTGGAAGGATCACTGAAGCGGCTTCAGACAGATCATATCGAATTGTACCAAATGCATCATATCGATAGGCGGACACCGTGGGATGAGATATGGGAAGCTTTTGAGACTCAGGTTCGCTCCGGCAAAGTAGACTATATTGGATCCAGTAACTTTGCAGGCTGGCATTTAGTTAAAGCGCAAGCTGAAGCTGAAAAACGGCGATTCATGGGACTCGTCACTGAACAGCACAAGTATAGTTTATTAGAACGAACAGCTGAGATGGAAGTGCTGCCGGCTGCACGGGATCTTGGTTTAGGAGTAGTGGCGTGGAGTCCCCTTGCAGGAGGGCTTCTTGGCGGGAAGGCATTGAAAAGCAATGCCGGAACTCGTACAGCAAAAAGAGCAGATTTAATTGAAAAACATCGTTTGCAACTCGAGAAATTTTCAGATTTATGCAAAGAACTAGGAGAAAAAGAAGCAAATGTGGCTTTGGCATGGGTGCTGGCAAATCCAGTTTTAACTGCTCCGATCATCGGGCCACGAACGGTTGAGCAGCTGCGTGATACGATTAAAGCCGTTGAAATCAGTCTGGATGAGGAGATTCTCCGCATGTTAAATAATATCTTTCCCGGACCTGGAGGAGAGACACCTGAGGCATACGCCTGGTGATACATTACTCAATACTGACATTTTTCTTAAATATTTATACTGAACTATCATATTAGGAAAGACAAGAGCTTGTTTGTCTCTTGTCTTTTCCGCATCATGCTGAAAATGCTGGCTAAACATCGACAAAAATGCTGCCGTTTTATTCATTTAATGCTTATTTGATTACGAAATTACCGTACTCGTTTGAACGAACATGAATTGGTCCGTTTAGATTATAGTTGTTCTCCTTGGCGATAGAGCGAAGCACGTCCACACGGGCAACTGATTCTCTCCATTCGTCACGGGTGTCATGATTGGCCGGATTCATCAGATCGTCATAGCGTACGTCCAAGAATTTATTTAACCACTTCTTCTCGTCTATTCCGTCTTTAGGTGATCCGCCCGCTTTTTTGTTCGTACGTTTAATCAAGGCATAAAAAGAGTCAGGGTCATCACCATCGCCATGCTGAATAACCGTATCGTACATCACAGCTCTTGCCAATGCTGTTTTTAGTCCGGCATTATCCGATCGTTTCATGGCAGGCTGATAATACAAACGGTCATTTACTTTGTCTTGGGCGGCGCGAAATTCCTTATCATTCGCAAGCGACTTCCAGGCAGAAGCGAATCCCTTGAGATTGCTTGTATCATCGCTTTCTTCCTTGGCCAGACGGCGCAATTCAGGCAGATACTTTTTCAGTTTGTTATTCGGAACTGCCTTTGTGTATACTTCCACTACTTCCAATGCATCCCCGGTAGCCGTTGTAAAGCCTGCCCGTCCGCATGTATAGCCTCGCCCGTCATCCAATCGCTCTACATATCCATATTGGATCTCCGTTGTGCCGTTTTCAAAGATACTTGTCAGCTGTTCCGCCCGGCGCTTTTGATCTTTATTCAGTCCCGCCGCAAAAACCGTTTCGCTCATCATCAGGGTAAAAAACATGGTGAAAACAAGTAATGAGATCGCTGTTTTTTTCCAAAAATCTGCTGTTTGCATACTGATTTTCATTGCACTTCCCCTTTCTAAATATTGTAAATACAGACTCAGTATACATGAAGAGACTGCCCTATTGTTGAAAATACATCAATTTGTCAATATTTTGAATCTAAAGTAATATAGCTTGAATCTTACTCTTTTGATTGCCAATCAGCCTTAGCCCCTCTCACTTGGAAGGTCCCTTGATTTTCATACTGCTTCAACTTTAATTAACAAGATGCCATAAGGCTTTACTCTATTTTATAATGGAAATGATCATCGAAAATCGTTAGGGAGGTGATGTAAATGGCAAGCAAGATGAGAATGCCAGATTCCGCAACGTCCCATGCAAAGCCTATTATTGGGAAGGCGATACTTTGCATGGGGTAGACTTTCTAAAAGATCGCCCAAGTAAGCTTTTCTGATATAGTGGCTTTGCACCTTATTTGACATAAAAAAATAAGGAGCTGGCAGAAATGGCATATGTAAAAGCAACCGCTATTTTACCTGAAAAGCTGATATCGGAAATTCAAAAGTATGTTCAAGGAAAAACAATATATATCCCTAAACCTGAATCCTCTCATCAAAAATGGGGTGCGTGTTCAGGAACAAGAAAGCTGATCGATGACAGAAACGCTTCTATTAAAAAAGCATTTAAAAACGGCAAAACCATTCATCAATTATCTGATGAATATCACCTCTCTGATGAAACAATAAAAAAATTGTCTACTCTAAATAAACAAAACGGAAGCACTGATGAAATATAATCAGTGCTTTTTATATGGCGGGTTTGTTTCTTAGTTAATTCCTGCATATGATACAATTGGCCAATTGAGTAAAGTTAAGGGAGATGAGAAGAAAGGAAGGTCCTACAAATGACGATAAACAATGGAACGTTGCAAGTACCCGGCGCGAACATCCACTATCAGGTGCGTGGCTCAGGTCCCATCATTCTTTTGGTCCACGGCGGAGGCGGTGATGCCGACAAGTTCCATCATGTTGCCAATCATCTGGCTAACTGGTACACGGTTGTTACTTATGATCGCCGCGGCCATTCCCGCAGCAATCTCGCCAATCAGATTGAGGATTACCGTGTGGAAACACACAGTGACGATGCTCACCGTCTTCTAGCCAAAATCACCAATAAGCCGGCATACGTATTTGGAAGCAGCTCCGGGGCTGTTATCGGGCTTGATCTGTGCATACGCCATCCCGAACAAGTACATGTCATGATCCCACACGAACCAATCTTATTGCAGCTTCTGCATGGAAATGAGCTGAAACAAGCCGAGCAATTTATGGAAGACCTTAAGAAAAATCATCGAAGTGAAGTCATTAAGTTAATGTCAAGATTAGAGACAGACGAACAATCAAAGGCTGTGCTGACAAAGCGGCTTCTCGGAAATTCAACGTATTTCACTGAGTATGAAATTCAAGGAATTCTCAACTATACATTAGATTTCGAAGCATTAAAAACTGTGTTTACATCTTCACCGATGAAGGTACTCCCAGCTGGCGGAAGTGCTTCTCGGGAGCTTTTTCCTTATCGTTGCGCGAACGCCCTAGCGGAACTATTGGAAACAGAATTGGTTGAATTCCCCGGAAATCATACGGGGTACACAATGTACCATAAAGAATTTTCTGAGAGGTTACACGACATGTTAGAAAAAGAAAAGAAACATACGTGTTAAGGATTGATTAAAATTTTCATAATAGGACAGATAAAACTAACTATGGAATTGGAGAAGATTTCACGAAGCGTAAAAAGAACTTTTCACTAACGAGAACGCAATGTGAGATGTTTAACCAAAGTGATATTAGGGATTTCATCGAAAAATAGGTTTGTACATTACGTTCTCCTATTGATTATTTCCTATCTTAATTCCGTATTTTATACCATTAGATACAACTCTAAAGCGGCTCATTATGTTGTCCTCAACAACAACCAGTGTCTAACATCATGACTCTCTTTTGAAAATCACCACAAATGCAGGTATGGAAGACTTCATCGCAGCAAAAACCATACCAACTATTGTTGTTGGTATGGTTCGTCCTAGATAGACCCTTAAGAAGAGATTCTATTGTACGGAGTATTTAGCTAATTGCATTTGTAACCGACAGGGCCGTCTGAACCTGTGTACACATATGTGTCAGAAACATATCCAATATTCACGACACCCCGGGAATCTTTCCACTGGATTTGGTCCCAGATATTACTCGTTCCATACTTCCCTGTAACAGTCGTTCCATAAGCGTAACAATAATAAGGAACACGGGAGCCGCTCGGAATGGAAAGCATAATAGGATAATTTGTACCAGGACCGCTGCGCATATTGACAGGCGCACCGCTGCTTGTTGAGACAGTAAAGTACTGAACGGCAAGTGCCTGACTGGAAAAAATGAATAATGATGCAATCATAACGGTTAACATACTCAGCATTTTCAGTTTAGTCAATGTCATCCCTCTTTCTTCAATTCCTTCATTTTAAGAAACGATAGAACATAGGCTACCAGCTGCATTTAGGAACAACCGGACCGTCTGAGCCTGTATACATATATGTATCAGAGACAAATCCAGGAACGATCTCCCCGCTGGCAAGCGTCCGCTCTGTGTAATTCCAAATATTACTCGTTCCATACTTTCCAGTTACAGTTGTACCGGTTTTGTAGCAATAGATCGGGATGCGGGTTCCGCTCGGAATGGTCGTTACAATTCCCCAACTTGTACCTGGGCCGCTGCGCATATTGACAGGAGCACCGCTGCTTGTTGAAACCGTATAATACTGAGCCGCAAGTGCATGGCTAGAAAAAATGAACAAAGATGCAATCATCACCGTTAGCATACTTAGCCTCTTTAACTTATTCACCTTATACCCTCCCCTTATAAATGCCGTACGTTTGACTTTCTTACATCCAGTTAAGGATTTACTTTCAGATAACATGCCCCCTCCCCTCCCATATATTTATCAATGTACCATAAACTAGATCTTTCAAAAGTGGAATTGTTCCTATGTTTTCGACAATTAAGGATACAAAATAAATGGTAGTCAGGCTTATATTGATGGTATGTTACATTTGGCTCTTAATCATTTGTCTAGTCATCAAAAACGGACACCATACAAATCAGCGTAAATGCTGCAAGTTCAGTGTCCGAAACCTATTATGACTTTGCTTTCTTTTATCAGGGCGTATAAAAAAATGATAAGGTACGTTATCAACCGTTATTCTATGATTTTGCGAGTCGAAAAATCATAACATTTTATATATTTCAATCAAGTTATGATCTGGATCTCTGAAGTGAGCAACTCGGGCACTCCATTCCTTGCGATCATGCGGTTTATTCACACATTTAACTCCTTTTTTGTGTAAATCGTCATACATTTTATCAACATCTTCTACCTTAAACTGAAGCAAAAATTTTGATTGAGCTTCTCCTTCCAACGATTTTTTTCCCTCTCCAACGATTTCAGCCATCGTTTCTCGAGATAAAAGCTCTATTTTCGTTTCCCCATTATCAAAGAGTGCATATTCCATTTCATTCTCTAACCAACTTATTTGAAGTCCTAATGAATCTTTGTAAAACTCGACGCTTTTCTTAAAATCATTCACCAAAAGTCTAATTTGTAACAGCTTCATATCGAGTGCCTCCTATAAAACCATACTTTTTACTGGTCATCCAATTTAATAATACAAAAGGAAACCTGACAGCACTATGTCAAGTTTCCATAAATAAATTTCCATACTTCACCTTTATTTCAGATTTAAGTGCAGTTTAGTGCAAGTCATAAGAACGAGCAAAAACAGCGATTCTTAAAACAAAAAATGATACCGAGTGTACTTTCTGTATGCTTCAACGTCATTTCGGGAAATGTAACGTTGATAAAAGGAGGTTACATCAATATGGATCATCAAACATTGGCAGCTCACGAGGCTGTTGACTTACATGAAATCGTGAACTTTAAAACACTTTGTATAGCGAAATCAAAGTTAATGCAAGGACTTGTGTTTGACCAAGAACTGAAGGACTTGATGCAAAAAGATGTGCAGCAATCCATTCAAGACCTTACTGAATTACAGGCGGTGTATGAGCGTGCCTCATTTCAGGCTCCTGTCCCTCAAAGCCGCCCAACGCCCATCATCAATTGAAAGGAAGGTAAGCCTCTTTGAATAATGATCATTTAGACCCCATTAATTCGCTGAATGTGCCTGAACTTGCAGACACTACATTCGCGATGGATTTTCTTATACGAGCTAAGGAAGGCGTAAGGAATATTGCTGTAGCTTTGACAGAAACCGCTTCACCAGATGTAAGAGCCTTGCTGCGGAAACAGCTGATGCAAGGAATTGCGATGCACCAAGAAATTACGGAACTGATGATCAGCAAAAAATGGTTCCATCCATATGAGCTGAGCGAACAGTATAAGTTGGATCAGCTCTCTGCAAAAAACACGATCATGGTCGGCAATATGAACCTCTTTCCTGATGAAACAAATCGCAAAGGGATGTTTGACCGGACACCTGATGAACACTAACACTGGAGGTTTTAAGCATGAAGGCAGTAACGTATCAAGGCATTAAAAATGTTGTTGTCAAAGATGTCCCCGATCCAAAGATTGAAAAATCCGATGACATGATTATCAAAGTCACCAGTACAGCCATTTGCGGATCAGATTTACACTTAATCCATGGATTGATTCCTAATCTCCATGAAGACTATGTCATCGGCCATGAACCGATGGGAATTGTTGAAGAAGTTGGGCCAGGGGTTACAAAGGTCAAAAAAGGTGACCGCGTCATTATCCCTTTTACGATCGCCTGCGGTGAATGTTTTTTTTGTAAAAACCAGCTGGAAAGCCAATGTGATCAGTCTAATGACAATGGGGAAATGGGTGCTTATTTCGGCTATTCAGGGCAAACTGGCGGTTATCCAGGCGGGCAAGCTGAATATTTAAGAGTGCCGTTTGCGAATTTTACCCATTTTAAAATCCCTGAATCTTGTGAGGAACCCGATGAGAAATTAAGCGTGATTGCCGATGCTATGACCACCGGCTTTTGGAGTGTGGACAATGCCGGTGTAAAAGACGGCGATACTGTTATCGTTCTCGGCTGCGGACCAGTCGGCCTGTTTGCTCAAAAGTTTTGTTGGCTAAAAGGCGCAAAACGCGTCATAGCAGTTGACTATGTAAACTATCGCTTACAGCATGCGAAACGTACAAACAAAGTAGAAATCGTTAATTTTGAAGACCATGAGAATACAGGGAATTATTTAAAGGAAATCACGAAAGGCGGAGCGGATGTAGTCATTGACGCTGTTGGGATGGATGGTAAAATGAGCGATCTCGAGTTCCTTGCCAGCGGCTTAAAGCTTCATGGCGGAACAATGAGTGCATTGGTCATTGCCTCTCAAGCTGTTCGCAAAGGAGGAACCATACAAATTACAGGTGTGTACGGAGGCAGATATAACGGTTTTCCGCTAGGAGATATCATGCAGCGAAACATCAATATACGCTCTGGACAGGCTCCTGTGATCCACTATATGCCGTACATGTTTGAACTAGTATCAACGGGCAAAATTGACCCGGGAGATGTTGTCAGCCATGTCCTGCCGCTTAGTGAAGCCAAGCATGGCTATGACATTTTTGATTCAAAAATGGATGATTGTATCAAAGTTGTGTTAAAGCCTTAAAAAACGGAGGTTACAGAAATGGAATACGCCTTACACGAAGTGCTTGAGGTTCAGGAAATGACTGCTTTCAAGACACTTTGTTTGACGAAATCTAAAACAATGAAAGCACTGGTATCTGATCCGAAGCTTAAAGAAATCATGCAGCAAGATGTTGATATCACCACACGCCAGCTGCAGGAATTTGCCTCTATTTTATCTAATGCAAAGCACGAATGAGGAGATGAATAAATCATGAATCCTATCATAGAATATCTGACTGGCATGAATGTTCTAACAGACCAAATCATTGCTATGGACTTATTAATTTCAGCAAAAAACGGAGTCAGAAATTATGCGATGGCAGTCACTGAAGCCGGAACGCCTGAAGTAAAAGAGGTCCTTATCCGCCATTTGGAAGAAGCACTCGATATGCACGAACAACTCTCGAGCTATATGATGGAAAAAGGCTGGTACCATCCTTGGAACCCTGACGAACAAGTCAAGCTGAATTTAAAAAATATTGATACAGCCATTCAATTGCCAACCCTTTAACATACAATGACTGATTTGCTGAGGAACAGTATTGATTGGCCACAACTGTTCCTCAGCTTCAAAATGAGCACTGTTTGTTCGGGTCCTATGACCGTAAATAGATTAACCGCTTTTCTCCATCTGATCTCGATACTGTTTGCAAATTCTCCAATCAAATAAGAATTCGTAACCACCTCTTTTTATGCGATTTCTTGATGGAGAAAACTTTAACCTGCCCTCTTCACACGCAAAGAATGCTACCTTCTTTGCTCCACTGATCCGTGAAGACTTTCCGTTTTAGGCCTGCTTTTGAGCTTTGCCTCATTTTCGCGCAATTTCCCATCATAATCTTTAATTTTTGTGTCTAATCTCTTAATTGTTTCATCAATTTCTTTCCGCTTCTCTATCAGCCGCTGTCGTTCGTCAGACAGGATATTTTTTCGAGCTTCTACCGTACGGTCACCTTCGGTAAATAATGTTGTATATTCAATTAGCGCTTCTATCGATAGTCCCGCATTTCGCATGCATTTAATGAATTCAATCCATTTGATATCTTCTTCATCATAGTCGCGAATGCCGCTGTCTTTTCGTTTTACAGGCGGGATTAATCCTACACGTTCGTAATATCTGAGTGTGGCGGCTGTCAGGCCAAACTGCTTTGCCACCTGAGCAATATTCATGATCTTCACCTCTCTATCCTGCATGTTGTGAAGGTAACACTTAAAGTTAACTTTAAGTCAAGCTCAAAACAAGTGGTTAGCTGCTGAATCTGGGTTTATATATTCGGGACTTGCCTTAAAGCACACTTTAAGCTCTATACTTCTCCATGCAATAAAAACAGTTTAGATGGAGGGATTGCTGAATGGCAAATAAACAAACTGCCGGAAGAGAACAATTAGGAGAATTTGCGCCAAAGTTTGCTGAACTTCATGATGATGTTCTATTCGGTGACATTTGGGCAAGAGAGGAAGAACTTTCACCCCGGGATCGCAGCATGATTACAGTTTCTGCGTTAATTGCTGACTGTAGCTCACCTTATAAATCAGGTTCATTTTAAATGCTATTTTAAAAAACCCTTGCCTTAAAGCAGACTTTAAGGTTTATCGTTATGTTGAAGACACCATAAAACATAAATAAGTGCATGTTTTTTTACAACACTTATGATGAAGAAAGGAAAGGTTCATATGTGTAATCAACATCAAACCCGTGTATTAAGCGTGTCACATGCAAAAGCCAAATTTGAACAAACGACGATTGAGCGAAGAGAATTACGGCCGCACGATGTCTTAATCGATATTAAATTCAGCGGTATTTGCCATTCAGACATTCATAGTGCTTTTGATGAATGGGGCGGTGGCATCTTTCCAATGGTGCCAGGACATGAAATAGCCGGTGTCGTAACAGCCGTTGGAGCAGAAGTCACCAAGTTTGCTGTCGGAGACCGCGTTGGTGTCGGCTGTTTTGTTGACTCTTGCGGAGAATGCGAATACTGTCTCAACGGAGAGGAACAATTCTGCACGAAGGGTGTTGTTCAAACGTATAACTCAGTAGACTACGACGGAAACCCCACTTATGGCGGGTACAGCCAAAAAATCGTTGTCACTGACAGATTTGTTGTTCGCATACCAGACCGTTTGGAAATGGATGTTGCCAGTCCGCTGTTGTGTGCAGGTATCACAACGTATTCCCCGCTGAAACACTGGAATGTTGGCCCTGGTAAAAAGGTTGCGATTGTAGGCGTGGGTGGCCTTGGACATTTGGCGATTCAATTTGCACATGCGATGGGTGCAGAGGTAACCGTCCTGAGCCGTTCCATGAATAAGAAAGAAGAAGCTCTGGAACTCGGTGCAAATCATTACTTTGCAACAAGTGATCCAGCTACATTCACTGCATTGGCCGGGCGTTTTGATGTGATCTTAAATACGGTATCGGCGAATCTTGATGTGGATGCCTATTTATCAATGCTTCGTATAGACGGGACACTTGTAAACGTTGGAGCTCCTGCCAAGCCGGACACATACAGTGTGTTTTCCCTAATCATGGGGCGCCGCAGCATTGCAGGTTCTCTAGTCGGCGGAATTCAAGAAACTCAAGAGATGCTGGATTTCGCAGCTGAGCATGGCATCGAACCTAAAATCGAAGTCATCCGAGCTGACCAAGTGAACGAAGCATACGAACGTATCCTCCGAAGCGATGTCCGTTATCGATTTGTGATTGATATTTCCACATTGTAATAGGTAAGTCCTTATATGGGCTGACCCGCTTTTATTGAAACTCACGAAAAACGATCTGGTTAAGCAAATATTTTGAAGGCCGGTCAATCTTCCTGTTATTCTATGAATAGAGAGTTATTAGGAGGGTTTTTTATGAGCAAAAAAATTGCAGTTCTTGTTACAGACCAATTCGAAGACATCGAATATACAAGTCCGGTAAAAGCATACGAAGAAGCTGGCTACAGTGTTGTGGCTATCGATTTGGAAGCCGGCAAAGAAGTTACCGGTAAGCATGGCGAGAAAGTAAAGATTGACAAAGCCATCTCTGATGTGGATGCAAATGACTTTGATGCACTTTTAATTCCTGGGGGATTCTCTCCGGATTTGCTTCGTGCAGATGACCGTCCGGGTGAATTCGCAAAAGCATTTGTCGAAAACAAAAAACCTGTTTTCGCAATTTGCCACGGCCCGCAAGTACTGATTGATACGGATCTTCTAAAAGGCAAAGATATCACAGGCTACCGCAGCATCCGCAAAGATTTAATCAATGCCGGTGCAAACTACAAAGATGCAGAAGTAGTCGTCAGCCACAACATTGTCACAAGCAGAACACCTGATGATTTGGAAGCATTTAACCGCGAATCTTTAAATTTGTTAAAATAACGAGAAGGCACAGACTGTTCGGGTCTGTGCCTTTTTTAAAATTAAGACTCCTTCTTTACATTCTGAAAGACAGCAGTCGCGTCCCACACATTCAAGCCAAATTGGCCTTCTGAAAATGCGGAATCATTTGCATCAATCACAAGACGATCATCTAAATAGATTTTAAAGCGATCGCCCTCGGCCTCTGTTTTCAGATGATACTTTTTATTAACGTCTATCGGTGTTTTGTATTCAGCAATGACAGAAGCAGCACCGTTCTCAAATTTAAAGAATTTCACCAGGTCATGCTTCGCGTCCACATTGGCAAGATAACCGTTTTTGGCATCTTGGTCAGAGCGAAACATTAGTGCTCCTGCCCCTCTTCCGTTTCCATCCTTAATGGTGATATCAGATTCATAAGTGAAGTCTGACCCGGATGCTGAAGACAAGATAAAGGAATCTCCGTCCGACCTCCCTTGTTTCCCCTCAATTGTGTCGGCCCACGTGCCATTTACAGTCGTCCAGCCAGTCATATTGGACATAAAAGGTGACGTTCCCCATACCTTTTTTAAAGGGTGTATGGTTAAAGATTTTACCTTTACACCGCCCTTTGCAGCATATAATTCAAGCCCTTTGCTTGATCGGTCTGGGAGAATAATATCCGTTATGACCTGCTTTCCGTCATTCCCAAATACTTCAACCGAGGAGCGGTCAACAAAAATGCGCATCTTAACCTTCCCATTTACCGGCTTCAATGGGGCTGTTTCTTTTCCGGTGTTAAAGGCCGGATTAAAGGTGTCGTTGCCCGACTCGCTCCGGTCAACGAACAATTTGGCGTTCCTTCGGTCATAGCCGACCTTCGTAAATTGATTTTCACCTGTTCGGACCTTAAAACCAAATTCAGCAGCTGAACCAGGGCTTACTTTAAATTCTGCATTTATTTCATAGGCATCTCCAGATTGCCCTGCTAACACATTATGACTTGCAGGCGATATGGTCAGATTCTTCCACTTCTTAGAGGTCCCACGAATGGTTTCCAGCTCTTTCACTGGTGTTTGGACCACTCTAACCCCTTCGGTAAACGCTTTCAATTTTAACTCTCTTGGAATGGACGTTGCACTTCTCCATGGGGATGTCGGAACATCATTCGCATATTGCCAATTGCTCATCCACCCTAACCATAGTCTCCGACTATCTGTGGCTGGAATATCGGACCAGGATACAGCGGCATAAAAGTCTCTGCCGTAATCCGTCCAGAGAACTTTGTTTGACGGGTTTTCATTTTTAAAATGAGTTCCATCAAAGTCCCCTACAAAATATTGCATGCCTGATCCTCCCGAGACCGCTCCGTTTCCGACACTGACCTGCATGACCCATTTCTTTTGATTCGGATTGCCGTCTACCGGAAGCTCAAATAAATCCGGGCATTCCCATACTCCCCCGTGGCTTCCTTGACCCTGTCCAAATTCACTTGCATACGTCCACTGCTTCAGATTTTTTGATGTATAAATGAGGATTCGGTCACCGGCCGCAAGCACCATTACCCACTTTTTTTCTTTCTCATACCAAAAGACTTTTGGATCGCGAAAATCTTTTTTAGGGTTTGGAATGACAGGGTTGCCAGCGTATTTCGTCCATGTTCTTCCTTTGTCGTTGCTATAGGCAATACTTTGCACTTGATGGCCTTCCCGATCCTGTGTATAAATGGCCACAAGCGGCCTCTCTTTGCCTGTTTGAAAACCGCTTGTGTTATTTTTATCTACAACTGCGCTTCCAGAAAAGATCGTGCCTTTTTCATCCGGATACAGCGCAACAGGAAGGTGTTCCCATGTAACCAAATCTTTGCTGACGGCATGCCCCCAATGCATGGGCCCCCACTGAAGCCCGTATGGATGGTATTGATAGAACAAGTGATATTCCCCGGCATAATATACCATTCCGTTTGGGTCATTCATCCAGTTTGCCTCTGGTGTGAAGTGGTATTGAGGACGGTAATCCTCATCATAGTAGCTTGAATCGGCTGCATCTGCCGAAAATGCCATAGTCAACAGCAGGGTGAACATGATCATGACTTGAATAAGTCTCTTTTTCATTTGTTCCTTCGCTCCTCTCTTCATGTTTGAACACTTTCAAGAGAGACTGCTAAGCAAGCTGGTCCGTTTCTGGCAATTCTCCTCTGTTTCGCTGTTATCCGAATGATTTATATATGAAAAGACTGCTGCAGTTTCTCTCTTTTTCCTTCACACAGCTTATGCTAAGAATCCAGCCCAATACCCGAGAATCCCGATGACAAAGATGCCGCAAATAATGAGAAGAGGGTTCACCCCTTTGCGAAGCATCCATGCCACCAATAACGTTAATCCGAGAGGCAGCGCACCCGGCATAATGCTGTCTAACACGTTTTGTACAGTTTGAACATCTACTTTTCCGCTTTCATCCTTAATCCTGGATACAACGATTGGAATGTTGATGGTGGTCCATTTGGACACGAGAGCCCCCATAACAAATAATCCGAGAATCGAAGCGCCCTCTGTAAGCTTTTGAATGCGATTCCCCGCTAAATCCTGAAGAATCTCCATTCCTTTCACATAGCCATACTTTAATCCGTAATATTTTGTGCTTAATCTTATGGCATTCAGCAAGAAAAAGAATAGCAAAGGACCGGCAATGTTTCCTCCTAAAGCAAGGGAGGCTCCTAGCGCAGCTAAGACAGGACGAATCGTTCCCCAGAAAATCGGGTCGCCTACGCCCGCTATTGGTCCCATCAAACCGATTTTCATTCCGCTTATCGCTTTTCCGTCAATTCCTTTATTGTTCGCCATTTCTTCTTCCATGGCTGCCGTCACGCCAAATATAGGCGCTGTCAGCCACGGATGTGTATTAAACCATTCCAAATGCCGCTGCAAGGCTTCGTTTCTTTTCGCTCCGGGACCGTACAATTTTTTGATCGCCGGTATCATGACATAACAATATCCCATTGCCTGCACACGTTCGAAGTTAAAGGAACCGAGTAAAAAATTTGAACGAATAAACATGCTGAAAATTTCTTTTTTCGTTAATCGTTTTTCTTTCTCCATTTTTTCTTCCCCCCTCATCGTTTAGGCATCAAGATCATCATCGGCATCATAAACAGCAACACTGCCACTGTCTGATGCGGCCGCGACTGCTCCGTGAGCGCTTTGTTTTTGCATTACCTGCTGGTATAAAAGCGCCAGACAGAGACCAAGGGCTCCAAATCCCACTAAGTTAAAATCGGTAAACGCCGCTAATAAGAAACCAATATAGAAAAATGGCTTTAAATAAGGAATATTCATCATATTGATCACCATGGCATACCCGACAACCACAATAATGCCTCCGCCTATTTGCAGTCCTTTTGTAATGACATCAGGAATATTTCCCAAGAACGCCTGAACAGCGCTGACACTAATTAAAGCAACAATCAATGTAGGAATCATGACGCGCAAAGCTTGAAACACCATCGCGGTAATATGCATAATTTCAATTCCTTTTATATTTCCTGCTTTTGCATATTGATCAGCGCGGTGGATGAAAAAGACAGTGATCGTCCGAACAAAAATCGTCAGCGCCTGACCCGCAGCTGCTAAAGCAACAGCGACAGCAATCCCTTCGCCAATTCCCTGATCAGCTGTAATAACTAAAATGGTTGAGATGACAGAGGCGATCGCTGTATCAGGTGCCATGGCAAGCCCGACGTTCATCCAGCCGAGCGCCATCAGCTCCAGTGTGCCTCCAAGAATAATTCCCGTTTTTAAGTCCCCGAGCACCAAGCCAACCAACGTACAGGCCACAAGCGGACGGTGTGTCTGCCCTTCATCCAATACACTTGCGATTCCGGTGATTGCTGCAATGATTAACAACAAAATAATTTGTAATGAAGACATATTCTCATCCCCTTGATTATTTTGTTACGTTCCGTAAAATCTGTACAAAATCCTCACTGGCATCTGAAGGCAGCTGCCTCAATTCCAGTTTCACGCCCTTGTCACTTAATGTTTCAAATGCCTTTATATCTTGTTCTGTGACACTGACTGATTTTGTGATTTGCCTGCGATGATTTTCAAAACGCATTCCCCCCACGTTTACGGTTTTGATCGGTACACCTGCTTCTATAAGAGATACAATATCGGACGGATTTTCAAACAAGAGCATTGCCGTTACCCCTTCGTAGCGCGGACTATGAAATGCTTTTGCCATTTTAGAAACCGAGACGGCACTCGCCTTTACATTTGAAGGCGCAACAGAAAGGATCAGCGTTTTTCTCATTTCGTCCTGAGCAATATCGTCGGAGACAACGATGATTCGGTCGGCTGCATGGACTTTTATCCACCTTGTCAGGATTTGGCCGTGAATAAAGCGGTCATCAATTCTTGCTAACACAATGTTCATCATAATTCATCCTCTCTTGTATCTTGATTGGCTGTTTTTACTTTTTCTAAATGTTCACTGCACACTTGAAAGCTTTGCTGACTCATTGCTTTTAAGTTGTTCAGCAAATCTTTGAGAGCCAGATGTTCTCTCAGGCTTAATACCTCCAGCAGAATCGGCAGGTTTACGCCGGCTGCCATATCCATTCTTTGATCCTCAGCAATAAAGGAAGCTGCCGCGTTATATGGCGTCCCTCCAAAAATATCGACTAAAAAAAGCACTTCATGTTCTTCCGGGATATCCTTGAGCGCCTGATGATATTTTTCTTGCAGCGTTTGTATTCCTTCCCCTTTAAAAAACGGCACTGCAATCAGGTTATTTTCTTCACCGAATATCATCCCTGAAGATTCTTTTAATGCTATGGGAAAATCTCCATGACCGCTGATAATAACTGAAATCATATCTATTGCTCCTTTCCTGTTTTGTACATCCATATATAATGCAAGGATCGTGCCAACACAGTTGTGTTAAGCGTTTTCATTGTTATTTCAGCCAATAGCAATTTGTTGTTGAAACACTTAAAACGAAAAAAATAAACCTGTATTAAAATGGTATTCCATTTAATACAGGTTCATATAAAAAAACTATTTTTAAAACAGCTGACCATGCACTTCTTCAGCAAATATGGCGGCTATAAATAATTTTTCATCATCACTTATGCGAAGTCCGAGCTTTTCTTCATAAGGGGCTAATGTCCGCTCTGTCACGTACACCATTTCCTTCAGCTGATCATTGATCTCTTCTTCCTCCGAGAAAGCGATCGGATTCTGCTTAATTACCCTTTCAAAGGCGAAAGCCGTGTGCATAATGACTTTGATCAAAACCGCATTATTGAAAATGACTCCCAGCTCATCTTGAACGGTTTGCAGCCACTCCAATAACATTTCGATCACATGATGAGGATTCAAGAAGACAAGGTATTTTTTCAGACTATCCTCGCAAAGCTCCCTGACAATAATATTTGCTTCGTTCAATCCATTGCTCAAGGGGATGCTTCCTTTTGTAATCGCCTGTTGAATCAGCTTCTCTCCCTCCCCTTCAATTAACACTTCTAAAGATACATGCGGAGCATTGATTTTAGGGTCTTTCGTTCCGACTGTCGCAAGGATTTCATACTCTTTTTCGATTTCTTTTATGCTGTTGGCCAGCTTAATCGATGATACGGTCAATATGTGAATCGGGGTATCGGAGGCCTTGTTTACGATCGTGGTTAGAATGTCTTCCAGCTTTTTGGCCGTTCCGCTGCCCGTCGTGCAGATGGATACCAATGCCTTCTTTTTGCCGGGTGCCGCTGGCTGACGCTCCCACAACTCGATAAAATCCTTCGTGACCGATTGATAGATCGCATGCAAATTTAAATTCAAATAGTTTACCTTTCTGACAGCATCCAGCACCATTGAAGTCGTAACATTGCTGATCGTTTTGATGGAAATGCCTGTCTTTTCCTCCAGCCTGCTTTCCATCATTGCAAGCGACCCCATATCTACCAGCATTAAAACACCTTCACCTTCATCAACCTGTTTCATTTTTTCCGCTACGCATTCAATAATGTCCGAAGGTGAAACAGAAAGCGGCATGTCAACTGCTGCAATCGGCGTGCTCCCTAGCAGTTCTGTCGCGACTTCAACCATCGAACTCGCCGTGCTGTTTCCATGAGCAGCCACGATGATACCGACTCTTTTGTTCTCCTTTAACGATTTGATGGAATGGATTAACATCGTTAAGTAGATGACTTCTATTTCAGGAATAGCCACTTTAAAATATTCCTGAATTTTATCTTTAAAAATCATCGCCACCCGATATTCTTTCACATGAGTATCACGAATTTCATCCGTCTCCTGTGTATTCAAAACATCAATTTGCTTTCCTCGCTTTAAAAATGCGTCAATATGCATACTCAAGAAATAAATAAACTTACGGTCAAATGTGCAATCCAGCTCATGTTCAGCTATTTCTTTTAACTGTTTTGTCATTTGAATCACATCATCTTCAACGAATGTCAGCAGGTTGTCTTTTTGAAAAGCTTGATGGTGAAAAAAACTTCTGACATGCAAATGGACATCAGTCAAGATGTATTGGTTAATATCCTTTTTGGATAAACCTTCTTTCATAAGCGTTTTCACTTTTTCCTCAATCAAATGATATAAGTTAAATGAGAGGTCTTCGTCAATTTTTGTTGTTTCATCTTCTACAATCGGAGAGATAATCGTTGTAATATTGACATATTCAGAAATGGCTTTGCTTCTTTGCATGTTTTTGCTGCTGGACATCCATTCTTGCTTGATTTCATCAGGCAGATCGCGAACAGTCAGTTCAATAACCTCATTTCTGTCAAGGTTATGCAAAAATCCGTGTGCGCAAACTAACTGGACATTTGATTTCAGCTGTCCGACATTCCCAAATTTCGCAGAATGAATAAGCGCATTATAGACATCGATATGCACACTCAGATTCTTCTTAATTCGCTCTGCTTCTTTCCCTAATAAAAACGTCGTCAAATCTACTCTTTCTTTAAGCGATCGTTCTTCAAGTGAAGGAATATGAATGGTCATTGGGATTCTTCGCAAAAACGTTTTCAATAGTGCAGAACTCGGATTTTCTGTAGTCGCACAAATAAACAATACATTCGATGTTCGTTTATGTTCAGATTCTCCAAGCCTGTTATAAGAACCGCTGTCAATAAAATAAAACAGCATTTCTTGTCCCTCGGGAGGGAGACGGTGGATTTCATCCATAAAAAGAATGCCCCCATTGGCTTGTTCGACTAAACCTGCCTTATCCTCGGCAGCACCTGTAAATGAACCTTTTTTGTGTCCGAATAATTGAGAAAGCAATAATTGAGGGTTGTTGTAGTAGTCTGCACAGTTAAATGTAATAAATGGTGCGCCGGCCTTCAATATGTCAGAGTAAATGGCAAACTGGTAAATTCGGTTCGCAAAAAGGGATTTACCGGAACCAGTCGGCCCTAGGAGGAGCATATGCAGACCGTTCGGCGGATAAAAGACAGCTGCTTTTGCCTGGGAGATCGCTTTCTTCAAACTCCCTTTTGCCCCTATCATAAGCTCTAAGGGATTCGTGGAAATGTGTTGATGATTTTGCTTTGAATTTCCGGAAAACGCCTGAAGGTCTTTCACTTCCATCATCTCTGTATCCCATTTCTTGTTGAATAATTTTTCTGCTATCTCGACTGGGATGTATCTTACAGGAAACGTTTTAATTTTGATGACCTTTTTGGACCGGACAAGATTGTTCAATTCAAAGCTGACATTGGACCGCTCCATTTTCAGCTGCTCGGCAATTTCCTTTGCTGAATTCCCTTGTATTTTTAAAAGATGATCTAAGGTTGAATCATGAAAATTATGCATGAGCTGATGGTATATTTTATCTTTTCTTCTCACGTCTATCATCCTTTGTCCTTATTAGATAAGCCATTAACAAGAATATTTCGAAACTTTATAGTCCGCGTTGAGATTATCTGCTGATACACGTTTAAAAAGGTCTCTATAGCAGATTGACAAAGCTGGCTTTTATGCGTATATGTTTACATTTTGAATCATTTGCATCTCATATTAGTATGATAGATTCGCAGTTCTTGAGGGCCAGTCCCCTTCAAAAGTAATAATCAGTAAACAGTTTATCATTCTTGGGGAATGTAATGATGTCAAAATCATCAATGACAAAAAATGAATCTTATAGATCAGGACAAATTACCCAAATATAACCCCTTAAGTTCGTTCACAACTAAAAAGACGGACACTCTATGTGACCGCCGCAGTATTACAATTTGCAAAACTTCGTCATTTTTGCAATCCACCTTGAAGGTTAAGGAATCTAAAAACTTTATCTCCGATTCTCGATTTGATCCCCCATGCAGGCCTCAATCATAGTGGGTATGCAATTATACAAATCGTTACCGATCTAGTCTGTCAGATTGTCCAAATGACTTTCCTGTTTTACTCTGCTATTCAGGTAGAATCACGAGTGAAAAATAGAGCCAGAAGACATGTAACAGCACTTAAAATAGTTTTAAAATTTAAAAATAAAAGTATCTATTCTTTTAAATGTTATAATATCCGATAAAACTTTACTCATCTTTTTATTACTGGAGGAAAATAAAATTGATAGGCAATTCTAGTAAAGACAATTTTGGCCAGCAACAGAAATTGTCTAGAGGCCTTAAAAACAGGCATATACAATTAATGGCGATTGGGGGTGCAATCGGTACAGGGTTATTTTTAGGTTCAGGTAAATCCATCCATTTTGCAGGACCATCCATTTTATTTGCTTACTTGATCACCGGCGTATTTTGCTTTTTCATTATGCGCTCGCTCGGAGAACTGCTCTTATCAAATGCGGGATACCACTCTTTTGTTGATTTTGTAAGGGACTATTTAGGAAACATGGCAGCGTTTATCACTGGGTGGACCTACTGGTTCTGTTGGATTTCCCTCGCGATGGCTGATTTAACGGCGGTCGGCATTTATACGCAATATTGGCTTCCCGATGTGCCTCAATGGCTGCCGGGTCTTCTTGCGCTTATTATCCTGCTGATCATGAACCTTGCCACCGTTAAACTTTTCGGAGAATTAGAATTTTGGTTTGCATTGATCAAAGTCATTGCCATACTGGCTCTGATCGTAACTGGCATTTTCCTGATTGCGAAAGGTTTTTCCGCAGCTTCCGGCCCTGCCAGCCTCACCAACCTTTGGAGCCACGGCGGCATGTTCCCAAATGGATGGCATGGGTTTATCCTATCGTTCCAAATGGTCGTCTTCGCTTTCGTGGGTATTGAACTTGTTGGACTGACAGCAGGTGAAACAGAAAATCCCCAAAAAGTGATCCCTAAAGCCATCAATCAAATCCCTGTCCGGATTTTACTTTTTTATGTTGGCGCACTTTTCGTGATTATGTGTATCTATCCTTGGAATGTGTTGAATCCAAACGAAAGCCCATTTGTTCAGGTCTTCTCTGCAGTAGGCATCGTTGTGGCTGCCAGTTTGATCAATTTTGTTGTATTAACATCAGCCGCGTCAGCTGCAAATAGCGCTTTATTCAGCACAAGCCGAATGGTCTATTCACTTGCAAAGGATCATCACGCACCTGGACTATTAAAGAAATTAACTTCTTCTAACGTGCCAAGCAATGCGCTGTTCTTTTCATCCGTCGCCATTCTGATTGGCGTTAGTCTGAATTATTTAATGCCCGAGCAAGTCTTCACACTGATTACAAGTGTTTCTACAATATGCTTCATTTTTATTTGGGGCATCACGGTGATTTGCCATTTGAAATATCGAAAAACAAGGCAGCATGAAGCGAAAGCAAACAAATTTAAAATGCCTTTTTACCCATTATCCAACTATTTAACACTTGCATTTCTCGCGTTCATTCTTGTCATATTGGCACTGGCGAATGATACACGTATTGCTTTGTTTGTAACCCCGGTCTGGTTTGTTTTATTGATTATTTTGTATAAGGTGCAAACCCGCAGAGGACATAAGATGAAATAAAAAAAAAGACAAGGGATACTCACTCCCTTGTCTTTTTTATAGGGCCAAACACTAAATTAAACTTTGGTTTCAAATTTCATTCACTTCATTTAAGTGTTAACTCAAACCAGTTTTGATGCCGAAACCTACTAATATTATTCCGGTAATTTTTTGAAACACTTTCTGGAACTTCGAGTTTTTCATCCATTTTTTCG
This sequence comes from Bacillus sp. FSL K6-0993, assembly GCF_037977205.1. Lineage (NCBI taxonomy): Bacteria > Bacillati > Bacillota > Bacilli > Caryophanales > Bacillaceae > Bacillus > Bacillus sp. FSL K6-0993. The sequence goes on from NZ_CP150275.1 coordinate 2,630,994, forward strand.
CGTAATCAATAATATAAACAAGAAACAGAAACCACAACACCGCTAATAAGGTTAGGATTGAAGCTAAAATGATGAGCTGCTGGTTTATATTTCCGTTCAAATTGATAAATTGGGGCATGATTGTAACATACACCAAAACAGTTTTAGGATTGAGAATGTTACTGAGTGAACCCTGCATAAAGGAAGTTTTATAATACCGTTTCAGAGAACTTGCCATATTTTTTGATTGGGATTGCATGTCATCTAACGAAAACATACTTTTAGCAAAAAAACTTTTCACACCTAAATAAATTAAGTATGCCGCTCCCAAATATTTGATCGTTGTGAAAAGAATTACTGACTTTGCGATCACCACTGATAACCCTAAAATGGCAATCACCGTCCAAAAGGAAAGTCCTGTTGCCAATCCGAGAATGTTATAACGGCCGGCTTTCGGACCATACCTAAGCGTATTTTTCATCACAAGCATCGTATCTGCCCCCGGCATGATAACCATCATGGCAGCGATTGGTATGTATGCGAGTAAGCTGTGCACTGTTCTCTCCCCCTTTAAAAAATCCCCTCAATAATTTAGTGACTACAAAAGTAACTACTTATAAAAGTGTATCAATCAGTTTGGAATAAATCAATATGGTTTGTTAAAATAGCGATTACAAAGGCAGCGATTGCTCTTTATATTGGAGGATATATGAAAGAAAATATGTTAGACATTTTAAAAAACCTCAATTTTACAGAATATGAATCGAAAGCGTATTTGGCATTATTGCAAGAATCACCTTTAACAGGCTATGCCGTTGCCAAAAAATCCGGAGTTCCCCGTTCTAAAATTTATGAAGTCTTGGAAAGCCTTGTCATAAGGGGAGATGTTTTTGTCAGTCATGGAAATACGCCTCAGTATGTTCCAGTCCCCGCAAAAGAACTGATTAAAAACCGCCGGCTCAAAGCGGAAGAGCATTTTGATCAGGCTGAGAAATATTTTGAAAAGTTCGAGGAGACCGCAAATGACCGGGAAAACATCTGGAATATCACCGGCCGCAGTGAAATTCTTGAAAAGGTGAAGGCTTGTATCTTATCTGCCAAAAAAAGAATCCTCTTAGAAATATGGAAAGAGGATTTTGAGGAGATAGAATCAGAGCTCAAACATGCGGCAGATCAAGGCGTTATTGTCACCATTATTGCGTACGGAGACATCGTATCTGATTTTGCCAATGTTTACCTTCATGATATGAGCAGTGAAATTACAGAAGAGTATGACGGACGGTGGCTTGTCTATAGCGGAGATGATTCAGAAGTAGTAGCGGGCATTGTCTCACTTGGCAACGACAGCCGTGCTGCATGGACGATGCATGTAGGTTTAGTCATGCCTATTACTGAAGTGATCATTCATGATCTGTACCTCATGGAAATTCTGAAAAAGCATAGAGAGCTTTTAGAAGAGAGCTTCGGGAAAAATCTCATCCAGTTGCGCCGTAAATTTTCTATCCATTCAGATTTCAAAAAACATTATTTGGAATAATGTTTCGCATCTCTTACCCCAAAAACATGGCTTGTACAAAACAAGCCGTGTTTTTTTATGCATAAAACTCCCCCTTGCTGATTTACTTCTCTCTTTTAAAAAAATGCAATTCTGCGCAAACTATTTTTCAGCCTGCCGCGTCTATCCTAGGTAACAGCCTACGATATACGTATATTCAAAAAGGAGCCCTTTATTGCAATGAAGAAAAAACAAACAACAAAAGCGTTGCTTGTCACATGTATAACTGACCATAAGCAAGATTTCTACAGGTTGGCTTTCAGTTATGTAAAAAATCAAGATGACGCATTAGATATTGTTCAGGAATCTATAAAAAAAGCGCTGAGCTCAGTTGAAACGGTCAGAAACCCTGAGACGATAAAAAGCTGGTTTTATAAAATTTTAGTACGGACAGCCATTGATTTTTTGCGCCAACAAAAAAAGATAAGAGTGATGGACGACGAAACGATAGAATTTTTAAGCAAAGGAAAGGAAGACCATTACAAGGATACTGATCTCCATGAAGCGCTTGACGAATTGCCGTACCGCTATAAAACCATTATTATTTTACGCTTTTTTGAAGACCTCAAATTAGAAGAAATTGCGGAAATTACAGGAGAAAACACGAATACCGTCAAAACGCGCCTATACAGAGCATTGAAGCTGATGCGCATTCAGTTGACGAAGGAGGATCTTTCTTAATGGATAAGAGATTACAGCAATTAAGAGAAGAATATAAAAATGTTCAGATTCCTAAAGAATTGGATATCATTGTTGAAAAAGCCCTTCAGCAAGAACCAAAAAAGAAAAGAATCGTCATGTGGCCGACATCAGCAGCAATCGCTGCAGCTATTTTATTCACTGCGCTTGTTAATATCAACCCTGACGCTGCTCAGGCTATGTCAAAGATCCCTGTCATCGGCAAAATCGTCAAAGCGATCACCTTTATTGAAATCAAAGAGGAAAAAGACCAATCAAGCATTGATGTCAAAACACCTGCTTTGTCCGGGCTTTCTAATAAAGAGCTTGAAAACAGCATTAACCAGAAATACTTGAAAGAAAGCCAGCAGCTGTATAAAGAGTTTATACAGTCCACATCCAAAAACAAAAAAGGGCATCTCAGCATCTACAGTGATTACGAGACGGTCACAGACACGCCAGATTTACTCTCTATCCGGCGCAATATTGAAAAAACACAAGCATCTTCCTACACACAAAGCCGTTATATTACAATTGACAAAAAGAATGATATTTTACTTACATTAAAAAGCTTATTCAAAGATGAGCGCTATATCAAAGTCATCAGTCAAAACATCAAAGAACAAATGAAACAGCAAATGAAGGAAGATCCAAATAAAATATATTGGCTCACTGACGAAGATGCAGAACCGTTCAAAACGATTCTTCCTGATCAGACGTTTTACATTACTGAAGACCATAAACTTGTGATCTCATTTGACGAATATGAAGTCGCCCCCGGCTATATGGGCGTTACCGAGTTTACAATTCCAACCAGCGTCATTTCAAACTTGCTCATGGGAGAACGTTATATTCGATAAAATAAAAACATCCATCTAAGATCATGGATGTTTTCTCTCTTCTCTATTCGAGGTCGTAACCTCGCTATCAAAAACAACGAGAATATTTGCATACTATTGGAGGAATACCCATGTATCACAAGACACAGCATCATCGATACATCCCTGGACTTGATGGCCTTCGCGCTTTTGCCGTCCTTTCAGTTATCGCTTATCACCTAAATTTCAATTGGGCTAACGGTGGTTTTATCGGAGTTGATATCTTTTTTGTTTTATCCGGATATTTGATTACATCTATTCTATTACCGGCATATGGAAATGATATCAATCTTGATTTTCGGGACTTTTGGGTGCGCCGCATTCGGCGGCTTCTGCCGGCAGCGTACCTTATGATCTTTTCCACTGTTGTGTGGGTCGTATTGTTTGATCGAGAACTATTGCACACTCTACGTGGAGATGCGATCTCTTCTCTCTTTTATATGAGCAATTGGTGGTTTATATTTCACAAGCTATCATATTTTGATAGTTTCGGTTCCCCATCACCTCTAAAAAACCTTTGGTCGCTGGCGATTGAAGAACAATTTTATATCATATGGCCGATGTTCTTAGTTGTTGGAATGTACATAATGAAAAGCCGCGCCAGATTGGCTGCGGTGATATCATTGCTTGCGCTTTGTTCAGCCGTGATGATGAGCGTACTGTATGAACCTGGCGGAGATCCGAGCCGCGTTTACTATGGCACAGACACTCGTTCGTTTGGACTTCTCATCGGATGTGCCTTGGCTTTGGTATGGCCGATGAAAAGGCTGTCTTCCAACAGGCTGCCTAGCAAACTGAAGCACACTTTGCACGCCACTGAATTTTCGGCATTTTGTATTTTAGTGTTGTGTGTCTATTTCACAGATGAATACGAGCCTTTTCTTTACAGAGGCGGAATGCTATTCATTAGCGTGACTGCCGCAATCCTTATTGCATGTGTTTGCCATCCGAGCAGCTTTTTAGGCAATCTGCTTTCATGGAGGCCGCTTCGGTGGCTTGGAACGAGGTCTTACGGAATTTATCTTTGGCATTACCCTGTTATTGTGTTAAGCACGCCAGTTCAAGAAATCGGAAACCCTGTTTTTTGGCATATCGTGCTAAAGGTCATTGTGACATGTATACTTGCCGAGCTTTCCTATCTTTTTATTGAGAAGCCGATACGGACACAGGGATTTAGGTCATTTTTCCGCCGTGTTTTGATACATAGAATCAAGGAATGGAAAACGACATCTGTCATCAGCAAAATGTCAATTGGTTTCGTCATTTTCGCTATACTTATTTTTGCAGGCGGGCTGTCTGGGCTAGCCGGAGAGCAAAAGCACCCTACCAAATGGACATATAGCTCACAAGAAACAAATGTTGACACCAGCCTGGCTTCTGGGGATAAAAAGAATGCTGCAGCAGATAAAAAACACAATCCTGAACAAAAGACAACAGAATCCGATCAACGTCAAAAGGAAAACAAAGATAGTGGGCAAGAGACTCATAAAAAGAAAGACACGCAATCTCAACAGGCGAAAAAACCAGCAGACACTGCGAAAGAGGTGTTAGCTATAGGAGATTCCGTCATGCTTGATATTTCTTCACACCTGCGTCAGTCACTCTCACATGTGACGATTGATGGAAAGGTGGGGAGACAAATGTCTCAAGCTTTGGAACTCGCAAGGGAATACAAGTCTTTTAATCAGCCGAACAAGGCTGTCATCATTGAGCTTGGAACCAATGGCTACTTTACAAACAGCCAAATCGAACAACTGCTTCAATCTTTCTCAAAAGCTCATATCTATCTTGTCAATACACGGGTTCCCCGCCAATGGGAAAGCAAGGTTAATGAATCTTTACAACACCAGGCAAGCGCACATCAAAATGTTACGTTAGTTGACTGGCATACAGAAGCTCTTCAGCATCCAGAATATTTTACCCCTGATGGTGTTCACTTGATTCCTAAAGGGGCAAAAGCTTTGACTGCTCTTATTGTTCAGGCGATGAAATCGTAAAAAAAGAGATTCTATGGGATCTCTTTTTTACTAATTGCCTCTGGTTTTTGAAGGAAGATCTTGCGACTATAACTAAACATTCAAACAGAAGAGTATTCTAACTGCTTAAAATCGTTGATTATGTCTCCTTTCAGCAAGGCAGCCCTTATGTTTACATTCCGTTTACGTAAGGGTAAGCCAAAATAGAATGGAGGGATGATGGTGACAGTAAATGAAGAACGTGACATCCAAAAAGAGCTGAAACGATATGAGCTTTTTTTCAAAAAACGATATAAGATTCTTTATACAGTAAACGATTTTATTATTGGTGCTTTGTTTCTCGTCGGGAGCTTTTTCTTTTTTTATGACCGATTAATGTCGGCAGGGATTTGGCTGTTTGCGATCGGAAGCTTGCTGCTGTTAATCAGGCCCACGATCCGGCTGATTCATGACTTTCATTACCGTAAGCATGTGGAACAGCAATTCAAGCATCAATCTTCAACAGATGACTGATCTCGAGGAATCACAAGATAAAATGCAAAAAAATGATGTTAAAATTGCAATAAACGAGACTTTAAGACTATTTATTTTTAAAAATAAGGCAAAAAACATAAACTTTCGTCCCTGTTTGCCGATATTAACAATAAGACCGGCGCGATACTCCCTATAACATCCTTTTCAGTAGATTTCATTATCGTGCCGGTTTTCTCACATGCAAAGCAATCCCGCCAATCAGATTGGCGGGATTTTATGTTTTACATTCCTGTCCAAACGTCTTTTACATAACGTTTTTGATCTTGCAGCTTTTGCAGCCATTCAGCTGATTCTTCCTGACTTGCTCCTTTTTCAGCTTCATACGCCAATCGCAAAGTTTTCTCTACATCAGGAGCCATTTGCGATCCATCACCGCATACGTAAATATGAGCCCCTTTTTCAATGAGTGTCATCAATTTCTGCGTATCTTGCTTGAGCAAGTGCTGGACATATTCTTTTGGTTCGTTTTCGACGCGCGAGTAGCATCGGCGGATTGTGACCAAACCGTCCTGTTCCGCTTGATCCAGCTCTTCTCTGTAAAGGTCGTCATGGTCCGGGCGGCGGCAGCCGAAGTATAAAAGTGCTTCACCAAGGGTGCTTCCTTCCTTCTTCAAAACCGATCTTGCCTGAATAAAGCCCCTGAATGGCGCAATTCCTGTGCCCGGCCCGACCATAATCATAGGCGTTTCAGGGTCATCCGGCATCTGGAATCCGGACTGCGGCGTACGAATGAAACAGGCTGCTGCATCACCTGTATTCAATTCTGCTAAATAATTAGAGGCGACACCCCGGTATTCACCTCGGCCGCTCCATGCTGAGGCTTTCACAACTCCTACCGTCATGCTCACGATATTTGCATGAACTTTCGGTGAGCTTGAAATGGAATAGTATCTCGGTTTTAGTGATGGCAAAAGTGCTAAAAACCGTTCAAACGGCATTTCGCAGGCAGGATAATCCTCTAAAAAATCAAGTATGGTAAGACGTTTTGCAAGTACCTGCTCTTTGTAAATGCCATCATCTGAAACGAGCTGTTCCAGCTCTTTTTGATGCGGCGGACAGACTGTATAAGAGGCCAGCTCCCGAAGCTGAAGCCTTGATGCCGGTTCCTGCAGCTCTACATAGGACGACAATAAATCTACTACTTTGATCGGCCGATCCATCGGCAGATGAGCCATATGAGCGCTTCCGCTTACTTTTATCACATGATTGAACTGCAAACCGAATCGGCTGAGAACCCGCTGAACAAGCTCCCTGCTGTTCTTCGGCAGGATTCCGATATGATCGCCTTCTTTATATGTTTTACCATCCGGAATTTCCAATTCAATATGGCGGGTTGAACGCGTACTGTCAGCTGTCTGGAGTTCTCGATTCTCTAACACAATCCCTTCAAAGGCGCCATATGCTTTAGCAACCGGCGTTTCCGTCGCTTCACTGAGAAAAGTAATCGATAATGAAGGCCTGTCTTCTTTCTGGTCTAATTCGTTAATATCAAATGCGTCCATCGTTTCCTTCCAGAAGCGGTTTTCCCAAGACTCGCGATGGCTTTCAAAATCATCGGCGGCGTCACCTTCCCCAATCGCTGTTAAACGCGATGCCCCCTTTGCTTTCATCATGTCATCAATCAGGCGGGGAATCCGCTGATACGTGCTGGCCCAGCTCCGGTTCCCGCAGCCGAATACCGCATAGGAAACACCTTTCAATCGGCCTTCCTTAAGCTCTTTCAGCCACTCTACAAAGCCGGCAGCATTATCAGGCGGCGCCCCATTATAAGAAGCCGTTACAATGACGACTGCCCCTTCTTCAGGGAGCTTGCCGATATAATCATCAAGCGGAGCCGTTTCAGCTGCAAAGCCCATCTGGCGGCCTTGAGCAGCCAGTTCACCGGCTATTCCCTCAGCTGTCCCAAGGTTTGAACCGTAAAGAACGAGTAAAGGTGTGCCGTGTATAGGTTTGGTTTCTTTTGGCTTTGTTTCTGCTTTGATGTCTGCCTGTTCTTTTCTCTGTACATTGATTGCCGCTGTTTTCCGCGGTTTCACAGTAATTTTAAAATCATCCGGCTTGATCGTTAATGCTTCTTTGATTTTTAGTTCATAGCCAGTATGGTTTATCAATTCAAAATGCTTTAATACAAGACCGAGAACCATTGTCGCTTCTTGAAGAGCAAACTGCATGCCAATACAAGCGCGCTGTCCGTTTCCAAACGGCTTATACGCATGGTGAGGGATACTTGAAGGATCCTCAAACCGTTCCGGACGGAAATCTTCCGCATCCGGTCCCCAAGCGTTTTGATCCCGGTGCAGTTTTGGAATTAAAACAGTGACTGGCTGCCCTTTACTGATCGGATATTCCCCGCCTAGAACAGTATCCTCCTTCGCATATAGAGAAAAAGCCGGAGCTGTTGGATACAGTCTGAGGGTTTCATTTAATACCATCCGAATGTATTTGAGCTGCTGGATTTGTTTATATTCAGGCGTGTCATCTGTTAACACGCGATCCGCTTCCTCCTGAGCTTTTTTCAGTTTTTCCGGATGTGTAAGCAGACAATAAATCGCAAAGGAAAGCAACCCGCTTGTTGTCTCATGTCCAGCAATTAAAAATGTGATGATTTGATATCGAATGTTTTCGTCATCCAGCGTTTCACCCGTTACTGGATCTTTGGCATAAAGCATGAGAGACAAGAGATCCTTAATGTTTTCATCTGGATTCGCCTTTCGCTCCGCTATCATTCTATCAACCAGGGAGTTCATGACTTCTATATCCTTTTGGAACTGCAGCTTCGTTTTCACCATCATCTTATCTTGCAGACCCAGTCTTTTCGATTGATTCATCGCCTCTTTTAAGGCACGGAGCATACTGGTGATAAACGGATGCTGTGAATCACGGTAAAAGCTGTTGAATCGATAGTTAAAACCGCATAACCCAATTGTATCAAGCGTCAGACGTGTCATATCGTCCGCTACATCAATTTCTTCATTAGGGTTTAACCGGCTCCACTTTTGAATCAGCTGGGTTGCGATATCCAGCATCATAGAATGATAGCCTTTCATCGCTTTTTGACTAAAACTCGGCAGCAAAATGCGGTGGGCTTTTTGCCAGTTCGGTTCGTGCGTCCAGCTTGTAAATAAGCCATCTCCCCCGAACTCACGCACCTTTTGCAAGCCTTTGCCAAGGTTCTTGTCGAAGCGGCTTTCATCACACACTTCAGCCACAAGATTGTGGCCCGAGACAAAAACACTGGATACTCCCGGAAAATCAAAACGGAAAATCGGTCCCAATTCATCAGCTATCCGCCATAAGGATTGAGAAAGCTGTTCTTTCTCCAGATGCGGAAGATTTTTTAAAGGTCCGTATGTTTTGGGCTGAGGTATTGCGCTTGCCTGTTTCATTAACATCTCCCTTTCCTTATTTTTGTGATGAATGAAGCTTAATGGCGTCCCAGCAGCATTGTTCCAATTCAGTAATTAAATCAGTGTCCATCTCTATATCACCTGTTTGAACGAGCTGATATATCTTGAGAAACGCCCCTAATACAATCGCAATTAACACATTAGAGGGCAGGCTGCGAATCACGCCTTCCGCTTTTCCCTTATTAAAATAGTCATCAAGCATTTGAGTCAGATTTTCTATCATTTTTTTGCTTGTATGATTTAAGTAATGAGCATCTTTTTTGGTTTCAAGAAAAAAAAGCGCATAGTCGCTCTCTTTCGTAAACTGAACGAGACAGCAAAATACGTGGTGAAAGCCTTCTCTGACAGGCAATTCTGAAACGTCTTGCTTCAGTTTTTCCGTAAATCGCTGGATGCTTTCTTGAAACAGTACGTTGACGAGTGTTTCTTTGCTGTCAAAATAACGATAGATCGTTCCTGTCCCTACATGAGCACGTTCAGCTATCATAGGAATAGTGGTAGCGTCAAAACCCCTTTCCGTAAAAAGTGAGACCGACGCTTTCATAATCATGTCGTATTTACTGCTGGATGCGGATAACATGTAATCTGACAACCTCCGATTCGTTTGCGGAATGAATATTCATTCCTTTTGTTCACAAAGAATGTCTGCCCTGTCTGATATCACCTCTTTGTTCTTTCTTCTGTTATAAGTTTATATGAAAAAAACTTTTTTTAATATAAAGTATATGCAAAAAATAAAAAATTAAGAAAATATACCCAAATCCTAATGCGAGGATCTTGGATATATTTCCCGAGAAATTTTTTATTTAACAGCCACAATACATAGACAGGAATCACGCCTGATAACAGAAAGATCCCTGAAATGCTGGTCTTTCAGCAGTTGAATATACGTTTTCTCTTTTTCACCGGTATTTGTGTCAATACTGATATAAAACCGGCCGTCAATTTGAAGCACCCTGTAAATTTCTCTTAATGCAAGCCTAATATCGGTGCAGCTTTGAACCGTATGTAAAGAAAAGACTTTATTAAAGGTACGGTCATCAAAGGGAATGTCCTCTGGACAGCCATGACAAACCTCCCCGTTCCCCATGTTCTTTCGATTCGCACGTGATATCTGTCTTACCTTTCGTTTTGAAGGATCAATGCTTTTTAGGCTTCCCTTTTCTAGTTTCTTGGTTATGCTTTTAAAGACAGTGCCATTTCCAATTCCAATTTCTAAAATTCTGTCATTTCCTTGTATATCTATAGAGTCAATCATCATATGCTCAATTGTTTTGGTTAGCTTATATTTCCGAGAAAATAATTTCCAAAAATCCGATCGTTTATAGAGTCTATTTTCTAGCATTTTAAACACCTGCTTTTGGTTTCCTATGTTTATTTATTATATTCAAAAAATAAACATCATCTTCATTCTAAAAGTGAAGGAAGGTACCAACTAGACGGCAATGTATTGAAAAATGTTTCAATAGAACTAAACTTTTTCATTTTTTTCCGCAAAAAAAGCAGAAAACAAAATGTTTTCTGCCCTCTTTCTAATGCCAATGATAAGGGAATACATACAGCCTTTGCTGCTGCATTGCCATCAGCCTCTGCTGTCGGAATGGATTTCCATAACCATGTTTGAAGGAATGCGGCATGGACGCATAACCATGGCCAATCGACGGCAGCCTTTTTTGATAATCGTTCATCATGCCATCACCTGCCTCACAGTAACGTTGATTTATTGTATGCAGGCAGGCATTTTCTTGACAGCTGTTTCGCTAAACTTGGTCCTTCTCCATTGTATAATGCATCAATAATTCCATTCTAAGCATATGCCATTCCCCCTTCAGTTTTTTTCGTTGCTTTTAGCGCCAGTTTGTTAAATAAAGATGCTTTAACTGAGACTCTTTCATTTCATCATAAATCTGCTCAATCTGCTGTTCTCGTTCGAATTCTTCCAGGCTTTTAAACCGTTTTTTAATCGTTAACGTTAAAAAGAATAGGTTAATCGTCATATCGCTCACCCCCTTTCAAAGTCCGCACAAGCGAAATAACCCGCGGCACACCCCTTCTGCTGCGGGCAAATAAAAACCGCAGACAAAAGAAGACACCAATGCCTCTACTGCCTGCGGGGAGTTGCGTATGTCCGACTATTCCGAATTTAATGCGTGCGATAAGCATCGGTTAAGGAAGGACACGAACTCTTCCACAGGCTGAATAAACCATGAACTTTTACATGTGTATCACGTACAGGTTGACGTCGTTGTCTCATTGTCATTTTGGTTCAGCCTCCTTTGCTTTTTTCTTACTTTGTAAGTATATCCACCAAATTCCATTTTGTAAACATCTTTTTCTAAAAATGGACGGAAATTGTGCAAATCATCGAATGGATTTGCCCGTTGGTCATGACACCTGCTTCATTTCTTTTCTGGAGCGGTCTTTCTTATGATATGCAATAAAATAAATGAGACCCACAAATACAGCTCCGCCGATGACATTACCGATAAAAGCCGGAATGATGTTTCCGATGAACTGCCCCCACGTGAATGAGCCTGCAAAAATGGCAGCAGGAATCACAAACATGTTGGCGACAACGTGCTGAAATCCGATAGCCACAAAAGCCATGATTGGGAACCAGATGCCAAGGATTTTTCCTGCTGCGTCTTGGGCGCCGAAAGAAAGCCACACTGCAAGACATACAAGCCAGTTACAGCCGATGCCGGAAATGAGAACCTTGCCAAAGCTCATATCGAGCTTTCCTTGGGCAACGGCAATCGTTTTTTCTAAATAGGGACCTGTTTCAGTCAATCCAACCAAATGCCCGAAAAAGTACGCAACAAACAATGCGCCGATTAAGTTCATAATTGTGACGATTCCCCAGTTAATCGCCAACTCTTTTACTGATATTTTTCTCGAGAATAACGCCATCGCAACTGACATCATATTGCCTGTGATCAGTTCAGCGCCAGCGAGAACGACAAGGATCAGACCGACTGGAAATACTGCTGCACCAATCAAACTGGACAGGCTCCCCCATTCTTTCGGAAGATCGCCGATTACCCTGATATCAAGCAAATACCCAAGCGCGATAAATGCACCGCCTAAAAACCCCAGCACAAGCAGTGACGGCAGCGGGAGCTTTATTTTTTTCATCCCTGCTTCAATTGCTGCTTCCGCTATTTCATCCGGTTTTCGAAAAGCCATAATTAAACGCCTCCATTACTTCTTCTTTTCTCACAGTTATGCAAGAAAGGCAATAAAAAAGGCAGCACTCAAATAACCTGTGTCAAACCAGGCGTTTGAATGCTGCCTAACTTGTATGCATACCCATACAACAATATCAAGCAGTATGTAAGATATTGAAAGAGAATATATACAGTTCGTGCATACATTCCATTGCTTTAGCCTTCTATAACTGTAGCAACATCATATCAAATGTGACAAATTTGTGTCAATGACAAATATACTAGCTTTGCAGAGCTTCTTTTTGCTCATCTATTTTTCGGTCAAAAACAAATACAGATACAGCGATGTTTTCCTCAATTTTAATATCAGAAAACAAATGGACTAGCTTAGCTCCCATGAGTTCCTCCATTCCTTCCGGTGTTTGTTTGGAATAAAGGTCTTGAATTAGGCTTGTCCGGGCCGCATGTACCATTTCTCTTCCTTCAGGCGTACGGGCGATAAACTGCTCGCTTGCACTCAGATTTCCGTATAGTGTTGAAACTGCCATGTTTTCTACAAATACAGTATGAATTCTCTCAGGCCCTTTTCCGAACAATTCTTTGCGAAGTTTTCGAATGATATCATTGAATTCATGAATTTTTTTAGACATGCTGATTACCCCTTCCGATATTGCCTTATAAAGGCTTTTCCCGGTTCCCCTCAGGACATTTCACTTGGTTAAAATTTTCCTGCCATATTGTATTATAATAAATATCACATTATAATAAAAGCAGTGTTGATGGATTTGTAATAGGATCTTGTTATGAGTCTATCGTTTTATAAAAATCAAGGATTGGTCTGTTAGTAAGACTTGCTAGTGAACTATTCCGCCATGTGTGTTTACACCTTCTTAGAATTAAGGGCAGGTGTATCTATACATGGCTTTTTTTGACTTCTTGAAAGAAAGATGGAGGGGAATATGAATATGATGGACGTTAAGTCGATCAGTGTCCGTGTAGACGGAACAGAAATTCAAGCACGAGCAGGGGCCACAATTTTAGATATTTTAAATGAAAACGGAATTGAGTACCCGCAGATTTGCCACGTACCAGAGGTTGACCCGATTCAAACTTGTGATACTTGCATAGTAGAGGCAAACGGCAAGCTGGTTCGTTCATGCGCGACGGTTGCAGAAAACGGGATGTCTATTGATCTTTCAGGAAATCGAGTGAAAGAAGCGCAAACCGAAGCGATGGACCGCCTTCTTGAAAATCATTTGCTGTATTGTACAGTTTGCGATAACAACAATGGAAACTGTACGCTGCATAATACAGCGGAAATGATGGGGATCGAGCATCAAAAATACCCATATACGCCAAAAGAAGATCCTTCTTGCGCGGTTGATATGTCTCATCCTTTTTACCGCTATGATCCAAACCAATGTATTGCCTGCGGCCAGTGTGTTGAGGTCTGTCAAAACCTTCAGGTAAATGAAACACTCTCAATCGACTGGGAACGCGAACGCCCTCGCGTCATTTGGGATGAGGGAGTTTCGATCAATGAATCTTCCTGTGTCAGCTGCGGTCAGTGTGTAACAGTATGTCCATGTAATGCACTGATGGAAAAATCAATGCTAGGGCAGGCTGGTTTTATGACAGGCATTAAAGAGGACGTCATGGAACCGATGATTGATCTCGTGAAAAATGTTGAACCGGGGTATGGCAGCATTTTTGCCATTTCTGAAGTCGAAGCGGCAATGCGTGAAACAAGAACGAAAAAAACGAAAACTGTATGTACGTTCTGCGGTGTCGGGTGTTCATTTGAAGTATGGACAAAAGGACGGGATATTTTAAAGATCCAGCCTGTTTCTGATGCTCCGGTTAACGCGATTTCCACATGTGTCAAAGGGAAATTCGGCTGGGATTTCGTCAATTCTGAGGAGCGGATCACAAAGCCTTTAATCCGTAAAAACGGAGCCTTTGTGGAATCTTCTTGGGAAGAGGCCCTCGATCTTGTCGCAAGCAGATTAGGATCAATTAAAGAACAGTACGGTAAAGGCTCTGTCGGGTTTATTTCTTCTTCTAAAATTACAAATGAAGAAAACTACGTCATTCAAAAACTAGCGCGTCAGGTATTTGAAACAAACAACGTCGATAATTGCTCACGCTACTGCCAGTCTCCTGCTACAGACGGATTGTTCCGCACTGTCGGCATGGGCGGTGACGCCGGCACGATTAAAGATATCGCCAAAGCAGGCCTCGTCATCATTGTCGGTGCCAATCCGGCGGAAGGACACCCGGTGCTCGCAACACGCGTCAAACGGGCACACAAGCTCCACGGTCAAAAACTGATTGTGGCCGACCTGCGTAAAAATGAGATGGCTGAGCGATCTGATCTGTTCATCAGCCCTAAACAAGGCACAGACCAAGTTTGGCTGATGGCTGTTACGAAATATATGATCGACCAAGGCTGGCACGATCAGGCGTTTATTGAGGAGAACGTCAATTACTTTGAAGATTATAAAGAAACCCTTAAAACGTATACGCTTGATTATGCAGAACGCATCACAGGCCTTTCAAAAGAAAACATCATTCAAATTGCTGAAATGATTCGTGATGCTGACGGCACTTGTGTCCTTTGGGGAATGGGTGTCACACAAAATACAGGCGGATCTGATACATCAGCAGCCATTTCAAACCTGCTTCTCGCTACGGGCAACTATCGCCGTCCAGGTGCCGGCGCTTATCCTCTGCGCGGACACAATAACGTGCAAGGAGCATGTGATATGGGAACATTGCCTGGCTGGCTGCCGGGATATCAGCATATTACAGATGACAAAGCCCGCGCTAAATTTGAAGAGGCATATGGTGTCGAGATTGATGGAAAGCCTGGTTTAGATAATATTCAAATGCTTCATGCCATTGAAGAAGGAAAAATGAAAGCTATGTATCTTGTCGGTGAGGATATGGCACTGGTCGATTCAAACGCGAACCATGTGCATGATATTTTATCAAGCCTTGATTTCTTCGTGGTACAGGACATCTTCCTGTCAAGAACAGCTCAATATGCTGATGTCGTCTTGCCGGCCACTCCTTCACTTGAAAAAGACGGAACATTTACCAACACAGAACGCCGTGTCCAGCGATTGTATCAGGCGCTTCCGACGCTTGGTGACGCAAAACCGGACTGGTGGATTATTCAAGAGGTGGCAAACCGTTTAGGAGCGAATTGGACTTACAGCCATCCAAGTGACATTTTCTCTGAAATGGCAAGTCTTTCTCCTCTGTTTGCCAAAGCAAGCTATGAGGTGCTAGAAGGCTGGAACAGCTTCCTATGGGGCAGCTTCACAGGTGAAAGCACACCGCTTCTGTATGAAGACGGATTTAATTTCCCTGACAAAAAAGCCCGCTTTGCCCTTTCTGATTGGACCGAGCCAGCGGCATTTCCGGAGGAATACGACCTTCATATCAATAACGGCCGGATGCTGGAGCATTTCCACGAAGGAAACATGACAAATAAATCGAAAGGCATCCAAGCGAAAGTGCCGAATGTATTCGTTGAGATCTCACCTGAGCTTGCACAAGAGCGAGGTGTTTGTGACGGTTCGCTTGTACGGCTCGTTTCTCCGTTCGGAGCAGTCAAATTGAACGCGCTGATCACAGACCGGGTACGGAAAAATGAACTCTATCTGCCAATGAACTCGACAGACAAGGAGTCAGCGATTAACTTCTTGACGGGCCCTGCAGCTGATAAACGGACGAACACGCCTGCTTATAAACAGACAAAGGTCCGCATGGAAGTGCTTGGCGGCTGTGAAACAGCGCCGCTTCCAAAAACAAATCCGCGCAACAAAAAACGGCATCCGCAAAACGGAGTCGAAGCAGAAAGAAAATGGAACCGTCCTGGCTATGTCCATCTGACTGATTAAACGATAGGAGGAAAACGAATGGCCACTCCGATTACGACGATCAAAAAAGAAACAAAAACAGCTGAGCAAATTAAGCTTGAAAAAATAGAAGAACTGAAAGAGCTGCTGGCGGAAAATGAGGACGCCGTCTCTAAAACGATGACGTTAATGAATGAACTCAATGATCTTGGAATTTTTGATGCGGCAACAAGCATGCTCAGAGCGAAGGAAGACATTGCCAAGATTGCACTTGGCCAAGTTTCCCGGGAGCCTGTCACCAACCTCATCAACACGATGATGGCCGCCGGAGGCGCATTGACAAAAGCCGATCCTGAGTTTACAGCAAAGCTTTTAGAAAGTGTAATGGCTGGGACTGAACAGGCACAAAGCTTTTTAAAAGAAGACAAGAAAGTCGGGATTCTCGACCTGTTAAAAGCAATGAACGATCCTGACATCAACAGAGCCGTCGGCTTCGGCCTTCAGTTTTTAAAAGGCATGGGAAAAGAACTTCGAGAACAATAACAGAAAAACAGCCATCGCTGATGATGGCTGTTTTTTTATTCGTCGGCTTCTTCCAAACGCTTCTTGTAAATAAGTGAACGGTCAGCGCAAAAGAAGGCACCGGCTAAAAATACGCAATCCGCTAAAAACATCGTCGATTTCTGGCCTAATGTTAAGCCTTGATCAGGGAGAACTGCGCCTATATATAAAAAAGTGCTGACTGCAAGCAATGTAAAAGCAAAATGCTTGTAGTCTTCTTTTAAAGATTTCATTCTATTTTTGTTCAAAAGAATCACCTGCCAGATTCATAGTATACGACTATTATAATATAATCCGGCGGCTTACAGAGAAAGTAATTCTATCCATTTGTTATATATTTTCAAGCGCTTGGCCGATATCTTCCAACAAGTCTTCCGCATCTTCAATTCCTACAGAAATTCTGATCAAGCCGTCCGTAATGCCGAGCTCAAGCCGGCGTTCTCTCGGAATAGAGGCATGTGTCATTCTTGCAGGAACAGAAATTAAGCTTTCAACCGCCCCCAGGCTTTCAGCAATGGTAAACAGTTTCAGTTTTCCTAAAAACGCATCAACCCGTTCTTCACTGCCAATATCAAAGGAGATCATGCCGCCGAAGCCAGATCCTTGCCTTTTTGCAAGCTCATGTTCGGGATGATTTGAAGAACCAGGATAATATAACGTTTGGACAGCAGGGTGATTCTCAAGAAAGCTTGCGATTTTCCGCGCATTTTGATCGATCGCTTCCATTCTGAGTCCCAACGTTTTGATTCCTCTCATTAACAGCCAGGAATCTTGAGGGCCAAGCACGCCGCCTGTGGAGTTTTGCACAAAATGCAGCTCTTCTCCAAGCTCTTTCGAAGCTGTCACAACTAAACCTCCGACGACATCACTGTGTCCGCCAAGATATTTTGTCGCACTGTGAAGTACGATATCAGCGCCTAAAGTAAGCGGCTGCTGAAAATAAGGAGTGTTAAAGGTATTGTCTACGATAAGCAGAACACCCGCTTTTTTTGCAATATCAGCCATGAGCGTCAAGTCGGTGATTTTGAGCAACGGGTTTGTCGGTGTTTCAATATAAATGGCTTTTGTATTAGGGCGAATCGCTTTTTCAACTTCTTCTCTGCTGCTCGTATCGACAAATGTTGATTCAATGCCAAGACGGTTAAGCACCTTTGTCATCACGCGGTATGTTCCGCCGTACACATCATCAGTCAACACGACATGATCTCCGCTGTTAAACAGCATCATAACCGCTGTAATGGCAGCCATTCCTGAGCTGAACGCATAGCCTGCTTCCCCGCTTTCCAGTTCTGTCACAAGTGCTTCGAGAGCGGTTCGAGTCGGATTGGCCGTTCTTGAATACTCGTAGCCTGTATGCTGCCCTGCTTTCGGCTGCTTGTACGTGCTTACTTGATAAATCGGCACGGAAACTGCGCCTGTTTTCTCATCACCTGTGATTCCGCCATGTATCATCAATGTTTTTTTCTTCATATCAGATGCCTCCTTCGTATATTTGTTTGCTGATATATCGATCGCTGCTGTCAGGAAATACTGTGACAATGTTAGTTCCAGCAGATGCTTTTTTCGCTTCCTCCAATGCCGCATAAAGCGCTGCACCTGAAGAGCTTCCGATCAGCAGTCCTTCTTTTTCTGCCGCTTCTTTCACAAGTCTAAACGCATTCTCATCCGTTACGGTGTAGATCTCGTCAAAGTGGCTCTTATTCATATAATCAGGGATAAACTCCATGCCGATGCCCTCTGTTTTATGAGCGTGGGGTTCCCCTCCGTTTAAAATCGAGCCCTCCGGTTCAACAATCACCGTTTTGACTGCTGGATTTTTTTCTTTTAAGAAGGAAGCTGTTCCTGCGAACGTGCCCCCTGATCCTGCCCCTGCGACAAACGTATGAATATTCCCGTCAAGCGCTTCCCACATTTCAGGTCCAAGCGTCTTATAGTAAGTCGATGGATTTACTTGGTTTTTAAATTGCAAAACGCAATAAGAATTTTCAATTTCAGTCTCCAGCTGAATGGCTTTTTGAATGGCGCCCTGCATTCCGTCTTGACGCGGTGTATGAATGATTGATGCGCCAAGCGCTTGCATAATTTGCTGTTTCTCTCTGCTGAAATGTTCAGGGACACAGAAAATCGCTTTCAACCCATATTTTCTGGCACTTAGCGCAAGGCCGATCCCTGTATTGCCTGCTGTAGCTTCTATAATCACTCCGCCAGGTTTCACCTTGCCTGAATCGAGCGCGTCACGAAGCAGCATATCTCCCAGT
The DNA here is from genome assembly GCF_037977205.1 of Bacillus sp. FSL K6-0993. Classification (NCBI taxonomy): domain Bacteria; kingdom Bacillati; phylum Bacillota; class Bacilli; order Caryophanales; family Bacillaceae; genus Bacillus; species Bacillus sp. FSL K6-0993. The sequence goes on from NZ_CP150275.1 coordinate 2,649,853, forward strand.
CTGTCTTTGATGCTACCCCCGGGATTCATCATTTCAAGCTTGGCATACACCGCGACTCCTTCTGGAACATCAAAGTTCTTCAAGCGGAGAAGCGGTGTATTCCCAATCAGCTCAGTAATGTCCGTAATCACTGTCATATATGTCCTCCTCCTTAATAGAGGTTGTTTTTAGGAAAAACGGAGGAGAACGTTCTCCCCGTTTTAATGAATTCGTTTGATCACCTTTAACACAAGCTCTGTTGAATGGACAGCCGCCTGCTCTAAAAATTGGTCAAATGAAACATGTGATTCTTTTCCTGCGATATCAGATAACGCTCTGATGACGACAAACGGCGTTTTAAATTGATGGCACACTTGAGCCACTGCCGCAGCCTCCATTTCAACCGCGTACAGATCAGAAAATCTCGCACGCACCTCTTCAACCCGCTTCGGATCGTTCATGAAAGAATCGCCTGTTGCAATCGTTCCTTTTGCAACCTGAATACCGTCGAGTTCAGATACCGCTTCTTCCGTGATGCTGATCAGCTTTTCATCCGCCGCATAAGCAGCCGGAAGGCCCGGCACTTGGCCGTATTCATAGTCAAAAGCCGTTACGTCTACATCATGGTGGCGAACGTCAGTGGAAATAACGACATCCCCTACATTCAATGTATGATGAAATCCGCCGGCTGAGCCTGTGTTAATGACATAATCAGGCTTGTAACGGTCAAGCAGAAGCGTTGTGCTGATAGCAGCATTTACTTTTCCAATTCCTGATTTTAAAAGAATCACTTCAGTTCCTTCATATTCGCCTGTTGTAAATTCACAGTGTGCGATCGTTTCTGTTTTTGCATTTTCAAGTTTGTTTCTTAGGATGGTAACTTCCTCTTCCATTGCTCCGATGACTGCTAGTCTCATCTATTCACATTCCCTTCACTTTACCGTTTGATCGCCTCCATTATCCACACGAAGTCGTTTTGCTGAGTGAATCGGACTGCAAAACCTTCAGCTGTAAACATTTCTTTCAACGCATCCAATGTAGGATAATGCTCTGTCTCTAAATCATTTGCAAGCTGATAGAAGCCTTGAGAACGGGCTTTATCGATAGCCTGTTGATACGCTTGCGCATCTTCAAAGACGGTATCGGCAAACACTATTTTATCATGCAAGTGAAGGTATTTGCCATATTGCTTTATGGCAGCCCGCTTTTCTTCGTCAGTCAAATGATGAAAAGCATATGAACTGACAATTGTATCAGCCTGAAATGGCGGCTCAGGGAATGTCAGGAAGTCTCCATCAACGATTTCCGTCCTGCCTGAAAGCTTGTCAGAAGCCAGTTTACGCATTGCTGGAGAAGGTTCGATTCCAAATACAGTTTTGCCTGCATCGAGCAGCTTAGCTGTCAAATTCCCGGTCCCCGGGCCAAATTCTAACACATGCGTTCCAGATTTGCTGACGATGGCATCAAGGATATGATCGTAGCCTCTGAACGCTTCTTTATACTGAATATCTAAACCTTGTACTGTTTGATCATAAGTTGCTGCCCAATCTTCAAAGAGAGGGATAAATTCACGTCCCATATTTGTCACACTCCATATTTAATCATTCCTATAAGCATACTATGAATTAATGATGGAACAGTTCCTATAATACCACATCTTCTGAAAAGCAGGTACTAAAACACTTTGTGTATTTAATGCCATCTCATATTGCGCATTGACCGCAAAAAAGCTTATACTTCATATGACTTGTGAAAGCTGGAGGGTCAAGACATGAATTTTCAATTAGATCTGATTAAAGACAAAGTGGAATTTTTTGAAGCGGCTTCATTGCAGGAGCTTGAAAAGAAAATCAATACACAAATTGAAAACAATAAAGCCATCATGCTCCGGGTGAAATCTGTTTCACACCAAACTGCTGTGGCAGAAGGACGAATATTGTACAGCGCGGTGGTTCATTTCGCAGCTGAAGCCTAAAACAAAAGCAGCCGGTTGTAACCCGGCTGCTTTTGTTTATTTTAGCTTTTCTACTTTTGTCGGCTTCCAGCCTTTTTCATCGACCCATGTAATCGTGACTTGATATTTATTCCCAGTCGCCTTGTCCAAAATTTTGCCTTTGGCATCCTGAGGGCTGCCGTTATTTCCGAGCCAGAGCACCGTCATGTTATCTGTTGAGACACCAGTTGCGTACGAAATGGCTTTCAGCATCTCAGCCCAGTCTTGTGAGCTTGAATCATAAGTAGCGGCATGCTCGCCAGTCTGCTCAGTTCCGACTGCTTTCCAGTCAGGATTTTCATACGTTTTTTCCACATCGCTCGATGAGCCGCCTTCTGTTACTTTTGCATCTTTAAGCCCGTCACCGGCTGAATCTGAGCTTGAATCTGAATCAGAGTCATCTTTTTTAGAAGAAGAATCATCTTTTTTGGAATCAGAGTCAGAAGACTTCTCAGAATCCTTTTCGCTGTCAGATGTATCTTTCTTGCTGTCTTTTATATCCTCATCCGATTTCTTTTCCGTCTTTCCTGAAGCCGGAGATTCCTGTTTTTGCGCCGTTTCAGAATCCTTGCTGACATCTTTGCTAGAAGGACTGTTAATGAAGAGATTCGCTGCTACTACGACAATTAGTATGGATACGATTGCGATTAAAATGTTAAGCACTAAATTGGCTTTTCTGCGTTTATCACGATTTTCATAACGAGATTGATTATTGCTCAATAATTCTGCACTCCTTTATCCCTCTTGGCTCAGCATATATTTTAACATGTGCTGAGAAGTTGTTCTATTTCTGATTGATTTCAATTTCGTGTACTTTTTTAACAATATCATAAAACACCGAATTTGTCAGAGCCTTATCTCCCGGTGTATCCATGTGTAAAACAACCAGAGCGTATTTCGGCTTATCCGCGGGAAAATATCCGGCAAACCATTTTTCATAGAGTGTTTCCTTCTCTTTTGAAAGCTTGCCTGTCTGAGCTGTGCCCGACTTCCCTGCTACAGTATACGGAAGATCTTGAAACCTTCTGCCCGTTCCGGAAGGAGATTCTACCACCCGCCGCAGTATTTTTTGAAGCTGCTGTGACGTATATTTGTCTATCGTTTCCCCTTTGAGCTTCTGATCTTTAAACGTAACGAGCGTTGTGCCGTTCTTATACTCAATTTGTTCGGCAATTTTCACCTGCCGTTTTTCTCCGCCGCGGGCGATTGTCGCCATCATATTGGCTACCTCCAGCGGCGTTACCTTTACATTTTTCTGCCCGATTGCTGTTTGCGCAATGGCTTTTTTGACTGATTTGTCTTTTTCATCCCCCCAAATCACGCCGCTTTTTTCGTTATACAGCTGGCGGAAATCGGTTTCGTGGTACAGTTTTCCCTCCCAGCCTGCCCGATCAGTGAGAGCCAGCTTCTCGGACATATCTTCAATAACCGAGCTGTCTTTTTTCATTAATTGTTCTGCCAGGCTCGTAAATGTGTAATTACAGCTTTGGGCAAAACTTTCATCAAAAGACAAGGTTCCTTTGTCGTCCCCCGGTTCCCCGTACAGGTTTAAATTGCAATTAAAGGTTTGACTAGGCTTCACCATATTATTTTCGATTGCAGCTGCGGCAATGACTGTTTTAAAAACTGATCCGGGATAGATTGGCGTCAGCATATAATTTTGAAGTGTGTTTTGCCGGGACACATCCGCAGCTGGTTTGCTTACAATTCCCAGAACACTGCTATTTTCGATGTCCAGCAGCACAGCTCCTCCCTTTTTCAGCCCCTGTTCATCCAATACCTCCTCCATCGCTTTTTGAATGCTTTGATCGATCGTTGTTTTGACCTGGAGCGGATAAAATGTATTGGCTTCAGCTGTATATTTGACGTCCATGCCAAACAAAGGGTTTCCTTTTCCGTCCACATGATATAAAAGCTTTGTGTCTTGTTCCGGAAGCAAAAACTCGTCAAATGTCCGTTCTAAACCGGTTGTTCCGATTTCTGTTGTAATCGGAAGGCTCTCCTTGTCAGGATATTTCTTGCGAAGCAGCGCCGGATCTTGGTTCGTGCTCCCTATGGTATGTGAAGCAAGGCTGGGCTCGTCTTCATTCTCCATATATACGCCGTAAATGCCGGGATATTTCAAAGAATTGATTTTTGTGATAGATTGTTTTGAAAGTGTTTTGATTTTCTTTTGCTGCAAAATGACCGGTTTTTTTGCCTTACCTAGTGTCTGGCGCAAATCATCTTCAGACATGCCGAGGATGTCCGCAACTTTTTTGATCGGCCAATCCTGCGTCAGCAGAAAAGGGAACAAAACAACCGCAGGCTCGCTTTGTCCTGTCAGCGCCCGCCCGTTTCGATCTAAAAAAGAGCCTCTTCCATCTGAAATGAGCACTTCCTCCGTCCGCTGTTTCACACTTTCTTGAATCAAATTAATTTTCTTTTTAGAAAATGATTCTGTGAAAAACAGCTGGATTTCTGCAAGCCTCAGCAGAAGCAGAAAAAATACAATCAAAAAAGCGATGACTGCCAGCTTCATTCGTTTCGATATCTTCATAAAAAAACACCTCACCCACATTGTGGACGAGGTGTTTCGCTGCTAAACAGATATTATGAAATTTTCACAATTTTCACGAGCATTTCTCCGCCCGGTGTTTGTACTGTGACTTCTTCATCTACTTTTTTGCCCAAGAGGCTTTTTGCGATCGGTGAATCGTTTGAGATTTTCCCTTCAAACGGGTCAGCTTCCGCGCTTCCGACGATCGTATATGATTCTTCGTCACCGTCAGGCAGTTCGACGAAAGTGACGGTTTTACCCAAACCGACAACGTTAGAGCCGCCGTCATCTTCAATGATTTTCGCATTGCGAATCATATTTTCAAGAGTCGTCACGCGGCCCTCTACAAATGCCTGCTCTTCTTTCGCTGAATCGTATTCAGAGTTCTCGGAAAGGTCTCCGAAGCTTCTCGCAATTTTGATGCGCTCTACTACTTCTTTTCGTTTAACCGTTTTCAAATATTCTAATTCTTGTTCAAGTTTTTGTTTTCCTTCTGCAGTCATAGGAAAAACTTTCTCTTGTGCCATGTCCCTTCACTCCTTCTGGTTGTCCCTCAACATCTTCGATTATGTATGAGAGCATAAACTAAAAAATACAAGAATGAGAACACAGGGCAGTCCTCGTTCTTCTCTCCCATATAGGTACTGTTTATCTTAAACTGAATCTTGTCGTTCTGCAAATATTTCGCGTTTATAAACAGGGAAAGAAGGGAATTCGCACATTCCCTTCCTGCCTATACATAATATGGTCAGAGTTATTTATGTCTATGCTATGGTATTACAAAATCGCGTTTTGTTCAAGAATGGTTTGAATTTTTGTGACCATCAGATCAATTGCGACGTGATTCTGACCGCCTTCCGGGATAATAATATCAGCGTATCGTTTCGTCGGCTCGACGAATTGGTTATGCATCGGACGGACCACTGACACATATTGTTCAATGACAGAATCAATAGAGCGTCCGCGCTCATTAATATCTCTCATAATCCGTCTGATGATACGCAAGTCAGCGTCCGTATCAACATAAAGCTTGATATCCATCAGATCACGAAGCCTTTTGTCTTCAAGAACAAGAATTCCTTCAAGGATAATAACATCCTTTGGCTCTACGTGAACCGTTTCTTCTGAACGTGTGTGAAGCTTATAGTCATAAATCGGCTTTTCAATCGGGCGGTAATTCAATAGATCCTGAATATGCTCGATTAAATAGTCATTATCAAACGCAAGCGGATGATCATAGTTTGTGTTCAGCCTTTCTTCAAACGGAAGATGGCTTTGGTCTTTATAATAAAGGTCCTGCTGGATCATTAAAATTGAGTGTCCTTTAAACTGTTCATAAATGGACCGTGTGACACTCGTTTTTCCTGAACCGGAACCTCCTGCGATTCCAATGACTACTGGATTCTTACCCATGGGCTGTTACTTCCCCTTTCTCATCATGTTGCTCGGATAAATCTTTTTGTCTAGTTTGAATTTGACAATTTGCAGGGGATGGCGGGCAGCATCTAGCTCATTTCCGTCTTCGTCCCAAATGGTTTCAATCGTATGTGTAAAGTTTTCGATTTCTGGACCGAAAAATTCCACTTCGTCGCCTTTTTTGAAGAAATTGCGCTGCTGAAGCGTGACCATTTGTGTATCTTCATCATAATTCAGCACTAAGCCGACAAAATCATATGTCGTTTTCTTGGCGTGTTCGCCGAACATTTGCTCTTCATAGCCTGGCGTTCCTTCAAAGAAAGCTGTCGCAGTGTCCCTGTTGGCGCACTTATCAAGCTCTTCAAGCCATTCTTTTTGAATCACAAAGTTCTCTGGATCAGCGCAATAAGCATCGATTACTTTGCGGTATACGCTGACAACAGTTGCTACATAGTGAATGGATTTCATGCGGCCTTCAATCTTTAAGCTGTCGATCCCCATTTCAATCATTTTCGGAATGGATTCAATCAGCTTCAAATCTTTCGGGCTCATCGCAAATGGTGCATCTTCTTCACCATACAAAGCAACGGCGTTGGCACCGTCTGTTTGATAGAGATCATAATCCCAGCGGCATGACTGGCAGCAGCCTCCGCGGTTGGAATCCCGAGCTGTCATGTGATTGCTCAGCACGCAGCGGCCGGAATATGCAATACACATTGCGCCATGAATGAAGGATTCGATTTCGATATCTACCTTTTCTTTCATTTCTCTGATTTCAAGAGCGCTTGTTTCACGTGCCAGCACGACGCGGTCGAGACCTTCTTCCTTCCAGAACTGGACAGCCTTCCAGTTTGAAAGAGACTGCTGTGTGCTCAAGTGAACCTCAACATTCGGCGCCACTCTGCGGCATGTTTCAATAATAAGCGGATCTGCCACAATAATACCGGCAACGTTGGCGTCTCCAAGCGCTTTTAAATAGTCTTCAAGCCCGTCCATGTTTTCATTATGAGCGAAAATATTCGTTGTTACGTAGATCTTCGCGCCATATTTCTTTGCGAATTCAACGCCTTCTGCAATTTCTTCGATCGTAAAGTTATCGGCATTCGAGCGCAGCCCGTATTCCTGTCCCCCGATAAAGACCGCGTCCGCTCCGTAATGAACAGCGATTTTCAGCTTTTCAAGATTACCCGCAGGTGCAAGAAGCTCCGGCTTTTTCGTAATCACACGCTTTCCATTAACGATTGTGGATATATTATCATTTACGGCAGTCATAGCTTAACCTCCTTTTGATTAATAAACCGTTTCCTTGAAGAAGAATCCGGTATCAATTTTTCTGTTTACTGGCTGGATGCTTTCAATGCGTTCGATCCAGTCTTCTTTTTTCGCTTCGTATTCGTCACGGTTTTCCACGCACAAATCAATTGCTTCTCTGTACATTTTGGTGACTTCTATTAGGTATTCAGACGTTTTCAAAACACCGTCGATCTTGAAAGAATCAATTCCGGCATCTATCAATTCCTCGAGCTCATCAATGATGCACACATCGTTCGGGCTCATGATGTGAGTGCCGTTTTCATCTTCGAAAATCGGATATTTATTATCACGTTCTTTATCGTGTAAAAACATGCCTGATTCTTTTTTCTTTCTTTCAATGTCCATGACTTTGCCCTGATATTCAAAATAGTTTCCAATCAAAGAACGCTTCGATTGGAACATGCACGTCATTCCATGCACCTGGATTTCAATTTCGACTTCAGCATTTTCTTTAATCTCAACAATGCTGTCCATGTTTAATTCTCTGGCAAGCACAGAACGTGCCGCACCCTTGCGTCCCCAGTAGTTGCATGTATAATAGTTGGTGCCTGTCGTTTCTGTGCTCCAATGAAGCTTCAGATCAGGCGCAGATTCACGGGCAGCCATCAGCACGGCAGGATCGCCGAATACCGCTGCATCGACACCGGCTTGTGCTAAGAAAGCCAGATATTCGCCAAGCTCACCCACTTTATCGTTATGGAAAATTGCATTTACAGCAACGTATACTTTTGCCCCTTCTTTGTGGGCAATCTCTACGGCTTTTGTTATATCTTCACGAGAAAATTCTCCGGCTAATCTCAAGCCATATCTCTGTTCCCCAACTAAAAACGCAGTTGCCCCAGCCTGTATGAGCGGCAAAATGTCCGCTGTACTCGTCGGCGTCACTAAGAGCTCTGGTTTTTTCATGACGTTCACCTCTTCTTTTTACTAATCGCAAGTCCGTCCCCGACAGGAATAATCGCAGTTTGATAATCCGGATGATTCATCAGCCAATGATTATATTCATCAATTTTTGCTACAAGCCTGCGCCTTCTCTTCGGTTCTATTTTGCTGTAATCCTCTGCCACCAGACCTTTAAACAGCACGTTGTCTGTTATAATCACCCCGTCCGGTGAAAGCATCGGTTCATATAAATGAAAAAAGTTTTGATACTGACCTTTTGCAGCGTCAATAAAAATGACATCGTAAGGCGCAGTTACATGAACGGCGTCGGCTAATTCAAGCGCATCTCCGTAAAAAACATGAATCCGGTCATCAAGCTGAAATTCCTTGATATTGTTTACCGCTTCTTCATGCCGTTTCTCATTGCGTTCAATTGTATATATTTCAGCAGACGGCAGCTCCAGCGCCATTCGAATGGCTGAATAACCAATGGCCGTTCCGATTTCTAGTATTTTTTTCGGCTGTTTCACAGACAAAATTTGAAGCAGCACCTCCATGCCCGCTTTTTCCATGATCGGGACATGATGTTCTTCTGCATATGCTTCAAGCTTCTTCACGTTATCCGGCCGAGGCTTTAATAATGCTTCTATATAGTCATTTATTTGTTCATACCGGTCAGTCACTACAAACAGCCTCCCGTTCTAAAAAGGAGTGCCCCAGTCTTATGCGCAGGACACTCTCTGAATACATCATGATACATCGGTAAACAACCCGATATATTTTATCATAAAACCTTGCGGAAAGCGAACAAAAGGAGAGCTTTTTGCTCTCCTTTTATTTCTCGTTTTTTGAGGAAATGTATTTTTCTTTTGCTTTATTATGCTCTTTTAGCGTTTTTGTAAATACGACCTCACCATTTGATTTGGCCAAGAAATACAGATAGTCCGTTTTATCCGGATGCAGCGCCGCTTCCCATGACGACATACCGGCATTGGCAATCGGACCTGGCGTCAGCCCTGTGTTTTTATACGTATTGTATGGTGAATCGATTTCCAGATCCTTATAAAGAACCCGATCTTTATGCTTGCCTGCCGCGTACAGCACGGTCGGATCTGTTTGGAGCGGCATTTTCTTTTTCAGGCGGTTATAAAAGACGCTCGCAATTTTATGGCGGTCGGCTTTTTCAGTCGCTTCTTCTTCTATCAAAGAAGCCATCGTCAGCAGCTTATGCACAGAAAGTTTGTTTTTCTTCATTTCTGATTTATATGTTTCCACATAAGAATTTGTCTGCTTTATCATTGCCTTGATAATGTCTTCAAGTGATGTGTCCGGATCGTTAAAAGGGTATGTAGCCGGGAATAGGTACCCTTCAAGCGGGTGCTTAATGTTTTTATTGAAAACATCATTTGTCACAGTGTCCGGGAATTCTTTCTTCAGCTGATTGATAAATGTTTCATCGTCCAGCTTCGCTATGACTTGTTTTTTAGAGTAATTTGTTTCATCAGCAATAGCAGCCGCGATTTGGGTCAGCTGTGCTCCCTCAGTCACTGTGATTTGAAAAGCGTAGCCTGTAGCCCCGCTTGTCAGCTTCTGAATAATGGCATCTAAATCCATACCTTTATTCAGATGGTAGAATCCGGCCTGAAACCCGGAAGCACCTTTATATTTCACATAGTACTGAAACGCCTTCTCGCTTTTTATGACATCATTTTTCTTTAATATCGATGCGATGGCTGAAACAGAAGAACCGCTCGGAATGTTAATATTAACTGTCGTTTTACTGTCTTTTTCAACAGGTTCAAGCAATGATTTCCCATATAAAAATGCCCCGCCAATGATGAGAAACAGCACAACAATGGAAGACAGTATGATTCTTTTTTTATTAAAAAACGATTTTTTTTGCTGATTGATATACATTAGGTCTCCTCCCATCAGCTCTTATACTACATGATTCATTGTATTTCGGCAATTTATTACAAAAAGAGGCCTGCATAAAGCAGAAAAAAACCGGAGCAGTATAGCTCCGGCTTTGGTTTGGCGCGATGTTTTATTCTTCGTCTTCGTCCGCTAAGAATGTGTTTAGTGTTTCTTCGATCATATCCCATTCTTCGTCAGTTTCAATCGGGAATAGCTCACCGTTTTCACCGTCTTCGTTTGGCGTGAAGCTGGAAGCAAGAATTTCTACTTCTTCGTCATCTTTTGATTCGATTGGATAGTACAAGACATAAGACTTGCCAAACTCTTCGTTTTCAAATGTAAACAGCACTTCACAAAGCTGTTCATTTCCTTGATCGTCAACAATTGTAATATTTTTTTCGCCGTGTTCCATTTTCTTCACCTCTGGCTTTAATTTAAGCTGTCAAGATATCCTTGTAAAATCATAACAGCCGCCATTTTATCAATGACTTTTTTTCGTTTCTGCCTGCTGACGTCAGCTGCAATCAGCATTTTTTCAGCCGCCATTGTGGTAAGACGCTCGTCCCACAGCACAACAGGAACATTGTACGTTGTTTCAAGCACTTTCGCAAATGTTTGGCTGGCTTCGCCTCTCGGGCCGACTGTTCCGTTCATGTTCTTAGGAAAGCCGAGCACGATTTTATCTATAGTATAGTCCTTTATCAGTTCAGATAAACGGGATAAACCATAATCGCCTTCTGCTTCATTTATCTTTATGGTCTCAATGCCTTGAGCAGTCCAGCCCATTTCATCGCTTAGAGCTACACCGAGTGTTTTGGTTCCTAAATCGAGTCCTAATATTCTCATTCTTTATTTACGCCTCTTTATGCTGTTCTAAATAAGACTTCACCAATTCCTCGATTAATTCGTCTCTTTCAAGTTTGCGAATTAAATTGCGAGCGTCACGATGCCTAGGAATATAAGCGGGATCACCTGACAGCAAGTATCCGACAATCTGGTTGATTGGATTGTAGCCCTTTTCCTGAAGCGCGTCATACACTGTAATCAGCACCTCATTTACGTTAGTCTCAGCAGAATCATCGGAGAAATTAAATTTCATCGTTTTATCAAACGAGCTCACCGTTTTGCACCTCTTTCCCAAATTCGCAGGCAAAGTTCAGCCTGGGGTCCTAATCTTACCATCATTCTACACTACATGGGCGAATTATAAAACGGATTTCACCCAATCTTCTACAGAAGCCAAAGCTTCTTCTAATTTTTCCGGCTGTTTGCCGCCTGCCTGCGCCATGTCCGGACGGCCTCCGCCGCCTCCGCCGCAAACTTCCGCAGCTTGTTTAACCAGCTTGCCAGCGTGAAGGCCTTTGTCGATGAGGTCCTTTGTGACTCCGGCAGAGATATTAACTTTATCGTTTTGTACCGCACCAAGCACGATCACCGCAGAGCCAAGCTTTGCTTTGAGTTCATCGACCATTGTGCGGAGATGATTCATGTCTTTTGCATTTACTTTTCCCGCAAGCACGTTTACGCCGTCAACTTCTTTTACTTTCGACAGGATTGCTCCTGCTTCCACGTTGCCTAGTTTTGCAAGAAGAGATTCATTTTCTCTTTGTGCTTCCTTCAGTTCAGCCTGCAGAGCCGCGACCCGTTTCGGCACTTCTTTGATATTTGTTTTCAGCTCGTCAGCAGCCTCTTTCAATACAGAAATCTGGCTGTTCATTTCGACGTAAGCGCCTTGTCCCGTTACAGCTTCAATCCGTCTTGTGCCTGCTCCGATTCCAGATTCAGAAACGATTTTAAACAAGCCGATTTCTGCTGTATTTCTGACATGGCAGCCGCCGCACAGCTCTAAGCTGTAATCTCCAACTTGAACGACACGGACAATATCGCCATATTTTTCGCCGAACAGTGCCATCGCACCCATTTCTTTTGCTTCAGCGATCGGTTTCAAATCAATGCTGACCGGGATGCTCGCCCAGATCTTTTCGTTTACGATTCTTTCAATTTGTTCGAGCTCTTCTTTTGTCACTTGGCCAAAGTGCGAGAAATCAAAACGAAGACGGTTTTCCGTTACAAGAGAGCCCGCCTGATTGACATGAGTTCCAAGAACATCTTTTAGAGCCTGATGCAATAAATGCGTTGCCGTGTGGTTTTTAATGACGCCGCTTCTCATATGGTCTTCAACTTCAGCCGTAACATGCAGGCCTTTTTGAACAGTACCGCTCTCCACAACACCTTCATGCACATGCTGGCCGTTCGGCGCTTTTTGAACATCTTTAATTCTTACAACTGCCTGCTCGCTTCGGAGATAGCCTTTATCGCCGATTTGGCCGCCGCTTTCTGCATAGAACGGTGTTTCATCAAGAATGATTTGAACGCTTTCTCCTTCATGAGCCTCTTCGATTAATTGGCCGTCCTGAAGAAGCACAATGATATTGGCATCAGCTTTGGTTTGAGAGTAGCCGACAAATGTGCTTTCATCTGTTACGTCGCGCAGTGCGCCGCCCTGCACCTGCATGCTGCCGACATCCTGGCGGGCGTTTCTTGCCCGTTCACGCTGCTGGTTCATTTCCTCCTCAAAGCCCTCATGGTCAACCGTCATGTTCTCGTCTTCTGCGTATTCTTCAGTCAATTCAACCGGGAATCCATACGTATCATACAGTTTAAACACATCAGCACCTGAGATAACGCTGCTGCCCTTGTCTTTTTCTTTTTTGATCATTTCTGACAGGATCGCAAGCCCTTCATTAAGAGTCTCATGGAAGCGTTCTTCCTCGGTTTTAATGACTTTTGCGATGAAATCCGCTTTCTCTTTCACTTCAGGATAGAAATCAGCCATGATTTCTGCGACAACCGGCACTAAATCAAACATGAACGGACGATGGATGTTGATCGTTTTGGCATAACGCACAGCACGGCGTAATAAGCGTCTTAATACATAGCCGCGGCCTTCATTTGACGGCAGCGCACCGTCACTGACAGCAAAGGCAACCGTTCTGATATGGTCAGCAATCACTTTAAACGCAGTGTCTTTCACATTGTCTTTGCCATATGTTTCACCAGAAATCGATTCTGTTGCTTTAATGATCGGAATAAACAAATCGGTGTCAAAGTTTGTCGGAACATTCTGGATGACAGATACCATTCTTTCAAGACCCATGCCTGTATCAATGTTTTTCTTAGGAAGCGGTGTGTATGTGCCGTCAGGGTTATGGTTGAACTCTGAGAACACAAGGTTCCATACTTCCAGGTAACGGTCGTTTTCCCCGCCTGGGTAAAGCTCCGGATCTTCTGGATCATTACCGTATGCTTCACCGCGGTCGTAAAAGATTTCCGTATTCGGTCCGCTCGGCCCTTCACCGATATCCCAGAAGTTCCCTTCCAGACGGATAATTCTTTCTTCAGGAATACCGATTTTTTTTGCCCAAAACTCATATGCCTCTTCATCTTCAGGATGAACCGTAACAGAGAGAAGCTCTTTGTCGAAGCCAATCCACTTGTCGCTCGTTAAAAACTCCCAAGCCCATGTAATGGCTTCTTCTTTGAAATAATCGCCGATGGAAAAGTTTCCGAGCATTTCAAAGAAAGTGTGATGGCGCGCAGTTTTACCTACATTTTCTATATCGTTTGTTCTGATCGCTTTTTGAGCGTTTACGATTCTTGGATTTTCCGGCACGACACGGCCGTCAAAGTATTTTTTCAGCGTCGCAACACCGCTGTTGATCCAAAGCAGTGAAGGATCCTCATGAGGCACTAATGACGCGCTTGGCTCTACCGCATGTCCTTTTTCTTTAAAGAAATCCAAAAACATTTGACGCACTTCCGCAGAAGTTAAGTGTTTCATTGTATTTCCTCCTCTATAAAAATCGAAATTCTCTTCAGTGACAGCAAAAAAGCCCTCCCCCTATGCAAACCAACGTTTACACAGGGACGAGAGCTGTCTCGCGGTACCACCCTGATTACGGGCATTCATGCGCCCGTCACCTTTAACCCTGTAACGCAGGATAAGCGGCAGTGATTAACTGCACTCAGGATTAGCTTCCTCCGATCTTCTGATAAAGCTCCTTTCAGCTTATGGAGCTTCTCTCTTTAACAGGGCTTCGGCGTACTCAGATCCGTCACTCGAGATTCGTATGTATTCTACGAGAAATTATAGACAAGCGGCACGCCGATGTCAATGCTCCGTCCTCATCCGCAAAAAATGGATCATCATTACTTTTAAAACAGCCGTCGCAGGAACAGCCAAAATCATCCCGACGATTCCCGCAAGCTCCCCTCCGGCAAGGAGCGCAAGCATGATAACGACCGGATGCATTTTAAGGCTTCTGCCGACAATGAACGGACTGAGGATATTTCCTTCCATAAACTGCAGAATAAACACCGTAATCACCACAACAAGAACAGCCTTGACTGAGATCGTCATCGCAATTAACAACGCAGGAACAGCTCCGATGAAAGGGCCAAAATACGGGATGACATTCGTTACTCCAGAGATAAGGCCGAGTATCAGCGGATATGGAAGCCCAAATACCCAGAACGAAATGCCTGCAATCACGCCAAGAATCAAGCAGACCAAAAGCTGGCCGCGGATATAATCGCCAAGCGAATCATCCACATCCCGCAAAAAGGCGCTGCCCCGCTTTCTCCACGACTTCGGAGTCAAGTACCATACTGTCTTTTTCATTAACTCAATGTCCTTCACCATATAAAACACGAGAAAAGGGATTGTTGCAGCAATTAAGAAGTAATCAAGCACATTGCGGATCCCGCTGATCGCACCCTCGATCGTTCCCGCAAAAAACGCCTCCGTCTGGCGGATCATTTTATCTATACGGTGATGCATACCATCAGGCCAGTCATCCGTATGGTTATGCACATGAAGAAGAAGCCCGTTATACGTTTCGGCAAACATGGGTATATTTTCTGACAAATCCGTCAGCTGCACGATTAAAACAGGCACCCCTTTATACAACGCCCAGCCAATCCCGCCAAAAAAAAGAACATAAATGACCAAGATGCTCAAAGTCCTAGGCAATCCTTTGCTATGCAGCCATTCCGTGACCGGAAGCAATAAATAAGATATAAAAATAGAAATGATCAAGGGAATAAAGATCGTTTTTATGACGAGCCAAAAGGGTGACCATAACATATCAAGCATAAAAAAGACATAGACTGTTAACAGAACCAGCAAACAAATAGCCACCCACAACAAAAGCTGCACCGGTTTTTGGAGCATCTGCTTTCACCTCACCTATATCTTTTGAGGTTTACACGGAATTATTCTTTATGTTTCTTTAGTCAGCCAGAAGTCATGGACATTTTTCCGCATTTAATTTTCAGAAAAGTTTGATTTCATGTATACTTTTTAGTCAAATTTCTGATAGGAGGATTGCGATGATCACATTTCAAAATGTAAACAAGCATTACGGAGATTTTCACGCGTTAAAACAAATTAATCTTCAAATCGAAAAAGGGGAAGTCGTTGTTATCATCGGCCCATCCGGTTCCGGTAAAAGCACATTGCTCAGATGCATCAACAAACTTGAGACGATCAATGAGGGAGTGCTCACAGTAAATGGCACCGCCATTAACGACAGAAAAACTGATATCAATCAAGTGCGGCGGAATATCGGGATGGTGTTTCAGCACTTTCATTTATATCCGCATAAAACAGTGCTGCAGAACATCATGCTGGCTCCGGTAAAAGTGCTTAGACAATCACCTGAACAAGCAAAGGAAACGGCGCGGTACTATCTTGAAAAAGTCGGCATCCCAGACAAGGCTGACGCCTATCCTTCCCAGCTTTCCGGCGGGCAGCAGCAGCGTGTTGCCATCGCAAGAGGACTGGCGATGAAGCCGGAGGTCATGCTGTTTGACGAGCCGACATCAGCACTTGATCCTGAAATGATCGGTGAGGTGCTAGATGTCATGAAAACTCTCGCCAAAGAAGGCATGACAATGGTTGTCGTGACACACGAAATGGGGTTTGCCAAAGAAGTTGCCGACCGGATTGTCTTCATTGACGAAGGAAAAATTTTAGAAGAAGCAGTGCCGGCTGAGTTTTACGCGAACCCGAAGGAAGAACGGGCCCGCTTATTCTTAAGCCGTATTTTAAATCATTAAAACAGAAATGGGGGAGCTTGTATGAAAAAGATTTTTTCTTTAGCATTGATTTCTTTATTCGCTGTCATCTTGCTTGCCGCTTGCGGCAGCAAGGGATCAAATGGAGAAGCCTCAAAGGAGAGCAAAAAAGATACGCTAGCAGCCATTAAAGACAATGACAAAATTGTCTTCGGCGTAAAAACGGACACTCGACTGTTCGGTCTTAAAAATCCAAGCTCAGGTGAGATTGAGGGTTTTGATATTGATATTGCCAAACAAATCGCTAAAGACATTTTAGGTGATGAGAAAAAAGCTGAATTTAAAGAGGTCACCTCAAAAACAAGGATTCCTATGCTGCAAAACGGGGATATCGACGCCATTGTCGCCACAATGACGATCACTGATGAACGAAAAAAGGAAGTTGACTTTTCTGATGTCTATTTCGAGGCCGGGCAATCGCTTCTCGTGAAAAAAGGCAGCAAAATCAAGAGTGTCGAGAATCTTGGCAAAGGCTCAAAAGTTCTTGCAGTAAAAGGCTCCACCTCCTCTCAAAACATTCGTGAAAAGGCGCCTGAAGCATCGGTTTTAGAATTTGAAAACTACGCAGAAGCCTTTACAGCCCTTAAATCGGGGCAAGGCGATGCCCTCACCACAGATAATGCGATTTTATATGGAATGGCTGATGAAAATAAAAATTATCAATTAACAGGAAAGCCTTTTACAGATGAGCCTTACGGGATCGCCGTGAAAAAAGGGCAATCGGCTCTCGCGAAAGAAATCAACGCTTCACTTAAAAAGATGAAGTCGGATGGCAGATACGATGAAATTTATAAAAAATGGATTAAAGAAGACCCAGCTGAATAACAACCATCCCGGGATGAGCAGGCGATGCTCATCCCAATTTGATAAGGAGTGAATAGGCAGATGAATGTGTCAATTCTTTTCGATAACTTTGGCATGTATATGGACGGTTTTTACCATACCTTGCTCGCAAGTGTTATCGCGCTGGCCGGCAGTTTTGTCCTCGGCGTTGCTGTAGCGGTTATGAGAATAACAGTCTTTAAGCCGCTGCAATGGCTCGGGACCGCATATATAGAGTTCATCCGCAACATCCCTCTTCTTTTAATTACCTTTGTTTTCTATTTCGGACTTCCAAACGCAGGCCTGAGGCTTGACGGTTTTCAAGCGGGAACGGTTGCTCTCACCATTTATACCTCTGCGTTTATCGCTGAAGCCATCAGAGCAGGCATCCAGTCTGTTTCAAAAGGGCAGATGGAAGCGGCACGCTCGTCAGGCTTTACCTACAGCCAAGCCATGCTCCATATCATTTTGCCGCAGGCAATCAAAATCGTCATTCCGCCTTTAGGCAATCAATTTTTAAACTTAGTCAAAAACTCTTCGATTCTTGGGGTTGTGGCCGGATTGGATCTTATGTACCAAGCCGATTTAGTTTCGTCGAGCACACTCGTTGTATTTGATGTTTATATTTTTGTGGCGCTTTTTTACTTAGTGCTGACGATTCCGCTTAGCATCGGTGTTAACTATCTGGAAAAACGGCTGGAAAAAAGCTATTGATAAGGAGTGAGTTACATTGGATTTCATCGGTGCTTATTCACAGGAGCATTTAGCGTTTTTATGGGATGGCTTTCTCGTCACCTTGTACGTTGCTTTCATCTCCATCATTCTGAGCTTTTTCTTCGGTTTAATCGCAGGCACCCTGCGTTATGCGAAAGTTCCCGTTCTTTCTCAATTGATTGCGGTTCTCGTTGAAACGATCAGAAACCTCCCCTTGCTGTTAATTATTTTCTTTACGTTTTTTGCCCTTCCGGAAATTGGGATTAAGCTTGAAATTACAGCTGCTGCAATTACAGCACTAACGATTTTTGAATCCGCTATGCTATCTGAAATTATCCGAAGCGGACTGAAATCAATTGACAAAGGACAAATTGAAGCGGCGCGCTCCTCCGGGCTGAGCTATACACAGACCCTGTTCTTTATCGTCATGCCGCAAGCGCTTCGCCGCATGGTTCCGCC
The DNA here is from genome assembly GCF_037977205.1 of Bacillus sp. FSL K6-0993. NCBI lineage: Bacteria > Bacillati > Bacillota > Bacilli > Caryophanales > Bacillaceae > Bacillus > Bacillus sp. FSL K6-0993. Next base: position 2,668,026 of record NZ_CP150275.1, read on the forward strand.
CATCGTAAGCCAGTTTATTTCTTTATTAAAAGATACATCGCTCGCTGTTGTGATCGCCCTGCCTGAACTGATTCACAACGCGCAAATTATTAACGGCCAAAGCGCAGACGGCAGTTATTTTTTCCCGATCTTTTTACTTGCGGCCCTTATGTATTTCGCAGTCAACTACAGCCTTTCACTCGCAGCAAGACGCCTCGAGGTCCGGCAAACATAGAAAAGGATACTCTTTGGAGAGTATCCTTTTTGCATTAAAACATTTTCGTAATTCTTCTTCTCATCCGCTTCATGCTTCGATTATTCAGCATGTCAGATTGAGTCGCCATTCGGTACACGAGAGCTCCGGCTCCCATTGCCAAAAGAGAAGTCATCGTCCGATTCATCCTGCGCATCTCCTTTCATGATTAAAAATTGATGCTGCGTTCATCCTCAGAAAACAAATCATCCAAGCTGCTTAACGTTCCGTCTTCTTCCACCTGATGAGTTGCAATCTTCCCTTTCGCCACTGTCAGTTCAATAAAACAGCCCCAGCAATAATATTGGTTCACGCCGATTTTGCCGATATCCTTACTTTTGCAATTCGGGCATATAAGCATACCTCACACCTCTATCCGTTCAGAACGATCTCGTCTTTCCGCACCTCGACAAGCGAATCCGCTCTTTGGATCTGGCGCTTGCTTCCCGCCAGGTCAGAAAAGAAACCGTCCGAGAGTTCATATGCTACGATTATGCCCCTGTCCAAACAAAAGTATACATCTTCCAGCATCCCCAATATATCCCCCTCTTGCGATTTCACAAGCTTCATCTTCATCTGCTCGTATGTGAAGCATGTTTTCGGAAGAGGCAGAAGCTGTTCTGAACTGACCGAAGCCAATATGCGGTCATCAAGAATGGAAGAGATATCACACGCCCGTAATAGCGCATGATGATGATGCAAAAAGCGTTTTTGTGCAAGAATAAACCCGAGACAATCTCCCTTCGTAGAAAAACAAATATCAGAAATTGCCCCGAGATAACAAGAAGTTCGTTCTGAGTATACTGGGAATCCTTCTACTTCATGGCATGTTCTCAAAGTGTGATCAACCACCTTTTGTTGAACAGGCTTAGGTTTTGCTTTGCGCCTTAGACTCATACGATGAAATCAATTCCACTGCAAATGAAAAAACTCCCGCTTGCACGGGAGCATTTTATTGCTGTTCTTCTTTCATAAAATCGAATGGTGTAATGCCTTCCATGCCAATGTTGGCGTCGTGTACGCTGAACGGGAGCTCTTTTTGCAAAGCTTCAAGCTCGGCATCCATTTCCTCAACCTGTACGGACAGCCTGTTTTTCAAGGAGGTCTGTCTGACAGTTGCATCATTATTTTTCACGCCCCACTCCAGCGCCTCCTCTTCCCCGCATAAAATGAGAAATTTCTTCGCTCTTGTAATCGCGGTATAAAGAAGGTTTCTTCTGAGCATTCTATAATAGCCTTTCACAACAGGCAAAACCACAATCGGAAATTCACTTCCCTGCGATTTATGAATAGAACAGCAATACGCATGGGTAAATTGATTAAAATCTTTTTTCGTAAATGTCATTTCATTGCCGTCAAAAGAAACGACGGCCATGTCTTCTTTTTCTGTATTTTCCTTTGCATAAAATATCGACGTGATTTCGCCAATATCTCCGTTGAACACATTGTTTTCCGGCTGATTGACAAGCTGCAAAATTTTATCTCCGGTTCTGTAGACAACATCCCCGAACTTCAATTCTCTCCGTTTTTCTTTAGGAGGATTTAAAATGTCCTGCAGCATCACATTCAATTCATTAATGCCGGCTTTTCCTCTGTACATCGGAGCGAGGACCTGAATGTCCTTTGCCGTATAGCCTTTTTTCAATGCATTAGCGACAACCTTCTCAACAACTTCTTTAATTTGCGAGCCTCCGCAGCGAATAAAGGAACGGTCCTTTGTCGGGGCAGTCAAATTGTTCGGCAGCAATCCATTTTTCATCTGGTGGGCAAGCTCGACGATTGATGACCCCTCCGCCTGACGATAGATGTCTGTCAGTCTCACAGTCGGAATCACCTGGGATGCCAGCAGGTCTCTGAGCACTTGTCCCGGACCGACGGAAGGCAGCTGGTCTTCGTCTCCGACAATGATGATTTGTATATGATCAGGGATCGCCTTGAACAAATGATTCGCCAGCCATATATCAAGCATACTGGCTTCATCGATAATTAACAGCTTCCCTTCGATCGGCTGATCCTCTGTATGAGTAAAGCCTTCAGCGCCGTTCCAGCCAAGCAGCCTGTGTATCGTGACTGCAGGGAGTCCCGTTGATTCACTCATCCGTTTTGCTGCTCTCCCTGTCGGAGCGGCCAAAACAATCGGAAAAGCTTCATCCTTTTTATAAGCTGACGGGTCTAGTGACACACCGTGAAGCTCTCCATAGAGCTCGACAATCCCTCTGATTACCGTCGTTTTCCCTGTTCCCGGACCGCCTGTTAAAAGAAGCATCGGCGAGGAAAGGGCTTTTTGAATCGCTTCCTTCTGGCTGGGGGCATACTGAACGTTCATCCGTTCTTCCAGTTCTCCCAACGCGAGCAAAAACTCTGATTCGGGAAACTGGTTCTCATATTCGGTTTGGCTAGCGATATGTTTCACACGCTTTGCAACGTTTTGTTCTGCGTAAAACAGCGATGGAAAATAACAGCGGCCATCTTCTATGACAATGTCTTTATTTTCTCCAAGGGCAATAATCGCGTTAGCGGCATCCATTTCTGTGATGCGCTGCCCTTCCCTTGCTGACTGGTTTAACAGATATTGGGTGTCAATGATCAGCTGTTCCGTTTCTATGTACGTGTGCCCCTCTGACAGACAAGTCGTTTCAAGCGTGTACAAAATAGCAGCTTTTACCCGCTCAGGATGGTTACCCGAAAGACCCATTCTGCTGCCCAGCTCATCCGCTTTTCCAAATCCGATGCCTTCTACATCCTTCACAAGCTGATAAGGATTTTCCTGAATCTTTTCAAGCGTCTCGGATTCATAGGCTTGATAGATTTTCATAGACAGCTGCGGGCCAAAGCCAAACTGATTCAAGGAAATCATGATTTGCTCCAGTCCCTGATGCCGCTGCAATGCGCCAGCCAGCGTGTCGGCTTTCTTTTTTGAGAGTCTGGGAACATCATAAAGCACTGAAGCGTCAGCCAATATTTTATTAATGGCGCTGTCGCCCAGCTTTTTCACAATTTCTTCAGCAGTTTTTTTGCCGATGCCCTCGAATAAATCACTCGATAAATATTGAATGATGCCTTCCTTAGTCGTCGGTATCTCTTTTTTGAAATGCTCCGCCTGAAATTGGAGCCCGAATTTTGGATGGGTTACGATCTTTCCGTAAAACGTGTAGGTCTCTTCTTCTTGAAGCGCAGGGAAGTAGCCCGTCACGGATACGGCTTTATCTTCAATGGCTTCGGAGGTCTCTGTGACTTTCACTTTCAGAACCGTATATAAATTGGTGTCATTATGATAGATGACTGTGTTGACTGTCCCTTTTAAATAGGGCTCTTCCTCCAGTTTAAGCTGATCCGGATGCTGCTGCACGAGCTGTTCCTCCTCCTGTGCCTGTTATGATGGATCAATCAGTTTTTTAGCATGAAGCGCAAGCATATGATCTGGCTGGATATCGATTGCCTTGTCCAGCATTTCCAGCGCTTTTTCTCGGTTTTCTTTATAAGCATAAGCGACACCGGCATTATAAAATGCATCTGCATGCCCCGGGTCTTGCTCTGTCACAGCTGCGAATTGGCTGAGCGCTTCGTCCAGCATGCCCTCGTTGGCTAAGCACATCCCGAATTGAAAACGCGCTTCCGTATCGTTTTCATTCAGTTCGACCGCTCTTTGTAAATATGGCAGTGCAAGCTTAGGCTGTTCGAGCTTGACAAGTACCGTTCCGAGCATGTAAAACAGGTCACCGTTTTCCATCCCCGCACGTAGCGCTTTTTCAAACATGTCTTTGGCTTCTTTGTACATTTCTTTTACAACATAGACATTTCCTGCTCCATAATAAGCAGTGGCTGCGCTACTGTCTAATTCAAGCGCTTTATCATAAAACGCAAGCGCTCGTTCCAGCTCGTTTACGGATGAAAGCAGGTTGGCAAAATTGATATACGGAATCGCGTCTTCTTTATTTTCTTCAATCGCTTTTGTAAATGCCTCTGCCGCTTTCTCGTAATCGCCTTCCTGCATCGCCTCTATACCGAGTTGATTATAATCCACCGATCATCTTCCTTTCATTAAAAAACCCCAACTCAGTGTTGAGGTTTTTCATCTTTTATACGTACCACAATTTTGTTCCGTCTTTGTACACATCATCAATTGTCCCGCCGCCAAGACATTCTTCGCCGTCATAGAAGACAACGGCTTGTCCCGGCGTTACAGCGCGGACTTGTTCATCAAAGATGACTTCCGCTTCACCCTCGCCAGTCATGCGCACCGTTACTTTATGATCTTCTTGGCGGTAACGGAATTTAGCCGTGCAGGAAATCTCTTTGCCCTTCATGATATCCGAACGCACCCAGCTGATATTTGTTGCAGTGATTTTGTCAGAATATAAAAGCGGGTTATGGAACCCTTGATCCACGTAGAGGATGTTCTTTTCAAGATCTTTGCCTACCGCAAACCACGGCTCGCCGCTTCCGCCGATGCCAAGGCCGTGACGCTGTCCGATCGTGTAATACATCAACCCGTCGTGGCGGCCTTTTACTTCGCCGTCCATCGTCATCATATCGCCCGGCTGTGCAGGGAGATATTGGCTGAGAAACGTTTTGAAGTTGCGTTCGCCGATAAAGCAGATGCCTGTACTGTCTTTTTTCGTCGCCGTTGCAAGTTCTGCTTCTTTGGCGATTTCACGCACACGGCTTTTTTGAAGTTCGCCGATCGGAAACATGACTTTGCTCAGCGTATCTTCTGTCAGCTGATTCAAGAAGTACGTTTGATCCTTGTTTTCATCAATGCCGCGCAGCATTCTGACTTTTCCGCCGCTTCTGTCTACTCTTGCATAGTGGCCAGTCGCTAAATAGTCGGCGCCAAGTGACAATGCATGCTCCAAAAAGGCCTTGAATTTAATTTCTTTGTTGCACAGTACATCCGGGTTTGGTGTTCTGCCTGCTTTATATTCATCAAGGAAGTATTGAAATACCTTCTCATAATATTGCTTTTCAAAGTTTACGGCATAATACGGAATTCCGATTTGGTTGCAGACGCGGATCACATCTTCATAATCCTCTGTCGCCGTGCAAAAACCGTTTTCGTCCGTATCATCCCAGTTTTTCATAAAGATTCCGATTACATCATAGCCCTGTTCTTTTAACAGCAGGGCCGCCACAGATGAGTCTACTCCGCCGGACATGCCGACGACGACTCTTGTATCCTCCGGCCGTTTTTCCATTTCATTCACTCCAATTACTAAGCCGCCTTATTGTGTCAGCCGTTTGACAACGTCGGCCACATGTTTGGCAGCAGTTTTCACTTGCTCAGCCGTATTGCCGAGGCCGAAGCTGATTCGAATAGAGGACGTCAGCCGGTCACTCTCTTCTCCGAACATAGCAGTCAGAACATGTGACGGCAGGACTGAACCGGCCGTGCACGCTGAACCGCTGGAGACAGCGACACCCGCCATATCAAGATTAACCAGCAGGGCTTCCACTGACACACCGGGGAAATAAAGATTCAGAACATGCGGCAGACTATGCTCTTTGCCCCCGTTGATCTCGAATGCCACACCTGCATCTCTAAGCGTGTCGGCAAAGATTGCTTTAAACGATTGATACTTCTCGTTTTTTTCGTCCCGTTCTTCACTTGACAGCTTAATCGCTTCTTTCAGCCCGACAATGCCTGGAACATTTTCCGTTCCGGCACGGCGTTTTCTTTCTTGCTCTCCTCCGAATAAAAGCGGTGAAAGCTTCACATCTTTACTAGCATATAAAAAGCCTGTCCCTTTTGGCCCGTTGAGCTTGTGCCCGGAAACAGGCAGAAGGTCAATATGGCTGTTTTTCACATCAATTGGCAGCAACCCGAATGCCTGAACAGCATCGGTATGAAAATAAGCTTTGTGTTCCTTTAACAGCTCACCGATTTCTTCGATCGGCTGCACTGTTCCAACTTCATTATTTCCATACATCACTGTCACAAGGATTGTATCATCACGCAGTGCTTCTTTCACCTGTTTTGCACTGACTCTTCCATTTTGGTCAACGTCCAGATACGTTATGTCAAATCCGTCTTCCTCAAGTTTTTCACATGTGTGAAGCACGGCGTGATGCTCAATTTTTGTTGTGATGATATGTCTGCCAAGATCTTTTCTTGCAAGTGCGGTTCCCATGATCGCCAAGTTATCAGCTTCCGTTCCCCCGCTTGTAAAAATGATCTCCTGCTCTGCCGCTCCGATTTCTGCTGCGATCTGCGCTCTTGCTTCATCCACCCATTTTCGAGATTCTCTGCCAAATGAATGAATACTGGATGGATTACCGAAACTGCCGGAGAAGTGCGGTATCATTTTTTCCAGCACGCGCTCATCCATCGGAGACGTTGCGGCATGATCTAAATAAATCCGTTCCATTATGTTTACACCTCTGATCTAAATATAGAACATATAAGCTTCTTGCTCTCCGTCTGTATAGCTGGCAAGATCCTCTAATGTCGTACTGTCTAAAACCTCTTTTACAGCATCCCGGATGCGAATCCAGAGCTCACGCTTGGCAGGCTCCTCATCTTCCAGCACTTCAACAGGGCTGATCGGCCCCTCAAGCACACGGATAATATCTCCCGCGGTAATGGCATCCGGCTCACTGCCTAATACATATCCGCCATATGCGCCTCTGATGCTTTTCACTAAACCGGCATTTCTGAGCGGCGATACCAGCTGCTCCAAATAATGCTCGGACAAATTATTCGTCTGTGCGATGCTTTTTAATGAAGTCGGGCCTTCACCGTGCTTTTTTGCAAGCTCGATCATAATGGTGAGCCCGTATCTTCCCTTAGTTGATATTTTCAACATGAACACCTCTGTTATTTCATGATTTTCCACATTTATAATGGTAATTTCTATATGTTTCGTCCGTTTATTATCTTATAGACCAACTGTTATTATAACATACCTTCAGCGAATTTTCATTGAGGCAGAAGGAAAGGGGCCTTTCCCCTTTTCTAATGTACGGTTTTCCGTTACCCTGTAATTAAGTAAGGAGAGATGATAGATGAAGCCATTGGCATATCGGATGCGTCCGACAAAAATAGAGGATATTATCGGCCAGCAGCATCTGGTGGCTGAAGATAAAATTATTGGCAGAATGGTCCAGGCAAAACATTTGTCATCCATGATTTTGTACGGGCCGCCCGGAATTGGAAAAACATCAATCGCAACAGCAATCGCCGGTTCAACAAGTATTGCTTTTCGAAAGCTGAATGCTGTCATTAACAATAAAAAAGATATGGAAATTGTAGCCCAGGAAGCCAAGATGTCCGGCCAAGTGATTTTGATTCTGGATGAAGTCCACAGGCTGGATAAAGGAAAACAGGATTTTCTATTACCCTATTTAGAAAACGGGATGATCATTTTGATCGGAGCAACCACAGCTAACCCGTATCATGCCATTAATCCGGCGATCAGAAGCCGGACCCAGATTTTTGAGCTTGAGCCGTTAACACCTGATCTGATTAAACAGGCACTGGAACGTGCGCTCCATGATGAGCATCGGGGCCTTGGCACCTATTCTGTATCCATTGATGATCAGGCGATGGAGCATTTTGCCCACGGATGCGGAGGAGATGTCCGCTCCGCTTTAAATGCGCTTGAGCTTGCCGTGTTGTCAACGAAGGAGTCAGCAGACGGTGAAATTCACATTACATTAGAAACCGCGGAAGAATGCTTGCAGAAAAAAAGCTTTTCTCACGATAAAGATGGTGACGCGCATTATGATGTACTGTCCGCTTTTCAAAAATCGATCCGCGGCTCTGATGCCAACGCTGCTCTTCACTATTTGGCTAGATTAATTGAAGCCGGTGATCTGGAGAGCATCGCAAGACGATTGCTTGTTATCGCCTATGAAGATATCGGTTTAGCAAGCCCGCAAGCCGGCCCTAGAGTGCTGAACGCTATTCAGACCGCTGAGCGAGTCGGGTTTCCTGAAGCGCGAATCCCGCTGGCCAACGCAGTTATTGAGCTTTGCCTCTCACCGAAATCAAACTCTGCCATTCTGGCAATCGATGAGGCCCTGGCAGATATCAGAGCCGGAAAAATTGGTGATGTCCCGAAGCATTTAAAAGACGCGCATTATAAAGGAGCTCAGGAATTAGGAAGAGGAATCGACTATAAATACCCGCACAATTACGACAACGGTTGGGTCGAACAACAATACCTCCCTGATCCTCTGAAAAATAAGCAATACTATAAGCCGAAACAGACAGGAAAATTCGAATCCGCCTTAAAGCAGGTGTACGATAATTTAATGAAAAGAAAATAAAACAAAAACAGCCTTGATCATCAAGGCTGTTTTTATGCATTATTTATCCTTCACACGTTTGATTTCAATGTCTTTCAAAAGATCCATGACAACATGTCCGCCCATAATCAAACCTGCAACTGACGGCACAAAAGCATTAGAGGAAGGCGGCATTTTTGCTTTACGGATTTTCGCTTCGTCATTTCCCACTTCTTTTCTGACATCTTCCCGAATGACAATCGGGCTTTCATCAGAGAAAATCACTTGAACGCCTTTTTTGATCCCCTCTTTGCGTAATTTCGTACGAACGACCTTCGCAATTGGATCAGTATGCGTTTTTGAGATATCAGCGATTTGGAAGCGTGTCGGATCCGTTTTATTTGCTGCACCCATGCTGGAGATGAGCGGAATATCCCGTTTCAGACATTCCTTCATTAAATGAATTTTATAACAAATGGTGTCTGACGCATCAATGACATAGTCAAGATCATAATCAAAAAACTGCTCATACGTTTCCTCCGTATAGAACATTTTTAACGCGATCACTTCACACTCCGGGTTAATGTCTGCGATCCGCGCCTTCATTAAATCAACTTTCGGCTGTCCGACAGTTGAAAGCAGCGCGTGAAGCTGACGGTTTACATTTGTAATGTCGACATCATCTTTGTCGACAAGCAGAATGCGGCCGACGCCTGACCGCGCGAGAGCTTCCGCCGCGAACGACCCAACTCCCCCGACTCCAAGCACAGCAACTGTGCTGTTTTTCAGCGTTTCAAGGCCTTCTTTTCCGATAGCTAATTCATTGCGTGAAAACTGGTGTAACAAGAACCTCACTCCACATTCGTATTCTGGTTTCATCTATAAAATGGCTGATCCATGAGCAGCCGTTTTTTCTGCGCACAAAAAATAAAGTCCCAATAGTGCCGTTGCAGCTTTCCTTTGTTTTGAACCCGCTCTCAGCAGGTGGGTGCCCTCTTTTAAATCTTGTAAGTCCTCTTTACCGAATGAAAAGAGGCATGTACGCCATTTAAAAATGCGGGCTCCCAAGTCAAAAAAATGTTCGGTCAAAACTAGGTGTACAACTAACACATCAGGACTTTATTTAACTTGTCAAAATCATATCACAGACGATTTTGATTTTCAAGAATCGAACTGCCCAATCAGTTCTTAACTTTTTTCTTGATAGAAAGATGAAGCTCGTCAAGCTGGGCGTCACTTACTTCTCCCGGCGCTTCTGTCATCAGGCAGCTTGCACTTGCCGTTTTCGGGAATGCAATCGTATCTCTCAGGTTCGTACGTCCAGCGAGAAGCATAACGAGACGGTCTAAGCCGAGTGCGATTCCGCCGTGCGGAGGAGCGCCGTATTCAAATGCTTCCAGCAGGAATCCGAACTGTTCAGCCGCTTCTTCTGGTGAGAAGCCGAGAAGCGCAAACATTTTTTCCTGAATATCCTTTTCAAAAATACGGATTGAACCGCCGCCAAGCTCATAGCCGTTTAAGACGAGGTCATAAGCTTGTGCTTTCATGTCTTCAGGCGCTGTTTCAATCAGCTCAAGGTCTTCCCGGACAGGCATTGTGAACGGATGGTGCGCTGCGTAAAAACGGCCTTCTTCCGGATCATGCTCTAATAGCGGCCAGTCGATGACCCATAAGAAATTGAACAATTTTTCGTCAATCAGCCCGCGTTCTTTCCCAAGCTTTAAGCGCAGGGCGCCGAGTGATGCGGCCACAACTTCGAATTGATCCGCTCCGAACAGCAGCAAATCACCTTCAGCAGCATCAAGTGCTTCAATCAGCTTAGACTGCTTTTCTTCATCAAAGAATTTAGCGATCGGGCCTTTCACTCCGTCTGCCTCAACCTTCACCCAGGCAAGCCCTTTTGCCCCGTAGTTTGCAGCAAAAGCGCCAAGAGCGTCGATGTCTTTTCTGGAGTAATCGCCGGCACCGCCTTTTACGTTGATGGCTTTAACCACGCCGCCGTTTGCTACAGCTGATGAGAACACTTTAAATTCCGTATCCTTTACAATGTCAGACACATCCGTCAAAAGCATGTCAAAACGCGTATCCGGTTTATCAGAACCGTACTTGTTCATTGCTTCGTCATACGTCATTCGAGGAAGAGGAAGCTTAAGTTCCTCACCTTTTGTTTCACGCATAACCTTTGCCATCATCTCCTCAGCCAATGACATAATGTCTTCTTGGCTCATAAAGGACATTTCAATATCAATTTGCGTAAACTCAGGCTGACGGTCCGCACGCAAGTCTTCATCGCGGAAACAGCGGGCAATTTGATAATATCGTTCAATGCCTGATACCATCAGAAGCTGTTTAAATAGCTGCGGGGACTGCGGCAGCGCGTAGAACTCACCTTCGTGCACACGGCTCGGCACCAAGTAGTCACGTGCGCCTTCAGGCGTGCTTCCTGTTAAAATCGGCGTTTCAATATCAAGAAACCCATTTTCATCTAAAAAGCTGCGAACAGCTTTCGTCACGTTATGGCGCAGCTGCATCGTCTGGAACATAGCCGGTCTGCGCAAATCTAAGTAACGGTGTTTTAAACGAACGTCCTCTGACACTTCTTCTGCTTGATCAGAAATCGCAAATGGAGGTGTCTTTGCAGCATTTAATACGTTCACTCCATCAGCATGTATTTCGATCGCGCCTGTTTTCAAATTCGGATTAACTGTTCCCTCTTCACGCGCCACCACTTTTCCTTGAATATCAAGCACGTATTCATTTCTGATGCCTTCCGCAATAGCAAGCGCTTCTTTTGACACATCAGGGTTAAAAACGACTTGAACAATGCCCGTACGGTCACGCAAGTCAATAAAAATCAATCCGCCGAGGTCTCGTCTTTTTTGGACCCAGCCTTTCAGCGTTACAGATTCGCCAATTGCTTTTTCAGTTATATCACCGCAATAATATGTTCTTCCAAACAATGCGTTTCACTCCTTATCCCTTTTGGTTTGCCTTCATCACATGTATAAATTCATCAAGTGCCACTTCAATCTGTTCGCCCGTCTGTGCATCCTTTACATTGATTTTATTTTGGGCAAGCTCATCTTCACCCAAAATCGCAATAAATCTGGCATTTAAGCGATCAGCTGTTTTAAACTGGCCTTTCATTTTCTTATTTTCATAATCGATTTCACTGGAAATGCCTGCTTCTCTCAGTTTGTACACCAATGAAACAGAATAATCCTTTGCTTTTTCGCCGAGTGTGACGATATAGCAGTCGATTCCCTTATCAACAGGCAGCTCTCGTTTTTCAGCATCAATTGCGGCAAGCAAGCGTTCGATGCTCATCGCAAATCCGATGCCCGGTGCTTCAGGTCCGCCGATCTGTTCGACAAGCCCGTCGTAGCGTCCGCCGCCGGCAAGTGTCGTAATCGCGCCGAAGCCCTCCGCATTGCTCATAATTTCAAATGCGGTGTGGTTGTAATAATCCAGCCCTCTCACAAGGTTCGGATCGATTTCATACGAAATGCCCAGATCATTTAAGTATTGTTTCACTTTTTCAAAATAAGCGGCCGATTCATCGTTTAAATACGTCAAAATTGAAGGCGCTGATTTCATCAGCTCATGATCTCGGTCTTTTTTGCAGTCCAAGATTCTAAGCGGGTTCGTGTGCAGCCGTGACTGGCAGTCTGAACAAAATTCTTCGATGCGAGGCTCGAAGTGTTTCACGAGCGCTTCTCTGTAGCTTTTGCGGCTATCTTGATCGCCGAGACTGTTTATGACAAGCTTAACGTTTTGCAGACCCGCTTTTTGATAAATACTCATCGCAAGCGCCATTACTTCAGCGTCGATTGCAGGGTCTTTCGAACCAATCGCTTCAATTCCAAACTGATAAAACTGGCGGTAACGGCCCGTCTGAGGACGTTCATAACGGAACATCGGCCCGACATAATAAAGCTTTGTCGGCTGTACAGGATTTGCGAACAGCTTGTTTTCATTAAAAGCGCGAACCGCAGCAGCTGTTCCCTCCGGACGAAGCGTCAGGCTTCTGCCTTTGCGGTCCTCGAAGGTATACATTTCTTTTTGTACGATATCTGTTGATTCTCCGACGCCTCTGGCAAACAGTTCTGTATGCTCAAAAATCGGTGTGCGGATTTCTTTATATTGATAAGTGCGGCAAGTGTCTCTCATAATTTGTTCAACATACTGCCAGCGATCTGATTCTCCAGGCAGAATATCCTGTGTTCCTCTCGGAATGTTATATCCCATAGGTAGACCTCCTTATGTATTCCTTTTAAAATATCCAATGATCGTTAATGATGAAAATGAAAAAACTCCCGCCCCTACTATACATGATAGTAGGGACGAGAGTTATACCCGTGGTGCCACCCTAGTTGGAATACGTTCATATTCCCGCTCGATCCTTTAACGCAGGTTCACGTTCACTGCCTAATGGCGTTATTCACGCGTTCAGCAGGAAACCTCCGGAGTGTTGTTTCGAGAAAGACGCAATGGGATCCGCTTTCAGCCTGGGGCGGGTTCCTCTCTAATCATGCAATCTGACCTACTCTTCTCCATTATTGGTTCAAATCTTTCATCATTTGCTATGTACTCAATTTCTATTATAATAATGGGATTGGGGTTCTCTGTCAAGCTTTATTCCGGTTGTTTTTCCTCAGCGCTGCTTCTTTGGACATAAGACCAAATTCAGATGCTGTTTCCGTAAGATAACCAGTCGTATCGGGATCTGCGTGATCGCTGTAATGCAGATTCGCTTCACCGTCGTGAAATGCACGTCCCATTTTTGGATGATATTTCATGATTTGCACACCTTTTTGATTGTATTTACGCTTAGTATAAACAAATCATTTTATTTTTATTTAAAAATCAGAAAGGACTTTACGATATTAAACAAGAATGCTTTTTTAATGATCATCAGAAAGGAGGACACAATGAACAAGAAATACTTTGTCCTTATTGTATGTATTATTTTCACCGCAGCGCTATTCCCGACCTTTTCATCCGTTACAGCTGCTCAAGGAGAAGCGGTCATCGCAACAGATGAAATGAACGTCAGAAGCGGCCCTGGGCTTAGCTACGGCATTACAGCGGAAGTAAAAAAGGGAGAACGCTATCCGATTTTAAAGGAAGATGGAGACTGGGTGCAGATACAGCTTGGTTCCGGAGAAAAGGGCTGGGTAGTCTCCTGGCTTATTACAAAGGAAGACCAGGCCAGCACAAGCTCCTCAGGAAGCAGTGACACTGTGACATCTACAGACCCCGATCTGAGGATGAGAAGCGGTCCGGGCACTTCCTACGAAGTCATCGGCAAATTCCCGCAAGGCAGCCAAGCATCTGTCATTGATAAAGATTCGGGCTGGATCAAGATATCCTATCACAGTGCCACCGGATGGGTATCATCTGAATATGTCACGTCAGGAGGCAGCAGTTCAGCGTCTGATGAGAGTGACCAAACCGAGGATTCCGGTGCGTCAACGACGGGCACAGTCGGTGTTTCTTCGCTAAATGTAAGAGCCTCCGCCTCACATGACGCGGCAATTATAACAAAACTTGATCGCGGAACGAAACTGACGGTTCTCAACGAGAAAAATGGCTGGGCTCACATTGAGGTGAACGGGCTAAAAGGCTGGGTTGCAAGCCATTACCTTTTGACTAGTTCTGTTCCAGCTGATGATTCAGCAACTGCCGGCAGCTCATCCTCCGCTAAAAAAGCCTATATCATGTACGGAGGAACGAATCTAAGAAGTGATGCGTCAACATCAGCTTCGATCGTTGAGCGTGCTGCCAAAGGAGATTCATACACCATTACCGGTTCAAAGGGAAGCTGGTATGAAATAAAGCTTGATAACGGGCAGACTGCTTATGTAGCCAATTGGGTGGTCCAAACGTCTAAAAGCGCAGAAGAATCAGGTGAACCGCCAGTCTCTGATCCCCCGTCTGGAAACGGCTCTCTAAACAATAAAACGATTATTGTTGACCCGGGACATGGAGGAAAAGACAGCGGAACGATCGGGTATTCGGGGAAATTCGAGAAAAACCTGACGATCAAAACGGCAAAACTGCTCGCCAGCAAACTTAGATCGGCTGGAGCGGATGTATATGTGACACGCCAGGATGATACCTTTGTCAGCCTGCAGTCACGGGTCTCTACGTCTCACTACCGCAACGCTGACGCCTTTATCAGCATTCATTATGACAGCTATGCGGATACCTCTACAAGAGGCAGTACTGCATATTACTACAGTCCTGCCAAAGATCAGGAACTCGCATCAGATGTCCACTCAGAAGTAGTGAAGCGTTCTTCCATTCCAGACCGCGGCGTATTATTCGGAGATTATTATGTGCTCCGGGAAAACAGACAGCCCGCTATGCTGTACGAGCTGGGATATGTAAGCCATCCGCAGGAAGAAGCCATTGTACATAGCAATTCATACCAAGAAAAAGTAACAGATGGGATCGAAAGCGGATTAGAGAAATACTTACAATAAAAAAAGCTGCCTTTTGGCAGCTTTTTTTATTTTGAATCCATAATGAGCGTGACCGGTCCGGAGTTTGTAAGCTGTACATCCATCATTGCTCCAAACGTTCCGGTCTCCACTTTGATTCCTTTTTCACGAAGCAGGTCATTCCATTTTTCATAAAGACCTAAAGCTTTATCAGGTTTGGCCGCGTTCATGTAGTTCGGCCGGCGCCCTTTTTTCGTATCTCCATAAAGCGTAAACTGTGAGACGGATAAAATCTCTCCTCCTATATCTACAAGAGACAGATTCATTTTTCCTTCACTGTCATCGAAAATACGGAGATTGACAACTTTATCGGCTAAATAAGCTGCATCATCTTCTGTATCATCATGAGTGATGCCGACCAGCACCATGAGGCCTTGTCCAATTTGGCCGACGACCTCTTCGTCCACTGTAACGCTTGCTTCTGTTACTCGCTGAACAACTAATCTCATTTTCTAACCCCTTTAGTTCATGACGCGGCGCACAGAGTAGATATCTCTAATCTGTTTAATACGCTCGACGACTTTGTGCAAGTGATTGATATTCTGGATAAAAATCGCCATATGGATGGTTGCCACTTTATTGCGATCCGATTTGCCAGAGACAGATGAAATATTGGTTTTCGTTTCATTCACTGCCTGTAGTACCTCGTTCAGCAATCCGCGGCGGTCATACCCAAGAATCTCTATCTCAACATTGTATTCCTTGCGCTTTTGAACCTGTGACTCATGCTCCCACTCTACCGGGATCAGCCGCTCTTGGGCTTCATTCGTTTTGACATTCGGACAGTCTTCGCGATGGACCGAAACCCCTCTGCCTTTTGTGATAAAGCCGACAATATCATCACCTGGCACAGGATTGCAGCATTTTGATAAACGGACAAGGAGGTTGTCGATGCCCTTGACACGAACGCCAGCTTCCCGTTTTCTTCCTTGCGGGTATGGCTTAGGTTCCCCAGTGACTTCCTGAACGATCTTTTCCTGTTCTTCCTGATCGCGCTGCTTTCTCTCTTTTTCTGTTAGGCGGTTCGCCACCTGCAGAGCTGTGATGCCGTTGTAACCGACCGCCGCGTACATATCCTCTTCATTTGAGAAATTAAATTTGTCAGCAACCTTTTGAATATTCTCCGGCGTTAAAACATCCTTCAATTCAAAATCCAGGTTTTTAATTTCTTTTTCGACCAGTTCACGGCCTTTTTCGACATTTTCTTCACGCCGCTGTTTCTTAAAGAATTGACGGATCTTATGCTTCGCTTGGGATGTTTGGGCAAGCTTCACCCAATCCTGGCTCGGGCCGTAGGAATGCTTAGAGGTGAGAATTTCAACGATATCACCTGTCCGAAGCTTATGGTCAAGCGTAACCATTTTTCCGTTTACTTTGGCACCGATTGTTTTATTGCCGATTTCAGAGTGAATCCGGTAAGAAAAATCAATCGGAACAGAACCGGACGGAAGCTCGATCACATCTCCTTTTGGCGTAAAGACATACACCATATCAGAGAACAAATCAATTTTGAGCGATTCCATAAATTCTTCTGCATCTGTCGATTCATTTTGAAATTCTAAAATTTCACGGAACCAAGAAAGCTTTTTCTCAAAGGTTGCACCTTCAGTGGCTGCTTTCCCTTCTTTATAAGCCCAGTGAGCCGCAACCCCGTATTCCGCTATTTCATGCATTTCAAAGGTGCGGATCTGCACTTCAAGCGGATCGCCTTTAGGCCCAATAACCGTTGTATGAAGCGATTGATACATATTCGGCTTCGGCATTGCGATATAATCTTTGAATCTGCCGGGCATCGGTTTCCAGCATGTGTGAATGATGCCAAGCACCGCGTAGCAGTCCTTTATGCTATTCACAAGAATACGGACAGCCAGCAAATCGTAAATTTCATTGAATTGCTTATTTTGCAGCACCATTTTTCGATAAATGCTGTAAATATGTTTCGGGCGTCCCGAGAAGTCAGCCTTGATATTTACTTCTTCGACACGTTTCTTCACTTCATTGACAACCTCATCGACATAAAGCTCACGTTCCGCACGTTTCTTCTTCATGAGGTTGACAATTCTGTAATATTGCTGAGGGTTCAAATAACGGAGCGCCGTATCTTCCAATTCCCACTTAATTTTTGAAATCCCGAGACGATGCGCCAAAGGAGCAAAAATTTCCAGCGTTTCATTGGAGATTCTCCGCTGTTTTTCCTGAGGCAGATGTTTCAGTGTCCGCATATTGTGAAGACGATCCGCCAGCTTGATCAATATGACCCTGATATCTTGAGCCATAGCGACAAACATTTTGCGATGATTTTCCGCCTGCTGTTCCTCTTGAGATTTATATTTAATTTTGCCGAGTTTCGTTACGCCGTCTACAAGCATTGCCACTTCTTCGGAAAATGCTTCTTTCAGGTCATCGAGCGTCACATCTGTATCTTCCACGACATCGTGCAAAAATCCGCCCGCGATTGTGGAAGGGTCCATTTCAAGATCAACGAGAATCCCCGCAACCTGAATCGGATGAATAATATATGGCTCGCCCGATTTGCGGTATTGCTCGCGATGAGCATCTTCAGCGTACAGATATGCTTTTTCGACAAATGCGATATGCTCATCAGATAGATAGCTGCGCGCTTTATCTATAACTTGCTCGGCAGTCAATACTTGTTCGTTCGCCATGGAATCACCTTTTTTAAAATGTAAACTGTATTGTAGTTTATTATCAAGAAAAAAACGAAAGATGTAAAGAGCAGAAGTTCAAATAGCCAAATATTATATAAAATAAATGCAAAACAATAGGAAAAAAGCACCCTGACATGGAGTGCTTTTTCGTTATGCGGTTATCCTTAGTATTTCATCAATGTTAAGATGTCGTAATTTTCCAGCTTATTTCTGCCGTCAAGGTAAGAAAGCTCGATTAAGAAAGCGATACCAGCAACAACGCCGCCAAGTTCTTCAACAAGTTTGATTGTCGCTTCAATTGTGCCGCCTGTCGCAAGCAGGTCATCTGTAATAAGCACACGCTGACCAGGCTTAATCGCATCTTTGTGGATCGTTAATACGTCTTTTCCATATTCCAAGCCATAATCCACTTTGATTACTTCACGAGGCAGCTTGCCTTCTTTGCGGACCGGCGCAAAACCTACGCCAAGCGCGTAAGCAACGGGACAGCCGATAATAAAGCCGCGCGCTTCAGGGCCAACGACCAAATCAATTTGCTTTTCTTTCGCATATTCAACAATTTGATCTGTGGCATAGCGGTATACATCGCCTTTATCCATCAGTGTCGTAATATCTTTAAATTGCACGCCCTCTTTCGGGTAATCCGGTACAATTGTTACGTATTGTTTTAAATCCATCTGTTTTATGTCCTCCTCGTACTTTCATAAGCCTCTGAATCTTGTTTCATCAGCTTATTCAGCCATTCCTTCAGCTCTTCAGCAGAAGAATAATTCAGCTTTTGATCCAGTTCCATCAGCTGCTGTTTCGCCTGATATGTTTGTGAGTCTGTTAAGTCGCGTTTCTTTGCTCCGCTCACAACAGACAGCACACCATTCTCTATTTTAACAAAACCGAGATCAAAAAACACCTTTGTCATGAAATTGATTGTTTCAACGGACCATCCTTTATGTTTTGCAAGCTCTGAACCGTGTTTTTTCACGTCAAAAGCGCCTCTTTTCAGCAAGAACGCATAATACCATTTAAAGTGGTCTCTTGCGGGAAAAGTTGATAAGAAGTGGTCCTCATGATTAAGAAAAATAAAATATATCCGCTCAGGCGCTTTGCCCTCCAGCAAACGTGCGAGCATGTCCAGCGAAGGCGGCGGATCCAGTAATACAATATATGCACCATCGAGGTCAAACGCCTTTGCTTGATCTTTAGAACTGATGACGTGCACTTCTCGGCGAAGGTCTTCAGTTTGAAGTAATGTTGTTGAGTCTTCTTTGAAAGAGACAATGGCCCGTTTAGCAGATGGAAGGGCGGAAACTGTGTCTTCCCACGTCCGTTTTCCCCTTAAATCAAACAGCTGCCATTCAGAAACAGCGGCATCCTTTATCATAAGCTGCGGCTTTTTTCGATTGTTCCATTCGTTGATTGACATCTCACCGACAATGGAAATTCTTGAACCCGGTACGATGCCTTCTTCAAGTTCGCCTTTATTAAAACCGACGCAATCAAGCTGGGACGACTCGTTTCTGATCGTCATTTTGACATGAGTTTTATTTGCCCCTATCTTGCGGACATCTTCCAGTACTGCGTTTTCTACGAGAACGTGCGGTTTCGGGTTCAGCATGCCAAAAGGAGACAGCATGTTCATTTCTGCGATGCTTTCAACTGTAATGTCTTCGACGCCGCAGACAAGGTCGACTTCCTGTACGGGAATAAAATCCTCTTCCGTAAGCGTATTGTCCGCTATTTCATTCAGCCTGCTTCGCAAATCCGGCACATCTTCGGCTTTCAGCGTCATCCCCGCAGCCATTGGATGGCCGCCGAAATGAGGAAGAATATCTCTGCATTCAGAAAGGCTCTCAAATAAATTAAATCCTCTGATGCTTCGGGCCGAACCTTTAGCGATTCCCTTTTCTTCATCAATGCCAAGAACAATGGCCGGTCGGTAGAAACGGTCCACAAGCTTTGAAGCCACAATCCCGACGACTCCCGGGTTCCATCCGGCTTTGGCCACGACAATTGCAGTTTGATCGAGCCCTTGCTGTTCAACCATTTCAATCGCTTCATCCGTCATTTTGCTGACCATTTTTTGGCGCTCTTTGTTCAGCTGGTCAATTTCTGCGGCAAGCTCTTCCGCTTCAAACGAATCCTCTGACATAAGCAAATGAACAGCGGGATCCGCCTGTTCGATTCTTCCGACGGCATTCAGCCTTGGTGCGAGCTGAAATCCGACAGTTTCTTCGTTCGCTTCTCCGATGTCTCCGCCTGACAGCTTAATCAGCTCTTTTAAGCCGAGCCGATTTGTCCGTCGAAGCCTTTCAAGTCCTAGTGTTGCAATTAATCTGTTTTCGTCATGCAGCGGGACTAGATCGGCAATGGTGCCGATAGCCGCCAGGTCAAGCAGTTCATCAGGAAGTTCACCCAATAAAGCGTGGGCAAGCTTAAACGCGACTCCAACCCCGGCAAGCTCCTTAAACGGGTAAGTGCAGCCAGGCTGCTTCGGGTGGACGATCGCATGGACATCTGGAAGCTCCGGTCCCGGTTCATGATGATCGGTAATGATGACATCCAGTCCGAGTTCCTTTGCCACCTTCGCTTCATGCACAGCGGCAATTCCTGTATCAACCGTAATGATCAAAGAGAAGCCCCGTTCTTTAATCGAACGAAACGCCTGTTCATTAGGTCCATATCCTTCTTTAAAACGGTCAGGTATATAAAAATCAACTTGAGCCGACAGTTTTTGCAGCGTGTGAAGCATCACTGACGTACTTGTAACCCCATCGGCGTCATAATCGCCATATATCATAATCTTTTCTTGTTGTGAAATCGCCTGTTTTATTCGATCTGCCGCTTCTTTCATGCCTTTCATTTCAAAAGGATCATAAAAATCGGCATCCTTTGTATGTAAAAACAGCCTAGCGCTTTCTGCCGTATCAAAGCCTCTTTTTACAAGCAGGGACGCAACAAGAGGTGTTATATGCAATTGTTCTGTGAGTGATTTGACCTTATCCTGATCTGGTCGCTGGATTTCCCATCGCATTTTTGACGCTAACATAAATTCACCCCTCAACCACCCTATTATACTAGAGCAGGCTGAGGGGTTTCAAATAATATTCGAAAACTAGTCTTTTTTCTCAATCATGGCTGATGCATCCTGTGTGTCAGTCTGATCAGCAAGATGAGTATCCTCTTGTTTATGTATTGCCGTTCTATTTTCTTTCCGCAAGATTTTTATTTCCCGCTTCAATTTCATTACCTGAAAAATGCCGACAGAAAATACGATCAGCGCTCCCATTAAAACTGAGCCCAAAATAACAAGAATGAGCGGCCATTCTGATCTTCCAAACAGGTAATCAACTTCTACGGATCGAACATTAATGACTGCGAAAATAGCGACAATTAAGGTGAAAATAAGTGCGAAAATAATGGTCCATTGTTTATTCATTCTCTTTTCCCCCAAACTTCTTATTGAGGTAACTTTCCCCATCAAGACTGGTTTTAAACATGGCTTAACACTAGGTTAAGCCCCCTTTGCTGTTAATTTTTCCCGGATCAGCCTCTTCAGTCCGGTTCCCTCACCGGAAATCACAAGTGTATCGCCTTCGTCAATGACTGTTTCAGAGCTCGGATTCAGTTGTTTATCCTGATTCTTCTTAATAATTGCAATGACCGTCACATGATATTCCTGACCCACATTCAACTCACCAATCGTCTGATGAATAGCAGGCGCTCCCGCCTCTGCTTTACACCACTCTATAATCAAATCATCAAGGGCTGACTCGACCTGTTCTAATGCTTTCGGTTTATAGGCCATTCCGCCAAGAATTGCAGACATTTGCCTTGCTTCAGCGTCATCAAACTGCACGGAGGCAACACATTCCTCATGGTCGTTTTCGTCAAAATAGTAAAGCTCTCTCCGTCCGTCATGATGAATGATAATTGAAATTTTATCACGGTTTCTAGTAATCATTTCAACTTTTTGTCCTATGCCCGGCAGCTCTGATTCGCGAACCCTCATATATAAACCCTCCTACATATCTGAAAACCAGTCATAAACACTTTTAACACCATATATATGTTTAAATGTAAGCGTATGTCATTATAGCAAATGTCTATTTTAAGTTCAATGAAACTTCAAAAAACAGGCTGCCCTGCAGAGGACAGCCTGATATTTTTTATTGCGCCGAATCTTTTTTCAGTTCTCTTCCTTTCCATGCAAGCCAAATTTGTGCGGCAATGTATAGAGAAGAATAAACGCCTGTTAACAGCCCGACCAATAAAGCAATTGAGAAGTTAGTAATAGAAGATGCTCCAAAGATCAGCAATGTCACAACAACAATCACAACAGTTAATACAGTGTTAATTGAACGTGTAAAGGTTTGCTGCAGGCTCAGGTTTACTATATGGTTCAGATCGGCAAATGTTTTCGGCTTACGCTTTTTCATATGCTCGCGGACCCTGTCAAATGTAACGATTGTATCGTTAATGGAATACCCGATTATCGTCAAGATGGCCGCGATGAACGTAACATCTACCTCAAGCCTTGTAATACTGAAGAACGTGACGATAAAGAATGCGTCATATAGCAATGAAGCGATGGCAGCAATCGCCATTTTGTATTCGAATCGGATTGAAACGTAAATAATGATGCCAATAGAAGCTATAGCAACTGCGTACAGCGCATTTCTTGCCAGCTCCTTACCGACTGTCGGTGAAACTGTGCTGACATTTGGATCAGATCCGTATTTGTCTTTAAAATACGTTTTTACTTTTGCAATGGTTTCTTTATCTGGCACCCCGACAAAACGGGCAACACCCATATTGCTCTTTTCGCCTGACAGAACTACAGTATCAGGGTCCATACCCAGAGATTCAAAATCCTTTTCGACTTGCTCTGTCGTCAGCTTATGGTCGCTTTGTACTTCAATCCGTGCACCGCTTGCAAAGTCAATGCCAAGATTCAGCCTGAACACAAGCAGGATAATAATCCCGGCAACCGTGACCGCACTGGAGAAAATAAAGAAGTATTTGCGTTTGCTCGTGAAATCCCATTTTTGGAATGGCGTATGCGGCTCTGTATTTTCATCCGTATCCTGAATATCCATGATATGTTTCTTATTGACACCAAACCAGCCTTTTTTCCGATCAAGCCATCTGCTTTCCACAAGGAGAGCGAGGAGAAATCTCGATAAGAAAACGGCAGTGATAAAGCTTGTCAAAATCGATAGGATCAGCATTGTCGCAAACCCTTTAACAGAGCTTGTCCCAAAGATAAAGAGCACAACCGCTGCAATAATGGTTGTAATATTCGCGTCAAAAATCGTCGCAAATGACCGTCTGTTTCCTGAACGGAAGGCAGAGCGGACTGACTTTCCTAGCTTGAGCTCTTCTTTAATCCGCTCATAGGTGATAATGTTGGCGTCAACAGCCATCCCGACACCTAAAATGAGAGCGGCAATTCCCGGAAGTGTAAGTACAGCATTCATCCAGTCAAAAATCTGGAGCGTAATGTATACATAAACCGATAGTGTTATCACCGCGATTAATCCCGGCAGACGGTAATAGAAAAGCATAAATAAGAAAATAATTGCGATACCGACAATACCGGCAAACACCGTATCATGGAGAGCCTGCTGGCCGAATTGTGCGCCTACTGATGTTGAATATTTTTCAGTCAGTTTTACAGGAAGTGCGCCTGCGTTTAAAATGCTGGCTAAATCTTTCGCTTCTTGAACCGTAAATTGCCCTTCAATTGTAACGTCAGTTGTGTTTAATTCCTGACTTACATTTGGGGCAGATACATATTTAGGGTGCTCTTTTTGAACCTCTTTTTTAAAGGAGTCCCCTTTTTCGTAATCCATCCAAATAACTAGCTGGTTGTTTGGCGCCATTTTCATGACCTTTTTGGTCACTTCGCCGAATTTATCAGCATCTTTCAGTTTAATGCTGACAATCGGTTCATTTGTTTTGGCGTCATACGTTTGTTTAGCTCCGTTTTCGACGAGGTCAGAGCCATTCAGCAATTCTTTGTCATTCGTATCTCTGAAAGAAAGCTGCGCTTCAGTCGCCAGAATTTCACGCGCTCTGTTTTGGTTTGTCACACCAGCGAGCTGAACGCGAATCCGGTTATTCCCTTCAATTTGGATGTTCGGTTCGCTGACACCGAGAACATTGGCCCGGCGGTTCAATGCCTCTACAGTGCTGACCAGAACGTCTTTTGTGATTTTGTCACCTTTTTTTACAGGCTGTACATCATACAGCACCTCAAATCCGCCTTGCAAATCCAATCCTAACGTAATATTGTTAGCGGCAGGCTTCGTAAAGTAGCCCAAGCCCGTGCCGATCAATAGAACGAAAAGGAAAAACGCAATCAAGCGTCCTTTTTTCATTATGTATATCCTCCCTTAAACCTGTGCGAATCAACCTGCTATCTCAGCAGTTCTTCCAATGCTTCCTGGCCCTCTTCACTGCCCAGCCAATTAGACGTTTTAAATGACTCAACGGTTGCATAGTTCATAAATTCGCCAATTTTCACTGATAAAATATCACTCGCCAGTTCATAAATGTTCAGTTCCGTTTTCTTTTTCCACTTCTTATCTGTTAAGTATGACCACAAACTTTCGAGTTCAACATCATCATACCCGAGAATCTTAAACTCTTCCAGTTTGCTGTAAAGAAACGGCCTGACGTGGTCTTTATATAGATCGGCTGGATGCTTCTCCACGAATTCCACGCTCCTTTTTTATTGTTTTTCAAGAAGACTTGTCATGCTTGGACGACATATACGCATATCTTTATTGTATATGATTCCAGGTAGTTTGAGAAGGCAGGGGGTAAAAATGGCGAAACAGACGTTTTTAAAGGGCACACTTATCCTTATCGCAGCAGGAATGGTTACAAGAATGCTCGGGTTTGTCAACCGGGTGGTTATCGCCCGTTTTATCGGTGAAGAAGGAGTCGGGCTTTACATGATGGCAGCGCCCACCTTCTTCTTGGCCACTACATTAACTCAATTCGGTCTGCCGGTCGCGATCAGCAAGCTAGTCGCTGAAGCCAGTGCGCGCGGAGATCATCAAAAAACGAAAAATATTTTAGTCATGTCTCTGACCATTACGGGAGTGCTCAGCCTCATCTTTACACCGCTGTTTCTGTTTTTCGCCCCGGTTATGGCTGAAACGATGCTGACAGATAAGCGAACACTGTATCCGCTCTTGGCCATTACGCCGGTTGTGCCGATTATTGCTATATCGAGTGTGCTGAGGGGATACTTTCAAGGAAAACAGAATATGAACCCGCTTGCTATGTCACAAGTCCTTGAACAGGTCGTCCGCATTTCACTCGTGGCTGTCTGCACAACGATTTTTCTCCCTTACGGAATTGAATATGCTGCAGCGGGGGCAATGCTATCCTCAGTGGCAGGGGAGCTGGCATCACTTCTTTATTTATTCGTTTGCTTTAAGTATAAAAAGACAATTAAAATCAGAAAGCATTTTTTCCAGTCAATTAAAAACGGAAAACAAACCTTTACCCAATTAATGAGCGTGTCCCTTCCAACAACCGGGAGCCGCTTTATCGGAAACCTCTCTTGGTTTTTCGAGCCAATCGTCGTCGCTCAAAGCCTTGCCATCGCCGGTGTGGCAACAGTTGCCGCAACAAAGCAATACGGGGAACTGACCGGCTTTGCCATGACGCTGCTGACTCTGCCCAGCTTTATTACATATTCTTTGTCGACCGCGCTTGTTCCTGCGATCAGTGAAGGAATGGAGCAGAAAAAATTGCAGGTGGTGGAATACCGCTTGGAACAGGCGATGCGTCTCTGTCTGCTCAGCGGAGGCATTTCAGTTGTTATTTTATTTGTATTTGCGGATGAGCTGATGAGAGTGATGTACGGTTCCTCAGGCGCAGCTGTATTTATAAAAGTAATGGCCCCGTTTTTTCTGCTTTATTATTTCCAAGGCCCGCTTCAAGCTGTGCTGCAGGCGCTTAATTTGGCAGGAGCTGCGATGATGAACAGCTTAATCGGAGCGCTTGTCAAAACAGGCCTTATTTTTGTCCTTGCCACAAGGCCTTCTCTTGGCATTATGGGCGCGGCATTAGCCATTGTGACAGGCATGGTGCTCGTCACGCTATTGCACGCAGCAACCGTAAGCAAAGTGCTGCCGATCAGTATCAAAATCAAGGAGTACGCGCTCAGCTTCGCTGTTATTGTAATTTGCGGATTCATCAGCTCCGCCATCAAACAATATATAAGCTTTGGAGCATCTGAGGCTGTCAATCTAGCCGGATGGATTGCGGCGAGCGCCGCCATTTATATGATCCTCCTGCTCGTTTTCCGTTTAATTAAAAAAGATGAGCTTCGCCGCATTCCCATTATCGGACGTCTGATCGTCCGATAATGGTCACGTGCGGTGCCCATCTTTTTCGTCAATAAATAATTCTCCGTCTGTAAACGAGCAAAATGAAATATCTGAAGGGTTTGTGTATCCGTGTTTTTGCAAACTTTCAAGCAGCCATTTTCTATCTTTACTGATTCTGGACAGGTTTTCTGTTTGAATGAAGCCGTCTATAATGAGCGGCATTTCGAGCTGCCGATGCTCTCCGCTATTTTCTTTCTTTACAATAGTCAGTTTGCCCGACGGCTCTAAAATGGCAAATGATACGTCAGCTACTCTGTCGACGCTATTTTCTCTGAGCTGAACCATTAAATCATCAAAATTATAACGCTGTGATTTCATGGCGTCTTCGTCAATTTTTCCATATTTGATAATTATGGTCGGCTTACCGTCAAGAAGCTGGCGGACTTTTCGGTTTTTTAAAGAAAAGTATGCCAAAGTCACTTGAATGATCATTAATACAAGCATTGGCAAAATGGTATGAAATAGATGATCGTCTACGTTTTCTATGGCTAAAACGGCAATTTCAGCCATCATGATAAAGACAACGAGATCTAAAATACTAAGCTCTCCGATCTCCCGTTTGCCCATGAAACGAAAAATGACCAATATCACAAAATACAATACGACTGTGCGAAACGCAATAGTGAGAAGCTCTTCCATTATGCACCTCCAACTCATTATAGGATGCAACAAAATGATCAATTTATGTAAGAAAAACCGTTTGCATTTCACAAAGCTTTTACGTCTAATTCATGGGATAAGGGAATACATTTTTACAAAGACGAGCCATCAGCATGTCTGACGGTTTTGAACAAAAAGAACAGAAGCCTTTTAATACAGGCAGAGAGGAGACAATCATGGAGGAAACGAAACAAGTTGGAAAAGGCATTCTTTACGGCTTAATCGCCATATTTTCAGCCATGCTCCTGACAAGTTTGGCGGTTTCACTTTTATTGACCGCAACCTCGCTGGAAGAATCATCATTTAACTGGCTGATCACAGCTATCTCATTTCTCTCTTTATTTATCGGCGGATTCATTTCAGGCGGGAAAGGCAAGGAAAGAGGCTGGATGATTGGCGCATTGACCGCCTTAAGTTTTTCTCTGATTATCTTATTGTTTCAGTATTTAGGATTCGGAAAGACATTTACAGCAGAACAACTGATCTTCCATCTGGGATTTTTAGGGGTGTGCATGCTGGGCGGGATTTTCGGCGTGAACATGAGGGGAAACAGGTCTTCCACATAAAAAAGAGCGGGCTCACTCGCCCGCTCTTTTTTGTTTGCTATGTATAGCTCCTGCTGTTATTCAGCAGCAGAAACTTCTCTGATCGCGCGGCGGTCGAACGTAAGACGTGTGTTATCACCAGTCTTAATTACGACTTTGCTTTCGTCGATAGAGTCAACAGTACCGTGCAATCCCCCGATTGTCACTACTGAATCGCCTTTTTTCAGTTCCTCCTGCATTTGGCGTACAGCCTTTTGCTGCTTTTGCTGAGGACGAATCAGCAAGAAGTAAAGGACCGCAAACATTAAAATAATAGGAACCAATGTACCTAAAGTGCCAGTCATCATTTTCACCCCTTTCTGTAAGCCTGTTATGTTTTATTTAGAAGCTTTTCGCATTTGGCTTGTTATAGCCGTAACGCTCAAAGAACTCTTCTCTGAAATCACCCAGACGATCCTCGCGAATAGCCTGTCTTACCTGCTCCATTAAGTGTAACAGAAAATGAAGGTTATGGTAAGTTGTTAATCGAAGGCCGAATGTTTCATTGCAGCGAATCAAGTGCCTAATGTACGCGCGAGTGTAGTTTTTACATGTATAGCAATCACACTCTTCATCAATCGGACGGAAGTCTCTTTCAAATTTCGCATTTTTCATATTGAGTCGTCCTTCAGCAGTAAACACTGTGCCGTTTCTTGCAATCCGAGTAGGCAGCACACAGTCAAACATATCGACCCCGCGGATCGCTCCGTCGATCAGTGCGTCCGGAGAACCTACTCCCATCAGATATCTCGGTTTATCCTTCGGCAAGAGCGGTGTTGTAAATTCGAGTACACGGTTCATGACATCCTTCGGTTCACCTACAGACAATCCGCCTATAGCATATCCCGGAAAATCAAGGGAAATCAAGTCCTTCGCACTTTGTGTCCGCAGATCTTCATATTCTCCGCCTTGTACAATACCAAACAGCCCTTGTTCATCCTGACGATTGTGGGCATTCAGGCAGCGTTCCGCCCAACGGCTTGTCCGTTCAACTGACCGCTTCATGTAGTCGTACTCCGCCGGGTATGGCGGGCATTCGTCAAACGCCATCATAATATCAGAGCCGAGTGCGTTTTGGATCTCCATCGCTTTTTCCGGAGATAAAAACAGCTTGTCTCCATTTAGATGATTGCGGAAATGGACACCCTCTTCCTCTATATTACGAAACTTGCTTAAAGAAAAGACCTGAAAACCGCCTGAATCTGTTAAAATTGCGCGGTCCCAGTTCATAAATTTATGGAGCCCGCCCGCTTCTTTGACAATGTCTTGGCCCGGACGAAGCCATAGATGATAAGTGTTGCTCAAAATGATGCCTGCATCCATTGCTTTCAGCTCTTCAGGCGACATTGTTTTGACTGTCGCCAGTGTGCCGACCGGCATAAAAACCGGCGTTTCAAAGGAGCCGTGAGGCGTATGCACTTTGCCCAGCCGCGCTCCTGTTTGTTTGCATTCTTTTATAAATTCATAGCGTATTGGTTGTTCAGCCACTTTTGATGAGGCCTCCTGTTCTCAAATTATATAATCAGCATCGCGTCTCCGAAGCTGAAGAAACGGTATTCCTCTTCCACTGCATGGTTATAGGCACGCAGAATGTTTTCTCTTCCAGCAAGCGCGCTTACCAGCATAATCAATGACGATTTCGGCAAATGGAAGTTTGTAATCATTCCGTCAATGGCTTTAAATTCATAGCCCGGATAAATAAAAATAGATGTCCAGCCGCTTGATGCTTTAAATTGCCCGTCATGTTCCCCGGCAATCGTCTCAAGCGTGCGTGTCGAGGTCGTGCCGACAGAAATGATTCTGCCGCCATTTTCTCTTACTTTGTTTAAGGCTGCAGCCGTTTCTTCTGACATTTGATAAAACTCTGCATGCATATTATGCTCTTCCACTTCATCGGCACTCACAGGGCGAAACGTTCCAAGGCCTACGTGCAGTGTGATGAACTCAATTTGCACGCCTTTGTCTTTCAGCTGCTGTAAGATTTCTTCCGTGAAGTGAAGGCCAGCTGTAGGCGCAGCAGCAGAGCCGATTTCTTTTGAATACACTGTCTGGTAGCGCTCTTTGTCATCAAGCTGTTCTTTGATATATGGAGGGAGCGGCATCTCTCCAAGGGATTCGAGCACCTCGTAGAAAATACCGTCATATTGAAATTCCATCTTTCTGCCGCCGTGCTCAAGCTCTTCCGTGCAGATTGCCTTCAATCTTCCGTCTCCAAATGTGACAACAGTTCCTTTTTTCACCCGTTTCGCCGGTTTGGCAAGTGTTTCCCATTTATCACCGGTTTCCTGTTTCAACAAAAGAAGTTCCACTTTCGCGCCGGTATCCTCTTTTGTGCCGAATAACCGCGCAGGCAGCACCCGGGTATTGTTCAGGACAAGACAATCGCCTTCGTTAAAGAAGCTGATAATGTGTTTAAACGAGCTGTCAGTAAGCTCTCCTGTATGTTTATCGAGCACCATCAGCCTTGAAGCATCACGCTGCTCCAACGGCACTTGTGCAATTAAACGTTCTGGTAGTTCAAAATCAAATAAATCGACTTTCATGATGATTTCACCTTTATTCTAGTCTTTTGTTATTTCATTCTGCCAAAAAGATTGAGCAAAATTGATAATACCACACTTATAATAATACAAGTGACAACCGGGAAGAAAAACGTGACATTTCCTTTTTTTTACAAAAATATCTCCCGGCATCTTGCCGACAAAATGCAAAACTGCTCCGATAATAAGCAAAACAGCACCAAGAATCATAATGATCTTAGGAAATTCAGTCATATCGGGGAGCCTCCATTTGGAAATGATGATAAACGGCCGGTGTCACGATCCTTCCACGCGGCGTTCTTTGTATAAATCCAATTTGCAGCAGATATGGTTCATATACGTCTTCAATCGTATGCGATTCCTCGCCGATGGTAGCTGAAATCGTATCAAGGCCTACTGGGCCGCCGTTGAATTTTTCGATCATGCCCATCAGCAGCTTATGATCAATATGATCCAAACCGAGGCGGTCAACCTGAAGCCGCTCCAGCGCATTCTGAGAAATGTCTTCCGTAATCCTGCTGTCACCCAGCACTTGGGCGAAATCGCGCACCCTTCTCAGCAGGCGGTTCGCCACGCGGGGCGTCCCTCTCGATCTTCTTGCAATTTCAAGAGCCGACGGTTTATCAATC
The DNA here is from genome assembly GCF_037977205.1 of Bacillus sp. FSL K6-0993. NCBI lineage: Bacteria > Bacillati > Bacillota > Bacilli > Caryophanales > Bacillaceae > Bacillus > Bacillus sp. FSL K6-0993. The sequence continues at coordinate 2,698,477 of NZ_CP150275.1, forward strand.
TCAACCTCGAATACATCAGCGGTTCTTGTGACAATATCCGCCAGTTCTTCTTGTGTATAGTACTCAAGGCGAGCCATGACGCCGAATCTGTCTCTTAAAGGAGCCGTCAAAAGCCCCACCCTCGTCGTGGCTCCCACCAGCGTAAAAGGCGGAAGGTCGAGCCGAACCGAGCGGGCAGATGGGCCTTTGCCAATCACAATGTCCAGGCAAAAGTCTTCCATTGCAGGATAAAGCACCTCTTCGATCGATCTGTGCAGCCTATGTATTTCATCAATAAATAATACATCTCCCGGTTCCAGCGCCGTTAATATAGCAGCCAAATCACCAGGCCTTTCAATCGCAGGCCCTGATGTCGTCCGCAATTCCACTCCCATTTCATTGGCTACAATGGAAGCAAGCGTTGTTTTTCCGAGTCCGGGCGGCCCGTACAGAAGAACATGATCCAGCGTCTCCTGTCTCATTTTCGCCGCATCTATAAACACGCGCAAATTTTCTTTTACCTTATGCTGCCCGATATACTGTGCCAGATATTGCGGCCTCAGGCTTTGCTCTATCACTGATTCATGGTTGTCTGCTTCACTTGAGACGAGCCGTTCATCCATGAACATCACCTTACTTTAATAGTTTTTGTAATGCTTTTTTCACATATTGGTCTGTTGTCAGCCCAATTTCTTCTTTAAGGTGAGGAAGCACCTTTTTGATTTCTTTTTCAGCATATCCGAGAACCCTGAGGGCTTCAAGTGCTTCTTCAAGAGCCGTTTCCGCTGTTTGCTTTTCAAGCCTTTCTTCATGATTAAACAGATTTTCAATCATTTCAGGCACAACATCTGCTAGCTTTCCTTTTAAATCTAGAATAATCTGGCGTGCGGTTTTCTTTCCTACTCCAGGAAACTTGACCAAAAAAGCTTCATCCTCATTTTCAATTGCTTGGATGACCGCTCCGGGATCACCCGAGCCCAAGATGGCAAGTGCTCCTTTCGGGCCAATTCCTGTCACGTTTAACAGCTTTGTAAAGAGCGCCTTCTCCTCTCTTGTTGAAAAACCGTAAAGCGAAAAAGCATCCTCTCTGATATGATGGTATGTAAAAATCGTTTCTTGGCTTCTCTCCTTATATATAAACGGATTCGGCGTGAAAATCTGATAGCCGATGCCGCCGTTCTCTATGACAATATATTGGGGAGATACATAATCAATCGTCCCTTTAACAAATTCAATCACGCAAATTCACCTCTTTGACTGTTCTTCATTGTACCATAAAAACAGCCAAAGTCTTATAGAAAAGTTAACATATGTTCGCTTCTCTCTCATTCTTTCACGAAAAAAAAGACATGAATACATGTCTTCAATCAGCGGACGCTACCCGCTGTATGTCTTCATATGTTCGATGACATCCTCAAACTCCGCTTTTGTCCGAAATGGAATGCCTTTCAGCAGATTTTTTTGCATATGGCTTTCCAGCCTTTCTAAATCAATTTGAAAAAAAGACTGAATTGGTTCGGAAGCTGGCTCAGGCCGCCCATGAAAAGTGGAAATCACTCCATTATCCGATACACCGATATACCCGTTGACCTTGCTGAGCGGAGAAATATCGTCCATTTGCTTCCGGAAGAGCACATATCCCTTTTTTTGTTCCACAAGCGTCCATCCGGCATAAGCTGCCCAAAAATCATCCATAGAAAACACTTTTTCATGCTTATGCTCAATGCTGACATCGCCGTCCAAATACACCTTTTCAAGCTGCACATGCACCTGCAGCGGCTCATAGTGCTCCACTTCCGCGCCAAGTGCGCGGGAAGGAGCTCCTATTAAAAATACTGCCGCTGAGCAAAGAATGCCCAGCAAAAGATACGCCGTGCTGAATCGTTTCACCCTCTACACCTCTTTGCACACGTTTATGATTAGTTTGACCAAAGAGGCTACTGCTTAACCGTTTTATCAAAATTTGTCTGCACATTTTCCCTGACAAACCGTTCCTCCGTATACACATCTGTGCTTTGCTCAGAAATTGTCAAGAATCGCGTCAGAAAAGCACTGAAAAAATACAATGCCGCAAAGATCCAAATCACGCCGCCTGCACCGAGCGGCCCAATGAAAAGACTCACGATGCCCGGCGCGATAAACGCACATAAACCAGATCCCAAATTCAACACTGACATGGCAGCACCTTTATTATCAGGTGCAAGCGTCGGCAAAAGCGCGCTTAATGGAACGTACCCTGCTAAAGCCGCGCCGTAGCAGCAGGCGATAATCATGAGCACCCAATACTGATGCCCGATCAGCTGAGGCGTGTAATACAGCGCCAGCGTAAAAATACCGCATCCGACACCGCCAAACCACATGACCGTATTGCGCCAGCCAAGTTTATCTCCGACTGCACCGAAAATGATATTAAACACAATATTCACAAAAAACAGCGTCCCCCATATTTGCAGCCATTCCGAAACCGAATACCCGTATCGTGCTAAATAAGTAGGAAGAAAGATGGCAAATCCAAATTGTCCTATCGCATTAATCGTCTTGACCACTCCGCCGATGCCTACCTTAGGGTTTTCAAACATAATTGTAAATGCCTTCGACAATTCTTTCCATTTCGGCTGATCTTGTTTTTGTATCGGAGTAAATTTATCTTTGTTAAAAAATAAGGCAAGAATTCCGCCTGCCGCCACAAACAGTAAAGCGCTCCAAAGCGTATTGATTTCTCCAAAGGCCGGAACTGCATAGCTGGAATAGAACGGGCCGAGCACGTTAAGGCCGCACGTAAACATAAACCAAAACCAGCCGACGGCTTTTCCGAGAATATTTTGAGAGGTGCTGTATGACACCCATACGAGAAAAGAGTATGCAAACAGCGGATATCCCAAGCCTCTAAGAGCATAGCTGCCCAAGAGAGCCGGATAATACATATGAGGAATCGCCCAGCCGATAAAAGCGGCCGAACCGAGGATAAATGCAAGCAATCCGACAGTCATCGTTTTTCTCGGCCCCCAAGTTTGGACAAACGTTCCTGAAAGCCAAGCTGAGATGGTGACAGCAATGCCGTACATGGTAAATAACGATGCGGATTGCTGCATACTGAGACCATGATCAACGAGAAAAGGAGACAGCCAGCCTTGTTCGAGGCCATCTCCAACCATAAAGATGACAACGCCAATATAACCCCAAACCATGTGAGAAGGAATTCCGATTTTGTTCAAAACATTTCCTTTAGCATGTACTGTATTCATTTTCTCCACCGCCTACTTAAAGTATCAATGGAGTATATACCCAAGCTTGCTGAATTGTAATCCTGTTAGATTAAAAAGCGATTTTTTCAGTGTGCTCAATGCTGACAGGCATGCCAAAAGCAAGCGATTGCTGTGCTGCTCTGGCGATCCTTCCGGCCTGTAAACCGTCATTACCGGTGCAGGGAGTCTCCTGGTTTGTGCCGATCGCTTCTGCAAAACGGAGAATCTCCTCCTCATATGAATCCTTATAGCGTTCAAGGAAAAAGAAATGCGGTTTATCCTTCATCACAAAATCAGCTGTTGACACCTCAACCGTTGTCGGCCTGCTATTATCAGCCGCTGCAGAGCCTTTCGTCCCGAAAACCTCAACCCGCTGGTCATATCCGTACACAGCTTGGCGGCTGTTATCAATCACCGCCATGGCACCGTTTTCAAAAGTCAGTGTAATAACAGCTGTATCAATATCACCCAGCTCCGCAAAAGAAGGATTCACCAAAGCCGCCCCTTTGGCATACACTTCCGTCACTTCGCTTCCCATAATATATCTGGCCATATCAAAATCATGGATCGACATATCCATAAACAATCCGCCTGACGTACGGACATAATCTATATTCGGGGGTTCTGGGTCCCGGGACGTGATTTTTAATAAATGAGGTGTGCCGATTTCACCATTTTCAACAATCGTTTTGATTTTCTTAAAATGAGGATCAAAGCGGCGGTTAAATCCGACTTGAAGTGTTATCCCGTGTTTCCGGACAGCCGCAAGCGCTTCACTCGTTTCGTCCAGAGAGAAACTAACGGGCTTCTCACAAAATATATGCTTTTTCGCCTCGGCTGCTTCTTTGATCATCTGTGCATGTACGGCTGTAGGAGAGCAAATAAAAATAGCATCAATATCAGGATCATGTAATAAATCACGATAATCAGAGGTTATGTATTCAATCTGATGACTGTCGGCCCAGCTTTTTATACGGCTTGCCTGAATGTCAGAGACTGCTTTTATTTTCATGTGAGGAATCCGGCTTATATTTTGAACATGAAGTTTGCCGATGCGGCCTGCACCGATAATCCCTGTCACAATCTGTTTTGTCATGGCTTTTTCCCCCTTGATCATTCACGAAAGCGCTTTATTTAAAATTAATACTATCCCATTTGTAAGCGCTTTTCAAGAATGGAAATTAAACGTTCTATGTCTCTTTTATCACAATTCATGCTTATAAGTAGCCTTCTTCTTCAAGACCAGATACACTAGAATTAGGCTCTTTTTCCTGAACAGTTTATGATTTTCCTATAAACAGCTGCATAAAATAGAGCAAAGAAGGTGAATGAAATGCTGACAAAAGCAGAGGCACTGGCCCATTCCGTCATATACCGCAAGAACAGCAGATTTGATAAAGTCAAAGAGAAATCCGAGGAATTAACACTAATCGGCAAGGGAAGAAGCGCCTATGTGTTTGCCTTAACAGAAGGCGGTCGAAAAATGGCGCTGAAAGTATTTTTTCCGGAATATCAAGCGACAGCAGTCAAAGAAGCAGCGATCTATGAAAAATTAGCCGGGTCCGCATTCTATCCTGACATTTACGAAACTGGCGATTCATTTATTCTCATGGAATATATTAAAGGTGAAACCTTTTATAACTGTCTGAAGAAAGGCATTGCAATCAGTGATGACATGATTCAGCAGGTTGAAGAAGCGCTTTCTGACGCCCGGGCAGCCGGACTGAACCCGTCAGATATTCATTTACGGAATCTGATATTGACAGAAACCGGGGCGGTGCGGGTGATTGATGTTGCGAGATTTGAGCAGACAAAAACATGCACGCAGTGGGACGACTTAAAATCCGCATATGATGCACTCTACAAAAAACCGATATTCCCCAAAAAGATTCCGGGTTTTTGGCTGGAGATCATCGCATTTTTATATAAGAAAGATTGGTTTCAAAAGCATTTCGCACAGCGGAAAAGAAAATATTCTTAAATCAAAAAGGCAGCCGCACAAGCGGCTGCCTTTATCATGTATTTTTTACTTTCTGACGGCAGAAATCAGTTTCATTTGTTCAGGCGACAGCTTAATTCGATAGCCTCTCACAGTTAAGTAGACCGCTTCTGGGTCCTTCTCGCCGGAATGACAATACGTTTTTTCCATTTCTGTCTCCCCCCACCCTTTATTGGCTTTATTTCATCATATCATCGCTTTATTGAGGTAATTTTAAAGAAATGTAAAGATCATATGAATCCGATATATGGTAAAATGAGAGAAAAAAAGGGAGAGAGTCACATTAAGAGACGCAGCAACATCCCGCTTATTATGTTTGCCCTGCTGGTCTTCTTCGGCGGCGCCATCTATTGGATGTTATTTTCACTAAAAAACGTTCCGAAAGGCAATCTCGTCCAATCGGTTGAATCGCCGGACGGCAGCTATACGTTAAACACTTATGTATCCGAAAACACCTTGAGCTTAGATGCAGCCAGAGGTGAACTTGTAAATGAAAAAACACTTGTCAAGAGAACAATATACTGGAATTACCCGGACAGCCGCCCAGCAGTGACGTGGATCAATCACAATACAGTGAAAATCGGCAATCAGACTTTACATCTCGATACTGATGAAACGTATGATTGGCGAAAAGATGATCATTGGATCCGAGAAGAACCGCCGCAGGCGTCAGTGAGGTGATGAAACATGAATAAGATGAACGGAACAAATGATGAAAAGCATTTTAATCATTTTGTGATTGCTTTATCCTTTATATACGGTTTGACTGAACTAGGCTATTTGTTGCTGAAGAATTTTATAACAATTGCCATAAGTTTGCCTCTGTAGAAAAACGCAGCGTAGTCGATACGCCGCGTTTTTTCTTTTTCCCTTCCTCTTCTTATTGATAATTACAGGTCATATAATGTGACAAATCGATTGTAGAAATAGTTCGATTAGACCAAAATCCTTTTTATACATGTATTCGAATTTGAAGTGAGGGGGAAGCTTGATGGCAGATTTTGTTGCTAGTTTGAATGCGGTCTTATGGAGTACGCCCGTCATTTATATTTTATTGGGAATTGGATTCGCCTTTTCAATTATGACCCGTTTTTTACAAGTCCGACATTTAAAAGAAATGATTGTTCAGATGTTCAAAGGCAAGAGCTCTGAAGCCGGCGTTTCATCTTTCCAAGCGTTATCGATTGCGCTGTCCGGCCGTGTGGGCACAGGAAACATCGCGGGAGTGGCGACAGCAATTGCATTCGGCGGACCCGGTGCAGTGTTCTGGATGTGGGCGATTGCCTTTATCGGGGCGGCGAGTGCCTTTGTAGAATCAACGCTTGCTCAAATTTACAAAGTGAAACAAGACGGTCAATATAGGGGCGGCCCTGCTTATTATATAGAAAAAGGCTTAGGCATTAAGTGGTTTGCCGTCTTATTTGCCGCTGCTGCCCTTATTGCAATGGCCTTTCTAATGCCGGGCGTACAGTCCAACTCCATTGCGGCTGGGATCCAAAATGCATTCGGCATCTCTCCTTTCGTCACAGGGTGTGGTCTGGTTTTATTATTAGGGTTCATTATTTTTGGCGGCGTCAAACGAATTGCCAATGTGGCGCAAATGATTGTTCCATTTATGGCCATTGGATATATCCTGCTGTCTTTGATTATTATTGTCATGAATGTGTCTGAATTGCCTGCTGTGATCTCATTAATATTCAAAAGTGCTTTTGCATTGGATTCCGCTTTTGGCGGCTTGATCGGCATGGCGATTTCCTGGGGCGTTAAACGTGGCATTTACTCAAACGAAGCCGGCCAGGGAACAGGCCCGCATCCGGCAGCTGCTGCAGAGGTTTCTCATCCGGTCAAGCAGGGACTGGTTCAGGCATTTTCTGTTTATATTGACACCTTGTTTGTATGTTCCGCTACAGCTTTCATGATCTTGTTTACCGGCATGTACAATACCCAGGCCGCAGATGGTTCCTTTATCGTTCACCAGCTTAAAGGCGTAGAAGCAGGACCTGGTTTCACACAAGCGGCAATTGACAGTGTTCTTCCCGGATTCGGTGCAGGCTTTGTTGCCATCGCTTTATTCTTCTTCGCTTTTACAACAATTATGGCGTATTACTACATCGCAGAAACAAATATCGCCTATTTAGCACGAGGCAGAGAAAGCAGATGGGCGATGCTTGGCTTAAAACTGATTATTTTAGCCGCCACGTTCTATGGTACTGTGAAAACAGCTTCACTTGCTTGGGCATTAGGGGATGCAGGGCTTGGCATTATGGTATGGCTGAACGTCATTGCCATTGTGCTGCTTGCCAAGCCGGCGCTTCTTGCTTTAAAGGATTATGAGCGCCAAAAGAAGCAGGGCTTAGACCCGGTCTTTGATCCAAAAGCGCTGGGTATCAAAAACGCTGATTTCTGGGAGAAAGAATACACTCATGAAAGTGAACGTGTCTCCTGAACATACTTAAACCGGCCCGATATGACCTCGTGCCGGTTTTTTATGAACGATAGTTTGTATACACTTCTTGAACATCATCGTCATCTTCAAGGACGTCTATTAATGTTTCCAGCTTCTCAACAGCCTGATCATCGGCTTCTGCATAGGTATTGGGAAGCATGGTCACCTCCGCCGAAGAAATTAGATATTTCGATTCGAGGGCTGTTTTCACCTCTTCAAAATGCTCAGGCTCTGTGAAAACCTCATATAGGTCTTCTTCAATTCGCAGCTCTTCTCCTCCTGCTTCAAGCACATCAAGCATGAGCTCATCTTCTTCTATTTGCCGTTCAGTACAGTCTATCGTAATGTACCCCTTTCGTTCAAATAAAAAGGCTACACATCCGCTTTCTCCCAGACTTCCGCCATTTTTATTAAAGGCTGTCCGCACATTTGACGCCGTTCGGTTTTTATTATCTGTTACGCATTCAACCATGACGGCAATCCCTGAAGGGCCGTAGCCTTCATAGGTGATTTCTTCATAGCTGCTTCCGTCTTGGCCTCCCGCAGCTTTTTTAATGGCCCGATCTATATTTTCATTCGGCATATTGGCGCCTTTTGCTTTTTCGATGACAAGACGCAATGCTGAATTTGCTTCTGGATCCGCTCCGCCTTCTTTCGCTGCCACATAGATTTCTTTTGCCAGCTTCATAAATATTTTCCCGCGCTTTGCATCCTGTGCATTTTTTCTTTTTTGAATGTTTTTCCACTTGGAATGGCCTGCCATGTTTTCACCTTCTTTTACATTTTCTATGTACACTTTAATGGGAATTGTTCGCTGATGCAAAGAAAAAGGCTGCCGAATATCACTTCCGGCAGCCCTTCCTTCCTAGCGGTTGTTCATTTTATGAAGTTTTCTGAACAGCCCTTTATCTGTTGATACTTGGACGTCACGGCCATTTGCATAGTTGCGCGCTGCTTTTACGACATTATCTCTGTCAGACTTTGTGAACTCTCTGTGGCTTTTGACTGCGATAACTACTCGGTCATCCGATACCATAACTTGTGTGTCATTGACGTTTTTCACTTGTTTCACACGGTTGGCGATTTTTGCAGCCAGTCTTCTGTTTTCTTGGTTGTCATACCCGTTGTTCGCTGCATTCCGATTCATGTTTCGGTTATTCGTGTTGTTATATGTTCCGTCAGTTGCCAAAGGAACACGATCGTCAGCGGTAACACGGTCACGGTTATTTACATTCGTGGTGTTTCGGTTACCATCGTTCTGATCCTCCATTAATTCAGAAACAGGACCATCGTGGTCGATTCCGTCTCCCTGTCTATCGGCGTCATTTTCATTTGTATAATATCCGATTGGACGGGTATTGCCGTTATTGCGCGTATCATTCATAGCATTATCGTTTGCTCCGCATGCTGTTAAGCCGGCTGTCATTAGAATCAGGCTAGCGATCGTCATTTTTTTACCCAATGGAAAAACCCCCCGTGGACGAATTGAGCATGTTTGCTCGCTTTTATCATGTGCGTATGGGGGGCATGTTAAGCGTGTCAGTTCTCTCCATTTGGCAGTGATCTGCTTGAAAACAAAAAAAGGAACGATTTACATCGTTCCGAACGATCACTCATTTTCTTCTTCTGGCCGGCCAAACATTTGGTTTACAGAAGGCTGGTTCGTCATTGGCATAGAAACTCCTGCCGAATATGGGTTTGGATTTGGGTTAGCTGTGCCATATGGCATATTAGGGCTTCCATAAGCTCCCATTCCCGAATGGCCAGGCGCAGAGAAATATGGCTGATGATCACCGTCACAGCCGCAGTCGTCATGATCTTTGTATGGCATGTAACCATGAGCCGCAGCAGGCTGGTATGCTCCCATTACTTGGGGAGTGCCGTAATAAGGGCCATACGGCATATGTCCAAACGGAGATCCATAAGCCGGAGATGCGTATTGCGGCGCACCGTATGAACCGTAATGTCCATGATGGCTGTTTTCATGATGCTGGTTTTCATAACCCGGGTCATACTGAGGCGATACGAAGCCTGGCTGGTATCCATGCATCGGATGCATTGGATAAGCTTGTGCCGGATAGTACGGATAGCATAACCCTGATCCTGGAAGAATTGGCGAAACAGGCACCGGACACGGTACGAAATGAGCCGGATAATGATAATAAGGCTGAACAGCCGGCATATTCGGAACTGTGTGATGAACGTTTTCTTCTTCTACACCGCCTACCTCTGGCGCCTTTGGCATATTAGGCATATTCGGATAATTTGCATTTTCCATATTACTCATAGCCTCCTGTTGTGGAAATTGGTCTTGCATATGATACATATGATCCATATTTCCGTCATGATGTTTTTTCGGCTCCTCCGGTTTAGGAGGCGACCAAGGCTGGAAAAGCTGTTTCATATCATAATAATCGTTCACATCAGCTTCAGGGTACACATTTTCCTGCAAATTAGGCATCGGCGGGACATACGGCATGGACTTCTTTTCTTTCGGCTTTGTGTCTTCTACATCGACAACGGATTTAGGCTTCTCTTTCGCATACGGATGTTCTTGCTTCACACTCCCGGCCGCAGGACTTTTGCCCGCTTTTGGCTCTTTTCTGACCGGGACTCCTTCTGATGGCACTTTTATTTTCATTCCAGGCATGATTAAGTCTGGATTGCTAAGCTGTGTATTGAGTTTTTTCACTTCCTCAACATCGACTCCGTACTTTTCAGCTATTTTCCAGAGCGAATCGCCTTTTTGAACGATATGGATTTTCAACGTTTTCCCCTCCTATGCAAAACGTGAACAGTTCAGCTGTGATTACAATATGTTTCTTCACAACATATGACTGAACAAAAGAAGTTATGAGTACAGGAAGGGAAAATATTTCTGATCTACGTGATCGAAAGCATTCGATTCAGGGCAAGGAGTGCATCTTCCTGAATGGCTTTTGGCACCTTGATGACGCCTGAAGGTTCTCCTTTTTCAATTTGTTCCAACGACCACAACAAATGCGGCAAATCAATTCGGTTCATTGTCAGGCAAGGGCACATGTCAGGGTTGAGTGATTCAATTTGTTTATCTGGATGCTCGTGAATGATCCGCTGAACAAGATTCATTTCTGTCCCGATTGCCCACTTGCTTCCCGCCGGAGCCTGGTTGATTGTGTCGATAATATATTTCGTTGATCCGTTATCATCGCTTAGTGTCACGACTTCGTGTGAGCATTCCGGGTGCACAATGATCTGAATGTCGGGGTCTCGCTCTCTCATATCATGGATATTTTTAGTGGTGAATTTCTCGTGAACAGAGCAATGCCCTTTCCACAAAATCACTTTCACATTCGTATGCCCGGATTCAGCTACTAATTCATCTTTCATCGGGTCCCACACAGCCATATCTTCAAGCGCAATGCCCAGATCATAAGCCGTATTTCTCCCTAAATGCTGATCAGGCAAAAATAAAATTCTTTTTTTCTGTGTAAACGCCCATTCAAGCACTTTTTTCGCATTCGAAGAAGTCACAGTTGCTCCGCCATGCTTTCCGACGAATGCCTTGATCTCCGCAGTGGAGTTCACATAAGTTAAAGGTATGATCGTATCTCCAAATATATGCTGAAGCTTCTTCCATGCCCTATTGGTCTGCTGCATGTCAGCCATGTCAGCCATAGAACATCCAGCTCTCATATCTGGCAGGACGACCGTTTGCTGCTCGCTTGTCAGCATATCGGCGGTTTCTGCCATAAAGTGAACGCCGCAAAATACGATATAATCCGCTTCTTTGTTTTTTTCCGCTACTTGGGCCAATTGCAGGGAGTCGCCTGTTTGGTCAGCAAATTGTATCACTTCATCCTTTTGATAATGATGGCCTGGTATAAAGAGCCTGTTGCCGAACTTTTTCTTAATGGCGGCAACGCGCGTTTCCATATCCTTTCTCGATAGTTCTTTATAACTTTCGGGCATCATATCATTCGATTGTTTGATCACATCAAGAATTGACATAACGGCATTCCTCCACAGATTCATTTGATAACGTAACATCCATGCTGATATCTAAACTTTTGACGGAATGAGTCAGAAATCCTAATGAAATATAATTCACACCCGTCCCTTTAAAAGCAGGCAAAGATTCTAACGTAATCCCGCCGGAGGCTTCAGTTTTTATATGATCCGGTGTGAGCTTTGCAAAATGACGGACCGTATCAGGCGGACAGTTGTCAAACATAATAACATCCGCGCCAGCTGCAATTGCTTCCCGCAGCTGTTCCTCCGTTTCAATTTCCACCTCGATATTTACCATGTGCCCTGCGGCCTGACGGGCTTTTTTGCACGCCTCTAAAATAGAACCGCATGCTGCGATATGATTATCTTTAATCATGATGCCGTCATACAAACCGAATCGATGATTATACCCGCCGCCGGCTCTGACAGCATATTTCTCCAGCATTCTGAGCCCCGGTGTTGTTTTTCTCGTGTCACAAATTTTAATCTGTTCATCATCCAGACAACGAACAGCCTCTCTTGTCATTGTCGCAATTCCTGACAGCCTCTGAATAAGATTTAATACGACCCGCTCTCCTGAAAGGAGCGCAGCTGCGGGACCTTGTAACTCGGCAATCACTTCACCTTTATGCAACATGTCCCCATCTGATTTGCGTAATATGGTTCGAACACTTTCGTCCAATAACGAAAAGCCTTCTTTTATGATCGCTGCTCCTGCAAAGATACCCTCTGACTTTGCAACAATCTCTGCTTCACAGCTCTGTTCTCCAAAAATAGACTGCGATGTAAGATCCCCTGTCCCAATATCCTCAAGAAAAAAGTGATTCAGTAATTTTTTCAGCTGTAAATGATTCATTGTTCCAAATCCCCCCGTTTTTTCTGATCTTCGTTCCTTTTTTTGTATGGACAATTTGTCTTCCTTGCCAGCTCACCTCAGCATGAGGAAAATCGGTGCGGAAGTGAGCCCCTCTGCTTTCCTCCCGCAAAAGCGCAGAAAACGTCATCAGCTTTGCAGTTTGCCATAGATGAGAAAGCTCCATCTGCCGAATTGTGATATCCTTCACATTTACTTCCTGAAAAGGCAGCATATGAAGCCAGATGCTAAGCTCAATCAAACTGCTTTGTTCCCGCAGAATAGACATGTGGCTTGTCATTTTGCTTTGCAGTTCATGCACCTCTATATCCGGCACCTCGTAGACAACACTGGTTTCTAGCCTTGATTGATATTGCCTGTTATAAACCGGTTTTTGGATAATATGCTCTGCTGCCCTTTTTCCAAATACCAGCGCTTCCAATAAAGAATTGCTTGCAAGCCTGTTTGCTCCATGTAAACCGGAGCATGCTGTCTCGCCAATCGCATAAAGTCCCGGCACTGTCGTTTCTCCCCAGCGATTAACTGAAACACCTCCCATTAAGAAATGCATTCCCGGAGCAACAGGAATTTTTCCGCTGTGAATATCAACCCCTGCTTTTTCACAAATGGCGGTGATGGTAGGGAAACGAGTTTCAAAATCAGAAATCGCACTGAAGTCTATATAAACGCGATTTCCTTTTGCCATTTCTTCGTGAATAACCCGTGAGACAATATCTCTTGGAGCCAGGTCACCTAAAGGATGCCGTTCAGCCATAATCCTGCGGCCGTTTTCGTCTACTAAACATCCGCCTTCCCCTCTGACAGCTTCTGAAACAAGCCCGTAGGAAACACCATTTTTCACAAGCAGTGTCGGGTGAAACTGAGTAAACTCCAAATCCGTTAATTCCGCCCCGGCCCGGTAAGCCAGAGAAAGACCGTCACCTGTGACAGCGAGATCATTCGTATGGTGAAGAAACAGGTTTCCACAGCCGCCTGCAGCCAGCACAACTTCGTCTGCGTGCCTTACCTTGAGCCGCCCTTTGCTGTCTTTTGTCATGACGCCGATACATCGTCCGTACTCTATAAGCAAATCTGCTGCCATTTCATTCTCGATTAACTTGATTTTGCTGTTGATCCGTTTGAGCAAATAATCGATAAGCAGCCTGCCTGTTGCGTCTCCGCCTGCATGAAATATGCGGTTGTATGAGTGGGCCCCTTCTCTTCCAAGACAAACACCGCCTCGTTCATTGCGGTCGAATGGAAATCCACGCTCCAATAGGCTTTGAACCATCATTTTTCCATCATGTAAAATGTCTGCTACAATAGCTAGATTATTATGGCCGCACCCTGCGTATAACGTATCCTCCAGATGGGCTTCAATCGAGTCATCTTTTGCATAGACCGCAGCAATCCCGCCTTGTGCATAGACAGAATTGCTGTTTTTGACGCTTTTTTTTGTGATAACAGTCACTTCGTATGATGGCGGGAAAGCTGCAGCTAAGGAAAGTGCCGCCGCCCCTGAACCGATGACTGCAATCGTCTTTTTAGACATATGCCATCCTCCTGTTGTTTACACCTGTCTTGACACCTATATTTACACAAGGATAAAATAAACTCAAGAGTTTTTTATGGAGAACGGAGGAAGACCGGATGATTTATTTAGATTATGCAGCGACAACGCCTATTTGTGAGGAAGCCCTTACCGTATATCAGAAGCTTAGTATGGATGTGTACGGAAATGCCAGCAGCCTGCATGATGCAGGAGGAAAAGCAAAGCACATACTGGAGTACTGCCGTAAAAAAATCGCCAACATCATTGGCGGAGAAGCAAGCGGCATCTATTTTACAAGCGGCGGCACTGAATCCAACTTTCTGGCCATTCAATCATTGCTAAACGGCCTGCCAAAAACGAAAAGACATTTTATTACGACTGCCATGGAGCATCAGTCCATTCATAATTGTGCTGCTTTTTTGGAACAGCAGGGATATGATGTAACAGTCATTGAACCGAATGAATACGGGCTTATTACCGAGGAAATATTACTAGCCCATATCCGGCCGGAAACAGGCCTTGTATCTATTCAGCATGCAAATTCTGAAACCGGGATCATTCAGCCCATTCAACGCCTGTCTTCATACCTTCACAATAAGGGGATTCTTCTTCATTGCGACGCTGTTCAAACATTTGGAAAGATCCCGATCAATACAAAAAATCTGGGAGTAGATGCACTCTCAATGTCCAGCCATAAAATCCACGGTCCTAAAGGAGTAGGGGCGGTCTATATCCGACCGGATGTCCCTTGGAAGCCCGTTTATCCTCTGACTACTCACGAATACGGATTCAGAGCCGGCACCGTAAATGTTCCCGGGATCGGTGCCTTCACTGCCGCTGCAGAATTGATCGTAAGCGAAATAGAAAAACAGATATCCCGCAATGAGGCATTAAGAACATACTTTCTAGACCAAATCCGTATTCGGTCTCTCCCTGTAACCCTTGCGGCAGACACTTCCCAAGCAGAATGTCTTCCGCATATTATAGGGTGTTTTTTTCACTCATTTGAAGGACAATATGTTATGTTAGAATGTAATCGGAGTAATATTTGCATTTCAACCGGCAGCGCTTGTTCTGCAGGTTACCACGGTCCGTCTGAAACAATGAAAGCATTAAGAAAAACCGAACAAGAAGCTCTGCAATTTATCCGCATCTCTTTTGGCAGGCATACAACAGCTGAACAGCTGGAACAGTTATTACATACGTTTACAGTGCTTTGGGAACAAAAGAAAGGAGAATTTGATATTGACCGAAGAATTAAAGCTAATGGGCGCCAACAGGCGTGACCAGCTTCTTCTGTGGCTGAAGGAATCTAAATCACCGCTGACAGGAGGAGAACTCGCAAAAAAAGCGAACGTTTCAAGACAGGTTATTGTACAGGATATATCCCTCTTGAAAGCGAAAAATGTACCGATTATCGCCACAAGCCAAGGATATGTATACATTGATGCAGCCGCTCAGCAGCACCAGCAGGCAGAAAGAATCATAGCATGTATGCACGGTCCTGAACGGACAGAAGAGGAACTGCAGCTCATCGTCGACGAAGGCGTTACAGTAAAAGACGTAAAAATCGAGCATCCCGTATACGGAGATTTAACTGCAGCCATCCAAGTAGGCACCCGGAAGGAAGTTAGCCATTTCATCAAAAAAATCAATTCTACGAATGCTGCCTACTTATCACAGCTGACCGACGGCGTGCACCTGCATACACTGACAGCACCTGATGAACATCGCATCGATCAAGCCTGCCAAGCACTTGAAGAAGCCGGCATTTTAATTAAAGACTAAAAAAAGCCCTCTAGTGGGCTTTTTTTATAATTGGTAAGACTGGTATGCACCCAGAAGCCTCACTTTGCAGCCGAGCGCTTCAAGCTCCTGCATGGCCCCTGGAATCAATACATCATCAAACGATTTCTCAATATCAATAATAAAGAAATAATGGCCTAATCCGGTTTTAGTCGGACGTGACTCAATTTTTGACAGGTTTAAATTTCTCCAAGAAAATGCAGACAGCACTCTATGCAGCGCCCCGGACTGATCATCCTGCGGCAGCATGACCATTAAGGTCGTTTTGGGCCTAGAGCTCAATTTTGAATTCACTTCAAAAGATATGTTTTCATCAGGAGACAGGATAACAAATCTTGTATGATTGTCCCTATAATCCTGTATATCCCGTTTCACGATTTTTAATTCGTATGTAGAAGCTGCCATATCATTGGCAATGACCCCGATATTCAGCTCGGGATGGTCACTGACAAACTTTGCTGCCGCCCCGGTAGAATTGGCGTATTCATATGGAACGGAAGGAAAATGTCGATGGAGAAATTTATGGCATTGCGCAATCGCGTGTGAATGCGAGTAAATTTTGTCGAGCTCTTTCCATGCATTCTCTCTAGAGGGATGGACGAGCAAGTGCTGATGAATCGGCAACGTCATTTCACCCACGATTGGCAAGGGCTGTTCATGTATTAAATAGTCTATTGTTAGATTAACAGATCCTTCTAATGCATTTTCCAAAGGAACAAAAGCAAAATCAACTTCGCCTACAACGGCTGCATCTATACACTCCGGAATGGTGCGGTAAGCAACATGTTCGGCGCCGTTTTGAAAACAAGAACTGACTGCTAGATGTGTAAATGTAGCTGCTGGACCTAAATAACCGACTTTCATGACGATTTTCTCTCCCTTATGCACCTGAACCTAATATTTCAACCTTTTCTACAAAATCAAACTTCCTGAGCTTATTCATTAATGTATGAATGTCTTCTTCCATTGCCGACGTACTGATAGACAGTGTCACATTTGCTCTGCCTTGAAGCGGAATGGTCTGGTGAATGGAAAGAACGTTGCTTCCAGAATCAGCTACCGCCTGAAGAAGCTGAGATAACGCACCTGACCTATCCTCTAAATGAAAGAAAAGTGTGATAATTTGTTCTTTTACCATGGTGTAGAATGGAAAAACAGCATCCCTGTATTTATAAAACGCACTTCTGCTTAAATCGACCTTTTGAACGGCATCTGCTACTGAATCTGCTTTTTTTCGATCAAGCAGCTTTTTGACTTCCAATGTTTTTCTCATTGCATCGGGCAATACATCTTCACGGACAAGATAAAATGTCTCCTCTTTCATTTGCATCCCCCCTTTAAAATAGAGAGCCTGACACCAGGCTCTCTTTTCAGCCAACATTCATTAATCAATAAATTCAAATTCAAATTCCAGAAGCCTGATTATATCTCCATCCTTGGCTCCGCGTTCTCTGAGTGCTTCATCAACACCCATTCCGCGCATCTGTCTTGCAAACCGTTTAACCGATTCATCACGTGAGAAATCAGTCATCTTGAATAACCGCTCAAGGCTGTCTCCTGAAAGCACAAATACACCGTCTGGATCGCGTGTAATGTTAAATGGCACTTCTTCATTTTCCATCGTGTACATGACACGGTTTTGTGTAAGCTCTTCCTCGTCATACAGCGGGAATTCCGGTGTGTTCTCAAGCTGATTGGCAACCTCAAACAGAAGCTCACGCAGACCTTCTCTTGTCACCGCACTGATCGGGAATACCGGATAATCATCCGTCAGCTTTTCTTTAAAGGCTTCGAGATTTTCCGCAGCCTCCGGCATGTCCATTTTATTTGCAACGATAATTTGCGGACGCTCAGTGAGACGCAGATTGTACTCGCTCAGCTCCTGGTTAATCGTAAGATAATCCTCATACGGATCGCGGCCCTCTAAGCCCGACATGTCAATGACGTGAACAATAACCCTCGTCCGTTCAATATGGCGCAAAAACTGGTGGCCCAGTCCGACGCCTTGGTGTGCGCCTTCAATCAGTCCTGGCAAATCAGCCATGACAAAGCTGCGTCCGTCATCCGTTTCAACCATGCCGAGATTCGGGACAAGCGTTGTAAAGTGATAGTCCGCAATTTTCGGTTTTGCAGATGAGACAACAGACAGCAAAGTCGATTTTCCCACACTCGGGAACCCGACAAGTCCGACATCTGCAAGCACTTTTAATTCAAGAACAATGTAGCGTTCTTTTCCCGGCTCGCCGTTTTCTGAAAGCTGAGGCGCGGGATTAGCCGGTGTAGCAAAGCGGCTATTTCCTCTTCCGCCTCTTCCGCCTCTTGCAATGACAGCCCGCTGTCCGTGCTCTGTTAAATCAGCGATGACCTGTTTCGTATCATCGTCTGTCACAACGGTGCCCGGCGGAACTTTAATGACCATATCATCAGCATTTCGTCCGTGCTGGTTTTTGGACATGCCATGCTCGCCGCGAATCGCTTTAAAGTGTTTTTTGTATCTAAAATCCATCAGGGTGCGGAGACCTTCATCTACTTCAAAAACGACGTCTCCTCCCTTTCCTCCGTCACCGCCGGCAGGGCCGCCTTTCGGCACATATTTTTCACGGCGAAACGCAACCATACCGTTGCCGCCGTCGCCGCCTTTTACATATACTTTGACCTGATCTACAAACATAATGTCCTCCGTTCTAAACCGTTAAAAACTCCGCTAGTCCAACCCAATTTCAATCAGACATTCGTGACTCGTGATTTCAAAACGCATGATATCAATGTCCTCATATCCATTCTGCCGAATATCATTAAAAGCAGATGGATCGGCAAAGGCGCCGTGAAAATCAAGGTACAGAATCAGCTGTCTGTCAGGATGATCTGTTTGAAGCGAAACCGTTAAATGATTTTCACTCTCTCTGCTGACTGCTTGATCAAACAGATGAAACAGCTTTCTCATCAGTTTCGCCAGCTTTTGATCATAAGCCGACAAATCCTTAATTTCTCCGAGAACTTCATATTCAAGCGTCATATAATGGGTTTTCCAATTAAACGTAAGAAAATCAAACGCCAAATGCGGTGTTTTCAGGTTTGAGAGCTTTGATTCGTGCTTTGCGTCTATAACCATTTCTTCAATCATTTCAAAGACGCGGTCATACTTCTGCAAGCTTAAGTTTCCTTTAATCAGCTGCAGCTTATTCATCCAATCATGCCGGGAATGGCCAAGCAGATGAATCAGTTCGTTTGTTAATGCCGTGTCGTCGCTTATATTTTCTTCTTGATTTTTTGAAACATCCTTCATTTTCGCACTCCCAATCATTTAATTTCTTATTTAGGAGTCTGTATAAGTGTGTATTATGAATTATAACAGAGAAGGCTTTGTTAGAAAAACAATTGTTTTTCCCAGAAATATCATGTTCCTTTTTTCTGGCTTTGGTTGATTTGCAGCCAGGCAGAACATTTTATGTATTACTGCTTGGGGAACATATCCAGTGGGTTTGAGATGTTTATTCTCATTCTTGGCGGGGTCTGCTCGCACATACTCTGCATTTCATTCTAGGTGTTTACTCCGCATATTGCAAAAAAAACTCCAGTCATCATCGACCGGAGTTTTTTGAATCATTATTGAGCTACAGGATATACGCTCACTTTTTTGCGGTCACGGCCGAAACGTTCGAATTTAACAGTTCCGTCGATTTTCGCAAAAAGAGTGTCATCTCCGCCGCGGCCCACGTTTTCACCTGGGTAAATTTTTGTTCCGCGTTGACGGTAAAGGATAGAACCGCCTGTTACGAATTGACCGTCAGCACGTTTAGCACCTAAACGTTTAGCCTCAGAGTCACGTCCGTTCTTTGTAGAACCTACTCCTTTTTTAGAAGCGAAAAACTGAAGATCTAATCTAAGCATGTAGCTCACCTCCTATATTATGTTTGTGGTCACACGCAAGTTGTCTTTGTAATCCCGTTCGATTGTCTCCAGCGAAACAATCATGCCTTCAATCAGCAGCTGAGCTTTTTGGCGTGCCTCTGGATCAAGAGATTCAGGGAATTCAAAATAAAAATAACCCCCGTCCTCCCCAATATCAAGAAGCGGCTCGAAGCCCGCGAGCACAATGACCGCGTTAACGGCTCCAAACACAACGGCTGTCACTCCGGCACAAACAAGATCTTGTCCATGTTCAGCAAAATTCGCATGGCCCGTCATTTCAAAAGACAATATGCCTTTATCATGAGACCTTCTGATTGTTGCCTGAATCATGCTTACGCGTTGATTTTTTCGATCGTCACTTTAGTGTAAGGCTGACGATGACCTTGTTTTTTATGAACGTTTTTCTTTGGTTTGTATCTGAAAACAGTGATTTTTTTCGCGCGGCCTTGTTTTTCAACTTTAGCCGTTACTGTTGCGCCTTCAACTGTAGGGTTGCCGACTTTCACGTTGTCTCCGCCAACAAACAAAACGTCTTCAAAAGTAACTGTTTCACCTGCTTCAGCAGCAAGTTTTTCGATGTAAACAGTTTGGCCTTCTTCAACTTTGATTTGTTTACCGCCTGTTTTAATGATTGCGTACATTCTCTGCACCTCCTATTAGACTAAGACTCGCCAGATACCAGGGGGCTGTAAAAGCTCTTAACACCTGTACTGAGCGGTTGTAGCAATGGTGCTACATCCATAACATTAAAAAATATACCAAAATACAAGGCGTTTGTCAATCAGTTTTAGTAGGGCAGAAGCAGTTCCTCCATGGAAGAATTCGTCCGCTTATCGGCAAAGTAAGCGTGCAGCACTTCATTCTCGTCAAGCTGGCTGAGCTTTTGGCCTGATTTTTCTATAATAATCGGATGCTTACAGCCACGTTTGAACTCGGCCATCACATGATAGACTTTATCCTCCGCCTTTACTGTCAGCGGCAGAAGTTTCTCAAGCTCCCTGTTTTTTCCGTAATACCTTTCGAGGAGAAATCTCACATGGGTATAGTGCCTTTGCCGATATTCCTCAAACAAGGAAACAGCCAGAAAGACAAACAAAACCCATGCGCTGATTTGCAGAGGAATCACGAATAAAACCCAGCACCCGAGCAGCAGGCAGAAGCAGAGCGACGTTTTTAGATTAAGCCGGTGAGCCTTTTGAAAAGGCAGCTGTTTGGAAAACAACAAAAATAACAGTTTTCCTCCATCCAGCGGCCAGATCGGCAGTAAATTGACAAATAAGATAGAAAGATTATAAAAGGTGAAGAGTTCAAAGGTATGCTGATGAATCACTGAGACTTCTGCAAGCATCCAGGCGGCAAACTGAAGCCAGATGTGCTGAAGAGGGCCGGCAATAATGACCGCAAACTCTTCCTTTAACGGCCGATTCCCGTGCTCTTCCACTTCGACCGTTCCCCCAAACGGCAGCAAAAAAACACGCTTGATTCTCCAAGAAAAAAACACGGCCAGAGCAGCATGCCCCAGCTCATGAATCAATACAATCAGGAGCAGACATAATAATGCTTTCATATGGCCTGTGAGCAAGCCCAATGCCGCGATAATCCAAAGAAAAGGATGCACATGGATCTTTAAGATAAGGTCGAGCCATTTATTCAAATGAAATCACCTGAATCGGATCAATAAATTTATCGCCGTCTTTCATGGCAAAATAATAGACCCCTTTATTATGATCATCAAGCTTAATCGAACCGAGCTTTTTGCCTTTATCAACAAAATCATATAAAGCAACATCCACATCTTTGAGCTCGCCATAAATACTATAGGTGTTGTCAGCATGCTGCACCTTAACCGTCAGTCCCGTCTGGCTGTCTTTGCTGACTTCAACCACATAGCCTTCTTTTACACTATCAATCTTATCGCTGCTTGTTTCGACTTTAATTCCTTCCCCATTGTCCTGAAAATCCTGCTGTACTTTCCCGGATGCAGGCGCGATCAGATCTTTGCCTACTTCAATCTGCTGTTCCTTATTTTTGTGTTCAGGAGCCAGGAAAGCAAGCGGATTTCCGAATTTGGTTTCGAACCAATGGCTTGCTGAGGCAAATTGAAATTCAGTTTCAAAGGTTTTGGCTACGGCGGGTTTAATCTGACTGACGGGTTCAATGTTTGTTTTATAGGCTATAGCTGAAACGAGAACAAGGCAGGCCGACAGAAGACATTTCAGGATAATTGAATCTGTTTTCACCAATGGGTGTTTTCCGTTGAATGTTGGCATGTTATCTTCGTAGACCGGAAGTGTTCCATGCTTTTCCTGATCCGTTACCATCACCCAGGACGGGGGTTTCTGCTTTTCAGAAACTGTCTGAGTAGAGAAACGTTTTGAGCCGGAAAGCTGCTTTCTTCTTTTCTCTAATCGTTTTCTGATTTCATCTGCTCTGTGACTCATTGCCATCATCCTTTGCATTCGTTGGGTTTGTACATCATATGTCTTGTCCATGGCAAATATTCGGTTTAGTCAAGAACAAAGCAGGCAAAAACAAAAAAACCTGACATAGCATTTGCTTTGTCAGATTCTTCTCTTTGATTCTATCACATTAAGATCTTACTCCGAAAAATGACTTAATCTTAGCCATCATTCCTTTGTTTTGCTCTTCAAGCACCTGTAAAGGAACAGATTCACCTAAGATGCGGCGGGCAATATTGCGATAGGCAATAGAAGCGCGGTTTTTCGGGTCCATCGCAATCGGTTCACCATGGTTGGAAGCTTTGATGACTTCATCATCATCAGCCACGATTCCTAGCAAATCGATCGACAAATGCTGTACGATTTCGTCGATATCCATCGTATCACCGTTTTTCATCAGGTGATTTCTGATTCTGTTAACAACGAGCCGCGGCGGTTCAATATTTTCCTCTTGCTCCAGCAGTCCTATAATACGGTCAGCATCACGAACAGCTGAGATTTCAGGCGTAGTGACCACTATCGCTTTATCAGCTCCGGAAACGGCATTTTTGTACCCTTGCTCGATTCCGGCAGGACAGTCTATGATGACATAGTCAAATTCCTGTTTAAGCTCTTGGACCATGTTTTTAATTTGTTCAGGAGCAACAGCTGTCTTATCGCTCGTTTGAGCAGCGGGCATTAAATAGAGCAGATCATCGAAACGTTTGTCTTTTACGAGCGCCTGATGCATTTTGCATCTGCCCTCTACAACGTCTACCAGATCGTAAATAATTCTATTTTCAAGACCCATTACAACATCAAGGTTGCGCAGTCCTATATCAGTATCTACTAAGCATACGCGCTTCCCTAAAATGGCTAAGGCGGTACCGAGGTTCGCAGATGTTGTTGTCTTACCTACTCCGCCTTTTCCCGAAGTTATTACGATAGCCTCACCCAATTCACATTCCTCCCTCAAGCCTTGTTAGATCAGGTCTTAAATGAGCCAAATGTTGAAGGCGTTCAATGACCATATTTCCGTCTGTATCTAAATAAGCACATTCCATTTCGTTCCCTTTTTGAATGTGGTCTGGGGAGCGATTTAACACATGATTGATTCTTAATTGTGTCGGAAGCATTTCAGAGGCGGCGATGACCGCTTGATTATTTCCATTAAATCCGGCATGCGCGATTCCTTTCAGTGAGCCCAGAACAAAAATGTTCCCTCCGGCCCTGACTGTTCCGCCGGGATTCACGTCACCGATCAGGAGCAAGTCGCCTTTTACCTGCAGCACTTGGCCTGAACGGACAATTTTTGATACAGAAATAATTTCGGCTTCCTCTCTTATCTGCTGTGCTTCTTTTTTAGTAATGACTTCACTGTCAATAGAATGAACAAACAAATCTTTCTTTGACGCAATCAATTCGGTCAGCTGTTCCTCTTGCTCCTTATATAAAAAGCGATTTCCCAGCTTAACATGGACGCTGATTTTCTGGCCTTTTCCATCGGTATATTGTTCAATTGACAGCATATTCTGAAGACCATCGAGTAGCTCATCAAAAGAACACGCATCATCCAGATGCAATGTTAGTCCATTCTTTGTTCCTTTTATTGTTACATATTGCTGCTTTTTGGTCTTCACAATATTCACCTCAACAACATACTCATTTCGTCAAAAAAAGATAAAATCCTTTTTACTCATCTCTCAATTCTTTCTTTAGACTCATAAAAAACAATCTAAATGGCAGAACAAGAATAAGAGCTGCTGCAATATTTAATAAAATTGTCGGTATAAACCGGTCAAGCACAAATCCGTTAAACGTCATTATGTCTTTATGAATCAAAGACTGAATGCCGAATACGTAAAATTCGAGCAGACAGACAGCGAGAACTGCTATCAATATCACTACAAATGCGTTTGTATGCAACACTTTAAACGCTTTTGAAGCCAAATAGCATAGCCCTGCAAAACCAAACATGTAAACGCCTAATAGACTTGTATAGTTCATGTCATATAGAAAACCAAAAATAAATCCGTAAATCATCGCGTGTTTTTGGTTGATAAAAGCCGACATGAATATCAATACAAGCATCAAAAAACGCGGGGCGAGCACTTGGTCATCTGTAACGAAAGGAAAATGCACCAAATCTGTAAAAATGCTTTCCGCAGAAAAAACAAGCATCATAACGAAAGGGAGAAGGAAACGTTTCACGATCCTTCCTCCTCTGTATCGACAGTCGGCACGTCACGGTTAACAACGATCACATTATTTAAATCGGTAAGGTCAGCCGCAGGTTTTACATAAGCAACCTTCGTTAGTCCATAGGAATCTGACTCGATATCAGTCACTTCACCGATTGTCAGCCCTTCTGGGAAAACACCGCCTGTCCCTGATGTTTCAATAAGATCGCCTTTTTTCACGTCTTGTTTATCCTTACGCTCAATAATTGTCATCTTAAGACGTTTTTTCTCTTTGTCATATCCTTCGATCAAGCCGTAGCCTTTGCTTCCTTTTTTTCCGGAAATTTTCGTCGCGACTCTGTTATTGCGGTCAGTATCGCTTAAAAGCTGAACAGTAGACGTAAAATTATTAAGTCCGGAACTTTTGATCTTGCCGATTAATGCGCCTTTTTCGTTTGTAACGGCCATATCTTTCGCTACGTTTTGCTGAGTCCCCTTGTTAATGGTGACCTGTTTCGCCCAATTATCAGGGCTTCTGGCGATGACCGTTGCTAAAATCGGCTTGTAATCTTTAATCGATTTGACATGGCCAAGCTCGTCTCGCAAGGATTTGTTTTCTTCTTCAAGCTCTTGAAGCTTGGCTTCATATTGTGTCTGTCCGTCAAGCTTTTCTCTTAGACGCTCGTTTTCTTTGTATGTGTTTTTTAAATCATTGATGTTCTCAAATATTCCTGCAAAAAATTCGGCAGGCGTATGAAAAATATTTTGAAATACTCCCGTCGTATCGCCGATCACTTTCTCAGGCCAGGTGGTATTGCGGCCGCCCTTCAGCGAAAATCCAATCATAGCCACCAATATGATAATACACAGAAGTAATAGCATTAACCGCTTATTCGGCATCGTGTTACACCTCTTCTATTGAACTCCCGATTATCTAGTTTTCCCTTTGAAAAGATGGATGTGCTCCAGTGCTTTCCCTGTTCCGATCGCTACACAATCAAGCGGATCTTCGGCGATAAGGACCGGCATTTTCGTTTCTTCGCTGATGACTTTGTCCAAATTGCGCAAAAGCGCTCCGCCGCCGGTTAACACTATACCTCTGTCCATGATATCTGCTGCAAGCTCAGGCGGTGTTTTTTCGAGTGTGCTCTTCACTGCTTCGACAATTGTAGATACAGTGTCGCGTAGAGCATTAGAAATCTCTTTTCCTGTAATTTCAATTGTTTTCGGCAGACCTGTGAGCAAATCGCGTCCGCGGATTTCCATGTTGTCGGATTCTTCAGGAGCTTCTGCAGATCCGATTTCCATTTTAATCGCTTCAGCCGTACGGTCACCGATCATCAGGTTGTACGTTTTTCTGATGTAGTTGATAATCGCGTCATCCATCTCATCACCGGCTACACGGATTGACTGAGACGTTACAATGCCTCCGAGGGAAATAATCGCAACTTCTGTCGTACCGCCCCCGATATCAACAACCATGCTTCCAGTTGGTTCCCAAACTGGCAGATTGGCTCCGATTGCTGCGGCAAAAGGCTCTTCAATCGGATACGCGTCACGCGCTCCAGCCTGTCTTGTCGCATCGATAACAGCGCGTTCTTCAACAGCTGTAATGCCTGATGGGACACATACCATTACATATGGTTTTCTGGCAAACATGCCTTTATTTTTTATGGCCTGATTGATGTAATATTTCATCATCGTCGCCGTTGTTTCATAATCAGCGATAACGCCGTCTTTCATCGGGCGAAGAGCCACCACGTTGCCCGGTGTCCGTCCAATCATATTTTTCGCATCATTTCCGACAGCGACAATCGATTTCGTATCCGTCTGCAAAGCGACAACTGACGGCTCTCTCACAACAATTCCTTTTCCTTTTACAAAAACAAGCGTATTCGCAGTTCCAAGATCTATACCAAGGTCTCTAGCACCAATTCCAAACATATGTATGTATCTTCCTTTCTTAAAGCAAAAATACCCTAAAGGGAAAAACTCATAAACTCTATTATAGCTTAATTCGACGAAAAAAAAAGTGTTACAAATATCCTTTTTCCTTTAAACTCACAAATTTTTTATCCCCGATCACCAAATGGTCAAGCAGCTCGATGCCAATCAGGTTTCCGCATTCAAACAGCCGTCTTGTCACTTCAATATCTTCCCTGCTCGGCGTCGGATCTCCAGAAGGATGATTATGAACACAAATAAAGGAGGCGGCAGATCGTTTAAACGCTTCTTTAAACACCTCTCGCGGGTGGACAATAGATGAATTCAGGCTTCCGATAAATACGGTGCGTTTATGGATGACTTGATTTTTTGTATTTAAGTATAAACAGACAAAATGCTCCTGGGTTAAAAAGCGCATATCCTCCATGACAAGATTAGCGCCGTCTTCCGGGGAGCGAATAACGAAATGTTCTTCGTTGGCTAATTTATGAATCCGGCTTCCAAGCTCAACTGCAGCCAGTATTTGAATCGCTTTTACCATACCGATTCCCGGGATGCTTGACAGCTCTTCAACCGATGCTTCCTTGAGCAGGCGCAGCCCGTCAAATGAGCGCAGCAGCCGGTTTGACAGGTCCAAAACAGATTCGTGTTTAGTCCCTGTCCGCAATAATATAGCCAAAAGTTCATGGTTCGCTAAGTTCTCGGCTCCGACTTTCAGAAGCCGTTCTCTTGGCTTTTCTTTGATTGGGAAATCTTTGAGTTTTAATGGCAGATCGTGTATGACCAAGCACTCCTTTTCTTTCCCTTCCCGTTTATAGAACCGTCATGCCCTTATATCAAAATGGCGAAGAGCTCTCATTGTTTTTGATATAGGAAGGCCCATGACTGAATAATAATCTCCGTCTATTTTCTTTACAAAAAGCGCGCCTCTTCCTTGGATGCCGTATGCACCTGCTTTATCCATCGGCTCTTTTGTTTCAATATACGTCCAAATCTCTTCTTCACTGAGGGACCAAAACGCAACTTCTGTCTTATCATAAAAAGTCTCGCTGTGATTTTCAGCTTGAATGCTGACCGCGGTTATTACTGAGTGACTTCGGCCTGAAAGCCTCCGCAGCATAGAAGCAGCTTCTTCTTGATCCTGCGGTTTGCCAAGACATTCGCCGTCAAGGCATACCATTGTATCAGCACCGATAACGATTGCATGCGGGTGGAGATCAGCTACAGCCTTAGCTTTTTGTTTTGCCAACCATTGGACGTTTTCTTCTGGTGAAAAGTTTCGATTTAATTTTTCTTCTACTTCACTGACAATAATGGAGTAGGGCAGCTGGAGAAGATCGAGGAGTTCTTTCCTGCGCGGAGATTGTGATGCAAGTATTAGCGGTTTTGTCATGTTCGTCATCCTTTCAGGGTTTGCTTAAGAAAAAAAGATACTCGTTTATCCTACCAAATCACGAGGCTTGTCACAATTTCAGAAAAATAACTTTTTCATGACAAAATAAAAAAAGCCTGTCACTAAAGGACGAAGGCTCAGGGCACTATCTCTTATTTTACGACGGCTAACAGCTCCTGCTGAGCCTTCCACCCGGCTTCAGCACTTGGATCCTCTAATTCCTTTAAAGCCTGCAAAATCGCTTTTTTCTCTTCTGTTTCTGACGCTTTTGTTTCACCAAGCGACTTTTCTATTTTCTCTATACTCGCTTTTGTAATGTCTTCGCCGAGAATCGCCTTTGCTGCAACTTCCGCTGTTTCCTTAAAAGAATCTGTCATATCTGACTCTATTGATAAAGAAAGCTCCTTGCCTCCCCAGGCTTCAAAATCACTGTCGATTAAAACCTGTCCTAACTGCTGTGAGACATCCTTATCACTGGCTAAGCCCGCGATGACATACGTATACCCGTCATCCTTTGACAGTGACACGGCGGAATATCCTTTTTCGGTCAATTGTTCTGTTAACGTTTCGGCACCCTTTTCATTTGAAAATTTTCCGGCTTGTACAGCGTATGTTTTATATGTACCTTCAGTTTGCGCCGCTTGTTTTTCTGTGCCTGAAGTTTGTTTTTCAGTTGAAGTATCCCCTGCTTTTGCCGCTTGGCTGCCTAAAGAATCCTCTAAAGAGGCCGGTGCTGACGCTTCTTTATTCCCCGATATGTTTAACGCGAATAACCCTAATCCAGTGCCAATGACAGCCGCGAAGGCAATCGTCGCGGCCACTCTTTTTACCGGTTTGGCAGCCCCGGTCTTTCCTTTTGCATAAAGCTTTGTTTTTTTCTTTTGAAAAGGAGGAACAACTTTTGGATCCTCTTTAAACACCTTGTCCTCCTCGGAATCCCAATTGAATTCATCTTCATCAGGATGTTCCTGGGATGCCGCAACCTCTTGTTCTGCCTGTCTTTTTTCCTCCCAATTTGAAAATGTCATGCTTTTATCCGCCTCTGTCTCAGGCGTCTCTTGTTCGTAAACCGTCTCTTCTTTTCCATTAATCGTCACCTTGAGGGCTTTTTCTGCGGCTTTACTGTTTTTTTTATTCTTTCTTTTTTTCAATTCCGCTTCCTCCCTTCATTTGCTTGACCGTTCTTGTCGGCTTTTCATGCTACACACTTTAGCACAGGCAAAGAAAAAAAGAACAAGACTTTTGTCGCCTTGTCCAAAAAACGTTCGTCAAATTTTTCAGCAGTCAGCCCAATGCCATTTTGATATAAAAAGAAATGATAGAGTCACCGTATAAATAGGCTAAAATGCTCCCTGCGGCTATAGCGGGGGCGAAGGGAAGCGGCTGCCTTTTAGCGAGTCTACCAGTCAGAACAGCTGCCGCTCCATATAATGCACCTATCAAAACAGAAAAGAAAAAGGCAGCTGCCAGCATCTTCACACCAAGCACAAAGCCAATCACCGCAAATAATTTAATATCTCCTCCCCCTACTCCCCCATGGGTGATTGCGGCAATTACAGCCAGAAATAGAAATCCGGCTGCCGCACCTAACAGGCCTGCATACCAGGAATCAAGCGGAGAAATCACTCTCGCGGCCGCCAAAAAGGGAAGAAAGAAAATCAATATTCGGTTTGGAATCAGCATAAAATGAATATCTGTCACTGCAACAATAATGAGAAGAGAGATAAACACCACAGCGGGAAACAGTTCCAGCGACGTGCCAAAGCGTATTCCTGCGGCGGCAAATAAACACGCTGACACAAGCTCTGCTGCGGGATACATAAAAGAAATTCTATGCCCGCAGCTTTTACATTTACCTTTTTGAAATAGGAATGACAGGATGGGAATTAATTCTGCAGAAGTTAATGTCCGCCGGCAAAACGGGCATGATGAACGGGGCGTAATAATAGATAGATGTAAGGGGATACGGCACCCGGCCGTATAGTAAAAAGAACCAAGGATAAGCCCGAAGATAAAAAGAATGGATAGCATAGACAACACACCTTTACTCATTGAGTTCTGGTATGGATTGTAGCAAAATGAGCATCCTGAGCTCCAATTGGGGATATTCAATTTTACACATAAAAAAAACGGCAGAATCTTTTTTTGATTCTGCCGGAGCCGGATGCTTTTATTTCAACCTTTTGCGAATGTCAGAAATAAAGTAAAGAGATCCGGTAATCAGCACAATTTCATTTGAGCCCTTTTTACTTTCTATGAATTTGATCACATCGTCTGGATCTTCACTCCAGCTTTTATTGCTGATTTCACTTGCATCATAGAGATCTTTTGCAAGAGAAGCACGCGGGAAATCAAAAGAAGCAAAATGAATCGCATGAGCAATGGTTTCCAGTCTTTTAATCATGTTCTGATACGGTTTGTCCTTTAACGCGCTAAACACC
The DNA here is from genome assembly GCF_037977205.1 of Bacillus sp. FSL K6-0993. Lineage (NCBI taxonomy): Bacteria > Bacillati > Bacillota > Bacilli > Caryophanales > Bacillaceae > Bacillus > Bacillus sp. FSL K6-0993. Next base: position 2,728,655 of record NZ_CP150275.1, read on the forward strand.
ACAGAAATGCGTGAATTGGCGAAACGCTGCTTCATCGTTTCCGCCAGCTTTTCGACACCTTCTTCGTTATGCGCACCGTCTAAATATACCGGAGGATGCTCCTGAACAAGCTCTAACCGTCCCGGCCAAGCAGCATTCACAAGCCCTCTCCTTAACGCTTCGTCACTGATATGGGCAATATTCTCCTTATTGAGCCACTCCGCAGCCAAAATGGACAAAGCAGCATTTTGTCTTTGATGGGTGCCAATCAGAGATGTCCGAATATCTTCATAGCATTTCTCTTCCGTTTTGAATGAAAACTGTTCTCCTGCAGGCAGAGCCTCTTCATTGAAAATAACACATGCATCATGCAATGACTGGAACGGCGCAGCATGCCGTTGAGCTTCATGGCGGATGACCTGTAAAGCTTCCGGCTGGGTAACTGCTGTAACGATTGGAATACCTTCTTTAATAATACCGGCCTTTTCTCCTGCAATTTCTTCAATGGTGTTTCCCAAAATGTTCATATGATCGTGTCCGATGCTTGTAATCACAGTTAAGAGCGGTTCAACCACATTAGTAGAATCGAATCTACCGCCCAGACCTGTTTCAAAAATAACAAAATCGACCTTATGAAACTCTGCGAAATATAAAAATGCACAAGCTGTCATAATTTCAAATTCTGTCGGCTGTCCGTATTCCGTTTGATCAAGGGCTTCAACGTGCGGTTTCATTTGATTGACAAGTGCTGTCCATTCCTCATCTGAAATCGGTATCCCGTTTACGCTGATCCGTTCATTAAACGTAATAATATAAGGCGATGTAAATGTTCCAACCGTATATCCGGCTTCCTGCAGCATAGAACGGATAAAAGCGACAGTTGATCCTTTACCGTTTGTTCCTGCGACGTGGAACGCCCGGATTTTTTTTTCAGGATGTCCTAACCGCGCCATCAGCTGTTTCATTCGGCCAAGTCCGGGCTTCACCCCGAATTTCAGCCTCCCGTGAATCCAGCTGCGCGCATCTTGATATGCAGTAAACAATGATAATCCCCTCTTTTATAAGACAAGGCGGTTTCTCTAGAAACCGCCCCGGCTTTTCATTAACCCTTCAGCTCAGCCATTCGTTTTTGAACAGCGTCACGCTTCGCCACATAATCTTTTTCTTTTTCACGTTCTTCATCAATTACGTGTGCAGGCGCTTTTTTCATAAATCCTTCATTTCCAAGTTTCTTTTGGACACGCTCAACTTCTTTTGTCAGTTTATCAAATTCTTTTTGCAGACGGGCAATTTCTTCATCAATATTGATTAAGCCTTCAAGCGGAAGAATAACCTCTGCTCCTGAGACAACGGCCGTCATCGCCTTATCAACAGCCTCAATATCGGTGCCGATTTTAAGCACGCTCGGATTCGTAAAACGTTCAACATATGAACGGTTCGCTTCGAGGCGGGCCGCTATTTCGTCTGTGCTTGTTTTAATATATAGTTCAACCTGCTTGCTCATTGGCGTATTGACTTCACTGCGGATATTACGCACAGAACGGATCAGCTCAACAAGAAGCTTCATGTCAGCTGCCGCTTCAGTATCGGTATGCTCCGGCACTACTACAGGCCATTGACTTACTGTAATCGATTCCCCTTGGTGAGGAAGGTGCTGCCAAATTTCCTCCGTTAAGAATGGCATAAACGGATGGAGCAGACGCATCGTTTGATCAAGTACGTAAGCAAGGATGGAACGGGTAGTTTTCTTAGCCGCTTCGTCTTCTCCATAAAGCGGAAGCTTCGCCATTTCAATATACCAATCACAGAAATCATCCCAGATAAAGTTATATAAATGGCGTCCTACTTCACCAAATTCATATCGATCAGCAAGCTGGGTCACGTGCTCGATCGTTTCATTTAATCGCGTTAAAATCCACTTGTCAGCGACTGACTTTTCGCCTGACAGATCAAGCTCATCGTACGTCATGCCATCCATATTCATTAATGCAAAACGGGAGGCGTTCCAAATTTTATTGGCAAAATTCCAGGTCGATTCCACTTTTTCATAGCTGAAGCGCAGATCCTGGCCAGGAGAGCTTCCAGTCGCAAGGAAATAACGCAGAGAATCGGCTCCGTACTTGTCAATCACATCCATCGGGTCGACACCGTTGCCAAGAGATTTACTCATTTTCCGGCCTTGCTCGTCACGGATTAAGCCGTGGATTAAAACATCTTTGAACGGGCGCTCGCCTGTAAATTCAATGCCTTGGAAAATCATGCGTGATACCCAGAAGAAAATGATATCGTACCCTGTCACGAGAACATCTGTCGGATAGTAGCGTTTAAAGTCTTCAGCCGTTACATCAGGCCAGCCCATTGTGGAGAAAGGCCATAGCGCAGAACTGAACCATGTATCCAGTACGTCTGTATCCTGTTCCCAATTTTCGCTGTCTTCCGGCGCTTCAAGCCCGACATATAGCTCGCCTGTTTCTTTATGATACCAGGCAGGAATACGATGGCCCCACCACAATTGACGGGAGATACACCAGTCGCGAATGTTTTCCATCCAGTGTAAATACGTTTTTTCGAAACGGTCAGGCACAAAGTTGACCTTTTCTTCTTTCTTTTGCAACTCAATCGCTGCATCAGCAAGCGGCTGCATGCGCACAAACCATTGTGTAGAAAGATAAGGCTCCACAACAGCCCCGCTTCGTTCACTATGGCCGACAGAGTGCATATGATCCTCGATCTTGAAGAGAACTCCCGCCTCCTGTAAATCTTTTACGAGCTTTTTGCGGCATTCAAAACGATCCATACCTTGATATTGCAGCGCATTTTCATTCATCGTGCCATCTTCATTCATGACAAGAATGCGTTCTAAATTGTGGCGGTTGCCAAGCTCGAAGTCGTTCGGATCATGAGCAGGCGTAATTTTCACGGCACCTGAACCAAATTCCATATCAACATAGTCATCACCGACAATCGGAATTTCACGATTTACAATCGGCAGGATCACCGTTTTTCCGATAAGGTGTTTATAGCGCTCGTCTTCAGGGTGAACGGCAACAGCTGTATCACCGAGCATTGTTTCAGGACGTGTCGTCGCAATTTCAATTGAGCCTGAACCGTCAGCAAGCGGATAGCTCATATGATAGAACGCGCCTTGAACATCCTTGTAAATCACCTCAATGTCGGATAGGGCTGTTTTTGTCGCTGGGTCCCAGTTAATAATATATTCGCCTCTGTAGATCAGGCCTTTTTCATAAAGCTTAACGAATACTTCCCTTACCGCTTTGCTCAAGCCTTCATCCAGCGTAAAACGTTCACGGGAATAATCTAGGCCAAGACCTAATTTCGCCCACTGGCTGCGAATAAAGTCAGCATATTCTTCCTTCCACTTCCACGTTTCTTCGAGGAATTTTTCACGGCCTAAATCGTAGCGGGATTTGCCTTCTTCACGAAGTTTCGCCTCTACTTTAGCCTGTGTCGCGATGCCGGCGTGGTCCATGCCAGGAAGCCACAGCACATCATAGCCCTGCATGCGTTTCATTCTTGTTACAATGTCTTGCAGCGTTGTGTCCCATGCGTGGCCAAGGTGAAGTCTTCCTGTTACGTTTGGCGGCGGGATGACAACAGAGTATGGCTCTTTTGTCTGGTCACTGCCCGCTTCAAAAAATTTGCCTTTTAGCCAAAAATCATATCGGTCTTTTTCAACCGCTGCCGGATCATATTTCGTCGGCATTGTTTGTTCATTCGTTTCCATCATAACCCTCCAGCATGTTTAAAAATGGCTGAGAACGAAAAAAGAGCTCTTCATCCCTGTAAAAGGACGAAAAGCTCTTTCGCGGTACCACCTTTTTTCATGAACTCTATCAGTTCATGCACTTATAACGGATAACGGGTGTTTCCCGAATTTCTCTACTCTTCTTTCAAGAAATTATGCTCCCGGGCGACCTTCCAATCAGACAACATAAGAAGCCTTTCAGCAAACGGCTTCTCTCTCTGCATGCGCCTTTTTTGTACTCTTCCCGTTCTAAGCAGGTGTATTTATCAGCTCATTGTATACATTATTTATGTTCTTTATTATAGTAAAAGTGTTTTTGATTCGTCAATCATCTTTTCCAAAAACACCGCTTTCTATACAGATGGGCAGGCACCTATTGCCCAAGTTTACATATGATGCTTGTAAATGCGTAGAGGAGGATGCACCGTGAAGAAACGTTTCAGCTCTTATTCGCTGCCGCCATGGGTAAGGCAAATTCGGCTTGTATCCGCACAAGTGATTATTCCCATTACGATTTTTCAAGGAATCAGAACCATTTTCTTTCCGACAACCTTTGATGTTTTGCTGCTCGCAATCCTAATCTTTTTAGCTTGCGCCCTTCATTTAGAATGGATATAAACAAACAAGTCCGCGCCATTAAGACGTGGACTCGTTTTCAGCCTGAAATTTTTTCTCTTGTTCAATCTGATGAATTTTCATCACAAACGGCTCTATATTTTTCATTTGCCAATAAGCCTTTAATAATTGTGTACATTCCTCTTTTTCATGCTGTCTTTTCCCAGTTTGATAACCGTTCAGCACCTTGTACATGGCTGCCGGATATGCCATATAGCTGAGAAAAAGGCTGACTTCCGCTTCACGCAAAGGGAATGATTTCGTATATCCATAAAACCATTCGACGCATTCCGGACAAGCTTTCGGAAAGCCTCTGAACATTTTTGTATAAAAGCCGAGCAGGTCGTTTTGCGGCGGACCGACAGATGCTCTTTCGAAGTTTGTAAAATATCCGGTCCCGGCATCATTATACAGAAAATGGTGTATAGACAGGCTGCCGTGGTTCATTACAACCCGTGAAACGTCCTTTTCCTTTGCAGACTCATACCAGTCCTCCAACCGTTCCAGCGCAAAATTCACCGCGGAAATGGTTTCTGAAAAATAGGTTATGGCCTGGAGTTCAAAAGGAGAAAGGTACCATTCCTTCTCCGCTCTATCCACAAACTGCTCATAGAAAATTTTATCTTGTTCCCAATTTTTTTTCGTTTGCCCGTAATAACGTTCAATCTCATCACGTCTAACCTTTAGTTCCTGTGCGGTTCTCTCGTGAAGACGGGCTGTTTCTCTAAATAAATAAGCATGCTTCTGATCCCGCTCTTCCTCTTGGTCAAATTGGAGCCAAGGCATTAAATAGTAGGTATCTCCGTATTGTATGCCTGCTGAGAAAAACTCACCGCTATTTGTTCTGTAAACGGGAACGAATGAACGAAAGCCTTTTTCCTCAATCGCCACCATATGATCTGTAAAATGCTTGCCGCGACCCTCTTTCAATTTTTTCAGGGCAAATATGCCGTAGTCTGTATACACTTTCCAAACAAGAGGACTGACAGGCTCAATAAATTGAGCAGTCAGTCCGTATTCCTGAAGAACCGATTGGGTATCTTCCATTTCATTCACCACATTTTCCGATCACTTACGGTTTACGCATGGCTATTTTTATATTGAGGAATATAGAGAATCTGTCCTGCTTTTAATTCATCATCCAAGGCTAAAGAATTCATCCTGATCAGCTGCTGGGATGTAATTTCATACCGTTCGCATAAACGCTCGATCGTATCTTCCTGCTGCACAATACAAATTTTCATTCTTGAAAACTCATCCGCTTCTTTTGTAAAGAGTTTGGTTAAATAAAGAGAATTATCACTTTCCTTTGTTTGAGGTTCCTTCGTTTCAGCAGCAGGAGCAACCCTAGGAACAGCATCCGTTTCCTTCCTTTCAGTCTCAGAAGATTCAGGCAGCTGGAAGGATTGAAAAGGTGTTTCTTCCTTAGGCTCTTCAGCTGATGGTGTTTTTCTCACTTCAATTTCGAAGCTCTCTTCCTCTTGTTCTTCCTCCTCCAGCAGCTTAGGCGCTGAATAAAAAGAATCCTCCTCTTCTTGTTCAGGCAGGAAGGTACGGTATGCCGGTTCAGGCAATTCTTCTTGAGATGCCTCCTCCGAGCTTGTTTTTTGGTTGAAATGGAAATGTAAATCGGCTTTGTCATTCTCCACATATACAGCTGAAGCTGTTTCTCTGCTATCTTCTATGGAGAGAGTGGCCTCTGATACAATCTCCAAAGCTTCATCCGGTTCCGCCTCTTCTTGGCAAAGCGCAGGATCAGCCTGATCCGATTGAGCTGCTTCTTCATTTTGAGCCTCTTGGCGCAGCGCATATTCATGATTGGGAGACACTGTTGTTTCCGTTTTTTCCTCAGCAATCACAGTCTCTGAATGAAGCTCAGCTTCCAAAGCAGGCGATTCTTCTGCTCCAGCGTGTTCACGAAGCTCAGTCTCCGCTGGAGCGTCTGCTTCTTCACGAACATCCGCTATTGCAGCTGCCGGCTCTGCCGTTTCTTTTTTTGCTTTAACGATCTCTTGAATCTCTATTTCTGAAGGATCAGGTTCTGGCTCAGATTCTTCTGTTTCCGATTCAGCACGAACCTCCGTTTCCGGCACAGCAAGCTCTTCTGACTCTTCTTCCTCTTTCACATCTTCTCTGGCCTCTGGTTCTGAAGCAACCGATTCAGGCGGCTCAGATTCTGCTTTTTCTGTCTCCAGTTCTTCACGGAGCCCCGCTTTCGAGATAAAAAGTTCTGGCGGTTCGGCTGGCGGTTCATGCTGAATAACTGCTTCCTCTGCCGATGATGCACCCGGTTCTTCTACTACACTATGTGCCGGCGGCTCTGAAAGCTCTTCCTCCCTGAATGCCGCAGGAGCTTCATATAAAGGTATCTCCTGCTCTTTGTCTTGCGTATCGTCCAGAAGCCCTTCGATCGCTAAATCAGCTTGAATTGTTAAAATGCGCGAATCCGTCAATTGATAGTCAAATGCGTCAATAAAGACGAAGACATCCTGTAAATGGCTCACTTTATTTTTCGGAATGGTAATATCCACAGGAAAACAGTGAGTCAGTTCCGCACTTCCATCCTCTCTCTTTCTAACTTGTTCAACAAACCGCTTATCTGTATAAATCTCTTCGGTATGTTTGTTTTGATCTATGTTGTACTCACCTGTAAGTTCAAGCGATCCTATGATTGATACATAATCATTTACTTCCTGAACCCTAATATCAGGATCTAATGAAATAGAAAGCAGTTCAGAAACTTCCTGTCCTTTTTGGAAACAGATCGATTCTTCTACAGAAAATTGCAATCGATGATTTTGCGGCAAGTTCATATCCTCCTTTCATCTAATCCTTAAAATTAGATGTCACTAAAGGTGTATGTATGAACTGGAGAAAATATGAGTGGGAGAGCACGAAAAAACCGGCACAAGGAGTCCTTGATACCGGTTTTCACTCTTATCTGCGGCTGATCTCAGCAAATACTTTCTCAGCTGCCTGGATTGTGTTTTCAATATCTTCATCAGTATGGGCCGTTGAGAGGAAAAGACCTTCGAATTGTGATGGCGGAAGGAATACCCCTTCATTTGCCATCCCCTTATAATAGCTTGCGAACAGCTTCAAATCAGATGATTTCGCTGTTTCATAATTGATGACTGGTTCGTTTGTAAAGAAGAAACCGATCATCGAACCTGCACGGTTAAAGGTATGCGGAATGCCATGTGCCTCGGCGGCTTTTGAAATCCCTTCTTCCAGTCTGTCGCCTTTTTTGATGAAATTCTTGTAGGAATCAGGTGTCAGCTGTTTCAATGTCTCTAAGCCAGCCGTCATTGCAAGCGGGTTGCCTGACAATGTACCAGCTTGATAGATCGGACCGCTTGGAGCGATCTGCTCCATGATTTCTGCCTTTCCGCCATAAGCGCCGACAGGAAGTCCGCCCCCAATTACTTTTCCTAAACAAGTCAGATCAGGCGTTACGCCGAAGTAGCCTTGAGCGCAGTTATAATCGACCCGGAAGCCTGTCATCACTTCATCAAAAATCAGCAGGGAGCCGTACTGCTCAGTGATATCACGCAGACCCTGCAGGAAACCTTCTTGCGGCGGAACAACACCCATATTTCCGGCAACTGGCTCTACAATGACTCCCGCAATGTCTTCACCGAATTGCTGGAAAGCAAGCTTTACACTTTCTAAATCATTGTACGGAACGGTGATGGTGTTTTTCGCAATGCCTTTAGGCACCCCCGGGCTGTCAGGCAGACCGAGAGTGGCAACACCTGAACCAGCTTTAATCAAGAGAGAATCGCCGTGCCCGTGGTAGCAGCCCTCAAATTTTAAAATCTTGTTGCGGCCCGTATAGCCCCTTGCCAAACGGAGGGCACTCATTGTAGCCTCTGTTCCGGAGCTTACCATTCGTACAATTTCTACAGATGGCACACGATCAATGACGAGCTTAGCCAGTTCATTTTCCACTTCAGTCGGAGCACCGAAGCTTGTCCCGTATTCAGCCACTTTTTTGAGGCTTTCTACGACACGGTCATTTGTATGCCCTAAAATTAAAGGCCCCCATGACAAGACGTAGTCAATATATTCATTCCCGTCAATATCAAAGATTTTCGAGCCTTTTCCGCGTTCCATAAAAATCGGGTCCATGTCTACCGATTTAAATGCGCGAACGGGACTGTTCACACCGCCCGGCATGAGTTTTTGCGCTTCTTTAAAAGCCGTTTTTGATTTTTCATAGCTTCTCATCTGCCTCAACTCCTGTCAACTGAATAAAATTACTCCACAAGCCATTTCGCTGCGTCTTTCGCATGATACGTAATAATCAGGTCGGCACCCGCGCGCTTCATGCTTGTCAAAATTTCCAACACAATTTCTTTTTCTTTGATCCAGCCGTTCTGCGCTGCAGCCTTCACCATTGAATACTCTCCGCTTACATTATAAGCGACGAGCGGCAAAGTAAACTCATTTTTTACGTCACGCATGATATCCATATAAGAAAGCGAAGGTTTGACAATCAAAAAGTCCGCGCCTTCCTCGACATCTGATTGTGCTTCGCGGAGTGCCTCCATACGGTTGGCAGGGTCCATCTGATATGTTTTGCGGTCTCCGAATTGCGGTGTGCTGTTTGCTGCATCACGGAACGGACCGTAAAACTCACTTGAATATTTCACAGCGTAAGACATGATTGGAATATTGACGAATCCTTCTTTATCAAGTGCTTCTCTGATCACTGTAACAAATCCGTCCATCATGTTTGATGGCGCAATGATATCCGCACCTGCTTTCGCTTGGCTGACAGCTGTCTGCGCCAAAAGCTCCAGCGATTCATCATTGAGGATGACCCCGTCTTTGACAAGTCCGCAATGGCCGTGGTCTGTGTATTCGCACAGGCACGTGTCAGCGACAACAACCATTTCAGGGAAGTGTTCTTTAATTTCTGTGATGGCTTTTTGGACAATTCCGTGATCATGGTACGCTTGTGTTCCGCAATCATCTTTTTCTTCCGGGATGCCGAACACGATAACAGATTGAATGCCCAGTTTGACCAGCTCCGCTAATTCATCCTTCAATAAATCTAATGATACATGGTAAACATCAGGCATTGACGGAACAGCTTTTTTGCCTTCCAGCCCTTCAACGACAAAAATCGGATAAATAAAATCTGATGGATGCAAACGTGTTTCCTTTACCATTTCTCTCATTGCTTTTGATGTCCGCAGGCGGCGGTGTCTATTAAATGATTGACTCATATTCTCTCTTCCTCTCTTGACATGCTGCACATTAATTCAAGCATGCCATCTATTGTAAATGTATCAGGCGTATGCGATGTGATGCCGTACGTCAGAAGGGCATCACTTGTTAAAGGCCCAATGCTGATACAGGCCGTCCCATTCGCCTTCCACTTTTTTAATTCTTCTCCCAAGACATGCATAAACGTATGTACGGTTGATGAACTCGTAAATGTTACATAGTCAAAGGAATATTGACCCGCAGCGTCTTTCAGTGCCTCAATGCCTTCTTCATCCGGAATCGTTTCGTAGAGAACCCATTCCTTTACTTCAAAACCGAGCGGGACAAGCTCTTGTTTTATCACATCACGTGACAAATTCCCTTTCATCACGGTAATGGGCTCCCCCGGTTCAACATGCTGCTTAAGAGCGTCAGCCAATTGTTCAGCAATATACTCCTGTGGCATCACATCAACCGATACGTTATGCGTTTTTAAACGGCGGGCGGTTTTTTCACCGACGGCTGCAATTTTTTTATGCGCAGGGAGAATAAGCTGATTTTCCTTCAGATAAGAAAAAAAGAAGTCTGCCCCGTTCACACTTGTAAAAACAAGCCAGCCTGGCGCGGCAAGATCCTCTCTTACCTGTTCCGCAACATCATTCGGCAAAGCGCGGCGAAACGTAATCAAAGAGGTTAAAACAGCTTTACCGCCAAGCGCCTCCACTTTTTGCTGAAATGATGTTGCCTGTGCCTTATTCCGGGTGACAAGCACTGTTTTTCCTTTCAACGGAAAATCATTTTCCATCCTCATCAAGCTCCCGTTTTACACGATCAATTAAATCTTTTGCTCCTTTGTCAGCCATAAGAGCGGCACAGCGCTTTCCTACTTCCTCCGGATCGTTTCCGGTGACGGTTTCTTTAAAAATGATTTTGCCGTCAGGTGAAGCGACAAGACCTGTCATTTCAATTTCATCCTGTCCATTTAACACGGAGTAGCCTGCGATCGGAACCTGGCAGCCGCCCTCCATCGTGTTTAAAAAAGCACGTTCCGCTAAGACAGTCCGTTTTGTATATTCATCTGTAAACTGAGAAAACAACGCCAACAGCTCTTCATCCGATTCTCGGCACTCAATCGCCAGTGCTCCCTGCCCCACAGCAGGCAAACAGCGCTCAGGCTCAAGGAATTCGGTTACGACATCTTGCTTCCAACCCATTCTAGAAAGGCCGGCAGCCGCTAAAATAATCGCGTCATAATCCTCTGTTTCCAGCTTTTGAAGTCTTGTATCTATATTACCTCTAATCCATTTAATTGTAAGGTCAGGGCGCTCAATCAAAAGCTGCGCGCTTCTTCTTAAACTGCTTGTGCCAATGACAGCACCTTCCTTCATTTCTGAAAGCTTTACGCGATTCTTTGAAATAAGGGCATCACGAGGATCTTCCCGTTCAGGAATACAGCCGATCACAAGGCCTTCAGGCAAAACAGCAGGCATGTCCTTCATGCTGTGCACTGCCATATCAATCTCTTCGTTTAAAAGCGCCTGTTCAATTTCTTTGACAAACAGCCCTTTTCCACCCACTTTTGAGAGTGTAACATCGACAATCCGGTCGCCCTTTGTCACGATCTCTTTAATTTCAAAAGCAAACAAAGGATTGATTTCCTTCAGTTTTTGAATAACCCATTTTGTTTGAGTCATAGCGAGTTTGCTTCGTCTGGAACCTACTTTAATCGTTCTCATCATTTCTTTCCTCCCGAATCTGCTTGGGACATCGTTTAACTGAACCAATGGAATTGCGACAGGCTTCCAAGCAGGAAATAATTGATCATCAGCACCAGAAAACAAGCCGTATTCCACAGTGCAGCGACCTTTCCTTGCAGCTCTTTAATCAGCCTGATATAAAGATAATAGCTGTACAGCAGCAGGACGACAAACGAACCAAGCACTTTGGCGTCAAACCAATACAGCGTTTCTAGTGAGACATATGCCCAAATGACGCCGAGAATCAAACTCAGCAGCAGCATCGGAACCCCAATGACATTTAAAACATACGCCATATAATCAAGCTTAGATAAATCTTCTATTCTCAACAGCCATTTTCCCCACTTTTTCTTTTTCAGCAGATGATATTGAAACATATATAGCACAGAAAAAACGAAAGAAAGGGAAAAAGCGCCGTATGAAAGAATCGCCATTGTAATATGGATCACCAAAAGCTCGGATACAAGCTGCCCGGAAAAAGCAGCTGACTGCTGCTCTGTCGGTGAAAATGTGTGAATGGCGATCATAGAAAATCCTATAACATTTGTAAAAAACACGATAAAGTCAACACGTAAAAGCTTTGTCAGTACAAGTGACAGCGTGACAAGCACCCAGGCATAAAAATAAAGCGCCTCCGTCACATTTAATACCGGAAACCGCCCCGTCACCCACATAAAATAGGCTAAATACACGGTTTGCAGAGTCCAGACAATAGAAAGCAACCAGAAGGCCATTTTTCCAGCCTTCCGGTTGTGTTGAAGAAAATCTATAAAATAAAAGAGTACACTTAACGCGTAAATGACGATTGTCCCCTCATTAAGTCTTGCCATTGCAGTATCAATCATTCAGCTTTCACTCACTTACAAGTGGGCTAAAGCCCGCTTTTGATTCAGCCTTCTTAAAAGAGTGGACCTTCTGGCTGCTTTCAACGGTTTTCATCATTTGACGGCCCGCAGCTTCTTCAATATCAAAAATCTGCATAAACAACGCAAGCTTTTCTTCAGAATCAGCATCTGCCGCAAGCTCTTTCACCTTTAAAATCGGATCACGAAGCATTTGGTTAATAATACTTTTGGTGTGTTTGTTCAACAGTTTTTTCTCTCTTGTGCTTAAGTGAGGCAGCTTACGCTCAATGCTGTCCATCGTTTCTGACTGGATGGCAAGCGCCTTTTCGCGCAATGCAGAAATAACCGGCACAACACCAAGTGTATTCATCCATTGTTTAAATTCCACAATGGTTTCTTCAATTAACAGTTCAACTTTTTCAGCTGTTTCTCTCCGTTCTTTCATGTTCGCTTCTACAATGCCTTCCAGATCGTCGATATCATAAAGAAAAACACCTTCAAGATCATTCAGCGCCGGATCAAGATCTCTAGGCACGGCAATGTCGACCATAAACAGCGGACGTCCCTTGCGAAGCTTATTCGCGTTTTCCATCATCTCTTTGGACACGACAAATTCACTTGCACCGGTTGAACTGATTAAAATATCAGCCTCCGCAAGCGCGCTTTCAAGCTGATTCAAGCTTCTCGCTTCACCTGAGAAACGGTCTGCAAGCTCCTTCGCTTTCAAGTATGTTCGGTTAATGACAGTGACCTTGCCGATTCCCTGTCCGTGCAGGTTTTCCGCAGCAAGCTCGCCCATTTTTCCCGCACCGAGAATCAATATGTGCTTGCTTGAAAGATTCCCGAAGATTTTTTTAGCAAGTTCAACTGCAGCATAGCTTACTGACACCGCATTTGAGCCAATGTCTGTTTCGGCGTGAGTCCGTTTGCCCACTGTAACCGCCTGCTTAAACAGCTCATTAAAAATAGTCCCGATCGTTTTTTCTTGCTGAGCTGTTTTAAAGCTGTCGCGTACCTGTCCGAGAATCTGCGTTTCGCCAATCACCATAGAGTCAAGTCCGCAGGCTACACGGAATAAATGCTCAACAGCGGCATCGCTCTCATAAAACGTTAAGAACGGTGACAGCTCTTCTTTGCTTAATTGAAACCAATCAGCTAAAAACTTTTTTATATAATAACGGCCGGTATGGAGCTGGTCGACTACCGCATAAATTTCAGTGCGGTTGCAGGTTGAGACAATGATGTTTTCAAGAATGCTTTTCTCTTCTTTCAGCTGCACCATTGCTTCCGCCAGCTCATTCGGCTGAAAACTTACTTTTTCACGTATCTCAATAGGGGCGGATTTATAATCTACTCCCACAACAAGTATATGCATCGCTCTAATTACACCCCCAACACCGAATCTTAATTTATAATCATTCTAACATAGAACTCATTATTTATAATAATTATAACATAGTTTCTTTCACAAAATGTGAACAGATTTTAAAATTCTTATGCTATATTAGAAAAAGCTTCAGGGAAAAGAAGCATTCCTATTGACAATACCAAAAACAGCAGAAATTTACTACACATCAGCTCTAAAAAACAAGAAGGTGATATGCATGAAACAAAAATCAATTTTATTCCCTTGTCTGCTGCTTGCCGCTTCTGTATATGCATGGCTAGAAAGCGGCCAAGCCGAACTATTTTCAGGGCAGGATCAATGGCCTGTTCTCCTCATGCTGTTAGGCGCAGCCTTTGTATATCAAGGAAAAAAAGAAGCCGTTACACCTCATTTTTTTATTGGTTTACTTCTCTTCGGGATCGGTTTACACTTTTTTGCCAAGCCGAAATGGGTATGGTGGCCGGATGATTTTGAAATGCTCCTCTTTATGATCGGCTTCTCACTTCTCGTTTCAGCCGTTCAAAAAAAAGAATATGTATATGAAGCTGTGTCGATGATTTGTTTTTCCCTGTTTTTGTACTTTTTCAAACAAATTATGGCATGGCTTGAGTCTGCGCATATTCCAACAGCGCTTCTGAAGGAGTATTGGCCGTTTGTCTTTATTGGAATCAGTTTATTGTTATTATTGATAAAACGAAAAAAATCTATACGATAAATAAAACCGGTAGAGGATTCTCTACCGGTTTATCATTTTTTTGATCGCTCCCCAAGCTTCGTCTTTTCCCTTTTTCGTTTCTGAGGAAAAGAGAATCAGCTCGTCTTCCGGATCAATATTTAATGTTTGTCGGACAACCTTCGCGTGTTTGTCCCATTTGCCTTTCGGGATTTTATCCGCCTTTGTAGCGATAACAATAACAGGAATGCCGTAATACTTTAAGAATTCATACATCTGTACATCATCATTAGATGGCGCATGCCGCAAATCAACGATCTGCACCACAGCTTTTAATTCCTCGCGTGTCGTGATGTAGGTTTCAATCATTCTGCCCCATGCTTCACGCTCAGACTTTGACACTTTGGCAAAACCGTAGCCCGGCACATCCACAAAATGCAGCTCATCATTGATAATATAGAAATTAAGCGTTTGTGTTTTTCCTGGCTTTGATGACGTTCTCGCAAGATTTTTGCGATTGATTAATGAATTGATAAAAGACGATTTTCCTACGTTCGATCTTCCGGCCAATGCGATTTCCGGAAGCCCCCCTTCAGGGTACTGTTCCGGTTTTACTGCACTGATCACGATTTCTGACTTTGTGACTTTCATTTCTTCTCTCCTACTAAGGCATGTTCCAAAACCTCGTCTAAGTGGGACGCCAATATAAATGTCAGCCCCTCCCTGACGCTTTCCGGAATATCCTCTATATCTTTTTCATTATCTTTAGGCGCAATAATGGTCGTTAATCCCGCTCTATGTGCGCCAAGCGCTTTTTCCTTCAAGCCGCCGATCGGCAGCACGCGCCCGCGAAGCGTGATTTCCCCAGTCATGCCGACTTCACGCGAAACCGCCCGTCCCGTTAAAGCAGAAACAAGCGCTGTTGCCATCGTAATACCGGCTGACGGACCATCTTTTGGCACCGCACCCTCTGGTACATGTATATGAATATCATACTTCTCATGAAAGTCAGGTTCAATGCCAAGTTCTTCTGTTTTGGATCGCACATAGCTGAATGCAGCCTGAGCTGACTCTCTCATAACATCTCCGAGCTTTCCTGTCAGGATTAATTTCCCTTTCCCCGGAGAAAGCGATACTTCAATCGACAGCGTATCTCCGCCAACGGTTGTATAAGCAAGCCCTGTCACTACACCAACCTGATCCTCTGTTTCAGCTTGTCCATATCTGAAAATACGTTTTCCGATAAAGTCTTGAAGGTTCTTCTCAGTAACCGTAATCCGTTTTCGCTCTTCAGCAACAATGGCTTTTGCAGCTTTACGGCAAATCGCGGCAAGCTGGCGTTCAAGGCTTCTCACACCAGCTTCTCTCGTATAGTAGCGGATAATATCAAGAATCGCCTGATCACGCAGCTGCAGGTTGCTTTTCTTCAGCCCGTGTTCTTTGATTTGCTTTGGGAGCAAGTGATCCTTTACGATTTCAAGTTTTTCTATTTCTGTGTAGCCTGCGATATTAATAATTTCCATTCTGTCTCTGAGCGGGCCCGGGATTGTGGCCAAATTGTTCGCCGTTGCGATAAACAGCACTTTGGATAAATCAAAGGTTTCTTCAATATAGTGATCACTGAAGCTGCTGTTTTGCTCTGGATCAAGCACTTCAAGCATAGCGGATGATGGGTCTCCTCTAAAATCAGATGACATTTTGTCAATTTCGTCTAATAAGAAGACCGGATTCAGCTTGCCCGCTTTTTTCATCCCTTGAATAATACGTCCAGGCATTGCTCCGACATAGGTCCGTCTGTGTCCGCGTATCTCTGATTCGTCCCGTACTCCTCCGAGTGAGATTCTGACGAATTTGCGTCCCAAGCTTTTTGCAATTGATTTGGCTAAAGACGTTTTTCCGACACCTGGAGGTCCTGCCAAACAGAGAATCGGGCCTTTCAGGGATTTGGTCAGCTTCTGGACAGCCAGATATTCTAAAATACGTTCTTTTACTTTTTCAAGCCCGTGGTGCTCTTCGTTCAAGAGACGTCCTGCTTCTTTCAAATCAAGCTTATCATCTGTTTCATCCGTCCACGGAAGAGCAACCAGCCAGTCGATATAGTTGCGGATCACGGAGCTTTCCGCAGAACTTGACGGAATTTTTTCATATCTGTTTAATTCTTTAAGCGCTGTTTCCTTCACATGCTCAGGCATGCCTGCTTCTTCGATTTTTTCCGTCAGCGTCTGAACTTCGCCAGTTTTGCCTTCTTTATCGCCAAGCTCTTTTTGGATCGCCTTCATTTGTTCACGCAAGTAGTATTCCTTCTGCGTACGCTCCATCGAACGTTTGACGCGCTGGCCGATTTTTTTCTCAATCTCCAGCACTTCTTTTTCATTATTAATAAAATCAATGACCTTGTTCAGCCTGTCTTTGACATCAGCCGTTTCTAAAATATCCTGCTTATCCTTTAGTTTAAGGGGCAGATGAGAAGCAACGATGTCTGCCATTCTCCCCGGCTCTTCGATATCAGTAACCGCGGCGTACGTTTCGGCCGAGATTTTTTTAGAAATTTTTATGTACTGATCAAAGTGGTCTAGCAAAGTCCGCATCAATGCTTCGTCTTCTGTATCTTTTGAATCATCTTCATGAATAAGTTGAATGTCTACCGACGTGTAATCCTCGTGTTCATTGTATTTGACGATATGGGCGCGCTTGAGGCCCTCCACCAACACACGAATCGTACCGTTCGGAAGCTTCAGCATTTGCTTAATTTTTGTATAGGTGCCGACAGTGAAAATCTCGTCTTCACCAGGTTCGTCTATCGAAATATCCTGCTGAGTGGCTAAAAATATCATATGATCATGCATCATTGCCTGTTCAAGAGCCTGAACCGACTTGTCACGTCCTACATCTAAATGCAAAACCATCGTCGGGTACACTAATAAACCTCTTAAAGGGAGGAGCGGGATGCTGCGTTTTAATTCTTCTGCCATGTGACTGACACCTCCGTGACTTTAGTATGAACCATTATAATACAACTTTTTCATCCTTGTACAATAAACGGCATGGTTCCATTTTCTATAAAACAGTCTCCTCGTAGTATACCCTTTCTTTCTGATATGAAAAAGGAAAAGATGTCCTTCATGAAAAAAACCCTATTATCAAAATAGGGTTTAAACGGATTCTTTATTGATTTCAATATGAAACGGTTTTTGTTCCGTTGGCGGATTCACTAAAATTTCATCAAGCACTTCCTGGAACGTCTTCACTGCAATAATCTTGATCCCGTCAATCTGCTTTAAGATCGCCTGCTGATTTTCATATGGGATAATCACCTTTTTCGCACCGGACTGCTTGGCCGCTTTTATTTTCGGAATGACGCCTCCGATGGGTTTCACAAGACCGTTCAGGCTGATTTCGCCCGTCATCGCAACGGTATTGTCAATAGGAATTTTGTGTATCGCCGAGAAAATCCCCGCCGCCATCGCAATGCCTGCTGACGGCCCATCAATTGGAATCCCTCCTGGGAAATTGATGTGAATATCATAATCAGAAGGCTTCATTCCCATTGTCCGGAGCACGGTTAATACATTTTCAACCGAACCCTTCGCCATGCTTTTTCGTCTGATTGATTTTGATTGGCTGCCGATGCTTTCTTCTTCAGCTATTCCTGTGATGTTAATTGATCCTTTATCTTGAGCCGAGGTTACACTCACTTCGATTTCCAGAAGCGATCCGCTGTTAGGCCCGTAGACTGCAAGCCCATTTACAATGCCAACCTGTGGTTCAACACCGATTTTTTGCTCGTGCTTTGGAGTAAGCTGACTGGAGTGAATGACCCATTCAATATCCTCAATCGTAATGTCCTTCCGATTCTCCGTTACAGCCATCCCCGCTGCGATTTGAATCATATTGACGGCTTCCCGCCCGTTCCGTGTGTAGCTGGTCAAAAGATCCAGGCCCTCTTCGGAGATATTTTTTTCAATTTTATCAGCTGCTGTTTTAGCAACCGTTTTCAGCTCGTCCTTTTCAAGCTCGCGGAAAAAAACCTCCAAACAGCGGGACCTGATAGCTGGCGGAATTTCGTTTGGCATTCTCGTGGTCGCGCCAATCAAGCGAAAATCAGCCGGCAGCCCATTTTGAAAAATATCATGAATATGATTCGGAATTTGTGTATTTTCCTCACTGTAATACGCACTGTCTAAAAAGACTTTTCTGTCCTCAAGCACCTTCAGCATTTTATTCATTTGAATAGGATGCAGCTCCCCTATTTCATCAATAAACAGCACACCGCCATGGGCATGGGTGACAGCTCCCTGCTTCGGCTGCGGAATCCCAGCCTGTCCCATCGCTCCGGCCCCTTGGTATATCGGGTCATGGACAGAGCCGATGAGCGGATCGGCAATTCCTCTTTCATCAAAACGGGCTGTTGTCGCATCGAGTTCCACAAAGACAGCCTGCTCTTTAAACGGTGATTGTTTATGTTTTTTTGCTTCTTCCAACACAAGCCGCGCAGCAGCCGTTTTCCCAACTCCCGGTGGCCCATAGACAATCACATGCTGAGGATTTGGCCCGCATAAAGCAGCCTTTAATGCTTTAATGCCGTCTTCCTGTCCGACGATATCTTTAAAGCTTTTGGGGCGGACCTTCTCAGATAATGGCTCGGACAAGCTGATAGCGCGCATTTTCCGAAGCTGCTCCATTTCCTTCTTTGATTCTTTATCTATCGTGACCTTTTGTGTCCTTTGATTTTTAAGCAAATTCCAAAAATACAAACCGATGATGATCCCAAAAAACAGCTGAATAAATAACGCGATCCCTGTCCAACTCATGGTGGTCCCTCCTGAAAAACAATTTATGTATCCAATTCATTCCTCTGATTGCTAGTATCTCCCATAGAAGACGGGAATAAACGTTTTTCCAGAAGAGTTGCATGCAAAAAAACCTCCTGAGTGTTACCACTCAGGAGGTTTGTACTTATCTTTATGCAGATGTTTTATCTTGGCTTACCTCAGTGCCGTCTTTTAATAAGAGGCGAGGAGGCTCTCCGTGTGTCACAGTTGCCCCGGTGATTACACATTTTTCAATGTCATCACGAGAAGGCAGCTCAAACATCACATCAAGCATGATGCCTTCAATGATGGAACGGAGTCCGCGTGCTCCAGTCTTGCGTTCAATTGCTTTTTTAGCAATTTCAGAAAGCGCTTCTTCTTCAAACTCAAGCTCAACGTTGTCAAGCTCAAGCATTTTCTTGAATTGCTTAACAAGAGCGTTTTTCGGTTTTGTTAAGATCGCAACCAATGCTTCTTCGTCAAGCTTTTCAAGGCTTGCAATAACCGGAAGACGTCCGATAAATTCAGGAATTAACCCGAAACGGAGCAAATCTTCAGGAAGCACTTTTGAAAGAAGGTCTTCTTTCTCAAGATCAGCAGCTTTATTGTCGGCACCGAATCCAATCACTTTTTGGCCTAAACGGCGTTTGATGATTTGTTCGATACCATCGAAAGCTCCGCCGCAAATGAACAAAATATTTGTTGTGTCAATTTGAATGAATTCTTGATGAGGATGCTTACGTCCACCTTGAGGCGGTACGCTTGCCACTGTACCCTCAAGAATTTTAAGCAATGCCTGCTGTACACCCTCACCTGACACATCACGTGTGATAGACGGGTTTTCAGATTTTCTAGCCACTTTATCGATTTCATCAATATAGATAATGCCTTTTTCGGCTTTTTCCACATCATAATCAGCAGCTTGGATGAGCTTCAAGAGAATATTCTCTACATCTTCACCCACGTATCCAGCTTCAGTCAAAGATGTAGCGTCTGCAATCGCAAACGGCACATTTAAAATGCGAGCCAATGTTTGCGCCAGAAGGGTTTTACCGCTTCCCGTAGGGCCGATTAATGAAATATTACTTTTTGAAAGCTCAACATCATCAACTTTGCTGTTAGAGTTAATGCGCTTATAGTGGTTATACACAGCCACAGCAAGTGATTTCTTCGCTTGATCTTGGCCGATGACATATTCATTCAAAATTTCACGGATTTCCTGAGGCTTTGGTACGTCTTTAAATTCTACTTCTTCTTCTGTTCCGAGTTCTTCCTCTACAATTTCAGTGCAGAGTTCGATACATTCGTCACATATATATACACCAGGTCCAGCTACAAGCTTACGAACCTGATCTTGTGTTTTTCCACAGAACGAGCATTTTAATTGTCCTTTTTCCTCGTTAAATTTAAACATTCTTTCACCCCTTAATCTTGTCTCACTTTTTCTTTTACCGGCAGAGCAAAAGAAAATGATTCTAGAAACGAACGAGTATGTATTGCATTTTACCATACTTTCCAAAAAGACGGTAACAATGTGTTTCTGACTTGCACATTCTATATGTATGACAAAAAACAGCCCTGCATTAACTATATTGCCCCAAGAAAAAGAGATAACTCATAATTGTACAAAACAAGGCACGAATGATTCGCGCCCTGTTTTATTAGTACTATTATTATGCACCATATTAACGGTTTTCTACAAGAAAATCAATTGCTTTGCGAACTTTTAAATCTTCTTTCATCGCGTCAGTAGAACCGATGGCTTGTTTAATATTTTCAACAGGCATGTTGTATGCTTCAGCCATTTTAGTAAGCTCAGCATCAACTTCCTCATCTGATACTTCAAGGTTTTCCGCTTTCGCAATCGCCTCAAGAGTCAGGTTAGATTTTACGCGTTTTTCAGCATCTTCTTTCATTTGCTCTTTAAGCGCAGCTTCATCTTGACCTGAGAATTGAGTGTAAAGCTCAAGGTTCATGCCTTGCATTTGCAGACGCTGTTCGAATTCTTTCAGCATGCGGTCAAGCTCAGTGTCGACCATTGCTTGCGGAACGTCGATTTCAGCATTTTCAGAAGCTTTCAGAACAAGCTCTTCACGTAATTTAGCGTCAGCTTCGTTTTCTTTTGCTTCTTCCAGACGTTTCTTTGTTTTTTCAGTTAATTCAGCAAGTGTTTCCACTTCTTCATCGATATCTTTTGCGAATTCATCGTTAAGCTCAGGAAGCTCTTTCGCTTTGATTTCGTGAATTTTCACTTTAAACACAGCTGGTTTGCCTGCAAGCTCTTCAGCGTGGTATTCTTCTGGGAATGTCACTTCAACATCCTTTTCAGCGCCTGCTTCAAGACCAACTAACTGATCTTCGAAGCCAGGGATGAATGAGCCAGATCCTACTTCAAGAGAGTAGTTTTCAGCTTTTCCGCCTTCGAAAGCTTCGCCGTCAACGAATCCTTCGAAATCAAGAACAACTGTGTTTCCTTCTTCAACGGCGCCTTCTTCTTTTACAACAAGCTCAGCTTGACGCTCTTGAAGGGCTTTTAGTTCGTTTTGAACATCTTCGTCAGTTACAGTTGTGTCGTCTTTTTCAATGCCCAGGCCTTTGTATTCGCCAAGCTTCACTTCAGGTTTTACTGTTACTTTCGCAGTGAAGATTAAGCTTTCGCCTTTTTCGATTTTTTCAACATCGATTTCAGGACGGTCTACAGGCTCGATTCCAGCTTCTTCAACCGCTTTAGGGTATTCTACAGGAAGAAGAATATCCAAAGCATCTTGGTAAAGAGCTTCTACGCCAAAGCGCTGTTCGAATAATCCGCGAGGAATTTTACCTTTACGGAATCCAGGAATTGAAACTTGTTTTACTACTTTTTTAAATGCATCATCAAGTGCTGTTTTAAACGTTTCAGCATCAACTTCAACCGTTAAAACGCCTTCGTTGCCTTCTTGTTTTTCCCATTTTACAGACATGTGTTTCCCTCCAAAAATCTATTCAGGTTGTGTCGGTCTTCCATTCTAAAGCAATCATTCGGCTTCGTCCAACAAAAACAAAGCTGCCAAAGATCAGAATCATTATGTATAGATGTTAATAATGAACTGCAAAGCCTGTCCAACCGTATTTCTTATAACCCGTTATACACAAATACAACCACTATATTATAACATAACACATAGCGCTTTCAACTATATGGCGCGATTTACAAATAAGAAATTTCTTCAATATCTTTTAACATTGTGCAAGCTTCATCGAGTTCTCTGTCTGTAAATTCATACATCATATGAAGTTCTTCGCTTTCAATTTCAATCCCGTGCATCTCGTAACCGACTTTATGAAGAGCAGCCGCCCAAAGGTCAGCCGACAGCAATTTCGGCTGGAACGGATATAAAACGTACAAATGTCTTCTCCACAATTCTTCTACTGCCGCATATAAGGTTGGATTTTCATTTCCAAGTGTCTCATCCAGCACCCTGAGAACACGGTGCAGAATCGGGGCGGCATCAGGCGGAACAATATCAGACGGTTCAATTGTCAAAGACTCGCCAAATTTACTAATGTGCACAGGTTTACTGTACTCATGCTCAGCCAACAGCATGACAATCATCGTTTTGATAATCGGATGGGCTGAGGGGTCTTGGAGAATTGTTTTGAGCAATCCTGTATACTTTGCTACGTTACGGTCTTTTAAGGAATGAATGAGATTCATTTGCTCCTCAGGGCTTGCCAGCACTTTCTCGGTGTCAATTGTATCCTCATATTCTTCGGCCCAAGCCTCGTCCTCACGATCCGGATCGGTCATTTTCCGGCTGAAATCCAGCAGCTTATAAAATTGCTCGGCGCTTTCTGCCGGCAGCTGATTTTCTTCCAAAACGGCTTCAATGGTGCTTTTGACTTCTTCATATTTTTTGAGCTGAATTAAGATGGTCATGTACACCTGCAAAACCGTAAAATAATGGCCATAACCTTCTTTGAGCATCTTCTCGCACACGCTTTTTGCCTCTTCCAGCTCGCCCAGTTCTAAAAAGCAGATGGCCATCCCTAAGTGAAGATCGGATTCAGTATCATCATATTTCATCGCTTCTGAAAACAGTTCAAGCGCTTCTTGATACTTTTTTTCCTTTAGTGATGACATCCCTTTTTCCACAAGGCGGTCTTTCAGATGAGGAAAAGGAATAATTTTTGCGTTCTTCTTGTCATGCGTCATACCTATATTCCTTTCAGGCATTTATTTTGTTCAAGTGTATCAACACCTGTGAACAAACACAAGAATTGAAAGGTTTCATTAGGCAAAAAAAGCCGCCGGACAAATACCGGCCGCTTTTTCAGGCTTGAAGCCAAGAGCTTCTTTGTGATTCAAATTGCTTGATTTCATCCTCCAGCAGCAGCGTTAATGAAATTTCATCATATCCGTTGATCAGCATCTCTTTCCAATGCGGATCAACTTCAAATGAAATTTGATTGCCTTCACTGTCATGAATCAGCTGATTTTCAAGGTCAACAGTCATTTGCAATGACTTGTTTTCATACTGGCCGACAAGCTGTTTCCAATTGTCATATGGCATGCGGATCGGAAGCATGCCATTTTTAAAGCAGTTCTGATGGAAAATATCAGCAAATGACGGTGCAATGATAATTTTAAACCCATAATCATCAAGTGCCCACGGAGCGTGTTCACGCGATGACCCGCAGCCGAAGTTTTCTCCCGCTATTAAAATGGAAGCTCCTTGATAAACAGGCTGGTTTAATTCAAATTCAGGGTTCGGTTCACCATTCGCATCATATCTCCAGTCAAAGAATGCAAAACGCCCGTAGCCTGTTCTTTCAATCCTCTTCAAAAATTGCTTAGGAATAATCTGGTCTGTATCCACATTGATCCGATTTAATACGGCCGCTTTCCCCGTATGTGATTTCAAAGGTTCCATCTCGCGCACTCCTTACACAACTGTTTTTTCCTGATAAAACTTTCTGACATCAACGAAGTGTCCGTGAATGGCAGCCATCGCAGCCATTGCCGGGCTGACGAGATGTGTTCTTGCACCTTTTCCTTGTCTGCCCTCGAAGTTGCGGTTAGAGGTTGATGCACAGCGCTCTCCCTCAGGAACAACATCATTATTCATACTCAAACACATGCTGCAGCCTGACTCTCTCCATTCAAATCCAGCCTCCAAGAAAATCTGGTCAAGCCCTTCTTTTTCAGCCTGAAGCTTCACGCTTTGGGATCCGGGCACGACGATGGCCCTTACGCTGTCAGCTACCTTCTTCCCCTTGATCATATCAGCAGCCTGGCGAAGGTCAGTCATGCGGGAATTCGTGCAGGAACCGATAAATACGTGCTCCACTTTAATGTCTTCAATTTTCTGATGAGGAGTGAGTCCCATATATTCATAAGCGCGAATCGCTTCTTTTTTGTCATCTTCTGCAGAAAAGCTTTCCGGCGCAGGAACTTCAGAATCGACAGGAAGAACCATTCCCGGGTTAATGCCCCATGTCACCATAGGGGAAATTTTGTTGCCGTCAAGGACGATAGATTTATCGTAAACAGCGCCCGGGTCTGTGCGCAGCGCCTTCCATTCCTCTACGGCCTTGTCAAATTCTTCGCCTTTTGGCGTGTACTTGCGATTTTTGCAATATTCAAACGTCACCTCGTCAGGTGCAATCAAACCTGCTCTTGCTCCTGCTTCAATTGACATGTTACAAACAGTCATTCGTTCATCCATCGTCATATTTCTGAATACTTCCCCAGTGTATTCAATGACGTAGCCTGTGCCGAATTTCACACCGTATTTGCCGATGACAGCAAGGATGACATCCTTTGCCGTTACCCCTTTTTGAAGCGTTCCATCTACGCGCACTTCAAGTGTTTTTGGACGCTGCTGCCAAAGTGTCTGTGTGGAAAGGACATGTTCAACTTCACTCGTCCCGATTCCAAATGCAAGAGCGCCGAAAGCGCCATGTGTTGATGTATGACTGTCACCGCACACAATCGTTTTCCCTGGAAGCGTTAAGCCCAGTTCAGGGCCGACGACATGAACAATCCCTTGATCCACACTGTGAAGATCGGCAAGGCGCACGCCAAATTCCTCACAGTTTCTTTCAAGCGCCGTTACCTGGCGTTTCGCAACTTCATCCTTTATCTCAAAACGATTGACAGTCGGGATGTTGTGGTCCATTGTCGCAAATGTATTTTGGGGTCTTCTGACCTTTCTTCCCTTTTGTCTCAAGCCTTCAAATGCCTGAGGAGACGTCACCTCATGAATGAGGTGCAAATCAATATAGAGAAGATCCGGCTTTCCCTCACCATGTTTTACAATATGCTGATCCCAAATCTTTTCGATGATTGTTCGAGGCATCATCTTTTATTTCCTCCCTCTACCTAGAGCTAAGACCGCTTAACGTAAGCTGTCACACATTAGAAATTGTATTTTCACTCATGATTGCTGCCTTAACTTCCTCTGTAATGGCCTGAGTGCTGCTGAACTCTTCACCCCGTGCCAAGTCTCTTGTTCTTTTTCCGGAAGCCAAGACTTTGTTTACCGCATCTTCTACAGCTTTCGCTTCCTCTTCAAGCCCGAAAGATGTTCTCAAAAGCATTGCCGCTGACAATATGGCTGCGAACGGATTTGCCATCCCTTTACCGGCAATATCAGGCGCGGAGCCATGAACAGGTTCAAACAGATGAAGACCAGAGCTTGATAGGCTGGCTGACGGGAGCATTCCGAGCGAGCCTGTAAGCATGGACGCTTCATCGCTTAAAATATCACCGAACATATTTTCAGTCACCACGACATCAAATTGATTCGGTGCATAAATTAGCTGCATGGCCGCGTTATCCACAAGCATGTGCTCAAGCTTCACATCAGGAAACTCTTGTGCAACGTCCTCAGCCACTTCACGCCACAGCCGGCTTGATTCAAGAACATTCGCTTTATCTACAGAGGTCACTTTGCCTTTTCTGGCTGCCGCCATTTTGAAGCCCTCTCTGATCACTCGTTCAATTTCCGTTCGCTTATAAAACAGTGTATCTACTGCTTCCTGCTCACCTTTAGTGTTTACATAGCGTTTGCTCGGCTGGCCGAAATACAAGCCGCCTGTGAGCTCACGAACGATAACGAAATCAACATTATCTATATATTCTTTTTTCAAAGGCGAAGCGTCAGAAAGGCTTTCAAATACCTTCACAGGCCGCAAATTCGCAAACAAATCAAGCTGTTTTCTGATGCTGAGCAGCCCTTTTTCCGGTCTCAGTTCCGAAGGATTTTGATCCCATTTCGGTCCGCCGACAGCGCCAAGCAATATCGCGTCTGCATTTTTACAAGCAGCAACGGTTTGCTCCGGGAGGGGGTTATGATGTTCATCAATAGCCGCCCCTCCAATCAGGCCATATTCAAATTCAAATTCATGGTTAAATCGTTCGGCAACACTTTTCAGTACGTCTGTCGCTGATTCTAATACTTCAGGGCCGATCCCGTCTCCGGGCAATAGAGCAATACGTTTCTTCAAGTTAACCGTTCTCCTTTCTTTTATGATCCGACAGCTGTGTGGTTTTTCAATCCGCTCATATTCGACTGGAAAACCAATTGACGGTTTACTGCGTTCAAATAGGCTTTCGCTGATGCTTCTAATACGTCTTGCGCTATGCCCCGCCCTGCTGATTCTTTTCCGTTCACCAAAACTCTTACATACACCTGGGCAAATGCATCTTCGCCTTTTCTGTTAGACTGAATGCGGTAGTCTAAGAGCTCCACATCCTTATCGATGCAGCGCTCAAGCGTATTGTAGATTGCTTCCACGCTTCCAGCTCCAGTTGCAGCTTCCTGAATAAGCTCTGCGTTTTCTTGATTTTTCAAAGAAAGAGTAGCCGTAGGGACCTGACTTGTTCCGTAATGTACTTGCAGAGAAAGAAATTCATACCCAATCTTGCGATCTGTTACTTTTTCTTCTAAAATAAGAGAAACAAGATCCTCATCAGTGATTTCTTTTTTCTTCTCAGTCAACTCTTTGAACATCGTAAAGAATTTATTAATCTCTTCACTGTCAAATTGGAATCCTAAAGCAGTCAGCCGGTCTTTAAATGCGTGGCGTCCGGAATGTTTACCTAGGACAAGCGCATCTGCGGTTACGCCGACAAGCTCCGGTGAAATAATTTCATAAGTCGATTTTTCTTTTAAAAAGCCGTCCTGATGGATGCCTGATTCATGAGCAAATGCATTATCTCCAACAACCGCTTTGTTGCGCGGGACAGCCATGCCTGTCAGTTTGCTTACTAAATCACTTGTTCTCTTAATCTCGTTTAGTGTAATACCTGTTTCGACTTGGTAGAAATCTTTTCTGGTATGGAGGGCTACGGCAATTTCCTCTAATGCCGCGTTTCCGGCTCTTTCACCGATCCCATTCACAGCGCATTCGATTTGATCAGCGCCATTTTCAATCGCAGCAAGAGAGTTTGCGACTGCCATTCCCAAATCATCATGACAGTGGGCTGAAAGCTTTGCTTTGTGAATGTTCGGAACGTTTTCCTTCATATATTTAAAGATATTTCCGTATTCCGCCGGGGCCAGGTAGCCGACAGTGTCCGGAAGATTGATAACACTGGCGCCTGCGTCAATCACTTTTTCGACGATTTCTGCTAGAAACGGCAGTTCAGTGCGGCAGGCATCTTCAGCTGACCATTGCACAATCGGAAAACGTTCTTTTGCGTATTTCACCATTTCAACCGCTCTTTCAATGACTTGCTCACGTGTCATTTTCAGCTTGTGCTTCAAATGAATGTCCGATGTGGCGATAAAAACATGTATTCTCGGGTGAGAACCTTCTTTTAACGCTTCCCAAGCAGCATCAATATCACCTTTTACACAACGGGCCAGACCAGTTACTGAACAATTTTTAATGGTTCTTGCGATTTCCTGAACAGCTAAAAAGTCACCTCGGGACGAAGCGGGAAATCCCGCTTCAATGATATCTGCCCCGAGTCTTTCGAGCTGCTTAGCTATGGCAAGTTTCTCCTGTGTATTCAAGTTCACTCCAGGGGACTGTTCACCATCACGAAGCGTCGTATCGAAAAAATTAATTTTGCGCAACGGAGACCACCGCTTCCTTCTTCTTGCCTTGTTTCACAAACGGCATCATTTCACGAAGCTTTCTTCCTACTACTTCGATTTGATGTTCGTTCTCGCTTGCATTGATAGCGTTGAAACGAGGACGGTTTACTTGGTTTTCGACGATCCACTCTTTTGCGAATGTACCGTTTTGGATATCTTTTAATACTTCTTTCATAGATTCTTTTACTTTAGCATCAACAACGCGAGGCCCTGATACGAAATCTCCCCACTGTGCTGTGTCAGAGATTGAATATCTCATTCCTGCCAATCCTTCTTCGTACATAAGGTCTACGATTAATTTCAGCTCGTGCAGACACTCAAAGTATGCAAGTTCAGGCTGATAGCCTGCTTCAGTTAATGTTTCAAATCCGGCTTTGACAAGCGCGCTTAATCCGCCGCAAAGAACTGCTTGCTCACCGAACAAATCTGTTTCTGTTTCTTCTTTAAATGTCGTTTCTAATACGCCCGCTCTTGCGCCGCCGATTCCTTTAGCATAAGCGAGGGCTTTGTCTCTTGCTTCTCCAGTCACATCTTGATAGATTGCGAACAATGCAGGTACGCCAGCTCCTTGCTCATATGTTCTTCTGACCAAGTGTCCCGGGCCTTTAGGCGCCACTAAGAATACATCTACATCCGCCGGAGGAACAATTTGATGGAAATGCACGTTAAATCCATGAGCGAATACTAATGATTTTCCTGCTGTCAATTCATCTTTGATTTCAGCTTCGTATACTTTTTGCTGCTGCTCATCCGGAAGCAGAACCATGATGATTTCGGCTTGGGCTGCCGCTTCTTTTACTGAAAATACTTTATGTCCGTCTTCTTGGGCTTGAGTGAAAGATTTTCCTTGTCTAACACCGACGATCACGTCTACTCCGCTTTCTTTAAGGTTCAGGGCATGTGCGTGACCTTGCGAACCGTACCCGATAACCGCTACTGTTTTTCCAGCCAATACGTTCTCTTTGATATCACCGTTATAATATACTTTTACCATTTCAATCTCTCCCTTGTTATGTTTTATACAATAGATATTGTTTTATTGGATGACGCCTTTTGCTGGGTTCCCCTCGCAAAAGCCGTTGTACCTGTTCTCGCGATTTCTTTAATGCCATAAGGTTTTAATAAATCAATAAGCGCTTCAATTTTGTTAGATTCACCTGTCACCTGAACAACGATGCTGTCTCTGCTGACATCAACGACAGAGGCTCTAAACGGTTCTATGATTCCATTAATCTCTGTTCTCGTTGAAGGTGCGGAGACAACCTTGATTAAGGCCAGCTCCCTCTGGACAATCGATTGATTTGTGATGTCTGTGACTTTCAGCACATCAATCTGTTTGTTGAGCTGTTTCGTTAACTGTTCAACATCATTTTCTCCTTCAACGTGAACGACGAAGGTGATTCTGGAAACGCCGGCTGTTTCTGTGTGTCCAACTGTAATGCTTTCAATGTTGTAATGCCTTTTTGTGAATAGACCGGTGATCCGGTTTAACACTCCGGAGCGGTTCACCACAGTCAATGTGATAATTCTTTTCAAGGTTTCACCCCCACCATTTCATGCAGCCCTTTCCCCGGAGCCACCATCGGGAATACTTTTTCTTCGCTGGCAACCCGCACATCAATGACAACAGGTTCTCTTGATGTTAATGCCTCTTCCAGCTTTTCCTTTGCTTCCGCTTCTGATGAAATTCTGATGCCTTTAATGCCGTACGCTTCGGACAATTTGACGAAGTCAGGCTGAGAAGCGAATTTAGATTCTGAATAACGTTCTTCATAGAAAATTTCTTGCCACTGTCTGACCATTCCGAGACAAGCGTTATTTAAAATCACTACCTTAACCGGAAGATTTAATTCGCGAATAACATCGAGTTCTTGAAGCGTCATTTGGAATCCGCCGTCTCCGACAACCGCGACAACAGTAGCATCTTTTTCGGCCAGCTGTGCGCCGATCGCCGCCGGAAGACCGAATCCCATCGTTCCAAGTCCGCCTGACGTGACCCATTTATCTGCTTTTAGGAACGGATAAAATTGCGCTGACCACATTTGATGCTGGCCTACATCCGTTGCGACAATGGCCTCTCCTTTTGTAAATTGATGAATATATTCAATCAATTTCTGAGGTTTAAAACCTTCTTCTTCATTATCTACATACCAGAGCGGATACTCTTCTTTCCATTCTGCGAGCTGTTTTTTCCATTCGCTTGAATCGCTTTGTTTGCCGTCTTGTTTGATCAGCTCCTGCAGGACAATTTTGCTGTCTCCGACTACAGGAATCTGTGTTTTCATGATTTTTCCGATTTCAGCTGGATCAATATCGATGTGGGCAATCTTTGCGTTTCTGGCAAAGTGTTTCAGGTTTCCTGTGACACGGTCATCAAAACGGGCGCCGATACTGATTAATAGATCACATTCATGAAGGGCCATATTGGCTGTATAAGTACCATGCATTCCCGCCATCCCTAGGAAAAGCGGATGGTCAGCCGGGAAGCCTCCGAGTCCCAAAAGGGTGTGTGCCACAGGGATTTGCTGCTGTTCAGCATAATTTTTTAATTCTTCTGACGCTTTTCCGTGCAGTACGCCCGCACCCGCCAGGATCACCGGTTTTTTCGCACTGCTCACGGCTTCCACAAGCTTGCGGATCTGCAAATAATTCGGCTCTGTTGTCGGCTGGTATCCCGGGAGATTCATCTCATGATCGTAGCTGAATTCTCCTTCAATTGTTGCTACATCTTTCGGAATATCAATCAATACAGGTCCGGGTCTTCCAGTTGTTGCAATATGGAACGCTTCTTTAATGATGCGCGGCAGATCTTCCGGCTGGCGAACCTGGTAGCTGTGTTTTGTTACTGGCATCGTAATCCCTAAAATGTCCGCTTCCTGAAATGCATCGCTCCCGATTACAGAGGTTGCTACCTGCCCTGTAAAGACGACTAATGGCAATGAATCAATCATGGCATCAGCAAGGCCTGTAACAAGGTTTGTCGCTCCCGGTCCTGACGTGGCAATGACGACACCCGGTTTTCCGGAGACTCTTGCGTATCCCTCCGCTGCATGAATTGCTCCTTGTTCGTGACGGGGAAGGATATGTACCAACCCTGAATTGTATAGCTTATCGTAAATCGGAAGCACAGCCCCGCCCGGATAACCGAAGATCATTTCTACTTTCTCTTTTTTTAATGATTCAATCAGCATTAATGCTCCGCTCATCGTCTGTGTACATTTGGCAGATGCTGAATCCACCTGTACATTAGTCCCCATTTTAGTTCCTCCTTTTGGATTTTCATCCTTTAAAGATCATCTTTTCATTAGCTAGATAGCTGATTATTCAATAAAAAAAGCCCTTCCGCCCACAATCAGCCGCGCAGTAACTGCGATAGCTAAAAGGGGCGAAAAGGCTTTTCTTTCCGCGGTACCACCCTTGTTTACGGCCTGTTAATCGGCCGTCTCATGGATATTTCTATCCGCTTTAGTAACGAGTGAATCAAGTTCACCCGGCCAAGTCCTACTGTCATTTCAGACTGGCACTCTGAGGCGAGTTCACCTTGTAAAGCTTCGCCGGTTCTCAGCTACCCCGGTTCTCTGTGGAAAGCTTTTTCAAGGCTACTTATCCTCATCTGCGCTTTTCATATTCAGCCTTCGGAACGGCTTTCCAGCTGTTCAAGAAGGTCGTTTGTTTTTCATTTTTTTAGAATCATACTGCGATGATTTTCGCTTGTGAAGCTTGCGTTTATCTTTTGTTGAACTCATATTACGCCGCTTTGGACGCAGTGTCAACAGCATTTTTTAAAATTATTAGACAATTTTGATTAATCAATCTATATTGTATACGCTTTCATTATTGGTACAAAAGGAATTGCAAATGTTAAAAGTTTTTATAATTTTTTTATTAATCTATCAATAATACACCAGAATTATTTAATTTTATATAAACATGTAAGGTTTTATAACACGCTATGGTTCGTATATGGATTGAGTCTGACAGATCATCTTGCAATCCATTTCAATTTCGGATAGGCACCCCTATTATTCCCCGGCATACATTAATGGTATCTTGCAAAGAAAAGGTGATACGATGAATAAATCATTAGCAGACATGCAAGGATTCCCTGCAGGCTTTCCAAGCTTCCCGAGCTTTCCGCAGCATCACTATCCTGCTGTCCCTTCCTTTTACCAGCAAAGCCATCAGCCATTTGGAGGCTACGGATACGGACAGCCGTTCAGCCAGGCATATAGCCCGTTAACCACTCCCTCTGCTATGTACTCCTCTTATCCATACACTTCAGATTTTTTCGGGCAGCAATTTTCAGGCACTGGCTTCAGCGGCCATAGCGGCGGGTTCAGTATTCCGGCGACACACGTCGGCGGGTTCAGCGGAACAGCCGGTGTGCATGGAGGCTTTAGATATTAAAGAAAACTACAAGGGCCGAACAACGATTTCGGCCTTTTTTTCTTTCAAGCATCTTCTGCAACTCATACATTCCAAAAGTGCTTCAATACTGTCAGATTTTCTGTCTTTATAGTTGGAAACAGGATGGAATATGATTAAGATGAATGTTTGAGGAGGAATAAAATGTATATAAAAATAGATGATTTAACTGGACATCAGGTGGTTTCACTGGTGAATGAGCATTTACATAGCATGACGCTTATGTCCCCGCCGGAAAGCATCCATGCCTTAGGTTTAGAGAAACTAAGAGGGCCTGGAATAACATTTTGGAGTGCATGGGAGGGTGATGAACTAGCCGGTTGCGGAGCGCTAAAAGAACTGGACAGCCGGCACGGAGAAATCAAATCAATGCGAACATCTGCATCACATTTAAGAAAAGGCGTTGCCAAACAAATTCTCCAGCATATCATTGAAGAAGCTGGAAAACGAGGCTATGAGCGGTTAAGCTTAGAAACGGGTTCAATGGCTTCATTTGAGCCGGCAAGAAAGTTGTATGAAAGCTTCGATTTTCAGTATTGTGAACCGTTTGCAGACTATGTTGAAGATCCAAACAGTGTGTTTATGACGAAGGAATTATGAGACGATTTTATAAGGATAGATAAGTGCAGGGGAAGGTCTGTCTTATCTATCTTTTTTTATATTCACACATTTTTCACCTTTATGATACACGCCAATGTTTTCAATTTTGTTTAATTCAAAGAACAGCGGGAATTACAAACGACATGAACGATATCATGCAAATTCATAAAGGAGGAGATTGATATGAAAAGCATAGTTGGTGTATATGAAACTCCGCAGGAAACCATCGCAGCGATTGAAGGCTTACTCACAAAAGGCTATGATTCTGATGACATTTCTGTTGTGACAAGCCGGCGAGATACAGATTATTTGGAGTCACGTACAGGAACAGAAGTCAATCAAGCTATCGATGCACATCAGGACGAATCTGAATCTTTTTTCGATAAACTGAAAGATTATTTCACAATGGATGATACTGCTACACACAGCAAAGCATTATCCGACTTGGATATTAAAACGGATGAAATAGACAAGTATCAAGAAGATTTGGATGACGGAAAACTTCTGGTAGCCGTCGATACAGATGCAGATGTAATTGCTCCTATTGATAACGGCAATGCCCTTTCAGGCGGCTTTTCAAGCACAAATGAATTGGATTATACAACGAAAGAAGAAAAAACGATGCCGCTCCGAGAAGAACAGCTGAAAGTCGATAAGGAAGACGTTCAAACCGGCGAAGTAGAAATAGGAAAAGAAGTGAAAACAGAAAAAAGAGATATGGACATCCCGGTGAGACATGATGAAATTTATGTCGAACGCCGTCCAGTGGATGAAAATAAAACGGATGCTTCTCCCGTCAACGATTCGGAAGAAATCAGAGTGCCAATCGTTGAGGAAAAGCTGGAAGTGACTAAAAAACCAGTTGTCACTGATGAAGTGGTTGTCGGTAAACGCACTGTTGAAGAAAATGAACATATTTCTGAAACTGTGAAAAAAGAAGAACCTCGTCTGAATAAAGGCGGAAAAGTTGACGGCTTGGATGATGATCCGTTAAATAACAAATGAAAATCATAAGCTGACAACAAAAAACCTCAAATCCTAAATGGATTTGAGGTTTTTCTTTTAGTACGTCCCAGGAGAGATTCGAACTCCCGACCGACGGCTTAGAAGGCCGTTGCTCTATCCAGCTGAGCTACTGGGACACGTTTTGTTTTTTTGTTTTTCGCTTTAACTATCAGCGACAAGATTTATTATATACGGGATGCAATAATAAGTCAACGGTTTTTTAGAATTTTTTTCATGAGGAAGAAAATTTTCTTCCTCATGACATTTTCATAGTGTGACTCGGTTTTGCAGATCCTCAATTTCATTGCCTGCTTGGTCGTAAAAACGGACTGTCGCAGCATCATTTTCTAATGTCAGTATAGCATAGCTTTCTGTCCTGCGCACCCTCGGAAGCCGGATGCTGCCTGGGTTAATCATCAGTTTTCCGCGCAGCACTTCGCTTCCCGCGATGTGCGAATGCCCGAAGCAGATTACATCCGCTCCGAGCTCCTCTGCACGATAGTATACGTTTAACAAGGTCTGTTTTATACCGTGAAGGTGGCCGTGTGTGACCAGTATTTTTCTTGAGCCGGCAGTCAGAAGAAGCTCGTCCTTAAAATCGCCGGCAAAATCGCAATTGCCTTTTACAACCGCATAAGGCTCCAATGCAGGATGCCTCGTTTCAAGCTCAGAGTCCCCGCAATGAATCATGAGATCAACTTCTGCCTCATGCCGTTTCGCAATGGTTTGGAGTTCTTCTTCAAGCCCATGGCTGTCACTGATAATCAGCACGTTCATGTACAAGCTTCCTCCTTATGTCTCCAAAAGCTTAGACAGCTTTTTAAGCGCGTCAGCCCTATGGCTGATTTTATTTTTTTCATCACTTGTCAGTTCAGCCATTGTCTTATCTTTATCTTTCACGATAAAAATTGGGTCATAGCCAAAGCCATATTCTCCTCTCGGTTCTTCAGCAATATACCCTTCAACATGGCCTTCGACTGTTTTTGTTTCCTCTCCGGGAATACTCACGGCCAGTGCGCAGCGGAAACGGGCGGTGCGCTGTTCTTTTTCGATACCTTTCAGCTCGCTGAGCACTTTTTCGATATTTGCCTGGTCGTCTTTCTGTTCTCCTGCATAGCGGGCTGAATAAACCCCGGGTCTGCCGCCAAGATTATCGATGGATAGACCGGAGTCGTCCGCAATCACCATTTTGTTCACTGCTTTGGCAACAGCTTCCGCTTTCAGAATGGCATTTTCTTCAAATGTATGGCCTGTTTCTTCAATTTCTTCTGTGAATCCAATTTCAGCTAAAGATTTGACATCATAGCCTCTTGGCTCAAGAATTTCTTTGAATTCCTTCACTTTTCCCGGATTATGTGTTGCAATAATTGCTTCTTTCATGATGATCAAGCCTTTCTGTCTTTATTTATTTCAGTTCTGGCAGAGAATCACCCAGCACTTCTTTTTGCTTGTCAATCAGCTCTTGAATTCCTTTTTCCGCAAGACCGAGAAGACCGTGCAGATCCTCTCTTGAAAAAGTCGCCTCTTCCCCGGTTCCCTGCAGTTCCACAAAACGGCCGCTGCCTGTCATGATGACATTCATGTCAACTTCAGCGGAGGAATCTTCTTCATAATTTAAATCTAACAAAATTCCCTGTTCCTTATCAATTCCAACAGAGATTGCAGCAAGAAAATCAGTGATCGGATTTGTCTTGATTGTTCCTGCTTTGATCAGCTTGCCAATCGCAATCGCCATAGCAAGAAATGCGCCTGTAATGGAAGCTGTTCTAGTTCCTCCGTCAGCTTGAATGACATCACAGTCAATCCAAATCGTCCGTTCACCGAGCTTTTCCAGATCTACAACAGCTCGAAGCGCGCGGCCGATCAAGCGTTGGATCTCCATTGTTCTGCCGGAAATTTTCCCCTTAGAAGATTCTCTGATTGTTCTTTGGTTTGTTGCCCGCGGCAGCATGCTGTACTCTGCTGTAATCCAGCCTTTCCCTCCGCCCCGCAAAAACGGCGGTACGCGGTCCTCAACAGACGCGTTGCAGATTACCTTTGTATTTCCCGCTGTTATTAGAACAGAACCTTCCGGATGGCTGATAAAATCCAAATCGAATGTGATTGGACGCAGCTCATCGTGTTGTCTTCCGTCATGTCTCATGTTTTACCTCCGATTGTATGTACATAAACCATTTTTGTCCCGGAATTGAATAAAGAAAGAGGCAGCCGGAACGCTAACCTCTTTCTTTCTAGTATATCAAAAATCCCAATTTAAAAACTACCCGTATTCACTTGAGAAGGTCTGGAGACCGGTTCTGTGAGCTTTTCGCCTTTTTCATTTACAAGCTCTGATTTTCCGTTCACTTTAACAGAGACGCTTTTTACATCCGGCTGCTCCGTTAACGTCAGCACAATGCTGTTCAGCACTTCTGAAGAAATCATTTTCGTCTTCTCATCGGCGCTGCCGAATATAGATTGATTGAAATCCAACGTCACGCGCCCGTCTTTGATTTTCGGTTTGCTGACCAGCTTTACATCTTCACTGAAGTCTGTTAACAGCCCGCTCACCTTGCTTGGCCCTTTAGCCAATTCATTGATGGCTGCTGTAATGTCGTCCTTTTCCGAATTGTCGATTCGTTTCGTCACCGGCACGTAGTATTCACTGTCCTCGTTTTCCGCCAAATAGTAGACTGTCAGCGGATGGGTAGCAGTGAGATCATTTACACCGGCTGTTTCCAAATTAATGCCGTCTTTGCGGCTTAAATCATCTGAGATCGGCGTCCCTCCTACAGGCATCTCCTTCAATTCATGCCCGTTTATTCTTAGCTTCACTTTATCTATCGAACTAAATTGCGTCAGCGTCCACGTCACAGATTGAACGATTTTCTGTTCGTCTTCTTTCTTATAATTTTTGAACTCATTAGAGAAATCAGCTATCGCGGTTCCATCTTTTTTGATGTCAACGTTAACGGTGGTGTCAGCCGGCAATACAGCTCTGAAGCCATTCGGAAGAATTTCTGACACAGGCCCGCCCTGTACGAGGTATTCAAGCGCCTGCTTAGCCGTGCTCTCACTTTTAGGGAGAGGCAGCGTTTGCGCAACAACATACCCGTTTTTATCAATGAGATAAAGCTCCCTCATAACAGTAGATGAGGCTTGATCCGCTTTTGCGGTATCGCTTTTTTCACTTTCTGTTTTTTTGGCTGCTGTTGTATTTGAATTGGCACCCGCTTCATCGTTCACGAATGTAACGTCTTGAGGCGGATCAATTTCCTCGGCTGCCTTATCAGATTGAAACAAACCGCATCCGGATAAAAGCAAGGCAGAGGTGAGACAAGTGGCACCAATGACTGCAGGTCCTTTTTTCAGCATACTTTTCCCTCCTAAGGATGTTTGTACTATTATGTATACGAGCCTCTTTAGGAAATAGACCGAAGAATTCCGGCAAAACAGAAAAAAACCCGCAACATACCGTTGCGGGGAAAACTATCTTCTAATCGGTTCTTGCAGTGAGATGCATTCCACATGGCCCACCTCATGCCCAAACCAATCGTCTGCGATTTTCGCAAACTGATCACGCGCTCCTGTTGTCAAGAACTGATGATCCGGGGCATTCGCAGACTGGTTCAGCAGCCCTTTATACGAGAGAATCGTGCTGACTTCCCGGGCTGTTTCATCGCCGGACGAAATAATGTTAACGTGTTCTCCCATATATCTTTGAATGGCTTCTTTCAAAATGGGATAGTGGGTGCAGCCTAAAATCAGCGAATCAATCGATGTATCTTTTAACGGATACAGCGAGGTTTTGACAATCTCGTCTGCTGTTTTGTCAAGAAACTTCCCGCTTTCCACAAAAGGCACAAGCAGCGGGCAGGCAAGGTTTTCAACCTTCAGATCAGGATTTAATGCCAAAAGCGCCTCTTCGTACGCATTGCTCTTAATCGTATTCTCTGTGCCGATGACACCGATATGCTGATTATCCGTCACTTTTATCGCTGCTCTCGCACCAGGCTGAATCACTCCGACCACCGGTATACCGACGCTTCGCTGGATGTCATCCAATGCGATCGCTGTTGCTGTATTACAGGCGATCACGAGCATTTTGATATGGTGGTTTTCGAGTAAATAATTCGTCAGCTCCCACGTATATTGAAGCACCTCTTCTTCAGGGCGCGGCCCATAAGGACACCGTTTCGTATCCCCGACGTAGATAATATTTTCTTTAGGTAGCTGTCTCATGATTTCCTTCGCAACGGTTAAACCGCCAACCCCGGAATCAATGACTCCTATTGGTTGTTCCAACAAAATCGCCTCATTTTCTCTTCATTTCATGCTGCAGTTTCATCAAAGATTTTTCGAAGATGGCTATTTCTTCATCTGTAAACGATTCGAACATATCACGCAGATATTCCTGTCTTTTTGTAATGACCTCTTGGATAATACGTTCTCCTTCAGGCAGCAGATGTATCCGGACAACACGTCTGTCCGCCGGGTCCT
This sequence comes from Bacillus sp. FSL K6-0993, assembly GCF_037977205.1. NCBI lineage: Bacteria > Bacillati > Bacillota > Bacilli > Caryophanales > Bacillaceae > Bacillus > Bacillus sp. FSL K6-0993. Next base: position 2,767,297 of record NZ_CP150275.1, read on the forward strand.
TGACCCGCTCAACAAGCTCATTTTTTTGCATGCGGTCAATTAAGTCCGTTGTCGTGCTGCATGCCAGATACATTTTGCCCGATAATTCACCGATTGTCATATCTCCTAATTCATAAAGCCATTGCAAGCCGACAAATTGCGGCGGCGTAATCGCATATTGGTTAAGGATTTCTCGTCCTTTTTGCTTAATGATCGCGGCAATGTGGCGGAGTGACTTTTCAATATCCGCAACATGCTCCAAAGGTTTTGATGTCATTTGTCCATCCCTCACTCAAGGATCTCTTACGCACAAAAGCGTTCCGTGTCTATTTTCCTTCTTTTTTGAAGAAAATGCAAGACTCGCAGGAGAGAAATAGAGGACTTTAGTCAAACAACATCAAGTCATAAAATTTATTTTATGACTTGCCTACGTTTTGCACAGCATTCCAAATATGGTTTCGAATGTTCCAACAAACAGCAATAACCGGCTCCTTCCTAAAAGAAGGAATACCGGCAAGGATTAAAGCTCTAGCTCACCCATTCTAAGAAGCTCAACAACGGCTTGCGAACGCCCTTTCACACCCAATTTCTGCATGGCATTTGAAATATGGTTTCGAACGGTTTTCTCACTGATAAATAGCTCGCTTGCAATCTCCTTTGTTGTCTTATCTTGAACGAGCAATTCGAACACTTCTCTTTCTCTTTTCGTTAGCAGCGGCTTCGATTGAAATTCTTTCTCCTTCAAGTATTGTAACCCTCCTTGCTAAGGTGAGAGCGAATCAGAAACGAATGGGTTTTGATATAGTCGAGATATCATATGTAAGAAGGGCGCAGGAGGTGACGTTTACAAGATAATTAGTTTATCGTGTATGAAGAAGCGTTTCTTTCTCCTCATCCGTCCAACTGACAGCCTTGCCGCTTTCCTTTGAAACTTGAACCATCACAACTGCCCCGGTGAAGCAGGGCTCGCCTTCGAGGTTCTCTCCGAGATAGTGCAAGGTAAGAGATGAACTGCCGACTGCGCTTGTTTTCACATAGATACGCAACTCTTCATAAGGCATGACTTGGCGCAAATAATCGCATTGCTGGCTTGCCACGACTGTCATGGTCTGTTTGTTTTCACTCATCATATTCAGCTTTTTAAAATAAGAAATCCGCGCCTCCTCAAAATATATAAAAGGGGTTACATTATTCATATGCCCAAACATGTCTGTCTCGGAAAATCTTACGGATACCTCATTGAAAAAAGAAAAGGATGTTTTCCATTCTTGAAACGGCATATCAATATAAGCGGGAAGCTTCATCTTTTTTCATCTCCTTATTGTTTAAAAAAACCTCTCCCATGCGGAAGAGGTTTTTTCTTCTTATACTCTGTCGCTTCCGAAGAAATTGCGGAACGCTTGTAAGTTTGTATCTCTATTCAAGGCTGCAATCGAAGTGGTAAGCGGAATCCCCTTCGGACAGGATTGAACACAGTTTTGCGAGTTGCCGCAATCTGCAAGGCCGCCTTCATCCATTAATGCTTCTAATCGTTCAGATTTATTCATGGCGCCTGTCGGATGCGCGTTAAACAGGCGGACTTGCGACATCGGTGCAGGCCCCATGAACTTCGATTTGCTGTTCACATTCGGGCAAGCTTCGAGGCAGACGCCGCATGTCATGCATTTTGATAATTCATATGCCCATTGACGGCGTTTTTCCGGCATTCTCGGCCCCGGTCCTAAATCGTACGTACCGTCAATCGGTATCCACGCTTTAACTTTTTTCAATGAATCAAACATTCTGCTGCGATCAACCTGCAAATCACGAACGACTGGGAATGTTTTCATTGGTTTTAAACGGATCGGCTGTTCAAGCTGGTCAATAAGCGCCGTACAAGACTGGCGGGGTTTTCCGTTTATGACCATTGAACATGCGCCGCATACTTCCTCAAGACAGTTCATATCCCATGTGACAGGGGTTGTCTTCTCACCTTTGACATTAACCGGATTCCGGCGGATTTCCATCAGAGCGGAAATGACGTTCAGATTCGGGCGGTATGGAATCTCAAATTCTTCATCGTAAGGCGTGCTGTCGGCTGTATCTTGACGTGTGATAATAAATCGTATGGTTTTTTGTTCACTCATGATTATTTCGCCACCTTCTTCTTCGAGTAATCCCGTTTCCGAGGCGTTATCAGTGATACATCGACATCCTGATACTCAAATTCCGGCGCTTCATACGGGCTTACATGTTTAGCCATTGTTGTTTTGAGCCATTCGTCATCATTACGTTCAGGATAATCTGGTTTATAATGGGCGCCCCGGCTTTCATTACGGTTGTATGCGCCAAGGGTAATCACCCTCGCAAGCTGAAGCATGTTCGAGAACTGGCGTGTGAACATCGCTCCCTGGTTGCTCCATTTTGTCGTGTCATTGATGTTGATCTTTTTGAAGCGCTCCATTAACTCCTGAATTTTGTCATCCGTTTTCAAAAGCTTGTCATTATGGCGGACAACCGTTACGTTCGCCGTCATCCACTCACCGAGCTCTTTGTGAAGAACATAGGCATTTTCGGTTCCGTCCATACTCATAATATCAGCCCATTTTTCTTCTTCTTTCTTAACGTGAGCGTCGAATAGGGATGAAGACATGTCTTCCGCTGAAGATTCTAAGCCGTTTACATATTTCACCGCATTCGGTCCGGCCACCATGCCTCCGTAAATCGCAGACAGCAGGGAGTTCGCTCCCAAGCGGTTGCCGCCGTGCATAGAATAATCACATTCCCCAGCCGCAAACAGTCCAGGGATGTTTGTCATTTGATCGTAATCCACCCATAAACCGCCCATAGAATAATGGACCGCAGGGAAGATTTTCATTGGAAGCTTACGCGGGTCGTCTCCCATGAATTTCTCATAAATCTCAATGATGCCGCCAAGCTTAATATCAAGCTCTTTCGGATCTTTATGAGACAGATCGAGATATACCATGTTTTCACCGTTAATGCCGAGCTTCTGGTTCACACACACATCAAATATTTCGCGTGTCGCAATATCACGCGGCACCAGGTTTCCGTATGCCGGATATTTTTCCTCCAGGAAATACCATGGTTTGCCGTCTTTATATGTCCACACGCGCCCGCCTTCTCCACGCGCTGATTCACTCATCAGTCTTAGTTTGTCATCGCCCGGTATGGCTGTCGGGTGGATTTGAATGAATTCTCCGTTTGCATAATACGCTCCCTGCTGATAAACGATTGATGCAGCAGATCCTGTATTAATCATGGAGTTCGTTGATTTTCCAAAAATGATTCCCGGTCCGCCCGTCGCCATAATGACAGCGTCTGAACGGAAGGATTCAATTTGCATGTTTGTCAGGTTTTGTGCAACAATTCCGCGGCAGGTTCTGTCATCATCTAAAACAGCGCCAAGGAATTCCCAGCCTTCGTATTTTGTGACCAGACCCGCAACTTCGTATCTACGCACTTGCTCGTCCAGTGCGTAAAGCAGCTGCTGTCCCGTCGTCGCACCAGCATAAGCAGTTCTGTGGTGCTGTGTACCCCCGAATCGGCGGAAATCAAGCAGGCCTTCAGGCGTCCGGTTAAACATGACGCCCATTCGGTCTAATAAGTGGATGATAGAAGGCGCCGCTTCACACATCGCCTTGACCGGCGGCTGGTTGGCAAGAAAGTCTCCCCCGTATACCGTGTCATCAAAATGTTCCCACGGAGAGTCACCTTCCCCTTTTGTATTGACCGCTCCGTTTATGCCGCCTTGCGCACAAACCGAATGAGAACGTTTGACAGGAACGATGGAAAACAGCTTAACCGCCATTCCTGATTCCGCTGCTTTAATTGTCGCCATGAGGCCGGCAAGACCCCCGCCGACTACGATAATGCTTGATTGACTCATGATAGCCCCTCTCCCTCTAGTAATCTAGTACTCTTAAACAAATGCAAAAATCGCTTTTAAGCCTACGTATGACAGTGCAACAAAAATAATCAGCGTAACGTATGTCGAAATTCTTTGAGAACGAGGCGTTACCGTGATGCCCCATGTAACAGCGAAAGACCATAAACCGTTCGAGAAGTGGAAAATTGTTGATAAAACACCGACAATGTAAAAACCAAGCATAGCCGGAGAGCTCAAAATATTCGCCATCATGTCGAAATTGACCTCAGCGCCCATTTGTGCAGCAATGCGGGTTTCCCACACGTGCCAGCTGACGAAAATGAGGGTGATGATACCGGTTACACGCTGCAGGACGAATAGCCAGTTTCTCATGTAGCTGTATTGGCCTGCGTTATTTTTCGCAGTAAACGCTATGTACACACCATAAACTGCATGATAAATTAATGGTAAGAAGATAATAAAAATTTCCAAGGCATACCTGAAAGGCAGACTATCCATAAAATGAGCAGCGCTATTGAATGCTTCAGCGCCCCTTGCGGCAAACTGGTTGACGACTAAATGCTGAATAAGAAAGATGCCGACCGGTATGACGCCAAGCAAGGAATGCAATCTTCGAAAATAAAACTCTCTGTTCCCAGACATTACTTTACCCCCTGTTTGATAAGTGCGAAATGTGCTAAATCTCTTCCCCCACTTCTTTCAATTGTAAGCACTTTATTAAGATTTATTGACAATTTCATTTTACTCCTCCCTCAAAAGGGCGTCAAGAAAACGCGTACATAAATTATAATTTTCCGAATTGATTAGTTGATTGAAAAATTTTATTTTATCAATATATATTTCTTGCTTAATTTTTCATAAGAATTACAGGATCATTCTGTAATCCTCCCCCCTGTTTGAGCTATAATATACGCAGGAGAGAGGGGAGACAGATATGAAGTCTAAATTTGAAGCATCTATTGACAACCTAAAAGAAATTGAAATGAACGCCTATGCCTACGAACTAATACGAGAGATCGTTCTCCCAGATATGCTTGGCCAAGATTACTCTTCCATGATGTATTGGGCAGGAAAACATCTCGCCCGTAAGTTTCCTCTTGAATCATGGGAGGAATTTCCGGCCTTCTTTGAAGAAGCGGGCTGGGGAACCCTCACCAACGTAAGCGCTAAAAAACAGGAGCTTGAATTTGAACTTGAAGGGCCGATCATTTCCAACCGGCTTAAACATCAGAAAGAACCTTGCTTTCAGCTGGAGGCTGGTTTTATCGCTGAACAAATTCAATTGATGAATGATCAGATTGCCGAATCATATGAACAAGTGAAAAAGAGAGCCGATAAAGTGGTTCTGACTGTGAAATGGGATATGAAAGACCCAGTGTAATCAAAAAGGCGGTGACTGCATAGTCCCGCCTTTTTGATTGTCATTACACAGCTGAAGGATGTTTTGAAAGCTCAAATGCATCGTGAAGCGACTCGACTGCTTTCACCATGTCATTTTCGCTTACGACTGTTGACACTTTGATTTCAGATGTGCTGACCATTTTGATTAAAATGTTTTTTTGCGCCAGTACAGCAAACATTTCAGCCGCTACACCAGGATTTGAGACCATGCCGGATCCAACAATGGATACTTTAGCCAATTTGCTTTCTGTCTCGATTTTCTCAAATTCCAGCGCGTCTTTATACTCTTCAAGCACCGCAACGGTTTGGTCTGCATCTTCTGTTTTGACAGAGAAGGAAATTCCAGTCTTGTCCTCGGCCTGCGTTTGGATAATGATATCTACGTTTATGTTTCTTTTGGCAAGTGTTGTAAAAATAGTAGACAAAGTTGTCAGGCCGCTAGTCAGCCCGTAAATGGTTACTCTTGTGATTTGATCTTCAAATGCAATGCCTCTGACAATTAAATTCTGTTCCATGGATGATTCCTCCTCAATTAATGTTCCCGCTTCGGTTTCTGTACTTGAACGCACTTCTAACGGCACTTGGTAATTTTTCGCGAACTCAACTGCTCTCGGATGAAGAACACCGGCGCCTAAATTGGCAAGCTCAAGCATTTCATCGTATGAGATGCCCGCAAGTTTTCTCGCTGATTTCACATAGCGCGGATCGGTTGTAAACACGCCTGGCACGTCTGTGTATATGTCACATTTATCAGCTTTTAAAGCGGCAGCCAAAGCAACTGCTGTTGTATCTGAACCGCCCCGGCCCAATGTCGTAATTTCACAATCCTTTGTCATGCCTTGGAATCCTGCAACAATGACAATTTTTCCTTTTTCAAGCTGGTCTGCTAAAACCGAAGTGTCGATATCTGTAATTCTGGCGTTTCCGTGAATGGCCTCCGTACGGATTCCCGCCTGCCAGCCAGTATAAGACACAGCGTCATAGCCTTTTTCCTGCAATGCCATTGAAAGGAGTGAAATCGTGACCTGCTCGCCTGTCGCCAGCAGCATATCCATTTCACGTTTGCTCGGCTGGTCAGAAATAGCTTTTGCAAGGCTGACCAATTCGTCAGTGGATTTTCCCATTGCTGAAACGACGATAACGACTTGATGGCCTTTCTGTTTTTCTGCAATTGCGCGGTTTGCCGCATTTTGAATTTTTTCGACTGAGCCGACGGAAGTGCCTCCGAATTTTTGTACAATAAGACCCATGTATTACCACCCTTTACATTTTGGTTCGTGCGGGTGAGGAGAAAGAGCGCTTTGTCCACAATAAAAAAAGCAATGAGAGGAATACTCTCATTGCTTATCAATTAATCATCATGAATGATTATGAACAACGAGATAGCCCTCCAAGAAAATGATTTCTTGACAGCCTTACATTTATTCAATGCACGGCCAGCAAATAATACCGATGGGGTTTTATTTGCTTCGGCGACGCTCCCCTTTCAGCCTTTTTCACAGAATCCATCTTTCTCCAAAGGCATACTCTTGAAGTTCGCACCTCTATCTTCACCATATAACACGATCTAACTATGAAATTAGTTCACATTTTATCAGATCTTATTTAAAAGGACAACATTATTTTTGCAATTTGTCGTAAATGAGCTGAGCCGCCGCTGCAGGAACACCGGCTTTTTTGATGTCCTCAAGGCTTGCTTCCTTCATTTTTTTAACGGAACCGAAATGCTTTAACAGCATTTTCTTTCTTTTCTCTCCGATACCCGGGATGTCGTCCAAAACGGATTGAAACGCGCTTTTTCCGCGGATTTGCCTGTGAAAACTGATTGCAAAACGGTGCACCTCGTCCTGAATGCGCTGCAGGAGGTAAAATTCCTGGCTGTTTCGTTCCAGATACACCACCTCCAGCGGCTCACCGATCAGTAAATTTGAGGTTCTGTGTTTTTCATCTTTCGCTAAACCGGCGATCGGGATATCCAAGCCGAGTTCATTTTCAATGACATCCCTTGCTGCGTTGATCTGCCCTTTTCCTCCGTCAATGATGATCAGATCGGGCAGCGGTAGATTCTCACGAAGCACTCTCGTATAGCGTCTTCTGACAACCTCTCTCATAGAACCGTAATCATCCGGCCCTGTAACAGTTTTGATTTTATATTTGCGGTATTCCTTTTTGTATGGTTTGCCGTCGATAAACACAATCATCGCGGAAACCGGGTTTGTCCCCTGTATGTTTGAGTTATCAAACGCTTCAATTCTGTGCGGCGTATAAATATTTAATGCCTCACCTAGTTTCTGCACTGCCCCGATTGAACGCTCCTCGTCCCGTTCGATTAAAGAGAATTTTTCTTTCAATGCGATTTTCGCATTTTTATGGGCAAGCATGAGCAGTTCTTTTTTCGGGCCTTTCTTCGGCTGGTGAACGTTTGTTTCCAGCAGCTGCTCGATCATGGATTGATCTACGCTGTCCGGAACTAAAATCTCCTTCGGAAGGAAGTGGTTGTTTTTTGAATAGAACTGCCCGATGAACGTGAGGAACTCTTCATCTGCTTCCTGATAAAGCGGGAACATGCTGACATCGCGTTCAATGAGCTTTCCTTGGCGGATGAAAAAAACCTGCACGCACATCCAGCCCTTATCGTACGCATACGCGAATACATCACGGTCGACTAGATCGTTCATCGTCATTTTTTGTTTTTCCATCGTTGATTCAATATGGGCAATTTGGTCACGAAGCTCTTTTGCTCGTTCAAACTCAAGATTCTCAGCAGCTTCATGCATTTTCTCTTCAAGCTCTTTTTTGACCTCATTATAGCCGCCCCTTAAGAAACGTGTAATGCTTTCAACCAGCTCTCTGTTCGTCTCTTCGGAAATATCCTTTACGCACGGAGCGAGACATTGGCCCAGATGATAATAAAGGCACACTCTGTCCGGGAGCTTGGAGCATTTTCTGAGAGGATACAGACGGTCGAGCAGTTTTTTTGTTTCCCTTGCTGCCTGTACATTCGGATACGGCCCGAAATAGCGCCCTTTGTCTTTTTTGACATTGCGGGTGACAATCAGCCTTGGGTGGCGTTCATGGGTGAGTTTTATGAAAGGATAGGTTTTGTCATCTTTGAGCATGACGTTGTATTTCGGATCATGCTTTTTGATCAGATTCATTTCTAAAATAAGCGCTTCAAGATTGGAGGACGTCACGATATATTCAAAATCCTCGATTTCCGTCACAAGCCTTTGGGTTTTCGCGTCGTGAGAGCCGGTAAAGTAGGAGCGTACTCTGTTTTTCAGCACTTTTGCTTTCCCTACGTAGATCACAGTCTGCTGCCGGTCCTTCATGAGATAACAACCCGGTTGATCAGGAAGGAGGGCGAGTTTTTCTTTCAGTTGTTTGTTCATATGTTACCCTTCCTTATGTTTAATCCTTTATTCCCAGTTTAACACGAACGTTTGTTTTTCTCTATGATTCACAATTGGCGAATAAAAAAAGCGATCCCTCAATCGGAATCGCTCTGGCATGTAAGCAGCGGAAAATTAAAGATGTTTGTTTACAAGCTCTTGAAGCGCTTCTTTTGGTTTGAAGCCGACTGAAGTTTCAACTACTTCGCCGTCTTTTAACACAAGAAGAGTCGGGATGCTCATAACGCCGTATTTTCCGGCAGTTTCTTGGTTTTCATCTACATCGATTTTTACGATTTTCAGTTTGTCTCCCATTTCTTGATCCAATTCTTCAAGAACAGGTGCAATCATTTTACAAGGTCCGCACCAAGGAGCCCAGAAGTCTGCCAGTACGACGCCTTCGCTTGTTTCAGCTGAGAAAGATTGATCAGTTGCTTTTACGATAGCCATTATTGAATTCCTCCAATGTGAAATGATGATTTTTAGTATAGCATCTCCCATTCGTTCACGCTATTTTAATGCTTACAAATTATTTTTTCCTGATCACAGCCGGTTTACTCATTTTTATATGGTTGAATGGGATATGCTCTTTTTTTAAAACACAAATCTGATAATGGCCCCGATCACTACAATTGCCCCAATAATCATTAAAATGGTACGAAGCATAAGATCACATCTCCTCTTCACTGTCATGTACTTTACCATGCCCTGCCGGAGCTGTTTTAAAACCTGAAAAAGAGCGCCGGCATGAAGCTCCGGCGCTCTTGCGCAATTAAGAATCAGCACGCAGCGTAAGTAAGACGACTGACATTGGCGGGAGTTTTACTTTCAATTTGTTTTTGCTGAGCGTGTATTGTCTGAAGGATTCCGGTTTGACATGATGAGGATCGTCAAACGTGTTATGCGCATTCATTTTTTCTGCCGTAAGAATGACTCCGGAATGGTCCGCTGCCTTGTGTAGGCCCCTCAGCTCGATTTCCACCTCCGCTTTGTTTTGGTGATCGATGTTGCAAATTGTGATATTGATATCGCCTTCAGCTTGTTTCGACGCTGAAATGCTGATTTGCGGAAGCGTTTCACCGTTCCATTCATAGTCGGCAGACATTGTCTCTGTGGCTAAAAGAGAAGCGTCCTGGTGCACCTTAAACATATTGAATACATGGTACGTCGGTGTCAAAAGCATCCGCTCTCCCTCAGTCAAAATCATTGCTTGAAGAACGTTGACCGTTTGGGCGATATTGGCCATTTGCACCCGGCGGCAATGCTGATGGAAGATGTGGAAATGAGAAGCCGCCACCAGCGCATCACGAATGGTATTTTGCTGATATAAGAAACTGGGATTCGTGCCTGGCTCGGGATCAAACCACGTGCCCCATTCATCAATAATCAGCCCGACCCGCTGCTCCGGATCATACCGGTCCATAATCGTGCCGTGTTTTTGAATCAATTCATCGATGTATTTGGCTTTTTTCATCGTAATAAACCATTCATCTTCCGTGAATTCTGTGGCTGATCCTTTGCCCTTCCAAAAATCCCCCGGAATCGTGTAATAATGAAGACTCAACCCGTCCATCAGGCCAGCGGCTTTTTTCATAAGCACATCCGTCCAATTAAAATCATCCACATTTGCGCCGCCGGCAATTTTATAAATGTCATTCCCGCTGTAATTGCGGACATAAGTCTGAAAACGCCGGTACAGATCTGCGTAGTATTCGGGATGCATGTTGCCGCCGCAGCCCCAGTTTTCATTGCCCACGCCGAAATATTTCAGCTTCCAAGGCTCTTCTCTTCCATTTTGTTTTCTCCAGTCTGACATCGGCGTGCCTTCTTCAAATGTCATATACTCAATCCACTCCGCCATTTCCTGAACGGTTCCGCTTCCGACATTGCCGCAAATATATGGCTCGCATTCAAGCAGCTCGCAAAGCATCATAAATTCATGCGTTCCGAATTCATTTGATTCAATTGTACCGCCCCAGTGAGTGTTCAGCATTGTCTTACGGTCACCGACACCGTTTGCCCAATGGTATTCGTCCGCAAAACACCCGCCCGGCCATCTGAGGACAGGAATGTGCAGCTGTTTGAGCGCCTCCAGCACGTCCTTTCGTATCCCGTTGATATTGGGGATGTCTGAGTCCGTTCCGACCCAGATCCCCTCATAAATCCCTCTTCCTAAATGCTCAGCAAAATGACCGTATATATTTTTGTTAATGGTTCCTTTTACGATATCTGTTTGAATCACTGCTTGATGTTCAGACATGCCTCTGATCATTCCTTTCATACGGATATGAAAAGCACCACAGTCAAATATGTGATCTGTCTTTTGCCTGAGGAGTCATCATGAATGTAAGCGCTTTTAAAGTAACCATATTATATATGTTCGTACATGTCAACGATATTTTCTATTGTTTTTATATTTGTACGTATGTATTTATAACTATGAAAAAATCCCGAACTTTTAAAGTCCGGGATTTCCTTTATGAGTGTATATTCAATTGTTTGAATTCCTCAGTTAATAACGGGACAACTTCAAATAAATCACCGACGATGCCGTAATCCGCTATTTTAAAGATATCGGCTTCGGGGTCTTTATTGATGGCGACGATCACCTTGCTGTTTGACATGCCGGCCAAATGCTGGATGGCGCCGGAAATGCCGCATGCAATGTACAAATCCGGAGTGACGACTTTCCCCGTCTGCCCGATTTGAAGAGCGTAATCGCAATAATCAGCGTCACATGCCCCGCGAGAAGCCCCGACTGCGGCCCCTAGCACCTCTGCAAGCTCCTGCAGAGGCTGAAATCCCTCCTTGCTTTTGACTCCTCGGCCGCCCGCAACGATAATTTTTGCTTCGGAGAGATCAACGCCGTCAGCTGTTTTTTTCACGACCTCTTGGATAACAGTGCGGAGGTCAGTAAGAGAAACATCAATGCTTTCGATGCTCCCCGATCTGCTGGTGTCTTTTTCTGAAGCTTGAATGTTATTGGGGCGAATTGTCGCAAAGATCATCAGATCGGTTGAAATGACGCGTTCAAAAGCTTTCCCCGAGTAAATCGGCCGTGTGAACACAACATTCCCTCCGGTAACGCTTACATCTATAGCATCAGAAATTAAGCCTGTTTGCAGCCGGGCAGCAAGCTTCGGTGAAAGATCCTTGCCCATTGCCGTATGCCCGAAGATGACTGAATCAGGATTTTCTTGCTCGATAACACCTCTCATGACCTGGCTGTACCCGTCTGCCGTGTATGTTTTCAGCTTCGGGTCCTCAGCGGTAAGAACTTTATCTGCTCCGTAATGAATAAGCTCTTGTGCAATGCTTTGTACATTTTCACCGATGAGAACACCGATGACTTCTCCATCTCCTGAAATGGTTCTTCCTGCAGCTATTGCTTCAAAGGTGACATTCCGCAATTCCCCATCGCGTATTTCTCCAAGTACGATCACTTTTTTTCCCATTCTAACATCCCCCTGTTTCTTTGAATGTCCAAGCTTTAAATGACTTTAGCTTCGCTGCGGAGCAATGAGACAAGCTCTTTTGCCTGTTCGGCAGGCTCACCTTGGAGAAGCTTCCCGGCTTCTTTTTTTGGCGGCAGAAAACGCTCAATGGTTTTCAGCTTTGGTTCAGCATCCTCTTCGTCCAGGTCAAGATCATCAAGTTCAAGCTCTTCAAGCGGCTTTTTCTTAGCCTTCATAATTCCCGGAAGCGATGGATAGCGCGGCTCGTTTAAGCCCTGCTGAGCTGTGACAAGCAATGGGAGCGTCGTTTTGATTTTTTCAACATCCCCTTCGACGTCCCTTTCTGCTTCTGCATCAGTGCCGTTGATTTCGAGTTTGGTGATCGTAGTGATACACGGAATGTCCAGTAGCTCGGCAAGCCGAGGCGCCACTTGTCCTGATCCTCCGTCAATGGCAACATTTCCGCCGAGAATCAAATCAAACTCCTGATCCTTCATATAGTGGTATAAAACTTGAGAAATGGAATATTGGTCGGGTTCTTCGAGATCATCTTCTATGTTGATTAAAACAGCTTGGTCACAACCCATGGCCAGCGCCGTACGCAATTCTTTCTCCGCTTCTTCACCGCCGACCGTGACGGCGGTGATCGTGCCGCCATGCTTTTCCTTCAGCTGGATGGCTTCTTCTATCGCGTACTCATCATATGGATTAATGATCCATTCCGCTCCGTCATCCTGAATCTTTCCTGTTTCAATGACGATTTTTTCTTCTGTGTCAAACGTCCGTTTCATCAGTACAAATAGATTCATGATCATATCCCCTTTTATTCGCCTTTGAACTGAGGCTTTCTTTTTTCGAGAAATGCCTGGATGCCTTCCTTGGCGTCCTCTGACTCAAATGCTTCCCCAAATCGCTTTGCTTCAAGCTTTAAGCTGCCTTCATAGGAATACACCTTGTTGGAATAAAGAAGTTCAAGCAAAGATGCCAGCGTTTGCGGGCTTTTCTCTGCAAACTTAGCGGCAAGTGCTTTTGCTTTTTCAATCACTTCTGCCTCATCTTTCGCTCCAATTGAGACAAGTCCGAGATCAAGCGCTTCTTTTCCGGATATCGGTTCTCCTGATCCGATGAGCTCTAGTGCTTTGGCTGTACCGACATATCTCGGAAGGCGCTGTGTCCCCGCAAAACCCGGAATGATACCGAGATTAAGCTCCGGGAGCCCCAGCTTGGCGTCTTCTGCCGCGATTCTGATATGACAGGCCATCGCCAGCTCCAGCCCGCCTCCAAGAGCAGCGCCGTGAATTGCCGCGATAATCGGTTTTGGAAAGCTTTCGATTCTTTCCATCAGCTGCTGGCCGCGCTCAGCCAGCAGTGAGGAATCCTCGTTGCCTTTAAGCGATGTAAATTCTTTAATATCAGCGCCGGCTGAGAAAAATCTTCCCTCGCCGTGAATGATAATGCTTCGTACGCCTGCATCTGTCTCACATTGATCAAGACAGGAAGACAGCTCTTCTAATATCCGGCTGGAAAGTGCATTTGCCGGCGGATTGTGAATCGTCAAAACTGCCACAAATTGATCAACTGCCAGTGATATTGCATTCATAGGACAGAACTCCTTTACTTATTATGAATTCCAGACACCAATAATTCTAAAACGCTGTCTGAAAGCGCAGCGAGATCGTACTTTTGGTCATTCATCACCCAAGTTGTCACGGTTTCGTCAATCGTTCCAAAAATCATCTGCCGGGCGAGGCGGACGTCGAGGCCTTCTTTTAATTCGCCTGATTGTATACCTTCCGTTAAAATGTTATCCAAAATATTTAAGTAGCCTTTTAATATTTCGTTGATTTTTTGGCGCAGCTCCAAGTTGGATTGGCGGAGCTCAAGCTGCGTGACAATTGCGAGATTATGGTCACCCGCTAAAAGGGAAAAATGCTTTGAAATCACAAGCGCCAATTTCTCTTTTGCTGTTGCTTTTTCTTTAATGTCCTCTTCCATCCGCTCAATAAATTGACCCATTTTTTCTTTGAAAAGAGAAATTAAAATATCTTCTTTGTTTTTAAAATAGAGATAGATGGTGCCGTCCGCTACTCCGGCTTGTTTGGCAATTTTGGATACCTGTGACTGGTGGTAGCCGTTTTCTGCAATGACTTCTACTGCTGCATCAATAATCTGCATATACTTTGGCCGTTTTTGCTTCAATGTTCATCGTTCCTTCCTATAGAAATGAATGACTATTCATTCATAATTTCATGATAAGAAGGATTTTCAGGTTTGTCAAGTTTATTCATAAGCGTTCTCTTTTTTTATTTGATATGATGATTTTCGGCTTCTTCTTCAAGTAAACGCCTTCTTAAAATTTTTCCCACCGCCGTTTTCGGCAGCTCTTTTCTGAACTCATAGGCTTTGGGCACCTTATAGGGAGCTAGACGTGATCTCGCAAAAGTGTCTAGTGCTTCTGCATCGGCTTTTGCGCCTTTCTTTAACACCACAAATGCTTTTACTGTTTCTCCCCTGTAGGAATCGGGAACGCCTGCGACAACAATTTCCTGGATAGCTTCATGTTCATAAAGCGCTTCTTCTACCTCACGCGGGTAAATATTGTAACCGCCGGCAATGATGATATCCTTCTTCCTGTCAGCAATATAGAAAAAGCCTTCTTCATCCATATAGCCCATGTCCCCGGTGAACAGCCAGCCATCTCTCAGCACTGCGGCGGTTTCCTCTGGTTTATTCCAGTATCCTTTCATGACTTGCGGACCTTTTACAATGATTTCTCCATGCTCATACGGAGCGGCAAGCTCACCCGTCTCTTCAGAATAGATCGCGGCGTCCGTACTCGGCCAAGGACAGCCGATACTGCCCGGCTTGTTTTTTCCCCAGATAAAGTTTGCATGTGTCACTGGAGATGCCTCAGACAAACCATAGCCTTCCACAAGCTTTCCGCCAGTCACCTTTTCAAATTTCTGCTTTACCTCCACGGGGAGCGCGGCTGATCCGCTAAGACAGCTTTTAATGGATGACAGATCATAATGCTGCAATTCGGGGTGATGCAAAAGGCCAATGTAAATTGTCGGTGCGCCAGGAAAGAGCGTTGGTTTGTGTTTGTCGATGATTTTAAGTGTTTCGAGCGGATCAAACTTAGGAAGAAGAATCATTTCGAAGCCTAGTTTAATCGAATAGTTCATGACTGCCGTCAGTCCGTAAACATGAAAAAACGGGACGATGCCCAGCACTTTTTCAGCGCCTTCTTTCACGTCATACATCCAAGCGGCGCACATTTCAGTATTTGCCAAAATATTTTGGTGCGTGAGCATGACCCCTTTTGGAGCTCCGGTTGTTCCTCCGGTATACTGGAGGACAGCGATATCATGCTCAGGATCGGTCTTCGGGATTGTCAGGAGTTCAGTTTTTTCCTGCTTCATACTGGAAGCAAACGTGTGAATGTTAGCTGTTTTGTCAAAGTCGATATGCACTTTTTGTTTTTGCGTCAGCGGGTAAAGAATATTCTTCGGAAAAGGCAAATAGTCTTTTACGCTGGTTATCAAAATCTGGTCGACTATTGATAACGTTTTCATTTTTATTGCCTTCGGGAAAAGCAAATCTAAGGTGATGATCACACTTACCTGAGCATCTCTAAGCTGGTATTCAAGCTCATGCTCGGTATAAAGCGGATTCGTCTGCACCACGATGCCACCGGCAAACAAGACGCCATAATAAGAAATCACTGTTTGCGGGCAATTGGGCAGCATAACAGCCACTCTGTCTCCTTTTTGCAGGCCATTGCACTGCAAAAAAGCTGCAAGTTTAAGAGCATCCGTCAGAATGTCATGAAAGGTGAGTTTTTTTCCATAAAACGATATTGCGGTTTTATCAGGGAATCGTGCGGCGGAGTCTGTCAGGATGGATTGCAGGGTTTTATTCGGCAACGGAAGCTCATGCGGGATATCGTTGGGATACTCGGCAAGCCACGGCTTTTGAGACTGCATAAAACCTCCCCTTTCGATTTTAGAGATCCACCTTATCATTATAGCAGATGGACGGCAAAAAAAAGAAAAAGAAAGGTAAATCTTTCTTTTTCTCATAATATGAACAGATATATAAGACCAATTAACAAAAAGATTCCCGCCGCGGCGAGCAGTATTTTCGCAAGCTTTTCCATCTATTCTCCGTCCCCTTATATTCCGGCTGCCACCACAAAAGAAAGCCCGACAGAAATAACAAATGAAATAAAGCCGACAGCCCGGTTATCATTCTCGATTTCCTGATCAATTTTAAACCGCGGAGTCAAAAACTCAAAAATAAAGTAGCTGATCAGAAGCATAACAAACCCGTAAACGCCCCAGCCGATCATTTGCAGCAGCGAATTATGCTGGGAGATGGAATGCTGAAATACGTTTGCGATTCCCAAAATTTTTCCGCCGGTCGCCATTGCCACCGCAAGATTTCCTTTTTGAATCTCTTCCCAGTTTTTATAAGCCGTCACCAGCTCAAACACAGTCAAAAAGAGGACGAGGCAGAGAACCGCGACACTGTAATATGCCGCGATTTCCACAAGCTCGTTTTCCCAAAAATCACTCATGGCCATACTCCCTTTTATTTTAGTTCAACAACCGTAACGCCTGATCCTCCCTCACCTGCTTCACCGAAACGGGAACTTTTGACGCTGCGGTGGTTTTTCAGAAGATCCTGTACGCCTTTTCTTAAAGCGCCGGTTCCTTTTCCGTGGATGATTGACACTCTTGGATATCCGGCTAACACCGCATCATCCAAGTATTTTTCAACCCGGCTGAGGGCATTTTCATAGCGTTCGCCGCGGAGATCAAGTTCAAGCGATACGTGATAGTCCTTTCCCTTGACCGCTGTAATGATTTTTTCTTTTTTTGGCTCCGGAGCTGATTTGATAAACTCCAGATCTTTTTCTTTTACTTTCATCTTTAAAATACCGATTTGAACATTCCATTCATTGCCGCCTGTTTTTTCGAGCAATGTTCCTTTTTGCCCGAAAGTGAGGACTTTCACCTCGTCACCAGGCTTAAAGTCGCGTTTTTGCGCTTTTGGCTTTTCCGGTTTCTTGGACTTTTCAAAAGCCGGCATAGCGCCTTCTAACCGTTTCTTCGCGTTAATCAGCTCGTGATCCTTGAAGGATTTGTGTTCTTCTTTTATGGAGCGCAATTCATGAATAATGTCCTCGGCTTCTTTCATTGCCGCTTTTACTTTTTCAGCAGCCTGCTGTTCTGCCTCTTCAAGCATTTTGTCTTTTTTGCTGTTAAGCTCGATGATTTGCTGCTGCAGCTCTTTATGCAGTTTTTCCGCTTCTTTTCTGATTGATTCTGTCTCAGAAAGCTCTTCTTCCGCACGTTTTTTGCTTTGTTCCAGCGACGCAATCATCGTATCGACTTCGTTATGCTCGGCCGTCATTTCTGACTTCGCCTGCCCGATGATATGGTCCGGAAGCCCGAGGCGTTTTGAAATTTCGAAAGCATTGCTTCGACCCGGCACACCAATTAAAAGTTTATAGGTCGGTGACAGCGTTTCAATGTCAAATTCAACGCTGGCATTCATGACGCCTTCTCTGTTATAGCCGTACGCCTTCAATTCCGGATAATGCGTCGTAGCTAACACTCGTGCATTGGTGCGATGCACGTCATCCAAGATGCTCATGGCGAGGGCCGCCCCCTCCTGTGGGTCTGTCCCTGCACCAAGTTCATCGAAAAGCACAAGGCTGTTTTCATTGACCTGTTCTAAAATGCCGACAATGTTCACCATATGGGATGAGAACGTGCTTAAACTTTGCTCAATCGACTGTTCATCACCGATATCAGCGAATACGTACTCAAATACTGCCGCTTCTGACCCTTCATCTGCCGGGATATGAAGACCTGATTGCGCCATTAAGGTTAGCAGGCCTAACGTTTTAAGGGTGACTGTTTTCCCCCCGGTGTTTGGCCCTGTGATGACAATTGTTGAAAAATCGCGGCCAAGCTCGATGTCATTGGCAACAACCTGGTCAGGCGGAAGCAATGGATGGCGGGCTTTTTTCAAACGGATAAAGCCGGTGTCGTTCATAATCGGTTTTGTCGCTTTAACCGCTTTTGCATATCTAGCTTTTGCAAAAATAAAGTCAAGCATCTGCAACACTTGCAAATCTAGAAATAGCTCCTCTGTATGCTCTGCCGTTTTCTCTGTCAGCACACGCAAAATCCGTTCAATTTCTTGCTTTTCTTTCACTTTCGCCTGCTGAAGGGAATTGTTCATATCTACAATCGCCTGCGGTTCAATGAATAGTGTCGCACCAGAGGATGAGGTGTCGTGCACAATTCCTCCATAGCTGGATCTGTACTCCTGTTTGACCGGGATCACAAAGCGGTCATTCCGAATCGTAACAATCGTATCAGACAGCATTTTCGAAGCGGAAGAGGAACGCAGCATCGACTCTAACCGGTCTCTGACTCTTGATTCGAGTGTTCTGAGCTGTGTGCGGATTCCTCTTAATGTTTCCGATGCATGATCAAGCACTTCTCCGTGATCATCGATGCAGGAATTAATGTCCCGCTCTAAATCGGACAGCGTGATAAGCTGTTCAGCATGCTGATGGATCAGCGGAATGTCGACACCGTCTTCAGCCATTTGGGTGATAAAATGTTTCATTTGTTTAACTGCATAAAGCAGGCCTGAGATTTCAGTGAATTCAGAAGGACTGAGAACGCTGCCGATTTCCGCCCGTCTTAATGCCCCTCTGATATCAACAAGGCCGCCAAATGGCGCTTGGCCTCTCAGCCGGATAATGTCAGAAGCTTCGTCTACTTCATCCAGCTGTTTTTTGATTTCGTCTATAGAAGCAGAAGGCTTAAGCTCGAGAAGCATTTCTTTTCCGAGCGATGAAGCGGCATGCCCAATAACCTGTTCTTTCACTTTATGAAATTCAAGAGCTGATAATACTTTTTGCTGCACGATTGTGTGAGCCTCCTTACTTAATCGTTGCGCTTCAGAAATGCCTCTACGTCTTTAAGCGACCGGGCATTCAGAACGTTTTTCGTTTCCGTCCATCCTTTGCGCGCGGCAGTAACGCCAGTTTTCATATCGTCTAACATCTCAATATTATGGGCATCAGTATTAATCACCAATGTAACCCCTTGTTCGTTTGCTTTCATTAAATGCTCTGTGCGCAGATCAAGGCGCGCAGGGTTGGCGTTGAGTTCAAGCGCCGTATTTGTTTTCCTCGCAAGCTCAATCAGCTGATCAATATCGATTTCGTAACCGGCCCGTCTGCCGATAAGGCGCCCGGTCGGGTGTGCGATAATGTCAACATGCTTGTTTGTCAGTGCCGTCTCAAGCCGTTTCATAATCACGTGTTCCGGCTGATTAAAACTGGAATGAATCGATGCAATAACGATATCCATTTCCGCAAGCACATCGTCATCATAATCGAGCGTACCGTCAGGCAGGATATCCATCTCAACGCCTTTCAAAATACGGAAGTTTTCAAACTCTGCATTCAGCGCGTCAATTTCTTTTGCCTGCTGCTTAAGTCTTTCTGCAGTAAGCCCGTTGGCGACCTTTAAATATTGTGAGTGATCGGTGATCGCCATGTATTGATAGCCTTTTTTGATGCAGGCTTCAGCCATCTCTCTGATCGAAAATGCGCCATCGCTCCACGTTGAGTGCATGTGGAGATCACCTTTGATTTGCCCGATCTCTATCAGTTCAATGCTGTCGCTGTAAGTTTCCACTTCCTGTCCGCTTTCACGAATTTCCGGCGGAATCAGCGGCAGGCCGAAGTGCGCATAAAATTCACGTTCACTCGGAAATGTTTTGATCTCTCCGGTTTCAACTGTCTCAACGCCGTATTCACTGATCCGCTCGCCGCGTTCTTTGGCGATTTGGCGCATCTTAATATTGTGATCCTTTGAACCCGTAAAATGATGGAGTGTTGTCGGAAACTGCTCTTCCGTCACAAGACGGAAATCGACGCTTGTTTCATATTCAAAGGAAAGGATGACGGACACCTTCGTATCTCCGCTTGCGATCACGCTTTTGATGTTTGGCAGCTCAAGAAGCTGCTCTCTTACTTCAGCCGGATGATCTGTAGCAATGATATAATCCAGATCCTTCACCGTTTCCCGCGCTCTGCGGAGACTTCCGGCACGAGAAAATTTGATGATATGCGTAAATTGAGAAAGATGCTCCTCAATTTCCCGCGCGATCCGGAGGGCGTATCCGATCGGGAACCGTTCAGGCTGTTTTCCGGCTTCCCCGAGCGCCTGTAATATTTTTTCTTCCGATTTTTTGCCGAAGCCCGCAAGACCCTGGACCTTTTGCTGCTCACAGGCTTCCTTCAGAGATTCTGCATCGTGTACGCCGAGCTCTTTATACAGCTTTGCGATTTTTTTGCCGCCGAGCCCTGGCAGCTTCAATAAAGGCACGAGTCCTTCCGGCACTTCTTTCTGCAGCGATTCGAGCGTGCTTGACTTTCCTTCATCTATATACTCTTTAATGACGCTGTACGTTCCTTTTCCAATGCCGGACAGCGACATCATATCGTCCATTTCTGATAAACTGCGGTCATCCTGTTCCAGGGCTGCCGCTGCTTTTCGGAAGGCGGATACTTTAAACGGGTTGTCCCCTTTGAGTTCCATATAGACTGCAATGGTTTCAAGCAGCCGGATAATATCTTTTTTATGCATATCATAACCCCCAGACGTTCACATATGTTTCCATCATACTTGAAAAAAACTTCTCCGGACAAGAGAAGTTTTTTTATGCCCCGTACTGTGTCCACAGCTCTTGTAGGAGCCCTGACAAGTATGGTGTATGGTTAATGATCACATTTGCGAGAGACGATTGCCCCATCATTTGCTGCAGTGCATCTATCGGAAGAACGGATGCGACATACAGCAGCACAAATGTAAATAAATAGACTTCTAGAAAACCGAGAACGGCGCCCAGCATCTGGTTGATTTGTTTAATCACCGGAATGCCGGCTACAATACTCAGGAACGAGCCAATGATTCTCAGTAAGATTTTAGCAATGATAAATAAAACGATAAACGCAATCGCATTATAGTACGCTGCTTCCAAATTCCCCGTAAAAAAAGAAAGAGCCGGCTGTCCTGCTGAAAAATCAGGTGCGGGAATCCAATGTAAATGCGGTGCCACGTTTTTATAGAATAAAGCCGCAAAGGCAATTGATAAAATAAAGCTCGTCAAGCGGATAAACTGCAGGATAAAACCGCGTTTTAACCCCAGTAAAGTCCCCATCAGGAGCAAGATTAAGATGATGATATCTAGCATAGTTGTTCAATCCTTTTCTTTAAGCTGACGCTCCAGTTTTTCACATTTCTCTTGTAATTTGACATAATCGTGCACCACATTTACCGCTGTCAGCACTGCAAGTTTATTTATATCAAGGTATGGATTTTTTTCATTGATTTCTCTCATTTTATCATCAACAATTCCGGCGACATACCTCATATGGGCTCTGCTTTCTTCACCGACAATCGTGAAGTGCTGGCCGTAAATGTCAACGGTTGTTTTTGTTTTTTTGCCGTCAGACAACGTTTCTCCTCCATTCCGCGAGAATCCTAGTTCTTATCATAACACGTTTATTAAATGAATGGAAAGACGAGCCTCCCGCTGTTATGATACACTGGTATATACAGCGAAAAGTGTAAAAAAAGGAGATTATTACGTGTCCCATTCAGTGATAAAAGTATCGTTGTCTGCTATTGACCAAATGAAAATGACATACAGTGGTTCGCTTACAGCCTCTGTTCCGCAGGGAGCCGTTTTTCAGGCGAAACCGCCCGGCTGTACCATTACAGCATATAAATCAGGCAAGGTCTTGTTTCAAGGCAAAAACGCAGCGGCAGAATCCGCGCGCTGGGGAACAGCGGAGCCTCAGGAAAAGAAGAAAACGGCCAAAAAGCCGGCTGATCCCCGCTATGCCCCTCCGGCAGATATCGCCGGAATGTCTGTTATCGGTTCTGACGAAGTCGGAACCGGAGATTACTTTGGCCCAATGACGGTTGTATGTGCGTACGTCGACAAAACCATGCTTCCTTTAATGAAGGAACTCGGTGTTAAGGATTCTAAAGATTTAAAAGATCCGCAAATCATCGAGATTGCCCGAAACCTGATCAAAACCATTCCATATAGCCTGCTGGTTTTAAAAAATGAAAAGTATAACAGCATGCAGGAAAAAGGCATGAGCCAAGGGAAAATGAAAGCTTTGCTGCACAATCAGGCGATCACACATATATTAAGAAAATTGGATGGAGTAAAGCCTGAAGCCATTTTGATTGACCAATTCGCTGAGCCAGGCGTCTACTTCAATCATTTAAAGGGCAGAGACATTGTGAAGGAGCGGACCTATTTTAGCACAAAAGCTGAAGGTATTCACCTGGCTGTCGCCGCTGCTTCAATCATTGCAAGATATTCGTTTTTAATGGAAATGGATAAACTATCACGCGAGGCAGGAATGACGCTTCCAAAAGGGGCCGGTCCGCACGTCGATGAAGCGGCCGCCAAGCTGATCCTCAAAAAAGGGGCATCTGCACTCAGAACCTTTACAAAACTCCATTTCGCCAATACGCAAAAAGCGCAGCGCCTTGCTGATAAAAAACGTTCATAGAAAAAAGCTTGCAGATTTCTCTGCAAGCTTTTTTCATCTTTTCAGCGTGATTGAAAACCCTAGAAGTCTAGGAAAGGCGAGCATTGGAGCACAGCGAATGTTCTCATTCGTGAGCACCAACGCGCAGACCTGACAACGAATGCGGGGGTTTGCCGACACGCTGAGCTTGCAGATTTCTCTGCAAGCTTTTTTATCAGCCTCTTAAAACAGCTTGATATGTGTCTTCTAACGCTTTCAGCACTTTGCTGTGCGCCTTTGTCACTTCTTCTTCAGTCAGTGTTTGTTCAGGGTTGACATACTGGAGTGAGAAAGCGACTGACTTCTTGCCTTCCTCCATATGTTCGCCTTCGTATACGTCAAAGACAGTTACCTCTTTCAGAAGCTTGCCGCCAGCCTCTTTAATGACGCTCTCAAGCTGGCCGCTTGTGACGGTTTTATCTGTTACAAGAGCAATATCACGTGTCACAGACGGATATTTCGGAATCGCCGTGTAAACAAGAGGTGCTGTTTCTGCTGCGAGCAACGCATGAAGATCGAGCTCAAATACGTATGTTTCCTTTATATCCAGTTCTTTTTCCAATGAAGGATGGACTTGGCCGATGAAGCCGATCAGAGAACCATTTAATAAAATGTTCGCTGTTCTGCCCGGATGCAGCTGTTTGCGTTCTGACTGTACAAATTCAATGCTGTCTAGGACGTTGAGTTTGTCTAACAGCCCTTCCACAATTCCTTTGACAACAAAGAAATCAACTGGTTTCTTTTCACCCTGCCATAGCTGCTTGCGCCATAATCCGGTAACAGCTCCTGCTACGCGTTCTGTTTCAACAGGTTTTGTGTCCTCTTCCTTCGTCAGGAAAACGGAGCCGACTTCGTACAGTGCAACTGAGTCAGTCTGCCTCGCGAGGTTGTAAGAAACAGAATCAAGCAGATTCGGAACAAGACTGTGTCTGAGAATGCTTCTTTCTTCACTCATTGGAAGCGCAAGCACAGTATTCAGTGATTTTTCAATCGCAAACGCTGCCGCTTTCTTCTCATTTGTCAGTGAGTAAGTGATGGCTTGTGATAAGCCTGCGCCTTCAAGGAAGCGTCTGACTTTACGGCGTTTTGCCTGGTATGGCGTTAATCCGCCTGTAGTTCCCGCTGTCTCAGGAAGCGTAGACGGAATGTTATCGTAGCCGTACAGTCTTGCCGCTTCTTCGATTAAATCCTCTTCTATTGTAATGTCGCCGCGGCGTGATGGGACAGTCACAACGAGAAGTTCACCCGCTTCACCGACCGTAAAACCGAGACGTTTATAAATGCTGATCAGTTCTTCTTTACTGATCGTCAGGCCTAGAACGCTGCTCACTTTGTCAGCAGATACGTGAATGTTATTTGCTTCGATTGTCAGGTGATCTTCCTCAACTGTTCCAGCAAGCACCTCACCGCCGGCATACAGATGGATCAGCTGCGCAGCCCGTTCTGCTGCAAGACGTACGCGCGCCGGATCAATTCCTTTTTCAAATCTTACGCTTGATTCACTTCTCAAACCAAGGTCTTTGGAAGCCTTGCGAACCGTCTGCCGATTGAAATACGCAGCCTCAAGCAAAATCGTTTTCGTATCTTCCTGAACCTCTGACTCTGCTCCTCCCATGACACCCGCAACGGCCTGCGCTTTCGTTCCGTTTGTAATGACAAGGTGATCGGCGGACAGCTTACGTTCTTGATCATCAAGAGTGACGAGCATTTCATTCTCAGCTGCTTTTCGTACTACGACTTCCTTAGAGCCAAATCTGTCATAATCAAACGCATGAAGCGGCTGTCCGTATTCCAACAGGACAAAATTTGTGATGTCAACGACGTTGTTGTGCGGACGAATGCCTGCATTCATCAGCTTTGTCTGCATCCAAAGCGGTGACGGAGCAATCGTGACATTTTTAATGATTTTTGCAGTGTACAGCGGGTTCGCTTCTTGATCTTCAATTTTGACTGCAATGTAATCAGACGCTTGTTCTGAAGCAGCCGGGTAATCCGTTTGCGGAAGCTTTACCTCAGTGTCTAAAATCGCGGCAACCTCGTAAGCAACACCAAGCATGTTCATGGCATCCGCGCGGTTTGGCGTTAAACCCAGCTCAAGAATCGCATCGTCAAGCTGTAAAGCCGCTAAGGCATCGCTTCCTGTTTCAGCGTCATTAGGGAATACGAAAATGCCTTCTGCATACTCCTTCGCCACAAGTTTGCTTTCGATACCAAGCTCCTGTAAGGAACAGATCATGCCATTTGATTCTTCACCGCGAAGCTTGGCTTTTTTGATTTTGAAATTGCCCGGCAGCACCGCTCCGACAGTTGCAACCGCGACTTTTTGTCCCTTATCCACATTCGGCGCGCCGCAAATGATTTGTACAGGGGCTTCAGCACCGATATCCACAAGGCACTTATTCAGCTTATCAGCATTCGGGTGCTGCTCGCGCTCCAGCACATGGCCGATGACAACGCCTTTGATGCCTTCTCCTTTGTATTCAATTCCTTCAACCTCAATACCGGCTCTTGTAATTTTTTCAGCAAGAACAGCCGGGTCCATGCCTTTTAAATCAACATAATCCTCTAACCATTTATAAGAAACAAACATCCTTGCATCCTCCTCTTACGCCTGTTTAAACTGCGAAATAAATCTGACATCGTTTGTATAGAAGTGGCGGATATCATCAATGCCGTATTTCAGCATGGCGATGCGCTCAACACCCATTCCGAATGCGAAGCCCTGATATTCCTTCGGATCAAAGCCAGCCATTTTAAGCACGTTCGGGTGAACCATTCCGGCGCCGAGGATTTCAATCCAGCCTGTTCCTTTACATACTGAACAGCCGTTTCCACCGCATTTAAAGCATGTCACATCCACTTCTACTGAAGGCTCAGTAAACGGGAAAAAGCTTGGGCGGAGTCTGATTTCGCGGTCTTGCCCGAACATTTTTTTCGCAACGAGTTCAAGCGTTCCTTTTAAATCACTCATGCTGATGTTTTTGTCAACGACAAGCCCTTCAATTTGCATAAATTGGTGAGAGTGCGTCGCATCATCGTTATCACGGCGATATACTTTACCCGGGCAAATGATTTTAACGGGACCTTTGCCTTCATGCTTTTCCATCGTCCGTGTTTGGACAGGAGAAGTTTGCGTTCTCATCAAAGTCTCCTCTGTGATGTAAAAGCTGTCCTGCATATCGCGCGCAGGGTGTTCTTTCGGAAGATTGAGCGATTCGAAGTTGTAGTAATCCGTTTCAACCTCTGGCCCTTCCTCGACTGTGTAGCCCATACCGATAAATAAATCTTCAATTTCTTCAATGACAACAGTGAGCGGATGGCGGCCGCCGACTGCAACAGGGTTCCCCGGCAGCGTGACGTCAATTGTCTGTCCTGCAAGCTTCTGCTTCATTTCCTCTTCTTCAAGCTTCTCGTTTTTGTCAGCAATCGCATTGGCAATACGCTCCCTTACTTCGTTCGCGAGCGCCCCCATTTTTGGACGTTCCTCAGCAGAAAGCTTGCCCATTCCGCGCAGCACTTCTGTAATCGGCCCTTTTTTTCCGAGATATTGCACCCGAATATCATTGACAACCTTCAATGAGCTTGCCGCTTCTACTTGTTCTAAAGCTTCTTGTTCCAGCTGTTTTAGCTTTTCTTCCATTTTGCATCCTCCTTTTATGTAAACAAACCGTCATATGTCTTTGGAAAATAAAAAAAACCCGTCCCTTGTACAAGGGACGAGTTGTGGCCGCGGTACCACCCTTATTTCAGACAGACTGATGCTGTCGTCAGCTTCATTGACATAACGGAATCAGATTCCGGTTCACCTTTACGCGCAGTGTACGCGGTCCCGGCGACAACTCAAGAGGTGAAGCCAATTTCCGGCTGCGTTAAAAATGCTCTCAGTCAGCGGCATTTTCTCCCTGGAAAGCAGTTGATCAGAAATTGAGGTCCTCTGTCACGGTTTTTGAAATATTATGTTCTATTATAGAGAAATCCAACGCTTGGCGCAACACTATCCTCGCAAGTGATACACGAGGATGGCAGCCGCAACCGCAACGTTTAGTGATTCAGCCTGTCCGTAAAGCGGCACGTATAGGTTCAAATCCGTTTTTTCCAGCAATGCAGCATCCACCCCTGCACCTTCATTTCCTACAATGAGCGCAAAGGATTCAGACTGAGGAATCTCCTGGTAAGGCGCTCCGTTTTGCAGCGCCGTGCCGTATACTTTTACGCCCTCTGCCTTCAAATCGTCCACATATGAAGGCAGGTTTCTTCTCACAACAGGAATATGGAAGTGAGATCCTTGAGCAGATCGCAGTGTTTTTCCGTTAAAGGCGTCCGCCGTGCCGTCACCGAGTACAACCGCATCCAAACCGGCCGCATCAGCCGTTCGAATCATTGTGCCAAGGTTTCCCGGATCTTGAACAGCGTCAATCAGCAGCACCTTGCGTGCCGTTGCCAGCTTTTCTTCAGGCATATGGCACACAGCGGCAAGCTGCTGCGGCGTTTCGGTTTCAGTCACAGCTGAAAACGCATCTTCACTCAGCATATAGCACTGGATACCAGTCTCAAGATCTGAAGGAATCTTCGTTTCATCCTTTACAAGGATTTCTTTCACAATGCCCGGGCTTTTCAACGCCTCTTCAACGAGGTGTTCTCCCTCTATCAGAAATGTATTTGTTTTTGTTCGTTCTTTTTTTGTGTGAAGCTTTTTCCAATCCTTCACTTTTTGGTTTTTTGCCGATTCTATTTGTTTCACTGTCTATGTGGCGCTCCTTTTTTTAACATGATGTTATTATATCGCAAGAACAGCACATAATAAACCAGGTGCAGGGTTAGAATATACGTATTACATTTTAGAAAAAGGAGCGTTTTACATGGATCTTAATTTACGTCATGCCGTCATCTCCAATGTCACCGGCAATAATCAGGAGCAGCTTGAGCATACAATCGTAGATGCGATTCAAAGCGGTGAAGAAAAAATGCTTCCAGGGCTCGGCGTTTTATTCGAAGTCATTTGGCAGCACGCATCTGAAAGTGAGAAAAACGAAATGCTGAAAACGCTTGAAGGCGGATTAAAACCCGCCGAATAAGACATGAAACCGGGTGACAGCGCCCGGTTTTTTTCTTATATAATAAAAACATGATGAGGGGGAACGCCATGTTTTTACAGCCGTTATTAGCGAAAAAAATTATTGCTGAAGTTAAAAAAATGTACGAACGTGAAGTCATAATTGTAAACACGGACGGTCTTATTATGGCAGGCACAAACGATGAGCGTGTCGGACAATTTCATGAGGGAGCGCTTATCTGCGCAAAAGAAAGACGCAGCGTGATTATTACAAGAGAAGATGAAACAAGGTTAAAAGGAGTGAAAGCAGGCATAAACCTCCCTGTATTTTTTGACCATGATGTGATCGCCGTCTTCGGGCTGACAGGTGAGCCTGCAGAGATTCAGCCATTCGGAGAACTGCTTCGAAAAATGACAGAGCTGTTCATTAAGGAATCACGGCATTTAGAGCAATCCCAGTGGCGTGAGAGAATGCTGGAGTCCTTTATGATCGATTGGCTGCAATTAAAGGAGTGGTCTCCCAGTTTTCTTGAGAAAGCTCAGCTTCTTGGTGTTGACCTTTCCTCCCGGCGCCAAATGATTCTGATTCAGGGGTATGAGTGGTCACGTCATGATATTGAACAAATGGCACGCAGCTGGAAATCCTCGTACCCTGCGGATTTGTTCATCAGGTGGGGAAATGAACGGATTTTGATTAATCATGAAGTGCCGCAGCATGAACAAAGGGATCAGCTTTTACGGAAGATCCTTCACATTTGTTCGTTTGCCAATACCGCAAGCAGCCAATATACAGCAGCTGGCGCCGGAAGGGCTGTCGCAAGCTCCAGCCTGACAGATTCATACGAGCAAGCGGAAAAAGCGCTGGCTGTCAGCCTTAAGCGAAAAACGCCCATATTTGAAGAGGATCTGAAGCTTGATATGTGTCTGACGGAGATCAGCCCGGGAACCCGAAACGAATTTCCGCAAAGAGTATTAGGAGAGGCGCTAGAGCATCAGGAACTTATGAATACGTTACGGACTTTCTTTCATCTCGATTTGTCTTTGAAACAAACCGCAGAAGATATGCATATTCATATCAATACATTGCGATATCGTCTGGCTAAGGCTGAACAGCTGACGGGTTTACGTTTTGACCGTACCGAGGACATCGTCACGATGTACGTCGCCCTCTATTTTTTAGATCAAGATACAAAATAGAGAGAGTTTCAGTTTCATTTTTTGTATGTTTCTCCATGGAAGGCTTTGCTTTTTTTCTTTTACAATAGATTGAAAGCGTTTTTTGACAGGGGGATGGGTAAAATGATCACCAAGGATGTAAAGGAGCAGCTGATTCGGGTCTCCGGACCAGAAAACTTTGATGACTCGACTGCCGGCCGTCTCGTCTATTCATATGATGCGACGCCTCAGTATCAGTCTATGCCTGATGCCGTGATTGCTCCGAGGAGTACTGATGAAGTATCACGCATTTTAACAATTTGCAGCGAACATCGAGTGCCGATCGTTCCAAGAGGATCAGGGACAAACCTGTGCGGCGGCACGTGCCCGACTGAAGGCGGACTTGTGCTTCTCTTTAAGCACATGAACCAGATTCTTGAGATTGATGAAGAAAATTTAACTGCCACAGTTCAGCCGGGCGTCATTACGCTGGATATGATCCGCGCGGTTGAAAGCAAAGGTTTGTTTTATCCGCCTGACCCGAGTTCTATGAAAATATCAACCATGGGCGGAAACATCAATGAAAATTCCGGCGGGCTCCGCGGATTAAAATACGGCGTCACCCGCGACTATGTTATTGGACTGGAGGTTGTGCTCGCAAATGGTGACATCATCCGCACCGGCGGAAAACTCGCAAAGGATGTGGCCGGATACGATCTCACACGTCTTTTTGTCGGCTCAGAAGGAACACTCGGCATTGTGACAGAGGCAATCGTCAAGCTCGTTCCAAAGCCTGAAACAAAAAAGACGCTGCTTGCCCTATATGAAAATATCGATGCCGCTGCTCAAACGGTATCAGACATCATTGCCGCAAAAATCATACCCGCCACGCTTGAATTTCTCGACCAGCCTACACTATTGGTGATTGAGGATTATGCCAAAATCGGACTGCCGACAAACGCAAAGGCGGTTCTATTAATTGAGCAAGACGGACCGCTTGAAATCGTGGCACGGGATATGGAAAAGATTGAGGTGATTTGCAAAAAAGGCGAGGCCGTTTCCGTTCAGACCGCACAAACGGAGGAGGAAGCATTCGCCCTGACTGAAGCACGGCGCTCTGCACTTTCTGCCCTTGCCCGCCTCAAGCCAACGACGATTTTAGAGGATGCGACCGTTCCTCGCTCAGAAATCGCCAATATGGTAAAAGCGATTAATGATATTGCTGCTAAATATGATATTTCCATCTGCACCTTTGGCCATGCGGGAGACGGGAACCTCCATCCGA
Source organism: Bacillus sp. FSL K6-0993 (assembly GCF_037977205.1). Taxonomy (NCBI): domain Bacteria; kingdom Bacillati; phylum Bacillota; class Bacilli; order Caryophanales; family Bacillaceae; genus Bacillus; species Bacillus sp. FSL K6-0993. The sequence goes on from NZ_CP150275.1 coordinate 2,797,554, forward strand.
CATGCACGACAGATATAAGAGATCAAGATGAGATGGAACGTGTCGAACAGGCCTTTGCCGAGATTTTTGAGAAAGCGATTGAACTTGGCGGCACGATAACCGGAGAGCACGGAGTCGGGGCAATGAAAGCGCCTTACTTGGAAATGAAGCTGAAAAAAGAAGGCATTGATGCGATGAAAGCGCTGAAAGCGGCATTTGACCCCCGGAACATATTAAATCCGGGCAAAGTGTTTGCGAAAGATGCCAGAAAACGTGTGGTGGCGGAAAGATGACAACAGAAAAAGAAATGAAACAGATCCAAAATGAGTTTAAAGAGCGCATGGATGAAGGCGAGCTTTTGAATTGTATGCGCTGCGGCTTCTGTCTTCCTTCCTGTCCGACCTATATCGAATCGGGATTTCAGGAAACACACTCTCCGCGCGGGCGTATCGCCTTAATGAAAGCCGTAGCCGACGGTATGATTGAACCGGATGAAGATGTCGAACGGTCGCTGTCACTTTGCCTCGGCTGCCGCGCCTGTGAACCTGTATGCCCGTCAGGCGTGAAATACGGACAGCTGCTTGAGGAAGCCAGAGATATTATCCACCAAAACAAAAAACACTCGCTCGGCGCACGTGTCATGCGAAAGACGGCTTTTCTCGAGCTGTTTCCTCACCAAAACCGCATGCGATCAGCTGTAAGCCTTATCGGTTTGTATCAGCGGTCAGGACTGCAAACAGCTGTGCGAAAATCAGGCATGCTTCGGGTCCTGCCTGAGCATTTGCGAACGATGGAAGCCGTTCTTCCTGATGTTCCTCAAAGCAAAGACATGAAACATCGGCCGCGTTTCCTGCCGTCCATTGGCCCCATGAAAAAGCGGGTTGCCTTTTTTTCCGGCTGCTTAATGGATACAATGTTTTTACCGACCAATAATGCCACACTGAAGCTTTTACAGCTGGCAGGCTGCGACATTGTCATTCCGCCTGAACAGGCTTGCTGCGGGGCGCTTCATGGACACAGCGGTGAAAAAAACACAGGGAAAGAGCTCGCGAAACAAAATATCGCTGCTTTCGAAGCATTAGACGTGGATGCAGTCATTACAAACGCAGGAGGATGCGGAGCCTTTCTTACCGAATATGATCATTTGCTGAAGGATGACCCGGAATGGTCGGAGCGAGCCGCCGCTTTTGTTCAAAAGCTGAAGGATTTTTCTTCCGTTTTGGTTGAACTCGATTTCCATCAAATGGACTTAGCGCTCGAGACACCTCAGGTCGTTACCTACCAAGATTCATGCCACCTAAGAAATGTAATGCATACGTCGCTTGAGCCCCGCCAGCTTCTTAAAAGCATCAAAGGGGCTGAATTCAAAGAAATGGAGAAAGCAGACAGCTGCTGCGGGTCAGCGGGAATTTACAACATCGTCGAAGCTGAAATGTCTATGAAAATACTGGACAGCAAAATGGCTGCCGTCAAAGCAACCGAAGCGATCCTCATTGTAACAGCAAATCCCGGCTGCCTGCTGCAGATGAAGCTCGGGATTGAACGCGAAGGACTAAGCGGTAAAGTCAGAGCCGTTCACCTGGCTGATCTGCTATTGGAAGCAGCCGGGCACAAAACATCATGAGAAAGCCCAAAACAGAAATTGTTTTGGGCTTTTGTGCGTTATTCCATCGGACTGCAAATTTCGATATAATGTCCATCCGGATCAGCGATATAGGCGACCGTCTGCCCCCATGGTTTCACTTTCGGCTCCCCGATAATCGATACGCCTTGTTCTCTCATCCTTTTGATGATCGCTTCTACATTTTCAGTAACAAACCCAATTTCAAATGTGTTTGAAGCAGATGTATCCGGAATGTCCAGCGCCGTGATGTCTCTGGCGCTTTCCCGGGTATTAAGCGCCAATATCGTAGACCCTGTATCAAATTCGACATACGTGCCGTGTTCAGCACGAATCGGCAGTCCTAAAATATCCCGGTAAAAATGAATAGCCCGCTTGCTGTCCGATACGTATAGAATAAGATATTTCATTGATAGATTCATTGCCACCCCCCCTCAGCATTTTCAATAGTCCTTCTAGCCCGGTATAGACGCTTCCATCCTTAAGCTCGGATCTTTCCACATCTGCGCCCATTTTTTCACAGCCGCCACGATAATGATGAAGCCTAACACCAGCATGATGATAGATAATACGCCATTCAATACACTATATCCTGCTGCTTCAGGATTGAGATACACATTGCGCACCATCCAATAGCCCGCATAATTGACAGTGACATATAAATAGGCAAGCGGGATAAGGCAAGTCAGAATGTACCGGCGTTTATCAGCGATTTTCAGCACGATGGTCGCTCCGATAATCAGCCCCACTGAAGCCATCAGCTGATTAGAAACGCCGAACAGCGCCCAAATGGAACCGATATCTCCTGAATACAGCAAGTACCCCCACATCAAACAGGCAAGCGCGCTGGCAAATACAGAGCCAGGAATCCAGTCTGTTTTCTTCAGCGGTTTATACACCTCCCCGAAGAAATCCTGGATCAAATAACGGGCAACGCGTGTGCCGGCGTCAATCGCTGTTAAAATAAAGACCGCTTCAAACATAATGACAAATTGGAAAAAGTATGAGGCCAAATGGCTGAAAAACGGCATTCCGGTAAAAATATAAGTCATTCCCACCGCAAGCGTAACGGCTCCCCCTGTTCTTCCTTCTAAGTCCAGACCGATTTCCCTGCTCAATTCAGGCAAATGTACGACATTCATGCCAAGCGTACGGAAAACCTCAGGCGTGCTGTTAATCGCAAAGTAATCAGCAGGCTGTAAAGCGGTCGCTGCAATCAGCGCCATGATTCCGACAAGACACTCAACAAGCATTGCGCCAAACGCAACCGGCTTCATGTCACTCCATTTATTCAGCATTTTCGGTGTCGTTCCTGAGCCGACAAAGGCATGGAACCCAGAGATCGCCCCGCAGGCAATGGTTATTGAGATAAACGGCCAGACAGGTCCTGCCAGCACCGGCCCGCCGCCTTTTACGAATTCTGTAAATGCAGGGAACGGAATGGACGGATTGACGACAAACACACCAACAATCAAAGCGATAAAAACACCGATTTTCATAAAGCTGCTTAAATAATCACGCGGAGCAAGAAGCAGCCAAACGGGAAGCGCAGCCGCAAAAAACGCATAAACAGGAAGCGCGATTGCAAGCGTTTTCGTATCTAGCGTTAAAAAGTCACCTAGCGCGGTAGTCTGTACCCATGGACCGATAAAGACTCCTGCCATTAAAAAGAGAAAGCCGACCGTTGAAGCGAGCTTTAAATTTCCCGTTTTCTTATAAAATAAGCCCACACCCATCGCAATCGGAATCGTAATCCCTACCGCAAATGTTCCCCATGGATTACGTTCAAGCGCATGCAAGACAACCATCGACAGGCCAGCCATTGTGATCGTGATGATAAACAGCATGGACAGTCCTGTACAAAATCCTGCAACAGGGCCAAGCTCATCCTTCGCCACTTCCGACAGCGATTTTCCGTTTTTGCGCATCGATGCAAACAACACCACAATATCATGGACGGCTCCCCCAATTACCGCCCCGATTAACAGCCACAATAATCCCGGCAAATAGCCAAACTGCGCCGCCAGAATGGGTCCGACCAACGGCCCGGCCGCTGCGATCGCAGCAAAGTGGTGGCCGAACGAAACCCATTTATTTGTAGGCACATAGTCTTTCCCATCCTCAAGCGCATGAGCAGGTGTTGGCTTGTCATCATTCACTTTGAGAACCTTCACCATCATAAATGTTCCGTATAAACGATAGGCAATAGCCAAAATACACATTGATGCTATCACAATTGTAACCGCATTCATTTTCTCCCATCTCCTTTGCTGTTTTTCATAAATATATCACAATTTCATGGTGAAAAGCGGTCATTTTTTCCTATACAAAAAGCCGGCTTGAACGGGCCGGCTCGTGGCAGTTGAAAGACAAGCCGGAGAGAAATCTCCGGCTTAGCTTCTCTTATGACTGTTTTTTCAGGCGGATCACATTCCAGGAAAGCGGCGTGAAATGAGCAGTTAAGCCGTTTTCGCTGACAGACGATGTTCCGTTGGAATGCGGGACGACATTTTTTCTGTTATGCTGGTTTGTCGCTTTGATATCCTGATGCTCAAGTACGATGTGTTCTGCGATTTGGTAGGATTCAAAGCCTCTGAGCGAAATCTCCGTCTCCATCTGATCCTCAGCCTTGTTTACCGCAAAAATAGTGAGTGTTTCTTCCTCTTCAGAGTACACAACAGCAGCATCAACATATGGCACATCAGTGAAATCAGAACAGTCGTACTTCGGAGAAGAAATAAGCGGTTTCAGTGACTCGCCCCTTCCGTAAACAGAAGCATGCATGTATGGATAGAAAATCGGCTGTCTCCATGCTTCTCCGCCTTTTTCCGTCATGATCGGCGCGATGACATTGACAAGCTGTGCAAGACACGCAATTTTCACACGGTCTGCGTGCTGCAGCATCGTAATGAGCAGAGAGCCGACTAATAAGGCATCTTCAAAATTGTAAATATCCTCTAAAATCGGACGCGCAGTGATCCACGGCTCGACTTTTTTATCAGCCTCATTTGAGTGGTACCAGACGTTCCATTCATCCAGAGAAAGATTGATTGTTTTCTTGCTGCGTGTTTTCGCTTTTACATAGTCACAGGTCGCAGCGACGGATTTGATAAAATGATCCAGATCCATAGAACGGGCCAAGTAGTTTGGCAGATTGTTATCCCGGTTTCCGTAGTAGGTGTGAAGAGAGATATAGTCAACATGCTCGTACGTATGCTCCAGCACCTTCGCTTCCCAATCGATAAAGGTCGGCATGCCGCTGTTTGAGCTGCCGCAGGCAACAAGTTCAATTGATGGATCAACCCATTTCATGACCTTTGCCGTCTCTGCGGCTAGCCGTCCGTATTCATCAGCTGTTTTGTGGCCGATCTGCCACGGTCCATCCATTTCGTTTCCTAAGCACCATGTTTTGATGCCATACGGCTGTTCATAGCCATGCGATCTTCTTAAATCACTCCAGTAAGAGCCTTTCGGATGGTTGCAATATTCAACGAGATTACGGGCGGCATCTATGCCTCTTGTACCAAGGTTGACGGCCATATTGACCTCAGTGTTCACCTTTTTTGCCCAAGATAAAAATTCATTTGTTCCCACTTCATTGGTTTCTGTCGTTTGCCATGCCAAGTCAAGCCGTCTCGGGCGGTTTTCGACTGGTCCGACACCGTCCTCCCAGTTGTATCCGGATAAAAAGTTTCCGCCCGGATAGCGGATGATGGGAACCTGTAATTCTTTGATCAGCGACTGAACATCTTTTCTAAACCCATCTTCATCCGCTTCAGGGTGATCAGGCTCGTATATGCCTTCATATACCGCACGACCCATATGTTCGATAAACGAGCCATAAATTCGTTTATCTACTTCACCGATTTTATATTCTTTGTCTACAATCATTCGCGCTTTTTTCATCACACGTTTCCTCCTTCATTAACCTTTGACTCCCCCTACCGTCAGGCCGGAGATAAAGTACTTTTGGAAAAACAAGAAAATGATAATCACCGGCAAAATCGCAAATACTGAGCCGGATATAAGCATGTCGTAATTATTTCCATAAGGGCTCAGCAAGCTGGACAGCCCTATTGGAAGCGTAAACATTTCTTTCGACCGAAGCACAATCAGCGGCCACAAGAAGTTGTTCCAGCTGTTTAAGGACTGAAGGATAATCATCGCGCCGAAAGCCGGTTTCATCAGCGGTGCCATAATCCTGAAAAAGATGCCGAATTCCGTACAGCCGTCCATTCTTGCAGAGTCCAGCAGATCTCTTGGAAGGCCAAGAGCATATTGCCTGAAAAAGAAAACGGCAACAGGTGAAACGATAAACGGCAATATGACACCCGTATATGAATCGATCAAGTGCAGTCCGACGGTAAGCTTAAACAGTGGAAGCATCATCACTTCCAGCGGAACCATCATGATAATCAGCACAAGAACAAAGATGATGTTTCTGCCCTTAAAATCATAAACCGCAAGCCCGTACCCGATCATCGAAGAAAAAAACAGGGTGAGCACGGTTGTGAAAAGCCCAAGTACAAGACTGTTAAAAAACCATTTGAAATAAATGCTTCCGCCGTTAAACAGAAATGTATAATTATCAAGACTCATTACTTTAGGATCAATGTCAAGATTGAGCCCCACACGCAAAAGCTCAGATGACGGCTTTAATGATCCTAAAAGCAAACAGAAAATCGGAAAAAGATACAATAGGCTCAGCATAATAAAAAACAGGGTTAGCGCAATTCTATAAACGCTGAACTGAGGACTGTGCCGCAACATTTATCCCTCCCCCTTAAACGAGCCTGACAGCTTTAATGAAATCAGGCTGACAACAAGGATCACAATCAAAAGCACGATGCCGATGGCCGCTCCGTACCCCATTTCGTTGTAGGCAAGCCCCTGCTGATACAAATATCCGACAAGCGTCAGGCCAATATTACCCGGGGAATTATTCTGCCAAAGGACGTAGCTTTCCTCAAACATCCTGAAGCCGCCGATGATGCTGATGGTCAGCACATATACAGTTACAGGCTTAAGAAACGGCAGCGTGATGTGCAGAAATTTTTTCATTGTATTCGCGCCGTCTATATCAGCGGCTTCGTACAGCTCTTTCGGCACATTTTGCAAACCGGCTAAAAAGTAAAGGATGTTGATTCCCATCCATCTCCACGAAGCAAGCAGCACCATCAAAAACATGCCGGTATGTTCATTGTTCATCCAGTTCTGAGGTGATAAGCCGAGTTTGAGTAGGATGGAATTGGCCAGAGACGTTTCCATTTCTCCGAAGATCAGCCGAAAAATGATCCCCGCTACAATGGTGGAGGTCAATGCCGGGATGAATAGCGCTGATTTAAATATATTTCTAAATTTGACCAGCTTTGAATTCAGGAATATGGCCAGAAGCAATGGGACAGGAATCAGCACGATCAGCGTCCAAAAGGTGTATTCCAGCGTATTCCAAAGGGCGGTATAGAACGTCGGGTTGTTTAGCGCTGAATAATTAGTCAATCCGACAAAGGACACCTCTCCCGGCAAAATTCTTTGGAAGCTCATGATGAAGACACTAATGATGGGGTATAGAAAAAATACGAGAAAGGATAAAACGAATGGCGCTGTAAACAGATAGGGCGCCGCTTTTTTTGAATAAAATAGATCTCGCCAGCCTGATTGTTTCGCAGCTGAAGGAACGGGATGAACCGTTCCTGTTTTCACAGGTTTCATGAGAACCTCCCCGCTTTCACTTTTTGAATGGGATTCTATTTCTGTTTCAGTTCACCTGCCGCTCTGTCCAAGGCCTGTTTAGGCGTTTTTTGCTGAGATTTAAGTGCGTCGAACAACACGCTTCTGTTGACAAGGTCTGAAGCCTTGGCAAAATCCTCATGTAAATAAATCGGATTGATTTCATCCTTGATATCGAGCAGCACGGAAAAAATGCCTGTTCCGTTTTGGAAGTAATCCGTGTATTTGTTTTTCTCTTTCAATTCCTTAGAGCTCCAAACATCCCAGCGAAGCGGGTCAAACCCAAGTACGCTCCAGAGCTTTTTGTTTCCTTCTTTAGAGCCCTTCGCAAAGGCTAAAAACTCTTTTGCTAACTCAACATGCTTGGCTTGCTTCGGCACAACGGTTGCCGTACCGCCCAAACCTGCCGAGCGGTCGCCTCCCTCTTTCCATGCCGGGAGCGGCCTGATGGCAATCTTCCCTTTCAGATCAGGCATATAATCGATAAATCTTCCCATATACCAAATCGGCATGAGGACTGAAGCAGCTCCTCCTTGGTTCATAAAGCCGTAGTATTCTTCACTGTGATGCCCGCCGCCCGGCGCAGGAATCATCGTTTTATCATTGATCATGTCTTTTAAATATTGAAGTGTTTTTACGTTGGTGTCATTATTGAGGATCAGCATGCCGTTTTTATCAAAATAGCCTGAGTTTTGCTGTGAAATCATAGATAAGAACGTTCCGGAATCATTTGTTTCCACCGTTCCCATCGGCTTCCCGGTCACTTTGCGCACTTTCTGTCCGGCTTTATGGTAATCATCCCATGTTTTAATATCGTCAGGATTGACGCCGGCTTTCTTCATAACATCCATGTTATAAAACATGACTGTTGTTCCTACATGCGTATCGAGTCCGTAAAGCTTGCCGTTTTTGCTGTACAGGGTCAGCCGCGCCTCAACGAATTTATCGCGGTCCTTTTCAATCAGCGGAGTCAAGTCGGCAAGCGGTATGTCAGAGCCCTTCAAAAAGTTTGAAAAACGGGCCAATTCGACATCGGCAATATCAGGGACGCCTTCTCCTGCAATTAAGGAGATAGACAAGTTATCGTGCATTTGTCCATACGGATAAACGACCGTATTCAGCTTAATTTTGCGGTCAGGATATTTTTCATTCCATTCCTTCACCATTTCTACATAGAACTGCTCATGAAGTCCGTTAAATGTCCAAAAGGTCAGCTCGGTTTCACCCGACTTCCCGGATGATCTTTCTGCTGAACACCCAGCAATGACTAATGTCAGCAGCATCATGAGCACAAGAAAACAGACAGTCATTTTTTTCATCTGCGTTACCCCTTCCATTCGAGGTGCGGGCTATTCATATAGACCATGGTTGATCAGCGTTTTGTTTTCATTAATGATTCTTAATCCGGTGCAGCGGTCTCTTAAGGTGTGCGCGTGTCTGAAGGCATTCTTGACGGAATCCTGCCCGACACCGATTTCGTCAAAATACGCAGGGCCTCCGGCTGATCTCAGCCAATCAGCCAGCACTTCTCCTTCCGGGAGAGTTTGATAAGCCGATTGGATGGCTTGCCGCCGGCTCGGTAAAAATTCGTTCAGCCCGTCATCCTTAGCAAGCTTTCTGTATGTGTCAGTTAATAAAACAGCTGCACAGCCCACCTTTGCCCCATGAAGAATCTGTGGCCGTTTTTTCTCCATTAATTCCATCTCAATCCAATGTGAAATATGATGTTCTCCGCCTGATGCCGGGCGGGAATGATCTAATGCCAGCATGACAAGCCCCGATACGATTAAAGACTCCATCAAAACCTGTATGCCTGTTTCCGTTTTCATCGCAATGTCTTCTGTGTGTTCAATGCAGGCAGCAAGCGCCTCCTGAACAATCTTAGCTCCTGCTGGCGAATAAGGCTCGCCGGCAAGATGCCGGGATATTTCCCAATCTGCTAAAGACGTTATTTTACCGAGCATGTCACCAAACCCAGCCGCCACCATTGACTGGGGTGCCGCTTTTAATAGATCCAGATCAGCGAACAGTGCAGAAGGGGCCTTCGTTTGAATGGTTGTTTTCGTGCCGTATAAAATAATCGGCGCCCCTGCTGATGTAAAACCGTCTACAGATGGAGCAGTCGGATAAGAAATAAACGGCAAATCTCTTTGAAACGCCGCAAAGCGGACGATATCATGAATCGTGCCCGAACCGACTGCGATCATGACATCCGTTGTTTGTTTCGTATGGATCAGCACATGAATGAGCGATCGTTCATCAGCTGTCACATCTCCGGCTTCATTTTCTGGAATGATCAGGCACTCGGCCTGAAATCCTTCTTGATTTAGCTGATTTTCCAGATCAATTCCTGCAATGCGGTGTGTATTCGCGTCGCAGACAAGGACAATATGTTTATTGTTTTTTCGTTTTACATAATTCAAAAGCGAATCAGCTGCTTGTTTACCGAGAACAATTTCTTCAACTTTTATAGGAAACGTCTTTTCTCCGGCGTGTTCAAAAGCACGCTGAACGTCAGCTGCGATACGATTCATATCAGAATCCCCTCCTCAGCCAATTTGGTTACATCCTTAATAGAATCCAGCACATAATCTGGTGTGTACAAACGCTGTTCGCCCTGTTTCGCAGAACCAGTAAGCACTAAGGCGCTTTTCATGCCATAAAGCTTCCCCATCGCAATGTCAGATTCAATGCTGTCTCCTATAATCATGCATTCATGTGCGGACAGCCCCATTGCTGTACAGGCAGCCTCCGCCATCAGCCATGACGGCTTACCGACAACAAGTTCAGTCTTCGCTTGTGCGGAAGCCTCTATCGCCCCAATCATTCCAGCCACATCAATGGCATTTCCGTCTTCGTTCGGAAAAGAGCGGTCTTTGTTTGTAGCAATAATACGAGCGCCGCCGGCAGCTGCTTGAAAGGCTTGATTTAAATCTTCGTACGTGACCGTTTCATGAAGGGAGATCACGAGCCAATCCGCTTCCTTCGGTTCGTTCGCGTGCTGCACACCGGCCAGCCTCAGCTCGTCAACCAAGCCTTGCTCCCCAAGCACCCATACCTTTGAAAAACGATAATGTTTTTTCAGAAAAGCCGCTGTCACGCTTGATGACAGAACAATGTCGTTTACGTCCGTTTCAATCCCCGCGCCAAGAAGTTTTTTTCTGCACATGGCACGGGAGATATTCCCCCGGTTGCTTAAAAAGACGATTTTCTTTCCCATTCTCCTAAGCGTTTTGATCGCTTCTCTTGCTCCTTCGATCAACTCATTTCCTCTGAATACAGTACCGTCCAAGTCAATCAGAATGCCGGCTGGTGACACAGGCGTATCATGACTGGCCATAATACGCATTTGCTCCGTGCTTTCGATAAAAATGCTTTTCATGCAGGACTGTATTGATTGGGGTTACATCCTTGTTCAGCATAATGGAGTGATAGGCCATTTCGGCAACCGTTTCTAATACAACTGCGTTATGAATGGCATTTAAGGCGTCAGTGCCCCAGCAGAACGGTCCGTGATTATTCACAAGCACACCCGGCACCTGTTCGTAGTTATGATGCTGAAAGGTTTCCGCTATGACTTTTCCTGTATTCAGTTCGTAGTCATGAATGATTTCTTCATCGTACATTTCTCGAGTACATGGAATCGCACTGTCAAAATAATCAGCATGGGTCGTGCCTAACGGAGGGATGTCTCTGCCCGATTGCGCCCAGCTTGTCGCCCATTGAGAATGGGTATGGACAATTCCCCCGATATTCGGAAAGGCTTTATATAAATAAACATGGGTAGGTGTATCTGAAGAAGGCTTAAGCGAGCCTTCGACGACCTCTCCATCAAGGTTCAAAACAACCAAGTCATCTGCTGTCAGGTCGCTGTATTCGACTCCGCTAGGTTTGATGACAATTCTTTCTTTTTCACGGTCAATGCCGCTGACATTTCCCCACGTAAAGGTTACCAGCTGATGCTCTTGAAGCTTCAGGTTGGCAGTCAGCACTTCCTTTTTTAATGTTTCAAGCATGCTCCATCACCCTTTATCAATTCTTTTTGGCGGCAGATGAAAATTGAAGATTTTTGATCGTTTTCAGACGCTTCATGACATGGTTTTCTTTTCCGAAATAATGAACCAGCTCTTTATATTCAGCGTACAATTTTTCATAAACCGCGGCTTTTTCGGCATTTGGCGAATAAGTTATATCTTTCAGTTTTCCCATGTTCGCCGCTGCCTCTTTGATGTCATCGTAGCCGCCTTTTTCTTTGCCTGCTGCAAGCGCGCCGAAAATGGCAGATCCTAAGGCTGGGGCTTGCGGTGAACCAGAGATTTTAATGTCCATGTTTGTCACATCCGCATAAATCTGCATGACAAACGGGTTTTTCTCAGCTATTCCGCCGGCTGCGTATAGTTCCTCAATCGGAACACCGCTTTCTTTGAATGTTTCGATAATCATCCGGGTTCCGTAAGCTGTCGCTTCAACTAACGCTCTATAAATCTCTTCAGGCTTCGTCAGCAGTGTCATGCCAAGCAGCATCCCTGTTAAATCTGCATCAACAAGAGTTGAACGGTTTCCATTCCACCAATCTAAAGCAAGCAGGCCGCTTTCACCTGGCGCTTGATGGTTTGCTTTCTCACTCAGCAGCTCATGAACGCCAATGTTTTTTTCCTTTGCTTCCTCTTGATAAGCTGGCGGGACACATGTTTTCACAAACCAGTCAAAATGATCGCCGACACAGGACTGCCCGGCTTCATATCCCGCATAGCCCGGGAGAATTCCGTTGTCCACAACGCCGCACATACCTGGAACGATATGCACCTCTTCACCAAGAAGAACATGGCACGTTGAGGTTCCCATAATCATCAGCATTTTCCCTGGCTCTGTAATGCCGACCGCCGGTACGGAAACATGAGCGTCCACATTGGCAACCGCAACAGCCGTTCCCGGGAGAAGCCCTGTCAGTTTTGCCATTTTTTCAGTCAGACTGCCGGCTTTTTCTCCTACTGAATGAATAGAACCTGACAATTTGTCATTTGTAATCGTTTTCATTGAAGGATTTAATTTCTCAAAGAAATCATCTGACGGATACCCCGCTTTTTCACTCCACATCGCTTTATACCCTGCGGTACAATTGCTTCGCTTGAGCGAGCCGCACAGCTGGTACACGATCCAGTCCGCAGCCTCGATGATCCGGTCGGCCGCTTCATAAATATGAGGCGCTTCCTCGGCAATTTGCATGACCTTTGGAATCATCCATTCTGATGAAATTTTTCCTCCGTACCGCTGTAAAAAAGCCTCTCCTTCTTCTTCCGCGATTTGATTGAGCCGATCAGCATGTTTTTGGGCCGCATGATGCTTCCAGAGCTTCACATAGCTGTGCGGCTCCTCTTCATATTCAGGCAGCATGCATAACGGCTGCCCGCTGCTGTCAATAGGAAGGATCGTACATGCCGTGAAATCAATTCCAATCCCGATAATGTCTTTCGGTTCAACGCCCGTCTGTTCGAGTAAAGACGGAATGGTTGTTTCCAAAACTTCGAGGTAATCAGCAGGGTGCTGCAGCGCCCAGTCACGCGGCAGCTTTTGACCCGTTTTTGGAAGGACGGTATCAATGACAGCATGCCTGTATTCTTTTACAGCAGCCGCAAGTTCCTCCCCTGTTTGGACATGAACGAGCACCGCTCTTCCTGATAAAGTTCCAAAATCAACCCCTATTGTGTAAGCCATGTGACATCCCCCTCTACTTTTGAAGCCGGTAAAGCGCCTCGTTCCATTTTAACTCGTGTTTCAGTTTATGAATTGTCGTATCACGGGAAATGAAAACACTTTCGATCCCCGCCATTTCCGCCCAATCAAGCATTTGCTCCGCTGTCAGTTCATAAGACAGGCAGGTATGGTGTGCACCGCCGGCTAAAATCCATGCCTCCGCTGCTGTTTTCAATGACGGCTCCGGCTTCCAGAGAACACGGGCAACCGGTAAATTCGGCATGTCTTTTTCAATTCCCTGGCCGTTGACTTCATTCAGCACAAGGCGGAAACGCCCGCCAATATCAACAATGCTAGCTTGAATGGCAGAACCGCTGATGCCGTTAAATACAAAACGCGCAGGGTCTTCTTTGCCGCCAATCGAAAGCGGATGAACCTCGATTTTCGGCTGATCCAAAGCGACAGTCGGACACACTTCAAGCATGTGAGAGCCCAGAATCATTTCATTTCCCGGTTCAAAATGGTACGTGTAATCTTCCATGAAGGAAGTTCTTTTTCCTTTAGCCATGATTTTCATCATCCGTACAAGGGCCGCTGTCTTCCAATCTCCTTCACCGGCAAACCCGTAGCCTTTCTCCATCAGGCGCTGAACGGCAAGTCCCGGCAGCTGTTTCATTCCGTGCAGCACTTCAAACGATGTCGTAAACGCTGTGTATCCGCCTTGCTCAAGAAAAGCGGTTAAGCCAAGTTCAATTTTCGCCTGTTCTTTAATGGACGCTACCTTTGCTTCGTCACGTTTTGTTTCCTCACTGATCACATATAGTCTGTCATACTCCGCATAAAGCGTGTCAACCTCGTCGTCCGTAATGCGATCCATCACTTCAACAAGATCCCCGATGCCATATCCGTCAACCTGCCAGCCAAATTGAATATGCGCTCCCACCTTGTCTCCGTCCGTTACCGCGACATGACGCATGTTATCTCCAAATCTGGCAACCTTAATATGTCTGCTTTCATTTAATGCAGCCGCCGTATCCATCCACTGGGACATTTCTTTTTTCACTTCTTCATCATCCCAATAGCCGGCAATGACTTTTCGGCTAAGCCCCATTCTCGAGTTGATGTAACCGTACTCTCGATCGCCATGCGCGGATTGGTTGCTGTTCATAAAATCCATGTCAATCGTACCCCACGGGATATCGCGATTATATTGGGTATGCAAATGCATAAGCGGTTTTTGATAAGAGGAAAGGCCTTCTATCCACATTTTTGCAGGGGAAAATGTGTGCATCCATGTAATGATGCCAGCGCATGTCTCACTGTACTCCGCTTCTCTTAACAGCTCTCTGATGGTTTCCGGTGAAGTGACGACGGGCTTATGAGTGATTTTATATCTGGAAGAAACCCCGCTGAGCCCCTCACAAATGCTTTTAGCATGCTGATCTACAAGTTCCAGCGTCTCTTCCCCGTATAGGTGCTGGCTTCCTGTCACAAACCAGAATTCATAATCCTTTGTCTGAAGCATGTAAACTGCCCCTTTCTCATAAAATAAAACGCTTTCAATTATAAAAGATACGTACTAATGATAGATAATAAACCTATAAATAAATATTTGTACGAACAATTTCATTATAGTAATTGACTATTATACTGTCAATCTTTTCTTTTAAAAAAAGCCGGGATCTCCCCCCGGCTTTTTGATTCAATAGGACGGCCAGCCCGAGCTCCAATTCAAATCATTGATAAGAAGCTTCGGAATGCCGTTGTTATTGGCATCATAGGCATGGCGAACAAGAATGTTTCCATTTACAATATCCTGGCCTCCAGGTCCTTTCCATTGGTCATTGCCCGAATCCAAAATGGTGCCTCCGCCTTCGAGCATGCTTTTTCCGCTTTTATCAAGATAAGGGCCTGTAATGTTTTTAGATCTTCCGTAAGCAATTTTGTACGTACTGTTCACTCCAGCACAGCATTTATCAAATGAAACCATTAAATAGTAGTAACCATTTTGATACGTAAGAGTAGGAGCTTCTAAGGCATCGCCATTATTCGGTCTGGCTGCAATCGAATAGAGCGAGCCAGTAGGCTTCATCGTATTCTTATCAAGCTTGGTCAGCTTAATGCCGGTCCAAAACGAGCCAAACGCGAGCCACGGGTTGCCATCCTTGTCGAATGTCAGCTCCGGATCAATGGCGTTATAATTATTTGAGCTTGTCGAACGAATCACCAAGCCCTCGTCCTTCCAGCTCCCCGAACTAATGCTTGTGGAAGATGCCAGGCCAATGGCAGATGTATTGCTTCCAAAAGTAGAAACAGAATAATACAGCCAGTACTTTCCGTTATAGTATTGGATGTCCGGCGCCCATTGGTTTGGCTCGTAATTCGGCACATAATTGGACCACCACGATAGCGGTGTGCTAAAAATGGATTTTTGTACGGTCCAATTTTTAGCGTCTGAAGACTTCAACACCCGCAGTCCCCGTTCTTCCGTAAGCCCTGTTCCGAGCGCATACCATGAGCTCCCCTCTTTAATCATAGTCGGATCATGAAGGAGCTCATTGGATGCACCCCAAAATGCTGCCTCTGCAGGAGCAGCGGAAGTGAATATCAAACCTGCAGCCAGAGCGGCACTCGAAAAGTGTAAGAAGCGTTTCCATGTTTTTTTCTTTTTCAATGTTGTTCAACCTCCTTTATTTTAGAGAGCGCTTACAAATTAGATTGTTTATCCTCCCTTCCTGTCAAATCGAGCTGCGTCTCGTATATCGTCATGTTCAGGAAATTTTCGGTATCCTCTTTATTGTAGTCACTATGCTGTAATTTGTACAGACAAAAAAATAGAATCCGCCTCAATAGGCGGATTCTTCCGTATCTTTTTATTGGTACGTAATTTCGTCAACCGTTTTTCGGTCTAACTTCTTAATGACTTCTGTAATTAACTTTACCGCGTTTTCATAATCATCACGATGCAGCATGGCCGCGTGCGTATGAATGTAGCGGGTTGCAATAGTAATGGACAGCGCAGGAACGCCATTTGCCGTCAAATGGATGGCACCCGAATCAGTTCCGCCGCCGGCAATGGCATCAAATTGGTACGGAATGCCGGCTTCCTCCGCAGTGGCTACAACTGCATCGCGCAAACCTTTGTGAGAGACCATGGATGCATCGTAAACGATAATCTGCGGGCCTTTGCCCATTTTGCTCTGCGCTTCCTTCTCGGAAATGCCAGGCGTGTCTCCTGCTATCCCTACATCAACACCAAACGCAATATCAGGCTGAATGGTGTGTGCAGCCGTTTTCGCTCCCCTCAGGCCGACTTCCTCCTGCACGGTTCCGACGCCATACACTATATTTGGATGGTCTGTGTTTTGTAAGTTTCTTAACACATCAATTGCAATCGCACAGCCGATGCGGTTGTCCCAGGCCTTTGCGAGTAGGAATTTTTCATTGTTCATGACCGTAAATTCAAAATGCGGAACGATCATATCTCCCGGAAGTACACCCCACTCCAAGGCTTCTTCCCGGCTTGAAGCTCCGATATCAATAAACATGTCTTTTATTTCCACTGATTTTTTTCTTGCTTCAGGAGACAAAATATGAGGCGGCTTAGATCCGATAACCCCTGTGATTTCTCCTTTTTTTGTGACAATGGTGACGCGCTGGGCAAGCATAACCTGAGCCCACCAGCCGCCAACGGTTTGAAAACGGATAAAGCCTTTATCTGTGATTTGTGTCACCATAAAGCCGACTTCATCCAAATGTCCGGCGATCATAATTTTCGGGCCGTTTTCTGCACCAGTTTTTTTGGCAATTAAACTGCCCAGGCGATCTGTTATCACCTCATCAGCAAATGGTTCTATGTATGATTTCATCACTTGCCTTACTTCTCTTTCATTGCCCGGTATGCCTTTTGCATCTGTTAAATCTTTCAGCATGGTCAATGTTTCATCTAATTTTGCCATGTTCCAAACCCTCCTTCATCAGTCCTGCATTCTTATTATACAAAACATGGCGCTAACCATACGACTATTTCACTTGAAAATCGGGTATATGTTTTTACAGCTTTCTTTTAGAAAAAGTGAAACCTTTTTCTATGCTTTTCGTATTACATCAGATCATCACAATAAGGGAGGTGCCTTCACACAATGTTTGTCATGGTTCTAAGGATTATTTTGCTTGCACTTTTTGCTTATTGTATTTATGCCGTGGTCAAATATGTCGCGAATCCTAAGAGAAGGCTTAAGCTGGCCCAATCAAAAGAACATTTTTATATTATTGATGAACAAAACAATACCCGGAAGAATTTTCAGCTGACGTATAAAGGCGTGCTTTTTGAGGGAGAAAAGCATATTCCTTCCAAGGATCATCCGCTGTTTATTCACACGATCTTTGTCTGGACAGAATCTCCTGAGAAGCTGAAACATTTCTCTGCAAAAGATTTTGAGAACATTGAAGAAAAAGTGCTGGAACGATATCCAAATTGTAAGATTGACTGGGACCAGCCCATTAAACTCGCAAAAAAAGCAGAAGAGCGTTAAACGCTTTTCTGCTTTTTATAAATCAAACGGGCTATAGTAAATAGCGATGAGAATCGCTTCAATTACCAGAAGAAGCGGTACTCCATACTTAAAAGAAGCGTGTTTCGTTTTATGTCTGAAGGTTTGCATGCCAAGCCAGACACCGAGCGCTCCAAACACGATGGCTATCAGCCACAGCCGGTCTTCAGAAATTCTCCACTTGTGCTGCTGCGCTTTGCGTTTGTCAATGCCCATCACCCAAAAACCGCACAGATTAATCAACACCAAATAAGCTGCAATAATCATGTTGCCTCATCCTTTATATAGAAAAAGCCGCTCTGCTGGAGAGCGGCTCTATATGATTACTTGTTTAATTGAGCTTTAGCAGCATCAGCAAGCTGATTGAATGCAGTAAGATCGTTTACAGCAAGATCAGCAAGCATTTTACGGTTTACTTCGATACCAGAAAGCTTAAGACCGTGCATTAAACGGCTGTAAGAAAGGCCGTTCATGCGAGCAGCTGCGTTGATACGAGTGATCCAAAGTTTACGGAAATCACGTTTTTTCTGACGACGGTCACGGAAAGCATAGTTTCCAGATTTCATGACCTGCTGGTTAGCTACTTTGTATAATGTATGTTTTGAACCGAAATAACCTTTTGCTAATTTAAGAACCTTTTTACGACGCTTACGTGTAACAGTTCCGCCTTTTACTCTTGGCATTGAATTTCCCTCCTAATTGTTCCTTATCCGATTACTTGATGTTAGCAAGCATTTGTTTGATACGTTTGAAGTCTCCTGCGCTTACAACAGCACTCTTGCGAAGCTTACGCTTTTGCTTTTGAGATTTGTTGGCGAATAAGTGACTTGTGTACGCGTGAGAACGTTTTAACTTCCCAGAACCTGTCTTTTTAAAACGTTTAGCAGATCCGCGGTGAGTTTTCATTTTTGGCATGGGATTTCCTCCTTATTGCTTTTCGTTTTTCGGTGCGAGCATTAAGAACATGCTGCGGCCGTCCATTTTTGGTTTTGTTTCGACTGTCGCAACCTCAGCACATGCTTCGGAGAAACGGTCTAATACACGCTGACCGATTTCTTTATGAGTGATTGCGCGTCCTTTAAAGCGGATAGAAGCTTTCACTTTATCGCCTTTTTCAAGGAATTTAATCGCATTGCGCAATTTCGTGTTAAAGTCATGCTCATCGATTGTCGGACTTAACCGAACTTCTTTTAAGTTAATGATTTTTTGATTCTTGCGTGCTTCTTTTTCCTTTTTCTGCTGCTCAAATCGGAACTTACCGTAGTCCATGATTCGGCAGACAGGCGGTTTTGCATTCGCTGCAACTAACACAAGGTCAAGATTTGCGCGGCCGGCGATTTCAAGTGCTTCCTGACGGGACTTGATTCCAAGCTGGTCGCCATTTTGTCCGATTAAACGGACCTCACGTGCACGGATACCCTCATTAACCAATTGATCTTTGCTAATAATGAGCCACCTCCATAGTTTCTTCGAATTGATTCACAACTCATTTTGAATGCATTTTGCAGGCAAACAAAAAGTGTGGGCATTATAAAACACCCACACTACGAACATCTGTATCAATAAAAATGTACGGTCAACCTGCCAACTACATGCATGTGTCAATCAGGTGAGAAGCGGGTGCTTCTGCTTGTGATTTATATTCAATTCAATAACTATTCTACACAATACCGGATCTTTAGTCAAGGACGACTTATCCGGAACAACTTTTACATTGTAACATGGGTTTTCTATGAGCGCAAGAGAGAAAAAGAAAATCTTTCATCCCCACCCAGAATGCAAAGAACCAACCATTCCCCCCTTATTTCGCAATTTACAACAAAACCACCGACAGGAAGAAATGTAAAACAAAGTTAATCTCTGACCGATATAAGAAGCAGAAGGGAGCCTGACACATGAACAAACTGATACAGCTTGCTTTATTTTTCACATTGATATTAACCGGTTGCTCGAATAGCAGCACATCTTCCGAATCAAAAGTCGAAACTGTTAAGACAACTGCAGCATTTCCTCAAAAGGAGCTGGAGAAAGAGCTAAAAAAATTAAAACCCGTTTCATTGGACATGAAGTTCGAAAGTCCACTTGCTACTGAGTTAGGAAAGCGGAAGGCAAAAGAAGAAGCTGAAAAGCAAAGACAAATCGCCGCAGAGAAAAAGCTTGAAAAAGAGCGGGAGGCGAAACGAAAGAAACAGCAGGAGGAAAAAGCGGAGAGACAGCGATTAGCAGAGCAGCAGGCGGCAGAGAATCAGCGATTAGCGGAAGCAAAAAGACAAGCTGAACTTGAAAGACAGCGGCAGGCAGCAATCAAAAAAGAGCAGAAAGCGAACGCTGAGAAAAAGCGGCAATCACAGGCACAACGGCAGCAGACCGAGGCACCCTCATCTAATAGTAAAAATCCACCATCTTCCTCGAGTCAGACAGATAAAACCATTCAACAGCCAGCTTCAGAGCTTCCTGATGACGATGGTTATGGTTATGAAGAACGAAAAAAGTGGCATGACGATCAAGTAGAATGGGGCATTAAACAAGGGTATATCGATCCCGAAGACGCACCATAAAATAAAAAAAGCCAAGGCATTCAGCCTTGGCTTATCCTCCGATCAGCTGCACGAACACAGGGATGACCAGAACCGTTACCACTCCTACTACGACAACAGCAATACTTGCCATCGCAGCTTCAACTTCTCCCATCTCAATCCCGACCGCTACACCAAGTGCATGTCCGGATGTTCCAAGAGCCAATCCTTTAGAAATCGGATTTTTCACTTTAAACACCTTCAAGAACAATGCTCCGAGCGCATATACGATGACAGCGTTAAAGATGACCGCAAAGGCTGTGATGTCGCTGATGCCCCCGATGCCTTTTGATAAAGGAAGCGCAATTGCCGTTGTAGCCGCCTGCGGAAGCATGCTTTTCATTACGGCCGAATCGAGATGAATGCCTTTAGCGAGCAGATAAACAATCGTGACAGAGCAGATAGAGCCGGCAATAATGGAGGCCATGATTTGCCACCAGTATTTTTTAAGCTTATCTCTTTGTTTGTACAAAGGAATTGCAAATGCGATCGTTGCCGGTTCAAGGAAAAACTTAATGATCTCTCCCCCGTTATTATAATCCGCGTAGGAAAAACCGCCGATTTTTAAAAATGCGATCCCCAGCACCATGGCAACAAACAAAGGAGTGAAAAGGAAGAAGCCTTTCGTTTTCTTAAATAAAAAGGTGCCGATGCCGAATGCAGCAAGTGATACGACAATCCCAAAATAAGGACTCATTGTGCTTTCCATGTGAAGAACCTCCTGTTTCCCTTAATGGTGAACGAGTTCGTTATTGTTCTGCGGGCTTTGCACTGTTTTTGTTTTCATGTCCGCTGCGGTTTTGCGTTTTCCGCTCAGCGAAAGAATCAGCTGAGAAAACAATCCCGTAGCCCCCAGCAAAATAATCGTTGCGAGCAGAATGACAAGAACAATTTGCAGGCCGTATTGCTGCATCACACCAAGCGAATTCATAACAGATATACCTGACGGAACAAATAAAAATCCGATCAGAGAGGTTAAAGACGTTCCGAGCGTTTCCACTTGTTCCAGTTTAATGACTTTCAAACATAATAGGAGAAATAATAAGACCAACCCTACAACCGATGCCGGGATAGGTATTGGGACAATAGCGGCAATCATATTCGAAACCAGCATAATGACGGCAAAAATAAATGCTTGTGTTAAAAACCCGTACACTTTTTTAGCACTCATTTTCTTCACCTCTTTCTCTTTGGTACCCTCATTATAAATAAGAATTCCCTGTTATAAAGCGCTTACAAGATAACTTGCCGAATAGCGGGTCTGAGTTGCAGAATCAAATGGCTGAAATGCAAAAAGCCGCCCATCAAATATGGAGCAGCTTTTTCAATTCCTTCGCATATGTCCGGCTGACCGGTATTTTCGATCCGTCTTTCATGATCAGATTATACGTTGAATTAAACCATGGCTGAATTTCTTTAATATATTCGGTATTCACGACAAAGCTCCGATGGACGCGGATAAAATCAGAATCCGGCAGCTTTTTCTCAATCACAACGAGTGTATCGCTGACCGTATAAGAATGATCGAAGGTTTTTACATTGACATGACCATCTTCTGTTCCGGCATAGATAATGTCCTTCGTATCCACAATCACAATCGATTCCCCCACAGATAGCGCGAGCTTGTGCTGGCCAGCATGGCTGTTTTGCTCTGTTTCTACAATATCCCGATTGACTTTTTTATATTTTTTCAGCGTTTGCTGAATTCTTTCTTCATCGAAAGGCTTGGTTAAATAATCAAGAGCGTCCACCTCAAACGCTTTGAGCGCATACTGGTCATACGCTGTCGCAAACACAACAGCAGGAGGATGCTTCATTTTTTTCAATCGCTTTGCGATATCAAAACCGTTTTCTCCGGATAAATCAACATCTAAAAACAGCAAATCAGGTTTTTGATCCATCATTTGGTCAAAAGCGGATTCGATATTTTCCGCTTCATTGATTTCCATTTCCTCATTGGTCCGCTTAAGCAAGTAAGCCAGTTCATCTCTTGCCAGCATCTCATCATCAACTATTAACACCCTGAGCATGTTCTTCTCCCTCTTTCATCTGTTGCATTGGCACTTGAAAGGAAACCTCTGTCCCTTTATGAACCTCACTGCTGATATGCAGTGCAGCCTGCTGTCCGAATAAACCGATCAGCCGCTGATTTAGGTTATAAAGCGCTGTACCGGTTCCCTCCTTAGACGGAAACGGTTTCTTTCCCAGTTCCGACAAGACGTCCGGCGGAATTCCGCGTCCGTTATCCGCCACCTTCATATAGACGGATGCATCATCAGATAAGACACAGACTGTAACCTTGCATATGTCTTGTTTTTTCGGAAACGCGTGCCGAAGCGCGTTCTCGACAAGCACCTGCAAAACAAACGGAGGGATATCAATCTGCTCCAGTCTGCTGTCGATATTAAGCTCAATTTTATATTTCCCGGGAAAACGCGCCTGTTCTAATGACAAATAGGCGTTAAGATGGTTCAGCTCCTTTGAGAGCGGAATCAGCAGCTGTCTCGCTCCTTGAAGGTTTGAACGAAAATAAACACTGAGCTGCAATAGGAGCTTACGGGTTTTTTCAACATCTGTACGGCATAGCGCAGAAATCGTGTTGATCGCATTAAATAAAAAATGCGGATTCACCTGTGCTTGAAGCGCTTTAATTTCAGCATCCTTGAGAAGTTTGCTTTGCAGCTCTGCTTCCCCAAGCTCAAGCTGTGTCGAAAACAGCATGGCCAGCCCCTCGGCAAGTTCCTCCTCTACCTGACTCAGGCCTGCCGGGCTTTTAAAGTACATTTTTAAGGTGCCGATTGTATTGCCGTTCGATGTCAGCGGCAGGACAATTGCAGCGTGCAAAGGGCATTCAGCATGCGTGCATTCAATTTCTTCCTGCGAAATCGCCTTCATAATATGCCCTGTTTTAATCACCTTTTTGGACAGGCCGGTGATCAAACTTTTCGATGGGATGTGGTGATCCATTCCCGCACCGACATGCGCAAGGATCTTTTCTTTGTCAGTGAGAGACACCGCATCTGTTCCTGTCAGCTTATGGATAATAGCCGCTACACTTTTACAGGAGTTTTCATTTAATCCTTGGCGAAAAAATGGAAGTGTCTGATCAGCAATTGTCAGCACTCGATGCGTTTCGAGAGCCCTTGCCTGTTCTTCCTTGCGAATGATCGCTTGAATAATAGACAGAAAAATAAAACTGCCTGTTCCATTGATGAGTATCATCGGAATTCCGATCATGCTGACAAGCTCCCAAGCGTCACTGAACGGCTTTGCCATCAGCAAAATAATGATCATTTGCAGTGACTCCATGCCGATTCCCACAAGAGCGGCGATGCGCGGTGTCGGCATTCGATATCGCTTCGTAAAATACCTGCCGATCAAGCCTGCAAGAACACCCGCTAAAATAGATGATACGGCACAGCTTAAGGCCGTGCTGCCACCGAGTGAAAAACGATGCAGGCCCGCCAGTATGCCGATCCCAGCCCCTACAAACGGACCTCCGAGAAGGCCCCCAATTTCCACGCCCAAAATACGGGTATTCGCGATAGAGCCCGATGGATCTATCGTAAACACCCAGTCATTGTTTACAATCATATTTCTTTGAATTTCGATGCCTGTATAATTGCTGATGATGCTGAAAAGAGAAAAAATAGAAATTAAAATCGCTTTTCCTTTATAGCCGTCCTGATTCTGAAGAGCTTGTCTGAAAAGTTTCGTATGGGCGAGAATGAACCCTAATATAACAATAATCCCCACTCTCTCCAGCATCATAATCATTAAATGAATCATTCATGTCACCTGTTCTTTCCGTTTTCATTCTAGCATGTTTTCGTTTTACGGCTGACTGTTTTTTTAAAATCGTCTGAAAACATATTTCATAAGGCTTTTATCTATTGTAAAATAAAACATGAGCCTTTTGGCAGAAAGATTTGAATCTGAAGCAGAGGAGAAGATCATGAAAGCCGTATTTTTTGATTTAGATGATACACTACTTTGGGACGAGAAAAGCGTCAGAACAACATTTGCAGAAACTTGCTTACAGGCGGAGAAAAAATATGGCCTTGCCCCTGAGGAATTCGAAGCAGCTGTTCGCGAAGCGGCGAGAGAATTGTACATGTCATATGAGACGTATCCATATACAGTGATGATCGGCATTAACCCGTTTGAAGGATTGTGGTCCAATTTCTCAGAGCCAATCAGTGAAGGCTTTCAAAAGCTGAACAAGATTGTGCCGGAGTACAGAAGAAATGCATGGACAAACGGACTGAAAGCGCTTGGGATCGATGATCCTGCATATGGCGAATACTTGGGAGAGTTTTTTGCAGCAGAGCGCAGAAAACGCCCGTTTGTATATGATGAAACTTTTGCTGTACTCGATCAATTAAAAGGCAAGTATGAATTATTGCTTTTGACAAATGGCGATCCGAGTCTGCAAAAGGAGAAGCTTGCCGGCGTACCTGAGCTCGCTCCTTACTTCAATGAAATCGTCATCTCGGGCGCATTCGGCAAGGGCAAGCCGGATGTTTCAATTTTTGAACACTGCCTTAAGCTGATGAATATTGAAAAAGACGATGCCATCATGGTCGGCGATAATTTGAATACTGATATTTTAGGCGCTTCAAGAGCCGGAATCAAAACCGTTTGGATCAACCGGACAGATAAGAAAAACGAAACTGACGTAACGCCTGATTACATCATCAGCAGCCTTCATGATTTGTTTCCTATATTAGAGAAATAAAAAAGCATGATCTCTTCAATGAGATCATGCTTTTTATTTTATTTTTTCGCTTCAGCTACTGCCTTTTTCACAAACTCATCAAGTGAAATGGTTTCAGAGTTCTGTTCTCCGTATTTACGCACGTTTACCGCTCCGTTTTCTGCTTCTTGGTCACCGACCACCAGCATGTACGGGATTTTTTGCATTTGCGCTTCACGGATTTTGTAGCCGATTTTTTCATCGCGGCTGTCGACTTCAACACGCAGGCCTTCACGCTGCAGGCGTTCCTGCACTTTTTTCGCGTAGTCTAAATGCACAGCCGGAGAAACCGGGATGACTTGGAACTGAACCGGCGCAAGCCATGTCGGCAGCGCGCCTTTGTGTTCTTCGATTAAGAAGGCAACAAAGCGTTCCATTGTTGAAACGACACCTCTGTGAATGACAACCGGACGGTGCTGCTTGCCGTCCTCACCGATGTATGTCAGGTCGAAACGTTCCGGCAATAAGAAATCAAGCTGAACCGTAGACAGTGTTTCTTCTTTTCCGATCGCAGTTTTCACCTGAACATCAAGTTTAGGGCCGTAGAATGCCGCTTCACCTTCTGCTTCGTAATAGTCGTGGCCGATTTCGTCCATTGCCTCTTTCAGCATGGATTGCGCTTTGTTCCACATTTCATCATCATCAAAATATTTCTCTGTATCTTCCGGATCGCGATAAGACAGACGGAATGTGTAATCACTTAAACCGAAGTCTTCATATACATCCTGGATTAAACGGACTGTACGGATAAACTCATCCTTAATTTGATCCGGGCGCACAAAGATGTGTGCATCATTTAACGTCATTCCACGTACCCGTTGAAGTCCTGACAGCGCACCTGACATTTCATAGCGGTGCATCGTTCCAAGCTCCGCAATTCGAATCGGAAGCTCGCGATAACTGTGAATGTCTTGTTTGTAAATCATCATATGGTGCGGACAGTTCATCGGACGCAATACAAGTGTTTCATTGTCCATTTCCATCGGAGGGAACATGCCTTCCTGATAATGGTCCCAATGCCCTGATGTTTCATACAGCTCTTTGCTGCCAAGCACAGGTGTGTATACGTGCTCATAGCCGAGGCTGATTTCTTTATCGACAATGTAACGCTCGATGACGCGGCGGATTGTCGCGCCTTTTGGCAGCCAAAGCGGCAGGCCTTGTCCGACTTTTTGAGAGTTCGCAAACAGCTTTAATTCTTTGCCGAGCTTTCTGTGGTCGCGTTCTTTCGCTTCTTCTAGCATACGAAGATGCTCTTCAAGATCAGCTTTTTTGAAGAAAGCTGTACCATATACGCGCTGAAGCATTTGGTTTTTGCTGTCACCGCGCCAGTATGCGCCAGCAAGGCTTAACAGCTTAAATTCTTTGATTTTTCCGGTTGAAGGAACATGGACGCCGCGGCACAGGTCAAAGAATTCGCCTTGCTCATAGATCGAAACGGTTTCTCCTTCAGGAATCGCATCCAATAGTTCAAGCTTCAGGTCGTCGCCGATTTCCGCAAAACGGGCTTTCGCTTCTTCACGGCTGACTTCTTTTCGAACGATCGGAAGGTTCGCATTAACGATTTTTTTCATTTCTTTCTCGATTTTCGGCAGATCCTCCGGTGTAATCGCTTCGTCCATTTCTACATCGTAGTAAAAACCGTTTTCGATAACCGGACCGACGCCGAATTTAACATCCTTGTAGATGCGTTTAATCGCTTGAGCCAGCAAGTGAGCCGTACTGTGGCGCATAATTTGAAGACCTTCTTCTGAGCCTTCTGTAATGATTTCCACTGTACCGTCTTCATTGATCGGCGTTCTCAAATCGATTTCTTTTCCGTTCAGTTTTCCGGCTAATGATTTTTTCTTTAATCCCGGACTGATGGATGCCGCGATATCTTCTGTTGTTGTTCCTTTCGCAAACTCCTTGACTGCTCCATCAGGAAATGTGATTTTTACCATATCTGACATCTTTGTCACTCCTTTTTTTGCATATAAAAACCCCGCCCCCTATGAAAGGGACGAGGTTGAATAAACGGAATCGTGGTTCCACCCTTTTTTCCGCAAAGCCAATACACGGCACCTGCGGCTCTAAGCTCTGTAACGGGAGTTCCCGTCAGCCATTACTGTTCCTTTTCAAGAGGTTCACAGCTGAAGTTCAAAGGCGGTAAAGAGAATGGTCCTTAGCTGGGAAGCTTGCAGCCAGGGCTTCCCTCTCTTTGAGCCGGTATCATTCCTTCGTGTCCTTATCAATACGTGTGTCTTTCTTAATCTCCTATGTATTATAAATTGTTCAATCCAAAAAATCAACACGATCGCGTTTCCTTTTTTTAAACCGACAGCCTTATATAGACAGGCTGCCGGCCCTCATCCTTCCGAGTGCTTCACCGGTATTTCTGCATCTGAAAAAGCGTGCAGCGGGAGCATTTCCACTCTCTCTTGAAATACGTTTTGAATGGTCCTTGCCATCATGTGCTCGGGCTGGTCGGTATAAAGCACGACTTCATCAGGCGCAATGGAAATCAGCGGCGCGAGCAATTGAGAATCAATATACATAGGATGATCCCGGACAAATCTCCTGTCTATGTATTTCATTTTTTCCCGTTCCGGCACATAGCGCAGCTCCCATAATGTAAAGGAACCATCATGGACAATATGCACTTTTTTGATTCGCGGCTGTTTGGCATTTACATAGTCTCTGAGTGTTTGAATAAAGTTTTGATATTCCTGTTCCATCTTATATTCATCAATCGCTGCTTCTGTAATATCTCTCAGCTGCTTATAGTATGATCCAAGTCGGAAGGTCTGAAAGGAGCGAATGTAAAATACTCCTTCCTCTAAACAGATCGTTTGGAGTTCATCCAAAATAGATTGTTTCCGTGAAAGCTTCAGCGGCTCAAACGGAAGGTCGTCTGCTTCACCTTCAATAATACTGTGTGCGAGCTGAAGGATTTGCTGCTGTTCATCCTGGTCCGTGAAACAATACGTTTCCTCAATCAATGACAGCATATGCTCGTCTTCTTTGCATTCCAAAAAAAATTTGACCAGAATCGGCTCCATAAAACGCTGAATAGGAAAAGCCGGATTCGCTTTTTCAATCCCGATTTTTCGTATGCCTTCACGGACAATGATATTGTTCCGATCGTCCGAATGCTGAATGAGATGTAAAAAAGCGGCTGCATCATGGTCATCTTCAAAGATTATTTCAAGCATGTTTGTCCCCCCTTACGGCATCTGTTACAAGTATATGGGGGATGTTTTTAAAATAGACGTAAAGGTCATTGGCAAATCTTAATTTGATTCCTGAAACAAGTTTTGCATTTTCTTTCTGAAGATAAATGGCAGCGAGATAAACACGATATATAGAGCGAGGACAAGAAAGAAAGCTGGCAAATTGCCAGTCAAAAAGCTTGCTCCCAGAACATTCAGCGCAATGGTCCCAGGGATGATTCCTACAGCCGTCGCCGCAAAATACGGCAGCGCTTTGACATTGGAAAGGCCTGCCGCATAGCTGACGAAATCAAAATTGATCGGGAGGATTCTCAAAAGAAAGATATAGAAAAATCCGTTATCCTCCATTTGCTTCTGTATGGCTTCAAGCCTTTCGTAATGCCCGTTCTTTTTCGCCGCAAACAAACCTGCCGCAAAAAACGAAACAGCTGAAGCGCACATCGAACCGAATAACGTATAAAACGTGCCGAGAAGCGGGCCAAACGCAAGTCCGCCAGCTATTGATATAACAGACACCGGAAATAAAACAAGTGGCCTGACGATGGATATCCCGATAAACATCAGAGGTGCAAAGACTCCGAACGACAATACCCATACCCTGATCTCTTTCGGCGATACATTCAAATATATTTTATTTCCCCAAAAGATTAAACCTGCACCTGCCAGCACTGCCAGCCATTTAAAAGCGGTTTTTCGATTCATACCCTCAGTTCCTTCCCCTTTGAACCGCAGCAGTTACGGATGGCGGCGGTTTTCTCCGTCAAGGCGGATCGGAGCAGCCAAATATAATATCCGCTCCATTAATCTTGCCGCTTTTACTTCTTCCTTTTCCCCCCTTTGCGAATACGTAAAATGATGCTTCAGCTCGTCAGGTGAGAAATTAGAAGAAAAGAAAGTAGGCAGCTGCTGGGACATTCTGTGCTGAAGCACCGTTCCGATGACTTCATCCCTTACCCAGCTTGTCATTGATTCTGCTCCGATGTCATCAAGCATCAATACGGGTGTGGTCTTTACCATATTGAGCTTCTCTTCCAATGTCTGGTCTTGCAGCGAATTCTTAAGCTCTCTCACAAATTCAGGCACATAGACAATCATGGAGGAATACTCTTTTTCCGCCAGCTCATTGGCAATCGCAGCGAGCATAAACGTTTTTCCTACCCCGAATTTCCCGTATAAATATAATCCTTTCCCTTTTCCCGTCTCATTATAGCTTTTCAGGAAGTCTGTAACATGCTGAAACATTGCGAGCCTGCTCGGGTCACTGATATCAACTTGCTGGAACGTCGCTCCGAGAAGATCCTGCTGGATATACATGCTTTTCATAAGAGACTTTTGTTTCTTCTGCTGGTCGAGCTTCCGTTTGACTGGACATTCATAATACTCGATATCAATAGACCGCCCATTGACAACAAGCTTCGGATGGTAGCCCTCCAACAAATTGTTGCAGTTTTCATCTTCCGAACAATAGGAGCAATTCTTGCTTTGTTCGATATATTCATAAAGCTTATTTAAACTCTTTTCGATCATTTTTTGGTCAATCACTTCTTCGTTTTCCTTTAAAAATGCTTGAACATCTTGATCTTTCATGACTTTTTCCTTCATTTGTTCAAGACGTTTTTGGAAATCCGGCCTGCCGGTTACGCCCTGCAGGGAACGGCCGATTGGTTCCATCTATTCCTTCACCCCGCATCTCTGTCTTTAATAGGCAGAGTATTTTTTCAGTTTTTGCATTTCTTCCATCATCTTTTTCTTCTGTTCTTCCAAATCCTGCGGATGCAGCTTCTGCTGTCCGGATTCTGAATCAGACGCTGTTTCCTTTTCTGTCATCCAATCAGGAAGCTTTTCTTCACGAATCACTTTTTGGTTTCGTTTCGAAGACTTTGTTTTTCCTTCAGCCCATTCAAGATACTGGCGGTTTTCTTCTATTGCGAGCTTCATCGCTTCCCTGACCGTTTTTACCTTTTTGCGTGCCCAATGCGAAGCGATTTTTTGAATATAGTTTTTCGACAGCTTCATGTCGGTTTTCAGCATGACATAATAAATTAACACATTTGTGACGCCTGGCTCGAGCTTCTGTTCGAACATAATTTCTTCTATGATCTTCAGATCAGCTTTTGACGGCTCTGTTCCGTCAGCAATGTCCTGCAGAAGCTTCTTCGGAGAAATCGCCTCCAGCAATGCGATCAGCTTCCCATCTAGAGAATCCTCTTCTGCCGGTTTTTCGCCTTCACGCAGATGCACCGGCTGTGTTTTTTCCACCAAATCAGGCAGCTGTCCGTTTCTTTCAATTTGATACCAGTCGCTCGCCGCTTTTCTTAATGCCTCCGTCGTAATGACGTCACGCTCATCAATTGCGCTCATCACAACATTTTGCATTTGCAAAGGGTCAATTCCGTACAGATAAGAAAGCTTTTTGATTGTGTCACGCACCTGCTGGGTCATCGCTTTTCTCGGTATCATCGTCTCAGAAAGTCCCGCTAAAAACAAATCAAAATCAAACACATCCTCCGTTATGGTGTAGGACGGAGACTGTCCGACAGAAGTATACTCGGACCCCTCGGCAAGCCTTACCGTTTCCTCCATATCGGATGTGAGCTTCCATTCACTCGGCTGCAGCGATTCAAACGCGTGATTAAACGGCCGCGTAATGTCCTTCGCATCTTCTGTAATGGCCGGGTGCGTAAAAAATTGTTTTAATTGCTGATATTTCGTTTTTCCGACTCTATTATACAGAAAAACATTCAGCATTCCGTCTTCAAAAAATTCATTTGGTCTGAGCGGCGGAAGGAGTTCATATATAAAGAGGCGCTCCTGCCGCTCGGATTCTTTCATATATACTTTCAGCAATCCGATGCCCTCGAGCTTCCCCTGTTCCTGATGGATCGTTTTTAAGTTGGACTGTGTCATCCCCATCAGCTGTCTATGTGTGGACTCTCCGCCCCACAGACGGTTTTGTTCAAGCTCTCCCCACAATGTCATATAAAGAGAGAATGCAACAGGGCCGATTAAGGGCTGGTACAGTTGTGTAATAATTTGTCTGTCGATATCCTGCAGCATCGATCTGCTTTTAACCACATACGGGTCTACAGGCAGTACATCTTTCCAATAGTCAGCCATACATTCTCAAACCTTCCGAATTTGTTTCTACCTTTCATTTTACACCGTTTCTTATATCTATCAAATGCCAATTTTGCACATGAGAAAAGAGCTAGAAGAATCCTCTTAGCTCTTTTAACGCTCTTTCTTTATTAAGTCTTTTAATTCATCGATAAAGACGTTTATATCTTTAAACTGCCGATAGACGGACGCGAACCGCACATATGCGACTTCGTCAATCTTAGCCAGCCGGTCCATGACCATTTCTCCGACGAGCTCACTCTTCACCTCGGAGCAGCCTTGATTGCGAAGCTCTTTTTCAATATCAAAGCACATGTCTTCAAGCGTTTTGAGTGAAACAGGCCTTTTTTCACATGCTTTTATGAGACCGCGCAGCATTTTTTCTCTGCTGAATTCCTCACGCACACCTTCTTTTTTCACGACGATGAGCGGGGTTTCCTCCACTTTCTCAAAGGTCGTAAACCGGTAGTGGCAGGATTCGCACTCGCGTCTTCGGCGAATCGACTTTCCGTCATCCACAGGCCGTGAATCAAGGACTCGTGTTCCGTTATGCTGGCATGAAGGACATTTCAATAAAATCAGCTCCCAACTATATCGTTCCCTGCAATGTATTTTCGGCAGCCTCCGCCTTTTAAAAATAGATGTGACAGCATCTGTCGGGAGAGCCGGTGTTAAATTTGTTTCTTTAGCATTAGGTGGTTTGTGAAAATCTCCTTCTTATTTTACAAAAAAAATGAAAAAAGAAAAAGCTGACACTCTCGTTTCTTTATAAAAATAAAAGGAGCATAAGCTAAAAAGCGCATAATGGCTTTCTAGCTTCAGCTCCCTTTGTGTTCGCAATTTACTTTATAGTACTTTCGCTTGCGCCTGTTTAATCTGCACAGGCCCCATTCCTCTTGGTATTTCAATGTTTTCTCTTGTATCAGCATGTAATGCCTCTGCAATGTAATCAGCAGCGACATTAGGATCTAAGTCTCCACAAGTATAAACATCAATGCTCGCATATCCGTGCTCAGGAAAACTGTGAATCGTTAAGTGTGATTCAGAAATAATCACAACTCCGCTTACGCCTTGCGGTGCAAATTTGTGAAATGCAACCTCGCGCACCTCAGCACCTGATTTTAGAGCAGCATTTACAAACGTTTTTTCAATAAAATCCATGTCATTCAGCTTATCAAAATCGCATCCCCATAGCTCGGAGATAACGTGACGCCCCATTGTTTCCATAGTCATGGACCCCCCTTAACAAGAATTAAAAAGTGAAATTCCAACAACTGGGTCGGCCATTTACCACGGGGGAAAGTTAGTCCGGAGAGGTCCTAACCCTTTAAGTAATTCCGAAACAGTCTCAAGCAAGAAGTTCACGAAAAATAGTATACTGTGTTTAAGTCTAATTTGCAAGGTGCGTTTTTTCAGAAATATGTTGTTAAGGGTTTTTTCTTTAAAATGTGTCCATGACCTTATTTTATACAGCAGACGGATGTTTCATTCGTGCCGCTACATGGCGGATCAGATCAACAACTCTGCAGGAGTAGCCCCATTCGTTGTCATACCACGCCAGCACCTTTACTTTCCTGTCTTCCATTACCATTGTTGTAAGCCCGTCAATGACCGCTGAATGCGGATTCGTATTATAATCAGTCGAAACGAGCGGTTCATCTGAGTAATCAAGTACACCGTACATCGACGTTTTGGCAGCGCGTTTAAATGCCTCGTTTACTTCTTCAGCCGTAACATCCGTTTTCAGATCAACAACGAGATCAACCAATGAGACGTTCGGAACAGGGACACGCAAGGCGAGGCCGTGAAGTTTTCCTTTCAGATGCGGCAGCACAAGCGAAAGCGCCTTTGCCGCTCCTGTTGTCGTCGGAATGATGGATTCACCGCAAGCCCGCGCCCGGCGCAAATCTTTGTGCGGGTTATCAATATTTTTTTGGTCATTCGTATACGCATGAACTGTAGTCATCAGACCGCTCTCAATGCCAAACTCTTCATCCAGCACTTTTACAACAGGCGCAAGGCAATTTGTCGTGCATGACGCATTTGAAATAATGACATGGCGCTCTGCGTCGAATTGGTCCTCATTTACGCCCATCACAATGGTAACGTCTTCATTTTTTCCCGGAGCGGTCAAAATCACTTTTTTTGCGCCTGCTTCTATATGGCCCATCGCTTTATCTTTAGCATTAAACTTCCCTGTTGCTTCGACGACTATGTCAATATCATATTCCCGCCAAGGCAGCTGTTTTGGATCACGGCTGTTTAACAAAAGCACTTTCTTTCCATTTACGATCAGGCTGTCTTCACCAGCCACAACCTCTTTATCGTATCTGCCGTGAATTGTGTCATACTTTATTAAATGAGCCAGCGTTTCTGCGGAATAGCTGGCGTTAATGGCCACTACTTGAATTTGATCGTCTAACATCGCTTTTCTAAAAACCATTCTTCCGATTCTTCCAAACCCGTTGATCGCTACTTTTACCTTCATGTTGGACACCCCTTATCAATTATGCCATCCTAATTTGTTACTATCTAAAATTAGTATAACACATTAAAACAAATTCGCCAGTACATATTGATAAAAATCAACGATTATAACGCTAATTTATGATGCATCTTATGTTTTCTTGCACAGAATATCAGGCGTAAGAACCAAAAAGCAGCCAGCGCTCCGCACTGACTGCCCTCATGCTTTATGATTCCTGTTTTAACTTATCATTGAGCACACTTTCTTCTAGCACAGAAAATGTATCCCCGTACACTCTGTTAATATGATTCGCTCCCCAAGCACACAGCATATCTAAAATTCCTTCTAAGCTGCGGCCGTATTCGCTGAGCTCGTATTCCACTTTGGGAGGAACTTGATTATATACGATTCGGTTAATGACACCGTCCGCTTCCAGCTCGCGCAGCTGCTGAGTCAGCATTTTTTGCGTGATATTGGGCATTAGGCGTTTTAATTCGCTTGTGCGTTTTTTTCCGTGCGTCAGATGGCATAAAATGACGCATTTCCATTTCCCTCCAATCACTTCAAGAGTCGCTTCAACAGAAATGTTATATTTTTTCTTCTCCATACAATCCATTCTCCTCACAGGCACTAAAAAGTGACTATAGCACTTAAAAGTACGTACTTTTATTTCTTAACGATATGTTTCATAATCACATTTGCCGGCTGATTTGAATCTGCTCTTTTTTATTTATATAGCTTACTCGGCAGAATTTCAATCATACAACACATCTTACAAAGGAGGAACATCATGACTTCAGCCAATAAAAGCAGTATTCCTGCACTACTGGCTTTGGCCGTAAGTGCATTCGCAATAGGGACAACTGAATTTATCAGTGTCGGCCTTTTGCCGCTCATTGCTGATGACCTGGATATTCCAGTCACGACAGCAGGATTGACCGTTTCCCTTTATGCGCTCGGCGTTACATTTGGGGCACCTATATTAACTTCATTGACCTCAAGCATGTCACGTAAGACACTATTGCTTTGGATCATGTTTATTTTTATTGCCGGTAATACGATGGCAGCAACCGCTTCAAGCATCGGGATTTTACTAGCTGCACGTGTGATATCGGCATTTTCGCACGGTGTGTTTATGTCGATCGGTTCGACAATCGCAGCGGATATTGTCCCGGAAGATAAAAGGGCTAGCGCGATTTCAATTATGTTTACTGGCCTCACTGTGGCAACTGTAACCGGAGTTCCTTTTGGGACATTTATCGGCCAGCAGTTTGGCTGGCGTTTCGCCTTTATGGTCATTATCGCCGTCGGAATCATTGCTTTCATTACAAATGGCATTCTTGTACCGTCCAAATTACGAAAAGGGACGAAAACAACGATGCGGGATCAATTGAAGCTTGTGACAAACAGCCGGTTATTGCTTTTATTTGTCATTACAGCGCTTGGATACGGAGGAACATTCGTTGTGTTCACGTATCTGTCTCCCCTGCTTCAGGAAGTAACAGGCTTCAAAGCCGGGACTGTTGCAGTGATTCTGCTCGGATACGGAATAGCTATTGCTATCGGCAATATGATTGGCGGAAAGCTGTCAAACCGAAATCCGATTGCCGCTTTATTCTATATGTTTATCGTACAGGCAATTGTTCTATTCGTACTGACATTTACAGCCCCGTATCAAGCAGCTGGGCTCATTACCATTCTCTGTATGGGATTGCTGGCCTTTATGAACGTGCCCGGCCTTCAGGTGTATGTCGTCATGCTGGCTGAGCGTTTTGTCCCGAGTGCAGTTGACGTCGCATCCGCGATGAATATCGCTGCTTTTAATGCAGGGATCGCGCTTGGGTCATACCTTGGCGGTGTGATCACCGATTCAATCGGATTGATTCATACCGCTTGGATAGGCGGATTAATGGTGGTCGGTGCAGTCATTTTAACAGGCTGGAGCCGCTTGATGGAAAAACGAGATCGGCAGGAAGCCTGACAATTTTAAAGGAGGAAATGATCATGACAACACATTTACAAGCAAAAGCAATACTTCATAATGGGGTGGAAATGCCTTGGTTCGGCCTCGGCGTGTTCCAAGTGGAAGAAGGATCTGAACTGATAAACGCAGTTAAAACTGCCATTGTTCACGGGTACCGCAGTATTGATACTGCAGCAATCTATGGAAATGAAGCTGGAGTCGGAGAAGGGATTCGGGAAGGCATTGAAGAAGCAGGCATTTTAAGAGATGATCTGTTTATCACATCGAAAGTATGGAATGCGGATTTAGGCTACGAGGATACACTCGCCGCGTTTGAAACAAGCCTGTCCAAACTCGGTCTGGATTATTTGGATCTATACCTCATCCACTGGCCTGTAGAAGGAAAGTATAAAGAAGCTTGGAGAGCGCTTGAAACGCTGTATAAAGAAGGCCGTATCAAAGCGATTGGCGTAAGCAACTTCCAAATTCACCATCTTGAAGATCTGATGACGGCAGCTGAAATTAAGCCTATGATTAACCAAGTGGAATTTCACCCGCGCCTTACACAAAAAGAGTTGATAAGATACTGCCAAAATCAGGGCATCCAGATGGAGGCTTGGTCACCTTTAATGCAGGGGCAGCTGCTGGATCATCCTGTATTGGCTGACATCGCTCAAACATATAATAAATCTGTCGCACAAATTATTTTGCGCTGGGATCTGCAGCATGGCATCATTACGATTCCTAAATCAACGAAGGAACACCGCATTAAAGAAAACGCAAGCGTATTTGACTTTGAATTAACGCAGGATGACATGAACCGAATCGATGCACTGAATGAAAACTTACGCGTCGGTCCTGATCCGGACAACTTTGATTTTTAATGGCAAAAAAACACCGTTCAATATGAACGGTGTTTTTTGATTAAGCCCAGTTGTTCATGATTTCATCAAGCTGCCTTTTGGTCTCTTCAAGCGTGCCGCTGTTATCAATGACTTGATCTGCTCTTGCTGTTTTTTCCTCTAAGGGCATTTGAGAGCGGATACGGCTGACTGCTTCTTCTTCCGTCAGCTGATTGCGCTTCATCAGACGTTCCAGTTGAAGCTCTTTTGTCACACTGACCACAATAATTTTATCAACTAATGATTCCAATTTGCTTTCGAACAATAGCGGTATATCCAATACAACAAATGCCTCCCGATTTGCAACGGCTTTATCACGGCGCTTGAGCATTTCCTGCCTGACTGCGGGATGAACAATTGCGTTTAAAGCGAGACGCTTTTGTTCATTTGTAAATACCAGTGCCCCAAGCTTTTTCCGATCTATATCGCCATTTGGGAGCAGAATGTCTTCACCGAATTCGTCAATGATTTGCCGGTAGGCCGGCATCCCTTTTTCTCCCGCTTGTTTTGCAATAATATCTGCATCTATAACTGTTATTCCTTTTTCAATCAGCATATTGGCTACCGTGCTTTTGCCGCTAGCTATTCCTCCCGTTAAACCAATGACTAAGGTCAAGAGATCCACTCCTTTTTACAATTTCCAGAGCCCAATCGTGATCAGCAGAAGCCCCGGCAAAAACGCCATTTTATCGATCCATTTCCACTTAGAGAGAAAATGGCCGGCATTGATTCCAATTGATACAAACAGCGAGCTCATGATTGCCACGGCGATGCTCATCACAATCGGTGAAAAACCGAGAATGGCTGCGCCTATACCTGCTCCAAAGGCATCAATCGATAAGGCAAATCCCAATAAGACCGCCTCAATTCCGTTGATCACACCCGATTTGTCGATATCCGCACTCATGGGTTTTCTCAAAATATGAATCACAATCCCTAATGACCGAACCTCTAAATTAAGCAGTGTTTTTTCATGCAATAGGTATTCTTTATCTTTTGCCGGTTTGAAAAATTGATACAGAACCCACGCACCGATTCCAACCAATATCAAACCGCCAAGCTTCTCCGTCACATATACAGGAAAAAACTTCGTGAGAAAGCTTCCGATCAGCATGGATATAAACATGACAGCACCGGAACAGCAGGCGATAACCAAAATCGCTTTAAACGGTATTTTCATTTTTCTCAATCCATACGTAAATCCGACTGAAAAACTGTCCAAGCTGACAGCCAACGCCAGCAGCAGTATAGAAACCATTTGCATATCCGTTTCTTCCTTTCTGTTGGTGCTCTTGTATCAGATGTGAAATGCCCGGGATTCATCACAATCATATATATGGGAAAGTGAAAAATCCGTGTTTCGAAAATGGCATCCTCCATTACAGAGTTACTGATATATGCACCGACAGCTTGGACGATGAAGCATTATGCTACTTTTTTTTCTGGCACTTTGCGCAAAAATGCGTGCCTCTTCCTCCAACGACAATTTTCGAAATCATCGTGCCGCAATTTTTGCATGGCTCGTCTTTTTTTCCGTACACAAAATGCTGCAGCTGGAACATTCCGATTTCCCCTTGGGAGTTGATATATGAACGGACTGTGCTTCCGCCCGCATCAATCGCCTCCTGCAGGGTGTTTTTGATTTCAGCGTGAAGGGTTTTGATTGTTTTATCTGATAATTGATTTGCTTTTGTCTCGGGATGGACACCCGCTCTGAAAAGAGCCTCATCCACATAAATGTTCCCTAGTCCAACTACCGTTTTTTGATCCAGTAGGGCAGTTTTGACAGCGCGGTTTGTTTTCGCAAGCCGTTCTTTTAAATACGCACTCGTAAATTCTTCTGCATCCGGCTCCGGACCTAACTGAGAAAGCGGGAGCTCGCCCGCTTCTTCTCCCGGTTTAAATAAGTGCATGGTTCCAAATTTCCGCACATCCCTGTACCGAAGCTGGGTTCCATCCGTCATCGTGAATATGACATGCACGTGTTTATCGTCAGGCTCCTCGGCTTGATGAAGACCGTATTTTCCTTCCATTCGAAGGTGAGAAACCATAACATAATGATCTAAATGAAACAGTAAAAACTTTCCCCGTCTTCCGATGGACTGTATCGTTTCTCCTGCTAGTTTTCGCGCAAATTCCTCCGGTTCGGCAGGCCGTTTGATGATATTCGGCCATCTGATCTCTACCGATTTGATTGTTTTTCCCTTTACAAGCCCGGTCAGAGTGCGCCGGACCGTCTCAACCTCTGGTAATTCCGGCACATCCATCACTTCCTATCTCTGTTTATTTCGCATCGTACCAAGATGGGCCTGATGCAAAGTCCACCTTTAACGGCACATCTAATGCAAGCGCATGCTCCATCACTTCAGGAACAAGCTTTTCGAGAATTCCAATTTCTTCCTGTGGTGCCTCAAAAATCAATTCATCGTGTACTTGAAGCAGAAGCCTTGCTTTCAACTGTTTTTCTTTCAGCTTGGCAGCCATGTCAATCATGGCTTTTTTGATAATATCAGCGGCGCTTCCTTGAATCGGCGTATTCATGGCCGTCCGCTCCGCAAAACTTCGGATATTAAAGTTCCGGCTCGTCAGCTCAGGGATGTAGCGGCGGCGATGCATAAGCGTTGTTACGTATCCTTTTTGCTTCGCTTCCTGTACTGAATCTTCCATGTACGCTTTTACGCCTTGGAAGCTTTCCAGATAGCGGTCGATAAATGCTCCCGCTTCCTTCCGAGTAATGCCGAGGTTCTGTGACAGACCGTAATCGCTGATCCCGTAAACAATGCCAAAGTTGACCGCTTTCGCCTGGCGTCTCATCGCAGATGTCACTTCATCCTTAGCGACATGGAACACATCCATTGCCGTTTTCGTGTGAATATCCATATCATTTGTAAAAGCTTCGATCAGATTTTCATCCTTTGAAATATGGGCAAGCACCCGCAGCTCGATTTGTGAATAATCGGCTGCAAAAATGAGCCAGTCTTTTTCAGACGGCACAAAAGCTTGGCGAATTTTCCGCCCTTCCTCAAGCCTGATCGGAATGTTTTGCAGGTTCGGATCAGTCGAGCTGAGACGGCCAGTTTGCGTTAAGGCTTGGTTAAATCGCGTGTGCACTTTATGCGAATCCGGTCTCGTCACCTTTAAAAGCCCTTCGATATATGTTGATTGAAGCTTGCCAATTTGTCTGTACTGTAAAATATAGTCGACAATATCATGCTTGTCAGCCAGCTTTTCAAGCACATCGGCAGACGTAGAATAGCCTGTTTTCGTTTTCTTTACGACAGGAAGACCGATCTTTTCAAATAAGATGACGCCTAGCTGTTTCGGAGAATTGATGTTAAACGGCTCTCCCGCAATCTCATGGATTTTTTCTTCATATTCCTTCAGCTTCGCACCCAGTTCTTCACCCATCCGTTTTAAACGGTCAACATCGACCTTGACGCCAGTTGATTCCATTTCGCCGAGAATAAGCGCAAGAGGCATTTCCAGCTCTTCAAACAGTTCAAGCTGGTCGTTGTTTTCCAGCTCCTGAACGAGCTTTTCCCGAAGGCTTTGAATCGCTAACGCTTTTCGGCCAAGGTGCTCAGACAGTACGTCTTCTGACGGCACTGCTCGTTTTGCTCCTTTTCCATAAACTGATTCATCACTTGAAACGATATGCAGGCCGTAATCCTTAGCCACACTCGCAACGTCGTCATATGAATTGCCCGGGTTGATGATATAAGCCGCAAGGAGCGTATCAAACTCGGCTCCTTTCAGCTCAATGCCCTGCCAGCGCAAAGCGACAACAGCCCGCTTGCTGTCGAAGACCCATTTCTTCTGATCGTCATTTTCCACCCATTCTTTAAACACCTCAGACTCAACGGCAATGTCTTTCGGAATGAAATAAGCTCCCGTTTCATTTACGATCGAAAATCCGAGAATCGGCTCTTCATGATAATTATCGCCAATCTGTTCAACGACAAATGCGGATGGAGAAACCAATATATCGCTTGTCACGTCTGTGACTGTTTTGACATTAATGTCTTCCAACGATTGATCCTGTTCTGCTTCTGCACTGTCTTCTCCAAGCCGTTCAAGAAGCGTGTTGAAGCCAAGATCTTTAAAGATGGCAATGACCTGTTCACGATTAAAGCCTTGATATTCCAGAGCGGAAACAGATACCTCAATCGGAGCATCTGTCATAATTGTCGCAAGCTCCTTGCTCATCAATGCTTGATCCTTAAACTCCTCAAGCTTTTCCTTCAATTTCTTTCCGCTCACCTCGTCAATGGACTCCAGCAGCTTTTCAACGGAATCAAATTGTTTTAAAAGCTTAATCGCAGTCTTTTCTCCGACGCCGGGCACACCCGGAATATTATCTGAGGAATCGCCCATCAGACCCTTCATGTCAATGATTTGTTCAGGCGTAAGCCCATATTTCTCTTTGACATGCTCCGGTGTGTAAAATTCAACGTCGGTAATTCCCTTTCTCGTAATGGCAACTGTCGTTTTGTCCGTTGCCAGCTGGGTTAAATCCTTATCCCCTGAGAAAACCTTAACTTCAAATCCGTCTTTTTCAGCCGATTTGGCCAGTGTGCCGATAATATCATCCGCTTCATATTGTTCCAGTTCATAGCGGCTGATCTGGTAGGCATCCAGCAGCTCGCGGATAAACGGCATTTGTTCGGAAAGCTCAGGCGGAGTTTTCTGTCTGCCGCCTTTATATTCTTTAAATGTGCCGTGACGAAATGTTGTTTTCCCGGCATCAAACGCAACCAGCATGTGCGTCGGTTTTTCATCCTCAAGCATTTTCATCAAAATCATCGCAAAGCCGTATACAGCATTCGTATGAACACCTTTATCATTGCTTAACAGCGGCAATGCAAAAAACGCCCGGTAAGCCAGACTGTTTCCGTCTACAAGCACTAATTTTTTTCGTTCCGTCATTCAATTTCCTCCTAAGAAGCCTCAGGCTTCCATTCATCTCTTACATAGTCATTAGCTCCTCTTATTTTAACAAAGTTCAATTTGAAAGGAAAATACGTGAACTATAAGAGAAGACACAAAAAAGGACGGGAACACAAATAGGTTCCCGCCGTCAAAATTGGCTCCTTGGATGAAGGGGTTCTACTACATCCTACCAGCATAGGTTTAACAGTGCATGAAGATATTGTTAAACCTTTGTAAACATTAGGCGGACTTTTCAGCGGCCCGTTTCAGCGTCACGGTAAAGACAGTTCCCCGTCCAGGCTCGCTTGTGACATCAATTTTCCCTTCATGAGCCTCTATTAAATGCTTGACAATCGCAAGGCCCAGCCCTGTTCCGCCCGAATTCCTGCTTCTGTCTTTATCTACGCGGTAAAAGCGTTCAAAGATGCGCGGAATTTCTTCTTTCTGAATTCCGATTCCAGAATCGGCAACCTCAATCTGAATTTCTTTTTCTCTGGGCTTTACATTGATAGCCACGGAGCCCCCCTCAGGCGTGTAGGTTAACGCATTGTTTACGAGATTAAGAAATACCTGTTTCAGCCTGTACGGGTCACCAGATACATATTGAGGGTCTTTCGGGACATTCAGTTGCAAGGAGATGCCTTTCTCATCCGCCTTATGCTTCAGAAGCGTTTCAATCTCACCAAGCATTTTGGCCGGATCAAACGTTTCGATACTGAGCGTGAAATTTTGCTGCTCGATTTTTGAGAGATCGAGCAAATCCTGAACCAAAGACTGAAGCCTTTCGCTTTCCTTAAGAATAATAGAGAGAAATTCAGAAAGCGCCTCTTTATCCTCCATCGCCCCGTCCAATAACGTCTCCGTAAACCCTTTTATGGACGTAATCGGCGTTTTCAGCTCATGAGAAACATTGGCCACAAAATCCTTCCTCATCTGCTCTAATTTCTTTGTTTCCGTCATGTCATGGAAAACAAGCACAATTCCTTTCCATTCATCGTCCGGCCCCATAATCGGAACGCCGTCCACTTCAAAATAACGCCGTTCTATTTTGATCGGCAGTCTTAACAGCTTGCATTTCTTTGTCTCCGTCATAAAAATGTCTTCGACAAGCTGGACCACTTCTTCATGTTCAAATGCATCGTGATAAAGACGGCGCAGCATATGATTCGGATTGATATGAAACTGCTTGGCGTAAGACCTGTTTACGAGATTAATAAAGCCTCTTCCGTCGATCATAATCAGCCCGGAGCCAATGTTTTCAATGACTGTCAGCAGCCGATCCCGCTGCATTTCCTGCGTTCGCGTCATTTCCATCAGATCAATGGCAAGGCTGTTCATCGCATGTCCTAGCTTATCAGAACGCCTAATATAGCCGCCGTATGTCCGTGCATCGTAGTTGCCCTTAGAGAGTTCTGTGGCTACATTTGTGGCTGACTCAATTGACCTTTTATAACGTGAGGTCATGCTGGAATAAAAATAAACAATGACGATAAATGCGGTACAAAGACTGGCCGTCAGCATCCCCCACAATTCGCCTTTTAAGCCGTCGCTTTTTTCAGAGGCGGAAAGCAGCACATATCCTGTTTTTTCACCTTCGCTTCTAAGTGAAAGTCCGTAATAAAGCTTGTTATCTGTTGTTGACAGAATCCCCTCATGTCCAGAAACAAGCGCCTGCACCTTTTGGGAATCAGCCGCTCTCCCGTTTGACCCATACAGCACCTTGCCGTCTGTATCGATAACGGATGCGGTCACATCAAGCGCGCCGCCTGCATCTTTAATGATTTTCTCATTTGCTTGATCATTCAGATTGCCGGCATCAAGAAGCGAAGCCAAGTATTTTGCTTCTTTTTCAATGTGTTCCTCTGCTTTCCTTTGATCAGATGTTTCAAAAAGCTGCTGTAAAAACAGCCCGAGGACACAAAACACCAGAATCATACAGACAACGAATACAGAAAAAAGGCGCACACGGTATTTATTCATTCATTTTTGGCTCCTCCAGTTTATACCCCAATCCCCTAATCGTTTTAATGTAGATCGGTTTTTTGGTATTGTTTTCAATTTTGTCGCGAAGATGGCTGATGTGCACATCAACTATTCTCGTATCTCCGGCAAAATCATAATTCCAGACTGCGCTCAGCAACAGGTCTCTTGTCAGAACTCTGCCTTTATGTCTGCCTAAATAGAGCAGCAGTTCGAATTCTTTCGGTGTCAGTTCAAGCTGACTTTCTTTAAAGTACGCTTCATAATGATCAGGCAGGATTTTCAGATCGCCAATTACGATCTGGCCTTCCATTTCATCATTCTTCATCTCACTAGAGGGCGCAGCCATTTCCGAACGCCTTAAAATCGCTTTTACTCTCGCATTTACTTCCCTTGGACTGAACGGCTTGGTCATATAATCATCAGCACCGAGCTCAAGCCCTAATACTTTGTCGAATTCCTCATCCTTCGCTGTCAGCATTAAAATGGGAAACATCAGTTTTTGCTGTCTCAGCTGCTTGCATACTTCGATTCCGTCCAATTTTGGAAGCATCACATCAAGCACAATCAAATCAGGCTTCTCTGTTTCCGCTTTTTTGAGTGCTTCTTCCCCATCCGAGGCGGTAATGACATCATAGCCTGACCGTTCCAAATTGTACTGTAAAAGAGTAACAATAGATTCTTCATCATCCACAACTAAAATTTTCTTGTTCATGCTGTGCCTCCAGTATTATAATTCCCCGACATCCTATTTCTCTATTTTATGTCATCTTAACATGTTTCATGATTTTATTTTAGCGAAAGCAGG
This sequence comes from Bacillus sp. FSL K6-0993, assembly GCF_037977205.1. Taxonomy (NCBI): domain Bacteria; kingdom Bacillati; phylum Bacillota; class Bacilli; order Caryophanales; family Bacillaceae; genus Bacillus; species Bacillus sp. FSL K6-0993. Next base: position 2,841,841 of record NZ_CP150275.1, read on the forward strand.
ACATTCCGACAATTCGCCTTTTACATCATTTTTAAAAGAAATATAGATGTGCATGATAACGCTTTCATTTATAGTAAAAAGAGAAAGGCTGTATTAAGCAAGCCTTTCTCTCTTTTTATTAGGATAATACTTTCATGACATTTTTGACAGATTCAACTGATTTATTCAGCTGCGCTCTTTCATAGTCTGTCAGTTCAAGTTCAATGATTTGCTCAAGACCGTTGCCGCCTACAATTGTAGGAACACCAAGGTAGATGCCTTCATAGCCGTATTCCCCTTCAAGATAAGCAATTGTAGGAAGGACGCGGCGCTGATCTTTCAAGATCGCTTCGACCATTTCTGTCAGAGAAGCCGCAGGCGCATAATACGCGCTTCCGTTTCCAAGAAGATTCACGATTTCGCCTCCGCCTTTTCTAGTGCGCTCCACAATTGCGTCAATCCGTTCTTTCGGAATAAGAGTTTCAAGCGGGATACCGCCAGCATAAGAATAACGCACAAGTGGCACCATATCGTCACCGTGTCCGCCGAGTACGAAACCAGTCACATCTTTCACTGACAGGTTTAATTCCTCTGCCACAAATGTTCTGAATCTTGCCGTATCAAGCACACCGGACTGGCCGATTACACGCTCTTTAGGGAAGCCTGATTCTTTGTACACCGCGTATGTCATTGCATCAACAGGATTTGTCAGCACCACAATAATAGAGTCAGGAGAATATTTCACGATTTCCCGCGTAACGCTTCTCATAATCTTTTCGTTTGTAGAGACCAGATCATCTCTGCTCATACCAGGTTTTCTTGCGATACCGGCTGTAATGACAACAATGTCAGAGCCAGCTGTATCCTCGTAATTGGATGTTCCCGTAATTTTTGCGTCAAAGCCTTGAACCGGGCTTGCTTCAAGCATATCAAGCGCTTTTCCCTTTGTCGGGTTCTCCAATTGCGGAATGTCAACAAGAACAACGTCTGCCAGCTCTTTTTGAGCGATTAAAAATGCAGTTGTAGCTCCGGTAAAACCTGCTCCGATAACAGAAACTTTTTTACGAGTATTTCCCATGTCTCTCTTCTCCTTTATGGCTAGTTTTAGGCTTTTTCCTTGCTTAGTCCATGTTTTTGATCAGTTCTTCTCCGAACTCTGAACATTTCACTTCAGTCGCCCCGTCCATTAATCTAGCAAAATCGTAAGTTACGACTTTAGAAGCGATTGTTTTTTCCATAGATTTGATAACCAAATCAGCCGCTTCGTTCCATCCTAAATGCTCAAGAAGCAGAACGCCTGAAAGAATAACCGAAGATGGGTTTACTTTATCAAGGCCTGCATATTTAGGAGCTGTTCCGTGCGTCGCCTCGAAAATCGCATGTCCTGTTTCGTAGTTGATGTTCGCTCCAGGAGCAATGCCGATTCCGCCGACTTGCGCAGCAAGAGCATCAGAAATGTAATCTCCGTTCAAGTTCATTGTCGCAACGACATCAAACTCGTTTGGACGCGTTAAGATCTGCTGAAGGAAAATGTCAGCAATGCTGTCTTTGATAATGATTTTTCCTGCTGCTTCCGCTTCGCTTTGCGCTTTGTTGGCAGCGTCTTTTCCTTCTTCTTCAGCAATTCGGTCATATTGAGCCCATGTGAAGACTTTATCTCCGTATTCTTTTTCAGCAAGTTCATAGCCCCAGTTTTTGAAGGCGCCTTCTGTGAACTTCATGATGTTTCCTTTGTGAACAAGCGTTACAGATTTGCGGCCATGCTCGATCGCATAATCAATGGCAGCTCTGACCAAGCGGCTTGTTCCTTCTTCTGAAACAGGCTTAATGCCAATACCTGATGTCTCAGGGAAACGGATTTTGTTGACGTTTAACTCATTTTGAAGGAAGCTGATAAGCTTTTGCACTTCTTCAGAGCCTTTTGCATACTCGATGCCTGCGTAAATATCTTCTGTATTTTCACGGAAGATGACCATATCAGTATCTTCAGGGCGTTTTACCGGTGACGGCACTCCAGTAAAGTATCTTACAGGTCTTAAGCAGACGAATAGGTCAAGCTCTTGTCTGAGCGCTACGTTCAAAGAACGGATACCGCCGCCGACAGGTGTCGTTAACGGGCCTTTAATCGCGATGAAATATTCGCGGATCACATCTAATGTTTCAGCAGGGAGCCACTCACCTGTTTTATTATAAGCCTTTTCTCCGGCGTAAACTTCTTTCCATGTAATTTTCTTTTCGCCTTTGTATGCTTTTTCTACTGCTGCTTCCAAAACCTTCGAAGCCGCGTTCCAAATATCAGGACCGGTTCCGTCTCCTTCGATAAATGGGATAATCGGGTTGTTTGGTACGTTTAATACTCCGTTAGAGACTGTAATTTTTTCACCTTGTGCCACAATAAAAACCTCCCAGTATGTAATTCATATTTAGAAAACATTTTATTTTTCTTATATAGAAAACAAAATGATTTTTCCCAACATTCAATTTAAAGTGTAACCCAATTTTGATGTTCTGAACAAGAGGCTAACCTCATTGACGCAAGCCAGCCTCCAATGGTTCTTTAGGCTCTTTCTTCAATCGGAACGAATTTTTGTTTGTCAGGGCCTGTGTAATCTGCCCGCGGGCGGATCAGACGGTTGTTGTCATACTGCTCAAGAATATGAGCGAGCCAGCCGGACATTCTGCTTACAGCAAAAATCGGTGTAAACAAATCATGGTCAATACCGAGGCTGTGATATACAGAAGCCGAATAGAAATCAACGTTAGGCGGAAGCTTTTTCTCTGATGTGACGATGTCTTCTATACGAATTGACATCTCATACCATTTGCTTTCGCCTGTCAGGTTGGTCAGGCGCTTGCTCATTTCTTTCAGATGCTTCGCGCGCGGATCACCATGCTTATACACACGGTGGCCGAATCCCATGATTTTTTCTTTCTTTTCAAGTTTAGCGCGGATGTACGGCTCAGCATTTTCCACTTCACCGATTTCTGTCAGCATTTTCATAACGCCTTCATTCGCTCCGCCGTGAAGAGGCCCTTTCAGCGCGCCGATTGCTGCAGTAATGCCTGAATAGATGTCAGAAAGTGTTGCGACGCAGACCCTCGCTGTGAACGTTGACGCGTTCAGCTCATGGTCAGCATGTAAAATCAATGCTTTGTTGAAGGCTTCAACTTCAATTGGTGAAGGCTCTTCACCGTTTAATGTGTAAAGAAAATTCTCCGCAATACCGTAATCTTCTCTCGGTTCAACAGGCTCAAGACCCTTGCGAATTCTGGAAAACGCTGCAACCAGGCCAGGCACCTTTGCCTGAAGGCGGATCGCCTTTCTGTAGTTGGCTTCCGGGTTCATGGTATCAGCCTCGCTGTCTAGCAGGCCTAGTAATGAAATTGCTGTCCGAAGAGCAGCCATGGGATGAACATTTTCGAGGGAATAAGATTTGAAGTGCTCAATAATTTCTTGCGGAACGGCAGCTTCCTTTGCAAGCTGCTGCTTTAACTCTTCAAGCTCTTTTTTGTTTGGCAGCCTTAGATGCCAAAGCAAGTAGATGATTTCTTCAAAACTTGCATTCTCTGTCAAATCATCGATATCATACCCCACATATGTAAGGGTATCATCAATAATAGAACTAACAGATGATGTTGTTGCTACAACCCCTTCAAGACCGCGTGTCGCTGTCATATATAACATCTCCTTTTCAATAAATTTCCCCTTTAAGAGTGTTGTAAAAACATGAGGCTTACTTAAAAAGCACGATGCAAGTATTTCTCTCCCCCAAAAAGAAAATGCTTACATTTTACTGGCTGCTGGTACTAAAACCCTTTGCTTATGAAAGAACATAACAAATTCTTATAAGCTTATTTAAGTTTAAGCCTATTCTCATTATAAACAATAATCAGACATTTGTTAAATGTTTACCTATAATTTTTTTTTTCATTCTGTGATTTCCCCGAAAAAACGCCTTTATTTGCGGGTTTTTGCATACAAAAAAAGCGGCTTTAAGGCCGCTTTTTTTTATGAAGTGAACAGTTTTACGATCTGCATGGCTAAATAAGCAATCCCCGCTCCGATCAGCGGTCCCACCGCAACTCCTCCAAAAAGCGCGACTGCAAGAATGGTCCCGATCACGAGAGCAGTTGTAATATGCGGATCATTTTCAAGCAGGGTCAGGCCGTTTTTTGCAATCAGCGCCACTGCGATCCCCGCTCCAAGGGCGATCCATGCGTAGGAAGACCGCATTGCTTCTCCAAGCTGCTTAAATCCGATTTCTCCCGTGGCAATCGGGACAAGAACGGCGATGGTAATAATGGTCACACCCCAGTTAATGCCTTTTGACTGGATGGTCGGAAATAATTTCTGATCAAGTCCAACGATTTTGATGATCAAAAGGACGGATACAGCAAAGAGCAATGATTGGTTTTTTGCGATAAGTGCGATAGCCAAGAGTAAAATTAAAAATAAATTCGCTTGTGTAAACACATGCCATCCCTCCTTTAAGATGAATGTATTCATATTCAGCAACAGCGTGAATACATATAAAAAATAGGACATGCTGACGAGAGGAGGACCGTTTTCGTGAATCAATCTTATATCACTATTTTTTTCAGAACCCTCTTTGTCATATCAATGACCGCAGGGTCGATAGCTGCGGCCTATTATTCGTTTCCGTTAACTTATCCGTTCCTGATCGCCCTTATTCTTTCATCAGTGATTCATCCTGTTGTCGATTATTTGGACAAAGTGACAGGATTCCCCCGAACGATAAATGTTCTGGGCGTTCTTGCTTTTTTTCTGCTCGCAGCCTTCGGTGTGCTCACCATTCTGGTAGCCGAAATCGTAACGGGAACAGCCTATCTAGCAAAAACGCTGCCTCCGCATATCAGCACGTTTATTTCATATTGCGAAAAATTGTTTACAACTCATATTCAGCCGCTCTATAACGAGTTAACTCTTTTGTTTCAAGAATTGGAAACGAACCAGCAGGCTTCCATCGTCACTCATATCCAGACACTCGGTGATTCTGCCGCTAAAAATGCCGGGCTCCTGCTGTCCCACATTCTAGAGATGATCCCGAGATTTTTCGCTCTTCTTCCCAATACGGCGGCGGTTCTGATTTTTTCTCTTCTGGCAACCTTTTTTATGACAAAAGATTGGCATAAGCTGAAAGCCATGCTTGTTTTAATTCTGCCGGATCGTGTGACAGCTAACAGTAAAGCGATCAGCAGCGAATTAAAAAAAGCAATGACTGGTTTTATCAAAGCACAAGCCGTCCTCGTTTTCATCACGATGGTGATTGTATTTATCGGCCTTTCTCTCTTAAAGGTTGAACACGCCGCAACAATTGCTTTTTTAATCGGGCTTGTAGATCTTCTCCCTTACTTAGGTGCCGGCTCCGTATTTGTGCCCTGGATTTTGTATTTATCGATTACGGGCCAGCTGCCCCAAGCGATCGGAATTGGTATCCTGTACCTCGTCGTTCTTATTCAGCGGCAGCTGACAGAGCCCAAAATACTAAGTAAATCTATCGGGATCGATCCGCTGGCAACGCTCATCGCCCTGTTTGCCGGCTTTAAATTATTCGGGTTTTTAGGACTGATTGCGGGACCGGCTGTACTCGTCATCATCCAAGCTTTCATCACAACAGGCGCATTAAAAGAAATATGGTCCTATATCACCGTTCAGCAAAAATAAAACGGCAGCCGTTTTTTCATGGCTGCCGTTTTTTATTTGATGATGATCCGCTTATTCTTCGACATTCCTCTCAGCCATTTGAACAGAATCGGCTTACACCAGCCGCGGGTAAACGGGATAAGAAGACAGGCGCCGGCCAAATCTGATAAAAAGCCCGGAAGCATCAGCAATAGACCGCCGATGAAAATGCACAGACCGTCAGCAATCGCTTCCCCCGGCATTTTGCCATATTGAAGATCACGCTGAACCTTATAATACACTTCGGTTCCTTGTTTTTTTGCAGCTGCTGCGCCGATAATGCCCGTCAGAATCATGAATAAAACTGTCGGCAAAATGCCAATCAGCTTGCCTAAAAACAGGAATATGCCGATTTCTATTGCCGGAAACACAATAAAAAGCAAAAACAAAAATCTCATATCCAAGCCCCCCACACGTGTAACACGTTCTGTTCAACAAAAGGCATGATAAAGAGAAAAGGAAGGGATTCCCCTTCCGTTTTCACCTGTAATTAAAGAACGCTCGCACGGCCTTGATAGACTGCGCCTCTGGAAGCGTCAACTGTAATATCCTGGCCATCTGTCAAAATAGATGTCGCATTTTCCAGACCCACGATAACCGGGATGCCAAGGCTTAATCCGACTACCGCAGCATGGCTAGTCAAGCCGCCTTCTTCTGTAATAAGAGCAGACGCTTTTTCAAGGGATGCAATCATATCACGGTCAGTGCTTTTGGTAACAAGTACCGCACCGTCCGTCATTTTTTGCTCAGCTTCTTTTGCATTTTGTGCAACGACAACCGGACCGTAAGCTGATTTGCGTCCAATGCCTTGCCCTTTAGCGATGATATCGCCGACAGTATGAACCTTCATTAAGTTTGTAGTGCCGGACTCACCGACAGTGCCTGCTGTAATAACGATAAGATCGCCGTGTTTTACAATTCCGCTGTTCAATGATTTTTGGACAGCATCCTCAAGCATCTCATCTGTTGAGCTCGCATTTTGGCCGCTTTCCGCGAATACGCCAGATACGAGGGCAAGCTTTCTGGAAATAGAGTCATTTACAGTAACCGCAACAATCGGAGCCTGCGGACGGTATTTTGCAATCATACGTGCTGTATGGCCGCTTTCTGTCGGCGTTACGATCGCAGCAGCATTCAGGTTAATCGCCGTATGCGCGACAGATTGTCCAATTGCGTCTGTAATTGTCATGCCTACTTGATCTCTGCGTTTTGAGAGAATTTCTTTATAATTTAAAGCTTCTTCAGAACGGGACGCGATGTTATGCATTGTTTGAACTGCTTCAACCGGATAGCTTCCGGCAGCAGTTTCACCAGATAGCATGATCGCATCTGTTCCGTCGAAGATCGCGTTTGCAACGTCACTTGCTTCCGCACGAGTCGGACGCGGGTTGCGCTGCATGCTGTCAAGCATTTGTGTCGCTGTAATAACAGGTTTGCCCAGCGCGTTGCATTTTTTGATCAGTTCTTTTTGCACAAGCGGCACTTCTTCAGCTGGAATTTCCACACCTAAGTCTCCGCGTGCAACCATTAAGCCGTCAGACACTTCGAGAATTGCATCGATGTTGTCAACGCCCTCTTGGTTTTCGATTTTAGGGATGATTTGAATATCCTGAGCGTTGTGCTCTTCAAGAAGCTCACGGATTTCGAGCACGTCCGTGGAACGTCGAATGAAAGATGGTGCGATGAAGTCTACTCCTTGCTCAATACCGAAAACGATGTCTCGCGCATCCTTTTCAGTAATACCCGGAAGATTGACACTTACGCCCGGTACGTTAACACCTTTTTTATTTTTGAGTGTTCCGTTGTTTAATACTTTTGTTTTGATTTCGCGTTTAGCGGCATCTACATCAAGTACCTCAAGACCGATAAGGCCGTCATCTAACAGAATCGTTGAACCTTGTTCAACGTCATGGACTAAACCTTCATATGTCACTGAAATTTTATCTGTTGTTCCTACAACCTCGTCCATTGAAATGATAAGCTCTTTGCCTGTTTCAAGCTCAATACCGCCGTTTTCCATTGTATGTGTGCGGATTTCAGGACCTTTTGTATCAAGCAGAATACCAACGTTCTTGCCAAGTTTTTTGCTTGCTTCGCGGATATTTTTAATTCTTGCACCGTGCTCCTCAAAATCTCCGTGAGAAAAGTTTAATCGAGCCACGTTCATTCCTGACTCCATTAATTTCGTAAGCATTTCAATACTTTCACTTGCCGGACCGATGGTACAAACAATTTTAGTTTTTCTCATTTGGTTCACTTCCTTCTGAAATCTTCAGCCTTCAGCTGCACATTAGATAGACAGTTCTTTTGAAAGCTGATACATGTTTTGCTCAACTGTGTGTTTTGTCTCCAGTATTTCTATAATATCATGGTCTACAAGCTTATTGTTTTGTATACCTACACAGCGTCCGCCTTTTCCTTCAAGCAGCAGTTCAACTGCATATGCGCCGAGACGGCTTGCTAACACACGGTCAGCAGCACTCGGAGAACCTCCGCGCTGGATATGGCCCAATACAGATACCCTAGTTTCAAGATTTGTTTCTTCTTCAATGCGTTTCCCGAATTCAACACCGCTGCCTACACCTTCGGCAACAATAATAATACTGTGCTTCTTGCCGCGTTCGTGGCCGCGTTTTAAGCGGGCAATGATTTCGTGCATGTCATAGTCTGCCTCAGGGATTAAGATCGATTCCGCGCCCCCTGCAAGACCGGCCCACAATGCGATATCGCCGGCATGACGGCCCATTACTTCGATTACATATGTACGTTCATGAGAAGTCGCTGTATCGCGAATCTTATCAATTGCGTCAATTACTGTATTTAAAGCTGTATCGAAACCGATTGTAAAATCAGTGCCCGGAATGTCATTATCAATTGTACCCGGTACACCTACACATGGAAACCCGTGTTCCGTTAATTTTTTCGCACCCATATATGAACCGTCTCCGCCGATAACAACAAGGCCTTCAATACCAAGCTTCTTCAAGTTTTCTATCCCTTTTTCACGGCCTTCAACTGTTTTGAATTCAGGACATCTTGCCGTATAAAGCTTAGTTCCTCCACGATGTATAATATCGCCTACTGATCCGAGTTCAAGCTTTTCAATCTTTCCGCTGATCAATCCCGCGTATCCGTTGTAAATACCGTAAACTTCAACGTCATGATAGATCGCTTTTCTGACTACTGCGCGAACTGCTGCGTTCATTCCCGGGGAATCCCCGCCGCTCGTTAATACCCCTATACGTTTCATTCTCCATTCACCTCAGCAACATATATGATTAAACATAACATGATCATTGCCCTAAAAACAATGAAAAGGGATCTCCATCCTCCCTATGAAACCTTACCTATTATACAATTAAATAAATTGTTTTTAAATAAAATTTAAGGAATGTCACAAAAAATAAACGTGAGCCAAAGGCTTCACGTTTATTTAGTTTACCCCGATATATTGATCTTCAACCGAGACTTTGCCAATTGCTTTATATTTTTCATAGCGCTGCTGAACTAATTCTTCTTCGCTCAGCTTCAGCAAAGTTTTTAACGATTGTTTAAGGGTTTCGTCCATATAGCTTGCCTGCAGCTTCACATCATGGTGCGCTCCGCCTTTTACTTCTTTAATCATATGATCTATAATACCTAATTCTTTTAAATCCGGCGCAGTGATTTTCATTGTTTCTGCTGCTTTTTTAGCAAGACTGGAGTCCTTCCATAAAAGTGCCGCGGCACCTTCCGGAGAAATAACAGAATAAGTAGAGTTTTCCAGCATATGCAAGTGATTGCCTACTCCCAGACCAAGGGCTCCGCCGCTTCCGCCTTCACCGATGACGATGCAGATAACAGGCACTCGAAGGCCGGCCATCTCAAACAGGTTTTTGGCAATAGCTTCACTTTGTCCTCTTTCTTCAGCTGCTCGTCCAGGGTATGCCCCCTTCGTATCAATAAAACAGATAATCGGTCTGTTAAATTTGTCAGCCTGTTTCATCAGACGAAGCGCTTTTCTGTAGCCTTCAGGATGCGGCATCCCAAAATTGCGGACTAGGTTTTCCTTCGTGTCTTTGCCGCGCTGATGCCCGATTACCGTTACAGGGAGGCCGTGGAACTTCGCAATCCCGCCAACAATGGCTTCATCGTCCCCGTACGCTCTGTCTCCGTGACATTCAAAAAAGTCGGTAAACAGGTGTTCGATATAATCAAGAGTTGTCGGACGGTCCGCCAGACGCGCAATTTGAACCCGGTCCCATGGCTTCAGATTTTTGTAAATATCATCCTGAAGCTTAGCGAGACGGTCTTCGAGCCGTTCGATTTCCGCACTTAGATCCATATCGGAATCTTGGGTGAATTTTTTTAGTTCGGCGATTTTGGATTGCAGTTCAATCACCGGTTTTTCAAATTCTAATCTTGGAGCCACTCAATGTCACCTCCTGTTTGATGCATATCCAGCAGATTTTCTAACGTTTTTTTCATATCGTCGCGATGAATAACCGCATCAAGCTGTCCATGTTTTAATAAAAATTCAGCCGTTTGGAAGTCCTCAGGCAGTTTTTCTCCTATTGTCTGTTCAATAATCCGTCTTCCGGCAAAACCGATCAGCGCGCCAGGCTCAGCGAAATTGTAATCGCCAAGGGATGCAAAGCTTGCTGATACGCCTCCGGTAGTCGGATGCGTCATTACTGAAATAATAAGACCCTGCTCTTCACTGAACAGTTTTAACGCAGAGCTTGTCTTAGCCATCTGCATCAAACTTAATACGCCTTCCTGCATTCTAGCGCCGCCTGAAGCCGTAAAAATAATAAACGGAACTTTATCAGCTTTTGCTTTTTCAATCGCAAGCGTGATTTTTTCACCGACGACTGAACCCATGCTGCCCATTCTGAATGAAGAGTCCATGACGGCGACAACAGCCGGGTGTCCGCCGATGGTGCCCTTGCCTGTCACAACAGCCTCGTTTAAGGATGTTTTCTCGCGATCTTTTTCAAGCTTTTCCAGATATCCCGGGAAACCAAGTGGATTTTCCGAGAGCATTCCCTGATTGAATTCCTCAAAGGATTGTTCATCCATCAAGCTTTCGATACGCTGTTTTGCGTTCATTGGGAAATGATAATCGCAGTTCATGCATACCCGCATATTTTTATCCAACTCTTTAGTGAGCATGATTTTTTTACACTTAGGACATTTTGTCATAATGCCTTCCGGAACATCGTGCTTCGCTTGATCAGATGGTACGGAAGCATACTTTTTCTTTTTCGTGAATATATCCTTTAACAAATGATTACCTCCCTTTTGTGAAGGGTTCTCTTCACCGCATGTCATCAAACAGATAGACTTGCTAATAACTTTACCGAAACTATTGTACTTTTTTTGTCAAACGCTGTCATCCTCAATTCGACAACTTTTTATTCGATGACGTGCTCGGAAAGGCTTGTATGAAATCAGATAAGGTGTTGAAACGACAAGGTTGACAGCGCATTCAAAAATAATGTTAAACCCGGCTGAAATTTTTTTAAGGCTAACCCCCTAAAAAAATTTCAGCCGTCAGTTTAACTTGAGAACAGCGCGCCGGTCTCCGCCAACGCGCTGCCATTTTTGGAATGAATTAATTATTCACCAATAATCGTAAGTTTTCTTGTTTTTTCTGCGACTTCCTCAGGGTCAACAGTGATTCTTGCAACACCTGTTTCCATCGCAGCTTTTGCCACAGCCTTCGCAACAGCAGGCGCAACACGTTTATCAAACGGTGCAGGGATGACATAGTCTGCGCTAAGCTCATCTTCTGAAACCAGTGAAGCAATGGCTTCAACCGCTGCGATTTTCATTTCCTCGTTAATATGAGTGGCACGCACATCAAGTGCTCCGCGGAAAATACCAGGGAATGCAAGAACATTGTTTACTTGGTTCGGGAAGTCAGAACGGCCAGTTCCGATAACGCTTGCGCCGGCTTCACGCGCATCTTCCGGCATGATTTCCGGATTTGGATTTGCCATTGCAAAGATAATCGGATCTTTTGCCATGCTTTGAACCATTTCTTTTGTTAACGCGCCTGCTACAGAGACACCGATAAATACGTCAGCATCAACGATGACATCTTTCAGAGAACCGTCTTTGCGGTCTTGGTTCGTGAACTTCGCCACTTCATTTTTGACATCGTTCATGCCGTTCGGGCGCCCTTCATAAATGGCCCCTTTGGAATCACACATCACAATGTCGCGAACGCCATAATGATGAAGAAGCTTGATAATCGCAATGCCAGCCGCACCCGCGCCGTTTGCGACAACTTTAATAGATGACATGGATTTTCCAGACAGTTTCAGCGCGTTCACAAGACCTGCTACGGTTACAATGGCAGTACCGTGCTGATCATCATGGAAAACTGGGATGTTTGTTTCTTTTTTGAGGCGCTCTTCAATGATAAAGCAGTTTGGCGCTGCAATATCTTCAAGGTTGACGCCGCCAAATGTCGGTTCCAGCAATTTTACAGTTTCAACGATTTTATCAACATCGTTTGTGTTTAAAGCAATCGGGAACGCATCTACGCCCGCAAAGCTTTTGAAAAGAACTGCTTTCCCTTCCATAACAGGAAGCGCCGCTTCAGGGCCGATGTTTCCAAGGCCAAGCACAGCTGTACCGTCAGTTACAACTGCTACCATATTCCCCTTCATTGTATAATCATATACTTTGTTAATGTCTTCATGAATATCCTTACACGGTTCTGCAACACCCGGAGAATACGCGAGGCTTAAATCTTTCGCATTTCTGACCTCTACTTTTGATTTAGACTCCAGTTTCCCCTGGTTGACTTTATGCAGGTGTAATGCTTCTTCTCTTAATGACATTCTCCTAAACACTCCTTATGGATATTTTTTGATTCGTATACTGCTGCGTTGATTGCTGCATTCTGCGGAGTAAATCTATCTGAATATTTAAACAGGATCACATAATTGCTCCAATTGTATAACAAAAAGCGAATCGTTACCACTGTTTTAAAACGACGTTTTTTTGACCCAACAGCTCTTTTAAGCGATATAACACCTGATGATCTGCATTGATATGAAACGACTCAGGAAGCTTAATCGTCTGTTTTTGCCTTTCATAATAGAGATAAACGCCTGTTTCCCCTTTATGCTCCAGCAAAATGCGCTTAATCTTTGCCAGGATCTCCTGGCTGTGCTGACTGCTTTCTATTTTTATATAAACCGAAGGCGCTTTTTCTGCATCCATATTTTCTAATAATTCTGCCCGGGACATGATGAATTGGATCTTATCTTGTCTTACTTCGCATTTCCCCGCTGTGAACAAAAGAGCGCCTTCTCTTAAAACGGGTGAAAGCTGTCTGAATTGTTCAGGGAAGACTACGGCTTCCATCTCGCCGGTTTCATCACTGAGCGTTAAAAACGCCATGTTTTGACCTGTTTTCGTCCGAATCGTTTTGATCTTCGACAGCAGAACGCCTAGTGAAAGCTGCCTTTTGACTGTCCGCTGAGCCTGCAAAATGGAGACTGCTCCTTGCGCAGTGAGCTGTTTTCGGAAGGCGGAGAGCGGATGATTTGAAAAATAAATGCCGAGCGTTTCCTTTTCAAATGCAAGTAAATCCACTAGCGGAAGCTCTTCCGTTTCCACATACTTCGGCTTAATTGAAAACGATTCATCTAAAAACAATCCCATTTGGTCATCGTCCGCGGCGAATAGCTCAGCATGTTCCAAAGCAACATCAATGGATGCGAGCAGCGTGGCCCGGTTTTGGCCGAATTCGTCCATCGCACCAGAAAAGATAAGTGCTTCAAGCATTTTGCGATTTACGCTTTTTGACGGCACGCGAAAGCAGAAATCGAAAAGATCTTCAAATGGTTTCTCTTTTCTTGCTTTATATATATCTTTGACTGCTGAGACGCCTACACTTTTTATCGCGCGGAGGCTGTATCTGACAGATCCGTTTTCAACTGTAAACGGAAAACTGCTTTTATTCACTGACGGAGGAAGGATACGAATCCCGCTCCCCTTTGCTTCGTAAAGATATTGAGAGATTTTATCCTCATTGCCAATGACGCTTGTCAGCAATCCGCACATAAAATATAACGGGTAATGAGCTTTCAAATACGCAAGCTGGCACCCGATCATGCTGTATGCCACCGCATGGCTTCGGTTAAAGCCATAGTTTGCGAATTTGACGATTAAATCGTAGACCTCATTTGCAGTGTCTACAGAATACTCCTTTTTTAAGCACCCTTCAACAAAATGGCTTCGCTCTCTGTCCAGGATTTCTTTTTTCTTTTTGCTGACCGCCCTTCTCAATAGGTCCGCTTCGCCTAAAGAAAACCCCGCCATACGGGAAGCAATCATCATAATTTGTTCCTGATACACAATGACGCCATATGTATCTTCCAAAATGCTCCTTAAATCTTCATGAGGATAGTGAACAGGCGCCCGGCCGTGTTTACGGTCGATAAATAACGGAATATTTTCCATCGGACCCGGCCGGTACAGTGCATTGACTGCCACAATATCTTCTAGGCCTGAAGGTTTCAGCCGTTTCAAGACGCTTCTCATCCCTGCAGATTCAAGCTGGAAAATGCCTGTCGTATCCCCTTTTGACAGCAAGGAGAACGTTTTGTCATCGCTGTAGGAAATACTTGAAAGATCTATTTTAATATTTTCTTCTTTTTCAATCATTGAAGTGATGGATTCAATAAGTGTCAGGTTCCTCAAACCTAAGAAATCCATTTTTAAAAGGCCCAAGTCTTCAAGATGGTCCATCGCGTATTGCGTTAAATAGATCCCTTCATGCCCTTCTTGAAGCGGAACAACATCTGTTAACGGTTCTTCACTCAGGACAACGCCCGCTGCGTGGGTTGATGCATGCCTTGGCAGCCCTTCTATTTTCCGGGCAATTGAATAGACTTGCTGAAGCAGGCTTGACTCCCGAAGCCGCTTATCCAGCTGCGGTGATTGCTGTCTCGCTCCATCCAGCGTCATGCCCGGTCTTGAAGGAATGAGTTTTGCAAGCTGATCTGCCTCCTTCGGGCTGACGCCGAATACTCTGCCGACGTCCCGGAGCGCCGCCTTTGCCGCAAGTGTTCCAAAGGTGATAATCTGTGCGACGTGCATTGCACCGTATTTCTGCTGAACATATTGAATGACTTCATCCCTTCTAGTATCGGGAAAGTCAATATCAATATCCGGCATGCTGACGCGTTCGGGATTTAAAAATCTTTCAAACAGAAGGTGATGCTTAATCGGGTCAACATCTGTGATATACAGGACATATGCCACAAGAGAACCTGCCGCAGAACCCCTTCCCGGTCCTGTAACAATCCCTTTTTCATGGGCGTGCTTCATAAAATCCCACACGATCAGAAAGTAATCGCTGAACTTCATCCGCTTGATGACATCAAGCTCATATTGAAGACGGCGAAGGTATCGTTCATCAGGCTTGCCGAAACGGCTGCGGAGTCCCTCCATACAGATATCCGTTAAATAATCATCAGCGGACGTTCCGTCTGGGGTCGGAAAAGACGGTAGACGGGTCTGCCCGAGACTGACGTCAACCCGGCATTGTTCCGCGATCTCTACAGAAGCTTGCAGTGCCTCGGGATGCTCTCGATAAATGTTTTGCATTTCTACGAGTGGTTTCAAATCGAGATCAGGCAAATCTTCAGCGGGTGCATCCGTCAGTTTTTCCCCCGCTTTAATCGCTTTCAAACAACGGTAGGCAGCCTTATCTTCCTTCCTTATGTAATGCACATCGCCTGTGGCCGTAACAGGGATACCCGTTTCTTCTGACAGCTTTAGAATCTGCTCAGACAAGACTTGATTCCCTTTAAAAGGCTGATAGGAGAAATAAAAAGCTCCCTTTCCGAATATAGACTGAAATTCCAGCGAGGCTTGAGCAGCCTGTTCGAACAGCCCTCCTTCAAGAAGCGTTTCAATATATCCTTTTTCGCCGGGCGTTATTGCGATAGTCCCTTCTCGATAACTGTGAAGCCATTTCGGCTTCAGTCCGCCTTTTGATTTAGATTGCAGAACGCTGCTGATTTTCAGCAGGTTTTGATAGCCTGTATTTGATTTTGCCAGCAGGACGAGCGGGTATGCTTCAAGTTCGCTGTCATCTGTAAAAACAGAAGCCGTCAAACCGATTATTGGGTTGATCCCTCTCGCCTTGCAAGCTTTATAAAATTGAATAGCTCCGTACATGACATGATCATCTGTCAGCGCCAAAGACGCATATCCGAGCCTGTCAGCTTCACTGACGAGCTCTTCCACAGCCGCGGCGCTGTTTAGCAGGCTGTACCCGCTATGCACTTGCAGGTGAACAAAAGACATGCTATCACCTCTTTCTCATTACGATCCATTTCTTCCTTCATTATAAGGCCGGTTTCCAAAAGAAACAAATGTTCTTTTTTGACTCATCATCATACTTGTCCTGAAAGCTCAATATGATATAAAAGGTGAGGTGATAAAGATGGATCAGGAAGCAGGATTTATGGTGAATTTTATCAATAGCTACTTCATTGCGTTAGGGGTGCTGATCGGGGGCGCACTCATCGGAGGGCTCGGAGCATATTTGGCAGGCGAACCCCCGCTTACAGCCATTACAAAGCTTGCCAACCGGTTAAAAATATGGGCGCTTGTCGCAGCTATCGGAGGCACCTTTGATGCGGTATACAGCTTTGAACGCGGCATACTCGAAGGCAATACGAGAGATATCTTTAAACAGCTTCTTTTAATTATTTCGGCCATGGGAGGCGCGCAAAGCGGCTGGCTTATTATATCATGGCTGACCCAGGAGCATCTTTCTTCATGAGGGTCCCCCAGCATTACAAAAAACCGGGATGGCAGCGTTTTTTCGCGGGAATGATGTGCGGGGCCGTAATCAGCTGGTTCTTTTTCCTGTTTACTTACGGAACATTCCAAGAGGAGCAGGTCAGCCTCATCGAAAAGCAAAAAGAGCATGTAAAAGACTTGAACAATCAAATTTCGATCTATCAGGAAGACCTCCATAAACTGAATGAAGATAATAAAAGAAAACTGCTGATTCAAAGCGTCAGCGTCAAATTGCTGAATGGGGATAAATATAAAATATCACAGCCGGATAAAACGAAATTCGAGGAGCATGTAAAGGATGATATTTCAGAGGTGATTACAAAAGACATAGAGAGCGTCTATCAAACAAAGGATCTCTTGAAGCGGACAATTGAAAATAAAGTCTATATGATCAATGAGAAAAAATACGAGGCAACCGTCAGAGAATTGATTATTTATACGAGGCTGACAGTGGAACTTGAAATATCTTTCGCCACATAATTATGGATTTTTTTCAAATTCTCCAAACTTCTGTCGCTTTTTCCCATTCTTTTTTATAAACTATATGTGAGGCTTAATGGCGAAAGGAAGGAGGAAGGGAAATGGAGGTTTACAGTGACCGTCAGTTAGCAAAAGATCAAGCAGCCCGTCTCAGACAAGGTTTTTCTGCATATGCCGAAACAAACTCACTCGCTTCCCTCATCAAAAAAGAACTTCAATCACACAATCTCCAAGTCTACGAGGACCTTACTGATTTCGGCTGCTGGTTCATCCCCGTCACAGATGAACACTAAGAGAGAGGGTCTCCCCTCTACTCGTGTTCTTTACATAATGTTTCCAGATCAGCTAAAATCCGATCAGCTTCATCCCAGCTGTAAATAGAGGCGCCTGAAGCAAACGGATGCCCTCCGCCGTTATATTTCCGGGCAAGTCCGTTAATGACAGGCCCCTTCGAACGGAATCTGACTCTGATTTGATCGTCTTCTTCTACGAAAAACACCCAGGCGCGAATACCTGAGATATTGCCAAGCGTCCCGACAAGCTGCGACGCTTCAGAAGCCGTTGTGCCGAATTTTTCAAGCGTATCCTTTTTGATGAAAACAGAAGCAGCCCCGTTTTCGGACAAAGACACATTTTGAAAGATAAAGCCGTTAAGCTTCACCACATTCAGTTTTGTTTCATACAATTGATTAAATAACTCTGAGGAAGAGAATGGATACTGAATGAGCTCGCCTGCATATTTTAATGTTTTTTCCGTGGTATTCGGAAATAAAAAGCGTCCGGTATCTCCAACAATGCCGGCGTAGATCAGCTCTGCCGCTTTCGTATTCAGCTTCCAGCCGTGCTCTTTTCCTTCTAAATACAGCTCGTAAATCATTTCACTTACTGAGCTGGCGCTTGTATCGACCCAGAGAAGGTCACCGTATGGATCTTCGTTCGGATGGTGGTCGATTTTCATTAGTTTGGCGCCTGAAGGATAACGCTGATCGTCGATTCTTTCCTGATTTGCCGTATCGCAGACAATGACAAGTGCGCCTTCATATGTTTCATTGTCCACCTCATCGAGGGAATATAAGAAAGAGAGGGACGGTTCAGGCGTGCCGACCGCAAAAATATTTTTTTCAGGATATGTTTCACGCAGGATTTCCGTAAGCCCGCACTGTGATCCGTAGGCATCCGGATCAGGACGCACATGTCTATGTAAGATAATCGTGTCATATAATGATATGGTTCTGATCAATTCTGTTTTCATTTGATACTCCTTTATTGTTTTTATTCATTAAATCACATTCTCTGCCGACGGAAAAGAAAAATAACGTCAAAACCAAGCCCGTTTTTGTATAAAATGGGTTTGTAAACTTTTACGATGGAGGATTTCATTTATGCTGGTTCTTGTTTTTTTGATTGGGCTTTCAGCCTACTTTTATGTGTACTATAAAGTAAAAGGCGTACGGGCAAAGCCATCTTTGGCAAAAGAAATATGTTCAGCAAAATCAAGCATGGCCTTAGGGTCACTAGTCTTGTTCTACGGGCTCAACCAAATGATATTATTCCATTCAGTATTAACGTTAGTAATCGGCGGTATCTTTATCGTCATAGGAGCAGGAAGCGCTTGGGCAGGTTATAAAGCCTTCAGGCATTACAATCCCCTTCACGCCAAAGAAGCTGAAAGAGATCACGCGTAAGGGGCGCCTGAACGTCCCTTAGCTTCTTTCCATCAGCTGAACCATCAGCATCGCTTTAGACACGATATGACCTTGGCTGTGCACTTCCACTTCCATTTTCCCAAACTTTCTGCCTGCCTCCAAGATGCGAGGTTTGACTTCGATGACTGATTCCATCTGCACAGGCTTCAAAAAGAAGATGGTGATGCTCTCTATGACGAGTTCGCCGCGTTTTTTCGAGCGCAAAAATCGGTTTGCCGCTTGCGTCAAAATAGTCGTAAATACGCCATAAGAAATGGTTCCAAGCTGATTTGTCATTTGCGGCGTGACTTCATACTCGTAAACCGTTTGATTTTCTTTATCATCACCCTCATCTTTAAACCCCCTTGAAACGATATCATCAAGCTTCTCCCCGACCTGCGGCTGCTTTTGAATCATTTGAAGAGCTTTCAATACGTCTTGGCGGCTGATCATGCCGATGAGTTTTTGGTGGCCGTCAGTGACGGGAAGCACTTCGATCCCTTCCCATACCATCGTTTGCGCAGCTGAAGCGACAGATGTTTTCCCAATAACCGTGACGGGATTTTTGGTCATAACTTTTTCTATAGATGCATTTCGGTCATGGCCAGCAATATCTTTTGATGTCAGAATGCCATGGATTTTCATTTGATCGTCGACAACCGGGAAGCGGCCGTGCCCCGTTTCAAAATTTTTCTCATACCATTTTTCAAGTTTATCCTTAGGCGAAAGATATACCGTGCGGTCAGCAGGTGTTAGGATGTCCTCCACCAAAACAATTTCTTTTTTGATCAGCTGGTCATATATTGCCCGGTTAATCATCGCGGCAACTGTAAAGGTGTCATAGCTCGTGGATAAAATCGGCAGTTCAAGCTCATCTGCTAGCTGCACAATGCTGTCATCCGTGTTAAAGCCCCCGGTCACCAATACGGCCGCACCCGCTTCAAGCGCCTGCCTATGTGCATTGATTCTGTTTCCGACAATCAAAAGATTCCCCGCTGCGGTGTAACGCATCATCGCGTCAAGCTCCATCGCGCCGATGACGAATTTATTCAATGTCTTATGGAGCCCTGCCCTGCCTCCGAGCACTTGTCCGTCTATAACATTTACAACCTCTGCATAGGTAAGCTTTTCAATGTTCTCTTTTTTCTTTTGTTCAATTCTGATTGTGCCCACACGTTCAATCGTGCTGACAAACCCTTTATTCTCTGCTTCCTTGATCGCTCTGTACGCGGTTCCTTCGCTTACTTTCATTTCCTTTGCAATTCTTCGGACAGAAATTTTTTCACCGACAGGCAGTGAATCGATATACGTTAAAATTTGTTCATGCTTCGTTGCCAAGCCTTTCACCTCTAAGGACAGTCTTCTTGTTTTTATTATAAGGTTTCAAAGGATTTATACGCAATGAGGCTGGAAAATAAAAAAGAAGCCCGACCGGCTTCTTACAGCGTTGATTTCGTTCCAGTCAAGCGCAAGGACCTCGTGATTCCTTTTACATCGTAAAGCGGAAAAACCTTTATTTTTCTTTTAAATGGACATCAACCGCTGTCTTAACAATATTTCGATTCCCTATTTTAGATAAAACAAATAAAACTGCGGATAGCCATATCGCCCCTATGGCCGTATAGATCAATGGATAAACAGCTGTGTTTGCGATCCATTCATTTATTAATGTTCTGGCATTTACCAGAATAATAAATCCTCCTACAAGCACACCCATCAATTGCGGATGAAACTTCTGCACCAGCCATGCTGCGATAGGGGCAGCGATAATTCCGCCGGCCATTAGTGAAAACACCCATAACCAATTGACGTCCTCCCATCCTAATGAAATAAGAAAACCGGCAGTTGCAGATACGGCGATGGCAAATTCACTTGTGTCTACAGTCCCGACAACTTTCCTCGGGCTCAAGCCTTTGCGGGATAATAAAATCGGAGTGGTCACCGGCCCCCAGCCGCCTCCGCCTGTGGCATCTGCAAAACCAGCGATCACTCCCAATGGGATGGATTGTTTTCGGTTTAACGGCACATGCTTCTTCTCAAGAGCCGGCTTATACTGAAATAAAAACCTGATCAATACATATCCGCCCAGAAGGAGCAAAAACAAAGAAATATAGGGTTTCGCCACATCTCCAGGTAATTGGCTGAGGAATGCCGCGCCTAAAAAAGCGCCTATAGAGCCGGGAATGACAAGCTGATAAACGGTTTGTTTGTCAACATTGCCAAATTTAATATGCGACACTCCCGATGCGGCAGTCGTTACGACTTCCGCTAAATGGACAGAAGCCGAAGCCACAGCAGGTGTGATGCCAAACGACAATAACAAAGAAGTTGAGGTAACCCCATAAGCCATACCTAACGAACCGTCTATTAACTGCGACAATAAACCAATAAATGCAAAAACGATTAATTTCTTCATCAGAACACCCCATCTATATCAATCAGATATTTTTGATTCTTCATTCGAATCTAACAATCTCTTGGCGCTTTCATATAAAAAATAAGAGGCTTTGATAATGGCAGTTTCATCAATTGTAAATGCAGGGTGGTGCCAATCATGATCACCGTCTGTTCCAAAAAACGCAAAGGATCCCGGAATATGCTCAAGATAATAAGCAAAATCTTCCCCCGCGGTTGATGGGGCGGGATCAATGACTTGAAGTTTCGCTTTATGTGCAGCGTCTCGCACCAGCCCCGTAATTGCCTCATCATTACAAAGCGGCGGCGGTCCGGAATGCCACTTCACATTTGCCTTTAACGAGAAAGCGGCAGAAATCTGCTCTGTGACTGCAAAAAAACGCTGTTTCACTTGATTACGAACCTCTGAATCAAATGTACGAACAGTGCCCTCAATGACCACTGTATCCGGAATGACATTCCAAGTGCTGCCGCCGTTGATTTTCCCTATGGTTAAAATCGCGCTTTGCAGCGGGTTTACATTTCTGCTTACAATCGTTTGCAGGGCGACAATAAGCTGAGAGGCGCCGACAATTGGATCAAAACCATTATGCGGCAATGCTGCATGAGCACCTTTCCCTTCTATCTCTACTTTAAATCGGTCAACAGCAGCCATAAGCGGGCCTATTTTTAACCCTACAGTCCCAACCGCGATATCCGGTTTATTATGAAGTCCAATAACCGCATCAATGCCATCCAGTTGGCCGTCCTCTATCACTTTTGCAGCGCCTGCACCCGCTTCCTCTGCCGGCTGAAATAATAAACGAATCTTTCCTTTCAGACTGTCTTGATTTTCCTTCAATAAAAAGGCCGCACCAAGAAGCGCTGCCGTATGAAAATCATGACCGCACGCATGCATGATCCCTTTATGTTTAGACGCATAAGGCAATCCTGTTTTTTCTTCAATTGGCAAGGCGTCAATATCAGCCCTCAAAGCAATCGCCGGACCTTCTGACTCCCCTGCTATGTCTGCGAACACACCCGTTTTTAGAGCAGTAGGGCGAATCTGTATCCCCTTTTCTTTAAGGCATTTTTTTATAAAAGCAGTTGTTTCAAATTCTTCTTTTGACAGTTCAGGATATTGGTGCAGGTGCCGGCGAATGCCAATGAGCTGCTTTTCTAGCGTTGAGAGATTTACGGGATTATACTCCTCTTTCAACTTCAGGATGTCATTTCCTGTAGTCTGATATGGATAGGAGCCTTCTATATTTCTCCAATAATCCAAAGACATATGTTCCGCTCCTTTCCCTATCCCAATATATTTTCTTCAGACTCTTCAACATAAGATGAAATAAATCGGTTCAATTTATCAGCAAGACCGCCCGCCCCAAATCTTATATACTTGCTGGAAACTTTCGGATTATCTTCTTTCAAAAAGCTTAAAAAAGATAAAATATAAATGCGCCTGTAAGCTACTTGTGTAATTCCGTACTCAAAAAACCAGTTATCAATGACATTGTATACGCCTCGATTGACGCCATATAGGTTGTTACATTTCTTGTAAAAGCAGAGATCCGGAAGATTTAACTCCTGATGGGAAAGCAGGCTTTCTTTTTTGTTCGGTGCCATAATCCCAATCAGCTCAAAGCGTTTTGCAACGCACGAAATATCCTTTTTAATTTGCTTTGTTAAAGACTCCAAAGAATCAAACCTTCTTTCTTCTCTAATTTTAAAGAGAATGCTGCATTCGATTTTTTCTCCATAGATGTCTCTATGAAAGTCAAACAAAAAAATCTCCAATGTCCTTTTAAGGTTAGAGCCCACCGTCGGTTTCACACCGATATTCATAACCCCTAAATGAAATTGGTGATTGACTGTCGCCAGAACTCCATAAACTCCATTACGCAGCCCATGCATTTTTGCATCTACATTTGCCGTGGGGAATCCAAGCTTTCTGCCTAATTGTTTTCCTTTCACAACCGTACCGGCAATGATCGTCAAAAAAGTCAGCCTCCCCTCTCAGCTTCCGCATTCGATCAGACGAAACCTATTGATGTGATGAATGTAAAACGGATTGATGCTGCGGAATGCCAAGACCGAGATTTTCCCGCAAGGTCCCGCCGCGATAATCTTGACGATAAAGCCCTCTTTCTTGAAGAATCGGAATCACCTTTTCTACAAAAGCATCAAGTGTACCCGGTATATCCGACCCAATGATAAACCCATCCGCCGCCTCAGCGTTGAACCAAGTTTCAATTAAGGATGCGACACGCTCAGGTGTGCCGATAAATAGAGGCCGTGGAAAAGCCATTTCCTGTGCTACCTCCCGCAATGACAGATTTCTGGCTTTTGCTTCTCTCTTAATCCGGTCTGTTGTGCTTTGAAACGCATTCTTTCCCACATCGCCAATATCGGGAAATGGCTCATCCAACGCGTAAACACTCAGATCATAATCATCAAAAAAACGGGCCAAATACGTAACAGCATTTTCAATCGGTATCAATTCTGCAAATTCACGATACTTCTTTTCCGCCTCTTCTTCCGTATCTGCCACAATCGGGCTGATCCCTGGAAAAATCCGCACACTTGAAGGATCACGCCCTTCATCAACAGCTCGCCTTTTCACATCCGCATAAAACGCTTTTGTCTCTTCTAATGAATTGGAATGGGTAAAAATCGCATCCGCATTTTTAGCAGCAAACTGCCGGCCTGTTTCTGATGAACCCGCTTGAAACACTACAGGCTCTCCCTGCTTAGAGCGCCCGATATTCAAGGGCCCCTCTACTTGAAAATACTTTCCTTTATGATTCAGGCGATGAAGCTTCGCCGGATCGAAAAACTGCCCTGTTTTCTTATTGTGTATAAATGCGTCATGCTCCCAGGAATTCCACAGCCCGCGCACAACATCCAAATGCTCTTGTGCGATCTCGTAACGTTCAGTATGTTCTGGCAAATTAGACTTACTATGGTTGCGCGCCGCTCCTTCCTGCGGAGAAGTAACAAGATTCCAGCCAGCCCTGCCCCCGCTGATATGGTCCAGCGACATCAATTGTCTGGAGATAGTGAATGGCTCAGTAAAAGATGTAGAGAACGTCCCTACTAAACCAATATTTTTGGTAACCGATGCCAGCGCAGATAAAATGGTGATCGGTTCAAAACGGTTTAAAAAATGAGGAATCGATTTTTCAGAAATAAATAAGCCGTCTGCAATGAAAATAAAACTAAACAAGCCTTTTTCGGCTGTTTGCGCCTTTTTCATGTAAAATTCAATATTCGTGCTGGCCGAGGGATCAATATCGGGATGACGCCAGCCGTCAGTTGTTCCCCCGACACCGTGAATTATGGCTCCAAACTGAATAAAATCTGAACGTGTCATCTTTTTGACTCCTTTATCTGTGCATGATTAGCAAGTGCAAGATCAAGGTGTTCAATGCCGATTTCAGTTATCCCTTGATACTGATTGCCGCGCCCGATTTCGACCACAGGCACATGGCGTACCCCATATTTCACCTGTAAAATATCTCGAAGTTCCTCTTTCTCTGAAACATCGATATTTTGGAACGGGAACCCTGTTTCATTCAAATAATTCTTGACTTCCTCACAATACGAACAGCCTTTTTTACTCCAAACCACAATGTTCAAAACATCACTCATTCTTCTGTCCCTCCTTAACGTTTTGCAGCTAAAACTGCATCGCTCAGCAGCTGATAAGACAGCTGTTTTTCTACAGCATTTTTGATCGGTGTAAAAATAACAAAATCATTGATTTTGTATGTGCCTGATAAACGTGTTAATTCTTCTGCCACTTCTTCCTTTGTTCCGGCAATAATCCCGGTTTTTTGCACGATGATGTCATAGGGCTCTGTGACGTTTTCCAGATAGGCCTCAGCCTGTTCGCGGGAACCGACGTTGACCTTACGCCCGTCTTTCAAAACCACTTTTATCGATTCACGCGACACAATATGTTTTTCCGCTTCTTCTTTTGTATGTGCCGCAAAAACAGCGGGGGCAAGATGAAATTCAGCCTCAGATCCTGGCGGGAGATGCGCGTCAAATGCTCGGCGGGCTTCCTTCAGCACTTCCTCTTCACCGTTAATAAAGTAAGCAAAGACAAAAGAGATTCCCAGTTTTGCAGCCGAAATGGCACTCTCTGCGCTTCCTCCCAATAGAAAAATACCCGGCTTCCGATCAACCTGCGGCCTAGGACGCAATGCGGCATAGCGGTGGGTATCAGGAAAATCGTCCCGAACGAAATGAGTAAGCTCCTCCAGTTTTTCATCAAACTGACGCACCGGTTTTTCATATTCGGCCTGCAGCGCGTCTGTGGACAGCTGAAACCCGCCGGGCGCTTTGCCCACTCCAAGATCTATACGGCCGGGAGCTAACGCTGATAGAAGATGGAATTGCTCCGCTACTTTATAAGAGCTGTAATGCTGCAGCATCACTCCGCCTGATGCTAAACGAATTTTTCTTGTGCTTGCAGCAAGATAGCCTAAAAGAACCTCGGGTGCAGACCCTGCAATCTCATCATTATTGTGATGTTCGGCCACCCAAAATCGGTGATATCCACACTCTTCAGCCATTTGTGCCAATTTCACTGTATGCTGTAATGTATCAGCTGCTGTCTCCCCTTCACCAATCAAGCTTTGGTCTAAAATACTTAAGCGGATCATATCACCGGCTCCTTTATGTGTTCTTTTGGTTCAAATAAATATTCCGGCGAAACACGGCGGAGAAACTGCCTCGTTCTGTCTTTTTTGGTATGGCGGAAGACTTCCTCCGGGGTTCCTTGTTCAACAATGACTCCTTCATCCATAAAAACAACTTGATCAGAGACCCTTCTTGCAAACTCCATTTCATGTGTAACAACAATCATGGTGGCTCCGGTTTTCACGATTTCCAGCATTACCTCAAGCACTTCACCGACCAGCTCCGGGTCAAGCGCTGCCGTCGGCTCATCGAACAGCAGAACATCAGGATGAATGGCAAGCGCCCTTGCTATCCCAACCCTCTGCTTTTGTCCTCCCGATAACTGACTCGGATAAGCGTTCAATTTATCTTGAAGCCCCACCTTTCTCAGTTCATTTTCCGCTACGGCATACGCGTCTTGTTTTCTCATTTTCCGGGCAATCGTCAAGCCCTCCATGACATTTTCAATTACCGTTTTGTGAGCAAACAGGTGGTATTGCTGAAATACCATTGCCGTCTGTTTTCTGAGCCAGTGAACCTCTTTTTTGGACGGAAAACTGCAATTAATCACTTTGTCATGTATAGAAATGATCCCTTCGTCTGGACGTTCTAATAAATTCAGGCACCGTAAAAAGGTGGTTTTCCCTGATCCGCTCGGCCCGATAATCGTCACAACTTCTCCCTTGCGTACCGTGAGATTTATCCCTTTTAATACATGGTGGATGCCAAACTGTTTATGGATATTTTTAATCTCAATCATAAAGTGCCTCCTTGAAATCTGGCTGCCTTTCTCTCTAATACTCCATTTACGGATTCTAGGATTAGAGTCAGCACCCAATAGATAATCGCTGCTCCGATAAACGCTTCTAAAAATGCATAATTATCAGAAGCAACGATAGTCGCCGTCCCTGTAATCTCTGGGACAGCCACTATAGCCGCGATAGAGGTGGTATGCAAAAAGCCGATACCCAAATTTGTGAAGTTTGGGATGGAAACCATCAGCGCCTGCGGCAATATTACACGCCGAAAGGTTTGGCTGTGTGTCAAGCCGATTGAATAAGCCGCTTCGACCTGTCCGGTATCCATCGCCAGAATGCCTGACCGGATGATTTCTGTGAGATAAGCTCCGGCAGTTAAAGACAAGGCCATGATGACAAACATGGAGACCGGTATCTCATTGGCGGACCAGCCGAGATGAAAAAAACTGCTGACTTGATCTGCAACAGGAGGTATCCCTAAATAAATCAACATAATGTGAAGAATTGCAGGTGTACTTCGAAAGAAAGACACATAAAACCTTGAGCAAGCCACCAAGCCCTTAATTCTAAAAATTCTAATAATTATATTTCCAAGAGCCACGAGAAATCCAAACACGATCGGCAAAACAGCCATCATCAATGTCAGAGGAATGGTCTTTACCATTTCTTTCATGGCGGAAACGATAAATGGAAAGTCAAATTGCAATCTTCTCCCCCCTCATCCGAAGAAATATATCAATGTATGTTCATGTCAAAAACAGTAACAATCCTTGTTTGATTCTTCTTGATTCGTTTTTCTGCCACTCGAAAGAACCATTCGAATAAAACTGCAACAGCATAATAAACAATCGATAGCGCAATGTAAACTTCAAGAGAATGGTTGCTTGAGGTAATCAGTGTTTGGCCCCTTCCGGACATATCCATAACACCTATTGAAAAAGCTAGAGATGTATCTTTTAAAGAACTGATCACCATGTTTCCCATATTCGGAAACGCCTGGACAAGTGCCTGGGGCAGAACGATTCGCCTGAAGGCCTGACTACCGCTTAAGCCAATACTGTACGCCGCTTCCGTTTGGCCTTTATCTACACTGCCCACCCCCGCTCGAATGATTTCTGCGGCTGCCGCTGCATTGCTTAACGCGTAGGTTGCGACAGCAGCATATAACGGGTCCATTTTTGATGTATCAATCCCGATAAGCCCCGTAAGCGCCGGGATTCCGTAAAACACGATGAAAAGCTGCACCATGATAGGCGTTCCCCTGAAAAATGAGATATACACTTTTGCCAATTGATTTACAATTGGAATATTGTAGATGCGGGGCAGTGCCAGAAAGAGTCCTAATACAAAACCGAAAAGCAAGGACAGTGTTAAAATGTATAATGTAACCGGTAAATAACCGGTTAACGTCGGCACAAAATCTCCAATCATGTTCATATCAAACGCTTTTTCCATCACTGCTCCCTCTCTTTTTACCTAATACTGCTCTTTGGAATAGTCGTCACCAAGCCATTTCAAACTGAGCCTTTTCAGCGTTCCGTCATCAATGATTTCCTGTAAGGCTTTATCAATATCGTCACTTAACGTTTGTTCATTTTTGTTAAACATAAAATACACTTTGGCATTTGAAAGCACATTACCGACGGTTTTTTCTTTAATAGCGCTCGTCTTGTTTTGAAAGTCTACTGCAAAAGGCGTTGAGATCGTTGCGTCCGCACGCCCCGATTTCAGCTGATTCGCAGTCTCATTTGCGCCTTGGCCCTCATAGGCAATCTCAAACGGCCGTCCATTATCCTCATTCCATTTTTTCAGTACAAGCGCTCCGTTGGAGGTTGCACTCGTAATCACCCGTTTTCCTTTTAAGTCTTCAATTCCACGGATCGTATCGTTATTTTGAAGCACAGTAATTTTTAAAGGAAAATGGTTGTAAGCAACCTTGTTAAACAGAAATTTTTTCTCACGCTCTTTGCTTTTCTCCATTTGATGTGCCACAATATCGACTTTATGCTGTCCGAGGCTGACAAGCAGGTTGGAAAATTCCATCGTTTTAAATGTGAATTTATAATGTGGCAGGCGCTTATCAAGCTCTTTGATCAGTTCGACATCATAACCGGTTAAATCGCCTTTTTCATCGATAAAGCAAATATTCGGAAATTGGGTTCCAGTTCCGACCGTGATCGTCTGTACCTTCTTTTGCCCGGCTCCCGTCGTTTGACTGCCTGCACCGCAAGCTGACAGAACTGTTATAAGCGAAAATAATATTGCCATGAATGCTGCTTTCGTTTTCATCTCATCGCCCCATTTATTTTTCAAAACTTGATTTTGAATAATCTGCCCCGAGCCATTTTCGGCTTAGTTTTTTTAGCGTTCCGTTTTTCTCCAGCTTTTTAATCGCTTGATCTGTGTCATCCGCCAAGGTTTGGCTGCCTTTATTAAACATAAAGTACACCTCGGTATCTAATAACACGTCACCGACTGTCTTTTGGCGGAAGGCGTGCGTTTTATTCTGAAAATCGACGGCAAACGGTGTAGCTATCGTTGCATCTGCGCGCCCGGTTTCAATTTGATTGGCGGTGTCATTGCTTCCCTGTCCCGCATATTTCAAATGAATTAGGCTGCCGTGCGTTTTGTTGTACTTTGTAATATAATCTGCCGCATTTGACGTGGCGCCAACTATGACTGTTTTTCCGTGTAAGTCTTTTAATGTATGAATCTTGTGATTATCCTCTTTCACCGTGATGTACATCGGCGAGTAGTTATATGGGACTTTATGATACAAAAAACGCTTTTCTCGTTCTTTATTTTTGGCCATATTGTGCGCAATCACATCAATTTTTTTATTTCCGAGACTCGTCAGCAAATTTGAGAAATCCATCGTTTTAAATTCAAATGTATATTGAGGCAACTCCTTATCGATGGCTTTCATCACTTCAATGTCATACCCGGTCAAATCGCCTTTTTCATTTAAAAACGCAATATTCGGAAAATCTGTTCCAGTGCCGACTATGACCGTTTGAGCTTGAGGATCTGTTTTGTTATTTGTTTGCGAACATCCCCCGCCAAGTAATGCAAACACTGACAGCAGCAAAACCAATCCTTTACGCTTATTCATAGGCTGCCTCACATCATGCCCAGCTGGGCGCACCTAAAAGCGTTGGGTTAAATCGTTCCGGAATCAGAATCTTGTGCATCATCACACCTATGTCCCCGTCCTTTTCCTGCTCAAAATACACTTCATACCCTCTCCTTCTGTACATGTCAGCAAGCCAAGGATGCTTGCGCGCCGATGTGCCGAGTGTCAGCGCAGGAGCCTTCAGCATATCCCGAAGCACTTTTTCTTCAACATACGTAAGCAGCTTACTTCCGGCGCCTTGCCCTTTATATTCCGGCAGTGTCGCAAACCACCATACAAACGGATATTTTGAAGGAGGCGTCTCACTCTCCCACGGGAACCTGATTGTAATCGTTGAAATCAGCTTCCCATCCCGCTCCAGCACAATCGCTGAATGATGTTCAATATTTTCTGATACCATTTGGATATCAGCTCTCGTGGATGGCCAATCAATATCCAGCTGCCGAATGGGCTGAAATGCGCTGTTAACCAGTTTCAACAGCTCCGGTGCATCTTCAACAGTTGCCAGTCGAAAAATATCCTCACTCATTTTTGTCACTCCTCTTCTCAAAATATATAATTCCTATTTGTTTACTAAGCTTTTATTGTTTATACTATAAAGCATACTCTGATCTTTGACTAATCAAAAAAAGTAAACCTTCACTTCAGTATTTTTAATGATGAAAAACAGGAGGGAGCACATTGGAGTTACGCTCAATCAAAACGTTTCATACGATTGTAAAATTTGGAAGCTTCTATAAAGCTGCAGAAATACTCAACTACTCGCAGCCGACGATATCGATGCGTATGAAGCAATTGGAGCAGGATTTAGGCGTACTGCTGTTTGAAAGAGGAAAAAGCCTGCAGTTGACAAAAGCAGGGAAACTTTTTTATGAACGAACAGGAGATCTTTTGATGCAATACGAGGCGCTTAAACACAACCTCTCCGACTTAAAGGAAGAAGAGGCAGGCATTATCAACATAGGGGTTTCAGAGCCAACCGCCAGTCTGATATTCCCCGAGATTTTAAAGGATTTCTTAAAGGATTACCCAAAGATAACAGTTAATATCAAGGTTGATGACGCCAATACCTGCAGTCAAAAGCTCTTAGACGGGACGATTGATTTTGCAGTCTGCGGCGAGCCGGAGCTGATTCTTGAAAATTACTACCATCCATTTTTTTATGACACATTAAATGTGATTGTATCTGATCAACATCCGCTCGCTGAGAAGAAGGCTGTCCATTTGTCTGATTTAGCAGAAGAGCGCTTCATATTTACGCCCGCCAATTGCCCCATTCGCTTACAAATTGAACAGCACTTACATAGAGAACTCGGGAATCGCTACAAAAAAATGGAGCTCACAAGCAGCATGTCACATGAATATTACGTACGTGAAAACATCGGAATTTCAATCTTTACCGGCACCGCACATTCTAAACCGTTCAACGGCACTAAAGTTATTCCAATTCTGAACCTGGATATCACCCCGCCCATAGGGCTGTTGACAAATCAAAAAGAAGTTCATTTTGACCGCGCCACGAAGGACTTGATCGCCCGGATAACCAAACGTTTTCAGCAGCACAGCAAAGAATTGGAAGGAACCTCTGATAAGACCATTACAGGATAACTGAAAAAATAAAAACCACCTCCTGATTCATCAGGAGATGGTTTCACGGTTTAAAGCTCGATCGTCTCACCGACCGACATGACTTTGCCGACTCCGCCCGGCAGGCTGTCAGCGAATGCTTCTGGGTCTTGTTCGATGACCGGGAATGTATTGTAATGCACCGGCACGACCTGTTTTGCGCGCAGCCATTCTGCGGCAAGCTTGGCGTCTTCAGGCCCCATCGTAAAGTTATCGCCAATCGGCAGGAAAGCAAGGTCGATATGATTCAATTCGCCAATGAGTTTCATATCAGAGAAAAGAGCCGTATCGCCCGCGTGGAAAATCGTTTTATCTTCTACAGTCAGCAAAATACCGGCAGGCATGCCTGTGTAAGTGATTGTTTTGTTTTCTTCATCTGTGATGGCTGATCCATGAAAGGCCTGTGTGAGCTTCACTTTTCCAAAATCGAACTGGCGGGAGCCGCCAATATGCATTGGATGAACATTCAAGCCTTTCCAGCCTAAGTACACAGCGAGCTCGTTCGGGGCTATAACTAACGCGTTATTTTGCTTGGCGATTTGTTCAGTATCACCGACATGGTCATTGTGGCCGTGCGTTAGTAAGATGACATCCGCTTTTACATCCTCCGGCTTTATATCCGTTAATGAATTCCCTGTTAAAAACGGATCAAAAATAATATGATGGTCCTTCGTTTCCACTGTAATTACAGAATGTCCGTGATATGTCACTTTCATTTCTTTCACCTCGTCACATGATTTTGATTTTTTTATTTTCCCTTTTTAAAAAGCTGAAAAACTTATGTTGTTTGATTCTTGTTAATGACATTGAGGCCTCCGGTGGCTTCAATGACAGTCCCTGTCACAAGGTCTGAGTTCTCCTCACACAAGAAAGCGATAATCCGGGCGATATCCTCGCCTGTACCGGATCTTCCTATCGGCGTTTTTTCTTTGCCGATTCGCATTCTGGCTTCCTCTATCGATGCTTCTTTCATGTCGCCGACAATGTCTCCCGGGCAAACCATGTTGGCGGTTATGCCGAATTCGGCTTCTTCAATGGCAATTGTCTTCGTCAAAGAAGCCAAGCCCACTTTCGCAGCGCCAAATGCCGATCGGTGAAGCCAGCCGGGCGCGTGAGCCGCACCTTGGAATCCGTACGTAATGATGCGTCCAAATTGCTGTTTTCTCATAATAGGAATAACCGCTTTGAATAAATGAAAGACGGCGCTTAAATTTCCTTCCAGCATGCCATACCATTCATCATCAGTATAATCGGCTAACTTTTTACGTTCAAATATGTATGGTCCCGCGTTGTTAATCAAAAAGTCGATCCTTCCGAAGCGGTTTAAGGCAGCCTCTGCAATACGCAGCAGATCTTCTTTTTTGGTGACATCACCTTTTACAAATTGCAGCCGGTCAAGACAATCGGGACAGGCTTCCTTCAGGCGGCTGACTGCCTCCTCATCCTGTCTGTAATTGACTGTTACTGAATACCCCTTTGCAAGCAACGTTTCAGTCACTTTGCGGCCTAAACCCTTCGAACCGGCAGTAATTAAAGCATGTCGCACATGAATACCTCCCAAAGCAACGTCGCCGCTTTCAATAAAGTGTTTCTTCTTCTACTTTACTATAAAAGGCTTGCAATATCACTTTTTACACTTCGGCATACAAAAAAAGCTGCCTGTACAGACAGCTTATTCTGCAGGAGATGAAGACTCCTGATCAGGCATATCGACATAACCGCTTTGATATGCTTCTGAAATGAGCCTTGTTGTCTCCTGGCTTTCTTGTTCATCATAAATATAGCGTTCCGGTTCTTTTTTCATCATTCTGCCTCCCATCATTATAGAGGTAGGTTGGCTATAATGACGGGATTTTATGAAGGAAATTTTAACAAACTCCAGCTGCCACGCAAGCTTTCGCTTTTTCAAGCGCCTGCTTTACCTGTTTGAATCCGGTGCCCCCGGCGCTCATTCTTTTTTCAACTGCGTAGTAAGGGTCTAACACAGTGTAAATATCTTCTTCGAATAGTGTGCTCGCCTGCTGAAACTCGCCAAACGGCATATCGCTTAAATAGATCCCTCTTTCGATGCATGTGTACACAAGTTTCCCGACCACTTCATGCGCTTCTCTGAACGGCATTCCTTTTTTAGCTAAATAATCGGCCAGTTCCGTCGCATTTGAAAAGTCTTGTTTTGTCGCTTGCTTCATGACGTCTTTGTTTACAGTCATTGTTTGGATCATGCCTGTGAAGATTTGCAGGCTGCCCTCCACCGTTTTCACCGTGTCAAACATGCCCTCTTTGTCTTCCTGCAGATCTTTGTTGTAAGCGAGCGGAAGTCCTTTCATGATCGTAAACAGACCCATCATATCGCCGTATACGCGCCCTGTTTTGCCGCGGATCAGCTCCGCCATATCAGGGTTTTTCTTTTGCGGCATCATGCTGCTTCCTGTTGCGTACGTATCGTCAAGCTCGATGAATTTAAACTCCTGCGAGCACCATAAAATGATTTCTTCAGAGAAACGGGAGAGGTGCATCATCAGCATACTGCTGTTGCTTAAAAACTCCAAAATGAAGTCTCTGTCGCTGACGCCGTCCAAGCTGTTTTCATAAATGGCATCAAAGCCGAGCAGTTCTGCTGAATAATCACGGTCAATTGGGAAGGTTGTTCCCGCGAGCGCGCCGCAGCCGAGCGGAGATTTGTTAATCCGCTTCATCGAATCCTGAAAACGCTCCTTGTCGCGCTCAAGCATCCAGAAATACGCAAGCAGATGGTGAGCGAATGAAATCGGCTGGGCGCGCTGCAGATGTGTGTAGCCCGGCAGAATCGTTTCAACGTTCGCTTCCGCCTTTTCAATCAGCGCACTTTGGAATGCCTCAATCAGCTCGATGATGTGGCCGACATGATTCTTCAAGTATAAATGCATGTCAGTCGCCACCTGGTCATTCCGGCTTCTGCCGGTATGCAGCTTGCCGCCAAGAGGACCGATTTCGTCAATGAGCATTTTCTCAATGTTCAAATGAATATCCTCATAATCGACTGAGAATTCCAATGCTCCCTCCTCTGCTTTTTGCAAAAGGGTATTCAGGCCCTCTCGGATTTTCAGCTCTTCTTCAGCTGTCAGAATACCGCATTTTTTCAGCATGGCAGCATGTGCGAGAGACCCTGTAATGTCTTCAGCAACTAAATTTTGGTCAAATGATATGGACGCGCCGAACTCGTCGACCCATTTTTCCGGTGTTTTTTGAAATCGGCCTCCCCAAAGCTTCTTCATGCTTTAATCTGCTCCTTCTTTTTCACGATGCTATTCACTTTTGTCGGAAGTCCCCAAAGCTCGATAAATCCGATTGCTGCATGGTGATCAAATGCATCGTCTTTTGTATATGTTGCAAGTTTTTCATCATATAGAGAGTATTCCGATTTACGTCCTTCTACAATTGCATGGCCTTTAAACAGCTTCACGCGGACAATGCCTGTGACATGCTTTTGCGTTTCTTTTAAGAAAGCGTGCAGCGCATCTTTTAACGGCGAGAACCATAAGCCGTTGTAAATGATCTCTGACATTTTTTGCTCGATGATCGGTTTAAAGTGGGCTACCTCTTTCACCAGTGTCAAATCTTCTAATTCTTTATGCGCTTTGATCAGTGTCATCGCACCAGGGCATTCGTATACTTCCCGGGATTTAATGCCGACGAGGCGGTTTTCCACGTGGTCGATACGTCCGACACCGTGCGCCCCCGCCATTTCATTCAGCTTCAAGATCAGCTCAGAAAGCGAGTAGGAAACACCATCAATGGAGACAGGCACGCCTTGTTCAAATGCAATTTCAATCACTTCCGGCGTGTCCGGCGTTTTTTCCAGCGGAGCTGTTAAATCGTATGCACCTTCTGGCGGCGCCGCCCATGGATCTTCTAAAATGCCGCACTCATTGGCGCGTCCCCAGAGGTTTTGGTCGATAGAATACGGGCTGTCAAGATTGATCGGAATCGGAATGCCGCGGCTAGCCGCATATTCAATTTCTTCTTCCCGTGACCACTGCCATTCGCGAACCGGCGCGATGACTTCTAGGTCAGGGTTTAATGATTTAATAGAGACTTCGAAACGAACCTGGTCATTTCCTTTCCCTGTGCATCCGTGGGCAATCGCCTGTGCATCTTCTTTTTCCGCAATTTCAACCAGTTTTTTCGCGATCAGCGGTCGAGATAATGCCGAAACAAGCGGGTATTTTCCTTCATACATCGTGTGGGCCTGCAAAGAGATAAGCGCGTAATCCTGTGCAAATTCTTCTTTTGCATCGATCACGTAGGAGTTTGTCGCGCCGACTTCAAGCGCTTTCTGCTGAACAAATGCCAAATCTTTGCCCTCACCGACATCCAGGCAGCAGGCGATCACATTATATCCTTGCTCCTGAAGCCATTTTATTGCGACGGAAGTATCAAGACCTCCTGAGTATGCTAATACGACTTTTTTCTGTTCTGACATGATAATAATCCCCTCTCAACCGTGTTTCTATTTTGTATAAAAATAAATTATATTTAATAAAAATACATTTTGTATGTATACACTTTAACAAGTACGTTTCGTTTTTTCAAGCCTTTTATAAAAAAAACTTCACCTAAATTTCAGGTGAAGTTTCGTAGTATTTATTCATTTACTTGTCTTTTCTGATTTCTCTGACCACATGCGCAAGTTCGGGAATAATCAGCTTATTCATTGCCAGCTTTACCGCGCCGCTTGAGCCTGGCGTTGAGAAAACAGCGGTATGCTGAATGACGCCGGCAGTTGCTCTCGACATGATTGCGGCAGAGCCGATATCCTCTGTATAACTCAGCATCCTGAATATTTCTCCAAAGCCGGGCAGTTCTTTCGAAAACAGCGGCGTTATGGCTTCAATTGTGACATCCCGATCTGCTATGCCTGTCCCTCCGTTTAAGAGTACCGCGTCTGTCTGTTCATCCATGCAGCCCGCAAGCACTGACCGCTGCAAAGCATCCTTTTCGTCTTTTACAATTTCATATGCAGCAATGTGATGACCGGCTTCTTCTAAAAACGAGATCATCAGCTTGCCGCTTTTATCGGTTTCCTCTGTCCTCGTGTCACTGACAGTAATCACTTTGCACCGAACGATATCGGGAGCTTCTTGTTTATGCTCTTGAACGCTCATTGGCCCACCTCTTTTATGTTTTCTGTCTGTCACTATCATGCATCAACAAAAAAGCACATTCAAGAGAATGTGCTTTCATGCGATTTATTTTGCTAAACGAACAACGTCGCGCGCAATCATGACTTCTTCATCAGTTGGAATGATCATGACTTTTACCGGAGAATGCGGATAGCTGATGAAAGCTTCCTCGCCGCGCACGTTATTAAGCGCAGGATCCCAGTATACGCCCATGAATTCTAAACCGCGAAGAACGCGTTCTCTGACTTCCACACTGTTTTCACCGATACCGGCAGTAAAGATGATCGCATCGACACCGCTCATTCTTGCAGCGTAAGAACCGATGTATTTGTGGATTCTGCTTGCGAATACTTCAAGAGCTGTTTCCGCGCGCTCATTTCCTTCTTTCGTTGCTTCAACGATGTCACGAAGATCGCTTGAGAAACCGGAAATGCCGAGCAGTCCGCTTTTTTTGTTTAATGTATTCAGTACTTCGTCAGCCGTTTGGCCTGTTTTCTCCATGATGTATGGGATCAGGGCAGGGTCAATGTTTCCAGAGCGTGTACCCATTGCTACACCGGCAAGCGGCGTAAAGCCCATGGATGTGTCAATTGATTTTCCGCCTTCAACAGCCGCAATACTTGCTCCGTTTCCAAGGTGGCAGGAAATCAGGCGCAAGTCTTTTAACGGACGGCCGAGAAGCTCTGCCGCACGCTCAGTTACATATTTATGTGAAGTGCCGTGGAAGCCGTATTTACGGATGCCGAATTTTTCATAGTATTCATACGGCAAGCTGTACAGGTAAGACTGCTCAGGCATTGTTTGGTGGAATGCCGTATCAAATACAGCTACCGCAGGAACATTTGGAAGCACTTCTTTGAACGCTTTAATTCCAACGATATTTGCAGGATTGTGAAGCGGTGCCAATTCAGAAATATCTTCGATTTCCTTAATGGTTTCATCCGTTAATAAAACAGAATCGCTGAATTTTTCTCCGCCGTGAACGACACGATGGCCAATTCCGTCAATTTCATTCAAGTCTTTAATAATGCCGAATTCCGTTAACTTATTCAGCAGCATTTTAACAGCTACCGCATGATCCGGAATATCAGTTACTTCTGTATTTTTTTCGCCGTTCACAGAAATTGTGAATACGCTGTCGGCGATACCGATTCGTTCAACTAACCCCTTCGTTAAAACGGTTTCTGAAGGCATTTCGAAAAGCTGAAATTTCAAAGACGAGCTTCCTGCGTTAATTGCAATAATTTTGGACATGATTGACGCTCCTTTATACTCTGTATCAACAACTTCGTTTTTCGTACTTTTTTCCCGGTGAATATCAACATCTTCTCCGAAAAATATCTGACTTTTCCATTTAAACATTGTCATGTCGGCTTTTCAAGTCAACTTGCGTATTGATAACGCTTACAATAAGAAGTCGTTATTTTCAGACACATTCCCTATAGGTTTTGTATTGATGAACGCTTACAATTTGCGGTTTTTCCCTCTGTATTTTGTGTTTCAAAGCTGGATTCAATTCGTCAAGTCCGGTCTTCAAAAGCATAAATAAAAGCAGCTTAGGCATCGACCTCATACGGCTGCCTAAGCTGCTTTTAAAACATTTACTTTTCTTTTTTAAACCATTCATCAAATTGAGCCATCATATCAAGCATCGCCTTTTGATTGGAGAAAGACGGAAGATTCGCAAGCAGAATTTGCCCCGGCGCTTTCGTATTCTCTCCTTGTTTCTGAAGCACAAGGATGCTTTTGGCATGAGCTTCGTCTTTAAAAATTGATTTTGGCAGCTGCAACAGTGCGTTGATATGAACCTTATCTTTGAAAAACTGTTTCAGCTTGCCGCTTTGGGAGCTCTCAAACAAATGATTCGGAATCATAAAAAATAAGTAGCCGCCCGGTTTGGTATGCTTGACGCTCTGTTCAATAAACAGATGATGAGCGAAGGAATGGCCTTCGTCAGCTTTGAGCTCAAACGCTTCTGCTCCTTCGTCATTCGGATAATAGCCGACTGGCAGATCACAAATGACCGTGTCAACTGGATCGATAAACAACGGCTCAAGGCTGTCCTGGTGGAAAAGCTCAAGCTCTTTTTTCAGAAGGTTCGCTTGGGCATAGGCGATCTTCAAGAGCACATCATCAATTTCAATGCCAAAGCTATTTGCCGTTTTTTCAGACAGCTGGTTCAGCACGGTAAACAGAAGGTTCCCAGTTCCCAAGGCTGGATCAAGAATGGTCAGTTCCTTTTTGTCCGCCATAAACTTATTCACCAAATAGCTGATGAAAAGCCCGATCGTATCCGGCGTCATTTGTCTGTTTGGATGGGAGATATCTTTCATTCCTTTAAGGACGGCAAGCTGAAAAGCCTTGCGTACCCACTCATGCTCATACGTGCCGAATTCCGCTTTTTCAAGCAGAGCCTGAAGTTGTTTGGTTTTCTGATCAGCAGGCAGTTTCAGCTGATCCGTTTTTTCAAGAAAATACATTTCTCCTGCTTCGGCCAGCGCCTCTATATATGAAATCTGCAATTCATTCTTTATAATAATCGCGGCTTCGTTTAACAGCTCATACACCGCACCTACATGGTCTTTTTGCATATTGTGTTCCTCCTTGCCATGAAAAAAGCTCCGGCGGCAGCCTGGAGCTTTTTTCCCTGCTTACTTCACTAATGCCTTAGCAGCCTCAATTGGCTTTTCATAGTTCGGGTGGTTTGTTGCTTCGCTTACATATTCAGCGTAAACGACTTTTCCGTTCTCATCAAGGACAAATACGGAACGCGCAAGCAGACGAAGTTCTTTAATATACACACCGAACGCTTCGCCAAATGACATATCTCTGTGGTCAGACAGTGTTTCCACTTTGTCAATTCCGTTAGCGCCGCACCAGCGCGCTTGCGCGAATGGAAGGTCTGCACTGATTGTGTAGACGTTGACATCTCCAAGCTTTGCAGCTTCTTCGTTAAAACGGCGTGTTTGTGCATCACAAACACCTGTATCAATTGAAGGGATAACAGAAATAATCGTTACCTTTCCTTTCATGTCAGCTAACGATTTTTCTTCAAGGCTGTTAGTCAGCACTGTGAAATCAGGAGCTTGATCTCCTACCTTCACTTCTTGTCCGACAAGTGTAACCGGACCGCCTTTGAATGTAATTTCAGCCATTATAATTCCTCCCTTTTGTATGTATGTCTCTATCATAGTAAAGTTTCCTGCAAACTGCAAAGTTTATGCCAAAAAAAAGTTAACTGCGGCCAGCGCAGTTAACCTTTTTTAATAATTCATATTGTTCATTTGGTTTTGATTTTGGCCCTGGCCTTGGTTTTTGTTATTTTTCTTGAACATTTGCTGGATGCGTTCGAGTGTTTGAGGGGCTGCGTCTAAAATTTTCTCTATTAAATGGGTATTTTCATCTAAATGAAGCATTCTGATGCCTGTCGATCCGACAATTAAAAACGCGATCGGCGTAATGGACACACCGCCCCCGCTTCCGCCTCCGAAAGGAAGTTTCTGTTCTCTTGTCTCATCGTCTTCCGATTTCTTTTCGGCCGGCTTTCCGCCAAACTCGCTTCCGCCTGCGGCGAATCCGAATCCAACTTTAGAAACAGTTAAAATCACACTTCCATCAGGCGTTTCTACTGGATCTCCGATGATGGTGTTAACATCAATCATTTCCTTCAAGTTTTCCATTGCGGTTTTCATTAACCCTTGGATGGGATGGTCTGCCATATACGCTTCCTCCTTAAACTGATGAATCATTCTTTGAAGTCATTCTAGCCGACGGATTCTTCTTTAATACGGATAGCTCCCGTCCGTATTTGACGAATTTGAAAGCTGCAAGCATAGCATGTCCAAAGCGAAAAAAGAATATACACTGAAAATGGGTCTTGGAAACAGGGACTTGAAACGACGGGATTACTTCATAGACAGGTTTATTCACAAAGTCCAGGTGGTCGTAGAGCATTGCTGCGATACCGCCCTTCACACCCCAAACAGCACCTGTTAACACACCTGTCACTGCCGCGTCCTGAATTCCGATTACTGTAACCCATTCTAGTTTTGTGATATGTAAATGCGCGAGAAAAGACGCGCTGATTTTCCGTAGTCTGGTGACCTGATGCAAAAGCATTTCGATTTTATTAATGCTTTGCTGCACATCGTTTTGTGTAATTTTTTTCTTTCCGCTGCTTTTTTTCATTTTAGATTCAGTTTTTTGTTTGATATCCACTGTTCCGTCTTCTTTGTTCACCTTAATCGCCGGGATTGTTTTTTTGATCCTTATAAGGCCAAACAGCGCCGTAATCTTCAAAGTCAATTTGTCATTATCAGCGGCATGAAGATACTCCAGCGCGACATGGATTTTCATTCTGAGAAGCAGTACGATCCCTATGAGAATAAGAATGGCTGTCAGTACATACACCATATTCTTCACTTCCTCTAGGAGCATTATCGCCAATTCCTAAAAAAATAAACCCGGACAGAGGTCCGGGTTATCGGTTATTTGCGGTATAATTTTTCATGCACCACGGTGGTATCCGCGATGTAATCATGGATCCCCTGTTTTGTAGGTGAAAAAGCAACAACGATATATAAAATCCAAATCTTATCAATATACCGTCCAACCACTTCACGAAAAATCACTGTACTCCATGTCAGCTTGCTATCTTGCTTCACAGAAACCACTTTGAGGCCGAACACCATTTTACCAAGCGTCTGCCTGAAGTATTTAGTCATTAGTGCGAAGTAGGCAAGATACACAATAAGCGTTGTCACACTGTAAGCCGAGAAGGTAAACATGCCGGATGTTTTCGGCAGATCCAATACGGTAAAGAGGGGAGAAACGAGCAAATGGTTTAATCCCCATATCACGAGCCAATCAAGCAGGAAAGCCCAGAAACGAACCCAAAAGCCAGCATAGGCATGTGTCAGCTGCTCCGCTTCTTGCGGGCCTTTGATGTCATTGCGCTCTAACTCTTCATATGTCGCGTCCATTATTTGTTCCCTCCTACTTCGCATAGAGATACATCATTCTCGGCGAACCGGATTGCGATAGAATTTCTCTCATATTCAAAAAATCAATTTCACTTTTAAACATTTTGTTCGCGCCCATGGAAAACAGTGAGCCTAATCCGAAGCTTTCCTCATAAGAAATGACAGAGGCGTTTTTCAAATCCTTGTGATCCTTTTTCATCGCCGTAATGGTATCGTCATAAAAACCAAGCTCATCAACGAGGTTCAGTTTTTTTGCCTGCCGTCCGTCATACACGCGGCCGTCCGCAATTTTCTTTACCTCTGCTTTCGGCATGCTGCGCCCTTTTGAAATGACATCAACAAAGCCTTCATACGAATTATCAACCATCGATTGCATGATGTTTTTTTCTTCTTTCGTCATCTCACGGGAAGGAGACATAATGTCCTTATGAGCCCCGCTCTTAATCGTTTCAAAAGAAATGCCAAGCTTATCGGCAAGCTTTGAATAATTGACGCTTTCCATAATGACGCCGAGTGACCCGGTCAGGGTTTCCGGTGTCGCAAAAATCTTATCAGCCGCTGTTGAGATGTAATAGCCTCCTGATGCTGCCATCGAACCCATTGACACGTAAATCGGTTTTTTAGTTTCTTTCTTGATTTCTTCCAGTTTCTTATGTATTTCAGCACTTTCATACACTCCGCCACCCGGAGAATTCACCTTCAGAACGATACCTTTGACCGTCTTGTCATCTTTTGCGCGCTCAAGGTTTTTTAAGAACGTTCTGTGGTTATATCCGTCTGCACCAAGCAGACTGCTTGAGTCCCCATTATCCTGAATGGTGCCGCTGACCTCTAATACGGCAATTTTACTTGAGAGACTGCCGTTTTCCAGCGTCTTTTCCTGCGATTCATCTGTCAGTGATGTGAGATCCGTTTGAGCGCCTTTGACGCTTTCAAAGAAACTCATAGAGATGCTGACGATAATAGACACGCCGAAAATCCCCAGAGCAATCACTAATGCAATCCATCTTTTTGCATTCATTTTTTCTCCTCCTTTTTCCTAAACTCTCTCATTATACGATTTAATATGAAAAATGTTTCACTTCATGAGAAAGCTCCGGCTTAACGGGCTGCCGGCAAACGTGGTACACTTATGGCCAAAGGTATTTTATCACAAATACTGGATGGCAGAAAAACTTAAATATGACAGCAAAGGGGAAATGGGATATGACCGATCAACGCCGTAATGTTTATTTTTTTCACAAACAGGATCAGGA
This sequence comes from Bacillus sp. FSL K6-0993, assembly GCF_037977205.1. NCBI lineage: Bacteria > Bacillati > Bacillota > Bacilli > Caryophanales > Bacillaceae > Bacillus > Bacillus sp. FSL K6-0993. The sequence goes on from NZ_CP150275.1 coordinate 2,884,507, forward strand.
AACGAACGAACAAGCCCACTCGTTAACACAATTGGCGGAAGAGCATGGATTTACCGTTGTGAACCAGCACTCATACGCCAATATTATCGCTAGCATTGGCGGGGACGGCACATTTTTGCAGGCAGTCAGAAAGACGAATTTTCGTGACGACTGCTTGTACGTCGGCATTACCAAAAAGGGGAAAGCTCATTTATATTGCGACTTTCATAGTGATGAGCGAGAAAAAATGGTCGATGCAATGACGTTTGAACAAATTGAAGTGAGAAAATACCCGCTGATTGAAGTGACAGTGGATCAAGCCAGTCCTTTTCACTGCTTAAACGAGGTATCCATCCGCTCAAGCATCATCAAAACCTTTGTGATGGACGTGCTGATTGACGATCTGCACTTTGAAACGTTTAGAGGTGACGGAATGATTATCTCAACGCCTACAGGGAGCACCGCCTATAACAAGTCTGTTGCAGGAGCGGTTGTTGATCCATTGCTTCCATGCATGCAGGTATCTGAGCTTGCATCCCTTAACAATAACACCTACCGGACACTCGGCTCGCCATTTGTCCTCAGCTCTGACCGAAAGCTGACCCTTCGTGTGGTGCAGGACGGCAACGAACACCCAATCATCGGCTTGGACAATGAAGCACTCAGCACGAGAAATGTGAAAACGATCGAAATCAAACTGTCTAATAAGCAAATCAAAACAGTCAAACTAAAGGACAATTCATTTTGGGAAAAAGTGAAGCGTACTTTTTTATAGAAACTAAAAGGACAGGCAGCTGCCTGTCCTTTTATGATTTCTCATATACAATCTGGCCGTTAATCACGGTTTTTTTAATATCTAAAAGATGAAGCTGTGCGGGGTCAATGGCAAACGGATCACCACTGAGAACTGTAAAATCCGCGTCATAGCCTTCCGCAATTTTTCCGCGTGACTTCTCTTTATAAATGATACCGGCGCTACCTTCTGTATAAAGCTTTATCGCTTCATATACAGGTAAACATTCACTTTCATTATAGCTTGGCCCGTTTTGCTCATGACTGCTTTTCCTGAGAACCGCGGACTGTATCCCTAGAAGCGGGTCAACAGGCTCAATCGGGGCATCTGAACCACCAGCGCATAAAATGCCTTTAGATATAAGAGTTTTCCAGGCAAATGCAGTCTTCATCCGGTCTTTTCCGAGACGGTCAATGACCCACGGAAAGTCGCTTGCAACGAAGTGCGGCTGAAGGTCAAGTGCGATCGGCATGCGTGCTGCTCTCTCGATTAATTCGTTATCAAGCACTTGGGCATGAATAAGCCGATCATGCCGGCCGTTTTTGGGTGGATGCTTTTCAATTGCGTTCAGCACTTTTTCAAAAGCAAGATCGCCGATTGCATGAACAGCAACCTCCATCCCTTTTTCTCTCGCTTTGCGAATGAGCCGGCCAAGGGTTTCGTCATCATGAACCTGAACACCATTTGTTGATGGATCATCCTGATATGGTTCCCTCAATAAAGCCGTTCTCCCGCCAAGCGCCCCGTCCGCAAAGATTTTCATCGCACCAAACTCCACATACGGGCCGGACGGTTTCTCCAGCTGCTCCCATCGATCGACCGCTTCATGATGAACGAGCAAATGGCAGCGGAACGGATACTTTCCGCCAGCGGCAGCTTTCTCATAAGCTTTCAACGGCACCGAAACATCACCATAATAGGACAAGTCTTCCGAATGGCCGCCCGTCAGGCCTTTTGTCCAGCAATCCTTTATTGCAGCCGTTAATGCCTCATCAACATAGTGCTGGGAGACTGGCGGGACAGCCTTCAGAATCAAATCCTGCGCCTTATCAAACAGGAGTCCGGTCGGCTCTCCATTTGCATCTTTTACAATGACTCCGCCGTCAGGGTCAGGGGTATTTCTTGAAATTCCCGCTGCTTGAAGAGCCGCAGAATTGACAGCTATTGCATGCCGGCATATACGCTTGAGCAAGACGGGCCTGTCAGGAAACAGGCGATCAAGATCATGCTTAGTCAAGTAGTCAGGTGTCTCAAACTGATTTTCATTCCAGCCCTCTCCAATGAGCCAATCGTTTTTAGGAAGCTGCCGCTCTCTTTCCTTCGCAGCCTGTAAAATTGCATCTTTCGACGTCAGTGCGGACAGATCGAGCTGAAGCTGTTTCTCACCGTGGCCGATCAAATGTAGATGGCTGTCAACAAAACCGGGGAACATCACTGCTCCGTTCAGGCTGATTTCTTCTGTTTCCGGCGACCCGTACTTTTCCTTCAAACGTCCATAGCTGCCGGTGCCTTTTATGACACCATCCTCAACATAAACTGCCTCAGTCCGATCACCTTCTTTGAGCATCGTATAAATGAAACCGCCGTGCCATATCGCCTTCATTCACGTTCACTCTCTTTCTTTACGCCTTTTTATTGGCATTGAGCTGTTCTTCACGTTTTCTTAATTCCACTCGTCTGATTTTTGCAGAAGCCGTTTTCGGCAGGCTTTCCACAAATTCAATTTCTCTAGGATATTTGTATGGAGCGGTAATCGTCTTCACATGGTTTTGCAGCATTTTGACAAGCTCATCACTGCGTTTTTCATGATTTTGCAGGACAACATACGCCTTTACGATGGAGCCTCTGATTTCATCAGGGCTTGCGACAACAGCACATTCTTTTACTTCCGGGTGCTTAACAAGCGCGTCTTCCACCTCGAAAGGCCCGATCGTATAGCCGGAGCTGATAATAATATCGTCATTTCGGCTTTCAAACCAGAAGTAACCTTCCTCATCTTTTCTTGCCCTGTCTCCCGTTAGGAAATAATCGCCGCGAATTTGTGTTTTCATTCTTTCCGGATCTTTAAAATACTCTTTAAAGAGCGCAGGCGTACTGAGGTGAACAGCGATATCGCCAACCTCACCAGGTTTGCAGATTTCACCGTCTTCATTTATGATCTCCACCTGATTTCCCGGTGTCGGTTTTCCCATGCTTCCCGGTTTAATAGGCGTATCTTTCAACACACCAACCAAAAGCGTGCTTTCTGTTTGGCCATATCCGTCCCGTACCTTAATGCCAAAGTGCTTTTGGAAAACATCAATGACTTCACGGTTGAGCGGCTCACCTGCGGAAACAGCGCTGTGCAGGGCAGAAAGATCAAAGCGGTCCAAGCCCTCGACCTTCGCCATTAAGCGGTATTCTGTCGGCGTACAGCAGAAAACATTGATTTTGTAGCGATTTAAAAGCTCTAGATATTTTTCTGCTTTGAATCTGCCGTGGTACACAAAACCGGTTGCTCCGCTGCCAAGCACCGCTAAAAATGGACTCCATACCCACTTTTGCCAGCCAGGGGCAGCAGTTGCCCAGACGATATCCTTTTCAGAAATATCAAGCCAAGCGCCGGCAGAAGTTTTTAAATGAGCAAATGCCCATCCATGTGTATGTACAACACCTTTCGGCTGACCTGTTGTCCCGGATGTATAAGATAAGAAAGCCATATCATCTCTTGTTGTGTCAGCTGTTTTAAATTGGCTTCCGTCCGCTTCAATTGATAAGAGGTTTTTCCAGCCGGCATCATTTTCACCAATAGACAGTGTAATCAGTTTATCAGCCGTACTGACATCCCGGAAAGCGCCAATAAATTCTGAGTAGACGATGGCGCCTTTTACCTCTGCATGTTCAATCCGGTATTCAAGATCTTTCGCGCGAAGCATTTCGGAGCACGGAATGACAACCATTCCTGATTTCAGGATAGCCAAATAAACAGCATAGGCTTCAAGCACCCGCGGAACCATTACAATCAGCTTGTCTCCCTTTTTAAATCCAAGATCAGCTAAGGCCGCTCCGATTTTATTTGTTTCTTCCATCAGCTTTTCATACGACCAAGATTCTTGCTTGCCCGACTCGTCCTCCCACAGAAGAGCGGTTTTTTGTCCAGCGGCACTGAACTTTTCCATTTCATTCACTAAATTATATTGCATAGGGGCAATTAAATCTTCACGTTTTAACACGAACAACTCCTCACTTTCTCCACCCATTATACATAAATACAGGCTCTTTCCGTAAGGATATGCCTAAAAGCAACCTCTGTAAACATAGATTTTATAGGCCGCTGGTCCTTTTTTATATATAAAAAATGAAAAGGAGTGGGGATACCCCCACTCCTAAGCCATTATGTGAAATTGTAAATTAGAATTGTCCTCCGCCCATGTTTTGTTGAGCAAAAGATACAAGACGTTTTGTGATCTCTCCTCCAACAGAACCGTTAGCGCGAGAAGTTGTGTCTGCTCCAAGGTTTACACCGAATTCAGAAGCGATTTCTAATTTCATTTGGTCGATCGCTTGAGCAGCTCCTGGTACTAAAAGGTTGTTGCTGTTACCTGAGTTATTGTTAGCCATGTGTCTCACCTCCTTGTGAGTATAGAATGTGTCAAAACACATGGCTTCATTCAGAAAAACTTTGGTAATTGTATACAGGAGCTGAAAATTGATTTAAAAGAGTTCAGCGAATTTATCGTTAGCTTCTTGTTCGCTATACAGGGTCATTGTCTCAATGTTATCTACCGCTTCTTGAATATACGGCTCGAAATCAACAAAGCTTTCAAAGTGTTCAATTTTCTCTTTTTTAGGGCGTGTTTTCGGGCTTGGCGGTGTAAAGATCGTGCAGCAGTCTTCAAACGGCTGAATGCTTGTTTCATATGTGCCAATTTCCCGTGATTTTTCGATGATTTCTGTTTTGTCCATGGCGATTAACGGACGCAAAATCGGTGTTGACGTCACCGCATTAATTGCATACATGCTTTCAAGCGTTTGGCTCGCTACCTGACCGAGGCTTTCTCCCGTAATAATGGCAAGCCCGTTTCTCTTTTCTCTGATTCTGTCGGCGATCTGAAGCATGAGGCGGCGGGTTGCCGTCATTGTGTAATTTTCAGGAATTTGTTTTTGGATGAGCTCTTGCGTTTTTGTAAATGGAACAATATGAAGTGTCATGCTTCCCCCAAAACGGGACAGACATTTCGCCAGATCCATTACCTTTTGCTTTGCGCGCTCACTCGTGTATGGCGGGCTGAAGAAATGAACAGCTTCTACCGACAATCCCCGTTTCATCGCATAAAAACCGGCCACAGGGCTGTCAAAACCGCCAGAAAGCATCAGCATCGCTTTTCCTGCTGAACCAACTGGCAGCCCGCCTGCACCTTTTTCATCACGAATTGTCAAAAATGTTGCTTCTTCCCTGATTTCGATTCTGAGCGGGATGTCTGGGTTGCGAACATCGACCGTCAATCCTTCTGTATTTCGCAAAATATGGCCGCCGATTTCAGCGTTCATCTGGTTTGTATCTAATTCAAATTGCTTATACGCTCTCTTTGTCGCGACTTTAAACGTATCACCTGGTTTATATTGATCTTTGATGGCCTTTAGTGCGGTTGCCTTAATATCATCAAGGCGGCTGTCACATTTAATTGCCAGGCTGAAGCTTTGAATCCCAAACACTTGCTTTAAATGAGGAAAAAGAGCCTCAGGATCCTCTCCATTTAATGTAATCGTCATACGATCCCTGTTGGAAAAGTATTTTAAATTCGGATAGTCTTTCAAAACGAGTCTGATGTTTTGTTTTAAGCGCTCAATAAAGCTTTTTCTGTTTTTACCTTTGGTCGAAATTTCCCCAAAACGAATTAATATATGATCGTAATTCATTTTTCTACCTCATCATTTTCCTTAATTTTTTGATGCCAGGTCGAAGCGCGTTCATAAACGGATCTGCCACATCGCTTGTCTGGCTGTAATTTAAACTGATTCTGATGCTGCTTCCGGCAATCTGCTCTCCTTTGCCCATCTCTAAGAGAACTTTACTGGGCTTATGTTCTTTTGCCGAGCAAGCCGATGTTGTGGAGACGAATATATCCTGTTCCTCAAGCATGTGTAAAAGCACTTCCGCTTTAATCCCCGGTACAGAGAAATTAATAATGTGCGGCGCGCTATTCATTTGAGGCGTGTTGATAACGACGCCCTCAATTTCACTCAGCCTTTTCATAAACAATTCCTTTGTGGCAGTCATCGTATCAAGCCGTGTGTCAAAATCAGCAGAGGCAAGATTAATGGCCTTGGCAAGCGAAACCGCACCAGCAGTATGTTCTGTTCCGGCCCGTATGCCTTTTTGCTGAGAGCCTCCCGTTATGAGCGGAATAAGGCGTGTTCCTTCTTTTACAATAAGTGCGCCTGTCCCCTTTAGGCCGTGAAATTTATGCCCCGAAATTGAACATAGATCAATGCCGGCCTTTTCAATTGCCAAGGGCACTTTATAGATGCCCTGCACATAATCGACGTGAAACAAAATGTTCGAGTGCTCTTTCAGCACTTCTCCTGCCGCTTCAATCGGCTGCACGGAACCGACTTCATTGTTCACATGCATCATGCTGACAAGCACGGTATCGGGACGGATGGCTGCTTTTAGTTCTTCAATAGAAACAAATCCGTCTTCATTCACAGAAAGATAAGTGATATCAAACCCGAACAACTCTTTCAGCTGTTCTAACGATTCCGTAACAGATGGATGTTCAATAGAAGTGGCAATGATATGTTTGCCTGTTTTTATCTTTGACAAAGCCGCTCCTTTTAAAGCCGCATTATTGGCTTCTGTGGCGCCTGACGTAAATACAATATCATATTTTTTTAGGCCTAAGGACCTTTTGATTTGATTTTTGGCTGCTTGAAGCAGCTGTTCCGTTTCGGCTCCATATCGGTGCAAAGATGAAGGATTGCCAAAGTATCGGCTGCTTGTCTGTTCATATACGTTCAAGACTTCATCGTAAGGCTTCGTCGTTGAACTATTATCTAAATATATCATCTTTTTTACTCCTTTATGAAAGCGGTACAAGGTATGATATTTATGTTACCATAACAAAATTTAATAGAAAATTACGAAAAACTAGTATTGACTTCTAATTTTTTTACCATATAATAAGATTTGTTCGTTTCGTCATATTATCTGACAATTAATTGACAGAATATTTTAACATAATTATTAGGAGGATTTTTTTCATGAAACACTCACTGCCTGTCAAAGATACCATTATTATTGGTTTCATGCTATTTGCGCTATTCTTTGGAGCAGGAAATATGATTTATCCGCCGGAACTTGGACAAGCAGCCGGACACAACGTCTGGAAGGCCATCGGCGGATTTTTACTGACAGGGGTAGGCCTGCCGCTTCTCGGCATTATCGCCATCGCATTAACCGGTAAGGACGCTAAAGGCCTTGCTGACAAAGCGCACCCTGTTTTCGGAACAATCTTTACTGTCGTGCTTTATTTATCAATCGGACCATTATTCGCCATCCCGAGAACAGGAACTGTTTCATATGAAATTGGCGCTGTTCCATTTTTGACTGGCATACCAGAAAGACTTTCTTTATTAATATTTACACTTATCTTTTTCGGCGTTACGTACTATTTAGCGTTAAACCCATCCAAGGTTGTCGATCGAGTCGGAAAAATTCTGACTCCCATCAAATTCACAATTATTTTAATCATTGTTCTCAAAGCCATCTTCACGCCGATGGGCGGATTGGGCGCCGTGACAGAAGCATATAAAGGAACACCGGTTTTTAAAGGATTTTTAGAAGGCTATAAAACAATGGACGCACTTGCTTCAATTGTATTTGGAGTTGTCGTTGTAAATGCTGTAAAAAGCAAAGGCGTTACACAGTCTAAAGCTCTTGCTGCAGCCTGCATTAAAGCAGGTGTGATTGCCGCTTTAGGGCTGACTTTCATTTATGTATCCCTTGCTTATTTAGGTGCAACAAGCACAAATGCCATCGGTCCTGTTGGTGAAGGAGCTAAAATTTTGTCTGCGTCTTCCCATTATTTATTCGGTTCATTAGGCAACATCGTACTCGGAGCAGCTATTACAGTCGCATGTTTAACAACAAGCATCGGCCTTGTCACATCTTGCGGCCAATATTTTTCAAAACTTATTCCGGCATTATCATATAAAATTGTCGTTACGATTGTCACGTTATTCAGCTTGATCATTGCGAATTTCGGACTCGCGCAAATTATCGCGTTTTCTGTTCCTATTTTATCAGCTATCTATCCGCTTGCCATTGTCATTATCGTTCTTTCCTTCATCGATAAGATCTTTAAAGAAAGACGCGAAGTGTACATCGCATGCTTGATCGGTACAGGACTTTTCAGTATTTTAGACGGCATTAAAGCAGCCGGTTTTTCACTTGGATCTTTAGATGCGTTTCTAAATGCGAATCTTCCTCTTTACAGCCTCGGCATCGGCTGGGTGCTTCCAGGAATCGTCGGAGCGGTTATCGGCTATGTGCTTACCTTATTCATCGGACCATCCAAACAGCTTAATGAAATAAGTTAATGTCACAGAACGCCTGCGTTATTGCGCAGGCGTTTTGTAATGAAAAAAAAAGAGCCTGCTCATTACACTGCGGGCTCTTTTTCATGGTCGTGATTATCTAAGCGGATATATCAGCTTTGATTTTTTCTACTGCACCTGGCGCAGCCTTTTCTACAGCGGCAGCTGCAATTTCATAAGAGTCGTCATAATCAAAAGCATAAAAACGTCTTTCCGCTTCTTTCAGCTGTTCAGATAAAATATGATTCTGGCTTCTGAACCGGTTTCCGAACTGAATGATTTTTTCAATGAGGATGACCTGCTCGACAAGTTCCTCTGATTCCCGGCTTGCCCTGTTGACGATATCTTCTGCTTGCTTCAAATGGGCTCCGGCTTCTTCCATATTTAATGGAAGTTCGTTTAGTTGATTGACCGTTTCTTGAATATGATGATGCGCGTTCTCCAGCATCTCTTGAATATGGCTCGGAATGCCTGGAATGTTGCTAGTCTTCAACAGTCTTGCTGTCTCAGAAATTGTTTTTTTCAAATTGCTGAGCGTCTCCCTCGCCTGAAGCTCTTCTTTTCTCAGCGCTTGCAGATTTTCACGATACTCGGCATGCTCTTTTTTCACTTCTTCAATTTGCTTCTCTATTGAAGCAACTTCTTCTACTAAAAGTGAGTAAGCGACATGCTCTGCATCAAGCTTATCTTTAACGGATGATAGCAGCTTCCCAATTTCATCAAGGCGCTTTTCAAAAGCCTGCTGTTTGCCGAGCTCACCGGCTGTCAGCCTGTAGCTTTCCTTCACCAGCTCAGTTTCCGCCTTCGTATGCTCTTTCTCTTCTTTAAGCTTGTCGTAAGCAATAATCAATTCAGGCATTTTGCTTAGTACGGATTGACCAGCTTCAACTTCGCCCTCCAGCTGCTGATAAACAGATTGAATATTTTCGTCAATGAGCTGCAGGATTGCGGACGCTTCATCAATATCCAGCTCAGTCATCAGGACATGTTCCGCTCGTTTCAGCTGGTTTGACAGATTTTCTAATTCCTTATCAAGCTGGATATGCTCAAGCTTGTACCCTTTTTCTTTCATCTCGGCATAGCCGTCCTTGAGCTTAGCAATCTGGCCAGGCACCGTTTGCTTACAATCAGCTAACAGCTTCGGCACGTCATCGATGTATGACTGAAGCCGCTCAAGATTGCGGTCCTGCTCAAGCAGTACTTTTCTTGCAGTAATATAGTTTCCGCCTTCTGTTTCTTCTTCAAATTGTTTGATGCCGCTCCAAATTTCGTCCAGATCCTTTTCAAGGCTGTCATAAAGCTCCCCGTAAAGGTGGCTGTAAGCCAGCAGGTTTTTTCGAGATTTCGAATAGCGCTCCCTCACCTGTTCAATCTCTTCACGGCTCTTTTCCTCACTTGTGACAAGATCGCTGATTTCCCGAAGAATCTTTTCAATGCTTGATTCAGCCGCTGTCAGCAGGTCGTCGATATGAACGAGCACTTGATTGGCCTTTTTAAACCGGTATTTGTCTGCATTTTCCTCGGCATCATAAAGGAGCTCTTCAACTTTCGGCATGTGGGCTGTGACAATCTCATCCCATTCTTCACGCCACTTCTCAAAGAACTCTTCTGTCTGACCCGTCATTTTTAAATGTTTTATTTTAGACATTTCTTCCACGATCGACCGATTCAGAATTTCAATCTTCCACGATTCCAGCCGGTCGATTTCGGCGTAGATTTTTTTCCTGAAAAAGTAGCCTGCCGCAAACAGCGCAAGCAGTACAATTAATAATCCAATGACAAACTCCATAATGAGCCCCCCTTGCTGTTTACCTTAATCTGTCAGGGTGTTTTATTTATTCAGAAAGATTTCAGGATATGTATTGAGAAAAACTGTCGTTTTCATTGTTATTATGATACCATGTAACAAACATTTTTTGACCAGAAATCAAAAACTTTTTGTGCAAAATCGGCAGGATTTGACTATTTTTTCATGGGGTGACATCAATGCAAAAGCGAGACGGACATATTCACACACCATTTTGCCCTCACGGCTCCAATGACACACTCAGACAATATGCAGAAGAAGCCTTAAAAAAAGGGTTTGAATCGATTACTTTTACCGAACACGCCCCATTGCCGCCCTCTTTTACCGATCCCACGCCGCTGAAAGACAGCGCGATGGCGCAAGCTTCTTTGGAACGCTATATCAATGAAATTTCCGGATTAAAAAAAGAATATCGCGGACAGCTTAGCATACGGACAGGGCTTGAAGTCGATTATATCGCTGAATTTGAAGACGAAATTACATTATTCCTGGACACATACGGGCCATATTTAGATGACAGCATCTTATCCGTTCATTTTTTGCGCACAGACTCTTCCTATCTATGCCTTGATTATGACGAGCATACCTTCAAAGAGCTGATTTCAGCCTGCGGAAGCATTGAAGCTGTATACGAACAATATTACCGGAGTATCTATTCTTCCATTGTAGCATCTCTCGGCGTTTATAAGCCAAAAAGAGTCGGTCACATCACACTCGTCCAAAAATTCATCAAGCTGTTTCCATACAGCATGTCCGAGCATATTCGCGGCCTCGTTTCCCTGTGCCTGAATGCCATTGAAGAAAACGGAATGGAGCTCGACTTCAATACTTCCGGCTTAAGAAAAACTTACGCTGGCGGTATTTATATCGAGGATTGGATGCTGAATAAAGCGAAGCAAAAGAAGATCCCGCTTGTGTTTGGGTCAGATGCCCATCAAGCGGGAGATGTCGGATATGCGTATAAGGCGTTTTTGGAACGGTGCTAATTGGTGAGCGCCACGTCTCCTGTCCGGAAGACGCTTCTGATCCAAATCTTGATTTCTTCAAAATACATTTTATAAAAATACGGCTCGTGCGGCTGCATGTAGAGTACTTCTGAAATATATTGAGGCTGGAGATAGGGCATCATCAAGAGAGATTTTAATTGGAGAATAAAATGAGGCAGCGGCAGCGTTAAATATTCACGCTGTTTTTCTCCTTCCTCAATGATCAGCTGAAAGATATACTTTTCCTTCATTAGATATGTCGACATAATTTCCCTGATTAATGTGGAGTCAATTGTAACTTCCCGGTAGACAAAACGAGTTAATTGACGATGATTATGCTGATAGGATAAAATATCGAAAACCAATTGAAGAAGATGTTCCTGCGTGCTTTGAGAAGAGATATTGCTTGCCGCTGTTTCAAGCGTTTTGCTGTAGCCTTCGTAAAACTCTGAAACTAAGTGTTCCATCAAGCCTCCTTTGCCTTTAAAATAGTAGGAGATGTGCGCAACATTTACATCAGCTGACTTTGCGATTTCACGGACAGACGTGCCAGAAAATCCTTTTTGGTTAAAAAGCATGACAGCAGATTCAATAATTTTGTCTTTGGTGCTTACTTTCATACGGCTCACTCCTTCCTCTTGATACTATTCAAGCAGAAAGCCGCTGTTCCTGTAAGAACTTATCGACAAATGCCGGCAGAAAAGCCGGAACTTTGTTTTATATTATAGAAAAAGTGAGGGTTTTCCATGTTCCATGTCGAAAAACAATCTGGAGATAAAGAAAAAGACTATCAGCTTCTGCTAAAACAGCTCGAAGCCATGACCGAAGACGAAACAGACCAAATAGCTAACTATGCAAATGCCTCAGCGCTGCTGTATCATTCGCTGCCTGAAGTCAACTGGGCGGGTTTCTATTTTGCCAAAGAAGAGGATGGACAGCTTGTGTTAGGTCCGTTCCAAGGCCTGCCGGCATGTGTTCGGATTCCTTTCGGCAGAGGGGTTTGCGGCACAGCGTACGCAAACGGAAAAGTGGAACGTGTTGAGGATGTAAATGCGTTTCCGGGACATATCGCCTGCGATGCAGCGTCTCAATCAGAAATTGTGCTTCCGATTCGTGTAGACGGAAAAATTGTCGGCGTCTTGGACATCGACAGCCCAGTGAAAAACCGTTTCGACGAAATTGATGAAAAATACTTAACTCAATTTGCCGAAACGCTAGAAAAAGCGTTAGCTCAGTAATATAAAAGCCCAAAACTGATATCGTTTTGGGCTTTTTTTATTTTATTGAGTCATGAATCATCAAACGGTTTTTCCCGCTCCGTTTCGCGCTGTAGAGCGCTTCATCTGCCTCATGCACAAGCTCTTTCAGCGACTTTTTTGTTTCTGTCGTCCAGCAGGATATACCGCAGGAAATGGTTACCTCGGGTTTCGTATTTTTTCTGACCGCATAAACCAGTCGCTCGGTAATCCGTTTCCCCACTGCAACCGGCACATTTGGCAAATAAATCGCCAGCTCCTCGCCTCCCCAGCGGGCACCGACATCATGCTTTCGGATGTTGCTTTTAATCACTGAAGCGACTTGAATTAAAATCTCGTCCCCAGTCTGATGGCCGTACGTATCATTTACATTCTTAAAATTATCAATATCAACAAGAATAAAAACACCCTTTTGGTGGATTTTCATGCTGTATTGAATTTTTTCATCTAAATACGCTCGTGAATACAGTTCAGTCAGCTGATCTGTTTTCACGAGATGCTCAAGGCGGTCGCGGAGCATTGAATTGGTTACAGCCAGTGTCGCGTGATGAATCAGCGCCTGAAACAGCTTGTACATTTCAAATGTAAAAGCGTACAGCTCCTGTTTCAATAAAACCGCAAAACCTAGAAGCCGGTCGTTTTGAATCATCGGAGCAGCCATCAGCGAGCCGTACCCCGCCTTCCCAAAAACAGACTGGCCATTCCCGATGAAAACCCCTTTTTCACCTTCATACAGCTTTTCTTTCAGCTCATTATAAAAATCTGACGGCTTCGCTTCTTTAAAAAATGCTGTGCTGCCTGGGAGCAATGTTAGGTTTTCAAAATGGTCTATATGAAAAAATCCCACTTCTTCTGCCTGAAACGATTCTGCCATTCTCACAGCCAGATCATTCATTGTATCAGTCAATGTCAGCCGCTGATTCAGGCGTCGTGATGTTTCATTAATCAATTCCAAATTTGCGATGCTTGCTTTGGATTGTTCGTAGAGCTGGGCATTTTCAAACGCTTTTCCCGCGGCGTTTGCTAACAGCGACATTTCATCAAGGCAGGCATCAGTAAGAAAGCTGTCACCCGTTCCTTCAGCCTTCAACACCCCGTATGTGCCCTGCTGTCCTTTGATCGGAATATAGGCGGCAGATTCATTTTTCCGCAAAATGTCTCCGGACAAATACACTTTGAGTGCAAAGGAATCGGATTTTTCCCCTTCCATATAAAGCTCTTTTGCAGGAATCCCTAAACATTGGTCTTGATCGTGCGATATAAATAAAGAAAACTCAAAAAGAGAAAATGTGCTGGTCAAGCTCTCTAAAAGCTGCTTCAGCACATCTGTCTGATCAAGCAGTGAATGGAACAGCTCCGTCATTTTGTATATCTTTTTTTGGTAGATCGTTTTGTTATAGAGTCTTTCCTGTTTCATCGACTGGTTTAAAAATGAAGCAACCACGTCCGGAAGCCCTTCAGGAATCTCTTCATCCTGCCTGCACGCAAGATGGAAACGCCTGCCGGAGCCGTCCTCAATCAGATAACATGAAGCGTTTATTTTTGAAGCGGAAAAACGCGCTTCACCATCTGCCAGTTTTGTCACAAAGTCTGATGATGACGGTCTAAGCGAAACACAAAGGGTTGAAAAATAGGTTTGAATAGCCGAAGTCAGCCATATTAAAGAGTCGGTGAATGTGACTTTTTCAGATTTGGTTAATAAAAAATCGAGCATATGATAATGAAAGGCGGATAATTGATCTTTAGTTTGTTCTACCATGTTTTTATCACCTAAAAGTTTACCACTAATTTTTGTTTATTATATCATAAACGGTGAAGCAATAATGGAGGAATGGTTGACTTCAAAACAAATAAATTATATAATGACCTTTGTGTGAAATATTGCAGCCTTTTTGTTCAGCTTCTATGTTTTCATTTTGTTCCTTATCAATAAGGTGTATCGTGTAACTCTCTGCTGCTGGAGCGAGGATACATGAAAACAAAATGTGCATGGTCGAATAGAGCAGACGGTTTTTATTTTCCACAAAAATAAAACCAAAGGAGGAGTCACATTATGGCTCGCTATACAGGTCCATCTTGGAAACTGTCTCGCCGTCTAGGAATCTCTCTTAGCGGTACAGGAAAAGAATTAGAAAAACGCCCTTACGCTCCAGGTCCACACGGCCCAGGACAACGTAAAAAATTATCAGAATACGGTTTGCAATTGCAAGAAAAGCAAAAGCTTCGTCACATGTACGGTGTAAACGAACGTCAATTCCGCACTTTGTTTGACAAAGCTGGCAAACTAGCTGGTAAACACGGTGAAAACTTCATGATTCTTTTAGATTCTCGTCTTGATAACGTTGTGTACAAGCTAGGTTTAGCACGTACTCGCCGTCAAGCTCGCCAATTGGTTAACCACGGTCACATTCTTGTAGACGGAAGCCGCGTTGATATCCCGTCTTACCTAGTGAAACCTGGTCAAACAATCGGTGTTCGCGAAAAATCAAGAAACCTTTCTATCATCAAAGAATCTGTTGAAGTGAACAACTTCGTTCCTGAATACCTTACTTTCGACGCTGAAAAGCTTGAAGGTACTTTCACTCGTCTTCCTGAGCGTTCTGAACTTGCTCCGGAAATTAACGAAGCGCTTATCGTTGAGTTCTACTCTCGTTAATCGTTTTAAAAACCCCTGCCGCTATGCGGTCGGGGTTTTTTTATCGTCTATTTTGTCTTTTGCCTCTTGCTGGCCAACACTATCCTGCGCCTGCTGCTCCCAATAATCCCGCTGCAGCCGTTCTTTTGCAATCGTACACATGAGATTCACGCTTTAGCGCTCCTTTCATTTAAAAGGTGGTGATTGGTCGTGTTTGCCCTATCTAATATACTCTTTTCCTTTCATTCCTATGCGGTAAACAAAAAGATCCTTTGCCTTCAGTGGCAAAGGATCTTTTTCTTATTTATACGTCACAAGGAAGTATTTTTTCTTCCCGCGGCGCAGAACAGTAAATTGATTTTCGATACGGTCTTCAGCTGATAGGGTATAATTTATTTCCGTCTGGCGTTCACCGTTAATGTAAACAGCTCCGTTTTGAATGTCTTCACGCGCTTGGCGTTTAGAAGGAGATAATTTAGATTGCACCAACACATCTACAAGTGAAAGCTCTTGGGTGCTGTCAGCTTCCATAGAAGGAACATCTTTAAAGCCTACTTTTACGTCTTGAGCAGAAAGCTCTTTAATATTGCCGCTGAACAGCGCTTGGGAGATGTTGATGGCTTGCTCCAGCGCCTCGCGTCCGTGAACAAGTGATGTCACTTCTTCTGCCAGGCGTTTTTGTGCTTCACGTTTTTCTGGCGCCGTTTCTGTTTTTTCAGCGTATGCTTCAATTTCTTCTTTTGAAAGGAACGTAAAGTATTTCAAGTATTTGACAACGTCACGGTCGTCTGTGTTGATCCAGAATTGATAGAATTCATATGGCGATGTTTTTTCTTTATCAAGCCAGATCGCACCGCCTTCCGTTTTTCCGAACTTCGTGCCGTCTGCTTTTGTGACAAGCGGAATCGTTAGGCCGAACGCTTTTGCTCCTTCTTCTTCTGATTTTCTGATCAGTTCAAGACCCGCTGTGATGTTGCCCCACTGATCGCTTCCGCCGATTTGCAGTTTACAGTTTTTGTCTCTGTAAAGATTTAAGAAATCATAAGATTGAAGAATCATGTAGCTGAATTCTGTGTACGAGATGCCGGATTCAATTCTTGAGCTGACCGTATCTTTTGCCAGCATGTAATTGATGCCGAAATTTTTACCAACGTCACGAAGGAAATCGATCACATTCATTTTGCCGATCCAGTCAAAGTTGTTCGCGATGACAGCTGGGTTTTCTGCTGCTTCAAAATCTAGAAATCTGGACAGCTGATTTTTGATTTTTTGGGACCATTCGGATACGATGTCAGCAGTGTTTAATGTACGCTCTGCTTTTTTTCCGCTTGGATCACCGATGAGGCCCGTCGCGCCGCCCACAAGCGCAATCGGATGATGCCCTGCAAGCTGAAAACGGCGAAGTGTTAAAATAGGCAGCAGGTGTCCGATATGCAAGCTGTCTGCTGTCGGGTCAAAGCCTGAGTACAAGCGGATTTTTTCTTCATTCAGCTGTTTATTTAACCCTTCTTCATCTGTCATTTGCTGAATCAATCCGCGGAAGGATAAGTCTTCAAGTAAGTTAGTCATAAGATAAAGCTCCTTTTTTGATTAAAATAAAAAACGCCCCTTCGTTTACACGAAGGGACGATTGATTATCGCGGTACCACCCTACTAATAAGAGAATGCAAACATTCGTCTTATCACTTTGCCTGATAACGGATCAGGTCCGTTCTTTCACTACTGAAAGCCTGGCCGGCTTTGTTTGCAAAAGCGGTTCATGAGTGTATTCGATATACCCATCTGTGCTGATTTTCACCGGCCATCAGCTCTCTGGAACGTAAGGATATTCTACTTGTCTCAATCTTTACCTTTTCATATGAAGCTATATCATTTTTAACATAAATAAAATCCTGTGTCAACGCCGCCTTTTAATCCTCCATTGTTGACAGATCTCCAGCAGGCAGATTAAGCTCCCATGCCTTCAGCACGCGCCTCATGATCTTTCCGCTTCGGGTTTTCGGAAGCTTATCTTTAAATTCGATCTCACGCGGAGCCGCATGGGCTGCAAGACCCTGCTTTACAAATAGGCGGATCTCTTCTTTCAGTTTATCAGACGGCTCAAATCCTTCCCTGAGTGCAATAAAGGCTTTAATGATTTCTCCACGCACCGGGTCAGGCTTTCCGATTACGCCTGCTTCTGCAATAGCCGGATGTTCGACAAGCTTGCTTTCCACTTCAAATGGGCCGACGCGCTCACCGGAGGTCATGATGACGTCATCAACTCTGCCTTGGAACCAAAAGTATCCCTCTTCATCCATGTAAGCAGAATCCCCAGACACATACCAGCCGCCCGGCATGAAATACGATTCATACTTTTCAGCGTTATTCCAAATGGTATGCATCATGGAAGGCCAGCCCTTTTTGATGGCGAGATTGCCCATTCGGTATGGCGGTAGCTCGTTGCCTTGATTGTCAACGATCGCTGCCTCCACTCCTGGAATCGGCTTACCCATTGAACCCGGTTTAATATCCATGCAAGGATAGTTGCAGATGAGCTGACTGCCCGTTTCGGTCATCCACCATGTATCATGAATTCGTTTGTTAAAAACTTTATGTCCCCATCTGATGACTTCCGGATTTAGCGGCTCACCGACACTGAGCACATGCCGTAGTGAAGTTAGGTCATATTTCGCAGCCATTTCATCTCCCGCTCCCATCAGCATCCGAAAAGCGGTCGGCGCGCTGTACCAGACATTGACGCCAAGCTGTTCAATCGTTCCATACCAGCTTTCCGGGCTGAAACGCCCGCCGACGATGACATTTGTCGCTCCGTTCAGCCACGGTGCAAAAATGCCGTATACCGTACCTGTCACCCAGCCTGGATCAGCCGTGCACCAATAAATGTCTTCTTCCTTTAAATCAAGGACCCACTTTCCTGTTTGATATTGCTGAATCATCGCTTCATGGACATGCAGCACGCCCTTTGGCGTACCAGTGGAACCTGATGTATAGTGAAGCAGAAAGCCGTCTTTTTTATCCATCCATTCGATATCCAGTCTTGTGCTTTCCTGTTTCGCTGCTTCATCATAATTGATGATATTCGTGCCGCTCTCAGCCTCTCCCCCGACTACGAAGACATGCTGCAAGTGAGGCAGTTTGTCTACCGGTATTCTCTCCAGCAGCTCAGGTGTTGTGACAACAACCTTTGCCTCACTGTTTTCAAGCCGGTCTTTCACCGCTCCCTCCATAAATGCTTCGAACAGCGGCCCGGCGATGGCGCCAATTTTGATTGCGCCAAGCATAATAAAATAAAGCTCGGGTGATCTCGGCATAAAAATAAAAACGCGGTCCCCTTTTTCCACATTTCCATACCGTCTCAGCACATTCCCGGCTCTGTTTGATTCTTCCTTCATTTCTTTAAATGTGTATTTTTCATCCCTTTTTGCGTCTTTATAATAAAGCGCTACTTTGTTTTTTCGAAACGATTCGGCATGGCGGTCAATCGCTTCATACGCCGCATTCAGTTTCCCTGTCTCATGCCAAGAGAAATGTTTCTCTGCCTCGGCCCAATCAAAATGCCGGTACGTTTCTTCATAGTTTTTTAAGTTATGATCCCCCTCTATTGCTGGTAACGCTTTCAAATTCATGCCCAAACATCCCCCTTTGCTGAAGTTGTCACAATTATTATAGTATATATTCATATTCTTCTCAATTTTTAAAATATAAACCATGTTGAAAACGCTTTATAATTTGGTATTCTTAAAGAAGGCATGTATTTTTATAAGAATTGATGGGACGGTGAATTAGTGGAACATCATAAAACATACCATTCAGCAAACATCAAAACAGCAACCGGCTCTTTACTGATAGAAGGGCCTGTCTCTCCAGAGGATTTGGCAGGTTATGAGTTTCATAAAGATTTAACCGCATTTCGCCCGCCTCGCGAGCAGCATGAAGCGCTAGTCGACATTGCAGGCCTTCCCGAAGGGCGCATTATTATTGCCAGAGACGGCCGAACCATTGTCGGCTATGTCACGTATTTATATCCTGACCCGCTCGAAAGATGGTCTGAAGGAAATATGGAGGATTTGATTGAGCTCGGAGCCATCGAAGTAGCGCCGGACTATCGGGGATGCGCTGTTGGAAAGACGCTCCTGACCGTCAGCATGATGGATGAACAAATGGAAAACTACATTGTGATGACGACAGAATATTACTGGCATTGGGATTTAAAAGGGATGAAAAAAGATGTGTGGGAATACAGAAAGATGATGGAAAAGATGATGAATGCAGGCGGATTGGTCTGGTTTGCAACGGATGAGCCGGAGATCAGCTCCCACCCTGCAAACTGTCTGATGGCCCGCATCGGAAAAAACGTCAGCCAAGAATCAATTGAGCAATTTGACAGGCTCCGTTTTTATCATCGTTATATGTATTAACTGACACTGGCAAAGGGGAAAAAATAATGATTGTTGAGCAAATCATGAAAAGAGATGTCATTACATTAACGAAGACGGATACGCTTGAAACAGCAATATGCAAACTGAAGGAATTCCATATCAGGCATCTGCCTGTTGTAGATGAAGAACGACACGTGATCGGCATGATTACAGACAGAGACATGAAACAGGCCAGCCCGAGTATTTTTGAAGAAAACAAACGAAGCCTATTTCTCACACGAAGCGTAGATTCAATTATGAAAAAAGATGTTGTCTGCGCCCACCCGTTAGATTTTGTCGAAGAAATATCAGCCGTGTTCTACGAGCATGGCATCGGCTGCCTTCCAGTGGTACACCATCAAAAATTAATAGGCATTTTAACAAAAACCGATTTGCTGCGGACGTTTGTCAAATTGACAGGCGCTGACCAGCCGGGATCGCAAATTGAGATAAAAGTAAACGACATCACCAAAAGCCTCGCTGAGATCAGCAGTCTTTGCCAAGACCTTCAAGTGAAAATATTAAGCGTGCTTGTTTATCCGCATGACGATCCCGGTGTAAAAGTGCTTGTCTTCCGTGTAAAAACGATGAATCCGCTGCCGTTTTTGCAGGCATTACAAAGAAATGGACACCACGTCGTATGGCCGTCAGAGCAAAGGGATCTGCTATGAGAGACAGTGTATTTATCTATTCTCCATCCTACCAAACCTATATGTTTCATCAGGAGCATCCCTTTAATCAGCAGCGGGTTCTGTTAACATATGATTTGCTTAAGACGATCAATGCCTTTGATGATGGAGACATTGTCACCCCCAGACTCGCTTCAGAAGAGGAGCTTTCCCTTGTCCACACGGACGATTACATTCAGGCCGTAAAGCTTGCGGGCGCCGGAAAGCTTCCCGCTGAAGAAGGAGAAAGCTACGGGCTCGGCACTGAAGACACACCCGTCTTTGCCGGCATGCACGAAGCGGCATCCCTCTTGGTCGGCGGCACTTTAACGGCCGCAGACTGGGTCATGTCAGGACAAGCCCTGCATGCGGCAAACCTTGGTGGAGGGCTTCATCATGGCTTTCGCGGGAGAGCATCAGGATTCTGCATATACAACGACAGCGCTGTGGCGATTCAATATATCCAGAAAAAATATAGCGCCAGAGTGCTTTATATTGATACGGACGCCCACCACGGGGACGGTGTGCAATTTACATTTTACGATAATCCTGACGTATGCACGCTGTCCATTCATGAAACAGGAAGGTATTTATTCCCTGGAACCGGTCAGATCCAAGAAAAAGGCAGCGGAAAAGGATATGGCTATTCCTTTAATATCCCGCTTGACGCTTTTACAGAGGATGATTCTTTTCTTGAGGCTTACCGGACAGCAGCTTCAGAAGTCGCCGCGTATTTCGAGCCTGATGTCATTATCAGTCAAAACGGCGCCGATGCCCATTACTACGATCCGCTGACGCATTTATCAGCAACAATCAATATATACGAAGAAATCCCCCGTCTTGCACACACTTTGGCTCATCAATATTGCGGAGGGAAATGGATTGCAGTCGGAGGCGGCGGATATGATATTTGGCGTGTCGTGCCCCGCGCCTGGGCCAGAATATGGCTTGAAATGAAGGGAATTGATCCGGGACACGAGATCCCGCCGGAATGGATTGCTAAATGGCAAAAACAATGCCCCGTGGCCCTTCCGTCGAGCTGGAGCGATCCGGCTGATTTATATCCTCCGATTCCCCGCAAGCCTGAAATTACAGAAAAAAATGCCCAAACTGTCAGCAAAGCATTATATGCGATACGTTCTGAACAGCAAAGAACAAAGTAAAAAACGACCTTTACGAAGAGGTCGTTTTTGATTTTTTGATCACTATTTCCACACGCCGATTTTCCTTCATGTGTTCATTTGTCTTGTTATCCTTCACCGGCTTTGTATCCGCATAACCGACAGCAATAAAGCGCTTGGAGGGAAGCTTCTCTTTTGACGTGAAGTATTGAATCACTCCACTTGCCCGTGCTGCTGATAGCTCCCAGTTCGACGGGTATCGGTATGTCGAAATGTTTCGGCTGTCTGTATGCCCCTCCACCTGAATGTCATTTGGAATTGTTTGAAGAAGAACGGCAATTTGGTGAAGAAGTGTTTCGGCATTTTTCAGCACCTTTGCCTCACCTGTATCAAACAGCACAGCCTCCTGAAGAACGAGCACGACACCGCGTTCATCCCGTTTGGCTGTCATTTGGGCCTTCAAATGATTGTCTTTTATATATGTATTTACTTTCTTGAGAAGCTGATCCTGCTGATCCTCTTGCTTCTTCGTATCAGGTGGGGATATATTCTTTTTTTCTATGGATGTTTGGTCCGGCTGAAGCCCGTTGCCTTCCTTCTGGATTGAGTCCACTGCCGCTTTGAATTTTTGCAGATCAATTTGGGACATCGAAAAGAGTAAAATAAAGAACACAAGGATCAAGGTGATCAAATCTGTAAAGGTTACCATCCAGCTGGATGAAGATTGACTGTTTTTTCCGCTTCCATTCCTTCTTTCAAAACGTTCTCTTCTAAGCTTCATGTACAGATCCCTTTTTTGTTTTTACTTGTTTTGGCTGCTTCTGCCATTCTTCCCGTGAGCTGAAAACGACCAGCTGGCTTTCAAGGTTGCGCGGGTTTTTTCCGGATTGAACACCGATAATCCCTTCCACCATTACCTGCTTGATGAAAATTTCACTTTCTGTTTTCTCTTCAAGCTTAGCCGCGATCGGGTTGAAGACCATATTTGCCAGTAATGAACCATATAAAGTCGTCAGAAGCGCAATGGCCATGTTTGGTCCGAGCATATGCGGGTCGTTTAAGTTTTTGAGCATCAGCACAAGCCCGACGAGTGTTCCGATCATTCCCCACGCCGGAGCGAATTCTCCCGCTTTTTCAAAAACTCGCCGCCCTTTTCGGTGCCGTTCCTCCATTGCTGCGATTTCTGAATCCATGACGAGCCGAATCGTTTCTTCATCCCAGCCGTCAATCGCTAAAAGCAGCCCTTTTTTCAAGAATGGATCTTTGATTTCCCGAGCCTGATCATCCAATGATAAAAGCCCGTGTTTTCGCGCGTGATCGGAAAGGGAGACAAAGGTTTTCACAAGATCTTTCACATTGTCTTCCTGGCGGATGAATGCCTGCTTTAACACAGAGGGCGCTTTTTTCAGCTCTCTTGGTGGAAAACTGATAAAAACAGCCGCGCAAAGTCCCCCTGTTACGATGAAGAAAGAGGTCAGATCAAGAAAAGAGCGGAAACCGCTTACTCCCGATCCCGAAATAATCCCAATAACAATAATAATCGTTCCTAACACAAATCCAACAGGTGTAAGATAATCAAAACGTTTCATCATTTCTCCCCATGAAAAAAGCAAGAATTCACCATAAAGGTGAAGCTTGCTCTTTGTTTTTCTTATGACTTGGTTGACTTTCTTAGCTCTATACGGTGCGGCAGTTCGACGATATGCTCTTCAACCGGCTCTTTATTCATGAGCTTCGTCAGCAGTCTCATCGCAACGGCGCCAATATCATATGTCGGCTGAACAACTGTTGAAAGCTGCGGGCGAACCATAAGGCTTAATCTTGTATTATCAAAACCGATAATGTCGAGATCCTCCGGAATGGATAAGCCCTGATCCTGAGCAGCATGGATAATGCCCAGTGCCATTTCATCAGTTGCAGAAAGAATGGCTGTCGGTTTTTTATCCAGGCTCATCAGATGCTGCAGTGCTTCGAGTCCGGAATCATATGTGTAATCCCCTTCAGCTACAAATTGTTCATTAAACGGAAGGTTCGCTTCTTCAAGCGCACGTTTGTAGCCTTGGAGTTTTTTCGAACGGTTGATCGGTTCTGCCATTGGTCCGGAAACGAACGCGATGTCTGTATGTCCTTTATCAACCAAAAGCTTCACGGCATCATAAATCGCCTGTTCGTAATCGATAGCGACTGACGGTGTTTCCTCCTGCTCTTCTACAGAAGCAGCAAGTACGATCGGCACTGGGGAACGCTTAAATTCCGCCACATGCTCGTCCGTAATGTTTCCGCCCATAAACACGATGCCGTCCACTTGTTTGCCGAGCATTGTGTTTAACAAGTGCAGCTCTTTCTCCATGTTTTGGTCAGAGTTGCTCAAAATAATATTGTATTTATACATTGTCGCGATATCTTCAATTCCGCGTGCAAGCTCTGAATAGAAAATGCTTGAGATATCGGGAATGATGACACCTACAGTTGTTGTTTTTTTACTTGCCAGCCCTCTTGCCACCGCGTTTGGACGGTAACCGAGACGTTCAATGGCTTCCAAGACTTTTTTCCGCGTTGTCGGTTTTACATTCGGGTTGCCGTTCACGACACGGGAAACGGTTGCCATGCTTACATTAGCTTCTCTCGCTACATCGTAGATCGTAATATTGCTCATCCTAAAACCACTCCTTTTACTGGATACACTTATCCTTATCTATAGCATAAACACTTTATGTAGAGAAATGTCATAATGTCCGAATTTATGTCGTTTATGATTTGTAAGCGTAAGTCAGTAGTGTACATTATTTTTCATTATTCATCAAATTTAATTACTTCTCATGAAATTATACACGTTTTTATAGATGATGAAAACGTATACTTGGTTTTTATAACTAAATAAACGAGAAAGCATAAAAAAAGGCCGCAGGCGCGGCCTTTTGGATTGTTCAATTAAGCGTTGACTTTCACCATTGGCTTCAGTTCATTCAGCCATTTTTCGAATTCAGGAATCGCCATTTGCTGAGCAGAGTCAGAAAGTGCGACTGACGGATCAGGGTGAACCTCAGCCATTACGCCATCTGCACCGATCGCTAAAGCGGCTTTAGCTGTCGGAAGCAAGAGGTCACGGCGGCCTGTTGAATGCGTAACATCAACAAAGACTGGCAAATGCGTTTCTTGTTTCAAAATCGGCACAGCTGAAATATCCAGCGTGTTTCTCGTTGCTGTTTCATATGTTCTGATTCCGCGCTCACAAAGGATAATTTGGTCATTTCCTTGTGACATGATGTATTCAGCAGCATTGATGAATTCAGAGATCGTTGCAGCAAGACCACGTTTCAGAAGCACTGGCTTTTTCACTGCGCCGGCCGCCTTCAGCAATTCGAAGTTTTGCATGTTGCGCGCTCCGATTTGAATGACATCAATGTAGTCCAGCGCTTCTTCGATATGAGCCGGAGTTACGATTTCACTGATAACCGCCAGATCAAATTCATCCGCTACACGTTTTAAAATTTGAAGGCCTTCAACACCAAGCCCTTGGAAATCGTATGGGCTCGTACGAGGCTTAAAGGCTCCACCGCGCAAAATTTTAATCCCTTGTTTTTTCGCAGCTGCAGCGACTTCAGCTACCTGCTCATAGCTCTCTACCGCACATGGGCCGACAATGAATCTTTGCTGGCCGTCTCCGATTTTTTCGCCTTTGATATCAACAATTGTATCTTCAGGTTTTTTCTTGCGGGAGACAAGCAGCGCTTTGCTGTGATCTTCTTCCTGAAGCTCTAAACCGGCTTTGAATATCTCTTTAAAAATGTGCTGGATGGTTGAATTTTCGAACGGCCCGTCATTGTTTTCAATGATATTGTTCAGCATTGTGCGTTCTCTGACAGGGTCAAATCGGTTGACACCCTGTGCTTCCTTCGCTTTACCGATCTCTTTTACAACATTTCCGCGTTCGTTGATTAGTTTTAAAATTTGTAGGTTTAATTCGTCTGCTTTCTGCCTTAAAAGCTCTAACTCTGTGTTGCTCATTTTTTTCATCCTTTCCCTGCACATTCATTTTTTATTTTGTAGTTATCATGCATCTTACTATAAGTAATTCCAAATGGAAATACTGAAATACAAAAAATTTTATAAAAACTCTACTTTATTACCCAAACGCTTTTAAGTGATAAAGTAATCTATGAAGCTATCCTACATGATGTGAGGGCAATGTTCAAGGGTTTTTTACAAAAAAAAAGCGCCAGATGATATCTGGACGCTTTTTTCTATGACAAATGCTGCTCAATAGCGGCTTCTGTAATTTGTGAATGTGAGGTATGCCATTTCACTTCACCGTTCTGGATGATGAATATCTGAGGGCTTTCATGCTTGACCCCATATGTTTCTGCAATGAAATTGGACAGCGGCCGGGCTTCTTGTACTTGAAGATAGTAAGCCGGCACATCCTCATGCTGATTTGCAAAGGCATCAAACTCATGAAATGCTGCCTGGCTGATCGGGCATGTGGTGCTGTGTTTAAAGAAGACGAAAACGCCTTCCTGTTCTGCAATCCGTTTAAATTCTTCCTCAGATTGAATAAGCTGTTTAGCCATGACTCAAGCTCTTCCTTCCCTGCTCAGCGATTCAACTGCTCAGCCTGTTTTTGTGCATCTTTCAGTTCGTCTTTTACATCTTCTTTCGTCTGGAGGACTTGATCTTTTGTTTCATCAGCCGCCTGCATCGCTTCTTCCCTCATATCTTGCATTGCAGTCGATGAATCCGTTTTGTCAGATTTGGAACGGTCTCTTAAATCCTTTACCTTGTTCATGATCTGCCCAGACTGATCCGCTACAAGCTGTGTGATGTTGGAAGTTTTGTCTTTTGCGATGCTGACATATTGCGTGCCTTTTTCCTTCGCATCTGCCGTCATTTTATCAGTTTTGTCCCGTAAAGCAACAGCTTGGCTGCCGAGATCGTCGCGAAGTTCTTTGCCTGATTTAGGCGCTAGAAAAAGAGCTGTAGTGGCACCGATGATTCCCCCGATTAAAGTTCCGATTAAAAAATCTTTACTATTAATTCCATCTTTGCTCATCATTATTCCTCCTCTTAGTATTTTTTTCTCTTACAGGGCTGATTTTTTCTTTTGCTTCCATTTCTCCCAAATTTCCATTGCTGCTTGACTCCATGTGACAACTTGATTGATCTTATCTTGATTTTCTCTAACTGATGCCGATACAGACCCTGCCGCTTGTTTCATGGATGTATTGAACTGCTGTACAGAAGCTCCCACTCCTTGAACAGCATGAACGACCGTATTCAGCTTTTCTGATTTTTCCTGAATATCTTCAGCCAGGCGGTTGGTCTTATGTAAAAGCTCGGCTGTTTCAGTTGTGATGCCCTTCATTTGTCCCTCCAGCCCTTCAAGAGTGGATGCGACGTTTTTTAGTGTCAGCTGCAGTGACTTCAATGTTTTAGACAAGTAGATCACTAATACGAGAAATGCAACTGCGATGAGTGCAACGCTCAAATAAAGAATAATAATCATCTCAAACCTCCTTGCTGCAGGATATACTGCTGTTTACCCGTTTTCTTCAATCATAAACATGTGTACTGGGCTGTATACATACTATTCTCCGTTATGTAAGAAAATCCTTTAATAAGCTTTCCCATCAGATAAATAAAAAGCAGTGAGATCACTGCTTTTTATTATGCCATGACGTTTTCGTAGGCTCTCATATATTTTTGGATATCTCCTGCTCCCATAAAGATGAGAACGGCTTTATCATGAGCTTTTAAAACAGATGTGTCATCTTCTTCAATCAGCTTGGCATTATGAATTTTTCCCTGGAGATCACCGATCGTCAGCTTTCCGGCATTCTCACGGGCTGAGCCGAAAATATCGCATAAATACACACAGTCAGCGCCGCTCAGGCTTTCTGCAAATTCGTCAAGAAACTGCTGCGTCCGTGTAAATGTATGAGGCTGAAATACCGCGACAATTTCCCGATCAGGATATTTCTGTCTTGCCGCCTCAATTGTCACTTTTATTTCTGTCGGATGATGAGCATAGTCATCGATCAGCACTTGATCCCCAAGCTGCTTCTCATTGAATCTGCGTTTGACGCCCCCAAAGGATTTGAGAGCATGCTTAATGATGCTGGAATCAATTTCTTCATAATGGCATAACGCAATGACCGCCAATGAGTTTAATACATTGTGGTGGCCGTACGCAGGAATATAAAACGTATCATAGAACGTATTGCGGACAAAGACATCAAAAGTTGTCCCTTCCGTGCTTTTTACGATGTTTCTGGCTTGAAAATCATTTTCTTCCCCCGTGCCGTAATACACAACCGGGACGTTCGCATGGATTTTCGGCAGATGCTCATCGTCTCCGCAGGCAATAATGCCTTTGTTGACTTGAAGAGCCATCTCTTGGAAAGCGTCAAATACATCGTCAATGCTTGAGAAGTAATCAGGGTGATCAAAATCAATATTCGTCATAATCGCGTAATCCGGCTGATAGCTTAAGAAATGGCGGCGGTATTCGCACGCTTCAAACACAAAATATTCGCTGTTTTCATTTCCCTGGCCTGTTCCGTCTCCGATTAAGAAAGACGTCGGTTTTGCGTTTTGGATCACGTGAGCCAGCAGACCCGTAGTCGACGTTTTGCCGTGTGCGCCCGTAACGGCAACACTCGTGAATTTTTTCATGTAGTCGCCTAAAAACTTATGATAACGTATCACCGGAATTCCCTCAGACATCGCTTTTTCTATTTCAGGATGCGTGTCTGGGAATGCGTTTCCGGCGATGACTGTCATGCCGGGTTTAATATTTTCCGCGCTAAAAGGAAGAATCGTAATATTTCTTTTTTCAAGCGCTGTTTGCGTAAAAATAAATTTTTCGATATCCGATCCTTGGACAGTATATCCATTATCATGAAGTATTTGGGCAAGCGGACTCATACCGGTCCCTTTTATTCCAACAAAATGATAAACAGTCATAATTGTACCTCCAACAAACGTCTATCTGTTCCCCAGTATATGACGCTCATTTCAATTTGCGACCGCGGCGGCTGAAAAGCCCCCTTAGCGGCGTATTTTATATGTTTTGTTATGTTTAGTATCAGGTTATTTCTTTCCGATTAAACCCAGATATCAAGATTTGTCTATGCACAGCTGCTGTAAAGCGGCATAGCTGTTAAATGCTCTAAACACTATCATACCATGTTTGGTGTGAAAATGAACCCATATTATTCGTTTATTAAATCACTTGCTGTGATCAGCACCTCTCGAGGCTTGCTTCCTTTTGCCTCAGAGATCATGCCTTCCGCTTCCATCATGTCGATCAGCCTTGCCGCACGATTGTAACCGATTCTGAATCTTCTTTGCAGGCTTGAAGTGCTCGCACTGTTTTGCTCTACAACAAACTCACACGCTTCGTAAAACAGTTCGTCCTCTTCTTTCAGGGCTGATCCTTGTCTTACGAGCTCTTCTTGTTCAAATAAATAGGTCGGCGGCATTTGGCTTCTGACGTGGGAAACAACGCGGTCGATTTCCCGGTCTGACACAAAGTTACCTTGCAGACGGACCGGTTTTCCCGAGCCGTTTTCCAAAAAGAGCATATCTCCTTTTCCGAGAAGCTTTTCTGCACCGGCTATGTCAATAATTGTTCGGGAATCAACCTGGCTTGAGACAGAAAAGGCGATTCTCGTTGGGATATTCGCCTTAATCAGACCTGTAATGACATCGACTGACGGACGCTGAGTTGCGACGAGAAGATGGATACCGCACGCTCTGGCTTTTTGGGCGATCCGCGCAATGCTTTCTTCCACATCGTTTGGAGCCACCATCATCAAATCTGCAAGCTCATCAATAATGACAACTAAATATGGCAGCTTTTCACCCATTTGGTGTTCAGCAGTTAATTGATTAAAGCGGTCAATGTCGCGGACACCTGAATGGGCAAAAAGCTCATAGCGGCGCTCCATTTCCTCAACGACCCATTTTAAAGCAGCGGTAGCCGCTTTGGCGTCAGTAATGACCGGGCTGACGAGGTGAGGAATTTTATTGTAAGGGGCCAGCTCTACCATTTTCGGATCAATCAGCAGCACCTTTACCTCACTCGGGTCAGCTTTATAAAGCAGGCTGACTAATATTGTATTGATGCATACGCTTTTTCCGGAGCCTGTAGCGCCGGCAATCAAGCCATGCGGCATTTTCTTCAAGTCGATAACGACAGGATTTCCCGAAATATCTAATCCCAGCGCAGCTGTGAGCGGTGACTTGCTTGTCCTAAAAGCGGAGCTGCGAATCATCTGGCGCAAATCAACCACCTTGCTCGTGCGGTTCGGCACTTCTATTCCGATCGTGTTTTTCCCCGGAATCGGCGCTTCAATCCGAATATCTCTCGCTGAGAGACTGAGTTTAATATCATCGGACAAGTTGGTGATTTTATTCACCTTTACACCTGGTTCAGGATGCACTTCAAATCTCGTGACAGACGGACCCTGGGTTACATGGACCACATTGGCGCGGACATTGAAATTTTTCAAGGTCAAATCAAGAAGCTGACGCTGTTCTTCGATCCACGCAGTATCATCTTGAACCTGCGCTGGCGGGACATCAAGCAGTGCAACATTCGGAAATACATAGCTGCCGCGGCGCTCCTCTGCTTTTTGCTGTTTATGCGTATCTCTTTTCAGCATCATCACATTAAAAGGAACGGATGGCCCTTTTTGAGAAGATGCGCTTTGTTCGGTCCTTTTCTCCTGTACACCAGGCCTTTTTTTCGGCTCTTCTGAAGCTTCGCGAGGTTTGTCTGCGCGAATTTCCTGCCGGTTTTCAAGGGTTGCAGAAAACGATTTGGAACCCTGCTCCAAGCGTTCAGTTTTCTCAGGCTCTGCATGGCTGTATGGCTGAACATCTATCTTCGTTTCCTGAGCCTCTCCCAGGATGTCATAATGATTATTTATTATGCTGTCTGACGGCTCTTCTGATTCTTTTGCCACAGTTTCTGCTTGAGCCAGAGCCTCTGATGAATACTCATGATCAGTCAATAAAGGCTCTTCCTGACGAATGTCCATTTGTTCTTCTTGAACGAACGGGGACTCAGCACCTTCTGCCGCGTTTTCATGATGATTGTATACTGGGCTGTCTGACGGCTCTTTTGCTTTTGCATCCTCAGATACTGACTCAGTCCGAGATTCAGGAGCTGTTTGCTCTTCATCAAGTTCAGCGGAGAAAACAGGCTCTTCAAGTTTCTCTGGCTGCTGCTCCCTTTGTTCTTCCTCAGCCGCTGCAGGCTCTTCGCGGCCTACTTCACTGTCTGAAAGCCCTTCAGCCACCGTATCTGTGAGCATCTCCGGCGGTGTTTGCTCTTCGGCATGTTCAGCTGGGAAGAAAGGCTCCTCTTCCGGCTGTTGAACGCCTGACTCAAATGGCACTCTGTTACCTGACGGCTCGGCTGGCCGTTTCGCCAGCGCCTCATCATGCTCCGTATCCTTTCTGTTTAAAATGCCAGAAGGCTGTTTTTCAAATTGGGTATCCGGGAAGAAAGGACTTTCTTTTTTGGAATGCGCCTGTGTGTCTGAAGCAGGATAGCCGCGTTCACGTTCGATCTCTTCTGACAGCAGTGTTACCTTCTCTTTTACCGATTTATCCGGTTCGTTCAATGTTTCAGAAGGCTTTTTCGGCACATCCCTTTTAACAGATGGTTTTTGATTGAATCCATAGACAGGCGAAGGGATATTTGTCGGTTTAAACGGTTTCTTCGCCGGCTCTGATGCTTGATATGTATGCTGCTCTTCTTCATTTCTGGGACGCTCTCTGTAAGGTGCAGCACTTGGATGAGGCGCGGATTTCGGTTCGTCCGATGGTGTGCGGCGCCTTCTCAGGTCATGATTTTTGTATCCGTCAGGCACGACTGGAAAACGGAATTTGCCTTTTGGATATTCATAATATATTTTAGGATCTTCCAATCTTTTTAATTGTCCTTCAGGATGATGTACTTCTTGTTGCTGCGGAATTTGAGCGGGTTTTGTCTCCCGTTCAGCATCCTCTTCGCTTTCGCCTAAAAACAAATCAAAAAATTTATGAAGCCAACTCATAATTTATCTCTAACTCCCTTATAGTTTTCTGGGACGGTTTTTAGTATACCACTGCTGGTCGGCCCAGAAAAGATTAAGCTATCAGCAGAAACAAAGCCGCTAAACAAGGGCTTAGCGGCTTTTCACATGATTCGTTTTTTTTGGCGGATTTATGGGAGTCTAAAACTGAAATGCGTCTCCCGCCTCATAGTCTCCTTCTAACACAAGGATGCCTTTTTCAGCAGGGGCATCCGGCAAATCAAGCTCTTTCGCTGAGCAGATCATTCCGCTTGACGGAACGCCGCGAAGCTCTGCATCCTTAATGACAAGTCCGCTAGGCATCACAGCACCGACTTTGGCAACGACAACTTTTTGGCCTTGGTCAACGTTAGGCGCGCCGCAGACGATCTGAAGCGTTTCTTCTCCTACGTTGACTTTACATACGCTTAATTTATCCGCATTCGGATGTTTTTCTTTTGATTCTACATACCCCACAACAAACTTCGGAGATAAATCAACGACTAATGTTTCTTCAACGCCGTTTCTGTTTAAAATTTCATTCACATCTTGCACGAATGTTTCTGAGAGCGCAACAGGGCCGTTTTCATCAATGGTCAAGTAAGAAGACGCGTTGAAAATGTTGAAGCCCGTTGTTTCTTTTGTTTCGTTATTGAAAATTTTGACGACGTCGCCGTGTTTTTCATAGCCTAATTGTTCGCGTGTCACATCTTGAAGAGAGATCAGGAGCGTGTCTCCCACACCTTCTTTATTAAAAAAAGCGTTCATAAGTAAAAATCCTTTCTAATCCTTTTTCGGACGGCTTTTCGCCAGGATAAACACCGGTTCCAGCTTTCCTTCATTGTACAAAAATGAAAGGGCGGTAATCGGGACGGTGCCGCCTGCAAAGAAGCTCATCGACATTTGTCCTAGAATATCATACCCCGATTCATTCCGGATGTCAGCAAGAATCAAAACGTCCTGATGAGGAACAGAGATCGCCAGCTCACCTTCTGCATGCTGCTTATACTCATTTAAGATCGCTTCGTTCAAAATCCGGCTTGCGTCGTATCCGTCGTTTGCCCTGAAGAAATAAAAGTAATTGCCGGCAACCGTATCCTCTTTGACAACCGTCGGCAGGGAACGGAGATTAAATGCGGCCGTCTCTCTGATCCGCTCTTTTGTCCAGTTTTCTTTCTCAAGCATGCGCTGGTCAATTAAACGGTAGGTTTTCCCGAGATCTAGCGCGTAATAAATTCTTGTCTCTGCGGTATGATCGTCATAAATGAGCGGAATATCTTCGCTGGACTTGTCCGGGAAGGAAGTCGAGCGGATGACCGGATAAATGCGAGTTTCTTTCCCGGTCATTTCCTGAGCCTTCCCTTCCATTGCCGTCATCGCTTCGGAGACATAGTACACGATCTCATCAATGGCTTCGTCTTTTTTCAGTTCCCATTTTGCAATAATCGGCGGCAAATCGAGCGTAATCCCTTTTTTAGTCGTTTGATCCTCAACACGGAGGGTGTCTTTTTCTCTGTCAAACAGAAAGGAGCGATTCTCGTGCTGAAGGCGCTGTTTCAGTATATCTGACAGCTTCCTTGAGGTCATTTTCAAACCGATGTCCTCCTTTACGCTTTAGCGAGAGAGTCTGTTAAAAACTGTTCAATTTCTTCTTTTGTTTTGCGGTCTTTGCTCACAAAACGATTTACTTCTTTTCCTTCATTAAACACCACAAAGCTTGGGATTCCGTAAATTTCCCACTCTGCACATGTATCAATGAATTTGTCACGGTCTACGTAGTAGTAGGTGAATTCAGGGAAATCCGCTTCCAGTTCAGGCAGGAAAGGCTCTACAAAACGGCAATCCGGGCACCAATCGGCTGAAAACATAAATACAGACCAATCATCCTTTACCGCTTTTTCCAGCTCTTGAGTTGATTCAATTTTTTTCATTTCATATCCCTCCAGTTGTTTATGTTCTTACATGTTTTTTATCGATACTCGTCCATTTGGATCATACCAAACTGCTTGAGGCAAAACCACTTATATGCAACGAATGAATATGTAAGATTGGCTTTCCCATTATCATTATCATATTTTATTTGCATTATCAAGCTCGTTTCGTTTAACATCGTGTACATGAGGGTAAAATTTACAGATGGACATACATAAGGAGGGATTTTTATATGGAGTTTATCGTCTATTTAGCAGGAGAAATCCACAGCAATTGGCGCGAGGAAATTAAAGAGAAAACAAAATCACTGAAGCTCCCGATTACGTTTGTTGGCCCGATGGAGAATCATGACCGCTCAGACAATATTGGTGAAGAAATTATGGGCGTACAGCCAAATGCCGTTTTAAAAGATGACAAAGCCTCTGACATCAACAACTTCAGAACCGCCGTCCTGATGAATAAAGCAGACTTTGTGATCGCCCTGTTTGGCGAAAAGTACAAACAGTGGAACACGGCAATGGATGCATCATATGCGATCGCAAAAGGAAAACCCCTGATTATCATCCGGCCAGAATCGCTCCACCATCCTTTAAAAGAGCTTTCCAATAAAGCGAATATTACGGTTGAAACCGTTAACCAAGCCATTAAGGCCCTTTCCTATCTATTTGAAACAGAATAAGAAAAAAGCTTGTCGATCCGGGCTTACTGCTCGTTCAACAAGCTTTTATGAAACCTACATATTTTCTTTAATCGCATCCACCGTCTGCTTATCGCAGGCTGTTACAAGTTTAATGAGCATTTCTTTAGCAGCAGCATAATCATCAATATGAATGATAGAAGCGTTTGTATGAATATAGCGGGAACATATTCCGATAACCGCTGACGGCACACCGCTGTTCGAAATATGAACCTTGCCTGCGTCTGTTCCCCCGCCGGATACAAAATATTGATATGGAATATCATGCGTTTCAGCCATATCAAGAACGAATTCCCTCATTCCGCGATGCATGACTGTCGTTCTGTCAAGAATGCGAAGCAAAAAGCCTTTTCCAAGCTGGCCGAATTCATTTTTGTCTCCGCTCATATCGTTTGCCGGGCTGGCGTCAAGGGCGAAAAACAAGTCCGGTTTAATCATATGAGAAGCTGTCTGCGCGCCCCTTAGCCCTACTTCTTCCTGAACCGTTGCACCCGCATAGAGTGTATTCGGAAGCTCTTTACCGTGTAATTCCTTCAGAAGTTCAATGCTTAAGCCGCATCCATATCTGTTATCCCATGCTTTTGATAAAATTTTCTTTTCATTCGCCATCGTCGTAAACGGACAAACAGGCACGATCTGCTGTCCCGGTTTAATGCCGATTTTGATGGCGTCTTCCTTATCATCCGCTCCAATATCGATCATCATGTTTTTGATATCCATCGGACGGTTTCGCTGTGCATCTGTCAATAAATGCGGCGGTATGCTTGAAATCACACCCGGAACCGGCCCGTTATCTGTTTGAATTTCAACCCGCTGCGCAAGCAAAACTTGGCTCCACCAGCCTCCGAGCGTCTGGAATCTGAGCAGCCCGTTGTCTGTAATGGATGTCACCATGAAGCCGACTTCGTCCATGTGCCCGGCTACCATAATTCTCGGTGCGTCCTCTGCGCCTCGTCTGACTCCGAAAACACTTCCCAGTCTGTCCTGAACGATGTCATCGGCATATTTGGCTAGCTCCTGCTTCATAAAAGCACGAACCTGATGCTCATTGCCCGGCGCGCCGGGAAGCTGCGTCAGTGTTTGGAAAAGCGCTTTCGTTTCTTGATTCATGTTTTCCCCTCATTTCTATGTAGTCCTTTTATTTTATTAGAAACAATGAAGTTTTCCAAGCACCCTGACCCAATCTGCTCGATCAGCCGCGTATTGCTTAACAGGATTTGGCTGTTTCTGTATAATGAAAAGTACGATCAACCAGGAGGTGCTTTATTTTGAAATTGCGTCATCTTCTTTTAGGAGCAGGACTTGGAATTTGTACGGCTGTCGTTGTGAAACAATATGTGATGAAGCCTTATATTTCTTCAGAAAAAGCGCTTCGAATTGTAAAATCTGCTTTTAAGCAGCGGGGCCCGATTGACGGATCATGGATTTACACCCAGCCGGAGCCTTACAATATTAACGGAGAAACGGTACAGGTATACAAAACCGGCATTACACGATCAGCTTTCGGAGAATTAGAACAGTATGAAGTCATGGTGGATGCGAAAACGGGAGAAATTGTTGATGTCATTGATACAATCGCCTCTTAACACCGGACAAGCAAAAAATAGAAGCCGCTGCCTACGCAGCGGCTCTTTTTTATTATATCGCGCGAATCGGTTTGTATACCGGATACCACATCGCATCCTGCACTGCCTGTATAATGTCTTCAGGCTCTTCCGTAGCGACGCCTTCCTTCATTGCGGTTTTTGCAACTTCAACAGCAACGGTTGCCGAAACAGTGCGCAAATCTTCAACTTTTGGAAGCATCGGCGCGCCAGGCACCCCGACATTGACCATACCTGCGATTGCCCGGGCACATGCTTCAAACATGCCGTCGGTAATTAATTTTGATTTGGTAACAATCGTTCCAAGACCGAGACCAGGGAAGACAAGCGCGTTGTTCGCCTGCCCGATATGATACGTAACTCCGTTATATTCAACTGGCGGGAACGGGCTTCCTGTCGTGATCAGCGCACGGCCTTCTGTCCATTCGATTAAATCCTCCGGCTTTGCTTCAGAAAGAGTTGTCGGATTTGACATTGGCAAAATCGCCGGCCGTTTCACATGTGACGCCATTTCTTTTACAATTTCTTCAGTGAAAGCGCCGGAAACCGTAGATGTGCCGATCAGGATCGTCGGTTTCGCCTGCCGGACCACTTCAAGAAGATCAATGCCTCCGCCGTCTCCGTTCCGCTGATAATCCTTCACTTCATCAGCCGAACGAGCATACGGCTTTTGGAAATCAAGAAGCTGATCCATATCATCTGTTAACAGCCCGTTTCTGTCTATGCACCAGAAGCGCTTGTATGATTCTTCTTCACTCAGTCCCTCGCGCACCAATGCTTCCCGCAGCTGTTCGGCTATTCCGATTCCTGCCGTTCCCGCTCCGAATATAACAACTCTGTGATCCCTCAGCGGAACTTTAGACGCTTTTGCACAGGATAAGACTGCGGCCAAAGAAACAGCGCCAGTTCCTTGGATATCATCATTGAAGGTACACACTTTATCTTTATAGCGTTTCAAAATGCTTCGCGCGTTTTTCGCCCCGAAATCCTCCCAATGCAGTAATGCATTCGGAAATGTTTCTCTCGCCAGCGCAACGTAGTCGTCAATAAATTGGTCATAGCGTTCCCCGCGCACTCTGGAATGCTGGTTGCCGACATAAAGCGGATCGTTCAAGAGGCTCTCCTGATTTGTCCCCGCATCTAAAACAACAGCCAGCACTCTGCTCGGATCAATGCCCGCAGCCGCTGTATAAACCGCCAGCTTGCCAATAGAAATCGCGATTCCTCCGACGCCCCAGTCACCGATTCCTAAAATTCCTTCTGCATCAGTTGCAACAATTAAATCGATCGTATCGCTTTGATCTTTATACTGTTTAAATGCTTCTTTCATACCGTCCGGGTCATCGATTGACAGATAGAGCCCTCGTGGTTTTCTGTATTCATGGCTGTATCTCTGAATTGCCGTTCCGACTGTCGGTGTGTAGACAATCGGGAGCATTTCTCCTAAATGGTCATTTAACAGGCGGTAAAACAGCGTTTCATTCCGATCGTGCAGCGCCGTTAAATAGACATTTTTACTCAAATCGTCAGGCTGTGCGGAATATTGTTCATACGCTCTTTTCGCCTGATCATCAATTGTTAATACCTTGGGCGGCAGAAAGCCTTTTAAACCAAGTTCTTTTCTTTCTTCCTCAGTAAAAGCAACACCTTTGTTCAAAAAAGGAACAGAGAGCACTTCAAGGCCTCTTAATGTTGTTTGAATGTCTCCTTCGTTTGTTACTCTGAATTGTTTCACCCTGCCTCTTCCTTTCTGAGCATAATTAGTACTAGGTTTGCATTATTAGCCGGAAAACATGCAGGGTAAACATAAAAATATGCTATTGCTTCATTCGCTTAACTGACTTTTTGATGCTTCCGTCCTCCTCCCATTGAAGGGCGCGATACTCGGCATCATGATAAAAAATAAACCAAGCGTCTTTTTCTGCTGCGAACGCCTGCCATTTCTGCTTTTGCGGGATAGAGGTCATCGGATAATCATCGTAAGCCAGCACCCATAGCGGATTGCGGTGGGCATGTGTCGGCATCAGATCTGCCATATGTACGGCAGTTTCACCCGCATCCTCGCATATCAGGACACTGTGTCCGTCGCTATGGCCTCCGGTGTGATGCATTGTAATACCCTCTGTGATCGTTAAGGTGTCTTCAAAGGTTTTGACTTGGCCAGCTACAGCCTCCCAATTTTCTTTCCAATACGTATTTTTCGACCTGATATTCGGATGGCGCATTTCGTCCCATTCAACAGCTGATGTATAAATCACTGCATTCGGAAAGACAGAGACGAGCCGTTCACCTTCATATTCCGTTAGACCGCATGCATGATCAAAATGAAGGTGTGTCATTGCGATCACATCTATATCGGCAACCGTTAATCCGAGTGCAGCTAATGAGGGTTTCACATTCGACTCTTGTGTCACGCCATAGTTTCGTTTTTGTTTATCAGTCAGCTTGCCGGACCCAATTCCGGCGTCAACGATGATATTGAGCCCATCCTTTTGAATCAAAATAGGGTCTGTCCTTAGTTCAATCTGGTTTTTTTCATTGACTGGATATTTTTTAGACCAAAGCGGCTTTGGAACGACGCCGAACATGGCACCTCCGTCCATATGCGTCACGCCCCCGTCAAGCCAGGTCAACGTGATATTACCAATTTTCATTGTTTCCATTTTCATCCCCCCTGTCATCATGGTAGCAAACGGTCCATAAAAAAAACAGACTCCTGTCAGAGTCTGTCTTTACGTTCTCCATTCAACCTCAGCCCGATAGATCGGCTGGCCGAGAGCAGAGAATTTTTCTTCATATTCTGTCATAATATTGCCTTCCAGATTGCTGTTATGCAAATCGAGACTGACGTATGTCAGCAGCAGGCCGTACTCAGAGAAGCTCTTCAAAGAGTACTCAAACAAACCTCGGTTGTCCGTTTTAAAATGAATCGCTCCGCCTTTGCCCATTACATCTTCATATTTTTTGAGGAAGTGGGAATATGTCAGGCGGCGTTTTTCATGCCGTTTCTTCGGCCAAGGATCAGAAAAGTTCAAGTAGACCCGTTTCACTTCCCCCGGCTCAAACACATCCGTCAGCGTGTCCGCATCTATATTCAGAAGCTTTACATTCTGCGCTTCGCTGTCTTTTACTTTTTGGACGGCTGTCACGATGACGCTTTTAAATAACTCAATACCAATATAATTGATGTCGGGATTTTGTTTGGCCATGCCAGAAATAAATTGGCCTTTTCCTGTACCAACCTCGATATGGATCGGATTGTCGTTGCCAAACACTGTGTTCCATTTCCCTTTATAATCAGCAGGATTGCTGATGGCAATATCTGCGTTTTCAGCCAAAAAGTCATCAGCCCAAGGCTTGTGGCGCATTCTCATATGATTGACACCTCTATCTATTATTTCGACTAACAACATACCATGAATTAAAAAGACCCGCAAGCTCGTTTTTCCAGTGTATCTCTCTTAAGACCGAGCGCATAAAAAAAGAGGGTCCCGTCTGCTGGAACACTCCTTTCACATGTATAAAAACGCTCTGTTTTGAACAATTTAACCCGTATGATACTGAAGGGATGTGTACCGTTATGGGTTTACATTATGAGCATCAAGTTCATTTATTGAAGGATATATTGACTGACCATCAATTGGACTGCTGCGGAACAGTCGCAGAGTACGAGCAGCTTGAGCGTGTGATTAAATCACTGATGGCAAACACCGAGCTTGATTCAAATTTCAAAAACGTGCTTGAAGATGTTTACCGCTACAGCCAATCAGGAATATCGTCCAAATCCATCGACTCACACATACAAGAGCATCAGAACAGCCTGTCTCAATGGGTAGAGCAAATGGATTCGTATTCCTGATTAATCAACAATTCGTTTCATGAGGATATGCAGCTCTTCCATTGCATCATGAAATTCCTTATCATTTCCTTTTGCTTTATGCCAGGCAATGAAAGTAATTGTTTCAGATAACACATACCAAGCCATTCGCAACCGAAGGCTTTCTGTCAGCTCTATGCCGTACATGCTCAGCCAGCTCTCCCAAGCTGGCTTTTCGACGTAGTGGTACAGCAAAGGCCCGAGGTCCATCGCCGGATCAGCGATCATGGCGCCGTCCCAGTCAATTAAATACAGCTGGTTGTCTTCAGACAATAGCCAGTTATTATGATTGACATCACAATGGCAAACGACTTTCTCACCGAAATGCACTTCATGCAGGTGTTCTTCCAAATACTTGATCCCTTCTTGAATCAGCGGCGAAGATTGCTGCACAGCAAATACAGCCTGCTTCAGCTGAGACAAAAGAGCCCCCGGGTTCAGCGGTTCTTTTCCAAGTCTCTTCAGCATGTCCAGCAAGGCTTTTGATGTGTGTATTTTACGAAGCAATTCAGCAACGGGCCGTCCGCTCATGTCTTTAGGCTTCAGCTCTCTGCCGGTCATCCAGTGCTGGGCCGTAATGACGTCCCCATTTTCCATCCGTTTTGTCCAAACCAGCTTCGGAACAATGCCTTCGGCGGATAAAACAGCTAAAAAAGGTGAGCTATTACGTTTTAAAAAAAGCTGCTGCCCGTTATGTTTCGCATAATATGCATCTCCTGTAGCTCCTCCGGCGGGGAAGATCTCCCAATCGCTACCTAGTAATTGTCCCAACCAGTTCATATCAATGTTCAACCCATCATTTCTTAAAATATTTTAGAATTAAGGCTAATCGTTTCTAGTCTATCCAGCGAATGCCTTTTTCGTACGAATCGTATAAAAATAAAAAAGACAGCTATTGAGAGTCTCATATGCTAATCAATAGCCGTCCTTTAAATTTTAGCGCTATAGCACAAACTTCGTCAAGCAAAACTCTTAAGATCTGATGCTAAATATAAGATAACCGTTCCGATGCCGTTTACTGCAACCGTTTTCTTGATTTCTGCCGGGTCTTCCTGAAATCCTGATGGATCACATAAAAGCCGATAAGGTATGTCGTTTGGCAGCCTCCACTCGACGGAGGCTGGACTCGCGTGATGGATAACAATGATATCTTTCCATTCGTCAACCTCGTCAAGATCATAAAGCCTGTATGCGATAAGGTGTTCTTTTAGCGTCAAGCATTCAAGATGGCGCTGGATGTCTGCAGCGGACCTAAGACGGAATGCAGGATGCGCTTTTCTTAGCGTGATCAGCCTGCGGATATAGTGAACATCTTCTTTGAACGTTTCACG
This sequence comes from Bacillus sp. FSL K6-0993, assembly GCF_037977205.1. Taxonomy (NCBI): domain Bacteria; kingdom Bacillati; phylum Bacillota; class Bacilli; order Caryophanales; family Bacillaceae; genus Bacillus; species Bacillus sp. FSL K6-0993. The sequence goes on from NZ_CP150275.1 coordinate 2,925,256, forward strand.
GCGATCCCAGTCGAGCTGGTTGATGCTGTCACTGGACTGATAGCTGTTCTCCACTCCCTGCTTCGTCCGGAAAAATTCCTGGCCGCTGTGAATAAACGGCACCCCTTGGGCAAGCAAAATAATCGCAGCTGCAAGCCTTTGCCTGCTTCGCTTTCGGCTGTCATTTTCTTGAGGAAGCGCGAAGCTCATTTTATCCCAAAAGGTGTGATTGTCGTGTGATTCGATATAATTGATGGACTGGCTTGGTTCCGGAACAATCGGTGCTAATGCCTTCCATCCGGAAGACCCGGCAATTCCATGCATCACAGCTTGTGCTGATTCACCGCTGCCGAGCGCAAACCCTGCTGCCATAAGGTGAAAGGTGTTCCCTTTTACAGCGTCACGAAACATATCATTAAAAAAACCGATGCCCGGCATTCTTGGCGCGTTCGCCAAAGCAGCTTTCTGTTCATGCGGCAGCGGTGTAGCCAGATCCCACCCTTCTCCAAAAAGCAGGATTCCGGGCTTTGCCTTAGTTGCTTTCTCTTTCATATAAAGCACGGTGTCAATATCTAAAATGCCGAGGAGATCAAATCGGAAGCCGTCGACATTGTATTCTTCAAGCCAATAGACCACGCAATCTGCAATAAACTTTCTCGCCATTCTTCTTTCTGATGCAATATCATTGCCAACGCCGGTGCCGTTTGACGGCATCCCACATTCGTCGTGCCGGAAAAAGTAACCGGGCACTGTCTTTTCAAAGGGTGAATTCTCGCGATTATACACATGGTTAAAAACAACATCCAGAATGACTCGCAGACCGTGCTGATGCAGGGTATTGATCATGTGTTTCAGCTCTATTTTTCTCGTTTGAGGATCATGAGGGTTTGAGGCATAGCTTCCCTCCGGGGCAAAGAAATGAAGCGGGTTATATCCCCAATTGTATGCATCAAGCGGCTTCTCTTCATCAACTCCGGCAAAATCATTCACCGGCAGAAGCTCCACATGTGTAACACCAAGCTCTTTTACATACGCCAGTCCCGAAGAACTGCCATTTGCGGTTTGTGTTTCAGTTTCCGTCAGCGCTAAATATTTTCCCTTGTTTATCATGCCGCTGTTTTCATGGATGGAGAAGTCGCGAAGATGCGTCTCATAGATGACGGCATCCACAGGGTGTGAGAATGGTTTAAGAGGAGCAGTCCATTTCATTTGATCCTGGCGCAAGACGACGCCCTTCTCTCCATTTACTGTCACAGCCTTTGCATACGGGTCAACGGTTTCCATCCATTCTGAATTGTTGCAGATGGAAAACAAATACTCATATCCGTGAAGGTCACCTGTGACCGTAACGGCATAGACGCCTTTTTCCAACCGAGTCATTTGGAATGTGCGCCCGCTTTTATTGGGGTGTGAAAGCTTGACAGCAGCTGAGGTTGCAGCAGGCGCCCATACTTTAAATACGGTATGATCCGCGGTATAAACGGCGCCCAGCTCTCCGTCATAATAAAATTCGTCATCAAACGCAGCCGTCCGGATGACCGCGCCAATTTGGAGATCCGTTTTGTGGCCGCTGGATGCTCTGACGCAATGGATTTTTCCAAACGTCACAGGATGGTCGGATACGCAGATGTACTTGTATTTTGCTTCAAGGGAGTATTCCTCCCTGACAGTCAGAGGAAAAACTGTTGTTTCTGTCTCAAGCCGAAACGGCGGTGTCATGATTTCCTTTTGTTCAACAGGAATCAGAACAGTAATGATATTCATGTCATCGACATACGCTTCGAAGCTGCGGCGGATGCTGACCATCGGAAGCTCTCTCCTTCAAACACGTTTATGTTTTGATCCTTAGGGGTGAAGGACTAGATGCCAGACGAAACGGGGTAGTGCCCATGATTTCTCCGTCAGCATGGAACGGGATTTTGTCCTTCGTGTAAAATGTAATGTCCTTCGCTTTAAACATCGTAACGCCATCCATCTTTGTATGTTTTCCAAATGCCATGAGACATAAAAGCCAATATTTTTTCAAAAACGGCTGGTTTTCAACGATTACGATATCAAATGTCTTCTCGCGCGGGTTTGCTAGGGGCGCCGCCTTCATGCCTCCCCCGTAAAACGGATGGTTCGATACAACGGCAAACCAGACATCATGAAATTCGCGCGTCTCGTCTTCCGTCGTACAAGCTAACGTAAACGGCTTAAAGGTTGCCGAAGCGTGCAAATGAGAAAGCGGATACACAAGAAATCGAAGGCGGAGAAAAAGAAAAATCCGTCTCAACGGAAATTCCATCGCCTTTTTATTGACATATGCGTCAAACCCGATCCCGATATGATTCATAAAATAAAGAATCTGTGATTTATCCTGAAGGAAATTGACGCTCCCTAAATGAAAGGTTCTTGTTAACGGGCGCTTTACCTTCTTGATTTCCTGTATCAGATCGATTTTTTTAATAGAAAACCCTCTCGAAAAATCATTATACGCGCCCGCCGGCACAAAGCTCAGCTCAATATCGTCAACATCCTTCAGCCCGTTGACAACTTCATGCATGGTTCCGTCTCCGCCAATGACGATCAGGCGCTTCAGCTTATATTCTTGTATCGTTGAAATCTGTCTGGCGAGCACCTCGGCGTGTCCCGGATGTTCAGTTAAAAATGAACGGTGCTCAACCTTTCGTTTGATCAATTCTTTTTGAATGGACTTCCAAACACGCAGGCCGTTCCGATGTCCTGCTGTCGGATTAATAATAAAAAACCAATGGCTCATCTTTCTCACCTGCTTATGTTATGAGAAAACCGCTCAAATCGTTCTCTTTTACTCCAGCCACTCCTGTCTGCGATAGGAGTCAGACATGCAGTAAGACAATAGAGCCTTTGCAGCCTTTACCTGATGATGTTTGATCGGCGCAGTGTTTTTCTTCTGCCGCTCAATCCATTCTTCCGCGCTCCGCTTATCCGCTATTTCTAAGCCGTATGGCGGCTCTGGGTAATCGATGTACGACGTTCTGCTCAGAAGCAATTTTCGAACTGGAATCTCAGCCTGTTTTTCCTTTACGATCTTTGACACAACCGAGTCCGTACGAAACAGGCTAAGCCCTGGATTTAACACTGATGCAGTCTGAGAGGCTGTTTTCTTGTCCCAAAAACGATTTTTAGACCCTATGTAGACACTGTCTTCCTCAGCCTCTAAAAAAGAAACGCAATAAATTTCCAGAGGAGAAATAATCACAATGCTTAATTCAACCGCCGCCTGCTGAATTTTCAGCACAGGCTTATACATAATAAAATAAGAATCAGGCAGCTGCTGGGTCAGATAACGCAAAATGCGGTCCTGCTTCACCTGGTTTGAGAGTTGAGATATTTCTGAAAGAGTAGAGCTGGCCCATTTGAGCTGAAAATCATATAAATGTCTTTTATAAAAAGAAGCAAGCGCCACCCTGCTCTTCGGGAGCCTTACATGAATATCTTCTTCGTCCTCAAACCATTGGTGTCTCTCTTCTTGTATATCGGCTTTTATCTCTTCTTTTCTTCTTTTCAATGAAAATTTTTTTCGTTTCTGCACCGGTTCCGGTTCTTCAGCACTGGCTTGCCTTTCTTCATGCTGGCGCTCCGCTGCTTCTACTAGTGAAAGCCAGCGCTCTTTTTTCAGACGTACAAACTGGTTGATATAATGGTACGGATCAAGCTCATATCTCGATATATAATCATGAATTTTGATGATTTGTGCCATGTTTGTTTCTCCACTCCGCAATGAATTAAGATAATTGAAATTTGAATATTTCCTCGTATTTTGGTGATTGGTTCAAGTGTATTTGAAAGAGCGAAAATCGTTCAGCCACCATCGAAACCTCGCCGCTTTCAAACGGAACATGAGCTGGAAATCCATCTTCGCCTGTCCATTTTCTTGCCAGCGTCATATGAGGATGATACGGTCTTTTTTCCACTTGAAAGCCGGCCTGAAGTACAGCCTGCTTCGTATGTTCCCGCAGTCTATCAAGCGTTTTGTTTTTCTTTGGCTCCAGATGTAAAACGCGCGGCCTTCTGCGGTCGCCAAATACATCTATCTTGCCAAACTCAATTGAAAATGGGTCAATTTCTGAAGCAATCTCTGTTAGCGAACCTTCTAGCTTCTTTATTTGAGTCTCATCCGCCGCTCCGAGAAAAATTAACGTGATATGATAGTCAAGCGGGTGCACCCATTTTTGAAACGTCAATATCGGTTCGTTTTTCGCAGCCTGGTAGATCGGATTTGCAATTCCCTCAGGTATGGGAACGCCGATGAAATAATGAGGCCGTATATCTGGCATCCGTCTGACACTCCCTTCTTTGACAGCTATTATTTTATCAATAAAGAGGCTATGCGGATAGAGGAACAGTGTATGAAAACACTCTCGCACAAACGTTTATTATGTTAGGATATTATATGACACTTGTTTTATTCAGAAAGGAATGACAATGTTGAAAATCGTTACAAACACAGCTGATCTGATAGGAGATACACCGCTAGTGAGATTGAATCGGCTTCAGCCGGAAAATGCGGCACAAGTCTATTTAAAGCTTGAATTTTTCAATCCGAGCGGCAGTGTGAAAGACAGAGCCGCTTATCAAATGATCATAGAAGCTGAACAAAACGGTTTACTCAAGCCGGGATCAGTTATTATAGAGCCGACAAGCGGAAATACCGGAATCGGGCTCGCCATGAATGCGGCAGCACGCGGATATAAAGCAATCTTAGTTATGCCTGATACGATGACGAAGGAACGGATCAACCTACTTAAAGCTTACGGTGCAGAGGTTGTATTAACTCCCGGAGAGGAAAGAATGCCGGGCAGCATCAAAAAAGCGAAGGAGCTTGCCGAACAAATTCCGAACAGCTATATTCCAATGCAGTTCGATAACACTGCCAATCCTGATGCGCACCGGAAAACAACAGCGCCTGAAATCGCCCGGGCAATAGAGGAAATCGGAAAACCGCTCGGCGCTTTTGTCGCCTCCTCTGGAACGGGCGGAACCATTACCGGAACAGGTGAGGCGCTCAAAGAGCTTTTTCCGGATATCACGGTTCATGTTGTTGAGCCAGCGGGTTCGCCTGTATTATCCGGCGGAAAACCTGGCGCGCATAAACTTGTAGGAACGAGCCCAGGCTTTATACCGCCGATTTTAAATGAAGACGTTTATGATGAAATTATCAAAATCTCTGATGAAGACGCGTATACGACGACAAGACGGCTTGCTGCTGAAGAAGGAATTCTTGTCGGTCCTTCATCAGGCGCTGCCTGCTTCGCGGCAATCGAAACAGCGAAACGCCTCTCTCCTGACAAAGTTGTGGTCTGCATGACAGCTGATACAGGAGAACGGTACTTATCAACTGATTTATGGTCATTTATTTAAAAAAAGGACTGGCTTCAGCAGAAGCCGGCCCTTTTATTTTGCAAGCTCGTAAATTGCCTGAGCATATAACGCTGTCGATCTCAGCAGGTCATCAATTTCGATATATTCATCCTTTTGGTGTGCGCTGTCGGGGCGTCCGGGGAACAGCGGGCCGAACGCGACACCGGCTTTTAAGGATCTCGCATAAGTCCCCCCGCCAATTGAGATTAAGTCAGCTTTTTTACCCAGCTGGCCTTCATAAACCTTTTGCAGGGTTTTGACTAACGGATGATCTGCGGACACGTGATGCGGCTTGCTGTCTTTGAATTCTCCCAGCTCAAATTCAGATGCGCTTTCGAATGCATCGCGGATCGCTTTGCTTTCTGCTGTCACAGGATAGCGGATATTGATCCCGAGCTCGCCTCCTTGCCCTTCTTTATAGCGCAGTGTTCCGACATTTAATGTCAGCTCACCGCTGATTTCATCCTCACAGTCGATGTCCAGTTTTTTTCCTCTTGTATCACCTGAGAACTTATCTGTCACAACTTGCACAAACCGCTTTCCTGCATCGTCAAGCTCAGTCTGCTGGAGAAATTCGCACAATAAAATGCCGGCATTGATCCCATTGTTCGGTTCCATCGCATGGCAGGAAAGACCGTACATACGCAAAATGAGCTGTCCGTTCTCTATTGCAGCTTTCCCTTTTTGGTCCGTCGTGCGGAGCATGTCTTTAAATGAAGACAGAATCTCTTCTTTTTTCGGCCCTTCAATGACAGCTTCCGCAGCGTCAGGCACCATGTTTAAACGAAGGCCTGATTGAAACGAGACAAGCACTGCCTTTGCTTCTGCTTGATTTGGGCGGTGCGGAATAAGTAAAGAAGCATCAATGATCCCTTTTTCTGCATTAATGATCGGAAAATCGGCGTCAGGCGCAAAGCCCATTGTTGGCATTTCTTCATGCTTGAAATAATGCTCTACGCATCTCCAATCACTTTCTTCATCTGTTCCGATAATCATTCTGACTCGCTTGGACAGGGGCAAATTCATGTCTTTCACGATTTTCAGCGCGTAGAATGCCGCCATTGTCGGGCCTTTGTCATCAATGGCGCCCCTTGCATAAATCCGTCCGTTGCGGATTTCAGCTGAAAATGGATCACTCGTCCACCCATCTCCCGGCGGCACGACGTCAACATGGCAAAGTACGCCGATAATGTCATCGCCCTCCCCCCATTCAATATGACCTGCGAAGCCGTCAAGATTTTTTGTTGTAAAGCCTTCTTTTTCTCCAAGCTCCAGCAATGAAGTCAGGCTGGCATTTACCCCTTCTCCAAACGGTTTACCGGGTCCGGCGGTTGTTTCGTCCATGACACTGTTGATTCTCAAAAATTCCTGCGTATCACGAATTAAATCCTCTTTTTTTCTGATCACTTCAACTTCCCAGTTCATAATGATCCCCTTTCCGCAAGAAATGACTTGCAAAAACCAAATAAAACGAATAATATTAATGGTGTTTTGTTAAAACGTTCGTAATTGGAGGATACTATGTTTCATCTAAAAGAGCAGCAAACATCCATAAAGCAAGAAATCATAGCAGGGCTGACGACCTTTTTCACAATGGTCTATATCGTCGTGGTCAATCCGGTCATTCTGGCTAACGCCGGGGTTCCTTTCGACCAGGTGTTCACCGCAACGATTATTGCCTCCATTGTCGGAACGCTGTGGATGGCCCTGGCAGCAAATTATCCGATTGCTATTGCGCCCGGCATGGGCTTGAACGCTTATTTAGCCTTTCATGTCGTAAGCGCAAGCGATGGCGGCATCACGTACGCAACAGCTTTCAGCGCAGTATTTACAGCAGGGGTTCTCTTCATTATTCTATCGTTAACGCCTTTAAGAAAACAACTTATAGAAGCGATTCCAAACAATTTAAAATACGGGATCACAACAGGGATCGGGCTGTTTATTGCTTTTATCGGTTTGCGTCAAGCGGGAATTGTGGCAGCTGATGAGTCAAACCTGGTCACTCTCGGCAATCTGCATTCACCTGGTGTTATCTTAACGCTGGTTGGCCTTTTGATCAGCGTGGTCCTGATGGTGCTGAATGTAAGCGGCGCTTTATTTATCGGAATGGCAGCTACCGCTTTGATCGCCTTTTTCACCGGTCAGCTCCATTTTTCAAAGGGATTTATGTCGCTTCCTCATTTGCCGGAAGGATTGATGATCTCAAATCCATTTACCGCTTTTGGCGATGTCATTCATCACGGCCTGTACGCTGTCGTCTTTTCTTTTCTATTAGTCACAATTTTTGATACGACAGGCACGATGATCGGAGTTGCCGAGCAAGCCGGGCTGATGAAGAACAACAAGCTGCCGAACGTGCGAAAAGCGCTGCTTGCTGATTCAACCGCGACGACAGTAGGAGCTGTTTTCGGCACAAGTCCGACGACTGCATTTATCGAATCTTCGGCGGGTGTCGCAGCCGGGGGAAGAACGGGGCTTACGGCTTTGACTGTCGCGGTGATGTTTGCGGCTTCAATGTTTTTCAGTCCGCTTGTCAGCGCCTTGTCAGGTATAGCCGCCATCACCTCGCCTGCTTTGATTATCGTCGGCAGCCTGATGATGGGCTCAGTTTCCAATATGAACTGGAAAGAGATGGACGAGGCATTTCCTGCGTTTCTCGTCATTCTGGCCATGCCTTTGACCTCTAGCATTTCTACAGGAATCGCGCTTGGCTTTATTTCGTACCCAATAGTAAAAGCGGCGCGGGGAAAATGGAGAGAGATTCATCCGCTCGTCATCGTTTTCGCCATTCTGTTTTTCATCCAGCTGTTTATTTTATAACATAGACCAAAAAACCCAGACGGCAGCCGTTTGGGTTTTTTATGTAAACAATAAAGAGACAGCGGCCGCTAAAAAACAACAGGCGGCAAACGCATAGTGCAGGATGCTGATACAGCTTTTTCTGGCCCGATAATAATCATCACTTTCCTTGTCGGTGCCAATTAAAAAAGGGGCATCCATGACCTTGTCAAAAATAAGCGTCAGCATATAACGGCAAACACCTGTATATACCAGCAGCGCAATCACCTTCAGCCAAATCGGGGAAACAAATATGAGAACGGTGAAAGCTGACAATAGCATGTACATCTGCCTCGCATACTCGCCATTCCTCAGCATGACTTTAAAAAACAATTCCTTATAGCCTGTGCAGATCGTTCGTCTTTTAAATATCCTTTTTGAATTTCGGTATAATAACGGTTTTCTTCTCATCCTGTCTTTTACTTTTGGCATTCCCGCCTCCTGACTCATCATCATCACAAGTCCTGCAAGGGCAAGCCTGCTTTTTTTCTCTTCAGTCACCTCAGCTTCAAAAGCCGTGAACGAAGCTGTCTTTTTCAAACTGCGGATAACTGAGAAAAGCAAAAATAAAATGCCAAAAAGCGCAAGCAAGTGCCGCTCAGTAAAAACAATCAGGATCGCAGAACCAGCAAAAAGAATAGCTCTGACAAGGATATCGCCAATCCATCTCGAAATAGAGCGCGGCTTTCTGATCCTGTCTTGCTTTAAGGATAAAAAGACTATATGAAGGCCAAACAAATAACACAATAGAGCAGCGCTTTCTGCGAATGTGATGTGAACAAAATGACTGATAAGGGGAAGGACAATAAAAAAGAGAAGCAGCCATTTAGCCATCGTGACCAGAAAAGAATACAAAAGCGCGTACCGTTTGAGCTGATAGATGATTTCTTTCTTTTGCAGCAAAAACACTTTGTCCGCTTCCATTAAAAATGTACGAATCGATCCTGTAAACATGATCAGCCCACACACAGCGTACAGCCATCTCCACTCCGCCACTTCAGACCACTCATAAAGAAGGCCTCTTCCATTCATCAAATCAATATACTGATAGATGACAAAAGCAATCGCCGGCAAAACGATATAGAGAGCGACTGTCCAGTCAATGACCGCATGCAACACTTTAAACTGATACTTGTAATAGTCAAACAGCCTTCGAAAAAAGAGCGTACGCCCGTTCATGGCCGATCACCTTGAACTGCCTTATAAAAACAGTCAAGCAATGACTGCCCCTCTAATCCGGTCTTGTCCTGAATATCTTTTAACGTGCCTTGGAGAAATAATGAACCTTTCTCAATCATATAAAACCGGTCACAGATTTTTTCCGCGGTATCGAGTACATGCGTGCACATAAGAATTCCGGCTCCACGTTCTTTTTCAGCCTTAAGCATGTCCACAAAGCGTTTCGTCGATATCGGATCAAGGCCGATAAACGGTTCATCAATCACATACATATCCGGCTTAGAGAGAAAGGCCTGGATAAGCATTAGTTTTTGCTGCATGCCCTTCGAAAAGGTGACAGGCAGCTCATGTTTGACATGATCAAGCGAAAACGTCTGCAGCAGGCTTTGGGCCCGATGCGCAAATTCCCTCTCTTCGATGCCGTGGAGTGTGCTGATCAGAACCAAATGCTCCCACAGCGTCAGTTCTTCGTAGAAGGACGGATGCTCCGGAATATATGCAAATGAACAGTCGTTCCAGGCAATATGCCCTTTAAAATCTTCTGAAAGGCCGAGTATCGCCTTGATTGCGGTGCTTTTTCCGGCGCCGTTAGCTCCGATCAGTCCAACTAGTTCCCCTTTTCTGACTTCCAAAAAAACATCGGTGAGCACTTTTTTTCGGCTTGTATACCCGGCCTGTTCTATTGAAGCTTCAAGCAAACTTGTCAAAACTCACCCACCTCCAAAATTTACTACGAAACAGAATAAAAAAAGTTTCTTTAACCATAATAATATTGAGCCGAAATACATAGTAATCCAACAAGGATGGCTGCCCAACGCGAATTGGAAAAAATTAATAGGAGTTATCCCTAGATTCATCACTGCAATATCGTGTATAATGAGGGCGAATTATTATAACAATTACAGATGTCTGCCTTTGTTGCTATTTCGTACGCAGTTGATAGTCGTGAGTTGTGGTTAGTCAAGTCCATCCGATCTTATGATAGGGAGTGGTTTTTTGAAACCTTCAACAAACCGTATGCTAACTCGAATCAAATCAGTTTACATGTTTATCCAAGAAAAAGGTCTTGTGACAACACAGGAACTGGTTGACGAATTCGGCATTACACCTAGAACGATTCAAAGAGACTTAAATGTGTTGGCATATAATGATCTTGTTCATAGTCCAAGCCGTGGCAAGTGGGAGACAACGAGAAAGAAAGTAAAGATTACCTCATAAATTGAAAAATTACATAGGGCCGCCTGAGAGCGGCCCGATAGATAACAGGGCGAAGAAACTACTGAGCCTTGTTTTTGTGTGCTTATAAATAAAACCCCGCATTCGGTATGCGGGGTTTTTGTCATGCTTGCGGCTCATTGAGCAAATGAAGCTCTTCCTCTGTCAGCTCACGGTATTCTCCGGGTGCCAGAGCGGGATCTAGGGAAACGCGTCCCATCGAAAGCCGCTTCAGATAAACCACTTCATTGCCGACAGCCTTTGCCATTTGCTTGACCTGATGGTATTTTCCTTCTGTAATTGTCAGGTATATCACGCTATTGCCACTGTCGTTTGTTTTAATTTCCGCTTTCGCCGGCTTTGTTTTATAGCCGCCCTCTATGTAGACACCCGTTTCCAAATCGGAGATGTCTTCCCGAGAAATCTGTGATTTTAAATGGACTTCATACGTTTTTGGAACATGCTTTTTAGGAGAAAGGAGCCGATGTGCGAGCTGCCCGTCATTTGTGAGCAGCAAAAAGCCCTCTGTATCTTTATCAAGCCTGCCGGCTGGAAATGGCTCAAATCTCATCTCCTCCGGCGTCAGCAGATCGACCACTGTTTGCTGCCGGCTGTCCTCAGTCGCCGACAGCACACCCTGCGGTTTATTCATCATAAGATAAATGAACTCTCGATAATCAACCGGTTCCCCGTATACGGTCACCTCCTGCGTATCAGGATCAACGTGCGCCTTTACATCTTTGGCAGGTTTGCCGTCGATCATCACGGCTCCAGCCTTCACAACGGCTTTGACTTCTTTTCTCGAACCATACCCGCTGTTGGCAAGCAGCTTATCAAGTCTCATTCCCAATCTCTCCTTTATAAAAGAAAGCCCGCAGCATGCGAGCCCTCAGTTTCATCATATCTAGTTCATCAGCCTGCATGTCTGCCTTTCCTTAAGAAACCTGGCAAACGGCGGCCTAAAATTTTCTGCAAAAATCCTAATCGGTAGCCGCAATACAGGTAGACAGCTCCGCCAACAGCGGCCGCGATCACTACAACAATCGCAGCTTGCAGCTGGCCATCCTGATAGGAAATAAAGAAGCCTAATACCCACTGCACGATTTTCACGGCAATACCCATAATGGCTGATAAGACCAGCATCAAAACAGTTCGTTTAACTAGTATCTTATACGAATAGCCTGCATGGCGCTTAATCATGATAAACCCATATAAAAGGGAAGCGATATATCCAAGCGCCGTCGCTAAAATCGCTCCGTCAGCCTGCATCAGCTTGATCAGCGGAACATTCAGCACAAGCTTGATCACGACACCGATCACAAGGCTGACAACCGCAAATTTTTGCTTATTGATGCCCTGCAAAATGGCTGCGTTGACTGTAAACAAAGAGAACAGAATTGCGACTGGCGAATACCATAGCAAAATGTTTGCCCCCAGTTCAGGGTGAAGGCTCTCTGACCCGTAAAAGAACGTATACGTCGGTCCTGACAATAGAGAGATCCCGACAACAGCCGGAATAATTAAAAACAGGATCGTCTGCATCGTTTGATTAATCTGCTGATTTAACAGCTTATAGTTTCCGCTTGTAAACGATTCAGTAATCGTTGGAATTAATGTCAGTCCGAAAGCAGTTGCTAGGGAAACCGGGATCATCACGAGCTTCTGAACATACAGGGTTAGAATCGCAAGCATGTCCTGGCTGATGGCTTGATGACCGGCTTCAATCATCGCTTTGTTAAACGTATTTGTATCAATATAGTTATACAAAGGGATGGCTAGTCCGACAAAAACGTACGGAGCAGCATAGCTGAACAGCTCGAAAAACATTTTCTTGTAGCTTAGGTTTGCTGTCGGACCCGTATTCGGCATCATCGCCAGCAGGCTGCCCTTCCGTTTGTTCCAATAAATATAAAGCACGACCAGCCCTCCGAAGGCACCGATCAGCGCTGCGAAGGTTGCATAGCCCACAGCGATGACAAGGCCGCCGTTGAAAACCTTCAAAATCAAGAATGTCGCACTCAATAGAAAGATGATGCGGACAATCTGTTCAACGACTTGGGAAACAGCTGTCGGACCCATCATTTGGTGCCCTTGAAAGAATCCGCGGACAAGGCTCATAATCGGTACGACCAAAAGCGCTAAGCTGACCATGCGGATGACATAAACGACATGATCAATTGTCAGGCCGTTATTATCCTTGCCTCCCAGCGATATTTCCGCAAACATCGGAGCCGATAGATACAGAATGAAAAAGGCTATCATTCCTGTGACGAGCATAACCGACATGCCCGCCTTGAGCATTTTCCTGCTTGTCTCATAATCCCCTTTTGAATTATATTTGGAAACAAATTTAGAAACAGCGGCCGGAAAGCCCATCGTAGCAATATTCAAAAATAAAGTGTATTGGTTGTATCCGTATTGAAATAATGCACCGCCTGTCGCCCCGACCATAATGCTGAAGGGAATTAAATAGACCATCCCCAGAATCCGCGATATATATGTACCGAGCGTTAATACAAACGTGCCTCTTAACAGTTTGCTTGACATGTTTCTTCATCACCATTTTCTACGAAGATTCAACTTTTCTATTTTACCACAACTGGGCATTTAGACGGTAATAAATACAAAAGCAATCCTGTGAACATTCATGTCCGCGGCAAAAGACGTTTAAGGAGCGGCTTTCTTTCGCTATAATAGTACTGCGGACGGGGTGTCCGCACACGAAATGAAAAGAAAGTTGATGATAAAGATGAAACAATATGACGTAATCGTAATCGGCGGAGGCCCTTCAGGCTTGATGGCTGCGATTGCAGCAGGAGAACAGGGCGCTGGCGTGTTGCTGATAGATAAAGGAAATAAATTAGGACGGAAACTCGCGATTTCCGGGGGCGGCCGCTGTAATGTGACGAACCGCCTTCCTGTGGAAGAAATTATCAAGCACATCCCCGGCAACGGGCGTTTTTTATACAGCGCGTTTTCTGAATTTAATAATGAGGACATTATCAAGTTTTTTGAAAACCTCGGCATTCAATTGAAGGAAGAGGATCACGGCCGGATGTTTCCTGTTACCGACAAAGCCCAAAGTGTCGTTGACGCGCTGTTAAACAGGCTGAAGCAGCTCCGCGTAACAATCAGAACGAACGAGAAAATTAAATCTGTTTTATATGAAGATGGACAGGCAGCAGGGATTGTGACGAATAATGGCGAAATGATCCATAGCCAGGCAGTCATTATCGCTGTAGGCGGTAAAAGCGTGCCTCATACCGGAAGCACGGGAGACGGCTATGAATGGGCTGAAGCCGCGGGCCATACCATAACAGAGCTGTTTCCGACAGAGGTTCCCGTCACTTCTGGCGAACCGTTCATTAAGCAAAAAACACTTCAGGGCTTATCACTAAGAGATGTAGCCGTCAGTGTGTTAAATAAAAAAGGCAAACCGATTATCACACATAAAATGGACATGCTGTTTACCCATTTCGGCCTCTCAGGACCTGCCATTCTCAGATGCAGCCAATTTGTCGTAAAAGAGCTGAAAAAACAGCCTCAAGTGCCGATCAGAATCGACTTGTATCCGGATATCAATAAAGAAACGCTTTTCCAAAAGATGTATAAAGAACTGAAGGAAGCACCGAAAAAAACCATTAAAAACGTGCTGAAGCCTTGGATGCAGGAGCGCTATCTCCTATTCCTGCTCGAAAAAAACGGCATCTCTCCGAACGTATCGTTTTCTGAGCTGCCGAAGGATCCTTTCAGACAATTTGTAAGGGACTGCAAGCAGTTTACTGTCCTCGCAAATGGCACACTGTCGCTTGATAAGGCATTTGTCACGGGAGGCGGGGTATCTGTAAAAGAAATTGACCCGAAAAAAATGGCTTCTAAAAAAATGGAGGGGCTTTATTTTTGCGGTGAAATTCTGGATATCCACGGCTACACAGGCGGATACAATATTACCTCCGCCCTTGTCACAGGCAGGCTTGCAGGGCTAAATGCCGGGCAATACGCCCGTTCTTAATCATTACTCTTTAAATCTCTTGCCGCCAAACTCACATTTGAACATTCCCCGCATTCATGTTAGGGTGAGACTTGTTTTGTTTCACCTGATTGCGGGGTAATTTTAAGAGAGGAATGAGCTGCCATCGTACGACCATACTAAGCCTGCGAGCAAGATATAGGCGTACACAAAAAATTAGAGGGTGAGAAATGTTGAAACATATATCTAGTGTATTTTGGATTGTGATTGCAATCACAGCTGCAGCTGTATTATGGGGTGTTTTTTCTCCTGACAGCCTGCAAAATGTGTCTCAATCGGCACAAGCATTTATTACCGATTCATTTGGTTGGTATTATCTTTTAGTTGTCTCTTTGTTTGTCGGGTTTTGTCTCTTTTTGATTTTCAGCCCGATCGGAAAAATCAAACTCGGAAAGCCTGATGAAAAACCGGAATTCGGGTTACTATCATGGTTTGCCATGCTGTTCAGCGCAGGCATGGGAATCGGCTTAGTATTCTACGGTGCGGCTGAACCGATCAGCCATTACGCAATTAGCTCTCCATCAGGTGAAACAGAAACCCCCCAAGCCTTCAGAGACGCACTCCGCTATACGTTTTTCCACTGGGGTTTGCACGCTTGGGCCATTTATGCCATTGTGGCATTATGCATTGCCTATTTCCAATTCCGCAAAGGCGCGCCCGGGTTAATCAGCAGCACACTGTCACCGATTCTCGGCGATAAAGTAAACGGACCGATCGGAAAGGCCATTGACTGTATTGCAGTTTTCGCCACTGTTGTCGGGGTGTCAACAAGTCTTGGTCTTGGCGCAACCCAAATTAACGGCGGTTTGAATTATCTGTTCGGCATTCCGAATGCGTTTATCGTCCAATTGGTTTTAATCATTATTGTGACAGTGCTCTTTTTACTTTCTGCGTGGAGCGGACTCGGAAAAGGAATTAAGTATTTAAGCAACACAAACATGGTATTGGCCGGATTGTTAATGTTGTTTATGCTCGTTGTCGGGCCTACAGTGCTGATCATGAACTCATTTACAGATTCTATCGGACAATACATTCAAAATATCGTTCAAATGAGCTTCAGACTGACACCGAACGATCCTGAAAAACGCGAATGGATTAACAGCTGGACGATTTTCTATTGGGCATGGTGGATTTCCTGGTCTCCATTTGTCGGCATTTTCATCGCCCGTGTATCCAGAGGCCGGACGATCCGCGAATTTTTAATCGGTGTCTTGGTGACACCTTGTATTTTGACATTTCTATGGTTCTCCATTTTCGGCGTATCAGCCATGGATCTCCAGCAAAAAGGCACGTTCAATGTAGCCAAGCTGTCCACTGAAACGATGCTGTTCGGAACACTTGATCACTATCCGCTGACAATGGTAACATCGATCCTTGCATTGATTCTGATCGCAGTATTCTTTATCACGTCTGCAGATTCAGCTACATTCGTGCTGGGCATGCAGACGTCGTACGGTTCTTTAAATCCGGCGAATTCTGTGAAACTCAGCTGGGGTATCATTCAGTCCGCCATGGCGGCTGTGCTCCTATATTCCGGAGGGCTTGCCGCTTTGCAGAACACAGCGATTCTGGCAGCGCTGCCGTTTTCTATCGTTATCCTGCTGATGATTGCCTCTCTCTATCAATCGCTCTCAAAAGAAAGAAGAGAGATCAAAAAAGCGGAGAAACTCGATAAACCGAGAAGTCCAAGAGTGAAAAAAGCATATTAACAAAAAAGATCTTTCCGCGTCTGCGGAAAGATCTTTTTATTTGCGATATAAAATAAGGGCGGAAAAACAGTAAAGCTGCTCGCCGTCTGGGTCACACGCCGCCGAAACCGTATATTTGATATCAATCAGCTGCTCCTCCGATATCCCTTTTAAAAATGAATTGATTTCCGTCTGTAAGTCTTTTTCATGCTCTTCATCAAATACCGCTACCTTCAGCATTTTATCCGCTCTCCTTTCTCTATCAATCTATTCCGTTTGGAACAGTGTTATGATAGAGAAATGATGATTATCTCGTTTCCGGATAAAAAGCTTTCCGTATATGGGATTCCCTCTGTGGCTCGCCGCCGTGCTGCTCCACTTTCAGCAGCACGGCATAAACAATTCGCATATGACAGTAGCTGATCAGGCTGACGCTGAAAAAAGGGACAATGCCGGGCAGGTACGCAAGCAAGAAAAAGAGAGCAACAGTCAGCGCAAGCATAGTAAGCGTATATTGCAAATACGCCACACTGAGCAAGAGCGAAAATTTCACATACAGACGTTTTTTCCAGTCAAAATGGACAAGCAGCGGAAACACATAAAAAAGCATGGATACGAACAAAAAGCCAAATATCATAATGGCGAAGCGCAGGATGTGCAGAAGGAAATGACTTGGATAAATGAAGGCCAAATCAATATAAATGATCACTCCGATGAGCGCCAGTACAGCGCCGAGCAGATTTGAACGAAAAAATTCACCCTTGTATTCCTGCCAAAACGTTTTGAGCACCGGAACGTTGTCCTGCCCCTGGATCCACTTCCGCATGACAGCGAATAAAGCCGCGGTCGCGGGCATGATGCCAAACACACCGAGACCGAGCAACGTAAAAAACAGCCACAGCAAGTTTGTATACGCAAATCTCATGATCCATTCGCAAAAGCGCAGCATCCGCCCCAGTGAACCATCATGTTCCATGGCGCCCCCTCCTTTTTTGCATTATACATTCTGCATCTGAAAAAGCTCTTTCATGCCGATCGGCTTCTTTTCGGCAACCGAGCGCCACATTCCCTCACCAACCGCGATGGAGTAGGCTCCAGCTTCAGCCCCGGCTAAAATATCATAGCGGCGCAGCGGGTCTTTTCCTAAAAAAAGATCCTCAAGCAAAAGCGGATCACCTCCGCCATGCCCCCCTTCATTTTTGACTACTTGTATCGTCTGCTTTGATTCAAAAAGCGGATAGTATTCGATTGTCTGCTCAGGAAAAGCAAACGGAATTCTGGAAGGTTCGTGAAATTCATTTGATTCAATACGCCCTTTTGTGCCGTTGATCGTCAGCCGGTAGCCTTCATACGGGGCCGAAAAAATAATTGAGTAGCTTAACAGTGCGCCGCCATCATATTTGACTGCCGCCACGTACGTATCCTCGATGTCAATTTCCTCGTCAAAAATACACGCGTCAGGCCTGTATGCAGTATATAAGCTGGACTGGTCTCCTGCTTCGAGATGATCATCCTTTATAGAAGCTTTAGAGGAACGGGGATGCCACCTTGAATAGTAGTGGCATTTTTCTTTGACCCGGCACGTCCCGCAAAAACGCCCGTCTTCTTCCGGCAAGGGGTTCCACTCACTGTCCGGCCCATAGTAATTCAAGGCGCCATAAGCAAATACCTCTTCCGGATTTTGCCCGAGCCACCAATTGACGAGATCAAAGTGATGTGTTGATTTATGGACAGAAAGGCCCCCGGAAAACTGTCTAGACCTGTTCCAGCGTTTAAAATAGCTGGCGCCATGATACGTATCAATATACCAATTTAAATCAACGGAGGTGACCCTGCCTATTTTTCCGTCCAGAATCATTTCTTTTATTTTCCGATGAAACGGGCTGTAGCGATAGTTAAACGCGACGGTGACTTTTCCTTCGCTTTTGGCCTCCGCTTCAAGCACCCGATTCGCATCCTGCACTGTTGTCACCATTGGTTTTTCAGTAATTACATCTGTATCCCACTGAAGGCTTTTTACAATATATGTGACATGCGTATCGTCCCTGCCTGCCACAATGACGATATCAGGCTTTGACACGCGCATCATCTCGTCAAAAGCATCTTCGCTAAACTCGGGCACGTGGGCCAGCTCGGGAAATTTCTTCTTGCAAACGGCAAAACGTTTCGGATCGGCATCCAGCAATCCCGTAATCTCATAATGAGTTGAAAACCGCTCCAACAGCGGTTTGATAAACATACTGAATGCTCTGCTGCTCAATCCGCAAAAGACGATGTTCTTCAATATCCTCACCTCTATCGGGCTTCAGTTAGTTGAGAAATCAGCTGCAGCGCTTCCTCTGTTTTTTCAGCATACACAGGGATAAACGCCGCCATATCGCGATTCAATCGAAAAGAATAGCCGTTCAGCTGTTTTTTCCCTTTTTCGATCTGAACGGCATAGATCGTTTTTTCTCCTGTTTTTTTATTAACAGTTGTATAAGGAGATGTTTTTTTAGGAGGCAATCCGTTTAACGGCTGAAAATTTTCCGGATCATCGTAAGCTTGAAACATGTCTTCAGGCACGATGAAAACATCTCCCTCATGGGCGGTAATTTCAGTCAGCAGTTTTTCCTGAAAAGCTGGAAAGATATCGACCTTCCCGGCATTCTGCTCGGCGGCCTTTTTTATTTTTTCCTGTACGCCAGCCTGCATATCAGAAAAGAGAATGACATGCATTCCGTCCGGCCTGCTTGAGCATGATGCCAAAAAGAGCACTGAGACGATCACACACAAAGCCGTCCGTATCCTTTTTGTCATTTCCCCGCTGACCTAAAAAGAGGCTCCAGCTCTGTCATAGCCAAAATAAACGCGCCGGCTCCGTGCAGATCGTTTGTGCTTCTTTCGCGGCTGACATAATAGTCATAGAAACCGGCTGACGTTCCGACACATATGTCTTTGACGAGAAACGCGCCGTCTTCTGATGTTTCGGTTTTATGCTGAATCAAGCCTTGATACGCTTTTAGTAGTGTTGTTTCGTAAGCTCTGTCTAGATAGCCTGTATTGATTCCTTTTGCGATTGCGTACATGTACAGACAGGATCCTGAGCTTTCCAGCCAGTTATCAGACCTGTCTCCCTTATCAACGATCTGATACCATAACCCCGTCTCCTTGTCTTGATAGCGGCAGATGCTTTTAATCATGTCCTGCAGCGTGTTTTTCCACACGTGACGGTTTGGATGCTTCTTCGGCAGCTCTTCAATCATGTCAGCAAGAGACATGACGTACCAGCCGATGGAACGTGCCCAAAATTCCGGTGAACAGCCTGTCTCTTCATTGGCCCAAGGCATTTTTTTCGCTTCATCCCAGGCGTGATAAAAAAGTCCGGTTTTTGCATCCTTCGTATGCTTTCTCATTAATGACTCCTGCAGCACAACCTGATCAAACAGCTCCGGCTCCTGCTTCAGATTGGCATATTTCAGTGCGAACGGCCCCCCCATGTATAAGCCGTCGAGCCACATTTGGTAAGGATAACCGTCTTTGTGCCAAAAACCGCCCTCAGACGTCCGGTTCAGTGTTCCATATAAGCCGCGCAGCCTTTTTGCCGCTTTGACATACCGCTCATCCTTCGTCTGCTCGTATAATGGAAAAAGAATGAGACCCGCTTGAATGGCGTCCAGTTCATCTCTTCTAAATAATAGATTGCCATAATCATCGATTAAGAGATCTGCATAAGCCTTCGCATACTCAAAATACCGCTTTTCCCCGGTTGCTTCCCACAGCCGCAATACACCGCATAAGAAAACACCTTGATGGTAGTGCCAGCGGTTTGCAGGAGGCAGCTCCTCGACTGTGTACGTGTTCATAATGGTTTTTGCCAATGCCTCCGCGTACGTAAGAGGCGATTTTACAGCGATTGATTGATCCATTGATCCCATCCCTTTCTTAATAAATTCCTTCCTCGCCAAATTTCTTCGCCAAACGATTCGCAAGCATGACCAAAATCAGCCCGACCGCCGCTTTAAATACGCCGACTGCTGTACTGTAGCTGAATTGGCCCTGTTTCAGCCCTGCAGTATAAACATACGTATCAAAAATTTCCGCCACTTCCCTGTTAGTCGCATTTAACAGCAAATACACATGCTCGAAGCCAAGCTCCAGCGTGTCTCCGATTTTCAAAATCAGCAAAACGACGATAACGCTTTTAATGGCGGGCAGCGTAATATGCCACATTTGCCGCAGCCGTCCCGCTCCGTCCATTTTCGCCGCTTCATACAACTGGGGGTCAACCGCTGTAATGGCCGCCAGATAAATGATCGTCGACCATCCCGCTTCCCTCCAGATAACCTGCAGAATATACAGGGGCCGGAACCATTCTTCGTTCAGCAGAAAATTGATTTTTTCACCGCCAAAAAACACAATCAGTTCATTAATCAAGCCTCCGTCTACCGTTAAAAGCACAAACGAAAGCGATACAACAATGACCCAAGACATAAAATGCGGGATATAAATCAGCGTCTGAACAAATTTTTTAAAGAGAGCAATCCGCACTTCGTTCAATAGAAGCGCCAGCAGTATCGGCACCGGGAAAAATATGGCCAGGTTCAACGCAAATAACACGAGCGTGTTTTTTAACAAGAGAAAAAATGTAGGCTCAGTAAACAGCCTGATAAAATGCTTCAGCCCCACCCACTCACTGCCCAAAATGCCGAGGAACGGCTGATAATCCTGAAACGCAATCACAATTCCCCACATCGGGATATACTTAAAAAGCAAAAAATAAATACACCCCGGCAAAATCATCAAGTACAAATATTTTTGCTGAATCAGCTTACTTAGTAAGCGCTTTCTTTTTTCTTTTTTAAAAATGACTGCATCAACAGCCGGCGCTTGCGCTTCTGCTGTTTTCATTTTTTCCTAGCCTCCTTTCACGGGTTCTTGCATTCACTGTAGCCCAGCAGGCAAAAGTCCGTCTACAATCATATGATCACATCCTGTTTTATCCCTTTACAATCAAGGGTTCAGACGGTCCACCTGAAAAAAAGACACCGATATTAGAAAATGATTATTGACAATATCTATCAATCTTTGGATTAATTGTATTAAGGTGAAGTGGATGTTATGAAATGGGGGGTTTTATGAAAAGAAGCCAATACAAGTTTTACTACAAACTGATCACGTTTTTCTGCCTGCTCAGCACCATTCCGGTTATTTTGGTCGGATTGTTTTCGTACGAGCACTCCCAGAAAACGGCTATTTCCAACGTTTCGGAGGAAAAATTCGACACACTCCAGCAGACCCAGCAAAGCATCGAACATATATTGAAAACCGTCGATCACTCTTTAACCCACTATGTGAGTTCGCCGCCTCTCCTTCGCACATTGTCCGAGCCTTTGCACTCAGACCAATTTCAAATCTATAACCAAGTGAACCAAGAGCTCAATTATCTGCAAAGCTTTGATACCGACCTGTCCAACATGACATTAGTCAGTTATACGAAAAAATGGTACATGAACAATTCCGGTTTGTACCGTTTGAATACAGACACTCTTCATGAAGCAGCTTCAGCGTACACGAAACACAAAGCGAGCCGCTCATATTGGACGCTTGAGGAAAACAATCATTTGATTTCAACCAAAGAAGGCACAGCAGAAAACTGCCGCTACAATATCAATTTAATTAAGCAGCTTCCTTTGAACAGCACAAATACAAAGGGATTGGCCGCCGCAAGCATCCCGAGCTGTTCGCTTGTCAAAAATATGCCTGGCTACTCAAACGCCAACAACCTGTTTATCATCGATGAAAAAAGCCGCATCATCCTTCATAACAACATGTCTGACGTCGGTGAATCTCTTCATAACGATGGCTTTGTCCAAAAAGTGCTGGCGCAAACCGCCAATAGCGGACAGTTTGAAACAGTGATTGACCGGATTCATTATAAAGTTACCTATCAAAAATCTGACTATAATACATGGACTTATTTTTCTCTCGTTTCCCTGCCTGAGTTAAAAAAAGAAGCCAAATCAATCGGCTGGATCACTTTTACAGTATGCATTATTTTGTTAACGCTTTCATTATTGTTCTCTTGGCTGGGCTCCCGCCATTTTTACAAGCCGATCAGGGTGCTTTACGAATCATTCGCAAGACATGGAGCCATACAAGAGAAACAACAGCCTCCTCAAAATGAATTTGAGTTAATTGAACAGAGCTTTAAGCAGCTGAAGGACAGAAATGACGACCTTGAGGAAACGATGAAGCAGCAGGCCACTCATCTGCAGCAATATTTTATGGTCAGGCTTATGCTCGGAAAACTGACGGATGAGGAGGTTGATAACCGCTTTGAAAGCCTCGGTTTAAAGCAAAATTGGCGGCACCTTGCCCTGCTTGTGCTCCAAATTGACACACTGAATCATACGCCTTATGAGAAAAAAGATATGGATCTGCTTTTGTTTGCCGTCAACAGCCTGATTGAGCGCACCATCCCGACGGACAAACATCTTGCCCCCGCTGTAGTTGACAAACAGCAGGCGACGATTTTGATCAATCAAAGCGGGACAAAGGAAGAATTTATGGCTGAGCTGAATAAGACTGCAAGGATGATTCAGGAAAAAGCGGAAGCTGAGCTGCAGCTGTCTGTCAGCATCGGCATCAGCCAGCCGTTTGATGTGCTGACAAAAGCGAAAACAGCCTATGCGGAAGGCTCAGAAGCGTTGAAATACCGGCTTAAAGCGGAAAACAAGTCGATCATCTTTTACGAAGACCTTGACCAGAAAAAAACCTTCAAAACCCATTTTCCAAAGCAGCTTCAGCATGAGCTGTTCGATGCCGTTAAAGCAGGAGACAAGGAGAAAGCGGATAAATGCCTGCACGCGATTTTGCAAGCCATTTTCACCCAGAATACCAACCCGTATCAATTTCAAATCGCCATCGCCCGTTTTTTGAACCATGTGATTGAGCTGATGCATGTGCTCGGAATCGAATTGTTTGAGCTTGAAGAAAACAAAATGCTGTATGACCAAATTTTTGAGCTGAAAACGTTCGAGGATACCGAAAACTGGCTAAAGAATGAGTTTATTGATCCGATGACAGACAAAGTGAACGCCCGCGCGGATGCCCAGTACAAAAATATTTCCGACAACATCATTCATATCATCCATCATGAGTTTGAATCCGAATTGACACTGGACGAAATCGCGCGCAGGCTCCATTACAATCCAAATTATTTAAGCAGCATTTTCAAAAAAGAAATGGGTATTTCATTCAGCGAGTATGTCTCAAGCTACCGACACCATATGGCAAAAAGCTGGCTTGCCGAAACAGACATGGCGGTCAAGGACATTGCCGAAAAGCTGAAATATAAAAACTCGCAAAATTTCATCAGATCATTTAAGAAGCTGGAAGGGATTACACCGGGAAACTACCGCCAGCAAAAAAGAAGCATGTAAAAAACCCAAAACCGCTTGCGCGTTTTGGGTTTTTCCAATGTTATTTTGCTTGTTTAAACGCTTCTTCGTATTCCTGAATAATTTGTTTTCCTCCGCTTGACTCCCATTTTTCCACTTCTTTATCGAACTGGCTTTCTGTGATGTCTCCAATCATATATTTGTAGGTCGCGTCATCAATGATTTTCTTCAGTTCATCACCCCGTTCCGACTCCGATGCGGAATACAGGCTTTCAGCCGGGTTTGAGACGATAATCTTTTCATTGTCCTCGGTCAGCTCCTCGTACGCCGTCCGAAGCGGATCTCCAGTGTTTTTTAAGTAGGCTTTATCAATGGCAATTAAAGCGGACAGCGGCTGAATATCAGTCTGCCAGTCTTTTACCTGGCTTTCTTTGCGTGTAAACGTTTTGTCCTCACCTTTGTTGTAATGAACGCCGTCAATGCCATAAGTCATCAAGCTATAGACATCTTCTTCGGCCATTCGGTCAAAAAACGCCAAGATCCGCTTAAGCTCAGCTTCCGTTTTCACACTCGTTTTTGGGAAAGCAAACACGCCGTTATGGCCTCCTGATGCCCATACCCGCTCTTTCCCATCTGGGCCTTTTATGCGGTTGATGATCTCGAGCTTCATCGATTTATCAGAGGCATGGTCGCGCAGATTGACCGCATCTACCATATTGCCAATATAAATTCCGGCTTTTCCTTGAGAAAACAGCTCCTGCTGCTGGGTTTTGCTTGTGACGGGAAAATCCTTATTCATATACCCGTTATCACGCAGCTTCTTCATATAGTTCATCGTGTCTTTGTATTCCTGTGTCATGAAATCAGGCGTGAATTTGCCGCCTGATTCCTTCCAATCTGTAGGCATGCCTTCATATGAGCCAATCGTTTTAAACGCGCCGTAAATCAAGTCATTACGGTCTGCCAGCCCGAATGTATCATCTTTCCCATCCTTGTCCGGGTCGTCCTCCGTAAATGCTTTAGCCACTTCATAAAGCTCATCCAACGTTTTCGGGGTTTTCAGATTTAAATTGTCCAGCCAGTCCTTCCGAATGACAATCCCCTGTCTGGAAAGCGGGCGCTCTCTGTATATCCCGTAGAGCTTGCCGTCAATTGTCACATTTTTATTAATGAGTTTGTTCATTTTGTTTAAGTTGGGATAATCCTTGATATAATCGCCGATTTCCCAAAACATTCCTGACCGAAAGGCATTCATGACTGACGAATTTTTAATATCCTGGATGGTCACGATTTGCGGAAGATTGCCGGCTGCAAGCGCTGCATTCAGCCTGTCTTCTTTCACCGCGTCTGGAACCCAGGTGATGTCGAGTTCTGTATTTGTCAGCTTTTCGATTTCTTTAATCGCCCTATCTTTCGGCGGCTGCTGGTGATACAAAATCGCCATCCAAGACAGCTTTACCTTTGAATCCGGGCCAGCTTTGCCTTCAGCCGAAGACTGATCAGCCCCTTTACAGCCCGCCAGCACTCCGCCGAGTGCCAGTACAAGCACAATCAAATGCACCCTCCATTTGTTTCCCATCGTACCCCTCCATTTCATATTTCTTTTATCCTTTGACAGATCCCAGCAAAGCTCCTTTTGCAAAATGCTTTTGTATAAACGGATAGACAAGCAGAACCGGGATGGTCGCTACCACTATGACCGCCATTTTAATGGTTTGCTCAGGCGGCGGGCTGCCCGACCCCATTTCAGACATATCCCCCTGCATACCGCTTGATACAATGACGATTTGGCGCAGAAGCACCTGAATCGGCCATTTTGCTGAATCATTTAAGTACAAGATCGCTGTCATATACGTGTTCCAATACGTGACCGCATAAAATAGTGAGATCGTTGCGATCGCAGGAAGAGACAGCGGCAGCACAATTTTAAAGAATATGCCCAGATCATTGCACCCGTCAATTTTCGCGGACTCTTCCAGGCTTGACGGGATATTTTGAAAGAAGTTTTTCAGAATGATCAGGTTAAAGGCATTAATGGCTGTCGGCAAAATAAGCGCCCAGTAAGAATCGAGCAATCCAAGCGATTTGACCACAAGGAAAGTCGGAATCATGCCGCCGCTAAACAGCATCGTAAATACGACGAGAAACATGAGCGGCTGCCGGCCGATTAAATCACGGCGGGATAACCCGTAAGCCATCAGTGAAGAAAGAAACATGCTGACCGCAGTGCCTATCACTGTCACAAACACAGAAACAAGCAAACTCTTATAAATAATATCTGTTGAAAAAATGTAGCGATAAGCATCTAGCGAAAAAGTGGTCGGTATTAAAATAAATTTTTTCGACACGACTTCTTCTACTGTGGCGAAAGATGCTGCGATGACATGAATGAACGGAAGTACGCATATTAAAGCGAACATCAGCAAGAAACCATAAATCAACATATCAAACAGACGGTTTTTCAGTGAATGTGCGATAGCTCCCACCTCTCTTTGTAAGCGTTATCATATTTTTGAAAACCAAGCTCAGCATGTGACGATATCGTGTCTAAAATGTAGCAAATCTGTGATTGCCATGTCTATAATCATTTGAACAGAGTCCCCGGCCGGGCGGGGGCTGCCGCGAATTGAGACCGATAACAAAAGAAAAAGAGCATAATCTTAGAAAATGATTATGCTCCGTTCTCCTCCTCGTTCAGAAGTTCGGCCGTATTGATTTGTGGCGAAAACCCAAGTTCATTCACGGCAGATTCAATGGACCATGGCCGGCCCGGATTATCAGAGACGGCGTAATAAGTGCCGTACCGGATATTGGTTTCAATGGCGGCTTTGAAAATCGACAGCAGATCGGGGTGAGAAAGCAGTGTCTTTTTCGTCCGTTCTTTTTCATGCAGCGTATCCATTTCATCTGTGACGACTGTTCCGATTCGAAGGTTGATTACTGATAGCTTATTTTCCAAATAAAACAAATGGCCGATCTGTTCAGAGGTCAGCTTTAATACACCGTACAAGTTTTTTGACAGCGGATAATCGCTTGTTGTGATTTCCCGTCCTAAGAGCGAGCGCCCGTCTTTTTCGTATACATCTGTGACATGATTGCTGCTGGCGAACACGAGCTTTTGAATGCCGAGCTCCGCTGCCGCACGGCACAGATAATAGCTTGCCCTATAGAAAACATCCGTCATCTTTTCAAACTCAGCGATGTCCATAATATCGTATTTGATTTTAACAGCGAGTAAATTCAAGATGGCATCGGTATCTTTTGGAATCTTCTTCAACAGCTCCTCATAATTTGCCGCGTCAGCCTGAATGGAAGAGGCTTTGCCATCGAAATGATCTTTATCAAGCACTGTCACTTCATAGTCTGAAATAAGCCCTTCAGCAAGCAGTCTCCCAATCACACCATTTCCGCCGGCGATCAGCACTTTTTTCACGATGTTCACTCCCCTTTTTTATAGATTGCCCATTTTCGGCGGGGCTGACACTTTTTTGGCACTCACATTCTTAGGCTTATTCAAAAGTCACCGGCAGCTCCTCAAGCGCCCGAAATCCAAAAAGCGGCCGATACCGCCATTCAAAATCCGCGAGCGTAAGGCTGGGCATCCGCTGCAGAAGTGTGTTAATCGCAATTTGCGCTTCTAATCGTGCCAGCGAGGACCCTAAACAAACATGATGGCCATGACCAAATGAAAGGTGCGGATTAGGACTTCTCGTAATATCGAAGACATCGGGGTTCGTGAAAATGCTTGGGTCTCGATTAGCCGCCCCTAACAAAAGATAGACTTGCTCTCCTTGACGGATCGTCACCCCGCTGATGTCAATATCCTCTGACGCAACTCTGGCTGTCATTTGCGTGGGGCTTTCATAGCGTAAACATTCCTCGACTGCGGTGCCAATAAGATCTGGATTTTCTCTCAGTTTCAAAATCTGTTCTGGATGCTGCAGCAAACAAAGGACTGAATTGCTGATGAGATTAACCGTTGTCTCATGTCCGGCGATCGCCAGCAAAATGCATGTAGATGCCGCTTCCTCTTCCGTCAGCTTATCCTTTTCTTTCCCCTTCAAGAGCATGCTGATCATGTCCTGCTGCGGATGCCGTTTTCGCTTTTGAATCAGATCTTTAAAATATGCCATAGCCTGTACAGCGATATGATTGCCTTCTGTTAACGCCTTTCTTGACCGGGTAAAATCAATGGTTTGAATGAGACTTGCAGCCCATTCTTTTAATTGCTCCCTATCTTCCGCCGGTACACCTATAATGCTGGCTATGACGTAGCTCGCTAAAGGAAAAGCAAAGTCCGAAATCACCTCCATCTTTTTTTCACCTTGCACTTGATCAAGCAAGTGATGGACAGTTTCATTGATATACGGACGATAGCTCTCTGCCATTCTCGGCGTAAACGCTCCGCTGGCCAGCGTGCGTAATCGTCTATGATCAGGCTGATTCTGAAACAGCATCATCTGACTTTGCACATGTGTAAGATCCTGATATTTGATTGACGTCTCAGGAAGCGGAGGACGGACTTTGAATCTGGCATCTTTCAGGATAGCTGCCGTTTCTTCATATCCTGTGACATACCAGCCCGGGTATTTCAAGAAACTCCCTTTATAGATAGGATGAACAGCTCGCAATGTGTCGTAAAAAGAATATGGGTTTTTCAAAAACTCAGAAGATGCAGTTGACGATGCAATTGTCACGTGATTTTCTCCTTTCTGTTCAAAAATAAAAGCAATCGACATCATACCGATTGCTTTTATTGATGCTTTCAGCTTTTCGCACTTAAACTGGCCTTCATTTCTTCGACTGATTCAACTTCAAAGCCTAAATCACTCAGCATTTTATGATCCTCCGTCTCCTCTTGCCCGGCAGTTGTTAAGTAGTCTCCGACAAAAATGGAGTTTGCGGCGTAAAGCCCTAATGGCTGCAATGAGCGGAGATTGACCTCTCTTCCTCCGGATATGCGAATTTCTTTTGATGGATTGATAAAACGGAACAGCGCCAGCACTTTTAAACAATACAGCGGGTTTAATTCGTTGACGCCTTCTAACGGCGTACCATCAATTGCATGCAAAAAATTCACAGGAATGGAATCCGCGTCAAGAGCCTTCAAGCTTTTGGCGATGTCAATGACATCTTGTTTCGTCTCCTTCATCCCGATAATGGCGCCTGAACACGGAGACAGCCCCGATTCTTTTGCGATTTCAACCGTATTGACTCTGTCATCGTATGTATGTGAGGTCGTGATGTTTGAATGGTTTCTCTGTGACGTATTCAAATTATGATTATAGCGGTCTACTCCGGCATCTTTGAGCCGCTTCGCCTGCTCTGGCTTCAACAGTCCGAGACACGCACAAATCTTCAGTCCATACGTCTCTTTAATTTCCTGAACCGCATCTACGACCTGATCCACTTCTCTGTTAGACGGCCCTCTGCCGCTTGCCACGATACAATATGTGCCGATATTCAGATCGTGCGCCCGCTTCGCGCCTTCAAGCAGCGTTTCCTTATTCACCATCCGGTAAGACTCAATCGGCGCTTTCGAAATCGCAGACTGTGAACAATAGCCGCAGTTTTCCGGGCAGAGCCCGGATTTCGCATTCATAATCATATTGAGCTTTACTTTTTTTCCATAAAAGTGTTTTCTGATATGAAAAGCTCCATGCATTAATAGCAAAATATCTTCATCAGGACAATGTAATATTGAAAGCGCCTCTTCGTCAGTCACTTCTGCTCCAGCCAGCACCCGGTCTGCGAGTTCCATCCATTGATTCATTCTCATACCCCCACTTGATTCATCAGTAATGATAGATTGATATGGTCTTTTACCATATGTAGAACCGTTTCTTTCGTCACGTTGGCAAGCTTTGGCGTAATCCCTAAAATCGGTACACCGCATAAGCGCTCAATCATCTCAGGATTGGTTTTTTCATCTTCATCAGGAGAGTCACTGATTCCATTGATGATAATTCCGGCGATTGGAAGCCCCATGCTTTCTGCATATTTGACAGTTAAAAAGGTATGATTAATGGTTCCAAGGTGAGGACGTGCCACAATAATCATGGGAAGCTGCAACGCTTTTATGACATGACTGACAAAATAGTCCTCTCCCAATGGCACAGAAATACCGCCCGCACCTTCTACGATGAAGCATTCATGTTTTTCTCTAATCCGCCCCCAATGGCTTAAAACCTCTTCCATGGTGACAGTCTTTCCCTCAAGTTTCCCTGCAACGTATGGTGCAAGCGGCGCTTTGAAGGCAAAAGGCGTAATGTCTTCATGAGAAAGACCGGTCTGCGACATGTCTTTCAGCAGACTAGTATCACTATCTGGATGATGACGCGATATCCCGCTTAAAAATGGTTTATACACACCGACATCTCTATTATGTTCTTTCAATAAGGCAGCAAGACCGCTGGATATAACCGTTTTCCCCACTTCTGTATCAGTTCCCGTCACAAAAAAACCCCTCAAATGATATACAGCTCCTTTCCGATTGAATGAAATGTTTTCAGCAAATCATCAATATCACCCATACTGTGGTCAGACGTGATTGTAATTCGAATACGGCTTTCACCCGGCGCAACGGTCGGCGGCCGAATGGCAGGAGCATAAATTCCCTTGCCCTGCAGTTTTTCAGCAAATATGACCGTTTTATGGGCATCGCCAATGACTACAGGAATAATCGGTGTGTGATCTCCTTTTACCACATAACCCATATTCTTCAGACTGGTTCTGATCATGCTGATATAAGAAAATAAAAGCTGTCGTTTTTCCCTGCTGGCTTCAATGATGTTGAAAGCCTCATGAGCAGCCGCACAGCTGGCTGGCGGAATAGCGGTTTGATAGATAAATGTTCTGGCATGGTTCAGCAAAAAGTCGATGAAGACCGCTGATCCTGCCGCAAAACCTCCTTCCGCGCCAACAGCTTTGCTTAAGGTGCCAATCACAATGTCGGGACAAACACCAAAGTATTCACTCGTTCCTCGTCCCGAATCGCCCAAAACTCCTGTTGCGTGGGCATCATCAACGACCACGAAGGCATGATAGCGTTTCGCAAGTGAGATGATCTGATCAAGAGGGGCGATTGTGCCATCCATGCTGAATACCCCGTCTGTTACGATAAAACGGCGCTGATAACGCTGTGTTTCATTCAGCTTGTTTTCAAGATCATTCATATCAATATGCCGATAAACAACTGTATCAGCCTTAGAAAGTCGGCAGCCGTCGATAATACTTGCATGATTGAGCTCGTCACTTAAAATGACATCTTCCTTTTCTGGCAAGGATGAAAGGACACCGACATTGGCCAAGTAACCGCTCGAAAACAGCAGGGCCGCTTCTGACCGTTTAAAGCTGGCAATCTTCTTTTCTAGCTTTTCATGCCAGACCGAATTGCCTGTCGTTAAACGTGAACCGCTGCTTCCTGTCCCAAATTGCTGCAATGCTGTTTGGGCTGCATCGATCAAACGTCTATCGCTTGCGAGCCCTAAATAATTGTTTGAGGACCAGACCGTTTGATTTTCGCCATCAATGTTCCTCTCTGGAACCGGTGCCCCATTCATTGTCCGCAGGTTACGGTGTACGCCGTCTTCTTTCATTCTGTCTAACCGCTTGTTCAACCAGGAATCAATCTTCAAGGCTCGTAACCTCATGGATCGCTTGTTTCATAATGGCAACCATTTCCCCGAGCTCCTCAGCTGTGCTGGCAAGAGGAGGAAGAAATGCAACCACGTCCCCAAGCGGTCTTGTCAGCATTCCTAACTCTCTCATTTTTAAGGAAACTTTGTATCCGATCCGCCGATCAGCCGGGTAAGGTTCTTTGGTTTCCTTTGACCGGACAAGCTCTGCACCGCACATAAAGCCAAGCTGCCGAATATCCCCAACATGAGGAAGAGCGTGCAGATCTTGAAGAAGAAAATGGAGCTTTTTACTTTTTTCCGCTACTTGTTCCACAATGTTTTCAGATTCAAATAATGCCAGATTTTCAAGCGCAACCGCACAGCCAAGCTGATTGCCTGTATAGGAATGGCCATGGAAAAAGGTTTTTAGGTTTTCATAATCATCATAGAATGCCTTATAGATGTCTTCAGTGGCAAACGTAACGGCAATTGGCAAATAACCTCCTGTAATGCCTTTACCGGCAGCCATCAGATCAGGCTGGACATTCTCGTGCTCGCACGCAAACATTTTTCCTGTACGGCCAAAGCCTGTAGCGACTTCATCAACGATCATTAAGACATCGTATGTTGTACATAGCTCGCGCACCCCTGCCAAATATCCTTCCGGCATCACGATCATACCGGACGCGCCTTGTACCATTGATTCAATGGAAAGCGCGGCAATTTCCTCGTGATGTTCCTTAAGCAGCTGTTCAAGCTCTCGGAGGCACTCATCACGGCACTCATCAGGATCACCGCTTTCAGAGCGATACACATAAGGAATAGGAGCCTTGTAACTCTCGAACATCAACGGGCCGTATACGTGGTGAAAAAGTTCAATTGAACCGACACTGACGGCGCCAATCGTATCACCGTGATACCCGTTTTTCATTGCGATAAATTTTTGTTTCTCGGGCTTCCCGATGTTCTTCCAATACTGAAACGCCATTTTTAGGGCTATTTCCATCGCTTCTGCACCGCTGTCTGAATAAAAGACCCGCGTGAGTTTTTTTGGGCTGATATCGATTAATGTTTTGGCAAGCTGGGTTGCTGGAACGTTGGTCATGCCCAATAACGTGGAGTGCGCAATTTTTCCGAGCTGTTTTTTTATGGCATTATCTAGTTCTTTTTTGCGGTGTCCGTGGACATTAAGCCAAACTGATGAAAAACCGTCATAGTATTCCTTGCCATTTATGTCTTTGACTTTGATTCCAGTCCCGCTTTCGATGATTAAGGGGTTTTCATCATAATCTTTCATTTGGGTAAATGGCAGCCAAAGGTGCTTTTTACTTTTTTCTATCAAATCATGAGTCATGATCTTCCTCCCACTCTATTAAAATAGGCTGCTTCTCCAGATCATGTATGTACGTGTTTACATCATTGGATCCATCAATAAAAAAAACTCGGCAGCCCTCTTCAGACCCGTATTCTTTCATTGCTGTAATACGCTGATAGCCCATTTTCTTACCCGCAACATAGCCTGTTATGTAATCCGGATCGTCCGACCAGCATAATTCTGCAATGGCTGCCGGGTGCCGGCTTACCTTTGAAGCGAGCGCAAGGGCCTCTTTTATTCTTGAATGAGCTGGCACGTGACTGTGAAGCGCCCATTTTTCAAAATTAGCGTCCGGCCAATCCATTCTGGAGACCCGCACCCCTTTTTCTTTTGTTTGATCCATTCGCTTTCCTGTATGAATATCAAACAACACCGCACCCCTGACATCTGACCATTCAGGGATTTGTTCATATGCTTTTTCAATCACGTCTCGTGAAACGCCTTCTTTTTCCAATAACAATCGGGCCAGCTTTTGTCCTTCTTCCGGGCAGCTCACTTCATTCGTATGCACAGGCAATGGCTGAATGGTTTTTATCGATTCATATACCTCTTCAAATTGAATTTGCATAAAATCAGGTTTTCCTCTTGAATGGGATAACCCTTTTTCTAATAAAGCATTGACTGTATGCTTCATCTCATGGAAAGGAATAAGCCGTTCTCCGCCGGATATATGCTTTCCGCCGTCTTCATGAGATCCATTCATAGAAGCCCTCATTCTGACACTATAAAAAGTTTCTTCTTGCATCATTTCTCGCCCTTTCACTGATAACTGAAGAACGTGCAGTGCTTCTCATTTTAATTGTTAACCTATTATATTTAAAGGTTAACAATTAGAATATATTATTCTCTCCTGTTTCTGTCAATAGAAGAAAGCATCGATTTATGGCAGTTGGTTAAAAGGAAACAAAAAGACCGTTTTCACACAAACGGTCTTTTTCGATTTCTTATAACAGTCACAGCCACTTTTGCAAAAACTGGACAGCTTCATGCCTCATGACTGCTGTTTCGAAATGTCCCGAAGCAGAACGGACCACTCGGTAGCAATCAGCAGCTCCCTGTCCAGCATAGACAGCTGTCAATTCTTTTTCGATTTTGTCCACGCCCTCGGCCGGCGTTAACCGATCGTGTACACCAACAAGACTAAGGTGCGGGCGCGGTGCGATCAGGCTTTGGATCTCCGATGCGGAAAAATGCTTTGCAAGCGATGGGACGTAATAATAAAAGCCGTGCCTGTCAAGATTCTGTGTTTTGATCAGCACGTGATGATCCACCTGGCTGCACAAATCCACACACACCTTAATCCGGTCATCGAGCGCCGCTGTCCACCACGCCAGCAAACCTCCCATAGACATGCCGATGGTTCCGATCCTGTCAGGCTGAACATCAGAGCGTGACTGCATATAGTCTAACGCACTTAAACTGTCATAAATCATCATTCCCCACATCACTTTTCCGGTGAGAAGCATTTCTTTAAATATCTCGCTTTCCGCTTTTCCCCGCCGATCTCCAAATCCCCAATGATCAATCGCAAGAACGCCGTATCCGAGTGAAGTAAGCTCATCAGAAAAAGAAGGCGTTTTCAAATAATCCGCTCCCTCAATCAGCTCACTTTTCCCCCTATCATACTGGCCCCCATGCGAATGCTGAAACAATACGGCTGGGCACGGTCCTTCTGTTTTCTTCGGCTTCACAAAATAAGCGGGCACCTTTTCATGTCCATTTAAATCGAGCAGGAGCGTTTCAACAATATTTTCTTCTCTTTCTTCAATACGTAATGTCTCAACACTGATTGGCCTCCGATCAGGCAAATCACCAAGCAATCGAAACAGTTGCTTTCTTCTTTCGGCTCTCATCCCATCACCCTTCCTTATTCGCTTACTTCACATTTACGAGACAGATCTGGGTTCCCCTTTATTTTTCCAACATAAATCACATCATTTACTAAATATTTAGTAAATATAACGAAATATTCCGAAAATAATTATTGTAACCGCTTACTTTTATATGATAGTATCAATTTATCAAAAACAGGGGAGTTAATATTTTACTAAATATAGATGAGAGGGAGACCCATGGTTCGTATTAAAGATATCGCATTGAAAGCTAATGTTTCCAGCGCAACTGTGTCCAGAATTTTAAATGAAGATGAGTCGCTTTCTGTTGCGGGCGAAACGAGACAAAGAGTCGTCAACATCGCTGAAGAGCTTGGTTATCAAACCGTTGCCAAACGCCGAAAATCCCGCGGGCAAAAACAGCGGGCCCAGCCGCTGATCGGTGTGCTGAGCTGTCTGTCCCCTGATCAGGAAAGGCAGGACCCTTATTTTTCTTCCATTCGGAAAGGCATTGAAAAGGAATGCTTTGAACAGGAAATTTTTATTACAAATTCGATTCATCTCGGCTCCTTTCAGGAACATATTCTTCGGGAATTGGATGGTGTCATTGTCATCGGCCGTGTTCATGATGAAGCGGTTAAGCATATCAGCGGAAGGCTGGAGCATGCGGTATTTATCAATCATTCACCAGATCCGCAAGCATACGATTCGATTGGAATCGATTTTGAATCGGCTTCACGCCAGGCGATTGATCACCTTTTCGACTTAGGCTACAAACGGTTAGGCTACATTGGCGGACAAGAAAAAGAGCATACGCTGAAGGACGGCCAAAGCATTCGCAGAACGATTGAAGACAAACGCCTGACCGCTTTTTTGGAGTCAGCCGCCCCCCAGCCTGAGCATGTGCTGATCGGAGAATACAGCATGCGTGAGGGCTATCGCCTGATGAAGAAAGCAATCGATCAAAGCCATCTGCCGGAAGCATTCTTTATTGCCAGCGATTCTATGGCGATCGGCGCATTAAAAGCGCTGCAGGAAGCCGGACTGCAAGTGCCGCGGGATACTGCAATTGTCAGCTTTAACGGCATTGAGGAAGCTGAATTTGCCAGCACGCCTTTAACGACGGTGAAGGTATACACAGAAGAAATGGGCCGGACAGGCGTAAAACTGCTGCTTGACCGTCTCAATGGACGAACGCTTCCTCACCATGTCACCCTGCCCACAACATTAATCGTAAGACAAAGCTGCGGATGTACAACAAAGGAGGTGACATAAGCAAAGATTCATCACGATGATAAGGAGGAAAAGATGAAACACACTTTTGTTTTATTTCTCTCTCTTATTCTGCTTGTTCTGTCCGGGTGTTCAGCAGAGAAAAGCTCAGCAGATACCGCAAAAAAGACGTTAACCATTTATTCTACAATGTCAACCGACAGTGAAAGAGATACGTTCAGAAAACTGGCAGCAGCATTCGAAAAGGAACACAGTGACATTCATGTCAGCCTTCATTTCCCAGGCAATGACTATGAAAATATGATGCGTGTCAGAATGGCGGCCAATGATTTGCCTGATCTATTCGATACACATGGCTGGGGGAAAATCAGGTACGGAGAATATACAGCGGATCTCCGGGAGATGGAATGGACTCAAGATCTCGATCCTAATTTAAACAGCATCCTCAAAAATAAAAGCGGAAAGGTGTATGCCTATCCGATCAATCAGGCAAAAGACGGTCTGGCGTATAACCGCAATATTTTAGACCGTTACGGCATTGCTCCGCCGGAAACCATGGATGACTTTATCAAAGCACTGAGAACGATTAAAGAAAAGAGCAAGGGAAGCATTGTTCCCTTCTGGTTTGCCGGCTATGACAAAAGCTCATTCGCTCAATATTACGACCAATTCGCTACACCTCTTCTCATCACAGACCCTGCCCATAATGAAAAAAAACAGCTCATCAACGGTTCTTTTAAATGGAATAAATTCACTTACTTATCAAAAATCCTCAAACAAATGCAGAAAGAAAAATTGATTAACATCGACGCCGTCACGGCAAAAAAATCACAGCTCATTGAATTAATGGCCCAAAACAAAATCGCCTTTACAATGCAAGGCGGCACACTCGGCCAAGACGTTGCCCAGATCAATCCGAACGTCAAGGTCGGCATTATCCCGACACCCGCCATACATCCCGGTGATAACCCGATATGGATCGGCGGTGAACGCTACACCCTTGCAGCATGGAAAGATTCGCCTCAATTAAAAGAGGCAAAAGAATTTATCGCATTTATGGCCCGCCCGGCCAATGCCAAACAAATGGCTGAAGCCACATCGCTTCCTTCAGGGCTGACCAATGTGAAAGCTGATATTTTCTACGCAAACGATTATGAGCATTATCAAGATGTCAAAGTCGAGCCTTACTTCGACCGTTTATACTTGCCAAACGGAATGTGGGATGTCCTGGGCACGGTCGGACAGGAGCTGGCGGCTGACATTTTGGCGCCTCAAGACATTTCGCAGAAGCTGGGAAGAGAATATAAACGACTCAGGGAGCAATCGGAAACACAGGGAGCTGAAAACAATGAGTGAGATCGCAAGGGACGTTCATGTGAAACAGGTTAAGCCAAAAAAACAGTCCTCACTTTGGTGGATGTACATTCCTGCTTTGCTCTCCGTTCTGGTCTTTATGATTTATCCGTTTGTGAAAGGCACATTGATTACCTTTACAAACTGGAACGGCTTTTCACAAGTTTACCAATGGGTTGGATTCGCGCAATATGAAAGGCTGTTTTCTGATCCTGATACTTGGCATATCTTAAAAAACACTCTGCTTTACGGGCTTGGCAGCACCTTTTTTCAAAATGTGGTCGGGCTTCTGTACGCTCTGCTCTTAAATCAAAGCATTAAAACGAAAGCGGTAACAAGAACAATTGTGTATTTGCCGGTGATGATCAGCCCGCTCATTATGGGCTACATTTGGTACTTTTTCTTCTCCTATGACGGAGGCGCGCTCAACGATTTGCTCGGGGTCTTCGGCATCAGCCCTATTAATGCGCTCGCCAGTCCCTCGCTCAATCCATGGATCATTGTCATGATTAACACCTATCAATATGTCGGGATCGCTATGGTTGTCTACTTAGCCGGTCTGCAAAGCATTCCGAAAGACTACTATGAAGCGGCGCAAATGGATGGCGCGAAACAAGGCCAGCAGTTTTTTACCATCACGCTGCCGCTGTTAATGCCCTCCATTACCATTAATATGGTCATCAACATTATCGGAGGCTTAAAGCTGTTTGACGTCATCATTGCACTCACCGCAGGCGGCCCCGGAAATGCGTCACAATCCATGTCCACGTTTATGTATGATTTGTATTTCAAACGGCAGGATGCCGGCTATGCCGCAACGCAAGGCATATTTATGGCATTTGTCATTTTGATCATCAGCTTTTGCGCGCTTGCGTACTTTAAAAGAAAGGAGACGGAAATGTCATGAGAGCCGCCCGTACAAAAAGCATGCGGATCATTACGCTTCTTGCAGCCATTGTGGCCTGTGCGCATTTTATTCCTTTTTATATCCTGCTGACCACTTCATTGAAAGCAAAAGGAGACTACAGTTCGAAATGGATATTTCCAGCCGACATCTCCTTTCAAATTTTTCAGAGGCGTGGGAGCGCGCTTCGCTAGGAAACTCTTTTATAAACACCATGATCATCACAGGTTCTTCTGCCTTGTTATTAATTATATTCGGCTCACTTGCCGCCTACCCGCTTGCCCGGCGGGAAACGAAACTGAATAAAGCCGTTTTTGCCTTGCTGATCTCCATTATGATCATCCCTCCGTTAACGTCCATGGTTCCTTTGTATCGAATGGTTGTGGACGCCGGAATGGTCAATACACACGCAATCGCCATTTTCATTAATACAGCGGCTTACATGCCGTTAACCGTATTCTTGTATTCAGGCTTTATCCGATCGACCATTCCAAAAGAGCTTGAAGAAGCCGCAAGAATTGACGGCGCAGGCATGCTGAAAATCTTTTTTACGATTGTGTTTCCTCTGCTGAAGCCGATCACTGCGACCATCTGTATTATTTCTTGTGTCTTTATTTGGAACGACTATCAATTTGCCATTTTCTTTTTACAAGATCAAAAGGTTCAGACATTAACAGTAGCCATGGCAGGTTTTTTCGGAGAAAACGCAAACAACCTTCATTTAGTTGCCGCAGCGGCACTGATGGCAATGCTGCCGATGGTTGTTCTGTTTTTGGCGCTGCAAAAATACTTTATTGCCGGCCTGTCTTCCGGAGCGGTAAAGGGTTAACATTAAAGGAGGAAGCAATATGAAAAAGATTACATTTATCGGTGCAGGGAGCACGATTTTCGCCAAAAATGTTTTGGGAGACTGCCTGTTAACCGAGGCACTGAATGGATTTGAGTTCGCTCTTTACGACATTGATCCCAAACGCCTGCAGGAATCCCAGCTCATGCTCGAAAATCTAAGAGACCGTTATAACCCAAGTGTGGCCATCAACAGCTATGATGACAGAAAACTCGCCTTGCAAAACGCAGGCTATGTCATCAATGCGATTCAGGTTGGAGGATACAAACCGAGCACAGTCATCGATTTCGAGATTCCTAAACGGTATGGGCTGCGCCAGACGATCGCCGATACAGTCGGCATTGGCGGGATATTCAGATCTCTCAGAACAATCCCGGTCTTATTTGATATCGCAAAAGATATGGAGGAAATGTGCCCTGACGCATGGTTCTTAAACTATACAAATCCAATGGCCACTCTTACAGGCGCCATGCTCCGCTATACCAATATCAAAACAATCGGGCTCTGCCACAGTGTTCAAGTGTGCACTAAGGATTTATTTAAAGCTCTCGGAATGGAGCATGACGGAATTGAGGAACGCATCGCAGGCATCAATCATATGGCTTGGCTTTTGGAAGTCAAAAAAGACGGCACAGATTTATATCCAGAAATCAAAAGGAGAGCGAAAGAAAAACAAAAAACAAAGCATCATGATATGGTGCGGTTTGAATTAATGGATAAGTTCGGCTATTATGTCACGGAATCGTCCGAACATAACGCAGAGTATCACCCATACTTTATTAAACGGAATTACCCTGAACTGATCAGCGAGCTGCAAATCCCGCTCGACGAATATCCGAGAAGGTGCGTCAAGCAAATTGAAAATTGGGAGAAAATGCGGGATGATATCGTCAATAATAAAAACCTTACGCACGAACGTTCAAAGGAATATGGTTCAAGAATTATAGAGGCAATGGAAACAAACGAACCATTCACCTTCGGAGGAAACGTCTTGAATACAGGGCTGATCACCAACCTTCCTTCAAAAGCGGTTGTGGAAGTGACATGCGTCGCCGACAGAAAAAAAATTACACCGTGCTTCGCCGGAGAACTGCCTGAGCAGCTTGCAGCCTTAAACCGGACGAATATTAATACACAGCTGATGACAATCGAAGCGGCTGTCACACAAAAAAAAGAAGCGGTTTACCAAGCTGCAATGCTTGATCCGCATACAAGCGCGGAGCTTTCCATGAAAGACATCATCTCCATGTGTGACGATTTATTTGCAGCACACGGCGATTGGCTTCCGGAATACAAATAAAAACTAGGGGACTGCTCTCCCCTAGTTTTTTGGTTTTGTTTCGCCTTCCCAGGCCATCATGCCGCCTTCAACATTGACTGTTTTAAAGCCTTGCTCATCCAGGTACTTGCAGACGTTCATGCTGCGCATTCCTGAGCGGCAGATAAATACGTACTCTTTGTCTTTATCAAGGGTTTCCATTTTTTCAGGAATATCCCCCATGCGAATATGAACGGCTTGCGGGATCATGCCTTCCGCTACCTCTTCATCTTCTCTGACATCAATTAAATATAATTCTTCGTCCGCCTCAATTTTTTCTTTCAAAGCGGCTGTGCTGATTTCTTTTATTTCCAAAGAAAACACTCCTATTCACAGTGATCATGTTCAGTATATCAAAGTCAGCTGAACGATTGCTATTCTGAGACTGATGAAAAAAATCCCCTTTTGGCAAAGGGGATTTTTTCTAGGCTTAGTTTGCCACAATATTGACAAGCTTCCCAGGCACCGCGATGATTTTCCGAATCGTTTTGCCTTCAAGCTGCTCTTTGACCTTTTCATCTGCTTGAGCAAGCTGTTCCAGCTGTTCTTTCGTTGCATCGGCAGGAACCTGTAATTTCGCTTTTACTTTTCCGTTCAGCTGAACAACGATTTCAACTTCATCATCCACAAGTTTTGTTTCATCATATACAGGCCAAGCTTC
Source organism: Bacillus sp. FSL K6-0993 (assembly GCF_037977205.1). Taxonomy (NCBI): domain Bacteria; kingdom Bacillati; phylum Bacillota; class Bacilli; order Caryophanales; family Bacillaceae; genus Bacillus; species Bacillus sp. FSL K6-0993. Next base: position 2,966,094 of record NZ_CP150275.1, read on the forward strand.
GTAGGCAATTGTGCCGGAATGGCCAAGCTTCTCCCAAAGCTCTTCCGCTAAGTGTGGCGCGATAGGAGAAAGAAGCTTCACGAAGCCTTCCATATATTCTTTCGGCAGTTCTGATGCTTTATAAGCTTCATTAATAAAGACCATCAGCTGGGAAATACCCGTGTTGAAACGAAGGCCTTCATAATGGTCTGTGACTTTCATAACCGTTTCATGATAGACGCGCTCCAATGTTTCACCCGCGCCTTCAACGATTTTGCCATTAAGCTCACCGCTGTCTTCAATAAATAGGCGCCATACACGGTCAAGGAAACGGCGCGCACCGTCTAATCCTGATTCAGACCAGGCGATTGAAGCATCAAGAGGTCCCATGAACATTTCGTACAATCTCAGCGTATCAGCACCGTGAGAGGACACGATTTCGTCAGGGTTGACAACGTTCCCTTTAGATTTACTCATTTTTTCGTTATTTTCGCCGAGAATCATTCCTTGGTTGTACAGCTTTTGGAACGGTTCTTTCGTCGGCACTACGCCGATATCATAAAGGAACTTATGCCAGAAGCGGGCATACAGAAGGTGAAGCACGGCATGCTCTGCACCGCCGATATACATATCGACCGGAAGCCATTTTTCCAATTTTTCTGGTGATGCCAGCTGATCCGGATTGTGCGGATCAATATAGCGCAAGAAATACCAGCAGCTTCCCGCCCATTGCGGCATTGTATTCGTTTCTCTTCTTCCTTTTTTCCCTGTCTCAGGGTCTGTAACTTCCACCCACTCTTTAATGTTCGCAAGCGGTGATTCGCCCGTTCCGCTCGGTTTGATTTCATCCGTTTTCGGCAAAATCAGCGGCAGCTCCTCTTCAGGGACAGCTGTTGACGTTCCGTCTTCCCAATGAATGACCGGAATCGGCTCGCCCCAATAACGCTGGCGGCTGAAGAGCCAGTCACGAAGACGGTACGTCACTTTCTTCTCACCGTTTTTCGTTTCTTCCAGCCAAGCGATCACTTTCTCAATCGCTTTCTGTTTGTGAAGGCCGTTCAGGAAATCAGAGTTCACGTGCTCGCCGTCGCCAGTATAAGCTGCTTCCTCAACGTTCCCGCCTTTTACGACTTCCTTCACCGGAAGGCCAAATGTTTTGGCGAATTCAAAATCACGCTCATCGTGTCCAGGAACTGCCATGACAGCGCCTGTTCCGTATGATGCAAGAACATAATCCGCAATCCAAATCGGCAGTTTTTCTCCGTTTACAGGATTGATCGCATACGCTCCTGTGAATACGCCTGTCTTTGTTTTCGCAAGATCTGTGCGTTCTAGGTCACTCTTTGATTGAATTTCTTTGATATAAGCTTCAACAGCTTCTTTTTGCTCAGCCGTTGTGATGTTTTCCACCAATGCGTGTTCCGGGGCAAGGACAGTGTATGTAGCGCCAAACAGCGTATCTGGTCTTGTTGTAAACACCGTAAAGGAATCATCATGTCCATCTATAGCAAAATGAACGTGAGCGCCTTCCGAACGGCCGATCCAGTTGCGCTGCATATCTTTAATGCTTTCCGGCCAATCAAGCTCTTCCAAGTCCTCAAGGAGCCTGTCCGCATAAGCGGTGATTTTCAGCATCCACTGCTTCATTGGGCGTCTCTCTACCGGATGGCCGCCGCGTTCACTCTTGCCGTCAATGACTTCTTCGTTGGCAAGAACAGTACCGAGCGCAGGGCACCAGTTTACAGGCACTTCGTCAACGTAAGCAAGGCCTTTTTCGTATAGCTTTAAGAAAATCCATTGCGTCCATTTATAGTATTCAGGGTCAGTCGTATTGATTTCGCGATCCCAGTCATATGAGAAGCCAAGCGCTTGAATTTGGCGGCGGAAGTTATCAATATTCTGCTTCGTAAACACAGCGGGGTCGTTCCCTGTGTCAAGCGCGTATTGTTCAGCTGGCAGGCCGAATGCGTCCCAGCCCATTGGATGAAGGACATCATAGCCCTGCATGCGCTTCATGCGGGACAGAATATCCGTAGCTGTGTATCCTTCAGGATGGCCGACGTGCAACCCAGCTCCAGACGGATAAGGAAACATGTCCAGCGCGTAAAATTTTTGTTTTTCATTATTATCAAGAGTGGCAAATGTCTTGTTTTCAAGCCAATATGTTTGCCATTTCTTTTCTATCTCTTTGTGCTGAAAACTCAAAGTAAAAACCTCCTTCTGATTGAATACGGCGTGTATGGTTCAAGTATTGACGGGAAGGAGAGGATTATTCAGAATATTCCCAAACTAAAAAAAACTCCCTCATCCCTAAAAGGGACGAGAGACTTTCGTTTTCCCGCGGTACCACCCTCGTTAGCGCGGCATACGCCGCACTCACTTGATACTTTTAACGCAGTTATGCGTCAGCGGCTTTTCACCGCTGCAACTCTGAGGTGAGTTCGGAAACAAACTTGATTGACTTTCACCAGCCGTCAACTCTCTGCAACAATATCTGTTTCTTACTGCTCCTCTTCATTGTTCTTATCGCAACCGTAATCTAACTGTATTTTATAGAATTCTGTTCATAAGTGCAAGCAGGTTTGTATACAATGGGAATGTACCCTGAACGGGCGAAGATTGAGGACAATTATTCGGGTGGAGTTTTAGTTTGACGTTTGGACTCGGCCGGTTCGCCGCCGCTGTTCAGTTCTCTCACGAAGTCAAAACTTCTGAGAACAGCTTCACCGCCGTAGCCTGAGATAATGGATAAGATGACAAGTTGAATTCCTGAATCGGGGTCAGCGGATAATACAAGTAAAATGGAAGCTGTCATTCCGATAAACCAATCTTCCAAAAATCCAAGGTAGATAAACCGCTTCGTCATTCTGGGCTTCTCCAGTCTGCCTCTCTTTTTCACATGACCGAGAATCCCCATGATTCCTCCAATTACACAAGCAATAAGTACCTGATGCAGCATCTTCATCATCACCTTCCTAAAGCCCTTATTTCGTAAAGCGACTTCAGGCCATCCAGCCCCCTTAAACGATTCCGATGATTTTCGATATCTACATACCGGCAAATCTGTAAAAAGCTTGTTTCTTCCATTATATGTGAACACATGATCGGTAAGCTTGATGCATTGGATTCATTTTTCACCCAGTGACATTGACCTAGTCACCTATTTAGCATGTAGAAAACCTTTCCGTTCATATGTTCAAATTCTGTTCTTATTTTTAGTGTATACGAGGACAAGCCCTAATGACAAACAACAAACTGCACTTGCTTGAATCAGAACATGTGTTGTGCTACGGTTACTGTAGAATTCATTTTTAAAAAGGGGAATATCAGGCTTTCGCATAGCAAGCTGACGGCCTAAGGGGGATTTATATGGCTAGTTTTCAATCATTTGGGATACCAGGACAGCTGGAAGTCATCAAAAAAGCGCTTGATCACGTGCGAGTCGGTGTGGTAATTACAGATCCCGCACTCGAAGATAATCCTATTGTCTACGTAAATCAAGGCTTTGTTCAAATGACCGGCTACGAGACCGAGGAAATTTTAGGAAAGAACTGCCGCTTCTTACAGGGGAAACACACAGATCCTGCAGAAGTGGAGAACATCAGAACCGCTTTACAAAATAAAGAACCGGTCACCGTTCAGATCCAAAACTACAAAAAAGACGGAACGATGTTCTGGAATGAATTAAATATTGATCCAATGGAAATAGAGGATAAAACGTATTTTGTCGGAATTCAGAATGATATCACCAAGCAAAAAGAATATGAAAAGCTTCTCGAGGATTCCCTCACGGAAATTACTGCACTTTCAACTCCTATTGTCCCGATTCGCAATGGCATTTCGGCTCTTCCGCTAGTCGGAAACCTGACAGAGGAGCGATTTAATTCCATCGTTTGCACATTGACGAATATCTTATCAACATCCAAAGATGATTATTTGATCATTGATTTATCCGGATTGGCCCAAGTGAACGAACAAACGGCCGACCAAATTTTCAAGCTGAGCCATTTGCTGAAATTGACCGGAACTGAGTTAATCATTACCGGCATTAAGCCTGAATTGGCTATGAAAATGAATAAACTGGATGCCAATTTTTCGTCGCTGAAAACATATTCAAATGTAAAGGATGCCGTTAAAGTGCTTCCGATTATGTAAAAAGATCCCGCTCATCCGGCGGGATCTTTCAGATTGTTGACAAAATCCTAAAATGGTTTTCATTTTAGGATTTTGTCATCTTTTCAGCGTGATTGAAAACCCTTGAAGTCTAGGAAGGACGAGCATAGGAGCGGAGCGAATGTTCTAATTCGTGAGCACCGAAGCGCAGGCCTGACAACGAATGCGAGGGTTTGTCGACACGCTGAAAGATCCCGCTCATTCGGCGGGATCTTTTATTATGAAGAAATTGATGCCTGCTTATTTGTTTCTTTAGCTGATTTTAGCCGTTTGTCATATAGAAGCGTTGTGGCAATACTGATCAGCAGCAATACCAACAGAGATAAAACAAGGGCCTTAATGCCGTAATGATCGACAAGCACTCCTCCGAACAGGGGACCAATCATTCTGCCGCCTGTCGCCGCACTGTTGACAAAGCCTTGATAAAAGCCTTCTTTCCCTTTAGGGGCAAGCTGATTGGCAATTGTCGGCACAGCAGGCCAAACAAGCATTTCTCCGATCGTCAGGATCACCATCGCAGCGAGAAACATCGGAAATTGCTTTGCAGTCAGCAGCATGCTGAAAGACACAATAAAAATGATAAAGCCGATGACCATTTGCGCTTTTAGCGACTCGGCCCATTTTTTCACCACAAAACTGACGAGCGGCTGGCCGAGCACAATGAGAATTCCGTTAACCGTCCATAGCACGCTGTATAAGGAAAGAGATATTCCAATGCTTTGTGTGTACGAAGCAATTGTGGTTGACCATTGAGAATAAGCCAGCCATCCGAGTACATAGCCTCCGCTTAAAATGATCAGTGCGGCAAATTTTGCTTTGCTGTTCACAGCATCGTAATCAAGCACAGACGTTTGGGACGCATCTCCCGTCTGAATATTTCGAAATCCGAAATATACAATAAAGAAAAAGACCAGATACAGCGCGGCATTCGCCAAAAATACATATGAAAACGAGAAAGATGCCACGACACCGCCAAGCGCTGAACCGACGGCCACACCCGCGTTTTGCGCGACATATATCGCATTAAATGCCTTCCTTCCCCCTTCAGGCCATACCGATCCCGCCATTGCGTAGCTGGCCGGAAAAACAACACCGGAGCCAAAGCCCACAATCGTCAGCAGCACAATATAGGCTGGCCAATCATGAAAAAAGACAAGACCCATCAGGCTTGCTAACGTAATGGCTATCCCAAGCATAATCGATTTAAAACCACCGATTTTATCAAACAAAAAACCTCCGCATAAATTACCAGCCACACTTGCGCCGGAATTCAGCATCAGGACAAGTCCGGCTACTGTTAACGACTTTCCTAAATGATTATGGATATAAATCGTATTCAGCGGCCATAAAAAAGAAGCACCCGTCACATTGATAAACATTCCAATGACTAAAATTTTAAGAGCACGCGGCATACTCATCCCCCTTTCTTACCTAAAAAAGCTCATGAAAAAAACGAAACCTAAAACGGCTCCGTACGAATCCAGTTATCATAGCACATTCATTCTATCTGTCTCTCTCACATTTTTCAACTGATGAGCGTGAAAAAATCTAACAAATATTGTTTGAAAAATGTAAAATAAATAGAAAAAGGGGTCATATTATGGAAATGGTATTAGCATTCTTAGGTTTTCTGGCATGTCTCATTTCACTGGGCTATGGATTATATCACCTTGTCAGATGTACTGAAAAAGGAAAAACGTTTCTCCAAGAGACTTTTTTGGCCGCTTTTCATTGGAGGCCTTGTGCTGCTCTTTACCGGGGCAGCATTGGCAGAACCTGACACTGCCGCAGCAAATGCCGAGAAAAAATATTCAGCGCTAAACGCCGAATATAAAAACCTCACAAAAGAGCACGAAGAACTTGAGAAAGAATATAAATCTGTCAGCTCTGAAGCAAAGAAATTAAAAGACAACAAAGAAGATCACGACAAGCTTGAGAAGCTTAAAAACGAAAATAGCGATCTAAAAAAGACTCAGAAATCATTAAAAGCTGAAATTAAAGAGCTTCAAGAAAATCAAAAGCAGCTCAAAGAAGATGCAAAAACGGCAAAGGCTGAAAACGAAACACTCCGACAAGATAAAACAAAACTTGAAAATCAATTAAAAGAGACGGAAAGCCAAACCGCCAGTTCTCATGAAGACACTGGAAGTTCTTCAAACAATACGAGTAAAAGTGATGAAACCAAAACAGCTGACAAAGCAGAAGGCTGTAATATCAAAGGAAGCAAAAACGGCATCTACCACACGCCAGGCAGTACATACTATGACAGGACAACCGATCCGGCTGAAATGTTTTGCTCAGTTGAAGAAGCTGAAGCCGCCGGTTATCGGGCGCCTAAACGATAAACAAAAAGCTCCAGAATGTCTGGAGCTTTTTCTGTTTCACAACGACGATTTAATGACCTTCTTATAATAAAGAACTGACAGAAAACCAAAAATGGAGTAGAGCGCAGTATATAACACCATCACCATAATCATAGGCGCCCATACCTCTGATCCGAATAAGAACCAGCCGGATTGGACGGCAAAGTAACTGTGGAAGAGGCCGACAACAAGCGGAATGCCGAAGTTGTACATTTGTTTGATGCGTATCCCCTTTATCAGGTCGCCCTGCGTAAAACCGAGTTTTCTTAAAATCGTATAGCTCGGTTTTTCATCTTCACTTTCACCCATTTGTTTAAAATAAAGGATACAACCTGATGTAATCAGGAACGTTAACCCTAAGAAGCCGACGATGAACATCACAATACCAAACAGTGATTTTTGCGCAGCGCTTGTATCCAGTCTTGATAAATGCTCGTTTTTCTTGTTCACCTGTTGAAAAAGCTCATTTGCTTTTTCCATTTGATCGTCATGTTTCACATTGACGCCGATAAATGTAGATTGCGCCAGCTGAATGCGGGGGTCCTTATCCTTGTTCAGCTGTTTAAACAGGCTGTCATCCACAATGACAGCGGGCATGCCCCCGCTTGTAAACGTGTAGGATACAAGAAACTCTTCTCTTAATCCTTTATATTTTAATGGCTGCGTCTCATGTTTGCTTTTTACTTTAATAACACCAGAGTCCTTGAAAACCATTATTTTTTGCAGCAAGTCGGTGTATCCTGAGAAAACGGCTTCTCCAGCCGCCACATCGACTCCTTTTACATCTTTGTCGCTAACAACAGCAAGCTGCATATTGCTGGGGTCGCCCTGCATCTCTTTCGGAGTTCCATCCATAATATTTGCAATGTCAACATTTGCTTGCAGGACAGGTGTTGCCTTTTTTACAAACGAGATGTTGCTTTCCCTCAATCTGTTTTCAAATAACTTGGCATCTTTCTCATTCATGAATGAAAAATCAGCCGCTACATTTTGTTCAGCGGTCTTTTCCGATGAGTAATACGAGATGTAAGCAAGAGATAACAGCCCGATGGCGAGCGCTGAAACGGTTGTAATAATCGTCAGCAGCAGCGCATTCGATTTCATTCTGAACATGATCGATGACAGTGACAGGACCTCAGAAATATTTAAGTAGCCGCCCTTGCTTTTTCGAATGATATTCGAGATAAACGTAACTGATCCTTTATAAAACAAAAACGTCCCGATAATGACGCTCCCCAGAATGAAGCTCATCGCAACAAACAGTTCATTAATGGTCTTAAATTTTCCGCCAAACAGCTCAGAAGACACATAGTATCCTGTCAAAATCAACACGATGCCTAAAGCGCCGATCAGCATTTGGAAAAATGATATTTTCTTCACTTTGTCTTCAGTGGAGGACGTTACTTTAAACAAAGATAAAATACTCTGTTTTTTGATAAACGTATAATTCATGATCATGATCAAAAGGTAAATGCCGCAGAACACAATGACCGTTTGGACCAAGGCCTGCTCAGAAAAATGCAGTTTCGCATCCGCTTTGACATCGACAATTTTGAACAGAATCATCAAGACCAGCTTCGATATCGAAAACCCGGCCGCTACCCCGATCGCTAATGAACCGAAATACAGCATGACATTTTCTGCACTTAAGATGCGAAAAATTTTATGCTTCGTCATTCCAATTAATTGAAACAACCCGATTTCTTTACTCCGTCTCTTAATAAAAATCGTATTGGCATATAAAATGAAGATCGCCACAACAGCCACAAGCAAAATCGAAGCGGTTTTAATAGCCGCTGCTCCCTTGATCGAAGCCTTCACTTCGTTAATTGCTGGATCATACTGCAGCGTGACAAAGGCGAAATAAAGCGCCACGCTAAAGATGAGCGCAAACACATACAGATAGTAATTCCGAAGATTCCTTTTCAAATTTCGCAGGATGAGCTGATTAATGTTCATGCTGCACCCCGCCTAACACGCCTTGCGTTTTCATAATATCCTGGAAAAACGTCTGCCTGTCCTGGCCCCCTTTATTCAGCTGTGTATACATTTGCCCGTCCTTAATAAAAATGACTCTGCCGCAGTAGCTGGCAGCGACGGGATCATGGGTAACCATAATAATCGTGGCGTTTCGTTTTTGATTGAGCTGGCTCAGCTTATTTAATAGATCAGAGGCCGATTTCGAATCAAGCGCGCCGGTCGGTTCATCAGCGAAAATAATGCTCGGGTCATGAATAAACGCTCTTCCGGCGGATGTTCTCTGCTTCTGGCCGCCGGAAATTTCATTCGGGTACTTATCCCGCAATTCATATATTCCCAGTTCCTTTGCAACTTCCTCAAACTTGCGATTGGCTTCCTTTTTTGATAGTTTCGTGATCGATAAAGGCAGAAGGATATTCTCTTTCACTGTCAATGTGTCTAACAAATTGTAATCTTGAAAGATAAAGCCTAAATGCTGTTTTCTAAATTCAGCCAGCTGCTTTTCCTTCATAGCCGTCATGTCATTTCCATTAATATGAATGGTTCCGTGACTGACCTGATCGATTGAGGAAAGAACGTTGAGCAAAGTGGTTTTTCCCGACCCGGAAGCACCCATAATACTGACGAATTCGCCCTTTTCAATGTGAATATCGATGCCCTTCAGCACTTCCTGTTTATTCAGCTTGTTTCCATAACTTTTTCGAATTTTATTCGCTTCTAAAATCACCATTTATGCAGTCTCCTTTATATTGGATAATCTCATTATAAAAAGGAATGCCGGGCTTTTCCTTCGATACGGCGAACAAAAAAGAAAAGCATGTGACATTTTCGTCACACGCTTATGACATGTTCAAATTGATTCCGTATTGGAAAGGTTAATGTAAAAACTGTCCCCGCACCAAACTCCGACTCAACATCAATAAGGATCAATAACGGCGCCGCTGCTTTTTTTGCCAAGTACAGCCCCATGCCAGTTGACGCTTGATCATGGTGATCCGTTGTGGATGTAAACCCTTTATCAAAAATACGCGGTACATCTTTTGGATCAATGCCCCTGCCACAGTCTTTCACTTGGAGCTGCGTCTGTTCCCCTTTTTGAAAGCTTTTGATCTCGATTTCAGAGGCTTCGCTGTATTTCACCGCGTTTGTCAGCAGCTGCCTGATGATAAACGCCAGCCATTTTGCATCGCTCAGCACTTCTTTGGCATCGAGCTGTATGTCAAAACCGATCCCTTTTTGGATACACCACGATTGTAAATCTTTGATTTCTTTAAAGATCAAAGGCTGAAGCTGAATGAATTCTACTGACAGATCGTTTTCAATAAATGAAATGCGTTTTTGATGAAGCTGCTGATCAAGAAGCAGGTGAATACGCAGCCATTCATATGACAGCTGGGATTTCAGTGCTTTTTCTTCCATTCTATCAATGATTAAATGCATCGCTGTTAATGGGGTTTTGACCTCATGGATCCATGCCATCAGCTCATCTTTTTCATTTTCCAATGCTAAGCGATGCCGTGCTGCGGTCTGCTTCAAGTGTTCTGTTTGCCCGGCAATGCTTCTTTCAACCATTGCTTCAAACGGCGTTTCCGGTTCATTTATGGCTGTCACATCGAGATTGTTCTCCCATGTTTTCAAGCTTTTATAAAACGCTGTTTCTTTCCGATAGCGGAACCAAAGGAATATGATAAAAAACAAGATGCACAAATACACCATATAAAGTACATTCCCGAATGATATGGAAGGATCGACAAAAGCAATGAACAGCATCAAAGCCTGCTGAAACAAAAACGCGGCAATCCAGCTCCGCCTTTCGATAAGGAATGCTTTAATCATAGAACTTGTCCTCTTCCTTCGCGATGTAGCCCTGGCCCACCTTTGTCTCGATATATGCACCAAGCTGCAGGACGTCCAGTTTTTTTCGCAGGCGATTGACATTGACGGTCAGCGTATTATCACTAACAAAACGCTCATCGTTCCACAAGCTTCTGATCAGCTCTTCCCGGCTGACGATCTTGTTTTTTTGCTCTATTAATTGTTTTAGAATGAACATTTCATTTTTGGTCAGTTCAACAGATCCTTTGTCATTGCTGACGAGGTTCTGCTCCGCGTCTACAGCAGCGCCGCACCAGGTTTTAATCGTATTCGGCTCCGTATTATAATGGTGCACACGCCGGAACATCGCTTGGATTTTCGCGATCAGCACATCAAAATGAAATGGCTTTTGAATAAAGTCATCTGCCCCGAGCTGCATGGACATCACCATATCAGCAGGATGATCCCGGGAGGATAAAAAGAGAATCGGAACATTTGACCGGGAGCGGATCAGCCGGCACCAATGAAAGCCGTCAAATTTAGGCAGCTGTACATCAATAATGACACAATCAGGATTAACCGCCGCAAATTCCTGCAGCACCTGACTGAAATCCTGAATGCCGTATACATCATAGGACCATCCCGTTAAACGATCCTTGATTTCATGAAACAGCGATTCATCATCTTCAATAAGCAAAAGTTTAAACAATCGACTCACCGCACTTTTTCCTTTTTTATCAAGTGTATAGCAAAACGCCAGCATGCGCTATAGAAAAAGCCGGCTGTCTCAGCCGGCTCGTTCGCATTATAGTTCTCTTCTCAACGCTGTCAGCACGTTGGTTTTTGTTGCTTTTCTCGCCGGGTTCATTCCGGAAATGACTGCGACCCCTCCGCAAATCACAACGGCAATGATCACAAGACTCGCCGGGATGTAGGAGAATGTGTAATTCAAGTCGCCCGCATCGCTTCCGCTTGTGGCCGCAAGAATCATCGGAACGGCCAGGTTGACAAGGTAGCTCACGCCGTAAGAAATGATAATCCCAATCACACAGCCTAAAATTCCGATATACGCGCTTTCCATCAAGAACATTCGGCGAATGATTGACGGGCTCGCCCCAATCGCTTTCATAATGCCGATCTCTTGCGTTCTCTCTGTCACCGCCATCGTCATCGTGTTAAAAATGCCGATCGCTGAAATGATAACTGCGATACATCCGACAAAGATCAGTCCGATTTTGAAGACCATGAAGAAGGTATTGGCTCCCTCAAGTTCGGTAGTCACTGATGTGACATAGTACCCGTCATCTGTTAGATCATTTGTCAGCTGTTCCACATTCTCAAACTTATCAGCAAAAACACCAATGTTCGTTTCAACATTTCCGCCTTTGAAATCTAAGAATTCCGAAAAATCTTTTTTGAATTGATCACTGATAAAAATGTTTGAGTCCTCCATCCAGTCTTGAGATGGTTTTTTTGTAATACCGACAATTTTAAAGTCATATGTTTTTGTTTTTGTAACATCCCCTGTTTTAGGATCTGTCTTCGATACACTTAGTTCTATTGTTTTGTTCAGAATATCTTTCGTATAGCCCTTTGGTTCTTTTATATCTTCTGGATTTCCTTTTGCTTCTTCGATTTTTTTGTTATATTCTTCCGATTCTTTTTTCGTCAATAATCTCTTTGCGAAGTCGTATCCTACTACGATTTCATTTTCCGACTTTGCGACTCTTCCCTTTTCCAATTCCATATTGGCCTTTAATTCATCATTCATATTAGTAAAAATGAGATTTGAGCTTTCATTTGTACGATTGCCTAAAGTAGCTTTGTTTGGTTCATACACTTGCGTTCTTTCTACAACTGACCTTACGTGATCATACTTCTCTAAATCAGCTTTTTTAATAGGCTTGTCTCCTTCCTTGCCCATTACACTGACTTTCGTTACAATCTGCTGGCTCATTGTCATATCTGTAATTGTCTTTTGAATCCCAAATCCAACGGACGACAGCACAACCAAAAACGCACACGCCATTGTTGTCGCAAGAATCGTCATAAAGACGCGAAGTCTGTTTTTCTTCATATTTCTTCTGATAAAATGAACCTGATCCTTAAACCTCAACGGTAATTCCTCCTTTTAGCACACCATCATGAAGCTGAAATTTTGAATGTCCGATAGAAGCGACTTCATCATCGTGAGTAATGATCACAAATGTAATGCCACGCTCACGATTCAGCTGCTGGATCAATTCCAGCACTTCATGTTCCGTTTCTGAATCAAGGCTTCCCGTCGGCTCATCCGCTAAGATAATCGAAGGATTTAAAATCAACGCTCGAGCAATACTGACACGCTGCTGCTGGCCGCCTGACAGTTCATTCGGATAATGAGCGGCATGGTTTTCCAGACCGACGCGTTTCAGCATGTCCTGCACCTTTTGCTTCCGCTCAGAGGGCTTGATCCCTTTTAACGCCAGCGGCATTTCCACATTCTCATACGTTGTTAAGCCCGGAATGAGCTGAAAGCTTTGAAAAATAAACCCGAAATGGTCAAGCCGAAATTGCGCCCATTCCTTTTCATTAAACCCCGTAACATCAGTGCCATTAATGACAATCCGCCCTTTTGTCGGCGATATGTAGCCGGAAATCAAATTCAAAAGCGTTGATTTCCCTGAGCCGCTTCGCCCGACAATACAGGCGATCTCACCTTTCGCCACACGTAATGAAACATCCTTCAATACTGGAACTTCATTCTCACGGCCCTTTTTTCCGATCGTGAAAGAATGGTCGATATGCTGAACATCAATCATATGTTCTCTCTCCCTTACAAAAGTTTCATTTTTTTATAAATCGCAAAATAACTGATCAAGAACCCGATTACCGCACCTGTACCCATGCCAATGAGATAACCTGCAAAGCTCTCGCTTGCCGTAAATCCAAAATAGCCGAAGCCCATGATTCCTATGATAATAACGATGATCTGCACCGGGCGGTTAAGCGGCTTCCATAAGAAGAAATATCCGTTTCTTTCATTAGACAGTTTGACAAAGCTAATATAGCCGATAATGTAAAAAATGATAGTCATGATAGCCGGAATGACTAAATAATATGGTGAATTCTCAGCCCATTTCGAGTCTACATAAATTATCGGAATGAAATACTGCACCCATTTAGGTACTGGACCATGGATAAAATCTATTGATCCGCCAAAAAGGATCTCCAGGTTGATCGCAGGCAGGCTGATGAGCAAAAATGGCGAAATGGCTACGGTAAATGAGACTAGAAGCTGTGCGAAACTATTGCCTGTCAAAGCTCCTCCGGCCATAACCAAAGAATAAGCCAGCATGCTAACAATAATCATTCCCAAGCTGTAATTGTGAAAATAAACGGCCTGATCAGGCTTCAAAAACAAAATCAGTAAAACAGATAAAACATAACCTATGAGCTGCGGGATCACAATCACCATTCCGCCAGTAAAGAACTTCGCGTTAAATATCTGCCCTCGTGTATAAGGAAGGCTTAATGTAAAGTCAAAGTAGCCCTTGCTTCGTTCAATCCCTAGCTGGCTGACCGCCAAAACGACTCCCCAAATCCAAAACAATGAGATAAATGAGCTGTTTAAATAATCAACGCTGAATACGCAGGGGCCGACCCAATTTTCTTTTCCAGTGACACAGCCTTGATAGATGAGATACATATTTAAAATTGATAATGGATTACCTAATATAAAAACCAAAATGGTGATAACTAAGGCGACTTTATTCTGCCGCCACTCTTTGTAAAGCAGTCCGGAATCCGGCAACTCACTTCCCTCCAAACCTAAGGCATTTCTTACACTTTTGTTTTCTTATAAATAGAGAAGTAGCTCACAAAGAATCCAGCCACTGCCCCAATGATCATACCCAAAATATAACCAATAATGGAATGTCCGGTATAGTATCCAAATAAACCAAATCCAAGGATGCCGAAAGCCATAACCAGAATTTGCACCGGACGGTCTAATCTGTTCCATAAGAAAAAGTGTCCGTTTCGTTCACTTGGATGCTTTTTGAAGCTTATCAAACCAATCAAGTAAAATAGAATGCTCATTACGGCTGGAATCAATAAAAGATATTTACTGTTAGTCATCCATTCATTTACAACGTAACTAATCGGTACTAGGTTCGATAAATTGCTTGCCAGAGAGAAATAACTCTCAGGGGAAGGGAACATTTCCCATATACTCACACCAAAAACAACTTCAAGGTTTCCAACCGGCAATGCAATAATTAAATACGGCAATATAGCTGCAGAAAACGCCGTTAACAGCTGGGCAAAAGCATTTCCAGTTAAAGCTCCGGCGGCCATCACCAGTGAAAAAGCCATAAAACTAATCACAATTACTCCAACGCTGCTGTGCTCAAAAAAGTAGACGTGTTCAGGGTTATAGACAACAATCAGCAGCCATGCGAGTAAAAAGCCAATCAATTGCGACAGCACAATCACAAAACCGCCTAACCAAAATTTCGTCTGGAAAATTTGGCTTCTGTTATATGGAAGGCTTAGTATAAAATCCATCGTGCCTTTCGAACGTTCCATTCCTAGGAAGCAGACCGCCAAAATGACACCCGGCACCCAGTTGAGATCTATCAGATTGCTTATGGAATAATTCACAATAAAATCACAATATTGCGGGTCTTGGCGATCAAGACATCCTTGATAAGACAAATACGTATTAACGATAGAAAGCGGATTTGCCAGCACTAAAAACGCAATACTTAGCAAAATCACCACTTGATTCTGCTTCCACTCTCGATAGAGGAGACCTCGGTCTACCATCTCCGCTTCCCTCCAAACTTCGCAATGAACACTTCTTCCAAGTTGACAGGAAGCTCATTCCATACTTTTGGCTTCAGCTCTCTCAAAAAGCTCTTTTTCTCCTCATCGCTTTTCGGAATCAGCACTGTGTAAAACACGCCGGCCTGATCGAGCATCGGAATGTTTTGCTCTCTGATCGCCAGATTGACATCTGTATCGAAAGCCATTTGAATTTTAATGTATTCTTCTTTTAACTCATCAAGATCCATGACGTTGGTCAGGCTGTTATCTTCAAGAAAACCAATTCGGTTGCACATCCGCTCTATGTCTTCAAGCCGGTGGGACGTAATCAGGATGCTCGTATCACGCTCTGCCACTTCATCGACCATCAGCTGCAGCACATCATGTCTAGTTACCGCATCAATACCGTCCGTCGGTTCATCCAGGAGGATCAGCGCCGGTCTCGCCGCAAACGACAGAACGAGCGACAGCTGTTTTTTCAAGCCTGTCGACAGCTCACGGTATTTTTTCGTTTCTGGAATTTCGTATCTGTTCATCAGTTCATTCGCGTACGTGACATCAAATTTCGGATATATTCTTCTCAGGATATCGACAAGCTGCTTGTATGTATACTTGTCGTAAAAAGGATTTTGAACAGGCATGTAGATGATATTTTGTTTGACCTTCGGGTGCTTTTTGATTTCTACGCCGTCAAATAAAATCGTTCCGCTGTCAGCGAAAATGATTTGCTGGATTAAGCGAAGCATCGTTGTTTTCCCTGATCCATTGCGTCCAAGCAATCCAAAGATTTCTCCTTTTTCGATTGTTAATGAAACATCTTTTAATACTTGATTGCCGTCAATCGCTTTTGACAGCTGCCGTAGTTCAATCATTTTTTTTGCCTCCCTTCACATCAGCGCTGATTTCCTTTATCCATTCGTGCAGTTTTTCCAGCTCAACCCCTGCATAGTGTGCATCGATGATGAGCTGTTTGAGTTGCTCTTTAATCATCGTCATCTTCCCTTCAACCAGTGTCGTTTTTGCATTCTCCGATATATAGGTCCCTCTGCCCCGCAGCGTCTCAATAATCCCTTCTCGCTCAAGCTCTTTATACGCTTTGCTGACAGTGTTCGGATTCGCAATAATGATCGTTGCCAATTCTCTGACAGAAGGAAGCTTATCACCAGGCTTCATGATCCCTTTCAAACAAAGCTCTTTCATTTGCTGAATAATTTGTTCGTAAATGGGTGTTGAGCTTCTTGGATCGATTTGAATCATTTACTTCCCTACTTTCTATACGATCTGAACCTTTTATAGATAAAAATGATCAATTAGACTTTTTTGCCATTCAAAACCGATCATCACAAGAACAAGAAAAAAAGAACAAGCGATCACAGATGCCGCTATCAGCATTGGCACGTTACGTTTGTTTCGTTTTTTATGTTTCATAACTGCCTCCCTTAATGTCAATATATAAATGATTTTATATTAGTGTCTACAGTGTATTACTTCAATTAGTACACTTAATACAATAAATACTTTGACTCACAAAGTCAATCCTTTTTTTACAAAAAAACGGACCCTTTTAAAAGGGTCCGTTTCCTACACATCAAGAGGGTGCTGCAGGATCATATTATTTTGCAAAGATTGAAGCTGAAGTCTCATTCTGTACAGCTGTTCTCTCTGCTGATCATTTGACGACAGCCATAGTTTATTCAAGGCATTTACCGCATCTTCTAGCTGCATTTGTGCATCACTATATTCTTGATCGTTATAATGCTCTTGTTTAGAAGCGATTTTCAGCTGTTCTTCAGCATAATCATAGGCCTGCATACATTGCTGGAGATGTTCATCTACTGATTGTCTTGTTGCCACAGTAACCCCTCCTCTTGGTAATGGAATTCATCCATCATTCATATTGTAGCCTCATCTGACTTTGTTCAATAAAGTAATTTATGGTCGATATTCATTTGTTCTCTTGTGAAATGCGTGCTACAATTTTAGGATGCAATCGTACGCAAGGAGGCACATGAATTGTAATGCAGAACAATCCTTTTCCTTATTCAAATACGGAAAAACGCTATCATACATTGAATTATCATCTCAGAGAACATTTCGGCCATAAGGTGTTTAAAGTAGCGCTTGACGGCGGTTTTGACTGTCCAAATCGGGATGGCACCGTAGCCCACGGAGGCTGTACGTTTTGCAGCGCAGCAGGCTCCGGCGATTTTGCCGGAAACCGGGCCGATGATTTAATTACGCAATTCCACGACATCAAAAACCGCATGCACGAAAAATGGAAGGACGGCAAATACATCGCTTATTTTCAGGCTTTCACCAACACGCATGCGCCGGTTGAAGTGCTTCGCGAAAAATTCGAATCAGTGCTAGCGCTTGATGATGTGGTCGGCATTTCGATCGCCACACGCCCTGACTGTCTGCCTGATGATGTCGTTGATTACCTGGCAGAGCTGAATGAACGCACCTATTTGTGGGTGGAGCTTGGGCTTCAAACAGTTCATGAACGGACTGCACTTCTGATCAACCGCGCACATGATTTTAACTGCTATGTGGAAGGCGTCAATAAATTAAGAAAACACGGCATACGTGTCTGCTCGCATATTATCAACGGGCTGCCTTTGGAAGACCGGGACATGATGATGGAAACGGCAAAGGCCGTCGCAGATTTGGACGTCCAGGGCATTAAAATCCATCTGCTTCACCTACTGAAAGGCACGCCGATGGTCAAGCAATATGAAAAGGGAAAGCTGGAATTTCTTTCTCAAGATGATTATGTGCAGCTCGTCTGCGATCAGCTTGAGATCATTCCGCCGGAAATGATCGTCCACCGCATTACAGGTGACGGACCGATTGAGTTGATGATCGGGCCAATGTGGAGCGTCAACAAATGGGAAGTGCTTGGCGCTATTAATAAAGAGCTAGAAAATCGAGGCAGCTATCAAGGAAAGTTCTTTCAGCGGCTTGAGGAGGAATCAGCGCTATGATTTTGAAGAAAATTCTTCCTTACAGCAAAGCACTGCTGAAAATGGCCGCGGGAGAAGGAGATATTGTCGTAGATGCGACAATGGGCAACGGACACGATACGCAGTTTTTAGCGGAGCTTGTCGGTAAAAACGGCCATGTATACGCATTCGACATCCAAGAATCAGCCGTGGCCAATACAAAGGAACGGCTCGGTGACATGTATCAAGCGCGAACAACGTTATTTCACAAAAGCCATGATAAAGTTGCTGAATCCCTTCCGCCTGAAACACATGGCAAAGTGGCGGCCGCGGTATTTAACCTCGGCTATTTGCCGGGCGGGGACAAATCAATTACGACAAACGGCAGTTCTACGATCAAAGCAATTGAACAGCTTCTCAGCATCATGAAAGACGAAGGTCTGATTGTTCTCGTCGTCTATCATGGCCACCCGGAAGGCAAAGCTGAAAAAAACGACGTGCTCGAGTTTTGCCGGGACTTGGACCAACAAACAGCCCGTGTATTATCATACGGATTTATCAATCAGCAAAATGACCCGCCATTTATTGTCGCCATCGAAAAAAAAGCTCAGATCAGCAAATGATTTGAGCTTTTTTCTTTGAGTTTTTCATCCAGGACATTTTTTGAAATTTCCGGTAGGCTCTGCCGTTGATATAAAAGAAAAGGGAGGTTTTTCCGCTGGCTTTGATCAGCTTCTTTGCGAGCTGGCCCATTTCCTTTTGGCCTGCCACTTTATCATCTGACAAATAAACACCAAGCAAGCCGCGATTGATTAAACGATGGAAGTTTTCATGCGGAATGCCTTGTAAATGCTCGTCGGCTTTATGGATAAAGTGTTCAAGCCGATTCATCATCTCTTCATGAGACTGATAATACGAGCAGAAATTCAAGTCTCCTTCCAGCAAGTCCTCCTCTTGATCAATCAAATAATCAAGAAGAATATGAAGACCCTGTATGTAAGGAAAATAACTGTCGCGGATTTTTTTAGCGGTGCTTTCTGTGAAATCAGGCTGGAACGAATACGCAACCAGACAGAAAATGCCTAACGTTGAGCCTGCACAGGCTGAAAATTCATACCATTCCATCTCAGGCAGCTCTGATTCATATTGAGTAAACCACTTTTCAAGCCGCGGAACACGCTCATGCTCAATAACGTGCTTATGCACCTGCAAATCGCAATAATAGCCGCACAGTTCAAGCAGATAAGGTTTAATCATGTCATAGTGCTCAATGGAACCAAGGACACGCTGGCACGTTTTGACCAGTTCGTGCAGATATCCGCTGTCATCCTGTTCTTCCCTGAATTGATAATAATTTTGCAGTTCCGCCCCCACTGTCAGTGCGTCCTGCATTGAGGCATGGAGCATCCGAAAATCCTGCGGGTCCAGCGAGGTGCTGCGGTCACACAGATTGTCCAAATAATCACTAATCGTTTGATACGCGATGATAAACTCGACACATTTCTGCTTTTGGCTGCCTGACAATAAGGCCAGTATGCCGCCGCCTTCACAGTGAAACGTTTTGTCCCGAATACTTGCGGTTGCCTGTGCTTTCAATTCACTGTTATGAATCGATTCTGATTTTTGTTTCCATATGTCCAGCTCTTGATGAACGAGCGGAAAAATATCTCGATATACCTTTGCCATCAATCCAAAAGGATGTTCCGGTACTGTCAACACATGCACCCCCTACTAGTTCAAATATATTGATCAGTAAACGCTCTTGCTGCTTTAAAGACATCTTCTCTCTCGGGTTCATTGAAGATCTCATGGTAAAGCCCTTCCCACTCTCTGTATGCTTTATTATGAGAAGCAACACCATTAAACCACTTGATGACCATCGTTTTGTCAACAAGCTTGTCATCACCGGCTTGCATCACAAGAAGCGGAACTTTCAAAAATGCCTCTGTCGGCACCATTGCCGATTCAATTGTCTTTAAAAGCTCTCTGTACCATCTGACAGAAACTTTCCTGACGTATAACGAATCATTTTGGTCAGCCTCGATGACGTCCTCATTGCGCGTCGCCATATCAATTGATAATCCCGAATCAACCTTAAGTGACGGAGCGATGACATTCAGGCCTTTTGATGCAAGATCAAGCGCTTTATTGACTTTAATTTGCAGTCCGAGACACGGTGATGATAAAATAATTCCCGTAATCCGGGGATTTCTTTGCTGTTTAACCCATTCAATCGCGACCAGACCGCCCATGCTGTGACCTAGAAGAAAAACCGGCAGATCAAAGGTTCGCGCTTTATCTATCCAAGCATCTACTTCATCAATGTATTCTTGAAACGAGCGAATATGCCCTCTCGCTCTTGTCGTTGTTCCCTGTCCAGGCAAATCGCCCATGACTACGTGATAACCCGAAGACCGCCACATTTCAATCAGCCATTTATATCGTCCGTGATATTCACTTGCCCCGTGAATGATGACAATCACTGCAACAGGTCTGTCTGCTTTCCAGGTCCACATGCTCTTCACCTCATACGAAATTTAAATAGAGAAAGAAGGATGAAACTTATGATCTACCCTTATAAGGAACACAAGCCAGATATTCACCCAACAGCCTTTATAGCTGATAATGCAACAATTACCGGTGATGTCGTTATCGGAGAACAGTCCAGCATTTGGTTTTCTGTTGTCATAAGGGGAGATGTTGCGCCGACCAGAATCGGAAACAGAGTCAATATCCAAGATTTAAGCTGCCTCCATCAAAGCCCGAACAAGACGCTACTCATTGAAGATGACGCCACGATAGGCCATCAGGTTACACTTCATAGCGCTGTTATCCGCAAGAACGCCTTAATCGGCATGGGCTCAATCATTTTAGACGGAGCCGAAATTGGCGAAGGCGCTTTTATTGGTGCCGGCAGTCTTGTCCCGCCCGGAAAAATCATTCCGCCTGGCCATCTCGCCTTTGGCCGCCCTGCAAAAGTTATCCGCCCTTTGACGGAAGAAGACCGAAAAGATATGCAAAGAATACGGTCAGAATATGTAGAAAAGGGCCAATATTATAAATTTCTTCAACAAACATAAGACCTGCTTCGTCTTACTTTAACATTTTTCAAATTATATTTGAAAGCAATAACCATCGTTAACCCGGACGTCATAACAGTTCGGGTTTCGATTTTTCCATAAAACGTTCACATATAGCATGAAACGTATGACTTTTATCTTATCACAAAACTGTAAACAGCCTCTGCAAAAACACATACCTATTCTTTCCTGTTCTCTATTTTCTATGAGCACACAAAAAAAGAGCCCACTGGGAGCTCTTTTTGTCAGCTGATATTTCGTTCGCTGGCAGAAGCTGCATTTTTTTTATGAAACCCTTTTCCATAGTACACAGCCAGCAAGATGAGAAACCATATCGGCCCGATAATCACGGCTACTCTTGTATCAGGGCTGTAAGCCATAAGAATGACGACGAATGCTAGAAATGCCAATGACACATAAGACGTAAACGGAAATAAAGGCATTTTATACTTTAATTGTTTCTTTTCTTCCGGCTTCAAACTTTTCCTGTATTTTATTTGAGAAAGCAAAATGATTGCCCACGTCCAAATCGCTCCGAACGTCGCAATACTTGTAACCCAAGTAAATACCTTCGCAGGGACAACATAGTTTAACAGCACTCCAACTAATAAAGCCCCCGCTGAAGCCAGAACAGCTTTACCCGGGATGCCGCCTTTCGTCAGCTGACCATATGCTTGTGGCGCCTCTTTCTGTTCCGCCAAGTTAAACAGCATCCGTCCTGTGCTGAAAATACCGCTGTTGCATGAAGACAGCGCGGCAGTCAACACGACAAAGTTAATGATACCTGCTGCCGATGGAATGCCCACTTTTTGAAATGTGAGAACAAATGGACTTCCTTGAGAGCCAATTTCCTGCCACGGGTAAATAGACATAATGACAAATAAAGCGCCTACATAAAAAATCAAAATCCGCCAAAATACTGTATCGATTGCTTTGGCTAACGATTTTTGCGGGTTTTTCACTTCGCCAGCCGTCACCCCGATCATTTCAATCCCTAAATAGGCGAACATGACCATTTGAAGAGACAATAGAACCCCTTTTAATCCATGAGGGAAAAATCCTCCGTTGTTCCACAAATTGCTGATTCCGGTTGCAATGCCTCCATTGCCGACTCCTGCAATAATCATCAATAAACCGACAGCAATCATGGATAAGATCGCAACAATTTTAATCAATGCGAACCAAAATTCCAGCTCGCCGTAAGCTTTGACAGCCAGGAAATTAACACCCGTCATAATGACCAGCGCCGATAATGCCCAAATCCAGTTTGGTACGTCCGGAAACCAGAACCCCATATAGATGCCGACAGCAGTAATTTCGGCCATACAGGTGACAACCCATAAAAACCAGTAGTTCCACCCTGTTAAATAGCCTGCAAGCGGTCCCAAATAATCACGCGCATACCTGCTGAAGGAGCCTGCGACCGGTTTTTGAATGGCCATTTCCCCAAGCGCTCTCATAATAAAAAACATGACCAGGCCGCTTGCGGCATACGCTACCAAAATACCAGGCCCTGCTAATTGAATAGCTGATGCGGAGCCGAGGAACAACCCTACTCCTATAGCAGCTCCTAAAGACATTAAAGAAATATGCCTTTCTTCGAGTCCGCGGTGCAGCTCTTGTTTTTGTTTTTGCATGCTTTCTTCTCCCCTAGAAAAAAATATCATTAAATCATTTTTCTGAATATTCCGTATAGATCGGGTAAATCAATGATGATGGAGAAATAAAAGGATAACAACAAGGCTTTCGACTACTCGAAAGCCTTGTTGTCTGTTACACAAAGATGACTTCTTTAGGCTGATGGCTCAGCTCTTCAGGCATATACCGTTTTTCAATATTGATGCTGTGCCAGATCATAAAGATCAGTACAGTCCAGATTTTACGGCTGTTATCAGCCTTGTCCGCACAATGGTCTTCAAGAAGCTGAAGGACATAATCCTTATGGATATAAGCATCCGTTTGGCTTTCATGAATAATATTCCGCACCCATTCGTTCATTTCGTTTTTCAGCCAATGACGGATCGGTACAGGGAAACCAAGCTTTTTGCGGTTTAATACGTGCTCAGGCACAATTCCTTCAGCGGCTTTGCGAAGAAGATACTTCGTCGTGCCGTTCTTCGTTTTCAGCTCATCAGGAATTTTTGAAGCGACGTCGAATACGACTTTATCCAAGAACGGCACACGCAGTTCCAAAGAATTCGCCATCGTCATTTTATCCGCCTTTAACAAAATGTCGCCGCGCATCCAAGTGTGGATATCGACATACTGCATTTTGTTGATATCGCTGTACGAGCTGCTTTCTGTAAAGTAAGTCTTCGTCACATCGCGATATGAAAGGTTCGGATTATAATGCTTCAACAGCTGCTTTTTGACAGACTCTTCAAAGATTTTCGCGTTACCGATATAACGATCTTGAAGCGGAGTACAGCCGCGCTCAAGCAGGCTCTTTCCTCTCATACCTTCAGGCATAACGGCAGCAACGTGCAGAAGCATCTTTTTCAGGCCGGACGGAATCCGTTCAAACGGTTTAAGCGAAAGCGGCTCACGGTAAATGTTATATCCGCCGAAGAGCTCATCCGCTCCTTCACCTGATAAAGCAACCGTAACATGTTTTTTCGCTTCTTTTGCAACAAAGTACAACGGAATCGCTGCCGGATCAGCAAGCGGGTCATCAAAATGCCAAACGATCTTCGGAAGCTCATTCATGTATTCCTCAGGCGAAATGACTTTGCTGATATTTTCAATGCCCAGCGCCGCTGCCGTTTCTTTCGCTACATCAACCTCACTGAAGCCCTGCTGTTCAAAGCCGACAGAGAATGTTTTTAAGCTTGGATGAAATTCCTTCGCAACAGACACAATAAAGGAAGAATCAATCCCGCCAGACAGGAATGAACCGACAGGAACGTCACTTCTCATATGAACGTTTACAGAGTCATAGATCGCGTCTCGGACTTCTTTCACAAGCTTGTCTTCTTCAGTCTGAACCGGCTTGAAGTTCGCTTTGAAATACGTTTTGAATGTGATATCGCCGTCCGGGCGGATTGTGAATTGTGAACCCGGCTCTACTTTTTTCACATGGGCATCAAGCGTGCTTGGTTCAGGAACAAATTGGAAAGACATGTACTGCTGCAATGCCTCTTTATCTATTTCAATATCATTCTGAGCAACCATTAAACTTTTTCTCTCTGAGGCAAAATAAACCTGATCATTGATCGTTGTGTAGTACAACGGTTTAATGCCGAATGGATCTCTTGCCCCATAAAGCACATGATCGTTTTTATTCCAAATCAGAAAGGCAAACATACCGCGCAGTTTGGACGCCGCTTCTTCTTTATAGTGACGGTAAGTCGCAAGAAGAACCTCTGTGTCCGAATCCGTGTTGAATGTGTACCCCTTTGCTTCAAGCTCTTCTCTCAGTTCAATATAGTTATAGATTTCTCCGTTAAAGATAATCCAATATGTTTCATCTTCATATGATAAAGGCTGTCCGCCATTTTCTACATCAATAATGCTGAGCCGTCTGAATCCGAAGCCGACGTGCTCATCATGGAAATATCCATCACTGTCAGGACCGCGGTGAACGATCATTTGGTTCATTTGTTTGATTAGTTCTTCTTGATCAGCGGTTTGAGCTAACGGATGCTTGTTAAAAACCCCGACAAATCCACACATAGTATTGCCTCCATAATTAAAATTGTCATCATTGAACCCCTATTTATAGACGCTGTGAATAGTATTTGGTTTCACAGTTATGTAAAAAAATAAACATGAATACAACGATAAAAAAGGGAAAGCCGCTTAACCAGTAAGCGGCTATAAAATTATTCTCCTAACGCTTCTTTACGCAGCTGCTCCGCTTTGTCTGTGCGTTCCCAAGGAAGGTCAACATCGTGACGTCCAAAGTGGCCGTACGCAGCAGTTTGTTTGTAGATCGGACGGCGCAAATCAAGCATTTTGATAATGCCGGCAGGTCGTAAATCAAAGTTATTGCGAACAACTTCAATCAATTTTTCCTCAGAAGCTTTTCCGGAACCGAATGTGTTGATTGAGATTGACACAGGCTGTGCAACACCGATCGCGTAAGCAAGCTGTACTTCGCAAGAATCAGCAAGCTCAGCCGCAACGATGTTTTTCGCAACGTATCTTGCCGCATAAGCTGCAGAACGGTCTACCTTCGTCGCGTCCTTACCTGAGAACGCGCCTCCGCCGTGGCGTGCATAGCCGCCGTACGTATCAACGATGATTTTGCGTCCTGTAAGTCCCGCATCCCCTTGAGGCCCTCCGATTACGAAACGTCCTGTAGGGTTGATGAAATATTTTGTTTCTTCATCAATCAGCTCTTCAGGAACAACCGGATTGATTACATGTTCTTTAATGTTGCGCTGAATTTGCTCAAGTGTAATTTCAGGATGATGCTGAGTTGAAATCACAATCGCGTCAATGCGGACTGGTTTGTTATTTTCATCGTACTCAACCGTTACCTGTGTTTTGCCGTCAGGGCGAAGGTACGGAAGAATATCTTCTTTACGGACTTCACTTAGGCGGCGGGCTAATTTATGGGCAAGTGAAATTGGAAGAGGCATAAGCTCTTTCGTTTCGTTGCACGCATAACCGAACATTAATCCTTGGTCACCCGCACCAATCGCTTCAATTTCTTCGTCGCTCATTGTGCCTTCACGGGCTTCAAGCGCTTGGTCTACGCCCATCGCGATATCAGCAGACTGCTCATCAATTGATGTTAAAACCGCACAAGTTTCCGCATCAAATCCGTATTTTGCACGTGTGTATCCGATTTCTTTAATGGTTTGGCGAACCGTTTTCGGAATGTCAACATACGTAGAAGTTGTGATCTCTCCGCTTACAAGAACCAAACCTGTTGTCACAGATGTTTCACAAGCAACACGCGCGTTAGGGTCTTTCTTTAAAATTTCATCTAAAATGCTGTCAGAAATCTGGTCACAGATTTTATCCGGATGCCCCTCCGTAACAGATTCTGATGTAAATAAACGACGATTTTTACTCATGATTTGCTTCCTCCTGCACAAGGCCTCCCGAAAGACCTTGTATATATGATACGGAACTCGCTCCCTCTTATACAATGTACAGTTATATTAGAGAATGTTAATTGGCATATTTATGAAATAAAAAAACCTTTTCCATCGAGGAAAGGGTTTGGTCTTTGTGCCTTTCACTCTTATCGCTCAAGGAATCATACAACCTTGCAACAGGTTAGCACCTTGGTTGTCTCACTCAGTTGAACATAATAAATAACAGAGAAACCGGTTGCTGGGCTTCATAGGGCCTGTCCCTCCGCCAGCTCGGGATAAGAGTATCCGCTCAATGAAATATCTTATCGTAAAAGGGTTTGCAATGTCAATATGATTCAGAAGAAATAGGCACCTATATTGAGGGAAAACAATGGAAATGCACACACAAAAAATAATAAATAGTATAGACTATTTGAAAATATATGTTATACTAATTCACAATTAGCAAAACACAAAAAACGATAAAGGAAGGTTTCATATGAACTCAGTTGATTTGACCGCTGATTTACAAGCCTTATTAACATGTCCAAATGTGCGTCATAATTTATCAACAGCACAGCTAACAGAAAAAGTCCTCTCCCGAAACGAAGGCATTTTAACATCCACAGGTGCTGTTCGCGCGACAACAGGCGCTTACACAGGACGCTCACCTAAAGATAAATTCATCGTGGAGGAAGAAAGCACGAAAAATAAGATCGATTGGGGCCCGGTGAATCAGCCGATTTCAGAAGAAGCGTTTGAGCGGCTGTATACGAAAGTTGTCAGCTATTTAAAGGAGCGAGATGAACTGTTTGTTTTCGAAGGATTTGCCGGAGCAGACGAGAAATACAGGCTGCCGATCACTGTCGTAAATGAGTTCGCATGGCACAATTTATTTGCGCGGCAGCTGTTTATCCGTCCGGAAGGAAATGATAAGAAAACAGTTGAGCAGCCGTTCACCATTCTTTCTGCTCCGCATTTCAAAGCGGATCCAAAAACAGACGGCACTCATTCCGAAACGTTTATTATTGTCTCTTTCGAAAAGCGGACAATTTTAATCGGCGGAACTGAGTATGCCGGTGAAATGAAGAAGTCCATTTTCTCCATTATGAATTTCCTGCTGCCTGAAAGAGATATTTTATCTATGCACTGCTCCGCCAATGTCGGTGAAAAAGGCGATGTCGCCCTTTTCTTCGGACTGTCAGGAACAGGCAAGACCACCCTGTCAGCAGATGCTGACCGCAAGCTGATCGGTGACGATGAACATGGCTGGTCTGATACAGGCGTCTTTAATATTGAAGGCGGATGCTACGCTAAGTGCATTCATTTAAGCGAGGAAAAGGAGCCGCAAATCTTTAACGCGATCCGTTTCGGGTCTGTTCTCGAAAATGTCGTTGTTGATGAAGATACACGCGAAGCCAATTATGATGATTCCTTCTATACTGAAAACACGCGGGCAGCTTACCCGATTCATATGATTGATAACATCGTGACTCCAAGCATGGCCGGCCATCCGTCAGCCATTGTATTTTTGACGGCTGATGCCTTCGGAGTCCTGCCGCCGATCAGCAAACTGACGAAGGAGCAGGCGATGTACCATTTCTTGAGCGGTTACACGAGTAAGCTTGCCGGAACCGAACGTGGTGTAACGTCTCCTGAAACGACGTTCTCTACATGCTTCGGCTCACCGTTCCTGCCGCTTCCTGCTCACGTCTATGCTGAAATGCTCGGCAAAAAGATCGATGAACACGGGGCAGACGTTTTCTTAGTCAATACCGGCTGGACCGGGGGCGGTTACGGCACAGGCGAACGAATGAAGCTTTCTTACACTAGAGCAATGGTCAAAGCAGCGATTGAAGGTAAATTAGAGGATGCTGAAATGATAACTGACGATATTTTCGGCCTGCACATTCCGGCACATGTTCCTGGCGTTCCTGATCATATCCTTCAGCCTGAAAACACGTGGACCAACAAGGAAGAATACAAAGAAAAAGCAGTCTACCTTGCAAATGAATTCAAAGAGAACTTTAAAAAGTTCACACATACCGATGCCATCGCCCAGGCAGGCGGCCCTCTCGTATAAAAAACAAAAGCCAAGAGCAATTATGCTCTTGGCTTGTTTTAATTGACGGAATGCAAAGAAGTCAGCTTGTATGTAATGATGGTACGGCCTTCTTCCCATTGAAGCTTCTGCACTTCAGCGGTGCCTGACTTTTCGCCAAACTTTGTTTTGCGTACATCCATTGGAATCTCCATCGGATATACTCGGTATCCGTCCTTCTCTAACGTGAATATATTCTCATCTATGCGAACTTCTTTTCCTTTTGTCACAATCAGTGTATTAAATTCAACAGGCATTCCCAAAGTGAAATCCCCTTTCGTTCTCTTTTTTCTTTATCATAACATATTTCACTGTCAGCGGTTTTTCATCCATTGTGTGAGCTGCCGCACGATACGCCGGTTTTCTTTTGGCGGGAAATAATGTGTGAATGTACTGTAGTACCACGTCTCCACCGGCTTATGCAGTTGTTTTAGCTTCTCTTCTAATAAATAGGAATGCTGAATCGAAACATTTTGGTCTTTTTCTCCATGGATTAACAGCACGGGAGCCTGAATTTTGTTTACTTGGTCAAACGGTGTCCTCCATTGATATTCCTCAGGCACCTTTTTCGGTGTTCCGCCGATGACTCTTTTCATCATCCGCCGCAAATCCTGCCGCTCCTCGTATGTAAGAATCATATCACTGACGCCTCCCCAGGAAACAAATGAAGCTGCCTGCCCGCCCATTTCGATTGCAGTGAGCATTCCCATAATTCCGCCGCGGGAAAAACCGAAGATGTGGATTCTATCCTTCTTGACATTTGGGTGCTGCTGAAGCAGGCGAAAAGCAGAAAATGCATCCTCCCTGTCTTCTCCGGCAAAATCCTCATTGCCTTCTCCGCCTTGATTTCCTCTGTAAAAAGGAGCAAACACCACAAATCCTTGGGATGCAAACTGGATAATCCGGCCCGGCCGAACCATGCCTACGCTTTTAATCCCGCCGCGCAAATATAAAAATCCGTCATATTGTCCCGGTTCCGCCGGCTCAGCCAGAAGCCCCTTAACCCGTAATCCATTTGACAGATAGCAGATCGTATACAAACGCACATGCTGGCTTGGCGACGGAAATCTTCTTTTCTCTACAATCAAAACAGCCGCCTCCTTTTTTTCTATATGCTTTCCTTACCCCAAAATTACATCCGGAGAACCTGATTAGGCATTCACACATTTTTATACCCATCATACGATATGTAAAGCAAAAAAGGATATTAACTTGATGCGAAATAAGGAGGTTGTCTATGTGAACAGATGGTTAAGGCTGGGCTTCGCCTGTGTCGGCAGTATCTTTCTGATGTTCGCCCTGGCGGCTTGCAAGCAGGAAGAAACGCTCACCAAAGTCAAAGTAGCTGAAGTGACCCATTCAATTTTTTACGCACCTTTATATGTTGCTGAGTCTAAAGGTTTTTTTAAGGAAGAAGGGCTTGATGTCGATGTGAATACGACCTGGGGCGGAGACAAAACGATGACATCGCTTCTTTCCAACGGCTCCGACATCGCGCTTGTCGGGTCAGAAACATCTATTTATGTCGAAGCGCAAGGGGCTAAAGATCCCGTCATTAATTTCGCCCAGCTGACTCAGACAGACGGAACGTTTCTTGTCGCGAGAGAAGATGTTGAACACTTCAACTGGGATCAGCTGAAAGGAAAAACGTTTCTCGGCCAGCGAAAAGGCGGCATGCCGCAAATGGTCGGCGAGTATGTGCTGAACAAACATAAGATTGACCCGCATAAGGATATAGACCTCATCCAGAACATAGACTTCGCCAATATTGCCAATGCGTTTGCTTCTGGAACCGGTGAGTATGTACAGCTCTTTGAACCGCAGGCTTCTCTCTTTGAGAAAAAAGGCATCGGCCATATCGTGGCTTCATTCGGAGAAGAATCAGGAGAGGTTCCTTATACGACTTTTATGGCGAAACAAAGCTATTTGAAGAAAAATGAAGACACAGCCGTCAAGTTTACAAAAGCCATTTATAAGGCGCAGCAGTGGGTTGAAAATCATTCTGCGAAGGACATCACAGATGCCATTAAAGATGAATTTGATGATACCGACCCAGACGTCATCGAAACCTCCATTGAACGCTATAAAAAACAGCATTCATATTCGCCAGACCCTCTGCTTAACGAAAAAGAATGGGAGCTTCTCCAAACCATTATGGATCAATCGGGAGAACTGCCGAAGCACATTCCATACAATCAGCTTGTAAATAAAGAAATTGCTGAAAAAGTCACCTCGGAGAAATAGGAGGCGCCATCTATGTCTTTCTTACATGTCGACCATGTAACCCATACTTATTTTTCTATTAAAGAAAAAACAACGGCTGTGCGGGATATTCATTTCGATGCCGAAAAAGGTGATTTCATCTCATTTCTCGGCCCAAGCGGCTGCGGAAAAACAACACTGCTTTCCATTATTGCCGGTTTGATTGAGCCATCAGAAGGCAGAGTTCTGATTGAAGGCCGTGAGCCGAATCAAAAAGAACATAATATTGGCTATATGCTTCAGCAGGATTACTTATTTCCCTGGAAATCTATCGAGGAAAATGTGCTTCTCGGTTTAAAAATCGCCGACACGCTGACAGAAGAAAGCAAAGCCGCTGCACTCGGTCTATTGCCGGAGTTCGGCCTCATAGATGTGGAGAAAAAATATCCGAAAGAGCTGTCAGGCGGGATGCGCCAGCGGGCTGCGCTTGCAAGAACACTTGCGCCTAACCCTAGTCTGCTTTTGCTGGATGAGCCATTTTCCGCGCTTGATTTTCAGACAAAGCTGTCTTTGGAAAACCTGGTATTCCGCACATTAAAGGAATACCAAAAAACAGCAGTGCTTGTCACTCATGATATAGGGGAAGCGATAGCGATGAGCGATACGATCTTTTTATTTTCAAATCAGCCGGGCACCATCCATCAGATTTTTACCATTCCTAAGGAATTGGCCGCGATGTTGCCTTTTGACGCCCGTCAGGAACCTTCCTTCCAGACACTGTTTCAAACGATATGGAAGGAGCTGAATTCTCTTGAGAAACAGCAAAGAAACCATTGATCTGCTTCACGAGCAGTATCAATTCAAACAGAAAAAGGAAAAGTGGAAGGTCCATTCCTTTCAGCTTGCCATATTTATTCTCTTTTTCTCGGGCTGGGAAACCTCCAGCAGGCAGGGCTGGATCGATCCGCTGATCTTCAGCTCTCCCTCAGCTGTGTGGCGATTATTGCTGGAGAAACTTGGTGACGGTTCTTTACTGTCACACATCGGCGTCACTTTATTTGAAACGGTGCTTGGCTTTTTGCTTGGGACGTTTATGGGCACGTGTCTCGCCGCTTTGTTATGGTGGTCTAACCGACTTGCCAGAATTTTAGATCCGTATCTTGTGATTTTGAACGCAATGCCGAAAGTGGCCCTGGGCCCGATCCTGATTGTCGCGCTCGGTCCCAGTTTTATCAGCATCATTGCGATGGGAGCCATCATCAGCGTCATTATCACAACCATCGTTGTCTACACCGCCTTCCAAGAGGTCGACGAAAACTATACGAAAGTCATGAAAACATTCGGCGCAAAAAAGTGGGTTATTTTTAAAGAAGTCATACTGCCTGCATCCTCCCCCGCAATTATTTCAACACTAAAAGTGAACGTCGGTTTATCATGGGTTGGCGTCATTGTAGGGGAATTCCTCGTTTCGAAGGTCGGATTAGGATATATGATTATTTACGGATTCCAAGTCTTCAATTTTACACTCGTCTTCTTAAGCCTGCTGATCATCGCCATCTTCGCCACTCTGATGTATCAGGGCGTCGAGCTGCTGGAAAAGAAATGGACGAAGGGGAGGACATAAAAAACCCGGCATATATGCCGGGTTTTTTATTCAATCCATCCAGATTCTTTCAGTTTTTTCAAGCTGATCGGAAGTACGGAATCCTTCATAATAAAGCTGAATTTTTTATTGCGGGAAAGGTTCTCCGGAAGCTCGTGAAACAAAACCGGGCCTTTCGTTTCAAAGTAATCAGCCTGCTTTTCAAGCTTTTCTATATCTGCAAAATATATATTTTTTACAATCACTTTTTCTTTTCCGAGAACTTTATACTGTCCGAGATACTTGAGGCTTTTGACTCTCGCGCCCGTCTCTTCCTTTACTTCCCGGAGCGCAGCCTCTTCTGCGCACTCCATCGGCTCTACTTTCCCGCCTGGAAACTCATAGCCTCTGTCCTCATGTTCTGTTAAAAGCCATTTGCCGCCAAAACGGCAAATCACCCAGACATGCTTCGGGCTGTCCGAGAAAGGCTGATCGTCAAAGGAAAGCTGAACAGTATTCTGATAATAATCTTTAAACTCGTACATGTTTATCCCTCAAATCCGTTCCTAGCTATCTTCCATACATCATACCACAGTTACGTTTCTTCGGAAGCCTTTTATCAAAAAATAAGGGAAACCCAGCACGCCGTCAGGTTCTGCATGCAGACTAGCTCGTACAGTTTTTTTGCAATAGCTTTTGCCGAAAAGTGCGACCGACGCTCTGGGCTTTATTATGACCCGCGAACAGGGAAAAGTTACGGTTTGCGCTTAAATTTATTTTTTAACGTTTCTAAAAGATCGACAAGCATCTGAGGAACCGGTATGCCAAGAGAGCTGGCTGTCACAACAATTTGCACAGATTCATAAAGAATATAAAACATAATAGCCAAGTCACGAATTGATCCCTCTGTATTCAGCAGCTGATCAAAAAAGTGGCATACAGAGATCAGAGCCAGCGTGACTAATTTTTTGACAAGCCGGGCAAATACCTTTATAAATGACAGTTTATGAATAATGGTTTCCTTCAAAGTCGTACTGATAAATTCAATTGCCATAAGAGAGAGCAAAATCAGAAATGAATACTGAAAACCTCCAAAGAAAAAACCCGCTGCTGAAACGCTGACTGCTAAAAACGAAAAGATGCCAAAGTCTCTATCCATTTATCCCAACATCCTTTCACAGAAACGGCCTTACGATATTCTATGGAAAACAAGCCGAACGGATTGGATTTTTCAGAAAAATGGACTGGTTGTCGCCTATTTTTCAGATACAAAAAGAAAAGCCGGACGTCTTTTTTAAGACATCCGGCCGTTCTATTTTTGGACTTAACCTAGGTAAGCTTTTAGCATCCAGTTATGTTTTTCAATATTTTGATGGATCGCAAGAAGCATGTCCCCTGTTGTTTCGTCACCGACTTCATCAGCTAAATCCATGCCGTTTTTCAGCTCTTCCGCGATGACTGTGAAATCATCATATACGCTTTGAACCATTTGTTCAGCTGTTTCATTTCCAGCCGCTTCTTTGACAGAAGCCGTTTCTAAGGATTCCTTCATTGTTGCAATCGGTTTTCCGTTCAGCGCCAAAAGACGTTCTGCTAAGTCATCAATATAAGTTGCCGTTTCGTTGTACAGCTCCTCAAACTTTTCATGAAGCGTGAAGAAATCTTTTCCTTTCACATACCAGTGATAATTATGTAGTTTCACATACATGACCGTCCAGTTGGCTACTTGTTTGTTCACTGCTTGAATCAATTGTTCTGACATGGTATCTCCTCCTTGTTATATGACTATGTATACCCTTAATATCGTACGCTAAAACCTCTTTTTTACCCTTATCTGTCACGATTTCTACTATTATGCTACAATTGTTAAAAAACGGGAGGTGGAATGTCATGACGCTTCTCATTACGATAAGTATTTTGATTGTGCTGGCTGTTTTGCTTGTAACCATTTGGACGACTGTAAAAGCCTATAATGTAAAGCATACCATTGATCCGCCACAAGAAAATCACTCTGATTCACACAATCAATGATGATGTGAATGCTCCTCTTCTGACTGATTGCTGGCAGCATCGGCGTCTCCGACTTGGACTTTTAAGGTCGGCATGCTATGCTGTTTTTTTGCTGTGACATGGGATTGGACAGTGTATACACCATCTTCCTTAAACGTCGTTTCCAATCGGTATACGCCTTTTTCTTGTTTCGCCTTAAACATTTGGCTTGCGTCTTTTTCCCCTTCTTTCCATACTTCAAACTCTACTTCATCGGCATCCGTCACAGCTTCATCACCATATGATACGGCTGCTTCATAAGCAGCGCTTTCTCCGGGATTTACTTTTTCAGGCCCGGTCAGCTTGACATCCAAAACCTCGGGCGTCTCAGCTGTATTTGCTTTGCTTTCACCAGATCCGCATCCGTTAAGCAAAAAAGCAGAAAAAAGCAGAACAACCAACATCTTTTTCATGCCATCACCCTTTCATCGTTTACCTAAATAGTAGCAAACGCTTACAGCAAATGGTACACAAAATATGAGACGTCACAAAAAAGACCTTTTTGCTTATGCGCAAAAAGGTCCTTTTTATTTTAGCCAAATACTTTTAGCAATTCTTCTTTATCCTGTGAAAGCCAGAAACGCATTAAACGTTTAGCGCCTTCCAGATCATGAAGCTTCGCTTGGCCGCACTGCTTTTCATTCGCAGCTGGTATTTCTGTAATCTCTACCGCTTCCTTCATTGTGTCTTCAAGCAGATCAACGATTTCCGCTGATGTCGGCTCTCCGCTCACAACTAGATAATAGCCTGTCTGGCAGCCCATTGGAGAAATATCAATGATATCAAAATGATCGTATTTCTCAGCGTGAGAACGAATCGTAAACGCGAGCAAATGCTCGAGTGTGTGAATGGTGTCAGGCTTCATCGCCTGTTTATTTGGCTGGCAAAAACGAATGTCAAATTTATTTACAACGCCGTCTGTTCCTACTTTATGCACGCCGCAATGTCTTACATATGGAGCAACAACCGCATTATGATCAAGCTCAAAACTTTCTACTGAAGGCATAATGGCACTCTCCCCTTTTTTTAAAATGTAATTTCATTATAACATACTTTTCCGATAAGAATTATTGATTAACTTTTCAATCTGTGTTTTTTTTCTTATACTTGCATCAGAAAGGTTGCTGAAGAAACATGAAAACCCTATTCATCGCTCTGATCAGAGGATATCAAAAATTCATCTCGCCCCTGACACCGCCAACATGCCGCTTTTATCCGACCTGTTCCCAATATGGAATCGAAGCGATTAAAACGCATGGCGCTTTAAAAGGCGGATGGCTGACAATCAAACGGATTTTGAAATGCCACCCGTTCCATCCGGGAGGAGTCGATCCCGTTCCTGAAAAGAAACAAAAACATTAATTGTTATAACCGTTTACGATAAGATCCAGTTTTCCGGTTTTAGGATCAATGACTAAGCCATGGACCGGAACGTTTTCAGGGAACAGCGGGTGATGTTTAATAACGTCTACGCTGTCTTTCACACTCGCTTCCACTGAATCAAAACTTTTAAACCATTGATCAAAGTCTACACCGGAGTACTTTATTGTTTCGATGCGTTCTTCCGGAATCCCTCTTGCTTTGATTTTTTCAAGCATGCTTTTGCTGCTGATTTTGCTCATGCCGCAATCGTGATGCCCGATCACACACACCTCATCTGCATTCAGCTCGTACACTGCGACGAGTAAACTTCTCATGATGCTTCCGAATGGGTGTGTCACAAGCGCACCGGCACTTTTAATGATTTTCACATCACCGTTTCGCAAATTCATCGCATGCGGCAGCAGTTCAACCAGACGAGTGTCCATGCAAGAAAGAATCGCCATTTTTTTATCTGGAAATTTTGATGTTTGATACTTTTCATACTCTCTTTGTTCAGTAAATGTCTTGTTAAATTCAAGAATATCATTTAGAAGACTCATGTTCGTTGTCCCTTTCTATTCTTTTTACTCTTCAATATATCACAACCCTTGTTTATTCGTCATAATAAAAAAAGACAAACCCTCTGGTCTGCCTTATTTCCCCATGTTATAGCGTTTTTTGAACTGCTCAACTCGTCCGCCTTTTTCATTGAATTTCTGGCGGCCTGTATAAAACGGATGCGTGTCAGAACTTACCTCTACTTTAATGACAGGATATGTGTTGCCGTCTTCCCACTCTGCTGTTTCATTAGATGTTTTAGTAGAGGTGCTGAGAAAACGGTAGCCGCTGTTGACATCCTGAAATATCACTTTGTGGTTCTTCGGATGAATTCCTTCTTTCATGTGAATCTCCTTTCAATAAATCGTAATAATTACGTTTTATTTTATAACCTTACAAACGTTTTGTCAATCTTCTTATATCCTTCCCTCTGTTTTCGCATCGTAAACCTCATGGCATTTAAGAATAGGAAGAATAATCTAACCGAGGAAGCAAATAATAAACCCAAAATACATACAGAACGTCTTTTTAGAAAGGTGGTTTACGATTGTGGATGATTTAGTTTTGGCCAGAAGCCTCTTTGGCACGACAATGGGCTTTCATATCATTTTCGCAACGCTTGGAGTCGGTCTCCCGCTCATGATTTTAGTGGCGGAATTGATCTATCAAAAAACGAAAGATGACCATTATGCGATCATGGCGAAAAGATGGACGAAAGCACAAGCCGTTTTGCTGGGGGTCGCCATACCGACCGGAACGATCGCGGGCACTCAGCTCGCGCTTTTATGGCCGGGATTTATGGAAGTCATCGGCCGGGTGATGTCCCTGCCATTTCAAATTGAAATCTATGCTTTTTTTGTTGAAGCCCTTTTCATGTCGATTTATGTATACGCTGCAGACCGTTTGTCACCTGCAATGAGGATTGTTGCTGTTTTCTTTGTGTTAGTCGGGGCAGCAGCATCCGCTGTTCTGATTACGAATGTTCACGCTTTTGAAGGAACGCCCGCCGGTTTTAAAATTTTAAACGGAAAAATTACAGATGTTGACCCGTGGGCTGCGTTTTTTAATCCTAGCTTTTTTATCACTGCCGGCCATGTCGTACTGTCCGCGTTTATGACCGGTGCGTTTATCGTGGCTTCTGTTGCGGCGTATAAAATGATCCGGACGAGGAAAAAGGAAAAGGTCTATCGCTTTCACCGGAAAGCCCTTTTGCTCGCACTGACGATCGGCGGTATTTTTTCATTGCTGACCGCTTTGAACGGACACGAATCTGCACAGATGCTGTACGAATACCAGCCCGAAAAATTAGCCGGTGCGGAAGGCCTGTTTGAAACAAGATCCCATGCCCCGCTCGCTATCGGCGGTTTTACCGACCCGAATGAAGAAAAAGTAAAATGGGCAATCGAGATTCCATGGGCTTTAAGCTTTTTGGCAGCGAACCGTTTTGACACTGTTGTAAAAGGATTAAATGCATTTCCGAGAGATGAATGGCCGCCGCTTTTCATTCACACGCTGTTTAATGCGATGGTCGGTGTAGGCATGCTGCTTATTCTTTATTCCATTATCGGTGTGGTCTGGAGAAAGGTGCTCAAGAAAGACCGTTTCCCAACGTGGCTTTTGGTCATTTTCATGACAGCAGGCCCTTTTAGTCTCATCGGCATTGAATTCGGCTGGATTTTCGCATGTACGGGGAGGCAGCCTTGGGTCATCTATCATCTGCTGAAAACGTCAGATGTCGTAACAACGACTGGCTCGATCGGGGTGCTGTTCTTATTTTTCACATTTGTTTATGCCGTGTTAGGCGCAGCTGTCGTCTACGTGCTGCTGTATTATTTCCGCAAGCACCCGGTTGACGAAGATTTAAATACAGCGGAGTCGTAATGGCTCCGCAAACAGGAA
The DNA here is from genome assembly GCF_037977205.1 of Bacillus sp. FSL K6-0993. Classification (NCBI taxonomy): domain Bacteria; kingdom Bacillati; phylum Bacillota; class Bacilli; order Caryophanales; family Bacillaceae; genus Bacillus; species Bacillus sp. FSL K6-0993. Next base: position 3,004,015 of record NZ_CP150275.1, read on the forward strand.
ACCAAATGGAAGGAAGATCGTACAAATGGAGATTTCAACTGACGCTCTGATCGCCATCTCAATTATCTGGGGCTTTGTGTTTATTTACGCCGTCATGGCGACAATGGATTTTGGAGCGGGATTTTGGTCTATGATCTATTTAAACAAGGAGCATATGAAGGCCACCGATATTGCAAATCGCTTTTTGTCCCCGACTTGGGAGGTCACAAACGTCTTTATTGTGGCCATCGTCGTGGCGCTTTTCAGTTTTTTCCCTGGCGCGACATTTGTGCTCGGCACCGTTTTATTAATTCCCGGAAGCATGATTTTGCTGCTTTTAGCGATTCGAAGCGGATTTCTCGTTTTTTCAAATACAGCAAAGGAGCGGAAAACGCTAAGATATATTTCCGGCATCTCCGGCTTTATCATTCCTGCTATTTTAATTTTGGTGCTTCCTGTGACACACGGAGGGTTTATAGAAAAAACGGATGGAATCTATAACTTAAATATGTCTAAAATCTTTTCAAGCCCAAACGCCTATTCATTTATCGGGTTTGCGATTTTAAGCACCTTATTTTTGTCCTCCCTGCTGCTTGCAGACTTTTCAAATGTGGCAGAGGAACAGGATGCGTACCGAGCCTACAGAAAAAGCGCCCTGATTACCGGCCCGATTTCACTGTTGTTTGCTGTATGCATTATGGTGACGATGCGGAATGAAGCAAACTGGCTGTACAGCGGAATGCTGAATGATTTTACTTGGATTATTGCATCGTTCATTACATTTGTCATTGCTGGAATCGCTCTTTTTCTGCCTAATAAGAGCTTTGGGCAAAACATCGGAAAACCGCGGCTTGCACTTGTTGCGATTGGGATACAGTATTTTCTCGCAAGCTACGCGTACGGGCGGGCGCATCTTCCGTATATGATTTATCCCGATGTGACAGTCATGTCAGGCTTCACAGAGCCAGCAACGTTCAGAGCGCTGTTTGCAACGTATATCGTTGCATTTATCATTCTATTTCCGGGCTTCTTTTTCTTCTGGAAAATGTTTATGCGAGATAAACGCTATATCCGCCAGGAGGAATAGAGGACAAGCCAGCCGGCTATACTAATCCAGAACCTTTATAAGGAGGGGATGGCATGGAGCAGAAAATTCTATGTGAGGTCAACAACTGTTCTTATTGGGGCAAAGGTAACAAATGCACCGCTGATGCCATTTATGTTGTCAGCCATACTGGTGAAACGGCTGAAAACAGCCGGGAAACAGACTGCAAAACGTTTAAGCCGCATGATTTATAATTAAAAGAAAGAGCTGCATCAGCCAGCTCTTTCTTTTTGCATGTTGAGTGTTCTCAGCTTTTTAGTTATGACCCCGTTTGCAGGTGAAAACAAAAAGGCGCTTGCATAACATACACCTGTCATGGCCGCCATCGCTCCTGAAATCGAAACATTAAGCCACGTTGCGAAGAAATAGCCCATGACGGCCGACAGCCCGCCAATCAACGCGCTGAGAATCAGCATATAAAGAAGCCGGTCTGTCAGCAAATGTGCCGCAGCAGGCGGAACAATCAGCATGGCCACAACCAATACGGCACCCACCGAATCAAAGGAAGCAACAGTCGTCAGGGACAGCATGCCCATTTGCACGTAATGAATGAGCAAAACCGGTATTCCCAAGGCTAAAGCCATTTGAGGATCAAACGAAGCGATTTTAAACTCCTTATAGCACACACTGATCAACACTACGTTTAAAACCAGAACAGATGCCAGCATCCAAAACGCTTTCGGCCCAATATCAACCCCGAATACCGTCACCGTATTCCACGGCACAAAAGCGATTTCTCCCATTAGCGAGTGCTCAATATCGAGATGGACATTCGCTCCATACACAGAAAGCAAAATAACCCCGATTGCAAATAAAGATGTAAACACAACGCCTATGGCAGCATCTGATTGAACCCCCTTGCTATGAAGAAGCTGAACCAAGAAAGCCGTTAATAGACCGGTTGCGGCTGCGCCGATAAACATAGAAATCCCGTCGAGACTTCCCGTCACTAGAAAAGCGCCCACAATGCCAAGCAACACTGTATGACTGATTGCGTCGGCCAGCATCGCCATGCTTCTCAGCACAAGAAATGTGCCGATCAATCCGCAGCTTACACCGACTAATACACCGGTAGCTATAATCCATGCTTCAAAACTCATTTGCGATCTGTCCCTTCTCGGCATCATGAGACGCTTTTCGACGCTCAGGCATCCGTCCATACAGCTTTAAGAGTGAATAAAGCCGCTCTCTCGTTTCTCTCGGTAAACGGTCCGGGTCAAAGTAGTCCTGATCGGATTCTATATTGGCAAGTTCCATTTCATGCATGAGATACACTTCATACATCCGCTGCTTCAAAGCTGTGTGATAGCCTTTTTCTACCCCTTTGCTTGTGATTTGCCAAATCCCATTTTCGATACGCTCAATGCACCTCTCTTGTTCCAAGTCATTTAATGCCTTAAGGCATAATGAAGGGGATAGGCGTCTTTTCTTTCTTACACTTTCAACATTTACACAAAGATTATTCTTTTCATACTGTTCATAAATTGCCAAAAGCACTTGCTCCCTGCTTGTTCTGCGACGCAGCCTCATCAGCCTTATGGCTTTAGCAGCCAATCCCCGCTTAGGCGCGCAAATCATTGAAAAAAGAAAGAGCAGCGTTGCAGATAAGATCATTAATGGCCCTGTCGCCATTCCCTTCATCGTGGTGCTAAGCAGGGTTCCGGCCACTCCGCTGACCCCGCCTGTAATCCCGGCAATGACGATCATCCCGGTTAATCGTTCGGTCCAATATCTCGCAGCTATGGCAGGTGTAATCAGCATAGCCGCCATTAATATCACACCAACAGTCTGAAGCCCAATGACGACACAACAGACAATCAGACAAGCCAAAAGCCCGTTTAAAAAACGCACCGGGATTCCTAATCCCTTTGCAAACGCCAGATCAAAAGTAATCAATGTAAATTCCTTAAAGAAAACAATACAAAGGAGCAGTAGAACAGCGGATATTCCTGCTATAAGGATGATATCCTGCCTGACCAATGAAGCAGCCTGGCCGAATAAAAAAGAATCAAGCCCGCTTTGGCTTCCCGCCCCCTGTTGCTGAATATATGTCAGCAGAATGATCCCGACGCCAAAAAACACAGAAAGAACAATCCCGATCGCCGAGTCCTCCTTTGTTTTTGAAAGCCGCGGAATCAGCTGAATACAAAACGTTCCGAGCAGTCCGGCGAGCGCCGCACCCAGTAAAAAGAAAGGCAGTGATTTTTGCCCGGTGAACAGAAAAGCGAGACACACTCCCGGCAGAGCTGAATGGGCCATCGCATCGCCGATTAAACTTTGCTTTCTCAGCAGCACAAAGCTGCCCAAAACACCGCTTGCCGTCCCGAGCAAAAGCGTACCGGCCAGCACCCACTGTGTATTCGGATGCTGGAGCTGCAGCCACAAACTTTCAAACATTGCGCTCACTCCTTATGTCCTTCTGCCAGCACTTTATCTTTTAAAAACGTAAGCCTTCCTCCATATGTTTTTTGCAGGTTTTCGATCGTAAAAACGTTTTCCGCCGGTCCGAAAGCGATTTTTCTTAAATGAAGCAGTAAGATCCAATCGAAATAATCCTCGGCGGTCTGCAGATCATGATGGACGACAAGCACGGTTTTTCCTTTTTCTTTGAGTTCTGCCAACAGCGTCATAATCGCGCGCTCCGTCGCTGCATCGACACCTGCAAACGGTTCATCCATAAAATAAATGTCAGCGTTCTGGCAGAGTGCCCGGGCAAGAAACACTCGCTGCTGCTGGCCGCCTGACAGCTGGCTGATCTGCCTCTTCGCATAATCAAGCATCCCGACTTTTGCTAATGCGGCCTTCGCCATCTCCACATCCGCTTTCTTTGGCCTCTTTAATAAACCGATTCTCCCGTATCTTCCCATTAGGACGACATCGAGCGCACTTGTGGGGAAATCCCAGTCAACCGAGCCGCGCTGCGGAACATATCCGATTCTGGTCCGCTGATCCTTATAGTCTTTGCCGTAAATAGAGATGTCTCCGGAAGCTCGGGGCACAAGACCGAGAATCGTTTTGATCAAGGTTGATTTTCCTGCGCCGTTTGGGCCGATAATGCCAATAAGTTTTCCTTCCGGCACCTGCAGCGAAATGTCCTGCAGTACAGGCTTTTTATGATAAGCAACCGTCACATTATCAAGCTCAACAGGGAACATATCCTTCACCTCTTTTCTTTATTTAAGCGCTTTACTAATCGTGTTGATATTGTGGCGGAACATTCCTTCGTATGTGCCTTCTTTTGTGCCCTTTTCACCCATGGCATCCGAATAAAGCTGACCGCCGATTGTGACTGTATGGCCTTTTTCTTTAGCGCCTTCCACCACTGCATTGATTGATTTTTCAGATACACTGCTTTCTACGAACACAGCTTTTATTTGTTTGTCTGTCAGAAGATCAACCAGCTCCTGAACATCCCTTAATCCATAGTCCGAATCTGTGCTGAGTCCCTGCAGGCCTTTTACCTTAAATCCATACTCATTCCCAAAGTACGCAAACGCATCATGAGCAGTCACAAGCACACGGCTTTTCTCCGGAATATGTGCGATCTCCTTACGCGACCACTTATCTAAATATTGCAAATCTTCTTTGTACTCTTTGGCATTTTTCCGAAAGGCATCTGCGTGCTGAGGCATTGCTTTGCTGAATTGCGCTTCAATTTCATCCACCGCATAGATCCATAACGGAATGCTGAACCAAACGTGGGGATCAAACGTCTTGCCTTCCCCCGCGGGAATAAGCTTATTTTTCGGAATGGCCTCAGCTACTGCCGCCGATTGTTTTTGTTCGCCGATTTTTTGAAGGACATCCTCCATTTTCCCTTCCAAATGCAACCCGCTGTACAGAACAACATCGGCAGACATTAATTTTTTCGTGTCACCTTGGGAAGCTTTGTAAAGGTGCGGATCAACCCCCGGTCCCATTAAAGAGGTGACTTTTACATGCTTACCTCCGATGTTTTCTGCTGCATCGGCAATTTGAGATGTTGTCGCTGTCACTTGTAATTGCTGATCAGCGCTTTTTCCGGCTGAATCCGTTCCGCATCCCGTTAAAGCAAAGGTCGCAAAAAGTACTGCTGCCATCAGCCCTCGTCTCATATTTCTCCTCCTCTTTGCCATCAATGTCCGATTGTTTTATCTTATGTTGTCAGTTCTTAGACATGTGACATTAAATTAGCCAAAAGCATGTTTTATTTACACGGGACAAAAAGTTTCCTTTGTGCAAAATTATCGCGTTTGGCCATTTTTGTCAAGCTAATTTACATAAAAAAACCGGCTGGGTCAGCAGCCGGTCCAAACGAGAAGGGATGTATTCAACGAACACTTTTACTGTAACAGCACAGTGTCATTTATTCAAAATAGCAAAATGCTTTTTTCTTAACCATGCTGTGTGAAAACATCCATTTTGGTCACATATTTTCGCATAATGTCTTGGTTTACCTCAACCCCTAAACCAGGCTGTTTTGACACAGAAATAAATCCATTATCAATACGAATATCAGGAGTTACAATATCTTCATCCCAATAGCGTGAGGATGAAGATATATCGCCAGGTATTGTGAATTGAGGCAGTGAAGCAAGCGCCACGTTCTGCGCTCTTGATATACCTGTTTCCAGCATTCCGCCGCACCAAACCTGCATATGATGCTCTTTGCATAAATCATGAATTTTTAAGGCTTCTGTTAAGCCGCCGACACGAGAAGGTTTTATATTAATAATTTTGCAGCTTCCTAGCTCAATCGCCCGTCTCGCATCATCAACTGAACAAATGCTCTCATCAAGGCAAATAGCCGTTTTCAAATGTTTCTGCAGGTGGCGGTGGTCAACGATATCGTCGGATTGAAGGGGCTGCTCAATCATCATTAAATGGTAGTCATCAAGCTCCTTTAAACGGCTGATATCCTTCAATTCGTAGGAGGAATTGGCATCGGCCATAAGCGGAATATTTGGGAATCGGCTGCGGATGGCCTTGACCAATTCCACATCCTGCCCAGGCTGAATTTTAATTTTTATTCTTTGATAACCTTCTTTTTGATAGCTCTCAATTTCCTTCAGCATATCGTCAAGAGGCGCCAGGCCGACTACCACCCCGGCAGGGATTTTATCTCTTGTTCCGCCCAATGCCTCAGCAAGGGATACGCCCTTCTTTTTGGCATAGATATCCCATACAGCCGATTCAAGTCCCGCTTTTGCCATACGGTTTCCTTTATAACGCGCCAGGCTGTCCGGCACTTCTGAAGGGTGATTGAATTCACGGCCGACGACATTTGGGATAAAAAAATCTTTTAGCATATGCAAACATGTTCCAATGGTTTCCTCGGTGTACCAAGGCGAAGAGAAAGCAGAAACCTCTCCCCAGCCTGTGACACCTGATGTATCAATGGCTTCCACGATCAGAAATTTACGCTCTTGAAGCGTTTCGATACTGTTTTTAAACGGTTTCTTTAAATTCATGCTCAAATGGTAAAGCGTGATTTTTTCTATTTCGATCATAGCAGTTCTCCTTTACGCGCATCCTTCAGCTGATTTCGCAAGAGCTTATTAGACGCATTGCGCGGCAGGCGGTCAAGCACAAAGAATTTTGCCGGAATTTTATACTTCGCCAAGCGTTCTTTGCAGTAGGCAGTCAATTCTTCTGCGCTCACAGGCTTGTGAAGGACAAGATAGGCGTGAGGCACTTTCCCCCATTTTTTGTCCTCAGCCCCTGAAACCCCGGCTTCGGCCACAGCGGGGTGTGAAAGCAGCACTGACTCCACTTCGGCCGGATAAATGTTTTCTCCGCCGGATATGATCAGATCTGAACGTCTGTCTAATACATATAAAAAGCCTTCGCTGTCCAAATAACCAAGATCACCTGTTTTCAGCCAGCCATTTTGAAAGGAGGCTTCGTTTGCGCTTTCCCGGTTAAAATAGCTTTTCATGACATTCGGGCCTTTGACCATGATTTCACCGTGTACAAACGGTTCACATACCTGTCCGTCCCGCTCTATTTTGATTTCACATGAAAACAGCGGTTTCCCCGCAGATCCGAGCTTTTCCATACTGAATTCCGGTGACAGGGTAACAATTTGTGAGCATGTTTCTGTCATTCCATATGACTGAAAGACAGGGAATCCTTTCTCACGGCATTCCTCAAGCAATGGCAGCGGTGCAGGGCCGCCGCCGAGAAGAATGCATCTGATGGATTCAGGGCAGCGGCTTGTTTCTTCCAAAAGACTGGCTAGCATTGTCTGCACCGCAGAGATCATTGTCACTTCATGCCTGTTGATAGAATCCAGCACATCACTTACGGAAAAACGCTGGTGAAGCACGACAGTCATTCCATAGATCACAGATTTGAATAATGCGGACAAGCCGCTGATATGAAAGAGCGGCAATGCGATAAGCCAGCGGTCTTGTTCTGTTATACCCAAATTAAGCGCGGACGACACCGCACTGAAATAGTGGTTTCCGAACGTTTGCTGAACTCCCTTGGGCTTTCCTGTCGTACCCGACGTATACATCAGCGTTGCCGTTGCATCCATTTGCATATAATCCTGGATCTCAATTTCCTCTGCTGCTTCTTTCATCAGTTCATCCACATCAATCGTTTGAACGATGTGTTCATACTCTTTCTTGTCAAAGCTTGAATCTGTCAGTAAAAAGCCGGATCCGGAATCCTCCAGCTGAAACAGCCTTTCATGTGTTGACAGCTTCGTATTCAAAAGCACCGCCTTAACACCAAGCAAAAAACAAGCGTGAACGGCGTATACCATTTCTGCACGGTTTTGGAGCAAAATAGCCGCAGTATCGCCTTTCCGAACCGAATGAGCGGCAAGCTGTGCCGCCATTCGGTTAGACGCGGCAAATAATTCTGCAAATGTCACGGTTTGGTCTCTATAGATGAGAGCGATTCTCTCAGGTGTCAGCTGTGCCCGCTGCATGAGCCAGTTGGGCTGTTCTGTCAGCATGTCATCATCTCCGAGGTAAAATGTCTGTATTGAAAAGAAAACAGCTTGGACCGCAAAGTCTCAAGCTGTTGGTTTACTAAGTATTGCTGATCACGGGAAACGAGGGAACTGTCCGAAATCAGGTTTGCGTTTTTCCTTAAAGGAATCACGGCCTTCTTTTGCTTCATCTGTTGTGTAGTAAAGAAGGGTAGCATCCCCTGCAAACTGCTGAATTCCAGCAAGTCCGTCTGTGTCCGCGTTAAACGCAGCTTTAAGAAAGCGCAGTGCGGTCGGGCTTTTTTCAAGCATTTCTTCACACCATTTAATCGTTTCTTCTTCAAGCTGTTCCAAAGGAACGACTGTGTTGACAAGACCCATGTCCAGTGCTTCCTGTGCGTTGTACTGTCGGCATAGGTACCAGATTTCACGTGCTTTTTTATGTCCTACAATTCGAGCCAGGTAGCCAGAACCGTAACCTGCATCGAAGCTTCCCACTTTAGGGCCTGTTTGTCCGAAAATTGCGTTGTCCGCAGCAATTGTCAAGTCACATACGATGTGAAGCACATGGCCTCCGCCGATCGCATATCCGGACACCATCGCGACAACCGGTTTCGGGATGACGCGGATTAAACGCTGAAGATCCAATACGTTAAGACGCGGGATCTGGTCGTCTCCTACATATCCACCGTGGCCCCGCACTTTTTGGTCTCCGCCAGAACAAAATGCTTTGTCCCCTGCACCGGCAAGCACGATAACCCCAACGTTTTGGTCGTCTCTTGCGTCAGCAAACGCATCAATCATTTCAGCAACCGTTTTAGGGGTAAACGCATTATGTACCTCAGGTCGGTTGATTGTTATTTTTGCAATGCCATTATACGTTTCATACAATATCTCATCGTATGTCCGTTTTGTTTTCCATTCAGCCATATGATGACCTCCTTTTATTCTCTATGTGAATGAGTCAGATGCTTGTCAAAAACTCACTCACTATTTTACCAAACAATCGCGGCTGTTCCACATGGACCGTATGTCCTGCTTTTGGAACAATCTCTATTCTACTAGAAGGAAGCATCTTATGCACCTCTTGATTGATGGTGCAAAATTTTTCGTCCCACTCCCCGCAGATAAGAAGCACAGGAACATCTATTTCCTCTACACGGCTCCACAAGGAAGGCTGTGAACCGGTGCCCATGCCGGTTAAACTGTTCGCAAGCCCAATCTTATTGTTCCGCAGACGGCCCGATCGTATCCTGTGCCGAATATCTTCAGCCAGCCTCTGCTGAGATGAAAACAAAGGGATATTCTCCCAATACGCAACAAATGCTTTGAGCCCGTCTCGTAAAATAAAATCAGCAAGCTTCCGGTCCCGCATAATTCGTTCCCGCCGTTCCCCAAGTGTTTTGAGCCCCGGCGTCGTGCTTTCAAGCACAAGTGCCGATACCCGCTCGGGATATGTCATCGCAAAAGAGTAAGCAAGCCTTCCTCCCATAGAATACCCAATCAATTTCACTTTGTGAAGTTTTAATTGATCAAAAATCTCGGCAAGGTCAGAAACTTGCCGGCTTGTGCTATATCTTTTCCCATTCAGCGGGGCATCGGTTTCCCCATGCCCTAAACAATCAATTTTGATCAAGCGGGAATCAGGCAGCATCTCATCAAGAAAAGTCCATGATTGTTTGCTGCCGGTAAACCCATGCAGGCAGACGACGGCTTCGGAAGCATTCGGTCCCTCGTCTGCCACTGCATATCGGACACCATCTGATACCGTTATGTTTACAGTTCCCATTGTTTTTTCACTTCCCGCACAGCCTCATTCAGCATATCGCGATGAAGCTGGACTCTTGATTGGCGATCCGTTTTGATTTCAATCAAATGGAGTCCGGGCTTGTCTGCCTGCGGCGCGTAAGCTGTTTTGAATTCATCCCAAGAAGCCGGGCATGAATACGTTCCGCCGTAAAGTGCAGCCGCATGCTTGAAATCGAGCCCTGTCGGTGTGCCGAACAAATCTTCAAAGTGTGTCTTCTCAGAAGCCTGCGGCAAAAAGGAGAAAATCCCTCCTCCGTCATTATTGACAAGAATCACAGTAAGAGGAATACCCAGCTTTTTGGCCGCCAGCAAGCCGTTTAAATCGTGATAAAAAGATAAATCTCCAATCACAAGGGTAACAGGCGCTTTTGTTCCTTCACATACCCCCATGGCAGAGGAGACGACACCGTCTATCCCGTTTGCTCCCCGGTTTGAATAAATCCGAAAAGGGCGGTCCTGCTTTTCAAAAAACGTATCAACATCCCTGATCGGCATGCTGTTGCCTACAAACAGCGAGCTGTTTTCAGGCACAAGATGCTGAAGGATTCGATAGAGATTGCCTTCAAACGAAACATCTTCACTGCTGATTGTTTGCAGATGCTCGCGGAACCGCCCATTGACAAACTGCCACTTTTCCAGCCACTCTGAGGATCTGGTGGCAGCAGTAAGGCCTGCCATGATCTCCTCAGCAAAAACAGACGCATTACAATGAATCATATGCGCGCTTGCCTGTGTCGGGTCTCTCCAGCCTCCATCCTCGTCAACCACGATTTGCTGAATCGCCGGATCATCTTTAAGCCATAAGAAAACCGGTTTTGAAACAGGCATCGGTCCAAACCGAATGACAACATCAGGACGAAGTTTCCGCTTCAGCTCATCATCTTTTAAAAACGAATCATACGCATCAATAACAGTGCTTTTATCATGAACACCATTCCGCAGATTAGACAGCGGATCCGCTAAAATTGGATACTGAAGCGCTTTTGACAGCGCAATAATGTTTTCCTTATCCGCATCACTATGGAGCTCTCCGCAGACAATCATTCCTTTTTCAGCCTCCGCGAGCATCTCAGCCACATCAGACAGGGACTCGCGTTCAACAGACTGCGTACCTGTTTTCACAGACACATGACGGCCTGTTCTCATTCTTCCAAACGGCTCATCTGAAAGATCCGGCATCAGCGGTTCGCGCAGCGGCACATTCACATGGACAGGCCCCATTGGGCGCTTTTGTGCTTCTCCGGCAGCGCGGCTTGCCAGCGTTCGGATGTATCTCAGCATTTGCGGAGACTCTTCAGGAAGAGCAGAGTCTGTGAAAAACTTAACAAAGTTACCGAATAAGAAGTGCTGATTAATAGCCTGCGGTGCGCCTACTTCGCGCAGCTCATGAGGCCGATCAGCAGTTAACACAATAATAGGCACCCTTGAATAATGGGCTTCAACCACAGCCGGATAAAAGTTGGCCGCGGCTGTTCCAGATGTACAGATCAATAGTACGGGACGCTGCTTCGCTTTTGCCAAACCTAAGGCAAAAAATCCGGCAGATCTTTCATCAATTTGGACATGGACGCTGATATCGGGATGCGCAGCACAAAGAACAGCCAGCGGCGTGGATCTTGAGCCCGGACAAACGACAGCGTCCGTAATTCCGGAAAGGGCGAATTCATCAATAAAACTTCCGATGTAATGAGTAATCGGGTTGACTGTCAACGCCTCTCACCTCCTAATGCAGAGATCATCGGCTTCAATTTAATCTGTGTTTCTTCATATTCCGAGATTGGTTCCGAGTCTTCCACAATACCGCACCCGGCAAACAGCCTTGCTGTGCTTCCTTCGATGAGCCCTGAACGAATGGCTACCGCGAATTCCCCGTTATCCTGGCTGTCAATCCAGCCGATAGGGGCCGCATACCAGCCGCGAGACATCGGTTCAATCTCCCTGATCACGTCAACAGCTTTTTCCTGAGGTGCTCCCCCAAGCGCCGGAGTGGGATGCAGCTTCTCAATTAAGTCAAAAATTGAAGCAGACTCGCGCAGCTGTCCGACAATCGGCGTAAACAGGTGCTGAACGCTTTTTGTTTTGTACAAAACAGGTCCATCAGGTTTTTCAACCTCTGAACAGCTTGATACAAAAGCGTTATGAATCATACCTACCACAATATCATGCTCAAGCAGGTTTTTCTCATCGTTTAATAATTCAAGGCCTATCCGGCGGTCGTCTTCTTCATTCACGCCTCGTTTAATGGAGCCTGCCAGACAGGAAGACATGACAGTGCCGCCGTCTCTTTTGATCAGTCTTTCCGGAGACGCGCCGACAAAGGTTTTGCCATCTTGTTCAATTGCAAAAACATAGCTTGTCTGCTGATCGTCCAGAAGCGTTTTAAGCACCGGTTCAATTTGGATTGGACCGTCAAACGTGAGCAGCAGCTCTCGGGCAAGAACAACCTTATCATATTGTTTCTCTTTAATTTGGCTTGTGGCCGTTTCGATTGCTTTCAGCCAATCATCCTTATCCAGCTCTTCGGCTGCTGCAATCACAGCCTGATCTTCTTGCTTGAAATCGGGAACCATAAATTCCGTTGCAAAAGCTTTTAAGCCTTCTAAAACAGCTTCTGCGTCTTCTCCTCCGCTTACCCATCTGTTAACTGTTAAGAACGGGCCTTCAGCAGTCATCGTCAGCATAAGCGCAGGCACAAAGAAATCCCCTTCCGAGAAATGGTCCCATTGTGAACCTCTTTCTTCGCAAGGGTCAAAAGAAAATCCTCCGAATAACACAGGTCCCACTGCAGAATGCTGCAGCTTTTCTTCTTCATAAATATGAAAAGCCGTCTTTTTAAAGCGCTCCCATTGTTCAAAAACCTCACGATACCGCTCGCTGTTTTTTTGATTTGTCTGGAAAACCGCTTCTTTGCCAAGACCGACTATTGTCAATTCACTTTCAGGATCTGACCAAAAAAATCGATTGCCTGTATATTTTTTTGCTCCGTAATTGAAAAATGATAGAGGGTCAAGAGACTCGATTTGTCTCGAATAGCTTATTAAGACAGCATGGTTGACTTCTTTGGCTTTATGTAATGCATGTAGAACTTCCTTTCGGAACGTACGCTGCACCGTTGTCACCATGAGACATTCCTCCATAATCCTTAAAATGCTTTTAATACCATACACCTGTGTCTCCTTTGTGTCAAACACAGATCATGCAGTCCAAATGGCCTGCCTTACCTATTATAAACCTAATTTCAGAAATGAAAAAGAAACAAAGCTTAAATTTCTTTCTCCACTGATAGCAAAGGTTGTATCCGCTTACCATAAAAGGAAAACCTCCTATATTCCTCCACCCGGCATTTATGAAAGTTCTCAGGCGATCTGTTCATACTAAAGGTATGCATCACAGAGAAACGAGGCGATCACATTGCTTACGAAAGAACAGCTTCAGCATTTAAAAAATGAACTGGAACAAACGAAAAAAGATATCTTAAACCGTTTCAAAGACAATGACCATTTTCAGCTTAACTCAGCCTTTCCTTATGATTCGTGGGGTGAGCTTTCGGCATACGACAACCATCCCGGCGATCAGGCGACAGAACTTTACGAGCGTGAGAAAGACATCGCTCTCGATTTACATGAGCGAGAGCACCTTCGGGACATTGAGCATTCATTGAAGGCGATAGAAAACGGTACGTATGGCATTTGTGAAGTCAGCGGAAAGGAAATCCCTTTCGAACGACTTGAAGCGCTTCCGACTGCCACAACCCTCGCGGAGTATTCGTCACAGGACGTGGTTTCCAAAGACCGTCCGATTGAAGAAGAAACACCGTTCGGGCAATTTGAATTTGATGATGATGAAGAAATCAGAGCGCCATATGACAGTGAGGATTCCTATCAGGATGTCGAAAAATATGGTAACTCACAAACGCCGCAGGATATGGAAAACCCTCCGCTCAGCTATGATGATATGACGATGAATGCCGAAGAGAATATCGGCAATACGGAGTCTTACGAAAATTTCATCGCTACAGATATCACTGGAAAAGAAATTACCGTTTATCAAAGCAGAGCCCATGAGCGCTATGAAGAAGAACTTGACGAAGAGGGAATCATGACCACATTCGGCGATCTCCATGCTGATTGAACCCCCGATTATTGGGGGTTCTTTTCCGTTTTCAGCATATCGTAAATCAGCTTCAGATAATCCTTTTGCAGGCCGATGTCATACCGCTCGCCCTCTAGCAATTTCCCGTATACAGTACATGCCCCGAGCGAAGCTTTTATCGCATCCGTTACCTGCACTTCTCCTCCGCTATCAGCTTCTAATGCCTCCAGCTCATTAAAAATATCAGGTGTGAAAATATAACGCCCTGCTGCGGCAAAATGAGACGGAGGGTTTTGTTTAGGCTTTTCCACAATATCCTGTATGCGATAAAGCCCTTTTTCAACAGGCTCCCCTTTTATCACGCCGTAATGATGTAAATCCTCCGTTTTTGTTTCTTTTAAGCCGATCACACTGGACTGATATTTCGTATACGCTTCAATCAGCTGCCCTAAAGCCGGCTGATTGGCGGAAAAAATCAGATCATCTGGCAAAACGACGGCAAAAGGCTCTTTGCCTGCAAATTGCTTTCCGAAAGAAATGGCGTCGCCAAGACCCTTTGCATAAGGCTGGCGCACATAGTGAATCCGTATATCCGGAATGGGATGCTCACTAAGCAAATGCAGTTTATTCTTAGAGGCCAAAAAAGCCTCAAGTGCCAAAGAGGAATCAAAATAGTCGACAATCAGATTTTTATGGCTCGATACAACCATCAAAATGTCCTCAATGCCTGACTCCTTTAATTCTTCAACAAGATAATGAATCACAGGCTTAGATCCTACCGGAAACATTTCTTTCGGAATCACCTTCGTCACCGGCAGATTTCTCGTGCCGAATCCGCCTGCAGGAATGATCGCTTTTTTTATCATGTTATTTTCCCCTCAGCTCATGTTTATTACATGATATTCCAAGAGCGCATCCCGATGTTTGTACATCTGAAATTAGGCGGGAGCAACTGGGCAGAAAGCGGAATCACGAACCAGCCCTTTTTTAATAGGATATTGATATATGACCAGTAATCTTGTAAAGGAGCTCAGGTGATGAAAATTTGTGTGGTTGGCGCCGGGTATGTCGGTTTAACCCTATCAGCGGCACTGGCATCCATCGGACATGACATGATATGCACAGACAAAGACGTCAAAAAAATCGGGCAGCTGAAAAAAGGAGTCATTCCCTTTTACGAGCCTGGGCTTTCAGATGTAATACTTCGTTGCGGCAATCTCTCGTTTTCTTCTGAAGTGAAATCGAGCATGGAGGAATGTCCCGTTATTTTTATCGCAGTCGGAACTCCGCCGCGTTCGGACGGATCAGCTGATACGAAAGCCCTGCAGTCCGTCATCGGTGATTTAAGCGAGGCGATCCGATCGTATAAAACCATTATTACGAAAAGCACTGTTCCGCCCGGGACTAATGAAAACATAGCAAAACTTCTGATTGCCTCCGGAGTGTCTAAAAACCTCTTTAATATCGTATCCAATCCGGAGTTTCTGCGGGAAGGCAATGCCTTATATGACATGCTGCATCCTGACAAAACAGTCATCGGTGTTCAGGAAGAAGATCACGTATCGGCAGCCATCGTCAAATCCATTTACAAACACATTGATACCCCTTTTATCGTTACAAGCTTAGCGGGAGCAGAGCTGATCAAATATGCCAACAATTTCTTTTTAGCGGCCAAAATTTCGTTCATTAACGAAATGGCCCGCATATGTGAAGCCTATCAATCAGATATCTCAGATATTTCCCGCGCTATCGGTCTTGACCCAAGGATCGGGGAGCACTTTTTGCAGGCAGGCATCGGATACGGAGGCTCTTGTTTTCCAAAGGATCTGCAGGCGCTGCAATTTGCTGCCCAGGAAAAAAACACGGAGACCTTCCTGCTCCGGGCTGTGCAGCACATTAATGACACCCAGCTCGGCCTGTATATCAAAAAAATACAGTCATTCTTCGAAACACTTCAAGGCAAGAAAGCGGCTGTACTCGGCATTTCCTTCAAACCGAATACCGATGACATCAGGAATTCTCAGGCTGTCAGACTGATGGAAAGGCTGGCGGAGCTGGGATGTGATGTTCATGCATATGATCCTGAAGCTGTACTTCCAGAACATTTGCGGCAACATGTAACTCAGCATTCTCAAGCTTTTGATGCGATCGAAGAGAGTGACTTTTTATTTTTGGCGACAGAATGGCCTGAGTTTTTAGCGTTTGATTGGAAAAAGGCTGCAGATATCATGAAAGGGCGTCTTGTGATTGACGGGCGCAACGTACTGAAAAAAGAACTGATCGAGGCTTGCGGCCTGATCTGTACGGGAGTTGGCCGTCCATGAAAATACTCGTCACAGGAGCAGCGGGCTTTATCGGCTCCCACCTCTGCGAAGAATTACTAAAAGATAAGAAACATAACATTATCGGAATCGATGACTTTATCGGTCCTACTCCATTTTCCTTGAAATTAAAAAACCTTAAAAACCTGCTGCCGGAAAAGCGATTTACGTTCATAAAAGAAAATCTGCTGACAGCGGATCTTGCTCCCTTACTGGAAGGAGTGGACGTCATCTTTCATTTGGCGGCCATACCGGGTGTCCGCTCAAGCTGGGGCAATCATTTTCACCCATATGCCGCACATAATATCCAAGCGCTCCAAAGGCTCCTCGAGGCGTGCCGGGAACATTCTATTCAAACGTTCGTCTTTGCATCCACCTCTTCCGTCTATGGCGAAAAACAAGGAAAAGTCAGCGAAAACACGTCGCTTTCTCCTTTATCTCCGTACGGGGTAACAAAGCTTACGGGAGAAAAGCTTTGCCATGTGTATCAACAGAGCTTTGGCATTCCAATTGTGATTCTCCGTTTTTTTACCGTATACGGGCCAAGACAGCGGCCGGATATGGCTTTTCACCGACTCATTAAACAGCACCTTCAGCAAAAGCCGCTTACCATCTTCGGTGATGGGCAGCAGTCAAGAGATTTCACTTATATCAGCGACTGTGTCAAAGGCATCACCGCTGTTCTTGGGAAACCCCACCTTATTGGTGAAACAGTAAATATCGGCGGCGCAGAGCGTGCCTCAGTCTTAAAGGTTGTCTCCCTTATTGAGGATATTTCCGGTAGAAAAGCAACACTGCACTTTTCGGACAAAATAGCAGGGGAACCGAGCAACACGTGGGCGGATATTTCAAAAGCAAAACAGCTCTTGCATTATAATCCCGCCACATCCTTAAAGGATGGCTTGACCAACGAAATCGCCTATTTATCGTCGCTGTATCAGGGGGAATAAAAATGAAGCTTGCCTTTATCTGTACAGAAAAGCTGCCGGCGCCCGCAGTACGCGGCGGCGCTATTCAAATGATGATTGACGGTGTCACGCCCTATTTCAGCAGCAGGTACGACCTGACCATTTTTTCAATAGAAGATCCATCGCTCCCAAAAAGAGAAACAAAAGACGGCGTACATTATATCCATCTGCCAAAAGAACATTACCGCGAGGCGGTAGCCGAAGAGCTGCGAGCCTCTTCCTTTGACCTCATTCATGTGTTCAATAGGCCTTTAAATGTCTCTTTATATAAAAAAGCCTCACCAAACAGCAAGATCGTTCTGAGCCTGCATAACGAAATGTTTTCTGAAAAAAAGATGACCTTTGCGCAAGGAAAAGAAGTACTCGACAATGTCTCCATGATCACAACTGTGAGCGAATTTATTAAACAAACCGTCATTGAACGTTTCCCTGAAGCCGAGGACATCACAAAAGTTGTGTATTCCGGCGTTGATTTAAACTCTTATCCGCCCGTCTGGACGATGAAAGGCTCGGCTGTCAGAAAAACATACCGGAAAAAATACGGTATTGAAGATAAAAAAGTTATTTTATTCGCCGGCCGCTTAAGCCCGACAAAAGGACCTCACCTTCTCATTCACAGCATGAGAAGGATTTTGCAGCAGCACCCTGATGCTGTACTGGTCATAGCGGGCGGGAAGTGGTTCAGCGATGACAGTGAAAACCATTATGTAACCTATCTGCGCACGCTGGCCCTGCCATACAGAGACCACATAATCTTTACAAAATTCATTCCCGCAGACGACATCCCAAACCTATTTCTGATGGCAGATGTATTTGTGTGCAGCTCTCAGTGGAACGAACCCCTCGCCCGTGTGAATTATGAAGCAATGGCGGCCGGCACGCCCTTAATTACCACAAACCGGGGCGGAAACGGAGAAGTCGTAAAAGACGAAGTCACCGGTCTTGTCATCGACAGATACAACAAACCTTCTTCATTTGCAAAAGCAATTGACAGAGCCTTTACAGATCAAGAATTAATGAACAAAATGACAAAAAACGCCCGAAAGCATGTAGAAGCTTTATTTACCTTTACCCATGCGGCCAAAAGGCTCAATACTGTTTACCAATCCGTTCTGACCCCGAAAAACAAACAATTTCCGCCGCCTTTTCTGACGCAAAATTTTGATTTATCATCTATCAATCAGCTTTTTGTGAAAGCAAAAACATAAAACCTACAGCTCGTGTTGCAAAACGGGCTGTTTTTTTGCTGCAGAAAACATAAAAAAAGGCATAAATGTGACTTTATGCCTTGCGCTTTACGGTTTGAGAAAACCATGGAGCTGGTTTAGATTCACTTGGAAGAATGATGATTTCCACTTTAGCTTCTTCCGCTAAGTCTGGTTCTTCATCTTCATCCTCTTCTTCATATGGGGGCACTGAGCGTTTCGAATCATGCTCCTCCTCAGGCTCTAGAGTGGTTTCGAATTTTGTTTCTTCTTCATCATAGACGATTTTGTGATCTGTTTCCTTTTCCTTCGTTTCTTCTTGATATTCTTTCGGTGCATTGATGTGAGGGAGCTCTCGAATGCTGCCCACATCTAAATGCTTCTCCTCTTCTTCCTTCTCAGCTGAGATTGAGTCATGAGCCTGCCATCCCATTGGTCCAGGCGGTGTAAATACGAATTGGTCGAGATCCAGTTTAGAAATAGAGGCTTTTTGTCTCGATGACCTCATGTCAATTCGCCTCCCGATACGCTTTTATCTTTTTATACAGTTCCGGCAGTTTATCCAAAAACGAATCTTTAGATTCTTCAACAGAAATCATGTTTTGCAGCGCCCAGTTATACTTCTCATCTGACCACGTTTTCTTTTGCTTCAAATAATATTTGTGCCCGATTGCACAAAACAAATGCGGAAACGCGAGATCAATCCAAAGTACCTCGTACTGTTTTTCTGTGAGCGGATACACTGCGTCGTAGGACGCGAGCAGTGCAACCATGAAATCAGTATCCCATACAGAAAGCTTAACCATCACTTTATTCAGCAGAATACGAAGGTCTCTTGACGGCAAATCGTAGGTAATCGAGTGAAGCTCCTTTAAAAAAGGCTCCCCTTCGATCTCTGTCAAACGTGCCAATGTAAAATCCTGAAAACAGAATCCGCCATGCTCGAGCGTTTCTTTTGTCCAGGTTTCGTATTCTGAGTCATCAAGCGCTCTGAGAGCTTCTTTTCCTCTTGCCAGCATTTTATCAGCATGTTTTAAGAAAGTTTGCGAAAATACGTCATCAGGATAGGATGCTGCGATCTGCATATTCCCCTCCAGTTCCTGCAGCTTCCAACGGTACAATTTATGCCATTTTCCCAACCGGCTTCTCTTCTTGCTTTCATCTGTGCAAACATATCCTTTTGAGGCATGATGAAAATGGCCGGCAAATGACATGACTTTTTTCATTTGCTCTGCATCATAGTAAATCATTTCTTTTCCTGTCACTTTGTCATATAAGCTGTAAGAAACCTGATCCGTGCCCAAGCAGCTACCGCCATTTTTTGTTTGATGAATCGGCGCTATCGGCAGCCCTTTCTCTTGTAAATGGGCGTGTGCCTGAGTGATAAAAAGCATCCGCTCCGGTTTCATTTGCGCTTCTTTTAGCAGCTTTGGGCCATGATCAGTTTGTATTTCCCAGATTTTGCGCCCGCTTTTGTTCGATTTCAGCGCCACATTGTCAATATGAAAAGGATAATAGCTGAGAATTTCGGACACAATCTGTTCTTCATGCTCTTTTTGGTACACTCTGTTCACCCCTTCTATCTGTTCTTTTCATAGACGCTGAGCAGATTTTCAGCCACCCTCTGCCAGCCAAAATTGCTTTCTGCCTCACGGCGGCTGTATTTCCCAAGCCGTTCCCGCTTTTCCGAGCTGCTCAGCAAATCATTGATATGTTCGGCATATTGTTTAGGATTTTCAAAGTCATGAATGATGTAGCCGTTTTTCCCTTCCTCTATGACCTCTGGATTGCCTCCCCGATTGCTTGTAATAATAGGAAGTCCCGCAGCCATCGCTTCATAATGCACCCTTGCTAAAGGCTCCTGCCATTGCGAAGAGCATACAAATACATCTGACATGGTATAAAGGCGCGGAATGTCCTTTGGCTTCACAAATTGAATAAATGTGACATGATCCTTTTGCATCGCACCAAGGGTATGAAGATGTTTGACATAGTTATTTAATTCATTATCTCCGAACCATTTTGACCCGATAAACACCATCATGACATCGGGGTGCTCCTCAATGATGTCCGGCAAAGCCTGCAATAATATGTGCGGGCCTTTGACTTTGCTAAGCCGGCCAACAAACAAGACGATTTTTTTGCCGTGAAGCCCCAGCTCGCTTCGCATCTCTTCGCGAGCCCGCTGCCCTTCATTCGTCCAGCGGGGGTGGTACGCTTTTAAATCCACACCGGAATACACCGTTTTTGTTTTTGATCGTGCTGATGGAAAACGGCTTGTGATCGTCTGTCCGATATAATCGCTGACCGTAACAATCTGCGCTACGGAGTCGATGCAAATCTCGCCTTCCGCCTGGCTGATTTTATCGTAAGCGAACATTTCATTGTGAACGCTTAAAATAAAAACAGCATCCGGCGCCTGTTTCTTCAATTTCGGAACCCAGCTTGGGCGATTACAAACATGCACAAGATCAAAACGGCTCTTTTTCAGCTCTGCTCCAACGGCTTCTTCATAACGGTCTTCATCCAAATGCACATAATGGACACCGTCTACCTTCTCTCTATCAGCGAGATTCGGATCTTTAATAGAAAACACAGTCACCTCATGTTTTTTGGCAATTAAAGGGGCAACCGCTTCGAGGTAGATTTGAATGGCGCCTCCTCGAACCGATGGGACAGGAAGCTTCTCTGTGGCGATCAGTGCTATTTTCATACATAGCCTCCATTCCTGCATGATTTTTAACTAGTTAGAATCATGATACGGCTGAACAACCAACTTGTGCGGAATGGGACTGCCCTAAAAACAAAACGGGTAAACAACCAGATTCATCTATTAAATATAGTCAAATAACTCAATCATTTTTTCCTTTTGATTCATAAGGTAGGAGTAAAACAGGTAAGGATGTGTCCTTTAATGGCAGAAAACCATGAAGTCATTGAGGAGGGGAATTCATCAGAGCTTCCTTTATCAGCAGAAGATGCAAAAAAATTAACGGAGCTGGCTGAAAATGTGCTTCAAGGATGGGATGTGCAGACTGAAAAAATAGACGTCATTCAGGGAAACCAGATGGCGCTTGTCTGGAAGGTCCACACAGACTCCGGCGCAGTTTGTCTAAAACGAATACACAGGCCAGAAAAGAAAGCGTTGTTTTCCATTTTCGCGCAGGACTATTTGGCGAAAAAAGGCATGAATGTTCCTGGCATACTCCCAAACAAAAAAGGCAGCCTATATTCCAAGCACGGCTCATTTCTATTTGTCGTATATGACTGGATCGAAGGAAGACCGTTTGAGCTGACTGTAAAGCAGGACTTGGAGTTTATCATGAAAGGCCTTGCTGATTTTCATACAGCGTCCGTCGGATATCAGCCGCCAAATGGCGTTCCCGTATTTACCAAATTAGGTCGCTGGCCGAACCACTATACGAAACGGTGCAAACAGATGGAAACGTGGAAGCTGATGGCGGAGGCGGAAAAAGAAGATCCTTTCTCACAGCTTTATCTTCAGGAGATAGATGGCTTTATTGAAGACGGGCTGCGCATCAAAGACCGGCTTTTGCAGTCGACCTATGTTCCATGGACTGAACAGCTGAAAAAAAGCCCTAACCTTTGCCACCAGGATTACGGAACCGGAAATACACTCTTAGGGGAAAATGAACAGATTTGGGTCATTGACTTAGATACCGTTTCATTTGATCTGCCTATTCGCGATTTGCGCAAAATGATTATTCCGCTTTTGGATACGACGGGCGTATGGGATGAAGAAACATTTCATGTCATGCTGAACGCATACGAATCCAGAGCCCCATTAACTGAAGAACAAAAACAAGTCATGTTTATTGATATGCTGTTTCCTTACGAGCTTTACGATGTCATTCGCGAAAAATACGTCCGCAAGTCTGCTTTACCGAAGGAAGAATTAGAATCAGCTTTTGAATATGAACGCATTAAAGCAAACGCATTGCAGCAGCTTATTTAAGACCATCATTTCCCCCGCATATCGGGGGTTTGATCTTTATAAGATAAAGGGTAAATAAATACATGCGGAGGTTGCAAATATGAAAAAGATTGTCGGCGCTTTAGCCGTTTTTGTGATTACATATGCGCTGTTTTCAGCCGCAGGCTACCTGTTTCCTGTGGACCAAGAATGGTACAATTCATTGAAAAAACCGGACTGGACACCAAGCGGAACTGCGATCGGCATCATTTGGGCCATCCTGTTTGCCCTGATCTCCCTTTCAGCAGCCATTGTATATGCTGCGTTTTCATTTAAAGGTGCGAAAAGCTTTTGGTTTACACTTTTGATAAATTACGTGCTCAATCAAGCATTCAGCTATTTCCAGTTTACGCAAAAAAATCTGCTGGCTGCATCGCTTGACTGCCTGCTTGTCGCCATCACAGCAATCGTATTACTGATCATTGCCAAAAAATACAGCAGAGCCGCAAGCTATCTTCTTTTGCCTTATTTTTTATGGAGTGCATTTGCGACGTTCTTATCCTTTACAATCAATTCAATGAATCTGTGAACAAAAAAAGCCGCTTATACAGCGGCTTTTTCACATCATCGGCTTGATGCCCCAAATGTCCTTCGCATATTCCCGGATCGTGCGGTCGCTGGAGAAATATCCAGAATGAGCAATGTTTACAATCGAACGCTCAGACCATTTCCTTCGCTCTCGATAATCAGCTTGAATTCGCTCCTGCGCATCTGCATATGAGCTGAAATCCTTCAGCACAAAATACTCATCATTATGCGGAAGCAGCGAGTCAAAGATCGATTCAAATTCATCTGCTTCTCCTTCAAAAAAACCATTGATCAGCTGATCCGCTACCTGCCTGATTCTCCTGTCATGCTGATAATATTCCCTCGATCTATAGCCGCCGTTTTCCTGATACGATAGAACCTCATCCGCCTTTAAGCCGAACGTGTAAATACAGTCAGGGCCCACCCGCTCAAGGATCTCGATATTTGCGCCGTCATGCGTGCCGATCGTCAAAGCCCCGTTCATCATAAACTTCATATTCCCTGTACCAGACGCTTCCTTGCTTGCGGTTGAAATTTGCTCACTTACGTCTGATGCCGGAAAAATTCGCTCAGCCATAGAAACTCTATAATTTTCTAAAAAAACAACTTTGATCAGCTGTTTGACCGCCGGATCATAATTGACTTTTTCTGCGACAGAATGGATCAGCTTAATGATTTTCTTGGCATAATAATAGCTTGGTGAAGCCTTTGCCCCGAAAATAAAGGTTTGCGGGTAGATTGAAAACCCAGCGTCCTCCTTGAGGCGGTTATACAAATACATAATGTGAAGAACATTCAGCAGCTGCCGTTTATATGCATGAAGCCGTTTCACCTGTACGTCGAATATGCTGTCAGGGTTCACAACCACCCCGGCCGTGCAAAAAATCAAATCGGCAAGCTCTTGTTTTTTCTTGCTTTTGTTGTTTTGAAACTGTTCAATAAATGCAGGATCAGAGGCGTACGGTTCTAAACGGATCAGTGATTCCGGCTGTTTGACCCATTCATCGCCGATCGCCTCTGTAATGATGGCAGACAAGCCTGGATTCGCTTTTAACAGCCAGCGCCTGTGGGCAATTCCATTCGTCTTATTGTTAAAACGATTCGGGAACAGCAAGTGAAAGTCGCGCATCTCCCTTTCCTTTAATATATCGGAATGAATTTTTGCAACGCCATTTACACTGTAGCTGCCTACTATGGCCAGATGAGCCATTTTGACAACACCATGCGCTGTAATCGCCATGTCCTCTATCCTTTTCCAGTCTCCCGGATACTTTTCCCAAACTGCACGGCAAAACCTCTCATTGATCTCTTCAATAATCATGTACATTCGCGGGAGCAGCGGCTTAAACAAATGAATCGGCCATTTCTCGAGCGCTTCTGACAATGTTGTATGATTTGTATAAGAAATCGTATGTACAGTGATATGCCAAGCTTCTTCCCAGCTCATGTTCTCTTCATCGAGCAAAATCCGCATCAGCTCGGGCACCGCAAGCGCAGGGTGAGTGTCATTAATATGAATGCTCACTTTTTTATGCAGGCCGGATAAAGATTTATGTGTTTTACGGTAATTGTTCACAATGCTTTTTAAGCTTGCGCATACTAAAAAATACTGCTGCTTCAACCGTAAAATTTTCCCCTCATCATGGGTGTCGTCGGGATATAAGAATTCAGAAACCGCTTCTGTTTCCCGCTTATAAGACAAAATATTACCGCCGTGATAATGCGCATAGGGCTCGGCGTTCCAAAGCCTTAACGTATTGACAGTGCCCGTTTCATAGCCGATGATCGGGATATCATAAGGAACAGCGGTAACGATTGTGGCTTGTTCGTGGCGAAAATGCAGGCGCCCGCTTTTTTCTGTCATATGGACTTCGCCCCAAAACGGCACGTCCACTGCTTGATCCGCATTCCTTACTTCCCATACGTTCCCGTTTTTCAGCCATTGCTCAGGCAGCTCCACCTGATGCCCGTCTACAATTTTTTGCTCAAACAAACCATGCTTATAGCGTATGCCCATCCCATGCCCAGGCAGGTTCAACGAAGCAAGAGAATCTAAAAAGCAAGCGGCCAAGCGGCCAAGCCCGCCGTTGCCGAGACCTGCATCGTTCTCTATCTGAAGGATTTCCTCTAAATTGATGCCGATTTCCTTTAAACCAGCTTCTACAACATCACGAACACCAAGATTCATTAAGTTTTGCTCAAGGAGCTGACCGAGCAGAAATTCGATTGATAAATAATATGTCTGCTTCCCGGAATTTGATCTGCTTTTTTCATTCGTCTCGATCCAATCAGCGCTGATATACTCTCTGACCATATTGCCCAACGTTTTATATTGATCCAGCTTGGCAGAATCTTTAAAGCTTTTTCCGCACGTCATTTCCAGACGCTTTAAAAATAAGTCTGCAAAGCGTTCTTTACTCGAGAACATCCCGTCCACTCCTTGTCACCTGCTCGAAAATACGCTGATACTCTTTAGCCGACTTCCCCCAGCTGTAATCTGCATTCATTGCGGTCTTCACGATGCTCTTCCATACATCCTGTTGGCGATAAAACGACAGCGCTCGTTCAATCGTAAATTTCAGATCATGCGCATTAAAGGCGGAAAACGTAAAGCCATTGCCCGTTCCCTCTTCCTCCTGATAGGCACGAACAGTGTCGTAAAGACCGCCCGTTTCCCTGACAATCGGAATGGCGCCATATTGAAGAGCAATGAGCTGCCCCAAACCGCACGGCTCAAATTTCGACGGCATTAAAAACATATCAGAGCCCGCATAAATTTGATGAGCTAGCGGCTCATCAAACCCGATATAAGCCCGGCACTTCTCATGAAAAGCAAATTCTGCATACCGGAAATAATCTTCAAATTCACGTTCTCCTGTGCCCAGCACAACCAGCTGTATGTCTTGCTCCTCAAGAAGTTCGTGCATAATTCTGCGGACAAGATCAAGCCCCTTTTGTTTAGTGAGCCTTGTCACCATACTGATCAGCGGAATATCGTTTTTCTCTGGAAGCCCCATCCGCCGCTGAAGCTTCGTTTTGTTTTCCAACTTGCATGCAAGATCCCCTGAATCGTATTGCGCCTCTATATAAGGATCACTTTTCGGCTGATAGAACGTATCATCAATGCCATTTAATATGCCGGTTACATCATTTTCCCTATATTGCAAAACCTGTTCCAACTGCTCACCATAATACGGAGTCAATATTTCATTTCTGTAAGTGGGGCTCACAGTTGTCACATGATCAGCCGCAATGATGCCCGCCTTCATAAAATTAACAAATCCGTTGCATTCTAACCTTTCATAATGAAAATGATCCATCTCAAGACCCAGCAAGTCATGTGTGACATCAGGAGGGAATATGCCTTGAAACTGCAGGTTGTGGATCGTGAACACGCTTTTCATCCGTTCATAAAAAGGATGTTTTCTGTACTCCTCTTTCAGCAAATAATTGACCATCGCTGTATGCCAATCGTGAGTATGAACAATATCGGCTGGAACATTCACAACTTTGGCAGCCTCCAGCACAGCTCTTGAAAAAAAGGCAAACCGCTCACCGTCATCATAATGCCCGTACAACGAATCCCTGTTGAAATAGTACTCATTGTCGATGAAGTAATAATTCACATCATCTTTGGCCATATGTTCAATTCCGCAATATTGCTGACGCCAGCCGACAGCTACCGTACACTCAGCCTTTTTTTTCATACGCTTTTTCCACGGTTCAGGTATTTGGCTGTACTTCGGCAGCATCACAGCTACTTCATTGCCTAATCGTGCAAGTGCCTTTGGCAGAGCACCTGCTACATCGGCAAGACCTCCTGATTTAACAAATGGGGTGCATTCTGACACAGCAAATAATATCTTCAAGAATTCATCAGCTCTCCTTGCACCAAACCTTTTCTTAATACAAGCGGCTGCTCAGCTGTTCCTGCAGCTTCCGTCGCCTTGCCGATTTTAACGTCCTTATCCGAAATGACCTGCTCAAGAAGACAATCCTCGCCAATCTGCGTTTTTTGCATAATAATACAGTTTTTCAGCTTCGTACCCTTTCCGACATGGACCGCCCTAAACAAAATGCAGTTTTCAACCTCTCCTTCAAGCACACAGCCGTTTGCCACCAAAGAGTTTTTGACAGTGCTGTGCTTTCCGTATTTCGTAGGCGGCTCATCCTTCACTTTTGTATAGATCGGCTGCTGCGGCAAAAACACCTGCTGCCAAAAACGAGGCTGAATGAGCTCCATACTGTGGGTATAATATTTTTCCACCGAATCAATGACAGCGGCATAACCTGAATATTCATATGGGCAAATGGTCAGGGCGGAAGATTCCTTTTCAACAGCCTCCTGAATGGTTTTATAGCCTTTTTCGCTATGTCCGTAGATCAGATCCTTTAAAAGCGTTGTTGACATGATATAGATTTGCAGCGACTGGCCGTCCTGAAATACCTCGGTGACGTCGCAGCCAACCTCCTGATGGCGTTTCAGCACATATTGAAATTGAATGTTGCATACGGTATGGCTGTTGGAGATAACAGCATATTGCTGCGTGCTTCTGTGGAAGTAATCTAGATGGTCCGAAAACTGGCGAAAGGACCCGAATTCATCGTATTCGTGATGAAGATGGGGAGACGGGAAAAAAAAGAGGCCGTCCTTTTTCCGGTGCAAATCCCATTCCTTACCCGCTCCAAGGTGATCCATGAGCGAACGGTAACGATACTTCGGAAAAATTGCAACACTCCTAATATCCGCATTCACCATGTTGGAAAGCATAAAATCAATCAGACGGTACCTGCCGGCAAAAGGGATCGCCCCGAGCGACCGCTGTGCTGTTAAATCCTGAAGAGAATGCTTATATGTGGTTTCATCTATAACACCTAACATTTGATTATTGAACACTGACTCTGCCCCCTCTTCAGTAATTAAATCAATTCTTTTTCTACAAATTCCTCTGAAACGAGCAGCACCTCTTCAATGTCTTTTTCGGAGCGAATCACTGCGCCATCCGGCAGCACCATCCCATTAGGAACGATGGCATTTTCAATGACTACATGCTCCCCAATCGTCACATCCGGCATTATGACGGATGATGTAACAGTCGTATGCTTACCGACAGTCACACCTTGAAAAAGAACGGAGTGAGACACATTTCCATATACAACACAACCTTCGTTCACAAGCGAATCTTGAACCTGCGCATCAGATGAAATAAATTGCGGAGGCTGATTTGGATTGACGGAGTAAATTTTCCATTTGCGTTCAAACAGCTTCAGCTCCGAGTCCTCTTTTAACAAATCCATATTGGCTTCCCACAAGCTCTGCACTGTTCCAACATCCTTCCAATATCCCTTGAACGGATAAGCAGAAAGCTTCTTTTTCTCCTCCAAAAGCAGAGGAATAATGTCTTTGCCGAAGTCGTGGCTAGAATAAGGGTTTTGATCGTCCATCTCAAGATACTGTTTCAAAAGCGGCCAATTGAATATATAAATCCCCATTGAGGCAAGATTGCTCTTAGGGAATTTGGGCTTTTCATCAAAATGTGTGATCGTCCCATCTGGATTGGCCTTCATGATGCCGAACCGGCTTGCTTCCTCCCAGCCCACTTCGATGACAGAGATGGTCACATCTGCTTTCTTTTCAATGTGATAATCAAGCATTTTGCCGTAGTCCATTTTGTATATGTGATCTCCTGATAAAATCAGTACATACTCAGGATCATACTGATTCAAATAATTGAGATTTTCATAAATGGCGCTTGCCGTCCCTTTATACCATTTGACTTCTGATGACTCGGCATAAGGGGGTAAAACCGTCACGCCGCCATTATATCTATCCAGGTCCCATGCACTGCCGATCCCAATATAGGAATTCAGCTCAAGCGGCTGATATTGCGTTAAAATCCCGACTGTGTCTATGCCTGAATTAGAACAGTTGCTTAGGGTAAAATCAATAATCCTGTATTTTCCCCCGAAAGATACAGCCGGTTTGGCCATATTTTTTGTTAATCCGCTGAGACGGCTGCCCTTCCCGCCGGCAAGGAGCATGGCTACACATTGTTTTTTCATCTTTTTATCTCTCCTCTTTTTTTAACCGCCCGTAAAATCGAGATGCCGTAAGGGGGGATGGTCATCGTGATATAACACGGTTTATGATGAAGTGCTCCCTTTTTAGCCGATAACGGCTTTTTGTTGATTTGCCCTGAGCCTCCATATGTTTCACTGTCACTGTTAAGCACTTCAATGTATTGAGTAAAAAAAGGAACTCCAACATCATATTGATGATAGACCACGGGTGTAAAATTACAAATGATGACAAGCGCCTCACCGTGCTTTTTGCCATAACGAATAAAAGAAAAGATTGATTGTTCGTCATTATGGACATCAATCCATTCAAACGATTGTGCACGATGGTCATGCTCATAAAGGATTTTGCTTTTTTGGTAAAAGCGGAGAAGATCTTGCGTAAAAACGCTGGCTTTCTGATGCATGGGGAAGGAGTCCAAAAACCAATCAAGCTGTTCTGTATCTTTCCATTCATCAAATTGGGCAAACTCTGATCCCATAAAGATCAATTTCTTTCCGGGATGCACTGTCATATAGCCCAGCAAAAGCCGATACTGGGCAAATTTCTGCCAGTAGTCGCCAGGCATTTTATTAAGAAGTGATTTTTTTCCGTATACGACTTCATCATGAGAAAACGGCAATACAAAATGCTCACTAAACGCATATAGTAATGAAAAAGAGATAAGCTGATGACAATGCCGCCTTTCTTCGGGCGGCGTCTCCATGTATTTCAGTACGTCATTCATCCATCCCATATTCCATTTATAATGAAAACCAAGCCCCCCTTCCTCAACGGCACCTGTCACTTGAGGCCATTCTGTAGAATCTTCCGCAATCATCATCACATGGGGATATGCCTCTCTCATGGTTTGATTGAGTTTTTTTAAAAAATCAACAGCATATGGATTCGTGTGGCGTTCATCCTGATTTGGCCAATACAGGATATTAGCCACTGCATCAACCCTAAATCCATCTATATGATAGAATTCCGCCCAGTACAACGCATTCGAAATTAAAAAACTATGAACTTCCGGTTTTCCGAGGTCAAAGTTTGCCGTGCCCCATAACCAGTTCTCCCGATCATGTTCTTCTTTGTATTCATAAAGCGGTTCTCCATCAAACATATAAAGGCCATGTACATCTTTACAAAAATGTCCGGGGACCCAATCCAAAATGACTCCGATATTTTGTTGATGACATTCATCAACAAACTTCATCAGATCATGCGGCGTGCCAAACCTGCTTGTCGGGCTGTAATACCCCGTTCCTTGGTACCCCCATGAACGATCATATGGATGCTCATACACCGGTA
The DNA here is from genome assembly GCF_037977205.1 of Bacillus sp. FSL K6-0993. Classification (NCBI taxonomy): domain Bacteria; kingdom Bacillati; phylum Bacillota; class Bacilli; order Caryophanales; family Bacillaceae; genus Bacillus; species Bacillus sp. FSL K6-0993. The sequence continues at coordinate 3,034,310 of NZ_CP150275.1, forward strand.
GCAGTTCAATATGGGTAAACCCATGCTCCTTGATATAAGGGATAAGCGTCTGACTTAATTCTTTATAGGAATAATGCCTGCCATCAGAATGCTTCTTCCAAGATCCAAGATGCAGTTCATAAATGAAAACAGGTTTTTCATACAGCGTCTTAGCCTTCTGTTTCTTTTGCCATTTTTGATCTTGCCAGCTGTACCCTTCCAAATCGTAAGTAAGTGACGCTGTGTTTGGTCTGACTTCTGAATAAATAGCGTATGGATCTGCCTTCAGCCTGATCTCACCGTTATTCGTCACGATTTCATATTTATATCGTTCCTTTTCTCCTATACCTGGAATAAATAACGTCCAAATGCCATTATCATTCACTCTGTGCATCACATGCTCTTCTCCAGACCAGCTGTTAAAATCTCCAGCCACTCGTACTTCCGACGCATGAGGCGCCCACACACAGAATTCATATCCGCTTTTGCCATTCAGCTCGCGGTAATGCGAGCCAAACAGCTGATAGCTTTTAAACAGACTGCCTTCGTGAAAAAGATAAACATCATGTGCTGTCGGGCTGGCAGCGGCCATGTAATCATCCTTTCTGACATCATAGTTTTCATTTATAGTATTTATTCGAAGAAATAAAAAAAAGCCCTTTCCTGAAAGCGCTTATACTTATAGACAATTAACTTCATTTTCTGAAGAAAAACGAAATATATGGAGATTTTTGTAGTCTGTTTTTAAAATAAAGAACAAAATCTAAGACATATCATGATTTATAAAACAAAAAAACCTTGCAGGATATGCAAGGCTTCTGGATGACCCGTACGGGATTCGAACCCGTGTTACCGCCGTGAAAGGGCGGTGTCTTAACCGCTTGACCAACGGGCCGATAATTATTATATCTGTAATCATATGGCGGAGAAGGAGGGATTTGAACCCTCGCGCCGCTTACACGACCTACACCCTTAGCAGGGGCGCCTCTTCAGCCACTTGAGTACTTCTCCATTTGGCTCCACAGGCAGGATTCGAACCTGCGACCGATCGGTTAACAGCCGATAGCTCTACCACTGAGCTACTGTGGAATACAAAAGTCATGGTGGGCCTGAATGGACTCGAACCATCGACCTCACGCTTATCAGGCGTGCGCTCTAACCAGCTGAGCTACAGGCCCATGACGATATAGAAATGGAGCGGGTGATGGGAATCGAACCCACGACATCAGCTTGGAAGGCTGAGGTTTTACCACTAAACTACACCCGCAATTTTTATTTGGGGCGATTGATGGGAATCGAACCCACGAATGCCAGAGCCACAATCTGGTGCGTTAACCACTTCGCCACAACCGCCAAAATATAATGATAAATGGTGGCTCGGGACGGAATCGAACCGCCGACACACGGATTTTCAGTCCGTTGCTCTACCAACTGAGCTACCGAGCCTAAGTATTTAAATGGCGGTCCGGACGGGACTCGAACCCGCGACCTCCTGCGTGACAGGCAGGCATTCTAACCAACTGAACTACCGGACCATTTTAAAATTTGGTTGCGGGGGCAGGATTTGAACCTGCGACCTTCGGGTTATGAGCCCGACGAGCTACCGAACTGCTCCACCCCGCGATGATTAGGAATATGTATGGCGGAGGAAGAGGGATTCGAACCCCCGCGGGCTTTGACACCCCTGTCGGTTTTCAAGACCGATCCCTTCAGCCAGACTTGGGTATTCCTCCGTATAGTGGTGGACCTTGTAGGACTCGAACCTACGACCGGACGGTTATGAGCCGTCTGCTCTAACCAACTGAGCTAAAGGTCCATTGGTAGCGGCGGAGGGGATCGAACCCCCGACCTCACGGGTATGAACCGTACGCTCTAGCCAGCTGAGCTACACCGCCAAATATTTTTTGAAATCAAGTGGAGCCTAGCGGGATCGAACCGCTGACCTCCTGCGTGCAAAGCAGGCGCTCTCCCAGCTGAGCTAAGGCCCCAAGAATGGTCGGGAAGACAGGATTCGAACCTGCGACCCCATGGTCCCAAACCATGTGCTCTACCAAGCTGAGCTACTTCCCGATTTCATATAGATCATGGCGCGCCCGAGAGGAGTCGAACCCCTAACCTTTTGATCCGTAGTCAAACGCTCTATCCAATTGAGCTACGGGCGCAAAACTTAATGCCGAGGGCCGGACTTGAACCGGCACGGTAGTCACCTACCGCAGGATTTTAAGTCCTGTGTGTCTGCCAATTCCACCACCCCGGCGTGGATGGTATAGTTGGAGCGGAAGACGGGATTCGAACCCGCGACCCCCACCTTGGCAAGGTGGTGTTCTACCACTGAACTACTTCCGCAGAAATGGTGCGGATGAAGGGACTTGAACCCCCACGTCTGTAAAGACACTAGAGCCTGATTCTAGCGCGTCTGCCAATTCCGCCACATCCGCAACATGTAAATGGTGAGCCATGAAGGACTCGAACCTTCGACCCTCTGATTAAAAGTCAGATGCTCTACCAACTGAGCTAATGGCTCTTCTTACAAGAGACTTGAATATTATATCATATAAAAGTGGTGCCGGCAAGAGGACTTGAACCCCCAACCTACTGATTACAAGTCAGTTGCTCTACCAATTGAGCTACACCGGCATATATGTATAACCGATATGTATAATGAAAAATGGTGGAGGATGACGGGCTCGAACCGCCGACCCTCTGCTTGTAAGGCAGATGCTCTCCCAGCTGAGCTAATCCTCCATACTTGCACTAACGTGCAATTGCTTGGCGGCGTCCTACTCTCACAGGGGGAAACCCCCGACTACCATCGGCGCTGAAGAGCTTAACTTCCGTGTTCGGTATGGGAACGGGTGTGACCTCTTCGCTATCGCCACCAAACAAATGCCTTCAGGATGAAGGTACTGGGCGTTTCTCACAGGATGTGAGAGCCCTTAGCGGAGTTTCCTTACCTTTTCCGCCTTTAGAGAGGTGTTCTCTCAAAACTAGATAACAGGTGTGACATCATTCAAAAATATGGTTAAGTCCTCGATCGATTAGTATCTGTCAGCTCCATGTGTCGCCACACTTCCACCTCAGACCTATCAACCTGATCATCTTTCAGGGATCTTACTTCCTTGCGGAATGGGAAATCTCATCTTGAGGGGGGCTTCATGCTTAGATGCTTTCAGCACTTATCCCGTCCGCACATAGCTACCCAGCGATGCCCTTGGCAGAACAACTGGTACACCAGCGGTGCGTCCATCCCGGTCCTCTCGTACTAAGGACAGCTCCTCTCAAATTTCCTGCGCCCGCGACGGATAGGGACCGAACTGTCTCACGACGTTCTGAACCCAGCTCGCGTACCGCTTTAATGGGCGAACAGCCCAACCCTTGGGACCGACTACAGCCCCAGGATGCGATGAGCCGACATCGAGGTGCCAAACCTCCCCGTCGATGTGGACTCTTGGGGGAGATAAGCCTGTTATCCCCGGGGTAGCTTTTATCCGTTGAGCGATGGCCCTTCCATGCGGAACCACCGGATCACTAAGCCCGACTTTCGTCCCTGCTCGACTTGTAGGTCTCGCAGTCAAGCTCCCTTGTGCCTTTACACTCTGCGAATGATTTCCAACCATTCTGAGGGAACCTTTGGGCGCCTCCGTTACCTTTTAGGAGGCGACCGCCCCAGTCAAACTGCCCACCTGACACTGTCTCCCCGCCCGATAAGGGCGGCGGGTTAGAAGGTCAATACAGCCAGGGTAGTATCCCACCGATGCCTCCACCGAAGCTGGCGCTCCGGTTTCCAAGGCTCCTACCTATCCTGTACAAGCTGTACCAACATTCAATATCAGGCTGCAGTAAAGCTCCACGGGGTCTTTCCGTCCTGTCGCGGGTAACCTGCATCTTCACAGGTACTATAATTTCACCGAGTCTCTCGTTGAGACAGTGCCCAGATCGTTGCGCCTTTCGTGCGGGTCGGAACTTACCCGACAAGGAATTTCGCTACCTTAGGACCGTTATAGTTACGGCCGCCGTTTACTGGGGCTTCAATTCGCACCTTCGCTTACGCTAAGCGCTCCTCTTAACCTTCCAGCACCGGGCAGGCGTCAGCCCCTATACTTCGCCTTACGGCTTCGCAGAGACCTGTGTTTTTGCTAAACAGTCGCCTGGGCCTATTCACTGCGGCTCTCTCGGGCTTGCACCCTAACAGAGCACCCCTTCTCCCGAAGTTACGGGGTCATTTTGCCGAGTTCCTTAACGAGAGTTCTCTCGATCACCTTAGGATTCTCTCCTCGCCTACCTGTGTCGGTTTGCGGTACGGGCACCTCTCACCTCGCTAGAGGCTTTTCTTGGCAGTGTGGAATCAGGAACTTCGCTACTATATTTCGCTCGCCATCACAGCTCAGCCTTATGGGAAACGGATTTGCCTATTTCCCAGCCTAACTGCTTGGACGCGGATATCCAATACCGCGCTTACCCTATCCTCCTGCGTCCCCCCATTGCTCAAATGGTGAGGAGGTGGTACAGGAATATCAACCTGTTGTCCATCGCCTACGCCTTTCGGCCTCGGCTTAGGTCCCGACTAACCCTGAGCGGACGAGCCTTCCTCAGGAAACCTTAGGCATTCGGTGGAGGGGATTCTCACCCCTCTTTCGCTACTCATACCGGCATTCTCACTTCTAAGCGCTCCACCAGTCCTTCCGGTCTGGCTTCACAGCCCTTAGAACGCTCTCCTACCACTGTTCGAAGAACAGTCCGCAGCTTCGGTGATACGTTTAGCCCCGGTACATTTTCGGCGCAGAGTCACTCGACCAGTGAGCTATTACGCACTCTTTAAATGGTGGCTGCTTCTAAGCCAACATCCTGGTTGTCTAAGCAACTCCACATCCTTTTCCACTTAACGTATACTTTGGGACCTTAGCTGGCGGTCTGGGCTGTTTCCCTTTCGACTACGGATCTTATCACTCGCAGTCTGACTCCCAAGGATAAGTCATTGGCATTCGGAGTTTGACTGAATTCGGTAACCCGGTAGGGGCCCCTAGTCCAATCAGTGCTCTACCTCCAAGACTCTTACCTTGAGGCTAGCCCTAAAGCTATTTCGGAGAGAACCAGCTATCTCCAGGTTCGATTGGCATTTCACCCCTACCCACACCTCATCCCCGCACTTTTCAACGTGCGTGGGTTCGGGCCTCCATTCAGTGTTACCTGAACTTCACCCTGGACATGGGTAGATCACCTGGTTTCGGGTCTACGACCACGTACTCATGCGCCCTATTCAGACTCGCTTTCGCTGCGGCTCCGCATCTTCTGCTTAACCTTGCACGGGATCGTAACTCGCCGGTTCATTCTACAAAAGGCACGCCATCACCCGTTAACGGGCTCTGACTACTTGTAGGCACACGGTTTCAGGATCTCTTTCACTCCCCTTCCGGGGTGCTTTTCACCTTTCCCTCACGGTACTGGTTCACTATCGGTCACTAGGGAGTATTTAGCCTTGGGAGATGGTCCTCCCGGATTCCGACGGAATTTCACGTGTTCCGCCGTACTCAGGATCCACTCAGGAGAGAACGAAGTTTTGACTACAGGGCTGTTACCTCCTATGGCGGGCCTTTCCAGACCTCTTCATCTACCTCGTTCTTTTGTAACTCCGTACAGAGTGTCCTACAACCCCAAGAGGCAAGCCTCTTGGTTTGGGCTGATCCCGTTTCGCTCGCCGCTACTCAGGGAATCGCATTTGCTTTCTCTTCCTCCGGGTACTTAGATGTTTCAGTTCCCCGGGTCTGCCTTCTCATATCCTATGAATTCAGATATGGATACCACTCCATTACGAGTGGTGGGTTTCCCCATTCGGAAATCTCCGGATCAAAGCTTGCTTACAGCTCCCCGAAGCATATCGGTGTTCGTCCCGTCCTTCATCGGCTCCTAGTGCCAAGGCATCCACCGTGCGCCCTTTCTAACTTAACCGTTAAAAAGAATCACTATGTGATATCTTGTGTTACTAATTGAATGTGATGTCTACTGTTATCTAGTTTTCAAAGAACACGTTTCGAAGGAATGATCCTTCAAAACTAAACAAGACAGGGAACGTTCTGTTTATAAGACCCAAGGTCTTATATTCCGTATAATATCCTTAGAAAGGAGGTGATCCAGCCGCACCTTCCGATACGGCTACCTTGTTACGACTTCACCCCAATCATCTGTCCCACCTTCGGCGGCTGGCTCCTAAAAGGTTACCTCACCGACTTCGGGTGTTACAAACTCTCGTGGTGTGACGGGCGGTGTGTACAAGGCCCGGGAACGTATTCACCGCGGCATGCTGATCCGCGATTACTAGCGATTCCAGCTTCACGCAGTCGAGTTGCAGACTGCGATCCGAACTGAGAACAGATTTGTGGGATTGGCTTAACCTCGCGGTTTCGCTGCCCTTTGTTCTGTCCATTGTAGCACGTGTGTAGCCCAGGTCATAAGGGGCATGATGATTTGACGTCATCCCCACCTTCCTCCGGTTTGTCACCGGCAGTCACCTTAGAGTGCCCAACTGAATGCTGGCAACTAAGATCAAGGGTTGCGCTCGTTGCGGGACTTAACCCAACATCTCACGACACGAGCTGACGACAACCATGCACCACCTGTCACTCTGCCCCCGAAGGGGACGTCCTATCTCTAGGATTGTCAGAGGATGTCAAGACCTGGTAAGGTTCTTCGCGTTGCTTCGAATTAAACCACATGCTCCACCGCTTGTGCGGGCCCCCGTCAATTCCTTTGAGTTTCAGTCTTGCGACCGTACTCCCCAGGCGGAGTGCTTAATGCGTTAGCTGCAGCACTAAGGGGCGGAAACCCCCTAACACTTAGCACTCATCGTTTACGGCGTGGACTACCAGGGTATCTAATCCTGTTCGCTCCCCACGCTTTCGCTCCTCAGCGTCAGTTACAGACCAGAGAGTCGCCTTCGCCACTGGTGTTCCTCCACATCTCTACGCATTTCACCGCTACACGTGGAATTCCACTCTCCTCTTCTGCACTCAAGTTCCCCAGTTTCCAATGACCCTCCCCGGTTGAGCCGGGGGCTTTCACATCAGACTTAAGAAACCGCCTGCGAGCCCTTTACGCCCAATAATTCCGGACAACGCTTGCCACCTACGTATTACCGCGGCTGCTGGCACGTAGTTAGCCGTGGCTTTCTGGTTAGGTACCGTCAAGGTACCGCCCTATTCGAACGGTACTTGTTCTTCCCTAACAACAGAGCTTTACGATCCGAAAACCTTCATCACTCACGCGGCGTTGCTCCGTCAGACTTTCGTCCATTGCGGAAGATTCCCTACTGCTGCCTCCCGTAGGAGTCTGGGCCGTGTCTCAGTCCCAGTGTGGCCGATCACCCTCTCAGGTCGGCTACGCATCGTTGCCTTGGTGAGCCATTACCTCACCAACTAGCTAATGCGCCGCGGGTCCATCTGTAAGTGGTAGCCGAAGCCACCTTTTATGTTTGAACCATGCGGTTCAAACAACCATCCGGTATTAGCCCCGGTTTCCCGGAGTTATCCCAGTCTTACAGGCAGGTTACCCACGTGTTACTCACCCGTCCGCCGCTAACATCAGGGAGCAAGCTCCCATCTGTCCGCTCGACTTGCATGTATTAGGCACGCCGCCAGCGTTCGTCCTGAGCCAGGATCAAACTCTCCGATAAATGGATCACAGGTTAAGTTCACCGCATCCTGCGGCGACACCTGTGTGACCTGCGTCGTGCAGGCCCTAGTTTGACTGACTACGCACATCGCTGTGCGATTTATAAAAATGAATTAACAGGTACGTTTTGTCTTGTTTAGTTTTCAAAGATCATCTTGTTACTTCTCAATGAAGCAGCTTTACTAATATAACATTCAGCTTCTTTTTTGTCAATAACTTTTTTCAAGTTGTTTTGAAGCATCTAGTTTGTGTCCGCTGTGCATCAGCGACGTTTAATAATATAACACCTGTATTTATTTATTGCAATAGTTTTTTTAAAAAAATCTATAAAACAAATAAACTATAATCCTCGCCATGATTTCTAAAGCGTGTGTATCATATAACTTTCTTAAAAGAACATATACATCAGTCATGTGATCTTGTTGTTTTTTTTGTTTTCTTGTATAGTAGAAACGAACTAAATACTGATGACCACAAGGGGAGCATTAAAGCTGAGAGTGAGCGGTTTCGTTCTGACCCTTTGAACCTGTTAGTTAACGCTGGCGTAGGGATGTGGCAAAGTCAAATGAATTGCGATCGTAAAGCAGTGCGTGGAACTTTTCTCATCCTTCCGCGTGCTGCTTTTTTGTTGTCCTTTTGGTTGTCTGTCAATGGAAGGAGATAGATATGAATCAATCTAAGCAACTGGTTCGCCTTATTGAAATTGCCATTATGACAGCGGCAGCCGTTATTTTAGACATTGTCTCAGGAATGTTTCTTAGCATGCCTCAAGGAGGCTCGGTCTCCATCATGATGATTCCGATCTTTTTAATTTCGTTTCGCTGGGGTGTCAAAGCAGGTCTTACTACAGGTTTGTTGGCAGGTCTAGTACAAATAGCAATCGGAAACTTGTTTGCTCAACATCCTGTACAGCTATTGTTAGATTACATTGTCGCTTTCGCAGTAATCGGCATAAGCGGCTGTTTCGCTTCTTCTGTCCGTAAAGCCGCTGTATCAAAAACAAAAGGGAAATTGATTGTTTCAGTGGTCAGCGCAGTTTTCGTCGGCAGTTTGCTGCGCTATGCCGCGCATGTCATTTCAGGAGCTGTGTTTTTCGGCAGCTTTGCTCCAAAAGGAACGCCGGTATGGATTTATTCTTTAACTTATAATGCGACTTACATGGTTCCTTCATTCATTATTTGTGCAATTGTCCTATGTTTATTATTTATGACAGCACCCCGTTTGCTTAAAAGTGACAAAGCGTAAAAGTGACAATCCCCCAGCGAATTCCGCTGGGGGATTGTTTGTTATCTGTTAAGAAGTGTTTTTAAAGCAGATAGATCCGGCCAGCCAAGACCTACTTCTTTCAGCCTTACTCCGGCAATTTCAAAATTGTCCTCCGCTACTCTTTCAGGTGAATAGGCCTGATAAAATATAATCGAGGGATTCTGCTCAATAACCCAAACAAACATACTTGAAAAGCCATGTTGAAGCAAAAACTCCGCTCCTTTTGCTAAGAGCGCCCTGCCTGCACCTTGCCGCTAGCGCTCTTCCACAAGATAAATAGCGTATAACTCGCCGTCATAGCCTTCTTGTTCAGATCGAATAGGTCCAAATGAAGCAAAGCCGAATACTGAACCCATTTCGTCCTGAGCAACAAATACTCCCTTTAACGAGCGACTTTTCCATTTGTCTTCAAATTCCTTATAGTTCAGGCTGTTTAAATAATCAATCGGGATAATTTCGTGGTATGTTGTCCTCCAGCTGTCTACATGCACTTTTGCAATGTCCTTTATATCCTCTAACTTCGCTTCACGTACAGTTACCATACGGTTCTGCCCTTTCCTTACTCTGATTTTTGGATCGTTTTGGCTTCTTTGATTTCATTTGTTAATTCATTAATGCTTTGTTTTACGTTTCCTTTTCCTGAAAAGTTCTCAAGCATTTCTTTTACATCAATTCCTGAGGATGCTTTTAAACTTTCTTGCAGACTTGACATTAAGTTCGTCGCATAGCTGGTTACTTTGTTTGCTCCGCTTGATTCACCGCTTCCTCCTGTATCGACAACGGTGATTTTATCAATATTTGAAAGAGGTGCCGCTGCTTGTTTCGCGTATTCCGGAAGCATTTTGACAATCATATCGAAAATCGCCGCCTGCCCGTACTGTTCAAAGGCAGCCGCAATTTTCTCTTTTGCTTCCGCTTCTGCAAGACCTTTCAGGCGGATAACCTCTGCCTCTGTCTCTCCTTTCGCTTTTTCCGCTTCTGCTTTTGCTAGCCCGTCAATTCTTACTTTTTCCGCCTCAGCCTTTGCCATTGCTTCAATACTGTACTTCTTGGCATCGGCTTCCGCGAGCTGTTTGGCTTTCTCTGCTGCTGCGGACTGCTCAACAGAATAACGGTCTGCATCGGCTTTTTTCTTTACCTCTGAGTCGTATTGACGTTCACGGCGAAGAATTTCTTTTTCTTCTAGTTCTATTTGTTTTTGGCGTTCGATAATTTTAACCTGCATTTCCTGCTCTGTGACTTGCTGGCGCGCTCTGGCAGTCTCTAAATCATATGCTTGGTCGGCATTCGCTTTTGCCGTATCTTGTTCTCTGCGGAATTCAGCCATTTTGAGCTGATTGAGTTTTTCAGCTTCAGCGATTTCCGTCGCCCGTTCAAGTTCTGATTTTTTTGCGTCTTTATCGGCTTCTGCCCGCTTAATTCGTGTTTCTTTATCAGCCTCTGCTGTTGCGATATCAGCATCGCGTTTTACTTGGGCAATTCTCGGTTTCCCTAATGATTCAAGATAACCGTTTTTATCACGAACATCTTTAATGGTAAACGAGACGATTACAAGCCCCATTTTCGCGAGATCCTGTGAAGCGACACGCTGCACCTCTTGAGAGAATTTTTCTCTGTTTTTATAGATTTCTTCTACTGTCATTGAGCCGAGAATGGAACGAAGGTGGCCTTCTAAAACCTCCCGCGCTTCCTGCTCACGGTCGTCTTTTGATTTCCCTAAAAATTGTTCGGCCGCTGTAGCGATTTCTCCTATAGAACCGCCGATTTTAATAATCGCAGTTCCATCGGCCATTACTGGCACTCCTTGTTCTGTATAGACTTCAGGTGTCGAAACATCGAGTTTGCTTGATAATAAGCTTAGCGGCTCTGCCTGCTGGAAGACGGGAAGGACAAAGGTTCCTCCGCCGCGGACGATTTTAATACGGTTGCCGCCTTCATCGACATGAACATTTTTATTCCCCAGATAGCTCCCTGTTACAATTAACGCTTCATCAGGCCCTGCTGTACGATACTTCGTAATAAACACAGCTATTAGTGCAATTAATAAAAAGAATACAACTCCGATGATCATTATAATCGGCATTGTCATATCAAATTCCTCCTTTTATGTTAAATGGGTTCATGCGGAGTAACCGAAAGAACTCCGTTGTTAATATCTACGACTAACACCGTTGTCCCGTAACTGATCTGCTGATTATCAAAACTGACCGCTGACTTTGAAATGGTGCCTCCTATCCCTTCTATGACCACTTCACCAAACCCGTCAACCGGAACAGCTGTAATCACTTTACCGAGTCTTCCTCTGAGATCATCTTCTCTATATGCCAATGATTCTTCTGCAGATGATAATGGTACCAGTACAAAGATGTGAAGCAATACCACCAGCATGATTGAAAGGATGCAAGATAAAAGCGCAATCAGCAAGCTTGACAGAGGCAATACGAGTTCACCTATATATCCGCCCGCTGAAAAACATGTGAAAAATGAGAGCACTAATGTCGGATTAAGAAACGGAATGCCTTCCGGCAGCCCTGCAAATACATCTCCGAAAAACAGAAATAACAGCGTAAGGCTGCCCGCAATAATAAGCGTATAAAGATAAATTGTTTGTATAGGTACTCCAAATAACTCCAATTTCCTCATCCTTTCTTCATCAATGCATTGATGAACGGCTGCCGTTACCATTTATACGAGACACCACGGGAAAAGTTTCAAAATTTTAAGACAAATAACCCATTTGAAGTGCTTTATAAATGATAATTGCTTATATATATGGTAATGTCATTTTAGGAGGAGATATGATGAGTATCTTTAATGAAGCCAGATTAGAAACGTGGAACGAATTGAAAGGACTTTCTGACGAAAAGCTGAACCAAAAGCCTTCTGCTGAAGAATGGAGCATACGGGAAGTTCTTGACCATTTGAAAAAAATCGATATGACCGCACAAAAAATGTTGAAGGAACGTGTAAAGGACGCTCCGATTAAAGAAATTGAAGAAAAACCGCTTGAGGTAGCACAGGACAGAAATAATAAACGGAAAGCCCCGAGTCATCTTGAGCCTGCGCATGATTTTATTTCAGGCAGCCAAATGAAACGTGAGCTTGATGTGGTAAGAGAGCAGCTGACTGCTGCGATTGCCTCTCTGACAGAAGAAGATTTTGAAAGAGTGCTTCCGCATCCTGTGTTTCAAGAGCTGACTGTCAGACAGTGGATCGATTTTATCGGCCATCATGAAAAACGGCATCTCAGCCAAATAAAAGAAATTAAAGAAAAGATAGAAAGGGCCTGATTTCATCAGACCCTTTCTGCTTTTCGTTTGACTTTTCGCTGATAGGAATGAACTTCTATTTCATCACCTGTGTAAACAGCACCAGGTCTCTCCACAATACAGACAATCCCTCTAATGCCCAGTGCGTGGCGGACGAAAGCCGGCGCCAGCTTCGGTTGGTCCGGATAATAAGACTGAATCACTTCTCCCGGCTGGATACACGGATCATTTTCGCCCTCACACAGCAGAGCCGCTCCACTCGGAAAAATAATCCGGCTTCCTTCTTTTAATGAAGTAAGATCTGGCATACCGCTGACTGCCACATTCGCCCCGAGCCATTCCGGCAAAATCCTCGGCACTCCCATTTTTAAAGCGATTTCGTTGCATTCCTCTATTGAAACAATTGAAATTTGTCTGCGGTTGAAAATTTCAGTCCCTCTTGAAAACATTGGTTCTCTGGCTCCCGCTTTTTTGGTCAGGCCAAAATGCAAGTCGCCGGGGATGCCGCCATAATCAAAATCAAGCTTGTCCATTTGCTTTGTTACGAAGCTTTCTGTATCTGCGATATATAAGCCTTCCGCTTTTGCAGTCATACGCTTCCACATCAGCTGGCACCTTCCTTCTTATCTAAAATTTCCACCTATGCTTCATTATCCCAAAAAATCCCGCTCTGTAAAGGAGCGGGATTTTGATTATACCGTTTTAGGCGTAAGGTTAAAGCAGCGCTTGTAGATCCAGTTGTATGCTTTTTCATTTAAATCTCTAGGGTTTCCGAAGGTTTGCGGATCTTTCATTGCTTCTTTAGACAAGCGTTCGATCATATTAGGTGATACTCCCTGCTCTTCTAAAGTCGGCACTTCTAAATCTTTGACCAGATCATACATCCAATTGACAGATGCTTTCGCAGCTTCTTCTGTTGTCATCTTGCTTGTACCAATACCGAACGCTTTCGCAATACGCGCAAACTTCTCAGGATAGCCCTTCCAGTTGTATTCCATGACAGGGCCCATCATCGCCGCTACACATTGGCCGTGAGCGACTGGGATAATACCGCCAAGCGTTTGGCTCATCGCATGAGCAGCGCCCGCTGATTCACTTCCGTAAGAAAGACCGGCAAGCATCGCAGCCTGCGCCATTCCGTACCTTGCTTCCAGATCCTCTCCGTCAGCAAATGCCCTCTTAATGTAATGAGCGGCATACTCAATCGCCATTAAGGCAACTGCATCCGTGATTGGCTGTGCAAATTTCATTGTATAGCATTCAATAGCATGGGCGAGCGCATCAATTCCCGTCATAGCTGTTACATGAGGAGGCATTGAAACATGAAGCTCAGGATCAATGATGGTCAAGTGCGCTGCAATCAGAGGACCGCCCGTGTTGAATTTGAATTCTCTTTCTTCATCTGTGATAACCGCCCATTGGGTTACTTCTGATCCTGTTCCAGCTGTAGTGGGAATTGTCGTCAGCGGAGGAATGCGGTTTTCCAGCGGTTTTTTCCCATCTGCCGCTTCATAATCAAGCACGCTTCCTTCGTGAGTCGCTTCTACTCCGATTGCTTTTGCTGTATCCATGGAGCTTCCGCCTCCGACTGCCACCAAACCATTACAGTTCTCTTTTTTGTAAAGCTCAGATCCTTCATTCACCAGACGGACAGGCGGGTTTGGCTCAACTTTATTAAAGAGCACCACTTCAATGCCTGCTTCTTTAAGTGATTCGATTACAGGATCAGCAACACCGGCTTTATAAATTCCTGGGTCTGTGACAAGGAGCGCTTTTGAAACGCCCAGTGCAGCTACTTCCTCACCCGTATGCTTGATGGCTCCGATTCCATGCTTAATCACAGTCGGAATTTCAAATGTGTGGAATTTCTGCATGCTTTCTACCTTCATATTTAATGTCATCATCAATCTTCCCCTCTTATGAATTGAACCAGTTAACCGCTGCCGGTTTTGTATTGCGGTATACATGTTTGACTTCTGTGTATTCTTCAAGGCCTATTTTTCCAAGCTCGCGTCCGAACCCGGATTGCTTATATCCGCCCCATGGCGCTTGTGCAAAGTACGGATGAAAATCGTTGATCCAAACGGTTCCCATTCTCAAGCGGGCTGCTACCCGTTCGCACTTTTCAATATCTTTTGACCATACCGCTCCAGCCAAGCCATAGATGGTATCATTCGCAAGCTCGATTACCTCTTCTTCAGAGCTGAAGGTTTCGACTGTCAATACAGGACCGAAAACCTCTTCCTGAACGATTCTCATGTCAGAATTACAGTTTGAGAAAATAGTAGGTTCATAGAAAAAGCCGTTTTGAAGCGCAGGATCTTCCGGGCGTTTGCCTCCTGTCTCCAGCTTCGCGCCTTCCTCTATTCCGATCTCTACATATTTTTCTACCTTTGCCCTGTGCTCCGCCGAAATAAGCGGACCGCTTTCTGTCTCAGCATGAAAACCGTTTCCGAGTTTTATGCGTTTTGCCCGTTTGACCAGCTCCGCCAAAAATTGATCATGAATGGCGTCCTCAACAAGCAAGCGGGAACCTGCAGAGCATACTTGGCCGGCGTGGAAAAATACAGCGTTTAAGGCTTGATCAACCGCAACTTCTAAATCCGCGTCCTTGAAAACAATATTTGGGTTTTTCCCGCCAAGTTCAAGGGCGATTTTTTTGACGTTTCCGCTTGCCGCCCGCATGATTTTTTTGCCTGTTTCAATTCCGCCCGTAAACGAAATCAAATCGACGTCTTTGTTTACGGCAAGCTCGTCGCCCACTGTGGCTCCCGGTCCAAGAACAAGATTTGCGACACCTTTTGGAACACAGGCTTCTTCCATCAGCTTAAAGACTTTGATTGTCGTCAGCGGCGTAATCTCACTCGGCTTCATGACGATTGTGTTTCCTGCAGCCAGTGCAGGGGCGATTTTCCAGCTTGCTTGAAGGAGCGGATAATTCCATGGAGTGATCTGGCCGCAAACCCCGATTGGCTCCCTAATAATTTTGCTTTCTGAATCAGGAATCGGAGATGAAATGATCTCTCCGCCATCTTTGTCTGCCAAGCCGGCGTAATATTGAAAAACATTGGCGATATCGTCCATATCGGCCTTGCTTTCTTCGAGTGTTTTTCCTGTATCAAGAGATTCAAGCTCAGCCAGCTCCTCAAGATCGCGTCTGATTAATTCCGCAATTTTCAGAACAATTTTCCCGCGTTCAAGCCCGGATAGCGATGACCATTCTCCTTTGTCAAATGCTCTGCGTGCGGCTGCGATTGCTTTGATGGCGTCCTCTCGCCCTCCCTCGCTTACAGTTGCAATTTCTTCTTGATTAAATGGGTTGATAATACTGCGGATCTGTTCTTTTTCGGCACTGATCCATTCTCCGTCAATGAATAATGTTTGACTCATATAAGCCTCCTTGACGTAAATAAAGTTTGTTAAATAAAAATTTAATGTTTTTAACAACCTTAATCTAACATATGGTTTTTAAACTGTCAAAGTCCCATTTCGATTTTTCTTTTTGACTTTTCCTCATGTTTCGTTAAGATAAAGAACATAAAGAAATAACTTAACGAATTTAATTTTCTAAAGGAAAAGAGGGTCAGTATGGATGAAAATCCAGAATTTGCAGCTATAGAACAGGCTCGGGATCTTGTTATTGACTCCATTGCTGAAACGATGGATCTTTACGGAATTACCCGCAGTGTCGGGATTTTATATGGGACGATGTATATGAGGGATGAGATGACGCTTGACGAAATGCGTGAGGAGTTGCAAATGAGCAAACCAAGCATGAGCACAGGCGTCAAAAAGCTTCAAGACTTAAATGTAGTGAAAAAAACATTTCACCGGGGAATCCGCAAGCATACATTTGTGGCTGAAAAGGATTTCTTTAAATTTTTCACAAATTTCTTTCCACCTAAATGGGAGCGGGAGGTTCAAGTGAATGTAGCAGCGATCGAGGAAGCTCAAGCTGATTTACAAAAGGTTTTAAGCAAGGAAGATCTCGATGAGGATATCAAAAATGAGGCACTGCAGTTATACGATCAGCTGGAAAGCTCTAAAGCTTACTATGACTGGCTGAAACGGCTTGCTGAATCGGTGCAGACCGGAGAAATTTTTAAATTTATACCGATCGAAACAAAGTAAAGCAGAAAACGTCTGGGAAACCAGGCGTTTTTTTGATGTAACTACTACAAATTTGAAAAATACGGGAAAAACACCCCATTTACTTCCAAAATATTTGATGGTAATTTTATGTAGGTAAAATTTGTATTTGGCCTTCAGAGGAGGTGAAAAGCGGGCAGGCCTGTTTAATTTATAATTTTTTTAGGGGGAATTTTGTTATGAAACGCAAATTATTATCTTCTTTGGCAATTAGTGCATTAAGTCTCGGGTTACTCGTTTCTGCACCTACAGCTTCTTTCGCGGCTGAATCTACATCAACTAAAGCTCATACTGAATCTACTATGAGAACACAGTCTACAGCTTCATTGTTCGCAACAATCACTGGCGCCAGCAAAACGGAATGGTCTTTCTCAGATATCGAATTGACTTACCGTCCAAACACGCTTCTCAGCCTTGGCGTTATGGAGTTTACATTGCCAAGCGGATTTACTGCAAACACGAAAGACACATTGAACGGAAATGCCTTGCGTACAACACAGATCCTCAATAACGGGAAAACAGTAAGAGTTCCTTTGGCACTTGATTTGTTAGGAGCTGGCGAATTCAAATTAAAACTGAATAACAAAACACTTCCTGCCGCTGGTACATATACTTTCCGTGCGGAGAATAAATCATTAAGCATCGGAAATAAATTTTACGCAGAAGCCAGCATTGACGTGGCTAAGCGCAGCACTCCTCCGACTCAGCCTTGCGGTTGCAACTAATGTAAAAGACCGGTTAACGCCGGTCTTTTTTGCGTTTTACCCTCCCCTTTTTCTCTAATCCCCGTTATCTTTTTTCTGGTTTAAAATTTAAATTGACAAACACTAGAAACAGGAGTAAATTCTTGAGTGTTCAATTTCATACAGTCTCTTTTACCGCTTAATCAAACACGAACGGGGGAACCAACGATTGGCTGTTTTATTAACAGCCTTGGGGTGAATCTTACTAAGTAAGAGGGGGTACTCTGAATCCCTAATCCGACAGCTAACCTCGTAGGCGTATACAGAGAGGAGGTCTATTATCGGCCATTCTTTGCAATGGTCTTTTTTGCTTCAAAAACGTTAATTCACTAAGGGAGATATGAACATTGGGAAGAATTAAAAATAAGCAATTTGCCGTGATCGGGCTGGGCCGGTTTGGCGGCAGCATTTGTAAAGAACTTCATAGAATGGGGCATGAGGTTCTTGCGGTTGATATCAACGAAGAAAAGGTCAATGCATATGCTTCTTACGCCACTCATGCGGTAATTGCCAACGCCACCGAAGAAAACGAATTGCTTTCATTAGGAATACGCAATTTTGAATATGTGATTGTTGCCATCGGAGCAAATATTCAAGCGAGTACGCTGACCACCCTATTATTAAAGGAGCTTGATATTCCAAATATTTGGGTAAAGGCTCAAAACTATTATCATCACAAGGTGCTTGAAAAAATCGGCGCTGACCGCATTATTCATCCTGAAAAAGATATGGGGGTTAAAATCGCACAAAGCCTTTCAGATGAAAATGTTTTGAATTTCATTGATCTATCTGATGAATACAGTATTGTCGAGCTGCTGGCTACGCGCAAGCTTGATTCAAAATCGATTATTGACCTGAATGTAAGAGCAAAGTACGGCTGCACGATCCTGGCCATTAAACATCATGGAGATATCTGTCTTACCCCCGCGCCTGAAGACATCATTCACGAGCAAGATTGCCTGGTGATCATGGGCCACAAAAAGGATATTAAACGTTTTGAAAACGAAGGGATGTAGACAAAGGTGACACTTCAAAAGGATAAAGTGATCAAATGGGTTCGGTTTACACCGCCTCAAGTGCTTGCCATTGGTTTTTTCCTTACCATTATCATCGGGGCTGTCCTATTAATGCTTCCGATTTCCACTACGAAGCCATTGTCATGGATAGATGCCCTTTTTACTGCGGCTTCCGCTACAACTGTTACAGGGCTTGCTGTTGTCGATACCGGTACTCAATTTACGGTATTCGGGCAAACAGTAATTATGGGGCTGATTCAGATTGGCGGGCTTGGATTTATGACATTTGCGGTCTTGATCGTCATGATATTAGGAAAAAAAATCGGCTTAAAAGAACGAATGCTCGTCCAGGAAGCCTTAAACCAGCCGACAATCGGCGGTGTCATTGGCCTTGTCAAAGTCCTGTTTCTGTTTTCGATCAGTATTGAATTGATAGCAGCACTCATTTTATCCATCCGGCTTGTACCTCAGTACGGCTGGTCATCCGGCTTGTTTGCCAGTTTGTTTCACGCAATATCTGCTTTTAACAATGCCGGGTTTTCGTTGTGGCCTGATAATTTGATGAGCTACGTTGGCGATCCTACAGTAAACCTCGTGATTACTTTCTTATTTATTACAGGAGGGATCGGATTTACGGTTCTGTTTGATATTATGAAAAATCGGCGTTTTAAAGCTTTTTCTTTACATACAAAGCTCATGCTTACAGGAACGCTGATGTTGAATGCGATTGCTATGCTTGCGATCTTTATTTTAGAATACAGCAACCCTGGCACGCTCGGCCACCTGCATATAGTGGATAAACTGTGGGCTTCCTATTTTCAGGCAGTGACGCCGAGAACCGCAGGCTTCAATTCTCTAGATTTTGGAAGCGTGAGAGAAGGAACAATTGTATTTACTTTATTATTGATGTTTATCGGAGCAGGAAGCGCATCAACAGCGAGTGGCATTAAGCTTACTACGTTCATCGTGATTTTAACATCTGTTATTGCTTACTTGAGAGGTAAAAAAGAAACGGTTATTTTCCGCCGTTCCATCAAATATCCGATTATCATTAAAGCTTTAGCTGTGAGCGTCACCAGTTTGTTCATCGTGTTTTTAGGGATTTTCGCCCTGACGATCACAGAACAAGCGCCATTTCTTCAAATTGTGTTTGAAACCTTTTCCGCATTCGGAACTGTCGGCCTTACGATGGGGCTTACTCCTGAACTGACAACAGCTGGCAAGTGTATCATTATTGTCATCATGTTTATCGGAAGAATTGGTCCTTTAACGTTCGTGTTTTCATTCGCAAAAACAGAGCAATCAAATATCCGTTATCCTGATGGCGAAGTGTTTACAGGGTGATATCAAAAAAATCCGGCGTGCAGTCGCCGGATTTTTTTATGATTCGATATGAGATTGATTTTGTCTTTTTTCCTGTTCCGCGATGATTTCATTATCCTCCGCGTTATCACGGGTTACTTTTTGTGTAAGAATCGCACCAACTGCTACAAGTATCATAACAGCGATGTAATAACCTTTTTCATTGAGTTCCAGGTTATCAGCATTATAGAGTCCGATACTAAACAAAAATACTCCCGCAAAAAAAGTGAAATAAGCTAATACTGTAAAGGCAACCGTGTTTCTGCGTCTATATTTCTGCATCTTTGTTCCCTCCCGAAAGCATAGTTAAAAAGTGATAACTTCCGTGGAATATTATACCTCAAATTCCCCAGAATGGAACAAAGAATTAAAAATACCAGTAAAAAGGGCTTAGGTTGCCTCCTTTATTTCAACAGCTGAATCATCAATCCAGCCGATAAGTTTATCATTGATTTGGAATTGGTACCATACAGACTGGCCTTTCTGTTTTTTAGACACAACCTTTATGTCTTTGCCGACGTAAGATTGGGCAGAGGTAAGCCTTATGGACCGATCATCAGTAGAAGGCTTGGACCATACATCTTGAACGGCACTGTCTTTAATAGAGGCGTTTAAATCCACAGATTTGAGGGATGGATTTACCTCATCGTACTCATCTAAATCGTATTTTTCCACAATAGCGCTGATTTTGTCAGCGTAGTCAGGGTCTGTAGCATATCCTGATGTTTGCAGGGCGGTTGCCGCTTCCTTATAATTCCCTGCCTCAAGCACCGGTTTATACTTCTTTTTATTCCACGATGTGCCACGGACGAACAATTGGGCGTGATCATCCATAGATTCAAAAAACGTGCTGTATTTTCGAAACTTCGCGCGAATGGTTTTTCTTTTCCCTTTTTCAACTTCGTCCGTTTCCATCGTGACATGATGGCCTTTATAATTCCCTTTTACGCCAAAAAGGTTGTTGGCCTTAGCAGCCAGTTCACTGTTCCCCCAGTCCGATTCGAGAATGGCCTGAGCAATTGTGATGCTGGGGAGAACATGGTATTTTTCATACAAAATTTGGGCATGTCCGGACAGACTGTCTATAAATACCTGCTGTTCATCGATTTCTTCAGTTTCTTTGGATATTTCAATCGGTTTTGATAAAGTTGTCGCTAAAACAAACAGAGCTAGCGGAATCGATACAAGGAAAAATAGTGAAATCAAGAGTTTACGTTTTTTAAGTTTTTTACGGGCCATGAAAACCTTCCTTCGAATTAAAAGATTACGAATGTAAAAGAATCTACCTTTTAGAATTTTACTTGCACTTCTAATATTTTTCAATTCTTTAGGGATAAAGTTGGGAAAAGATTGCAAAATAAAAACCTTTTCGCTCAATGAAAAGGTTTTTACCATGTTTCTATTTTTGTAAATTTCTGAGTGCATTCCGATATTCCGTATCATTTATTACTTTATATGAATTGACGGTTGCCTTCGACAAACCTTGTGCTGAGACGGCCGGTTTTTCCGGAGCTGTTTTCGCTTTATCATGTGGTTTATGTGCCAGCTTGTGCCCCATTCCAGTGGCATTCATACAAAATGACAGGCAGACGAGCAGCACGCTAAGGATAAAAGAAATGAAGAAGAGATCATGATAAGCAGTCATCATAGAATCCTGTACCGAACCGCTTTGTCTGGCAGCATCTTTTTTCGTGAAAAAGCCGATGAGAATGGGAACTCCCATATAGACAAACAATCTTATAAACTGAACAGCTGTCATTCTCTTGACCAAATCAGGCAGCGGGCCTCCCATGGCAGCTCCCATCAGCCCTGCGGCGACTGTCAGGCCTGTTCCCGCTGCAAGCATGATAAACAGTGCTGCGAACATATAAAGAGATGATCGATCCTGTATATGCAGCCATTGAAAATTCACAAAAACGAGAATAAGTCCGCCAATAATACCGAGCATCCCTGGTCCGACTTTATCATATAACAGAGCGCTCAAAATGGCCGCGATCGCCACTCCGATTAAAAGAGTCAAGTTTAAAAAAATGAGATGCTCCTGAGAAATATCATACATTTGACGGAGCAAGCCTTGAAAAGCAGACAGGCTGACAGCTACCGTTATCGTCCCTGCAGCTATGATCAATAAGCCAAGCACCGGTTTTGGCAGCAGCATCAGTTTAATAGATATGAAGGGGTTTTTCACTTTATATTCCACAATCAATAGACCAATGAGCAAACATAACGTCACCCCGAAACCAATCCATACATAACCCGATGACAGCCCCCATTTTTGCAGAAAAATGAATGAAACCGCTGAGGCTGCGGCAAGGAAAACAGATAAAAGAATTCCCGCACGATCAAGCGGCTGTTCTTGATCCGCCGCTCCGTGATGCTCGTCATGAAGAAAGAAATAGCTCACCGCGACACCGATCAGGGACAAGGTGCCAAAGATGAAAAACAGCCATCTCCAATGCCCGCAGCTTGTTGCAATGGTTCCCAGGATGGTGCCGATGATAACAGAACCATAGAATCCCCCGATCAGCACAAGCAGTGCATAGTTCCTGCGTTCAATCGGGAATGACAGTACAAGCATTGGAATCATAATCATCAGCATGACGCCTGTTGCCGCCCCCTGTAAAAAGCGTCCTGCCGCCATCCATGCAATATCGCCTGAACATGCGATGAGCAGTGAGCCTAGTATAAAGACAGGTAATGAAGCCAGATAGACGGGACGAGCACCGAATTTTTTCCTCAGCAGCGGTCCTGCCGGAACTAACAAGGCAAAGGCCATATTGCCGATCAATATTGGATTTACTGATGTGAAGCCACTTGTTCCAACCGCTTTCTGAACAAGGCCTTGAACTGACGACAATGCCGTGTTAGACATCAATCCCGGCCCGACCGCTAAGACGGCGAGCAAAGAAATCACCCAATAGTGTTTTGTCTTCATGTTGTCATTCCTTCCTATATGAATACATGCGAAACACATCATTTTTTGAAAACAAAAGAAGCTAATAGATTTTGCATACCATTAGCTTTCATTCTAATATTCTCCCTTTCAGGGGAAATGATATTATTTTATTATAATTATGTGAATGAATGAGCATATAATCAAATATTATTCCAAATCGATTGTGTTTTGTCAATGGAGTAAATTTCAAGCACAACCTAGAAAGTCTGAAAGCTTTTCCCCGATATTGTGTTTTGGAGCCAATGGGCCTAGAACTGCACTTATGAGTCCCTGCTCGTTTCCTCAAGCGAATTAAAGCAGGCCGTTTTAATCCTTTCAATCCACTATTCCAACTAATAAACTCGAATAAGTTGGTGATAAGACAACATTTTGGCCGCACATTTTTTTGTGTTCACTGGGCGTTTGCCGCCTCTAAATTGTATATGGGTAAATACCATGAATTAACCTATGAAATACCAATGTAAGGAAATTTTAAATATTCTGGGAGGCAAAAACGAATGGAACTGTATGAGTGTATCCAAGACATTTTTAGCGGCTTAAAAAATCCATCGGTTAAAGATTTAGCAACATCTTTAAAACAAATTCCAAACGCAGCAAAATTGAGTCAACCGTATATTAAGGAACCAGACCAGTACGCTTACGGCCGAAATGCCATCTATCGAAATAATGAATTGGAAATTATCGTGATTAACATTCCGCCAAACAAGGAGACAACAGTACACGATCATGGTCAATCCATTGGTTGTGCAATGGTGTTAGAAGGAAAGCTTCTTAATTCTATTTATCGCTCAGCCGGCGAACACGCAGAACTCTCCAATTCATACTTTGTCCACGAAGGCGAATGCCTTATTTCAACCAAAGGTTTAATTCACAAAATGTCCAATCCAACATCCGAACGAATGGTGTCTCTTCATGTCTACTCCCCTCCTTTGGAAGACATGACGGTCTTTGAGGAACAAAAGGAGGTATTGGAAAATTCATGATTGACAGATAAACTGCTTACTTTGACTTCGCTCAACTGGAGGATTCAGAGAATGAAACCTTTTCCTCAAAACAAAAAACCCTTATAGAATAAGGGTTTAAAGGTATGGAGCCAAGGGGGCTCGAACCCCTGACCTCTACGCTGCCAGCGTAGCGCTCTCCCAGCTGAGCTATGGCCCCGTATGTAACGTCATGTTTATTATAGATGATTTTTTTTTGAAAAACAAGCTGTTTCCTCTTGAATTGACAGAAAAAATAAGGCTCGGAAAAGAGCCTTATTTTTCGACTTACATCATGATCAAAAGTAAAATCACACCGAGGATAATTCGATAGATTGCAAATGGGACAAGTTTGATTTTGTTAATCAGCCTTAAGAAGAAACGGACGACAAACAGTGCGACCACAAAGGCACAGATAAAGCCGACGATGAAAAATGGCATCAGATCCGAGCTTAAGCTGTCCCAATGCTTCACGAGGCTTAGAAAGCTGGCTCCCATCATGATCGGCATCGCCATAATAAACGTAAAGTCGGCTGCCGCTCGGTGGTTTAATCCGAGAATAACACCGCCGGAAATGGTTGAACCCGAGCGCGAGAAACCCGGCCAAAGGGCAAGACATTGGAATAAGCCGACTGCTATCGCCTGTTTATAGGAAATGCGGTCGAGAGTGTCTGTCGCTGTTTTCCGCTTATTGACCCAGTCAGCAAAAAGCATCAGGATTGCCCCGGCAATTAAACCGATGGCCACAGTTTTAACGGAAAATAAATATTCATCAATGTAATCCTCAAACAAAAAGCCGAGAACAGCTGCAGGCACGAGTCCGACGGCAATTTGGGCAATGCTTAATTTATGTCCCTGCTCCTGGTCGCTTGTGATATTTTTTTTCAAGCCGAGTAAGTTTAAAATTCGGTCTTTAAACACGATAGCTACTGCTAAAATGGAGCCTAGCTGAATAACCACCTTGAATGAGTTAGCGGCTTCTTCTGACATCAGATTACTTGATTTAAGCCAGATGTCGTCTACTATAATCATATGTCCTGTCGAAGAAACCGGCGCGTACTCTGTTAATCCTTCTACGATTCCTAAAATGGCGGCTACAAACAATTCCCATAGAGTCATGATTTTGATTCTCCCCATTAGACATTTATTTTTTTACATAACGGGAGCTTTCCATAAATGGAAAGCCCGTCTTATATAACTATAAACGAAAATCACACTTTATGACCCGGCGTATTTTCATTTTTTTCTTCGTCGTATAAATGTGACCGCATTTTAAACCAGTCAAATAAATGTGTCGTAATGACTTTAGCAACTGCATAGCCCGGAATGGCAAGAATGATTCCAACAACGCCAAACAGTTTGCCAGCTGTTAACAGCAGAAAAATAATTGTGATAGGGTGGATGTGAAGATTTTTTCCCATAATTTGCGGAGAGATCAGCTTCCCTTCAATCAGCTGAACAATGGTCCAAACGATCACCAATTTAAGCAGCATGAGCGGCGATGTCACTATGGCAATGATAATCGCAGGCGTAATGGCAATCGTTGGCCCTAAATATGGAACGATGCTAGTACAAGCCGCAATGACGGCTAGCAATGAAGCATAATCCAGCCCGATAATCAAATAACCGATAAACAGCAAAAACCCGATACAGAAGCTGACAATGATCTGGCCTCTGATATAAGAGCTTAACCGATGATTCATTTCGCTTAAGACTGTGTATGTCTGTTCTTTCAATTGCGTCGGAACAAACTTCAGTATGTAGACCGGCAATTTTTTTCCGTCCTTTAACAAATAGAAAAGGATAAACGGAACCGTAACGATTGAAATGATAATCTCAGTCAGGGCGCCGATAAAATTCCCAACGCCGGTAAAGGTACTGTTCACAATTGTCGCTGCCTGATCTGAAACCTTTGTTGCGAGATCAGATATATTGATGTTCGTCGTTTGCTGGGCCTGATTGACGAAGTTGCTGCCGATCAGCTGTTTCGTCTGATTTTCAACGATATCCACATATCTTGGGATGTTGTCGATTAAACTCATAATTTGTTCTTTTAAAAAGGGAATGATGGACACGATTGTGATCGTGATCAGCCCGATAATCAATAGATACAACAGTAAAATAGAATAGATTCTTCTTATTCTTCTTCTCTCAAGGAAATCGACGACCGGGTTTAACAGATAAAAAACAATGCCTGTCAAAATAATCGGAAGTGATATCGTTTTGAGCAAAACAATAATCGGGGTGAAAATAAATGATGTTTTTGTAAATACTAGAATATTTAAACCAATCAGCAGCAGCACAAGCAAAAATAAAACAAACTTATTGTCCAAGAAGAATCGCTTGAATCTGCCGCTCCATGTTTGCAACGTCTCCACTATCGTTCCTCCGTCATACATAGTTTAATTAAATTGTACACTATCGTCCCTATAATGAAAAATAAAAACCGTTAATTGCTGGAAAAGCTTTCACGGTTTTAACATTCTATTTATATCTATCATGTGATTTTGTTCTTTTTAAGCTATAATTTAGCTATATCATACAAAAGGAGCGATACGAGTGATACGTTTTGCAATAATAGGAACCAACTGGATTACAGACCGCTTTCTTGAGTCAGCAGCAGATATCGAAGATTTTCAGCTGACTGCTGTTTATTCAAGATCGGCTGAACGCGCTGGCGAGTTTGCTGCTAAACACAACGCTGCGCATGCCTTCTCAGACCTTCAGGAAATGGCGGCGAACGATTGCTTTGATGCCGTATACATAGCGAGCCCGAACGCTCTTCACAAGGAACAAGCCGTTCTCTTTATGAACCATGGCAAGCATGTGCTTTGTGAGAAGCCGTTTGCTTCGAATACAAAAGAAACAGAAGAGATGATCTCAGCGGCTAAGGCAAACGGCGTTGTTCTCATGGAAGCAATGAAGACCACTTTCCTGCCGAATTTCAAAGAGCTGAAAAAACACCTGCATAAAATCGGCACTGTCCGCAGATTTACCGCAAGCTACTGCCAGTATTCCTCACGGTATGACGCGTTCAGAAACGGAACTGTTTTGAATGCGTTTCAGCCTGAGCTTTCCAATGGGTCATTAATGGATATTGGCGTCTATTGTATTTATCCGGCTGTTGTGTTGTTTGGCGAGCCAAAGGATGTAAAAGCAAACGGATATGCTTTATCTTCAGGAGTGGATGGAGAAGGAACTGTCATTCTGTCTTACGACGGGTTCGAAGCTGTTCTGATGCATTCTAAAATCTCTACTTCCTATGCCCCGGCGGAAATCCAGGGTGAAGACGGGACGATTGTAATCGATACGATTCATCGGCCTGAACGTGTTGAAATCCGCTACCGGGACGGCCGCCTAGAAAACATCTCGATTCCTGATCCTAAACCGGCGATGTTCTATGAAGCAGAAGAATTTGTCACGCTCATAAAAGAGAATAAGCAAGAATCTGAAGAGAATACATTTGAACGGTCTTTGACCACCGCAAAAATTATGGAAGAAGCAAGAAAGCAAATGGGGATTATATACCCTGCTGATCAAGCTTAAAAAAATCCGCACGCGCGCAAATGCGCGGCGGATTTTTTATTAGACAATCGGAGAAGATGCCTTCCTTTTTAAAAGCACCTGTTGCTCATATTCTTTGATGTCATGAAGCCATGCCTCTTTTACCGGAACGCCCATTTGCTCACAGTAGGAATCCCAGATGGCTCCGAAAGGATATGTTTTGAATTCCTCCATCAGGGCCAGCCTTTCTGTATAGCGGCCCTCTTCCTGCAATTGTTTTAAATAGCCGTTCGGGAGAAGCAAGGCATACAATAAAGCTTTGATCATATTTCTCGTTCCGATGGTCCAGGCGGCTACACGGTTAATGCTGGCATCGAAAAAATCCAGACCGATGGCGACCTTCTCAAGAGCCTGATTTCGTACAATTTCAAGAGCGATTTCTCTCAATTCATCATCCAAAACCACTACATGGTCGCTATCCCAACGAACAGGCCGAGATACGTGCAAGGCAAGCTTGTCTGTGTACAGCAGCATGGACGAGATCTTGTTTGATACCGTCTCAGTCGGATGGAAATGGCCTGTATCAAGTAAACAAAGCTTATGATTCGTCAAAGCATAAGCTAAATAAAATTCATGAGATCCGACAACATATGATTCGGAGCCAAGCCCGAACAGCTTGCTCTCGATTGAATCAAGATTGTGTTGTTCACTGATCTCCTCTGCGAAGATCCGATCCAGTGATTCTTTTAGTCTTTTACGCGGTGTCAGCCTATCACTCGGGATATCCTTATAGCCGTCGGGAATCCAAATATTCGTCAAGCAAGGTGTTCCTAATTCTTTCCCGAAGTATTCCCCGATACGGCGGCACGCGATGCAATGCCTGATCCAAAATTCTCTGATGTCCGGATCAGGGTGTGAAAGGGTGAGTCCGTCAGCCGCTTTCTCATGCGAAAACAAGGTTGGATTAAAATCTAAACCGAGACCAAGTTTTTTTGCCCATTTCACCCAGTTTTCAAAATGCTGCGGCTTCAATTCGTTACGTTCTACCGCTTCCCTGTTTGTTTCTGCGTATATCGCATGCAGGTTCACACGGTGTTTTCCAGGAATGAGAGAAAGAGCCTTCTCCAAATCTCTTCTTAATTCTTCAGGAGTTTGCGCTTTTCCGGGATAATTGCCGGTCACGTCAATTCCGCCTGAAAGCTCGCCCTTATTTACTTCAAAGCCTTCAATATCGTCACCCTGCCAGCAGTGGATCGAAATGGGCACTTGCTCTAATTGCCGAAGCGCCTCTTCAACATCAATTCCCCATTTTTCATATGCCTGTTTTGCACTGTCATAATTGGTTTTTATGGTCATACGGCTCTCTCCCTTTATCAGTTTTTTAATCCAAATAAAAAACTTCCTTTAGATCTACCGAAACAGGACTGAAATCCGAATTTGTTTTCATTAATGGCGACATCGATTTCCACCATCTTTGGCAAACTTCTGTGTCCGCCATCTTTCTCCATTTCTCTTCATCCTCTATTTCTAAATATGCAAAAAGCCTGCCTGTTTCCTCGTCTAGAAAAATGGAATAATGGTGTGCTCCATGAGCTTTGAGTGCTTCGGCCATCTCAGGCCAAATGTCATCATGCCGCTGTTTGTATTCTTCGTACTTGTCTTGATGGACAAACATGATACTGGCTTTTCTTTTCAAACCTTTTCACCTCTTCATCATTGAGATAGCGCTTTCAAAACAGTTTGCTGAAAGGACTGAATGATCGTGCTTCTGTCAATGTCTTTAGGTGTAAACACTTTGATCGGAAAGGAATTTCTGACGACTTGCCGGGCTTCTTTTATGTCTTTGACTTCTTTGGCAGCAATCATTTGCATCAAAAGATTTCCGGTGGCAGTTGCCTCTATCGGCCCTGCATATACCGCTTTTCCACTCATGTCTGCCGTTAATTGATTTAAGAAGTCATTTCGGGCTCCGCCGCCGATGATATGAAGCTGCTGAATCTGTTTTTCTGTGATCGTTTCCAGCTCTTTGATGGCAATCGCATAGATGATGGCTAAATTGCTGTAGATGCAGCAGGCAAGTTCGCCTGCAGTGCGAGGAGTCTTTTGGCGGGTTTGTCTGCAATAATGTTGTATTTCCTTTATCATGTTTTCTGGATTCAGGAATCGTTTATCATTTAAGTTTATAAATTGCTGGAATGGTTCTGTTTTTTCGGCTTCTTCTGCAAGCTGCTGAAAAGAATAATCTGCTTGTAACTGCTGTCTGACTTCTTGTATCACCCACATGCCGATAATGTTTTTGAGAAAGCGAATGGTGTTGTTTGCGCCGCGTTCATTTGTATAGTTGTTTTCTAAAGCAAGATCAGTTATTATTGGTGTTTTGTTTTCAATCCCGATTAACGACCATGTTCCGCTGCTGATATACGCCCAGCCATCATGTACGCCTGGCGCCGCAATGACGGCCGAGGCCGTATCATGTGTTGCGACTGTCATCACCTTGCACGCCGGGAGATCATAATCCGGGAACCACTCATTTCTTAGCTTCCCGAGCTCACACCCCGGTTCAGTCAGCGGCGCAAATTGCTGTTCCTGAACGGACACGGCTTCAAGCAATTCAGGATCAAGATTTCCCGTTGAGGCGTTTAAAAGCTGTGTTGTGGACGCGTTTGTGATTTCCGTTACAGCTTTTCCGGTTAAACAATAGCCTAAATAATCAGGAACCATCATAATTTTGTCTGTCTTTTTCAGCAGCTCACGGTCTTCTTCATACAATTGATAGATCGTGTTGAAAGGCTGAAATTGTATTCCTGTTTTTTGATAAATTGCGGCTTTTGAGAGGGTATGTTCCAGTTTGTCTATTGTGTGATCTGTTCTTCTATCACGGTAGGAGATTGCTTCCCGCAACCGATCGCCTTTTTCGTCCAGTAAGACATAATCAACTGCCCATGTATCAATGCCTACGGTGCAGTGTTCATACCCAAGCGTCTTTACTTTTTGCAGTCCTTGCAGGATTTGTTTTAGCAAATGATCAATATCCCAAAAACAATGCCCGTCTCTTTGACTGAAACCGTTAGCGAACCTGTGAATCTCTTGTATGTCAAGCTTCCCTTCATTCAGTTCACCTACCATGATTCTCCCGCTTGATGCGCCTATATCAATGGCAGTATAAATCATTCTTTCACCCTCTCTTCGAAAGAGGAACAGCTGTCACCTTCACCTTTTTGTCCTCAAGAGCTTTTACCGATGCCGGATCAAGTCCAGAATCCGTAATTAGGCGGCTGACATCTTGCAGCGAGGCTATATGTGAAAACTCGCGGTTCCCCCATTTGCTTGAATCGGCCATCAAAATGGTCTGGTCCGACCTTTCGATCATCCGTTTTTTGAGCAGCGCCTGCCACTCATTTGAATCACTCATCCCGTTGTGTACGTCAAATCCCTTACATGACAGAAAGGTTTTATTGACATGATAGGTCTCAAGTGAACGCTCTGCTAACGGGCCGGCAAACGATAATGATTTTTCCAGCAAAATGCCGCCTGTTGAAATGACTGATATGTTTTCTTTATTGCTGAGTTCAATAGCTGCTTTCATTGAGTTTGTAATCACGGTGAGCTCAATGTCAGGGAGTATTTTCGCCATGTACCAGGCAGTTGTGCTTGCATCGAGAATAATTCGGTCTCCGCTTTTTACATATTTGGCCGCTTCGTGAGCGATGGCTTTTTTTTCGATGACATTCGTGATTTCCCTTTCAGAAAAATGAATTTCTGATTCCTTCTGCTGAATACTGACCGCTCCTCCGTGGCTCCGGCTCAGTTTATGTTCTTTTTCAAGCTTTTCAAGATCACGCCGAATGGTTTCCTCTGTGACTGAAAATATGTCACTTAATTCAGAAACGCGGATGCTTGAACGCGTATTCACTATTTCCAGTATTTTTTGCTGCCGTTCTGCTACTAGCATCAGTAACGCCCTTCCTCGTATCGTAGTCCATCTTATATTTTTTATCATAGCATATTTCTAACGCGTAAAAGCAGCAGGGACGCCGCCGTCTACCGTGATCATGCAGCCCGTTGTTTTTTCGGCTTTGGAAGAAGCGAAGAATGCAATGGCTTCAGCAATATCCTCCGGGTAAATATTGACGAGCAATGCTGTCCGTTTCCGGTAATGTTCCTCCAGCTGATCTGGTTCAATCCCGTACGCCGCGGCTCGTTCCTCCCGCCAGCTTGAACCCCAGATTGCCGATCCTTGAAGAACTGCATCAGGCAAAATGGAGTTGACCCTAATGCCGAATTCTCCGCCTTCTGCTGCGATGCATCTTGCTAAATGGGTTTCAAGCGCCTTAACCGAGCTGTAGGCAGAGGCGTTTTTGCCCGCATAAACCGAATTTTTCGATCCGACAAATACCATGCTTCCGCCTCTATTTTGGTGTTTCATCTGTTTAAATGCTTCACGGGCTACAAGGAAATAGCCTGTTCCTAAAACATTCATATTAAGATTCCATTCTTTTAAACTTGTTTCGTCAAATGGGCTTGATGTGGCCAGCCCGGCATTATTGACGACGATATCAATGCCGCCATAAGCAAGCGCCGCTCGTTCAAAAGCTGACTGTACGTCTTCCTCCTTTGTCACATCCATTTTGACAGCCATTGACCGTCCTTCTCCGTATGCATCGTTTATTTCCCCGGCAATTTTCTGTGCACCTTCTATATTCAGATCAGCTACGATCACGTGCCCTCCCTCAGCTGCAAATCGGCGGCATGCTGCACTGCCGATTCCGCCGGCTCCTCCAGTTATAAACGCGACTTTTCGGGAAAATTCTGCTTCCGGCGGGGCCAGCGTGAGTTTATATAGTTCGAGCGGCCAATATTCGACATGGTAGGATTCATTTTCATTTAAAGAAACAAATTGCCCCAGAGCGGTTGCTCCTTTCATCACGGCGATGGCCCTCCGATATAAAGCCCCGCTTACTTTAGACATGGCATAACTTTTTCCTGTATTCACCATTCCAATTCCAGGAATCAATATCACCCGCGGGGCGGATTCAAAGATTTGATCCCCATCCTGCTGATTGCGTGTAAAGTAAGCCTGATACTCTGATGTAAAGCGCTCGACTCCTGACTTGATCAGATCCGCAAGCTTGTGCACATCTTGAGTTTCCGGATTCCAATCAATGTACAGCGGAACCCGTTTTGTGTGAACAAGGTGATCCGGGCATGCCGCACCGATTTGCGAAAGTGCTGGCGCTTGGACACTGTTTACAAATTCCAAGACGTCGTCATGATCATCATAGGAAAGGATCATTTTCTTTTCTTCACTTACTGCTCCTCTGATCACAGGCATGATGCCTGCCAAGATTTGTTTTCTTTTATCCTCCGGCAGCGGCTGATACCTTTTGCCTCCGAATACCTCATGCTGATTGATACGATCGTTAATATACTGCTCGGCTTCTTGAATGATAGATATCGTTTTTTGATAACATGTTTCAGACGTCTCTCCCCA
Organism: Bacillus sp. FSL K6-0993; assembly: GCF_037977205.1. Lineage (NCBI taxonomy): Bacteria > Bacillati > Bacillota > Bacilli > Caryophanales > Bacillaceae > Bacillus > Bacillus sp. FSL K6-0993. The sequence continues at coordinate 3,066,690 of NZ_CP150275.1, forward strand.
AGTGACTAAGCCGTGTTTCTCCATTAATACAAGCTCGGCGTGGGGATTGTTTGCTACGCCTTCAGCGATCATTTTAGACAAAGTAAATCCAGGACGGACGTATGGCACCCATACAAACCGGTTTCCATAAATGTCTTCAGCGATTTGTTTTCCATTATCTGCACAGCATATGCTGATAATCACATCTGGATGGGTATGATCAACATGTTTGTATGGCAGAAAAGCGTGTAATAGCGTTTCAATTGAAGGGCGGGGATGTTTGCTGTCTATCATACAATGAGACAGGTAATCTACCATTTCTTCATCTGGCATTTGGTCCCTTTTAATCAGCGGGCGGATATCATCTAATTTCAAACCGGTAAAGTTATGCGCTTTCATTGTTGCCAAATCCGAACCGCTTCCTTTTACCCACATGACTTCTATTTCACGGCCTCTAAAATCCTTTTCCGTTGTTTTCATAGATGTATTCCCCCCGCCCCAGTTGCAAACAGTGCGGTCTGACCCGATCAGATTGGACCTGTACACCAATTCCTCTACACCTTTAGGCAGCTTTGCAGCTCGGTCTGAATCCCATATATGCTTCACCATATTTGATATTCCTCCATACCCTTTTATTTGTATCCGTTTTCATTATATATGATTTCCGTTTGTTTTTGAATTGTTTTTGTTTATTTTTGTTTTCAACAAAAAAGAAAGCAGCAGATATGCCGCTTTCTTGTTTTATTAAGATTCAATTTTAAATTTCTTCGTAATGTCCTGAAGTTCTTCCGCCATGTTTGCCAACGTTTCCGCTGAAGAGCTGATTTCTTCCATAGACGCAAGCTGTTCTTCAGCCGAAGCTGCGATATCCTGAATGCCTGCTGAGCTTTCTTTCGCCACTGCAGAAATATCTTCAACGGCACTTGACACTTCCTGTGATCCGGCTGACAGTTGTTCAACCGTCGCGTTCAAGTTTTGCAATTCGCCGGAAATTTGGGTTGTCATCTCATAGATTTGTTTAAAGCTTTCCGCTGTTTGATCCGTAATCTGCAAGCCTTCTTTCACTTCATGATTCACGGATTGGAACATTGAAAGTGAGGTGCTGATTTCCCTGACAATCTCTTGAATTAATCCTTCAATTTCCTTGGCGGAGTCTGCTGATTGTACAGCAAGTTTTCTAACCTCTTCCGCAACTACTGAGAAACCTCTTCCGTATTCTCCCGCTCTTGCCGCCTCAATCGCAGCATTTAATGCAAGCAGGTTGGTTTGATCAGCAATGCCATTAATCACATTCAAGATGCTTGTGATGTCTTGTGATTTTGTTTCAAGGCCCTTTACAACCGCTTCCGCTTTTTGAACGGATTGGTCAATTGTTTTCATCTGGCCGACTGTATGCTCCACCAGCTTTTCTCCGCTGCCCGCTGCCTCAGAGGACTGAATCGATGATTTCGTAATGGTTGAAGAGGCCTGAGCCACTTTTGAAATCCCCTCGTTCATTTGAGAAAGATGATTTGAGCTTGTTTCCAGTTTCTCGCTTTGTGCCTCGTTGCCATCTGAGAACTGTTCGATGGCAAGTGTAATATGTTCAGTTGCCTTGCTTGTTTGGGCTGCGCTTGCCGTCAGCTCCTCAGAAGATGAAGCAACGTTTTCTACAGACGTTTGAATAACGCCGATTACAGAACGCAATGATGCAGACATTTCATTAAAGCTTTCACCAAGCTGGCCAAACTCGTTTTTCGAGTGAATGTCAATGACTTCTGTGAGATCTCCGCTGCTGATTTTTGCAGACGTTGAGACAAGTTTTCTTAACGGCTTGGTGATGGCACGGATAATATAGAGTATGAGTATGCCGCCGATTACAATTGACACGCATAGAATGATAACCGCAGTGTTCAGCACCGGGCTTGAAGCATCTTGCAATTCACTGACAAAATATGTGCCCGCGATTTTCCAGCCAGTCAGTTTATTTGTCGTAAAGGCCATTTTCTTTTCTTTGCCTTCGAATGTATATTCAAATGAGCCTTCTTTTTTGGAATATACTTGGTTTGTCCAATCGCCGGAACCGGTTGTCCCCGGCTTAATGGTCGGATGGGCGATATATTTTTTGTTGCCTGTCGTAATAAATGCAAAGCCTTCTTTACCGATTTTGATTCTTTTTGATGCAGTAAGCACTTCATCCAGGTTTAAATCCAGCGCTATAACCCCTGAACCGTCTTTTAATTGTTTTGAAATTGTGACAACGATATCTCCTGTCGCTTCATCGGTATACGGTTCTGAGAAAACAGCTTGTCCTTTTTCCGCAACCGCCTGTTTGTACCAATCACGTCCTGTCGGATCGAAGCCTTTCGGAACACCGCTATCCGGATATTTATAAAGCTTCTTATCTTCTGAAGCAGCATAGATTGCGCCTACATCGTCGTTAAGTATCGTGTACTGCTTAAATTTCTCTTTCAGTAATGTTTTGTTTTTGCCTAGCAATATGTCTTTATCGACAGTCTCACTATAATAATCTATTGCTTTTACTTTATCTTCTAATTTATTTTGCAGCGTACTGTTTAGTTCTTCAACATTTCCCTTCGCACTGCTTATGAGCTCTCTGTCTAACGCATTCCAAGCTGATTGATAACTGAAATATGCTAAAACCCCAACCGGCAAAATAAGCACTGCCAGAAACGCAGCGATTAGCGGTTTGCTGATCGATGGCTGTTTGATCCATTGTATGAATTTTCCCATTCTCGTTGACTCCTCCTTTAAGATAAATCTAATATCGTCAAACTAGGATAAAAGGTTTAATAAAAAAACTAAAAAAACACCCAAGCGCAACAAGCTTGGGTGTTAAGGCTTATTATTCGATTTTGAATCGTTTGGTCATATCGCGAAGCTCTTCCGCCATAGAGGAAAGGGTTTCTGCTGACGAGCTGATTTCTTCCATGGAAGCAAGCTGCTCTTCGGCTGACGCCGCGATATCTTGTATATGCGCTGAGCTTTCTTTTGAAATCGATGCAATGTGCTCGGATGCTCCCGAAACTTCCTCAGAGCTCGCAGAAAGCTGCTGAACCGTCGCACTCATATTTTGCAGTTCGCCGGCGATTTGGTTCGTCATTTCAGAAATGCGTTTGAAGCTCATTTCTGTTTTATCTGTGATGTCAAGACCTGTCTGCACCTCTTGATTGACAGATTGGAACATGCCGAGAGATGTATTGATTTCCTTCACAATTTCGATGATTAATCCTTCAATCTCTTTTGCTGAATCTGCTGACTGTACTGCCAGTTTTCTTACTTCTTCCGCTACAACGGAGAAGCCGCGGCCGTACTCGCCTGCGCGCGCTGCTTCAATTGCTGCGTTTAAGGCAAGCAGGTTCGTCTGGTCTGCGATGCCGTTGATCACACGCAAAATGTTTGTAATATCTTTCGATTTCGTTTCCAATCCGCGTACGACTTGCTCCGCTTCTTTAACGGACTTGTCAATGACATTCATTTGGCCGACGGTTTGATGAACAAGCTTACCGCCTTCACTTGCAATTTCTGTCGATTGAACAGATGAATCAGTGATCACTTCAGAAGCTTGAGCCATATTCGTCAATCCGTCATTCATTTGATAAATGTGCTCTGCTGCCGTTTCAATGTTTTCGTTTTGTTTTTCATTGCCGTTAGAAAATTGTTCAATCGCCAATGTAATGTGCTCTGTTGCCTTGCTCGTTTGCGCAGCTGATGCAGTGAGCTCCTCAGAGGAAGCGGCAACATTATCTACCGAATCCTGGATGGCGTGTATGAGAGAACGAAGTGACGACGCCATATTGTTAAAGCTTTTGCCGAGCTCGCCTAATTCATCTTTTGAACGGATATCAATGGTTTCCGTCAAATCTCCCTCGCTGATCCGCTTAGAGGAACCGACAAGCTGTTTCAGCGGTGTTGTAATCGACCGAATGATCAAAGTCATGACGATAATCCCTATGATAATAGCTGCGGCCAAGACAATTAAAGCAAGGTGAAGGACAGGCTGGGCTGCTTCATGGATTTCATCCAAATACATGGTGCCGCCGATCTTCCATCCCGTCAACTTGTTTGTGTCAAAGGCCATTTTTTTCTTATCGCCATCCATGGTGTATTGAAAATCGCCTTTATCAGCACTCAGCATCTTATCTAGCCAGTCGCCTTTTAATTCTGTTCCTGATTTTTCATTCGGGTGAGCGACAACTTTTTTGTCCTTCGTCATGATAAATGCGTAGCCTTGTGTGCCGATGTTGACTTTTTTGGTTATTTTCAGCAGATTTTCAATCGTCATGTTGATTGCGATAACGCCTGAACCATCTTTTGTCTGCTGGGCGATTGTCACAACCATCGTATTTGTCGACGCGGTTTTATAAGGGTCTGTGATCACGACTTTCCCTTTATTTGCAACCGCTTTTTTGTACCAGTCGCGTTCAACCGGATTATAGCCGCTTGGCATCGGAAGATCCGGATAGCGGGTAAAGTGTCCTTTTGTGTCGCTTGTATAAATGGATTCTACATCCTTGTTAAGGCTGATATATTGTGAGAATTTCTCTGCAATGCTTGCATTGCTTTTTGCATTGTATTTCTCTTTTGTCAGCCATTCGCTGAAATAATCAGCACTGTTTTCTTTTTCGCCGATGCTGGTGTTAATGATTTCGTTTAATTGCTGTACATTTTCCAATGCGCTCCCCATCATCTGTCTGTCGAGTGAGCTGCTAGCCGATTGATACGCAAAGATCGCCAATATGACAACCGGTATGATGAGGATCGACAGAAAGGAAACGAGAAGCTTCCGTGTAATTGATCTTTGTTTTATGAGTTGGAGTATTTTTTTCATCATTCATTTCTCCTTTTTTATGCTACCCTTCATATCGGCTGGAAATGGGTAAATATATACAGCAAAAAAGAAGAAATTTAACAAAAGTAACTAATTTCCCATAAATAAATAGTATTTTAGACCTATTATTTATCTACTTTAAATTGTTTTGTCAGATCACGGAGTTCTTCAGACATTCTTTCAAGCGTCAGTGCAGATGAACTAATCTCCTCCATGGATGCCAGCTGTTCCTCAGCTGAAGCGGCGATATCTTGGATGCCATCCGAGCTTTCCTTAGAAATGGCTGTGATATCATTTGAAGCTGCGGAAATTTCTTGAGCTCCCGCTGACAGCTCCTCAACCGTCGCATTCATGTTTTGCAGCTCGGAAGCAATTTGATTGGTCATTTGCGATATATGTTTGAAGCTCTGTTTAGTTTCATCCGTCATGACAAGCCCTGTTTCAACTTCTTTGTTTACGGACTGAAGCACGTTCAGTGATGTGTGAATTTCTTTTACTATTTCACTGATCAGCGATTCAATTTCTTTTGCCGAGTCAGCCGACTGTACCGCGAGCTTTCTCACTTCCTCAGCGACGACTGAAAAGCCCCGTCCGTATTCACCCGCTCGGGCCGCTTCAATGGCGGCATTTAAAGCCAATAGATTGGTTTGATCCGCAATGCCGTTGATGACACGCAAAATATTTGTGATATCCTTTGATTTGATCTCCAGCCCTTTCACCACATGTTCCGCTGCTTTAACGGAATGGTCAATTGTGTTCATTTGGCCTGCTGTTTTCTGGACGAGTGTCTCCCCTTTACTTGACACTTCTGTTGAATCTGCGGATGTTTCTGTAATCACTGCTGCAGCCCGCGCCAGCTCTGCTAATCCGTCATTCATTTCATTAATTTGTTCGGTTGTCGTTTCTATTTTCTCGCTTTGGCTTTCACTGCCGTTTGAAAATTGCTCGATAGCCATCGTAATGTGCTCAGTGGCTCTGCTTGTCTGGTCTGCCGATGCAGTCAGCTCTTCAGACGATGAGGCAACGTGTTCTACTGAGTCTTTGATCCCGTGAATGAGCGAGCGAAGCGAGTGTGCCATATGATTGAAGCTCTCGCTCAGAACACCGAGTTCATCTTTTGAATTGATTTCAATCGTTTCGGTTAGATCGCCTTCACTAATTTTTTCAGCGGATGCGACAATGCGTCTCAATGGCTTTGTGATGGACCGAATCACAAAATAAATCGCCGTCATTCCAGCTGCGATGGCAATCGCCAGAACGATTGAAGCCATGATCAGAACCTTGCTTGCAGCATCGTGAATCTCGTTTGCATACATCGTGCCGCTGATTTTCCAGCCTGTTGTTTCGCTTGTTGCAAATGCCATTTTTTTCTTTTTGCCTTTGTACGTATATTCAAAGTCTCCGCTTTTATCCTTGTAGAGCTTATCAACCCAGTCCCCTTTTAGCTCTGTTCCTGCTTTTTCTCCGGAGTAGGCGATGACTTTCTTGTTTTGGCTCAAGATAAAAGCATAGCCTTCTTTTCCGATATGGATTCCTTTCGCGGTAGTGACTAAGTCATCAATTTTCATATCAATGGCGACAACGCCTGATCCATCCACCGTTTGACGGGCGATGGTGACGACCATTTTTCCTGATGAAATCGATTCATAAGGCTCAGTGACAATTGTTTTGCCTTTATTGGCCATTGCTTCTTTGTACCAATCTCGATCCAAAGCATTAAAGTCACTTGGCATGTCAGCGTACGGATAACGGGTGAATTCCCCGTCTTTACCGCTTGAAAATACCGCAGCGACATTATCATTCATTTGGATAAATTGTTTAAATTCCTGTTTCAGCTCTGTTTTCTTTTTATCCTGAAATTTTTCTTCTGTAGCCCAATCGCTGAAATATGCGAGGCTTTTTTCAGTCGTGCTGATTTTATCATCAATGATGTGATCTAATATCTGGACATTTTCCTTTGCGCTTTGCGTCATCTGTACATCAAGTGAGGCAACTGCTGATTGATAAGCGCTAACCGAAAGGGCGGTTATCGGAACAATTAAGATCAACAGGAAAGAAATAATAAGTCTCCTTGCAATTGATGATCTGCGAATAGTGGTGAGTGTTTTTTTCATTTCCTTTTGAACCTTCTTTCAATAATTTACAAATTATATCGGCGGATCTTCCTTTAAATTACATTGAAAATGGAGGAAAAAATGAAAAATAGTTCTAAATTCACCTGTTAAACTAGGACTTTATTATCGTTTACCATATAAAAAAAACAGCGCTTTGATGCGCTGTTTTTCGGCTTTTACTCGATTTTAAATTGTTTCGTCAGATCACGAAGCTCTTCTGCCATCTGCGCAAGAGTGGTCGCTGAGGAACTGATTTCTTCCATGGAAGCAAGCTGTTCTTCAGCTGATGCGGCAATGTCCTGGATGCTTGCCGAGCTTTCTTTCGACACGTCTGCAATGCCGCTGACTGCTGCTGAAACATGCTGTGAACGGTCTGACAGCTTCTCGACGGTGGAATTCATCGTCTGCAGCTTGCCCGCGATTTCGTTTGTCATGCTGAAAATGCTCTGGAAGCTTTCTTTTGTATTGTCTGTGACAACAAGTCCGGACTGTACTTCCTGATTGACCTCTTTAAACATGTGAAGAGAGGTTTCGATTTCTGCGACGATTTCTTGGATCAGCTTTTCGATTTCTTTTGCTGAATCGGCTGATTGGACAGCCAGCTTGCGCACTTCCTCCGCTACAACAGAGAAGCCGCGTCCTGACTCTCCGGCACGCGCCGCTTCAATGGCTGCGTTTAGTGCAAGCAGATTTGTTTGGTCAGCGATTCCGTTGATGACTCTCAAAATGCTTGTGATGTCTTTTGATTTTCCTTCTAAGCCTTTGACAACAGCTTCAGCCTGCTGAACAGATTGATTAATCGAGTTCATTTGTCCGACTGTCTGCTGCACAAACTTCTCACCCGTTCCGGCAATTTCCGTTGATTGGATAGATGCCTTTGTAATATCTGACGATGTTTGTGAGACTTGCTGAAGTCCTTCATTCATTAAGTTCAGCTGATGAGAGCTGGATTCAACCTTTTCGCTTTGCTCCTCGTTTCCGTTTGAAAACTGCTCAATCGCCATCGTAATATGCTCGGTGGCTTTACTCGTCTGCCCGGCAGATGCGGTAAGCTGTTCGGAAGATGCGGCCACATTGTTCACCGAGTCCTGAATAGCGCTGATCAGAGAGCGGAGAGATTGTCCCATTTCATTGAAGCTTTCCCCAAGCTCCCCAAGCTCATCCTTTGAATGGATTTCGATCGTTTCGGTCAGATCCCCCCTGCTGATCGTTTTCGATGATTGGACAAGACGTTTTAACGGTTTTGTAATCGAACGAACGATAAACAGAATTAAAATTCCGCCTGCCACAATCGAAGCAATCAGCACGATCATTCCTGTTGTCAGCACAGACTTTGAGGCATCCTTAATTTCATCCATATACATTGTGCCGGCTATTTTCCAACCAGTCAGTTCGTTTGTAGTATAGGTCATCTTTTTATCTTCGTTATTAAGAGTATACTGGAGTTCACCGCTGTCATTCGCATACATTTTGGCTACCCAGTCGCCTGAAAGCTTTTCTCCAGCCTTATGGTTCTTGTGGGCGACATAGGTTTTGTTTTTTGTTGCAATGAAAGCATAACCTTCTTTTCCGACCTTGATTTGTTTCATTTGTTCTAACAATTTATCAATGGTAATATCCATGGCGACAACGCCAGATCCGTCCTTCAGCTCCTGTGCAATGGTAATGACCATGCTTCCGTCACTCGCAGCCACGTAAGGATCTGTCACGACAATTTCACCGCCGGCCTTCATCGCATCCTGGTACCAAGGACGTTGTCTCGGGTCGTATCCTTCCGGCAATTTTTCTTTTGGCGCTTGTACGTAAGTGCCGTTATCTGCGCCCCCATAAATTCTGGCTACTCCTTGATTAATAGATACATATTGTGAAAATTTAGCTTTGATCTCTTCTTGATTTGATTTCCCTTTGAATGCGGATCTTTTAAGAGATTCACTGAAAAAGGTGACTGCTTTCGCTTTTTCTCCCAGATTATTTGTAACAGTTGTATTAAATGTATCGACACTGTTTTTCGCATTTCCCATAATTTCCTGATCCAGCTTTCCGCTGGCGCTTCGGTAAGAGCTAAATTCTAATATAAGAATAGGGATAATGAGAATCGCAATAAATGAGACGATTAATTTCTTTGAAATAGACGGTTTCTTCAGCCAATTGATAAAAGTCTTCATGTCACTTGCTCCTTCAGGTTTGATACAGTATATATCGGCTGCTTAAAAAAGTTTTAAAATAAAAAATGGAAGAAGTTCTTTTTGGCTGTCTTCTGCCTTTTTAACTTTCATTGCCCAAGCCCTTTGCATATCTTATAAAAAACAAGGGGGGCTAAACATGATTATTGTATCAGGACAATTGCTCCGTCCCCAGGATATTGAAAATTGGCAGATTGATCAAAATCTGAATCCGCTGTTAAAAGAGATGATTGAGACGCCTGTTCAGTTTGATTATCATTCAATTGCTGAACTGATGTTTGAGCTTAAACTGCGGATGAATATTGTAGCAGCGGCAAAGACGCTGCACAAAAGCGGGGCGAAGTTTGCCACTTTTTTAAAAACATACGGGAATACAACGTATTGGAGGGTTTCACCGGAGGGCGCCTTGGAGCTGAAATACAGAATGCCGCCTTCAAAAGCGATTCGGGACATTGCAGAGAACGGCCCGTTTTATGCGTTTGAATGCGCAACCGCAATCGTTATCATTTATTACTTGGCCTTAATCGATACAATCGGAGAAGATAAATTCAATGCCAGCTTTGACAGAATTATTTTATATGACTGGCATTATGAGAAATTGCCGATATATACGGAAACAGGACACCACTTTTTCCTTGGAGATTGTTTGTATTTTAAGAATCCTGAATTTGATCCGCAAAAGGCGCAATGGAGAGGCGAAAATGTGATTTTACTGGGGGAAGATAAATATTTTGCCCATGGTCTTGGAATCTTAAACGGACAGCAAATTATTGATAAGCTGAATTCTTTTAGGAAAAAAGGAGCCTTACAGTCAGCCTACCTTCTGTCTCAGGCGACCAGACTGGATGTTCCGTCTCTTTTCCGCATCGTCCGCTAAAAAGCCCCATCGCCTATTTTCCGGACGATGGGGTTTCAAATGCCTTTCGTTTTCGATAGAAGGGGGCTGTGCCGAAATATTGGTTCGCAGCCCACTCCATTTTTTCAAGGTCATTTCTTGTCACGATTGGATCCTGGCTGCTCCATTTGATAAAGCGGACAAAATAGTAGCCTTTGATAGGAACCATTGTAACTTTTGAGTGAGGCCAGCCTTCAAATACAAACTCAATTTTCCCTCTTTTTTTATAAGAATATTGAAGAATGTTCATATCTGTCACCTCAGTTTATCAAGTTACGTTCGGCAAAGCTCGGTACGTTTACATCCATTGATTGACTATCCCTCATGCAGGCTTTCCTGAAAACAAAGGATGAGGCGCGTGTCTCTTTCCCGCGCTTTTTATTTTGCATATGGATTAGCTTTTCGAGCATGTCGTGACTGAGATAGCCGAATGCCAAGCGCGCCTTCATTCGATAAAGCGGCAGCCGAGGCGGGTGTGACAAGCCCTCCGGCTATCGGCGCTTGTTCAGCGATCATGCTTTTGTCACTATTATCCCATCATTTTGATATAGCATGTCCGGGTGCGAGGGCCGTCAAATTCGCAGAAATAAATGCCCTGCCACGTTCCAAGAATGAGCCGGCCGTTTTCCACAATGACATGCTGTGAAGCTCCGACCGTACTCGACTTCATGTGTGCAGCTGTATTGCCCTCCATATGGCGGTCCAGCTCATGTTCCCACGGATATACCTCATCAAACCTTCTGAGCATATCTTTTTTGACGTCCGGATCGGCATTTTCATTAATTGTAATACCCGCAGTCGTATGCGGACAGTAAATCAGCGCTGCGCCGCTCGTTATACCTGTTTCTTGAAGAAACGCTTCCACCTCCCGGGTGATATCAATCATTTCATCTCGTTTTGTCGTTTTGATTTGCAGTGTTTTCAGCATTTGTTTCTCCTTTCTTTTGTCCGCTCTATTAATTCGTCCTGTGTTCTTTTTTTCCTGTTAAACCGCTCTCATAAACCTGATACAACAAAAAAACTCCAGTCTAAGGCTGGAGATTAGCGCCATAGATATATTCTTGCTTCATACGGCTTTAAGAGTACTGATGTCATATGCTTGTGCGGCTCTGTTTCAATATTTGACAAGACGAGTGCATCTGATGACAATGGCAATCCAGAGTGCTTGAACAACGCCGGTGTTCCTGTCAGATTGGCCGCAATCAGTGCAGTATGGCTCTCGTTTTTCCGAAGATATGCAAAGATTTGCTGATCTTCCGGTAAAATGAGCTCGTATGTCCCGTTAATAAAAACATCATATGTTTGGCGCAGCTTGATCAAGCTTTTGTAAAAATGGTAAACGGATGATTTATCGTTTTTTTGCGCCTCGGCATTCAGCCATTTGTAATTCTCATTGATTCGGATCCACGGTTTGGCCTCAGAAAATCCGGCGTATGGACCAGCATTCCATTGCATCGGCGTTCGTGAATTGTCTCTTCCCTTTTTCCAGACAATCTTCATCACATCCTCGTGTGATGTGCCTTTCGCTGTTTTTGTTTCATACAGGCGTTTCATTGCGACATCATCATAGTCCTCAATAGATGGAAAAGCCACGTTCGTCATCCCGAGTTCCTGTCCCTGATAAATAAACGGTGTGCCTTTCATGAGAAAATAAACAGCGGAAAGCGCTTTTGCACTTTCTTTCAGGTACACTCCGTCGTCTCCCCACACAGAAACTGAACGGGGCTGGTCGTGATTCTCCATAAACAAAGCATTCCAGCCGATCCCTTCCAGACTGTCCTGCCAGTCAGTTAAAATTCGTTTAAAAGAGGCGATATCAATACTTTCATTAATCTCTACATCCCACAGGCCGAGATGCTCAAATTGAAAAATCATGCTGAATATGCCGTTTTTTTCTCCAGCCCAATCAGCTGCTTCCTTTGCAGCGACGCCGTTTGCTTCACCAACTGTCATAATCGGATAGCGGGAAAATGTGTTTTCCTTCAGTTCTGTTAACAAATCCATAATGCCGTCAGCATTCATATGATAAGGAAAGGAAGGGACATAGTCCAGCCCCTTTGGATTCGGCATGTCGGGAAACCCTTCTTTTTTCTTAATATGCGTAATGGCATCCACCCGAAATCCGTCAATTCCTTTATCAAGCCACCAATTGATCATGTCATAAACGGCATTCCTCACCTTTTCATTTTCCCAATTCAAATCAGGCTGTTTTTTATCAAAAAGGTGAAGATAATACTGGCTTGTCTTTTGATCATACTCCCAAGCCGCCCCGCCGAAAATGCTTTCCCAATTGTTAGGCGCTTTTCCGTTTTTGCCGTCTTTCCAAATATACCAGTCGCGCTTTTCCGAGTGTATAGATGAACGGGATTCTATGAACCATGGATGTTCGTCGCTTGTGTGGTTCACAACGAGATCCATAATCAGCTTCATATCCAGATCATGAATGTCACCAAGCAGCTCGTCAAAATCTTCCATGGTGCCAAACTCGCTTAATATGTTTTGATAATCCCTGATATCATAGCCATTATCGGCATTCGGTGAATCATACAGCGGGCAAATCCATATGACGTCAGCGCCCAGCTCTTTTATGTAAGAAAGCTTGGATCTGATTCCTTGAATATCCCCGATTCCGTCGCCATTTAAATCTTTAAAACTGCGGGGGTAAATTTGGTAAACAACGGCTTCCTTCCACCAAGCCTTTTTCATACAGCCACTCCTTCCCAGTGTACCGGTCTTATATATCCTATGTAGAAAAAAGGCTTCACAGCATTGCTTTTTAAGAAATGACTTGATGACACAAAAAACAGCCGTTCGTTCCCCGGCTGTTTTTTATCAAAAATCGGTTTTTTTTATTTCTACAAAACGGATGTGATGATCTTCGGCGTCGAGGATTTTAAATTCACAGCCCTCCGCGTGTATCACATCTCCTGCTTTCAGCTCCATTTTTTGCGTTAGAAGCCAGCCTGCAATCGTATCAATTTCTTCATTTTCAATCGCAATGTCGAGCAGGTCATTCACTTCGTCTATTAGCGCTTTTCCATCCATCACATAATGGTGCTCGCCCTTTTTCAGGATGTGCGGTGTTTCATCCTGATCATACTCATCGCGGATTTCCCCGACGATTTCCTCGATAATATCCTCTACAGTAACAAGCCCCGCCGTTCCCCCGTATTCATCTACGAGAATCGCCATGTGAATCCGCTCCTTCTGCATGCGGATTAAAAGCTGCTGAACAGGAATGCTTTCAATGACTCTGATAACAGGCCTCATGATTTGATTCAGCTTTATCGGCTGGCCGAGAAAATAAGCTTTAAACATGTCTTTGCTGTTGATGATCCCTAAAATATGATCCTTGTCATCTTTGATGACAGGGTAGCGTGTATACCGTTCATTAATGATAAGATGAATTGCCTCTTCAAGCGACTGCTCCAGAGAGATAACCGCAATTTCTGTCCGCGGAATCATAATCTCTCTCGCTACCCGGTTGTCAAATTCAAAAATCTTATTTACATAGCGGAATTCAGACTGATTGATTTCTCCCTTTTCATAGCTTTCTGAAAGGATCAGCCTCAGTTCCTCCTCGCTGATGACAACCTCATGCTCCTTCACTGAATGAAAGCCAAACAATTTCACAAGAAAACTTGCAGAGCCGTTTAATGCTTTAATAAACGGGTACGTGATTTTATAAAACCAGATCAGCGGCTTTGCAATCCATAAGCTTACAGCTTCAGCTTTTTGAATAGAAACCGTTTTCGGGGCAAGCTCCCCCATCACCACATGCAAAAAAGTGACGATGATAAATGCAACTACAAATGTGACAATGTGGTTAAACGGTTCCGGCATGCCTGTCATTGTAAATAAGGGATGAAGAAAACGTTCAAATGTAGGTTCACCAAGCCATCCAAGGCCGAGGGCAGTAATCGTAATCCCGAGCTGGCAGGCTGATAAATACTCGTCAAGATTGGAGATGATTTTATGTGCGGCTAGCGCTCGGCTGTCACCGCTTTCGATGAGCTGATTGATTTTTGAACCTCTGATTTTGACGATCGCAAATTCCGCTGCAACGAAAACAGCCGTAATGCCAATCAAAACAAAAATGGCGATCAGTTGTAAAATAAGCAAAAAAAGCCCTTACCATAAATGGTAAGGGGCCACCTCCTTAACGTTAATTCTCATCACGACCGTTTAAGAAAATCATCACAAAACGAAGTAGTTCAAACAGGGAAACCAGGGCGGCGGCCACATACGTTAAGGCAGCAGCGCTCAGCACTTTATTTACCCCATTTTCTTCATTGTTTCGGATGAATCCTTCTGACACAATAATCTGCTTCGCACGTGAACTTGCATTGAATTCGACAGGCAATGTAATCAGCTGGAAAAAGACAGCCGCTGAAAACAGTATGATGCCAAGCCCGATCAGATTCAGGCTGCCGAGAAGCATGCCTCCTAAGAAAAGCAAAGGAGCTACACCGGATGCAAAATTTACGACTGGGAAGATTTTATGTCTCAGCACAAGCGCACCATATGACTCCTGATGCTGCAAGGCATGTCCGACTTCATGGGAAGCTACGGATATGGCGGAAATTGAGCGGCCGTAATAGACCGGCTCAGATAAACGCACCACCCGTCTTGTCGGGTCGTAATGGTCTGTTAAAGTGCCTCTTACCGGTTCGACCGGCACGTCGTAAAGACCGTTTATATCTAAAATCCGTCTTGCGGTTTCTGCCCCTGTACGTCCGCTTGAGGCTTCCACTTTTGAATATTTTTCAAAGTTGCTCTTTACTTTAAATTGTGCCCAAAACGACAATCCCAATGCGGCTATTGTTAAAAATATAAACAGCATTTTTTCATCATCCTTTTTCCATGATCATTTCTCTATTACGATTATTTTAATGAGTTTTCTTTCCCGTGTACAGAAATGCGCTTTTTCTTCCGGCTTGGAGCACACAATCCAATCAGCAAAAAGAACAGGCCTGCTGAAAACAAATAAAAGGCGAAACTGCCGGCCAGTTCTTTCAGAAAATGAAGCCAGGAGAAGCTGCCGGAAAAGTGATTATATGAATTCAAATCGAAAATAAACAAAATCACCGCGGATGCCGCCAGCTGCGTACCGATCAAAACCACGATCGTTCTTTGAAAGATCGTCATCTTTTTCATCCTTTTTGTTTTAGTTTATGGAGAAATCCGGTTTTATATGTTTTGTACATTTTTTGAAAAACATCACCGGAAGTGGGACATACTGTTAGAAAAAAGCACGGGTGTGATGGAAGCTATGAAAGTGACGAGTGAGGAAAGGGAACAGCTGAGCACAGCAATCGACCGAATGAATGAAGGACTGGACGCGTTTATCCAGCTTTATAATGAATCGGAAATTGATGAACCGCTTATTCAGCTTGATGATGATACAGCCGAGTTAATGAAGCAGGCCCGAGATAAGTACGGCCAGGAAAAGCTAAATGAGAAATTAAATACAATTATTAAACAGATTTTATCCATCTCAGTATCTGAAGAAGGAGAAAAAGAATGAAATCAAATCGGATATTTATTTCATGGCTCAGGTGGCCGTTATTTATCCGAATCGGGGTTATTATTTTATGTCTGATTCTTTTGTTCGGCCAAATCATTTATATACTTGAGCCTAAGCAGTTCACTTCGGTATTCGAAGGCATTTGGTGGGCTGTCGTAACGGTTTCGACAGTCGGTTATGGAGACTATGTGCCGCACACGCCGCTGGGACAGGCAGCCGGAATACTGCTGATTTTGAGCGGAGCCAGCTTTGTCACAGCATATTTCGCTACGTTATCAGCGGCCGCATTCAGCAGACAGCATCGCTACATCGAAGGAAAAGTTGCTTACAAAGGCCGGGACCACATCATTCTGATCGGGTGGAATGAAAAAACAAACCGGCTTTTGAAGGACCTTCAGCTTGCCGCCCCTTCCAAAACAGTCGTACTAATCGATGAATCCTTAACAGAAGGCCCGCTTATTGAAAACGTTCATTTCATACGCGGGCACGCTGCCGATGATGGGACACTGAAACGGGCCAATATTACTGAAGCGGAATCAGTGATGATTACTGCCGATCAGTATAAAAGTGAAACTGATGCTGATATGCTGTCAGTGCTGACTCTTTTATCTGTTAAAGGGCTTAATCCCCTTGCTTACTGTATCGTCGAGATTTTGACTGACCGTTTTGTCACCAATGCGGAGCGGGCAGGTGCAAACCAAATCATCGGAACTTCAGAATTTATCAGCCGGGCGATGCTGCAGCATTACCAAGTCAAGTTACGGCCGTCTAAACAGCAGAACGGAATCAAGCTGACACTTGATCATCAGCATGTGGAGCTTCTTGCTGTTCCTGACGAACTAAAGGGAGCGGCTTACAAAACCTGTGTTCTCTATTTCCTTGATCACAACACAACAATTATAGGCGTACAAAAAGAGGAGGGGCCGATGATTTCCCCTCCTCTTACATACAAGGTGCTCGAAACAGACCAATTCCTTGCCATCTAGTGTAACAGAACATCCTCCAATTCTTTCACGAGAGAGGCGCCGATATCCAAAAATGCCGGATCAATTTCCGCGTCCCGCCTTTCCGGTTCGGAAAATTGATTAAACAGTGATTGGAAAGGCCCTCCCTCGGCGTGATCGTCAACATCCGCCTGAAACACCTGTCTCAGCATAAATGGCGTTCCGATCCGGACGGCCGCCCCTCGTTCATCGAGACTGCCCTGTACCGCATTGACGGGAACTCTTAAAAATAAATAGCCGTCTCTATCATCAATTTTATAATCAAAGTAGCCATGATCGTATTCCCAGCCGCCGTTTATCACATAACCGAGCGGCTTCATCACTTGTTCCAGTTCTTGAAGCAGAAAAGACTGCCCATCTATCGCGGAAGGTATTGGTATCATCAGAATGCCCCTTTTTTCACTTATCCTGTCCCGCCGAACAAGACTTCATTCAGAGGCGCACTACATGGAAATCGTTGTTTCTTTCGCGCGTCCAACAGAAAAGAAAGCGCATTCAATTAAGAAGTAAACAGCCATTGCTGCTGCAAGCCATGCAGCTGAATCCCAAGACACATAAACAACCGTTGCATAGAGTCCTAATTTAGTGAAAAGAGTATGGGTTCGTTTTAAATGCAAAATCCGATGTACCGCATCGGTAAAAAGGGCAAGCGGCAAACCAATGAGAAGAAAGGCGTCGATGAAAACATGTGACAGCGTGCCGCCAAAGCTTGAAGAAAACTCTGTATACACGGCATCAAAGGAGATAAGGAAACTTAAAATAGCTGCAGAAAAACCGGCAATGATGAGATGTTTAACCAATTGTTTCATGAACATCAGCACCTTTCGGATTTTATAAAAAGCCGACCGGCAAATGCCAGTCAGCTTTCTCACATTAATCTTCCAGACGTTTTTCAAGCTCTGCTTTTTTCTCTTCAAAGCCAGGTTTGCCGAGTAACGCAAACATATTGACTTTATACGCTTCTACACCAGGCTGGTCAAACGGATTGACGCCAAGGAGGTAACCGCTCATCGCGCAGGCTTTTTCGAAGAAATATACAAGGTATCCAAAAGTATATGCATTCAGCTCAGGAATGTTAACGATTAAGTTCGGAACATTTCCGTCTGTATGGGCAAGCATTGTACCTTGGAATGCTTTTTTGTTAACGAAATCAACAGTTTTACCGGCTAAATAGTTCAAGCCGTCAAGATCGTTATCCGCTTCCTCAATTGTCAGTTCATGTTTAGGTTTCTCTACGTTCAGGACCGTTTCGAATAAATCTCTGCGGCCTTCTTGTACATACTGGCCTAAAGAATGAAGGTCTGTAGAATAGTTCGCTGAAGAAGGATAAATGCCCTTCTCATCTTTCCCTTCGCTTTCTCCGAACAGCTGCTTCCACCATTCCGCAAAGTATTGAAGCGCCGGTTCGTAGTTGATGAGCATTTCAATTGTCTTGCCCTTATTATAAAGGACATTGCGAACAACCGCATATTGGTATGCTGGGTTATCTTCCAGTTCAGATGTTGCAAAATCTTTGCTCGCATCCAGGGCGCCTTTCATCATGTCATCAATGTTGACGCCGCTGACAGCAATCGGCAAGAGACCTACAGCTGTTAAAACTGAATAACGGCCGCCGACATCGTCAGGAATAACGAATGATTCGAAGCCTTCTTCGTTAGAAAGCGTTTTTAATGCGCCGCGCTCTTTATCAGTTGTTGCATAAATCCGCGCTTTCGCTTCTTCTTTACCGTATTTCTCTTCAAGAAGCTTGCGGAAAATACGGAAAGCGATTGCAGGTTCAGTTGTCGTACCTGATTTAGAAATCACATTAATAGAGAAGTCAACATCTTCAAGAAGATCCATGACGTCTCTCATATAAGATGAACTGATGTTGTTCCCGATAAAAATGACTTGCGGATTGCCGCGTTTTGCTTTTGGCAAAGTGTTATAAAACGCGTGATTCAGCGCTTCAATCGCTGCCCGCGCTCCAAGATAAGAACCGCCAATGCCGACAACAAGCAAGACATCAGAGTCAGATTTGATTTTTTCCGCGCTTTTTTTGATGCGCGCGAATTCTTCTTTATCATAATGTTCAGGGAGGTCCACCCAGCCTAGAAAATCGCTGCCCGCGCCTGTTTTTTCATGGATATTATGGTGTGCTGTTTTTACAAAGTCCCGCAGATATGTAAGTTCATGTTCGTTGAAGAAAGTCAACGCTTTTGAGTAGTCAAAGCGTACATGCGTCATTGCTTGTCCCTCCATAACGGTATAATGTTTTCATCTTTCACTTTATATGAACTTATCTGTGAAATCAAGTCAAGAAGAAAGGGCGGAATGACTGGATTCCGCCCTTTGAGTTTATAGAGACGCGCGAAGGATGGCAAGCACGTCATCTTTGTTCAGTTTTTGGAAGTTGCCGAAGCCGCCGTGTTCCATTTCCTTGGCTGCGATATCAGCAATCAGCTCAAGCTTTTCTTCTCCAATATTGTAATCAGCAAGACGGGAAGGCGCACCGAGGCTTGTCCAGAACGCAGACAGTTTATCGATTCCTTCAAGCGCAATTTCTTTATCTGTTTTGCCTTCAGTATCAATGTCAAACATGTTGAGCATAAGGTTTTTAAAACGGCCTACATTTGTATCAAGCGTGTATCTCATCCAGTTTGGGAACAGTATTGCCAAACCGCCCGCGTGCGGAATATCATATACAGCTGAAACAGCATGTTCCATTGTATGAGAAGCCCAGTCACCGAAGTATCCCATTTGGAGCGTGCCGTTTAAAGCAATAGTACCAGCATACAAAATCGTTTCACGAAGTTCGTAGTTTTCCAGATCTTCAAGAAGCTTAGGAGCTGTTTCGATGACCGTCTGCAAAACAGCAAAGCACATTCTATCCTGAAGCGGCGTGTTTTCAACATTATGGAAGTATTGTTCGAATACGTGGCTCATCATGTCAACCATCCCGTATACTGTTTGATTTTCTGGAACGGTGAACGTATTTTCAGGGTCTAAAATAGAGAAACGCGGATGAGTGACATTGCTGCCCCATACAAATTTCTCGTTTGTTTCCCAGTTTGTAATCACGGAATCAGGGTTCATTTCAGACCCTGTTGCAGCAAGCGTTAAAACAGTGCCAAACGGCAGCGCATCCTCCGCTGTTACTTTTTTGCTGAAAATATCCCAAGCGTCGCCATCGTATTTGACGCCAGCTGCGATTGCCTTTGTACAGTCAATCACACTGCCTCCGCCGACAGCAAGCAGAAAATCAATGTCATGCTCTCTGCAAAGTCCTATGCCTTTTTCCACTGTTGCAAGACGCGGGTTCGGCTCTACACCTGACAGCTCATGAACAACAGCGCCCTCTTCTTTTAAAATGCCTGTGACTTGATCATAAAGGCCGTTGCGTTTAATGCTGCCGCCCCCGTAAACAAGCAGTACATTCTTGCCGTATCGTTTGAATTCTTTTCTTAATTGTTCAAGCTGACCTTTTCCAAAAATCAGCTTTGTCGGATTATAATAAGTGAAATTTTCCATAGTAAAACCTCCAAATGATGCTGGTAAAAAACAGATTTTCCATTGTAACATACGTTGACAAAAAGAAAAAGGGAAGCAGCCAAACGGCTATTTCCCCTTTTTTTATAGAGATGCTTTCAAAATTGACAGCACATCTTCTTTGTTGAGTGCTTTAAATTGGCCGAATGTACCGTTAGCCATTGCCTTGTCAGCAATTGTGTCAAGCTGCTCATCATTAATATCATAATCAGCAAGACGGTTCGGAGCGCCAAGGCTTGTCCAGAATGCGGACAGCTTATCGATACCTTCAAGTGCGATTTCTTCATCTGTTTTACCTGCTTCTTCAACATCAAACACGCGAACTGCAAGCTGTTTCATGCGGGCAGGGTTTTCAGACAATGTGTGTCTCATCCAGTTCGGGAACAAAATTGCCAGTCCGCCGGCATGCGGAATATCATAAACGGCTGATACTGCATGTTCAATATTATGAGTAGCCCAATCCCCTCTTGCCCCCATAGAAAGCATGCCGTTTAATGCGATTGTTCCTGTGTACAGGATTGTCTCACGCAATTCGTAATTTTCGAGATCATTAATCAGCTTAGGCGCTGTTTCAATGACTGTACGCAGAAGTGATTCACACATGCGGTCCTGATACGGCGTGTTTGATACATGATGGAAGTATTGTTCGAATACGTGGCTCATCATGTCAACCATCCCGTAGATCGTGTGGTTTTTAGGTACGGTGAATGTATTCACCGGATCAAGAATCGAGAATTTAGGGAATACGAGCGGGCTGCCCCAGCCGTATTTTTCTTTTGTTTCCCAGTTTGTAATAACTGATCCTGAGTTCATTTCTGAACCAGTCGCAGCGAGAGTCAATACTGTTCCGAATGGTAAAGCATCTTTTGGCTGATGTTTTTTCGTAACGATATCCCACGCATCACCATCATACTTTGCTCCTGCGGCAATCGCTTTTGTACAGTCGATTACGCTTCCGCCTCCGACAGCCAGCAAGAAATCAATGTTTTGTTCTTTACAGATGGCAACACCTTTATTAACAGTCGACACACGCGGATTCGGTTCCACACCTGCTAATTCATGCACGGTCGCTCCGGCTTTATTCAGCTGTTCAATCACTTGATCATATAGGCCGCTGCGTTTAATGCTGCCGCCTCCGTACACAAGCAATACGTTTTTTCCGTAAGGTTTGAGTTCCTCCGGAAGTCTTTCCACTTCGCCGCGCCCGAAAATTAATTTGGTCGGATTCCAGTATGTAAAGTTTTGCATGACATCTCCTCCTTAGATTTTTTATTATGCAGAATGTCCTCACCACATGTAAAGCAATCAGCTCTCACCAGTCAGCATACCAGATGGTTTTATTTTGCAGGATGCTGGGAAAGAAGCTGATATAAGCGAGGGCAGGCCAGCTTCCCTCATATGGAGAATGCATGTATAGATTCTCCAATATGTCACAATCTATAACTGTTTTAATAATTCATGGAGGAGGTTGCAAAACATGAGTACCATTCAAAGAATTTGTCTTGTATTAACCATCATTGGCGCCATTAACTGGGGACTGATCGGATTTTTCCAATTTGACTTAGTAGCGGCTATCTTCGGCGGCCAAGGGTCAGCTCTTTCCCGAATCATTTACGGACTTGTCGGAATCGCCGGCTTAATCAACCTCGGTCTGCTATTTAAGCCAAACGAGGAAAGATCACGTGAAGAAGCAGCAAATCCTGAAATGCGATAGGATATCTATCACGCTGAAATAGGATTTTGCATGAAATCAAAAGCACCGAACATTCCTGTCCGGTGCTTTTTTCATGCTTATTTTTTGATAAGGTCTTTGCGGTTGGACATTTCGATCCACTCTTCAAGCTTATCTTTTAATGTGTTGAAACCTTGTGGTGTAGAAGCTTCTTCGCTTACGTGAGCAGCTTTAGGTTTTCTTGATTTGCTTTCTTTTTTCTCAGGCGCAGCTTGTGTCGCACGAATTGAAAGGCTGATTTTGCCTTTTTCTTCATCAACAGCAAGTACCTTTACTTGTACTTCGTCGCCAACTGAAAGGTGCTCGTTGATATCTTTTACGAAACCGTGAGTCACTTCAGAAATGTGTACTAAACCTTGAGTTTCTTCATCTAATGCAACAAACGCACCATACGCTTGTAATCCTGTAACTTTACCAGTGTAAACACTGCCCACTTCAAATTTTGCTGCCATTCATAACAACTCCTAAGTTAAATTATATATCTGTTTATACGCAATTTAAAATTATATCATACATGTCTTATTTCCGCAAAGAAAACTTTTTTATAAAAAATCAGGTTTATGCACAGCAAAAAGGGGGTAAACTGAAAATACCAAAGGCTTTCTAGTATTCCCCCCTTTTATTGGATGCGAACAAAAGGTTCGTATCTTTTTTTATGTTGTTTTGTGCAGGAAGCGTTTCATTCTGACTAACGCTTCTTGAAGCTGTTCAATCGAGGTTGCGTATGAACAACGGATATATCCCTCACCGCTCGGACCAAACACACTTCCAGGAACAACTGCCACTTTTTCCTGCGTAAGTAGCTCCTCAGCAAACTGTTCTGAACTCATTCCCGTGCTTTTAATAGATGGAAAAGCATAGAAAGCGCCGCCCGGATGATGACAGCTGAGACCGATTTCATTGAGCGATTCTACAAACAGATTCCGTCTTCTTCGATAGCTTTTTTTCATTTTTTCTACGTCTTCCATGCCGTTCTTCAGGCCTTCAAGGGCGGCAAACTGCGCCATTGCGGGCGCGCACATCATCGCATACTGATGAATTTTAAGCATTGCATCCCGAAGCAAGGATGGTGCCGCAGCAAAACCGAGCCTCCAGCCCGTCATTGCAAATGCTTTTGAAAAGCCTGAGATGACTACCGTCCGTTCCTTCATTCCCGGTAATGCCGCTATACTTGTAAATTCCTCATCATATGTCAGCTCTGCGTAGATCTCGTCGGCTAAAACGATGACATCATGTTTTTTGGCAAACTCAGCAATCTCATTCAGCTCTTCCTTCGAATAAACCGAACCTGTCGGATTCGATGGTGAGCAGATGAGAATGGCCTTTGTTTTTTCAGTGACTGCCGCTTCAAAATCAGCAGCCGTTGCTTTAAATCCTTTGTCTGCCGTTGTATGAACGTGAACCGGGATACCGCCTGCCAAAGAAACAAGCGCATCGTACGCCACAAAACACGGCTCAGGAATGATGACCTCCTCACCTGGATTCACAATGGCGCGGATCGCAATATCCAAAGCCTGACTTGCCCCCACTGTCACAATCAGCTCATTATCTGGCGAGTAGCTAAGGTCAAACCTGTTGCTCAAATAACGGCTGATTTCCTCCCGCAATGAGTATAAACCCGCATTGGCCGTGTATGACGTATATCCTTGTTCAAGAGAGAGAATGCTTGCTTCGCGGACATTCCACGCGGTAACAAAATCAGGCTCGCCGACGCCTAAAGAAATGACGCCTTCCATCGTTGCCGCCAAATCAAAGAATTTGCGGATGCCGGACGGCTTTATTTGTTGTACATAGTCAGATAAATACGAAGTCATTTACGGGGACACCACGATTCTTTTGTCGTCGTCTCCTGTTTCAAACACTTTGCCGTCATGCTTGTATTTTTTCAGGATAAAATGAGTTGTCGTAGATACAACTGAATCAAGTGTGGACAGTTTATCCGAAACAAAACGCGCTACGTCAGACATCGAATTGCCGCGAATCACGACAGACAAATCGTATACGCCTGACATCAGGTAAACTGATTCAACCTCTTGGAATCGGTAAATCCGTTCCGCCACTTCATCAAAACCGACGCCCCGCTTCGGTGTTACTTTGACGTCGATCATGGCCGTAACGCCCTCATGTCCGTCTACTTTTCGCCAATCAATCATAGCGGAATAATCGATAATAACCTTTTCTTTCTCCAGTTTGTCAATAATTGTTTTTACTTCATTTACAGGGATGCCCGCCATCTTTGCGATTGTTTCTAAATCGGCGCGGCTGTTTTCGTCTAAAATTTCTAATATTTCTGTTTCTTTTTCTGTCAATTTCATTTGATTCACACCTTTGCAATGTCAAGAAATCTCATGACATTATATCACGTTTTTTGACGAATGCTAAGAAAAAACGAGGAGAAACTTCCGCTAGAATTGACAATTTCAGGGCATAATACAACCATCAAAAAAAGGGAGTGACACAGAATGGAGGCGGTTTCACCAATAAGGCGGTTTACGGTCGATGGAGTCAACGTATACTACGAACATTATCAAAATCCCGGCAGACAAACGCTGGTCTGCGTACACGGTTTTTTATCATCTGCATTCAGCTTCAGAAAAGTAATTCCTCTCCTTCGGGACAAGTACGACATCATCGCGCTTGATTTGCCTCCTTTCGGCCAATCTGAAAAATCAAGAACGTTTATCTATACCTATCAAAACCTTGCTAAGCTTGTCATTGGGATTTTGGAGCACTTGCAAGTGAAACAGGCTGTGCTTGTCGGGCATTCTATGGGCGGGCAGATATCGCTGTCTGCTGCTCTCCAAAAGCCTGAGCTTTTTTCAAAGATTGTGCTGCTTTGCAGTTCAGGGTATTTAAAACGTTCACACCCGACGATCATTTTCGGGACCCATATCCCGTATTTTCATCTTTACATCAAACGCTGGCTCTCGAAAGAAGGCGTGATGAAAAATTTATTAAATGTGGTGCATGACAAATCGCTGATTGATGAGGAGATGATTGACGGCTATGGCAGACCGTTTCAGGACGAGCAGATTTTCAAAGCCATGACAAGGTTTATCCGCCACAGAGAAGGAGATTTAGAACCCGAGCAATTGAAGAAAATGAACAAGCCTGCTCTATTGATTTGGGGCGAGGAGGATCGAATTGTCCCAATGGAGATCGGTAAACGGCTGCACGCAGATTTGCCTAATTCCGTGCTGTACTCACTTGGCCAGACCGGACATCTGGTGCCTGAAGAACGGCCTGAACTTATTTCTGAACACATTGCTGATTTTATCAAATAACAAAAAAAC
Source organism: Bacillus sp. FSL K6-0993 (assembly GCF_037977205.1). NCBI lineage: Bacteria > Bacillati > Bacillota > Bacilli > Caryophanales > Bacillaceae > Bacillus > Bacillus sp. FSL K6-0993. Next base: position 3,091,776 of record NZ_CP150275.1, read on the forward strand.
CGGTGCTGAACCGGTTTTTTTAAGGCGTGCAGGAGCTGCTGTTTTTAATGAATAAAAGCTGGCCAGCCACTTCCCGGCAGCTGTCGATCGGCAGCGTTTGTTCAAAAGAAGTTTCAAATATTTGCTGAATGCTTTTCGCCAGCACGTCAGGATCGTCTTCATCATAGACTGCCTGCACGACATCAACAGCCTCCGTTTCGTAAAACTCTTCTCCATATTTAAACGGGTCCCATTTGGCAATGATCTTAATCATTTCCCTGACCGCTTGACTTTCTTCCATATTCATCACCGCTTATAATAAAATTTGCAGTTCTATCTTATCATAGTGAAGCTTAGAAGAATAAACATACATGAGGGGGTAACAGAATGAACTTTGATAAACGAGAAGAACGCCTTGGCACCCAATCTGTCAAATGGGACAAAACAGGCGAATTATTTGGCGTGACAGACGCACTCCCGATGTGGGTGGCGGATATGGATTTTCGCGCCCCGGAAGCGATAACTGAAGCGTTAAAAGAGCGTCTTGACCACGGTATTTTTGGTTATACAACTCCAGATCAAAAAACGAGGGATGCTGTGTGCGGATGGATGCAAAACAGGCACGGCTGGAAGGTGAATCCGGAAAGCATCACATTCAGCCCCGGCGTTGTAACGGCTTTGAGCATGGCGGTACAAGCTTTTACGGAGCCTGGCGATCAAGTAGTTGTTCAGCCTCCAGTTTATACGCCTTTTTACCATATGGTGGAGAAAAACGGCCGGCACATTTTACATAATCCGCTGCTAGAAAAAGACGGCGCATATGCAATGGATTTTGAAGATTTGGAGACGAAGCTTAGTGACCCAAGCGTTACATTGTTTATTTTATGCAATCCTCATAACCCTTCTGGGCGTTCATGGAGCCGGGAAGATTTATGGAAGCTAGGTGAATTGTGCCTTGAGCATGGCGTCACAGTTGTATCGGATGAAATCCATTCCGATTTAATGCTGTACGGACACAAACACACGCCGTTCGCTTCGCTCTCTGACGATTTCGCTGATATTTCCGTGACATGTGCTGCTCCAAGCAAAACATTTAATATCGCCGGATTGCAGGCTTCAGCAATCATCATTCCAGATCGCCTGAAGCGCGCCAAGTTTTCCGCAAGCCTTCAGCGAAATGGTTTAGGCGGACTGAACGCATTTGCCGTCACTGCAATCGAAGCCGCGTATTCAAAAGGCGGACCGTGGCTTGATGAATTGATCTCTTACATTGAGAAAAACATGAACGAAGCGGAAGCTTTTTTGAGCACCGAGCTGCCAAAGGTCAAAATGATGAAGCCGGATGCATCATACTTGATTTGGCTCGACTTCAGCGCTTACGGCTTGTCCGATACAGAGCTTCAGCAAAGAATACTGAAAAAAGGAAAAGTTATTTTAGAGCCCGGGACGAAATACGGGCCTGGCGGAGAAGGATTTATGCGCCTGAACGCGGGATGCTCTCTTGCAACCCTGCAGGACGGCCTGCGCCGCATCAAAGCCGCATTATCGTAAATATAGCTGTTAAACGCCTTTACGTCTTCATTTGTAAAGGCGTTCTTAATAAAGGAATTTTATATTTTACTTCTAATATTTAGTGTTATAATAGATTCATATTTTATACGAAAGGATTTCACACGAATGGAAATTCTAAAAGACTATCTTCTGCACATCTGCTTTATTTTGTTTCCTATTCTTCTTTACCAAGTGTTTTGGCTTGGAAAACCTGCGATTCTTGTGCCAAAAATAAACAGCGGTTTGGTCACGCTCTTCGCCTGCGGCGCCTCCGTTTTATGCATTATTTTCCCGATTCATGAAATGGACTACATACAATACGGCCTTCAGATGATTCCCGTTATCATTTGTTTATTTTACATTAGTACCGCTTCCGGACTTACGGTCGCCGCATCTGTCCTATGTTTTGAACTGCTTTTTTACGAACCTTCCGCAATGTTTGTTTTCACTTTGCTGCCTTTTCTTATCATTATCCCAATCTTATTTCAGAAAAAATGGCCATTCATGTCCAAAGCGAAAAAATTGCTGCTGTCTTTATTGATCAGCTGCGTGGAGATTTTCCTATTTTTCGCCTCAAGCTGGATTCTTTCTGCCTTGAATATTTTAAATTTTCAAAAATCAGGAAATTTCATTTGCGAGGCGGCAGTCTCAGGGCTTTTCCGCTCCAGTGTTCTTCTATTAAGCATCTATATTATCGAAAGCATCGCCGAAAATATCGCCCTGCGTTCACAGCTTATCCACTCTGAAAAAATGACGATTGTGAGTGAACTGGCAGCGAGCGTCGCTCATGAAGTCAGGAATCCGCTGACAGTTGTCCGCGGGTTTGTCCAGCTGCTTTTTAATGACGAAACCCTACAAAACAAGTCGAGTGCGGATTACAAAAAGCTTGTACTGTCAGAGCTTGACCGGGCGCAAGGCATTATTACAAACTATCTCGATATGGCCAAACAGCAATTATACGAAAAAGAAGTTTTTGACCTATCTGGCCTTATTAAAGAGACAAGCTCCCTTATGGTGTCGTACGCCAATTACAAGTCAGTAACCGTCGAGGCTGAAACAGAACCGGACCTTTTGATATACGGAGACGCAACAAAGCTGAAGCAGGCTGTCATCAACCTGATGAAAAACAGTATTGAAGCGGTTCCTCACGGGAAGGGAATGATCCACATATCAGCCAAAAGAAACGGCCATACAATCATGATTAACATCACAGACAATGGGGTCGGGATGACAGACCATCAAATGCAAAAACTCGGCGAACCTTATTATTCCTTAAAAACGAACGGAACGGGACTCGGCCTCACCGTAACCTTTTCCATTATTGAACATCATCACGGGACCATTTCATTTAACAGCAGCTTCCAAAAAGGCACTACGGTGACCATTAAGCTTCCCGCTGATCTTCCTCACTAGCAAATCGATTGGAACTTTAATAGAATAAATGCGAGGTGATGACAGATGAGCACGTTTGAGACAGGCTCTATCGTTAAAGGATTTTACAAAACAGGTGTATACATAGGAGAAATCACGGCTTGCAGGCCGCAGCACTATTTAGTGAAAGTGAAAGCGGTTCTTACCCATCCCGCTCAAGGAGACCTTCATCATCCAAAACAGGCGGATGTGCCATTTTTTCATGAGAGAAAAGCGCTCGCATATGGTGAACAGACCAACATCCCCCACCATATGGTGAAGCCTTATGACGGTGAAGTGCCGGATTATACCGAATCTCTGCGGGAGGCGACAGCACAGCTGAGAGCCAAATTGAATGAGGATGGTTCGGAGTGGGCAAAACGCTCCCTTCATAATCTGGACATCTTAGAAAAAGAATATTTTAACCGGCCATAACCCAGTCTGACAAAAGATTGGGTTTTTTACGTCGCGCGCTTCAACAGTTCGGTTAAATCGATTCTTTCGCCGATTGTGGGCGGTTTTGGCTTTTCGAGATACTGCTTATCCTGCTCAACAAGCTTAAAAAGTTTATGTGCTGTGAGGGCATCATCAAGCGCTTTATGATGGGTGCCGGTTCCGGAATCTCCATACTCTTCGGCAGCTTTCCATAAACCCGTCAATGTCCGGTCTCCAAAAAAGTTTTTGTATTCAAGCGATAAATCTCTCATTTCTCCCTTAAACGGGAAAGGGATATGGTTAAACATACAGTTTTGCTTCAGCACTTTCATATCCATGTTTCCCCACGTAATAATTGTGCTGTTTTTCTCAGGATCCAGCTCGTTTAGTTTACGGATGAGATCCTCGAATCTCATTCCTTCGTCTACCTGTTTTTGGGTTATTTTTAAAAATGATTTGCAGCGTTTCGTAAGCTTCGGGAACTTTTTCGGTCTAACATAGCTAGAAAACGTCTCAACCACTTCATCATCAATCGACTTTACAATTCCGGCTTCAATGATTTCCGGGAAGAAGTTTTGAGGACTGTACTTTCCATCGGGCATTGTAAATTCGAAATCAATAATGAGTAAGCTGTTTGTCGTCACCTTTTTACACCTGCCTTTCCTCCGATCAGAAAATGCTATCTTTATAGTATATCAATTCCCCTTCTCGACATTTCTTCATTTTCTAAAAATAATGAATTTTCCCAGCCGCTTCGTTTCTTTTAAATTGTGAATCGTTTCTTTATAATTAGTAAGGAACCCGAAATAATAAGAAGGTGATGTTATTTCTATCCGTAAGAAAAACTTTGTCATTGTGTGGCTGGCGAACTTTTTTGTCTCCGCTAGCACAACGATGATCGTTCCTTTTCTCTCCTTATACATTGAGACGCTCAGCTCTTTTTCAAACGGCTTTGTGCAAAGGTGGAGCGGCTATGTGTTCGGCATTACATTTCTCATGGCGTTTTTGGTATCCCCGTTTTGGGGACGGTTCGGAGACAAACGCGGGTATAAGAAAATCCTTATGGCAACCGGAACGGGCATTGCCCTCAGCATTTTCTTAATGGGCTTTGTTACATCGGTGTACCAATTGTTTTTTCTGCGTATGGCAATGGGCCTTGTAACCGGATTCATCCCGACATCTCTTGCGATGATTTCGGCACAGACTCCGAAGAGCTCAGCCGGCAAAACACTTGGCACGCTGCAAATGGGGCAAGTGTCCGGAAGCTTGTTCGGCCCGCTTTTGGGAGGCATGCTTGCTGATCGTTTCGGCTTTACGTATACCTTTTTTATCACATCCTTTGTGATTTTCTCGTCTGTTCTTCTCGTGTTATTTGGTGTCAAAGAAAAGCCTCTTGCAGAGAAAACAGCCAAACGTACGTCATACTCGAGAAAAGAAGTGCTCTCCTATATTTTTCACCATCCGGCGCTGTGGGTCATGATGCTGTTAACCATGCTGATTCAAACAGGCAATTTCAGTATTCAGCCCCTGCTCGCTTTATATGTAAATGAGCTGCACGGACCTGTCAATCTTGCCTTTTTCTCCGGCATGGCATTTTCAGCAACGGGGCTCGGAAGTTTGCTGCTGGCTAGAAAATGGGGTGATCTGGGCGACCGCTACGGCCACCGCCGCATTTTAATCGGACTTTTGCTCGCCGCCTCTTTCTTTTTTATTCCGCAGGCGCTCGCGTCCTCACTCAGCGTGCTCCTTGTTTTCAGATTTTTATTCGGAATGGCGATGGGCGGTTTGCTGCCATGCATTACGGCAGCGATCCGCGTTCAGGCTCCAGGCAGCATTCAAGGTGAAGTTCTCGGCTACAATGTCAGCTTTCGCTTTTTAGGAAACGTGCTCGGGCCTCTGCTCGGCGGAATCATATCGAGCCATTTTGCCATTTCAGCCACCTTTTACGTCACGGCGTTTCTCTTTTTCGCCGGCGCCTGCATGCTTTGGATCATGCAGAAACTTCGGAAAGATTCTTATGCCAAAGCAAGCTGATTCCGAGAAAAAACTGAGGAATCTTCTAAATTTAACCTTCTCGTAATCTCAAAAGAATGGTACGATATGGCTAGAATTTAGGAGAAAAGAGAGTGACCATGTTACGAAAAATAATCGGATGGATTTTGCTCCTTTGCATAATCCCATTGTTTGCATTTACAGTTATCGCTTCCGGAAAAGAAGTAAAACAAATGAAGTCCCTGGATCAGGTGCTTGATAAAAATATTGATCTGAAAGATATCAGCCTTGTTCAGAACAGCTACATGTATGACAGGGACGGCTCCCTTGTCTCGGAAATCGTCAGCGACCACGAAAACCGTGTGCTCGTTCCATTTAACAAGATTCCCGAGGAAGTCAAACAGATTTTCTTAACATCTGAGGACCGTCATTTTTACGAGCATAAAGGCTTTGACTTTATGGGAATGGTGCGGGCTACTGCTTCTAACGTAAAAGACAAGAAAATTGACCAGGGCGCCAGCACCATCACACAGCAGCTTTCAAGAAACTTGTATTTGAGCCACGAACGCTCCTTCAGCCGCAAGCTGACAGAGCTCGCGTATTCCTATCAGCTGGAGAAAAAATATACGAAAAATGAAATTCTTGAAGCTTACTTAAATACCATTTATTTTAACAATGGTGTTTATGGCGTCGGTTCAGCGGCTGAATTCTATTTCAGCAAACCGCTGAAATCTCTCACAGTGGGAGAAATGGCTTTTATCTGTGCTATACCTAATAACCCTACATTATATGATCCTCTCAAGCATTTTGACTACACGAAAAGCCGTCAAGAACGTTTGCTTAAAGGGCTAAAAGATGCCGGGGTCATTACGGACAAAGAGCTGAAAAAAGCCGTAAAACAAAAAATCAAACTGGATGTTGAAAAAAGAGAAGACAAATATCCTGACTACGTTTCCTACGTCAATGATGAATTCACTCAGCTGGTGTCTGAATCAGAAGGCTTTGATAAACGCCTTCAAAAAGCATCAGGAAAACAAAAAGAAAAGATCGAGAACGAGCTGTCCGCAAGAGTCAGCACGCTGATGAAAGACGGCGTGAAAATTTATACTGCACTTGATCCGTACATGCAAAATCAAGTTGTGGCACAAATGAATTCCAAGCTCCCGTATGCGGACGTACAGGGCGGAGCGGCTGTGATTAATCACCAGACGCATCAAATCATCGCTCTATCCGGCGGGAAAAACTATCAAAAATATGACTTTAACCGCGCCTACCAGGCGTACAGGCAGCCGGGGTCATCCATTAAGCCGCTTCTTGATTACGGCCCTTATATTGAACAGACCGGCGCGACAACAAGCAGCACCATTGATGCCAGCAAGTTTTGCAGCAAAGACTACTGTCCGCAAAACTACAATAACCGCACTTACGGCACAGTGACGCTTGATACGGCATTTAAAAATTCATATAATACCCCGGCTATTAGAATGCTCGATCGCGTCGGCATCCAAAAGGCATTCAGTTATATTGAGCCGTATCATTTTGCCAAACTTGTCGACAGTGACTATCTTCTTCCGGCAGCGCTTGGCGGATTTACAAACGGCATGACGCCTCTTGAGATGACAAAGGCTTATACGACATTCGGAAACAGCGGAAGCTATACGCCGAGCCATGCGATTACAAAGGTGACAGACCTTAAAGGAAAAACGCTTTATAAATGGAATGATAAAGCGACTCAAATATTCAGCGTCCGCACGAACATGCAGCTGAAAAAACTGATGTCTTCCGTTGTGAAAAGCGGAACAGGGAAAAAAGCATATTTCCATGCGCCTTACATTGGCGGTAAAACCGGAACATCAAATGATTATCACGATATGTGGTTTGTCGGCCTGACTGATACGTATACAATGGGTGTCTGGGTCGGAAAGGATACACCGACCAGCGTTGAATATCTTCACAGCATCAGCCCTCAGCTTTCCATCTGGAAAGGAACGCTGCAAGCGGCTTATTAAAGGATCGGAGGGGATATGGGGTGACTTCAGAACAAATACCAAATCGCGTTTTGCTGTTTGATGGTGTCTGCAATTTATGCAATGGCGCCGTGCAGTTTATCATTAAACGTGATCCGGACGGATTGATTTCTTTCACATCGCTGCAGTCGGAAACAGGACAGAGCCTGCTGAAAAAAAGCGGGCTTCCGACTGATCGGTTTGACAGCTTTGTCTTTATTGAAGACGGCCAAGTGTACACAAAGTCAACTGCAGCCATTAAGGTTTTCAGGCATCTGCGAGGCCCATGGCGGCTCTTCGTCCTGTTTTTCGCAGTGCCGAAGCCTGTCAGAGATATGGTCTATTCTTTCATTGCCAACAACCGCTATAAGTGGTTTGGCAAAAAAAATGAATGTATGCTCCCCTCCCCTTCTATTAAAAAAAGATTTTTACCGTAAATAAAAAATGGCTAGGAAGCTAGCCATCACAGATTGTTGACAAAATCCTAAAACGGCTTCGTTTTAGGATTTTGTCATCTTTTCAGCGTGATTGAAAACTTTTGAAGTCGATGAAGAGCGAGCATTGGATGTGAAACGGCGGAAACCTGAGAATCTAGCCGCCGTTTCATTGCGTATAGAGCACGAAGCGCAAATCTGACCACCAAACGCTGAAATGGCTAGCTTACACAGGTAAGCTAGCCATTATGCTATTATAAAGCTTGATAAATATGAACAGAATACCGATAACAAAGGTAAACCAAAACAGCAGTTCCAATAGAATGAATCCAACTAATGACATGAGAGAAAGCGTCGAATAAATCCGGTATACGGTAAACACAAAGTAAGCGAGCGTGACGACCGCAAACCAGATCACAATCCAAATGACATTTTGCAAGAGCACAAATGATAAAATCCCGCCGCCCAAATAAATCATGGAACCCATTCTGAGTTTTTTCAGGTTGTTCCCTTCCGGATCATTAGCAAAAAACAGCAATGACAGCTCGGTCACGGTATTTGCAATTAATTTCAGAGCGGACAGAACCATAAAATATAAAAGTGCAAAGGCAGCAAATAACGCAAGCCTGATTCCTTTCTCTGAAAAATAATCGAGCATTCCATCATACATTCCAAATGAAGACAGCATCTTCAACGCATAAAGTGAAGTTGAGATGGATAAGGACGAACTAAAAAGCAGGATCGCAATCAGCGGAAAATATCCTGTCAAATAAGTATTTTTCATATAAAAAAGTCCCTTTCTATAATCTACCTCATTTATTATGGAGGACTTAAAACACATTGACAAGATAAATTATTCCATTTTTTCTCCTTTTTACGAATTACGGTCCCAAATCTTCACAAAGCAGCATTTTGAGAGTAAAGTAGTACGCAGGAATCATAAAACGTAAGGAAGTTTTATATGAAAAAAACATTAAAACTGCAAACCAGACTCACCATATTTGTTTGTATCGTTGTATTAATCGCATTGCTCATTACGTTTTTTACAGTCGGTGCCCAAACCACCAAACGAATTAGAGATCAGGAAAAGGCCACTGCGCTGCAGACTGCTGAAATGGTAGCTGAGGCGCCGATGACAGCCGCTGCTTTAGAAAGCGGAAAAAAACAAAAGGAACTGCAGAGCTACACAAAGCGGGTTCAGAAAATTACCGGCACGGAATTTGTTGTCGTCATGGATATGAACGGTATCCGCAAAACTCATCCTGACCCGAGCAAAATCGGAAAAAAATTCAGAGGCGGTGATGAGTCCGAGGTATTAAAAGGGCATGTCCATATCAGCACAGCCTCTGGCACGCTCGGGAAATCGCAGAGAGCGTTCGTCCCTGTCTACGCGGAGAATGGAAAACAAGTCGGTGCAGTCGCGGTCGGCATCACCGTAAATGAAATTGATGAAGTGATCAGCCATAGCTTACGGCCGCTTTACTTTATTATTTGCGTCAGCATCTTCGTCGGTGTGATCGGAGCCGTTATCGTCGCCCGTACAGTGAAAAATATCATGTACGGACTTGAACCTTATGAAATTGCGACTCTGCTTGAAGAACGGAGCGCGATGCTGGAATCGACGAAGGAAGGAATACTCGCTGTCGATGAACATGGCAAAATTAAACTTGCCAACGCGGAAGCAAAACGCCTATTCGTCAAAATGGGCATCAACACAAATCCCATTGATCAGGATGTAGATGACATCTTGCCGAAAAGCCGCTTGAAAAAGGTCATTGAGACCAAAAAACCTCTTCAAGACAGAGACGTCCGCATTAACGGGCTGGAGCTTGTGTTTAATGAAGTTCCTATCCAGCTGAAAGGACAAACTGTCGGAGCGATTGCAACATTCCGCGACAAGACCGAGGTAAAACATTTAGCTGAACAGCTTTCCGGTGTTAAAATGTATGCAAACGCACTGAGAGCGCAGTCTCATGAATTTATGAACAAACTGCATGTGATATTAGGTCTCGTCCAGCTGAAAGAGTATGATGATCTTGGAGATTATATTAAAGATATAGCCATACAGCAAAAATCAGAAACAAGTGAAATTATAAATGATGTCAAAAGCTCCGTATTGGCCGGTTTTCTGCTCGGAAAGCAAAGCTTTATACGTGAGCAGGGCGCAAATCTTGATATTGAATGCAACGGTGTCATCCCGAACGCGGCAGACCCTTCTGTCATCCATGAGCTCATTACAATCATCGGAAATCTCATCAACAATGGCTTAGACGCCGTTGCCGATATGCCGAAAAAACAAATCACCATGTCCATGCGCTTCCATGACAGCATACTGGATATTGAAATTACCGATACTGGAGCAGGCATGTCTGAAGAAGACCAAGCCAAAGTATTTGAACAAGGCTATTCAACAAAGGGCAAAAACCGGGGATTCGGCCTTTATTTCACACAGCAAAGCATCGAAAATTTAAAAGGCCAAATGATCCTCACAAGCGAAAAGAATGAAGGAACGACATTCAGTATTCGCATCCCGTACGAACCGAAGGAGGAAAATCATGATTAATGTACTAATAGTTGAAGATGACCCCATGGTGGGTGAATTAAATAAACGATACTTAAGCCAAATAGATGGCTTTCAGCTGAAAGGCATCGCTTCTTCCTTTCAAAGCGCTCTGCATATTTTAGGCGAGCATCATATCGACCTCATTTTGCTTGATATTTATATGCCGGGAAAAAACGGGCTGGAACTGCTGACGGAATTGAGAGCCCAAAATGAAGCGGTTGACGTGATTGTTATCTCAGCGGCCAGCGAGCTTGACGTGATCAAGAAAACACTTCGGTACGGAGCTGTTGATTATTTAATCAAACCATTTGAATTTGAACGATTCCAAACGGCTCTGTCTGATTACAGACGAAAACAAAAGGTGTATTCAACCCATCGCAACATGAGCCAAAAAGAACTGGACGCCGAGCTTTTTCAAAAGAAAGAAGCAACAGAAAAAGTGCAGCTTCCTAAAGGCCTGACAAAAAGCACGCTGAAGCTGATCTGGTCCAGTATCCAGTCATTTGAAAATGAATCTTTTACGACAGAAGACTTGGCAAAGCACACAGAAATCTCTCAAGTATCCATACGAAAATACTTAAAGTTTCTTGAAGATATACAGGTTCTGAATGTAGAAATGGCGTACGGAACGATCGGTAGACCTGTGTTTCAGTACAACGTCAACAACAGTAACCTTAACGGAATAAAGCAATATCTATAAGAAAACGCACTGCTTGTTTTGAGCAGTGCGTTTTTCCTGTCATATCTCTTGCCAAGATGCTTGATTCTATTGTTGTTAAGTTATACAAGAATAACAAAGGGTCTTTCAACATTTTTAAGCAAACAATTCTAAAAATAGATACTTTTTAAAAAATTATGCGAAATTCTATTTATTTCTTATTAGTTAAATGATAAATTATGATTGGTAAGTTGATCCCGAAAAACTAAGTCATAAGTCTTACTTCAGAAAACGATGTCACGGTTTTCCGCCCGGAACGCCTTCCGCATCCTTCTCTTCCCCGCCTTTCGAAGGAAATACTCACACCACGCTTATTCAGGGAAGAATAGAACTGTCTCAGCACATTCCATTTGTTATTATCAGAAAATTTTATCGATTATAAGAAATTGTTCAGGACAGCCCATCACATGACTGGCCGGATCAGCTTTGAACCAAATTTTTCTGGGGGGTTATATCTTGAATAAACGAAAAATCGGATTGGCGATGTCACTTGTGATCGCAGCAGGCACCATATTAGGAGCATGCGGAAACAGCGAAAAAAGCAGCGGCTCAGGCGAAGGCAAAAACAAATTCAGTGTGGCGATGGTTACTGACGTAGGCGGAGTGGATGACAAATCCTTCAACCAATCAGCCTGGGAAGGCATCCAAGCCTTCGGGAAAGAGAATGGGCTGAAAAAAGGCAAAAACGGTTACGACTATCTTCAATCCAAATCAGATGCAGACTATACAACGAACTTAAATAAATTGGCGCGTGAGAATTTTGACTTAATTTACGGCGTCGGCTACTTAATGGAGGATTCAATCAGCGAAATTGCTGACCAGCGCAAAAATACAAACTTTGCGATTATAGATGCTGTTGTCGATAAAGACAACGTCGCAAGTATTACGTTTAAAGAGCAGGAAGGCTCATTTCTCGTCGGAGTGGCCGCAGCCCTATCAAGCAAATCAGGAAAAATCGGCTTTGTAGGCGGCATGGAATCAGAGTTAATCAAAAAATTCGAGGTCGGCTTCCGTGCCGGCGTGCAAGCAGTTAACCCTAAAGCCGTTGTAGAAGTGAAATACGCAGGGGGGTTCGATAAAGCCGATGTCGGTAAAGCAACCGCCGAAAGCATGTATAAATCAGGCGTAGATGTTATTTATCACTCTGCGGGCGCCACCGGCACAGGTGTCTTTACAGAAGCCAAGAACCTGAAAAAAGAAGATCCAAAACGCGATGTCTGGGTCATCGGTGTCGATAAAGACCAATACGCAGAAGGCCAGGTAGAAGGAACAGATGATAACGTCACCCTCACTTCCATGGTGAAAAAAGTAGATACAGTCGTTGAAGATGTAACGAAAAAAGCGAGCGACGGAAAGTTCCCGGGCGGCGAAACACTTACCTACGGGCTTGATCAAGACGGAGTCGGCATTTCTCCATCTAAACAAAATCTATCGGATGATGTGATCAAAGCGGTCGATAAATGGAAGAAAAAAATCATCGACGGATTGGAAGTCCCGGCAACCGAGAAAGAGCTGAAAACCTTCAAAGCTGAATAAGAATCGCAGGGATAAGGAGGTCGAGCCCTTATCCCTTGTTTTTCTTTTATTTTGAAAAAAGGAGCGGTCAATCAATGGAATATGTCATTGAAATGCTCAATATCCGTAAAGAGTTTCCTGGTATCGTCGCCAATGATAATATCAATCTTCAAGTCAAAAAAGGCGAAATACACGCGTTGCTCGGTGAAAACGGGGCGGGGAAATCAACGTTGATGAATGTCCTTTTCGGACTGTATCAGCCGGAGCGGGGTGAAATTCGGGTGCGCGGCGAGAAGGTGCACATCAACAGCCCGAACAAAGCGAATGACCTTGGAATTGGAATGGTACACCAGCACTTTATGCTTGTTGACACCTTTACAGTTGCTGAAAATATTATTCTCGGGAAAGAGCCAAAGAAGTTTGGCAGAATTGACCGGAAGCGTGCTGGCCAAGAGGTGCAGGACATTTCCGATCGATACGGCCTGCAGATCCATCCTGAAGCAAAAGCAGCTGACATATCAGTCGGAATGCAGCAGCGCGCAGAAATATTAAAAACCCTCTACCGCGGTGCCGACATTCTGATTTTTGATGAACCGACGGCTGTTTTGACGCCTCATGAAATTAATGAACTGATGCAAATTATGAAGAACCTGGTCAAAGAAGGGAAGTCCATCATCTTAATCACCCATAAGCTGAAAGAGATTATGGAGATTTGTGACCGCGTTACGGTTATCCGTAAAGGAAAAGGCATCAAAACCCTTGATGTCCGTGATACAAACCAAGACGAACTCGCCAGTCTAATGGTCGGCCGTGAGGTATCGTTCAAAACCGAAAAGAGAGCTGCTCAGCCGGGAGCGGAAGTGCTTGCGATTGACGGCATAACTGTAAAGGATACCCGCGGAATAGAGACAGTCAGAGATTTGTCTCTTTCTGTCAAAGCGGGAGAAATAGTCGGCATAGCAGGCGTCGACGGAAACGGGCAATCAGAGCTGATCGAAGCGGTGACAGGACTCCGCAAAACAGATTCAGGAACAATCACCTTAAACGGAAAACAGATCCAAAACCTGACGCCAAGAAAAATCACTGAATCCGGGATCGGGCATATTCCTCAGGATCGCCATAAACACGGTCTCGTCCTTGATTTTCCAATCGGAGAGAATATCCTGCTGCAAAGCTATTACAAAAAGCCGTATTCAGCATTGGGCGTTTTACATAAAGGCGAAATGTACAAAAAAGCATGCAGGCTGATCACTGAGTACGACGTCAGAACGCCGGATGAATATACACACGCGCGGGCATTGTCAGGCGGAAACCAGCAAAAAGCGATTATCGGGCGGGAAGTAGACCGAAATCCTGATTTATTAATCGCCGCCCAACCGACTCGCGGCCTTGATGTCGGAGCCATTGAATTTGTCCATAAAAAGCTCATTGAGCAGCGTGATGCCGGGAAGGCCGTTCTTCTCCTCTCGTTTGAGCTTGAAGAAATTATGAATCTCAGTGACAGAATCGCCGTTATTTTTGAAGGACGCATTATCGCCATTTTTAATCCGCAGGACACCACTGAACAGGAGCTTGGTCTCTTGATGGCCGGAAGCACACAAAAGGAAGCGGGGAAAGCAAATGGTTAAACGACTCTCTCATTTACTCGTGCCGCTCATCGCAATCATACTTGGTCTTGCGGCCGGCGCGTTGATTATGCTTGTGAGCGGCTACAGTGTGGCCAGCGGATATTCGGCTTTGTGGAATGGGATATTCGGAGAAATCTATTATGTCGGAGAAACAATCCGGCAAATTACGCCTTATATTTTATCCGGATTGGCTGTCGCCTTTGCATTCCGAACCGGACTCTTTAATATCGGCGTCGAGGGCCAGCTGCTCGTCGGCTGGACAGCAGCGGTTTGGGTCGGTACGGCGTTTGACGGACCGGCATATATTCACTTGCCGCTCGCATTGATTACAGCGGCAGCTGCAGGAGGATTATGGGGGTTAATTCCCGGCATTTTGAAAGCGCGATTTTACGTTCATGAAGTCATTGTCACCATTATGATGAATTATATCGCGCTGCACATGACCAATTACATCATTTCAAACGTTTTGACAGATCATCAGGACAAGACGGGGAAAATTCACGAATCCGCCTCCCTCCGCTCTCCTTTTCTTGAACAGATCACCGATTACTCACGGCTGCATTTGGGAATCATCGTTGCCCTTCTCGGAGCAGTTATCATGTGGTTTATCATCAACAAAACTACAAAAGGATTTGAGCTCCGGGCGGTCGGATTTAACCAGTACGCTTCCCAGTATGCCGGCATGAGCGTGCGGAAGAATATCATGACCTCCATGCTTATCTCCGGCGCTTTTGCAGGCCTTGCAGGAGCCATGGAGGGCCTAGGAACATTTGAATACGCAGCAGTGAAAGGCGCATTTACCGGCGTAGGCTTTGACGGTATCGCTGTCGCTCTTCTCGGGGGAAACACAGCCGTCGGCATTGTACTGGCAGCATGCCTGCTTGGCGGGCTGAAAATCGGCGCATTAAATATGCCGATTGAATCAGGCGTTCCATCAGAGGTCGTTGATATTGTGATTGCCATTATTATTCTGTTTGTGGCTTCAAGCTATGCGATTCGTTTCGTCATGGGCAAATTGAAGAAAAAGGGGGCGAACTAAGTGGACATTGTGCAGATTTTATCTATCATTGTCCCTGCCACACTCGTCTATGCGGCCCCGCTTATTTTAACTGCTCTCGGCGGCGTGTTTTCCGAGAGATCAGGTGTGGTAAATATCGGTCTAGAAGGCCTCATGATTATCGGGGCGTTCACCAGCGTGTTATTTAATTTATTTTTTGGTCCGGAATTAGGTGCCGCCGCACCTTGGCTTTCGCTCCTTGCCGCCATGGCAGCAGGCGCCCTGTTTTCACTGATTCACGCGGCAGCGGCGATTTCGTTTCGCGCCGACCAGACAGTCAGCGGTGTCGCCATTAACATGCTGGCGCTTGGGGCAACTTTATTTATCGTCAAACTGATCTACGGCAAAGCGCAGACAGACAAAATTCCAGAGCCTTTTTATAAGACGAAAATCCCCGGTTTGGGCGATATTCCCGTCTTGGGAAAGATCTTCTTTTCGGATGTCTATTATACGTCTATTCTTGCAATAGCACTTGCCTTTATTTCCTGGTTTATCTTGTTCAAAACGCCGTTCGGCCTTCGTATCCGTTCTGTCGGAGAGCATCCGATGGCGGCCGATACGATGGGAATCAACGTATATAAAATGCGCTACATCGGCGTGATGATCAGCGGATTGTTCGGCGGTCTCGGCGGCGGCGTATATGCCTCCACAATTGCGCTTGATTTCACGCACTCTACCATCTCCGGGCAAGGCTTTATCGCCCTGGCAGCGCTTGTATTCGGAAAATGGCATCCGATCGGAGCACTGGGGGCCGCCCTGTTTTTCGGATTCGCCCAAAGCTTAAGCATCATTGGATCGCTGCTCCCTCTTTTTAAAGACATACCAAATGTGTATATGCTGATGGCTCCTTATGTCTTAACGATTCTCGCTTTAACGGGCTTTATCGGGCGGGCAGATGCGCCAAAAGCCAATGGCGTGCCTTATATTAAAGGAAAAAGATAAAACATTCTCCCCTGGGAAGACGATTCTCAGGGATTTTTTTCTAATCCAAAAGACCCCCTTATTTTAATTGTTTATTAGTTTTTTAACTTAAAAAAATATGAAGTGTTAACGCTTTCTTGTAGACTGTAACAAACAATACATGGGGGTGTATGACATGGGAGCAATTCCAAAAACGGGGACAATTTCACCTGAGCAAAAAGACTCACAGGGGAAAAACCTGTTTCAAAAAATCTGGTCTTGGGAAATCGGTGTGATTCCTCTGCCATTATACACAGTATTAGCTGTTATTATTATTCTTGCAGCCTATTACAATGAGCTGCCGGCAAATATGCTTGGCGGGTTTGCCATCATTATGATTCTTGGTGTGTTTCTCGGAGACATAGGCCAACGCATACCGATATTGAAGGATATTGGCGGCCCTGCTATTTTATCTTTGTTTGTTCCTTCATTTTTAGTCTTTTACAATGTACTGAATTCAACATCTTTAGACGCTGTAACCAACTTGATGAAAACGTCTAACTTCCTTTATTTCTATATCGCTTGCCTTGTTGTGGGAAGTATCCTCGGTATGAACAGAATTGTTTTAATACAGGGGTTTATCAGAATGTTCGTTCCACTGGTTGCAGGAACGATCGCGGCCGTTACAGCCGGCATCCTTGTCGGATTTATTTTTGGCTATAGTGCCTATGATTCCTTTTTCTTTGTTGTTGTCCCAATTATTGCCGGGGGAATAGGTGAAGGAATTTTGCCGCTTTCAATCGCCTATTCACAAATACTGGGCTCATCCGCTGATGTATTTGTGTCTCAGCTGGTTCCAGCCGCAATTATAGGAAACGTTTTTGCTATCATATGTGCAGCCTTAATGAAAAAGCTTGGCGATAAGCGTCCAGATCTAAATGGGAACGGACGTCTCGTAAAATCTAAAAAAGCAAATGAGATTTTCAATCAAAAAGAAGCCGAAGCAAAAATTGATTTTAAACTAATGGGAGCAGGAGTTTTGCTCGCGTGTACATTTTTTATTTTTGGCGGGTTATTAGAGAAATTCATCTTCATCCCGGGCGCGATCTTAATGATTATTTCAGCTGCGGCTGTCAAGTATGCAAATATTCTTCCGAAAAAAATGGAAGAAGGCGCTTACCAGCTTTATAAGTTTATTTCTTCAAGCTTTACATGGCCGCTGATGGTCGGTCTCGGCATCCTCTTTATTCCGTTGGATGACGTAGCGTCTGTGATTTCTATTCCGTTTGTTATCATCTGTATTTCAGTTGTTATCGCGATGATTGGTTCTGGATATTTTGTAGGCAAGCTGATGAACATGTATCCGGTTGAATCCGCAATCGTTACCTGCTGCCACAGCGGCCTCGGCGGAACGGGTGATGTTGCCATTTTATCGGCATCAGGAAGAATGGGCCTTATGCCGTTTGCCCAAATTTCAACCCGTCTCGGCGGTGCAGGCACAGTTATTTGCGCGACAGTGCTGCTTCGTTTTTTCACTTCATAAACAGAAAGAGTTCCGTTTTATGCGGAACTCTTTTTTTATTTATTCACAATCCGAATATACTCTCGGGGACCAAACGGCAGATCCTTTGATTCCGTCTCACTCATTCTGGCTGACAGGTGGTGCTCCAGTAAATACAGCTCCCACTCATCACTAGCCGCCACACCGCTGCGGCCGTCATATTGATTCAACATGAATGCCCCTGCAAATACTGAGCAGAATAAACCTGAGCACATCACGACTTTTCTTTTCACATGACCAGCTCCTTACCTTCAGCTTGATCAGGATTGATTTTAAATATACAAATAACCTCTTTTTTGTTAGACTTATTTTGAGGTCAAAAGAACTCATAAAAACCCATTACAGCAGTTCGAAGCGTGGCAGCTTGCAGAAAAGTGCGATATAATTTGGACTAGGTCGTTTGACCGTATATTTCATACATAGCGCATTTTTCAATTGAGAACGAGAAAAGGAGGTCTTATCTTTGCAGCTCTTACATCTTGCTATTTTATCGCCTTTTTTATTTGCTTTTATCATTCCCTTCTTGGCAAAATACGCAAAAAGAGTGCATACGGGCTGGTTTGTGTTGATCCTGCCCGTCTTGCTGTTTATATACTTTCTCCCAATGATCAGGATGACACAATCTGGAGAAACACTTCGATCGGTATTAGAGTGGATTCCGTCACTCGGCATTAACTTTACCGTTTATGTAGACGGCCTCGGGTTATTATTCGCCTTACTGATCACAGGCATTGGCTCTTTAGTCACTCTTTACAGCATTTTTTATTTATCGAAAGAAAAAGAACAGCTTGGGCCCTTTTATGTCTACTTATTGATGTTCATGGGCGCCATGCTCGGCGTCGTTCTAGTAGACAATGTCATGGTTCTCTACATGTTCTGGGAGCTTACAAGCCTTTCATCCTTTTTGCTGATCGGCTATTGGTATAAGCGGGAAAAGTCGCGCTATGGCGCAGCCAAATCACTTTTGATTACGGTCAGCGGCGGGCTGTGCATGCTCGGCGGATTTATTCTCCTTTATTTGATAACGGATTCCTTCAGTATTAGAGAGATGGTTCATCAGGTTCAATTAATTGCCGGCCACGAATTGTTTATCCCGGCTATGATTCTCATTTTATTAGGGGCTTTTACGAAATCAGCGCAATTTCCTTTTTACATCTGGCTCCCTGACGCGATGGAAGCTCCGACGCCTGTCAGCGCTTATCTCCATTCAGCCACTATGGTAAAAGCCGGCATTTATGTGATTGCGAGATTCAGTCCTATTTTCGCCTTTTCAGCCCAATGGTTTTGGATCGTATCCCTCGTCGGGCTCTTTACGATGGTTTGGGGCTCATTCCATGCCGTGAGACAAACTGATTTAAAATCGATTTTGGCGTTTTCAACCGTCAGCCAGCTCGGCATGATTATCTCCATGCTCGGAGTCAGTGCTGCAGCCCTTCATTACGGCCATACAGAATATTATACAGTTGCCGCTATGGCTGCCATTTTCCATTTAATCAACCACGCAACCTTTAAAGGAAGCTTGTTTATGGCAGTCGGGATTATCGATCACGAAACAGGCACACGGGATATCCGGAAGCTAGGCGGCCTGATGGCGATTATGCCGATTACATTTACCATTTCCTTAATCGGGACATTTTCAATGGCCGGCCTACCGCCGTTTAACGGATTTTTGAGTAAAGAAATGTTTTTCACAAGCATGCTTCGCGTGACACATTTCGACCTGTTCAACGTGCAGACATGGGGCGTTCTGTTCCCTGTTCTCGCCTGGATCGGAAGTGTATTTACGTTTATCTACAGCATGAAATTGCTGTTTAAAACATTCAGAGGAAGTTACCAGCCTGAACAGCTTGAAAAACAGGCTCACGAAGCGCCTGTCGGCATGCTCGTACCACCGGTCATTCTTGTCGCTTTGGCTGTCAGTCTCTTCTTTTTCCCGAATATATTGTCGTACAGCCTGATAGAGCCTGCGATGAACTCAATCTATCCGACACTGCTGGACGGCCATGAGAAATTCCACGTTCACATTTCACAGTGGCATGGGGTTACAACGGAATTGCTCATGACTGCGGGTATTGTTGTGATCGGAACAATTGGTTATTTGTCGCTGAATAAGTGGAAGGGAATCTATAAACTGTTTCCTTCGAAACTCACACTCAACCGGTTATACGATAAGCTTTTGACTCTGATGGAGAAAGGCTCTTACCGGGTCACAAAACAATATATGACCGGGTTTTTAAGAGATTATTTGCTGTATATCTTCGCTGGTTTCATCATTCTGATAGGCGGAGCTTTTGCCATTAAAGGCGGATTTTCATTTAAAACGGAAGGCATGGCTAAAATCGGCGTATACGAAATCATTTTGACGCTTGTCATGATCAGCGCCACAGTGGCGACTGTTTTTGCTAGGTCAAGACTAACGGCGATCATTGCACTCGGTGTTGTCGGTTATACACTTGCATTGTTTTTTGTCATTTTCAGAGCGCCGGACTTGGCATTGACTCAGCTCGTCATTGAAACGATTTCTGTGGCACTGTTTCTGCTTTGCTTCTACCATTTGCCGAAACTGAGGCTGAAAACAAAAACGAGAACGTTCCGGATGACGAATTTTATCATTTCTTTAGGCGTCGGTATTATCGTTACTCTGCTCGGTATCGCATCCTCAAGCCAGCGGACAAAAGACAGCATTGCGTCCTTCTTTGTCAAACACAGCCACGATCTCGGCGGAGGAGATAATGTCGTCAATGTCATTCTTGTTGATTTCAGGGGATTTGATACAATGTTTGAAATTACGGTATTAACGATAGCCGCTCTCGGCATTTACAGCATGATTAAAACAAAAGTAAAAGAGGAGGGGAAAAGCGGTGAATGAACAAAAAACAAATGACTTGATTCTTCAAACCGCGACAAAGCTTGTATCCTTTATCATTTTGCTTTTCTCTTTCTATTTATTTTTATCAGGGCATAACGCGCCCGGAGGAGGCTTTGTCGGCGGACTGATCACGTCCTCTTCCATCGTTCTCTTGCTTCTGGCATATGATTTAAAAACCGTGCGTTCCCTTTTGCCGGTCAATTTCATTTATGTCGCGGGAGCCGGCCTTCTGCTCGCTGTATTAACAGGCGTTGGCTCCTTTGTCTTCGGAGCTCCTTTTTTAACCCACACATTCGGATACTTTCAGCTGCCGATCCTTGGGAAAACGGAGCTCGCCACAGCGACGATATTTGATTTAGGCGTTTATCTTGTTGTCGTAGGCATAACGATGACCATTATTCAAACGATTGGAGAGGAAGAATAATGGAAATCTTAATGGCTGTATTAGCCGGTATTATTTTTATGGCTGCTACGTATTTGCTGCTGTCTAAAAGCCTGCTTCGCGTCATTATCGGAACAGCACTGTTAAGCCATGGCGTTCATTTAATGCTTTTGACTATGGGAGGATTAAAGAAAGGCGCCGCTCCGATTTTGAGCGAGCATGCCAAATCATTTGTCGATCCGCTTCCGCAAGCCCTGATTTTGACCGCAATTGTCATTTCTTTTGGCGTTACATCATTCATCCTCGTCATGGCCTTTCGCGCTTATCAGGAATTGAAATCGGATGATATGGATCAAATGAGGGGAAATGATCAACATGAATAATTTTGTTATTTTGCCAATCCTGATCCCGCTTTTGTCGGCTATTCTTCTGATTTTCATGACGAAGAATCTTATGCTCATGAGAATCTTCAGCACGGCGGCATCGGCCATCGGGATTGTGATTAGCGGCATACTTGTACAGACTGTCTTCACAAAAGGTATCCAGACACTCAGCTTAGGCGGATGGAAAGCGCCGTACGGCATTGTGCTTGCCGCAGACCAATTCGCCAGCCTTCTTGTTCTCACAACAGCGGTCATCGGTTTATTGGTTGGGCTTTATTCTTTCCGTTCTATCGGTGAAAAACGGGAGCGCTCCTTTTACTACTCCGGCGTTCAGTTCTTGCTTGCCGGCGTCAGCGGAGCGTTTTTAACAGGCGATTTATTTAATATGTACGTATTTTTTGAGCTTCTGCTTATTGCTTCCTATATGCTGATTGTATTAGGCGGCACAAAAATTCAGCTGCGGGAATCCCTTAAATATATTGTGTTTAATATCGTATCGTCTGCCCTGTTTGTCATAGGGGTCGGCTTTTTATACGCTGTAACCGGTACGTTAAATATGGCGGATCTTAGCGTGAAAATCAGCGAATCAGGACAAACCGGGCTGATCACTGTGATTGGTGTCCTGCTGCTTTTGGTATTTGGCATGAAGGGCGGAATCTTCCCCCTCTACTTTTGGCTTCCAGGCTCTTATTACGCGCCACCGGCAGCAATCTCCGCGTTGTTCGGCGCTTTGCTGACAAAAGTCGGGTTATATGCGATTGCGAGGGTTTTCACATTGATTTTTATTCACGATACAGCCTTTACCCATCAGCTGATGATTTGGCTGGCGGCGCTGACTGTGATTTTTGGTGTGATCGGTTCACTCGCTTATTCGAATGTCATGAAAATTGTGATCT
The DNA here is from genome assembly GCF_037977205.1 of Bacillus sp. FSL K6-0993. Classification (NCBI taxonomy): domain Bacteria; kingdom Bacillati; phylum Bacillota; class Bacilli; order Caryophanales; family Bacillaceae; genus Bacillus; species Bacillus sp. FSL K6-0993. Next base: position 3,114,055 of record NZ_CP150275.1, read on the forward strand.
ATAACATTATTACCGCTGTCGGCGTGATTTTGTTCGGTGTGGCAGTACACACACCCGCATCCATTCAGGGCGCGATCTACTATCTGATTCACGATATGCTGATTAAAGGCGCTTTGTTTATGCTGGCGGGTACGCTGATCGCATTGACTGGAACTGCGAACCTGCATAAAATGGGCGGGCTGATCAAACGCTATCCTGTTCTTGGATGGATGTTTTTCATTTCTGCTATTTCTCTTGCAGGCATTCCGCCACTGAGCGGATTTGTCGGCAAATTTAAAATTGCAGAGGGCGGCTTCGCAGAAGGTGAATTTACGATATCCATGCTGATTCTGCTTTCGAGTCTGCTCGTACTGTACTCTGTGCTGAGGATCTTTATACATGCGTTTTGGGGCGAAGAAAAAGAAACGCCAAAACCAAATCATCGAACAGCTAAAGGACTTCTTTATCCGGCAGCTATTTTTCTCTTGCTGTCTCTTCTCTTCGGGTTGGGTACAGAATGGGTGTCGCCTTACGTTGATCAAGCGGCCGAGACGCTGCTGAATCCGGAAAAATATATCGAAGCTGTTCTGAAGGAGTAGATCGCATGGCATTTCAAATTTTATTAAATGTGTTTCTCGCTTTTTGCTGGATGTTCTTAAGCAACAGTCCAAGCGCCGCAGGATTCATTACAGGCTATATTCTGGGAATGCTCTCTCTCTTTTTCTTCCGGCGCTTTTTCACTCGCCAGTTTTATCTATGGAAATTGATTTCTATTATCAAGCTCTGTTTCATTTTTATAAAGGAACTGTACCTTGCCAATGTCAGTGTGATGAAATCAGTCTTATCTCCAAAACTGAATATCAGACCAGGTATTTTTGCTTTTAAAACTGAACTGACGAAGGACTGGGAAATCACCCTGCTTTCTCTGCTCATTACATTAACGCCGGGAACCTTGGTGATGGATATTTCAGATGACAGAACAATACTTTATATTCATGCAATGGATATCGAGGATGCGGAAAAAGCGATTTTTGATATTCGGGAGTCATTTGAAAAAGCCATACAGGAGGTGAGCCGGTGATGTTTACGCTGATCCTGCAAATCGCGCTCGGCATTATGGCAGTGTCTACCTTTTTGTATGTCATTCGTGTCATTAAAGGGCCGACTGTGCCTGACCGGGTCGTGGCTCTGGATGCAATCGGCATCAATCTAATCGCAATCACGGCGCTTGTCTCCATTTTGCTGAAAACAAGTGCGTTTTTGGATATTATTTTGCTGCTGGGGATTTTATCGTTTATCGGAACGATCGCATTTTCTAAGTTCCTGGAGAAAGGAGAGATTATCGAAAATGATCGAAACCGCTAAAGTCGTTGTGGCTGTATTCATATTGCTGGGCGCTCTTGTATGCCTCATTGCTTCATTTGGCGTACTTCGCCTTCCCGATGTGTTTACACGCGCTCATGCTGCTTCTAAAGGCTCAACATTAGGTGTCAATATGATTCTGCTCGGTGTCTTCTTCTATTTGTGGTTTGTGACGGGGGAGCTCTCCGCTAAAATCCTGCTTGGGATTCTCTTTATCTTTATTACGTCGCCTATCGGCGGGCACTTGATCTGCCGTGCTGCGTATAACTCCGGCGTCAAGCTTGATGAGAGAAGCGTACAGGATGACTATAACGGAATCAGAAACTTTGTGATTAAACGAAAAGAGGATTCTTATTTATAAAAATAAGCAGCCGGACAGGCAGAGTTCCGGCTGTTTTTTTATTTCTTGATGACAGCCAGTGTGCATCTGGATATACAGATCAGCCTCTCTTGCTCGTCATATATGTGAATGTGATAGACAATCGTCGTTCTGCCGATATGAACGGGCTCGGCTACCGCCTTTACCGTTCCTTCCTTTACAGATTTTAAATGGTTGGCGTTAATCTCCAAACCGACACAAGCTTGTGTTGAATGATCAATCAGGTTCTGTGCACCTGCGCTCGCCGCGGTTTCTGCTAGGGCCACTGAAGCGCCCCCATGCAAATATCCGAACGGCTGCACCGTCCGATGATCCACCGGCATAACCGCAATGCATCGTTCCGCTGTGTTTTCAACAATCTCAATACCAAGCGCTTCAAGCAATGTGTGTTTCGTATCCATCATTACACCCCCCTAATTTAAAGTACACCGTCTGATTTCGCAATCAAAACCGCTTCCGTCCGGGAACCGACATTCAGCTTATTGAAAATCGATGTCAAGCTGTATTCAATGGACCGCTTGCTTAAATGAAGGGCATCTGCGATTTCTTGGTTTGTAAATCCCTTTTCAACTTCTTGAAGAATCAGGCATTCTCTAGGTGTGAGCACATCTTGTTCTTTTTGAGAGGAAGGAGCCGGCTTTGTTTTTTGCTGAGTCATCAGCTGTTTAAAGTAAGCAAAATCGACTAAAATTTCTCCGTTGAGTACGTGGTATATGTATTGGGTGATCTTTTCTTTAGATTCCGTTTTGCTGATGGCACCGTGCAGACCCGCACGAATCGCTTCCTCGAAATAATCCTCGACTTCATAACCGGTATACACGATAATTTTACAATGAGGATTCTCTTGTAAAATCTGTTTAGAAAGCTCCATCCCATTGACCTCGCCGCCTAAATTCAGATCCATTAAAATGAGATCATATGACGAGAAATCATGCTGCTTGATAAACTGTTCGCTCGGTTCAGGACTGAGACAATCAACAGACAGATTCGAATCCGTTTCCAAAATTGTCTTGGTGCCTTCCATGACAGCCGGATGGTCATCAATCACTAGTATCTTTTTCATGTTTTCCTCCCTTTTACTCACTCTTTTCCATTTTATAAAAAAGACTTGGCCTGTGCCAAGTCGTTTCCGTTATAAATCCATTACAATTCGATTTCAATATCAGCCTTAAAGCCCTTTCCTTCACTTGTTTCAATCCGAAGGCGCCCATCTAAAGCCCTGACTCTCTCCTTAATGCCAGAAAGCCCCATGCTCATAGAATGCTCAGTATTTTTATCTTGATCAAACCCTACGCCATCGTCCTCATAATGAAGAACGATTTTGTTTTGAATACTGATGAGCATAATCAGCACATCCGTCGCCTGAGAGTGCTTAACCGCATTAGACAGAAACTCTTGAATGATCCGGTACAAATTCAGCTGCGAATCCAGATCAAGGGAAGCCGTAAATCTCCCAGTATTTAAACGGATATGAAACGGAACCCGCTCCTGCTGCTGCGCCACCAGCTTCGACAGCGCCTTCACCAATCCAAGATCATACAGAAGCTGCGGCCGCAGCTCATGACACGTCTCCCTCGTCATCGAAATCACATCAGACATCTGCTCATTCATCTGTACAAGCTTGTCCTGCACCTCTTCACGGCACGGATTATCACCCTTCTTAAAATCACCCAAAAACAGCTCACACTGGCGTTTTAAGGAGATCAAATCCTGAAGAACCGAATCGTGGAGATCGCGGGCGAGTCCTGAACGCTGTTTTTCTTCGATTGCAAACATTAGCTTTTTCAGCCAGATGGGGTTGGTTCCCTCTTGTTTTAAGTCCTTCAAATGTTCCATGAGCTCCTCAATATGCATGACATTTTCCATGGACACACTTGTATAGAAAGACAGTGTTTTCAACCATGATATCTCATCCCGTGTTAGCCGAGGAGTGTTAATATTAGATAAACAAAGCAGAACATAAGAACTTCCGCCTCGTTCACCAACTTTCATAAGAAAACCCTGATTGACTTCAATAATTTTCCCGATTTCTGAAGTTACGTTTCCAAATTCCTCTTGATAAAAATTCCAGTCCGGTCCAATTTCATGTTTATCTAAAAATATCACTTTGTGATCAGGAGTAACCTCAAAGGTATAAGCTTTGCTTACAAGCAAAACATCCAGTATAGTATTTTTCAGTTCTTTAAAAACTTGTTGAAGAGAAGTTACCCCCCTCATTAGCTGAGTATATTTAAAAATACTGTCCTGATAGTTGAATTTTTCGGAGAAACGTTTTAAACGAAATTTAAAATCCATGACCTCTTTAAAATAAAAGACAGCGAACATGACAACGAAAAAAAATACAGTTTGACGCACAGGGTTCATCTGAATTTTCATTACATCTAACCAAACTAATGCTCCAACTATAAATAGAGTTGGTATCATAGCAAGGAGAGCGTAATATCTCATTCTTCCTAAAATAAACTCTATATCAAACATTTTATTCGCTACAAATTGATACACTAAACCAAACGGAATAAGTACCAGTAATGATGCAGAGACTAATGCAGGGAAAACATAATTACCAGTAAATATTATTGGAAGAACATAAAATATCAAAAATGGAGCAAATGATAGAGTGTTTGTTAAAATTAATAATTTAAGAATAAACGAATGCTCAGCATATTTATATTTATTAAGATGAAAGTATATCGACGAAAAAGCAAATAGAGTCAATATTGCAAAAGAAACCAAGTTAACAGTCGCTAAAAAATCAATATCAACTTGTAAATAGGCTCGGAAAAACTCAATTCCAACATTAAATATTGGTATGATATAAAGAAAATAGATTCTATTCAAAAAAGCTTTTCCTATTTCTTTAAGATATCCTTGGATAAATTGAAGATAAAGAATAGGAGAAGATATAAAAGTAAACAAGTTAATATACCGATTGATTCTATGTCCTCTAAATGGTCCGCCTGCACTTATATAAGCAATAGAAATGTCTAATAACAATAGAATAAGAATATAACCAGCAAATGATCTTCTTATTTTATTTACCTTAAGTATATAAAAAATACATATTATGCTTAAAAAATAAAAAACCAAAGGAAGTACGAACAGAAAAAAACTATAAGGTCTATTTAGAGTAACTAAATCAAAATCTTTGAGATGAATCTTTTTTCCACTTCTCAAAATATCCAGACTGTTAATATGACTCAAATATCCCCATTTCAAATGTTTGTCTGAAGGTTTTTCTTCATTAATTTTTAATATGATATCTCCCTGTCTCAAACCAACAAATTGTCCATATGAAGACTCTGATATTTCTTCTATCACAAATTGACTTTTATCATTTTTAAGAACCTTAGTCCCAATAATAATTCCATTCATAGTTATATAAGTTATATAGAATATATAGAGGATGCTCAACACAATTACAGCTAATGTGAATTTTTTTATTAAGTTCTTCAATGTAAATCCACCTATTAACCATCCCATTCACGGGTTATTGGGCCAGACAAATAATAATCATTATAAGCTTTAATTATTGTTTCAGTTTCTTGCACATCAAAACCTATAAGGCAGGCTTCTTTATTTTTCAATTTTTTTAAAACCTCAGGATAATTTAAAAAGTAGTTAATTAGGTCTTGCATCTTTATCCCCCTTTTTATAACTCAATAAGCCTTCCTTTATTAACTCTTTTTTTTCTTTTTCTAAATTTAATTGTTCTATAGCAGAAAAACATTTCTGTATGTATATCTGCAATAATACCGAAATGTATTGAGTAACTCCTGCCTTAATTAATTTTTCTTCGAATTTATCTTTTTCTAATAATGCTTTATAATATAAATCTTTATGTGAAAATAAGTATAATAATTCTTCCGAAGCATTATTAAATAATCGCTTAAGATATAAGTAAATCAGTGTTTGTTTCTTTTTTTCAATATCACTGCGTTTTCCGGATAAAAGAACATGATAATCTCCAGAAATTTGAGCTATAATCCCTTTATAGTAGGAATATCTTTCAACTGTTTCATTATATTCTCCTGTAGCCAATAAAACACCTGCTACATTTGCTAGTGCAATCAGACTTCCACATTTTAATCTAATTACTTCTAAACTTTCATCTTCAGTTTTAGATTTATTAGTGATATCGTCATGTTGACCTTGCATGGCCTCGTTTACGTATTTTAAAACATATTTAAAAATTAGAGGATTGTTATTTAATGAATAAATACTTCTTAATCCTACTGTATACAAGGAAAGTGCTGCATTTAACGACTCTGAACGATTAATTTTCATCCATAATGCATGGTGATTATCTTCATCTTCAAGATCATCCATAATATCTGATGAAAGAATGAGAATTTCTATTCCCGCGCCAAGCCTTGTTGCAACATCTAAATTCTCCCCTCCAAAAACAACATAATGTAAGATTGCGGATTCAGCAAAGGAGAATGTTTCTTTAGCATCAATAAATGAGTAAAGAAGTTGTGACAAATCTTCGTTAAATATGTTTTGCTTAACAATCTCCTTCATTTTCTCCTTGATCCGGACAGAATCTAAACATATCTGCTCAATAACGACTTCCCCCCTCCCATTCCATTTTACTAAATGGGACATTTAAAGGACAGCAGGTTTTTCGTTTTTTAACAATCATATAATACTTTATCCATTTATTGTATCGGTAGAACGAAAAAAAAGACTTGTTTCCAAGTCTTTTTCACGAAATTTTCATTGCATAATTGTATTTATCGAGTTGATCAATGCTTTTGTTAATGTTTCGTAATGAATCTGTCGTTTCTTTAATATCAAGTTCGAGTCGGAATAACAATTGTTTTACTTCTTCAAGTTTCTTTTCCATCGTTTCCACACTCCTTTTTTTGAAAGATCAATGAATTGTGTATGGTGAACGAGTCCTAGGTATTTGATCTGTTACTAATAGTGTATCTGCTTTCGGCTCATTTTTCACCGAAAAGTATACAAAAAAGTCCTGCGTGACACCGCAAATCTCAATAGGTCCTTATACTCAAAGGAATCACAACAAGAACGGGACTATCTCTCTATGCGAAAGAGCGTTTATTTCTGCTCAAATTGAGAAAGATTCTTAATTCCCTTGATTTTAACGTGTTTCGCATTTTCACTAAGCAAGACTATAGTCCTTCATACCGTATTTTCAAAATTGAATATGCGATTCTTGGCGTTTCCTGACCGACAAACACCGAAAAAGACCGCAACGCTAAAGTTGTGGCCTTTTCGCTTTGTCATATTCGGCAATTAGGGATCTATACATATAGAAACATCCCTTTTGTGTGAGGTGCTCCCATGAGATATCGTTATCCCTGGTTTTACGTGTATCCGTATGAGGTACGCCGTCCGCCCGCTCCTGCCAACAATATTGATACCTTTATCCGTTCAGCGAAGCAGGCCGCGGGGATATTTGCGGATGCCCAGCTCGTTCTCGGCCGCATTGCGGGCTCGCGGGAGCTCTCGCGCCGCATTCTGACCGCAGCCGAGCAGTCCGATAAACAAACCATAAGGCGCCTGATCAAACAAATGGGCGTCCGGCATGAAGTGGATACGGTCTTTAATCCCGACGGCATCTACATCAGCCTTATCGGAACGCAAAGCCGAATGATTCTTGCTTTGCGGTGGTCAGAGGACCGCAATCATTTTGCGTCCATAAGATTATGACACCATTCCAGAGCCTCAAGATAACATTCATACGCTTCTTCTTTGTCGAGTTGATTGCCTAATTCCGAGCAAGTGTCCCAGTTGTTGCTTTCAATTAATTTCACAAGCTCAAGCATTTGGTAGTAGTCGTTTTGATGGCCTAATAATGCTTGCCCGACTTCATCTTTTAAAGGCAACTCTTGAACAATTTCCTCTATTTCTCTATGCAGGAGGGTGTCTATGAGAGAAAACATTCCGATCAGCATATAAGAAGCAGGCTGCGGCCGGGATGTCTTTCTCGCCAGCAGTTCGCAAAGCTTTGCTCTTATCAAAGAAATCTTAATGATTTCGTGCTTGCTGGAATGCCCTTTCCTGCTTAAATCCTTAAAGGAAAGAATATATATCCACCGTTTGATTTCATTAAATCCCAGCAGCATAATGGCCTGTTGAATGCTTTCAATTTTCTGGCTCAAACGGCTGTGGGATGAGTTTAAAAATTTTAAAATTTGATAGGACAGTGATAAATCCCGCTCTATGTACTCTGTCACACGCTTTATGTTAGGCTGCTCTTTGCTCAGTTCGTTAAGCAGTTCATAGTAAGAATAGAAATGAGTCGATAGGTCATGCCCGCTGATGATGCGCGGCTCGCTGAAAAAGTAGCCTTGGAATAATTGAAAGCCGTCTTGGACCGCCTGTTTATATTCTTTTCGGGTCTCTACTTTTTCCGCTAAAAAAATCAGGCCGCGGCAGCCGTAGGTTTGCAAAATTGTTCTGCGTTCCATTCGTGTTGTTTTGAGAAAATCAATTTTCAATATATCAATATAGCTCATGAGTTTTTCCAGTAAGTCCTCATCTTGCGGGTTTATTGCATAAAAATCATCAAGCGCCAGCATATACCCCATTTTTTTCAATTCTTTGCATCTAGAAATGAGGGCCGGCGTGATCGGTATATCTTCAAGGATTTCAATGACAAGCTGTTTCGGATTGAAGGAGGTGGGAAGATTCGAAAACATCAGGCTTTCCGTAAAATTAACAAAACAGCGTTTCCCTTCCGTCAGCTTCTCAATTCCGATGTTTAAAAAGCTGTTGATCACCAAATCTGTTGTTGCCTGATCGCCGTCTTTAGCGCTATACACGTTCTCTTCGCTTTCTCTATACAGCAGTTCATAAGCAACAACCTGTTCTTTTCTATTAAAAATAGGCTGTCTTGCAACAAACACCCTCATTGATTTATCCCCCTTACAATACGCGCGGCTTTCACCCCTAAGTATATCAAATAATTTGACGAAAATTGTCTAAACATGAAAAATAATATATACATAAAGAAAACTGGCCCTTCGCGAACGAAAGGCCAGTTTTTCTTTATTCTTCCTCAAGCTCTTCTTCAATTCTGCTTTTCACTTCGTGGATCCGCTGCATTTTATTGCTCCAGCAGTCCTCGCTTAAATCAACCGGGTATTCCTCCGGCTTGCTGATTCTCTTATATTCCTCCCAAAGCAGGCTGAGGTTATCCTGCACATACTGCTGTATGTCTGAAATCTCAGGGTTTTGGTAGCAAAGAATACCCTTCTCAAAAATCAGCTCATGAAGATCCTTCGCATAAAAATTCGTGACAAATTTGCTGATGAATGTATGAACCGGGTGAAACATTCTGAGCCGCTTCTGATCATTCACCTGCTCATCATAAAGCGCAATATAGTCGCCTTCAGAATGATGGTTGGACTGATTAATAATGCGGTAGACTTTCTTTCTGCCCGGCGTCGTCACTTTTTCAGGATTGGACGAAATTTTGATCGTGTCGACCATTTTCCCGTCTTCTTCAATGGCAACGAGTTTATAAACTGCGCCGAGAGCCGGCTGGTCATAGGCTGTGATCAGCTTCGTACCGACACCCCAGACATCAATGCGCGCTCCCTGAGCCTTTAAATTCATAATAGTGTGCTCATCCAAATCGCTTGAAGCAATCACCTTCGCATCTGTAAATCCGGCTTCATCAAGCATTTTCCGGGCTTTTTTTGACAGGTACGCCAAATCGCCGCTGTCCAGACGGATGCCAATGAAATTAATGCGGTCGCCGAATTCCTTGGCAACCCTAATCGCGTTAGGCATGCCTGAACGAAGCGTGTCATACGTGTCAACTAAGAAAACGCAATCCTTATGTGTTTCCGCGTATTTTTTGAAAGCTGTATATTCATCGCGGTAAGCCTGCACAAGCGCATGCGCATGTGTGCCGGAAACCGGGATATTAAAGCGCTTTCCGGCTCTTACATTGCTTGTCGCGCTAAAGCCGCCGATTAAGGCTGCTCTCGCTCCCCACATGGCCGCATCCATTTCGTGCGCCCGTCTTGTTCCGAATTCAAGCGCAACTTCATCACCGATGACGCCTTTAATCCGGGCAGCCTTTGTTGCGATTAATGTTTGATAGTTCACAATGTTGAGCAAAGCCGTTTCAATCAGCTGAGCTTCTACCAGGGGTGCCTCCACCCTCATAATCGGCTCATTGTTAAAAACGAGTTCTCCTTCTTTCATGGAGTAAAGTGAACCTGTAAAAGATAAGCCGCGCAAATATTCAATAAAATCTTCATGATACCCGAGTTCATCCTGTAAATAACTCAAATCGCTATCCGTAAACTTGAAATTTTCCAAGTATTCAATGGCTTTTTCCAAGCCCGCAAATACGGCATAGCCATTTTCAAACGGAAGCCTTCTGAAAAACAGCTCAAAAATCGCTTTCTTTTCATGAATGCCGTCTCTCCAGTACGTTTCCGCCATATTGATCTGATAAAGGTCTGTATGTAATGACAGGCTGTCATCTTTAAATCCGTACTCTAACACTGTTTTTCCCCTTCCTTACTCTGCCACTTGCGCTCCGATGCTGTTTGCAAAATGGGAAAGAGCCCATGCGTGCCCCTCCTGATTAAAGCTGGCAACAGCTTGTTTATGCACAACAATCCGAAAACCTTTGTTGTATGCGTCAACAGCTGTATGCAACACACAAATATCTGTGCAGACACCGGCAAGGTGCAGTTCGCCAATCTGCCGCTCTCTGAGTTTGAGCTCTAAATCAGTTCCCGCAAAAGCAGAATATCTCGTTTTTTCCATGTAGTAAACATTAGGTTCATGTTCATGTTTCTGATATAGAGGCAAAAGCTTTCCGTACAGATCTTTTCCTTCCGTGCCTTTTATATTATGCGGAGGAAAAAGACGCTTTTCAGGGTGATATTGATCCCCTTCATCATGAGAATCTACTGCTAATACGACGTAATCACCGTTTGTGATGAATTCTTCAGTTAAATTGACGATCGCCTCTTCAATCATTCTGCCGGGCTCCCCGCAGGTCAATTTTCCGTCACTCGCCACAAAATCATTCGTATAATCAATACAAATAAGTGCTTTTTTCATAGCCGGCCTCCCCGCCATCAGTATGAGAACATTATATCTTATCTCCAGTTGTAAGTGAATTGCCATGAACAAAAAGACAAACGGTCCGTTTGTCTCTTAAGATTTCAGCACTGACCGATTATAAATGTCGTCCTGAATATATATCAATTCACGATTCACAGCGATGTCAGCCGCAATGACGATGCCTAAAGGCGTATGAAACTGAAGATCAGATACAATCTTGAAGGGCACTCCGTACCTGTTCGCCATTTGGATATAAGGAGAGTAAGACTGATACTGAAGCTCTCCATTAATCAAAAGGGTGACGTTATGGCTGTTTTTCAGCTCGTGCTCTGCCTCTTTATACGGTTTGCTTCTAAGCACCTGTCCTTTCGTCAGTGCCAAAACGACTCTTTCTCTTAAAGAGCCTAAAAACAAATGGCGCTCGTCAGGCTTTGTCTCCAAAGGCCCATACATTCCTTGCTGCAAATAGAGATCCATTTTATCTTCACTCAAAAGCCTGTCCTCCCGTCTTGTTTGTCTTCATTATCACCTGATCAGGCAGGAGCTAAACTTTCAAGCGCCGTTTACATTTCTGTTACCCAATGAATGATTTTTTTGGCCAGCTCACCAGCAGGGGTTTCCTCTGTATGCCGGCGCAACGACGCTTCCAGCCGTTCAGGCAGAGTTGCTTTATCTTCTTCATAGGAAATGATCGTGCTCCACTCCAGCTGCGGTACCGCTACAAGCGTGCGCAGTTCTTTTCTGTTTTCATGCAGATACACGTCCGTGATCATTCCGGTTTGCGTATTGATATTTGCTTTTCTGATTTTCATAACATGACCTCTCTATTCAAAGACTACCCATATTATACAATAAAAAAGCAACAGCCTCTTGTGAAAAGGCTGTTACCCGTTAAACGAAACTGTTTCATCAGTGATATCGGCATCTTTGAAGAGAGTTTTACTCGTTTGGTTGTTAATCTTCACAAAATCACCAAGCTGAAATGCGCCTGACCCCGCCCCTGAATGAGCGACGCTTTTGGGCGAAATCGCAAATACGTCTCCAAAGCTTGCCGCGGCATTACCCGTAACTGACATGATATAAATCGGCCCCACAATTGCAGGCATTTCCCCACCTCCGCATTGATTTACAGCATCATATGCAAAGAGCCGATAATGGTGCCCGCCTATTCAGCTGGCTTTGCGTTTTCCTCGAGTCGAGACCGCTGGCGCAGCTTGATCAAGCGGACAATATTCAGGAAGAATGCCTTCACTACCGCATAAACCGGCACCGCTAAAATCATGCCGAGAATTCCGCCGAAGCTTCCCGCACCGATTAACAGCAAAATAATCGTAAGCGGATGGGTATTCAGCCGCTTTCCGATCACAAGAGGAGACAGCAAGTTTCCGTCCAGCTGCTGAACGATGACGACCACAATAATCGCAAACAGCGCTTTGGCCGGCGAGTCCATAAAACCGACAATGACAGCCGGCGCAGCACCGAGAAAAGGCCCGACATAGGGAATGATATTGGTAATCGCCATGACAATCCCGAGAATCAGGGCATACGGCAGTCCGGCAATTAAATAGCCGATAAAACACGCTGTCCCGACAAAAAGACAGATTAACAGCTGACCCTGGAAGTATGCCGCAAGCGTATCGGATAAATCCTTAAAAATCTTTAAGCCTTCTGTCCGATAAGAAGCCGGAAGAATTTTTACTGCCAAATGCGGAAAGCGGTGTCCGTCTTTCAGCATGTAAAAAAGGATAAATGGAACAGTAATAATAACAAGCGTGATGTTTGTCACGACGCCAAACACCGCAGATAAACTGGACGTGATATTTTGCGGCAGGTTTTGGAGAAAACTTGTCAATGACTGTTCAATTTTTGATATCGATACATAATCCTGGTTCATCATCCAGGTAAACCATTGAGAATGGGACAAATCCTTTGTCAGCGCCTGAATCTGTTTTACATAATCAGGAAGGTTGTTAAACAGCCCTGTCACCTGTGAGGTGATGATAGGTCCGACTGACGCTGAAATAAAGGCAAGCAAACCGATAAACAGTAAATAGATCAATAGAATGGATAATGTCCGCGGAATTTTTTTCTCAAGCAGGCGGACAACCGGATTAAATATGAAATACAAAATTCCCGCAATCAGCATCGGGAAAAACAATGTCGAGATAAAAACAATAAACGGCTGAAATACAAATGAAACTTTTGTTGCTACATAAATAATCAGCAAAACAAATAAAATCTGCAATGTCCAAAAATGGACTTTTGATTTCAACAAGCTTTGTTCCTCCTAGTTTTTCTTTGTCTGTCAGATAAAAGAACTTATACCCCATCATTGTAACAAAAATGAACTCATATCAGAACTCTTAATATAATGAAAGGAGTGTTGGTGATGAAGGCCGTGACATACGATACAGATTCAGAACTGGCTTATATCTATGTTCATCCTCCGGAAAAGAACAGGAATATGCGGTCTGAGGAGCTTAAGGTCAATGATTGTATCCTGCTGGATATCGACCAAGACGGCAAAATTGCCGGATTCGAATGTTTTGGTAAGGCAGCACACCTCTGTGCCCCATTTACCGGGAAATCCCGGCTTTATGTAAAAGATTCAGACGGTTATCATTTTCGTGTCCGACAGCATGCTTCAATCCGTTCCTGCTATACAGTGTACGGCGTCACTTTCTGTTTTTCAGATGGTAACTATCAGGAATTTGCCGGTTTTGACCTTGACGGAACAATGTATCATAGTACATTTTTACAGCGCTTAACTGAAAAATAGGACGTCCTGTTGTACGCCTATTTTTCATGCGCAAGCACTGTTAGACCCGCTCACTGTAATCTGGGGTGACGGAAATCATGTGCTGGATTCTGATCAAACAAACAGAATTTCGGGCTCCTTCAATTGTGATATGGTCAGGTTTTACATCGATCAGTCTGCCTCTGACCGTATCTCGTACTGTCTGTATAACGAACCTTGAGCCGATGAGCTTTTTAATGGTCTGATAGACATAAGGATCGACTAAAGAGACCAGTTGCGGACTACCTTGGTTGACCATACTTTTATCCCCTTTGTGTGTTTTATCTCAGCTTATGCCGCGCTTATGGATAATGACACAGGCTTACCTGATAAAACAAAGGGGTGCGGAGATTTTAGGAGAATACGTTTGGAAGCGGGTGTAAAGGAAGTATCGATGAAGCGGAGACAGCGAAGAAAGCTGGCGCTGTTCCGTACTTATACAGGCTTTATCACGGATGCCTGGGCTTGGTCGATTAATTGGTCCAGCTTTTCTATTTTTTTTCGTGCGGTTGAAGGATCAATTTGGCGGTAATGATGGTGGCCGCCCGGCTCTTCATCCAGTTCGTCCGCTTTTTTGACAATCTGCTGCAGCGTGTTTTTATCTAATTCGCCTTCAGGCAAATAGGAATCTGTATGAAGCAAAATAGCTAGTGCAATCTCTTTTGCCGCTTTCGGTTCCTCGCCAAGCCGAATCAGAAGCTTATGCGCCCGTTCCGCCCCTTTAATGGCATGAATGTCATTTCTTTTATATTTCTCATAATCCCACTTTCCGTCTGTATACCATTCATAATGGCCGATGTCATGAAGCAGTGCCGCTTTTGCTGCTAAATCAGGATTAATGTCAGCCTTCACAGACAGCCTGTATGCATGATAAGCGCAGGCAATCGCATGTGCCACGCCGGAACGCTGAAGATATTTTTGTGCAATTGGATGGGTGAAAACATCCATTAATGTAACCTTTCTCATGGAAACCCCTCCTTTAGATATTTTTAGAATCCTAACATAATTTGCAGAGAAACTCAATTCTTATGTCACATCATTTTGATCTTCTTATCATCATTGTTATACCCTAAAAGCAGCGTTTCAGTCAGTATATGCGGCTGTTCAATAAAATGCGCTGGCTGTAGCCTTTTGTATAAAAAAAGAGCAGAAAATATCTGCTCTACAAAAACTCTTTAATATCATAAATGCGGCCGTTTTCCGTCCCTTTTTCTAGTAAAGAAAGCAGCGTGCCGGCAATAAAGTCCGGACTGCGAAGGCTTCCTGTTTCATTTAATTTCCGGAATCGTTCAATGTGGTGGAAATCCTTTTTCGATGAAGAACGGATGACGGCCTGCATCTCAGTGTCCATCACTCCAGGTGAGAACGAAATCATGTTCACCGGCAGCTCTTCATCCTCCTGTTCAAATCCGAATGTCCTCGTAAACATGTCGAGCCCGGCTTTTGAACTGCAATACGCGCTCCATCCCTTATATGGATTTTTGGCGGCTCCTGAAGTAATGTTGACAACCGTCTTTTTGCCGCTGTATGAAGCAAACCGTTTTGTAAACAGCTGACTCAAAAGCACGGGCGAAGTCAGGTTCAGCTGATAATGGCGCTGAAGCTCGTCAAGAGACGCTTCGCCGGCACGTTTGATCGGCGTTACCATTCCGGCGTTATTAATAAGGGTAATACCAGAATAACGATCTGGATCGATGGATGAGAGCAATGTTTCAAATTGCTGTTCAGCTTCTTCAAGATTGATGAGGTCTATTTGATGCTGCGTTAGTTTTTTGTGAGAGACATCCGTTTTCGTTCTGGATAAGGCGTGGACTTCATGCCCCTTTTCTAAAGCCTGTAATGCAATGGCTTGACCCAGCCCTTTTGACGCTCCGGTGATGATATAAAGTTCCATTGGAAACCTCCTTTTCCGTTATTATTGTACGGCACCGCTTTTACACAACACAAGCACGCGGCCTACGCCTTCTTGTTTTCCTGCGCTGTGACTTTTGGGATGAGGAACACGATGCCTGCAATTCCGAGCAGGATCAGTACGACATAGATCATCGGCAGCAGCAATGATGATGTTTCTTGTTCATCTTCTGTTTCCGTTGATGATGTCTTTGTCATTGGTTTTTCAGCAAAAGTAATTCCAAGCTGTTTCGACTGGGCCGCAATCGTGTTGGAATCCTCGGCATTTGTTGATGTAAACAAATCTTTTATCAGCTCGGCGTCCTTGTCCTTCGGTTTATCAAAAGTGATATCCTTCTGTTCCTCAGGCAGTTCTGTTTTTTCTTCATAGTAGGTATCTTCATGTAAATAATTCGTATCGATTTCGATGTCTTTTTTCTCATACTGGTTTGGCGCGACATCTGTATTTTCTTCAGTTTGGGCAGCAGCTGCAGAGGGTATGAAAAGGGAAAAGGAGAGCATACAAATCATGATCCCCTTTTCCATGCTGCGATTACGCTTCATACGTTTCATCGCTTTCTGCTGTGTGTTCAGCCATCAGCCGGATAATCAGCGGCAGAGCCGCGGCAATCACCGTAATGATCAGCAGAACTGTTATTCCCATTGTAAACAAGTGCCCAGTACCGTACTGGATGTCGATATATACTTTCGAAACCGGATCTTCAAATGTAAAGTTCGGCATGATCAAATCAATAAGCGGTGCGACATAGAATAGAATCATTGCCGCTGAAGCAACCCAGCCAGGGATTGATCCGAATCTGAATGCCGTCCGGATGAAGGCAGAGCTTGCGACCAGCAATAGAATCGTAAACACCGACCACTTAATCGTCTGATCGTCCGGCAGTGAATAAATATTCAAACCGAACAAGCTGATCATAAGTCCGACAAGGATATTCAGAATTCCGAATAAAGCTCCTTTGACGAGAAGCGGTGCATTTTGGTAATACGAGCTGAAATAGCCGATTAACAGACTGCTGATCAACACAATGACAAGGATGACAACCGGAGGTACCGTCTGAGTTTTTTCTTCCGGAACCTCTCCGCTGATTTTAAGCGGATTCGCCAAGTAATCATATACATAGCCATTGTTTTGCCCATCTACTAATGTGTTTCCGAGTATGCCGTATACGTCATTGCGCACGAGTTTCGTGGAAGCGACATTTTTCCCCCAGTTGTTGTTTAAGGTGTCGGCTTTCGCTTGAACATCATTGACGCTTTGCTGCATGTTGGTTGTGTAATCAATGATGCCTGACTGGCGATCAGACAATGAACCCATCATGTCTGACATTTGCAGCACTTCCTGGCCGACTGTATCTTGGACACTCAGTGCCATGGTGCCAGACAGCCCATCGTTGCTGAACGTCGCAGATTCCTGTGTTGCGCCCGTTACAAGCTGTTCTGACGCTTTTGCGGCACTTTCAGAAATTTTCGTCAGTTCGTCGAGAACACCTGCTTGAGAGTCACGGATATAGCCGCTGTAGTCGTCCGCAAATTTGGTCATGCCGTCGATGAAGCTGTTAATATCTTCATCAGTTTGCATCGTGTTGTTTTTGAGAGCTTCCCAGCTGGCTGATTCTTCAGGTGAGAGAGCCAGGACTGATTTGACGTTTCCTTGCTGGCCGTCAATAGCGCCGGCTTTTGCAGCACTGTCAATCGTACCGGATAATACAGAGTCATAAACTGATAGAAATTTATAGTATCTCATTGCTTTATCTATATTTTCTTTACTTATATAGATTGCTGTGGTAAATGTGAGCTGATCTTTATTTTCAAGCTCTTGAATGGCATTATACATATCACTATAAATGCCTTCAAGATCCCGCTTCCGCTTCGCTTCGAGCTTTTTCACTTTGTCCTTCAGGTCCTCAATTTCATCATCTAGACCGTCCATTTGCTCTTTTAGTTCCTCTAACTTCTTTTTCAACTCTTTATTATGGGCAGTTTCTTTTTCTTTGAGTTCTTCTTCAATTTGCTTGATTCGCTCAGACGCTTTGCTGAGCTGTTCTTTTGCTTTGGCGATATCAGAAATGTCATCGTTTCCTGGTTGATCTTGGTCCCCAGGCTCCGTCGTATCTCCGCCGCTCCCGGTATCTCCTGAATCTCCGGTTCCGCCTTCATTTGCCAGCTTGATAAATTGAAGGGCTGAATCAGAAGATGCAGTCTGTTCGGCAGATGTGCCCGTTTCGATTTGTCCGCTGTCTGACGCACCATTAGAGGCATCGCCGTTCTGCTCCTGACCGTCTGTTCCCTTCTGCTGGTCTTGATCCTGAGTACTGCCTTCCGTTTGTCCGTCATTACGTGTATCACTGCTGTTATTGTCGTTCCCTGTGTCGCCCTGTGTATCATCAGGATTTGTACTGCCCCCGTCATCAGGTTTTTCTGGATTATCAGTGGACGGATCGTCTGGTTCAGTACCCGGGCCCTCCGGTGTTGGGTCCTCTTTTTCAGGCTCCTTCAGATTGTCTGAAATGTCTTGAATGTCAGCGGCGATATTTTTCAATTCTTCACGCTGTTTTTCCAGATCGATTTTCAGTTCTTCAGGATTTTCTTTCGGGTCTTTATCTTGATCATTGTCAGAGCCATTATCTTCCCCTGGGGTTGGATTCCCTATGAGTTCCTTACGAGCTTCGACAAGCTCAACATACAATTGTTTTAATGTTGTCTGTCTTGATGTGGCTTGATATTGATTGATCAGATCACTTTGAATCTTCGCCATCCCCATTTCTTGCAATGGCACTTGATCTTGCCTTGACTTTTCAGCGTTATCAAGAGCAAGGCTTGTCAAACCTATTTGTGTCTTCGCTTGGCTGATCCCAGTTGCCAATCCGCTCATGCGTTCGCTGAACTGATTCGCCTTTTGCTGTGCTTGGATGGCATCCAGACCTGTCCGGATTTGCTGCTGTGTTGAATCCTGGGCTGCCAAAAGCAGCTTTTTCTGATTTTCTTGATATTCCTTGTATCTTTCAACTGTATCAATGAATTCTTTCAGCGTGTTTTTAGCTTCCTCCGCTGTAGAAGCTTTTTCTTTTGTCGTGCCTTGCGCTTCATTCATTGATTTCTTCAGCTCATCGATTAAGTCTTTTTGCTGTTTGATTTCACCTGCTAAATCATTAGAGCTTGGTTTGTAAAAGTTGTACATGACATTCTGGAATTCAGATTCTTTATTGACGATCTTGTCAAATTCTCCTCTGATGTTGTCCACTTTTTGCGAAACAAAGTTCCAGTATAAGGCCGACATTTTTTTGTTCATTGTCTTTTGGGCATCCTCAAGCTCACGCTGAACTTTTTCTTTGTTAACCGCATTCAGGTTATCTTGAATGCTGAATTCGAGCGTTGCTTTTTGAGGATGGTCTTTGTCATAGCTCAAAATGTTTTTTGAGAAGTCTGAGGGAATGTAGACGATCGCATCGTATTTCTTTGAAGCGAGACCGGTCTCGGCCGCGCTTCGGTTTACGACCGTCCACGAATAATCAGGACGTTCACCCAGAACGGCCGCTACTTCCTTGCCGAACTGGGCGGATTTGTCCTCTTCATCAGACTTTACCTCATCACTCAATACGCCTGTGTCTTCATTCACCACCGCGATTTGCCGGGTGGAATTGACTGCTTTTTTCGTTGGGTCGTCTCCGATAAATCGGAAAAACAACACCGGCAGCAGCAAAATGATGATGACGGCGGATATTAACTTGATCAAGCTTTTTCGTTGTTCTGTCATCTAGCACTCTCCCTTTCAGCAGAACATAAAGGAATTTGAACTTTTTGCTCCTTCCCGTTTTCCACAACATATCCGAAGCCCGGCTGAATCTCAGGCTCCTGTCTTTGGTACGGGAGAGGAATGACATTTTGCTCAGATTTTTTCATCAGCAGAATCGCGTGGCGGATTTGCTTCATCTCAGTCGTCAAGGAGTCATAGCCTTTTGAGAATTCGCTGTGATTTCCGCCCGGGATAAAGCTGAACCCAAGATGAGCGTATGATTTCATGAAGTTAGCGAGACGGTCTTGTATTCTCGTATCAATCGTCTGCTGGAATCTCGTTATCCCGTCAATCATCAGCACCACTTGTGAGAATCGCAGATTTTGCGCGTCTCCTTGGCGGACGGCTTCTACATACATGGCCTCTCTTGTTTTGAAAATGTCTTCTGCTGTTTCAATCCACTGCTCAATATCTTCTTTCGTTTCCAAATATGAAACATCTGATTCCTTCGCATAATGAGATAAGCCGCGGTCAATCGAGTCAAACAGGCCGATCATTTCAGTTTCATCATCAATCAGATGTTCGAGCATTACTTTTAAGACGTTTGTTTTCCCGCGCTGAGTCTGGCCTAAAATCAGGCAGTGCTTATGCTTGCCTAAATCAAAATAGACTGGGCTGACTGTTTCTTCATGAAGCCCGATCGGTACAGATAAAGGCTTGCGTTCCAGCTTGAAGCGGATAGACAATTCTCTCGTAGACAAGCTCTCAGGCAGCATCGGAATCGGTGCCGGCTGCTCCATTGAAGCAAATCGCCCTTGAAGTTTCTGTACGTCTGATTTCAGCTCGTTGAACATGCCGATATCATCATCGGCATCAACAGGCAGGAACATTTGCGCGAAATAAAGCTCTTCCTTTTGAATGATGACGCGTCCCGGAATCGGCTCAAGATTGAATTTCGGACGGCCGTAAATGGAATATCCTTCTGATTGATCCATGAGATAATGGACAACCTTTGTTTTCAAGTTATTTAACAATGACTGGCGGACAGCATTCACCCTCGTTGCTGTCAGCATAAAGTAGATACCCAAGCTTTGTCCGTCTCTGGAAAGCTGGACAAATTCCGATTCAAGCTCATGCATCTCATCCTTGACAATGTCAAAGTTGTCAATGGTGATAAAAATGAACGGAAGCTCTTCTTCGCTCAGCGCATTGTACATTTTGATGTGGCTGATTTCTTTTTCCCGGAACAAACGTTTACGGCGGTCAATTTCTTCTTTGATGCGAATCATGAACTTTTCAATTTTTCTTGACTGGTCCATCAGGAAGTAATCCGCGGTATGCGGGAGCTTCGCTAATGGCAGCAGCGTTCCGTTTCCGAAATCAAAGATATAGACATGAAGCTCTTCAGGTGTGTATACGTCCGCAAAGCTCATCAGGAACGTTGCGGCTGTAATCGATTTTCCGTAGCCCGAAGAGCCGAAGATGCCGATATTTCCATCTTCCATCATCTTATAAGCAATTGGCGCCTGTCTTTGCAGATCAGGTTCATCGACATACGCAAAGTGGAAATGGTCTTTTTCGTCTGAAGGGAAAAGAGTGCGCGGAATACGTTCCGCAAGCGGCGGCAGCCAAGGGCTTGGCAGCTTCTCGATTCCCATTTCATCTTGGATGCGTTCAATTTCGTCAACTACAGCTTCGATTTCGGTTTGAACGTCTTTTTTCGCGTTATCTTCGGTATCAACCTCAGAAAGCGGGATCAGACCCGTATCTGTAACAATCGCGATTTCATCCTCGGTACCGTAGACTTCCTCTAAGTAAGGCGCCCCGCTCCATGCAGATTGGAACAGCTCATACACTTCATTGTTTCCGACCTGCAAATAGCCGCGGCCTGTTACGGTAATGTTTGCGGCATCGCTGTTTTTCAAAATTTCTTTACTGTCGGTGGCATCCTGGACCTTGAGCGCTACTTTAAAGCGCGAGTTACTCCAGATCTGGTCGTCGATGATGCCGCCTGGCTTCTGTGTCGCCAAAATCAAATGAACGCCGAGGCTTCGTCCGATACGCGCGGCACTGACAAGCTCCCTGATAAAATCAGGCTCCTCGCTTTTCAGCTCGGCAAACTCATCAGAAATTAAGAACAAGTGAGGCATCGCCACTTCTGCTTTCCCCTGCTTGTACAGCTTTGTATAGTCATTGATGTGATTGACTTGATACTGGTCAAACAGGCGCTGCCTTTTTTTCAGCTCGCTTTTAATGGAAGCAAGCGCACGCATACTGAAGTTTTTGCTTCCTTCAATATTTGTGATCGTGCCGAGGAGGTGGGGAATGTTGCGGAACGGCTGCGCCATTCCTCCGCCTTTATAGTCAATTAATAAGAAAGCCGCTTCGTGCGGATGAAAATGCACGGCAAGTGACAAGATGTAAGTCTGGAGAAATTCACTTTTCCCTGATCCCGTTGTCCCCGCAAGCAAGCCGTGCGGACCGTGTGCTTTTTCGTGAAGGTTCAGATACACAATGTCATCTTTCCCTTTATAGCCGATCGGCACTGACAGCGACTTCGACGATTCACTTGTCAGCCACCTTTGCTGAATGTCGATTTCTTTTACTTCCTTTGCATGAAAAAGCTCCAGGAACGATACCGTTTCCGGAATGGAATTCGTAATGCCGACCTGGTGGTTCAGCGTCCGCAGCGTGCGTGAGAACCGTTCGTTGTCCTCACGCTGATGATGATCGAGACGGAACGGAATTCTTACCGCTTTTTTCTTTTGTATTAAAATGTCGCCTTCATGCTCATTGATGTAGCGGACAAGAGTTGTAATGTTTTCCGACAAGCTTTCCTTTGTTTCCGCTGCGACAATTGTCGAGATGCCCAGATGCTCATGCTGTCCTTCTAAATATTCGAGAATGACATGCTCAGAGATCAGCTGCTGATTCGTGATGACAAATACAAAATGCGGTTTGAACTGCAGTTTTTCTTTGTCATCTTCGAGATCACGCTCTCTGATCAATTCGTAAAGTGAAGACAGGAGCTGATCTCGCGTTTGCTCATTATAAATAAATCCTTTTGCATAAATATGGGGCATTTGAAATTGCGGAAGCCACTTCATCCACTCCCAGTCTTTATACTCTTCTTCATGAAAAATAAATACAAAACGCAAATCGTGATAGCTGTTAAAGAACGAAAGCTGTCCGATCAACTGGTGAATCTCATTTTTCACAATTTGCGATTTACCGACAAGCCCCATCGGACCTTCTGCCAAATCGACCGTCACCGGCGCATTGCGGATATCTTTATAGACGCGCTGCATGTGCTGCGATTTCTCCATGAGGTCATCGATATCACGATTCGCCAAGTCTCCGCCGCTCATATTGATTTCATAGCTTGAAGGGACTGTTCCCGTCCCAAGCCGCAGCTGGAGATAATCCTTGCTTTCAAGTGATTTTTCCCAGATCCGGTCACTGATTTCACTTGTTAAGTATTTCATTTGTTCAAATGAAGGAAAGTGAAATTCAAGAACCTGCTTTTGCTTTTCAGCAAGTGCCTGAAGCTCTTTCCGCTTATTGTCTAAGTAAAGCTTATATACACGCTCCCGTTTTTCCTCGCGTTTTTTCCGCTGGTTTTTATCCCGGAAATATTGCACTGTCGAGGTAATGAGAGTCATCATAAACATCGCCAAAGAAACGAGTATAAATATACCGCGCGGCTGGATGATGGCAACTACGCCCATCACGATCAGCATCACAAGCGGAGGCAGGATGACGAGCCACAGCCCTCTGTTGGTTTGATCGCTCTCCTGAGAGGGGAAACTGAAAGAAACGCGGTCATCCGGCAGATCGTATACCATCCGCGGCGTTCTTCTGTACTGCGGATATTTTTTCTGCATCTCTGTACTCGGTTTGACCGTTTCTGTTAACGCTGTTTCAAAATGGGCATAATGAACAATTTCTAAAAGGTCTTGTTCCGTCACCCTCATTTGCGTGAAGTTCCAGAATATTTCATCCCCCGGCTTGAGCGGCGTATTGGCGTTGATTTTCTCTCCGTTCAAGAAGATCGTTCCGCTTTCAGGGCGGACCGACCAGCTGCCGCCTGCACGAAGCAAAGAAAACGTGCTTTGTTCTGCAAATGCAAAATCTTGCGGATTCAGATAAATATCTGCATTCGTTTTTTCTGAGGAACATACAATTTCATCCCGATTTCCCGTAAAATAAACGGATTTCTCAGGTTCACTGCCTGTCAATATCAAGCGTATATCCTGCTGATCCGTTTGGAGAGTAAATGATATATCCGTTTCAATCGTGCCGAGACAATCATTTCCCAGGAAAACTTCGTATTGGCCGCCGGATTCCTTTCTTTTAAGAGAAATCACTCCGCTATTAAATGGAATGGAGCTGATCGTAACAGAATCCTTCACATCAGGCCCTATGGTCACCGGATGAGACGACGGGAGGTTAGACAGATTTAATTTTTGAACGTTATTTTGGTAAAAAACCCATAATAGACTCAAATGGCGAACCCCCTTACGGCCGAATGGCAGCATGCGATGACCTGTGCTTCATGTCTCACGTTATTTGTCATCTTTTTTCTCATCTTTCTTTTCTGTTTCTTTTTTCTCGTCTTCTTTTTTCTTCTGTTCTTCTTTTTTCGCTTTTTCCTCGGCTGCGGCTTTTTCTTCTGCCGCTTTCTCTTCTGCTTGTTTTTCTTCGTCTGTTTGTGTCTGTTCTTCGCTTGTATCGACTAACGATGTTTCAGAATTAGACTGTTTATTTTCTTGACGTTCTTTTTGGGCTTTTTCAAGCTCACTATTTACTGAGTCAAGTTCTTTTTGTATGTCTTCATCATTTGTATCCTCAGATAAAAGCTGCTGTTTATATTTAGCTAGGGCAAAGTAAATATAATCATTGTATTCAAGCTTACGGCCGATACTGATCGCTTCTTTGTATTCTCCTCGACCATAATCAATCCAATACAAGAAATGCTGAGGGTCTGATTGAAGGGTGACTAAGTTATTTTCTATATTTTTGGTTTTTGCACTCCCCAGGTTTTCGACCTCAACATAGGACGTCGCCAGCTGATACTGCACCGATTCAGGCAGGCTTTCCGCATCATACTTGGACAGTGTGCTGATGACTTCACTGTACTGCTTGTTTAAGAACGCACGGTTGCTGTCCACTATCGCCTGGTGCTTTGGCTGCGCGAAAAATAAGGCGTACATCGAATAAATAAGTGCCGGTACAAGCAAAACAATGAGCCCCAGGCCGATATATCGCTGGATGTTCCACTTCTTTCTCGGGATATGTATGTATGTTTTTGCTTTGGCTTCAAGCTCATCAATATGGGTTTGAATCAGCTCGAGTAAATCATCATAGGATTCCGCATCTAATATCGCCTTTGCCTCTGCGGAGAACGTCAGCGTTTCATTGAATTTCAGGTAGTCTTCAAACGCAAAAGCGCCGTCAACTGCCAAAGCCGCTGCCGCTTTCAGCTCCTGCCATACTCTTTCCTCATCACGCTCGTAAGGAGGAATGCTTTCTTTTACTCCATAATGGAGAAAATAAGGCGTAAGCCCTTTATCGAATACAATGTTTTCAGGAGCGACAATCAAATTCAGCCTCGACAGATTGTGCTGCTGTACGGCTTGAACAAGCTGATAGGCAAACTGCCATTTACTTTTTTTATCCTTAGCTTTCATGAAGCGGAATGCTTTATAGGAGGAGGGAGGTTGGATTGTGATGATTACTTCATCATCCGTCACATCGATTTCTTTATAAAAAAATGGATTTATATCTTTGATCACGTTAGCTTCAAGACCGTCGAGAAGCTTTATTTTTTCCCGTTGAAAGGTAAATGTATAGCCGGCATCTGTTTTCTCGGCAACAGCTTCTAATTGGTTTTCTAAATATGATTTTTGTTTACCTGACATTCAACCAGATCCTTTCATAATATTTCAAGCCGGTCTCCGTTTGTAATGCCGCAATCAGACAGCTTGCATTCTCCGGAAAACACCTTATCCTTGTTCACCACTCTGATCCAGTGCCCTTCGCGCGGAGGCATAGATACGCTTTGGGCCTGCCAAGCAATATCAATTACTTTTTTCACCGGGTGGTAATCTGACAATCTGAGATCAAAGACACTGCCGTTATAATGTTTCAAATCTATTGTAATATCAATATACATTTAGGATCACCCTTACATAGAAAGAGCGCCGTCTTCTTTTGAATCAGGCGCTCCTTCCCTTTCATACTGTTATCCGCGGATTTGATTTGCGATGTCTTGGTCAGTAGACTCAAGTGTATTTGCTGTTTGATCAAGCTGCTGATTCACATCTTGAAGCAAATCTGACATTTTGATAAATGAAGGTTTGAGCTGCTCGTATTGATCTGCGAACGCTTCGCTTGAAGCACCTTCCCACATGCTTTTCAAATCAGAGATCATTCGGTTTAAACGATCAACCTGATTTAATACTTCTTGGCTTTCAACGCCATATTGCTTCGCCATCGCTCTTAGCTCTTCGGGTGTGACACGAATTAATCCTGCCATATTCCTCATTACCTCCTGTGCCATCAGCCTAAATATGGGCTAATTCACTTATTTTTAGAACGTCATTATTATAAAAACAGTTTTTCGGCATAGTCAAACAAATATGTTTTAATTTTACAAAATGAGTCCAATGGTTTACCCCGAATCACTTAAAAATGACATATAATGTAAAGTAAATAGGTTTATTTTCTTAATCTTCTCTTCATTCTCCGAATAATCCAAAAGACCCAAATAACTCCCCAACTCCCAAAAAAAACCTTTCAGAAAATTTGATGCTACAGCACCATTTCTGAAAGGTTCAATTTTTTCTTTCCTTAATTAGTCTCGCCTCCGATGACTTTCTTAGAAGATTAATAGGATAAGCTGTCGTAATATATGAGGCATACAACTGTCATGCAAAGAGGCGATTACACCGCCAAATGTATAGAACGTTTCTCTCATGAAATTGTTTTTTTGCTTCTGTTCTTTGTTGTTGATTTTCACAAACAATAACAATCATAATAAAAGGAAGGGGATGAGATGTCAAAGAGAAATCAAGCACGAAAAGTAGGGAGATTTATGACCATGCCGAATGATCCGTTTAAATATAGTTTTGACAGACTTGAAGATGTGGCTGATCATATCAGCGACGTTCTGCGGTGCCCGATCACCATAGAGGATGTTAACCACAAGCTGCTTGCCTACAGTACACACAGCGACTGCACAGACCCTGCCCGGACGTCTACCATTATTGGCAGAAGGGTACCGGAGAAGGTGATTAACAAGTTGTGGAAAGACGGGACAATTCCAGCTCTCTTAAAAACGGACCAGCCGATCAGAGTCAAGCAAATTGATGAAGTCGGGCTGAGCAATCGCGTCGCTATTTCGATTTGGAAAAACAAGCAAGTGCTTGGCTTCATATGGGCGCTTGAGATCCAAAAAACATTGTCCGATGAAGATCTGCTGACATTGCAAATGGCAGCAAAAGCAGTGAGAAATAAGCTTCTCAAACTTCAAATCAGAAAAACGAAAAATGAAGAACGCAGCCAAGAATTTTTCTGGAAAATGCTGACCGGACACATCCATCAGGAGGATGATATGGCGGATGGGTTCCATAAGCTTGGAATGGCCGCTCCTTCAGAGTTTTCCGTTATAATCATCCGCATAAATGGCGAGCTGACTGAAAAAATCGAACAGCAGCTGCAATATTTACAGGAAACGACCCAGCAGGTTTACGTGCTGCTGGCGACCGTAGATTCCAATGAACTTATTATATTAACCTCACCCAAAACAGATCATCCTTTTCAAGATTTAAAACAGTTTGCTTTCAGTACGCAAAAACAGCTGAAGGAGCGGTATAAAATAGAAGACGTTTCTATCGCTTTTGGCGGAATATACAACTCTATTTCTTTTGTCTCCCGCTCCTATCAGGAAGCATTGTCCGTCTTAAAAACGAAGGAACGTTTCGCTGAAGAGACCAAACATCTTTTCAGCTTTTCCGAGTTAGGCATTTATCAATACTTAGATGTCTTAAATGAAAAACGGAAACAGGCGGGCCATTATAATTACTCGCTTTCCAAGCTGGAACAATATGACCGGGATCACCAGTCAAATATGGTAGAAACACTAGAGCGCTTTATTGAAGCAGACAGCAACGTGAATACCGCTTCTAAGCTGTTAAATATACACGTTAATACGTTGAATTACCGCCTTAAGCGGATCAGCCAGATCGCTGAAATTGATTTGAAAAATGTGAATCAAAAATTCACCATCTATTTAGATATCAAACTTCGGCACATGGATTTGTGAAATTTCACAAATCCATGTTTTTTTATTTTCTTAATCAAACAAAGAATTTTCCAAAATATCAAGCTACACTAAAAATATCACAGATACAGGAGGAGACAGATATGATCATAGGGGTTCCTAAAGAGATAAAAAACAATGAAAACCGTGTCGCATTAACACCCGGGGGCGTTTCTCAGCTCATTTCAAACGGCCACCGGGTGCTGGTTGAGACAGGCGCGGGCCTTGGAAGCGGATTTGAAAATGAAGCCTATGAGTCAGCAGGAGCGGAAATCATTGCTGATCCGAAACAGGTCTGGGACGCCGAAATGGTCATGAAGGTAAAAGAACCGCTGCCGGAAGAATATGTTTATTTCCGCAAAGGACTTGTGCTGTTTACGTACCTTCATTTAGCAGCTGAGCCTGAGCTTGCACAGGCCTTGAAGGATAAAGGAGTAACTGCCATCGCATATGAAACGGTCAGTGAAGGCCGGACATTGCCTCTTCTGACGCCAATGTCAGAGGTTGCGGGCAGAATGGCAGCGCAAATCGGCGCTCAATTCTTAGAAAAGCCTAAAGGCGGAAAAGGCATTCTGCTTGCCGGAGTGCCGGGCGTTTCTCGCGGAAAAGTAACGATTATCGGCGGCGGCGTTGTCGGGACAAACGCGGCGAAAATGGCTGTCGGCCTCGGTGCAGATGTGACGATCATTGACTTAAACGCAGACCGCTTGCGCCAGCTTGATGACATCTTCGGCCATCAGATTAAAACGTTAATTTCTAATCCGGTCAATATTGCTGATGCTGTGGCTGAAGCGGATCTCCTCATTTGCGCGGTATTAATTCCGGGTGCTAAAGCTCCGACTCTTGTCACTGAGGAAATGGTAAAACAAATGAAACCTGGTTCAGTTATTGTTGATGTAGCGATCGACCAAGGCGGCATCGTCGAAACTGTCGACCATATCACAACACATGATCAGCCAACATATGAAAAACACGGGGTTGTGCATTATGCTGTAGCGAACATGCCGGGCGCAGTCCCTCGTACGTCA
Source organism: Bacillus sp. FSL K6-0993 (assembly GCF_037977205.1). Taxonomy (NCBI): domain Bacteria; kingdom Bacillati; phylum Bacillota; class Bacilli; order Caryophanales; family Bacillaceae; genus Bacillus; species Bacillus sp. FSL K6-0993. The sequence goes on from NZ_CP150275.1 coordinate 3,142,627, forward strand.
ACAATCGCCCTGACTAATGTTACTGTTCCATACGCGCTGCAAATCGCGAACAAAGGGGCAGTAAAAGCGCTCGCAGACAATGCGGCACTGAGAGCGGGTTTAAACACCGCAAACGGACACGTGACCTATGAAGCTGTAGCAAGAGATCTAGGCTATGAGTATGTTCCTGCCGAGAAAGCTTTACAGGATGAATCATCTGTGGCGGGTGCTTAATTCACAATGAGCTTGCAGAAAGATTTCTGCAGGCTTTTTTATTTTTTAAAAGGAAAAAAGAGACCATTTCACGAATTATGACTATGAAGTTGATCATAAAGGAGGATTCATATGGCTGTTCAGCAATATGGCGTGTTAAAAGGCATAGTCTTAGACATGAAGCGGGAAACAGATGATGACAGTCCTCATTTCCAAGTCAAAATGCTCGGTGAAGAGAATACGTATTACAGGTGCGCCATCAATGTGATGTCCAGTTCTGAGGAATCTGAAGTTTTGTATTTGGCTGACGATCAGTTTGATTCGGGCTCAATTGCCATCCTTCCGAACATGCCGTATGGATATACAAGGATCAATGAAGCAAACCGTGAAGTGGCACTGGATTATGTGCGGGGCAATTTGTTTGACCCGCGGGAAATGAAGCCTTTGCCTCATGAAATCACGGGACCTGATAATGATTTAAATGATTTTATTGAAACCTATATGAAGAAAGCACAAGATGAGAAAGCGCCGGTTTATATATTCGGTTCAAAATTCGGACCTGAACAGGCTGCAGATAAAATATTCGGCTTTACCCCGACCAACGGAATGCACAATATCCATATGAATCAAGGGAATGCAATGGATACCCGCTGGAAAAAAGACAACGGCTCTTGGCATGACGGGGGTATTCTGATTCAGTTTGCAGATCAGTGGGCCGCTGTGTTTTTAGCGTTTTTATCCCAATCTTGGTGTACCGATGAAAACGGAAACCCGGTCAGGGATTGTGATCATACCCAAACGTCTGCGTAAGATAGAAAAAGAGACTGCAGCGAGCAGTCTCTTCGGAAGATTGTTGACAAAATCCTAAAGCGTTTTTAGGATTTTGTCATGTTTTCAGCGTGATTGAAAACCCTTGAACTCTAGGAAAGATGAGCATTGGAGCGGAGCGAATGTTCTAATTCGTGAGCACCAACGCGCAGACTTGACAACGAATGCGAGGTTTTATCGACACGCTGAAGAGACTGCGGCTAGCAGTCTCTTTTTGATACGATTACACATTTTCAACAGTCTTTAGGCTGTTTGGCCTCATATCACTCCAATGCGATTGGATATAGTCCAAACAAGCTTCACGCCCTTTTTCCTCATGAACGACTGTCCAGCCGCTCGGCACATCTATAAAACCGGGCCATAGGGAATATTGGCCTTCTTCATTGACCAGCACCAAATATGTGCCATCCGCATTTTCAAAAGGATTTGCCATTCTATTTCTCCTCCCTTATTTATTCAACTCTTCCAATTTGACAGCGAGAACCTTGCCGATTTGAGCCAGAGGTTCCGGCTGACATAAATCTTTATGACGGCAGTCGATGTCGATTTGTTCAATCTGTCCGTTAATATAAGGCTTCCACGAGTCAGGTTCAATCGGATCAAACCATTCAGGAATGATTGTTGATCTGAAAAACAAAACATTTCCACGGAAGGTTTTCGGCTTATAGGAGCCTAAAATGCCGACAGAATTGACATACGTATTCTTCAAATTTAAAATGACCGTTTCATCCAAGCTCGCAAGCGCACTGCCGTCTCGGCGAAGAATCTCAATCGCCGCTTCAAAATCTAGCGGTTTGTCCCCTAAGCTGTCTGGATCGTACCCGCCTAACGCCAGAAGGGCAATAAGCGCTTCCTCATCATCCGGTGCCTCTTTTATAGGAAGGAAGTGGTTCGGATAGGCATCCAGCATCACCAATAGGGAAACTTCTTCTCCTTGATTTTGCAGCTGGGTGGCCATCGCTTGAACGACATTCCCGCCCAGGGACCAGCCCAGCAGATGGTACGGGCCTTTTGGCTGGACCGTTCGGATTTGTTTAATGTAATCGGCAGCCATGTCATCAAGTGTTTTCGGAAGCTCCTCACGCTGCCCGATTCCCCGTGCCTGCAAGCCATAGATCGGATAATCCGTTCCTATATTCGTCATCAAACCGGCATAACACCAGCTGAGACCCCCTGCCGGATGAACACAGAATAAAGGAGGCTTGTCTCCGCTTGTTCGGAGCGGCAGCAGAACGTCAAGAGCGCTTTGGCTTGATCCCATTTCAAGTCTTTCAGCGAGCCCGGCTACAGTAGGTGCTTCGAACAAGTTGCCGATGCTGAGTTCAACGCCGAGCGCTTCACGAATGCGGCTCATGAGCTGTACAGCAAGCAAGGAATGTCCGCCTAAATCAAAGAAACGGTCATCAATGCCGACACGCGGCAAGTGAAGCACCTCCATAAAGAGGTCACAGAGAATTTCTTCCTGCGGCGTTCTCGGTCCTCGTCCTGTCACTGCCGCTGCGAAATCCGGAGCGGGCAGTGCTTTACGATCAAGCTTTCCATTCGGTGTCAGCGGCAATTCTTTCATCGTCACAAAGGCAGCAGGCACCATGTAATCCGGCAGTCTCTCCGCAGCATATTTGCGCAGTTCCGCCGTATCAAATGTTTCTTCCGAAGGGATGACATAAGCTGCCAACCGTTTATCTCCCGGCTGATCCTCACGAACCATCACTGCCGCATCTTCAAGCTGCGGATGCTGAACGAGTGCGGCTTCAATTTCTCCTAATTCAATCCGGAATCCCCGAATTTTCACTTGATGGTCTGCACGGCCGACATAGTCGAGAGAACCGTCAGCGCGGAGGCGGGCCACATCCCCAGTGCGGTACATCCGGGTGCCTGGAGGACCGAACGGATCAGCTATGAAGCGTTCAGATGTTAAACCAGGCCGGCCTAGATAACCTCGTGCTAACCCCGCTCCTGATACATACAGCTCTCCGGCAACACCCGGTGGGACCGGCTGCAGGCGTTCATCCAGCACGTATACACCAAGATCGGGAATGCCGCAGCCGATCAAGCTGTTTGCCCGTAAAGCTGCCATGCTTCGGTCTAATTCGATATAGCTCACATGCACCGTCGTTTCTGTAATACCATACATATTGATAAGCTGCGGTCTATTTTCAGGGTGGCGGTTGTACCAATCCTCTAAACGGCTGAGTTCAAGCGCTTCTCCGCCAAAAATGACATAGCGCAGACTGAGTGCCTGTCCGAGATCCGGCTGTTCCCGTTCCGCCTGCATAAACTGATAGAAAGCAGATGGTGTCTGGTTCAGAACGGTCACACCCTCTTTGACAAGCATGCGCAGAAACGCTTCTGGCGATCTGCTGACGTGGTGAGGCACGATTACAAGACGTCCGCCATGCAGCAGAGGACCCCAGATCTCCCACACCGAAAAATCAAACGCATAGGAATGGAACATGGTCCAGATATCGTCTGAGCTGAAACGGAACCAGTGCTCGGTCGCTGCAAATAAACGTGTTACATTTTGGTGAGGAATCATCACACCTTTTGGAACACCAGTTGAGCCGGATGTATAAATGACATATGCCGTATTCAAAGGCGAAAGCGGCTGAGTCCTATCCTTATTTTTTGGATTCTCTGCAGGGTACGTGTTTAGTTTCTCTGCCAGCTCGGGATCATCCAGCACGATTTTCGGCACGTTTTCAACTGGCGGAATGTGATTTGCAGCTTTAGTGTTCGTCATGATAAACGCAGGCTGTGCATCTTTTAGCATAAAAGCAATTCGATCAGCCGGATAATCCGGATCAAGAGGGAGATAAGCTGCCCCGGCTTTTAGCACCGCCAATAGGCCGACAGCCATTTCCAACGATCGGGGCAGTGCCAATGCCACAAATTGCTCCGGCCCGACACCTTCACTAATCAGCATTCGGGCAAGCCGGTTTGCTCTTTCATTCAGCTCTGCATAGCTCAGTGCCTGATCTTCATATACAACGGCAATAGCATCAGGACGTAAAGCAGCCTGCTTCTCAAACTGCTCTGGCAAACTTGCGTGCGGAATCTTTTCAGATACACTTTGCCAATCTGTCACCATGCTGCTGCGTTCCTCTGGCGCAAGAATATCCAGATTTCCGATTTGCTCGTTAGGATCAGACTCGGCAGCCTCCAACAGGCGCATCAATCGGTCAGCAAGAGCCTGAGCAGTTTCCCGCTTGAAAAGATCAGTGCTGTATTCAAGCAGTCCTTCCATTCCGTTTGGTGTCCCGTCAGCAAGGCGATCTTCACTGATTTCCAGCGTCAAATCAAACTTGGCAGAACCGACACTGTTGATTCGCAGGCTGCTCTCCATATCAGGAAGATGCAGTTCAGCGTCCGGTGTGTTTTGGAACGCAAGCATGATTTGGAATAAAGGATGCGTCGCACGCGAACGAGCCGGATTGAGTACCTCTACTAGTCTCTCAAACGGCAGATCCTGATTGTCATAGGCGGCCAGATTCACTTCCCGTACTCTGTCTAGAAGCTCGCGAAAGCTTGGGTCACCGGACGTATCAGTTCTGAGCACCAATGTATTAATGAACAGCCCTACAAGATCGCCCAGCGCATCATCATTCCGTCCCGCGATCGGACTGCCGATCGGAATGTCGGTGCCCGCCCCGAGCCTTGTCAATAAAGCGGCGAGACCGGATTGAAGCACCATAAACAGGCTCACCCTATTTGCGCGAGCTAGCTCCTGCAATCGCTTGTGAAGCTCGGGCTCAATACGAAAATGAATCGTATCTCCATCATGACTCGGCTCAGCCGGACGTGAATAATCGGTTGGCAGTTCAAGCTGATCAGGCAGGTTTTTCAAGGTTTCTTTCCAGAAAGCAAGCTGTCCGGCAATCAAGCTATTTGGATCATCCTCGTTTCCAAGCAGTTCTTGCTGCCAAAGCGCATAGTCTGCATACTGCACAGCAAGAGGCGCCCATTCGGGAGATCGTCCGTGGCAGCGAGCTGCATAAGCCGTCCCAAGGTCTCGGGTCAGCGGTGTTAAGGACCAGCCGTCCCCGACAATATGATGGACGAGAAGAAGCAGCACATACTCGTCAGGACCGATCACAAAAAGCTCGGCACGAAAAGCAGGTTCAGCTGCAAGATCAAAGCTGTAGCGTACAGCTTCGGCAAGCCGATCAGAAAGCTCCTTCTCAGCAATTTCAGTAACATGTAACTCAGGATGGGCTTGATCGACATCTAAAATATGCTGATAGGATGTCCCCTGTGATTCAGGGAAGATCGTCCGAAGGCTTTCATGACGGCAGACGAGGTCATAAAGTGCCGCTTTCAGCAATCCTTGATCCAACTCACCCGACAAACGGACAGCAACCGGAATATTATAAGTAGGACTCGGTCCTTCCAGACAATGCAGGAACCATAGCCGGCGCTGGGCAAATGATAGCGGGATCTTTTCAGGCCGCTCAGCTCTCTGCAAAGCGGGACGTGCACTCTGCGCCAGATCAAGATGGGCAGCGAGTCCGGCTACTGTCGGTTCGTCAAAGAGCTTGGCGATACCAAGTTCGGCTCCCATTACCTCGCGAACGCGGCTCATCAGACGGGCTGCAAGAAGAGAATGGCCCCCAAGCTCGAAGAAACTGTCATCGATACCGACGCGTGCCAAACCGAGAACCTCTGCAAACAAGTCACACAATATCTCTTCCTGAGGAGTCCGCGGGGCCCGATCACTGACAGATGTGCTGAAGTCTGGTGCCGGCAGTGCTTTCCGGTCAAGCTTGCCATTAGGTGTTAACGGCAGCTCGTCCATCTCCACAAACGCCGCCGGTACCATATAATCAGGAAGACCAGCCCCCATATAACGACGAAGCTCTGCAGTATCAATAGCAGCATCAGCGACTACATAAGCCGCCAATCGTTTGTCTCCCGGCTGATCTTCCCGTACAACAACCGCGGCCTGTTCAATGTGCGGATGATTGGCAAGCACGGCATCAATTTCTCCAAGTTCAATTCGGAATCCGCGAATTTTGATTTGATGATCCGCCCGCCCGATATAATCCAAAGACCCATCGGCGCGCCAGCGGGCCTGGTCTCCGGTCCGATACATCCGAGTTCCCGGCGGTCCGTATGGATCTGCAACGAAGCGCTCCGCCGTTAAATCAGGGCGATGGAAATAACCTCTGGCCAAGCCGGTGCCTGCAATATAAAGCTCTCCGACAACTCCCGGCGGCACCGGCTGCAATCCATTATCAAGCACATACACCTGCGTGTTCCAAATCGGTTTCCCAATCGGAGGAACGCCCTTCAGCCCTTCTTCAAGAAAAGCTGCTGCAGACCAAATCGTTGTTTCAGTGGGACCGTATAAGTTCGTGACTGAACAATGAAGGTCTTGAAGCGCCTGCAAAAGACCGCTCGGCAGCGCCTCGCCTCCTACAAGCACTCTAAGCCCCCGAAGTTTCTCAGGTTCACTCGTTACCAAAGCGTGCCACAGTGTCGGTGTCGCCTGCATGATGTTAATATCGAAATTTTCAATCATTTGACCTAATACCTGCGGCTCACGGATCGTTTCTTTCTTTGCGATCACGATTTGCGCTCCGCTAATCAGCGGAAGATATAACTCCAATGCTGAAATATCAAAAGCGACAGTCGTCACAGCCAACAGCCTGTCTTCTTCTCCTAGAGAAAATGCCTCCTGCATGGACAGCAGAAAATTGCTTAAGCTTTTCTGTGTCACAACGACTCCCTTCGGTCTTCCTGTTGATCCTGAGGTATAGATGATATACGCAGGATGGTCAAGAGAAACCGATACATCCGGATTTTCCGGCGAATAGCGTTTTATAATCTCCTGTGTAACAGCCTGATCAAGCACAAGCTCCGGTACAGCCAGGTTATCAGGCAGACTGGCTGCTATTTCCTCAGTCGTTATGATGCATGAAGGTTTCGCATCCTCCAGCATGTAAGAAATACGGTCGGCTGGAAACTCCGGATCAAGGGGGAGATACGCCGCACCAGCCTTGAGCACACCAAGCATTGAGGCCACCATCTCAGGGGAACGCGGCAGCGCCAAAGCGACAAATTGCTCCGGACCAATCCCTTTTTCGATCAACAGACGCGCGAGGCGGTTTGCCTCTTCATTGAGCTTATGATAGTTGACTTGAATGTCATCACACATGAGAGCGATACGTTCTGGCGTAAGAACTGCCTGCTTTTCGAACATGTCCTGAAGGCTGACCAGCTTCTCGGATTTTGCCGTCTCATTCCATTTAGAAATGACTTTTTCTTTCTCCTCTGGCAACAGAAGCTCCATGTGCCCAATCAGCATGTCCTCTCCGGCAGAAGCCGTTTGCAGCAGCTGCAGGATACGCCGCTGATGAAGCTTAATATCAGACTCACTGTATACCTCGGGATTCGCATCAACATCAATTCGCAGCCCGCTGCCGTCTGTTCTGTCATATACATTGATTGATAGATCATCAACAGGACCGGCTGAAAGATTATGCGTTGTGCCCCGGGCGCCGGCAAAGTCGAGACCGTAATCAAACGGCATAAGATTGATTTGAGGGCCAAATAATCGATGATTTTCTCCTATCAATTTCAGATCGCGCCGAAGCTCTTCATGGCGATACTTATGATGTCGCCGAATACTGCGGATTTCCCGGGAAATTTGCTGAATCAGTTCAGAAAAGCTCATCGAAGAGCTTACCGTCAGCCGGAGCGGGAGAAGGTTCATCACCATAGCCGGTACATTCAGTGATGCAGACCCTATCCGACCCATCATGGGCAGGCCGAGCACAACATCCTCAGAGCCGGTCATACGGTGCACATAAACAGCTGACACCGCAATCATGACTTCATGCCAGCTTCCTGAGAAATAGCGCGCCGCTTCTTTTAACGCGTTTACATCAGACGGAGGCAGATATGCCGTATGACGAAGAAAACTGTTAGATGTTCTTGGCGCCCGATCAGCCAAGCTCACAACTTCAGGTGCATCTGCAAAACGGTCCAGCCAGAATTGACGATCCTTCTCATACTGCTCTGATCCGCGATAATCTGTATCCTCCTCCAAAATGGCCTGGAGAGACCTAAAGGAACGGCCTTTAGCTGTTTGTCCTTTTATAAGCGCAGTATATGTACTTGCCACACGCTGGGCTATCAGGGAAAAACCGAAGCCGTCGATCGCTATATGGTGAATGCGCTGATACCAAAAGAAACGATCAGGCCCGGCAATAAACAGAGCTTCATTAAACAAAGGGTCATGCCCTAAATCAACCGGCTTTGCTAAATCAGCTTTCATCCAGTTTAATGCTGTTTTTTCCGGATCAGGCACAGAGCTGACGTCAATGACGTGCAGCTGTACATCCGGAGACGGGTTTATCATCTGCCAAGGCCCGTCCATATTTTCACCGAAGCGGACATGCAGCGATTCCGCTTCCTTGATCACGTGCCGCAAAGCTTCTTCAAAAAGAGCAATATTGATTGGGCCATTGATTTCTATATATTCCGCAGTATTGTAAATTGGATTGTCCGGATCAAGCTGCTGAGCAAACCATATGCCAGTTTGCGCCCCGGTCAAAGAATATTGAAGATCTTTTGTATCAGGCATCCGTTTGTTTACCCTCCTTTTATAAATAATCCGCGTTTGGCAGCACTTGCTGGCTCCGGGTTGTGAGCAATTTCTGCCATTCTTCGATCGTTGGGCGTTCAGCCAATTCTACGAAAGTCACCTCTGCCCCTTCACGGCGCCATTGTTCCACCAATGTCATGATCCTTACCGAATCAAGACCGCGATCGAGCAAATCCTCTTGATCTGTGATGTCTTCCGGTGTTTCTTGTAGAAGCTCAGCAATTTGTTTACGGATATTCTCACATGTAAACACGTTCTTTTTGCCAGTGTTTGCTGACGTTTTTTGAACGTCTGCCGGCGCATTCTGCAGCTGATCAAGAAGACTGTCAGTCATCACGGTAAACGCACAGCGTCCAGCCGCATAGTCCAGCGCCATTTGATGTTTTTCTAATGAAAAATCAGCAACTGCATCTCCCACAAAAAAGGCTTTAATATCCTCCATAAATGCTTCACATGCTGTAACTAGACAGCCGATATGGGCGTAAATTCCTGTAATGATCAGCTGATCGCGTCCCTCTTTGCGCATCATTTCAAGCAGATTCGTTCTCTTAAACGCGCTGTATCTCCATTTTGTCAGCACAAGATCATCATCCTCTGGTGCCAGCTCGGTTATAATTTTCTCCTCATAAGGACCGCTGTTTAATCCCGGGCCCCAAAAGTCTGTCAGCAGCGCACGGTCAGCCGGATTTTGGCTTCCCGGCTGTGCGGTATAGACAACAGGAATCCCAAGCTGAACACATTGATTCTTCAGCTTTTGTATATTCGTTGAAAGCTCTATTACCGGAGACGCTCCCGCTGTGAAAGCATCGACAAAATAGTTTTGCATATCGTGTATTAACAAGACAGCCCGATTCGGATCAGGCACCCATGATACTTTGTTTTGCGGCATATCAGATGCTGTCGGCATTTGATACGGCTGAATGGCAGGTATAGCCATTTGAACACTTCCTCTCAAATTGTTGTTTTATTTTTTTGACCCTGCAAGAAGTTTCTCGGAAATGGCTTCACGAAGAGCCTTTTTGCTTACCTTTCCTACCCCTGTCTGCGGAAAGGATTCGACAAATTCAACTCGGTCAGGGATTTTATATGCCGCCAGTCCGCGCTCTCTCAAAAATGCTTTGAGCTCTGCGGCTTTTGGGGCTTCATCCCTGGGAATAATGAACACACAAGATCTCTCACCAAGAAACTGGTCAGGCATGGAGACCATTGCCGCATCATGGACAGCCGGATGCGCCAGCAGATGATTTTCTACCTCTTCAGCCGCAACCTTTTCTCCTCCACGGTTAATTTGATCCTTCGCCCGGCCTTCAACGACAATATAGCCGTCTCGTGTCAGCCTGACGATATCACCCGTACGGTAAAAACCGTCCTCAGTAAATGAAGCGGCGTTATGCTCTTCTGCCTTATAGTAACCTCGAATTGTATACGGTCCCCGCGTCAGCAGATGGCCTGTTTCACCAGGTTTTACGTCGCGATCATGATCATCCCAAACACGCACTTCATCATATGGGGACATCGGTCTTCCTTGAGTGTTGACAATGATCTCCTCAGGATCATCCAATCTCGTATAATTGACGAGACCCTCTGCCATTCCGAACACCTGCTGCAGCGTGCAGCCGAAAACAGCTTTTACCCTGCGCGCGGCTTCAGCACTAAACTTGGCACCGCCGACCTGCAGCACTTGAAGGCTGGACAAATCATCACGGCGTGAGGATGCCGCATCCATCCATACCATGGCAAGAGGCGGAACAAGAGCGGTTATCGTGACCTTTTCGCGTGCAATCAAAGGAAATGCGTCATCTGGACTTGGAGAAGGAGATAATACCACTCTTCCTCCAGCGTATAATACGCCGAGAACGCCAGGTGAGCTCAGCGGATAATTGTGTGCCATCGGCAGCGCGGCCAAGTACACCGTGCTGTGGTCGAGCCAGCAGACCTCCACACTCCGCTTCAGGCTGTATATGTAGTCATCGTGGGTCCTCGGAATCAGTTTCGATAGCCCGGTGCTCCCGCCGGAAAGCTGGAGGAACGCCACATCCGAAGATTTGACTTCAGGCAGTTTTACAGGTTCTGTATGCAAATCCTCGAGCGGCAAAAATTCCTCTGCCTCACCTGCGACAATGATGTTTTTCAAAGTCGGCAGCTTGCTTTGAACCTGTCTGGCAAGCGAACGGTAGTCAAAACCGGAATATGCGTCGGGAATGATATATGCAGCAGCTTCAGCAAACTCGCAAAAATATGTAATTTCACTGCTTCGATGAGAAGGCAGTGCGAAGACTGGAAGCGCCCCCAGACGGAAAAGCGCGAAAATGACTTCAAAAAACTCTTTGATATTTGGCAGCTGCACCACAACACGATCCATCTGTTGAATGCCGAGCTTCTGAAATCCGGCAGCCAGGCGATCAGCCCTTGTGTCAAGCTCTCGATAGCTCCAATGGGTGTTTCCGCATGTAATGGCAATGCGATCACCATATTTGGCTGCCCGGTCCCTTAACAAATCTCCAAACGTTTCACCGGCCCAGCAGCCGTTCTTTCGATAGGTCTCAGCTAACTCATCAGGCCAAGGCGTAAATCCTTTCAGCATGTTGTATCCCTCCAGCAATTCATTCTGTTCATATGTGATCCACGCCCATTGCCCGCAGCATTGTCTGAAACTTTGCGGACGTCTCCTGAAGCTCGTCCTCGGGCTTTGAACCGGCCACAACACCAGCTCCAGCATACAGGCGGAGTGAGCATTCTTCTGCCTCTGCACAACGGATGGTCACGATCCATTCTCCGTCACCGGCATCGTCACACCAGCCGACCATGCCGGTAAAGAAACCGCGGTCAAATGGTTCAATGCTGAGAATCGCTTCTCTTGCAAGATCAGTCGGTGTTCCGCAGACTGCTGGCGTCGGGTGGAGCGCCGCCGCCAATTCAAGTGCAGTTACAGACGGATCGGAAAGCTCTCCCTTAATCACGCTGGACAGGTGCCACATCGTTTCCGTTTTGATCAGTGAAGGCTTCTCCGGAACCTCCAGCGTCCGGCAGAAAGGTCTCAGCGCTGCCGCAACCGCGTCAGCGACAACCGCGTGCTCATGAAGATCCTTTGCGGAAGAAAGCAATTCAGCTGCCCGGCGCTGGTCTTCAACAGGATCATTACTGCGCGGCCTTGAGCCGGCTAATGGATTGGAAACGACCTGTGTTCCCATCCTTGAAACGAGAAGCTCCGGACTTGCTCCGAGCAATGTTCGGCGGGGAGACGTTTCCTCCTGGCTGGACACGTCTGCGGCAAACGTGTAGCCATGCGTGTTATGCTGAGCCAGATGGCGAAGCAATTCATCCGTCTGAATCGGTTCAGGCGATGTCAAATGCAGCGATCTGGATAGGACGATTTTGCTGAGTGTTCCATCGGCAATGCGTGTCAGCCCTTGTTCAACACCATTTTTATAATCCTCAGGTTCAGGAACAGGCTTTATGTGGTATGTATGCCCAGCCTGCTGTTCCTTTTCCTCATGATCAAATTGAAGCGGTCCTGACCAGCGCACTTCCTCAGGTACAACGAGCCGCGCTGCTTTTACTTGATCAAAAGGAACGGCCCCGACAACAAGCGGCCGGCTTTGCCCTGATTGTTTTGCCTGACGCAACGTCTCTGCAATTCGGCCAGAAAGGGTTTCTATTTGGTTTTGCCCGTCTGCCTCCGGTACGATTTCACATATGCCTTTCGCTAACAGTACACGATGAGGAGACGCTAAGAAAAAGGCGCCCGGCTGATATTCATGAAGCAAATGCTCCGCTTTTGTTTCTGTTATAACGTTTTGATCCAACATTCTCATGAACCTCCTTTAAATTCAGTTACACGCCTAAGGTCGCGCCGCCATCTACGACTAAATTATGCATCGTAATATGCCCTGCCTGGCCAGAAACCAAAAAGAGCACCGCATCCGCAATATCCGAAGGCTTGGCTAGTTTTTTGAGCGGGATCCCTGTTTTAAATGTCTCAAGTGATCCTTTTATGACTTGCTCCGCTCCATTCTCGTCGGCCCATAATGACCACTGCATGTCTGTTTCCGTTGATCCGGGAGATACAATGTTGCAGCGAATATTGTATTCTGCAAGCTCAAGGCCAAGGCATTTCGTAAACATCACAGCCGCAGCCTTTGAAGACGCATATGCCGCCATAGATGTTCTTGGTACACCGGCAGCATTCGATCCAACTGTTACAATCGAACCTGATCTTCGGTCCATCATATATTTGCTGACTGAACGCGAGGCGTTAAATACGCCAGTCGAATTCACTGAGAACGTCGCCTCCCATTCCTCATCGCTAAGTGAATGGATCAGTCCCGGGCGAAGGACACCCGCTACATTCACTAAAATATCAATCGGCCCCATTTCACGTTCAATGCGCGCCGTGATCTCGTCAATCGCCGCGCTGTCTCTCACATCCGCAGGAAAAGCTTCTGCATGGCGGCCTTCTGCTTTGAGGCTGTTCACAACCTTATCCAGCTTTTCAGGATTATAATCAACTGCCGCAATATGTGCGCCTTGACTGGCAAGCGTCCGCGCAACAGCTTCGCCTATTCCTTGGGCAGCCCCTGTTATAAAAGCAATTTTTCCCTCTATACCCTTTGCATTCATATCATCAATTCCTTTCTTCGCTCTAAATGCCGAACAGACATCCAGCGAAAAAGACTGCTGCGCCTTGAAAAACGCAATCTATTGATAATGATTATCATTATCAATTATAAAAATAATCATATCCAAATGTCATGTGACAGTCAAATATAATTTCAGTGACAAATATTTTTTAAAGGCAAGGCTGAGTATGTCTCAGCCCATTGATAGATGCGGTCCGTCAGGGTGAAGCGCAAAACGCAGCGCCCGGCTGACCAAAACTGGAAGAACTGAAATATGTCCTTCTCCTGAAAACTCGCAAAATTCTGCCCGTATGCCTTGTTCAGATAAAACGGCCAGCCGCTCATAAAGCTCCCTTGCATTATCATTCATCCGGCTTTTATGATGCTGCTCCAATTCTCCTGCGGCAAGAAGGATATTGATAGGCTGATTGTTTTTCTTGGTGAGAGAGACGAAATCGTCCGTTTTCTCGAGAATAAACGGTTTATTCCAATGAATGGACGGACTTCCCGCGATATACGTTTGAAACGCATCGGGCTTTGTTAGCAGCACCTGCAGCACGAAAAGCCCTCCGAGCGAATGGCCAAAGATTGTTTGTCTTTTTTTATCAATCTGGTAATCTCGTTCTATCTCCGGTTTTAAATCCTCTTCAATAAATCTGAAAAAGCCCTCCGCTCCGCCATGCTCCGGCCATTCTCTGCCGTCGGGCCTTTCCGGCAGCTTCGATTGGGCTGTTGGCATTGTAAAATCCCGGTGGCGCGCTGAGGAGAACGGCTCCGCTGTCTCATAGCCAATGCCGACGATCACTGCAGGGATCACCCCGGTTTTTTCGGGTCGGCGTCCCTGTATTCGAACGGCTTCCGTTATCGTTCCGAAGACAGAATTGGCATCCAGCAGATAAATCACAGGATAACCAGCGGGTGGCGGCGGCGTACTAGGTTTCGAGATAAAAATGTGATAGGTACGGTTTTCATTGCGTGACGACATCATACGCACTTCCGTACCAGGAATCGTAAATGCGTTTGGTGTCCCGCCATTTGTCCGGTCTGTTGTTTGCTCTTTCATGCAGTACGACATTCCTCTCCTTAAACTAAACCGCAATGTATGATAATGATTTTCACTATCAACTAGACACCTCAAATAATAGGTTTTCTTCCAAAGAAAGTCAACTTTTTCCCGAATAAAAAAGGCACCTTGATCAAATAAGGTACCTGCAGACTATCAATATGGAAGTAAAAATCCAATAAAGATGTGGATTGTCCTATTTGAAATAGAACCTTAATCCCATGTAAACCTTTGATTTTGCCAAGGATCGCCTCTCATGTGATAGCCATTCCGCTCCCAAAAGCCAGGGTGATTTTCTTTCGTAAATTGGATGCCGCGCAGCCACTTGGCGCTTTTCCAAAAATACAGATGCGGAAATACACCCCGCAGCGGAAAGCCGTGTTCAGGGGTTAAAGGTTCGCCATTATGCGCATAAGCCAGAAGGGAAGTTTCCGCTAAGAAATCATCAAGCGGCAGATTGGTCGTCCAGCCCTCTTCAGCATGTAAAATGACGTAGCCCGCTTCTTCTTTTACACCCGCTTTTTCCGCTATATCACAAGCCCGCACGCCTTGCCACACATTATCAAGCCTTGACCATCCCGTGACGCAATGAATGTCATTTTTCGATTCATACCGTGGAAAGGCTTTGACATCTTCAAAGCTTAGCAGCATCGGATGGTCAACCAAACCGTATACTTGAAGATTCCATTTCGTCATATCTTCGTAATATGGGACATCTCCGGTATGAAGCACAGGAAATGAAGTGGTGACGTTTTGATTTGGCGGCACTCTTCCAGATTGATCGGACTGTCTTGTTTTTCCGAAATACATATGGAGCCCTCCTTTTTGTTAACCTAATTCAAAGTAATGTTGACAATCTTTTTGTTCTTTATTACTCTATGATTGTGTATGTCAACCTAAGGGGGAACAACGATGAAACAACGTAAACTTCGTGCGGGAGATATGGCGCTAATTGGCATGTTCGCCGCACTTATGGCTGTCGGGGCCAACATTACATCAGTAGCACCCTTTTTACAAGTAGCCGGCATTCCGCTTTCGATGCAGCCGTTTTTCTGTCTCTTGGCAGCTTTGCTTCTTGGCAGCAAACGAGCAGCGATTGCCATGATTGTATATGCACTTGTGGGATTGGCCGGAGCGCCTGTGTTTGCTCAATTTTCAGCAGGCTTCGCACCGTTTGCAGGGAAAAGCGGCGGGTTTATTATCTCATACATCCCGGCAGCATTTGCAGCGGGATGGTTTTTAGAACGAAACATTCAGCCAAGTAAAATTCGATTTCTCATTGCTTCACTTATCGGAACGGCGATCATGTATCTCATCGGCACTACCTATATGTATCTTGCACTGAAGCTGTGGATTCATACGCCAGTGAGCTACGGCACGGCTTGGGGCTTTATGATTTGGTTTATGGTAAAAGATACAGCGCTGGCTGTGATACTGTCGTTTATCGCACCAGCAATCTACCGCTCTATTCATAAAGCAACCGGCTTTAACAGAAATCACATATCGTCCATGTAAAACCGTTCTATTGGACGGTTTTTTTATCATAACGAGAAAAGGCTCCCCAGTAAAGGGGAGCCTTTTTCCTATAAAACAAGCGCTGCAATCCAGCCAAAGATGACAAGCGGAATATTATAAAATATAAATGTCGGCACACAAGTATCCCAAATGTGGTGATGCTGGCCGTCCGCACTCAAACCTGAAGTCGGCCCAAGCGTACTGTCACTGGCAGGTGAACCGGCATCGCCGAGGGCAGCAGCAGCTCCGATAATCGCAATCGTTGCCATCGGGCTGAATCCAAGCTGCATGCATAGAGGCACGAAAATGGTTGTGATAACAGGAATCGTCGCAAAAGAAGATCCGATCCCCATTGTAATTAATAAGCCGACAATGAGCATCAGCAATGCACCTAATGACTGACTGTGTCCGATAAAACCAGCTGACGTTTTGACCAGTGACTCGACATCTCCGGTTTTCGTCAACACGTTTGAAAACCCGGCTGCAACAAGCATGACAAAGCCGATAAAGGCCATTAAAACCATTCCATCAGTAATCAGTGAGTCCGCTTCATCACGCTTCATCACACCGCTGACAAACAGAACAATCAGACCAGCGAGCGCCCCCATAATCATTCCTTCTACTCCCAAAGTCTGAGATAAGTAAAGCTGGACGCCGAGTGACACGACAATGGCTAGAACCGCGATACCAATGCTTTTTCTCGTATATGGCGATGCTTCTGCACCTGAAATGTCTTTTGTTTCATATTGTTTCGGTTTACGGTATACGATCACTGATAAAATAAGGCCGACAACCATACCTGCAACTGGAATAATCAGTGCGTACGGAATATCAGCAAGCGGAACGTTTAACCCCGCATCCGCCATATTGTCCTTCAGCATTCCCTGGAAGATTTGGCCGAAACCGACCGGAAGCAAAATATAAGGAGCCGTTAAGCCAAATGTAATTACACACGCGATCAGACGGCGGTCCATTTCAAGTTCATTAAAGATTTTCAAAAGCGGCGGAATCAGCACCGGGATAAACGCGATGTGAACCGGAACGACGTTTTGCGAAAAACAAGATACAATTAAAATAATCAGCACAATCAGCACCTTAGAAAGTGCTTTTTTTCGAGAATCTTCTTTATTTCCGATTAATTTAACGGAGGCTTCCACCATTGCGTCCGGAAGACCCGTTTTCGTCAAAGCGGCGGCAAACGCGCCAAGCATAGCGTAGCTGACTGCAACGGTGGCATTTCCGCCGAGACCGTCTGTGAAAGCTTTAACCGTTTCGCCAAGACCGAGCCCGCCTGTTAACCCGCCGGCCAAGGCGCCTATAATTAATGCGATAACAATATTGACACGCAGCAGGCTTAATACAAGCATAAGCAGGACTGCGATGACGACTGCATTCATGATGATACCCCTCCAAAAATCCTTTAGTTTGCTAATGTAGTAGATAAATAAAGTACGAACGTATCGTATCATAACCGATCCACTTTAGTCAACTAAAGATTCCGGAAGAAAAAAATCCCTGCCGCATCGTACAGCAGGGATTTTTGATTACTCGTTTTTATCTTCTTCCAATGTAAATCGCTCCGCAAGTGTAGCCAGTGTTCTTGCCATAACGCCAGTAGCCCCGGCCGGCCCGAAGCAGGTTGCTTTATTGGCAGTCGCTGTGCCTGCAATATCAAGGTGAACCCAAGGTGTTGACTCAGCGAATTCACCAAGAAACGTTCCTGCCATAATCGCATGTCCCTCGCGTCCCGGTGAATTGTTGAGATCCGCCATTTGGCTGCTTTTCACGCGTTTTTTATCCTTCTCTGTTATCGGCAGCTGCCAGATCGCCTCTCCGCACTCTTGTGCAGCATCAGCTACCTGCTGGTAAAAGCTTTGATCATTTGTCATTGCACCGGTTGTTTCTGTTCCTAATGCCACAACGACGCCGCCGGTAAGCGTAGCTACATCGACAAGAACTGACGCGCCATGCTGTTTCGCGTATGTAATGCCATCTGCAAGCACTAGCCTTCCTTCAGCATCCGTATTAAGGATTTCTATTGTTTTTCCGCTTAAAGATACGATCACGTCATCCGGCTTCATGGCCCCGCCGGAGATCATATTATCGGTTGATGGAATAACGCACAGCACGTTTTGCTCAGGACGAAGCTCTCCGATCGTTTCCATAGCCCCGAGAACCGCAGCTGCTCCTCCCATATCTGATTTCATGCCGACAATTCCAGATTTCGTTTTAATGGAGTAGCCGCCTGTGTCAAAGGTAATTCCTTTCCCGACTAGTCCGACGACGTCTTCCCATTCCTTTTTGCCCTGATATTTCAACACAATCATTTTCGGCGGTTCGGTGGATCCTTGGTTTACCGCAAGTATTCCGCCCATACCGAGCTCTTCCATCTCTGATTTCTCCAGTATCTCACACTCAAAATCATATTTCGCCGCAAGCTCCTCAGCATACGAAGCGAGGTCAGTCGCTGTCAGCATGTTTCCCGGCATATTCACAAGCGTTCTAGCCGAATTTGTCCCTTGTCCGTATGCCTGGCCGACGCGAAGCCCCGCCTGCACTTCCTGTGTATCTTCATCTGTTACAACATACACGGCTTCAATTTGTTTGTCAGGCTCATTTGATTTGTGCTTATAATCCTGCACCTCATAGGAAGCAAGCAGGCAGCTCTCTGCTAAAGCATGAGCGGCATCGGCTGGAGGCACGTCTTCCGAAATAAACGTATCAAGCAGAACAGCAGTTTCTTGTTTTCGATCTTTATGAATGGCTTGAAAAACATGAGCAAAACGTTCCTTCGCCTGTTCAAACGAATAATTTGCTTCTCTCCCCAGACCAACGAAATAAATCCGTTTCATACCCGCAGAAGATGGAGGGAATACTTTTGATACTTGATTCGGTTTCGCAGAGACATCACCCTCTTTTAAAAGCTGTGTCAGATGGCCTTCGAGCATTTCATCAATTTCCAACGCTTTTCCTGTCAGCTGGCTTTTTTGAAAAAGCCCGACCACAAGGGTTTCTGTATGCTCTGATTGTTGAACCGCATAAAACATGAGGCTTACACTCCTAACGTAATGGGTATTTGTAATGAACAATGGTATAATAGGAAAAACATTCTTTCCACTATACTTATTTTAACAAACAACAGTCTAAGACTTGCTTTTTTCTTTTGAAACACGAAGGATTTTTCAAATAGAAAGGATGTCGCCGATGGAACTTTTAACGAATTTTCCTTTATTATCAAGCCTGGCCGCAATTATTTTTGCTCAGGTCATCAAAGTGCCCATACAGTTTATCGTGTCCAGAAAACTGGACTGGTCGCTGGTCACAAGCACAGGCGGCATGCCGAGCTCTCACTCCGCAGCGGTCACTGCGCTTTCAACAGGCATAGCCTTGGAGCATGGATTAGACTCCTCACTCTTTGCGGTTTCCGCCATTTTCGCCGTCATCACCATGTTTGACGCAACTGGCGTCAGACGTCACGCCGGTGAGCAGGCAACAGTCATTAATAAGCTTGTCATTGATTTTAACCGTTTCGTAAATGAAGCGAAGGACTTCCCTAAGGCTGCAGAGAAAGAAAAGCAAAAAAAGCTGAAAGAGCTTCTCGGACATCAGCCGATCGAAGTCTTTTTCGGAGGCCTCACAGGTATTTTACTGACATTGGCACTCGCTTACTTTTTCATGTAAAAAAACGCTCCTGCTTTCGCTGGAGCGTTTTATTCTTTCACAGTTTTATATTGATTTCTGAACACTTGCAAAGATTTTGTTTCATTGAGCTTCTCAAGCTCATCCTCGGTAATCTTTCCCGTTCCCTTTTTAATCACATATACATCAAGGGTTTTTTTGCCCCATTCATTGTATACATCTTTGACTGTCTCATAGTACAGATCAAGGCGGTTTCCCTTAATAGCTGATCCTGTGTCGGCCACAACTCCGAGACCGTAGTTCGGAATGAATAAAATTGTTCCGATCGGGAAAACGGACGGGTCAGCAGCAACCGTGGAATATAAATCCCGTTTCACTTTCACACCTGAATATGTAAGCCCGTATAATGGATCACCGGGATTTTTGCCCGTCGACTCAGCTCCTGCTGTGTAGCCTGTTGCTGTTACTCTTTGGACTGGATATTCATCCCAATCAAATGCCTCTTCTAACGGTTTTGTTTTATCCTCAGCCGCGGACGTGGTTTGTGTTTGTTTCTGCTGCAATGCTTTTAATGTCAGTCCTGCATGCTTCAAGTGCTTTTCCTGATGTTCCTGCACCCATTTTGACAAGTCCTTCGCTTCAATTCCTGACACTGATAAAAATGTCGTGCCAAATGCAAGCAGAAATAAACAGGTCATCAGCAAACGTCTGATCATATTCAACATCATTCACCTCTCCTCCGAATCATTGTTCCCAAGTGGAGAGAGCATTATTCAAAATGATGAATGAGTTGAACACATAAAAAAAGCTTTCTTTAGAAGAAAGCGGCATTTAAAACATTTGATATCCTCTTTTTCTGAGCATGTTGATCGCTATACCGGACACGATGGCGCCGGCCAAACCGCTGGCTAAAATCAGCACATCGGCAGCCGCTAATGATAAGACACGATGAAACAGGCTGGCAAAGGATTCTCCCGGCGACTGGACATAGCTGATCAGCTTTTCTTTGCTGATAATGAAAAGGCATACAATCGGATAAATCACAGCCATAATCCAAGACATTCTCAGCAGCATGTTTAATAAGAAACCGATTCCAAAAAACAAGACAAAAAACAAAACAATTGAGATGATTACGACTGGCAGACTAATCAACCTATTCCACCCCCCTGCGTTGTTTTTAGTGTAACGCGGGGGCTGAAATAAAGTCAACGGCTGGAAAAAGAATGACTGTCTTTTCCTGTCCCCTGGCAAGACGGACAAGTCTCTGAACCGCCGAGAATCAATTGAAAATATCCTTTCCCTGAACAAAATGGGCATGCATGTGAAGCGGTTGTCGTTGCAGTTTTCATCTAATCATCACCCTTTTTCTTAATTTTCTGATAATATACCATATCAAGCTGTCAACAATAAAGTCAGATCATGTGACAAATCTTTTGATGTAAGCGGAAACATACTTATTTTCCTCTCATTCTCTTTTTATTTTGGCGTTTTTTAATAAAGAAAACCCGCTTCCGCGGGTTTTTAGAAAAACTTGAACTTGCCTTTTTTCAGTGTCAGTCCGAGTCCGCCAATCATAAACAGCGAGCGGTTATCAATGACTTTTTTCATAAACGAAGCCGGCGTGCCTTTCAGCTTTCTGCCATAAACAACCCCAACCGCGTTATGCTCGCCAAGAGAAGCCACTGTTCCCTTAATGTCCGGCTTGAATTCCTCAAGCTCTCCGCCTTTAATTAGCCTGCCAAGGTTTTTAGCAACCGTTATGCCCTGCTGCATTGCAATTTGCGCAGTCGGCGGATACGGACGCTCTGTATCTTCATTCATAAACAGCGAGCTGTCGCCGAGAATAAAGACATTGTCATGTCCTGGGGCGCGAAGATCAGGGTTGACTTTCACCCGGCCGCGCATATTTTCAAAACCGGCTTCCTCTACAATCGGATGGCCGCGGACACCTGCTGCCCATACAACGGTTTGCGATTTGATCTGCTCTGGTTCCTCATCTTTTTTGCCGACTCTGACTCCTTCCGGGGTACATTCTTGTACAGCTGTGCCGATCTTGAACTCAACTCCGTTTTCCTCAAGGAAATGTACGGCGTAATCAACAAGTTCCGGATCAAAGCCCGGCAAAACGGTCGGCGCTGCTTCCACACAAATGATGCGGACAAGACTTCTGTCAACGTCATACTCCTTACAGAGCTCCGGCACGCGAGCCGCCAGTTCGCCAAGGAATTCAATGCCCGTAAATCCGGCGCCGCCAACAACGATCGTTAACCTGTCCGGCCGTTTTTCCGCTTCCGTATTGTAAGTCGCAAACTGCAGCTCAATATGTTCCCGCAGCAGGCGCGACGTGTTGATGTTGGCAATCGGAAACGCATATTCTTTTAAGCCTTTAATGCCGAACGTTTCAGGCACGGCGCCGAGCCCGATGACTAAATAATCGTACTGCAATTCTCCATTCGCAAGCACAACTTTTTTCTCTTCAATTTTGATTGCCTTTACGGTATCCTGTACAAAATTCACCCGTGACTGGTTGATTACATCTTTTATCTGATAACGGCAGCGGTCATGATGGAGCGTACCCGCGCTCGCTTCATGCATCCATGTCGTTTCATAATGATAATTGTGTTTATTTACAAGCGTAATTTCAGCATCATTCGGACCGACATATTTCGTCAGCCTCGTCACCGTCATCAATCCGCCATATCCTGCACCTAAAATCACGATTTTGGGCTTATTCAATGCCATCACATCCACCTTCTCTTTTTTTGCTTTTGTTAGACCCATAATAAAATCATCATTTGTGTTAGCTTCAGCTTATTGGCGGGATTTTATGAAATATATTGAAAAGTTTTTTGTGAAGTCCTTACCCATAGCACTATTATCATGTTTATCCGGCTGGCCCAAGAAACATTCAGAAAAAGATCATTTCATTTGGTTATTATCGTAGCGGCCTGCGGAAATATTTTCAAGAACGGATGGGCACGTTAGATCCTTACGATTTTTTCTGCTGACTCGTCAATTTGAACGGCAATATGGTATAATTAATAACAATTTTCATTTAGGAGGCAATTTTCGTATGCGAGAGGATACAAAGGTTTATGATATTACAATTATAGGCGGGGGACCGGTCGGCTTATTCACCGCTTTTTACGGCGGAATGAGACAGGCAAGCGTCAAAATTATCGAAAGCCTGCCTCAGCTCGGCGGACAGCTTAGCGCCCTATACCCTGAGAAGTATATATATGATGTAGCGGGATTCCCGAAAATCCGCGCGCAAGAGCTTATCAATAACCTAAAAGAGCAAATGGCGAAATTCGACCAAACCATTTGTCTGGAGCAAGCGGTTGAATCTGTTGAGAAACAAGCGGATGGCGTGTTTAAGCTTGTAACAAATGAAGAAACCCACTACTCTAAAACGGTCATCATCACTGCAGGAAACGGCGCATTCAAACCGAGAAAGCTGGAACTTGAAAATGCCGAGCAGTATGAAGGCAAAAACCTCCATTACTTCGTTGATGATCTGCAAAAATTCGCCGGCAGACGCGTTGCGATCCTAGGCGGTGGAGATTCCGCGGTTGACTGGGCGCTTATGCTTGAGCCGATCGCAAAAGAAGTATCGATCATTCACCGCCGTGACAAGTTCCGTGCGCACGAGCACAGTGTGGAAAACCTTCATGCGTCGAAGGTTAATGTCCTGACACCATTCGTCCCTGCGGAGCTGATCGGCGAAGACAAAATCGAACAGCTTGTGCTTGAAGAAGTGAAAGGCGACCGCAAAGAGATTTTAGAAATTGATGACTTAATCGTCAACTACGGTTTCGTTTCATCTCTTGGACCGATCAAAAACTGGGGCCTGGACATCGAGAAAAATTCCATTGTCGTGAAATCAACAATGGAAACAAATATCGAAGGCTTCTTTGCAGCAGGTGACATTTGTACATACGAAGGAAAAGTCAACCTGATTGCCAGCGGCTTCGGTGAGGCACCTACAGCAGTGAACAACGCCAAGGCTTACATGGACCCGAAAGCCCGCGTACAGCCTCTTCACTCAACAAGCCTTTTTGAAAATAAATAATAAAAAAGGGAGCTTGTGTCTGCGACACAGCTCCTTTTTTATTTGAAGATATTGATATAATTCAATGCAGTTCCTACAACCAGCGCAATCACAAGGGCTGCGACTACCCAGATCATTGCCATAATAATGCGGTCCTGAATCTTTTGGGACTTCGGTGTTTTTTCTTCGTTTTGGGCCATTTTATTCGCTCCTTTCCCATGTCCATGCCATAAAGAAAGCCTGGTGCTGAACGACCAAGCTTTGCTGAACGTATATCATTCGCGTTTTGATCCGCTCTCTAAGACCATTCGTTAAAACTATGATACCTAAACTCACCCTGCATGACAAGCTTCGGCACTTGCACCATACCTGCCAGGAAATCATAATGTTTGACATCCTAAATAAAACAGAGTACATTATAGAAGGCGAACATTTCATATAATATCATTTTAAATATTCGTTTTTAGGAGTGAAAAACATGGAAAACGTATTTGATTACGAAGATATTCAGCTAATTCCTGCAAAATGCATTGTAAATAGCCGTTCAGAATGTGATACATCCGTACGTTTAGGCGGACGTACATTTAAATTACCCGTCGTCCCTGCCAATATGCAGACGATTATAGATGAAAAACTAGCGATTTCATTAGCCGAAAATGGCTACTTTTATGTGATGCACAGATTTGAGCCTGAGACACGAATTAATTTTATTAAAGATATGAACGCACGCGGCTTATTCTCTTCTATCAGCGTGGGCGTCAAAGAGGAGGAATATGAATTTGTCCGCCAGCTGGCAGAAGAAAATCTGACTCCTGAATACGTGACAATTGACATTGCTCACGGGCACTCAAATGCTGTCATTGAAATGATCCAGCACCTTAAAAAACATTTGCCGGACAGCTTTGTTATTGCTGGCAATGTCGGAACGCCGGAAGCGGTCAGAGAACTTGAAAATGCGGGAGCGGATGCCACTAAAGTCGGCATCGGACCGGGAAAAGTATGTATTACGAAAATCAAAACCGGCTTCGGCACAGGCGGCTGGCAATTAGCGGCGCTGCGCTGGTGTGCCAAAGCAGCCAGCAAACCGATTATCGCCGATGGCGGCATCCGCACCCATGGCGACATCGCAAAATCAATCCGATTCGGCGCAACGATGGTCATGATCGGTTCACTATTTGCCGGACACGAAGAATCGCCAGGCCAAACGATCGAAAAAGACGGAAAGCTTTACAAAGAGTACTTCGGCTCAGCCTCTGAATTCCAAAAAGGCGAAAAGAAAAATGTCGAAGGCAAAAAAATGCACGTGGCGCATAAAGGCTCAATCAAGGATACACTGATTGAAATGGAGCAGGATCTTCAATCTTCTATTTCTTATGCAGGCGGAACAAAGCTTGACGCCATCCGCAATGTGGATTATGTGATTGTGAAGAATTCCATTTTTAATGGGGATAAATATTAATCATAAAAAAACGCCAAGTCAGCGGTTCTCCGCTTGAGTTGGCGTTTTCTGCTACTTCTTCAGCAAAGTAAGCTTATATTTGCTTTTTGAATTTATTTTCCATCAGTTCTGCCATTTGTTTTGCATTTGGATTTTCTTCATTTTGCAACTGTTCAATGATGTTCATATAATCCGTTTCATTTCGGTTCTGGCTTAATTTATATGCCGCTTGAATGTCTTCCACCTTAATCTTAAATCCAACGATACCTTTCAATTCACTTTCTAAGAGTTTTGGAGAAAGCTTATCCCATAAAACAGGATTGTCACGATGTTTTTCGTATTTCTCCAGCATGATTGTTAATTCTTCTGCTAATTCATCTTTCTCTAACATACTTGCTTTTCCATACATGTGGACAGCCTGATAATTCCACGTCGGAACATTTTCGCGTGAATACCAGGAAGAAGAAATATAAGCGTGCGGTCCCTGAAACATCACAAGCACATCTTCACAGGCTTCAAACGTTCTCCACTGAGGATTTCCATAAGCGAAATGCCCCGTAATATAGTAATGATCGTCTTTTTTATTGAATCCTAACGGCAAATGTGTGGCAATTGGTTTTCCTTGTTCTGTTGTGACAATCGTACCAAAGGAGTTTTCTTGAACAAAATTCCAAATTTCTTCAGCATTTGTGACTTTAAAATATTTTGGAATATACATCATCATCCACCCTTCGAAAAATATTATATGAGTGTTTTAGCCATGATTAAATCCGTTTGTTCTTCATCACCCATATAAAAAGAGTGGGCGCCGGTCTGAACAAACCCCATTTTCTTATAAAAGGCAATGGCATTTTCATTTTTTTCCCACACACCTAGCCAAATGTTCTTTTTATTACGTTCCAGCGCAATTTCTATAGCTTTATTCAACAGATGTTTGCCAAGCCCATGTTTTTGAAAGCTGTTCTTTATATAAATTCTCTCGATTTCAAGTGATTCAGCACCCAATTCTTCAGACTGAGCATCATCGATATTGACCTTTACATATCCAGCGATTTCATGATCAAAGTAAACAAAAAAGAATTGCGAAGACATATTGGATAACTCTTTTTCCAGTTGCTCAGTGTTAAATGCGCTTTCTAAATAGGATTTCATATTTTCAGGTGAGTTCTGTTCTTTAAAAGTGTCATTGAATGTTTCAATACTCAATTGTTGGAGTGTTTGTAAATCTTCCCGGCTGCATTTTTTCATTTTTACACTCATTGTTCGGATTCAGCCCCTTTATTAAAAATTCAATTGTCTTGCGTCCCTTTTTAATATATTTAAACACGGAAAAGTTACTGACCTTGTTACCATTCCAAAAATCTTCTTCATCATCAACTCCCTAACGTTTTTTGTTGTAAATGCAATAAAATATACTCCACATTAAATATAGCGTAATTTTGCTGTATTTACAACAAAAATCAAACAGCAATGCGGATTTTCTCTTGCCGAAGTTCCCGGAACTCTCTGCATCATTTCCCCATAATAAAAACGCCTCCCTTAACGATGATTTATCGCTAAGAAAAGCGTCAGTAATAGTTGCTATCCGTTTTTAGTGCTTAGCACTCTTCAGGCTTGCCTGCATTCGTTGCTGTTCTGAACGAAGAACCGCAGCCGCATGAAGCGATGGCGTTTGGATTGTCGATGGTGAAGCCGCCGCCGAGCATGGATTGTTTATAATCAATCACGGTGCCGTTCATGATGTCAAGGCTTTCTTTGTCAACTAGAACAGTGATGCCGTGCTGATCAAACACACTGTCTGATTCACTCTTTTCATGCTCAAAGCCCATGCCGTAAGAAAGTCCGCTGCAGCCGCCGCCTTTGACGCCTACACGCAGAAATGCGTTTTCTTCTTCATGCTCTTTCATCATATCTTTTATATGCAAAGCTGCTGCTTCTGTAATTGTTACCGGGTTGCTCATCATTGTGAACCTCCTTTTAAAAACCGGTTGCTGTCTTTTATTATAAACATGATCGTCCCAATTCTCAAACAAGGTGTTTTACAAGAAATAGACACCCTCACAAACGGTTTCAGCCGGCCCTGTCATCATTACATGGCCGTTATCTTTCCAGTTTATCACCAAATCCCCGCCTGCTAAATGTACCGTGATGTCTTGATTTCGCTTTGATACACCGTTTAATACAGATGCGACGGC
Organism: Bacillus sp. FSL K6-0993; assembly: GCF_037977205.1. Classification (NCBI taxonomy): domain Bacteria; kingdom Bacillati; phylum Bacillota; class Bacilli; order Caryophanales; family Bacillaceae; genus Bacillus; species Bacillus sp. FSL K6-0993. The sequence goes on from NZ_CP150275.1 coordinate 3,169,773, forward strand.
CGCTGCACATGCTCCTGTCCCGCATGCCTGAGTAATTCCTGATCCCCGTTCCCAGACGCGGAAATGCAATTCTTGTTCATTCACGATTTCAACGAATTCCACATTGATGCCTTCCGGAAATCTCGGATCTTTCTCAATCACCGGCCCCAGTGTCGTTAAGGGTGCCTGTTCAATGTCTGCGATCGGAAAAACGATATGCGGATTTCCCATTGAAACGGCAGTGCCTGTTAGTTCTACTTCACCAAATGCCATCGTTTCATTGATTGTGCGCTCTTCCCCGCCGTCAAGCATCGGGAGCTCGGATTTTGTCAAGCGCGGTTCGCCCATATCGACAGTGACCACATTCACTTTTCCGTTTTCGACTTGAACCTCCGCTTTCACAAGCCCGGAGAGAGTTTCAATCAGAAAAGATGTTTCCTCAACCAGCTTATGCTCATATGCGTATTTTGCGACGCAGCGCAGGCCGTTGCCGCAGTTTTTCCCTTCAGACCCGTCATTATTAAAAATCCGCATTTTAACAGGCGCTTGGTCTGATGGGCATATCAGGATCATTCCGTCGGATCCGATCCCTGTATAAACAGAAGAAACCTGAATTGCAATCTCTGACAGTTTTTCTTCTGGAAGCTGTTCTTCAAATTGATTCACATAAATATAGCTGTTTCCCAGGCCGTGCATTTTGGTAAATCGAAATGAGTTCATAGGTGCCTCCAACTTTTTTTCTTTTTCTTAGTATAAAAGCTATTATAAGCGGACACAATACAATTATCCCCCGTTTTTCATACATAAAAGCTCCTTGCACTGACGCAAGGAGCTTTTATCGTTTATATAAACATGCCGGCAATGGCTGCGCTGAGCAGATTGGCTAATGTTCCTGCAAGAACAGCCTTCAGGCCGAGACGTGCGATATCTGAACGGCGGCTGGGTGCTAAACCGCCAAGCGTACCAAGCATAATCGCAATTGATGAAAAATTGGCGAATCCGCATAACGCGAAACTGATAATGGTAGCAGTTTTCTTAGAAAACTCGCCGATGTGCGGACCGAAGTTAGAATAAGCGACAAACTCATTCAGCACCAATTTCTGGCCGATATAGCTTCCCGCCTGCAATGCTTCATGCCAGGGCACGCCAATCAAAAAGGCGATAGGAGAAAACACATAGCCGAGAATGGATTCTAATGTTACGCCTTTTAAACCGAACAAGCCGAAAGCCCCGCCGAGAATACCGTTTACTACAGCGATTAACGCAACAAACGCAAGCAGCATCGCCCCAACGTTTAACGCAATTTGCAGTCCTGTTGACGCTCCCTTTGCAGCTGCGTCAATGACATTGGCTGCGCCTTCACCTTCATCCATTTTGAAATCGCTTTTTACGGTTTGCGTTTTTTCCGTTTCGGGTATAATCAATTTACCAAAGACTAGTCCAGCTGGAGCAGCCATAAAGCTGGCCGCCAGCAAGTATTCAATCGGAATACCGAGTAGCGCGTACCCAAACAAGGTAGATCCCGCAACTGCCGATAGACCGCTCGTCATAATCGTAAACAACTCAGAGCGCGTCAGCCCAGCAATCAGAGGTTTGATCACTAACGGAGATTCTGATTGTCCTACAAAAATATTGGCAGCAGCCGCCAGAGATTCCGTTTTGCTTGTTCCAAGGAGCTTCGACAATCCGCCGCCAATGACACGGAAAACGAGCTGCATGATTTTCAAATGATATAAAACTGCAATCAGTGCTGAGAAGAAAATGATAACGGGCAGTACACTTAATGCAAATGCCGGACTGTCTCCGACCTTTAGAAGCGGTCCAAAAATAAAACTGATGCCTTCATTCGCATAGTCAATCAGAAGCTGTACACGGCTTGAAAACCATAAAAAAACAGCGCGTCCCGCTTCCCATTTCAACACGATGTATCCAAACGCCACCTGTGTGCATAAACCAACGATGACGGTTCTTATCTTAATATTGCTTTTCTTTTCTGAAAATAAAAACGCGATAGCAATGATCGCAACTGCGCCCAGCAGCCCCCACAGAACATTCATGAATACTCGTACACCTCTTAAATTTTATTTAAAAAAATATCTTTTATACGATAACAATAATATTTTTTGATGTCTACACATTTTTTTAGTTCTTTTGTACGGCAAAATAAAAAAAGGGCCTGTCCAGGCCCTTTTCTTTAAAACATTGGATTTTCTTCAATAAAGGTATATATATTCTCAACAAGCTCGGCAGGCGTTTCACCCATGACGACTTCTCCGTTTACCAGAGCGAAAAGCGATTCCATGCATGTCCCGCAGTAGCTTAAGCAGCCATATTCAAGGACATCAAGGTTGGGATCCTTCTCCAAAATCGCCCGGGCTTCCTGAGAGCCGTGAGCCAGATTGCTGACACAAAATTCAATCATTGGATTCATGCGGTTTCACCTCACATATGTCCATTATCGCGAATTTTTTACTATTCGTCAAAGACAACGGATGATTCAAAATTTATTATCGTAACATATTATTTCTCAAATAACGTTTTACTAATTTGTGTTTTCAGGCTAAATTGTAGGTTATTTTGAAACTATTATTGTGATTTTAGATCAAATTCGATATAATTCTAGATGTTATTTTACATAGTTCGTATTTTCTTCAATGTGTCTATCATACTCTTCGGATTAAAGGGGAATTCAAATGAAAAAATTGGTCTTGATCGGCGGAGGTTACGGGAACATGCGTGTTCTTCATCGCTTATTGCCAAACCAGCTGCCTGATGATGTTTCAATCACGTTAATTGACAGAAATCCTTATCACTGCTTGAAAACAGAATATTATGCCCTTGCCGCAGGCACAATTTCTGACCATCATATCAGAGTGTCATTCCCAGAGCACCCTCGCCTGGATGTCCAATACGGTGATATCACATCAATTGATATTGTACAAAAACAAGTGCTGTTCCAAGATCGTGAACCGATTTCTTACGATGACGCCGTAATCGGGCTCGGCTGTGAGGATAAATATCACAACGTGCCGGGAGCGCCTGAATTCACCTACAGTATTCAAACCATCGATCAGTCCCGCGAAACCTACCAAAAGCTGAATAATCTGAGCGCTAATGCCACCGTCGCCATTGTCGGAGCGGGCTTAAGCGGCGTTGAGCTTGCAAGTGAATTGAGAGAAAGCCGTGATGACCTGAACATTATTTTGTTCGACCGCGGTAATCTCATTTTATCAAGCTTTCCCGAGCGTTTAAGCAAATATGTGCAAAAATGGTTCGAAGAGCACGGTGTCCGCATTATTAACAGGGCAAATATCACAAAAGTAGAAGAAGGCGTTGTGTATAACCACGATGATCCGATTTCTGCAGACGCCATCGTGTGGACAGCCGGCATCCAGCCAAACAAAGTCGTCAGAGACTTAGATGTGGAGAAGGACGCACAAGGGCGTATTGTATTAACGCCTCATCACAATCTTCCAGGTGATGAACATCTGTACGTTGTCGGCGATTGCGCCAGCCTTCCTCATGCACCGAGCGCCCAACTGGCAGAGGCTCAAGCAGAGCAGATTGTCCAAATCTTGCAAAAACGCTGGAATGGAGAAGCCCTGCCTGAATCAATGCCTCAGTTTAAGCTGAAAGGCGTCCTCGGTTCACTCGGAAAAAAAGCCGGCTTCGGGCTTGTTGCTGACCGTCCGCTGATCGGCCGTGTTCCGCGTATGCTGAAATCCGGCTTGCTGTGGATGTATAAACACCATAACGGTTAATGATAGAGAAGAACCGCTGATCAAGTCAGCGGTTTTCTGTATACCCATGCTTCTCCATTTCCTCATAAACGTCTTTTAATTTTGGATTGCCTTCACCGACAATTTTGTCTTCTACGAGCACAAGCGGATAAAAATACTCGTCATTTCTGATTTTTTCCGCAAGCTCTTTCGCATGTTCATTGTCAGGCGGCTCATGAATATCGATGTACTGCATCTCAAAAGGCTGATTTGGATATTTTCTTTTCAGCGCAGCCTCAAGCCACTCGTATGTATCCTTGGCTGTCGGCATATTTACACAGCTCGCACAAACGGTTTCTGCCCCGTATACGCTGAGCATGACTGGTTTCATCACTTGTAAACGCCCCCTTCTCCTATGTAAGTCTTTTCTTTTAAGTATACAGAGCCAAAGGACGTTTTTATAGAAAAAAACCGTTTTTGTGTTGAAGTCTGAATGTGCTATAATAGGGAGAGCAACTTTGCAAACCAAACAATAGATTTTTATTGTTACACTGAATATAATGGTTTTATGACGACGAAAGGAGCGAATGTCATGACTGAAGTTGAAATGAAAGAACAGGTGCAGGAAGTACTGGACAAACTTCGTCCGTTTTTACTTCGTGACGGCGGTGACTGTGAGCTTGTAGACGTAGATGAAGGTATCGTTAAGCTTCGTCTTCTAGGCGCATGCGGCAGCTGCCCAAGTTCAACAATTACGCTGAAAGCCGGAATTGAGCGCGCTCTTCTAGAAGAAGTGCCGGGTGTCGTTGAAGTAGAACAAGTTTTTTAATAAAGCAGCCAGGCTGATATTTGATCAGCCTGGCTTTTTTATTAGAGATGTTGATCAAACCATGAGCTGATATAATTCAGGCGCTTGATCCGCTGTCTTGGGTGTCCGGTGCGTGATAAATTGTGCGATGCATTCGGAAAACGGACAAGCATGGTTTCCTTGCCCATTTTTTTCAGAGCGATAAACAGCTGCTCCGCCTGCTCGATCGGGCAGCGGTCATCCCGCTCGCCATGCAGAATCAAAAGCGGTGTCTCCACGTTTGCTGCGTATTTTAAAGGAGACCGGTCCCAGAGCTTTTCTGTGTCCTCAAACATGTCATGCCCAAGCTGCCAGTCTGTAAAGAAAAAGCCGATATCACTGACGCCGTGAAAGCTGATCCAATTTGATATCGAGCGCTGGGTGACGGCAGCTTTAAAGCGGTTCGTCTGCCCGACGATCCAGTTGGTCATAAAACCTCCGTAGCTTCCGCCTGTGACACCGAGCCGCTTAGGATCAATATGCGGATCTCGTTTGATAGCCTCATCCACAGCTTGCATCACATCGTCATAATCCTTTCCTCCATAATCTCCTCTGACCGCATTCACAAATTCCTGTCCGTAGCCGTGGCTTCCTCTCGGATTGATATAAACGACCGCGTATCCTTTCGCCGCCAGCACCTGAAACTCATGAAAATATGTATGCCCGTACATCATATGCGGACCGCCGTGTATGTTGAGAATAAGTGGATATGTTGTCTGACCTTCCATTTGTGCAGGCTTCATCAGCCAGCCGTTCACCGTCACGCCGTCTTCTGTAGCATATTGGATCTCTTCAGGTATTGATATCGTATGCTCACTGACAAACTTGTCATTCGCGCCAGTCAGCTGTTTCTCTTCCTGTCCAAGCGGGATACTGTAGAGCTCACTCGGTCTGTCCGGCTTTGTCACACTGGCAATAAAGTGCTGTTCATCAGGTGAAAGAGAAAAGCTATTGATGTACTCTTTTTCCAGACGAATCGGATACACAAGGCCTTCAATCGAAATATAATAGATGCCCGTACTGCCTTGATCTGTGCCGATGACATAAAACCCTTGGCTGTCCTTTGTCCAAACCGGGCGCTGTTCGGCACCACCGATCAATGAATCACCAATCAGTGCATCCGCTAAGTGTACGTCTAGCATTTCAGTCAGACATGTGAGGCGGTCATGTTCAATATCATAAAGCCATGCCTTTTCGAGCGTTGCATTCTGATATTCCTTTTCATTTCCAAGCAAAGCAAGATACCTTCCGTCTGGTGAAAATGAGCTTGATCCGAATGAGCCGCGATGAGGTGTAACCTGCTTAAGATCTCCAGACTCCAGTGACATCATGTAAACATCATGCGGCTTGCTGGCATCATCTGTTTCAGTTAAATTAGCTGAGAAAACAAGCCATTTGCCGTCAGGAGAAAAAGCAGGATCACCATGATCAGCTTTGTGACTTGTCAGCTCCTTCATCTCACCCGACTTTACGCTGACAAGCACAAGCTGGGCATACGCACCTCTCGTCAGCCCTTTGCCGTCCCGTTTGTAGGAGAGGCTTTGCACTTCAACAGGTTCATAGCTGTCCTGCTCCGTTTTTTCTCGGTCATCAATGCTTTCTCCCTCTCCCAAACTGACAGTGACCAGAATCGATTCGCCATCCGGGGACCATATTGGCTTTGACACGCCATACGGGATATCAGTCAGTTTTCTCGCTTCTCCGCCTTCAGCGCTCATCATATACAGCTGTGCCGCATCGCCTTCTCGATCAGAAATAAAGGCAAGCGTGCGCCCGTCTGGAGACCATCTTGGGTCGGTGCTTCGCTTTTCTCCATGTGTCCAAGGAACAGACCCGCCCGTTTTCGTTTCATAGATCCATATATTTGATGTATACGAATCTTTCTCTTGATTCACTTGTGATTTTACATATGCGACACGGGTGCCGTCTGGGGCGTATTGAGGATCGGTCACAGAGACAATCGCAGTGATGTCGTCTGCGGTTATCAGCTTTTTCATATTCATCTCCTCCTTTTTACATGTATTTCGTTTTTCTAAATAAAAACTCCTTTATCTTCAGCAAAAAAAAGCGCCCTCGGCTGACGCTGAGGAACGCTTGGCATGATTTATACACTTTTTACTTGATATAAAGGATTTCGCTCTATTATACTTCCCTCTTTCGGAACGGTCAAAGCGTCTACTTCACAATGAGGGAAATGAAGCGCGAGCTGTTCTTTTAGCTCTTCTCCCTTTCCTTTTTCGGTCATGACGAGAATCGTCGGGCCTGCTCCGCTGAGAGCCGTTCCATATGCGCCCTTCATCTCGGCGACGTGCTCTACTTTTGACAGCTCAGGCACAAGCATCGCCCGGTACGGCTGATGGAACATATCCTTCTTCATGATTTTCCCGACAAGCGGCCAGTCCTTGGACATGATCGCAGCAATGAGGATATTGCTGACAGCACTTGCTTTTACGGCATCGGCATATGGAAACTCCTTCGGAAGCACGTCTCTCGCGTCTCTTGTCAGCACTTCGTAAAAAGGAATGACAACGACTACGTCAATGTCAGCATTCGGGACGCGGATCATTTGGGTCTCGTCATCCTCATGCAGGCCGATCACAAGTCCGCCGACGAGAGAAGCGCCAGCATTGTCCGGGTGTCCTTCTTCTAGACTGGCTAAATGCAGCTTGTCCGCTTCAGACAGCTTTAAGCCGCATAATTCATCAGCCAGTTCAATGGCCGCTACAATCGCCGCGGCGCTGCTGCCAAGGCCGCGTGCAAGCGGGATGTCGCTCCACACCTTCACATGGACAGGAGGCATTTCTTTTCCGTACAAATCTGCGGTCCGTTTAGCCACTTGATAGATCAGATTATCTGTACCCGCCGGAATTCCGGCGACTGTTTCTGTTTCAGCCTCAAAAGACCATTTGTCGCTTTCAAAGACGGTCAGCTTCAAATATCTGCTGAGCGCCATTCCGACTGAATCAAAGCCGGGGCCTAGGTTAGCTGTGCTTCCGGGAACAGTGACAGAGAACAGCATGTCGGCTTCGTTCATACACGGGCCGCTCCTTTTACATATTCAAGGATGCTGTCTTCATCAGTCGGCAAAGTGACAGGCTTGATTTCTGAAATGTCGACCGCTGTGTTCGGATCTTTCAGTCCGTTTCCTGTTAACACAGCTACGACCTTGCTGCCTTTCGGAATTTCTCCGGATTTCACCTGTTTCAGCACTCCTGCGATAGACGCGCAAGAACCTGGTTCTGCAAACACGCCTTCTACACGGGCGATCAGCTGATATGCGTGAAGGATTTCATCATCAGTGACTTCGTCAATTTTCCCATTGGATTCCTCGGCTGCTTTTACAGCTTTGTCCCAGCTTGCCGGGTTTCCGATACGAATGGCTGTCGCTATTGTTTCAGGATTTTCAATCACTTCATTGCGCACGATTGCCGCCGCACCCTCAGCTTCAAAGCCGCGCATTTTCGGAAGGCCTGTGCCGTTTTTCTCATGATATTCCTTGAAGCCCTTCCAGTACGCAGTGATGTTTCCCGCGTTTCCGACCGGGATCGCTAAAACATCAGGCGCTTCCCCCAGCTGTTCGCACACTTCGAAGGCAGCAGTTTTTTGGCCTTCAATGCGGTAAGGGTTGACTGAGTTGACAAGGGCAATCGGTGATTTCTCACAGATGGAACGGACAATTTTAAGCGCATCGTCAAAGTTTCCGTCAATTGCGATAATCTCGGCTCCGTACATGACAGCTTGAGCGAGTTTTCCAAATGCAATTTTTCCGTTCGGGATGATGACAATGCATTTCATGTTAGCACGGGCTGCATATGCTGCCGCAGCAGCGGAAGTGTTACCTGTTGACGCGCACATAATCGTGTCATTGCCTTCTTCTTTTGCCTTTGCCACAGCCATAACCATTCCGCGATCTTTAAATGATCCCGTAGGATTGACGCCTTCCGTTTTGACATGAAGCTCAATTCCGAGCTGCTCAGACAGCTTCGGCAGGTGAATAAGTGGTGTGTTTCCTTCATGTAAAGTCAGCGCCGGTGTTTGATCTGTTACAGGTAAAAATTCTTTATATTGATGGATAAGTCCTTTCCACATTAGCTCCAACCGTTCCCTTCTACACGATATGTGCTTTTGACTTCTTGAACGACTTCCAAATCATTTAGGTTTTGCAGAATATCACTGAAATCAGCTTCTGATGTATGATGTGTGACAATTACGATTTCAGCTAACTCATCATGGCCTTTAATTGGCAGCTGAAGGATTTTTTCAAAGCTCACGCCCCGCTCTGAGAACACAGATGTAATTTTCGAGAATGAACCAACCTCATCTTTTACATGAATTCTTAAAAACTGCTGTGCATAAATGTCAGACGGCGATTTCATGTTTTTCTCATATTGCGGTCCGACAAAGCTGTTGCCTGTTACACCAAGGCGCATATTTTTCATGACAGCGACGAGGTCAGAAACAACGGATGTCGCTGTCGGCATGCTTCCGGCTCCCGGCCCGTAGAACATCGTCTCACCGACAGCCTCGCCGTATACATAAACGGCGTTAAACTCATTATGAACAGCAGAAAGCGGATGGTGGTCAGGAAGCAGTGTCGGCTGTACGCTGACCTCGATTTTGCTGCCGTCACGCTGAGCAATCCCGATCAGCTTCATTGTATAGCCGAGGCGTTTGCTGAAGCTGATGTCCTCGTCTGTAATTTGGGAGATCCCCTTTACTTTGACGTCTTCCAGATCCACGTTCATCGAGAAGCCGAGGCGCGCCAATATCGCCATTTTCCGTGCGGCGTCAAGCCCTTCCACGTCAGAAGTCGGATCAGCTTCGGCAAAACCGAGATCCTGCGCTTCCTTGAGCACTTCCTCGTATGGGCTTTTCTCTTTGATCATTTTTGTTAAGATAAAGTTTGTTGTGCCGTTCACAATTCCCATCATTTTTGTAATTCGATCTGATGAGAGGCCTTCCTCTAACGTGCGCAGAATCGGAATCCCGCCGGCAACACTGGCTTCAAAGTAGATATCGCATCCATTTTCCTTCGCTTCGGCAAGCAGTTCGGAGCCGTACACAGCCATTAAGTCCTTGTTTGCTGTGACAACATGCTTTTTCGATCTCAGCGCGTCGACCAAATATTGTTTTGTCTGTTCAACGCCGCCGATCACCTCGATGACGACATCAACATCTGGATCATCAATGACATCATACACTTCTGTCGTGAGCACTTCCTTCGGCAAATCTACTTCTCTCTTTTTCTCTATATCTTTTACAAGCACTTTTTTTATCGTAACCGGACAGCCGACCTGATGCATAAGCTTATCCTGATGGTCTTGAATAATTTTAACGACACCGCTTCCGACGGTACCTAAACCTAAAAGCCCTACACGAATCGCTTTCAAAAAAACTCCACCTTTCTTTTGATTGTCCTCTCGAAAAAGACAATTGTTAACTCAACACAGACATATAAGTTACAAACATTATATAAGCCCGCTCCTGTTTTGACAAGACAGCGTTAGGCTGAATTTTGTGAATGTAAACGCTTAACACATTGATATGACAAGATTCTTTATTTTCTAATTATTTTTGTCAGATTTTCTCCTCACCCTGAGCTGCCTTTGCCAAGCCAGCTGACGCGTGGAACAAACAGCTTCTGCGCCCGCATATTCATGAATTCCTGCGCTGTATTGAGAAATTGTTCATAACGCCCACAGTCATTAAGAATGAAGTCAAGCTGTTCTTCAAAATAATGCTTTTCTGATTCTGATGACATGTAATAGCTTTCTACGATTTCAAAATAATGAAGCGGGAAAAGCAGACGGCTGTATAAAAGGCGTTTCGAAAACGAAGACAGCGGTGTGACTTGCTCGTATTCCTGTAAAAAGAGAAAGCCCTGCTGATTAAAATCTTGTCTGTGATGCAAAAACGTATGCCTCATATATTCAGCCAAATCACGGGAAGCGTGGTCAAACACCCAATCCGCCGGAATCCTGATCAATGATTCCGGTGACCATGTATGCCTTTCCATCCGCTGATGGCATATCGTTCCTGAATCAGCGGCTTGGGGCTTGTCATCCAGCTCAGTGTCCACTAAATATTGTATCGCGTTTTCTGACAGTCCTAAATAATATGGAAATGATTCGATCATTTTTTTATCGAATGGCTCATGCGGAGGGGTCTGAACCTTTCTCTGCCAAAATGCTTCCAACTGATCAATTCGTTTTCCCCACAGATCCTTCCACTGGCCGATTCTTCCGGCTGCCTTCACCTCATACGGATATCCTCGGCCTTTTCGGTGAAATTCCGCCAGCTCCGCTCCAATGGAGAACGCCCTGTTTGAATAAGGGGGGGCCGCCTTCAGCAGAGCGTACGTTTTTCCCTCATGTTCAAATGTCAGCTCACCTTCTTTTGTAAAGATAAAAACCGAGACGTATGGGTCACTTTGTTCTTGTAAATACTGACTCATGTAATAAAGCTCCGCCAGCTCTGTTTCTGAGAATTGGGAAACGGGAACAATCAGAAAGTATGAATTAGGCGTCTGAAAGCATTGATATGTGTGCTGGTACATGGAAAGCTGCCTGATGTGAATGCCGTATTTTTCTTTTATTGTACCTTTCACCATGATCACCTGCCTGTTGAATTAGGGCTCATCACATCGTAGTCATACACAGCCGGAATTATGAATACATATTTTAATCCGAAGAAGGCGCAAGAAAAAGTCGTAAACTTCTCAAGCATTTTGTATAAACTAGTAAAAAAGATTGGGTGAAGCTGATGTCAGAAAACGAACAATTCAGTCAGATGGAAGCTAAAGCAAGAGCACGGATGAAGGAGCGCGGCGTTGAGGTATCAGACATTGCCGAGCTTGTCTTTTTTCTGCAGAAAAAATATCATCCGGATTTAACCATTGATGAATGCACGCTGAACGTCAATCGTGTTCTCGCAAAACGCGAGGTGCAAAACGCGATTTTAACGGGCATTGAATTGGATGTTCTTGCTGAGCAGAAAAAACTGTCTGAACCGCTGCAAACGATGCTGGAAATAGATGAAAGCCTATATGGAGTAGATGAAGTTCTGGCATTTTCCATTGTGAACATTTACGGATCGATCGGGTTTACGAACTACGGTTACATCGACAAAGAAAAACCCGGAATCCTTAAACGATTGAATGATAAATCAACCGGTGAATGCCATACCTTTTTAGATGACATCGTCGGAGCGATTTCCGCCGCGGCTTCAAGCAGACTTGCACACCGCGCGCGGCATACAGAATAAGGGCACCCTTTTAGGGTGCCCTTTCAGCGTGTCGACAAACCCTCGCATTCGTTGTCAGGCCTGCGCTTCGGTGCTCACGAATTTCAACATTCGCTGTGCTCCGGTGCTCGGCCTTCCTAGACTTCAAAGGTTTTCAATCACGCTGAAAAGATGACAAAATCCTAAAACGAAAACGTTTTAGGATTTTGTCATCAATCTGTAAGGGTACCTTTTTTGGGTGCCCTTTTTTCAAATGTATGGAATCCATTCAGTCAGAGAGTCAATGGCGTGAGTCGGTTTTTCCATATCGTCTGTCATATGTTCTCTTTTCGTTACGCCTGTGTGAACGAGCAGCGTATCCATACCCGCGTTAATGCCGGCCATAATATCAGTGGCGTAGTTGTCGCCAACCATGAGTGTTTCAGACACATCTGTGCCGAGAACGCGCATCGCCTGCTCCATAATAATTGATTCCGGCTTGCCGATAAATACAGGCTGTACACCTGTAGATACGGTTAACACCGATGTCAGTGAGCCGTTTCCCGGCAGAAGCCCTCTTTCAGTCGGAATCGCAATATCTCCATTAGTGGAAATAAAGCGGGCACCATTTCTGATTGCCAGGCAGCCGACAGCAAATTTTTCGTATGTAATGGAACGGTCGATGCCAACAACGACAAAGTCCGCGTTTTCTCCGCCAAATGTCAGGCCGTTTTCTTCAATCGCCTGGCGGATTCCTTCCTCCCCAATCACATACACAGACGCGTCTTTTTTCTGCTGTGCAATGTGCTGGGCAGTTGCCATGCTGGTCGTGAAGACCTGCTCTTCTGTTGCCGGAATATCAAAAGACACGAGCTTGTCCGCTACCTGCTTCGGTGTGCGCGAAGAGTTGTTTGTCACGAAAAGATAAGGAACGCCGCGATCTTTCAGCGTTCTGACAAATCCACACGCTTCCTCGATTTTTTCCGTGCCATTGTACATCGTTCCGTCTAAATCAATTAAATACCCTTTATATGTTTTCATATCCAACACTCCTGTGGCTTTCCAGTTGTTATTTAAACGCGGAAACAGGTCCTAGCTCTGTTTCCAAATAGCTTCTGATCCGTTTCGGGAAGTCCTGAAGAGCTGTTTGATGCGCCTTGATCAGCCTGTAAAGCTCGCCGCTGTCAGCGAGCAGATACTGTTGAACCAACGTTTTGCGGTAGGCGATCAATTTTTTGAGCTCAGCACCCTCTTTTTCCGTGACAACTTTCTCATCAACAAGTATATCCATAATGTCGTCATAGCTGCCCGGGTCCCGCATAATAAAGCCGTCAATCATGTCATTGCCTGTATCCAAAATGCATTCGATTAACAGATGGCCTATACGCTGAAGTGCCAATCCCCCGATTTCAGACTGCCAGTCTGTTTGTGAGTCAAATAGCGCCAGCTGGTGCTCGAAGAATCCTAGTGTTTTCTCGATTTTGCTTCTGTCAACAAAATACATGACAGCATCCCCTTTGTGTATATTTATTTTCTGATCCGTTTCAAGACAAAATACGCACAGCCGAAATTGCAGTATTCGTAAATATATTCATCTAATGTGCTGATTTTCGTTTCGAAGGTTGCCTTTTGATTCTGGTCGTCAAAGAAGCCCTTGAGCCTTAACTGACCGTATCCCCAGTCTCCCACAATATAATCGTATTTATTTAATATATCGGAGTAGCGGGCTTTAAAAGCCTCTTCGTTGAAGCCGTCTTTGAAATTGTGCACCAATTCAAATTCGGCATTTTGAATAAGAATCATGAATCTCACCTCTTTTTCACTCATTCCTATCATAATTCATTGCCCCGTCCCCATCAATTGCTAAAGAATAAATCATGCGATTTGGCTACCCTACACATGAGGAGGGATTTATAAATGAAACGAACCGCTGTCAGCCTCTGCCTGCTGACCGGACTTTTATCCGGGTGCGGAGGCGCAGGATTGGATAATGCCCAAAATGTCCGGAATCAGACGCAGAATCAAACCAAACCCATTCATGTGTCGGACCGCAACGAGGCTTTTAACAGGCATAATGAGAACGAACAATTTGGCTATGTCCGCTATCAAAAAGAACAATTTGACGGAGACCAGCAGAAAACGCCGGTGATGAACCGGGAAGAAACCGCTCACATGATATCAAGTTTAACGGTTCAGCTCCCTCATATTCAAGATGCTGCGACATTGGTGACTGACCGAGAAGCGCTTGTCGTATACAAAACCGATTCTAAAAACCGGGAGCTGACCGCCGATCAGGTGAAAAAAACAGCGGCTTCCGTGATACCGCGATACTATCATGTGTATATTTCCGATAATCCAAACCATATGCAGTCCGTCGAAAATTACAGCAATCTCGGCTCTGGTTCAAGAGATATCAGAGAGATCATGTCAGGGACGATTCAAGAAATGAAAACCTCCCCGCAAGGAAGCCCTGTCTCAGAGAATGAAAATGCCAATGGAGAAACGCGTCAGGACATGAAAATCGATAGGAATGACAAAAACGCCAGATGATCTGGCGTTTTGGCATTATGCTTGTGCTTGACGCTTTTTAGATGCTTCGTTTACTTGTTCATCCGCATGGTAAGAGGAACGGACAAGCGGACCGGCTTCACAATGGCTGAAGCCTTTTTGCATCGCGATTTCTTTTAATTCTGCAAATTCATCAGGATGGTAGTATTTTTGGACTTTCAAGTGTTTCTTCGTCGGCTGCAGATATTGGCCGATTGCCATAATATCCACGTTGTTCGCCAAGAGGTCGTCCATTACTTCAATAATCTCTTCTTTTGTTTCGCCGAGTCCGATCATGATACTTGATTTTGTCGGAATGTCAGGCTGCATTTCCTTCGCACGGCGCAAAAATTCCAATGAACGGTCGTACGTCGCACGCGCGCGGACTCTTGGCGTCAGGCGGCGAACCGTTTCGATATTGTGATTCAGGATGTCTGGGCGTGTATCCATTAAGGTTTTTAGGTTATCGTAGTTTCCGCCCATATCAGACGGCAGCACCTCAATTGTTGTGAAAGGGCTTTTTCTGCGGATCGCACGGACCGTTTCCGCGAAAATGCCTGCCCCGCCATCTTTCTGATCGTCACGCGCAACAGCCGTAATAACCGCGTGCTTCAGATTCATAAGCGCGACTGAATCCGCTACGCGTTCCGGCTCTTGCAGGTCAAGCTCAGTTGGAAGGCCTGTTTTGACAGCACAGAAACGGCATGCTCTTGTACAAACAGAACCTAAAATCATAAATGTCGCTGTACGTCTGACCGCCCAGCATTCATGAATATTCGGACATTTTGCTTCTTCGCATACGGTATGAAGGTTGTTTTCCCGCATGAGCTTTTTGAGCCCTGTATAGTTTTCATTTGTATTTAATTTAATTTTAAGCCATTCGGGCTTTCTGAGGTGTTCGTCTTTCTTTGCCAATTCCCATCATCTCCAATATCCAATATACTCAATTTCTGACACGAAACATTCTGAAAACGAGAAAGGTGCAGGTTTTAGTTCTGCAACAAAAATAATGTTTTTCTAACTAAAGAAAGTCTTTTCTTTAGACACTTTAACATAGGAAAAATTTCTCGACAAGGGAAGATGATTACTGACATTTTTAAGCCGGGTTGCCGCAAACTATGTGTATTCAATATGAAAGGAGATTATTTTGTGAAAGTTTTGTTATCCGCTCTTCTTCTCCTTTTGTTTGCATTTGAGCCTTCTGCGTCTGGAACAAAGCTTTCAGATCCAGTGCTGTCGAAACGGATGGAATTATATCATAAAATCGAAGCTGTGACGCAGATCCCTTGGTATGCGCTCGCCGCTGTTGATCAGTACGAAGAAAACGTGCGGAGCAACCGGAAAGATCTGCCTGACAAGGCGGGAATCATCAGCATCTATATACCCGATGACATCTGGAGCGGGCCTGAAAACCCGAATCCGAAAGATGATGCGCCGTTAAGCATTAAAGTGTTTGACGGAATCGGAATGGATGGCGATGGAGACGGGAAAGCCGAGGTCAGCAACGATGAAGATATTTTGTATACGTTCAGCCAATACTTACTGTCGTATGGCACAGATGAAGACAACATCCGGATCGGGCTTTGGAATTATTACCGGCGTGATCAGACAGTGGGGATCATATCTGAATTCATGAAGCTGTTTAAAGCCTACGGCCATATTGATCTGGGCGAGCATGCATTCCCGCTTCCGATCAGAACCGATTACAGCTATCGAAGCACGTGGGGAGATGCCCGCGGCTTCGGAGGAAGGCGGATTCATGAAGGTACGGATATCTTTGCCCATTACGGCCTTCCTGTCAAATCCACATGTTACGGTGTAGTTGAAATGAAGGGCTGGAACCGCTTCGGAGGATGGAGAATCGGCATCAGGGACATTAACAATACGTATCATTATTTTGCCCATCTCAATGGGTTTGCCAAAGGGATTAAAACAGGACAAATCGTTGAGCCTGGCCAAGTGATCGGATCAGTCGGCAGCTCCGGATACGGCCCGCCGGGAACCGCCGGGAAGTTCCCGCCGCATCTGCACTATGGCATGTACAAAGATAACGGAAGAACCGAATGGTCATTTGATCCATACCCGCATTTGAGGGCGTGGGAGCGATATGAATACCAAAAAAAGAAGTAACAAAAAGCCGCCTCTTCGACAGGCGGCTTATTTGCTGCTTTTTTCTTTTTTTGAATCAGCACCGTCTTCTTCTTTGCTGCTCGGGAGCTGGACAGAAGGCGTGACACCCGAGCCGCCGCTTCCATTATAAAACTGCGGCACTTCGCCCTGCACTGCTTTAATCGATACAGGAACATTATTTGTGACGACAGCGGTTTTGCTGGCAAATGGAATGATGACCTTCACTTTAATTTCGACAAAGATGCTGATATCAATAAGTGCGTTATTTATGCCATACGGCTTGATCTTAGTTTTGACATCTGTAAAAGCGTCACCGATTAAATTGAACCGGACCGGGATTTTCGGCCCGAGGTTTCCAAGAAGGCTGTTGCCGGTTACCTGTCCCAGCGGAATGTTGATCATAATGTTTTCACTGGCGCCGCTGTGTCCGGTATGGGTTTCCATCTCTTTCAAATGAGCCTGAAGCTGCTTTGTCACTTTTGTTTTCACACTGTTTACAACCTGTGTATTAAAATCGATTGTCGTTAAGTTTCCGTTTTCATCAGAATTCATTTGAAACATATCTTTCATATTTTCACTGTCAGACATATAGTCCTCAATCGAATCCTGGATCACCTCTGTCGCTATACGCTTCGTTTCCATCTCGCCGATGTCCATTAAAACAGGTTTGATCGAGCCATTGATCATCCAAAGGCTGACCGTTGTTGACAGGATAAAAAAGACAACTGACAGGAGCATCACGTAACGGAAAGGCAAAGGTCCTCTCTTGCGAAAAGGGCCGCGATATCTTGGCAAGAAAATCCCCCCTTACATATCACAATGTATGCTTGTAAGAGGGGACATAGTAATAGCCGGGGCCAATTTATTTTATTTCACCATTTTTAAAAGCGCTTCTCTGCCGCTCATGCCGACTTTGATGCCAAGATCTTCTGCGGCGTACGTGATGGATTCTAAAGGTGCGTCTAACAGCTGGTCAATGGTGCGGACACCAACTGCGCGACCCGCCACAATGCCGCGCTCCTTTAATTTTTCATTCAGCAGCGCCACATCTAGCGCGCCGCACATAATGTATCCGTGATCATTGGTGACGGCCATAAAATTCGTTTTTGGAAGTTTCACTGTCACAGCTGTAAAAGGCTGTCCTTCTATCATGATCGGTGTCAGATTTACCACGTCAACCACTCCCTTCATTCATCACTTTATGATGAAGGGCACAGCTTGTTGTGGGCTGACTGCCTTATTGCGCAAGCTTCCAAGCAAGCAGATCCCGCAAAAATTCCGGCATAAAATATTCTTTTTCTGCAGCGTCGCGAATCAACGGAAACAGTTTGCCGAGCGTAAACATATCAAGCACCGCAACGGAGTATTGTTTATGTTTTTCAATATCTTCCCCGTTCAGTGTGATCCGGGTGACGTGGGTGATCCCGTCATCGAGCCGTTTCGTTTCTACCTCAACGCCGGCATACACCATTTTCCCCATCACTTCTCCGCGGAAGCCGAGTCCTTTGATCCGGAGCTGCTCCACTTGTTCGGAAGCGGCATGGACAATGGTTTCCTTCAATTCTTCTCCCGTCAGGCGGACAGCCACCGGGTTGATCGGATGCGGACAGATGCGGTGCAGATCCAGCTTTGTCACAGGACCTGCTTTTAGCGGACCGAGAATGACACCTGAATTGACCATACTGATGTCCGTCTCGCACCATTCCTTTAAGGCGTACGCCAAAAGCAAAGGCAGCTCTGATTCTTCAAACCACTTCACCTCAGCATCTTGTGCAAGCTCTGCAACGGCATCGGACAGCTTCGCCTCGGCTTCACGTTCTTTTTCATTGAGAAACGCTTTTGTTTCTGCGGATTCTCCTGTCCATTCCGCCATGTTCTGCACAGAAGCCGTTTTGCTGATGATGCTTCGCTGTACGCTGTCCACCGTGATTTCTACACAGCCGACATAATGCCCGTATTTCTCGGCGCTGGCCAGCAGTACCCCATTCACCACTTGTCCATCTTCAAGCAAATGATGGGTATGTGATTCGAGGATTACATCAATCTCAGGCACCACTTCAGCCACTGCTTGATCATCAAGAATGCCTAAATGTGACAGCAGAACGATAATATCAGCCTGCCCTTTCACTTCCTGAATGGTTTCCTTTATGCTTTCAAGAGCATCCGTTACTGTCCATCCCAGCTTGTCATATACAGGATAATACGGCACAGTTACACCTAAGAAAGCAATGGACATACCGTTTTTCAATGATTTGATATGGTAAGGCACCGCCCAGGACGGACGGTTTCCATTTTTATCAAACAGGTTAGAGACGATGACAGGAAATTCAGCATGATCATATAAGGCAGCAAGCTCTTCATGCGGAAGCGTAATCCCTTCGTTATTTCCGATCGCCGCTCCATCAATGTGAAGGCGGTTTAAGAGATCGACATTCGCTTTTCCGAATGTCGCCTCTGTCACGAATTGAAAACGATCAAGATGATCGCCAATATCAAAAACGAGCGTCTCTTCGCCATCTGACTGATGCTCTTTTCTTTTCTGCTCTATATAATCTACAATTTTCGGCCAGTTTTCAAAATGGCTGTGCAAATCATTTGTATGATATAAGCGGAGCTTCTCCTTCATAATATCTCTCCCTAATCGTTCAGCTGAAAATGCCTTCAAAAATGAGCTGGCAGCCGATCAAAATCAATACGATCCGCATGATCATAACGATCGTTTTCGTCTGCATTTTTCTGTTGATGGCGGCGCCAAGCTTTCCGCCGAACCAAGCGCCGGGCACAAGCGCGAGGGCGTACAGCCAATTGACGTGCCCGGAAATCATATGTGAAACAGACCCTGTCATAGAAGACAGGAAAATAATAAACATGGACGTTGCCACCGCAACCTTCGGCGGAAACAGAAATAACAGCATCATCGCCGGAACCATCAGTGATCCGCCGCCTATACCGAAAAGTCCGCCTAAAAAACCGACAACAAAGGCAATGGCAATACCGACAGAGGCCTGATATGAGTACGTATAAGGCTCACCGGCATCATCCTGAAATGTCCGGATAATTCCTTTGTGCGCTTTATTGACCGGCCGGGCTTTCGCTTTCAGCATTAAGGATAATGAAATCAGAATCATAAAAATGCCAAACCAAACGGAAAACGAGTTTGAATTGAACAGCTTTGACACGTAAGCCCCGATCATGCTGCCGGGACCCGAACCGATAAAGAAAATGAGCCCGCTCTTATAATCAACGGTTTTATATTTAATATAAGCCAAAGTTGAAGAAAGGCCCGTAAAAATAATGACCAAAAGCGAAGTTCCAATCGCAACCTGCGGCGTCACATCCTGAAACAGCTGCGTCACTGTGCTTAAAAACATCAGAGACGGCACAATGACAATTCCGCCGCCAAGCCCGATCAGACTTCCTACCGTACCTGCGATTAATCCCAGTACGACCAAAATCACAAACGACATCAATAAAAACCTCTTTTCTAAAATAAATCGAGCTGTCTCGGAGCAAGTCCGCTGTACTCGATATCAAGCAGTTCAAGCATTTGCTTGCCATTATCCGCGGCGTCACCGCCGGAATTGTTGTTGAACAGGACAAAAACATCCTTACATTGCTGCTGCAATTCATTCAGGTGCTTTTTCCAATCCTCCAGCTCCTGTTGGTTGTAGCGGTATAAGTACCTGACCTCACGCCAGTTTTTCCCGCCATCAGGCTTCATCCAGCCCTGCTTGTTGCGTCCGTGAAACCTGACGAGCGTTTTGTTTTCATCGGTCGCGCGCAACACAGTCGGAACGCTGCCTTCTCCGATTTGCGGTTCATCACAGACACTGTGAATCCAGCCTTCCGCTTTCATAAATGAAAGCGTCTGCTCATAAAATGGCGGCGAGAACCAGGAACGGTTTCTGAATTCAAGCGCACAAGGAATATCTCCCATTTGGTGCTTGCACCATCTCAAATAGGCGACATTCTCCTTCTTGCAGTCAAACCACGGCGGAAATTGAAACAGCACCATGGCGAGCTTATTGCTATGTAAATATGGCGTTAAAGACACCTTAAACGCATCAAACATCTCCTCTTTTGAGTGAAAGGGAATTTCGCCGCGCTGATGCCCTGTCATGCCTTGATATGCTTTCACGATAAATTGGAAGGTTTCGGGCGTTTCCTTCACCCACTTTTCATTATTGCGCGCCGGCTGAATCGCGTAAAAGCTCGCGTCTAATTCCACGATCGGAAAATGGGAGGAATAGGCCTGCAATTTTTTCTGGCTGGCCGTTTTCGGCGGATAGATGCTGTCATGATCCCCCCACCCCGTCAGTCCGATATAAATCACACTCATTCACCTCTCTTCCAGTTTATCACACGTGTTTTCAGGTTTCCTCGGAAATGCTGTACATATGGCGGGAAAATGCAGAACGAAGATGCTGATATTGTTCCTCATTCGTATCTAAAAACGCCTCTTCTCTTGAGGAAGGAATATGCTGATATTCAATAGGCGCCTGAAACTGCTCACTCGTAAAATCGTACATCACACCCATGATGCTGTTATAAAAATGCCAGCTCTCACCGACTTTTGTTTTGAAAATCGTGCCGCCGAAATGGTCTTGAATCACCAATGCCGTCACGCCGCATTGGCCGCATGCCGGGCATTCTTTCGTCCATTTAGAGCTCGTATGGCGCGACCAAGATTGCTTAAGTATGTATTTAACATGTTCCATTGCCTCCGCCTCCTTTTAAAAAAGATACCACGTTGATGAGATTTTAAAAACTAGAACGGCGGAAATCAAAAAACCCGGCGGTAAAATCCGCCGGGCTTACGAAGGAACGACCAGAGCTCCGTCAATTTCAGTGACTTTTTCCCCGTCATTGTACACGCACCGGCCTTTGCTGTAAGTGGCCGAAATGCTGCAGGGAAATGTATGTCCTTCGTAAATGCTTTTTTTATGCTTTGCAAACATCGATTCTCTTGTAACAGTGTACGGCTCCATGCTGACGAGCACGAAATCTGCATCACACCCCGCCTCAAGCCGCCCTTTTTTCTGAAGGCCGAATCGTTTTGCAGGGGCCGCCGCTGTCCATTCTGCGATGGTTTCAAACGGAATATGATGCTCAAGCGCCAGTTCCAGCATTCCTAATAAAGTGAACTGCCCGCCGCTGATTCCGCCCCATGATAAAAACATGTTATCCTCCCGCTTCAAGGATGGACGGCAGGGGGAATGGTCTGAGGAAACCATGTCAATGTCCCCGGCAATGAGCGTCTCGATCAGCGTCTCTTTTGATTGCCGTGACCGGAGCGGAGGCGCGCATTTTGCGACAGAGCCCCTTTGCCGTAAATCGTCATGGCTGAACAAGACATAATGCGGACATGTTTCAACCGAAACATCAAGACCTTCCTGTTTCGCCTCTCTGATCAGCCGGACCGCTTTCGCCGTGCTGATATGGACAAAATGAACCGGACAGCCTGTCACCTTCGCATACTGAATCGTGCGATACACCGCTTCAACTTCTGCTTCCTCCGGGCGGGAGGCGGCGTACGCATCCGCGTCCACCTTTCCTTTATTGGCCAAAACCATCTGCAAGTAGCTTGTGATCGCGTCACTTTCCGCGTGGAGAGCGAGGATTTTTCCTGCAGCCGCGATTTCTGCCATGCCTTTGAGCAATGTCCGTTCATCAACAGAGCGGAACTCATCAGTGCCTGACTTTGATAAAAACGCTTTAAACCCGATCGCTCCCGCTTCAGCCATCGGACGGATGTCCTCGATATGGCCTGGCACAAGGCCGCCCCATAGCGCAAAATCCACGGCAGATTTTTGCCTGCCTAGCTCAGCTTTTGCGAGAAGATGCTCTGCCGTCACGGTTGATGGAATACAGTTGAGCGGCATATCAAAATAGGTGGTGCAACCGCCTGCGGCCATCATTTGAGAACCTGTTTCAAACCCCTCCCAATCCTCCCTGCCCGGTTCATTAAAATGAACATGGCAGTCTATCACACCAGGAAACACGTATTTCCCGTCTGCCTGGATGATTTCCGTCCCGCTTGCTTCAATGTCAGAACCTATCTCGGCAATGACACCGTTTTGAACTGCAATCTCAGCTTCTATAACGCCATCTGGCGTAACTGCCTTCGCACCTTTTATCACCATATCGTAAGCCATATTGATCCCCCCATATAAGGATAATGATTTTTCATGTCAGTTTATGTCACACAATCAGTTCTATTTTCCACAGTTTACTGCTACTATGATCGTATTACATCAGCAAAACCGCTAGAATTCCTATTGAAAATTATTCACCTTAACCAATGTTTTTATAGAAAAGGAGAATGCGCTATGAATATTTTTGATGTGATGAAAATACCGGCTTTTGAAAACGCCAATTTAATCGCTGGAAAAGCAGGAGGGGATAGAGAGGTTCAGCATGTCAATATGATGGACGCTCCGGATATCGCAGACTTTTTGCATAAGAATGAATTGCTCGTCACCACCGCCTATCACCTGAAGGATCACCCGCATCAATTATCTGAACTGATTCGGCAAATGGCAAAACGCGGCTGCGCGGGCCTCGGCATTAAAACAAAGCGCTATCTGGAAGATATCCCGAAGGAAATCATCGAACTGGCCGATTCATATGCGTTTCCAATCATTGAGCTTCCGGAACACATCCGACTCGGCGATATTGTGAATGCCACACTCAGCCATATTCTCGATATGCGTTCTAACGAGCTGCAGCAAGCCATTTACGCGCACAAAAAATTCACAAACCACATTATGAGCGGCAAGGGGCTGCAATCCCTCCTCAAAAAGGTGTCAGACCTCCTTCAGCTTCCCGTGCTGCTGCTTGACCAGCATGCCAAAATGCTGTCTGCGTCTCATCAGATTTCAGTTGAGACCGAAAAGCTGAAAGGCACTCTGAATACCGTATCCGGGCCATTTTTCACTTGTTTCTCTACAATCTCAGATCAGAAAACATATTCTGTCCTGCCTATTTATAATCACGAAAAAAACTGCGGCTACCTGCTGATACCGGACATGGTGCAGGCCGGCGATAAAGGATTGATCCTCACTATTGAACAAGCGGCCAACGTCATTTCCTTTGAATTGCTGAAGGAAAATGCGCTGAAACAGTTCAGCCGGCGGGCCCGAAATGAGTTTTTCAACAATTTTATTGAGCGGTCCTTTTCTTCAGATGACGAAATCAAAAACCGGGCGAAAGAATTCAAGCTGCGCTGGGATCAAAAATACATGTGCATTGCCGGCAAACTCGATCGGAATGATGAATCAATCAGCTTTACAGAAAATCAGCTCGCTTCCGACAGCGTATTCGAATTTCTTGAAGGTGAACTATCAGCCTTCCCGTTTCCGCCTCACTTCTTTATGAAAGGAAATGTCGGCATTATTCTAATCGAGGCGACAGACAGCTGGAGTGAAATGCATGCCTCGGTGATCAGCTTTTTAGAACAGTTCCAAACACAGGTCAGCGCTCAATTTAAACGAACCGTGTCGTTTGGCATCAGCAATATCTGCCAAAAGCTCATTGATGTTCCCGACGCTTTCACAGAAGCTTCTGATGCTCTGCAATCTGGGCATTTGTCAAGAAGCACCGCATTTATCCAGGTGTATCACGCCAAAGATGTGCCTGAGCTTCTGCGCTTGCTCCCAGTTGAGGATTTGAAGAAATTTTACAACTCCACGCTTCAGAGCCTCGCTGAAAAACAGCAGGAGGATCAAAGCCTGCTTCATACGCTTTCCGTCTATTTAGAGACACACTGCCAAATTTCAGAGACGGCAAAGCGTCTGTACGTTCATCGCAATACGGTCATCTACCGTCTTGAAAAATGCGAAGAGCTGCTGGGGAAAAGCTTAAAAGATCCTGAAACAACGATGCGTTTGCGGCTTGCCTTACGTATGCAGCGGCTGATCAGCTAACGTTTGTCACATTTTCCTACAAAATGAATCATTTTTCGTCACTTTCAGCAATCACATCTGTCTTTTTCGGCTACTGTATCCAATGACACCCCTCTTTCGGCACGATATCATGTTACTAAAGTTCACATACAAGGAGGGACTATAGTGAAAAAAAGATCGTTTGCGGTGTTTACGCTTGGCCTGCAGCATGTGCTCGCCATGTATGCAGGTGCGATTTTGGTGCCCCTGCTTGTCGGCAGGGCCCTGAATGTAACAACTGAACAGCTGTCCTACCTATTGGCGATTGACCTGTTAACGTGCGGCGTCGCGACGCTTTTGCAAACCTTGCGCGGAGCATACATCGGCATCGGGCTTCCCGTCATGCTTGGCAGTTCATTTGTGGCCGTCACCCCGATGATTGCAATCGGCAGCAATTACGGCATTCACGCGATTTACGGTTCCATCATCGCGGCCGGTGTATTCATCTTTTTGTTTGCGCGTTTTTTCGGCAAGCTGACTGTGTTATTTCCTCCTGTCGTAACAGGTACCGTTGTGACCTTGATCGGCCTTTCACTTGTTCCGACAGGTGTGAAAAATATGGCTGGCGGCGAAAAAATAAACGGCAGCCCCAACCCCGAATACGGTTCACTCGAAAACCTTCTTCTTTCTGTCGGTGTTCTTGTTCTGATTTTAGTCCTCAACCGCTTTCTCAAAGGATTTGCCCGAACACTGTCCGTTCTGATCGGCATCGCCGCCGGAACAGCGGCAGCAGCGATCATGGGCAAAGTCAGCTTTTCTTCTGTTACAGAAGCACCGTTCTTCCAAATCCCGAAGCCTTTTTACTTCGGAGCCCCTACGTTTGAAATCGGTCCGATCTTAACGATGCTGATCGTCGGAATCGTCATAATTGTGGAATCAACCGGCGTTTTTTACGCAATCGGAAAGATATGCGGCAGATCTTTAACTGAAAAAGACCTCGTCAAAGGCTATCGAGCGGAGGGAATCGCCATTCTCATCGGCGGGCTGTTCAATGCCTTTCCTTATAATACCTTTGCGCAAAACGCCGGCTTATTGCAGCTGACCAAAGTGAAAACAAGAAACATCGTCGTTACCGCAGGCTGTATCCTTGTCTGTCTCGGACTGATTCCGAAGATTGCCGCCCTTGCTTCTGCCGTTCCTGCTGCTGTACTTGGCGGCGCGACCGTCGTCATGTTCGGCATGGTGATTGCCTCCGGCGTCAAAATGCTCAGCACAGCGGATCTCAAAAATCAATACCACCTCCTGACCATCGCATGCTCAATTGCACTCGGCATCGGCGCCAGCACGGTCCCCGGGATTTTTGCTGAATTCCCCGCTCCGATCCGGATTCTGGTCAGTGACGGCACCATCACCGGAAGCCTAACCGCCATCTTTTTGAATCTATTTTTCAGCTTGCGCGACAAAAAAGAATTAACAGCACAGCAAACAGAACTTCCGGTATTAGAACATACACTCGCATTAGAAAAAGAGGTGTAAAAAAGATGAAGGAACAGCACAATGCCTTACAGCTGATGATGCTGGGGCTTCAGCACATGCTTGCCATGTATGCGGGAGCCATTCTCGTTCCGCTGATCGTCGGAGCGGCGATCGGGCTGAATGCGGGACAGCTGACGTATTTAATCGCGATTGATTTGTTTATGTGCGGGGCGGCAACTCTTTTGCAGCTCTGGAGAAACCGATATTTCGGCATCGGCCTTCCCGTTGTGCTCGGATGCACGTTTACCGCAGTCGGCCCGATGATTTCCATCGGCAGCACTTACGGTGTCCCAGCGATATACGGTGCCATTATCGCCGCAGGACTGATTGTCGCCTTAGCCGCGGGCTTCTTCGGGAAGCTTGTCCGTTTTTTTCCGCCTGTTGTAACCGGATCAGTCGTCATGATCATCGGCATCAGCCTGATTCCAACGGCAATGAATAACCTGGCCGGAGGTGAAGGAAGCAAAGAATTCGGCTCACTGGACAACGTGCTCCTCGGGTTTGGCGTCACAGCTTTTATCTTATTGCTGTTTTATTTCTTTAAAGGCTTTATCCGCTCCATAGCGATTTTACTCGGTCTTATCGCAGGAACAGCGGCTGCATATTTCATGGGAAAGGTCGATTTTTCTGAGGTCTTGGAGGCGTCTTGGCTTCATGTTCCGTCTCTGTTTTATTTCGGACCGCCAACCTTTGAGCTGCCGGCTGTTGTCACGATGCTTCTCGTTGCGATTGTCAGCCTCGTTGAATCGACAGGCGTTTATTTTGCGCTTGCCGATATCACAAACCGCAGGCTGTCGGAGAAAGATCTGGAAAAGGGCTACCGGGCAGAAGGCCTTGCGATTTTGCTGGGCGGCTTATTTAACGCGTTTCCCTATACAGCTTTCTCGCAGAATGTCGGCATCGTTCAGCTCTCAAAGATGAAAAGTGTCAACGTCATCGCCATCACAGGAATCATACTGGTCGCGATCGGCCTGGTTCCAAAAGCAGCGGCCCTGACAACAGTGATCCCCACCCCAGTTCTCGGCGGCGCAATGATCGTCATGTTCGGTATGGTCATTTCTTACGGGATCAAAATGCTATCCAGCGTTGACCTTGATTCGCAAGGCAACCTGCTGATTATCGCCTCTTCCGTCAGCTTGGGGCTTGGCGCTACAACAGTTCCCGCGTTGTTTTCATCTCTTCCGGGCGCGGCCTCTGTCTTGGCAGGAAGCGGAATTGTGATCGGCAGTTTGACGGCCATTGCACTGCACGCTTTTTTTCAAATCAAACAGCCGAATGGCGCAGACATAAAAACGTAAAGGAAGATGCCAATGTTCACAATGGATGACCTGAACCAAATGGACACACAAACACTGACAGGCACACTTGGTTCTATTTTTGAACACTCTTCATGGATTGCGGAGAGATCCGCAGCACTACGGCCGTTTTCGTCCCTTTCTGATCTTCACCGCAAAATGACTGGCATTGTAAAAGCCGCGGATCGCGAGACACAGCTTGATTTAATCAAAAAGCATCCCCGGCTCGGAACAAAGAAAACAATGAGCGATGACTCGGTACGAGAGCAGCAGAACGCGGGGCTCAGCAAATTAGAACAGCAGGAATACGAGGAGTTTCTCATGCTGAATGAACACTATTATGATCGCTTCGGCTTTCCTTTTATTTTAGCGGTGAAGGGAAAGACGAAACAGGACATTCACCAAGCCCTGCTGGCAAGGCTTGAGAGCGAACGAGAAACGGAGTTCCAGCAGGCCCTTATAGAAATTTACCGAATCGCCCGCTTTCGTCTGGCTGACATCATCACTGAAAAAGGAGAGACGCAAATGAAAAGAACTATGTCTTATGGCAAAGGAAATGTATTTGCATACCGAACGTTTTTAAAACCGCTCACTGGAGTGAAGCAAATCCCAGAATCATCTTTTGCCGGGAGAAGCAATACCGTTGTCGGTGTTGATGTGACATGCGAAATTGGCGGAGAAGCCTTCCTGCCATCATTTACAGACGGAGACAATACTCTCGTCGTGGCGACGGATTCAATGAAAAACTTTATCCAGCGCCATCTCGCATCCTATGAAGGAACGACAACCGAGGGGTTCCTACACTATGTAGCTCACCGATTTTTAGATACCTATTCTCATATGGACAAGATCACTCTGACTGGCGAAGACATTCCGTTTGAAGCAATGCCTGCATACGAGGAGAAAGAGCTCAGCACAAGCCGCCTCGTCTTCAGAAGATCGCGTAATGAACGAAGCCGCTCTGTGCTGAAAGCAGAACGAAGCGGGAATACCATAACGATTACAGAGCAATACAGCGAAGTCATGGATCTTCAGCTCGTCAAGGTGAGCGGCAACTCCTTCGTCGGCTTCATCCGGGACGAATATACGACTCTTCCCGAAGACGGCAACCGCCCGCTGTTTGTCTATTTAAACATCAGCTGGCAATATGAAAATACAAATGACGCATACGCTTCTGATCCAGCCCGCTACGTCGCGGCTGAACAAGTCCGCGACTTGGCAAGCACCGTTTTTCACGAGCTCGAAACCCCTTCAATCCAAAACTTAATCTATCATATCGGCTGCAGAATATTAGCAAGGTTCCCGCAGCTCACTGATGTCAGCTTCCAATCTCAAAATCACACGTGGGATACGGTTGTCGAAGAAATCTCGGGCTCACAAGGAAAAGTCTACACCGAACCGCGCCCGCCATACGGTTTCCAACATTTTAACGTGACAAGAGAAGACGCCGAGAAAGAAAAACAGAAAGCCGCTGAAAAATGTCGGAGCCTGAAAGCCTGATGGGAAAACTGACAACCCATATTTTAGATTTAACCTGCGGCAAACCAGCGGCGAACGTAAAAATTGAATTGAAGCGGCTGGGCGAAAGTATTATGAAAGAGGTATACACTAACAATGACGGCAGAGTCAATGTCCCTCTGCTGGCTGGTGAAGAGCTGGTTTCCGGAGAGTATGTGATGGAATTTCATGCAGGAGACTATTTTGCGAATAAAAACGTGAATACGGTCGACCAGCCGTTTTTAACCATAGTCACCGTCCGTTTTCAGCTTGCAGATCCAGATGCACATTATCATATCCCGCTCTTGCTGTCGCCGTTTGGTTATCAGGTGTATAGGGGGAGTTAAGAATTCCGCCGGTGAGGCGGGCTTCTATTTGCACTTCAATAAACTTTTGATCCTAGGACAGTACTTGATCCCACACTTAGTGAAACAACAGCTTGAATAAAAATTCACCTATATTTTTCAGGATAATTGCCTACGAGAAAAATATCCTGTAGTCCTTTCATTTATAAATATTGAGGTTTCAAACTAATAAGTCAGCTCTTAGCAGCCGAGCTCCCTTTTCTAAACCTATAACGAAAAAATACTTTGAAGACAATTGATGCTGTTTTAATAGTTTTGATAATGGGTTCTCTCTTACACTTTTAGACAAAATATTCATTTTTTCTTTTTTAGACTTAAATCTATGTCGAAAATAATCGTTTGGCATATCTTATACTATCTCCACTAAAGGAGGTGACATTATGGGATTCTACAATTCTGGTGGATACAGTGGCAACTCTGGCTACTCAAACGGTTTAGGGAGCTCCTTCGCTTTGATCGTGGTGCTATTCATTTTGTTGATCATTGTTGGAGCAGCTATCTTTAATTACTAAGTTTAACTTTCCTTGCCTCCGCCGTATCCAACACCTCCCTGTCCGACAGACGCCATAAGAAGTTTTTATGGCGTCTTTGCTATGGATTCACTAATCATTTTCTAATCCAGAAGCTGTCAAGTTCTACGAGATTTATCGTGATGTTTTCCCACAACGCTTCTGCGTCTTGATCGCGCTGTCTGACTGAGGCTAAAAAAGTCCGGCTCTTAAAAGCCGGACTCCCGTCTACCCCCGTTCAACTCTCTTCTAATCCTGCAAGCTGACCGCATAATCCCGCCATACCCGGTACACCGGCACAAATTCCCCGCCAGCCCTTCTTCTATATCTTCGTCAGAAGGTTGAGGGGTTTCCCGAAACAGTGCTTTAAGCGCAATTATCATTCCTGGGGTACAGTATCCGCATTGAAAGCCGCCTTCTTCCAGAAAAGCGGTTTGGCAGATATCCAGTTCCTCTTTTTGTACGCCCTCGATTGTTGTAATGGAGTGGCCGTCCACTTGGTAAGCCATGGTCATACACGCATTGGCCAGTTTTCCGTCGATTAAAATAGAGCAGGCTCCGCAGCGGCCGATTCCGCAGGACACCTTTGTCCCGGTCAGCTGAAATTCCTTTCTAAGCAGGTCACTCAGATGTGTCGTAGGAACGGCAGCAACCTCCCGCTCCTGTCCATTCACGGTCATTCGGAACTGTTCCTTTTTTACAGGAAATGGCCCGGCCTCTTTTACGTCCATTGCTTCAGCCCCTTTCTGTCTATCGCTTCAAGCAGCTCTTCTCTTGAAATCGGCAGCTTATTAATCCAACATCCGACTGCATCATGTACTGCCTTTACAATCGCCGGAGTGATGGCGATCGTTCCGATTTCGCCAACACCGCGCGGTCCATATGCATCACCCTTCATTAGTTCTTCTATTGCGATCACCTTCATGTTAGGAACGTCTTTGACTCCGGGGGTCAAATAGTGATCTAGATTTTCCGCAGCATAACGGCCGTCCGTCATTTTGGCTTCCTCCATCAGCGTATAGCCGAGCGCCATGGCAGCGCCGCCTTCAATTTGACCTCGATAACCCTGGGGACTGACAACCGGACCTGCCGCAATAGCATGCTCACAATCTATCACTTTGACATCGCCTGTTAACAGATCTACCTCCACCTCAACGGCTGCTGCACCGAAAGAATACAAGAAATGACTGCCTGGTGCTACTACAGGATCAGGCGTTGTTGGAAAGTCAAAGGCCGTTTCCTCTGCCAAAGGGCCTTTTTCAGCCAGCTCCTTATACGTCACCACGAGCGACTTTGTGTTTTTGTCACGCAAGCCTGCAGCGCCGGGAATAAGGTTTTCCGCTGAACAGCCGTTCCATTCTGCCGCCCGTTTTTTCAACTGAGCTAGAAACGGCTTCTTCAAACGCTGGATCGCGTGCCACACCATGCTTGTGCCGCGGGATGCTGTGGAGGAGCCTGACTTCGGCACTTTTGCGGTATCCCCAATAACAATGGAAATATCCTCTGCGGCACAACCCAGCTCCTCCATGACAATATGTTCAATCGCTGCTAGAATCCCCTGTCCGCATTCTTCAAATCCGAACGATGCTGTGATTTTGCCTTCACTCGAAAGGGACAAACGGCCTCCTGCCGCATCCATTCGGCCATACCCCAGCCCGCCGCCGTGCATTGTAATTGCCGCTCCCGTGCCTCTTTGCAGATACCCGCAGTTCCGGCTTGTTCTTGTAAGAATGGGAGATTTAGATATGGCATTCAACACCTGCGCCGCTCCGTCAGTTGGTGCAATTCGATGCTCAAGCGGTCCCAAGTCATGCGGTTTTCTGATATTTTTTCTTCTCAGCTCCAGCGGGTCGATGCCGAGCATGCCGCTGAGACGATCGAGATGGGTTTCGAGTGCAAATGTGATTTGATTGCCGCCAAAGCCTCGGAATTCCCCCGCCACCCCGTTGTTCGTAAATACTGATATTCCTTCAGTCCGGATATTCGGAATACGGTACGGCCCCGCGGCATGCTCGACAGAAAAATCAAGAACAGCCGGTCCGAGCGTAGCATATGCGCCTGTGTCCGCCACAATTTTCACGTCATGCGCCAATAGATTTCCCGAATGATCCGCACCCGTTTTTATCGTAATCTTCATCGGATGGCGCTTAATGCCAGAACGTACAGATTCCTTTCGTGTCTGATGGATTTTGACAGGACGTCCGCTTTTCAGTGACAAAAGCGCGGCATACGGCTGAATATTCAGCTCATCCTTCCCTCCGAACGAGCCGCCCATCGGACTTGACACAATCCTTATCTTCTCTTCAGGAATGTCAAAAATACGGGCAAGCTGGAAACGGTCTTTATAGCCGTGCTGGGTTCCTGCATACATCGTAAAACCCCCGTCGTCTTCCGGAACTGCTACGCCTCCCTCCGTTTCCATATACGTATGCATCTGCCGCGGCAGCTCATAGGTTTCTTCAAGGACTGTGTCAGATGCTTGAAACCCTTCTTCCACATCGCCGTTCGAAAAAAATGCGTGGTGCAGGATATTCCCGTCCTCATGCAGTCTTTGCGCATTCGGCCGAAGCGCTTTTTCTGGTGAATCCATGACTTCCAGCTCTTTATATTCAACGTGAATCAGCTCCAGCGCCGCTTCCGCGATTTCCTCCGATTCTGCAGCAACTGCGGCGATCGCATCCCCGACATATCGCACCCTGTCCTCACATAAAACCGGCTGATCAGGAATGACAATGCCAAATCGGTTTAACCCGGGAACGTCTTTATGTGTGACAACGGCCTGCACGCCTTCCATTTTCTCAGCTTTTATGGTGCAAACCGACACAATCTCTGCATGAGGATAAGCACTTCTCAGCACCTTGCCATATAGCATACCTGGAAAGCTGAGATCGGTCATATATTTCAATTCCCCTGTGACCTTACCCCTTCCATCCGGCCTGACTTTTGACGGTTTGTTGATGATCATTTATTCCCCTCCCTCAGCCATCAGCTCTGCCATGATGACGTTGGCAGCGGCTTTTTTTCTGTATGCCGCTGACATAAAAGCATCTGAGGAAAACGGCAGCTCATGGATAAGTATTTTGTACAGCTCATGCGAGTCCCCCCCTGGTGCCATCCATTTCGCTTCACTGTCCAATAATCTCCTAGGAGTGATATCGGCATGGCCAGCGGCGAGGCGAATGCCGCCGTCTTTCAAAAAACGTCCAGCTGCAACAGCAGCCGCTCCTGTAAAAGCCTGGCGCCTTCCAAGCTTGTGATAAAATACACGCTCTCCCTCCGCCCGCGGGATGATGACACGCGTGACGATAGCCGTTCTAAAGTCTTCCTCACTGAGCCAAGCGCCAAGCGGCATCCTGATTAGCTCCTTTTGATATACGATAAGCTCAGCACCAAGCACAAGCAGAAGCGGAATGAAATCACCTATTTTACTCGCTATGTTGCCGCCAATCGTGGCACGGCTGCGAATCCCCGGTGCAGCGACAGCGGAAGCAGCGTCACTGAAACAGCCAAGCGCGCTCTTGATCAAAGGGTTCTTTCTGCATTCATTCAGTGATGTGAGCGCCCCGATAGACACGTGGGTGTCACTGGCGCTGATCCCTCGCATCTCGTCAATCCCTTCAAGGCTGACAAGGTGCTGTTTCGGTAGAGTTCCTTTGTCCCACTGAAGCTGAAGCAGCGTGCTTCCCGATGCGGCACACACATCCGGAGCAAGCTTCTCTAAAAGCGAATAGGCCTCATCAAGCGCTGTCGGCCTCCATAATTGAATATTCATCCTTGCTTTTGTCACTTGGCCGTTCAAACCATCGCCCTCCTTACCATGTCATATTCCTCGGGTGTATCAATATCGTCCAACTCGCCGCTATCCTTTGCCTCCAAAACCGCTCCTGCTCCAAGCTGTCCGCTTTTCAGGAGCCTGCGAGCCCCTTCATCTCCCGTTAACCCCTTTACATAAGGAAAACAAGCCGACGAGAAGTAGATTGGCGGGGTGAACGCCCCTAAAAACGATGACACGGCAAATGACTCAGGAGCCAGTGCCATAAGGGCATTGAGATGATCGACGGAAAGCTGAGGCTGGTCGGCTAACAAAATGACAACGCCGTCCGCCCCCATGCTTTCTGCTTTTCTCACCCCGCTGCTGACTGAATGCCCCTGACCCTTTTCTGCGTCTTGGCAAACGTGCAGGCTCCAGCGTTTTTGAAAAGGCGGAGCGTGATACGGCGCTCCTATCCACTCAAGGGAAGCATGTTCTGTCCGCTCGACGACCAGCACGTGATCAAGGCGGGACGACAGAGCAGTTTTCAAAGAAAGTGAGCCGATGTTTTCTCCTTTTAGCGGCAAAGCTAGCTTGTTTTGACCCATTCTTCTGCTTTTGCCGGCAGCGAGAAACACGCCGATCAGATAGGGGTTTCTCATACAACCGCCAGCCGTTTTCTTGTTTGAATAATTTCTGCAACTACACTTACCGCAATTTCCTCGGGACCTTCCGCACCGATTTTCAGCCCGACCGGACTGTAAAAGTGAGACGGAGGATGTTTTCCGTTCAGTAGCCGTTTCGTGCGGTTTGCCGAACCCAAGAGTCCAATATAATGGAGGTTTTGAGAAAATAAGAAGTTGATGATCGTTTGATCGTGCTCATAATGATGGGTTGCCACAACAGCTGCATCATGCGGAAAAAATTGAAATTCGCTAAGCATTTGTTCCGGAAAAGCGATGATCAGCTGATCCGCTTTTGGAAAAAGAGAGGATGTACAATAAGCGGGCCGCCAATCCGTCACGATAACAGAAAACCCTGTGTCAGCCGCCAAATTGGCCAGCGGTACAGTATCCGGTCCCGCTCCAAACAGAATGAGACGCGGCTTCGGTTCAATTCGCTGAATAAACATGTTAGTGGGTGGATCGAAATGCGGTAAATGAAGCGTTGAAACAGCACGTTGAATATCTTGCAGAGGCGCGTCCGGCCAGTTCCCAAAATGCCCGTTCTCCGTCAGAAATAAATAATGGGAGGATCCAATCTTTATAACGGAAGTGACAGCTTTGCCTGAATGAAGGCAGTCCCTCACTTTCTCATAGTGCCGCCTTTTTTCCAGAGTGATTCGCTCTTCATGAACATGAATAATGCCATTGCACCCGGCTCCCATGCCCCAAGAAAGATCGTCCTCCGACCGCATGTCGTAGGGAATCAGCGCTGATGTGAGCTGTTCGCCCAGCGCACTGATTCTTTGGAATACATCTTCTTCCACACACCCGCCGCTCAGCAAGCCAATCCGCTTGCCATTTTTCCTAAAGAGCATAGAAGCACCTGCTTTTCGATATGCGGAGCCTTCAACCTGAACAATGGTCGCCAGCACAGCCCCCTCCTGGTCTTCCAGAAGCGCGTCTAACACCGTGTGAAAATTTCCCAATGCTGCATCCTCCTCTCGAAAAAAACAACTAATTCAGCGTTTTATGGGTAACTTGTATAAAGAATAGACGATGGAAGAAAAAATGCCTCATGATTTGTCAGAAAATAAAACACATAGAAAGAGGATTTGTAAAAAGAGTCAAACGAAGAAAATCAGATTGGAGAAAACACGAAATCATATCTAAAAAGCTTGCGGAGTTCCGCAAGCTTTTCTTTACACCGCCGCCTGGCGGCCAGCGTTTTCATACACATCCAGCGCTGCTTGGAGCGCTTTTCCTGCTTCGATTCCTGCGTTATGTCTGAGAAGCACAGCCTCTAACCCGGCAAGCACGAATAGCACGTTTTCTTTTCTGCAGCTGTACCCCATCGTGCCGATTCTCCAGATCTTCCCTGCAAGCGGGCCGAATGAGCTGGCGATTTCAATGCCGAATTGTGCCAGCAGCATGCCACGGACAGACTCGCCGTCAATGCCGCCGGGAATTTCGACACAGGTGACAACAGGCATTTTGCAGCTGTCATCTCCAAACAAGCTTAGCCCCATTGCCTTTATCCCTGCTGCTAATGCAGCTTCATGGTGCCGATGCCGCTCGAAACGCGTCTCAAGACCTTCTTCAAGCACCAGTCTGACTCCCTCACGTAAGGCGTACAGCATCGTCGTCGCTTCTGTATGATGATTGAGCCGTCTTTCGCTCCAATAATCCTCAAGCTGGCTCAAATCAAAGTAGTTGCTTGTGATCGGCCGATTTCCCAAAAGCGCTTCCCTGTCAGCTTGTGTCGCAATCCCCCGCTCCACCTTTTTGCGGGCTGCAATCACGTCCGCCACCCGCTCATTATATGTAATCGGCGCCATTCCTGAAGGCACAGATAAACATTTTTGCGTTCCGCCGATGGCAGCGTCAATCTTCCATTCATCGACTTTAACCTCGCAGCCCCCAATCGTTGCGACTGCATCGACGATAAACAATGCATCCTCGGTGCGGCAGGCTTCGCCGATGGCTTTCAGCGGGTGAATCCGTCCTGTCGATGTTTCTCCATGCACCATTGCCACAATTTTCGGCTTCACTTTTTTTATCTCCCGTATGATGTCCTCCGGGTCAAAAACCGTTCCCCATTCGCACTCAAGCATATGAACATTTGCCCCATATCGTTCGGCGATTTCAGTCAGCAAATAACCGAAACGGCCGTAAATGGGAATGAGCACATCATCTTCCGGCTCTATCACGCTAGCCAGCACTGCTTCAATTCCCGCCCGTGAAGTGCCGTCAATCGGGTATGCCCAGCGGTTTTTTGTTTGGAACAGCTCCCGAAGCATCTCCATCGTTTCATTCATAATACCTGTAAACGCCGGATCAAATTGGCCGACAACCGGGGTGCTCATTACTCTTAATACACGCGGATCAACCTCAACAGGCCCCGGCGTCATAATCGTTCTTAACGGGGTGCATAATTCTCTTCTGCCTGACACAGCCATTCCTCCTTCAGTAAGCCAGTTTGTATAATAAATCAGTCAGTGCGCGGACGCCGATCTCAAGCTGTCTGGCTGACGTATATTCCTTCGGTGAGTGGCTGACGCCGCCTCGGCTTGGCACAAACAGCATACAAGCAGGATAGCGCCTTCCGATCATTTGCGCGTCATGCCCTGCTCCGCTCACCATTTCCTCACAGCTGAAGCTGTTTTCTAATGCTGTTTCAAAAGCCGCAGCCTTCAGCCTTTCGTCCATCGGCACAGGCTCTATCCGCATATATTCATCAATCACGGCGTGAATTCCTTTTTGAAGGCAAATGCCGTTGATCAAAACAACCATGTCTTGATGAAACTGCTCCAGCACATGCTGATGCTGATGGCGAATATCGATTGAAAACTGGACGCGGCCCGGTATGACATTGGCTACATTGGGCTCTGCCGTTATTTTTCCGCATGTCAGACGGAGCTCCTCCGGCAGCTCCTCCGACCGCAGCAGCAGCTCATGAATGATACGGCTGCTGGCTGCGAGCGGGTCCTTGCGCCATTTCATGGAGGTGGTTCCCGCATGATTGCATTCCCCCTCCAGCGTGACGAGATATCGCCTCTGCCCCGCAATGCTTGTCACAATCCCGAGATCCCGTCCTGACATTTCCAATGTCTGTCCCTGTTCAATATGGAGCTCAACAAAAGCGCTGATATCTGTCCGATATGCTGCCTGAAACACACCTTTGCCAAAACCGTTCTCATGCATCGCATGTTGCAGCGAGACTCCTGATTCGTCTCTTGGCTCTGCTCCATCCTGTAATGAAAAAACACCCGTCATATTCCCTGATCCCCAGTAGGTCATTGGAAAACGGCTGCCCTCCTCCTCACATAAGGATACCGCTTCGAGTGTTTTTTTCGGCGATCCATATGTCTCTTTGAGCCGCTTTATCGCAAGCATTGCCGCCAGAACACCATAGGCGCCGTCGTATTTTCCCCCATTGATGACAGTATCGATATGTGAACCGGTTACAATGACTTCATCCGGAGACTGGGTGCCCGAAAGCCTTCCAAACACATTGCCGACATCGTCGAATCTTGTGTCAAGCCCGAAAGAAGACATTTCCGTTTTCACAGCAAGCTGTGCGTCCATCCACTCTTTTGTGTATAAAAGCCTCGTTACGCCGCCATCCGCAGACGCACCGTATTGGGCGAGCCATTCAATATAATCTGTGATGCTGTTTTTTACTGAAAGCTTCTGCTTTTCCATGTACTCCCCCCTCTGGCCGCTATGGTGACTTCATTATAGAAGGAGGAACATGATAGTTCATTGACAGATTAACCAAAAAAACGTTTATTTTTTAGTCACAGTATCTATCCAGCAACCAGATTCACCCTACATGTCACAACTATTTTGATGTAAAGGTCAAAAGAAAACACGGTTAGGAAGAGAGCCAGCAAGAGCGAAAGAGAGGGTCAAAATGCCTTTCATATGAACAAGCTCAGCTTGCCGGAGAGGCGATGTTTGCGGTACGGATGAAAACGGAAATGCCGGCAGCTCGCAAAAACAGGACCTAAAGATATGGGAACAGGAGATTTCCGCCTCCTCCAAAGGGACTAATTTACAATTTTAATGAAAAATATACAAAATGACACTTCTATCCTTTATTTCAATTTTAGATAATAGACATGATCTGATAAAAGGAGGGCAAGTGATGACAAAAAAAGCATGGTTTCTGCCGCTCGTCTGTGTATTACTGATTTCCGGATGGCTTGCGCCGGCAGCTTCAGCAAGCGCGCAAACCGCATTAAGCCTTAATGACCGATTGGCGTCTTCCCCTTCAGGAACAGGAAGCCTTCTCTCATTAGCCGCCCCCGCTGCACCCTATGCTGACACAGATACCTATTATGAAGGGGCTGAAGGTAAAACAGGAGACTCGCTAAAAAGCACCCTGCACCGTATTATCAGCGGACACACGATGCTGTCCTACAGCGAAGTGTGGAACGCGCTGAAAGAAACGGATGAAGACCCGAGAAATCCGAATAACGTCATCCTGCTCTATACGAATGAATCGCGGTCCAAAAACCTGAACGGCGGCAATGTCGGCGATTGGAACCGCGAGCACGTCTGGGCGAAATCCCATGGCGATTTTGGTACGAGCAAGGGACCTGGTACTGATATTCATCATTTGCGCCCGGCTGATGTTCAAGTGAACAGCGCCAGAGGAAATATGGATTTTGACAATGGCGGCACTGAATATGCGAAGGCACCCGGAAATTATTATGACGGCGATTCATGGGAGCCCCGCGATGATGTGAAAGGCGATGTTGCCCGCATGCTGTTTTACATGGCTGTCCGTTACGAGGGTGATGACGGCTATCCTGATCTTGAGCTTAATGATAAGACAGGCAACGGCTCAGCTCCTTATCATGGCAAACAATCTGTCCTGCTCGAATGGAATAAGCAGGATCCGGTTGACGACCGCGAGCGGAAAAGAAATGAAATCATTTATGAAAAATATCAGCACAACCGCAATCCATTTATCGACCACCCTGAATGGGCGGATGAAATTTGGCCGTAAGAAAAAGGTGCTCCTTTTAAGGAGCACCTTTTTCTAATACACAGCCTCTTCCGTTTCCGCATCGAAAAAGACGACGTGGTCCATTTTCACTGAGAGCTGGATTGAATCGCCTGCATCGATTCGCGTGTTTCCGTCCAGGCGGACCTTGAGCCGCTCGTCCCCAGCCATGACATGCACTATGAGTTCCGAGCCCAGATTTTCATTCACCTCCACCTTCGCTTGAAACACTGAATCAAACAACTGGTCATTTCCTGTCATTTGTGTGATGTGCTCCGGCCGTACACCGGCAATCATCTGTTCTCCGGCATATCCCTTTTCCTTCAGCCGCTTTGCTTTTTCTTCAGGAATATGAAGCCGGATCGAAGAATTTGTGAAAAACAGCTCGCCATGCTGCTGTTCTATGATGCCTTTCAAAAAGTTCATTCCGGGAGAGCCAATGAAGCTTGCGACAAACAAATTGGCCGGGTAATGATAAATGTCATGAGGTTTCGCCACTTGCTGAATTTCCCCTTCATTCATGACGACAATCCGATCTCCCATTGTCATTGCTTCGGTCTGGTCATGCGTGACATAAATGATCGTTGCCTCTAATCGCTGGTGCAGCTTGCTGATTTCTGTCCGCATCGTCACTCTTAGTTTTGCATCCAGATTAGAAAGCGGCTCGTCCATTAAAAAGACCTTCGGCTCCCTCACAATCGATCTGCCAAGCGCCACCCTTTGCCGCTGCCCGCCGGAGAGCGCCTTTGGTTTTCTCTTCAGCAAATGTTCAATTTCTAAAATTCTGGCTGCCGCATGAACCCGCTCGGCAATTTCCTGTTTCGCCATCTTTCTGAGCTTTAATCCAAACGCCATATTATCAAAAACCGTCATATGCGGATAAAGCGCATAGTTCTGGAATACCATCGCAATATCACGTTCTTTCGGCGGAAGATCATTGACCCGCTCCCCATCAATAAGAAGATTTCCTTCAGAAATGCTTTCTAATCCAGCCACCATCCGCAGCGTTGTTGATTTTCCGCATCCTGACGGCCCCACCAGCACCAAAAGCTCCTTATCCTTTACATCTAAATCAAAGTCCTTCACGGTTAATTGTGAGTGATATGATTTTTTGACGTGTTCAAATGTTAATGAAGCCATCAGAAAAGTCCCCCTATCTTTTGACCCGTTATTTCGTCACTGGAAACAACTTGGTCTTTCTGTTATTTTTAGAGTAATCGATTCCCATTTTTGCTATATCTCTAAAATAAAAAATGTAAATTTGTATTATAACGT
Organism: Bacillus sp. FSL K6-0993; assembly: GCF_037977205.1. Lineage (NCBI taxonomy): Bacteria > Bacillati > Bacillota > Bacilli > Caryophanales > Bacillaceae > Bacillus > Bacillus sp. FSL K6-0993. Next base: position 3,210,003 of record NZ_CP150275.1, read on the forward strand.
CATAATACATTATAATATAAATAATAGGTTAAAAGGAGGCTACCCTTTGTTAAACAACGGAAGTTCTACACCTTTATACATTCAGCTAAAACAAATCATCACTGATGACATCAAAAAGGGCGTGTATTCCCCAACCGCCAAGCTGCCTACCGAAAACGAGCTTTGCACCAAGTATAACGTCAGCCGCATCACCGTCAGGAAAGCCATTCTCGATTTAGTCGAAGAAGGCTATCTGATCAGGCAGCAGGGAAAGGGAACGTTCGTTAAAAGCCCTAAATTAAAACGAGAGCTGATCGCTGTAAACGGCTACTCGGAATTTATGGAATCAACCGGCAAAAAACCGAAGCATCATGTGCTGTCCCATGACATCATTCCAGCGTCAAAACCCATCGCTGAAAAGCTTCAAATCCATCCCGAGAGCCCTGTCGTTGAATTAAAACGGATTTTATATAATGATGATCAGCCTCTCACCTTTGAAGTGACGCATTATCCGCTTGATTTGTTTCCCGGCATTGATACCTTTATTGCTGACGGCGTCTCCATGCATGATATTTTGAAACAGCAGTACAAAGTTGTACCCACGCACAATACGAAGCTATTAAACGTTGTATATGCCCAACAGGAGGAAAGCAAATACCTGGATTGTGATATCGGGGATGCGCTGTTTGAAATTGATAAAACGGCTTTTACATCAAACGACCAGCCAATCTATTGCTCATTGTTTTTGATGCACACAAACCGTGTCACTTTTACCATCAACAGCCCCTACACATAACAGGCATAAAAAACGAGACACTGCTTATAGTATTCTCGTTTTTTCACTGCTTCCCCCGTCCTCCAAGCGATAAGGATAGCCATAGCCGAAAGCACCGTACACACCGCATGTTTTCGCAGCCGTTTCGGCGGCTTGGCGCAAAGCGTACGTTATATCCTGCTTCACGCAAAAGGCAGTCAAAAAGCCTGCTATAAAAGAATCTCCCGCTCCAAGTGTATCTATTATATCAGTTTCCACAATCGGCTGATGATAGACTCGCTCACCCGCAGACAGGATTGCTCCTTGGCCCCCCCGGGTCATACAAACCATTTTGGCTCCGTACCCATGAGCTGTTTTGGCAAGCTCACCGCATTCCGACTCACTCAAATCGCTTCCTGAAAAAAACGCATACGTCACATAAGGACAGACCCTCCTCAAATAATCATCCTCCCGATTGGTTGAAAAATCAAATGAGACAGGGACAAGCCCGCACAGCTGCGGAAGATCGTTCTCAAGCCTGCTGTACACGCTCGTATGCAGCAGATCATGCCCGCTGATAAAAGATACATCTTTCTCCTGAAACGCGAGGCGAAGCCGAGACTGAATGCCGCCTTTATTTGATCTGACAAAAATGCGGTCCCCCTGTTCATCAAGGGTGACAATCGCCATCCCGTTTTCTCCGTGCGCCTGGCGAATATAATCTGCATTAACCTGCTCCAGCTTGAGAACGTTCAACAGATGCGCCGCGGCTTCGTCATTGCCGACGATTCCGATATAGGAAGACTCATGCCCGAGCCGCTTGGCAAGCACAGCAACGTTTAAGGCATTTCCTCCCGGGTAAAATGTTTCTTGATCCTGGTAGTAATCTACAACATTATCTCCAACCGCAATCAATTTCATAGCGCTTCCTCCTTTATCCTTTTACACTGCCGCTTGCAATCCCGCGGACAAAATATTTCTGCATCAATAAAAATAGAATAATAATCGGCGCGGCTGAAATCGTTAACCCCGCCAGCAGGACGCCCCAGTCTGTCTGCAGCGCGTCTCTGAACTGCATCAGCCCGGCTGGAATGGTCCGCAAATTCTCATCATCTATGAAAATAATCGCAAACATAAACTCATTCCATGTATGGTAAGCCGTCAAAATGCCCGATGTCACCAAAATCGGCACGCTCATTGGTAAGAAAATTCTGAAAAATACTCCAAAACTTGTACACCCATCCAAATAGGCCGCCTCCTCCAATTCTTTGGAAATAGAAAGAAAATAAGAGCGGATCAAAATGATGGTGAATGGGATCCGATAAGCCGCATACGGCAGGATTAACGCCCAATACGTATTGTACAGGCCAAGCGACTGAATAATAGAATAAAGCGGCACAAGACTGACCTGCGGCGTCAGCATCAATCCGCCAAGACATAGCACCAAGAAGAATCCTTTTCCTTTAAACTCAAACCGGGAAAGGCCATACGCTGCCCATGCACTGATAAAGACAGTGATCACACACGTCAGCGCCGTAACGATGACACTGTTCATAAAATAAGAAGAAATCCCCTGGTTCCAGGCGGAAACAAAATTTTCCGGATGCCACGAAGACGGCAGCGACCAGCTGTGCTCAAAAATATCGTCAGAGTTTTTAAAGGCGCTCAACACCATCCAGAGAAGCGGATAGGCAATCGCAATCAGATAAAGAAACAGAAAAACCCACACAGACGTTTCTCCGATATACCATTTTCGTCTAGGCTTTCTTTTCACCTCAATGTGCTGGTCAGGCACAGGCTCCAACCTGAACGAATCTGTCTTCTTCTGAGGCAGCATCAGTTACTCCTCCTTTCCGGTTTTAAAGAACTTCATTTGCATGAGCGATAATGCAAGCGTAATGATTAACACGACAGTGGCAATCGCTGAGGCGTAGCCCATCATGTCCTTTGTAAAGGCGCTTTTATATAAAAACGTGCTCAAGACTTCTGACGCGTTTCCCGGCCCGCCGCCTGTCAAAATGTACGGCTCATTAAAGACCGTAAAGGCCCCGGTCAGCGTCATGACCACCGCAACAAAAGACATCTCTTTCGTCTGGGGAACAGTAATATGAAAAAACTGCTGAATTTTACCCGCGCCGTCAAGCCGGGCCGCTTCATACAGTTCATCCGGTATTTTTTGAATCGACACGATGTACAGCATCGCAATATAACCGACAGATTGCCACTGGGACACAAAAATGACAGAAAGCATAGCTGTGCTGTCATCCCCGAGCCAGGCCCTCGTCAGCTGATCAAGACCGATGGCCTGAAGCAGCTGATTCAAAAGCCCTGTCTCCGGATTGTAAATAAAATCAAACAAAAGCGCGATCACAGTCATTGAGATGACAACCGGCAAAAAGAAAACGGTACGAAAAAACGGCGACCATTTTCTGACCAGCTTATCCTCAAGCACCGCCGCCAAAATCAAACCGCCAAATACCTGGCATACAATTGAGATCACTGCATAAAGCACATTATTGGTAAGTGCCTGATAAAAGACAGGATCATGAAATAATTCAACATAGTTTTTTAAGCCGATAAATGTTTTTTCCGGAGAAAATGAGCTCCACTGAAACAGGCTGAGGAATACATTCTCAAAAATCGGGATATAAACGAAAAGTAAAAAAACGAGAGCGGGCACCAAAAACAAATAGGGGATTATTTTATTCTGATTGACCAAGGGTATCTCATCTCCTTTATAAAAAGAAAAGGTGCGAAGCTTCACCTTTTCTTTGATTTATTCAGCTGACGCCCTCACCTGCTTTGCTGCCTTTTGAACGGCTTTCATCACCTGCTGCGGTGTCATGTCGCCGCCAAGCATTTGCTGGACGCCCGTTAGGTACGCATCTGCGACTTCAACATCGACATCCATATCAAACCATGGAACCATTGATTTGGCATCAACAATATGCTGAACGGCTTCACGCTGTATGGCTGTTGCATTTTCTTCAGTAGCAGTACCTTGCACTGCACTGTATTTCCCGACATCTTTCACGAGCTTTTCGCCCATTTTTTTCGACGTCAAGAACTGCAAAAATTCCATCGCTTCCTTCGGATGTTTTGTTCTTGAGGAAATCATGAATCCTTCCGGCGCTCCCGTTAACGCTTCTGAAGATCCTTTCTGCCCGCTGATTTCAGGAAATGGGAACATCCCGAGATTAACCGGTTCAACCAGCTTGATTTCCGCTGTTTCCGCATATATCATCGCCGACTTTCCGCTTTTAAATTGCTGTCTCACATATTCGTGATCGACGGAGTTTACATGTTTATTAAAGTAAGGCATCAGCTCTTGAAGCTTTTCAAGTGCTTTTACGTAGCCTTCATCAGTAAATTCACCCGTTTTGGCGTTATAGTCCTTTTCCCGTGTTTTTTCATCGACCATCCGCTGATTAAGCGTGCCGATATAGTGCGAGATTGTCCAAGTCGCCTTTGTTCCGAAGCTGATCGGTGTGTAGCCATGTTCTTTCAGCTTTTTTGACACATCGATTAATTCATCCCACGTCTTCGGTGAATCAAGATTCAGCTTTTGGAAAATGTCTTTATTATAGAAGAATGATTTAGCGTCCATTTGCCACGGCACGCCATATTGCTTGTTTTCATAAGTAAATGGTGTAATTTGCGATTGAACGAGCTGTGATGACCAATCGGTGTCATTTTTGTAGTAGGACGAGAGATCAAGTGCTTTATTGCCTCTGATAAATTTAAAAGCAAACTCATCGCTCCAAGAGAAGTAAATGTCAGGAGGGCTGGCGGTTCCCAGCATGACCTTAATTTTATCTTTATAGGAGTCATTTAAAACGGCTTCAATTTGAATATCGATATCTGGGTGTTCTTTTTCAAATTCCTTAACAGCCTCTTCAAAATAACTTTTTTCCGGCTCCTTTGGCCATCTGTGGAAAAATTTCAATGTCACCTTTCCGTCCGCTGAACTGCTTTGGCTCGAACAGCCTGCAATGGTGAACATACTGACAGCTGCAATGATCAAGAACAACAACATTTTCTTCAAAGGGTTGGCCTCCTCTGGACATTAGACTATAATGTTATATAACATTATAGTCTAATGCATAATGGTTCCTCATTTTCAGATCAATACTCAACTTTCCACATGTATCTTCTATGAGATAAAGGATGATTTCTCGCCTCTGCCAGCTCGTCTGCATAGCTTCTCAGCACACGATTGAGAACGAGCGGAGCAAGATAGCCTTTAACTGAATCGTCAATTGCAGTGAAGTCGTAAGATGCAGCATCAAGCACAGTGAGCTTTTTGCCATACTTTTTCGAGAAGGTAAGCGCCCGCTCTTCAAGAGGTCTTGTTTCATCTAAACCGAGCAGGATGATAAACGGCACGGATTCATCAATAATTTCAAACGGTCCGTGAAAATATTCTCCGGCATGAATGGCGTGGGAATGAATCCATTGCATTTCCATGAGAATGCAGATGCTGTAGGAGTAAGCGACACCGTAGTTTGCACCGCTTGCCATGGTATAAATAATGCTTTCTTTTTCATGGGCTTTTGCAAATTGCTTGGCGTTGTCAGCTTCCTGCTTAAGGGCTTTTTCATATACAGCCTGCAATTGATCTAAGCCTTCAATTGCTTGTTGGAATTTCGTATTGTTTTCTAATACTTGCAGGGTGCCAAAAACGATTTGATACAAAACGCCATAGTTTGTATTGATCGCAAGCGCCTCATCACCCCAATCGTACTGGGCAACATATTGCGCTTCCTGCGCTAAAGGAGACTCCGGTTTAAACGTCATCGCAATCGTAAGTGCGCCCTTGCCCCTTGCAAACGCAGCAGCTTTGACTGTCTCCGGGGTATTTCCCGAATGCGAGCACAAAATAACAAGAGACTTTTCACCAAGCTGAACAGGGTTGCGCTGAATAAATTCGTTGGCGCTGTAGAGGTCGGAGTTTATTGATTTTGACTCTCTGTCAAACACATACTTACTCGGATACATAATGGCAGAAGACCCTCCGCATGCGACAAAGAATACATGATCAATGGTTTTCCCTTTCAAATCCTGCAAGAAAGCTTGAACCTCACGATTTACTTTTGCTGTGGCCTGACTCAAATCCTTCACTCCCCGTTTTTATTATATAACGTTATATAACATTATATATTGTTATATTAAAGTCCGCGGGTAGGATTGTCAACATTATTTTCTGAAATTTCTCAATAATTTATTCGAATGATAGACAAAGGGTCTATAAGCGAAAAAATGCCCAAATCAAAAGCCAGAACTTGACTTAAGCTCTGGCTTCGCTGTTCAATCCGCAGACTGACGTCTTATTTAAAAAATACCTTGTCTATATTGTACTTCGATTGCTGTGTATTGATGATATATGTTTCGTAAATCTCTCTTTCCATTGGATCATCAACTACACATACCTCAATTTTATATACTTCATCTCTGTGATGTTTGATCGGTGAAACAGTGTCTTCGAAATGCTTCTTAATTCTCTGTCTTAACTTTCTAGCTTTACCGACAAACAGCAGCTCGTCATGAATGTTGTAAAACATAAAAATGCCGCCTTTGTCCCTTGGGATCTGGTGAAAGTCAATGAAGCCGTAAATCGCCTTTATTTTCGGCTCGTTATCATTAGCTGACTGCTGTCGTTCAGTGATGGTGACATTCGGTGCGGGTATATCAATTTTTATCAAAATCAGTTCACGTCCTCTTTTTCATTAAAGATAAATGCTAACACATACAGAAAAGAAAAGCTAGAACAGCTTTATTATATTTGTTTGTTATGCTCTTACTTATTATGCAAGTGCTCCGGCTGGATTATAAGGACTAAGGTCTAATTCTGTCTGCTTTCCGAGAACTAGCTTTGCGAGCTCTGCACCCAAGAACGGCCCCATCGTCAGTCCAGAAGCACCCAAACCGTTTGCAGCGTACAGGCCTTGAACATTCGGCACGGCCCCTACGACCGGCAGAAATCCCGGTGTAAACGGCCTGAAGCCCACTCTTGTTTCAACAGCAGCCGCATCAGCAAGACCCGGTGCAACGGCTAACGCTTTACTCAATACTTCGTGCTGGCCTCCGGCTGTCACACGAAGATCATCAAGACCGGCATCGTTTTCGTGTGTGGCGCCAGCTACAATTCTGCCGTTATCAAACGAAAGAATGTACTGATCACTCGGCGGCATTACAACCGGCCACGATCCTGTATCTGCATCTGTCATTTCAAAATGCATAATCTGCGCTTTTTGAAATGACACTTGAAAATGAATGCCAAGAGACTTCAATATCTCATTGGCCCATGCTCCCGCCGTCACAATGACCGCGTCAGCCGCAAACTGCTTTGCATCAGTTTGCACGCCGGTGACTGTTCCGTTTTCAAAAAGCAAAGACGCATTTCCTTTGATGACTGTTGCGCCGCGTTTCTCTGCAGCGCTTAAAAGCGACCGGCACAGCGCTCTTCCGTTCACACGGGCGGCACCGCTGATGTGAACCGATTCATAGCCGTCAGCTAAAATCGGAAACAGCTTTTTCGTTTCACTTGCAGACAAGCGGGTAATGTCGCCGATTTCCGGCGCATCCTCCCGTCTCTTATATGCCCTTTCCTCCATTTTATCGAGTTTAGACGCATCAGTATGAATGCTGATGGCACCGACACGTTTGTATCCTGTATCCGTTTCACCGTCTTTTTCCAATTGATGGATTAAATCCTTATAGTACCGTGCTCCCCCCTTAGCAAGCTGGTACCAATCCTGATTACGGCGTTGCGAGAGCCAAGGACAGACGATCCCCGCCGCCGCATCAGTGGCTTGTCCCGGCTCTTTCCGATTAATGACAGTAACGCGAGCGCCTGATTTTGCGAGATGATAAGCCGTCGACGCGCCCAGAATCCCTGCGCCGACGATGATATACGATTTCATATGCAAACACCTTTTCTATTATAATGTCTATTCATTTTACCAAATCAAATGCTTTCCTTCGACCTTTTGCCCTAATGTGGAAAAACCGCGAAGTTCGTCCAATCTCTTTACTCTCCTATCGAATATCCTGTCACTATCAATAGAGAAAGGATGATACCATGAGCGAAAATCGTCATGAAAATGAAGAAAACAGACGCGATGCGGCAGTCGCAAAAGTCCAAAACAGCGGTAATGCAAAAGTCGTGGTCAGCGTGAACACAGATCAGGATCAGGCACAGGCGCAGTCACAAGACGGAGAAGACTAATGAACGAAAACATCATTCCTCTTAACAGACATACTCAAGAGATACCCACTACTGAATCTGTTATCAAAAACAGCGGCAACTCAGAGGTCCATATCGACATTCACATTGATACAATGCCAATTGCTTTTGCTATATTATGCTCCGCATTAGCCGCAAAGCAGATGACAAAAGAGGAATTCGATATGGCTTATACTCAATTGCGAGAGATGAACAGAGAAAATAACAGCAGATCATCTGTAAAGCAAATTATCAATCAGGAGACAGAAGAAGAGTAAAAAACCGCGGGCCTTGTGGCCAGCGGTTTTTCTTCTCAATACAAAAAGGACGCGACTGAATCGGTTACTTCTGTACAATTTGAATAAGGTTACCACATGTATCGTCGAAGACAGCTATTGTGACTTCGCCCATTTTTGTCGGTTCCATCGTAAACGTCACGCCTTTTTCCTTTAATCGGTTGTACTCTTTTTGAATATCTGCAACGCCAAACATTGTGGCCGGGAAGCCTTCGGAGAATATCTTCTTTTGATACTCCTTAGCGGCAGGATGTTCATTCGGTTCGAGTAAAAGCTCGGTTCCGTCTTGATCATCTGGAGAAACAAGCGTTATCCACCTGAATTTCCCCATGGGAACATCCTCCTTTTTTACAAACCCCAGTTTTTCTGTATAGAACTTCAGTGCCTTGTCTTGATCTTGCACGAATATACTAGTCACAATGATTTTCATATTGTTGTTGCCTCCTTTGATATTTATGGTGCATGGTACTGTGCAAACAATCGGCTTCAAACAAAACAAACCAACATTTGTCAGAAACTCAGTACTGGTTTTATAAAATTACTCTATCCATCCTTTCAGCAAATTTTTAAGCGGTTCGTTGTTGAATATAAGTACTCGATATTTTCCCTTTCGTTTTGATGTTACGAGTCCTGCATCCTCCAGTACAGAAAGGTGTTTAGCTATCGCCTGTCGCGTAATAGAAAGGTCGTACTTTGTAATAAGACGTATCGTAAGTTCATACAACGTCAGCTCGTTGCGTTCAGATAATTCGTCTAATATAAGCCGCCGAGTCGAATCGCCGAGTGCTTTGAATATAGCGTCTTTGTTCCAATTCATAAATTGAGTATAAGCAACTCATTAGTTGCATGTCAAGTATAAGCAACTGTATGGTTGCGTGATATAGGAACTGAACCTATCCGGCGCAGGTCTGAAATATTCTAATCGATAAGGAATTAAAACCATTAAAATAACAGTGGATATGTCTCTGAAAAATAAAAGAAGACGAACTTCAAAAGTTCGTCTTCTACAATCAAATTCGGCACGCCGGCCATTTTAAAATTGATAACTATCTCTAAACTCCTTGATAAACAAAGGGGTTTTCATCATTAACCGATAGAACCTTCCATTTCGAACTTAATCAAACGGTTCATTTCAACTGCGTATTCCATTGGAAGCTCTTTTGTGAATGGCTCGATGAAGCCCATTACGATCATTTCAGTTGCTTCTTCTTCAGAAATACCGCGGCTCATCAAGTAGAAGAGCTGCTCTTCAGATACTTTAGACACTTTCGCTTCGTGCTCCAATGAAATGTTATCATTTAAGATTTCATTGTAAGGAATTGTGTCTGAAGTTGATTTGTTATCCATAATGAGCGTATCGCACTCGATGTTAGAGCGGGCGCCTTCCGCTTTGCGTCCGAAGTGGACGATTCCGCGGTACGTTACTTTTCCGCCCTGTTTTGAAATCGATTTTGATACGATTGTAGATGATGTGTTTGGTGCAAGGTGAATCATTTTCGCACCTGCATCCTGATGCTGGCCTTTACCCGCAAGAGCGATAGAAAGCGTCATACCGCGCGCGCCTTCGCCTTTTAGGATACAAGCCGGATATTTCATTGTCAGCTTAGAACCGATGTTGCCGTCGATCCATTCCATTGTTGCGTTTTCTTCACAGACTGTACGCTTTGTTACAAGGTTGTAAACGTTGTTCGCCCAGTTTTGGATCGTTGTATAACGGCAGTAGCCGCCTTTTTTCACGATGATCTCAACGACCGCACTGTGAAGTGAGTTTGTTGTGTAAACAGGCGCAGTACAGCCTTCAACATAATGAACACTTGCTTCTTCGTCAACAATGATCAGTGTACGTTCGAACTGACCCATGTTCTCAGAGTTGATACGGAAGTAAGCTTGAAGCGGTGTTTCAACCTTCACGCCTTTAGGCACGTAGATGAAAGATCCGCCGGACCAAACAGCTGAGTTAAGCGCCGCAAACTTGTTATCAGTCGGCGGGATTACTTTTGCCCAGTGCTCACGGAAAATATCTTCATTCTCTTTCAGCGCGCTGTCAGTGTCTTTAAAGACGATGCCTTGCGCTTCAAGATCTTCTTTCATGTTGTGGTATACAACCTCAGATTCGTACTGAGCAGAAACACCCGCAAGGTATTTTTGTTCAGCTTCAGGAATACCGAGCTTGTCGAATGTTTGTTTAATTTCTTCAGGAACTTCATCCCAAGAACGCTCTGAACGCTCAGACGGTTTTACGTAGTACGTAATTTCGTCAAAATTCAGTGAGTTTAAATCTCCGCCCCATTGAGGCATCGGCATGTTGTAGAAATGCTCAAGTGATTTCAAGCGGAAGTCAAGCATCCATTGAGGCTCTTCTTTCATGCGAGAAATTTCTTCTACGATTTCTTTTGTCAATCCGCGCTCTGAACGGAAAATGGAAACGTCCTTGTCGTGAAAACCATACTTGTATTCACCAATATCAGGCATTTTTTTAGCCATCCATTTTCACTCCAATCCTTTTAATTGCCGCCTTCTTCTTTCGCGACTCCTTTTTCAAGTGCTTTCCATGACAGGGTTGCACATTTGATACGGGCCGGGAATTTTGAAACACCTTGAAGGGCTTCAATATCCCCGAGATCTATAGAATCATCATACTCTTTCCCTTGCATCATATCCGAGAAAATCTTAGACATGGAAAGGGCAGTTTCAATATCTTTCCCTTTAATCGCCTGAGTCATCATCGAAGCGGATGCCATTGAAATGGAACAGCCTTCCCCTTCAAACTTCGCATCTTCCACGATGTCTCCGTCAAGCTTCATTGTCAGTCTGATGCGGTCGCCGCATGTCGGATTGTTCATATCCACGACAATGCTGTCATTCAAAACCCCTTTATTTCGCGGGTTTTTGTAATGATCCATAATCACCTGTCTGTACAATGTATCTAAGTTTGCATTAAAAGACATTTGTAAAATACTCCTTTGTCTTTTGAAGAGCTTCCACAAGCTTATCAATCTCTTCCTCTGTATTATACAGATAAAAGCTTGCTCTTGCAGTAGCAGTTACATCCAGCCATTTCATCAGCGGCTGCGCACAATGGTGGCCGGCTCTGACTGCGATTCCCTCCGCATCAAGCACAGTCGCCACATCGTGCGGATGAACATCATCAAGGTTAAATGTGACAAGCCCGGCACGCTCTTCCGGCCCGTAAACCGTTACGCCGTCAAGCTGGCGGAAGCGTTCAAGCGCATAAGCTGCAAGCTTGTGCTCATGGCGGGAAATCTCATCAAGACCGATTTCTTCGAGAAAATCAATGGCGGCACCAAGGCCGATTGCTCCTGCAATAATCGGCGTACCCGCTTCGAATTTCCACGGAAGCTCTTTCCAAGTTGATTCATAAAGCCCGACAAAGTCGATCATTTCACCGCCGAATTCGGCAGGCTCCATGTTTTCCAGCAGGGCTTTCTTTCCGTACAGCACACCAACACCGGTAGGTCCGCACATTTTATGGGAAGAAAGCGCAAAGAAGTCGCAATCGAGATCCTGCACGTCAATTTTCATGTGAGGCGTGCTTTGTGCTCCGTCCACCACAATGACAGCCCCATTGTCATGAGCGATTTTCGCCATTTCTTTAATCGGGTTGACCGTGCCGAGGACATTAGATACATGAGACACCGCAACAATTTTTGTGTTGCTTGTGACCGTTTCTCTGACGTCTTCTAAAGAAATCGTTCCGTCTTCCTGCAGCGGAATATATTTTAATGTGGCGCCAGTTGCTTTTACAGCCTGCTGCCACGGAATGATATTCGCATGATGCTCCATGTAGGTGATGACCACTTCATCACCAGGTTTCAGGTTGGCGCGCGCATAGCTTAACGCCACCATATTCAGTGATGTGGTCGTGCCTTTTGTGAAAATAATCTCAGCCATTGACTTCGCGTTAATAAACTTGCGGACTTTTTCACGCGCTCCTTCATAACCATCTGTCGCTCTGGTTCCAAGTGTATGGACGCCCCGGTGAACATTGGAATTGTATTGGTTATAATACTTATCCAGTGTTTCAATGACAGCACGCGGCTTCTGGGAAGTCGCCGCGCTGTCGAGATAAACGAGATCATGTCCGTTCACTTGCTGATGAAGGATCGGGAACTGTTCACGAATATCTGTGATATTCATTACTTCACTTTCCTTTCGATAACAGAAACTAATTGTTTCTTAACGCCTTCAATCGGAAGTTCATTTACTACCGGTGCAAGGAATCCGTAAATGACTAAGCGTTCTGCTTCTTCTTTCGGAATTCCGCGGCTCATCAGGTAGTAAAGCTGAATAGGGTCCACACGGCCGACAGATGCCGCATGTCCTGCAGTTACATCGTCTTCGTCAATTAAAAGAATAGGGTTTGCGTCTCCGCGTGCTTTTTCGCTGAGCATCAGCACGCGTGATTCTTGCTCCGCATTCGCTTTAGAAGCGCCATGTTCGATTTTGCCGATTCCGTTAAAGATAGAAGAAGCGGAATCCTTCATCACACCGTGCTTCAAGATATAGCCTTCAGAAGCTTTACCGAAATGGATGATTTGTGTTGTGAAGTTTTCTGTTTGCTCTCCTCTTCCGACAACAACCGTTTTCGTATCGCCGTATGTGCCGTCACCGTAAAGATTTGTTGTGTTTTCGGAAATCGTGTCGCCGTCGTTCATCAGGCCAAGAGCCCACTCGATTTTGCTGTCGCGTCCGCGCGCAGCACCGCGGCGGTTCACATAAGTTGTCACACCGCTTGACAGATTATCCACCGCACCGTATGTCACGCTGGCATTATCACCTGTGATGACCTCACTGATAATATTGAAGACAGCGTCTTTCGGGTTTACAGTGCTGATGTAGTTTTCTACATATGTTACAGAGCTGTGGTCTTCAGCCACAATCAGCACGTGGTTGAATAGAGCTGTATCATTGCTTTCGTGGACATAAACAGCCTGAACCGGCGTCTCCACCTGAACATTTTTCGGAACATAAAGGAATGCTCCTCCGTTAACAAGAGCCGCGTGAAGTGCAGTTAACTTATGTTCGTCAACCTTCACGCCGTCCTTCATAAAGTATTTCTCCACCAAGTCGCTGTGCTCACGTGCAGCAGTCAGAATATCAGTGAAGATGACGCCTTTGTCTTTCAATTCTTGAGAAAGAGAAAGATATGCCGGCGTCTGGTCACGCTGTACGTATAATGTTTTATCTTCGTTTTCAACGTCGATCAGCGCTTTCACTTCATCAGTCAAATCTTCTAATGAAGAAAGCGGTTCGTTATCAACTGTATGCTTCGCGAAATTCGTGAAGTTCCAGTTTGTGATTTTTGTTTTGTCAGGTTTCGGCATCGGCAGATCCTCAGCTTGTTCAAGAGCCTGTAAGCGCAGGTTCTTCAGCCAGGCAGGTTCTTGGTGCTTTTCGGAAAAGCTTTTGAGATACTCCTGATCTACGGATAGTTTTGTACCTAGTGTCATATTAATCCCCCTAACGCTTACGCTTCTTGGCCAACAGTTTCGTCTTCAATGCCAAGTTCTTGTTTGATCCAGTCATAACCTTCTGCTTCAAGACGCTGTGCAAGCTCTGCACCGCCGGATTTTACAACGCGGCCTTGCATCATAACGTGAACAACATCCGGAGTGATGTAGTTTAACAGGCGCTGATAGTGAGTGATCATCAGGCAGCCGAAGTTTTCGCTGCGCATTTTGTTGATTCCTTTAGATACAACTTTCAAAGCGTCAATATCAAGACCTGAGTCGATTTCATCAAGGATGGCGATTTTCGGTTCAATCATCATTAATTGAAGGATTTCGTTGCGTTTTTTCTCCCCGCCTGAGAAGCCTTCGTTAAGATAGCGCTGAGCCATTTCAGGGTCCATTTCAAGGAACTCCATGTTTTCGTCCATTTTGCGGATGAATTTCATAAGAGAAATTTCATCGCCTTCTTCTCTGCGCGCGTTGATTGCTGAGCGAAGGAAGTCGGCATTTGTCACACCGCTGATTTCACTTGGGTACTGCATCGCAAGGAATAAGCCTGCCTGCGCACGCTCGTCCACTTCCATCTCCAGTACATCTTTGCCGTCAAGCGTGATGCTGCCTTTTGTTACTTCATATTTAGGATGCCCCATAATAGCAGCTGATAAAGTGGATTTACCAGTTCCGTTCGGGCCCATTACTGCGTGGAATTCTCCACCTTTTATTTCAAGGTTTACACCCTTTAAGATCTCTTTTCCTTCGATTTCAACGTGAAGATCTTTGATCGTTAATGTTGAAGCAGCCATATCTATACCTCCAAAAATATATAATCATTATTCTCATTTTATTCTCATTCTAATTTTATAACAAATGAAAAGTAAATACAACTTTTTATCGTGCCTCGCACATTCCTCAAGTTTAACAAAGATCGGCACTTTATTAAAGCCATTGAAAAAGAAAAAGAGTGGATTCCCACCCTTTTTTAAAAGATTGATTTTCTCAATAAGCGCCCGCAGAAATCCGCTTACTTTTTTGATAATCAAGCTCTCTCTGCCGCTCTACTTTCATTCTTGTTTCCAGCCGGCGTCCGTATTCCTCGTATCCAATTCCGTGTGACAGCTGCATCGCTTTTTCCATTTCTGACGTATAATCGAGGTTCAGTCTGTCCTGGCTGCTGCAAATAATGAATCAATCCCTTCATATATTTGCTTTCTATTGTATCAGTGCTTCGTTGGATGCCGCAAAAAGGATATGGCTTGAAATAGCGGCAGATGAGACGAAAGCATCCACTCAGTTCAAATGAGAATGGTTTTTCGGAATATTCCTTCTCTTAATGCGTGGTGTTTCCGAATTCCTCAATGCACTGTTGAACGACTGTCACGCCTTGGCTGAAAGCTGCGCCGCCTCCAAATGCCGCTGCCACACTGACGGCTTCGAGAATGTTTTCTTCTGTCGCTCCCTGATCGAGACAGCCTTTTGTATGATAGATCATGCAATATTCGTCCTGAGCATTGATGGCAATTCCGAGGGCGATCAGCTGTTTTTCTCTTTCAGTCAGAGAATTCCCGGCAAAGCACTGTTCAGTAAATTCGTTAAATTTTCGTCCCATCAGCGGCATCTTTTGTTCAAATGTGCCTAAACCATGTTTATATTGTTTTAACTCGTCCTGCATGCTTCCTCTGTCTTGATTCAAAGAAAATCCCTCCATCTGTTTAACATTCCTTTTTATTATGAACAGCTTTTAGGAAAATACGCGAAAAAAACCCCGGAATTCTCATCCGGGGTTTCACCGTGTCAGCAAACCCTCGCATTCGTTGTCAGACCTGCGCGTTGGTGCTCACGAATTACAACATTCGCTCTGCTCCAATGCTCGGCCTTCCTAGACTTCAAGGGTTTTCAATCACGCTGAAAAGATGACAAAGCCCTAAAACGAATATCGTTTTAGGGCTTTGTCAATAATTGAACCCCGGATTTCTCATCCGGGGTTTCTGTCTTATTCAGATACAGGAAGCACAGCTCCGTCGTATTTTTTCTCGATGAAGTCTTTGATCTTTTTAGAGTGAAGAACTTCCATCAGCGCTTTGATTTTTGCAGAATCTTCTTCGCCTTTTCTTACTGCGATGATGTTAGCGTATGGGTTGTTTTTCGTTGATTCTACTTCAATTGCATCTTTTTTAGGATTTAATTTATTTTGGATCGCATAGTTTACATTGATGAAGGCCGCGTCTCCTTCTTTGTTTTCATATGCTTTTGCCGTTAATTCAGGCGCTACTTTTTTGAATTCAAGGTTTTTCGGGTTTTTCTTAATGTCTTTCAATGTTGCGTCAACTGTTTCTACCTTAGAATCAAGAGTGATTAATCCAGCGTTTTCTAGCATTGCAAGCATACGTCCTTGTTCAGCAACGTTGTTTGTCAGAATGATTGTCGCACCGTCTGGAAGGTCTTTCAGCGATTTGTATGTTTTAGAGTAAATACCGAATGGCTCTAAGTGAACAGCGCCGGCATTCACAAGTTTGTAATCTGTGTTTTCTTTCATTTCTTGCTCAAGGTAAGGAATGTGCTGGAAGTAGTTCGCGTCCACTTCTTTATCAGCTAAAGCTTTGTTGTACATTTTATAATCACTAAGCACTTTCACTTTCAGCGTATAGCCTTTTTCTTTCAGCAATGGTTCAGCTTCTTTTAAAATTTCCGCATGCGGTGTTTTCGTTGCCGCAACGACAATTTCTTTCTTGCCGGATTCAGCGCCGTTATTCGAACCGCAGGCAGCCATAACTCCTGCAAATACAAGCAGTAATGCACCCAAAAATAGCTTTTTCAATGTAAATCCTCCCTTATCGTTTGTCTATAATATTTGTTATTAGATCACCGATGATTTGAATAATAAACACGATGATTAAAATAAACACAGTAGCAACGAAGGTAACATCAGCGTTATTAGACTGATATCCTTCTACGTACGCAAGGTTTCCAAGGCCTCCTGAACCAATGGCTCCGGCAATTGCCGTTGAGCCGATCAAAGCGATGGCAGTAACCGTAATGCCAGAAATAAGAGCAGGCATTGATTCCGGAATCAGCACTTTGAAAATAATCGTAGACGTTTTCGCGCCCATTGATTTAGCGGCTTCAATCACACCTTTATCCACCTCACGCAGCGCGATTTCAACAAGGCGCGCGTAAAATGGTGCCGAGCCGATTACCAGCGCCGGCAATGCGGCGTTTGGCCCTAAGATCGTGCCGACTAAAAATTTCGTAAAACCTAATAGTAAAATAATTAAAATAAGGAACGGAATCGATCTGAATATGTTAACAACGGCCGAAATCACAGAGTTGACCGCTTTATTCTGCCAGAGGCTTCCTTTGCTCGTCAGAAAGAGCAGCAAGCCGAGGATGACCCCGATGACAAAAGCAAACAGTAAAGAAATCAGCGTCATATAAAGTGTTTCATATGTCGCGTTCCATAATTCAGTTAAATCAACGTTCGGGAAGTATTTTTCAAACATTCGTGATCACCTCTGCTTTCACCTGTTTGTCATTAATGAATCGGATCACGTTTTGCACTTCTTCCTCGTCTCCGTCAATGTGGATGAACAGTGAACCGTAAGCCCCATCCTTCGTCTGCGAAATTTTCCCTTGCAGAATATTGACGCTGACATTGAAGTTTCTGATCATCTCTGTAATCAGAGGCTGTTCAGCTGACTCACCGACAAATGTGAGCTGAACCATTTTTCCTGATGCTGTATCATCAAGAAGATGCTGAAGCGTCTCTTTCGTTTCATCCGGCTCTGTCACCTGTTGAACAAATCGTTTTGTCATTTGTTCCTTTGGATTTTTAAAGACATCGAGAACCTCGCCTTCTTCGACCACCTTGCCGTTTTCCATGACGGCGACTCTGTTGCAGATTTTACGGATGACATGCATTTCGTGCGTAATCAGCACAATCGTCAAACCGAGTCTTTCATTAATATCGGACAATAGATCCAGAATTGAATCTGTCGTTTGCGGATCTAATGCTGATGTCGCTTCGTCACAAAGGAGAACCTTCGGATTGTTTGCAAGCGCTCTGGCAATTCCGACACGCTGCTTCTGACCGCCGCTCAGCTGGGACGGATATGATTTTTCTTTTCCTTCTAAACCTACCAGTTTAATCAGTTCATTGGCGCGCTTGATCCGCTCGCTCTTTTTCACCCCGGCAATTTCTAAAGGAAACATGATATTATCTCTGACAGTCCGCGACCAAAGCAAATTGAAATGCTGGAAAATCATACTGATCTCATGGCGTGCTTTTCTTAAACCGCGTCCATTTACTTCATTAATCTTGGTTCCCGCCACTTCCACGGTTCCTGAGGTTGGTTTCTCAAGGCCGTTCAGCAGACGGATTAAGGAACTCTTACCAGCTCCGCTATATCCTATAATTCCAAAAATCTCACCTTTTTTAATGGAAAGCGAGACATTTTGGACAGCATTGACATCTCCATGTTTCGATTTGTAAACTTTTGAAACATCCTGAAGATTGATCAAAGCAATCACCTGCCTTAACACTATTCTAAGAAATCTTCCGGTTTTTTCTGCAAAAGAAAAGCCTTTCTGCACACTTGAGCAGAAAGGCTTATATAAAATGCCTTTCTCTCATCTTTCAAAGCTGAACGCTTCGTGTGAATTGGCACCATTTCAACAGCGTTGATGGTTGCCGGGCTTCATAGGGCACTTCCCTCCACCTCTCTTGATAAGAGAAATATATAGTCTTTTTCGTCCGGAAATTCTTAATGTAGAATAGCACGGCGAATGATTAAATGTCAATAAAATAAATGATGTCAACTTTTACTATTATAATAATTTATTATTTTTTAATTTTTTAAAATCCTCTGAAAAAATCCATTTGTCAGCCAGAGAATGGCTTCCAGTTTTAACAGGGCCCTGAATGACCCCTTTACTTTGAGGCTTCCGCTCTGAATCAGGTGCTGAAGGGAAATGTCTCCGTGCAATAAATCAATAATTTCCGTTTGGTTTCCGTAAAAGGTCAGGTTGGACGTTTGGGGCGGGGAAACTTTTTTCATTTCTCCCTGTTCGTTTATTGAGACGGTTAAGGCTTCTGCTTCTCCTTGGAAGGTAATGAGCAATGTTGAGGCATTCAAAAGGGGTTTTAAAAACAGATGCTGATACTCATCTTCTAAAACTTCCGCTTTCTCCATATGTACAACCTCCTATTTGTTGGTCATACATACACATTTCTCTCTTTGTCGCAAGAACCCCTTTATAAAACGAACGACAATTTCATTGGATATGCTGAGAAATATGTCATAAATGGGATGCGGAAGATGATTTTTGTTTGATCAGCTCATATAAATAAGAAACGGAATGAAATGCATATCCTCTTTCGACCATCTTTCCGCCTTTAAACAGCAGAAAACAAGGGACGCTTTCAATTTGATACGCTTTTGCGAATGTCGGAGAGTAATTGACATTGTTTTGATAGAAGGCGACATCAGGCAGCATTTCTTTCACCACTGTCAGCATTTTGCTTGCAAGCTGGCAGGTGCCGCAAAACGGAGTATATAAATATAGAAGGTACACATCATCTTCAATGTGGTCAAGTTCATGTTCTTGGAGTTCTTTCATGCTATACACCTCGGGACTTTCTTTCAAGAAAAATAGTATGGACATTCAGATTCGCACGCAGCAATACAGAGGCGACATGGTGCCTGGGCGCAGCCGCTACTTCCTTATAGGCTCTGTCGATATGGAGATGGCAGGCTTCATTAAATTCACGCTTCAGCTGTTTTCTCAATTTCTCACCTGATTCATCAGCATCAACTAATATATAGACGTCTTTATCATAAAGCTCGTCAGCCAATTCCTCAAGCCTCAGCTGGCTGATTGTTCCGTTTGTGCAGATAATGCGCACCGGCTCATTCAGGACGCTTTCGATTTTCTCTTTATCTGATTTCCCCTCGACAATCATAACCTTTTCCAGCTCATCCATCTTCATCTTGTTCACCTGCCGCGTCAAATTTGAAACGTTCAGATTGTAAAAGAAGGCAGTGAAATTCACCGCCAACATTAACACCAGCCGTTTTCGTAGTCACAATCTACATATTTTGCGTCGTCTCCAGAGACCACATCGGCTGTCTTATAAAATTTCTCATTTTCAAAGGAATAACCGGACTTAAGCTCATATTCATTCATGCTTGTCATTTGGCCGATCATCTCATTATCATGATATAACGAGAGCCGGCCATTTTGAAAGCGGCCTGTCACGTCATTGGTGACATCGAGCTTTTGTTTGTCGAAAGCCATATTGGACACCTCCCATAACGTTAGCGTGTCCAATTGCTTTTACGGCTATCCTGTTTTAGTCTTCTTGTGTCATCTCTTCGTATTGCTCTGCTGTCATCAGTTTTTCAATTTCAGAAGCGTCAGATGGCTCAACGACGATCATCCATGCTTTTTCGTACGGAGATTCGTTGACGAATTCCGGACTGTCATCAAGATCTTCGTTTACTTCCACAACCGTTCCGTTAATCGGTGCATAAAGCTCAGATACCGTTTTAACGGATTCAACACTGCCGAATGGCTCGTCCGCTTTGATTTCAGCGCCCACTTCAGGAAGTTCGACAAACACGATGTCGCCTAGTTCGGACTGGGCAAAATGCGTAATTCCGATTCTGGCTTTTTCTCCTTCAACTTTTACCCACTCGTGTTCTCCTGAGTAACGCAAATCTTTTGGTATGCTCAATTGAATCCCTCCATTTTTTACAGCACTACAATAAGAAGATACCACACTTTTCAAAAAAAATTTACATTAAGCCCAGTTTTCTTCAAATTGGTCTTCTTTAAATCCGACAGTCACTTTTTCGCCGTCTGTTGTAAGCGGGCGTTTGATCAGCATACCATCTGAAGCCAGCAGCTCGAGCTGTTCGTCCTCTGACATGTGATACAGCTTTTCCTTGAGATTGAGTTCGCGGTATTTCATGCCGCTCGTGTTGAAAAATTTCTTGAGATCCAGCCCGCTTTTTTCATAAAGCGCTTTTAATTCTTCTTTGCTTGGCGGCTGCTCAGCAATATGTATTTCGTTTATTTCTTTCCCATGCTCTTCAAGCCACTTCTTTGCTTTGCGGCACGTTCCGCATTTAGGGTACCAGTAAAAAGTTAACGACATCTTCTTCCCCCTCAATAAAATAATCGAGGTTATTTTAACACAGTTTGTTTTAAAAACCTAAAACAGTGCTTCTTAAAAAAGAGCTCCGCGCATGCGGAGCTCATGGCCAATCAGACAATATATTTCTCAGCCTCAAAAATGCCTGCCGCCGCCTCGCGTTTTTTCTGAATCACGTTTTTAGGCGTTACGCGTGTCAGCTTGCGCAGAGCGGAAAGCATCATGCGGAGTGAATCTCCTTCTTCCATTGCGATAAGGGATTCCTTCGCATGCGCTTCAATTTCGTTAAAGGCCTCTTGAACGAAAATTTCTGTGTACAGCATCTTTTGCGCTGCTTTTTCAGCGCCTTGTGCGGCAATGGCCTTTTCCGTTCTGAGCAAGGCTGATTCCATTCCGTATACATTGCTGACGATATCCGCTACGTTCACGAGAATTTCTTGCTCACGATCGATCGCTTTTCCGTATTTTTGCGCGGCTAAGCCGGCAGCAAACAACGCAATTTTTTTGGCTTGCTTGACGATATATTTCTCCTGCTCTAAGACGCCGCTTCCAGGCTCTTCAGGCATAAGCATCATGAGTTCTTCCTGCAGCGACTGCGCTTTTTCGAATAAAGGCAGCTCGCCTTTAAGCGCTTTTTTCAGGAAGGTGCTTGGCACGATTAACCGGTTGATTTCGTTTGTGCCTTCAAAAATTCGATTGATCCTTGAATCTCTATAGGCCCTTTCTACTTCGTATTCCTGCATAAAGCCGTAGCCTCCATGAATCTGCACGCCTTCATCAACGATATAATCAAGCGTTTCAGAGCCGAATACCTTATTCAGAGAGCATTCGATGGCGTATTCCGCAATCG
The DNA here is from genome assembly GCF_037977205.1 of Bacillus sp. FSL K6-0993. Lineage (NCBI taxonomy): Bacteria > Bacillati > Bacillota > Bacilli > Caryophanales > Bacillaceae > Bacillus > Bacillus sp. FSL K6-0993. The sequence continues at coordinate 3,231,728 of NZ_CP150275.1, forward strand.
ATTTGGCAATTTGCCGGCCGTCCTTGAGATCTTCAGCCGTGAACTGGCTCATATTATCTTCAAACAGCCCGACGGTTCTGTATACAGAGCTTTCCATCGCATACAGCCTTGAGGCCATTGTCCCGATTTTTTCCTGTGTCAATGAAAAACCAGCAATCGGCGTTTTAAATTGGCGGCGCTGATTTGCGTATGCCGCAGACAGCTCGATGACGCGTTTAGATGCGCCGATTGTGCCAACCGCCAGTTTGTAACGGCCGATGTTTAAAATATTAAAGGCGATGACATGCCCTTTGCCGATTTCTCCGAGCAGGTTTTCCTTTGGCACTTCAGCTTGATCCAGAATGAGGGTTCTTGTCGATGATCCCTTGATTCCCATTTTCTTTTCTTCCGGTCCCGTCGAGACACCCGGGAACTCTTTTTCTACAATAAAGGCTGAAAACTTGTCGCCGTCTACCTTGGCGTAAACCACAAATACATCGGCAAAGGCAGAGTTGGTAATCCACTGTTTTTCCCCTGTTAATACATAATGGGTTCCTGCTTCATTCAGCACAGCTGTTGTTTTTGCTCCAAGTGCATCAGACCCAGAGCCAGGCTCAGTCAGAGCATAAGCGGCGATCTTTTCGCCTGAAGCGAGTCCAGGCAAATATTTTTTCTTTTGTTCTTCTGATCCGAAAAAGACGATCGGCAAGGAACCGATACCGACATGCGCGCCATAAGAAAGAGAAAAGCTTCCCGCACGCGAAAATTTCTCAGTGATGAGTGCCGAGCTGATTTTATCAAGGCCGAGCCCTCCGTATTCTTCCGGCACATCGGCGCCAAGCAGCCCTAGTTCGCCCGCTTTCTTCAACAGTCTGACAGAATGCTCGAATTGATGGTTTTCGATATCATCTATATGAGGAAGAACATCTTGCTCGATGTAATCCTCTGTTGTTTTCGCAATCATTTTATGCTCGTCAGTGAAATCCTCCGGTGTATACATTTGATCGTATGTGACATCCTCGATTAAAAATCCGCCGCCTTTTTGTACTTCAGCCGCTTTTTTTGCCATTTGTTTTTCCCCCTTTAGCATAATTCAAATACACCGGCCGCTCCCATCCCGCCGCCGATACACATGGTCACGACTCCAAATTGCTCGTTTCTCCGTTTCATTTCATGGATGAGTGAGAGTGTAAGCTTTGTGCCCGTACAGCCAAGCGGGTGTCCAAGCGCGATTGCGCCCCCGTTGACATTCACTTTTTCTTCATCAATTCCCAATTCTCTGATTACTTGAATGGCCTGTGAGGCAAAAGCTTCATTCAATTCAAACAAACCGATGTCCTGCAGCTGAAGTCCGGCAAGCTTCAAAGCGCGCGGAATCGCTTCCACCGGTCCGATTCCCATCACTTCCGGCGGCACGCCGCCTACCGCAAAGGAGCGGAATTTCACAAGCGGCGCCAGGCCAAGAGCATCGGCTTTTTCCCGGTCCATCAGCATGACAGCCGCCGCTCCGTCACTCGTCTGCGAGGAATTGCCCGCAGTCACCGTCCCGTCAACGGAAAAGGCCGGGCGCAATGTCGATAAGATGTCTGCAGTCGTTTGCGGGCGAACACCTTCATCCTGAGAAAACACAAACTGTTTTTCCATAGGCTTATGGTTTTCTCCGATTTCTGTCACCGTCACTTCGACAGGTACAATCTCATCTTTAAATTTCCCTTCTGCAAGGGCTTTAGCGGCGTTTTGGTGGCTGCGAACGGCAAACGCGTCTTGATCCTCACGGGAGACGCCGTATTTTTTCGCGACTTGCTCGGCTGTGTGTCCCATGCTCATATAATATTCCGGTGCCTTTTCTGCCAAAGCAAGGTTCGGACGGGTAACATGCCCCATCATCGGAACTTGCGACATGGATTCTGCTCCGCCGGCGATCGCTGTATCGTAGGCGCCAAGCATAATTTTTTCTGCTGCATATGCAATAGACTGAAGGCCTGAAGAGCAATAACGGTTAACTGTAATCGCTGGAACCGTGTACGGCAGGCCCGCGAGCGCACCGATATTTCTCGCCATATTAAGCCCCTGCTCCGCTTCAGGCGTTGCACAGCCAATAATCAAATCGTCAATATTGCCTTCGTAGCCGCCTGCCCGTTTCAGTGTCTCTTTTACACAAATCGCTCCCAAATCATCCGGGCGAACGGTGGCCAACGATCCTTTTTTTGCTTTTCCAACCGGTGTTCTTGCACCTGACACAATGACTGCCTCTTTCATAAGCTCCCTCCTAATTCCGTAAAGGTTTACCTTTCACAAGCATATGCTGCATTCTCGCTTGAGATTTTGCCTCTCCTGCCAAACTCAAAAACGCTTCTCTTTCGATCTCCAATAAATACTCTTCATCAACCTCTGTACCGAACGGCACTTTTCCGCCCGCAATGACATAAGCGAGTTTTTTCGCGATCTTGAAATCATGCTCAGATATATAGCCGGACAGCTTCATCTGCTCAGCGCCAAGCAAGAGTGCCGCATAACCGGTTTCTCCCGGCACCTTGACCTTTTCTTTTACAGGCGGCCGCCAGCCGGTATCGTATAAAGATGCGGCCAGCTGCTTCGCATCGTATAACAGGTGGTCTTGATTCACGCTGATCTGATCCGTTTCTTTTAAGATGTTCATCTCACGAGCCTCTTGAGCGGAAGCGGACACTTTCGCCATCGCAATCGTTTCAAATGTTTTCATTGCCGCATTCATCGGATCAAGGTCGCGGCGAAGATGGTTGATGTACAGCTCTTTGTTACCCCCTCCGCCAGGGATGAGGCCGACACCGGATTCCACAAGTCCCATATAGGCTTCGCTTGCCGCTTGAATGCGCGCCGCCGGCAGGCATACTTCCGTTCCTCCGCCGAGCGTCATGCCAAATGGCGCGGCGATAACCGGTTTCGCACTGTATTTGATCTTCATCATCGTCTCCTGAAAACGGCGTATCACGAAATCAACTTCCAAAAAGTTGTCGTCTTGGACTTCCATTAAGATCATGGCAAGATTCGCGCCGACGCAGAAATTTTTCCCTTGATTGCCGATGACAAGCCCCTTATAATTCCGCTCTGTTTCCTCTAATCCTTTGTGGATCATTTGAATGATATCGAGGCCGATCGCATTGCTTTTCGAATGAAATTCAAGAAGGGCCACATCATCTCCAAGGTCAATTAAGCTTGCTCCGCTGTTTTTCGCAATCACGCCTTTTGTTTCTTTAAGTGCTTGTAAATGAATTCGTTTTTTGTTTTCTTTCACGGCTCTGTATTCGCCGCGGTCATAATAAAATACCGTTCCGTTCTCTTTGATGTAGAAGGTTTCATTTCCTTTATCCAGCATCTCTTTTATCCAGCCAGGCATATCTGCTCCAAGCTGCTCAAGCTTTTCCGCTGACTGCTTGAGGCCGATGGCGTCCCACATTTCAAAAGGGCCCAGTTCCCAGCCGAATCCCCACTTCATGGCTTGGTCAATCGCATGAATATCATCGGCAATCTCGCCAAGCAGCTCGGCTGAGTAAAGCAGGGTTTGAGAAGTGATATTCCACAGCAATCTGCCCGCTCTGTCATCCGTATAAATAAGCGCTTTCATTTTGGCTTTTGTCCCTTTTGCCTGTTTTGCCGCTTCAAGTGCCGGTGATTTCATTTTTGTCCGCTCGCCGTAAGTAAGCGTCACTGGGTCAAGCTCATAAATCGTTTTTCCTTCTTTTTTATAAAAGCCTTGGCCGGCCTTACTTCCGATCCACCCTTTTTCCAGCATATCGTTCATGAAGCTTGGAAGGCGAAACACTTCTTTTTCATCGCCATCAGCTTTGTCATACACATTTCGGGCCACATGGGCGAATGTATCGAGGCCGACCACATCAAGCGTTCTAAAGGTGGCGCTTTTCGGCCTGCCGATCAGCGGTCCTGTGATCGAATCAACCTCCCCGACCTGATAGCCGCCTTTCAGCATTTCTTGGACTGTCACGAGAAGCCCGTACGTCCCGATGCGGTTTGCGATAAAGTTCGGTGTGTCCTTTGCTGTAACAACGCCTTTCCCGAGGACATTTTCTCCGAAAGCTGTCATAAACTTTAAAATATCAGGATCGGTTTCCTTAATTGGGATGATCTCCAGCAGCTTTAAATAGCGTGCGGGATTAAAAAAATGCGTTCCGAGAAAATGGGCTTTAAAATCATCCGACCGGCCTTCAGCCATTTCCTGCACTGATATGCCGGATGTGTTGCTTGAAACGATGCTTCCAGTCTTTCGATGTTCATCCACAAGAGCGAAAATTTTCTTTTTGACTTCAAGGTTTTCGACAACGACCTCAATAATCCAATCTGCTTCTTTCAGTTTTTCTGCATCATCCTCCAGATTGCCCGGTGTAATATAGGAGGTATTTTTCGCTGATGTGAGGGGAGCGGGCTTTTGTTTCAGCAGTTTTTTCACCGCCTGCCGGCTCAGCCTGCTGCGCACCTCCGGACTGTCCTTCGTCAGCCCCTTTTTTTCCTCTTCCTTTGTCAAATCGTTCGGCACAATATCTAGCAGCAGGACAGGAATTCCGATGTTAGCCAAATGCGCCGCAATCCCGGAACCCATTACTCCCGATCCTAAAACGGCTGCCTTCCGAATGTGTTTGTGCATGAGATATCCCCCTTGAACATTGAATGAATAGTCATTCATTTTTTGACCAAAAAAAATGAAACCCGTTTCTTCTTTCATCTTAAAAGATTTCCGGTTCGACTTCAATAGCTAATTTGTTATTTTTTTGTATGAAGCCTATAAAAGTCGGGCAACTTAAGCCCGGAGGTGAAGGGAATGGTACGAGAGAAAAAAAATCCGTCTTCAGCGGCAGTCAGCGCGGCGAGCGTAAAAGGAGATGCCGGTCCGACTCAGCATTACGGCGGCGGAAAACGGACAAGTCAAAATCAGCAGTATAAAAAACATAACATGGAACAATCATAATGCAGCTGCTTCCCGCGGCTGCTTTCACTTTTTCAAAATTCCTTTTAACACAAACGCTGCATTGGCAGGCCGTTCGGCAATTCTTCTCATAAAGTAGCTGAACCAGTCCGTTCCATATGGGACATACACACGCATTCTGTAGCCTTCCTTGGCGAGTTCCTTCTGACGCTCCGGCCTGATGCCGTATAGCATTTGAAACTCAAATTGCGACGCGGGGATTTGATGTTCGGCGACGAGCTGTTTCGTAAATACAATGATGTCATCGTCATGTGTGGCGACTGCCGTGTAGTTCCCGCTTAACAACTGCAGCTTTATTAAGCTCTGAAAATGAAGGTCCGTTCCTCTTTTGTCAGGAAACGCTACAGCCGCAGATTCTTTATAAGCGCCTTTTACAAGTCTGAGATTCGGCTTTAAGTCCCGCATCTTTCTGATATCTTCTGCCGCCCGGTACAGATACGCCTGAATGACCGTGCCGAGCTTCTCAAATTCCTGTTTGCATTGCCTGTAAATAAAAAGTGTCTGTTCATAATGCGAATAGTCTTCCATATCAATGGTCACAGCAACATCATATTGCTTCGCAACGGAAAGAATGGCGCGCAAATGAGTAAGAGCAAGTTCTTCTGAAAGATCGAGCCCGATTGAGGTCAGCTTAAGTGAAAGCTCTGAATCCAATTGATGTTCGGCAATGGCTTGAATGGCTTTCTTGCATTCCTCTGCGACTTGGTTCGCTTCTTTTTCCGAAGCTGCATACTCGCCTAAATAATCAATTGTTGCACACAAACCGGATCTGTTTAGCCTTTTGACGGTCTTAACCGCCGATTCAATCGTATCCCCTGCGACAAACCTTCGTGCTCCAAGCCGCGTTCCGTATGCTTTTGCGAACTTGGTAAGTGTTTTATTTTGAGATAAGAATAAAAACACATGTCTCAACATCCGACTCCCTCCCGCCGTCATCTTCAAAACACCTGTATATAACTCCCAGTCTGAAGGAAACTATAAAATGAACAGAAACCAAAGGAGGATCACAATGGATAATCAGCAGCAATCTCAAATGCCGCCTTCCGTTATTTCGACAAAGGATCATTTGTATCTCAATGACATGCTGAACTGGAATTTGCTCGCGATGAAAAAAGCGCATTTCATGGCGCAGCAGTGCCAGGATCAAACGTTAAAGCAAGAACTCGACCGCGTCGGACACATGCATCATGATCACTATCAAAGAATATTAAAGCACCTGCAGCCAGGCCAGCAGCAGTCCGGCTACATCCAATAAGGAGGCGCCAGAATGAATCAGCAAAATCAAAAAATCAGCAACCCGCAGACACCTGTACCGACAACATCGGAAATGAATGACAGAGATTTCGTCAACGAACTGCTGACAACCGAAAAATACATGACAACAGCTTATTGCACTGCCTTGCACGAATTCAGCCACGAGTCTCTTTATCAGGATATTCAATCCATTTTTGATGAGTCACAAAAAGCGCAAAGAAAACTGTATGACCTCATGTTCCAATATGGATGGTATTCTGTTGAAGCGGAGGATGCACAAAAGCTGCAGCAGTCCTATCAAAAATTCCAGCAGACCATTCAGCAGCAGTCTCCTTATCAGCAATAACAATATCAGTAAAAGGATACGATGTTCTTTCGGGCATCTATCCTTTTTTTTTGTGTAAAACCAGTTGACTTTTCATTTACGCTTATTTATATTTAATAAGCATTAACTATTTTGTCATCAAAATATATATACAGTGTATGTAACAGAGGGGAATTGAATATGAAGAGTGCGGATCAGTTAATGTCCGATATCCAATTATCGCTTCAGGCGCTCTTTCAAAAGATACAGCCTGAAATGCTGGAAAGCATGGAGAAACAAGGTGTCACCCCAGCGCAGCTGTTTGTGCTGGCCAGCCTAAAGAAACACGGCAGCCTCAAAATTTCTGAAATTGCCGAGCGTATGGAGGTGAAGCCAAGCGCGGTGACGCTGATGGCAGATCGCCTTGAACAAAAAAATCTTATCGCCAGAACACACAACACAAAAGACAGGCGAGTGATTGATCTCAGTCTTACTGACGAAGGAGACAGAAAGTTCGAGGAGATTTTGGCAGGCAGAAATGCCATTATGGCGCGCTATCTTTCCTTTTTGACGGAGGAGGAGATGCTGCAGGCGGCGCATATTACAGCAAAGCTCGCACAAGCAGCAGAAACGGATGAAAAGCAAAACATGAAAAGAGGAAATGGATGAAAATGAGTAAAGAAGGCAAACAATCAAAACGAACGTTATTAATAACAGGCTTAATTATTGCCATGTTTTTTTCAGCCCTTGACGGTACCATTGTCGGAACGGCCATGCCGAAAATTGTCGGTGATCTGGGCGGTTTAAGCATGATGACCTGGCTGACAACTGCATATTTGTTAACATCAACAACCATTGTTCCAATTGCCGGTAAACTGGCTGATTTATTGGGACGCCGCATTGTCTATGTATCAGGTTTAATTATTTTCATGGCCGCTTCTGCTTTGTGCGGAATGGCCAACAACATGACAGAATTGATAATCTTCCGTGGACTGCAGGGAATCGGCGGAGGCATCATGATGCCGATGGCGATGATTGTCATCGGTGACTTGTTCACAGGAAAACAGCGTGCTAAATTCCAAGGTGTCTTTGGCGCAATTTACGGGCTGGCTTCAGTGATTGGGCCGCAAATCGGCGGCTGGATTGTAGACTCGTTAAACTGGAAATGGGTTTTCTATATTAACCTGCCAGTCGGAATTATTGCGGTTATTTTTATTGCCAGAGGATTACAGGGACGCCAGCAGACTGGTCCGATCAACTTCGACATCGCTGGTATTTTCACAATGATTGTCGGTGTGGTCAGCCTCCTGCTCGCCTTAAGCTTTGGCGGAAAAGATTATGCATGGGATTCATGGCAGATTCTTGGGTTGTTCGCTCTCGCACTGATCGGCATTGTCAGCTTTATCATCGTAGAATCAAAAGCAAAAGAGCCAATCCTGCCAATGTATTTATTTAAAAACAGAACATTTACATTTCTAAACTTGATCGGCTTCTTTATGAGTATCGGTATGTTTGGCGCCATTACGTTCGTTCCTTTCTTTATGCAGGGAATTGTCGGTGTAAGTGCGTCTGAATCGGGTACAATTATGACACCGATGATGATTTCTATGATTATCACAAGTATCATCGGCGGACAGCTTGTTTATAAAATTGGGATTAAACCGCAAATCATTACAGGCATGCTGGTTATGGCCGGCGGATTCCTGCTGTTAACGACATTGGATCTCGATACAAGCAAGCTTGTCGCTACATCTTTTATGGCGATTATTGGTCTGGGAATGGGTCTTGTTATGCCGATTCTGACATTGGCTTTACAGGAAAGCTTTTCGAAGGAGGAGCTTGGAGTTGTCACTTCATCCAGCCAATTCTTCCGTTCTATCGGCGGAACATTCGGCATTACCATGCTGGGAGCCGTAATGAATGCGAGATCAGGAAATCTATTAACAGATAAATTGGTGCCATATTTAGACTCTCTTCCGGCACAGGCAAGCTCGTTTGCCGCCCAGCTAAAGGGTATGATTGATACAAATCCGCAAGGACTGCTGCAATCACTGTTCAGTCCGGACGCAGTCAAACAAATCCCTGCGGCTTTCTCATCCCATATTGTGCCGATTTTAAAAACATCGTTGATGGATTCGCTCCACAGCGTGTTTTATACGGGCCTGATCTTTATCGCAGTCGGAGCCGTATTCACCTTGTTCTTAAAACCTATCAAGCTATCAAATAAGAAAACGGAAGACCAACAAGAAAAAGAGAAAGCGGCAAAAGCCGTTGAATCACCTTCCCATTAATAGAGCACCCCGCGGGTATCAATCCGCGGGGGTTTTTATTCAATCATCTGGGCTCTTCCATTTCCGAAAGACCAATCCTCAGCCTGATTTCCGGCCAGCATGATAAACACATCTTCTTTTCTGACACCAAGCTCGGAATGAATCCGACTCGCGATTGAGCGGTAAAGTGCTTTTTTCTGTTCAGTTGTTCTTGACTGTTTCAGTGTAAAATGAATGTATATCAGTTCATCAGTACGCTCGACTTGGAGATAAAATGGATCATAAAAAAATTCGCTTTTTTCATATTGTCTGATGACTTGGAAATAGTCATCTTCCGGCACATTGATTTCTTCAATCATCGATTGGTGGATAGTCCTGCTCAGTTTTTGAAGCCACGCTTCGCTTCTTCCCGACCGTAAATGAATCTGTACAAATGGCATCTCCCTGCATCCCTTTCTTTACAGCGTCTGTCCGCTGTCAATTGTGATAATTTGGCCTGTGAGTGATTCCTGTTCAATTAGTGAACAAATCAATTTGGCAACATCATCTGGTTCAGCAATACACTGCAGCGGCAAAGAGCCAATCATGCTTTTCATTTTTTCTTCCCGGCCGGCCCACCATCTCGTTGCCACAGCTCCTGGTGCTACACCGCTTACTCTGATTTCAGGCGCTAAGGCGTGGGCCAATGATTTCGTTAAACCGTGCACCGCTGATTTTGATACTGCGTAAGGCATAGATGAGCCGGCACCAGTTACCCCTGCGATGCTGCCGACGTTTACAATCGCCCCGGCCTTGCTTTTCTTCATGAACGGAACCACTGACCGCGCGCAGAAAAACATCCCTTTCACATTGACGGCATACAGCTCATCCCATATGTCTTCTGTCGCAGCCTCAAGATCATCCATTGGAATATGCCATGTAATGCTGGCATTGTTGACTAAAATATCAACCGTGCCGTGTGTGTTCACGATTGCTTGAATCATTTCCTGCACGCCGCTGTTTTTGGATACATCTGCTTGGATGGCGAAGGCTTGCCCGCCAGCTTTTTGAATCATTTCCACTGTTTCCTCCGCTTCTGATTGCGAGCGTGAATAATTCACCGCCACAATCGCCCCGCGCTTTGCCAATTCCATACTGGCTGCTTTTCCGATTCCTGTGCCACCCCCCGTTACGAGAGCTATTTTGTTCAAGACATTCATTGCCGCCACTCCTTGCTGTTGACTAAAGTATATTTCTGATTCCATTGTAATCCAGCTTTGATGTTACGTATAATGATTGTTAAAGATACTAGATATCACTCAGATTGATAGCAAACGAACGGGGGAGTTCAAAATGGAAAGCGGAGATTTACGTGTGTTTCAAATGGTAGCCCTTGAAGGGACCATTACGAAAGCAGCCCTGCAGCTTGGCTATGTGCAATCGAATGTCACGGCCAGAATTCAGCAATTGGAAGCTGAGCTGGGTACCACACTGTTTTTGCGTCATAATCGGGGCATGACACTTTCTGCAAGCGGAAAATTGCTGCTGGACTACGCAAATAAAATTATTGGCCTTCTTGATGAAGCGTCTAAAGCGCTCTCATCCTCCGCAGAACCAAGCGGGCCGCTTATGATCGGCTCCACTCAGACAACAGCCGCGGTAAGGCTACCAAAGCTACTGGCATCTTATTATGAAGAACATCCAAACGTCCAGTTGTCTTTAACAACAGGACATACGCAATTTCTCCTTGATAAAGTTCTTCGTTATGAATTGGACGGCGCGTTTATCGGATGCGAATGCCATCATCCTGAGCTCGAATCCTATCCTGCATTTGAGGAAGAACCAGTAGTTGTTTCGGCTGCCTCCGTGCCCGATGTTGAGGAAGCCATCACAAAGCCGATTCTCGTATACAGCACAGGCTGCTCGTATCGAGAAACACTTGAAAAATGGCTGCGTTCCGTCGGTGTCACACAGCCGGTCATTATGGAATTTGGGACGCTTGAAGCAATTATCGGCGGGGTTACAGCAGGTCTTGGCATCTCGTTGCTGCCAAGAACGGTTGTGCAGAAACATGAAGCAGAAGGATCAATTCGATTGTACCCGCTGCCTGAAGCTCTCAGCCAGATGAAAACAGAATTTATTGTTCGAAAAGATTCGTTTATCAGCAGCGCGCTGAGAACCTTTATGGATTCCTTTACGCCAGATAAAACGGCTGAATCACAAAAAAGCAGTCTGCTATAATGAACAGACTGCTTTTTGGCTATTGTTTGTTTCGATGCGCTTCATTTAATTCCTTAATATGCTGAATGATCTCTTTAATGCCCTGCTTTGCATCAGGGTATGTCGCATTCCAATGCTTAGCGAGCGGAGGCATGCTTTTGGCTATATGGGTGTACAAAATCCATTGCTTCACTTCTTCTTTTAGCTCATCGTTTGTTTCACCAAGCAGAAGCTCAGTATACTTCTCCAGCAATCCATCCAGCTGCTCCTGAAGTTTTTGTTCCATTTTCCATCTTCCTTTCGAAAAAACAGCAAGGAGCTTTCTCAATTGAAAGCTCCTTCGCAGCGTTATTTATCCATGTGATGTGAAAGCCGCTTCCTGGACAATGCATCTGCCCCTGCCATGAGGAATGCAAAGAGGCGTTCCGAAGAGCGGGTCCTGTGTAACCTGACAGTTCATAGAAAACACATTTTGCACAAGATCACAAGTGATGACCTCTTCCGGACGGCCTTCTGCATAAATCCGTTTATCTTTTATGGCCACAAGATGATGCGCATAGCGGCACGCCAAGTTTAAGTCATGGAGAACCATAACAATCGTCCGGTCTTCCTTTTCATTCAGCTCAAACAGCAAATCAAGAATTTCAATTTGATGCGTCATGTCTAAATACGTCGTCGGCTCGTCAAGAAGGATGATATCCGTTTCCTGGGCAAGCGTCATCGCAATCCAAGCCCGCTGGCGCTGTCCGCCTGACAAAGAATCAACGGCACGATCAGCCATGTCCTCAAGCTTTGTTGCTTTAAGCGCTCTTTCAACTGCTTCCTCATCCTCTTTTGACCACTGCTTCAGCCAGTTTTGGTAAGGATATCTTCCTTGCTTCACCAGCTGATGCACCGTCAGCCCCTCTGGAGCCGAAGGCCCTTGGGGCAGGATTGCGAGCTCTTTTGCGACTTCCTTCGTCGGAAGCTTGGCAATCGCTCTTCCTTCCAGCAGCACTGAACCGCCTCTCGGCTTCATCAGGCGCGCTAATGAACGTAAAAGTGTCGATTTTCCGCAGCCATTGCTGCCAATAAATACGGTAATTTCACCTTTGGGAATTGTTAAATTCAACTCATCAATAATAACGGCATCCCCGTATCCTAAGCTCAGCGTTTCTGTAGAAATTGCACTCATACCCATAACCGCTCCTTTTTGCTGGCTTTTTAGCAGCACTATGTATTGCACGTTTTCTATATACATGCTTTTAAGTCAATTGTCATCAATGCAAGTGATTCCGATATTCAGCCATTTGATATGGTCATATATCCCTCATTGTAGCAGAAAACACTGACTTTGAAAATCATTTTCAATTAGTTTTATGGACATAATTGACGTTTATGGGTTTTTTATCACAAGATTACTTCTTGATTTCTCTGATGGAGCCGTCCTTCAGCTTCAATTTTAAATCGATATGATCATAATGACTGTCCAGATTAAATGCTGCCAGCACACTTTGTATCACTTCTGTTTCAGCCATTTGGTCTGTCACGGAAAGCTCGCTCAAAATCATTTTCATCTCATCCAATGCTTCTTCTCCCTCCTGATTGACACCAGAGAGCTTATCCTGTATTTCCGCTTTTTCCTGAGTCCCGTTCTTTGTATAGATTCCTTCATAACGGTTATGCTCACCATCCCCGTAGCTCACACGAAGCGAAAAATTGCTGTAGGGAACGGATTTCAGCTGGGTGACGGCTGTATTTTCTCCTTCTGCCTGCTGCTGGTCTTCATTGAGACGGCAGCCCGCAATCAGAACCACTGCGAGACATACAGCCCCGGCTGCTCTGACCAAATGCATATGTTTCCCCCCTGTAGGATTCCATTTATTTTAGGTATATCCAGAGAATGAAATCCTCATTCAGAGAAGAATTGAAAAAGCCGGGGCATATAACGCCACGGCTTTTCTTTAAGATTCGGTCATTTGCAAAAAGGTTTCGGCGTCACGCACAGCCAGCTTGATGGCATTCTCCCAGAAATCGCGCTTCGTGATGTCAGCCCCCAAATGCTTCATGGCCAAATCCTCCACTGTCATAGAAGCCGTATCTCGCAATAGCGCCATATACTTCTCTTCGAATGCGTTTTTTTCTTCAAGCGCCAGCGCGTAAATGCCAAGAGAAAACAGGTAGCCGAATGTATAAGGGAAATTGTAAAACGGCACCCTCGTGATGTGAAAGTGAAGTTTTGATGCCCAAAAAAGCGGATGATATTCTTCTAACGCATTGCAGTATGCCTCTCTTTGCGCCTCTTCCATCAGCTCATTCAAGCGGCTGGCCGGTACCACTCCCCGCTTTCGTTCCTCGTAGAATCTCGTTTCGAATAGAAATCTTGCGTGAATGTTCATGAAGAACGCAACACTTCTTTGCACTTTATCCTCCAGAAGAACAATCTTTTCTTCCCTGGTCTCGGCTTGCTGGACAGTCGCGTCCGCCACTATCATCTCTGCAAACGTTGAAGCTGTTTCTGCAACGTTCATGGCGTAGGAACGGTTTAACGGCCTGACGTCGAGCATTGCTTCCTGATGGAACGCGTGCCCGAGTTCATGCGCAAGAGTAGAGACATTTGAGGCGCTGCCCGAAAATGTCATAAAAATCCGGGATTCCCCACTGTCTGGAAAGCTCGTGCAAAAGCCGCCGACTCTTTTTCCACTCCTGTCTTCCGCCTCAATCCAGCCGTCCCGAAACGCTTTTTCAGTGAATGAGGACAGCTTTTTGCCAAACGTTGAAAACTGGCTGGTAATGATATTTGCGGCTTCATCATATGAATAGACCTTTCCGTCAGAACCGATCGGTGCCTCGACATCGTACCAACTGAGTTTTTCAAGGCCGAGCATGGATGCTTTCCGGTTCAAAAACTGAACGAACGGCTTCTTGTTTTCAGTGATGACCTGCCACATCGTATCAAGTGTTTCTTTTTTCATCCTGTTAATTTGCAGCGGTTCCTTCAGGACATTCTCCCAGCCGCGCGCTTTATAGGTTTCAAGCCGGAATCCCGCCAAATGATTCAGCGTGCTGCTGAAAAGATCCTGCTTGCTCTCCCAAGCTTGGCGGAAACGTTCATATACTGTTTTTCTGACAGCACGGTCTTGATGGTCCATCATATTCTCCGCCTGACCGACAGACAATTGCTTGTTTTCACCGTTTTCCTCATACGGGATCGTCATTTTCCCGACAACCATATTGTATAAGTCACTCCAAGCGTGATATCCGTCCACCGCAAGGTTTCCGATCAGTTTTTCTTTACCGGGGCTAAGCTTTTCGGCAACCCTCTGTCTTCTTTCATTTAATATGTAAGATACATCGCGCAATCCCGGTTTTGTTAACAATTCATTCCACACGTCTTGATTAATGTCCACAAGTTTATGATCTAATGTAACGAGCGACGATTGAAAATCTGCGGAAAGCCGGTTCATGAGTGCCTGATGCTCTATAGCCTTTTGATCATTGATATTCTGGGCCTGGAGGCAAGCAACAAAAGCGCCGGCCTGCTGAAGCTTGACGGATGTCTGTTCGAATAAATCAAGCAACGCGGTCAGCCCTTCAGCCTCTTCAGGCGATTCAGGCACCTGAAACGCATCAGTCCTGTCTTGAAATGCACTCAGACTTTGTGACAGCTTCTCAATATATCCTTTGAATTCTTCTGATTGGCTCCCGCCCTTAAAAAATGAATCAAGATCCCATCTTTGGCCTACCCCTTGCAGCGCCATATCACAAAACCCCTTTCCTTCTTTCGTTCTATTATAGAACAATTCTGAATTGTTGTATAAAAATTTCTTTTACAGACGTCATTTCCTGTTCAGGATTGTACAATAGCTGTAGCAGTTTAATAGGAGGGTTAGGATGAATAAAAAAATAGCAATCGTAACGGGAGCGTCCAGCGGCTTCGGTCTGCTGGCAGCTGTAAAGCTTGCCCGATCATTTTTCGTGATAGCCACATCAAGACAGCCTGAAAAAGCGGAACAGCTTCGGGAATTGGCTGCAGCACACAATGTGTCTGATTCTATTCACATTACAGCTCTCGATGTCACCGATGAACAATCTATAGTCTCATTCGGAAAAGCCGTTAGTGCTTACGCCCCGATCGACTTACTCGTTAACAATGCCGGAACGGCTTATGGAGGATTTATCGAGGATGTGCCGATGGAACATTTCAGACAACAATTTGAAACGAATGTCTTCGGTGTGATCCATGTGACAAAAACCGTTCTGCCTTACATAAGAAAGCATGGCGGCGCAAAGATTATAAACGTGAGCAGCATCAGCGGACTGACCGGATTCCCAGCGCTGTCACCATATGTTTCTTCCAAGCATGCATTGGAAGGTTTTTCTGAAAGCCTTCGTATCGAGCTGCTTCCGTTCGGTATCGAAACCGCTTTGATCGAGCCGGGCTCATACAAGACATCGATCTGGACAACGTCATTATCAAATTTTATGTCGGTGCCTGCTGACGATTCAGCCTATCATCAATACTATAAAAAGATCCTTTCCTACGTTCAAAAAAACGGAGAAGAAAGCGGAGATCCCCAAGAGGTTGCCGACCTCATTTACCAATTGGCAACAAAACAGCACATAAAGAAATTGCGATACCCGATCGGAAAGGGCATCAGGCTCACCCTGCTATTCCGATCGCTTTTTCCTTGGTCTGCGTGGGAGTCTATCCTGAAGAAAAAGCTATTCAGATGACCTAAATTATAATAATTATAATTTAGTATTGATTTTTATTTAGTATATGATATAATTAAAACATCAGATCACAAGGAGGACGTTATCTTATGAAAACTGAAAACGCAAAAACAAATCAAACATTAGTTGAGAATTCAATGAACACACAATTATCAAACTGGTTTCTTTTATACTCTAAGCTCCACCGTTTCCATTGGTATGTGAAAGGGCCTCATTTCTTTACATTGCACGAGAAATTTGAAGAACTTTATGACCATGCGGCTGAAACAGTCGATACCATCGCTGAGCGCCTGCTGGCGATTGGCGGACAGCCTGTTGCCACAGTGAAAGAATACACTGAGCATGCATCTATCACAGACGGCGGAAACGAAACATCAGCTTCAGAAATGGTACAAGCATTGGTAAACGACTACAAACAAATCAGCAGCGAATCTAAATTCGTGATCGGCCTGGCTGAAGAAAATCAAGACAATGCGACAGCGGACTTGTTTGTCGGATTAATTGAAGAAGTTGAAAAACAAGTGTGGATGCTTTCCTCTTACTTAGGATAAAAAAAGCTGAACCCTATTTGGGTTCAGCTTTTTGTTTTTTTCTTAGCTTGAACGGCTTTCTGTCTGCTTGGTCAGTGCCGCGTTCAACGTTTTCGTTTTTCCCTTTCGCAGCACTTGGATTGTTGTTTTATCTCCGACTTTTAAGTCTTTGTAAAGGATCTGACGGATATCCGCACTGCTTTCCACGTCTTTACCGTTTAGTTTGACAATGACATCCTCAGATTTAATACCTGCTTTTTCTGCCGGTGAATTTGCTTGAACTTCTTTTACATAAACACCTTTGCCCAATTGATCTCCAAACAGGCCGAGCGTATTTTCCTGATAAGTTTCAGGAACTTGTGACATGTCAATCATCTGCACGCCTAAAAACGGACGGTCCACCTTCCCGTTTTGCAGCAGCTGGTCAACAATCGGCTCGACATCATTGCTTGGGATCGCAAATCCAAGTGATTCCACGCCGCTTTCGCTCACCTTCAAGCTGTTGATGCCGATGACCTGGCCGCTTGCATTGATTAATGGGCCTCCGCTGTTCCCCGGGTTGATCGCTGCATCAGTTTGCAGCACGTTCATTTCCACCGTCCCTTGTGTTGTATCCACATCAATTGTCCGGTTCAATCCGCTAATGATGCCTTGTGTCACCGTACCGGAAAACTGCTGTCCGAGCGGGTTACCGATAGCGATTACCTTTTCGCCCGTGCGCAGCTGTGAAGAATCACCAAAGCTCGCCACTTTTTTGACGTTCTTGCTGCTGATTTCCAAAACTGCCAAATCAGTAATGGTATCGCTGCCGACAAGCTTGGCAGTTTCCGTTTCTCCGTTGTATAGCGTAACAGTCAGCTTGTTCGCGCCTTCAACGACATGGTTGTTTGTAATGATATACGCTTTATTGCTGTCTTTTTTGAAAATAACACCTGACCCGGTTCCGCTTTCACTTTCTGAGCTAGAGCCTCCTCCCGTGCCGAATGTGTTATTTTGAGAGGTTTGGATATTTGAGATTCCGACAATCGTAGGCTCTAAATCCTCTACCATATCAGCGATGTTTGATGCGTTCGTTATCGGCGCCGTTGTAAAATTATCAGACTGCACCTGTTTATTTGCGGAAGCGGTCTCGGTCGCCTGATTTTGGTCTGACGGCAGATAAGGCGCGATGCCAAGCATGAGGCCCCCGCCGATAATACCGCCTAAAATCGGGCTCAGCCATGCGGCTCTCCGTTTCTTTTCTTTTTTCACAGCCGTTTCTTGCTTTTCCATTTCTAAAGCAGAAGCCGTTTCCTGCCGTCCCGCTTCATACGACACAGGCGCGTCAAGCAATTCTTGTTCAGAATGTCCTATCAGTTTCTGGTTTTCTGTATTCTGCTGTTCTGTATGTGAAGGTTCAGTTTGATGTTGATCGTTTTGGCCATCACGTCGATAATCCATGTTCTTCCACTCCTTTAACGGTTATTCATTTATCGTTACATATTCATCGCATGTACAAGTTCAATTGTCCCAATAATGAGGAGAAAAGCAAAGCACCAAAATAGAATATGTTTGATCATCCTACATCTTCCTCGCTCTTTTTCTCTTCCTTTCTTCCCTTATACATATCATAAACAAACATTGTGGGATAAAAATGAAAAGAATATGTGAAATTATGAAAATTGCCTGCCGTATGTTAAAACTAGTTTATAATGACGTTGAAAGGATGTGAAGAGCCTTGTCATACACCATTTATCTAGTTGAAGATGAGGATAACCTGAATGAACTGCTGACGAAGTATTTAGAGAATGAGGGCTGGAACATTACATCTTTTACGAAAGGTGAAGACGCCAGAAAGAACATGACACCGTCTCCCCACCTATGGATTCTCGATATCATGCTGCCGGATACCGACGGCTATACATTAATAAAAGAAATCAAGGCGAAAGATCCTGACGTGCCGGTCATTTTTATTTCCGCCCGAGATGCGGATATTGACAGAGTGCTTGGCTTAGAGCTTGGCAGCAATGACTACATTTCAAAGCCGTTTCTGCCGCGGGAGCTGATTATCCGTGTGCAAAAGCTGCTGCAGCTCGTATATAAGGAAGCTCCTCCTGTACAAAAAAATGAAATTGCCGTCTCCTCGTATCGGGTCGCTGAAGACGCCCGCGAGGTCTATGACGAAAACGGGAATATCATCAATTTGACGTCAAAGGAATTTGATCTGCTGCTATTATTTATCCATCATAAAGGGCATCCGTACTCTCGTGAGGATATCCTCCTAAAAGTGTGGGGGCATGACTACTTCGGAACAGACCGGGTCGTTGATGATCTCGTCCGGAGACTGCGCAGAAAGATGCCTGAATTGAAGGTGGAGACGATTTACGGTTTCGGCTACAGGATGATGTCATCATGAAAAACAAGCCGCTCGCGTTTCAGATATGGGTTGTCATATCCGGCATCCTGTTAGCGATATCGATTTTACTGCTTGTGTTATTTTCAAACACGCTGCGAGATTTTTTCACTAATGAAACGTATACGACGATCGAAAATGAGCAGCATGTTCTGACAGAGTACCGCCTGCCAGGTTCGATTGAAAGACGCTATTACAGTGAGGAAGCGACGGCGCCGACAACTGTCCGCTCCGTACAGCACGTGCTCCTTCCTGAAAATGAAGAGGCTTCTTCAGACAAGGATTTAAGCATTCTGTCATCTTCGTTTATCCACAAGGTGTACAAGCTGGCTGATAAGCAGGAAGCTAAAAAGAAACGTTACAGTGCCGACGTTAATGGAGAGAAAGTGTTTTTTGTCATTAAAAAGGGACTTTCCGTCAATGGGCAATCAGCGATGATGCTCTCTTACGCGCTTGATTCTTATCGGGACGATTTGGCCTATACCTTGTTCAAACAGCTTCTGTTTATTATAGCTGTCGTCATTTTATTAAGCTGGATTCCGGCTATTTGGCTTGCAAAGTATTTATCAAGGCCTCTTGTATCATTTGAAAAACACGTCAAACGGATTTCTGAACAGGATTGGGATGACCCAGTAAAAGTGGATCGGAAAGATGAAATCGGCAAATTGGGCCATACGATCGAAGAGATGCGCCAAAAGCTTGTGCAAAAGGATGAAACAGAAAGAACTCTATTGCAAAATATCTCTCATGATTTAAAAACGCCGGTCATGGTCATCAGAGGCTATACACAATCAATTAAAGACGGGATTTTTCCTAAAGGAGACCTTGAAAACACTGTAGATGTTATTGAATGCGAAGCTCTTAAGCTGGAGAAAAAAATAAAGGATTTATTATATTTAACGAAGCTGGATTATTTAGCGAAGCAAAAAGTGCAGCACGACATGTTCAGTATTGTGGAAGTGACAGAAGAAGTCATCGAACGATTGAAGTGGGCGCGGAAAGAACTATCGTGGGAAATTGATGTTGAAGAGGATATTTTGATGCCGGGCGATCCGGAGCAATGGAACAAACTCCTCGAAAACATTCTGGAAAATCAAATCCGCTATGCTGAGACAAAAATAGAAATCAGCATGAAACAAGATGATCGAAATATCGTGATCACCATTAAAAATGACGGTCCGCATATTGAAGATGAGATGCTCTCCAGCCTCTATGAGCCTTTTAATAAAGGGAAGAAAGGCGAATTCGGCATTGGTCTAAGCATCGTAAAACGAATTTTAACTCTTCATAAGGCATCTATCTCAATTGAAAATGACAAAACGGGTGTAACATACCGCATAGCAGTGCCAAAATAGACTGTAGATGTTTTGCAGTCTATTTTTTTATGTGAAAGAATAGCCGTTAAAATCTCTGTAATTTGTTTTGAGCGGCTGTTTGCATTGATGAACCCATTTTTTCTCTGACAAGGTCTGCTTCGGATATTTGACTTTCTCCACTTTGATTCCTCTGTTTCGCAAGCGGCTGATCATTTCGTCCAATTCTCTCATTCTAGATTCACCCTTTCGCTTGAGCTTTGACCATTCGGTCATCTCAATTTATAATATAAATAATACATGATAAAAAAACAAGTTACAATAAGGTTAATTTTATAACAGACGGTGTGACTATATGGTCATATCCTAGCAGGCCTCCGGGCTCCGAAAGGGTGGAACCATTGAAGGAAAAAGAAAAACTGATTATTGAAACAGCCTTAAAACTATTTGCCCAAAAAGGATACAACTCAACATCAGTTCAGGAAATCGCAAAAGAATGCAAAATATCTAAAGGCGCTTTTTATATTTATTTTCCTTCGAAAGAAGCGCTTCTTCTCTCTATGCTGAACTACTATTATGATAAAACGTTTACCCGAATTTTAAATATTAAAACGAAGGGCGACAGCCCCAGAACGGCTTACCGTAAACAGCTGACCGTCCTCTATGAAAACATTCTTGAACACAAAGATTTTATCAGCATGCAGTTGAAGGAGGGTTCTCTGCCTTACACAGAAGAAGTGGAGCAATGCGCAAAAAAAATCCGCCAGTCCTCACTTCAATTTCATATCGACAGCCTGCTGAACATCTATGGAAAAAAAGCGGAACCGTACACTGCAGAGCTTTGTTTTTTAATAGAGGGCATCAGCCAGATTTACCTGGAATGCATGATTTTGCTAGGGTACACTGTGAAGCCGTCTCAATTAGCTGATATCATTATGAATCGAATTGATGATATGGTAAAAGGCATGTCTGAACGAAACGATAAGCCTTTCATCACATTGGAAGAGGCGAGCTCTTTATTCGGGCCTCTTACGCACGGACGGCCTGACCCGCTGACTGAATCGATTGTGAAAAGCCTACGTGACAAAATTAACAGCTTAAACACAAACTCCTCTCTTGAATTATCGGAGAGCTTGGACATACTTGAAGCAGAAATGAAGAAAAAAACACCGAAGCTGGCGATCATAAAAGGAATGATTCATAATCTGACGGAGTCTGAAGCTCTCGCCAAAGATGCGGAGCAGCTTAAATATTTATTAAAAAAGCAACATATTTAGAAGAACGGCTGCTTAAAAAGCAGCCGTTTTTTCTTTCTATTACGCCTTTGGTTTTACCATGTCTTCCGGCTTAACCATTTCGTTAAATTGCTCCTCTGTCAGCAATTCAAGCTTCAAAGCTGCTTCTTTGAGCGTCAATCCCTCTTTATGGGCAAGCTTGGCGATTTTCGCCGCGTTTTCATAACCGATATGCGGGTTCAGCGCCGTAACAAGCATTAATGAATTTGACAGGTTTTCCTGAATGGTTTCTTTATTAGGCTCAATACCGACAGCACATTTATCATGGAATGAATTCATGCCGTCACTGAGCAGCTGCACAGATTGCAGGAAGTTGTAAATAATAACAGGCTTAAACACGTTCAGTTCAAAGTTCCCCTGACTCGCCGCAAAGCCGATTGTCGCATCGTTACCCATGATTTGCGCTGCGATCATTGTTAACGCTTCGCTTTGTGTCGGGTTGACTTTACCAGGCATAATGGAGCTTCCCGGCTCATTTTCAGGAATGACGATCTCCCCGATGCCGCAGCGAGGTCCGCTGGCGAGCCATCTGACATCGTTCGCGATTTTCATCAAGTCAGCCGCAAGCGCTTTTAATGCGCCATGCGCATAAGTGATTTCGTCATGGCTTGTCAGCGCGTGGAATTTATTCGGCGAACTGCTGAACGTTTGGCCGGTCAGCTTAGTGATCTCTTCTGAGACAAGCTCTCCAAACTCTGGGTGGGCGTTGATACCCGTTCCGACAGCCGTTCCACCAATTGCAAGCGCACGCATTTTATCTGTCGCTTCCAAAATCATTTCCTTCGAACGGTCCAGCATGTGAACCCATCCGCTGATTTCCTGTCCGAGGGTCAGTGGCGTAGCATCCTGAAGATGCGTGCGTCCGATTTTGACAATATCATTGTATGCTTTTGCTTTTTCATCCAGTGTATTGCGAAGCTGATCAAGCGCAGGCACAAGCTGCTCGTAAACAGCCAAAACAGCGGCAACATGCATCGCAGTCGGGAATGTGTCGTTTGAGCTTTGGCTTCGGTTCACGTCATCATTTGGATGAATCGTTTGATCAGAGTTCTTCTCTTTTAATAAAGCAGTCGCACGGTTGGCTACCACTTCGTTCATGTTCATATTGCTTTGTGTGCCGCTTCCGGTCTGCCATACGACAAGCGGGAAGTTATCATCATACTTGCCTTTGAGCACATCATCACAAACCGCTGCAATCGCTTCTGCTTTTTCAGCATCCAGATTGCCGAGGCGTTTATTAGCTAGAGCAGTGCTTCGTTTCAAGATTGCAAACGCCTTCACAACACGCATCGGCATTTTTTCAGAACCGATCTTAAAGTTCTCCTTGCTTCGCTGTGTTTGGGCGCCCCAAAATTTATCAGCAGGAACTTTTACTTCTCCCATGGTGTCTCGTTCAATTCTGTATTCCATTTATGTATCCCTCCATAACGGTTGCTTCAATAGATCATAATTCGCCAATGACACAAAAAATCCTTTTTATTTTTCGATCTTGGCAGATTTTAATTTTAATTCAAGATATACGCGGGAATCCTTTGAATATTTGTATTTTGGATTCGTCCTTCCGTACTCCTTTGATGTATAAGAGACATCATAATGCTTTTCAAATGATCTAATGAGCTGTTCAATTTCTTCTTGTTTTCCAGCTAGCCTTACCTGTGCCACTTCGTATCCTCCGCTTTCATAAAAAAACTTACTCCATGAAATACTCTAACACAGTATATCATTTTTTTAACAGGAAAAGATAACCTCTACTAAGGTTTTGGATAAGAGGTGACCTCATTGGAACAAACAGAGTTTAAGGAATATATACACGATAATTTAGCATTGGTGCTGCCAAAATTAAAAGAAAACGATGATCTGGTGAAAAACAAAAAAATGCTTGCGAACGGACTGGTTTTTTACTATCTCTATTTCAGTGAACTGACTGATGAGAATAAGGTGTCAGAAGCCATTAAAACTTTGATTAAAGATGAGGAGACCTTAACGCTTGACCAGGTCAAAAAACGCCTTGACCAGCTTGACGCAAGACCTATTGAAACCGCAAAAAAAACGATTGAATCGATTCTCAACGGCAATTGTGCTGTGTTTATCAACGGATTGGATAAAGCCTATATTCTGACCACAGGAAAGAAAAAAACAAGAAGCCTGACAGAGCCGACAACTGAAAAAGTGGTACGCGGCCCAAAAGTTGCGTTTGTAGAGGATATTGATACAAATCTCGCTCTGATCAGACAAAGAACCTCTCATCCCAAATTGATCACCAAAAAAATCATGATCGGCGAAAACAAGTTGAAGCCTGCAGCCATTATGTACATTGAAGGCAAAGCAAAAAAGTCCGTCATAAAAGAAGTGAAGGCGCGGCTTAAAAATATCCAGCTGGAAGATATCCAGGACAGCGGAACGCTCGAGGAGCTCATTGAAGATAATAAATATTCACCATTTCCGCAGATTCAAAATACGGAAAGACCTGACAAAGTATCTTCAGCCCTGTTTAACGGCCGTGTGGCAATTTTAGTCGACAGTTCACCATTTGTGCTGCTGGTGCCGGTTTCTCTCGGCATCCTGATGCAGTCCCCGGATGACTACTATGAACGCTGGATTTCAGCATCTCTTATCCGGTCGCTGCGCTTTGCTTCTATCTTTATCACCTTGTTTTTGTCATCGATTTATATTGCACTTGTTTCCTTCCATCAAGGGCTGCTGCCAACCGCGCTCGCCGTCACGATTTCGGCAAACAGGGAAAACGTGCCGTTCCCTCCGATATTTGAAGCCCTGCTGATGGAAGTAACCATCGAGCTGCTGAGGGAAGCCGGGCTGCGTCTCCCCAATCCGCTCGGACAGACGATCGGTCTCGTCGGGGGCGTAGTCATCGGACAGGCGGCTGTAGAAGCGAATCTCGTCAGTTCGATTATGGTCATTGTCGTCAGTGTCATTGCCCTGGCATCCTTTACCGTTCCTCAATACGGAATGGGTCTATCTTTCCGGGTGCTGCGTTTTATTTCGATGTTTTCCGCCGCTATTTTAGGGCTGTACGGCATTATTTTATTTATGCTTGTCGTTTATACGCACTTAACGAGACAAACGAGCTTTGGGTCTCCGTATTTTTCGCCGAATGGATTCTTCAGCCTGAAAAATACGAGTGACTCCATTATCCGTCTCCCCATTAAAAACAAACCAAAAGAGGCGAATAATCCAAATGAGCCAAAAACAGACTCCACTGAAACTTAATACCTTTCAAGGTATTTCTATTGTTGCAAATACAATGCTTGGGGCCGGACTTTTAACATTGCCGCGAGCGCTGACCACTAAGGCTAATACGCCTGACGGCTGGATCACGCTGATATTAGAAGGTTTCATTTTTATTTTCTTCATTTATTTAAACACGCTCATTCAGAAAAAACATCAATACCCTTCACTCTTTGAGTATTTGCAGGAAGGGCTTGGGAAATGGATCGGCAGCATCATTGGCCTTTTGATCTGCGGCTATTTCCTCGGCGTAGCCAGCTTCGAGACCCGGGCAATGGCTGAAATGGTGAAGTTTTTCCTGCTGGAGAGAACCCCAATTCAAGTCATTATTTTAACGTTTATTTGCTGCGGTATTTATTTAATAATTGGAGGTTTAAGTGATGTGTCGCGGCTGTTTCCCTTTTATTTAACGGTAACCATTATTATTTTGCTGGTTGTATTCGGAATCAGTTTTAAAATTTTTGATATCAATAATTTGCGTCCTGTTTTAGGCCAAGGCCTTGGCCCCATTGCAAACTCCCTTACTGTCGTTTCCATCTCTTTTTTAGGAATGGAAGTGATGCTGTTTCTCCCTGAACATATGAAGAAAAAGAAATACACGTTCAGATATGCGTCTCTAGGATTTTTGATTCCGATTATCTTATATATCCTGACGTATATTATCGTTGTCGGAGCTTTGACCGCTCCCGAGGTGAAAACGCTGATTTGGCCGACTATTTCTCTCTTTCAGTCCTTTGAGCTTAAAGGCATATTCATTGAACGGTTTGAATCGTTTTTACTGGTGGTCTGGATCATCCAGTTTTTCACCACATTTGTCATTTACGGATACTTTGCCGCTAACGGGCTAAAGAAGACATTCGGATTATCGACTAAAACAAGCATGGTGATTATCGGCATAACGGTCTTTTATTTTTCTCTCTGGCCGGATGACGCCAATCAAGTCATGATGTATAGCGATTATCTTGGCTATATTTTTGTCTCCCTGTTTCTGCTTCCCTTCATTCTCTTTTTCATTGTAGCTCTCAAGAGGAGGATTACAGCAAAATGAAAATCCGGATTTTATGTATGTTTATATGCACCCTATTGCTGTCCGGATGCTGGGACAGTGAGAATATCGAGGAATTAAGCTTAGTGATCGGAGTAGGGCTAGACAAGCCTGACGATGACAATTTAGAGCTGACACAGCAAATTCTCGTGCCGAAAAAAATCAGCTCCAAGGAGGGCACTTCTTCTGACCCGACACAGCTTTCTATCACAAAGGGTGAAACTGTCCATCAAATGATGAGAACATCTGCATTAAAGCATAACCCTACGTTTTCACAGCATTTGCGTCTCATTCTGCTTTCCAAGAGCGTGATTGCGGATGAGATTGGAATGGATGCGATCATTAACCAGTTTGTCAGAGACAACGGAACAAGGAGGAGTTCGTACGTCTTTATCACCGACGGCCGAACTAAGGATATATTTAAAAAGAATGATGAAGGCGAGCCCGCATCCAATGTGATTTATGATCTGACAGAGAATAATAAGGTTACGATCAGAATGATGGAGCCTGTTACATTGGGGGAGATTTCAGAACACTTAACCTCTGACGATTCATTCCTCATCCCTCATGTCGGTGAGGAAAACGGTAAGCTCGCAATAAACGGAGCCACTATTATAAAAAATAAATTATGGCACCGGGATCTCACCCCGATTGAGGTTCAAAATATCAACTTATTTTCAGGCACTGTCGAGGGAGGCGTCATTGACTTGAAGCGCGATGGCCATCTCTTTTCTTATGAAGTATATTCGAGCAATCGGAAGATCAAGACGGCCTATAAGGACGGAAAGTTCAAATTCACTGTCACTCGCAATATTGAAGGGCGTCTATCTGAAGACTGGAATCCCAATGAAGATTCGTTTAAGGATTCATATATCAAAAATATTGAAAAGACAGTTGAAAAACGGGTACACGATACAGTAACAGCATTTATTACAGGGAAACTCCAGAAAGAGATCAAAGCGGACGTCACCGGGCTGGGAAACGAGGTCAGAATTCATTATCCTCAAAAGTGGAAAAAGATTTCAAGAAAATGGGATGATGATTATTTCAGCAATGCGGAAATAGACTACCGGGTCAATGTGATTGTCAGAGACTTCGGAACGAAAGGCGCAAACAAATAGCAACCGCCTAATTTACGAGATGATTTCGGTGTGCGTACACCGCCGCCTGCGTCCGGTCACTGACATCCAGCTTTGATAAAATATTGGTAATATGTGTTTTGACTGTTTTAATCGTAATAAACAGTTCCTCGCCTATTTCTTTGTTTGTCTTTCCTTCTGCGATCAGGCAGAGTATTTCGAGCTCCCGTTTCGTAAGTGATTCATGCGGGAGCGCGTTTTCACCTGAGTGGCGCAGCCTGGATAATACTTTTCCCGCCACTTTTGACTCCAGCTTCGGCTCTCCTTTGCTTGCGGCGCGGATGGCATCGGCGATTTCTGCCGCTTTTGAGGTTTTCAACAGATAGCTGAGCGCGCCAGCTTCAATAACCGGGTACACTTTGTCATCATCAATGAAGCTAGTGAGCACAATAATTTTCGGATCGGAAAGCTCCCGGCAAATTTGCTTTGTAGCTTCAATGCCATCCATGCCCTCCATGACAAGATCCATTAAAATGACATCAGGCGACAGTTCCGCAGCAAGCCGAACACCTTCGCTGCCGTCCGATGCTTCGCCGATGACTTCAATATCGGGCTGCGCCTCCAAAAAAGCCGCGAGCCCCATTCTGACCATTTCATGATCATCAATCAATAATACTCGAATCACGTTCGTTCTCTCCTTTTTCTTCCGGGAAAATCGGGACCTTCACTTCGATTTGGGTGCCTTTTCCTTCTACTGAAATCACTTCGGCGACCCCGCCGATTTCACTTGCACGTTCCTTCATAGAATTCAAGCCGTATGAGGATGCTTTCACCTGGTCCATTTTAAAGCCTTTTCCATTATCAATCACCTTCAGACGGAGCTGGCTGTTCTTTATGCCCAGAATCACGGTTACTTTTGACGCTTTTGAATGTCTAAATACGTTTGAAAGAGCCTCCTGCACGATTCTGAACAAATGGTCTTCAACACCCTTGGATATCGCTGTGTCCTGTATATCCCACTCGATATCAATCGGCTGCTTTTTTCGGAACTCGTCCAAAAGCTCCGTAAGACCCTCCTTCAGCCCTTTTCCTTCAAGAGTAACAGGCCGTAAATGGAGCAGCAGCGCCCTCATCTCATTTTGGGCTTCGCCTGCCATATGCTCGACCATCCTGATCCGCTTGACTGTTTTATCATCAGCACCCTTGACATGTTCCAGCACGGCTGATGTCATCATCGATATTGCAAAGAGCTGCTGGCTGACCGCATCGTGAAGATCTCTGGCCAATCGCTGGCGTTCTTCTGAGATAACCGACTTCTTCATTTGCGCCTGCCATTCCGCACGTTCATTGGAAAGTTTCTGCAGGGATGCGACTTGAAGCTCCACGCGCTTCGCCATTTCATTCAGCTGATCGGCGGCCAGGCCGATTTCATCATCACCGAGCGGCGGTATCCGATAAGCGAAATTGCCGTTTTCAAAGGTTAAAATGGATTCAATTAATGTATCAATCCTTGTCTTCAACCGATTGCCGTACATATACCCTGAGGCGAAACCGACCGTCACGCTGATCAGCAGCAAAATCAGGATAAATGGAATTCCGAACCAGCTCGATGACAGCAAAACAAGCGGATCGAGCCGATAGTAAAACATCATAAAGGAAATCAGGCAGGCAAAAAGGAGCAGGCTGATTCCCGTTGTCATGCGGATGGCGCGCCATTGGAGGCTGGCAAGCATTTTTTTTCTCATACGTACTTCACATCCACATCACCGATAAATAAGGAAACGGACACTTTGACCCGGCGCTTTGACTCGCTGAAATCGGTTGACGCGGCATATACCTTCGTGCTTAATCCGCTTTTCTTCGAGCCGATCAGATTGATGTCTCCTATAAAAACAGCCGAGCTGACAGCCACTTCAAGGTCCGATGGTACATAAATATCAACGTTTCCAATGACTCCGCTAATGACGATTGTACTTTCTCCCTCAGGAATCATCGCTTTAGACAAATCGATTTTGATATCACCGATAAAACCAGAGACATTTAAATCATTCAGGTCAAACGGCTGCTTCATCATTTGCAGCTCTCCGATAAAAAAGCTGCGCATGTCGGGATGTTTTACATCTTTTGGCGTCTCATGATGTTCTTTTTTATTGAGATTGACCTGTTTCTCATTCGGTTCAAATATCGGCTTCCCTTTGATAAGCCTGTAGCCGGCGTAAATCAGAAATGCGGCAAACGCATAGCCGAATAAATTAAAGGTGATGCTGAAGAGGTTTTTCAAAAATAGAAACGCGGCAAAGATATACATGACGGAGCCAAGCCAATCACGGGAATATTTTTTAAGGAAATAGCCGGCAATCAGAAAAAAGAGCGGCCAAAACAGCAGATCGCCTATTCCGATAATTTGCAAAAACATACTGATGCCGAATAAAGCAATGATCAATCCGAGAAGCTGTTTTTTTGTCATTCCTGGTGTCCGCCTCCTTTCTTCTGCCTGGTGCTACCGTATCGCTAGATCCCCGCTGTCCGTTTTGATGTCGATTGGATGCCGGCCGCTTCCTTGCGTGCCTGTGATGTGATGCTGTTCTTTATGTGCTTTATCAGCAAATGAATACGGCGAACTGACGTCACCGCTTGCTGATAAAGCATTGACTGCAAAGCTGCCGTTTTGGGGAAGGCTTAAATTAGCATCACCGCTTGTCAGCGTGACAGATACGGGACCGGTTACCTTTTTCAATACAGCATTAAAATCTCCTGAAGTCATTTTCACATCAAGAGAGCCTGATACATGAACCAGATTTGCGTCCCCTGAAGCTAAATCAATGCCGGTTGTTTTGGAGACGGTATTTGAAATGGAAACATCCCCCGATGATGCCTTCACTTTCAGGTCTTGAAGGCGGACGTCCGTCACGCTCGTATTTCCGCTCGCGGATACTGCGTTCAGCCCGGAAAGCGCAAGATGGTCATTCCCGGCCACAGACACGTCGCCGCTTGAGGTTCGTACTGCCAGATCACCTTTATAATCATACGGAAGCCTGACGATAAGAGTTGAACGGTTAAACCCATTCAAAAATTGAAATTCTTTTTCCTTTACGGTCAGCTCCAGTTTTCTTTTGTTTTCAGTAACAAATAACTTTCCTGAGTCTCCTGAAATGCCTGCCGATATGTCACTTCGTTCTTCCGCTATAATCCGGACATCCTTGCTATCCGACTCAATGACCATGCTGTCAATGTCCCGCGGCGATGCGCTGGCTGAATCGGCTTCTGTGCCATTTATGAAACCTAGGCCTGCAGCAAACACATCTTTTACGACAACGGCGAAAAAAACCAGAATACCGGCAGTGATCAACAGTTTGCCAAGCATTTTTTTCATTCGGTTTCATCCTTCTCATTCATTCTATTATAAAGGAAAAGCTTGCGAATTGATACGTGCGGAAGGGAAGGACTTGACCGCAAATCCTTCCCCGTTCCGCTTATTCATTTGCCGCTTGTGTCTGGTCTGATTTTTGCAGTGAAAGTGTCCGCATTTTTTCAATCTCCGCTTCCACATCGTCTGCGAATTCTTTACGTGTAAGTTCTGTGCCGGCTTCCGCTGACTTTGAATAATTCGCGCGGATTTCCATTTCTTCAATACGATTTTCAATACGTAAAAATTCACGATACGCGCTTTCACTGTCAATTTTGTCAAATGTCGTATTCATATGCTCTTTAGCTTTCGCCGCATTTGCCCGCGCAATCAGCGCCTGTTTTTTATCCTTTACGTCCTGAAGCTTTGTTTCAAGTGCAGCCAGCTGCTCTTTCAGATCAGCCAGCTGACTGTTTGCCTGTTCATAGGAAGCTTTATGCTCAGCCGCCTTCCCTTCTAAATACTTCATTTCAGTCAGCGCCTTTTTCGCCAGTTCTTCTTCACCCGCGTCAAATGCGAGCTGTGCCTGATTTTTCCGTTTGCCAGCCACTTCAGCGGCTTCTTCATATTTTTTCTTAAATTGATAGGCAATCGTGTGCTGTTTCACAATTGTTTGCTTTGCTTTTGCGATGTCGCTTTCCATATCGCGTACATATTGATTCAGCATCACCTTTGGATTCTCCATTTTATCAAGTCCTTCATGAACTGACGCAACAAACATGTCTCTGATTCTTTTTAATACCATACCTAATTCCTCCTAATATATTGATATTATTTTTTCTTCAAAAATTCTTCCCATTCGTCATCAAAGTGAGATTGGTAGGCAGCAGAAGCCGGTTCAGGATCAAAAGATGATACACCGTTATCAGCTGATCCGTTTTTCATCAGCTTCCAGCCGTAATACACCATAGCGGCTGCCAATGCGATTCCGACGACAAACGGAAGTGAGCAGATGAGCATAATGGCTCCGATACCGCCCACGATGATTCCCGTGATGGTTTTTCCCGCGGCAAACCTTTTGATTCCTGCGTATGTCATTAAGCTCCCGATGGCGAGCGGGATGATAAAGCCGAAGCTTCCTCCTCCAAAAAAGACAGAGATCCCAAATACAATTAATAAGAATCCGCCTATTGTTTTCTTGTTTATCTTCATGCAGATCCTCCTTTCGTTTTCCTTGTCTTCATCTTATACAAGTTGGAAGATATGCAAAACGAATCAGAGATTGATTTTTATATAAGACCGGAGTCGTATCTGGCACCGGACCCATCGGCACAAAAAAACGCCATGCACGAGGCATGGCGTTTCAAAACCCTTTATAGATGAACACTTGCTTCCCTTTCTTTAATCAGGTCGGACCTTTCTGCTTTGGCCAGTTTTGTAAACAGCAAGATTCCGATACCCGCAATAATTTCTACAATCCCGCCGACAGCGATCACTTTACCTGAGCCGAAAGCATTAGCGGCATACCCGCAAATGACAGCTCCGGCAGGAATCGAAATATTTGAGATCATATGTATAACGGCGTAAACCTGCGGCTGATCCTCACTATCCACAGACGTCTGGATAATCGTGTACTCAGGAACATTAACAGCACTGACTGCGGCGCCAAAGGTAAAAGCAGCGAAAAAGACGAGCGGCAAAAAGGTATTCATCCCGGTAATAAAGAAAGCAAATCCTTCAATAATGCCGGCAGTGACGAATAACAAGCCGTACCTGTTTACCTTGACTTTCGCCAGCACAAACCCTAATAAAAACGCGCCCGCGGCGGTGGTGGCCTTTAAAAGCGAGTATACGATCGGCTGGCCGTTTAAATCTTCCGCAACGTATACGGCAGAGAGCGCTTCCCATGGGGCAGCCGCGAAATTCATAAAGATACAGTAAATGGCGAGCGGATATAAAATCTGGTGTTTTCTGACGAGCCTAAAGCCGCGTTTCAGTCTTCCGATATATGTGCCTCTCTGTGTAACAACCGCAGACTCTGATTGAGATTCAACCGCAGTGTACTTAATAAAAAGAACGAGAAAACCTGACACCAAATAGAGCACAAGTGCGATAAGCATGGTATAAGAAGGACTGATAAATGTAAGAAAAGCGCCGCATAATGTGACAGCCCCAAGCCGGACAATTTGAGCGGAGGATTGCAGCACAGCGTTTGCTTTTTGAATGCCCTGTTCATTGACGATTTGAGGAATCAAAGCGATAGAGGCGGGATTGTAGGCAGCTCCAGTGGCTGAATGCACAATCATAAGCGTCATGACAAACCACAGCGGAGAGAAGCCCGCAAAATGACATAGAGGGATAATCAAAACAATCGCCGCCCTTGTCAGATCTGAAAAGTACATCCAAAATTTCAGCGTGGTCTGTTTCATAAAAGGCCCCGTCACAGGCGCCAGAACGGCTTCCGGCAAAAAAGTGACCGCAATCAATAAAGCAGTGCCGATCGCACCTTTGCCGTCATAAATTAAAAACCATAATATTGAATTAAATGCGAACATATCGCCGGATATCTTGACTATTCTTGAGAAAAACAGATAATTGAAATTTCTCTTCCAGATGCTATCACTTTCAATTAAATTCACCATCCATCAGAGCCCCCCACTGCCTATTTTTTACATCTATTTATTACAATATCTCATTTTTCCATTTTTCAGTCAATAATTCATAAGGTTCATTTTTTGTCGTATAATGGGAAATTGACAGAGTGAAAAACAAAAAAGCCGGCATGTATTTGAACACGCCGGCTTTCGTTTTCACTTTTTATGATTCACTGCTGTCTCGGTCCCGAAACACAATGGCACTTCTTTCATATTCTACATCGCCAATACCGCTTCTTGCATTCACAACCCGGGCGGCGGCAAAGAAATAATCGGACAGACGATTGAGATAACGCAGCACTGTTTCATGAATCTCCTCCGATTTCATCAGCGCCACCACTCTTCGCTCTGCCCGCCTTGTAATGGTGCGGGCGATATGGAGAAGCGAAGCACCCTTTGATCCGCCTGGAAGAATAAATTTCTTCAGTTCCGGCGCTTCTGCTGTATAGGCATCAATGCGCGTTTCTAAAAAAGAAACAGATTCTTCCGTTAGTTTATAGTCTTTTCTTTCTGTGACGATTGCCAGATCGCCTCCGCAGTCAAACAGCTCATGCTGGATGGTCAGCAGCTCGGCTGTCAGATCTTCAAAGCCGGGCTGCCCGGAAAGCTCTGCCAAAGCAAGCCCGATAAAGCTGTTAAGCTCGTCAATCGTGCCGTAGCTTTCGACGCGTAGGCTGTCCTTGTCCGTTCTGCCCCCGACTAAGCCCGTTTGTCCCTTATCGCCTGTTTTTGTATATAGTTTCATACCCTGAATCTCCTTTACAGACTTATTCAAACAACTCAGCAGCCTCTTTTACACATTCAGCTGTCCCTTTCTTTATCAATTGATTCAGTCGCTGTTCTATGTTTTCGGATTGCTGAGTTTGAGTCGCGGCGATGAGAATATCACCTGTGCCTCTTCCGTCTCCCAGCACTTTCGTCCGTTCTGCTTCGGCAGCCATAAGAGCCTTGATGAAGAATTGATCTGCCGCATAGCCGTTAATCAAAATCCAAATCGAAAAGCCGGTCTGAACGCATATGAAAACGGATAACTCTCCGTCTTCATATGTTCGATACACGAAACGGTCAAGTCTTTCTGGAGAAGCCATCGCACACGTCTCCTGCAGTTGAAAACCGCTTTCTGAAAGACAGGCCGTAAGTCCTTCTATCGGATCTGGCTGATCTGGCAGCCGTTTATGGATCAGCGTCCTGCTCCACGAAAACCCTGCACCGATAGGCGTCGAGGACAATGTTCGAAGCGGGATTTCCGTTTGCAGAAGAATGTCATCACGCCCCGCTTGGAGCAATGCTTCAAATGGGATAGACTGCCGCTTCACGCTATCTTTTTCAGGCTGAATCACAATCATCGGTTTAGGTGAGCTTTGATGAACCAAGGCGGTGACATCTGTATCGTACACCGCCTTTATGCTTTGTTCTGTGACAGCATATTCCGGTTTTTGCTTAGGCCCGGCGGTACCGTTTTTCATAAACATGAGCTCATCACAGTACAGGCTTGCGGTGTTCAGATCATGAAAAACGCTGACAGCTGCCAATCCGCTTTCTCTCGTCAGGCGTTTGATCAGATCCAGCAGGTCTTTTTGAAAAGCCAGATCGAGAAAATTAGTCGGCTCGTCCAAAAATAAAATACGCGGCTGCTGCGCCAAAGCTTGTGCCAAATACACCCGCTGCTGTTCCCCTCCGCTTAGTTCGCGAATCGGCCTTTGCGCAAAATTGGCCACTCCTGTTTGCTCCATTGCTTCCTGTACAATGGCTTCATCCTTTTCAGTCTGCTGTCTGAACAGCCCCGTTTGGAATGGATATCTGCCAAAGGCTACAGTTTCTTCGACGGTAAAGGTGAAGGCTTGATCCGTTTTTTGCGGCAGGACGGCCATGATTTGCGCCAGTTCCTTCGGTTTATAGTCCGCCAGCAGTTTTCCGGCCAGATAAACGCTGCCTTCCTTGGCCGGCAGCGTACCTGTCAGCAAGTGCAAAAGCGTGGTTTTTCCGCTTCCATTAGGGCCGAGAATTCCGAGAAATTCTCCCTTCTCCACTGTTAAGCTGACATTGTTAATTAGGCGGCTGTCGCCGTATCCTCCCGACAGCCCTTCTGCCTTCATCATAAGTTTCTCCCCCCGCGGTGCTGCCGAATTAAAATAAGAGCGAACACAGGCGCTCCCGCCAAGGACGTAATGATCCCGATCGGCAGTTCAATCGGCTCAATGATGGTTCTGGAAAGCAGATCGGCTAAAACGAGAAACCCTGCCCCAAGCAAGGCGGACAGCGGCAGTAAATGCCGATGGTCCGTTCCCCACAAAAGCCTTGTGATATGCGGAATCACAAGGCCGACAAAGCCAATCGTACCCGATACTGCCACAGCGCTCCCCGTCAAAAGAGATCCGGCTATTAGAATCATCATCTTCCTCTGCTGAACGCTGACTCCAAGAAGCTTTGCTTTATCTTCTCCATATGTCATCACGTTCAGTTCCCTTCCATTTATAATCAATAAAATGATTCCCAAAAGAAAAAACGGGAGAAACAAAATAACATAGCTCCAGCCCCTCATTGAGACGCTGCCAAGCAGCCAATGCACAATCGGAAGCAGGTTGTCTCCTGTCAAGGCGATGATAAGAGAAATAAATGCGCCCAAAAAAGAGTTAGTGATGACACCGGTCAAAATGAGGGTGGAAACAGACATTGAAGCATGAACGAGGCGGCTGAAGAAAAGGACTGCCGCCATCGTGGCAAGTGCCGCGGCTACACTCACAACCGGGAGTGTAAACCCTCCGATGACAGGAAGGTGCAGACCTAAGAACAGAGTTACAACAGCTCCGACTGAAGCACCGGATGACACACCTAGCGTATAGGGATCAGCAAGTGGATTTTTCAATAATCCTTGAAAAGCGGCCCCTGCAATAGAAAGAGCCGCCCCCACAAGGGCGGCCAGCACAACTCTCGGCAGTCTAATATTCATCATAATATTAGTGTACATCGGATCATCAGAACCGATAGAGCCGCCGAAACCTTGATGCCAAAAGACACGAAAAACAGTGGGAATAGGAATATGCAGGCTGCCGCAAGAAATTCCTAAGATGATGCTCACGGCTAAAAATGAGAAACCAATGATATATGCGGCATAACGATTATTCCTTAAACGTATCCGGGTAAATGCTTTCCGCAAGTTCTTCGACCCCTTCGATCAGACGGGGACCGGAACGTGTCACAAGATCAGGGTCCACATCATATACATGATGATGTTTCACAGCATTGATTTCGCTCCAGCCATCGCGTTTTTCCACAGCTTTCGCTTTCACACCGTCCGTTGTAACAATTGCATCAGGATTGAGTTTTACGATCGCCTCATCTGTCATTTGCACCCATCCTGTCTGATCCGCAGCTGCGTTTTTAGCATGGATGACATTCAGCATTTCATTCATAAACGTATCTTTTCCGGTTGTATAAATGTCAGGATCAGGAGAAACCTCGATAAATACGCTTTTCTCCTCGTCTTTTGAAATGGTTTTCGCTTTTTCTTGAATATCCTTTATATCTGATTTCATGCTTTTCACGAGCTGATCGGCTTTTTTCTCCGCCCCGGCAGCTTCTCCGATCATTTCGATTGATTTGTACACCTCGGAGAATGATTGTGCATCATTGACAGTCAGCACTGTAATGCCCGCGTCCTTCAGCTGTTTGATGGCATCCGCTGATGCTGACATGGAAGACTCATGGGCCAGAACGAGATCTGGTTTTAAAGAAATGACTTTTTCAACGTTTACATTCATATCTCCGACTTTCTCAACCTTTTTGACTTCCTTTGGATAGGTATCGTTTGTGGTGACACCGACCACTTTGTCACCAAGGCCGAGTGCGTATGTAATTTCTGTGTTGCTCGGCATTAATGAAACAATCTTTTTTGGCTCTTTTTTGATGGTTACATCTTGGTTTGACGCGTCATCAATGGTGACAGGGAACGCTTCTGTTTTTTGTTTTGCCTTTGAATCCTTCTGATCCGCAGGATTGCCGCAGCCTGCCAGCATAACAGCAGCCAACAGGAGCGCAGTCCATATCCCGGCTCGTTTTTTCATAAACCTTTCCTCCTAAACGAATTAAAAAAAGCATCTCTACGACGGTAAAGATGCTGTAAACAACACAAAAAAGCCTATTGTTTACACATCATCTGTCCTCGCAGACTTCGTGCTGATCAAACAGGCAGGTATCCTGGCTCTTGGCGCTTGGCCAATTACAGTGGCGGGACCGCACCGGCTTTTACCGGTTTCCCTATTAAGCCGGCTGTTGTTCACGTACCGGCACCTATTTGACATTCGTATCCTTTTTTCGGAGTAATTATACTATATGACTGACAGGCTTGTATATGCGTCCTGAATGACTTTTCCCCGTATTATGTATGGGAGCAAAATCCTCGTAAACACTAAATTTGATCTTGTATACTTAATACCATCATCTATCAAAAGGAATGATTCTTATGGATTTACAGCTAAAAGACAAACTCGTCTTAATCACCGGCTCGACGTCCGGCATCGGGAAAGCCGCCGCAAAAAGCTTTCTGCAAGAGGGTGCGGCAGTCATTGTCAACGGACGCAAACAGGAGACTGTCGATCGTACGATTGAAGAGCTTTCTGGCTATGGAACAGTGCACGGTGCTGCTGCCGATTTGTCAAAAACAGATGAAGCAGCGGCTTTTATCGAAAAAGTAAATGAAATCGGTGATATCGATATCCTTGTCAACAACCTTGGTTTCTTCGAGGTAAAAGACTTTGCAGATGTGACAGATGAAGAGTGGAATCAATATTTCGAAGTGAACGTGATGAGCGCTGTTCGGACAAGCCGTCACTTCCTTCCAAAAATGCTTGCCAAAAACAGCGGCCGTATTTTAAATATTGCAAGTGAAGCAGGCGTCAAACCGCTGCCAACGATGATTCCATACTCAATGACAAAAACGGCACTGATCAGCCTTTCAAGAGGAATGGCTGAAATGACAAAAGGCACTAATGTGACGGTCAACTCAGTGCTCCCGGGACCTACTTGGACAGAGGGCGTGGCATCCTATATGGAAGGTGCCGCACAAGCAGCCGGGCAGGATACAGATACATTTATCAAAGACTATTTCAAGGTCAATGAGCCAACCTCTCTTATTCAGAGATACGCGACAGCAGAAGAAGTCGCCAACACAATCGTATTCCTCGCGTCTGACGCCGCATCCGCCATTAATGGCACTGCACAGCGTGTGGAAGGCGGCATTATCCGTTCTCTATAACATGCAAAAACGCATCCGTCTATCGGATGCGTTTTTTTATACGTCTCCAGCAAATGGTACCGTCTGATATCCGCCTGTTTCCAGTTGTGCTGAAAACAACCCTCCAGCGTGAGGCTGCTCGTATCTCTCTTTTTCTGTCATTTGTTCTGTTGCCGTTGTAATGTAAAGAGTTTTTAAGTCTCTGCCGCCGAACGCGCAGCACGTGACATATTTAGCCGGCACGCTGATTGAATTGATTTCTTTTTTCTGAAACGGGTCAATGTGAACAACGCGGCTGCCGCCAAACAGCGCCACCCACAGCATGCCATTTTGGTCAATTGTCATGCCGTCCGGCAATCCGTCTGACTGATCAAAACGATAGACAGGTTCTGGATTCGAAACATCTCCGCTTTGAGGATCATAGCTGTAACGCACAATCTCCTGCGTCGGCGTGTCGATGTAATACATCAAATTCCGCTCGCGGTCCCAATCCAAACCGTTTGAGGTGGAGACTTGATCCTTGATTTTGACAAGACTGCCGTCTAGATTCAAACGGTACAGCGACGCCTGTTTTTGCTCGCCTTCCATGCTCGTCGTCCCCGCCCAAAGCCTTCCGTACGGGTCACATTTAGCATCATTAAATCTCAGGCTCTCATGCATGTCCTTCGGCTGTTTAATTTTTTCCAAGCTGTCATCCCGAAGATGATACAGGTAAAACCCGTCCTTCATCGTCATAATCAGTTCATCCTTTGAATATTTCGCAAGCGCCGTCACAAAGGATTTGAATTTGATCGATCGGTTGATTTTTTCTTCAGGGTCAAAGATGTGGAGCTCGCTCCCCAGGATATCAACCCAATATAAGCGGCCGTTTTCTTCATCCCATAACGGGCCTTCTCCAATCACTGCCCGAGTGTCTGCTTCCAATACTGCATCCATGTGTTACACCTCTTTAGCTTCAGTCTATATATTGTTATTCCCGGCAAAGAGGTGTCCAAACCACTTGATGTTTATTGTTTTTTAAAAAGGATGGTAATGACTGTTCCAATGTTCATTCTGCTGTTCACATGTATCGTTCCGTTATGCAGATGAACAAGCTCCTTGGCAATCGCGAGCCCGAGACCCGTTCCGGCAGTTGAATCTTTTGTGTTCGTCCCTCTGTAGTAACGGTTAAACAAATGGGTGATCGTTTCTTCATCCATTCCTTTCCCATTGTCCTTCACCTTTAAAGAAATATGATTTTTTGTTTGCTCCAGAATGACTTGAATCTCTGTTCCTTTGCCGTTGTGCTTCACGGCATTCCCAAGGAGGTTTTCTAATATGCGCCTGAACCACGCTTCATCAAGGGCAAATTCAATATGCTCTTCTTTGGATACAAACGAGATATCATAGCCTTCAGAAAACGGATTTTTCTTAAAGTCCTCAATGACATTTTTAAAAAACGGGATAAGGCTAGTGAGCTTTCTCTCAATAGGAAGAGCATCATTTTTCAGCCGATACGTTAAATTTAAATCTTCAATCAGCTTGGACATGTATTCAGATTTTTCTCTGACAACCTGCCCCATTTCTTTCACTTCTTCCGGCGACCAGTCATACTGCTTCGACTCGAGCATCATGCTGTAGCCGTAAATGCTGCTGAGCGGTGTTTTTAAGTCATGTGACAAACCGGCAATCCATTCTTCCCTTGTCGCCTGGATTTTTTCTCTGTTTCTTTTATCCCTTCTCAGCGTTTCAGTCAGCTGATCCATTGATTCAAATATCTCACCGAAGAAGCGGTACGGCTGTTTGATTTTTCCCTTTTTATTTTTGCTGACAGGACGGCCTTCCCGGTTTCTGGGCTCCTCAAGCTTCCCTTTTGACAGATTGACCAGCCATCTAATCGTGTGAAAAATCGGCAGCCCGAATCGGAACATATACCAAACGGTCATCCAAATGATATACATGAACAAAACGGCCATCACGAGAAACATCGCTTTTAATACAACCTTCAGGAATGATTTGTTAAACTCCTGATCGGTTACATAGACTGGGTTCGGCACCGTAGCGACCATCCATCTGTCTTTATTGAGGATCTTAACGGAAATTTCCCGCTTATAATTCCAAGGCTTAGAGCTGTATTTAAGCAGCTCCAGCTGGTTCATCGTTTTTCTTTCGCTTTTTGTGCTGTTGATGCTGTCGAGAATGTTTCCATTGCTGTCTAACAGGTAAATGGCGCCTTTTTTCCGTTTAATATAGTCGATGGTACTGGACTTATAGTGCGCTAGTGAGTCTATCTTTTGTTCGCGCTTTTCAACGGAAGTCAGGAGCTGTTCACTTTTTGATTTCCAGCCGGACAATAGAAGATACGACTTATCTTCAATATTGATGGCCCAATAATTCAGTTTATAGTTATGAAGCTTTTTGGTTTTATAAATAGACAAAAGCTCTTTCTTGGTATAGGTGCCCGGCACGTCTTTTGGCACGCCGTAGGAATAATCAGTGTTTCCTTCCGAATCAATGATTTGCATCCAGCCGTGCTGTTTATCAACAGATTTCTTCAGGAAATTATCCACTTCCCATGTCCCGTCTTCGTTTACATCGAGATACGCCTCAAGTGTGTCGGTCGTTGCCTTCGTCAGCCCTGAATTGGATTCCGCATCGCTAAAACGAGCGTCTAAATAGAAAAACGACGCAACAAGCATAACCGTAAGCAGCAGGATCACAATCAGCATCTGGCCGAAAAAGTGAAACAAAAACTTCCATCTTAACCTCATGACCGCTTGCCTTCAGGATTTGGGATAAAACGATAGCCGAGACCTCGAACGGTTACAATATACTCCGGATTGCTCGGATCGCGCTCAATCTTCTCCCTAAGCTTGCGAATATGAACCATGACGGTGTTGTTGTCACCGTAGGAAGGATAGCCCCATACTTTTTCATATATTTGATCTTTGGAAAGCACCACGTTAGGGTGTTCACAAAAATACTGCAAAAGCTGCAGAAGCTGGGCTGAACAGGCAACGGCTTCCCCGCCTACGATCAGCTCGGCATTTTGCGGAGAAAAAGTAAAATAATCATATGTGTAGGTTTGATTTGAACTCGTTTCTTTCGATTGATATGTACGCTTGAGATGCGCTCTGATCCGCGCCGCTAATTCCAGCGGATTAAATGGTTTTGTGATATAGTCATCAGCTCCAACCGCAAAGCCCGATAATTTGTCCGCGTCGGATGATCTTGCCGTCAGGAAAAAAATCGGAGCGTCTGAATACTCTCTGATCAATGTGCAGGCTTCAAAACCGGACATTCCGCCCATCATGACATCCAGCACAATCAAGTCAACCTTATTGGCCTTCACAACGGGAATCGCTTCTTCTGCGCTTGCCGCATCCAGTATATTTCGATAACCTTCTTTTTCGAGAACGCGTTTGATCATGTCCACAATCGCTTTCTCATCGTCTACGATTAAAATTGACGCATTTTCCACTTTTATGTTCCTTTCTGTCACTGTTTTTTTCATCTTATCATTATATCGTTTATTTATGGTACATTTTTGAATACATTGGAGCTTGGCAAATCAAAACAGCAAAAAAGGAGCAAACACGCGCTCCCTTTCATATGAAAAATATTATGAGTTCTCATCTACCATGTACAAAATAAACTCCCAAAACCCCGGTACATCCTGACACAAAAGCATATCAGCCTTTTCAAACATTTTGATCTTCAGCTCTTGCTCTAAATCTTCTCTATCTTGATAGGACGTATTGCTGAGTTTTTTTCTGATCATCGGTGAAAAGCATGCAATCAGGTGCTCAATGTCATAAGTCTCGTCTTTTTGTCTCTTTTTTTGTTCAAACTGGCCGTCCACAGCTTACTTTTCCCCCTTTGTTTGCGCCGCTAGCTGCTTTCTGATATTCTCT
The DNA here is from genome assembly GCF_037977205.1 of Bacillus sp. FSL K6-0993. NCBI lineage: Bacteria > Bacillati > Bacillota > Bacilli > Caryophanales > Bacillaceae > Bacillus > Bacillus sp. FSL K6-0993. The sequence goes on from NZ_CP150275.1 coordinate 3,273,454, forward strand.
AGCCCCTTTTTATGAATGTTGGAGATGTTTTGTCGGGACTCCCCTAATGAATCTGCAATCTCCTGCATCGTGGCACCGTGAAGATACACTTTCGTCAGCACACTTTTTTGTTTGTCAGTCAGATTCTGAATCGCTTGGTAGAGCTGATAATCCTGAACATGCTGACTCAAATCATCCTGCCTTTCTAAAAATTCTTTAAATGCATCGCTTCCTGTTTCGGAAGGAAGCCGATCTACTGCCTCCGGATGATCAACCGTCAGCGGATACCGTTTTTGATTTTTGCGAACCCGCTTATCAAAATCAATAGAAAAGATGCGAATCATTGAATTCATATACTTGACGATGCGGATTTCTTTATAAAACTGCTTAAATAGCTCGTCCAATGATTTTGCATCTTTTTCGTTAGGGCTTTCCATTACGTTTTTGAACAAGCGGTAATGCTGAGGATTGCTCAAAAAATGCTTCACGATGGGATGCTTCATTATCTCCTTACATTTTGACCGTAAAAGACTTTGATAGTCCATCAAACCGCCTCCCTACTAAATTAAATGAAGGAAAGCAAAAAAAAGTAAACTACTACTTTCCGACTAGTGTCTTCCAAAATACTTTGCAGCAGTTTACGTTTTATCGGATTTCCTTCACTTACATACATGACTGCAGAAAAAGAAGGGAGGTATTTTCCTATGGATCAGGTTTTTATAGAGGAAGTCGTAAAACAGATCGGCAATTTGGGGTTTCCCGCGCTGATTGCAATGTATCTGCTGACCCGATTCGAAAAGAAGTTTGATCAACTAATAGAACTAATGACAGAACTGAAAGATCATGCAAAAAAATAATTTTTCAATCGAGTTGACTTTTCACTGGTTTTTTTCACTTAACAAAACAGAAGGGAAAACGAAAGGCCTTTCACCTTCTCTTTCTGCTATCACATTTACATTTAAGGAGGAAACATTTCATGAAAAAACAAAATGACATTCCGCAGCCAATTAGAGGAGACAAGGGAGCAACGGTAAAAATCCCGCGCAATATTGAAAGAGACCGGCAAAACCCTGATATGCTCGTTCCTCCTGAAACCGATCATGGCACCGTCAGCAATATGAAGTTTTCGTTCTCTGATACTCATAACCGATTAGAAAAAGGCGGATATGCCCGTGAAGTGACAGTACGTGAATTGCCGATTTCAGAAAACCTTGCATCCGTAAATATGCGGCTGAAGCCAGGCGCGATTCGCGAGCTTCACTGGCATAAAGAAGCAGAATGGGCTTACATGATTTACGGAAGTGCAAGAGTCACAATTGTAGATGAAAAAGGGCGCAGCTTTATTGACGATGTAGGTGAAGGAGATCTTTGGTACTTCCCGTCAGGCCTTCCGCACTCCATCCAAGCGCTGGATGAGGGAGCTGAGTTCCTGCTCGTGTTTGACGATGGATCATTCTCTGAAAACAGCACGTTCCAGCTGACAGATTGGCTTGCCCACACTCCAAAAGAAGTCATTGCTGCGAACTTTGGCGTGACAAAAGAAGAGATTGCGAATTTGCCAGGCAAAGAAAAATATATATTTGAAAACCAACTTCCTGGCAGTTTAAAAGATGATATTGTGGAAGGGCCGAACGGCGAAGTGCCTTATCCATTTACTTACCGCCTTCTTGAACAAGAGCCGATCGAATCTGAGGGAGGAAAAGTATACATTGCAGATTCGACAAACTTCAAAGTGTCTAAAACCATCGCATCAGCGCTCGTAACAGTAGAACCCGGCGCCATGAGAGAACTGCACTGGCATCCGAATACCCACGAATGGCAATACTACATCTCCGGTAAAGCTAGAATGACCGTTTTTGCATCTGACGGCCATGCCAGAACATTTAATTACCAAGCCGGTGATGTCGGGTATGTACCATTTGCAATGGGTCATTACGTTGAAAATATTGGGGATGAACCGCTTGTCTTTTTAGAAATCTTCAAAGACGACCATTATGCTGATGTATCTTTAAACCAATGGCTTGCCATGCTTCCTGAAAAATTTGTTCAAGCGCACCTTGACTTGGGCAAAGACTTTACTGATGTGCTTTCAAAAGAAAAGCACCCAGTAGTGAAAAAGAAATGCAATAAATAAAAGACTTGCGGCTTGCAGAGAGCACTCGTTCTCTGCAAGCCTTCATAAGGAGCTGAACCAGTGAAACATCAAAACCCTTCAAAACGCTTATTGCGGCTCTCCATAAAGTACTTGCTGGCCGCAGCAGCAGTGGTGTTGACCTATTTTGCTGTCATCTATATATTGTTTTCTTTAGCGGGAACGAGCTACCGCTCAGCAGCTCATGTCCTGCTTTTTGCCGTGGTATTCCTTGTTCTCGGATTATGCTTTGAACCATTTGAACGGCTGATGATACATAGCTTTACATTTTTCAAGACAGGAAAACGTCTATTCATTCTCCTTGCCGGCATTGTACAGCTGCTGTTTTTGTGGATGACTGCTCATACAACAGACCAATTGATCAGCAACATCTGGCTGTCCACCACAGAAGAAATGATTGTTGCAGCCGCTTTTTTGATTTTAGACAAATGCAACTCAGCTCTTCCCAGCTAAAAAAAGAACGCATTCCAATTGGATGCGTTCTTTTTATTCATAGCGAAGCGCGTCTACAGGCTGAAGCTTCGATGCCTTGATGGACGGAAGCAAGCCGAAGATAATGCCGACTGCCATTGAAAAGATGAGTGCTCCGACAACAGCTGGAATAGAGACGATAAAAGGCATCGGAAAAATGACCGTCAGCAGCTTGGCGATGCCGAAGCCCGCCAGCACACCGAGTATTCCGCCAATGCTTGTCAGCACGACAGCCTCGGTTAAAAATTGAAATAAAATCACACGCCGCTTAGCACCGAGCGCTTTCTTAATCCCGATTTCTCTCGTGCGCTCCGTTACGGAAACGAGCATAATGTTCATGACGCCGATACCGCCCACCAAAAGTGAAATACTGGCGATTCCGCCAAGCAGCAATGCAAATGACTGATTAAAGGACTCTACTTCCTGCGCGATCTCCTGAAGATCCATTACACTGTACTCTGCTTTTTCCAGCTCAGCTTCTGACAGCCCTTGGTTTAAAAGATCCGCAGCCATTACACCGGCTTCTTGGATATGCTCAGAAGAATCAGCCTGCACGGCAATCTGCGTTGGTGCGTCAAACCCTTCAATAAGCGGCCACACTTTTTTTGGCACGTACAAAACAGGGTTCGCATAGTCGCCTTCAAACATGCTTTCCTGTTGATTTTTTTCTTTAAAAACACCGACGACCTTAAACGGCACACCATTCATCTCAATGTTTTTATGCAGAGCTTCTCCGTCTGGAAACAGTTCATCTCTGACAGCTTCATTGATCATCACTACTTGGTGTGTGCTGTTTAAATCGTTTTCCGTCAGCTTTCTCCCTTCGGTTATTCGGATTGGAAACATGTCGAAGTAATCATCGTCCACTCCATACACTTGGGGATACGAAACGTTTGTTAAATGAAAAACGCTCGCGCCTTCTGACAAGTAATATAAGGATAATCCTTTGACCATCGGATCTGATTTGATCGCCTTTACTGTTTCTTCCGCTACAGGCGGCGCGGACGCATACGACACCTGAGGGCCGCCGCTCTCCTCTTCTCCGCCAGACGGCTGGTAGACAACGTTGATGGCGTTGTTTCCCATGCCGATCATACTTTGCTTTAATTGCTCACTTTGGCCCTTCAGCATTGAAACAATCGCGATGATTGCCGCTATGCCGATAATCACGCCAAGCATTGTCAGAATCGATCTTAATTTATGAGAAAAAATGGATTGAAAGGAGATTCGAATATGTTCAAGCATGGCTGATATCCCCTCTCTCATCTAATACCAGCTCTCCGTCTCTGATAAAAACGGTTCTGTCAGCTTTTTTGGCGACGTCCGGGTCGTGGGTTATCATAATAATGGTCTTGCCTTCCCGATGCAATTCAGAAAACAGTGACAAAATTTGTTCACTTGATTTGGTATCAAGCGCCCCGGTCGGTTCATCAGCTAAAATAAACCTCGGCTGATTGACAAGGGCCCTCGCTATCGCCACCCGCTGCTTTTGGCCGCCGGACAGCTTAGGCGGTTTGTAGGAGACCCTGTCTTTTAATCCGACCTTTTCCAGCGCTTCATATGCCCGTTGCCTTCTCTCTTTTTTCTTCACTTTATTGTAGATCATCGGCAGCTCGACATTTTGCAGCGCGGTGAGACGCGGCAGCAAATGGAAAGTTTGAAACACAAACCCGATTGATTCATTGCGAATTTCGGCTAAAGCTCCGTCTTTCCCTTTCAATATATCGATCTGGTCAAGCGTATAGGTTCCTGAGGTTGGCCTGTCCAAACAGCCGATAATATTCATTAACGTTGACTTTCCAGAACCGGAAGGCCCCATAATAGCTAAAAACTCCCCCGCCTGAACAGTCAGATTGATATGTTTCAAGATTGGAACTTCTTCTTTTCCCAGCTTGTACGACTTCGAAATATTATTCAGTGTCAGCATTGACTGTAACCTGCTTTCCTTCCTTGACCGCGGGATCAGGATAGATCACATAATCTTCCAGCGTCAGGCCGCTCCTAATTTCCACCATGTCATTTTCATCAGTCTCTCCGATTTCAACAGGCTGCTTAACCGCTTTCTGATTCTCATCAGCTTTCCACACGTACGGTTCGCCGTCATCCTGAATGACCATGTCGGACGGCAGCTTGATCGTATCCGCATCAGCATTATCACTCATCACTTCGATGTTGACATGATAGCCGACTTCAAGACCTTTATGGCTGTCTAATAAAATGGTGAAAGGATAGTTAGAGGATTGGGGATTCATTTCTTCATCAGCAAAGCTTTCTGATTCTTCACCCTCGCCTGCTCCCGCTGGAAGCTTGCCGATCGAGGTGACCTTTCCTTTCCACTCGCCCTCACCGCCTGTTTTCAGCGTGACCCTGACTTTGCTGCCTTTTTTGATCGTGTCCATTAACAGCTCATTGATTTGGCTTTTGACCAGATATTTGCCCGTCGAAACAATCTGGATATACGGGCCCGTTGCCTGGTCACCTGTTGCACCGTCAGCGATATCCTGATTGACGCTTTGAACGATTCCGTCATGCTTGCTTGTAATGACATTGGAACCTTTGTTTTTCGTCAGGCCAGCCAGTTCTTTTTGATGCTGCTTCAGTTCAAGCTGGCTTGTTTTCAAATCGAAATGGGCCTGATCAAGTTCATCTTGAAGCTGGGTTTTCTCTTCTTTTCCTGCCGCTTTCAGCTTCTTTTCCGTTTCCGTTATTGATTTTTGCAAACGGTTGATTTGCAGATTTGTCATTTCAATTTGCAAATTGGCTTGCTCCACTTCATCAGAATGATCCTCGCCCTCATACTCAAAAAGCTTATCGCCCTTTTTAACCTGATCGCCTTCTTTGACGTATGTTTTTTTAATGCTGCCTTTTTCTGAATCTATGTATACTTTCTGCTGTTTCTCAGGTTCAACCTTTCCAGAAAACGTTTGGCCTGATTCTGAATCTCCTCCCATGTATACCGCTACCGATTCAGCATAGGGCTCCGATGATACGGCAACTTGGTTCATGTGAGTAAAAAAGTAAAAACCGCCAGCGCCGATCCCAGCCAATATAAGCACACCGGCACATATCGCACCGCCAATAAGCCATTTTTTCTTCTTGGACACAACGATCTCCTCTTTCTGTAAACTATGTAATATTTTCGAAACATTCTAACCAATATTATCTATTAATTCAAAAAGACTTGCAATCTTTTTATTGAAATGACGGAATCAAATAGAAAAATTGTATTTTCAAAACCAAATAAAAAAATCCCGGCTTCAAACCGGGATTTTTTCATACAGTAACTAGCTCTTTTTCATTTTTAATCAAGTCATATGTCAAGCATACAGGTTTATTTGTACGGGGATCAGTCACAATTTCGGCATCAATCTGAAATACCTGCTTCAAAATGTCCGGTGTCATGACCTCCAGTGCAGTTCCTTCCTTGATGACCGTGCCTTTTTTGAGCGCGATCATATAATGAGAAAAACGAGCTGCATGGTTAAGATCATGAATGACCATTAAAATCGTCCGTCCTTGCTCTTTGTTGAGTCTGTCAAGCAGCTGCAGAATTTCAAGCTGATGTGCAAGATCAAGATACGTTGTAGGTTCATCCAGCAGAAGCAGTTCCGTCCCTTGCGCAAGCGCCATGGCAATCCACACGCGTTGACGCTGTCCGCCTGACAATGCCTCAATCGGCCGTTCAGCATATTCAGCCATGCCTGTTTCTTCAAGCGCCCATTTGATAATCCGGCGGTCTTCGTCATTTAATCTGCCGAATCCTGATTGATGCGGAAACCTGCCGTACGACACCAATTCGTGCACTGTTAGGCCGCTCGGCGCTTCAGGTGTCTGTGGAAGAATTGCCATATCTTTTGCAATGTCCTTTGTAGACATTTTATGAATCGCTTTGCCGTTTAAATAGACGGCACCTGCATGTGAACGCATAATTCTGGACATTGTTTTTAAAATCGTTGATTTCCCGCAGCCGTTCGGGCCAATTAAGGTGGTAATTTTCCCTTTAGGAATCGATATATTTAAATCCTCTACAATCACCCTGTCGCCATAACCGATTCCAAGCTGTTCCGTTGATAATGAATTCATATTCGGCCCCCTCCTCTAATTCGCTTTCATCAATAAATAAATAAAGTAAGGCGCACCTAGCACGGAAATGACAAGTCCAACCGGAATTTCTGATGGTGCCAATACATTTCTCGCCAGCGTATCAGCAAGCAAAAACAGGAATGAGCCGATGAAGGCGGAGACCGGTATCAGCGTCTGGTGACGTGGACCGGTCAGCCTTCTAGCCACATGCGGCGCGATCAATCCGAGAAACGCAATGCCCCCCGCAGCTGCCACGCATGAAGCGGCAAGAGTGACCGCTGCCAGAAGAAGAATCCGTCTTTCCCTTTCAACAGCGGTGCCCAGCCCGGTCGCCAATTGGTCTCCGAGCTGCATAATGTTCAAATAGCGCGCCTTATATAAAGTAAACAGAAGCAAGATCACAATCCAAGGGAGAATCGCCCAGATCATATTCCAATTCGCCCCCCATATTGAGCCGGATATCCAAACCGCGGCTTGCATAAAATCATGAGGGTCCATCTTGAGCTGAAAAATCAGCAACAGGGCGTTGAATCCGGCATTCACCCCTATGCCGACTAAAATCAGCCGAATCGGTGTCACGCCTTTTTTCCATGCCAGAATATAAATGAGAAACGCAGCGAGGATTGCTCCTGCCAAAGCACTGAACGGCAGCATAAATGTTCCGAAAAAGCTGAGATCTGAAGCTGACCCTTGAAAAAAGTATATAAAAAGCACTACAGCAAGTGAACCGCCGGCGTTAATTCCGAGAATACCAGGCTCGGCAAGTTCATTTTGAGACACGCTTTGCAAAATGGCTCCAGCTACGGAGATCCCTGCTCCAACAAGCAAAGAAAGGATGATCCTGGGCAGCCTGAACTCAAATAAGACAAGTTCATCACGCGCCGTTCCTTGGCCGAAAAAGACCTGAAGCGTTTTAAGCGGTGCAATTTTGATAACGCCCAAATTGAGACTGACAAAAAAGACCACCACGATAAGCAAAAAGGTCACAGCCATTACAACGAGCGGTTTGTTTGTTTTTGTTTTCATTACAGCCCTCTCCTTTCACGACGTGCCAAATAAAAGAAAAAGGGAACGCCGATAAGAGAAGTCAGCGCGCCGACAGGCGTTTCAAAGGGCGCATTTACGAGTCTGGCCGCTATGTCAGCAAAAACAAGCAAAACAGCACCGAGCACCGCCGAGCAAGGAATGATCCACCGATAATCCACACCGACCAAAAATCGGGTAATATGCGGAATGATCAGCCCGATAAATGCGATGGTGCCGGCTATGGAAACCGCAGCTCCTGTCAAAATCACTACAATAAGCATGCCAATCAGTTTCACCGCTGATGTATATTGTCCAAGCCCTTTTGCCAGATCGTCACCGAGACTTAACACTGTCACAGACCGGGCGATGAAAAACGCGAGCGTTAAACCGACAGCCCCTGCAATAAGCAAAAGCTGGACCCCTGACCATTTCACACCCGCTACCCCGCCTGCGTACCAAAAGCTGATATCCTGAGCGACATCAAAGCGGATTGCAATGGCAGTTGAAATGCCGGTAAAGAAATAAGTAACTGCCGTACCCGCCAGAGCAAGCTTTACAGGCGTAAGTCCGCCCCTTGAAAACATGCCGATGCCCATTACCGTCGATGCACCCAGCCCCGCTCCCGCAAAGGACCATAGCACAAGCCCCATTGCAGAAAGTCCGGGAAAAAAGGCAAACGCAATCGAAACAGCAAACGCAGAGCCTGATGTCACACCCATAATCGAAGGCTCTGCCAATGGGTTTCTCGTCATCCCCTGCATGATTGCTCCCGACACTGCCAACAATGCGCCTACAAGCGCGGCAGCCGCCGTTCTCGGCAGCCGAAGATCATGTATAATTTGGTGAGATGTCTTTGTCGGCTGATAATGAAAAATGGCGTCCCATACAGTGCGCAAATGAATATCCGCTGCACCGAGGGATATGGATAAAAATGCGCCAAGGCAAAGCAGGCATAGACCTGCAATAAGGACGATGACCGCGCCATATGTCCTTGACGTCCATTGGATTTCTTCTGATGCAGTCTGTATATTTTTATGTTGACTCAACTGCCGTACTTCCTTTCTGTTACTGATAATGATTATCAATTGCTGTTTCAGTATATCACTTTTTTCAGCTGATTTAATAGAGTGTTTTGAACAAAAATGAAAATGCATTTGCAAAAATATCGTGTCAACCGGCACTTGCAGTGGTATAATCACAGATGATAATGATTCTCTTTTTCATTTATTTTTTAGAAAGAAGGTATGAGATATGACACATATATACAAGAAACTCGGAGCCGCGTTTTTTGCCCTGTTATTGATTGCAGCGCTGGCAGCCTGCGGGAATAACTCAGAAAGCAAAGGTTCTGCCTCTGATTCAAAAGGCGCAGAAACCTTTACATACAAGGCTGAAAACGGAAATGTAAAAATCCCAAAGCATCCTAAACGGGTGGTTGTCATGGCAGACGGCTATTACGGCTACTTCAAAACACTCGGCATCAACGTTGTCGGTGCGCCTGAGAATGTATTTAAAAACCCTTACTACAAAGGAAAAACCGACGGCGTCGAAAACATCGGAGACGGCACTTCGGTTGAAAAGGTCATTGATTTGAACCCTGACCTGATTATCGTCTGGACAACACAGGGCGCTGATATTAAAAAGCTTGAAAAAATTGCGCCGACTGTCGCAGTAAAATACGATAAGCTCGACAACATCGAACAGCTGAAAGAATTTGCAAAAATGACAGGAACTGAAGATAAAGCTGAAAAATGGCTGGCTGAGTGGGATAAAAAAGTTGCGGCAGCTAAAACAAAAATCAAAAAAGCGGTCGGTGACAAAACCATTTCCATTATGCAAACGAACGGAAAAGACATTTACGTATTCGGTAAAGACTTTGGAAGAGGCGGAAGCATTATTTACAAAGACCTCGGCCTGCAGGCTACAAAGCTGACAAAAGAAAAAGCCATTGACCAGGGGCCAGGTTATACAAGTATTTCACTAGAGAAGCTCCCTGACTTCGCCGGGGATTACATTTTCGCGGGTCCATGGCAATCAGGCGGTGATGATGGCGGCGTATTTGACAGCTCCATTTGGAAGAACCTGAACGCCGTTAAAAATGGCCATGTCTACAAGATGGATCCGATTGGCTTCTACTTCACAGACCCGATTTCATTAGAAGGCCAACTGAAGTTTATTACGGAAAGCTTGACTAAATAAACAAAAGAGCCGCCTGCCCGCGGCTCTTTTACTGATTTATAAGGAACAGCTCAATTTGAATCATATCAGATATTTTCTTTGAGCCATTCATATTAAGCTGCATCCTCACCGCGATCAGTTTTTTTATCGGGCTTTATGCTGGACAGGCTGAAAAAACGTTTTTCGCATATTCGATTGCCCTTAAGATTTTTCTTTCGATTTCAGCTTTCCTGTCAGCTAGGTTAACGAACGGATTCCTAACAGGAGAAATTGTGATTTTATAAAAAAGACACCTGAGCAAATCAGGTGTCTTTTCATTATGCTTGTTTTTCTTTCTGGAACTTTTTACTCACAAATGGATAAACGATCAAGCCGACAAAGAATAAACCGATGCCGAGGATAAATGTCGTTAAATCTGCTGTGCCTGTTACGATAACAAACACGGAGTATGCACACGCCAGTATCGCGATCAATCCGTCTCTTACACGGGAGCCTTTCAGCTGGTCATACGTTTCACCTTTGATGACTACCTTCAAGCTGTAGATTGCAGATACCAGATACGGAATTAAATATGCAAGTGTAGCCGCTGTCGTTAAAAATGTAAATGCGTCACTTATTGTCCGGGAAATAACCGAGAAAATGAAGACCTGTGACATGACGTTTGTAATAATGAGTGCAATGACCGGACTTCCCTTTTTATTCGTTTTTGCAAAAAATGCCGGGAAATCTCCTGCTTTAGCGGCTTGGTATGGCACCTCAGAGCCGAGCAAAATCCAGCCAAGCATCGTTCCGAATAAACAAAGGATAGCCAAAAGCGCCATAATCACGCTTCCCGCGTTTCCAACAATCGCATAGAGTACATCAACAAATGGTTTTTCAGAGCCGACAAGCTTATCATGCGGCAGAACACCCATCGTAATTAAAGTCACAATAATATATATGCTCAAGGCAATCAGCAAGCCGGTAATTGTCGCACGTTTCACATCACGCTGAGAGCGCGCACGGCCGGACAGGATCACCGCGGATTCAATTCCGACAAACGCCCACAGTGTAGAAATCGCGGCGTTATGAACCTGGCCGCCAATTCCAATGCTTGTGCCGTTTTCTCCTTGAACCGGGAAATAAAAATGACCGAATAATGTCGTTTGAAACACAAACAAACCGGCAACGATAAAGAAGACAAAACCTAATACTTTAGAAAGCGTTGTGACAAAGTTTAATTTACTTGCGCCGTTAATGCTGGCAACAAGAATCGCGTGCGTTCCCCATAACAAGATCGTACATACGGCAAACGTCAGTAATTGGCCGAGTGTCACCTCTTGCCCGCCGATCGAAAACATCTCACGTTTATCAACCAAGATCGGGAAGAACGAAGTCAAGTAACCGGCGAGACTTGTGATGATTGCCACGTTACTGATCCAGCTCGCCACCCAGTAGCCCCACACCATTGTGAAACCTGCAGCGTTGCCTTTTTTCGGGTCAGAAAACAGCGCTCTTGCATAACTTTGCGGTCCCGCTGTCAGTTCAGGCTTGCGAATGGACAAGTGTCCGAACACAAGTGCAATCATCAGCACGCCGGCACCTGTCAAAAGCCAGGCGGACGTAGCTCCAAACGGACTCGCAATTGAAGCAAGCGAGCTCGGCAAGGAGAAAATTCCTGATCCAACCATATTTCCAACGACAAACGCCGTTAATAACCAAAAACCCCATTTTTTTGTCTGTTCCATTCCAGTACCTCCATGATTCTTTGTACGGACCAGACCCCGAGATCATATAAACGCAAAAAAAGCCTGAACAAAAGTCCATGCTTAAAGAAACACACACCCTTGATCTCCGGATAGCCCTCCGCGAAAAAGCACGCGGCAGTCCTGCACTTATTCAGATACAGTCCCAGCATAGAGAAGGATCGGCTTTCTCCACACTTCGGCGCTGATGCCTTTTACACATGTTTAACAGCCCCTGTCAGCCTGGCATGTGTGACTCATCATCCGCGCAACCTCTACCTCACTGAGAAAGAGTGAGGATTTAATTATTCAGTTACTCCCAGAAGGTTATCAAAGAAAGGATGATCTGTCAAAGGGAACAGATGGAAAATACGGATAGAGCCAAGCCCTATCCGCATGTGGTTATCGATTATTTTTCTTTTTTTGCACAGCTTCTTGAAGCGGATCATCTTTTAGAGCTGAACCAGCATCTTCAAGAGCTCCTTGGATTACGTTTTTTTCTTTTTCGGAACGTTTTCCTTTATCTTTATTAAAGAAACCCATTCGTATCACCTCTTTTAAAAAATAGGTACATGTTTAAGATGCCTCTTTCCTGAAAAATTATGCGGGATATTTTTTATCGTCCAAAGTCCTGTTGATCAAACATACATTCTCTTGATATATTTGTAATTCAGAGATTTTTTGCAAAAGATAAAAGGAGAAGCGGCAAATGACAGGAAAAACACACATCATGGGAGGCATCGCTTCTTGTACGGCAGCGGCTTATTATTATGGATTTGATCCAGTGCTTATGGCTGCGTCAGGCGCGGTTGGAGCATTAATACCCGATATCTGCCACACACAAAGCAAAATCGGGAGAAAATTTCCTATTTTATCGAAAGTGGTCAGCTCCGTTTTTGGCCATCGTACCTTTACACACAGCTTACTGTTTATGCTCATCATGTTTTTTATCACTTCTACATACATTCCAGATAAAAACATATCAGCCGGCCTGATGATCGGAATGGCGAGCCACTTGATTCTTGACGCTTGGACGGTGAACGGAATCAAATTATTATTCCCTTCAACGATCCGCGTTCGGCTTCCATTATATATGAAGACAGGCAGTTTTTCTGAGCAGCTCGTGCTAGCCGGCCTGACCCTTGCTTCATGTTACTACTTTTATATGCTGTTTCATGGGCGCATGTTTTAAACATGAGTGCTGAGACTTGTCTGAACCGGCTGTTTTTAGTAGGTTTTACTTAAGAAGCATTTCATGCAGATGATCAAGAAAACGTGAGGAGTCATATTGATGAAAGGAACCTTTTTTCACAATCAGCGGTTTTTATGTTTTTCGATCTTATTTATGTGGATCAAAACGTATGTGATATATAAACTCGGCTTTGATTTGCAAATCGATACTCTGTTGGAGGAGCTAATGCTGCTGGTCAACCCGCTCAGCTTTATTCTTCCTTTATTCGGGATCGGCCTGCTTCTGAAAGGAAACAAGCAGCGGGCCTTTTTGCTGATTGCCAATCTGGTTCTGACTGTCATCTTGATCTCCAATACGATTTTTTACGGCTTTTATATCGATTTTATTACCATTCCGGTTTTATTTCAGGCCAGCAACATGAGCGATATGGGCAGCAGTGTAAAAGAACTGTTCCATCCTCTGTTTATCGCCCTGTTTGTGGACTTGGTTTTTCTGCTGCTGTTCGCCAGAAAAACCAAACACCCACAGACAAAAGCCGCTCCCCGCACGATCAAACGGTACTATGCAGCTTCCTGCGGCATGCTTTTATGCACACTGGCACTTGCAGAAGTACAGCAGCCGAAGCTTTTGGCACATTCTTTTGACCGGGAAATGCTAGTCAAAAGCATCGGTCTGTTTCAGTTCCATATTTACGATACAATTTCTCAGACTGTTAATATCAGCGCGAAAGCTTTTGCCGATGAAGACAGTATAACTGCCATTAAAAACTACACAGAGGCTGATTACAGCAAGCCTGATCAAAGCAAATTCGGTCTTGCAAAGGGGCGTAATGTCATCTTTGTAACACTTGAGTCGACCCAAAGCTTTGTTCTGAATGAAAAAGTAAATGGAAAAGAAATTACCCCATTTATGAATGATCTCATTAAAAAAAGCTATTCCTTTGATCATTTCTATCAGCAAACAGAACAAGGCAAAACATCAGATTCAGAATTTATCGTTGCTAACTCACTGTATCCTTCCCTTAGCGGCGCCGTCTTTTTCACGAAAAGCGACCATCAATTTCATACGATGTATAAATCGCTGAAACAGCACGATTATTATTCAGCCGTCTTTCATGCTAACCATAAAACATTTTGGAACAGAGATGTCATGTACGATACGTTTGGCATTGACCGCTTTTTTGATGTTGATGATTTTCATGTCACTCCCGGGACATCGACAAGCTGGGGCTTAAAAGACAAAGAATTTTTAGAGCAGTCCGCCGAAAAGCTGAAAAGCCTGCCGCAGCCGTTCTACAGCAGTTTTATCACGTTAACGAATCATTTTCCGTTTGAGATTGATGAAAAGGATCAGCTGATAGATGAATTCGATTCAAGCAGTGATCTGTTAAACCGCTATGTGACCACGGTTCGCTATGAGGATGAAGCATTGAAGCATTTTATCCAAAAACTGAAAGACGAAGGCTTATACGAAAATTCGATGATCGTATTTATGGGAGATCATTACGGCATTTCTGAAGCCCATAACGAGGCAATGGCTGAGTTTTTAGGGAAAGACGAAATCACACCGTATGACAACGTTCAGCTCCAGCGGGTGCCGTTTATCATACATATCCCGGGAATCACCGATCAAAAGCCGGAAACCATCCCTGATGCCGGGGGACAGGTCGACGTCAGGCCGACGTTGATGCATTTGCTCGGCGTTGAGACAAAAGGCGATATCCAATTCGGCAATGATTTGCTGTCCAGCGACCGCACCCCATTCGCCGTTCTGCGAAACGGCAGCTTTATTACGAACGATTATATATACACAAAGAACACGTGCTATAGCCAAAAAACAGGTGAAGTGCTGGAAGATCAGGATGCGTGTCTCCCTTATAAGGAGAAAGCAAACGAAGAACTTTCTCTCTCTGATAAAATTATAAATGGTGACCTGCTCAGGTTTTCCGAATGAAAAAATCCCTCTATCAAGAGGGATTTTTTACGTTTCCAACATCACCTTGCCAGTCAGCTTCGTTTCATAGCCGTTTAATTGAGACAAATTCGCCTTGTAGTCCTCAGAATTCAAAATCTCCTTCACGGCCTTCAGCAGCTGCTCATGTTTTTTCAAAACGACGATATCATATTGTTCGTCGATGAGCGGGATAAAATCAACACTGCCCATATGTGCCGCGTGCTGTGCCCCGATTCCCGCGTCAGCCTGTCCGCTTGAAACTTGTGAAGCGGCAGCGTAATGATCAGTCACGATATCGCCATATCCCCCTACATCAGCCGGATTCACACCAAGCAAGCCAAGCTGTTCATCAAGGAGCACCCTTGCGCCAGAACCCTTTTCCCTGTTGATGATCCGGATATCGGCTCTTTTCAAGTCTTTCCAGCCTTGAATGTTTTTCGGATTCCCTTTTTGCACATACAGTCCTGCTTTGCGGAGAACGACATTGATGAGACAAAACGGTTCACCTGTCAAAATCCGCTTCACATAAGGCGCGTTATACTGACCCGTTTCTGCATCGTACAAATGGAGGCTGACAATGTCACACTTGCCTTGATACATATCAATCAGGCTGTTTAAGCTTCCTTTGTATTTACGGAGCGGCGTCTCCTGAATGGCACTCTCCAAATGCTTGCTGAGGAGATCCATCGAAATGTCCTGTCCGCTGATCATGACATTCGGTCTGCCGTCCGGCTCAGCCTCCTGCACCTGTTTCGGCGCTTCTGTTGCAGCGATGGGCTGAGACATTCTCATATTCGTTTTATATTGCTTTAAATCTTCTTCATCCACACGCATCTGCCTTCCGACACGGTAAGCAGGCAGCACGCCTTTTTTAATCAAATCATAAACGGTCAGCTTTGATACCTTCAGCAGACCTGCAACTTCTTCTATCGTATAGGAAGAGGTTTCATTCATCATCATCACTCTCCTATTTTATTATACCTTTTCGTCGAATGTAAAAAAACCCACATAAACCAAACATAATCAGTTATAATTAGTTATATCTAATGATAAGAGGTGCAATCATGTTTAAGAAGTATTCTATTTTCATCGCAGCCTTAACCGCTTTTCTGCTTGCAGCAGGCTGTTCTTCAAACCAGTCTTCAACTGACAGCGAGAAAAAAGTAACGTTAACCATCTCAGCTGCGGCCAGCGCGCAGGATGCACTTGAGGAAATCCAAAAAAATTATGAAAAAGATCATCAAAATATTACCATCCAAGATAACTATGGCTCATCCGGCGCCTTGCAAAAACAGATTTCTCAAGGAGCAGGAGCAGATCTGTTCTTCTCAGCTGCTGAGGATAAATTTAAAAAGCTGATAGATGATGGAGATATCGCAAAAAAAGACAGCACTGAATTAGTCGGTAATGAAATTGTGCTGGTCGTACCGAAAAACGGAGATTCACCTGTGACAAGCTTCAGCAATCTGGCTGGATCAGAAAAAATTGCCCTTGGCACTCCGGAATCCGTACCGGCAGGAGCTTATGGGAAAGAATCACTGACAAAGCTGTCTTTATGGGACAAAGTGAAGGATAAAATTGTGTATGGAAAAGACGTTCGCCAAGTTCTTTCTTATGTTGAAACCGGCAATGTAGACGCAGGTATTGTTTATAAAACAGATGCCCTGGTCTCGAAAAAGGTCAACATTATTGACGAGGCAAAAGCAGATACTCACAGCCCAATTGTCTATCCGTTAGGAATCGTAAAAGATACAAAACACCGTAAGGAAGCGAAGGAATTTTACGAATACCTGCAATCTGATGAAGCAATGAAAGTATTTGAGAAATATGGCTTTACTGCCGAGTAGCATAAGCGCTTCAGAATTTTTCACACCCGTTGTGCTTTCCTTTCAGGTGGCGGCAGTTGCCGGAATTGTTGTCATTATTCTCGGAACACTTGCTGGAGCATGGATGTCACGGGCATCATTTTTCGGAAAAACGGCACTCGAAACATGTTTTATGCTTCCGCTTGTTCTTCCGCCTACTGTTGTCGGTTTTATTTTGATCGTCATTTTCGGAAAGCACAGCTTCATCGGACAAGCCATCGAGTGGATCTTCCGGCAGCCTGTCATTTTCACCTGGTGGGCCGCTGTGATCGCCTCGGCTGTTGTAGCCTTTCCGCTCATGTATCAATCAGCCAAAACCGGATTTGCTGACATTGACCCCGATATACAAGGTGCGGCAATGGTAGACGGCGCAAGCAGATGGAAAGTGTTTATCCATATCTCCGTCCCGCTTGCCTATCCTTCATTGCTGACCGGAAGCATCCTCAGCCTTGCGCGGGCGCTCGGAGAATTTGGCGCAACACTCATGTTTGCAGGGAACATCCCCGGTGTTACGCAAACACTGCCGACGGCGATATATGTCGCATTGGATTCCGGCAACAATACCCTTGCCTGGGCGTGGGTCGTCTGTATTGTTGTCATTTCCTTTTTGATGCTATTTTTCATTCAACAGAAAAAAACGCACTAAAAAAACTCCCCGCAACGGGGAGTTTTTTGATTAAAACAGAAGCTCATCAGGATTTGGACCGACACGCTCATCTTTATTTAATGCGTCAATTTTGTCCATGTCTTCTTGAGACAATTCGAAATCAAAAATATCAGCGTTTTCGATGATACGGTGTTCTTTAATGGATTTTGGAATGGTTACAACTTCATGCTGCAGATCCCAGCGCAAAATCACTTGAGCCACAGATTTATTGTGTTTTTCAGCAATCTGTGTCAGTACTTCGTTATCCAAAAGCTGTCCCTGCATGAGCGGAGACCACGCTTCCAGCTGAATGCCTTGCGCTTTGCAGTAATCTCTTAATTCTTTTTGCGTCAAGCGAGGGTGAAATTCAACTTGGTTCACCATCGGTTTGATTTCAGCATCTTTCAACAGCTCTTCTAAATGATGTACTTGGAAGTTGCTGACGCCGATCGCGCGGATTTTGCCGTCCTTGTACAGCTTTTCAAGCGCACGCCATGTATCTTTATATTTATCTTTGCCAGGCCAATGGATCAAATATAAATCTAAGTAATCAAGCTGCAATCTTTCCAGGCTTTTTTCAAAGGCAGCAAGCGTTGTTTCGTAGCCTTGATCTTCATTCCACACTTTTGATGTGATGAAGAGCTCTTCTCTTGCCACACCGGATTCTTTAATCCCGATGCCAACGCCTTCTTCATTTTTGTAGATCGCTGCTGTATCAATACTGCGATAGCCATTTTTAATTGCCGCTTTCACTGATTCAGTCGCTTCATTACCATTTTCTACTTTAAAAACACCCAGACCGAACCAAGGCATTTCAACTCCGTTATGTAACTTTACAGTATCTTTTAAACTTGTTGGCACTTGAACATCCACCCTTTCACTGAAATGTAAGCGTCTATATTATCTCACATTCCTCTCAGCCGATACCAATAATACGCTTAAGACCCTCTTTTTGCTTCTTTTTTCACAGCACAGGCAAATTCAAACACTATTTTTTTCCTATTTTAACAATATTGAGATTACAAATACATTGAGCAGGGTATGCGTGTAGTGTAACCAAATGAAAACAAAGGAGGAAACAACTTGAAACGTATTCGTATCCCAATGACACTTGCTCTTGGTGCCGCTTTGACAATTGCCCCTTTGTCCTTTGCTTCCGCTGAAGAAAATCCTGCTCCGAAGATGTCGCAGACAACTACTGCTGGAACAACTGCCGCTGATGTAGGTTTAAACGTCAACCTGGATGTACTTGGAATTGCCAACCAAATCGCTGATGCTATCAAATCCGCACAGAACAGGGATGGGTTTGTGAAAAACCTCATGGAGTCTTCCTTCTACGCATCCGGCCAAAAATATAATGTCATGGTTTTTAATTTAAGCCAGGAATATGAAGATCATTTGAACGGTGTGCAATTTTACGGCTCAGCCGTTTACGACGGCATTACGTATGGCATTTGGGTATTTGAAGACGGAACCTTTACAAACAAAGGCGATGGCGGCTGGATCAACTGGGCCTTCAGAGGCTGGTTCGACCGGGATGGCAGCACTGTCGCATTTCATCGCCCTTAATATAAAAAAAGCTGGCGCTCTAACGCACCAGCTTTTTTGCTGCATTTATTCGCCGCCTTCAAGCATGGCGGCTTCGACATCATTAATGTATTGGCGAAGCTCATGGGAAATGTCCCGGGAAATTTCCCTCTCCTCAAAGAGCGTTTGAATTTCATTTCTGATCGCCTGCACAGCCTTCAGCTTCACTTCCAGCTTCTGATTTTCAAAATGGGCACTTGATTTTAACTCATGATGGCTGTGCTCCAGCCTGAAAATTAACTGCTTATAGAATGTAATGACAGATAAAAACACTTCTTTATGCTCTTCCGTCTTATGTTTTTCCAGATATTCTATCGCTGCTTTTGCCGTTTTCACTCTTGTTGCCCGTATCAATCCCGCTTCATTTAAAATCGACATCTCCGGCTTTTTATGTTCACCGAAGAAAATCCAATACATCAGCCTTTTGAGCCTTGTTTTTGATAATCCGACTTTAAACGGGTTGGCATACAAAATTTCCAACTCGTTAAATCGTTCTTGCAGCACATTTGCTGTTTCTTCCGGGATGTCTCCCCGCTCCAGCATTTTCATCAGCGCCTCTTGCTCAGCCTTAACCCCCTGCGCACGGACTTTTCGCTCGTGCTTCTTAATGCGATTAGATGATGTATACTGCTGAAAACGAAGATTTTTCATTTTCTCATTGTATTCAGCTATCACCGCAAGAGAGGCCGTTTTGTTTGTCTCATTCATGTCCTCTTTAATCGTTTGAAGGGCTGTTTTGATCAATTTGCGTCTCGCCGTCAGCAGCTTCTTGTTTCGTTCCTCGTCCTCTTCTTCTTTTTCAGTCAGAATCGGCAGCACAACGGTAGCAATGACAAGCGTGCATAAAATGACGCCGGCTGCTAAAAAGAGAATCAGATTTCTTTCCGGAAACGGCGTACCGTCCTCCAGGAAATACGGAATGGAAAAAGAACCTGCAAGCGTTACTGCTCCACGCACACCGGAAATCGAAATTAACAGCGTCGAACGAAGACCCGGTTTATAGATGTTCTGATCTTTATTAAAGAACCATTTGCCGTTCCAGAAGAACAGCACCCACAGGAATCTCAGGAGCATTAACGTAAATGTGATGACTAGGATATAGCCGATCACCTTCATGTTGCTGATGGCAGTGTCGTTAAAGATAACAGAAATAACATCAGGGATTTGCGTGCCGAGAATAACGAAGACCAGGCCGTTCAAAATAAATAAAATAATGTTCCACGTACTTGAGGAGACGATTTGCAGCTTGATCATCGTAGATTCCAGACGATCCTGTTCAACCGCATGGGTAATACCGCCAGCCACAACAGCTAAAATGCCGGAAACGCCGATTTCTTCAGCTGCCAAATAAATCACAAACGGCGTCAGAATTTGAATCAGCATATGCATCGTGACATCCTGCATGCCAAGGCGGCGCAGAAATAGGCGAAAACGAATAATCAAAAATGAAATGACAACCCCGCACAGCAAGCCTCCGAGAGAAATAAAGACAAAGCTGACAGCCGCTTGTGCTAATGAAAATGCACCAGTCACTGCCGCTGCAATCGCAAACTTAAAGGCCACCAGACCTGATGCATCATTCATCAGCCCCTCACCTTCCAGCAGGCGAAGAATCCCTTTTGGCATTTTCACTCTTCCTGATAATGCGCTGACAGCGACGACATCAGTCGGTGAAAGAATGGCCGCAAGTCCAAAGGCCGCTGCCAGCGGAATAGCAGGAATCATCCAGTGAATCGTGTAGCCGCCTACAATCACAGTCGCAAATACAAGGCCGAGTGCAAGCAATAAAATCGGAGCCCTTAAATTCCAAAGCTCTGCCCGCGGTGTCCTCTTTCCATCATTAAATAGCAGAGGCGCGATAAACAGAACAAAAAACAATTCGGTATTTAATTCAAAATGAAGACCCTGTGGAAATGAGGCGGCAAGAATCCCAAGAGCCACTTGAATCAGTGGCACCGGAATAAACGGAATAAACCGGTTCACGATATTAGAAATCGCAATAATCGTTAATAATACGAGCACAACTAAAAATATGTCCAAATGCATGACCTCCTTCGTCTGTTGTGTGTCGGCATGATGAGCCAAAAAATCTGTTTGTCTAAAAGCCCTTGAGCTAGTCTGGCCTTGCATCCGCTATGTGGTTTCGCAGGAGTTCCCTCCACACTTGTCTTCTTTTATAGTACCCTTTTTAGGGTATTTTTTCTCATGATATGCTCACAGTGAACTTTTTTGCAGCAGAGCAAATTACAGAAAAAAGAGACAGGAAGCTATTCCCTGTCTCTCTTCTTAGTTTTCTCAATCATGAAAATTCGTACCGTCAGTTGTTGCTTTAATAATGCCCGCACGGATGACAAAGTCACCGAAATGCTCGCCTTCCTCGCGTTCTTTCGCATAGCGGGAAAGAAGGACGCGCAGCTCGCTTAAAATGTCTGCTTCACCGATGTTTTCACGATACATTTTGCTTAAACGGCTTCCGTCAAACGCAGCGCCAAGATACATATTATATTTGCCCGGCGCCTTTCCGATAAATCCGATCTCACCGAGCGCATGACGTGCGCAGCCGTTCGGGCATCCTGTCATGCGAATGGTGATTTCCTGATCACGAAGGCCATTTTCGTCAATAATCTCTTCAACCTTATCTAACAGGGTCGGCAAATAACGTTCTGCTTCAGCCATTGCCAATCCGCAGGTCGGAAGAGCGACGCATGCCATCGAGCTGCGGCGAAGCGCTGAATAATGCTTGCCGTCAGTTAGTCCGTACTGTTCAATTAAAGCACTGATTTCTTCTTTTTTATCGCTTGAAACGTTCGCAATCATTAAGTTCTGATTGGCCGTCAGCCGGAACTCGCCTGTATGAACTTTGGCGATTTCCCGCAAGCCCGTCATCAGTTTATAGTCATCGTAATCTGTTACACGGCCGCCTTCGACAAACAGCGTAAAATGCCATTTATCCTCAATGCCTTCCACCCAGCCATAGCGGTCGCCGTTATGATCGAAATGATACGGCTTCGCTTCTTCCAGGCTCCAGCCGAGACGGTTTTCCAATTCTTCTTTTACGTTTTCTAAACCGAGGCGGTCAACTGTGTATTTGAACCGCGCATTTTTACGGACAGAACGGTTGCCGTAATCACGCTGAATCGTAATCGTTTTTTCAGCAACGTCATACATTTGCTCAGGCCGGCAGAATCCGATCACCTTGGCTAATTGCGGATATGTCGCAGTATCGCCATGCGTCATTCCCATACCGCCGCCGATTGCCACGTTAAAACCGATCAGCTTGCCATCCTCGACAATCGCAATGAATCCCAGATCTTGAGAAAAGACGTCAATATCATTAGACGGCGGAACGGCAATACCGATTTTAAACTTCCGCGGCAGATAGAGCGGTCCGTACATTGGCTCGACTTCTTCCTCCGGCGTGCCGGCAACTCTTTCCTCATCAAGCCAAATTTCATGATAGGCTCTCGTCCGCGGCAACAGATCATCACTTAACTTTTTAGACCACTCGTATACCTCTGAGTGGATTTCAGATTGATAAGGGTTTGATGCACACATGACGTTACGGTTTACGTCTCCGCAGGCTGCGATCGTATCCAAAAGTGCTGAGTGGATCGTCTGAATGGTTTTCTTCATGTTCCATTTCAGAATTCCGTGCATTTGGAATGTTTCACGTGTCGTCAATTTTAATGTGCCGTTCCCGTATTTCTGGGACAGGTCATCCATGACAAGCCATTGTTCAGGCGTCGAGACGCCCCCTGGCATACGCACGCGCAGCATGAACTGATATGCGGGCTCAAGCTTCTGCTTTTGGCGTTCATTTCGAAGGTCGCGGTCATCCTGCAAATAACTGCCGTGGTGTTTCATCAGGCGGTTGTCATCATCCGGAATTCCGGCACTGATTCGATCGAGCATCACTTCTTTCAGCGTGCCGCGCAAATAATCACTTTCTTTTTTAATGCGTTCAACATCACTTGGAGAGCCGTCCGGTGCTTTTAGAATTTTGGTCACCATGTTGAAAAACTCCTTTCAAGTCAAATCAATATACATCACGCTGATAGCGTTTTTGCTGCTGCATATCGGCAAGATAAGCCTCCGCTTCTTCGCGGCTCATATTGCCTTCTTTTTCGATAATTTCAAGTAATGTGTGATGGACGTCATGCGCCATATGCTTTTCATCTCCGCAAATGTAAACAGCCGCTCCTTCTTGAAGCCAATCAAACAATTCTGCGCTATGTTCAAGCATGCGGTGCTGCACATATACTTTTTCTTCTGTATCACGTGAGAACGCCACATCCATTTTTGTCAGCACACCGTCTTTGAGCCAATTCTGCCACTCTGTCTGGTAAAGGAAATCCGTGACAAAGTGCTGATCGCCAAAGAACATCCATGCCTTTCCTTCCGCTCCCGTCTCCTCACGCTCCTGCATAAAGGAACGGAAAGGTGCGACGCCTGTCCCAGGGCCCACCATGATAATCGGTGTTTCAGGGTCTTTCGGAAGCTTAAAGTTTTGATTGTGCTGTACATAAACCGGCAGTGTGTCACCCGGCTGCAGACGTTCCGCGCACAAAATCGAGCAGACGCCTTTTCGTTCACGGCCGTGCGCATCGTAGCGGACTGCGCCGATTGTTAAATGCACTTCATCCGGATTTGCGGATAAACTGCTTGCAATCGAATAAAGGCGGGCAGGCATTTTTCGCAAAATCGAGACAAACTCCTGCGCAGATACACTAAATGGGCCATAGTCACGGACGAGATCAAGCAAATCGCGCCCTTCAATATAGGCTTTTACATTCTCCTCATTTCCCGGGGCTAAAAGCTCTCTAAGCTCATCGTTCCCTGTCAGCTGGGCTGCCTGTTCAAGAAGCGGTTTTGTGAGAACGGTAATCTCATAGTGAGAAATCAGCGCTTCTTTCAGCGGACGGACATCACCTTGCTTATTAAGCGTCACAATTTCTTCCGGGTCCCAATTCATTTCCTTAAGGAGCAGCTCGACAAGTTCCGGATCGTTTTCCGGATAGACGCCGAGGCTGTCACCAGGCTCGTAAGTCAGGCCAGATCCTTCAAGAGACAGCTCCACATGGCGTGTTTCTTTATTTGATCCTCTGCCGTTTAAATTTAAATTTTCTAACACTTCAGCCCGAAACGGGTTTGTTCTGGAATACGAAGACTCACCGGTTTGAGACACAGCCGCCGGCGCAGGCGCGGCGCTTCCGCCCCCAGCTTCATTTAATCCCTTCAATACACCCTCAAGCCATTCGGCTGCCGGTTCATCATAGTCAAGATCGCAATCAACGCGCGGAGAAATCCGTTTTCCGCCGAGTTCTTCTAAGCGCTGATCAAATTCTTTTCCTGTCTGGCAGAAAAATTCGTACGAACTGTCACCAAGCGCCAAAACGGAAAAGTGCAGATCTTCAAGCTTAGGCGCCCGTCTTCCGTGCAGAAATTCGTGAAACGACAGCGCGTTATCAGGCGGCTCACCTTCTCCATGCGTACTGACGACGATTAAAAGATTGTTTACCTTCTTCAGCTGATTCGGCTTAAAATCGCTCATGGATGAGACGGTCACTTGAAAACCGCTCTGTTCAAGCTGCTTGCCGGCATTTTCTGCAAGCCCCTGTGCGTTTCCCGTCTGTGAACCATAAAGAACGGTCACTTCTTTTGAAACAGCCGGTGCCGCCGCTTCCGCAGACACAGCTGCCGCCGGCGCACCCGCAGTTTCTTGGGCGGAAACAGATTGAGCGGATAAATATCCGCTCAGCCAGATTTTCTGGGATTCGGTCAAGGTCGGCAGAAGGCGGTTAAGGAGCTCTGCCTGCTCCTGATTAAACGGACTGTTCATTACCTGAAGTTGCAACATATCCACCTCACAAAGTTATAAACTGATCGAAAATTGCATCTAATTGAACTTTACCGGAATACTAGGCTTAAGTAAAATATATTTACATGATGATAACTATTAAGAATCCTAATGATAAAACGGCTATGCTTCATATAAATAAAAAAAAGAGAAGGACTCCCTTCTCTTCATTCAGCCATCTGATATAAGTGAGGCGGCACAGCGGTTACAAACGGACTGGCTTCACCTGTATAAAATACCGCCAGCATGTGCATCGCACGGGTGCACGCAGTATATAAAAGCCTGCGGTCGTGCTCTGTATGATAGTGTTCTTCAGATGCATCATAGACAAGCACTGCGTCAAATTCAATTCCCTTCGCTAAATACACCGGAATCACGCAAACACCCTTTTGAAATGGTTGATTTTCTTTATGAATCAGGCGAACATCTGTATATTCACTCATGTGGGCGTGCGCCTGTATGCATTGCTGCGCAGTCTTGCAGATGACGGCTATTGTTTCGTGCCCTTTTTTCTTGAGCCGGCCAATTTCTTGCGCGAGCTTTTGGCAAAGGCTCTCATGTCCTTCAGTTTTGACAACGAGCGGCATTTCCCCGCTTCTATTAAACGGCTCAATATCCACTCCATCTTGAAGCATCGCTTTGGTAAACTCGACAATCTGCCTTGTTGATCTGTATGTTCTCTTTAAACGAACATACTCAGCAGGCTCATCCTCAAAGCACGCATCCATACGCTGATCCCCGTTTATGGTATGCGCGTAGATGGACTGATTGATATCACCGAGCACTGTCATGCTGGCAGCCGGAAAAATGCTTCTCATGTAAGCCATCTGAAACGGTGAATAGTCCTGGGCTTCGTCAATAAATAGATGTTTGATCTTCGTATTTTTCTTTCTGCCCTCAATCAGATCCTGCATATAAAGAAACGGTGCCGAGTCCTCATAGAGCAATTTATTATCCGTAAATGCCGAACGGGTCAGCTCACCTATCGCGGCCATCTTTTCATGCTGAAATTTCCCTCCCAAGCCAGAAAACAATTGCAAATACAGCTGTGAAACATCAAGAAATGCAAGGAGCCTGACTGCCTGCTTGAGCGGTTTGAAAGCTTTTTTCACAATGATGGCGGCAAGCAGCTGCTGCTCTCTTTGATAATCGTTAAACGTACTCTCGCTGAACCGTTTCCTTTCCTGCAGTTTTTTGTACACGTCCAAGTAGTCCTCTTTGTCAAGCAGCTCAGCTTCATGAACAACCCAATCCTTTCGCCGTTCCTTTTTCTCAAGCTTGTTAAGCTCACTGAGCAGCCACTTCGCGGTTTGCTCCATCCGATTCGGAATGGAGTGATTTTGATCCAATGAGTAAAAATAGGATTGAATTTGCTCCTTTGTGATCAGCTTGTGTCCGCGGAAGATGATATTTTTAAAAATCATCCCTTCAGAGGAAAGCCGTGTGACGTATTCATCAATGAATTGCTGAAAGGATAAACCCGCCTTCCATGTGATTCCCGCAAGCCTTGTTGGAAAATCGCCTCCCTTTGTTTCGGTCAGGCAATATTCGAGCTGATCAAAGGGGCTTTCACATTTGAACTTGCGGCCAAGACGATGCTCGATATATTCCTGAAACGTCGCCTGCTCCATATTCTCTTCTCCTAGCTCAGGCAAAACCGAGGAGACATAGCTGTTAAATAAGAAGTTGGGAGAAAACAAAACGATTTGTCCGGCATCAATGACGCCGCGGTGCCTGTATAACAAATAAGCGACACGCTGAAGCGCAGCCGATGTTTTCCCGCTGCCAGCCGCTCCCTGCACGATCAGGACCTTGCTTTTTTCATTACGGATAATCTGATTTTGTTCTTTCTGAATCGTAGACACGATGTTTTTCATTTGGGTATCGGAGTGATGACTTAATACCTCTTGCAGCATTTCATCACCAATCGTCATATCGGTATTAAACATCGCCTTGAGATCGCCGTTTTTGATTATAAACTGGCGTTTCAGCACCATTTCCCCTTCTATCGTTTCACCGGGCACCTCGTACTCCGCTTTTCCTGGGGAATAATTGTAGTACAAACTTGATATCGGCGCCCTCCAGTCATAAATCAGAAAGTGTTCCTCCTTCTCATCCAAACAGGAAGCTAAACCGATATAAATTCGCTCTGCCTGCTCCTCGCCGTTTTCAATAAAATCAATCCGGCCGAAATAAGGCGATTTTTTTAATTGATGAATTCGTTTGAGCTGCTGATCCATGCGCCGATGATTGTGTTCCCGATCAGACAGCAGCTCTGCCTGCTGCTTAATGCTTGCCATCGTTTCAATCGCTTCATGGGCATCATCAAAATTAACCTTAACATCCTCCCAAAAGCTTTTTCTTAATCCGATGATATCATGCTTCAACCCGCCCGCAGACGTTTCCAGAAACCGCTCTTTTTTTTCGAGCTCCTGCAGCACCTCATCTATTCTCGACTGCTCTTCCTTCCATTCCTTATCCTGCTGATTCATGAACGGCACCTCCAGAAAATAGTTGACAAACATAGATGAAATACTGTAAAATATAATTGGATACATATATTAAACATATAATGAAAACTGGCAAATACAATTTATAATAGCACATTCACCCAACATCGTTCAAGGTTTGGGTTATTTATATGCAGAAAAAACCGATTTCACATCGAAATCGGTTTTTTTGCTATTAATTATCTAAGCGAAAAGAACGGTTTGGCAGCTTCCAATTAAACATATAGGAACAAACCCGGCAAACGACGAGCACGAAAAACAGAACGTACAAGCCGAACGAGTTCCCCAGCCAGCCCAAGCCGACGATTAAACCGCCGAGAGCCGCCCAGACTGCATAAATTTCTGCCTTCAGCACAAGCGGTTTGCGCCCGGCAAGAAGGTCACGGATGATTCCGCCCCCGCTTCCCGTCAGCACAGCAGCCACGATCACGGCACTAAGCGGATGGCCCATTTTGACGGCATACAGTGCGCCTTGGATAGCAAAGGCAGCGAGGCCGATCGCATCTGATAAATTGCCCCACTTATTCCAATGCTTCAGCAGCAGCTTCGGAAACAGAAACACAATTGTAATAGATAAAAGCGCGATTTGAAAGTACGCTCCCTGCTCCCATAGCGCTGACACCGGAACGCCGATCAGCAAGTTGCGGATCGCTCCTCCTCCAAAAGCGGTGACAATCCCTAATATATAAACTCCTAAAATATCATATTCCTCTTCCATCGCAACAATTGCGCCGCTGACTGCAAACGCAATGATGCCAATCACACTGAGCAGCTCCCAAGCCATTCTGATGACTCCCTTTTATGTTTGTTAAATTTTCTGATGACCTCTAGATTTTATAATCGCTCAAGGGTAAAATCAATAACATTTTTATGAGAAAAAAAGATAAATTTAGAGGGAATACGGCTATTGCTGATGGACATGAGTTTGCGAAATTAAAAAAGCGCCCGGCATACGCGGGCGCTTTTTTTGTTATTCAGATTTTTCGCCTTTCAGCAGGCACATAAAAATGATAATCAGGATAAAAGCAATCAGGGCCAGGAATGGAATCGTAATAAAACCAAACCAGTTAATATATTGGCCCGAGCACGGCACGCCGCTTACACACGGCTTAATGCCGCTAAAGCCGGGCACTTTTTGCTCTAAGTAATGCATGGTCGAAATGAATGCCCCTATAATCGCCATCGGGAGCACATATTTTTTCACTCGTGTGTCCCCTTGAAAGGTGGCGATGCCTAAAATCAGGACGAGCGGATACATGAGAATACGCTGGTACCAGCACAGTTCACATGGAATAAACTTTCTGATTTCACTGAAATACAGGCTGCCCAGCATAGCGATAAGAGCTACAACCCAGGAAGCATATAAAAATACGATTCTATTTTTCATATCGTTACTTCCCTTTCAGCTCTTTTTCTATTGTCTCTTTAATTTCATCATAATCCGCAAAATTTTTGATCACTTTATCATTGACGTAAATCGTCGGTGTTGCCTGTATGTTCATTTTTTGATTAAGGTCAGAATCCTTTTCCACTTGAGAAGCGAATGTTTCCTTATCAAGATTTTCCTTGAGTGTCTCAGGTTTTATCTTTGTGGTGCTTTTTGCAAGATCACCGAGGAGGCCTGGGGTTACCCATTCCTGTTCCGTATCCGGCTGTTTTTCGAACAGCTTTTCATGGAAATCCCAGAAAGAGTCAGGGTCTTCCTTCCATACTTCTTCAGATGCAAGAGCCGCTAATCTTGAACCTTTTCCATGGAACATGACGTTCACGAAAGAAAATTTCACATCGCCCTTATCAATAAAGTCTTTTTGTATTTTTGGAAAGATGTCACTGTTAAACACCTTGCAAGACGGACATTTGTAATCTCCGAATTCTACTACAGTTACCGGTGCATCGTCCTTGCCAAGCACAGGCTGCCCTTTGATAGACGGCTGTCCGGAAACCGCATCATTGCCTTGTTCCGTTTTGTTATTAATGATGACAATGGCTGCTAGCAATACAACAACCACAACCGTAAGGATGACCGCGAATTTCGCAGAAGACTGCTGTTTCTTTTTCACTCCGACACCTCATCGTTTTAAAATTAAAAAAGAAGCGGATCGCAATTGACCCACTTCTTTATTTTAACAAGACAAGCGCCTATAAGAAAACCCCGAAAAAATGAATTCTCTCCGACAATTTATCTGTTTTCGAGACGCATGACGCGCATCGCGTTTGCCACAGCGAGCAGTGTAACACCGACATCTGAGAAAACCGCTTCCCACATGGTTGCAATTCCAAATGCTCCAAGAATGAGAAAGATCGCTTTCACACCTAAAGCAAAGCCGATGTTTTGCCACACGATTCGCCGTGTCCGTTTCGCAATCCGAATCGCTTCTGCTATTTTTGACGGCTGATCTGTCATCAGCACGATGTCTGCGGCTTCTACCGCGGCGTCTGAGCCAAGGCCTCCCATCGCAACCCCTATATCTGCGCGTGCAAGCACCGGCGTATCATTGATGCCGTCACCGACAAAAATGAGTTTTTCACTAGGCAAAAGCTTAGATTCTAATGCTTCGACCTGCGCGACTTTATCTTGCGGCAGCAGCTCTGCATATACCTCACCAATCCCAAGCTGTTTTCCGACGGCTTCTCCCGTTTGTTTCGAATCACCCGTCAGCATAGCTGTCTGTTTGATCCCAAGCGACTTCAGATCAGCAACCGCCTGTGCTGCGTCTTCCTTTACTTCATCCGCTATGATGATTGCTCCGGCATAGCGTTGATCAACAGCAACGTGTACGATTGTTCCAGCATTTTCATCCGGGACATCCTCAATTTGTTCTCTTTCCATGAGCTTTTTATTCCCAGCAAGGATCTCAGTTCCATTTACCTTTGCAAAAATGCCGTGGCCGGAGATTTCTTCGTATGACTCTATCTCATCGGAGGAAAGCATTTTCCCGTAAGCTTTACGCACAGATTCAGCAATCGGATGCTGTGAATGAAGCTCAGCGTATGCCGCCGCTTCAAGTAATCTATCCTTTGTAAAACCTTCCGCGGGTTTGATTTCCGTCACTTCAAAGCTGCCTTTTGTTAGTGTTCCCGTTTTATCAAACACCGCAAATTTGACTTGATTCAAGGCTTCTAAATAATTGCTTCCCTTTACAAGCACTCCGGCCTTTGAGGCCGCTCCGATTCCGCCGAAGAAACCGAGCGGAATAGAGACAACAAGCGCACAAGGACAAGAAATCACTAAAAAGATAAGCGCGCGGTACACCCAATCAGAAAGCGCGGCGCCAGAAAGAACAAGCGGCGGAACAAAGGCCAGCAATACCGCAATGATCACCACAGCAGGTGTATAATACTTGGCAAACTTCGTGATAAAGTTTTCTGTCCGGGCTTTACGGCTGCTCGCATTCTGAACCAAGTCTAATATTTTTGATACTGCTGATTCCTGATAGCCCTTTGTGACTTCAATATGCAGAACGCCGTTTTGATTGATAAAGCCTGACATTACATCTTGTCCTTCCGCAGCTTTTCTCGGAACGGACTCACCTGTTAAAGCAGATGTATCAACCATCGCTGACCCTTGCACGACTTTACCGTCCAGGGGTATGCTTTCTCCCGGATTAACCACAATGATGTCTCCTGTCTGAACGTCCTCCGGGGAAACCTGTTCGATGCCGTTCTTTGTTTTGAGATTGGCGTAATCAGGCCGTATGTCCATTAACGCACTAATTGATTTTCTGGAACGGCTGACCGCGGCTCCTTGAAAAAGCTCACCGATTTGATAAAACAGCATAACGGCGACCCCCTCAGGGTATTGCTGAATCAGAAAGGCGCCGATTGTGGCAAGAGCCATTAAGAAATGCTCATCAAACACCTGACCGCGGATGATGTTTTTGACTGCGCGGATCATAATATCACCGCCGATAATCAAATAAGCACCGAGGAAAAGGAAAAATTCAATGGTTCCCGAATGAACCAAATATGCCGCTGCGCCGAGAATGACAGCCGCCGCCATTCTGATCAGCATATTGACCATTCGATTACGATAGCCATCACCAGCTGATTTCTTTATATGCTTTTGGCGAACCGTTACATGCGGATCAATTGATTTCACTTTTTTCTCTACTTTGTTCGTAACCCATTGCTCTTCTTTCCCATCGGCTGAGACAGTTAAGGTGCTTGCCGCAAAATTTACCGCGCATCCGTCAATGCCTTTTATGCCTTTGACTCCATTTTCGATTTTTTGGGCACAATTGCTGCAATCCAAACCGTCCAGAACGTATTCCTGTTTCACTAGTCTCACCTTACCTTCCGATTTAGGGTTCCCTCTTCAAAGCGTATCAATGAGTATTGCATTCATTTTAATATATATGAGCATATACTCATATATAAGTTATACCTATTATATGTTGTTTTCCAAGAAAGTGTCAATAAAAAACAAAAACCGGCATATGGCCGGTTTTTTATTTTACTTTCTGAAGACGAAGAGCATTCAGAACAACGGAGACGGAGCTGAATGCCATTGCTGCTCCTGCTATCCACGGTGCTAAAAATCCAAGTGCTGCGACTGGGATGCCGAGGCTGTTATAGCCAAGCGCCCAGAATAAATTTTGTTTAATGTTTTTCATTGTCAATCTGCTCATGCGGATTGCGTCGGCAATGCTGTTTAGATCGCCGCGAATAAGTGTAATGTCTGCTGTTTCCATGGCAATGTCCGTGCCAGTTCCAATCGCCATGCCGATGTCAGCTGTGGCAAGCGCCGGCGCATCGTTAATTCCGTCGCCTACCATTGCCGTCTGGCGGCCTTCCTTTTGCAAGCGGGCGATTTCCGCCGCCTTTTGTTCAGGAAGAACTTCCGCAATGATATTCGCAATTCCCGCTTCCTTCGCGATGGCTTCTGCGGTTCTGCGATTGTCTCCTGTCATCATGATGACATCAAGGCCCAACTCTTTCAGACGGGCAACAGCCTTCCGCGACGTGTCCTTAATCGTATCTGCAACCGCTACTAGCCCAGCTGCTTCTCCATCAATGGATACAAGCATAACTGTTTTCCCTTCTGCCTCTAGCCCTTCCATTTTGGCGAGAAGAGCCCCATGCTCGACCTGTTCGCTCTCCATTAATTTTCTTGTGCCGACGAGAATGCTTTTTCCTCCGGCTTCAGCCAAAATGCCTGCGCCGACTTTTGCTTCAAAGCGGGTAAGCTTCGGTATCTCAAGCCCTTTATCTTTCACGCCAGCAATAATCGCTTCGCCAAGCGGATGCTCTGATCCCGTTTCGGCTGCCGCTGCAAATTGAAGCAAATCTGTTTCTTCAAAACGGCCGAATGGAATGGCATCCGTCAGACGCGGCTTCCCGTTTGTCACGGTTCCGGTTTTATCAAGAACAATGGTATCGAGACGATGTGTTTTTTCTAAATGCTCGCCGCCTTTAAATAAAATCCCGAATTCAGCAGCGCGTCCAGATCCAGCCATTATGCTCGTCGGAGTGGCAAGACCGAGGGCGCAAGGACAGGCAATGACAAGAACCGCAATGAACTTGCTGATCGCATCAGCAAAATCGCCAGGAGCCGCCCAAAGGTACCAAATGAGAAAAGTGAGAACGGCAATCCCCAATACAATTGGCACAAAAATGCCTGAAATCTGGTCAGCGAGACGCTGGATCGGCGCTTTTGACCCTTGTGCTTCCTCAACAATTTTGATGATATGAGAAAGCGCAGTATCCTTTCCGACGTTGACAGCTTTAATTTTCAGGAAACCGTTTGCGTTAACGGTTGAACCTGTCACGCTGTCACCAGGATTTTTGTCAACAGGAAGACTTTCTCCTGTAATCATCGATTCGTCAACCGCTGAGCGGCCTTCAACCACTTCTCCGTCGACAGGAATTCGTTCGCCTGGTTTGACGTAAACAATGTCATTAACAAGCACTTCGTCGATCGGGATGATTTGCTCCTGTCCGTCTCTTACAACAGTCGCTGTTTTCGCTTGAAGCTTCATCAGCTTTTTAATCGCATCCGAGGAACGGCCTTTTGCTTTTGTTTCAAACAACTTGCCTAATAAAATCAGCGTCAGCAAAATCGCGCTTGTTTCATAGTAAAGGCCGTCTGTATGCCCGTGAGAGCCAAGGCTTTGAAAAGTAAGATAAAGACTATAAGCGTAAGCAGCCGTCGTACCGAGGGCGACCAATACATCCATATTGGCGCTTTTATTTCTGAGCGCCTTATACGCACCCACATAAAACGGCCAGCCGATCAGAAACTGGACTGGTGTCGCCAGCGCAAATTGCATCCACGGATTGAGAAATATATCCGGTACCCAAATGAATGATGTAAATGTAAAATGGCTCACCATCGCCCAAAGCAATGGAAATGACAGGACAGCTGAAAAAATCAGTCTCGCCGTTTGCTTCCGTTCTTCTTTCTTTTTAGTAGCAGCAGCCTCACTGTCCTGTTCACCCTTCAACTTTAGCTTATATCCAAGCTTATCTACCGCTTCTTTCAAATCGCCGACAGACGCTTCTTTTGGATTGTATTCGACCGTAACTGTTTCTAAAGCGAAGTTTACTGGAGCGTTTGCGACGCCTTCTATTTTGTTAAGCCGCTTTTCAATCCGATTGGCGCAAGCTGCACAGGTCATGCCTTCAATATCGAATTCAGCTTTTTCTGTAACGACGTGATAGCCCAGCTTCTCTATTTTTTCTTGAATCGCTGCAGTCCCTGTTTCAGCAGGATCGTAGATTACATTTGATGTTTCCGTTGCCAGATTAACATTTGCATCCGTGACACCGGGCATCCGCTTCAGGCCTTTTTCAATTCTGGCAGCACATGCCGCACAGGTCATACCAGAGACCTGCATCGCGATTTCCTTTTGTTCACTCAACATACTCACTCCTTTATATACACCTGGGGGGTATATAAAAATGAAAGAAATATCGCGCCTCCCTAAAGGCGCGATACCTTGAATCACTTGGCTACATCATAGCCCTGATCTTCTATCGCATCCGCAATATCTTTGACTGATACTTTGTCAGCATCAAACGAAACATCGACTTTACCCGCTTCCAGATTGACATGAACGGCACTGACGCCGTCCAGTTCTCCTACGCTTGTTTCTACTGCTTTGACGCAGTGCTGACAAGAC
This sequence comes from Bacillus sp. FSL K6-0993, assembly GCF_037977205.1. NCBI lineage: Bacteria > Bacillati > Bacillota > Bacilli > Caryophanales > Bacillaceae > Bacillus > Bacillus sp. FSL K6-0993. The sequence continues at coordinate 3,307,798 of NZ_CP150275.1, forward strand.
ATTCCTTCAACTTGCAATGTTTTTTGTTCCATATCAATTCCTCCTGTTTATTCTTTCTATTTTCATCCTACCATACCCCCGTAGGGTATTACAATAAAAAAACGCTTTATGATTTTGTGAACTTTTTAAATACGTCCAAAAGCTCAGAAATGGCCTGTTCCCCGTCTCCGCTTTTGATGGCATCTGTTACACAATGATGGGCATGATCCTCAAGCAAATGAAGCGCCACATTTTTCATTGCCGCCTGAACAGCTGAAATTTGCACAAGAATATCTACACAATATCTGTCGTTTTCCACCATGTTTTGAATGCCTCTGACCTGGCCCTCAATCCGCTTAAGCCGGTTTGTAATCTGATCTTTTTCTTTCGAGCTTTTATGGTTTAATGTTTTATGTTCGTTATGCTTTTCCATGCGTACACCTCTGTTTAATGATATTAATTCCCATTATACTGATTGTCCAAACGGTTGTCTAAGCATGCCGACGCAAAAAATGAATCAGTTTGGTTTTACCATTTGATCAGGAGGGTATATACTTCTGATGAAAACGCTTTTAAAGGGGAGAAGAAAAGTGGATACAATAAAGGTTGGGATATTAGGATACGGATTGTCCGGTTCTGTTTTTCACGGGCCGCTGCTGGATGTTCTGGATGAATATCAAATCAGCAAAATCATGACATCACGGACAGAAGAAGTGAAACGGGACTTTCCAGATGCTGAGGTTGTACATGAGCTTGAGGAAATCACAAATGACCCTGCCATTGAGCTTGTCATTGTCACCACCCCGAGCGGCCTTCATTATGAGCATGCTATGGCATGCATACAGGCCGGAAAACATGTTGTGATGGAAAAACCAATGACAGCAACGGCCGAAGAGGGGGAAACATTAAAAAGGGCTGCCGATGAAAAAGGCGTATTATTAAGCGTATATCATAACCGACGCTGGGATAACGATTTTTTAACGATTAAAAAGCTGATCTCTGAGGGATCCCTTGAAGATATCAATACATATCAAGTATCCTATGACCGCTACAGACCTGAAATTCAAGCGCGGTGGCGGGAAAAAGAAGGCACTGCCACTGGTACGCTATATGATCTCGGCTCCCACATCATAGACCAAACCCTGCATTTATTTGGGATGCCTAAAGCCGTGACTGCAAACGTGATGGCTCAGCGGGAAAATGCCGAAACGGTTGACTATTTTCATTTAACCCTGGATTATGGCAAGCTTCAAGCCATTCTATACGGAGGATCAATCGTTCCGGCAAACGGACCTCGTTATCAAATCCATGGAAAAGATTCCAGCTTTATTAAATACGGAATTGATGGACAGGAAGACGCACTCAGAGCGGGAAGAAAACCAGAGGATGACAGCTGGGGTGCGGATGATCCGAAGTTTTACGGACAGCTTACAACCATTCATGGCTCCGACAAAAAAACAGAAACGATCCCATCAGTAAATGGCTCCTACCTTACCTATTACCGTAAAATAGCGGAAAGCATACGAGAAGGTGCTGCGCTGCCAGTCACTGCTGAGGAAGGTATTGATGTCATCCGCATCATTGAAGCCGCAATGAAAAGCAGTAAAGAGAAACGAACCATTATGCTGGAGCAATAAACTAAAGCCTCCCCAAATAAGGGAGGCTTTTTCATTAGAATGTTTTTCCTGCTTCTTTCGCACGCGCAATCGCGTCTTCTTTGATTTGCTGTGCTTTATCGGGCTCCGCATTATGTCCCTCTACGAAAATGCCATCGAATGATGGTACGCCGAAGAAGTTCATCATGATGCCGATGTAGCGGTGCCCCATTTCCATCTCAGCCGCAGGGCCTTCTGAATAGTAGCCGCCGCGCGCTTGGATATGAATTGCTTTTTTATCAGTTAACAAGCCGACAGGACCTTGTTCTGTGTATTTGAATGATTTTCCTGCAACAGCAACAGAATCGAGATACGCTTTCATCACTGGCGGGAATGAGAAGTTCCATAAAGGAGTAACAAATACGTACTTATCAGCTGATGCAAATTGATCGCTAAGCTCTCCCAAACGGCCTACTTTCGCTTTTTCGCTTTCAGAAAGCTCTTCAAAGCCTGTACCTGACTGAAGCTTTCCCCATCCGCTAAATACATCTGCGTCAATGTGCGGGATGTTTTCTTTGTACAAATCGATATGTACAACTTCATCATTTGGATTCGCTTCTTTGTAAGATTCGATAAATGCTTTACCTGTTGCCATACTGTACGAAGTTGCTTCGTCATGCGGATGAGCAGTGATATATAATACTTTTGCCATTTTTACCAGCCCTTTCGTTTTTAAAAATCACACATCAATTATTATCATACAGATGCATAATGATTATTCTGTCTCTCTTAGACTTTATTATAGAGACAAAGAAATTTACTTTCAAGTAAAACATCTCGAATTAGAGATTATTTAACTTTCCAAACAGCTTACTTTTCAAAAGCTGTTCTCAAGCCGGAATACAGCGCGGACAGTTCTTTACTGATTCGAGGATAATGAGGGACATGCGGCACTTGAATATCCGCAGGCAGCCTTTTCATGATAAAGGATTGCTCAGCCAGTTCAAAAAACGCCCGCAGCTGGTTGATCTCTTCATCAGAAAACGGAGCAGGCGGACGGCGGTGAGCTTGCGCCGAGAGCAAATAGTACCCTAAGTGCTGAGCACCCGAAATGGCAGGCCAGAGCGCATCCGCATTCGCATGAGGAAACTCTCCAAGCGCCTTGTCATACGCATCCCGAAGCCTGACAAGACTCACCCTTAACTTGTGTTCGTCGGCATTCTGCCCGGTTAACAGTTTCTCCATAAACTGCCCTTCCAACCGGATGACATTCCGCACAAGTTCAGGCAGCCGCTTGGTTGAAAACCGCCGCCACAAAAGCATTGTTCCCAACAACCCGATCACGCTGCCGACAGCTACATCAGTCAGCCTCGCTATCATAAAATAACCGGCACCCGCGCCGCCATGCATACTTTCTGTGATAACAAGCGCATTTGCGGTTAAAAAGGGAACAGCCAGCGCATAATTGCGGACGATCAGCATCTCAAGAAGACATTGCAGCGCTGCAATACATAACGCAATATAAACACCGCCCGGCTTAAAAAACAAGATTGCGCCTGCCAGCATAACACCTATCACCGTTCCGGCCGAACGCTGAATAGCCCTGTGAAGCGTAAAAACCACAGTAGTGCCAAGCATGACCGCTGCTGCCGAAAGCGGAATCCAATAGGAACGTGCAAAGCCGAATGCGAGGGCAAACATATCGGCGGCAAACAGAACAATTCCGTACTTTAACGCTCTAATCAAAACTGGAGACTTCCAGTCAAAAGCATTTCTCAAAAAGTAAAAAGAGGATGGCAGGCGGCTCGGCTCCCCGTCAAGCTGCTTATCAAAACGTCCTGAAGCGATATGCAAAACCTCATTGATTTCTTCAAACAGCTTCCGCCTAGGCTCAGATTCGTTCTCATTAATCTGAAACGTACCGGAAACCCGTGCATGCGCAAGCATATCTCCGGTTTGGCGAAGTGCCTTTTCAATCTGCACAGTCTCTCTGTCCGGCGTTTCAGCTGAAAAATGAATAATGGCAATGAATATGTCGTCAGCTTTTTCAAGGAGGCGGAAAAACCGTTCATCATGCCGCGATTTTTTCCGTCTGTTCCCTTTCCCAAGAACCGTTTGGCGGGCTGTTCTAAGCATGAGCACGGTCTGATGCTGTGCGTTATGAAAACCTGGCGTTCCGACGGCTGAAAGACATGCAGCCAGCTGATGATATGTTTTTTGCAGCACCGCTCCCTCCGGTCCATGTTTGTTCCATAACCAGCCGATTAAAGCGATACCCATGGCGAAAATGCCGCCGAGAAACGTCAGTCCCGCTCTGAACAGCGCTTGTGAAGGATCGGCCGGCAGCCCGGAACTGACTAAAAAGGCAAGGACAAAAAACATCGGCGCAGGGCCTTGAATGCCGAGAGCGCTAAAAATAAACATCGCCGCTGCACCGATCAGCCCCAAAACAGCCGCCATCATCCAAAGCATCCCGGACAAAAGCGTCCCTAAACCAAATGAGAGGGCGATCCCAATAGAAACCAAGAGCAGCTTCAAGGCGCGCTTTTTGTACGATTCACCGCCCGCATATAAATAAACAAAGCCTCCGATACTTGCAATTAATCCGTAATCCGTGTGACCTGCCAATGCACCGACCAGCACAGGAACCCCTGAAGCGAAACCTGATCCGATAGCCTTTTTCCAAGGAAATGGATTTGCATGAATGCGAAAGGCATCCTTCACAATAGGCATGATTCTTTGATTGTTCGCAGCAGTTTTGTTCATTTGACAAAATCCTTTTCAATGAATGTGTAGAACTTTTCCCGTTTCTTCGCTTTAGTATGCCCAAAAACGCGGTTAGCTTCTCAATTGGTGCGCCCGATAAAAAAACAGAGACTTATACCGTCTCTGCTTCATTACATCAGTTTATTATCATAAAAGCGGCACCTGTCAGGACTGTTTTGTCCTTCTGCCTTCCTTCAAGAGCAGGTGAATAAAAAATAAAGGATAAATCAATAGATACCCATTAAACAGCCACCACACAAGATCAAAGTCCCTGCTGAATGTCCAGAATGATAGCGCCTGCAGACCTGAACAACAGGTCAGCACAAGAGAAATCAGCGCCATCAGCTTCCAATCAGCACGATTCACCCGCTGTAAGTACAAGCTGTACAAACCTGTGACAGAAATCAGGATATCCAGCGGAAAAAAAGACCAGTTCCAAGCGATCATAAACGGATGGTCATGATGTTTAAAAGCCCAGTTTTCCGGTATGAGCGAAAACCCGGCTGACAGCCAGTACAAGATAAAACCGATATCAGTCACGAGAAAAAACAGCTTCATATATCTCATTTGTACGGCCCGCTTTTATGTACCGGCTCAGACACCCTAGCATGCTCGATCAGGTTTAAAGACACAACACCGGCAATAATCAATCCAATTGAAATGACTTTCATGACACTAACATGTTCTTGAAAAAACAAAAAACCAACGACTGTAATCAGGACAATTCCCATCCCTGACCATACAGCATAAGCAACTGATACATCAATGGATTTAAGCGTAAGCGTCAGAAAGAAAAGACTCCCTCCATAAAAGAAAATCAACAGCAAACTGGGAATAAGCTTTGTAAAACCGGACGATAGCTTCATGCTGACCGTTCCCGCAACTTCAAACAAAATCGCCAAGCATAGAAACACCCAATTCACGTCGCATCAGCCTCCTCATCAGCTGTTATACCGTTAAACAAAACATCTACAATTGATTCAAGAACCTCTCCTGTCGTGAACTGATGTTTCAGCGGATATTCAGGGTCATACACTTGGTTGATGCTCCCTATATACATGTGAACAAACAGGTCCGGATTGATGTTTCTGATTCTCTTTTGCTGTTTGCACTCGTTTAATAATGCCAGGACAATCGCCCATTCTTCCTTAATAAACGCGTCTAATGTAAGCCACGCATCGTAATGGTATTTCTTTAGTTCATTTAATAATCCCATGTTCAGCAGTTCCATCCCCTGCGGAAGGCTGATCAGCATTTTTTTCACCTTTTGGAGCACATTTAAACTTTCATTTTCATAGATGTCTCTTTCTATTTGCTTCATTTCAGCTATAAATTGTTCGACAACCGCCTCAACAAGCTGATCTTTAGATGAATAATATGCATAGAGCGTCCGCTTGCTCGTTCCCAGCGCTGCCGCCAAATCATTCATCGTTAATGAAAATCCTTTCTGCTTGATCAGCCGGATGGTTTCCGCCATAATTCTTTTTTCCACATTAATCCCCCGCTTTCGGTACCAATAAAACTATTTCAGTACCAATATTATACGGAAGAAATTTATGGAAATCAACAATATATAAAAAACCTCTCCTATTGGGAGAGGTTTAAAAGACACTGCGGACCAAACCGCCGTCCGCCCGAAGTGCCGCGCCATTGATCGCAGAGGAAAGCGGGCTGCTTAAAAATGTAACGAAGTGGGCGATTTCTTCCGGACGGATCAGTCTTTGAATAATAGATGTCGGCCGGTTTTCTTTCATAAAACGTGCCTCAGCTTCTTGAACAGTCAGGCCTTCACCAGGATACAGCGAGTTCAGCATGGTTTCCACACCCTCTGTTAAGGTAGAGCCCGGCATGACGGTGTTGACTGTGACATTCGTGCCGGTTGCCAGCTCCGCCAAACTGCGGGAAATGGACAACTGCATCGTTTTTGTCGCACTGTAATGCGCCATTTCCTGTGACGGCATAATCGCCGCTTCACTGGCAATGAAAATCACACGCCCTTCTTTTTTCTCTATCATGTTATGCAAATACCTGCGTGTCAGCCTTACACCGCTCATAATATTCACTTCAAAAAAACGAAACCATTCATCATCGGGAATATCAAAGTACTCCGCCGGTTCAAAAATCCCTAAATTGTTGACCAAAATATCAACGTGCGGAAATGCCTGAAACAGCTCATTACAGCCTTCTTCTGTTCCCAAATCAAATGCAGCTGGATAAAGAACCGCTTCAGCATGCTGTGTTTTCAGTTCATCTATCGTCTGATTCACTTTCTCTTCCCGCCGTCCATTAATGATCACTGCCGCACCTTCTTCAGCTAACGAAGAGGCAATAGCTTTTCCGATCCCTGATGTCGAACCGGTCACCAGTGCGGTTTTTCCTTGTAAATTCAGCTTCATTATTCATCCCTCCGTTTTTGATTCCTCTTATTTATTGACAGAAATCTGAAACATCTGCTCTGCAATCAGTATGAAACAGCTGGGATTGAAATGGAAGTACGCACTTTTTGGTACCTGTGGTTTGGAGAAAAAATAAAGCAGAACCTCTTAAGAGGTTCTGCTTTATTGTCAGTATGTATGGAGACGGTGGGAGTCGAACCCACGTCCAGAAACATCGATTACTTAAGCGTCTACGAGCGTAGCCTGCATATTTATGGTTTCACTCATCTTCTTGCCTGCGGGCGGGCCTTCCGAGAGCTAGTCTGTTCATCTCTTCTTACGTTCTCAGACGGGAACGCAAGCGTAGCCTACTTGGATGTGCTCTTCACAGACACATAGGCAATGTCAGGAAGAGCTCGCTGCGCTTATTAGGCAGCTAATGCTACGTTTTGGTTAAAACTGTTAGTTTTGCCAGTTATATTTAAGTGCGTGTTTACGAGATCGCCTCTCGGCTCGCAGCTCAAGCTCGATCCATCCCTGTCGAATCCGTAACGTCCCCTTGGTATAAGGGAAATACGGGAGAAAATATCAAGCTCTCACTCAAACTGGCTATAGTCTTATTATAACATGATCACGGCTCTTTTCAATTGTCAAATCCTTCAAATGAATGGCGTCGTGATCTGATCGTGAACACAGTATAGCACAGGCCTGATTTTCGAATCAAGCACTATGCCTTTAGAAGCCTTTTTGACTGTCTCTGAACGCTCTTTCGATTTCCCGCTTCGCGTCCTTGCGCTTCAGGTCTTCCCGTTTGTCATAGTTTTTCTTCCCTTTTCCAAGGCCGAGAAGCACTTTGGCAAAGCCATTTTTTAAATACAGCTTCAGCGGAACGAGAGAATAGCCTTTTTCCTTTGTTAACCCGATCAGCTTATTAATCTCCTTGCGGTGCATTAACAGCTTTCTTGTCCGTAGCGGATCGTGGTTATAGCGGTTTCCCTGCTCATATGGGCTGACGTGCATATTGTGGAGAAACACTTCTCCCCGTTCGATTTTGGCGAAGGAATCCTTAAGGTTTACGCGGCCGGCGCGAATCGATTTGATTTCTGTTCCTTGCAGAACGATGCCTGTTTCATAGGTTTCTTCTATAAAATAATCGTGGTTGGCTTTCTTATTTTGAGATAATACTTTTCCTGACCCTTTTGGCATGCCAGAACCTCCTCTCTCTAAGGAAAAACTGTCCACCTTTTGCGATACGCTCTATTTTACCAAATGTCACGTACTGCTACAATGAAAAGCTGTTTCCGAAAGAAAGCAAATAGAGCGCTGCGGCCCTATTTGCTGGTTGAGCTGCTATTTCTTCTTTTTCCGTTTCTGTTTCGGAGCATTCTGGAAGCCGCGTTTTTTCTTTTTCTTCTTCGGCTTAGTGAACCACTCCCCTTTTTCCTCAGACGGAGCTGGAGAAACAGGTGTATTGGTGCTTTGAACACGTTTTCTGGCAGGCTTTCCGCGTTTTCTGCTCCGGCTGCTGTCCAATTCTCTCGGACGCCGCGGAGTGCCCTTCATGCCGACAATTTCAAAGTCGATATTGCGCTCATCTTTATTGACATCGACAACCTTGACTGTGATTTCATCCCCGATGCGGAAGACGTTGCCTGTCCGCTCGCCAATCATTGCGAAATGCTGTTCGTCAAAGCGGTAGTAGTCATCTGTCATAAAGCTGACATGGACGAGTCCTTCAATTGTATTCGGCAGCTCGACGAACATTCCGAAGTTTGTCACAGAGCTGATCATGCCGTCAAACTCTTCACCGATTTTATCAAGCATGTATTCCGCTTTTTTCAGATCATCCGTCTCACGCTCGGCGTCAACTGCACGGCGCTCCATAGATGATGTATGTTCGGCGATATCCGGCAGGCGTTCAGCCCACTTTTCCTGTGTCGCTTCATCGACTTTGCCGTTGATCAAATACGTTCTGATCAGACGGTGAACGATTAAGTCCGGGTAACGGCGGATCGGCGATGTGAAATGCGTATAGAATTCCGTTGACAGACCGAAGTGCCCCAAGCTTTGCGGGTCGTATTTCGCCTGTTTCATCGAACGGAGCATAACAGTAGATATAACCGTTTCCTCTGGTCTGTCACGCACAGCGTCCAGAATGCTTTGCAGCGCGCGCGGATGAATATTCCCCGCCGTTCCTTTCACCACATAGCCAAAAGTCGTCACAAATTCTAAAAACTTTTGCAGCTTTTCAGCATTCGGCTCTTCGTGAATCCGGTATATAAACGGGACATTCATCCAATGGAAATGCTCCGCCACTGTTTCGTTTGCCACAAGCATAAATTCTTCAATCAGCTTCTCGGCGACAGAGCGTTCTCTGATCACAACGTCTTTAACCGCTCCTTCGTCATCAACAAGCACCTTTGCTTCTTTAAAATCAAAGTCAACGGCGCCGCGGTCCATCCGCTTATCGCGAAGAATTTGAGCCAGGCGCTCCATGTCTTTGAACATCGGAACAAGAGGCTCGTATTTTTGCTTCAGCTCTTCATCATCGTCAACAAGAATTTTATTCACATCTGAATATGTCATTCTTTCCGTTGTTTTGATGACACTTTGGAAGATCTCGTGCTCTGTCACCTGTCCCTGACTGTTAATTGTCATTTCACAAGAAAGCGTCAGGCGGTCAACCTTTGGATTTAAGGAGCAGATGCCGTTTGACAATCTGTGCGGAATCATCGGGATGACACGGTCAACCAGATACACACTTGTCCCTCTTTCAAGCGCTTCTTTGTCAATCGGCGAGTTTTCGGTTACGTAATGGCTGACATCAGCTATGTGAACGCCAAGCTTGTAGCTTCCATCATCAAGCTTCGTCACGGTAACTGCATCATCCAAATCCTTCGCATCCGCACCATCAATGGTGACAATCACCTGGTCACGGAGATCACGGCGGTCTTTCAGATCTTTTTCATCGATAGTGTCAGGCGTACTTGATGCCTGTTCCATCGCGTCAGCTGGAAATTCTCCCGGCAGGCCGTGCTTATGAATGACCGATAAAATATCAATGCCCGGGTCGTTTTTGTGGCCGAGAATGGTTTCAACCTCACCCTCTGCGTTCATGCGGCCTTCAGGATAGCTCGTCAGCTTGACAACAACCTTATGCCCTTCCGCAGCTCCATTTTTCCCATTTTTCGGAATGAAGATGTCACTCGTGATTTTTTTGTCGTCCGGAATGACAAAGCCGAAGTTTCTCGTTTCTGTATACGTGCCGACAACCCGCTGAATCGCTCTTTCTAAAATCCGTATGACGGTTCCTTCCTGCCTGGAGCCGCTTGACTGTGAGTTCAGACGCACCATGACGATATCGCCGTTCATTGCCGTATTCAGCTCATTAGGCGGAATAAACACATCACTTAACGACGTATCCTCAGGCAGCAAAAAGGCGAATCCTTTCGCATGGGCTGAAATCTTTCCTTTTATTAAATTCATCTTCTCCGGAATGCCGTAGCGGTCGCTTCTCGTCCGTACGATAAGCCCTTTTTCTTCCAAGGCGACTAACGCTTTGACGAGCTCTTTAAACTCCTCGGCTTCCGTAATATTTAACATCTCCTCAAGTTCCTGAACGGTCAGAGGTTTGTACGCCTCTTCCTTCATAAACGAGAGAAGCTTTTCCATAAATGCTTCTTTTTCCATTATCCGACCTCCTGTAGATTACCAATCGAGCTTCTCTAAAAATTCATACACATCCTGATGGACGAGGTCACGTTCTTTGTCGAGTGTAATGACATGCCCTGATTCCTCGTACCATTTCAGCTGTTTATCATCAGTTTCCACTTCGTTGTAAATAATATTGGCGCTTTCGGTATTAATCATGTGGTCATGACGGGCCTGCACCACAAATGTCGGTGAATAAATCATATCGACATTATTCCGCACATCAGCAATTAAGTCTTGCAGCGCCTTGAGGGTATTCATCGGCGTTTTTTCGAATTCTTTCATTTCCTCTTCAATTTGCTCAGGGCTTTTCCCCTCAAACTTTTTGTAATTGCGAGCGTATGAAAGAACGCCTTGATACATGACCTCTTCACTCTTAATATGCATCGGTGCGCACATTGGGACAATTCCCTTTATGGGTACAGTGTAACCCAATTTCAGCGAAAAAACCCCGCCAAGCGACAGTCCGCAGGCAGCAATGCTCTCATAGCCTTCAGATTTTAAGTATTCATAGCCATCCATTACGTTTTTCCACCAGTCTTCGGGCCCCGTATGTACAAGTTCTTCAGGCGGGACGCCATGTCCTTCATATTGAGGCGCGTGGCACGTATAGCCGCGTTCATTCAAATATCGTCCCAGCATCCTTACATCCGCTGTATTTCCTGTAAAGCCATGCAGCAAAAGCACCGCTTTGTCTCCGCCTTTAAATGTAAATGGTTTTGGTGTCACAACTTTCATGCTCATGTCTCCCTTTCTATCTGCACGATCATTTTAGTTTTCCACAGTTTAATCAGAAAAAAACGTTTTGAATATCATCAAGAAACGTGAAAAAGGCCTGACTTCACATCAGACCTTATACAAACATTGCCCTATAGGATATAAGCAAGCGCAATCGTTAACACGAAAAACAAGACTGCCAGCACTACCGTAATGCGGTGCAAAATTAAATCAAGACCTCTTGCTTTTTGTTTCCCGAAGAGCTGCTCCGCTCCGCCTGAAATCGCACCAGATAATCCGGCGCTTTTACTGGATTGAAGCAAAACGACAATAATAAGTGCAATGCTGACGATAACCAATAAGGTAATCAAAACTGCGTGCATCCCATACACCTCCAGACTCACTGGCTACATTACTTCTATTTTACATGAAAAGGGTTGGCATGTCACGCTGTATCAGACGCCAAAAGGCCGGATAAGACGTTTTATCTTGGTTACCCTATTTATATGAAAAGGTCAAAGGAGAAAAGCGATGCCGCTTATCAGCATAGACAGCAGGAAACATCTTTTTTATGAAGAATATGGACAGGGAATCCCTATCATTTTTATCCACCCGCCGGGCATGGGACGCAAGGTTTTTTATTATCAGCGCCTTCTATCCAAGCATTTCAGGGTGATTTTTCCCGATTTAAGCGGCCACGGTGATAGTGATCACATCGATCAGCCAGCGTCTATTTCCTATTACGCAAACGAGATCGTGCAATTCATGGACGCTTTGCACATTGATAAAGCTGTGTTATTCGGGTATTCTGCCGGAGGCTTAATCGCGCAGCATATCGGCTTCACCCGCCCGGACAAAGTGTCACACCTTATTCTGTCCGGCGCCTACCCCGCTGTTCATAACGTAATCGGCCAGAAGCTGCACAAACTGGGAATATATCTGCTTGAAAAAAACCCCGGTTTGCTCATGAAAATCCTCGCTGGCAGCCACACAAAAGACAGACAGCTTCGCAGCATATTAACAGACCATATGAAAAAAGCAGATCAGGCACATTGGCATCAGTATTATCTGGATTCACTTGGCTACAACTGCATTGAACAGCTGCCCCGCCTAAACATGCCAATGCTGTTTATGTATGGCGGCCTGCGGGACTGGACCTTTACAAACGCAGGCTATTACCGAAGAGCGTGCAGACATGCCGAATTTTTCAGATTGGAATATCAGGGACATCAATTGCCGACAAAACAATGGAAAACGTGCAATGAGCTGGTGACAGGGTTTGTGCTGACACATCATTCAAGATAGAAAACGCTTGGATCTCCTTGCGTTTTCTCTATCTCATTGACTTTTGTCAACAAAATCATAGTAAAAAAGATCCTCAAATTTCAAATTAAAATAGTGAAGCATTTTACCAATCACAAGCTGCCCCGGCCTTCTTTCTCCATTCAGCACGCGGCTCAGTGTGGCGGGTGAGACTCCGATTTCCAGCGCAAGCTGATTAAGGGAATAATCGTTATTAACCATATACTGCAAGACATAATCACGTCTAATCTGTATCTTTTCTACTGGCACTTTCCTCACCTTCCATTCCTGAATAACTTTTTTCTATACTTTTACATTACGGCTTATGTTAACTTTTGTCAATACATTTCCAGTCTTCCTATTCCCTTTAGTCAATAAACATACTAAAATATGAGTAACAGTGAGGGACGGGGTGAGATATATGGAAAGCTTTGGCGAACAATTACGGGCATTGCGTGAAGAGAGAAAGTTAACAGTCAACCAGCTGGCGACTTATTCAGGCGTAAGCGCAGCCGGCATCTCCAGAATCGAAAACGGAAAACGGGGCGTTCCCAAACCTGCTACCATCAAAAAACTGGCAGAGGCCTTAAAAATTCCTTATGAGGGGCTTATGTACAAGGCTGGTTACATCGAAGAAGTGCATGAAGCCAGGGCCCCTTATGAAACGAAGTGCAAGCTGCTTGAAAAAGCGGAGGCCTATGACCTGAAAAACCTTGCGCTTCTTGAGAACGAAAAGTGGCAATATCTCAATAAAGAAGATTTGCTCATGCTGGATCATTATTTTTCGTTTATTTCAGACGAAGCCAAAAAACGGTCTGCTGATGACTGACTCTTGATAGAAATGTGAGGCGATAGACCATGTCACCGTTCGGACAGCAATTACGGGAGCTGCGCCGCGCCCGCAAACTGACAGTGAATCAGCTTGCGGTGTACTCAGGCATCAGCTCGGCCACCATTTCAAAAATTGAAAACGGCAAACGAGGGACGCCAAAACCCGCCACGATTAAAAAACTGGCAGCCGTCCTGAAAGTGCCGTACGAAAACCTCATGGCCGCCGCAGGTCATATTCAGGCCTTTCCTGAAGAAATCCGCGAAGCATCTGAAAGCTATCAATCCGTTTATGACATTTACCAGACGGCTGTCACTCGCGGAGCGGAGCACCTCTCGATTTTCAATAGTCAAAAATGGGAACATCTCTCAAAGCAGGATATTGAAAATCTCAGCAAATACTTCGATTTTTTGTCTTCAGAAGCAAAAAAACGCGACTCTTCCTCATAATCCCATGTTTCTCTTTCTATATTTTATCAATCACGCTTGCATACCCTCCCTCGTTATTTGCGTTATAATAGTGACAGACGAGGTGAAAAGTATGAACCAATCAGAAATGTGTCCTAGATTTGAAAAAGCAGTCGACATCTTAAGTAAACGCTGGGTCGCTTTAATCGTATTTCAGCTCTTGAACGGGTCTCAGCGATTTAGCGAAATTGAAGCAGCACTTCCAAATCTAAGCGGCAGAGTTCTGTCAGAACGGCTGAAAGAACTTGAGCTTGAAGGAGTAGTGAAGCGGGATGTCATCCCTGAAACTCCGGTACGCATCGAATATTCATTGACTGATAAAGGAAAGGCGCTAGCACCCATTTTAGGTGAGATTTCTAAATGGGCGACTGAATGGATTGACCCTTCCTTTCTTGACTAATTGCTAAAACGGTTCTGATCTCAAAGACGAGAAAAGAGCCGTTTTTTATTTTTTTCCCAGGTGAAAAAACGATTTCTCAGCCGATATATAGTACATCCACACATTACGTTTTTAAAGGAGACCACTTATATGCGACTGACGATTTCCCGCAAATTCAGCCTGGTATTTTTGACACTGATCCTGATCAATTTACTTGTAGGCGGAATAGGCGCTTTTAATATGCAGCATATCATTCAAAAAACAGATGAAATCAACACGAAATGGATTGACGGCATCAAAGAAATCACATCGATTAATTATGTAACCGAGCACCTGTCTTCAAAAGAAAAGGACTTTCTGATTTACACAGACAAAAGCAAAATGGATACACTTGATCAAGAAATGAATCAGATCATTGAAGACATTAACCAAAAGCTCGATAACTACGAAAAAACGATCTCCAATGATAAAGAGCAGAAACTGTTCGAGCAGCTTCAAACTGAAGTGAACACCTATATGGATATTCATGCGCAAATTATCGAAAGCGGCCGCACAAATGACATGGACAAAGCAAGAGGTTTATTGGTTCAGACTGAGGCCAGCTTTGAGGATATGAAAAAAACAATCACTCAGCTTGTTGACTTAAATCAAGAAGGCAGCAACACAGCGGTAAAAGAAACGAAGGCCGTCTATCATAAAGGGCTCATTTACACTGCTTTGCTTGTGGCAGCATCGATCCTCATCAGCATTTTCATCTGGCTTTATATCACGCGAAACATTGTAAAGCCTATCATTCGCATGAAGGAATCTGCCAATCATATTGCCGAAGGCGATCTGTCGAACGATATGGAGCCGCTCAACTCAAAAGACGAGCTGGGTGATCTGAATGAAGCGCTGCAAAAAATGGTAGGGAATCTGAGAGATATTGTCGCATATTCTAAAGAAATATCAAGCCGGGTTCTTTCTTCTTCACAGGTGCTTGCAACCGCAACGAATGAAACAAGATCCGGCAGCAAACATATTACCGAGACGATGAACGAAATGGCTGAGGGCTCTGAACAGCAGGCCCAAGACGCCGTGACGATTGCCGAATCGATGAATGAGTTTACCGAAAGCATTGATAAAGCCTATAATCACGGCATCACCATCAGCGATACGTCTCAAAACGTTCTCGAGCTCGCGGTAAGCGGAAACAAAAATATGGATACGTCAGTACAGCAAATGAAAACCATCCATCATATTGTTCAAGAAGCCGTGCATAAAGTGAGATCACTGGAACAGCATTCTCAGGATATCAACAAGCTCGTTCAGGTCATCAACGGAATTGCCGAGCAAACGAATTTGCTGTCCCTTAACGCCGCGATTGAAGCTGCCCGCGCAGGAGAAAGCGGTAAAGGCTTCGCCGTTGTGGCAGATGAGGTCAGAAAGCTGGCTGACGGCGTTTCTGATTCCGTTCAGGATATTACCCGGATTGTAGGCGGCACACAGCAGGATATCCACACTGTCATTACGTACTTGGAAAGCAGCTTTACCGAAGTCGAAAAAGGAACGGAAAACCTGACAGACACCGGGCAGGCTATGCAGCATATCAAACAATCCGTCACTCACGTTGCAGACAGCATTAAGGAAGTAACGGATGGCCTGAAGCAGTTAACAAACCAATCGATTACCATCAATCAATCGATTGAAAATATCGCTTCTGTATCCGAAGAGTCGGCTGCCGGCATTGAAGAAACATTTTCAATAACCGAGCAATCCGCCCATTCGATGGATCAAGTGCTTCAAAATGCTGAAGAGCTTGAGCAGCTGGCGAAGGAGCTTAATGAGAAGATGGGTCAGTTTACGATTTAAATAGAAAAAAGAGGCTGGAGTCCAGCCTCTTTTTCTATTCTATGCAGCTGATTGAACGTGTTTCGCCCCGGTTCTTTTTTTCTTCACCGGACTTAATGCCCGCTCCAGCCAGGCCATGAGCAAATCCGCCCCTACCGCCATTACCGCAGTTGGTATCGCTCCGGCTAGAATAATCGCAGTTCCGTTTGTTGCGTTTGAGCCGCGGACAATCATGTCCCCAAGGCCTCCGGCACCAACAAATGTGCCAATCGCTGTAATTCCGATGGCAATGACGAGAGCCGTGCGAAGGCCCGCCATAATGACAGAAAGTGCGAGCGGGAGCTCAACCATTCTGAGCACTTGGAATTTCGTCATACCCATTGCTTTTCCCGATTCTAAGTAGGCATGCTCAATACTGATAATGCCTGTGTACGTGTTTCGAATAATCGGCAGCAGGGAATACAGAAATAATGATAGAATCACGGTATTTGCGCCGAGCCCCATAACAAGCATTAAGACGGCCAGCATAGCGAGTGCCGGGATTGTTTGAATAACGTTTGTTACTGCAAACACCCAGGCTGACAAACGGCGAAAATGCGCGATGAGGATTCCGACCGGAACCCCGACGACAGCGGCAAACAATACGCCGTAAGCCGACATGAGAAAGTGGCGGCCGAATTCATCCATGACGTAACTGCCATTCTGCGTGTAATACATCATTAACTGTTCAAACACGTTCATTGACCTCTTCCCCCTTTCACGATTCGAAGTAGTGATGTTTTTCTAAATATTCCTTGGCAACGACAGACGGTTCTTTGAGATTGCCGTCGACTTCATAGTTAAGCTCCTGCATCGTGGCTGTGTCGATTTTTCCGAGCATTTTCTTGATGATGCCTTCAAGCTCAGGATGTTCTTTGAGCACCTTTTCCGGAACAACAGGAGAGCAGTCGTACGGCGGGAAAAATTGTTTATCATCCTTTAGCATTTTGAGACCATAGGACTTGATTCTTCCATCGGTTGAATACGCAAGCACAATGTCCATTTTTCCGCTTTTCACCGCGTCGTACACAAGGCCGATCTGCATTGGATACGTGCCGCCGAATGTCATGCCGTAGGTTTTCGTAAAATCCTGATAGCCGTTTCCTTTGAGCTTCATCCAATAGTTATCAACGCCCAGCTTTAATTGCGGCGCCCATTTTTTAACGTCTGATACGGTCTCTAAATGGTATTGGTCGGCCAGCTCCTTGCTGACTGTAAAGGCATATGTATTATCAAACCCGTAGGAGTCATACCACTTTAAATCATATCTTTTTTTAAACTCCCGCTGAGTAAGCGCCAGCGCTTTGTCCGGATCTTTTTCAGGTTGCATTCTCAGCGTGCCTGTCAGCGCGTCTCCCGTATATCTTGTGGCCGCAATGTCGATTTCACCATTCATTAAAGCCTGCTGCTGCACCGCGTTGGAGCCAAGATTTTTAATCGTTGTTGTTTTGAGATCAGTATGGTGTTCGATCAACTGGCCAAGCATGCTGGCGATGATTTCTGATTCGCTCATGCTTTGCGCGCCGATTTTAATGGTCTGGTCTGCAGCAGCGCTGAGACCAGGAAGCGAACAGCCGCTCAGCGTCAGCGTTGCCGCAAGTGCTAAACCTATCATTAATTTGAGATATTTTCTTTTCATGAGCCGCCTCCTTATGACAATTCCTTCAATCTCTGCATGCCGGCAGGTGTCAGTTTTCGTTCAGCAACTGCCAGCACATAATCAATCACAATTGCCAATAACGTGACAGGTACCGCGCCCCCGATGATATATTCTGGCTGATATAAATTCAGTCCGATAAAAATGTAATCCCCCAATCCGCCGCCTCCGATAAAGGAAGCAAGCGTGGCCCAGCCGATTAAGTAAATCGTCGATGTCCTGATTCCCGCCATGATCACTGGCGCGGCAAGCGGCAGCTCCACCAAGCGGACTTGTTCAGCCGGCGTCATTCCGATTCCTTTACCAGACTCGAGCAGATTTTTGTTGACGCCGCGAATGCCGGTATACGTGTTGCGAAGAATCGGCAATACGGAATAGAAAAACAAAGCCACAATGGCCGGAACCTTTCCTACACCAAGGAGCGGGATAAAAAAAGCGAGGATGGCCAGACTCGGCAGCGTCTGAATGATATTGACAATGCCGATAATGGTGCCGGCTCCTTTTTTCATTCTGGTAAGCACAACCCCGAGGGGGACGGCAACCAGCACGCCTAAGATCACAGCAATGAGCGATATCGTAATATGCTCGTATGTTTTATAAAGAAGCTCGCCCCCATTGGTTTGCAAAAATTGAACAATATGATGCATGACTTATCGCCCCTCCCTATGACAATGCTGCGAGCTGCTTTTCTTCTCCCCAGAGGGAGTCATACACGATGTCGACCAGACTTGCCCTCGTCACAATTCCGATCAGGCGTCGGTCTTCATCCACAACGGGAACATATTTGACACCCCGTTTTAAAATTTTGCGGACCGTGTCGCGCAGCAGTGTGCCGCCCAGTACTGTGTATATATCTTCATGTAAAACCTCACCTATGAGATTGGCCTTTTTCCGGCATTGATCAATGATTTCAACATCGACATAGCCTTGCAGAACGTGCTCGTCATCGACGACCAGCAATGAATCGACCCGTTCCTGCCTCATCAGCTGAATGGCCTCAGAAAGCGTTTTATCCGCGGTGATCGTTACAGGCTGTGTGTTCATAATCTGGTCAACCCGTTCAACATCCGGGCTGGATGATTGAATCAGCCGCTCCTTGCCGATAAATTCCTCAACAAATTCGTCTGCCGGATTTCTTAAAATGTCATCGGGCGTTCCAACTTGAACGATTTCTCCCGCTTTTAAAATCACAATCCGGTCTGCCAGCTTAATCGCTTCATCCATATCGTGGGTAACAAATACGATGGTTTTATGTAAGGTTTTTTGCAGTTTTTTAAATTCTTCCTGGAGGGAATCCCTCGTAATCGGGTCGAGTGCCCCAAACGGTTCATCCATTAAGATAAGCGGCGGCTCCGCGGCAAGTGCCCGTAATACACCAATTCGCTGCTGCTGTCCCCCGCTTAATTCATGAGGGTAACGGTCTACATATTCTGGCCCCATATCGACCAATTTTAAAAGCTCACGCGCCCGCTCTTTCCGCTGCTGCTCCGGCCATTTCAGCAGTTTTGGGACGAGTGAGATATTCTGCTGAATGGTCATATGGGGAAACAGGCCGATCTGCTGAATCACATAGCCAATTTTGCGCCTGAGCTCTACAGGATCCTGGTCCATGATGTTTTCGCCGTCAATGAAAATCTTCCCGGCGGAAGGCTCAATTAATCGGTTAATCATTTTCATTGTTGTCGTTTTTCCGCAGCCGCTCGGCCCGATAAAGCAGATAAATTCGCCTTTTGCAATCTTAAGATTTACGTTGTTCACGGCTTTTTTGCCGCCCTTGTATGTTTTCGAGACATTTTCTAATGTCAGCAAACATCGCACCTCCAAAATTAAGTTTATTCAATTTGTTCAGTTTAAATTTAATTTTTCAGACAATTGAATGCTTCCCATTATAGAATAAAGTTTATAAAATAAAAAGTTTACAATTTGTTCATATTATTTATAAAGTATGTGTAAACGCTGATTTACCCGCATTGACGTGTGTTGATCTCCTTATTGCTCCAATTTCCTGCCAAATTCTCTTTTGACAGCATTTTCGCCGTATCAAAAATGTGGTATATTGACATCGGAATTGTTAGCTGAAAGGATGAAACCGTTGGAGAAAGATCCGTTAACGATCATTGAACAAGCCGAGGACCATTTTATAGAAAGAATCGCGGAAAACATGCATGCATTTGGAATGCCCTCTACCGTCGGACGAGTGCTGGGCATTATTTATATGAATCGAAAACCGATGACGCTTACGGAATTATCTGAGGCCACCGGCATGAGCAAAACACGCATGAGCCAGGTAGTGCGGGAAATGCTTGATGCCAACATTGCCGAGAAGGTGTTCGAAAAAGGCGTGCGAAAAGATTTATATGAGGTTGAGCAGGACTACTATCAAACATTTATCACGCTGTTTTCAGCCACCTGGAGCAAAGTCGTCAGCAAAAACAAAATGATGCATAAAAAACTCAATCGGGAGCTGCTCAGCGTCCTGGATGAGGAGCTTTCCCCCGAAGCGGAAGAAAAAGTGAATGAACTGCTGAAGGAATTAAAGGAATGGCTCGATTATTATAATTGGCTCGCGCGATTGATTGAGTTTTTTGAGAGTGAAGAGATTTTTAAATATGTGCCGAAGCCATAAAAAACGCCCTGTCATTACAAGGCGTTTTTTCTTATGCGGCACCTGCCAGGTTTTTCTTCTTTCTCTTTTTAATCGGGCTTAACGCTCGTTCAAGCCAACCCATGACCAAATCGGCAATCACCGCCATCAGAGCTGTGGGGATCGCTCCCGCTAATATAATTGCGGTTCCGTTTGTGGCGTTTGATCCCCTGACGATGATATCCCCGAGACCGCCAGCACCGACAAATGTCCCGATGGCCGTAATGCCGATGGCAATGACAAGCGCGGTGCGCAGGCCGGCCATTATGACCGAAAGCGCAAGCGGAAGCTCGACCATCCGCAGCACTTGAAATTTTGTCATCCCCATTGCTTTTCCGGATTCAAGATAGGCGTGCTCAATACTGATAATCCCAGTATACGTATTTCTGATAATCGGCAGAAGAGAATACAGAAATAATGACAATATCACCGTATTAGCGCCCAGCCCCATGACAAGCATCAGCACGGCGAGCATGGCGAGAGCCGGGATGGTCTGAATGACGTTCGTGACCGCAAAAACCCATCCGCTTAATCTTCTGTATCTGGCTATCAGGATGCCGAGCGGAATTCCAACAATGGCGGCAAATAAAACGCCGTACACCGACATCAGAAAATGGCGGCAAAACTCCTGCAGCACATAACCGCCGTTTTGCGAATAGTATGTGCCAAGCTGCTGTAGTACTTCCATATGATCCACCTCTTTTCTTAGTCAAAATAATGATGTTTCTCTAAAAATTCCTTTGCTACGACAGACGGCTCCTTCAGCTTGCCATCCACTTCATAATTAAGTTCCTGCATCGTTTCCGTGTCGATTTGCCCAATCAGCTTATTGATCACACCCTCAAGCTCCGGATGCGCCTTAAGCACCTTTTCCGGAATCACCGGTGAACAGTCATACGGCGGAAAGAAACGCTTATCATCTTTTAAGATTTTCAAGTCATAGGCTTTAATCCGTCCATCCGTTGAATAAGCCAGAACAGCGTCCATTTTCCCGTTTTTGACTGCGTCATAGACAAGCCCGATCTGCATTGGATAAGTTGTGCCGAATTCAAAGCCATATGTGCTGACAAAGCCTTTGTACCCGTCGCCTTTTCGTTTCAGCCAAGCATTGTCGACGCCTAATTTATATTGGGAGGCATTTTTTTTCAGGTCGGACACGGTGTTAATATGCTCCTTTTCCGCAAATTTTTTTGTTACGGTGAAGGCATATGTGTTATCAAAGCCGTAGGAATCAAACCATTTATAGGAAAAACGCTTTTGAAACTCATTCTGCACAATGTTCAGCGCTTTTTTCGGATCTTTCTCCGCTTCCTTGCCGAGGGTGCTCGTTAAATCCGTTCCGGAATAGCGCGTGGCAGAAATATCAATGTCACCGCCCAGCATCGCTTGGTGCTGAACATAGTTTGAGCCGAGGTTTTTCACTAAAGCGGTATTCAAATCTGTATCGTGTTCAATAAGCTGCGCGATCATATTCGCTACAATTTCTGATTCTGTCATGCTCTGCGCCCCGATTTTGATCGTATCGTCAGAAGCGCCGCCTAGACCCGGCAGAGAGCAGCCGCCTAGCAGCATGACAAAGACGAGAGCAAACGCGCCAAGCCATTTGATTTTTGTCATTTTCAACAGAGCCAACTCCTTACGAAACTTCCTTCATCCCTTGTAAGCCTTTCGGCGTCACCTTTCGTTCTGTCACGGCCAGGACATAATCAATAATAATTGCCAGAATTGTGACAGGCACGGCACCGCCAATGATATATTCAGGCTGGTATAGGTTCAGGCCGATAAAAATATAGTCCCCGAGGCCGCCTCCCCCGATAAACGACGCAAGTGTCGCCCAGCCAATTAGGTAGATCGTTGATGTGCGGATCCCCGCCATGATGATGGGAATCGCCAGCGGGATTTCAACGAGCCGAATCTGCTCCCAGCCGGTCATGCCAATCCCTTTCCCCGATTCCAGCAGGTTTTTATTTACACCTTTAATGCCGGTATACGTATTGCGCAGGATCGGCAGCACCGAATAGAAAAATAAAGCGACAATCGCAGGCACTTTTCCTACACCGAGAAGCGGAATAAAAAAGGCTAAAATCGCCAGACTCGGGAGGGTTTGCACAATGTTTACGAAACCGATTACCGCACCTGCGCCTTTTTTCATTCTGGTAAGAGCAACGCCGAGCGGCACTGCAACGATAATGCCCAATACAACGGCTATGAGTGAAATATATAAATGCTCTCCTGTTTTATACAACAGCTCTCCGCCGTTCGTTTGCAAAAAAGTCATCATTTGATTCATCTTAAAAGAGCTCCTCCCCTGGTCAGATCGTCATGAGCTGGTTTTCCTCGTCGCCCCAAATGGAATCGTATACGATATCAACGAGGCTCGCTCTTGTCACAATCCCTGCTAAATGGTTCTGTTCATCGACCACCGGAACATACTTGATCCCCTGCTTCAAAATTTTTCGGACTGTATCGCGAAGAAGCGCCCCTTTTTGAACGGTATATATATCTGAACGGTATACATCGCCAACGATGCTCGCTTTTTTGCGGTTTTGATCAATCATTTCCACATCAACATAGCCCTTCAGCACGTTTTGCCGGTCCACAACGAGCAGCGAGTCAACACGTTTTTCTCTCATCAGCTGAATCGCCTGAGAAAGCGTTTTGTCCGCAGATACCGTCACCGGCGTTCTGTTCATCATTTGCTCTACCCGCTCGATATCCGGTCTTGACTGAATCAGGCGCTCTTTCCCGATAAATTCTTCAACAAACTCATTTGCCGGGTTTCGAAGAATCTCATCAGGTGTGCCGACTTGAACGATTTCTCCCGCTTTTAATATCACAATCCTGTCAGCAAGCTTAATCGCTTCATCCATATCGTGGGTTACAAACACAATCGTTTTGTTTAAGGTTCTCTGCAGTTTTTTGAATTCTTCCTGAAGGGAATCACGCGTAATCGGATCAAGCGCTCCGAACGGTTCATCCATTAAAATGAGAGGGGGTTCCGCTGCCAGGGCGCGCAGCACGCCGATTCTCTGCTGCTGTCCGCCGCTGAGCTCATGCGGATAACGGTCTAAATACTCTGGGCCCATATCCACAAGCTTTAACAGCTCGCGCGCCCGTTCTTTCCGTTTTTCCTCAGGCCATTTCAGCAGCTTTGGTACGAGTGAGATGTTCTGCTGGATGGTCATATGGGGGAACAAACCAATCTGCTGAATCACATAGCCGATTTTTCTTCTCAGCTCAACCGGGTCCTGTTCCATAATATTTTCTCCGTCGATAAAAATCCTTCCAGACGATGGTTCTATCAGTCTGTTGATCATCTTCATCGTCGTCGTTTTTCCACAGCCGCTCGGGCCGATAAAACAGATAAATTCACCTTTGGCAATATCTAAATCAATGCTGTTCACAGCTTTTTTGCCGCCTTTATATACTTTTGACACTTGTTCCAATTTCAGCAATCCGTGCACCTCCGCAGGTTTCCTTTAAATTTTCTGAAAAGTATAATCCTTATTATAGTTTGAATTTTGTAAAATAAAAAGTTTACAATGTGTTGAAATTATATGTTATTTATAGATTATTTATTGTTATGACCGAGACGGAAAGGGTGTTCTTACAATTACGCCGGATACCTCCCACTCCCTCAGCATTCAGCTATTTTCAACACCAGGAAGAAATATGATATATTGACACCATCAATTTCCATTTGAAGGGATGATCAGCTGTGAAAAAAACCGCTCTCGACATCATTGAACATGCTGAAGAGCATCTCATTGAGAAGATTGCCGAAAATATGCATACGTTTGGAATGCCTTCAACTGTCGGACGTGTGCTCGGAATTATTTATATGAATCGAAAACCAATGACCTTAAGCGAGCTCTCTGAGGCAACGGGCATGAGCAAAACACGGATGAGCCAGGTTGTCCGGGAAATGATCGATGCCAATATCGCCGAAAAGGTGTTTGAAAAAGGCGTACGAAAAGACCTTTATGACGTCGAGCAGGATTATTATCAAACCTTCATTTCTTTATTCGCGGCGAATTGGACAAAGGTCGTGAGCAAAAACAAAGTGCTGTATAAAAAATTAAACCGGGAGCTGAGTGATCTTTTACAAAGGGACGGGCTTACCCCGGAAGCGGAAGAGAAAGTCAATCAGCTGCTGAATGAATTAAAAGAATGGCTTCATTACTATGATTGGCTGAGCAGGTTGATTGAATTTTTTGAGAGTGAGGAAGTCTTTCGGTATGTGCCGAAAACAAAAGAAAGCAGCTCTCTAAAATAAGAGAGCTGCTTTTTGCATCATGAGGTTAAGAGCGGAAACATGCCTTTCAGCCCGGCACCAATCATCCCGACCGCAACCACGGCTAAAATTAATCCCATCAGTCTGGTAATCACATTCATCTCGGTTTTTCCGAGTTTGCTGCTGATAAAAGCAGAATAGTGGAAAAAGAGAAAGGTCAGGGCAATAACGGCAACTATGCCGATCATGACAGCCACATAATGACCAATGCCGCTATGCCCGGCGGAAAGGCTCATCACTGTTGCAATCGTTCCGGGCCCAGCAATGATCGGAATGGATAAAGGTGTGACGGATATATCCGCTTTTTCCTTGCTTTCCTTATGTTCATCATGGTGAAGAGATTGCACGTGTGATTCTTTCGCATTCAATAGATTATAGGCAATGCCGAAAATGAATATGCCGCCCGCCACTCGGAGCGCGTGAATGTTGATATCAAACAGTTTAAAGATAAGATGGCCGAAAACCAAAAAAGCCGCGAGAATAAAAAAGGATAAAATAGCTGCCTTCCGGGCAATCGCTTTTCTTTCCGCTGCAGTATAGCCTTCTGTCAGCGTCAGAAATATCGGTACGTTTCCGATCGGATTTGATACTGCGAATAAAGAAATGAAGACGTGAACGATGAATGAGAACATCATATACCTCCTTGTTGATAGTCTCTACACAGGAAATAGAATTATTCTCCACCCTTTTACCCGGAGGCGATTTCCCGGTAAACCTTTATAGCCTGTCAGAAACGCGCCATGCTACAATGAAGTGACAAATTGAATAGGAAGGACGTATACAGATGTTCAAAAAAATTGCGGCAGATGCCTTGGGCTTATCTGATATCGGAAAAATTATCGAACCTCAGGACTATGACAAAACAGACGCAGATGATTATGTCATGCATGAAGATAATGAGAAAATTTATTTCTTGATTAAAACAAAAGCAGACGAGTATTGCTTTACGAACCTGGCCCTGATCCATGTAGACGGCGAACGCGCCACTTCCTCAAAACGAACGTTGAAACGCTATCCTTATTCGCAATATAAAATCTCTGACGTTTTTCTTGAAACTGCCGGAAAAGTGGATTTGGATGTTGAAATTAAGTTCAAGCTGGGTGGTGAACAATTCGACATTGATGTCCACAAAGACCAGATTGAAAAGTTAAAAGACCTTTATAAAGCACTGCTTCGCATCGCTGAAACAACCTATGAAAATGACATTTTAATCAATCAAGCGGAGCAAAGCTTAGATAAAGCAGTGACGATTCTTCACCATACCCGCCCTGAGCACGTCAATATTGAAACGCAATATAAAGAGCTGACCGAATTCGGATTCACTTGGCTGACATCCGTTCGTTCGCAGTATCATATTAAGGATTTTGGGGATGTATTTGAGAAATATATGAATAACTAGATAAAAAAGACACAGCTGCTATCAGGCACGTGTCTTTTTTTGTATGAATATTGATTACTTTACAACTTTTTTCTTTTATAATAAAACTATTAGTCTATTTTCCCTATATTACATGTAAAGGAGTTATTTTATGTATTGTCCTCAATGCGGCCATCAAACAGATGGCGGAAATTTTTGTGAGAAATGCGGATCACCGCTCCCCGGTCAATCAGGCCACCAGCATCCAGCTCAAACCGGAGCCGCTGCAAAGCAAGCAGCAAAACAGTTCGGTTCATTTGTCTTATCCGTCCTGAAACGCCCTTATCAGGAATGTAAAACAACAGGCGGAGAGCAGCTGATCAGCGCAATCATTACGATGGTTCTTTTTAGTTTGCTGACCCCTTTGATGTTTTATATTCTTTTTTCAGACGGTCCCGGAAGCGTAAGCTTTACAGCAATCTTCTTAGAGCCAACCATTTATTTTATTTTATTTCTATTTGGCCTGCATGCATTCATCTTTTTCGCCCTGAAAATCGCGGGAAACCAAGTATCTTTCAAGGATTCATTCTCAAGATTCGGAGCGTTTCTCATACCGTTTACGGCTATTTTGATTCTTGCCCTTTTCTTCTTTTTATTACATACAGACATTTGCTTTACCATATTAGCCGTTGGTTTAATCGGTGCATTCTTCGCCATTCCTCCTGCGATGCTGAGCAGTTACCAGCATTCATATAAAGGGAAAATTGATGTCATTTACTCAACGATTGTGATTTATCTGATCATCTGCGTTACATTTCAGCTTATTATCGAACACTATGTCAAAGAAATTTTCCGTTATATGCTCTTTTAAAAACAACCCCATCACCTGCTGGTGATGGGGTTGTTTTATTGAATAGACGTTAAGTAAATTCTTCCGTTCTTCACTACGCCGGTATAAGTCCAGTTATATGTTCTGAGCTTTGGACTGCCGCCTGATTTTGTGATATAGAATTCTTCATACGTCTTAATCGTGATAGCCGACCCATTTTGGCTCCAGCTTTTCACTTCACAGTTATTAAAGTCTTCTGTTGTCCCCTCTTTATTTAATTTCGACACGAGATGCTGCTGGTCGGAATAAAGGGAACTGCCTTTTTCAAGGCTGTCTTCCATCAGTGAGAAATTATTTTGATTCACGGCATCTGCCTGACTTTGCAGATAACTGCCCATAAATAATGTCACTTGTTCATCTGTAACATTGCCGCTTGCAGAGCTTTCACTGCCCTTGTTTTTCGAGCCAGCCCAGGCGGAAATGTATGTCTCTGGTTTATCATTTTTGATTTTCTTTATATTTGTGCCTGCAGATTCGAATGTTGATTCTGCATCTTCGAAAATCCACTTTTTCTGTTTTTTATTATATGAAAGAAGATATTCATAACTCGGACTGTCGTCAGTCATTTCAGATTTTGTATAGTCGTTATACGAAGAAGACTGGTGAAGTTCTTTTCCTGTTACCGATACCTGCCACGTTCCGTCGTTTTTCTGAGAGAGGGCAAATGTGTCCAGGTCAAAATCAGTTTCCAAGTATCTATCTTTTAAGTATGAATCCGCACTTTTCATAGAATCGACGGTGTCCTTCGTCTCCGCCTTCCAATTAGCACTTGCCTCTGTCATCTGGGCTGTATTCCCATCAGATAGAGCTTTGGAGTATTGTTTTGTTGTTTTGACAATTGTGTTCATAATCTGTTCCTGTGTATCTTGATCAGGAATTAACGTTAACTCCATTTCTTTATCATCGATCGGAACGCCGGCAGTTTTTGTTTTTCCCCACGGAAATTCTGCCTCGACTGAAGCTGTCATTGATCCATCTGTCAGCAGCGGACCGTATGTTACGGATTTGAATGGGTCTTTATGAATCGACTTGCCGTTAATCAGCAAATCTCCCTTCCCGCTCTTGATGTCATCCGCTAAGCTGAATGTCACATCGTCTGCTTCCAATGAGAGATCAACACGAAAGCTGCTATCGCCAACCGCCTGAATGTCTTCCTTTTTCACAAGGTCAACGACATCGTTTTTCAGTTTGGCTGAGACTGTATATTCGCCGGGAATGTACGGACCAAGGGTTTGTGCTTGATCTGCTTTCTTTACAGATCCGGCTTCCTCTTTATTGACATATAGATCGGTATTTTTATAATTGCTGCTCACTTCAAAATAAACAGGTGCTACCTTTAAGTCATAATGGTCAAAGACCAGCAGGCTTTTCCCGTCTTTTTCCGCATATACGATATCCTTCTGGGCTGTTTCATCACGCAGCGATGCAAAAAGTTCATCTTTTTTGTCTGGATGATCCTTCAAATATGTAAGAAACGGTTTTACATTATTTTTAGTGAGTTTAAGATTGTCATTTACCGGTGTAAGGAGAGTCGCGATTTGGTCCTGATCCTCATCATTTACGGCCTGTTCAAACTTGTCGACTAACCTATCCTTTGAAGTAAAATACGCTCCTGTTTTATAAGCGGCGAATAATATAACGCACGCTGCGGCAATGCTGCTCCATAAAATGATGGTTTTCTTTGGGATCGGTTTTCGCGGAACCTGCCTTGTTTCTGCAGTGCTAGCTGTTTCTTGATTTGCCTGTTTGCTGCCCCCTCCGATCGGGGTGCCGCATTGTTTACAAAACTTGGCTCCTTCATTATTCTGGGCGCCGCAATTCTTACAAAAAAACATGACTTTCCTCCTATTCTACTAATTTGATAACATTTACTGCTTTTCATATTTTATAATAAAACAGAATGAAATTGGGAACGAATGAAAAAATTAAATGTCTATCAGACTAAAAAGGTGGTACGAATATGCAAAAGCTCAGGATTGAATTAGGAAAAGAAACAAATGACGAATTATATGATCTATTGCTGCTCGCCGATCCATCGAAAGACATTGTAGATGAATATCTTGAGAGGGGAGAATGTTACACAGCTTGGGCCGGTGATGAGCTTGCAGGTGTTTATGTATTGCTAAAAACAAGGCCGCAAACAGTTGAAATTGTAAATATTGCGGTAAAAGAATCTCTTCAGAAGAAGGGCTTTGGCAAACAGCTTGTACTTGACGCCATCGAAAAAGCGAAGGAGCTGGGGGCGGACACGATTGAAATCGGCACGGGGAATTCCAGCATTCATCAGCTTTCTCTCTATCAAAAATGCGGATTCCGCCTTCAGGCGATCGACCACGATTTCTTTGTCAGACATTATGATGAGGACATTTTTGAAAACGGGATTCAATGCCGCGATATGGTAAGGCTTTATTTGGATCTTTAATAAAAGAGCTGCCGCATGATCATCGGCAGCTCTTTTATATAGAAATTAAAAAAACTGATTCGCTTTTTTTCCGGTATCCCGCTGCATTCCTTGCCTCACTGACAATATAAAAAAAGTCAGGACGAGAGTCAGACCGACAGCCAGAAAAATATAATCAGCGTCCATAAACACAAGAAGCACTGTGTAAACAGCTGCTGAAAGAGGTTCTCCCATCTTTACAATAGAAAAAATAAGCGCGAATATTCTTCCGAAGTATTCAGTCGGAACCGTCTTTTGAAAATACAGAACCGTTTGCACATCAATATAGGAGATGATGACGCCCAGCACCAAAAAAATGGCACATTCCAGCCCGCTAAGCGGAAAAAACAAAAACATAATGAGCAGCCCTACCGCTGTTAAAGTTCTGGGATAAAGCCGTTCTAGCCGCTTCGTATTCCACTTGAAAAATACAGCAAGATTCCCTAAGAGCATACCGCCCTGAAACATTGAATACATGATAGCGAACCATACGGAATAGTTCTCATGAAAACGTTCCACTGCAAGAATCGGCCCCATTACAGAAATAAACCCGGCAATGACAAGATTTACGATAAAAAAATAACCGACAGCAGTCATCCAAGATGAGTTGCCCTTCAGCATTCTGTAGCCTGTCTTAAGGGCTTCTGCCCCTTTGCTTTTTAGGCCGGCAGATTCTGAAATGTGAATAAGGGCAATCAATGCAGCGGATACGAAAAATGCCGTCCCATTTATGAGAAACAGAAGCCCAAACGGAATCGCCGCAATCAAAACGCCGCTAATCAGCTTTCCGACGATCAGACCAATAAGTTCGCTAGTGTTAATTAATGAAGTCGCCTGATCGAGATGTTTCTGAGGGACAAGCAGCGGAATAAGCGCCACTTTCGCCGGGGAAAAGAGCATCGATTGCAGCGATAAACAAAATGCGGATACACCAATGATCCATACAGTTAACAAACCGTTCGCACTAAGGACTGCCAAGAGAATCATAATGACTGCTCTTCCGGTATTACACACATACAATATGGATTTTTTTCGTATTGAATCAATTAAAGGTCCGGTAAACATTCCGAATGTCAATGGAACGAGCTCGATAAAAGAAATCACCCCGACTAATATTTTGCTTCCGGTCAAATCGAGCACTAGAAGCGGAAGCGCGATGAGCCAGACGCCATCCGCCGCGGAAGAAAATACTTGTGCAGACCAAAGCTTTGCATAATTTGGTGTTCGATATGCCGAATTACGTCCGCTTTTTTTCTTCATCAGAAGCACCGCCGAACCATTCTAATGTTCTCCATGATTCTTTTCTTTGTGTATAGTCCTCTTCCATCACTTCAAATACGATACCCGTGCCATCCCCGCGGTGTATCTCCTTTAACATCTCCGCCGCTTGTCTGAGCAATGGTTCATTAATCGTTCCTTCAGCGGGATGACGCCCTTCAAAACAGCGGACATCACCATGCGGGAAGGCTAGCTGGCGAAACGAACTGAAATGATAATGTTTAATGCTGTCCTTTAAGGAAAGAAACTGAAAAAAATCAGGGTATCTCAGCTTTTCATCCCTGAACATAAGTGATGATGACAGATGTGTCTGATAGGTAATGGCCCAATGACACAGATCCCATGTAATGCCGACATGTTTTAAACCGAGCTGAACCAGCTCCTCAAAATCCTCAGGATAAATAAAAATCGGGTCAAAGTCTTCGCCCAGATTCCCGATAATCGGCAGATTTTCGACTCCAATCCATATATCCGTCCCTTTCAGCTCATCATCAAACGCCGCAAAAAATTCAATGACTTTTCTGCGATTTCCTTCTAAGTCATAGCTTTGAAATTCTTCAACCGACATAAATTGATTGGCATGAACAGTTATGCCTTTAGCGCCGTACATATCTGCAAGCTCTGCAAAATGCAGCAGACGGTCCTTTATATGCGCTTCGTGAACATAATCCGCATTGTCGGTGGGAAAATGAAGTGTCAATAATGACGGCTCAAGCTGTTTTGTGTAATCAAGTGTCCGCTTGAAGGTTTTCACATAATCGGTTTCTTCAAACGACTTTCCGTCGAAGATGTTGGCTTCAAGACCGTATCCTGCTTCGACCCACTTTTTATCAATTTGCTTCGGGTCTAACCCGAAAAACGGTATTTGCGCAATCATCCGTCACCACGTTCCTCTCACAAGCATAAATGCTTCTGCTGCAGAAAAACCCGATTTAGCTCCCCATACGTATGCGTTATTTTCTATCGCTTGCAAGGAGCGCGGATGCGGGAAATCCCTCAGCTCCGAATCATAGCACGCCATGGCCTTCAGCTTCAATTCAAGCTCTTCTTCTATATTAATGAAGAAATTCGCATGGAATTGATCCTTCTTCAAGTAGTTCCACTCTGTCGAGGATAAGGTCTCGTATGCCAGAACCTGTTTTACGGAATGACCTGGAAGCGGGCGGGTTGCCGTCATCACCGCTCTGAATACAACAGCATGGTCAATATTAATGTCACCGCCGTATTGTGTATATACGATATCGGGCTGAAACCGTTCAATTTGTTTTTCTGCCTCTTTTACGACATCCAGCAAA
This sequence comes from Bacillus sp. FSL K6-0993, assembly GCF_037977205.1. Classification (NCBI taxonomy): domain Bacteria; kingdom Bacillati; phylum Bacillota; class Bacilli; order Caryophanales; family Bacillaceae; genus Bacillus; species Bacillus sp. FSL K6-0993. Next base: position 3,339,641 of record NZ_CP150275.1, read on the forward strand.
TCCATTGAATCCAGCCTGTTATCAGGAAGGTTTAACCTGACAAAATCGCTTATGCCGAGCGTGCTAAGCGCTTGTTCCGTTTCACTATAGGAATGCTGCATGATCGAATCACAAGGTTTTTCATAGTCTTCTTTTCTAGACGATTTTCCTTCAGCCATAATAACAGCCGACACACTGTCTCCTTGACGGACATGTTTCGCCAATGCTCCGCCGACGCCGATAATTTCATCGTCCGGGTGCGCCGCAAATACCATTACTTTCATTATATTGTCCCCCTTTGATTAACGTCTCGCAAATATCCGCGCCGCAGTTCATAAGCATATCAAGCATAGAGAGATGAGGAATGTGCTCTCCGAACAACTGCGGATAATGGATGGCCCTGATTTGCTGGTATTCGATTGTAATTCCGCTTCTATCAAAATCACTTTCTATTAAATAGTCTGATCCTTGGCTGCCTGAATAATAGTGATCAGCCCCAAGTTCCTTACAAAGCGCGAGCACAAAATCACTCTTTTTTTCATTCCGGCATTCGAGCTCCGACACATAGCAAATTGGGGTCGATATGCGAAGTTCCCGCAGAAAAAAATCAATGATGAACATATTTAAATCATGAAGGTACTCCCATTCCCGCTGATAGACATCTTTAAAAAACATTTGATATTCCTCGAAATAGGGAGCCTTCGCATAATTCATTTTAATCGCCATCCAGTGTTTCTTCCGCCAGTCCTGCTCTTGGTCGATTTTCATATCACGAAGCTCGATATCCTTATAATTTTTCATCTGCAAAGGAACAGTCAGCCACATGGGGCCTTGGGAAGTCTTGATTCTGTTCCGATTGAGAAATCCCTTTTTCTCAAACTGGGCTGTATCGTGAATGGCAAATACATCTGATTTATGGATTTTTTCAAAAAAACCATACCAGGGGAGATAACTGGACTGATGGCCGCTTACCACTTTTACTCCGTTTCTGTGAAATGTCGACATCGTTTCTCTTCAGCTCCCCAATATCGTTTCGGTCTGGCAATTTCTTTACTGTGGGAATATCCAAAATCAACCCATTGCAGTTTCTTGCCGATGGCGAATGATAAAGCGTTCCGCATCAGCAAATAAGAGGCCTGCGTTTCTTTTCCGGCAGGGCTGTTTACATTCTGCCAATAATAGAAATGGGAATGGTCATATAGAAAAATACTGCTGCTGATCATGTCAGTCTCAAGAAATGCCCCCACCCAAAAGACTTGCCTTCCAAGGCTTTCTAGCAGCTTTTGAAAAAAATCCTGACTCAGCATATAGGCTGCGCCGATAGCTGCTGTATGCGCCTTATACAATTCGTAAAATTCATGAATCGATTCCTGTCCAATTAGGCGGACGGACACATTTTTCTTTTCCGCATATCTGACGGCAGTCCGGGCTTTTCCTGAACAGTTTGTCCATAGCTCTTCAAATGTATCGGGAAGCGGCAATATGTGTGTGGCTTTTTCTGCCCAATGTTCTCCCGTTTCTTCGATAAAAGAAGTTTGGCCATGCGGAAGCAGGAGCCGCGATAATTTCTGTCCAAATAAAGCCTTGATTTCGCTTTGCAGCCATTCAAATGAAATCGGACGGTCTGAAATGACGCCGCCGTATCCTATCATATTCCCGCTGAGCAAGCCATTCTGCTCAAACACCGGAACATATATCACTTGTCCGCCGTCCGATGTCAGCTTAACAGGGTGAAACGAGGTATTGGGGAGCTCCTCCATGAGCTTCCCCCAATCATAGCTTTGAAACAATCCAGCCTGAAAAATGCCAGCGGCTCGATCCCATGCTTGACGAGTTACCAAATTTGCTGTTTTTTGCACGATATATCACCAACATTCATTTCTTATTCTTTTGCTCTGCATACGCTAAAACGGTTTCAGCAATATACTTCACCTGCTCTGTACCAAGAGGCGGTTTGAACGGCAGTGAAAGAACCCTTTTCCACAGAGAATGTTCATCCTCTTGCCGTGAATAAGGCTGATACAGCGGAATAAGGTGCAGCGGAAGGTAGTTCCAGCAGGTTTGAATCCCTTTTGCCGCTAAATAAGCAGAGCAGTCGTACCTTTCCCCTTCATGAGGGAAGACGATTGTCAAATAGTTCAGGCTTTCTCCCTCCAGCGGCTGAATCATCTTGATCCCGTATAACTCTTCTGCCCGTGCAAAAATGTATTTTGCCGTCTCCAAATTTCTAGATGAGTCTCTCACCAGCCGCTCCATCTTTGACAGCTGGTATTCGATAATGGCTTGCCTCACCGGATGCATTCGCAATAAAGGGACAGTAGCAGGTTTTTTCGGAAGAACTTCAAGCTTGCTCGTTTTCATAGAGGTCTGAACACCCGTTTTTCTGAATAAGAAGGATAGAGTCCTAGATCTCATCAAACCCTGTATTCGCTGCTGTCTCATATAAGCATCATAATCAGCATTGACTTGCTTTCGCTGTTCCATTGGCAGCCTGCCGTTTTTGTCCAGAACTTCTTTTCGGGCGATTAACGCTCCTCCTCCTATACTGCCGAGGGGCTTTGACGGTCCAAAGCTCAAGATGCCGAAATCCCCCAAACCGCCTGCAAAGGTTCCGTCTTGTTTTGTAAACATGGCCTGAGCGGCATCGTCAATGACACGAATACGCTTTTCTTTCGCCCACTCGATAAGTTTCATGTTTTCCTGCCGGCCGTAAACGTGTGTCAAAATGACAGCGCATGTCCTCTCGGTCACTTTGTTTTTCACATCTTCAAAGGATAGGGACAAATCATTATCCAGATTGGCAAACACTGGGGAAGCTCCGGTTTGAAGCACAGCGTCAATTACGTTTGGACAGCTGAATGATGAAAAAATCACTTCTTTTCCAGGCCCCGCTCCGGAAAATGTCAATGCAAGCACCAACGCTGCGCTTCCACTCGAAGTCAATTCGATGCTCTTTCCATAGCGTTTTTCCAATTTTTCTGCCAACGTTGTTCTTTTAGCTGAGATTAAGTAGGTGAAAAAACTTCTGCCTGAAAGCTGCCCCGGATAAATCGGAAACTTGATCTGTTTGGGGTTTTCAGGATAATGGAAGTTTTTGTTTTTGTCTTTCAATTTTAATCAGCCTCAGGCCTTCATCTAGGTTAATTTTAGGAGCATATCCAAGCAGACGCTTTGCCTTCTCAATCGAAGGAGCACGTTTGAAAATTTCAATGTCTTTCCCCCGGACACCATCCTCGCCCAGCTTTTTAAATGTATAATGCTCTTTCTCCCTGCCAGTCATCACGTTGATTTTCTCTGCCAGTCCTTTTATAGTGATTGGCAGATCGTTTCCTATGTTGAAATCTTCATAGGCACTCCCTTTGTACAGCAGCGCAAGGTATGTTCCGTTCACGATATCACTAATGTAGCTGAAGCATCTGATTTGGCCGCCGTCTCCGTAAAGAGGAAGCTCCGCGCCAGCTTCGGCCAAACTGAAGAACTTGTTTATGACAAAGTCCTGACGCTGCTTCGGGCCGTACACATTAAAGTATCGGACAACTCTGACATGCAGTGAGGCTGATGCCTGCCCCTTCAAATATTCCTCTGACTTTAATTTTGCTTTTCCATAAGCGGATTTAGGGAGCTTCTGGCTTGATTCCGTATATGGATAATCTGGCGAATCTCCGAACACTTCTGAGCTGGAGGAAAAAAGAAGGGTCTTGATCCCCAGCTCCTTGCATACCTCCGTTACGTTTTTCGTTCCTTCAAAATTCACCTTGATTACGTCCTCTTCATTGCTGCGGCAGCTGTCTACTCCGACCATTGCCGCTAAATGAACGACAGCATCTGCTCCTTTTAATGATTCCCGAAGCGATTGACGGTCTAAAATATTGGTTTGGCGGAATTCTGCCTGAAAATCCGGCTTTTTTTGATCAGCGATGATCGTATGATAGCCTTTCTTCTGTAATAACCCCGCTAATTCACTTCCTATAAAACCTGCTCCGCCTAAGATAGCAATGTGTTTCATTGTCCGACCTCCTGGCTTAAAGATAAAACATCTTTAATTGATTGAACGATGTATTGACAATCTTCCTTCGATAATTGGCTATAAAGAGGCAGTGATACAATTTCAGGAAAGATGCGTTCAGTTACCGGCAGCTTTGCAGGAAAATACTCTCTATAGTAGGGATGCATATGCACAGGGATAAAGTGGACACTCACCCCAATATGTTTCGCTTTCATCTCTTCAATAAACTGGTCTCGGTCCATTTCTTCGTGTTTTTTCACCCGCAGAATGAACAAATGCCAGGAATGTGTGATATGGCTAGGGATGTCTGTTAAAGGAAGTTCTGCTCTTTCTGGATGATTGATAAGCTCAGACGCATAATAGTTTGCGATTCTGGTCCGTTTTTCTTGGATTTCAGCAGCCCGTTTCAATTGAATGAGCCCAAGAGCAGCCTGGATATCTGTCATGTTGTACTTAAAGCCGGGAAGTAACACATCATATCGCCAGCTGCCCTTTTCACCGTATCGATTCCAGGCATTTTTTGTAATGCCATGCCATCCATACAGTCTTGCTCTTTCGGCAGCCTCTTCATCCTTAAGAATAAGAGCTCCTCCTTCTCCCGTCGTTATATTTTTAGTGGCATAAAAACTGAAGCATACGGCATCTCCATGTGTGCCGATCATCTTCTCGTTATACCTCGTCCCAAGCGCGTGTGCGGCATCTTCAATCAAGTACAGTCCATTTTCCTTGCATATCCTGCTAAGCTCATCCAAATTTGCCGGATAACCTGCAAAATGGACCGCAATGACCGCTTTTGTCCGCGGTGAAAGCTTTTGTCTCACATCTTCCGGATCTATACATAAATCATCCTCGCAAATGTCGGCAAACACCGGGGTTGCTCCTACATGCAAAATGACGTTTACACTTGAACAAAACGTGAAGCTTGGAACAATGACTTCATCTCCTTCTCCTACACCGAGTGCAAGCAAAGCCATGTGTAAGGCAGCAGTTCCTGAATTACAGCTGATTACGTGCTCCGCTCCCAGACATTCGCCAAGCTTTTTCTCAAATTCAATCACCTTCGGACCTTTTGAAATCCACCCCGACTTGATCGTTTCAACTACAGTTTCCAATTCTTCGTTTGTCATATCAGGTCTGTGAAAAGAGATAAATTGTTTACTAATGACAGTTCCCTCCTATAGTGTGATAAGTTTTGCATTGTCAGCCATTTTTTCTCTGCAAATGTTTCTCGTATCGAAAATAATAGGAGCTGTATCCTGCAATATACTGTAATTGATATCATCATGATCGGTATGAATAATGACGACATCATATTGGTTGATCTGCTCCTTGGTGAAAGGGACGGAGTGCTTGATGCTGCCGTCTTCCAGGCAGATTTCACTGATAAAAGGATCATAGTAATCTATCGTGCATCCCTTTTTCATCAAATCATCGATAATTGCAAATGCAGAAGACTCACGAGAATCATTGGTATTTTTTTTATAAGCAGCACCTATTAATAAAATATTGCAGTGTTCTTTATCAACCAGCTTCATGGCATAGTCGGACACTGAAAATGGCATTTCAGAATTGATTTCATCCGCTAAATCAATCAGCTTTGTCTGCAATCCCTTTTGGTTAGCTATCCATTTAAAATAAAAAGGATCAATCGGTATGCAATGGCCGCCTACACCAGGGCCCGGGCTGAATTTTTGAAACCCGAACGGCTTCGTGTCTGCCGCATTGATCACTTCCCATATATCAATATCAAGTTCTCGGCAATTGAGTGCCATTTCATTGATGAGAGCTATATTTACATAACGGTAGGTATTCTCTAGGAGTTTAGCTGTTTCTGCTACTTCAGGTGAGGTTACTGGATGAATGCTTGTAACGATGGTGTTGTAAAACGCTGAGGCAAGTTTTGTGCAAGTCCGGGTCATTCCGCCGACCACTTTAGGGATATCGGCGACTTCGTAATGGCTGTTCCCAGGATCAATTCGTTCAGGTGAATAAGCTATAAAGAAATCGGAGCCTATGTTGACCTGCCGCCCTGCTGCCATTCTGTCAGCAATTTTTTGTTTTGTTGTGCCCGGGTAGGTTGTACTTTCTAAAATTAAAAGCTGATTTGGCCTTCCGTAAGCCAGCATGGTGTCAACTGCACTGTCTATGTAGCTAAGGTCGGGTATCTTATCTTTTTTGTTCAAAGGTGTCGGAACACATATCACAATAATGTCGCAGTGTTCTATGAGAGACATATTCTCACTCACTTGAAAACGCTCTGTGTGAAGTGCCTCTTTTAATTGGCTATCGTCTACATCTCGAATATGGCTGTGCCCGTCTTTCAGCAAAGAAACTTTTTCGCTGTTCCTATCAAAGCCGATGACGTTGTATCCTTTATTGACACATTCTAATGCAAGAGGAAAACCCACATATCCCATCCCCAATACACCTACAACAGCCTGTTTTGTTTCAATCAATTCTAAAAGCCGCTTATGACTGAGGTTTCGAGCTTCTTTTGTGACAGGATTCATTTTTGGACCCCCTATAAGATAGAAAAGGATATATTTTTACAAAATTAAACAATTATCGATCGATACTGCAATTATAACAAAAGTAAAAAAACGGTAAATGGGCTTTGTCTCCTTTTATTTGGTAGGGCATTATGATGCGATTTACGATTAAGTGGAATTTTTTATGCCTAAGAAAAGGTATTTATCAGGGGGATAATGAGAATATTTCCTCTATTTGAAAGAATATATAGAAAATTTTAAAAACAGGCCGAGGCCTGTTTTTTAATCTATATTTGCCTCTTGTACAGCAGATAACAAGAGCTGTCCCGCTTCGTTCAATCTTTCTTTGCTGATATGTGCGATGTTGTCTTTTTCGGTGTGATACCATGGCCCAGGCTCTTGCGTATCCGGACTGAGCCAAATCCAATTAGCCGAAGGTATGCCTGCTTCATAAAATGATACGTGGTCCGAGTATCCCAGCTGTGTGAGACGAGGTGCTTCAAGCTGTGCTCTCTGGGCAGCATTCACCGCATAATTGACACTTGCATTTTTCTTGCCATCCGGGGTCGTTATATACATTTGGCTTGCGTCTTTCCAGTCAGTCGCAATCATATCAGCATTAAAGTTTGCACGGCTGTGTTTGATTTCATCCGAGGTAAGCGTACTGACATAATATGAGGAACCCGCTGACCACAGCTCTTCAGCTCCGAAAAAGATAAAACGGATTTCTTTGTTTTTGGGAAGGTGCTTGCTTTGCTCAATCATCTCTAGTACGGCGGATGTGCCTGATGCATTATCATCAGCCCCAGGTGCATCTTTAACTGTGTCATAATGCGCAGTTACATAAAGAATATCCGGGTGTTTTGTGTGCTGCGCTTTGCGTGTCCCTATTATGTTTTGTGAAGTGCGGTTTCGATAGTCCTTAAATTGAATGACAGCCTGCTTTTCTTTCAGTAAGGCTTCCCCGTCTTCTTTTTTCATTCCGGCAGCCGGTATCGTGATATGTTTTGGTTTTACCGGACGGATCGCGAGAGGTTTTGTCTTGCTGTTATAAATAATGACAGCCTTTGCGCCGGCATCTTGGGCGTTTTTTAATTTCTGAGATACTGATATTTTTCCCTCTCTCATAACGGCGATTTTCCCCTTGGCTTCTTTTTCATCAAGATTGAGCCCATAGCCTCCGTCTAAGACCGCACCCTCCACTCTCTCTTCATTTTCCACAGCGCTCTTATCCGCTGATCGTATTGGATATTCATGATCGCCTGCCATTACTGAACCAGAATAATATGTTTTCACATGAAATGGCTGAATGCGAACAGCTAATCCCTCATCTTGAATCCGTTTCGATATGTATGACGCTGCTTCTTTTTCTTTCTCTGTCCCTGTTTCTCTCGGACCTATGACCTCACTCAGTTCATGAATGGTTTCATATGCATGCTCCTCATCAAACAACGGAGCCATCTCAGAAATAGAATGAGACTGTATCCCGTTCACCTGTACAGCTGAAGATCCCCATATGACGCTTCCAGCCAGTGCCGCTGACATCAAAATCATTTTCATTTTTACATTCCTCCTCTTATTCACCCCTTTCTTTTCGGTTTTGCTGTCTTGATTCCTTTAAAATGCAACAAAATGAACATTAGTTACCAAATCAAGGTAATGAGATAGGCGGAGAATAAAAGCTGAGGCTAGGAAAGTTTGCATAAAAAAGCCGCCGAGAAAATCCCGGCGGTCTTTTTATTACTTGTTTAAGTTGTAGAAAGAGTTGATACCGTGGTATTGAGCAGTTTCAGCCAACTGATCTTCGATGCGAAGAAGCTGGTTGTATTTCGCAACACGGTCCGTACGAGACGGAGCACCTGTTTTGATTTGTCCTGCGTTTGTTGCCACAGCGATGTCAGCGATTGTGCTGTCTTCAGTTTCACCAGAACGGTGAGAGATAACAGCTGTATAGCCTGCGCGTTTCGCCATTTCGATCGCATCGAATGTTTCAGTCAATGTACCGATTTGGTTTACTTTGATCAGGATAGAGTTGCCTACGCCGTTTTTAATACCTTCAGACAGTTTTTTCGTGTTTGTAACGAAGAGGTCGTCACCAACAAGCTGAACTTTTTTGCCAAGACGCTCAGTAAGAAGCTTGTGGCCTTCCCAGTCGTTTTCGTCAAGTCCGTCTTCGATAGAGATGATTGGGTATTTAGAAACAAGCTCTTCATACCAGTCAACCATTTCAGCAGATGTTTTCACAACGCCTTCGCCAGACAGATGGTATTTGCCGTCTTCTTTGTTGTAGAACTCAGAAGATGCAGCATCCATAGCAAGTTTAACTTCTTCGCCAGGTTTGAAGCCGGCTTTTTCGATTGCTTCAACGATTGTTTGAAGCGCTTCTTCGTTAGAACCAAGGTTTGGAGCGAATCCGCCTTCGTCACCTACAGCAGTGTTTAAGCCTTTTGCGCTTAATACTGATTTCAGGCTGTGGAAGATTTGAGCGCCCATGCGAAGTGCTTCACGGAAGTTAGGAGCACCTACAGGCATGATCATGAATTCTTGAATATCCACGTTGTTATCAGCATGCTCTCCGCCGTTTACGATGTTCATCATCGGTACAGGAAGCGTTTTTGAGTTGAATCCTCCAAGGTATTGGTAAAGAGGAATCTGTAAGAAATCAGCAGCAGCACGCGCACAAGCCATAGATACGCCAAGGATTGCGTTCGCACCAAGTTTGCCTTTGTTTTCAGTACCGTCAAGCTCGATTAAAAGCTGGTCGATTGCGTTTTGTTCAGTTACATCAAAGCCAAGAAGCTCTGGAGCAATGATTTCGTTTACGTTGTTAACAGCTGTTAACACGCCTTTTCCAAGGTAACGGTCTTTATCGCCGTCACGAAGCTCAACCGCTTCGTATTCACCTGTAGAAGCTCCGCTTGGCACTAATGCGCGGCCGAAAGCTCCTGTTTCTGTATATACTTCAACTTCAACTGTTGGGTTGCCGCGGGAGTCTAATACTTCGCGTGCATAAACATCAACAATGTATGGCATGAGTTTTGTCTCTCCTTTTGATTTTCAAATTATTTTTGAATTAAAGATGTTCCTGTCATTTCTTTCGGCTTTTCAACACCAAGAAGGTCTAATAACGTTGGTGCAAGGTCGCCTAGGATTCCGCCTTCACGCAGCGTAATGCCTTCTTTCGTTACAATCACAGGGACTGGGTTTGTTGTATGCGCAGTGTGCGGTTCGCCTGATTCTGTAATCAGAATGTCAGCATTACCGTGATCAGCGGTAATGATGGCATGTCCGCCTTTAGCAAGAATCGCGTCAACGACTTCGCCCAAGCATTCGTCCACTGCTTCAATTGCTTTAATTGTTGGTTCAACCATTCCGGAGTGGCCGACCATATCAGGGTTTGCGAAGTTAAGAATGATGGCGTCATGCTTGTCAGCTTCAATTTCTTTGACAAGCGCGTCCTTCACTTCATACGCACTCATCTCAGGCTTCAAGTCATACGTTGCAACTTTAGGCGAGTTGATGAGAATACGCTCTTCACCCGGGAATTCAGCTTCACGGCCGCCGCTCATAAAGAACGTGACGTGCGGATACTTTTCAGTTTCTGCAATTCGAAGCTGTTTTAATCCGTGCTGAGATAATACTTCTCCGACTGTGTTATCAAGATTTATCGGTTTAAACGCTACATAGCCGTCAACTGTTTCACTGAAGTGAGTCAGGCAGACGAAATACAGGTTCTTTGGATAATTCTCGCCGCGGTCGAAGTCACGGAAGTCTTTGTTTGTGAACGTATTGGAAATCTGGATGGCGCGGTCCGGTCTGAAATTATAGAAAATCACAGAATCGCCGTCTTGGATTTTCGCAACAGGCTCACCGTTTTCTTTTGTGATGACAGATGGAATCACGAATTCATCGTAGATACCATTTGCATATGAATCATCAACAACATCCAGGGCGCTGCGGTAAGATGGGCCTTCGCCGTACGCCATTGCGCGGTACGCTTTTTCTACACGGTCCCAGCGTTTGTCGCGGTCCATAGAGTAGTAACGTCCGGAAATGCTGGCGATTTCACCCACACCGATTTCCTTGATTTGATCGTTCAACTGGTTGATGTACGTTTTCGCTGTCTGCGGACCTACATCACGGCCGTCAAGGAAGCCATGGATATAAACCTTTGTCAGCCCTTCTTTTTTCGCAAGCTTTAACAGTGCGAATAAATGGTTGATATGGCTGTGCACGCCTCCGTCAGATAAAAGACCGAACAGGTGCAAGGCTTTGTTGTTTTCTTTCGCGTTGCTGATCGCGTCAAGGAATGTTTGATTGCGTTCGAACTCTCCTTCACGAATGGCAACATTTACGCGTGTTAAGCTTTGGTACACAATACGTCCCGCACCGATATTTAAGTGACCTACCTCGGAGTTCCCCATTTGCCCTTCAGGAAGACCTACAGCCTCGCCTGAAGCAGTCAATGTTTGATGAGGATACTGGTTCCAATAGCGGTCAAAATTCGGTTTTTTCGCTAAAGCGACTGCGTTCCCTACTGTTTCGTTACGTAATCCGAACCCATCAAGAATGATGAGTGCAGCTGGTTTTTTACTCATATTGACCTTCCTCCAATAATTGAACGAATGACTGTGGCTCAAGGCTCGCGCCGCCGACCAAAGCACCGTCAATATCGGACTCTGCCATATATTCTTTAATGTTTGCAGGCTTTACGCTTCCGCCATATTGGATGCGAAGCTTGTCTGCAGCTTCTTGGCTGAAGCTTTCAGCGACGGTTTTACGGATATGCGCACACACGTCATTCGCATCTTTCGCTGTAGAAGATTTGCCTGTTCCGATTGCCCAGATTGGCTCATACGCAATAACAGAAGCAGCAACTTGTTCTTCAGAAAGACCAGCAAGGCCTTTTTTCACTTGGTCAGCAACAAGATCATTTGTTTTGCCGGCTTCACGCTCTTCAAGCGTTTCACCTACACAGATGATCGGCACAATGCCGTGTTTGAAAGCTGCGTGTGCTTTTTTGTTAACTGTTTCATCAGTTTCAGCGAACATTTCACGGCGCTCAGAGTGGCCGATGACGCAGTAGTCAACGCCAAGGTCTTTCAGAGCAACCGGGCTGATTTCGCCTGTGAACGCGCCGCTTTCCTCGAAGTGCATGTTTTGAGCGCCGACTTTTAGGTCAGTGCCTTTAACAGCAGAAGCAAGCTTTTCTAAGAAAAGTGCTGGCGCGCAAACAACAGCTTCAGCTTTGTCTGCTGCTGGAATGGAAGATTTCACTTCTTCAACGAAGCTGACAGCTTCGCCGAGTGTTTTGTTCATTTTCCAGTTACCGGCGATAATTGGTTTTCTCATCTGTTCCACTTCCTTATAGCAGTTTTGAGATTATTTATCGTTCAGTGCAGCTACCCCTGGAAGCTCTTTGCCTTCCATAAACTCAAGGGATGCGCCGCCGCCTGTTGAGATGTGGCTCATTTTGTCGGCAAGGCCGAATTTTTCAACCGCTGCCGCAGAGTCTCCTCCGCCGATGACAGAGTATGTATCTTTCGCCTCTGCCAATGCTTCCGCAACCGCTTTTGTTCCTTGAGCGAACAAGTCGATTTCGAATACGCCCATTGGTCCGTTCCACACGACAAGTTTGCTGTTTTTGATGACGTCAGCATACGTTTCGCGTGTTTTCGTACCAATGTCGATTGCTTCTAAATCACTAGGGATTTCAGAGATCGGCACAATTTTCACGTTTGCATCGTTAGAGAAATCATCTGCAACGAGTACATCTTCAGGCATGTAGAAGTTAACGCCTTTTTCTTTAGCGCGGTCCATAAATGATTTCGCAAGCTCGATTTTATCCTCTTCAAGAAGAGATTTACCGACTTCATAGCCAAGCGCTTTTACGAAAGTATAAGCAAGACCTCCGCCGATGATCAGGTTGTCTACTTTATCAAGAAGACTTTCGATTACGCCGATTTTGTCTTTTACTTTCGCTCCGCCGATGATCGCTGTAAACGGGCGGTCAGGATTGGAAACCGCTTTTCCAAGTACATCAAGCTCTTTTTCCATTAAGAAACCTGCAACTGCTGGCAGATGCTCGGCAATTCCAGCTGTAGATGCGTGAGCACGGTGGGCAGCACCGAATGCGTCATTTACATATACATCTGCAAGCTCAGCAAATGCTTTTGCAAGCTCAGGATCATTTTTCTCTTCACCAGGATAGAAACGTACGTTTTCCAATACAAGAACGTCTCCGTCCTTCATCTCGGAAATTTGTGCTTTTACAGCATCGCCGTATGCTTCATCCGCTTTTTTCACTTCTTTGCCAAGCAGTTCGCCGAGACGTGCAGCGACAGGAGTTAAACGAAGCTCCTCAACCACTTCGCCTTTCGGGCGGCCTAAGTGGCTCGCAAGAAGGACTTTCGCGCCTTGGTCTGCAAGGTGTTTGATTGTTGGAAGCGCAGCACGGATACGTGTATCGTCTGTTACTTCCCCGTCTTTCATTGGAACGTTAAAGTCGACGCGGCAGAATACAACTTTGCCTTTTACGTCGATGTCTTTGAGAGTTTTCTTATTCATGCCTAGGAGATCCTCCTTCAAAATGGTTTGCATACAGCACGAAAAACGTGAAACCGTCTGTTCAAGCGATAACTCCGCTAGGGCAGATCGCAGTCTTTTTCGGCACAGGGCAGTTCGTCTAAAAGCCAGGGCAGCGGCCTTAGGCGAAAGCGCCGGCAAAGCTGCTTAAAACGCGGTCGTTTCTCTATCACAGAGCGTTTTCTGAAAGCCGGTCTTCATGGAAAAAGGGAAAGGGAGTCCGTCCCCTTCCCTTGTCCGCTTTCATTATAGCGCTTCTATTCGAAAGAACCAAGTCAGGTCCTTTTTCAGCTATAAATTAAAGACCTTTTTTTGCGATGTAAGCTGCAAGGTCAACAACGCGGTTAGAGTAGCCGCTTTCGTTATCGTACCAAGAGATTACTTTTACCATGCTGCCTTCCATAACCATTGTAGAAAGAGCATCGATTGTAGAAGAGTTTTTGTTTCCGTTGTAGTCGCCAGAAACTAATGGCTCTTCGCTGTAGCCAAGGATTCCTTTAAGGTCGCCTTCAGCCGCTTCTTTAAGAGCTGCGTTTACTTCTTCAGCTGTTACTTCTTGGTTCAGTTCAGCAACCAAGTCAACTAGAGAAACGTTTGGAGTTGGAACACGCATTGCTCCACCGTTCAGTTTGCCTTTTAGTTCAGGAAGAACTAGAGAAACTGCTTTAGCAGCACCAGTTGATGTTGGGATGATGTTTTCAGCTGCTGCACGCGCACGACGGTAGTCTTTGTGCGGAAGATCAAGGATTTGCTGATCGTTTGTGTAAGAGTGAACAGTTGTCATCATACCGCGTTTGATGCCGAATTTATCGTTAAGTACTTTTGCAAACGGCGCAAGGCAGTTTGTTGTGCAAGATGCGTTAGAGATAACATCGTGGTTAGCCGCATCGTATTTATCTTCGTTAACACCCATAACGATTGTGATATCTTCTTCGTTAGCAGGAGCAGAGATGATTACTTTTTTCGCGCCAGCTTCTAAGTGTTTCGCAGCGTCTGCGCGTTTTGTGAAGAAACCAGTAGATTCAACTACGATTTCAACGCCTTGTTTGCCCCAGCTAAGTTTAGCAGGATCGCGTTCTGCAGAAACTTCAATTGTTTTGCCGTTAACAACAAGGTTGTTACCGTCAACTGAAACTTCAGCGTCTAATTTTCCGTGTACAGAATCATATTGTAAAAGGTGAGCCAGCATGTTAGCATCTGTTAAATCGTTAACCGCTACTACCTCAACTTCAGGATTGTTTAATGCTGCGCGGAATACGTTACGTCCAATACGACCAAAACCGTTAATACCGACTTTTACTGCCATGATTGTTTCCTCCTTTAAATAAGTGAGAGATATTTATATTGAGGGATTATTCATCCCTTAATAACTTCTTTGCGGCTCCTTCGTCTGTGACGAGAACCGTGTTGCGTGGCTTTTTAAAGTAAGCCTCGATCGCTTCGGCTTTTGATGATCCGCCCGCTACCGCAATAATATCGGGGATGGCGTCTATGTCATCCAGCTGCATTCCGACAGAATGCACTTTGTGAACCACTTCGCCGTCCGCGTTAAAATAGTAGCCGAACGCTTCTGTCACCGCGTCGTTATCATCTATTTTCTTTAAGTCTTCTAAAGGCGTGTTTCTGCGCTGAGCCATAGTTTTAGCTTCGCCGATTCCATGAACCAGCATACTCGCTGATTTAATAGTGTTCAGCACCTCTTTGACAGAAGGCTCTTCAATAATAGATGAATAGGCGCCTTGTGACAGCTGTCCCGGAACAAACAAAAGCCGGTAAGTGCCTGAAGCCTTCTCCGCCATATGCGCGCATATGGTGTTCGCCTGGTTTTTCACGTCTTCGCCTAAACCGCCTCTTGCAGGCACAAACAAAAGCTCGCGGTTTTTAGAATCCGGCGTCATCATTTCGGCGACAGCTTCAATTGTCGTACCGCCAGTTACAGCGACGATATTTTTGCCTGAAAATCTTTTTTTCATACATGCGACAGCCGCTCTTCCCATTTCTTTTTTGACCCATGGGGATTGGTCGCTGTCTCCGGATACGATAATGGCATCCTTTAGATTTAAACGTTCTTTTAATGTCTTTTCCAAAAGAGTCAAACCTAAAACATCTTTCATCGTATCTTCCAAAACAGAAAGCAGTTCATAGCCCTCTTCTGTCAATGTCATGCCGTTTGTCTTAATATCGACCAGGTTCTGTTCCTTTAAAAACTGAACCTCGCCCCTCAGCACACGCTCGCTGATTCCGAGACTGGCAGAGAGGCTTCTTCGCCCGATGGGTTCTGTCAGCCTGATATACTGCAAGATTTCAAACCTCTTTTGCATAACGAGCAGAAGATCAGGCAATAATTTTTTTTGAGCTTGTATTAACTGGTTCATGACTCAAACGTTCCTTCCTTTTTTGCTGGACATTATATGTCCCGCTATGACAAAAAACGTCCCGTCATAGCCAAAAAAAATCATTTCTGCTTTCTTTAATTATTTTAACAGGGTGGAATTGTTTATTCAACTGTTAAGAGCCAATTCATCGACAATATTCGCAGAGTTTTCATGCCGCGTCGTTTTATCCAGCAATATTTTATCCTATATATCTTTATCTTATACAGAAAGCGCCAAATGGTGCATCCCAATATAAACAGCCCTTCCCGTAGAAAGGGCTGTTTCATTAAAGCGTTTTCATTTTATCCAAAGCTTTTCAATTTCCTCGAGCGATTTGTTCTTCGTTTCCGGACAGATCGTAACGACAAACAGGAAACAAAGGATGTTAATCACCGCAAAGATCCAAAATGTATAGGCGAGCCCGAAAGAATCGATCATCATTGGCACAAACTGTCCGATCGCCCAGTTTGCTCCCCATAAAAAGATGGTCGCAATGCCCGCGGCCCGCGCACGCAGATGGTTCGGGAAGATTTCAGAAATCATAATCCATGTGATCGGTCCGACCGAGACACAGAAAGCAGCGACAAAACCTAATATAAGGACGATCATCATGATCCCGCTTGTTAACTCAAAATAAAACGACGTCCCGATTAAAATCATAAAAATAGCCATAAAAGCAGAACCGATGGACATCAGTTTTTTTCGTCCGACTTTATCGATCAGCAACACCGCAATAACGGTAAAAATGACTTCTACAACCCCGACGATACAAGTCGTCACAAATCCGGCGTTTTGCCCGAATCCCATCATTTTAAAGATTTCCGGCCCATAGTAAGTAATCGCGTTCATGCCGATGACTTGGTTAAACAGCGCCAGCAGGATTCCAATGACAAGCGCCTTCCTGAGACCCGGCTTAAACAGCTGGGAGAGCGACCCCATTTGTTCTATTTTTAAAGAGTTCTCAATGTTCTTTAATTCTTCTTTTGCAACAGTTTCTCCATTAATACGTGTCAGTATCTTTAAAGCTTCATTTGTTTTGCCCGCTTTCGCCAGCCATCTCGGACTTTCCGGGACGACGAGCAGGACAAGGAAAAAGATGACGGACGGCACCATTCCATAAGCAAGCATCCATCTCCAGCCGGTGTGCACGCCCCATTCGTATGTTCCAGACCGCTGCACAGCTAGATTAATAAAGTATGTTGCGGAAATACCCAGTATCGTAAAGAGCTGATATAAGGAAGACAAACTTCCGCGTATGGCGGGCGGTGCCGCTTCTGTAATATACGTAACAGAGAGCGATGAGCCCATCCCGATTCCAAGCCCCCCGATAATCCTTGCAATGATTAAGGTGGACACGTCTTGAGAAAGCGCTGAAACGATTGCTGATATCGCAAATAACAAAGCGGCTGTCATTAAAATTTTTCTCCGGCCGAATCTGTCACTTAAAAATCCGGATATCCCGACGCCAACAACTCCTCCAATCATAATGCTTGAAATGACAAGTCCCTCCATAAACGGACTCAGGCTGTATAAATCTTTCAGAAAACCGATGGCGCCAGAAATCACTGCCGTGTCATAGCCATACAATAAGCCGCCAAGCCCCGCCGCACATGAGATCAAAATGACAAATCCCATTGAATGGCTTCTTGTTACAGGAACATTTGGTTCTAATTGAGTTGGAGTATTCTTCATTTCCCTGCCCTCCCGAATGTTGAGTAAAGCGTTTACATTATACTTTTCAATTGTACGTACTTATATTAAAATTTAACGAAAATTACATTTAATTAGTACGTACAAATATAGAATAATCTTGTTTGCATTTTCTGTCAATGTTTTCTTACAAAGAACGCTGTGATATACTGAAATTTGTCCGTATACATTTTGGAGGAATGGATATGTTACCAAAATACGCGCAAGTAAAAGAAGAAATCAGTTCATGGATTAATCAAGGCAAAATACTGCCCGATCAAAAAATCCCTACCGAAAACGAATTAATGCAGCAATTCGGCGTCAGCCGGCATACCATCCGCAAAGCGATCGGAGACCTCGTATCACAAGGTCTGCTGTACAGCGTGCAAGGCGGAGGCACCTTTGTCGCTTCACGCTCTGCTAAGTCAGCGCTGCATTCAAATAAAACGATCGGTGTTTTGACAACCTACATATCAGACTATATTTTCCCGAGCATCATCAGAGGAATCGAGTCCTATTTAAGCGAGCAGGGGTATTCTATGCTTTTGACAAGCACAAACAACAACCCGGACAACGAAAGAAGAGGCTTAGAAAACCTGCTATCCCAGCATATTGACGGACTCATCGTAGAACCGACAAAAAGCGCCCTTCAAACCCCAAACATCGGCTATTATCTGAACTTGGAGAAAAACGGCATTCCTTTTGCGATGATTAACGCGTCATATGCCGAGCTTGCCGCGCCAAGTTTTACCTTGGATGATGTGAAAGGCGGGATGATGGCGGCGGAGCATTTGCTTTCTCTCGGCCACACGCATATGATGGGTATTTTTAAAGCTGATGACACACAAGGCGTGAAACGGATGAACGGATTTATACAGGCGCACCGGGAGCGTGAGTTGTTTCCTTCTCCGGATATGATCGTGACATTTACAACGGAAGAAAAAGAATCAAAACTTCTGGAGAAAGTAAAAGCCACACTGGAGAAAAACAGCAAGCACATGCCGACAGCCATTCTTTGTTATAACGATGAAATTGCGCTGAAAGTGATTGATATGCTGAGGGAGATGGATCTTAAAGTGCCGGAGGATATGTCTATCGTCGGGTATGATGATTCACATTTCGCCCAAATCTCAGAAGTGAAACTAACCTCTGTCAAACATCCGAAATCAGTGCTTGGAAAAGCAGCCGCCAAATATGTCATTGACTGCTTAGAGCATAAAAAGCCGAAGCAAGAGGATGTTATATTTGAGCCTGAGTTGATCATTCGCCAGTCCGCACGAAAACTGAATGAATAAAAAAGCAATGTATGGGTCTCCCCGCTACATTGCTTTTTTTATAGCTGTTATCTGTTTTTCCAAACGTCAGCGATGATTTCAAACGAACGCATTCTGTCTGCGTGTTCAAAGGTTTCTGAGTTAACCATAATTTCGTCAGCCTGTGTCGTTTTGACGAAATCTTCAAGCTTCGCCTTCACTTCTTCCGGACCCCCGACAATCGTGGAGCTCAGCTGCTCATTGACCATCGCTTTTTCATACGGGCTCCAGATTTGATCCATATCCTCAACAGGCGGTTTAAGCTGGTTCGGCGTACCCCGGACAAGATCAAGAAACCTTTGATAATGCGAAGTCGCAAGGTGCTGCGCTTTCTCGTTTGTATCTGCCGCGATAATGGTGACACCGACCATCGCATACGGTTCGTCGAGCACGTCTGACGGCGTGAAGGAATCGCGGTACAGCTCCAATGCAGGAACCGTATTCGCCGGTGAGAAATGAGCGGCAAAGGCAAACGGAAGACCTAGTTCCCCTGCCAGACGGGCGCTGAAGCCGCTTGAGCCCAGTAGCCAAATCGGCACATCTATGCCCTCTCCGGGAATGGCGCGAACTTGATTGCGCACATTTCCTGACGGTTTAAAATAATTGCGCAGTTCCTCTAATTGTTCTGGAAAATCCTCACCGCTGTTGATGTTTCTGCGGAGCGCTCTGGCTGTCAATTGGTCTGTTCCCGGCGCTCGTCCAAGCCCCAGATCAATCCGCCCGGGATACAGTGTTTCCAGTGTGCCGAATTGTTCAGCAATGACTAATGAAGAGTGGTTCGGGAGCATAATGCCGCCGGAACCGACGCGGATTTTCTTCGTGCCTCCGGCAATATGGCCAATCAAAACTGCAGTGGCGGAGCTTGCAACACCTTCTATATTATGATGTTCAGCAAGCCAGTAACGGTGATAGCCCCATTCCTCTGCCCGGCGCGCCAAGTCCATGCTGTTTCGGAATGATTCTGCAATCGTTCCTCCCTGAACAACCGGAGATAAATTCAAGACAGAAAGCAAGGTATCTTTGCGTTGGTTGTTAGACATATTGTTCTCCTTTGCAAATGTGTTATCAGTAAACAGCCCAAAGCTGTCAGGTCATGATTGAAAGAACTTCTATCACACCATAACACAACTGCATTCAGGAATAAAAGAATTTGATTCGATGAAATTCGAACAATATAAAACGAACGCTTTGGACCGCTATTCTGCTCCAAACAGCTCCTTAGCCATCTCAATAAAGAGCTTAGCCGCCAGAGAAGCCTCCTTTAGCGACGGAACAGCAAGCTGCACATCACGGTATACCTGCGGGTCCAAGTCCCGGGTCACCACATGCTCCGGAAGCGGCATCCCTGACATGGACATTTCTGATAAAATGGCCAGGCCCAAGCCTTCTCTGATCATACTGATCGAGGTGTTGATGTTATAGACCGTGAAAGCTGGGTGCAGCGTAGCGCCCGCCTGCCTGAACATATCGACAAATGGTGATTCATAGCCTCCGTCACAGACGATCATCGGTTCATGGTCAAGATCTTTCAGCGTAATGGCCGAATGACTGGCAAGCGGGTGATCGTCCCTGAGCACGACAGCCATTTTGTCTTTTTTCAAATGAATGTACTCCATCTCCTCTGTTGGATACAGAAGAATCCCAACATCTATCATCCGCGTATGAAGCCATTCCTTGACTTCATTTACAGTTCCCTCGTGCAGCACGAGCTCAAGTTTCGGATATTTTTGTTTAAATGCACTGATCAGCTTCGGCATAAAATAAGCCGAAGCTGTTGAGAATGTGCCGATATGGATCGTTCCCAGTTCAAGCCCTTTTTCCGCTGCTGCTACCTGCTCAACTTTTTCAATGCCTTTTAAGACTTCTCTGATGTGTACTAAGATCTGTTTTCCCGTATCTGTCAGCATCAGGCCATTGCGGCGGTCACGTATGATCAGCTTTACATCAAGCTCAGCTTCGATCGCAGAAATCGCATGGCTGACAGCCGGCTGTGTCATGTTCAGCGCCTGACCCGCTTTTGTAAAGCTTCCCGTTTCAGCTATTTTCACAAAAACCTTTAATTGTGTAATGGTCATAACAATATACTTATGCTCCTTATAAAAAAGATTCATTTTATTTATCTTATGTTCTACCGTATCATATGATGGAAAAGTTCTACAAGGAGTGAATAACAATGAAGCAGCTCTCAAAAACGCGGACAGCTCTCCTGCTCGCATTTCTCGTCATCATGTGGGGCGTCAATTGGCCGCTGTCCAAAGCCGCGCTCGCCTATTCTCCGCCGTTATTGTTCGCGGGCATCCGAACGCTGATCGGCGGGCTTTTATTAGTCATTGTCGCACTGCCGCGTATTCATAAATTACGCTTAAAAGAAACGTGGCCGATTTATCTTGTTTCTGCTCTTTTAAATATTACGTTATTCTACGGCCTGCAAACGATCGGGCTGAATTATCTTCCGGCCGGCCTGTTTTCTGCAATCGTCTTCTTCCAGCCTGTTCTGATGGGTGTATTTTCTTGGCTGTGGCTCGGCGAATCCATGTTTGTAATGAAAGTGATCGGCCTCATCCTCGGTTTTGCGGGAGTAGCCGTCATTAGTGCTGCGGGCTTTGGCGGGCATATTTCTGTCATTGGGGTTCTGCTGGCTCTCGGCTCCGCAATCAGCTGGGCGCTCGGGACGGTATATATGAAAAAAACAGGCAGCCGCGTCGATTCCATCTGGATGGTCGCTCTGCAGCTGACGATCGGAAGCGTGTTTCTGCTTATATCCGGCTTTTGGACAGAAAGCTTTTCGGCGATCCAATGGACAGCTCCGTTTATTACGAGCCTGCTGTTCATCTCCGTATTCGTTATCGCGCTCGGCTGGCTTGTCTTTTTTACGCTTGTCGGTTCAGGAGAAGCAAGCAAGGTCGCATCTTATACTTTTTTGATTCCGCTCATATCAATCGTGGCCAGCTCCATTTTCCTGCATGAACCGCTCACCCTTAGCCTCTTGGCAGGGCTGCTGCTGATTGTCACGAGCATCTGTCTCGTGAATACAAAATCAAAAGCGCAGAAAGCAGCGGCCATTGGTATAAACGAGAAAGCTGCACAATAATAAGAAACCCTCTTGCCGGATGCGGCAAGAGGGTTTCTTATTTACTGATGCTTGCGTCCTTTAACCAAATATGCAACTGTAATCAAAAGGTAGATCGCCGCAGTAATGCCGGTAATGACAATTGATGTTGTCATGATGACCCCGATCAGAATGGCGAGTAATGCCACAATCGCAAACCATGTCGTGTACGGGAACCATTTTACATAATAGGCGGGTGTTTCCGTTTGCTGTTTTCTCGATTTCAAATGGGCGAATCCGATGATCAGCCAAATGAATAAAACGGTATATCCCAATGATCCCATTAAATAATTAAATGTTTGGCTTCCTGCGAACAGAGAAATCAATACGCCAATATAGAGAGAAGAAGTGCACATCAGAATCGCAAACATCGGTACGTTTTTCGATGAAAGCTTAGAGAAGACCTTTGGAAGCCTTCCGTCACTTGCCTGTGTATACAAAATGCGTGATGATCCGTATAAACCTGAATTCATAGAAGAAATGATCGCCAACAGGATGACTGCATTCATGATATGATCCGCGCCCGGAATGCCTACCATTTTAAAGACCATCACGAAAGGACTTTCCGGAACGGAATTGACTTGGTTCCATGGAATCAGGCTGACGATGATGAAAAACGGCAGCAGGTAAAACGCGACAATCCGTGTCAGTGTGCTGCGGACAGCTTTCGGGACAACCTTTTCCGGATTCTTTGTCTCTGCAAGCGTTACACCGATAATTTCTGTACCGCCGTAAGAGTAGATGACGACAAGCATCGCCGTGATCAGCCCTGTGCCGCCGTGCGGGAAAAATCCGCCGTGGTCTGTCAGGTTGGAAAATCCGGATGCTGTATGATCACCGAATGATACAAATAAGAGCAGCAATCCCAGAATAATAAAGATAATAATAACGGTAATCTTGATCATTGCCAGCCAATATTCAGTTTCGGCGAAGATTTTAACAGAAAGCAAGTTTACAATCGTGACGATAAGAGAAATTCCTAATGCCAACACCCAGATCGGGCAGCCCGGCAGCCAATATTGAATGAAAATCGCAGCTACAACAGCTTCAGCCGCAATGTTAAGCACCCACATTTTCCAGTAGATCCAGTCCAAAAAGTAAGCGGCGTAATTTCCCAATACCTGCTGGACAAGATCACGGAAGGTTCTGGCGTTACGGTTTCGAACAGCCATTTCCGCCAGCCCCTGCATAATAAACAGCAAAATAATCCCGCCGAGCAGGTATGCGATAATGACAGATGGCCCTGCCACATCGATCGCTGAGCTGCTCCCCTTAAATAAACCTGCGCCGATTGCTCCGCCCAGCGCCATCATCATAATATGGCGGGACGTCATCGTGCGTTTTAACGTTTGATTGTCGTTTTTCATCCTCTTCTACCTCTCCTTCTCGTTTTCAAAAACAAAAAAGCCCGCCGTCTCCTACCTAATCTAATAGATAAAGAGACGACGAGCCTTCGGCTGACCGCGGTACCACTCTTGTTGATTCTTCATGAAGAATCCTGCTTTTGACCTGTAACGAAGGTTAGCCGTTAAAACATAGGGAACATTCAATCTATTCCGTTCCGTCTTACCACTCCCGGGCGAGTTCAAAGAAGAATCAGGCTGCGTCGCACCACCCCGCAACTCTCTGTTCTGATCACTTTCTTTTACTGCTCCCAATCTATGTGTTTTAGTTTTCTGAAAAACTCAAATTTTATGATCTGAATATATTAACATAATATACGTGCTTCTCTTTTAACTGTCAATAACTTCAGAGAAAAAAGAAACTGTTATTTTGTCCCTTTTCGAATGGCTTTCCAAAAGGATTCTGACTCGTTTCCTAATGCGTAAACTGAAACACCTGCTATTTTATATTGCTTTGCCAGATGGCTTTTCGTTTGAACGGTTTTTTCGTTTTCATACCACACAACATGTTTATGCTTCTTTTTGTCAACATAAGAAAACGTCATCGAGCCTGATTTTTTGTTGAATGCCGGCTTTGCTTTTTGTTTTTTGATGAGGGATTTAAGCTCATTCCATTCCCTTATTGTGCTGGTACTTCCGTCTTTTACATCCCAGTCATAGCCGTACGCAGGGATTCCCATGATGACTTTATTGGCTTTGATCTTTTTGACTGAAAACTGCAGAGAGCTTTTGATCCAGTTTGTGCTTGCCACTGACCCCGGCTCACCCCAAATGCCATGTTCGTCGTAGGTCATGACTTGTACGAAGTCGGCATATTTGCCGATTTTCGCATAATCATACGGCCAGCTCCAGTCATCATTTTTATCATCGGCGCTTTTGGCCGGAACGGATACCATTGTTTTAATATGTTTCTTATTCAAAGCCTGTGAGACATATTGAATGAAGTTCGAGTACGCAGCGCGGTCTTCTGGATTTACTGCTTCAAAATCGATATTGATTCCGTAATATGAGTGCTTTTTGGCCAGTGTAATTAACTGATCTGTGAATCGTTTTTTCGCTGTTTTATTGCTCATGACCCGACTCGCTAAATCTCCGTCAAAATCATAAATGGCATCATTATAGTTTGAAATGACAGCCCATGTCTTGATTTTTTTCTTTTTCGCATATGTCAGCTGCTTAGTTGGGGCATCGCCAATCACATGTCCGTTTTTTTCAAACGCAAACGTATCGGTTGCGATGGCATTCATGTATGTATGATATTTCGTAAGAGAATTGTATGAAGCCGTATCCCCAGTCGTGTAGCCTAGTGTCATTCCGGCTGCCTTCGCTTCTGTTTTTGTATACATAAACAGAACAATCGCAATCGCCAGTGAAACCGCTATGATCAGCCATTTTTTCATCGCATTTCCTCCTATTTCAAGTCATACTCTTCTCATCGGCCAAAAAATTGGAAGTTGAAGTTTTTCTCAAGCAAAAAGCCCGGCATATGCCTGCCGGGCTTCCTGAGTTCAGCGGTCAGAGACGAGAATATATGCTGCCTTTACAGGTCCGTGCACTCCTACAACTAAATCCATTTCAATGTCTGCTGAGTTGCTCGGTCCGGTAATGTAGTTGATACATGAAGGAACAGTGACACCGTCCGCAATGTTTTGGCGGATGATATCACTGGCTTGTGTCATTCTCGGTACAATGCTTGATTTCGGCACGATCGCAATATAAGTCGTCGGCAGAAGGCTGACAGATCGGCCGATGTCTTTTGAGGAGAAGAGGACAACCGTCCCCGACTCAGCCAATGTCATTTCGCTGAATGTAATCCCTACATTGGCTTGCTCCGCTTTTTTGATATTGTCCTCGCCTTTGTCAGCATCCCACTCCCAGACCGGCGTTCCTTCACTCGGCCAGTCCTTGTTGAGCAGGCTTTTCAGTCCGTATTCTTCAAAGCGGGGGTCCTTCGGAATGATGACAGGGCCTCCGGAAAAGCGGCTGACTTGCTCACGCAGGGCATCGTAAAGGCCGGTTGAATCCGTTTCAATCAGCTCTGTATGGATTTTGACACAATGGTTTTTGAGCACTGTGACTAAGTCATCCGCTGAATATCCTTCAAGTGTTTTATATTGCGGCTGATGCGCCCATTCAGGGACTGACACGCCTCCTGTTCTTCTTTCACGGCCCAGGCTGGATGCGATTCGGTTTAAAAAGCTCTCTTGATTCTGAATGGTTCCCTTCGTCATCACTGCTCCTCCTTCGTGCGTTCACTTGTTTCTCTGTCCGCAAACCAGTCTCTGAATCTCGATTTATGCGGTGCCGGGAAGTCGCGGATCTGGGTCCAATTTTTAAGCGGGCCGGGCCCTTTCGAAATTTTTTCGTCCTCTGTAAAAGGCGTCATGGCGGCCGGCGCCCATTTTGAGCCCATTTTGTAAAGCGATAAAGAGGATGCGCCAAGTCCGAATGCTTTCATTGCAAGCTTTTCACTGATCGGCGCTCTTCCTTCTTTTTCGACGATATTCTGACGATGCTTGAGTAGCAGCTCATGAAGCGGGATTTTGACCGGGCAGGCTTCTGAACAAGCAGCGCACAGTGAAGACGCGTACGGCAGCTCCTTATAATCGTCATAACCGCCGAGCAACGGCGATAAAACCGCTCCGATCGGCCCCGAGTAGATTGAGCCGTATGAATGTCCGCCGACATGGCGGTACACAGGACAGACATTGATACAGGCGGCACAGCGGATACATTGCAGCACAGACTGGAATTCCGTTCCAAGGATATTGGATCGTCCATTGTCAACGATGACAAGATGGAATTCTTCCGGACCGTCCACTTCACCTTCCAGCTTCGGACCCGTCAAAGCTGTAATATAACTTGTCAGCCGCTGTCCGACAGCACTTCTTGTCAGCATGCTGACTAGCACTTCAAATTCAGAAAATGACGGGACAATCCGCTCCATTCCCATGACGGTAATTTGTGTTTTCGGCAAGGTGCTCACAAGCCGTCCATTTCCTTCATTGGTCACAAGGCTGACGGAACCCGTGTCAGCGATGGCGAAGTTACAGCCAGTAATGCCGATATCCGCTTCCAGAAACTTTTTCCGGAGAATGGCGCGCGCATGCATCACCAGCTCTTCCGGTTTTTCTGTATGTTGATAGTCCAGTCTTTCTTTAAACACATCGCGTATCTGCTCTTTATTTTTATGAAGGGCGGGCGCTACGATATGTGACGGCGGATCGTGATCATCAATCTGCAAAATGTACTCGCCGAGATCGGTTTCTACGACTTCACAGCCTTCCTTCTCCAGCACCTCATTCAGATTGATTTCCTCTGTGACCATTGATTTAGATTTCACAATCTTTTTCCCGTTCTTCTTTTGAATGACATCACGAATATAAGAAGACGCCTCTTCCGCTGTTTCCGCGAAATAGACATGTCCGCCTCTTTTCGCCACATTTTCGGCAAGCTGTCCAAGATAGAAATCAAGGTTTTCAAGGACATGCTGCCTGATTTCCTCTGATAATGAGCGCCACTCCTCCCAGTTTCCCAGTTCTTCTGCTGCCTCTAGGCGCCGCGTCCGCAGACGCTCCTGTGCACCCGAAACAGCGCCTCTCATAAATTCATTATCAATCCCCTGTGATACCCGCTCTTTAAAAGCGTCAGTACCGATTTTCATCGCCATGATCCTTTCCCCCTCTGAATCCAGTTTTATCTGCTGTTGAGCACTTCGGCGATGTGCATCACTTTGACATTCTTATCTTTTCGGTCAAGCCGTCCCCCGATATTCATCAAACAGCCGCAGTCAGCACCGATCAGCACCTCTGCTCCCGTTTCCTCCACACATTCGACTTTTTCATCAACCATCTGCTCGGAAATCTGCGCCATCTTGACGGAGAACGTTCCTCCAAATCCGCAGCAGTTATGTTTGCCCGGAAGCTCTGTAAACTGCAGGCCCTTCACATGGCTCAACAGCTTCATCGGTTCCTCCCGAACACCCAGCAGCCTAGTCATATGGCACGACGTATGTAAGGTCGCTTTTGTATGAAGGGTCGCGCCGACATCCTCTACCCCAAGGACGTTCACGATAAAATCTGTCAGTTCATACGTTTTATCCGCCAGCTTTTGCGCTTTATCGGCCCATTTCGGGTCATCCGCAAATAAGTGCGGGTATTCCTGGAACATCGTTGTGCAGGAACCGGAAGGACTGACAACATATTCGGAATCCTGAAACGTTTCGATCATCCGTTTCATTGCTTTTTTGGCGTCATGTACATAGCCGCTGTTGTAAGCCGGCTGTCCGCAGCAAATCTGCCCTTCCGGAAAATCAACCTCACACCCAAGCCGCTCCAGCAGCTCAACCGTTGCTTTTCCGACATTTGTTTGAAACATATCAACAAGACAAGTGACAAAAAGTGAGACTTTCATGATGAACCCCTCTCTCATCCCCAATATATGATCAGGTCATCTGATGACCTGAGTTAAAATAACTATATGAATATCGTACACTATTCTGACAATGGAAGGAAAGAGTTTTCTAGGGATATTTTCATTTGTAGCATATCAAAAACACTCCCGATCTCCCAGGAGTGCAGTATATGGTTAAATCCAGCCCTTTTCCTCAGCAATGCTGGCGGCTTCTGTCCGATTTTTCGCATTAAGCTTTTGGATGATTTCTGAGATATAGTTTCGAACTGTGCCTTGAGATAAATAGAGCTCCAGCGTAATGTCTTTTGTTGTCTTGCCTAAAGCCGCAAGCCTCAGAATTTCTTGCTCTCTAACGGTTAGCGGATTTTCGTCTCGCATCATATTAAACGTCAGCTCAGGGCTGAAGACACGTTTTCCCTTTACACATTTTCGAATGGCATCGGCCAGATCGTCAATTTCGCCGTCTTTCAGCAGATAGCCATGTGCACCGGCCTTTACGGCGCGTTCAAAATATCCGGGGCGGGCAAAGGTGGTTAAAATAATGACCTTGCTGACGCAGCCTTTTTTCATTAATTCCTCTGCCACATCCAGCCCGCTTCGAACCGGCATTTCAATGTCCATAATGCATACATCCGGCTCCAGCTTCAAAATAGCATGTAGCGCCTCTTCCCCGTTTAATGCTTGTCCGATGACTGTCATATCCTCTTCTAAATCAAGCAAAGATCCCAAAGCGCCTAAAAGCATTCGCTGGTCCTCAGCAATAAACAGACGAATCATTCTTTTCGTCCTCCAATCATTCTGCTTTTTTAATAAGCGGAATCGTAAGTGCCACAACCGTTCCGTTATGATCTGAAACCGTTAATCCCCCTTCAATGAGCATGAGCCGTTCCTCCATTCCCCGCAGGCCATTCCCAAACATTTTCTCCTTCGGCGCTCCCTTTCCGTCATCCCGTATCACGATCCTCATTTTGTCAGCAAACTGAGAAATGGTGATGGCACAGTGGGTTGCTTTGCTGTGCTTGATAATGTTAGTCACGGCTTCCCGCATACACATACTGATAATATTTTGAGTGACGGGAGATATCACTGAAAAGTCGTCGGCTCCTTCGTATTGAAAGGTAATGTTCCCCGCTCTTAATATGTGCTGAATGTTTACGAGCTCCTCTGTTATCGTGACTGTTCTCATATCAGAAACCAGCTCTCGAACTTGCTTGAGTGCGGAGCGTGAACTGGTTTCCATTTCTTTTGCCTCAAGCTTGGTCCGTTCTGGATCAGATGCAGCCAGCCGCTGAATGAGCTGGCTTTTTAATGTAAGCAGCGACAGGGTGTGACCAAGAGTATCGTGAAGATCACGGGCGATTCGAACACGCTCCTCTCTTTTAGAGAGTTCTTTTATCTGTTCGTTGGCTTGTGCAAGCTTATTTTCAAGCTCAATTCTCCGAAACATAGAACGAATGCCGAATGGAGAAATGAGCATAATGACGAGAAACGGGAGAACAGAAAAAAGCTCCCGGAGCGAGACCGAATTCGCGATAAATTGGTATAGGCATGGAAAAAGCAGTATAAAGATTAAAGCGCAGAACGCACGGTTAAAATTCGTTTTCTCTTTATAATAACCAACAAAGTTTGCCGGGAAAAAACCTAAGTATATATAGGTGATATTGTAAAACACACTATATATCAAAATAACCGCCATTTGCACGATAAGCCAATATGTAAACGAAGCTTTGCCCACGCTGCAGAATAACTGGCGATATGCCGCTACAAAAAGGAGCAGCATGCCATATCCGATCCCCTGTTTGACACCTGATTCTTTTAATAAAGAGAGGAACGGCATAATCGTATACACCAGAAAGATATAAGGGAAAAACCCGAATTCCTTCGGGAAAATAAATATTGCCTTTTTCATGTATTACACCGCTTCTTGTTTTCTTCTTATATATTTAGATAGTAGCATGAAGAGCATCATATAAGCGATTAATATCAGAATATTTTTCCAAGTCGGACTCCCACCCCGGACAAGTTCCCACGCTCCGCTCCCGAAATGATAAGACGGAAGCCACTGGCCAATGTTCTGCATCATGTCAGGCATGACCTCAAATGGCATCCACATCCCTCCGCCTAAAGCCAGCAGCATATAAAGCACATTACTGATTCCGGCCGCTGTTTCTACTTTTCTCATGAGGCCGATTAGTGTGCCTAATGCTAAAAAAGGCAATGCGCCAAACAAAATCCACAGTCCGCTCATCATCCATTCAAACGGTGACAAGGCAATATCATTGATGATTGCGCCGAACAGAAATATGACGGTAATCGATAAAACGTGAATGACACTTTGGCCGATCATCTGAGCTGATAAATAGATATGATCCTGAAGAGGCGTAAGGCGGATAAAGGCGGCCCAGCCTTGTGACCGTTCTTGTACCATTCGGATGCCAAGCGTCATGATAGAGGAACCCATCACGCTGAAGACTGTCATCGACATCAGGTAATGGGCTTCCCATGCACGTTGATCAGGGACGTTAGTATTCACTACATTTGTAAAGAAATAATAAAAGGCAATCGGCATGATCAGAGACCAAAGCACAAAGTACTTGTTCCTAAGCACCCTTTTCATTTCAGCGATGCTTTGCTTTTGCAGCATGTTCACTCACATCGCCTCCCTGTTGCCGTCAGCCAGCTGGCGAAATGCCTCATCGAGCGTCGCTTGCTCAATTCGAATATCTCGTGCTGGGATGTTTTCTTGAAAGATCAGCGCCAACACTTTGTCTGTATTTGATGTCTGGATGATGGTTCTCTCATGCTCGTGGATCACTCTCTCGACTTCCGGGTGACAAGACAGCCTTTCCAATGATTCACTTGGATGAAGCGTAAAGGAAACAGACTGTTTTTGAATTCTTGAGCGGATTTGCATTGGTGAGTCGTCTGCAACAAGCTGTCCTTCAGTAAAAAATAGGATTCGCTGTGCGGCATCGTCTGCTTCTTGTAAATAATGAGTTGAAAAAATAATCGTTTTTCCTTGTTCCGACAGTCCGTGAATGGTCTGCCAGAATCGGTGTCTTGATGAAGTGTCCATGCCGACTGTCGGTTCATCAAGTATAAGCAGCTCCGGGTTCCCGGCAAGAGCCAAAGCAAAGCTCAAACGGCGTTTTTGTCCGCCGGATAATTTTTCTGCTCTTGTTTTCAAATCTTCTTTGGTGAGTGCTGTTAACGAAACGAGTTCTTTTATGGACAATGGATTCGGATAATAGCTCCGGAAGAGTTCAAGGATTTCATCCACCTTAAGGCCCGGCATGACACTCACTTCCTGAAGCATTACACCTATTTTTTCACGAACCTGTTGATCATCAGGAACCCCGTTAAATAGTTTGATTTCTCCCTCACTCGGTTTCAGCAATCCTAATATCATAGAGATGACGGTCGTCTTCCCTGCCCCATTTGGCCCGAGAATGGCTGCAATTTCTCCTTTTTCAATACTGAAGCTGATGTTGTTTACAGCGGTTTTTCGCTGGAAATGTTTTGTCACGTTGCTTACTGTTACTGCTTCTTTCATCACATGAGCACCTCCTGATCGTTTACATTGATTGTAAAATGACGGAGAAGACGATGTTAGTATGGGGTGTCATGATGATGGAGTGACAAATGTCATTTTCTTTCTCACCGCCGGTGTCTAGGCAATCCTCCTCCTGCATCTTCCAATTCATCCATCTTTTCTATCTCCCATGTCCTCTTTCTTTTAAACTGCTGTGACATTCATAGAAAGATACACTCTTCAAACCATCCGAGTGTTATGATAGACATATTGAACTTTATATTACTTTCCGGCTGAAAGGAGCCAATCATGAACGAAGCGATTTTGTCTAGAAATCATGTGAAGGTGAAAGGCAGCGGCAAAGCATCTATCATGTTCGCACCTGGTTTTGGATGCGATCAAAGCGTGTGGAATGCCGTGGCACCTGCCTTTGAAGAAGATCATCGGGTGATTTTATTTGATTACGTCGGTTCGGGACATTCAGATTTGCGCGCATATGACCTGAATCGTTACCAGACACTTGACGGCTATGCCCAGGATGTTCTTGATGTTTGTGAAGCTTTAGATCTGAAGGAAACCGTGTTTGTGGGGCACTCCGTCGGGGCCTTGATTGGGATGCTTGCATCCATCCGCCGCCCGGAGCTTTTTTCCCATCTGGTGATGGTGGGGCCTTCTCCTTGCTATTTGAATGATCCGCCTGAGTATTACGGAGGATTTGAAGAGGAGCAGCTCCTTGGCTTGCTGGAGATGATGGAGAAAAATTATATCGGCTGGGCAACTGTATTTGCGGCAACCGTTCTGAATCAGCCAGATCGGCCTGAAATTAAGGAAGAGCTTGAAAGCCGTTTTTGTTCTACTGATCCTGTCATTGCCCGCCAATTCGCGAAGGCGGCGTTTTTTTCTGATCACCGAGAGGATCTTTCGAAGGTAACGGTTCCCTCTCTTATTCTCCAATGTGCAGATGATATCATCGCACCTGCAACAGTAGGTAAGTATATGCATCAGCATCTGCCTTATAGCAGTCTGAAACAAATGGAGGCTCGCGGACATTGCCCTCATATGAGCCATCCAGATGAGACGATACAGCTGATCGGCGATTATTTAAAAGCACACGTGTGAGATAGGAACGAAAGGGATAGAGGTGACCCTCTTAAATGGACAAACAATTGAATGATGCACCATGCGGTTTCCTCGCTTTGTCAGAAGAGGGGTCGATCATAGCTGCCAACCGTACCCTTATCAAGATTCTGGATTATGAGCCGGAGCAGGTTATCGGCCAGCATATGAATATGATGTTGACCATTCCCGCACAGCTTTTCTGCCAGCTTTATTTTTTTCCGCTTTTGAAATTAGAGCATCACATCGAAGAAATATACATTTCCCTGAAAGCTAGAGATGGAGAAGAAATTCCCGTCCTTATCAATGCTATTGCGAGGCACGGTAGCGAGGCTTCTGTCTTTGATTGTGTTCTGATTCCAATGCGAAAGCGAAATGAATATGAAAATGAGCTGCTGATAGCCAGAAATGAGGCTCAGGAAGCTTTGCTTGCCAAACAGAAAGCCAATGCGGAGTTAGAAATTGCCTTGGAAACGCTGAAAGCAAAACAAGAAGAACTTCTTGAGATCAATAAACAAAATCAACAATTTAAATTAAACACCAAAAGAGAGCTTGAACTCGCCAGAAAGATCCAGAAAAACTCGTTGACTGAACCGATTGTAAACGATCAGGTTCAGATTGACTCTTATTACAATGCATCGAGTGAATTGTCAGGTGATCTTTACGGATATTATCAAATCGATGAACACCGTTACGGCATTATTATCCTTGATGTGATGGGGCACGGAATTTCATCTGCATTGATTACGATGTCTCTTCATCCTTTGTTCCAGCGTCAGATCACGCAAGGTCTCAGCCCCGTTAAAGTTATGAAGGAATTGGACCGGCACCTTCACAGCTTGTTTCAAAATGATGAGGAAGCAAGACATTATTGCACTGCTATTTATCTCGAGATTGATATAGCACGGCAAAGAATTGATTATGTCAACGCAGGGCATCCGCCGGCACTTTGGCAGGGCGCCGGCGGAACACAACAGCTGCTGCACGCGACTTCGCCTCCGATCGGGATGTTTGAAGACTTAGAGTTTCAGTCTAGCAGCCTTTCATACACGGAGGGCGGAAGATTGCTTCTGTATACGGATGGCGTGATGGATCCTACGGCTTCATGTTATTTATATGATTTACTAAAGGATCATCCTGATTCGCCGATCGCTGACCAGAAGGAGAAAATCCTTACATCACTGCAGCATCAAAAGGAAGCTCATCATAAGAGTGATGACGAATGTTTTATATTAGTTGATGTAAAATAAAATGATCCATGAGACATAACAATGATTTGTTACATCTCATGGATTTTTTTGTTTCAGCGTTTCTTTGGAATATGTCCTGACTCCGCATATTGAAACACCTGCAAGGAAGGCAGCGGATGTCCATTAAAATCAAATAAAGCTTGATTATCTACAGCACTTCCCCCATACCACTTCCCGGCGTCTTCAGGATCGTATTCAGCAGCATAGCTGGAGGCCCACCCTGACCCGTATGTTTCCCATAACACTTTGTTTTTCTCTATCTGTGTCTTCGGCCCGACTGGAATCCACGCCGGCTCCCAGTAGAAAACACCAAGTCCTGCTTTGCCCGTATTCGCCACTGCCTCCATTACATCTCTTACTGCAGTTGCCTGGCCTTGAACAGAAATTGGATATGGCAGCGTCTGCCCGCTTTTTGGTGCTGTATTTCCATGCCCATCGCCATCCTCAGCGGTATAGGTGTACGATGTCTCCGCCACCATGACTTTTTTGCCGTACGTATTGGCAACAGCCTTCAGCACGGAGGTCAAATTTTGTAATGTCCCATGCCAGAAAGGATAATAGGAGCTCGCAAACACATCATAATCCACTTTGTTTTTGCTGAGTGTTTCTGCAATAAATGAATACCTTCCAGCCGTTTCAGGATTTGTAAAATGCAGGGCGACCAAAATATTTGAATTTGTCTCCCTGACCGCTCGGCTTCCTTCATTAAATAATTGGCACATCTTCGTCCAATCAGTCTCACCGGCAAATCCTCCTGTTGTTTCATTTCCAACCTGAACCATGCCGATGTCAACGCCTTCCTTGATCATCTTTTGCAGGCTTTGTTTCGTATACTCATAGAGCTTTGCTTTTTTTGCTTCAAAGCTGAGATTCGCCCAGGCTTTGGGCACCTTTTGTTTCGCTGGATCGGCCCAGAAATCAGAGTAGTGAAAGTCGGCCAGCACCTTCATTCCGTTCGCTGTCGCTCTTTTTCCGATTTCGATGGCTTTTTGAACATCATTGTTCCCCCCGCCATACCCATTGCCATTTGAATCATACGGGTGATTCCAGATGCGGACGCGAACATAGTTGACCCCAGCCTGTTTTAAGGTTGTAAAGATGTCCTGGCGTTTTCCGCTTGTATTGTAAAAGGTGACACCGCTGTTTTCCAAAGCAATAACGCTGGATACATCTGCCCCTTTGATAAAATCCTTGTTCATCCCCTCTACTTTTTTAACAAAAAGATCATCTGCCCGAAGCTCTGACACGTGCTTCTCCTTCTCAATGGCAGCGGCATATCCTGTTGAACTACATGCACTCCACACCATGGCAGCCGCAAAGAACATTTTCACTTTGCTTTTCATGATTTCATCCCCCTAATACTTAGTAAGCGTTTTCATTCTATAGAAAAAAGAATCCGCCCATATCGAGCGGAGCATCAGCCTAATGTGTGTTTACGACAATTCTCACTTCATACTTTTCCATCGTCAGGTCGCCTGACAACATGTCTCCTGTCATTATGTCCTTCACACTCTGATCAAACGTGACCAGCTGTTTTTCTTCCGTAAAATTCATGACAAAAATATAATCATTGTCCTGATCCTGCCTCGCTTGTACGGAGACGCCTTTTCCGTGCCGAACCGGAAAAACTGGAGAAAGACACAGGTCTGTGATCAGACCCTCATAGAAATCACGCTGAAATTGATCCTCCAAACGCGCGCCGATAAAATACGCCTTGCCCTGCTGATACTCATGGCTTGTGACCGCTGGCGTGCGCGCATAAAAATCTTCTTGATACACCGCTTCCACTGAAGCTGTCTTTACATCAATCACGGTTGCATAATCCTTCATTTCATATATTTGGCTGCGGTAGCTGACAGCGTTTCGATCCTTCGGATACAGGGTGTCCGTTTCAAGAGGCTCAACTCCAAATATAGCTTGAAGATCCGGATGCCATCCGCCTGTGTATGTTAAGTCATGCTCATTCACAATCCCGCTGATATACGTCATGACTAAGGTGCCGCCGTCAGCCGTAAACGCTTTTAAACGGGAAATGGTGTCCTCGCTGATTAAATACAGCATCGGGACGATCAGCAGTTTATATGGTGAAAAGTCTTGATCTTTCGTGATGACGTCGACAGGGATATCGTGTTCCCAGAATGTGCGGTAATGCTGCTGAAGCGTTTGCGGATAACGTTTTGTCGCCTTCGCAAACCCCTGAGCATCCTCGAGCGCCCAATGATTTTCCCAGTCATATAAAATCGCGGTTTGAGCCGGCCTCTTCGTTCCGACAACTTCGGACAGCCGTTCCAATGTCTCGCCTACCTTGGCCACTTCTTGAAAGACGCGGTTCTTCGGGCTATTGTCATGATCCACAACCGCTCCGTGTAATTTTTCTGATGACCCCCGTGATTTGCGGTATTGGAAATAGAGAACGCTGTCCGAGCCGTGGGCAATCATTTGCATGGATGACAGCAGATTCATGCCCGGGCGCTTTGCCTTGTTGACGTTATGCCAATTAACCGCGCTTGGCGTACACTCCATTAATAAGAAAGGCTGCTGCTTCAAGCTTCGGTACAGGTCGTTGATAAAACCGACCTTCATCGCCAAATCAGCTGTGCTTTCCCAGTCATTGTGCCAGACAGGATAAGCGTCCCAGCTGATGACATCGACATGCTTTGCAAATTTGCTGTAGTCGAGGCCCTGATACGGAATCAAATCCGCTGTATCAGCCATAAAGTTCGTTGTGATAGGGATATCAGGCGTCAATTCTTTTAGCGGAATGATTTCATTTTTATAAAACGAAATCGTTTGATCAGTGACGAACCGGCGCCAATCTAAATTCAGGCCATGCAAGCCATTTTCACCGATCGGCGAAGGGCTTTCAATTTGTGACCAGTCATTGAACGTATGGCTCCAAAAAGGGGTCCACCACGCATGATTCAATGTCTTGAGGCTGTTGTCATATTTCGATTTCAGCCACTCCCGGAAAGTATGCTGGCATAGATCACAGTGGCAATCTCCCCCGTACTCGTTTGAAATGTGCCACATTAACAGCGCCGGGTGATGTCCGTATCGTTCTGCTAATAAGCGGTTGATGTGCCGTGTTTTTTCTCGGTAGACTTTAGATGTGAGGCAGTGGTTGTGCCTTCCGCCGTGCAGCTGTTTGACGCGGGAGGCATTGACGCGCAAAACTTCCGGATAGGTTTGCGACAGCCAGGCCGGACGGGCCCCGCTCGGCGTTGCTAATATGACCCGGCCGCCTATACTGTGAATCCGCTCAAAAATATCATCCAGCCATTCAAATTGATATACGCCCTCCTCCGGCTCAAGTGCGCTCCATGCAAAAATGCCGACAGAAAACGTATTCGTATGAGAAAGCTTCATCAGCTTGATATCATCGGCTAAAATATCGGGCCGATCCAGCCACTGATCGGGGTTGTAGTCTCCCCCATGGAGCATAAATTTTGCTTTTGTTACGTGCGTTTTTTCAAGCTTTGACATCACATTCTCCTCCTTGTTCTTTTAGCCCTTCGTTCCGCCTGCGGTTAATCCGGACACAAAATTCTTTTGCAGCATGATAAAGATGACGGCAACCGGTATGCTGATAAGCAGGGCTCCGGCCGCAAATGTCGTATAGCTGGCCCCCATGACATCATTCACTAAATTGAATAGACCGACGGGCAATGTATACGATTCAGGCGTTCTCAATATGGTTGAGGACAACACAAAATCTCCGAGCGGACCGGTAAAGCCGTTCATGGCCACGACTGCCGCCATCGGTTTTGATAATGGCAGAATGATCTGGAAGAAGATTCTGGTGCTGCTGGCTCCGTCAATCTTGGCGCTTTCGTCTAAATCCATCGGAATGGAATCCATGTACCCCTTCATCAAATATGTATTCATAGGGATTAGGCCGCCGATATAAAGCAAGATTAGCAGCCAGTGGCTATTGATCATTCCCAAGATTTGCGCCAACACAAACAAGGCAATTAAAGCTGAAAACTGAGGAATCATCTGCAGCAATAAAAAGAGCGTTAAAGCGTATTTCCTGCCTTCGAAGCGAAAGCGCGAAAACGCATAGGCTGTAAACGTCACACAGAGCAAAGACCCTGCCATTGTAAACAGGCTGATCTTCATTGAGTTGAGATACCACTGCACATATTGAAGGCTTTCTTTGCCCGCAAATAATGCTTTGTAATGGTCGAATGTTGGATGCTTCGGAATGATGGATGTACTGATTAAGCTGTTGCCAGGGTTAAAGCTTGCGCCTGCCGTCCAAAGGAGAGGATAAACAATGATGACCGCCATAAAGGCTAACAACAAGTAAGAGAAAAGGAGACGGATATATTTCCTGACCTTCATATCTGCCAGCATGCCTTATGCCTCCTCTTTAAAAGATTTTGTCTTTCTGAACTGCCACAATGCGATGGAGATAACAAATACAGATAATAAAATGGTTAAAGCCGCAGCAAGTGAATATTGGCTTGACTGCATTGTCAATTTATAAATCCATGAAACGAGGATATCTGTCCCGCCGGCTGTTGATCCGGTTACAGCCGGACCTCCGCCATTGAATAGATAGATAATATTAAAGTTATTAAAATTAAACGTAAACTGGGTAATGATAATCGGAGCCATTGCAATGAACACCATCGGAAGCGTGATGTATCTCAGCTTTGAAAAGACAGAAGCGCCATCTATTGTAGCTGCTTCATACAGATCGTCCGGGATGGATTGCAATACGCCTGTTGAGACGAGAAAGATGTACGGAAACCCAAGCCAGCCCTGCATGAGAATCAACGCAAGCCTCGACCAATTGGCATCTGTCATCCACGGAAGCGGATCTATCCCGAAGAAAGCCAAGATGTCGTGATTCATCGCACCGAAGCTATCATTAAACAGTCCCGCAAAAATTAAAATCGTCACAAAACCGGGAACGGCCCATGGCAAAATCAGAATCGTCCGGAAAAAACGTTTAAACCGAAGGTCTTTCTGGTTAACAATGATCGCGAGAAAAATCCCCAAGCTGACTTGCAGTGTGGATGCAGCAAGTGTCCAAACCACCGTCCAAGCCAGTACATCAAAAAAAGTCGACCTCCAAATATCAACTGTGAAAATATTTGCGAACGTTTGAAAACCGACCCAATCAATTAATTTTGCAGGAGGAGAATGATACAAATCATAGTTTGTAAACGCTAATGCAAAGCTGAATAAGATAGGAAAGATCACGGCGAAAATTAAAATAATCAAAGATGGGCCGCTGACGACATATGGATAGCCCTCAGAAATGATATGCTGGTATTGTTCCTTTAAGGAACTTAATGGCTTGTTTTCATCACGCTGTTTTCCGCTTTGGAACGCATCGCGAAGATTCACGTAATACACCGCAAGGCCAAAGCAGGTCACGATGACAGCAATAATCCCTTCCGCCAGCAGAAAAACGGAATTATCCCGCGGCACTTCTGTTCCCAGTGTAAAGATTCCCCAAAACCCCATATTGAGCAGATCTCCAAAGACCGCAAAAAACGATGCGCCTAAGAAAAGAAAGACAATACCTTTTATCCATTGCTTGTTATAAAATTGCCCGAGTCCCGGAATGATAGAAAGCAACAAAGCGACTTGACGATGCTGCACCGTTTTCACCTCTCTTACAATACAAATCTAGCTTTCTCTTTATTTTCCGCTGTGCTTTGCCTTAATTTGTCCTTTGGCCGTTTCAGCTGCTTGGTCCAATGCTTGTTTCGGATCTGCCTTCCCTGTTGCAACCGTCTGTAATGCTGAATCAGCCGGCGTCCATATTTCATTCATTTCCGGAATATTTGGTGTTGGCTCTGAGAAACGGGATTGTTCAGTAACAGCCCGTGCCGCCTCGCTTTTCATAATAGCCGGGTCATTTGCTAGGGATTTCACAGCAGGAACTTCTTTCGTTTCTTCATATCGTGTTTTAGAATTTTTTTCATTTGCCAGGAAAACGGCTAATTCTTGCGCCAGCTCTTCATTCTTTGTAAATGCACTGACGTTGTAGCTTTTGACGCCGATAAAGGAGCTCATGTTTTTCCCATTTTCCAGCTTCGGCAGTTTCGTAATGCCATAATTGATTCCTGCTTTCGAAAAAGCTTCTACATTCCATGGACCAGAAATAATTGCGGCGGCTTTTCCTTCTGTGAACAGCGATTCCAATACGTTAATCCCTTGTTCTCCAATAATGCCAGCCGGGAACAGGCCATCTTTGTAAAACTTCTGAATCAGCGCCGCACCTTTGACAGCTCCTTCATTATTGATTCCAATGTCTGACGGGTTATAGCTCCCATCTTTGGCCTTTCCAAAAATGTATCCGCCATATCCGCTCATCACACTTTCTGCATAATAAATTTGATCGAATAGGGCTAAAAAGCCAAATTTGCTGGCATCAGCAGTCTTTTTGGAATAGCCGTACCACTCTTCCAGCGTTTTGGGCAATTCCTTTTCTGTGATGAGATCTTTGTTGTAAAAAAGCACAGTCGTTTCGACCGCTTTTGGCAGTCCATAAAGCTTTTGATCTACCATTTGAGACTGAATGGAAGCGTCAGAATAAAGTGATTGAACGTCTTTTTTGACATGTAATTCCTTGAGTAATCCTTCCGTGACAGCGGTTCCGATTTGGTCCCCTGGCATTGTTAACACGTCAGGGCCTGTGCCGGCCGGTCCGTCCATTCGCAAATCTTCAATCTGCTTGGCATACGGTTTTTCAACGACTTTTACCTTCACATCATGCTCTTTTTCAAACGCAGCAACGGCGTCTTTAATGCCGATGCTCTTTTCTTTATCCTCCCATACAACAAGCTCTGACCCTTTTGAACTCGATTTGGCGCTGCTGCTTTCCTTTGGGCCGCAAGCCGCCAAGGATAAACTGACAGCTGCGCAGAGCATGAATACGGAACACTTTTTTGCCATTTTCATTGATTGTCACCCTTTCGGTAGGAATGAAAGCGCTTTAAAGATAATATAGCACGCCCGAGAAAATGTGTAAACAAACTATTTACCTCTTTGAGTAAATTTTTTTACCTAAATAAAAAATGACTTAGTTGTCCTAAGTCATCCTTCATTCATACTCTTCCTGACGATTAATTCCGCGCCCACATATAATGTTTTTACCGTTCTTCTCTTGTCCTGCACTTGTTCAAGCAGTAATTGAACAGCATTTTTACATAATTCATGTATATCAATATGAAACGTCGTCAGAGGAGGCGAGACATACTTCGCGAAGCTGATGTTGTTGATACTCACAATGCTTACCCTGTTTGGTATGGCAATCCCTTTTTCGTTCAGGGCTTGCAGACAGCCCACTGCAATCGGGTCCGCTGCAATCATAAAAGCAGTCGGAAGCTGATCACCTAATGTGTCGATCGCTGCTGACATCAGGCGGTAGCCGTTTTCTACAGAGAATCCGCGATGACAGAAAATATAGCGCTCGTCCAGCATGGCTTTTTCCCTCATATAGGATCTGAAGGTTTGTTCACGGATGTCCATTTCATCCTGATTGGTATTCGGATTTTTGTATGTGCCGCCGATAAAACCGATGCTCTTATGCCCCTTCTCAGTCAGGATGTTTACCGTCTTCCTTGTCATTTGTGCCAAATCGGGCCTTACCGAGTCAAAATGATCGGGGTCAGGAGCTGAATCGATGAACACGCCATTTTCAGTGAGATTTCTGAGGAAAGCCAGCTCTTCATCTGAAAATGTGCCAACGGCAATAAACCCTTCCGTATGTTCAGGAATGCGCTCGATTCCATCCGCTATTTTATAAGTGGTCATATCGACATTGAATGCTTTCGCCAGTTTCTCTACTTCTAATCTCATCGTTTTAAAATAGACATCTTCTAATTCTTCTTTATCTGTCAGCCAATATAAAAACGCAATATGTTTCACCAGCGGCCTTACTGTTTTTTTGCGGTAATTGAGCTTTTCCGCCGCTTCATAGATTTTCTCCCGTGTCTCATCAGGAACAGAGAGGCTTTCATCGTTATTTAAAACGCGGGAAACGGTTGAGATTGAAAATCCCGCTTCCTGCGCGATATCTTTAATTGTCGCCATTGCATCTGCCTCCATTATTCAGCTCGCATTGATTTAGTAAAATATTTTACTTTCTTTTTCACAAATGTCAAGTGCACAAAGCTCTCTGGCTGCCTCATGTAAAAAGACTGAACCATTTGCGGCTCAGTCTCAGTTGTTCGTATCATTCGGAACCGGCGGAATTGCCCGGGAAATGAGTTGATTATTGCACATTTTCCTCGAAATATCCCGAAAGCACATCTTCCACATTCGTCAAATGCGCCAGCATGGCGGCTTCCGCCTGTGCACCGTTCCCTGCAGCCACAGCATTGTAAATCCGTTCGTGCTCCTCATACAGCCGCTGAACGGAGGTCTTCTTGGAAAACAGCCAGATTTTCCTCGTTTCCCTCATTGTTTCCAGCAGCAATGATGACACGTGATTCATCAAGTGTTTAAGAAGTTCATTTTGAGAAGCGTCCGCAAGCGCAAGATGAAATGCAAAGTCTGCTTTCTCTCCCAGCTCCCCGTCCGCTTCAATGCTGCCCATTGCCTTTAGTGCATCCTGAATTCTTTCGAGATCTGCTTCTGTCCTTTTTTCAGCCGCTAGTGAAGCCACGCCGATTTCAAGCAGTTTTCTGACCTCGAGCAGCTGCTTGACGTCCTCTTTTTTCATCAGAAGGGCGGCTGAGAGCGGCTGAGAAATTTGATTGAGCTCAAATTCCTTCAGATACGTGCCTTCTCCCTGTTTCATTTCGACAAGCCCCATCGCCTTTAGCGCAGAAAGTGCTTCGCGAACCGCTGAACGGCTGACTTGAAAGCTCTCAGCAAGCGCCTGAACAGAGTCCAGTTTATCCCCCGGCTTCAATTCGCCGTTTTTGATCATATCTAATAGTGCATCCGCTACTTCTTCATATATTTTTTTTGTTTTAATCTGTTTGTATTTCAATGCAATTCACCCCGTAACTTGTAGGTCTGGCTGTTTACGATCTATTATACTCTGTTTTGTGGGCCGCCAAAAGATTTTGACTATTTTGTCAAAAAGTCTTGTACTTTGATTTTTTTCAAAATATAATGCTAGGTAACTGGTCTTATTACCCAGTCATCAGATGATCATATCATCTATAGAAACCGCTTACATATGGCGCCAGTTTATGTTTCAAGGAGGGGTTTGGGATGCAATGGACACAGGCATATACGCCTATAGGGGGAAATTTGCTATTATCAGCGCTTGCCGCACTTGTACCGATTATTTTCTTTTTTTGGGCACTCGCGATTAAACGGATGAAGGGGTATACAGCAGGCTTGGCCACATTGGGGATCGCCCTTATCATTGCTGTATTGGTTTATCGGATGCCGGCGGAAAAAGCGCTGATGTCCGCGACACAAGGAGCCGTATACGGATTGTTGCCGATCGGCTGGATCATTGTGACGTCTGTTTTTTTGTATAAAATCACTGTGAAAACGGGACAGTTTGATATCATTCGCAGCTCTGTTCTCTCGATTACTGATGACCGACGGCTTCAAGCTCTCTTGATCGCTTTTTCATTCGGGGCTTTTTTAGAAGGGGCAGCAGGCTTTGGAGCGCCGGTCGCCATTTCTGCCGCGCTGCTGGTCGGTCTCGGCTTTAATCCTCTTTATGCTGCGGGGATCTGTTTGATCGCCAATACGGCGCCGGTTGCCTTTGGGGCGATTGGGATTCCAATTACAGCCGTAGAAGGGCCGACAGGGATTCCGGCGATGGAGATTTCGCAAATGGTCGGGCGGCAGCTGCCGTTTTTATCCGTATTTATTCCTCTTTATTTAATCATCATCATGAGCGGGTTCAGGAAAGCCTTGGAGATCTGGCCGGCGATTCTCGTATCCGGTGTTTCCTTTGCTGTTGTTCAATATCTCAGTTCCAATTTTTTAGGGCCTGAGCTGCCCGATGTTTTGTCAGCTCTTGTTTCAATGGCTGCGCTTGCTGTGTTTTTGAAATGGTGGAAGCCGAAAACAACATTCCGGTTTGCCGGTGAACAAGAGTCGGCCGCCTCAATTGAAACGGCGCGCACAAATCCGGCAGCGCCTGCATACAGCGGCGGACAGATTTTTAAGGCTTGGTCGCCATTTCTGCTGCTGACGGCGATGATTTCCGTATGGGGCATTCCATCTGTCAAATCTGCACTGACCGGGCATTATGAAGGCTCTGCGGTGTTCTTGAAATGGCTGAATGCTGTTGGAGAAAAACTGACTTTTGCCCCCGGTGTGCCTTTTTTGAACAATCAGATTGTCAATGCTGACGGTACGCCGATTGAGGCGGTTTACAAGCTTGAGGTGCTTGGTTCGGCCGGCACCGCGATATTGATTGCCGCAGTGCTGTCAAAGTTCATCACGGCGATTTCGTGGAAAGACTGGGGAGCCGTTTTTAAAGAAACAGTCCAGGAATTGAAGCTTCCGATTTTGACCATCGCTTCTGTCGTTGGTTTTGCCTATGTCACCAACTCCTCGGGAATGAGCACGACACTCGGGATGACACTCGCGCTGACAGGTTCGATGTTTACCTTCTTTTCGCCCGTTCTCGGCTGGCTCGGCGTCTTCATTACCGGCTCGGATACTTCCGCCAACCTGCTGTTCGGCAACCTGCAGAAAGTCACCGCATTATCAGTCGGCATGGACCCCGTTCTGTCTGTGGCCGCCAATTCTTCAGGCGGTGTCACAGGAAAAATGATTTCACCGCAGTCGATAGCGGTGGCGTGCGCCGCCGTAGGACTCGCCGGAAAGGAGTCAGATCTTTTCCGCTTTACCATTAAACACAGTCTGTTTTTGCTGCTGCTCGTTTGTATCATCACCTTTTTGCAGCATCACGTATTCAGCTGGATGATTCCTTAAAAAAATCCTCCCGTCTAGGGAGGATTTTATTTATATCGCTTTCTCGCTGCCGATGACGGAATATTCATTTGATCGCGATATTTTGCCACGGTGCGTCTCGAGATTTGGATGCCGTGTTGTTCATACAGCAAATCGACAAGCTTTTGATCTGAAAGCGGTTTTGTTTTGTCCTCTTGATTGATCAGGTCTTCAAGATGCATTTTGACTGCATAATTCGACGCATCTCCATCACCTGAAGCCTCGGCTTTTGCTGAGAAAAAGAGTTTCATCTCAAACAGCCCGTAAGGCGTTTGTATTGTTTTCCCTTTAATGGCCCGGCTCACAGTTGATTCATGAAGGCTTAGACAGTCCGCCACCTCTCTGAGAGTCAGCGGCTTCATTCCGCTTCGCCCTTTCATAAAGAAATCCTTTTGGCGTGTGATCAGTTCATTGATAATTCTCGTGATTGTCTGTTTTCGCTGCCGCAGCGCGCGGCTCAGCCAGCGCCACTCCTGATATTTCGCAGATAAATAGGAGACAGTATCCTGACAA
The DNA here is from genome assembly GCF_037977205.1 of Bacillus sp. FSL K6-0993. Taxonomy (NCBI): domain Bacteria; kingdom Bacillati; phylum Bacillota; class Bacilli; order Caryophanales; family Bacillaceae; genus Bacillus; species Bacillus sp. FSL K6-0993. The sequence goes on from NZ_CP150275.1 coordinate 3,384,309, forward strand.
GAGCCGGATGATAAAAGCGTTCTGTACTGCGGATGCAAATCGATCTCGGGAAACGAGCGGGTATTCAGTTCCGCTGCGATGTGCCCGTTTTTTACGGTGATAAAAATGTCAGGCTCAATATACACATCTTGCTCTGGCCGGGCAAACAGAAGGCCAGGTCTAGGATGAAGAGCCGCGATATCATCTGAGATATCTTGAATGGTATGAAGCGGAATTCCTGTCTCTGCTGAAAGCGCTTTCCATTTTTTTTGCGCAAAAGCATCAAAATGAGCTGAAACCAGCATTTCCGCTTGTTCATTTCTGTTCGGCAGCCGCTGTAATTGAAGAAGGATGCATTCCTGCAAAGATCTCGCGCCGATTCCAGCCGGTTCTAATGACTGGAGTTTTGCCAAAACAGCCTCCGCTTCCTTGGCCGATACAGATAGGCGCCGTGCTGCCTCCTCCACATCTTCTTCCAAGTATCCGTTTGAATCAAGCGAATGAATCAGATAATTAAAAATCTTTTTTTCAGTGTTTGTCAGATTCATATCGAGTGACTGCTGTTTTAACGCATCCTGCAATGTTTTTTGCGGATCACTTAATTGAAGGCCCGCTTCCTGTGCATTCATCCTGTTTTTATTTGTTTTATGGTAAGATAGTGGCGGTGTGTCTGTTTCCTTTCGTTCAATAAGAGGGTTTTCCAGTGAGAGCTCATCAATGTACTCGGCGAGTTCTGCCGAATGATAGCCAAGCAGCGTGATGGCCTGCCTGAGCTCCTGTGTCAGTTGAGGCTTTAATACTTGTACTTGCTGAAGTTTCATATCCATCTTGCTCACTCCCCTTTCTTCATTGTACATGATTGAGATCACACCGTATACATTTATGAAAAAGGAGCTGCCAAAGAAATGTCTGAACTTTTTTCCGTCCCTTATTTTATTGAGAATTTAAAACAGCATATTGAAATGAATCAGTCTGAGGATAAAATCCACGCGATGAACAGCTACTACCGTTCCGTCGTCTCAACGCTCGTGCAAGACCAGCTGACGAAAAACGCGGTCGTCTTAAAGCGAATTCAGCATTTAGATGAAGCATACAACAAAGTCAAACGTGGAGAATCAAAATAAACCTTCCGCTCACATGTGAGCAGGAAGGTTTTCCTTCTTTGAGGCGTTCTGGATGAGCCGGGTGCTTGGCACTCCTTCCATCCAGGTATGAAAATAATTGGCGTTTTTCCCATAGGAATTATCAATGACCGTATTTTCTTTTTGAAGAAGAGAGGACAAGATGTGTCCGTGCAGCCTTGACGTTTCCACCGATTCGTAACGGCTGAAGAACCGAATCGCTTTTTGGACGATATAATCCGAGTATTTTTCCCATATAAACGCGATCGGCAGAGGGTTGCCCGCTTTTTTGTTCAGGACGTTCAGCGTTTGGAGAAAAGCGATCGTCCGGCGGTCTGAAGCTGACAGGACCGTGCGCCAGTCGTAGCTTTCCGCTTCTGCGTGTTCCTGGAGCGCCTGGTTTGCTTCATGATCTGTTCGGATAAATCTCAGCTTTTGATTGGACGGCTGCTGCGTGGGAACGACGGGAAACAGCTGATGAGCCATATCAGGCAGAAGCTGAATGTGATTTCTTGTAAAATAAGCCTGCGCCGTAGCATAGGAGGCTTTTTCCCTTGTCATGATGTGAAGGTTCGCATGCTTAGAAAATATCTCTGCCGTCCGTTTGAGGTTGTCTTTGTTTTGAAAATAAATCGATTGCGGCAGGATCACAATTTTGTGGTTCGGATAGGTTTGGACGATTTTCTCTCTAAAGCCTTGATAATACGGATACAGATCCCCGAAGTTTCCGCCTCCCTGGCAGACGATGATGAGATTAGGATCCAGCTTTCGCCCGACTGGAAAATTGTCAGGATTCCAGCGTTTTCTGACCCGAATCCCGTATTCTTTAAAGAAGGCTTCTGTTCCTTTCATAATAAATAAATCCCCTACATTCCCATATAGAGGATAGTCAGCATATATAATCTCTGATTGTTTCGGAATGACGTCGAGCAGCCCGGACAGTTTCTGTTTCAGGCCGATCATCGAATGCTTGCTGTCCATTTCTTCACCTCGGCAGTTTGGAATAAGTGCAGTAGCACATCAATGACCCGGTCTTGCTCATCTTCTGTCATATTTGACCCTGAAGGGAGACAGATTCCCCGCTTGAACAAATCTTCGCATACGCTTCCTGTATCTTCATGAGAATAAAATAAAGCCGGATCGAACAGCGGCTGGGTATGGAGCGGCTTCCACAGCGGGCGGGCTTCAATGTTTTCTTCAGCAAGACGATGAACTACGTCATATGGGCTGAGCCCGTTATCAAGTGTGAGCGTGGTGAGCCAGCGATTGGATACGCCGGCTGCGTACTCCGGCATAAAGCGGACGCCGTCTATGAGACCAAGCGCATTTTTGTATCTCGTGAAAATGGTCCTTCTTTTCTCCACACGCTCATCCAGCACCTCAAGCTGGGCAATGCCGACGCCGGCTAAGATATTGCTTAGCCTGTAATTATGTCCCATTTCACTGTGCTGATAATGAACAGCCGGCTCTCGTGCCTGCGAAGCGAGAAATCTTGCTTTTTCAATTGCTGCTTCATCATTTGAAACGAGCATCCCTCCCCCTGATGTGGTAATGATTTTGTTCCCGTTAAATGAAAAAATGCCGAAGCGCCCGAAAGTTCCGCTTTGCTTCCCTTTATAGACTGTACCCAGAGATTCGGCTGCATCCTCAATGACAGGAACTCCGTATGCATCACACAGGCTTACGATTTCATCCATTTTCGCACTCTGCCCATATAGATTGACGGCAATAACCGCTTTTGGCAGTGTTCCGTTTCTTTTCGCTTCCTCCAATGCTCTTTCAAGGGCTGTCGGCGACATATTCCACGTATCAGGCTCAGAATCAATAAAGACGGGCACCGCTTTTTCATATAAAATCGGATTGGCGGTTGCTACAAATGTGAAGGACTGGCAAAACACGCTGTCACCTTCTTTTACCTCAAGTAAACGCAGCGCGAGATGAATCGCCGCCGTTCCTGAGCTGACCGCAGCTGCTGCTTTTACACTGACTCGTTCTGCCAGCTGTTCTTCAAATGAATTCACGAGCGGCCCAAGCGGCGCAATCCAGTTTGAGCGAAAGGCTTCTGAAATATAGTGCTGCTCCCTGCCGCTCATATGAGGGGGGGATAAGTAGATTTTTTTATGCATAGAATCATCCTTTGTTTGATGTTTGAATGGAAGAAATGATGCGTGCCGGTGCACCGGCCGCCGTTACCCTGTCCGGTATGGAACGGATCACCGCGGAGCCGGCGCCGACAATGCTCCAAGCCCCGATTGTAAGCTGCGGTATGACGGATGCACCGGTTCCGACGTGAGCGCCTTCCTGAACGGAAACCGCTCCTGACAGCGTGACACGCGGGGACAGATGAACGTAATCGCTGATTTGATTGTCGTGCTCTGCCACTGCACCCGTATTGATGATGCAATGAGCGCCGATGTGCGCATCCGCCTGAATGATCGCGCCCGCCATAATCACTGTCCCTTCCCCAATGACAGCCGACCTGCTGACGATGGCTGACGGGTGAATCAATGTAATAAAATCATCCTTTTTCAGTCCCAGTCGCTCCGCCAGCTGTTTTCTGACACTGTTATTCCCAACAGCAATCAGAAACAGCACATCAGGAATGAGCCTGCGCAGTTCAGTAACGGCTTCCGGCGGTCCTGTGTACCATTCTTTTCCGCCTTCGAACGTTTTGAATTTATCATCCAGCACCGCGGCTAAGCGCGTATCTGAGCGGACGTCTATCAGCTCTCTAATCACCTTTCCGTGTCCGCCGTCACCCACAATGGCCACGTTTTTCATGAGGACACATCTCCGCTTCCGGTAAACCGTTCCGCGGTCACATGATTGGTTTGCTGAATCCCTTCTGAAACAAGGACCTTTCGCACCGTCAAACATAAAATTTTCAAATCGAGAAAAAATGACCGGTTGTCAACGTACCAAACATCTAATTCAAATTTCTTTTCCCAGGAAATCGCGTTTCTGCCATTGATTTGCGCCCAGCCTGTGATACCCGGCTTCACCTCATGGCGCCGTGCCTGTTTTTCTGTATAAAGAGGCAGATAGTCCATCAAAAGCGGCCGCGGCCCGACAAGGCTAAGATCGCCCTTCAGGACATTCAGGAGCTGCGGAAGCTCATCAATGCTCAGCTTTCTGATCAGCCTGCCCGTTTTCGTCAGCCGGACTTCATCGGGCAGCAGATTTCCCTCACTGTCCCGTTCATCCGTCATTGTCCGGAACTTGTATAGGGTGAACGGTTTGCCGTTCAGGCCTGGCCTTACTTGCTTAAAGAAGACAGGTGATCCTATTTTCAGCCTGACAACGGCGATGGTGAACAGAATGATCACACTCGTACAGCACAACAAAAAAATGGCGGCCGTCAGATCAAAAAGTCGTTTCAGGATCAAAGATTCACAGCTCCTTTCGTTTTTCGAAACCGTTTTAATACCAGCTGTCTTTCCTCTTTTGTACAAACGAGCATAAAAGCGAAAACAGCGTAACAAAAGCTGACTGTCACTCCCGTCGCTATCAGTGACGGCCAGCCGTCAATCTTCACAACGAACTGAATTGCCTTACAGACCGTCCAGGCAAATACAGCGGCTGAAAGAGGCCCGATTATGCCTTTAAAGAACACGTGCTTTTTGTAGCCTGTAATGCGGGATACGTAAAGCGGCGTAAAGATGGCATTTTTTAAAATAAGAGAAATGGCCCCTGCCAATGTTATGCCGTACAGACCGAGATGAGCCGGCCCGCTCAGCGTGACCGCCAGCACCACATTCACCGCACCTAACAGCAGGGTAACAATTGCCGGTGTTTTTTGTTGATTAAAAGCGGTCCATATATAAAACAGCGGCATAAAGGCGAGGCTGACAACCAAGTATCCGGCATGAATAAATAAAAGCGGTGCTATCGACGAAAAGGACGGTCCGAGCCAGATTGTCAGAAAAGGACCCGCCAATCCGCCCAATAAGGCAGCAGGAAGTGCAAGCAAAAGACCATTAAGCCTTACTGCCTTATTTGCGTAATTCATCAATCCTTCCATATCGCCTTTTGAATAATATGAAGTCATGATAGGCGCAAACAGGGATGCGACCGTTCCGGCCAAGCTGCGCAAAAGCAGCGGAAACTGGATAATCGCCGCGTATTTCCCGGAGGCGGACGCCCCCAGCATCAAATTGGCGGTTAACAGATCAATCTGCAAAAAAAGCAGGACGCCGATTTGATTGACGGAGCTCCATGCGCCCGCTTGAAACAGCTCCTTGCTAGTGCGGAATGAAAGATCCTTCATACGAAACGAAAACCACGGAATCAGCTTTTTGAAGAAATAGAAAGACAGCACAGACGCAATAACAGCACCAGCTAAAGCTGCAAGCTGAATCTGCCAGATTTTCGGCGCAAAGCATGCAAACAGGAGCAGCACAGACAGCACCCGTATAAGCATTTGCACCGCCTGAATGGAACTGGTGATATAAAGGCGGTTGGCATAAAATGGTGCAGCGCCGAAGCCGGCCATCAGAAATGTTAAAATAAACAGCACACTGCCGATCAAAATCGACAAACGCACATCTGCCAAAAGCGCTTGCGGCACATTCATGACGCGGTCAATAAAAAAAGCCGAACCCGCAAGCGGCAGCAAGAGCAGCAATGAAATCAAAACAGAGGCCGCTAAATAATTGCTGATATACGCATTTGCTTTCTCCCGCTCTCCCCTGTGGGCAGCAACAGAAAAGAACCGAACGACAACCGAGCTGAGCGCCACGGTGATAACCGAAAAGTAATTAATCACATTTTGTGTCAAGTGAACAAAGCCAAACGCTTCCACACCGAGCGTTTTGACAATAAAAGGCGTCATCCAAACCGACAGGAAAACGGACAAGAGAAAAGCCGTGAGATTAGCGCTGAAATTTATCGTGAATTTCATGCCTGCTTCGCACTGCCTTTCATTGTCCCCCGCTGCTCGAAAAACAGCTTGATGAGAAAAGTGAGCCGCCATTTACACAGTGCTAATACCAAACGCTCTCCTCTTAATAATTTCTCATGCTGAAACGGTGTATGTCTGACAGCCTGCCGCACCATGTCATAGGATAAAATCTGTCTGATCTTCTTTTTGATGTCTCTCGACGAATTCGGAGAAGCACAGGCATTTGCCAAAAGCATTGGAAGCTGGTGCCTGCAAATGTACACATTCAAATCTTCTTTGCATGCGCCTGCTAAGCCGTAGTGATTGTAGAATGCGATTTTAGCCTGATATTGTTTTTGAAGATGTTCATCCATCGCCGGCTTATAAGGAATTTCTGTCAGGCTGTTCGGGTTTTCACGATAAATGTAAAATCCTTCATCAAGCATTTTTACCCGCTCCGCTTCGCAAAAAGCGGACAAATTGAAGGGAGAGTCTTCAGCAAAACGGATGTCTTCATCAAACATCAGATTCGCCCTATCAAAAAGCTCACGGCGGTAAAGATAACGCCATACATACCAGATAAATCTCGTTTCGTGAGCATGTTTAAGCTGTTCAGTCATTTCTCGTTTTGTCAGCACGCGGTTTGCCTCAAGCTGCGGCGGCACATATGTCCGCCTGTCCGATGACTGCTTGTAAAAACCGCATCCGACGATGTCGAGCCGATTTTGCTCCGCTTCTTCAGCCAGCCTCTGGAACATGGCGGAAGATACATAATCGTCTCCGTCTACAAAGCCGATGTAAGTGCCCCGCGCGGCCTTTATTCCCGTATTTCGCGCTGAACTAAGCCCGCCGTTTGCCTGATGAATGACCCGGATTCTCGCATCCCGTTTTGCATAGTCCTCTGCAATTTCGCCTGAACGATCCGGTGTTCCGTCATTCACGAGGATGATTTCAATATCAGAAAGCGTTTGACGAAGCAAAGAATCAATGCACTCTTCTATAAATGGTTCAACATTATACATCGGGACAATAATGCTGACGAGCGGGGTCATTGCGCTTCACCGCTGATTTTGTCACGCAGACCTTTAAAATACACATCTCTCGGAAAGCCTGCACGGGGTGTTTCTTTTGTTAAAAGCTCATTGACTGCGGCTGTTACGCGCTCTGGCTCCGGATGTTCTATCAGCTTCATGAACGGGATGTCTTTAAGCCATTGATAGCCCTCCATTACCTTATGGTCAAAGGAGCGAATGACAACACACGGCGTTCCTGTCAGCGCGCAAAAAATCATGCCATGAAGCCTGTCAGTGACGACGGCTTCTGCGCTTTGTAGCTTAGACCACAGCGCTTCAAGTTCTTGTTCGCGTGTATCGCGGCTGACCCGGCGCCCGATCGTTGTCGTAAAGGATTTGATCTCGCCGAATTCCTCACATAGCGCAGCCTTGACCCGGTTCCTCTGGTCCTCCTGAAGCACGCTTTCCTGATCCTCGCGCAAACACATATAAACCCCTTCGCGTTCTGCGGGGGCCTTGCTTCTGTCTAAATACAGCACCATGTCCGGCTGCTTCAAAACTGTTTTTTCTTGAAAATGCTGTTTCATAAATTGATACGTTGTTTCATCCCGCGCCATCAGCAACAAGCCGGGGTGCGCATTATAAATTTTCTGTGCCCGTTTCAGCTCTTTGCGCCCTTTTTTCGTGTCAGAAAAATGGGCCGTTGCCGGAAGCTGGACAACCCGATAGTCACGGAATGTGTTAATGATGAAGCGGCGCGTCCACTCCTCATAACGGTATAAATCCCCCATGTTTCCGCCGCCGATGATAAAGACCATATCCTCCGGATGGCGCGAGCGGATCAGGCTTTTTGCTGATTTGTAAATGTCCTTCATATCGACCTCGACGATGTCAAAGTCCGGGTATTCCTGCTCAAGAAATGCCTTGCTGGCATAAGCAATTGCATGATCTCCCAAATTGTCATGGGACGGCAGCAGGGTCAGTATGATTTTTTTCTGATGTGCTGCGGCCTTTACCGGCTGATCTGCCGCTCCCAGCCAATATTGGGACGGGTATTTGACCTTTAGCAGCAGCCATTCTGCAAAATTGATTTTCAACGATTGTAACGACATGTCCTCACCCTCTGTTTCTCATTTTGTACTCGATCACCCGCTGATACACAGCCGATGCCATAGCGACGAACGGAATCATTCTGTATTTCGCCATCAGAAGCAGGCATGACCGTTTTGCGTCAAAAGGAGCAGTACCCGTTTTTGAAAGACTTTCTTGAAACACCGGGTCCGCGCATATCACGCCAACATTTCTAAGCTTTTCAAACAGCCGGCGGCTGCCGCTCGTTTTCCATTCATTCAGCATACAGATGCTGCTGTGAAGAACGATAAAGGTATCAAGCTCCTTGCGATACTCCTCCAGTTTGTTGTTCTCCTGTAAAAACGCCGCATTCGCCTCATACAGCGCAAGTCCTGATTCAAACAATTTTTTCTGATAGCGCTGCACAATGGAGGAAAGGTGAATTCGGTAATGATAGAGCGGCGTTTTTACGTAGGATACTGAGCGGGCGAAAAAATGAGCCCTGAAGCTGAAAAACTGATCCTCGACATGCTCCAGCTCGCCTCGGAGCGGAAACGATAGCCGATGGGCTTCAATCATGCTTCTTCTGTACAGTTTGTTCCATGAAAACCCTCTGACCTTCCCTTCGAATAACGCCTTGATATAGTGCTCCTTCGGCTGATCCTGATAGGTTTGGGCAATGTCTGAGTCCATGGTTTTGCCAGTGTCCTCAAACTCTGCGGCGTAATTGCAAATGACCAGATCAGTTTCATCGCCTGCTGCTCGGAGCATCTGCTCGCAATAATCAGGTTCGATCCAATCGTCTGAATCGATAAACGCGATAAATTCGCCGCGTGCTGCCTCAATGCCTTTATTCCGAACCGCACCGAGACCCTGGTTCTCTTGATGAATCACCTTGAACCTGTTGTCCATATTGGCGTATTCTTCTGCGATATCCGGGCTGGCGTCTGCTGAACCGTCATTAACAATGATGATTTCTATATTGTCCACTGTCTGGTTCCGCAGTGATTCGAGACACGTTCTGATATATGTTTCTGTGTTATAAACAGCGACTAACAGACTAACCGCAGGTGTTTCCATAATGACCGGCTCCTCTTGCATAAATTACCGGGAAAAAATCGTTCTGTAAGGCAGAACGGATGAATCAACCGGCATAAGCAAATAACTGTAAAGAAAATAACAAACAATGATAGCAATATAGATAAGGGCATTCGATTTTTCATCAAATATCCTGACGAAATAAGGGACTAAGATCATTTGATACAGACCGAAATAAATATTGAATCTGGCAAAAATCACGTCCTTTGTGGCCAAAAGGCCGAATAAAAAACCAAGCAGGCACAAATTTACGACAATATCGATTTGCGGCCATAGACGCCGCAGTCGTTCTTTATAGCAAAATGCAAGAAACAGCGGCAGAACCAAAACAGCGATTTTGATCACATTCATTCCATTTGTGTTCGTCATGAGCCATTTTTCATAATGGCTGTATGAGCTGTTTTCAAGTACAACGACAAACACAGAAATAAATTTTTGATATAAAAATGTCATGCCGAGAAATAAAGCGGATAGGCCAAATATCGCCGGTGACCAGGCTTTTCTTCTGACAATAAAGTACACTGGAATCATAATTAGCGCCGACGAATGAAAGAGCGAGCTGACCAGCACAATCAGGAAATATCGCTTCCAGTTCCCGCTGATGATATAACGGATCGCCCAAAACAAAGCAGCTGCCACCATGTATTGCCTGATGCCGTTAAAAGACGCGTAGTAATGAAAGGTTCCCAAAAATAAAAAGACACTCAGCTCAAACGGCCTGCCATAGTCGACGAGTGTCTTCATAATAAAACTGTAGGTCACGACCGCCACCGTAAAATACATGATTTGAGGATCTTCCGTGATGAAATTCATCAGCCAAAGGAGTGCGGTAAACCCCGGATCTGTCGCTGTTTTTGCTGTGCCGAAACCGAATATCTGCCACACATTTTGATAATCGCCCGCCAATTCGTACAGCAGCGTGTACGTCTGAAAATCCGTGCCGACTCGATAGCGGAGACCTGACACGAGCACAAGTGAAGCGAGCGGAATCCAGATCAAAAGCTTATTCGGCCGATACCCCGTGGCAAGCGAATCGTCACGGCCGCCGCACATTTTAGCGAACCAAGACCAAACAAATACAATCCCCATATTGACGGCATATACAATCATCGGTTATGGTCCTTTTTCGTTCTGATGTTGTATACATTCAGCAGCGCTCCTACATTTTGCTGTGCATCGTAGCCAAGTTGAGCGAGAGTTTCTTTGATGAACTCACGCTTCGGCCTGCCTGCGGCGGCCGCCCTTGCAATGGTTTCAGCCCAGACGCTGATCGGCTCAGAAAGGCTTAATCTTGTGACAAGCCCGAGACCGGCGTCGACTTTTTCTGTAATGCTGTCTGAAATGATGCATGGAAGCCCCGACGCCTGCGCTTCCACAAGCACAACCGGCAAGCCTTCGTACAGAGACGGCATGACAAATACATCGAATGTTCGCATCAGTTCATGGATCCGTTCTTCCGTGCCTAAAAAGAGGACGTCTGAAAGCAAATTCTGATGCCGCGCCTCCTCCTCTATCTCCCCGCGCAACGGCCCGTCTCCCGCCAGAACGAGCTGAAAGCGAACGCCTCTTTCTTTGAGATGTGCGGCAAGTTTCAGCAGGAACGCGTGGTTTTTCACTTCATGAAACCGGGCCACATGGCCGATGATGAGCCGGTCAGCTGCAATGCCGCGTGCTGCTTTTTCTTCATCAGCCGCCTGCCCATTTGGGGCGAACAACTCAAGGTCAATCCCATTCGGAAGAAGGTGAACACGCTCCCGCTCCATATTGGACTGTCCAAATAAAAACCTGCCCGCATCCTCTCCGCAGGCACACAGCGCTGTCGCATTTGCCAAAATGAGCCGCCTGAACACCATCAGCTGCAAGCGATCCTTCCAATTGAAGCCGGTCTTCCAAGACGTATTGTGGGAATGGCATACCCTGACCGGCACTCCGGCGAGCCTTGCCGCAAGGGCGATAAAACCCGTTTGGAAATCCGTGTGCGCATGAACGGCGCTGAACGGCCCGTTTTCTTTTATCGCGTTTCTCACATTCCTCACAAATGTAAGGGGATTGCTTTTCCCAATGCTCGGGACATAAAAAAGCCGCCCGCCTAAAGATAAAATCTCTTCATCGTAAGCGCACGGATCATTTCGATACGTTAAAAAGTCAAATTGCACTTTGCTTTTGTCCATTTTCCGATATAAATTCATCACCATGGTTTCCGCGCCGCCCCTGTTCATGCCGCTGAGAACATGGAGCACGCGTTTTTGGCTGCTATTCATGCTTGACAAGCCCTTCCTTTTGGTTCATTACTCTTTTTTTGTGGTAGCGATTCATCACGGCTGCAGGCATAAACGCGCGGATTAACGGTTTTGCGATATATATGTAATCAGATAAAGGAAGCTTCAAGCGTCTGCACGCCTGATAGACAAGAATGGCATTGTCGATTGAATACGTAAATGACCGCCGTTTGAATGCATCGCTGTCTTCCCTCACTTTATACAAGGCTTCCTGAAGATTATAGCCCCTGAAGCCCTCGTCAAAAAAGCGAAGCCACAAATCAATATCTTCCATTCGTCTCGTCCGCCGCACCGACCGGTAGCCTTTCAGCGTGCGGTAGGCACTCGCTCTCATCATAATCGTGCCGTGGCAAAATGGGGTCCCTTTTGCCATGATGCCCGGCTCCGGAACAGAAGGCAGAATGCGGGTGCCTCTTACGCCAAATTCATCAAACACAAGCATGCCGGTGCCAACCACCTGATAGTGTCGGTGCTTTTCTAAAAACGCGACCTGCTTTTCCAGACGGCGCGGAAACGAAAGGTCATCTCCGTCCTGACGTGCGATATAATCGCCTGTCGCATGCGAAAGACAATGATTTAATGATGCGGCAAGCCGCTTATTTGTTTTGTTTTGAATCAGTTTGATGCGGTCGCTGTAATGAGCGGCATACTGCTTCGCGATACGGAGCGTGCCGTCTGTTGACGCATCATCGCACAAAATCAGCTCCCAATTTTTATAGGATTGGCTGAGAATGGATTCTATGCTTTCTGCCAAAGTGCGTTCGCAATTATAAATGCCCATAATGACAGAAACTTTCGGTCCTGAGTTCATACGCTTTTCTCCTTTGTATCCATATCCATGTACGCGGAATAAATATCTGCCATTTCTTCCACCGTTCGCGCCTCCGAGAAGCGCAAGGCTGTTTTTCGGCCTTCCTGTCCCAGCTTTCGGCAGAGCTCCGGCTTATGGTAAAGCTGTTCAATCCGGCGGGCAAAAGCAGCACTGTCACCGATTTTGATCAGAAACCCGTTTTTTCCGTCGCGGATGATTTCCCGATGCCCGCGATTATCTGTGGCGATCGCCGGTTTTTCTGCCGCCATTCCCTCAAGCACATTCATGCCGAGGCCCTCTCTAATGCTGGATGCGACAGATACATCCGCAAGCTGAATCAGCTCATGTATGTCGCTGCAAAAGCCGTAAAAACAGACATTGGCGGAGGCACCAAGCTTTTCAGCTAACATTTGATACGTTTGTTCCATTGCCCCTTCCCCGGCAAACACAAGGCGGAGCGAGGGAATTTTTTCTTTTAGCAAGGCTGCGGCTTCAATTAACTGCTTCTGGTTTTTGTTCAGATTGAGCTCAGCCGGATAAACCAATATAAAATCATCTTCACGGAACCCGTGCTTTTCTCTGAGTCTTTGCTGCTCTATCGGACTGACAGGCCGGAAACGCTCGGTATTGACGCCAATGCCGTGAATTTTCTGCGTCCTTCCGCCCGGCCTTTGAAGTCCTTTCGCCCGTGTGTAATCCTCTTCATTAATCGTAATCAGGCAGTCCGTATATGCTGAAAGCCATTTCTCGACCGGATAGTAAAGAAGCCAATTTTTCATTGGTGCTCCTTTGCAGAAGTGAAATCCGTGCGCTGTGTACAGCACCTTTGTTCCGTGCCGCCGTGCCTGCCTCGCCGCCAGTCTGGCGAGAACACCGCCGACCGGTGTATGGCAATGGACAATGTCGTATTCATAGGTGTCGATCACTTTCTTCAGCTGCCTATAAACGGCCAGGTTCTGAGGGTCAAAAGGTGACCTGCGAATCGGAATGGAGAATTTCTCATCTACATACGGCAGCTTGGTTTGTCCGTTCGCGGCGACATGAACCTCCCAGCCCATTTGTTTGAACCATTTAAAATAAGGGAGGTGAAAGGCCTTAAAATGATAATCAACAGTCGCGCAAAACAATATCTTTTTCGTCATTTTCACTCCCCCTAATGAACGCTGGCAGCCGTCATTTCTTCTGATGTATTGATTGCCGCAAACAGCCTCGCTCTCAGGTCGGCTTCCGGCAGCTCATGAAAATCCTCGATAAAGCGCATCAGCACCGGCCAATCGCCGTCCACCGCTTTACCGATGTGAATTTTTGGAAAGATTTGTTCAGCATGGACTTCATTTTTGTTCAGTAATTCTTCATACATTTTTTCGCCCGGACGAATGCCTGTGAATTCGATTGGAACCTGCTCAGTCGTGTAGCCGGACAAATGAATGAGGTTTTTGGCAAGATCCACTATCTTTACGGGCTCTCCCATATCGAGAACGAAAATTTGACGCCCTTTCGCCAGTGCCCCAGCCTGAATCACAAGCCTTGATGCCTCGGGAATCGTCATGAAATAGCGGGTCATTGCCGGATGTGTTACTGTCACCGGGCCGCCTTTTTCAATCTGTTTTTTGAAAATCGGAATGACGCTGCCGCGGCTCCCGAGTACATTGCCGAAGCGAACAGCGACAAATTTGGTTCTGCTGACTTTCCCAAGATTCATAATAATCATCTCTGCGAATCGTTTTGTCGCCCCCATTACATTGGCTGGGTTCACCGCTTTGTCCGATGAAATCAGCACGAATGTCTCTGTTCCCGACATATCGGCTGCTTCCGCGACATTTTTTGTTCCGATAATATTGTTTTTGACCGCCTCTTCAGGATTGTGTTCCATTAAAGGCACATGCTTATGGGCAGCTGCATGATAGACAACATGCGGCTCGTACTTTTTCATCAAGGTAAACATTTTATCGCGGTCCTGCACATCAGCGATTTCCGTATGGAACACAATGTGTTTGCCGAATCGTCCGTTCAGCTCTGTATAAATCGAATGAATGCTGTTTTCCCCATGGCCGAGCAGAATGATTTCCTTAGGCTGAAACGCGCTGATCTGACGGCAGATTTCCGAGCCGATTGATCCCCCCGCTCCCGTGACGAGAACTGTTTTTCCTTTGATGCGGTTCGAAATTTCGCTAGTGTCGAGGGTTACCGGCTTTCTGCCGAGCAAGTCCTCAGCTTTTACATCTCTGATTTGTCCGGCAGTTCGTGTGCCAAGCAGCATTTCATCAAAATGAGGCATAATTTTAATGCTTACTCCGGTTCGCACACATTCTTTATATAACACCTGAAGCTCATGGGTGCGGAGTGAAGGAATGGCAATAATAATATAATTAATTTTGAGCTTTTGCACCGCAGGCATGATACTTTCTTTTCCGCCGATTACGGGCAGCCCCATAATTTCTAATTTATGCTTCGTTTGGTCGTCATCAATAAAAGCGACAGGTATGATATCAGGTTCATCTTTCGAAAGCAGCTGCCTGACCATCAGAGTCCCACCTGAACCCGCCCCGATAATCAGCGCGCGGGACGAGGCGCAGCGTTTTTTTCTGATGCTTTCGTTTAATACTCTGGATAAAATACGGGTCCCTCCAATAGACAAAAGCTGAAGCACCCAGCACGCGGTTAACAGACGGAAGAACATCGTGTGATACACAGCATACTGAATGATGCCGGTCACAGCGGCGGAAAGCGTAATGCCCTTAAGCAGGACAATCAGCTCGCCGAGTCCGGTGTATGTCCACACCTGTTTATACTGATTGAACAGGAAAGCACACACATGATAGCTGAGGAGCAAGCTGACAGCGGTAAGCAGTAATGCTCCGGAGTCATAAAATTGATAGGAATCTTTTAAAAATTGATATCCTGCAATAACTGAATTTAAAACGAGGTAAGTATCCAGCGCAATAATCATTGACAGTCTTCTCCGGTAACTCAACCTTTTCCCCCCTAATTCTTTTATCGGTTTAGCTGCGGCGGTTTTCGTCTCTCCAAAAAATCGGCAGCAGCTAAACCGACAATACGTCCTATGTATATATCAGATAAGTGGGCATTTAACCCATCCTCACGCCCCGCCAGCGACGACCAGCATCTAAGGCAGCAACTTCAGCTGCCCACAGCAGAGCCGAGTGCCTCCATTGATACAGGTCAGGAGACATCACCTTTACAAAAACTAGTAGGAATAGTGTTCCGATTTTTTCATTTTCTTTTTGTTTAAAAGAGCGCCTAACAGCTTCGCATTGGATTGTTCCAGTGCATCCTTTGCTTTTAGAACGGTATCGGTTTTTGTTTTTCCGCTTAAAACGACGAGCACGCTGCCGTCTGTCTGATTTGCTAGAATCTGAGCATCTGCAACAGCCAAAAGCGGAGGGGAATCAAAGATGACGAGGCTGAATTGTTCATAGATCTCAGATATTAAGTCTCCCATTGCTTTTGAAGACAGCAGTTCTGCCGGGTTTGGCGGGGTCGGCCCGCTTGTCAGTACATATAAGTTATCGATCGGCGTCTTTTGCACCGTCTCACTGAGTGAAGCATTGCCGACCAGCACATTTGTCAGCCCGGTTACATTATCAACCTGAAACGTCTGATTGATGGTCGGCTTTCTTAAATCGGCATCCACCAGCAGTACTTTCTTTTCCTGCTGCTGCGCAAAGACAGCCGCAAGATTCGCTGCACTGAACGATTTACCTTCACCAGGCACAGAGGAGGTGACGAGGATAGATCGCAAGTTGGTCTGGACAGATGAGAACTCAATGTTTGTCCGAATGGTGCGATATTGTTCCGCAACAACTGATTTATTGTGTAAAACAGATATTTGAGCCAAACCTCGTCTTGCTTTCTTTTTTCTAAAGATCACTCGCTTCACTCCCCGAAATGTTTTATCCCGCGATTCCGCCCTTTGTGGACATCAGGAACGGAGCCTAAGCATGGCAATCCGGTTCTCTCGCTGAGCTGCCGTGCGCTTTTGCACGTATCATCGAGAAAATGCAGAAAAAATGCCAGTGTAATGCCGCCCATGACAGCAGCGCCAAAAGCCATGACCATATTTCGCAGCCTGGCCGGCTTGATCATCGGGCTTTCAGAAGCCTTCGCCTCTGATAATATATGTACGCCTTGTACATTCATTCTTTCATCTACTTCTTTTTCAAACTTGTTCACTAATGTGTTCGCAATCTCAGCTGCTTTCGCCGGATCGTGATCCTGAACGGCAACGTTGATTATTTCTGATTCATTTTCACTGCTGGTAACCACTTTTCCTTTCAGCGAGGAAGCCGATTCAGATAGGTGCAATTCCGCCTTAACTTCTTCCATCAAGGCAGTGCTTTTCATAATCGATTGGAACGTGCTGCTATACTGAAGATTTCGCTGGATGTCACTGAGATTCGAGTTTTCTTCACCGTCTGATTCATGAACCAGCACCTGTGTCGACGCCTGGTAGGTCGGTGAAATGACCTTAAATTGCACAAAACCCATAATAAGGGTGACGCCGATTGTGATGAGCAGAATCAGCACGAATCTGTGTCTGACAATCGCATATAATTCTTTGAAACTCATATTCTCATTCATGTATTCATAGCCTTCAGCCTTCCCGCGGCTGGCTTCCCGCGCCCCTTTCTGTTAATGATTGGATTATAAAAGAAAACGTTATTATTTAAAAATTGCAAAATAAGCCAATAAGTTCTCTTTAGAGAACAAAATCATGATTTTCCTCTAATTTACTGCACTTCCCTTATTATTTTAAATTTTATAAAGAACGAAAAATTCCTTATAATGAACGAAATAATGACAGGAATAGAGGAGAATTTCATATTATGATTGGAAGAATTATCCGTTTGTACCGTAAAAGAAAAGGCTATTCTATTAATCAGCTGGCTGTTGAGTCAGGCGTATCCAAATCCTATTTAAGCAAGATTGAAAGAGGCGTTCACACGAATCCGTCCGTTCAATTTTTAAAAAAGGTTTCTGACACACTGGAAGTTGAATTAACAGAATTATTTGACGCAGAAACAATGATGTATGAAAAAATCAGCGGCGGTGAAGAAGAATGGCGCGTACATTTAGTGCAAGCCGTACAAGCCGGGATGGAAAAAGAAGAATTGTTCACTTTTACGAACAGGCTGAAGAAAGAACAGCCTGAAACTGCCTCTTACCGCAACCGCAAACTGACGGAATCCAATATAGAAGAATGGAAAGCGCTGATGGCGGAAGCAAGAGAAATCGGCTTGACTGTCCATGAAGTCAAATCCTTTTTAAAAACAATGGGAAGATGATGATCAGTTAAGGGCTAACGTTCGCATCTATAGGGTAAATCTGTTTATAATGGGGGAAAAAGGGAGAGAGCACAATGACTCATCAAATAGTAACGACTCAATACGGCAAAATAAAAGGCACAACGGAAAACGGCGTACATAAGTGGAAAGGCATCCCTTATGCCAAGCCGCCTGTCGGACAATGGCGTTTTAAAGCACCTGAGCCGCCTGAAGTGTGGGAAGATGTCCTTGATGCCACAGCGTACGGCCCTGTTTGCCCGCAGCCGTCTGATTTGCTCTCACTGTCGTATGCCGAGCTGCCCCGCCAGTCCGAGGATTGCTTGTATGTCAATGTATTTGCGCCTGACACTCCAAGTCAAAACCTGCCTGTCATGGTGTGGATTCACGGAGGCGCTTTTTATCTTGGAGCGGGCAGTGAGCCATTATATGACGGATCAAAACTTGCGGCGCAGGGAGAGGTCATTGTCGTCACACTGAACTATCGGCTGGGGCCGTTTGGCTTTTTGCACATGTCTTCATTTGATGAGGCGTATTCCGATAACCTTGGGCTTTTAGACCAAGCCGCCGCACTGAAATGGGTGCGAGAGAATATCTCAGCGTTTGGCGGTGACCCCAATAACGTAACAGTATTTGGAGAATCCGCCGGCGGCATGAGCATTGCCGCGCTTCTCGCTATGCCTGCGGCAAAAGGCCTGTTCCAGAAAGCGATCATGGAAAGCGGCGCTTCTCGAACAATGACAAAAGAACAAGCGGCAAGCACTGCGGCTGCCTTTTTACAGGTCCTTGGGATTAATGAGAGCCAGATGGACAGATTGCATACTGTAGCAGCGGAAGATTTGCTTAAAGCGGCCGATCAGCTTCGGATCGCAGAAAAAGAAAATATCTTTCAGCTGTTCTTCCAGCCCGCCCTTGATCCGAAAACGCTCCCTGCTGAACCAGAAAAAGCGATCGCAGAAGGGGCTGCTTCCGGCATTCCGCTATTAATCGGAACAACCCGTGATGAAGGATATTTATTTTTCACCCCGGATTCAGACGTTCATTCTCAGGAAACGCTTGATGCAGCGCTCGAGTATTTACTAGGGAAGCCGCTGGCAGAGAAAGCTGCCGATTTGTATCCGCGTTCTTTGGAAAGCCAAATTCATATGATGACTGATTTATTATTTTGGCGCCCTGCTGTCGCCTATGCATCCGCACAGTCTCATTACGCCCCTGTCTGGATGTACCGGTTCGATTGGCACCCGGAGAAGCCGCCGTACAATAAAGCGTTTCACGCATTAGAGCTTCCTTTTGTCTTTGGAAATCTGGACGGATTAGAACGAATGGCAAAAGCGGAGGTTACGGATGAGGTGAAACAGCTTTCTCACTCGATACAAACAGCATGGATCACATTCGCCAAAACAGGAAACCCAAGCACCGAAGCTGTGAATTGGCCAGCGTATCAGGAAGAAACAAGAGAGACGCTGATTTTAGATTCAAAGATTACGATCGAAAACGATCCCGAATCTGAAAAAAGGCAGAAACTATTCCAAAAGGAGAATAAACATGGGGAAAACAGGATACATTGGTGCTGCCATTGTTGTGGCCGCTTGTATCATTATTTTATCGGCCGTGGTATGTTTACGGGACACAGTCTATTACCAGCCTATGCGCTGGACTGGCATCATACTGTTTTTCACGGGAATTGTGATGGTTCCCGCATACTCAGCAAAAAGAAAACCCGGAAAAGAGAAGTAATTCTCTTTTCCGGGTTTTTATGTTTATTATAATTTTCCCGCGCGAATATCGTCTGTCATCCCCTCATAAGGAGCCTTCGAAATCACTTCTTCGTTGTCGACTCCTTCATTTTTCAGAAATGTAATTTCCGCAAATTCAGGTACAACGTATTTTGGATACGTTTCATATTTTTCGCGGGATTCTTCCATCAAATCAATGTGGTCATTTTGGTAGCAAACCGTAATTTCAGGATGTTCATGCACCCATTTCGGGAAGAAAATAATGCCGTGCATGCGTTTTTCATTTGGCATAAAGTTTAATGAAACATCCGTGCCAGTCGGCTCTGTCCAAGACACTTTATATACGCCTTCTGTCAGTTTGACAATATTCACTTCCTGATCCCGAACCCAGCGTCCGGCAACCATTCCGCTATGAATTCTATAATCAATTGTATGGTCATTTTTAATATAAATCTCGTATTCCCAGCCGTTTTCATACGTATAAATCATGTGGCTTCCGATAAAGTTTTCCATTTTTCACACTCTCCTTAGTCTTTTACTGCACTTCATAAATGTCTAGTCGAACGTAATCAGGGGTTCTTTCTGCGGAACCGATAAACAAGCGGTCATGGAGCCATTGATAGGCTTCACTGCCTGTTTCAAACGTCGGTACCGTACGGAAATAAACATGCTCAGGATCAATAATTTCCCCGGCTGCCGCTTGTTTTCGAAACAGCTCGCTGACTTGCCGTATTCCATTGTTTTCAATGTAAATCAGTTCATGATCTGCTGTTTCGATCACATACCTGGCAGATAAATCGGTTCTGCCGTCAGCGCGTATCATTTGCGAATCGGCACCGCCCGGCAAAATACGTCCCTTTACTTCCCCGGTTATTGTTCCCGAACGAATCGGAATGAATCGTCTCAGTCCCAGGCTTGTCTCACCAATCGTGATAGGCGGATCAACCTTGATTTCTAAAGAGGCGAATGGTTTTAAAACCGGCTTCTTCAAGAGCACCACCTCACCTTCAGAAAAAATCATGTAACTATTTACATGTTTACTTTAACACCATTGCAGTTAACTGTCAAACAATAGGAACATAAAAAAACAAGGACTGTTTGAAGACAGTCCTTGTCTGAAGCTAGCTTTGATAAGCAAGATATGTGCTGACAGTGCTTTTGGCAAGACAGGCAGAGGAATCTATAATCGGAATCTCACTTTGAATATGATCTAACACCGCATTTAAATCCGTGCAAGCTGAAATGATGATGTCTGCATGCTGACTGATTTCTTCATATAGCGTCTGCCACAATACTTGTGTATGCTCCATATGATTAGGCTGTTTGATTGCGGTGATAAGCTGGTTCACAGCCTGCTGCCAATGGTCCTTGTGAACAACTTCTTGTCCATTTGCCTTCAGAACATTTTGGTAGATGGCGGATTGGATGGTTGGCTCTGTTCCTAAAACCACCGCTTTTTTTGCAGGATGCGGAATCTCTTTTATCGTTTCCTCAACGATATGCAACATAGGAACCGACAATGCCTGCTGAATCTCTTCATAGTAGACATGCGCCGTATTACAAGGCAGCGCAATGAAATCAACGCCTGTTTTCTCGAGCTTTGCCGCTCCATCGATAATCGCTTTTTTCATCTCAGCATGGTCAATTGGACGATCTGCATAGAAGGGGGTCGGGCATGAATAGATCATCATGTGCGGGTAGTCAATATCGTTTGAAGCCCCATACAGCTTCTGACAGTAATCAATCACCTTATCAATAAACGGCGAGGTCGATTTCGGCCCCATTCCGGCTAATATTCCGATCATCAAATTCATTCCTTTCTACTTCGTACGGACCGCATCTTCTTCTGAGCCATCTTCATAGAGAATAAAGCTTTTCGCAGCATCCTCACCTAACATGAATTCAATTTCAACAGACAATGATCGCAGAAAGAAACGGGTTTCCGAGGAAGGAAATAACTCCAGTCTCAGCTGTCCGGTGATCTCCAAATAAAGCCGTTCATTCTCGGCTGTCACCTGTGCAGCCGTCCCATCTTGAAACAAGTAGCTGCCAACGTAGCGGCTGTATATCGCCGTATCAATTGCTTTTTTCTTTTTATCAGCAGGACGTTCCGGGACCTCATATGGCTGGCCAAATAGAATATGTTCCGCCGCCTTCAGAATCGCTTGTTCATATTCAGCATCCTCTTCCTTATTACTCAAATAGATCAGTGTTTTACGATGATCGATATATCGGATCATCAACGTCGAATAGCCGGGCCATCCTCCGCTGTGGCTGACAATCCGCCCTTTTTCAGGACTGTTTTGCAGTACCCAGCCAAAGCCATAATCAATTGTTTCTCCATTGTTGAGGCGCACTGGAGAAAACGCAGATTCCTTAGAAGCCTTGCTGATTAAATCGTCCTGATATAAAGCCTGATCAAATCGAAACAAATCGCTTGTGACAGAGTTCACCGTCCCATCTCCCTGTATGCCATCGAGATACACAACATAGTTCGTTTCCTCCAGCTCATCAGGGAGGACGTATGTTTCGGAATGTACATCATACACATATCCATATGCATAATGATCAATTCGCTCAGGCGAAAGCCTCCTGTTATACACTCTTGTTTCATTCATGCCGGCCGGTAAAAAAATACTTGTTTTCATAAAATCCGCATAGCTCATGCCAGATGCTTTTTCAATGATAACCGCCAGCAGCACATACCCCGTATTGCTGTACATCCAGCCTTCATTCGGCTCAAAATGACCAGATAGCCCCTCATTCATCAGCATATCGACAATATCCTGATTCACCGCAATCTTGTGTGAATCCCAATTGGCAAAAAACCATCCCATATAATCAGGAAGCCCTGACGTATGGTTCAATAAATGCCGAATCGTTACGCCCTGATACGGAAAACCGGGCAGCCAGCGATCCACTTTATCCTCATAGCCAAGAATCCCCTTCTCCTCCAGCAAGATGATTCCCAATGCTGTAAAAGGCTTTGACAAAGACGCTAACTCAAACAAAAAGTTGGTTTTCAACGGGCGTTTTTCCGTCATTTCCGCATAACCAAAAGAGTGATGATATAAAATATCGCCACCCTCCGCAGCCAGAACCGTCCCGTTAAACTGATGTTTTTCGCCTAATGTCTCAAATAACGTTTGAAGATGCTTTCTTTTATTCTGCTTCATTCCTCCACCTCCCATATCTCTGTACGTTACTAACCTACTAACGTTTCAAATATTTTGAAAATAACAAAAAAGTTGATCAATCCTCAAACAGGAAAAATCAACTTTAATATAGCGGTATTAGATCTGCATGAATCAAAAAATCCCCTTTTATGAAGTCGGAGAAGGAACTCTAGCGGCTGCAAAATGGGTTCTCGTAGTCGCTTGAATGACTCCGGCCGCAGTACTTCTCATGGCAACTGTCACCGTATCTCCGGCGTTTAACTGAAGAATTTCCGTAATGGCTACGACAGCGGGGAGATTCCCTGCTTGAAATTGGTTATTTCCGCCGCCTACCACATCTTGATTCACGAGAAATACGACTTCTAAGTTGAAGCCAACATTCGCATTCGCTTGAAATTCAACTGATGCATTAAGAGAATACACGCCTGCTGTTCTCGGTGAAAATGTAGATGTGCCGGGATTATATTCATTCGCCAAATCAAATTGCACATTTTGAAAAAGGACTCCGCTAGCTGCATTTGCAGCCACTGACAGATTCGCATTGCTGGTAGCTCGGAAAGCAGAAATAGGCTGGTTACTATTTGCCGTAATTGGTGCGAAGAGCTGGTTTTGTTGAGCTGGCGGGGTATTTCCATTTCTGCCTTGCATGACACTTGGTGATAAAAGAGGTTCCGGTCGATCGTTCCTCATAATCCATTTAGTTGGCCGTGGCGGCATAACTTTTTCCTCCTTATAAGCCTTAAGCTTCTATCTTTTTTTGCTAGTTAATACATTATTATATTGATCGTTACAGACATTGAAACGGTATCTGCCCGGACTGTACTCAAAAATAGAAATAACAGCAGCATGTTCCCAAAACGAATTACTGCTTTTTAATCCAAGAGGCATGCTTCACCAAGGCATCAGCTAATCTTATATGAAAAACCTCAGTTAGAGATCCTTTTTAATCGATCAATAGAAAAATGAGATATTGTCATATTTTCTGAATTATGATGAAAAAGGCAACTTTATGCCCATGCAACAGAAGCTATAAAAAATACAGAGAATGAAAAGAAACAGATAGATTTTTTAGTTCTTTAGGCCCGTAGTCCGCAAATCCTTTTATGATTTACTATCAAACAAAAGAGGAAAATAGACCAGTTGCAATCCAAACGAGAGTCTAATAGAATGAGGTCGAAAAGTAAATCGCGCGGGTTTGTTACTGATAAAGCAGGCAAGACCTAAAATGTGTAAAGGGCAAAGTGTATACTTTGGCGCCACCCCTTACATATTTTAGGTCTTTTTTTATTGTGCGTAACTAACTTGCCATCTTCAAACAGGAGGGCTGGAAGAAGCAGACCGCTAACACAGTACATAAAAAAGGAGACATGAACGATGAACATCAAAAAGTTTGCAAAACAAGCAACAGTATTAACCTTTACTACCGCACTGCTGGCAGGAGGCGCTACTCAAGCGTTTGCGAAAGAAACGAACCAAAAACCATATAAGGAAACATACGGCATTTCCCATATTACACGCCATGATATGCTGCAAATCCCTGAACAGCAAAAAAATGAAAAATATCAAGTACCTGAATTCGATCCGTCCACAATTAAAAATATCTCTTCTGCAAAAGGCCTGGACGTTTGGGACAGCTGGCCATTACAAAACGCTGACGGCACTGTCGCAAACTATCACGGCTACCACATCGTCTTTGCATTAGCCGGAGATCCTAAAAACGCGGATGACACATCGATTTACATGTTCTATCAAAAAGTCGGCGAAACTTCTATTGACAGCTGGAAAAACGCTGGCCGCGTCTTCAAAGACAGCGACAAATTCGATGCAAATGATTCAATCCTGAAAGACCAAACACAAGAATGGTCTGGCTCAGCGACATTCACATCTGACGGTCACATCCGTTTATTCTACACTGATTTCTCCGGTAAACATTACGGCAAACAAACACTGACAACTGCACAGGTTAACGTATCAGCATCAGACAGCTCTTTGAACATCAACGGTGTAGAGGATTATAAATCAATCTTTGACGGTGACGGCAAAACGTATCAAAATGTACAGCAGTTCATCGATGAAGGCAACTACAGCTCAGGCGACAACCATACGCTGAGAGATCCTCACTACGTAGAAGATAAAGGCCACAAATACTTAGTATTTGAAGCAAACACTGGAACTGAAGATGGCTACCAAGGCGAAGAATCTTTATTTAACAAAGCATACTATGGCAAAAGCACATCGTTCTTCCGTCAAGAAAGTCAAAAGCTTCTGCAAAGTGATAAAAAGCGCACTGCTGAATTAGCTAACGGCGCCCTCGGCATGATCGAGCTAAACGATGACTACACACTGAAAAAAGTGATGAAACCGCTGATTGCATCTAACACAGTAACAGATGAAATTGAACGCGCGAACGTCTTTAAAATGAACGGCAAATGGTATCTGTTCACTGACTCCCGCGGGTCAAAAATGACGATTGACGGCATCACGTCTAACGATATTTACATGCTTGGCTATGTTTCTAATTCTTTAACTGGCCCATACAAGCCGCTGAACAAAACTGGCCTTGTATTAAAAATGGATCTTGATCCTAACGATGTAACCTTTACTTACTCACACTTCGCTGTACCTCAAGCGAAAGGAAACAATGTCGTGATTACAAGCTATATGACAAACAGAGGATTCTACGCAGACAAACAATCAACGTTTGCGCCAAGCTTCCTGCTGAACATCAAAGGCAAGAAAACATCTGTTGTCAAAGACAGCATCCTTGAACAAGGACAATTAACAGTTAACAAATAAAAACGCAAAAGAAAAATGCCGATATCCTATTGGCATTTTCTTTTATTTCTTATCAACATAAAGGTGAATCCCATATGAACTATATAAAAGCAGGCAAATGGCTAACCGTATTCCTAACCTTTTTAGGAATATTGCTGTTTATCGACTTATTTCCAAAAGAAGGACATGACCAAAAAACAAAATCAAAACAGAAGCCGGACTACCGGGCGGCATATCATTTTACGACGCCGGATAAATGGAAAAATGACCCTCAAAAACCGATCTATTTTGATGGCAAGTATCATTATTTCTATCTATATAACCGGGATTACCCAAAAGGCAACGGCACAGAATGGCGCCATGCCGTCTCAGAGGATTTGGTGCACTGGACCGATGAAGGCGTGGCGATTCCGAAATATACGAACCCGGACGGTGACATTTGGACCGGTTCCGTCGTGGTGGATAAAGAGAACACAGCCGGCTTCGGGAAAAATGCGCTTGTCGCGATTGTGACACAGCCCTCAGCCAAAGACAAAAAACAGGAACAATATTTGTGGTACAGCACAGACAAAGGAAAATCATTCAAATTCTACAGTGGCAACCCCGTTATGCCTAATCCGGGCACAGACGATTTCAGAGACCCGAAAGTGATATGGGATGACCAAGATAACAAATGGGTCATGGTTATGGCTGAAGGATCAAAAATCGGCTTTTATGAATCCGATAATCTTAAGGACTGGCATTACACAAGCGGATTCTTCCCAGAACAGGCGGGAATGGTGGAATGTCCCGACCTCTACATGATACGGGCAAGCGACGGAACGAATAAGTGGGTTCTCGGCGCCAGCGCGAATGGCAAACCGTGGGGCAAACCAAATACGTACGCCTACTGGACCGGAAGCTTCGACGGAAAAGAATTCAAAGCGGATCAGACTGAAGCCCAATGGCTTGACTATGGCTTCGACTGGTATGGCGGTGTGACGTTCGAAGACAGCAAAAGCACAGATCCATTAGAAAAACGGTATGCGCTTGCCTGGATGAACAATTGGGATTATGCCAACAACACCCCGACAATGAAGAACGGCTTTAACGGCACAGATTCTGTCATACGCGAACTCCGGCTGAAGGAGCAGGATGGAACATACAGCCTCGTCTCACAGCCGATTGAAGCTTTGGAGCAGCTGACTGTTTCAACTGACGAAATAGAGGATCAGGATGTGAACGGATCAAAAACATTGTCGATGACAGGTGATACGTACCAGCTTGATATGGATCTTTCTTGGTCAGAGCTAAAAAATGCAGGCGTCAGGCTCAGAGAATCAGAAGACCAAAAACGCCATATTGATGTCGGCATTTTCGCCGAAGGCGGCTATGCATATGTCAATAGAGCAGCCACAAATCAGCCTGACAAAAGCAATACCTTTGTCGAAAGCAAAGCACCTTACGATGTAAGCAAACATGAAGCACATGTAAAAATTCTCGTCGATAAGACAACGATAGAAGTATTTGTAGGCGACGGGAAAACCGTTTTTTCAAATGAAGTCTTCCCAAAGCCTGAAGATAAAGGAATTACCCTTTTTTCTGACGGCGGCACAGCCTCCTTCAAAAATATAACAGTGAAACACTTTGATTCGATTCATGAATAAAAACAGGGGCAGCGCAGGCTGCCCTGTTTTTTTATTAGGAGCGGTATTCTCTGTTACATATTGGGCATTGTAAGAAATATAAGGCTGGTTTCAAAGGAGGAAGCGAATGTCTAAACAAGGAAATTTTCAAAAATCAATGTCGCTGTTTGATCTGATTTTGATTGGGATGGGAGCCATCTTTGGATCAGCGTGGCTGTTCGCTGTCAGTAATGTCGCTTCAAAAGCAGGGCCCTCCGGCGCTTTTTCCTGGATCCTCGGAGGAGCCATTATTTTGTTAATCGGGCTCGTATATGCAGAGCTCGGAGCCGCTCTGCCCCGTACCGGAGGCATCATTCGATACCCCGTTTATTCACATGGCCACCTTGTCGGCTACTTAATTTCGTTTGTCACGATTGTCGCTTATACAAGCTTGATTTCAATTGAAGTGACAGCTGTGCGCCAGTATGTGGCCTATTGGTTTCCCGGCCTGACCATTAAAGGGTCTGATTCACCGACCATTTCCGGCTGGATCTTGCAGTTTGCCCTATTATGCTTGTTTTTCCTGCTGAATTATTGGAGCGTCAAAACCTTCGCTAAGGCGAATTTCATCATATCGATTTTTAAATATATTGTGCCGATTACCATCATTATTGTGCTGATCTTTCATTTTCAGCCGGAGAATTTATCCGTTCAAGGATTTGCACCGTTTGGATTTACAGGTATTCAGGCTGCCATCTCGACAGGCGGCGTCATGTTTGCGTATCTCGGCCTGCATCCGATTGTATCTGTAGCAGGTGAAGTCCAAAATCCAAAACGCAATATCCCGATCGCTTTAATCATTTGCATCATCGTTTCAACCATCATTTATACTGTTTTGCAGGTCACCTTTATTGGTGCAATCCCGACAGAAACACTGAAACATGGCTGGCCGGCAATTGGCCGGGAGTTCTCATTGCCGTTTAAGGATATTGCGGTCATGCTCGGGTTAGGCTGGCTTGCAACGCTTGTCATTTTAGACGCCATTCTGTCTCCCGGAGGAAACGGGAATATCTTTATGAATACGACATCCCGCCTTGTTTACGCCTGGGCGCGTAACGGCACATTATTTGGCATATTCTCAAAGGTCAATAAAGATACGGGGACACCCCGCGCTTCGCTTTGGCTTTCGTTTGCCCTGTCCATTTTCTGGACACTTCCCTTTCCTTCGTGGAACGCGCTCGTCAATGTCTGTTCAGTCGCGCTCATTCTTTCATATGCGATTGCACCCATTTCTTCAGCTGCGCTGAGGGTCAACGCGAAGGACTTAAACAGGCCGTTTTATTTAAAGGGAATGAGCATTATCGGGCCGCTTTCCTTTATATTTACAGCGTTTATCGTGTACTGGTCAGGATGGAAAACAGTCTCCTGGCTGCTCGGCTCACAGCTCGTGATGTTTTTGATCTATCTCTGTTTCAGCAAATATACGCCTAAAGAAGATGTCAGCCTCGCTCAGCAGCTGAAATCAGCCTGGTGGCTTATCGGGTTTTATATTATGATGCTGATCTTTTCCTACATCGGTTCTTTCGGACATGGTTTAGGGATTATCAGCAATCCCGTCGACCTCATTTTAGTCGCGATCGGCTCACTTGCGATTTATTACTGGGCAAAGTATACCGGGCTCCCAAAAGCCGCCATTGATTACGATAAATAAAGAAGCAAGAGGTTTCTTGCTTCTTTATTCTTTACAAACATACATACACGCGATAAAATGAATGAGAGTCAGTCATTATTGGAGGTGTTCCTCATGCCAAAACAAACATCGGGCAAATATGAAAAAATTCTGCAGGCTGCCATAGAAGTCATTTCTGAAAAAGGCCTCGACAAGGCTTCTATTTCTGATATTGTCAAAAAGGCCGGCACTGCCCAAGGAACATTCTATTTGTATTTCTCATCTAAAAATGCCCTCATACCGGCCATTGCAGAAAATCTTCTCACCCATACACTTAATCAAATCAAAAGTAGGCTGCATGGGGACGAGGATTTTTGGACCGTTTTAGATATATTAATTGATGAGACTTTTCTCATTACAGAACGCCATAAG
This sequence comes from Bacillus sp. FSL K6-0993, assembly GCF_037977205.1. NCBI lineage: Bacteria > Bacillati > Bacillota > Bacilli > Caryophanales > Bacillaceae > Bacillus > Bacillus sp. FSL K6-0993. The sequence continues at coordinate 3,413,255 of NZ_CP150275.1, forward strand.
GATATTATTGTCCTCTGTTATTCCGGGCTTGCGATCGACCACTCCATGGAAAAATGGGAGACGATCTATCAACCTTATTATTCCTGGCTTGAAACAATTATCAACAAGGCCATTGCAAACCATGAGGTAACGGAAGGAATCAATTCAAAATGGACGGCCAGAACAATTATCAACTTGGTCGAGAACACTGCGGAACGATTCTATATCGGATTTGAACAAGATGAAAATGTTGAAGTGTATAAAAAGGAAATTTTTACTTTCTTAAAACGGAGCTTAGGCATTGCTTAAAAAATGACTGGGTAACACCGCTCATTTTTTAATGTTCTAAAAATGACTGACATTCATTCATAAAATAGAGAGGTGTTTCATTTGAATTGGGTTCTTGTTTTTATTGCAGGGCTTTTAGAAGTTGTTTGGGCCTCTTCCCTCAAACATGCTGATTCGCTTTTGGATTGGATCATCATATTTATCTTAATTGCGGTCAGCTTTATCCTGTTGATCCGCTCTTATCAAAAAATCCCGATGGCCGCGGCGTACACTGTGTTTGTGGGAATCGGAACCGTCGGAACATATCTGACTGGAATTGTTCTGGGCGAATCCTTCTCAGCAGCCCAAATGTTCTTTTTAGCTTTATTGCTGGCTGGCATTTTAGGAATGAAATTATTTACGAATGAAAGCAAATCTCAGCCGGGAGGTGAACAATAATGGCATGGTTTTTATTAGTGATTGCCGGCATAGAAGAAATTATAGCTGCCATTGCCATGAAATATATAGACGGAACAAGAAAAAAATGGCCAATCATTGTGATGACTGTTGGATTCGGCTTATCCTTTTACTGCCTTTCCCAAGCGATGATGGTCCTGCCTGCCGGAGTCGCTTATGCCGTCTGGACTGGCATTGGAAGCATTGGCGTTTCGGCGGTCGGGCTCATCTGGTTTAAGGAGCGGTTTCAGCTTTCACAGGTGATTTCACTTTGCCTTATACTAGCCGGCGTCATCGGCCTGCGTCTTACGTCATCTTCATAAAATAAAGGCATATACAGCTGTATATGCCTTTGCCATTAAGCTTCGTGATGTTTTTGAAGATGAAGCGGCGGCGGGATGAGCCAGCCTTTGTTTTTTAGCAGCCTTAAGTATTTTGCGCCGGTTGCCGCTTTCGACATATGAAATTGCCCAAACATCATCGCAATATCCTCACGAATCGATTGCCCCATCATTTTGCTGCATGTCACAAGACCTGCAGCATTGGCTGCTGCCGCGGAGGCCGCCACATCCGGATCGAGAAACCGTGCGCCAGGCGGAATATCGTTAAGATCTGCTGTCGGCGGTTCAGGAGAAGCCGGCGGCAGCGCCACCCCGTTTTCTTTCAGGATCGTGCTGACCTGTTTGATTTCATCTTGGCATTTTTCAATAGACTCACGAAGCAGCTTCTTCAGGTCGTCATCACCGACATGATTCAATAGCATTTGGTAATTGCCGACCATTTTATTGCCCGCCATCACATAACTCCACAAGCCGAATACCTCACCATAATGCATCGGTTCATCCTGCGGATTTCCGCTTAAAATACCCATGTTCATCCTCCTCGCAAATTCAATATCGCATACATTCCATAACGTGCCCGGTAGGAGGAAAATTTATGTTTCAGCAAGAAAGATTTATGAAACAAAACAAAAAAGACAAGAGCGGCAAATCGCCAAACCCTTGTCTTTCCTGTTGTTCTATTGGACGCGCTCGGAGGGATTCGAACCCCCGACAGACGTGGTACCGGAAACCACCGCTCTATCCAACTGAGCTACGAGCGCATATAGACTGCGTTATGAGAACGTCAGCACAACTAATTATACGATAATTCCATTCAAATAACAACCCTCTATTTCGAGAGGCCGTTTTTTAAATAGTCAAAGCATCTTAATTGGCAATCTGACATACGATGGTTTGAACCCCTGTATTTTTGGGGAAAATGGGAAAAAGAGACGACTTTGCATATCAGGCTAGCTTTTTGTTTGACCTTTATTGACCAAAAATGTATCATGTAACTACATACTTACCTAAAAGGTGAAGGAGGAGCATTATGAATTTAATACCTACAGTCATTGAACAAACGAACCGCGGGGAAAGAGCGTATGACATTTATTCTCGTCTATTAAAGGATCGTATCATCATGCTTGGATCTGCGATTGATGACAACGTTGCGAACTCCATCGTGTCACAGCTTTTATTCTTAGCAGCAGAAGACCCTGAAAAAGAAATTTCTCTTTACATCAACAGCCCGGGCGGCTCTATTACAGCTGGTATGGCGATCTATGATACCATGCAGTTTATTAAGCCGAAGGTATCTACAATTTGTATCGGTATGGCTGCGTCAATGGGCGCGTTCCTGCTTGCAGCCGGCGAAAAAGGCAAACGCTATGCGCTTCCAAACAGTGAAGTCATGATTCACCAGCCACTTGGCGGTGCGCAAGGTCAGGCGACAGAAATTGAAATTGCCGCGAAACGCATTCTCTTGCTTCGCGACAAATTAAACAAAGTCCTTGCTGAACGTACTGGCCAGCCGCTTGAAGTGATCGAACGCGACACAGACCGTGATAACTTCAAGTCTGCTGAAGAAGCGCTTGAATACGGCCTGATTGACAAAATTTTGACTCACACAGAAGACAAAAAGTAATAACACAACCTGCAAGAGCTGCGTCTCTTGCAGGTTTTTTTCATTTCAAGGAATTGACTCCCTTAAACACTTTTTATTCTATACTGCTCCCATTCCTCATGTAACAGCTCAAGCGTCAAATCATTCGTCTGCCTCACAACCAAATCAGCACCAAGCATCGGCTGTCCTTGACCGACACCAACCGCAAACATCCCCGCAGATTTGATTGCAGAAATGCCTGCTTCTGCGTCTTCTATTGCCGCGCAATCAGCAGGGGAAACATCGAGCATCGCTGCAGCTGTTAAAAAGATGTCAGGATCAGGCTTCCCCTTCGCAAGAGTCGTCGGATCAACAATGGCATCAAAATCATCGATAATTGCCAATCGTCTTAAAATCTCGGGGGCATTGCGACTTGAAGATGCTAACCCGATTTTTATATTTTCGTTTTTCAATTGACATAGGAGCCTGCCAATCCCCGGTAAAAGATCTTCCGGCGTCAATTTGCTGATCAACGTTTGATAATCGTGATTTTTCTGATGCATAAGTTCTTGTTTCTCCGCATTTGTATACTTTGTTTCCGCACCGCCAGAGATCAATATGCTTTCAAGTGACTCTTCTCTGCTGATTCCTTTTAGCCTTTCATTCATGTCTCTGTCAAAGGGGATATTGATTTGTTCTGCGATGTGCTTCCAAGCGAGAAAATGATATTCAGCCGTATCTGTTATCACTCCGTCTAAATCAAAAATGAACGCTTTCATATACTAATGACCATCACAGTTTCATAAGGTTTGAGGCTAATACTCTTTAAGTCAGCCCGCTCCTGCGGATAGTTTGAAATCAGCACTTTCCAACGCTCATGAATCAGTTCTGGAGGCGCTATGAACAGAGCCTTTTCTTCCGATAAATTCACAACGACAAGAAGCTTTTCCCCTTGATATTCTCGAAGGTAAGAAAAGACCTGCGGATCATTCTCCTGCAACAGCTGATAATCGCCATATATCATAATCTTATATTGCTTTCGTAATTGAATGAGCTTCTGATAGTAATAGAAAATCGAATCTTGATCTTCCAAGGACTCTTTCACATTGATATCTTGGTAGCGGGAATTTACCGGTATCCACGGGTCTCCGGCTGTGAATCCCGCATGTTTTCCGGCATCCCACTGCATCGGTGTTCTCGCATGATCCCTTCCTTTTATCATCACGGCTTTGACAAACTCTTTTTCTGACATCGTTTTGTTTTCGACGACTAGTTCACGATATGCATTCTTTATTTCAAGATCATCATACATCTCCAGCGGCATATCGCTGTTGACCATGCCGATTTCTTCTCCCTGGTAAATAAACGGCGTTCCTTTCATGCCGTGCAGAACCGTTGCAAATGCCTTCGCACATTCCTTACGCAGCTTCCCGTCATTGCCCCAGCGGGAAATAACCCTCGGCTGATCATGGTTCTCAAAATAAAGGGTATTCCAGCCGACATTCATTAACCCGGTCTGCCACCTTGTCATCGTCTTTTTTAAAGCAATCAAATCAAATGGCTTGATCTGCCATTTCCCATTTGGCGAGTTTTGTTCTGTATCAATATCCATATGTTCAAATGTAAAGATCATATTCAGCTCTTGCCTGCTTGCATCTGTGTACTTTTTAGCCTCTTCAATATCAGAGCCGTTTGCCTCTCCGACTGTCATGCAGTCGTAATGAGAAAGCACTTCCCTGTTCATCTCTTGAATAAACTCATGAAGACGTGGGCCGTTAGAGTGATAACGGCCGACAATATAGCTGCGGCTGTGATCCGTTTCGTAGTCCGGAAAATCGGTGTATTTAGAAATAGAGCCGATCACATCCATCCGCCAGCCGTCAACGCCTCTATCCATCCAGAATCTCATTACATCATAAACTTCCCGGCGAACGGCTTCGTTTTCCCAATTTAAATCAGGCTGTTTTTTCGAAAAGTAGTGCAAATAATACTGCCCTGTTCCTTCATCGTATGTCCACGCTGAGCCTGAAAAGATCGATCCCCAATTATTCGGCTCTGAGCCGTCCGGTTTAGGATCTTTCCAAAAATAATAATCCCGGTAAGGATTGTCCTTCGACTTGCGGCTTTCAGCAAACCAGGCATGCTCATCCGACGTGTGGTTCACGACCAAATCCATGACGATTTTCATTCCGCGTTTATGGACTTCATCAATCAGCTGAAACATATCTTCATTTGTCCCAAACTTTTCATACATGTTTTTGTAATCGCTGATATCATATCCGTTGTCATCCTGCGGGGAATCAAATACCGGGGAGAGCCAGATGACATCCGCCCCGAGATTTTTGATGTAATCCAGCTTTTGAATCACACCTTGCAAATCCCCGAATCCATCTCCATTGGCATCATAAAAACTGCGCGGGTAAATTTGATAAACGACAGCTTCTTTCCACCATTCACTCATTAGGCGTTCTCCTTTCACATCGTCCCTGTAGGACAACTCGTTCCTCATAAACGTTCATGTGCAGCGGCTCACCTTTTACAAGCTCAAAAATAACGCGCTTTTCGTCAACCGTCACATTGATTAATCGGTTTCGATAATTGATGTTGAATGAATATTCGTCCCATTCTTTCGGCAAAAACGGAGCAAATGACAGCGTCTCATTCGCGGTGCGCATGCCTGCAAAGCCATGAACGATTGTCAGCCAGCTACCCGTCATTGAAGTAATATGCAAGCCTTCTTCCGTATCATGATTGTAATTATCAAGATCAAGCCTTGCTGTGCGCTTATATAATTCGAGCGCTTTCTTTTCCAGCTTGAGTTCGGCTGCGAGAATCGCATGGACAGAGGGCGATAGGCTTGATTCATGAACAGTCATCGGCTCATAAAATTCAAAATTTCGCCGTTTTTCTTCTATTGTAAAACGGTCATTAAAAAGATAAATGCCTTGGAGAACATCTGCCTGCTTAATAAAATTGGAGCGGAGAATCTTGTCCCATGACCAATTCTGATAAAGAGGCCGCTCCGCTGGATCTAATTCGTCAACTGCTTGCAGGTCTTTGTCCAAGAACGTGTCATGCTGAACGAAAATTTGCAGTTCTTCACTAAATGGATAGTACATGTGCTGGATGATTTCTCTCCAGACTTTCAATTCTACTTCCTGCACATCCAGAAGGCGGCGTTTCTCCGCTGAGATACTTTCGAGACTTTGTAGAGTATACTCCAACGTCCAAGCCGCAATGACATTCGTATACCAATTGTTGTTAACGTTGTTTTCGTATTCATTCGGCCCTGTGACGCCATGGATCATATACTTATTTTTTCGTTTCGAGAAGTGAACACGGTCGGCCCAAAATCTGCTGACTGCCACAAGAACGTCTATCCCGTATTCTTCCATATAGTTACGGTCGCGTGTATAATTGATATAATTGTAGATCGCATAACAGATCGCGCCATTGCGGTGAATTTCTTCAAAGGTGATTTCCCATTCGTTGTGGCATTCATCACCGGTGAACGTCACCATCGGATAAAGTGCCCCCTTCATCCCCAATTTTGCCGCGTTGCGTTTAGCAGCCTCCAACTGATGATAGCGATACAAAAGCAGGTTTTTCGTCACCTCCGGCTCGGCTGTCGCCAAATACATCGGAACGGCGTACGCCTCAGTATCCCAATATGCTGCACCTCCATATTTCTCGCCAGTAAATCCTTTCGGCCCGATATTCAAACGAGCATCGCCCCCATAATACGTCGAGAATAACTGAAAGATATTGTAGCGGATTCCTTGTTGTAGCTCCTCATCTCCTTTAATCTCAATGTCCGCTTTTGCCCATCTTTCCTTCCATCGATCAGTGTGCCTCCGTTTTGCATCTTCATAGCCGTTCTCTACCACTTCCGCCAAAAGCTCCTTGGCTTTCGAAAAAAGCTCTTCCTCCCGAAAATCACGGGAAGTCGTGACAATCACAAACTTTTTCAATGATGCCTTCGTTTGGTAGCTGTAACGATTCTCGACATACATTTCAGTCGTTTTAAAGCTTTCATGGACAAAACCCTCTGTCACGTTTGCCATTGCGGCTAAAACCTTGAAGCGCGGTGTTCCAAATGGATTTTCGATCGTTTTTGTTGCTAAATGGCCGCTGTGAGAATCAGCACCTTTCGCTTCCTCCTGCCAAAACTGTTCTTGGTAGTTAGAATCTTCATTTGCCACATTTCCATCCAGGTAAGGAACAAGCGTAATGACAGCATCTCCCGTCAGGCACTCCGCTTCATAATGAATCGCACAGAGTTCTTTTACAGCAAGGCTAAGAAACCGCTCTGACCTGATTCTGACGGATTTATCTTGAATGCGGACAACAGCGCTTCGCCGCAGAATCCCCTCTTTCATATTGAGTTCTACCTCAAATGATTCGATTGAGTTTTGATGGAGATCGATTTTTTCACCGTCAACATATAAGCCTATGCCCATAAAGTTCATCGCATTGATCACTTTTCCGAAATATTCTGGATACCCGTTTTTCCACCAGCCTACTCGCGTTTTGTCGGGGAACCACACGCCTGCAATATATGTGCCTTGGTGACTGTCGCCTGAATAGCCTTCTTCAAAATTCCCTCTGACCCCCATATAGCCATTGGCAAGAGACGTCAGGCTTTCCAGCAGCCGTGTATGCTCCTTATTAAATGTATTTGTTTTGATTTTCCATTCATCAATCTCAAATAACCGCTGATTTATCATCATTTCCTCCCGAATGTAAGTTTCCATTATCACGGCGGATTTTGGTCAAATATCTAAATGCAAAAGAGATCATCAAAGTAACGCCACACGAATGGATCATCAATACAGTAATCAAATCAAAATGAACCATGCCGATAGCAGCTGCCGCAAATGCCGGCAGTGCTGATGCGCAAATCGCTATAGAGGCCGCTTCCTTGAATGATGCAATAGAGACCATGTTTGATATTTTTGTGATCCAGAGGCCTCCGGCAAGAACAAACGTTAACAAAAGCTGGATCATAGAAACCACCGTATATGCCAGCATCATGATCATCGGCTTATACTGTGCCAACCATAATGTATCGATCAAAACCTCTACATCATGGACGTTTGGTTTCTCGAGCTTAACGTCCATTTTCGCATAGCCAACAGAAAACCCCGTTTCGTTTTGATCGGTGATCACCAGTTGATCAGGTTGAAATATGATGGCGTTTTCAAATCCAGTTACTTTCAATCGCCCATTCTCACCGCTTGTCTCATATTCATGCTTCATATCGACTGCCATCACATTCTGCCCATCTTCAATCCTCTCAGAGCTCTTCCCGCCTGTTAGTTTTCCGTTCCTGATTTGAAACCCCTGTAATTGATCAGCAAATTGATCATTAACTCCTTGAACCGCTGACGGCATGAAAGATGAAACGCTGAAGCGATCCATTTTCACAAACGAAACCGTTAACGGCGCCATTAAGCAGGCCGTTAAAAACATAAAGAGAAAAGAGAGCTGCAGCCAGCTGAAGGTATTCCCGTAGCGGCAAACACCTGATGGAGATGCAGCCGCTTTCAGGCAGCGGATGATAAAGCTTTTATTCTCCAGATTCTTCATTGAATTACCCCTTTGTTCCGCCGGCTGTCAAACCGGACACAAAGTTCTTTTGGAGAAAAAAGAATAGAACGCATATCGGCAGTGCGGCAAGGATGGCACCAGCCGCAAATAGAGCTACTTTTTGCTGCTGCGGATTAGAAATAAAGGATTGTAATCCTACAGCAATGGTCAGCCTTTCCGGTGAGCGAAGCAAAAACTTCGCCAGCAAATAGTCGCCAAACGGTGCCATAAACGCCCAAAGCGCTTGTACCGCGAGCATTGGCTTAACAAGCGGCAGAACAATTGAAGCGAAAATCCTCAGATGTCCCGCTCCGTCAATTCGCGCGGCTTCATCAATTTCTCTCGGCACAGTATCAAAATAACCTTTCATCAGCCACGTGTTCATCGGAATTCCGCCGCCGATATAGATCGCTGTTAAAAACCAGTATTGATCGAGTGCGCCTATTAGCATCGCCAAGACATAAAAAGCAGTCAGCGCCGCCATTGTCGGCACCATTTGAATGATTAAAAAGAATACCAGGCTCTTTTTTCTGCCTGCAAACCGATAGCGGCTGTACGAGTATCCGGCAAGTGTCACGATTGTAACCTGCAAAACCATGACCGATAGCGCGATGACAAGTGTATTGCTGTACCAATTGAGATAAAGCGTCTCGTCAAATAGCCGCTTAAAATGATCCAATGTCCAAGAACCCGAAAAATCGAGCTGAAAAGCCGCCGAATTCCCCACCCGGAATGCTGATGATGCCGTAATCAGCAACGGATATATAATGACAATACTTAAAAGCGTCAAAAAGAAATACGTACAGATTTTATTAAGCATTCTGGCAGTGCTCGCGTTCACCTACATAACCTCCTCATTGCCAAAAGCATTCGATTTTTTGAAAGCAATCAGTGAAATTCCAATGACAATGAAAGAAATTAACAGTGTCACAGCCGCCGCAACGGAATATTGGGGTGATGTGCCTGTTGTCAGTTTATAAATCCACGAAATTAAGATATCGGTCGACCCGGCCCCGGCTCCCGCACTGCCTGGACCTCCCTCATTAAATAAGTAGATGATCGAGAAATTATTGAAATTAAACGTATACTGAGTAATCATCACGGGTGCTGTGGCAAATAAAATCATCGGGAATGTAATATGCCGAAAACGCTGAATAAAAGTGGCCCCGTCAATCTTTGCCGCTTCATACAATTCACCTGGAATCGCCTGAAGCACTCCCGTTACCATGACATAAATATATGGAAAGCCGAGCCACGTCTGAATCATAATGAGGGCTGTCTTTGTCCAGAAAGGATCGGTCTTCCACGCGATCGCAGGCAGCTCAACAAACGGCAGGTGATTGAATAGTGGAATCACCTGTGCATTCACCGCTCCTATGCTGTCGTTAAACATGTTGGAAAAACTCATGATTGTAATAAAAGCCGGAACAGCCCATGGAAATAAGAAAATCATTCGAAATATCCGCTTGCCTTTTATAAAATCCTGATTGACGAAAAGTGCCGTCACAATACCTAAAATGATTTGCAGCGTTGTTGCACAGATTGTCCAGATAACCGTCCAGCCCAGTACATTCACAAATGTTTCACGATAGGAGCCAAGGAAAAAAATATTTAAGAAATTTTTAAACCCGACCCAGTCAATCAGACGATTAGGCGGAATATGATAAAAATCATAGTTTGTACATGCAACAAACAGAGTCACCAAAACCGGAAAGATAATCACAAACACCATCATGATATATGCCGGAAGTGTAAATAGATATGGAAACCCTTTATCGCCCGCATGACAGATCATATCCTTGGCTGTTGTATTGACTTCCAAACCCGCCGCTTTCATAGCGGCGGTCTTACGCGAATCATGGATATTAAAGATATAGAACATGAGGAAAATCACCGTCACGATCAATTGCAGCGTGCCTTCAATCAGCATAAACAGCGAGTGGTCTTCACCGGGAACACTTCCCAGTGTCATCAATCCGGTTAGCGCCTGTATACCGAAAACGCATAATTCAAAAGCAAACAAGCCAGTGATGGCAAGAAATAAGAGCCCCTTTGACAATTGCTGATTTGCAATCTGCCCAAGTCCTGGAATGATCGATAAAAGCCCTGCCTTTCGTTTTTGCTTTGCAAGTGTGTGATGTTTATTCATTTTTTCCGCCCTCTATTCTTCCGGACGCTATCCCGCCGTTTTATTTCACATACTTTTCTTTAATATTTTCCTTTATGACGTTTACAGCATCATTCGCTGATGTTTGTGTCGATTTTTTTCCTGAAACTGCATCAAAAATCAAACTTTCCGCTCCTGTCCATACTTCAGCCATTTCCGGAATATTTGGAGCCGGCGTTGCTGTTTCATATTGTTTAATCACAGCTGACGTCAGTTCATTCTTTTGCTCATCGGCTTTCTTCCTTGCAGCAGTGTTGGCCGGAACTTCGTTTGTATCCTCATAAAAAGCGTAAGCATTGGCATCATTTGCAGCATACTCAAGCCATTTTTCAGCCAGCTCGGGCTCTTTTGTATATTTTGAAGCTACCCAGCCTTTACCGCCCGCAAAAGGGGCATATTCTTCTCCATTGGGCAATGTCGGGATGGGAGCCGCTCCGTAGTTCAATTTAGCCTCTTTATAGTTGGCAGCTGACCAAGGACCGCCAATGATCGCAGCCGCTTTGCCTTCTAAAAACATCTGCTGAATAAAGTCGTCTGCGCTTGAATTGTCTTGCATTCCTTTCGGCCAATAGGTTTCAAACCATTTCTCCGCATATTTCACCGCTTCTACAGCCCCTTTATTGTTCAGGCCGATGTCCCCGGAATCTGTGCCGTTTTTCCCAAACACATATCCGCCGTATCCAGCCAATAAGCCGTACGACATATAAAAGTCAGTCCATTTTGCTAAAAATCCGGTTGATTTTCCTTTTTCCGAAGCAAACGTGAATCGAGGATCTTCCGTTAACTTTTCAAGGTCTTTAAATGTTTTAGGCGCTGTTTTTAAAAGATCTTTATTGTAATACAAAATAAGTGTCTCAATGACTAGCGGCATTCCGTACACTTTGCCGTCAACTGTCACCTGCTGCATTTCTTTATCACCAAAGCTTTTTGTATGAGATGGCTTAATGTCAAGTAAATGTCCTTGCTGTCCCAAACCGCCGATCCGGTCATATGCAGCAAGCATAACATCAGGCGCATTACCCGCCGGGCCATCAAGAGGAAGCGCTTCTAACTGTTCGAACATTTGCTTTTCAACAATTTTTACTGTGACATCATTCTCTTTTTCGAACTTTGTTTTTATGCTTTCAATGTATTCTTTATACGTTTCTTCGACAGACACAGTCAGCACCTTTTTGCCATCAGCGCTTGCTGGATTTTTTGAACTTGAGCAGGCGGCAAGGCCGATTGCCAGGAATGATGCCGCCAATATGGCGAACCCCTTTTTAAAAAGAACCATCTCTTTTCCCCCTTCTATTTACGAAACTATAACAATTGTATTGTCCTATAGAAAGCGGTTACAACAACTTTTGATTTGTTACCGATAACAGAATGTTATACAGGGGCGGTAGCACTCAAAATCAAAAATTCTCCCGGCTGAACGGCAATGACATCGTGATGCTGAAGCGGCTGCTCTGTCCATGCATCACAGATTTTCTTATTCCTTTCAATATTCAAATCTCGTAAGCTGACATATTGAACCGCATTCCCTTGATTAAAGAAATAAATCAGTATTTTTTCATCAAGAGTCCGTGAAAAGCTAATAAAATCGTTTTGGTCATCCAGCAGATTCCACTCAAGATGTCCTTCAGTCAATAAAGTGTTTTCCTGCTTGCGTAAAGCAATTAACCGTTTCATAAATTGCAGCATATCTTGGTTTTGCTTCTCCTTTTCCCAAACCATACATTTCCGGCATAATGGATCATTTTCGCCGTCCAGCCCGATTTCCGTTCCGTAATAAATGCATGGTGAGCCTGTCTGGGCAAACATAAAGGCCAGCAACGCACGTGCTTTCTTCTCATCATTGCGGCATCTGGTCAAAAGGCGCTTTGTATCATGGCTATCCAGTAAATTAAACATCACCTCATTGGCCTGCTTCATCCCATTCATCAAATGTGCATTGACACGGTGAGCCATACGTGAAGCTGAGATCGTCTGGTCAGCAAAGTATTCAATCATAGGCTCTGTAAAAGGGTAGTTCATCGCCGCATGAAATTCATCCCCTCTAAGCCAGGGTTCGGCAGAATGCCAGATCTCACCTAAAATATAAACATCAGGCTTTTCTGCTGATACAGCCTGCCTGAATGTCTTCCAAAACACGTGATCCACTTCATTTGCGACATCCAAACGCCAGCCGTCAATGTCAAATTCGCGAATCCAGTACAAAGCAATATCAAGCAAATATTTCTGCACCTCGGGATTAGCCGTGTTTAGCTTCGGCATATCAGCTGTAAAAGCAAATCTGTCATAATTGTCGTCTGTGACGGGAAAAGAGTGAATATGGAACCAGTCCTTATAGCGGGATTGATCTCCGTTTTTGACGACATCCTGCCATTGCGGAGACGCGCATCCTATATGGTTAAAAACCGCATCAAGCATAATTCTTATCCCCCGCTGATGCAGCTGGCTGACCAATGTACGAAAAAGCTCAGGGTCCCCGAAATGCGGATCAATAGAAAAGTAATCCAGCGTGTCGTATTTATGATTAGAAGGTGCGGAAAAGATCGGTGTCAGATAAATTCCGTTCACCCCTAAATCCTCTAAATAATCAAGCTTGTCAACAATCCCTTGTAAATCCCCTCCAAAAAAATCATTGACGTCCGGGTCCTTGCTCCCCCACGGCAATGCATTCTTCGGTGACAAGTCATCTCTTCCATTTGCAAAACGCTCCGGAAAAATTTGATACCAAACCGTTGACTTGACCCATTCAGGCGCTTGAAATGTATCAGCCTCGTGAACAAACGGAAATTTAAAGTAATAATGAATCGTTTCCAGTGTTTTTTCGTTATAAGAGCATACACCCGAACTTCCGAAAAAGATGTCTTCATGATCGTCTGTTACAACAAACGCATATTGTAAACGCCTAAATGGCGGCACCACTTCAGCAATCCAATAGTCATGCATTTGTGTAGCAGCAATTTTCCTCATCGGCTGCTCGTTTGCCGACCACTTGCCGTCGTTGTACTCATAGGGATCACCCCAAATGAATCGAATGTGACCTGCATCACCTTTTTTCGTCCGAATCTTGATATGCACAGACCGCCCATCATAAGAATAAGCATCGGTGCTGAATGGCTGGTGGTGAATCGCTGCATATTCCATCATGTTTCCCCCTTTGATTTCCGTTTTATTGAAGCCGGCTCATAGTTTGAAAGTATCATGATGAAATTGTGGGAACAATCCTTTTCACCCTGTTACCGATAACAGAATAAGACTCTTACAGCGTTGATTCTCGTACAATTAACTCTGGTTCAAAAAATAGGCTTCCTTGTGCAGCACCGTCTTCATTCATTTTTTTCAGCAACATTTTCGCACAGGCTTCCCCCATTTCAACAACAGGCTGTCTGACCGTAGTCAAGCGCGGCGAGGAGATGCGATCAAGAAACACACCGTCATTCCCGGTAACCGCAACGTCTTCTGGAATTCGCTTTCCAAGGGATTGCGCCGCACGAATGACGCCGAGCGCGATTCGATCAGATGCGCAGACAAATGCGGCCTGATCGTCCATGGATTTCAGCAGTTCTCTTGCAAGGCATTCACTTTTCTTAGAACTGTTGTCGATCCGAAACATATTCGATTTTTTAAAGCTTTTATTCATCGCCCGTATATACCCCTGTTCTCTTGCACGTTCGAAAGGCTCATCTAAATCAATGCCAAAAAAGACAACTTCCCGCTCCCCCAGCCCCATAACATGGCGGGTTGCCATAAAAGTGCCTTTCTCGTTATTCACATCGATAAAGTCATAGCCCATTTCATTTTGCCCAAATACGACGAGCGGCTTCTCAAAAGCTTTTATTACACCTTCAAAATCGTTCTTTCTCAAGCCGGTGGCAATAATGCCGTCACATTGGCCAATATTAAGAGAATTTCTTGTCACAAGCTGGAGAGCATAGTGATTGCGATCCAGCTCCCTGCTGATTCCTGTCAGCAGGTTCATGTAATATGGTTCTGTCGTATCCATTTCCTCAAGTATCAATAGTTTCACAACCTGTGTTCTGTTTTGCACGAGCGCTCTCGCCGCATAATTAGGGATGTAATTCAGCTCTTTCATCGCAGAATGAACAAGCTTTTTCAATTCATCTGTCACCGTCTCAGGGTGATTGATCACTCGTGATACCGTCATTTTCGAAACATTTGCTTTTTTCGCCACATCTGACAATGTTGCCATTTTCATCCCCTCCTTATCTGTGCTTATTATCCAAACTAGTGATAAAGTCCTCTATTACTGCTAAATATACGATGCAGGCAAAAGAGAAATAAAAAAGAGATTTCCCTTAAGGAAACCTCACTTTGTTAAAAACACTCGATTTTTCATGGATTCATACGCTAGGTGGCAGACTCATTCTCTCCACTTCCACGAGAAAGTCTCTTTTTTAAATTTCTGTCCACTTTTTTTCTAAAATCGGATAAGAGTAACTTTGCATTTGCTCAATTAACTCATCCGGCCGTGACGAGCTGTGAATCAGTTTTAGGTGCGATTCGTTAGAAAACCCTTCTTGAATGCTGTATTTCACCATTTTCATCATTGGTTCAAAATATCCGTTTACATTGTACAGTCCGATTGGCTTTTGGTGGATGCCGATCTGTGCCCAGCACAGCACTTCAAATAATTCTTCATATGTACCGAAGCCGCCCGGCATCGAGATAAAGCCGTCCGCCAGCTCGCTCATTTTAGCCTTTCGTTCATGCATCCCGTTTACTTCAATCAGCTCAGTCAGATTTTGATGGACAACCTCCCCGCTGAACAAACCGCTCGGCATGACCCCGATTGCAGTTCCGCCGTTTTCCATAATCGCGTCAGCAATCGTGCCCATCAAGCCTACGCGGGAGCCCCCATAGACAAGGCCGATTCCCTGCTCAGCCATATACACGCCAAGCTCTGCCGCTTTTCTTTTATACGCTTCATTTCCCCCAGGGTTTGATCCCGCAAATACACAAATGGTTTTCATCTTGTCATCTCCGCATCTATATATCGTGTTAAATATTCAAAAACACACTATATATTGTCCCATCTTCATGTGATAATATCAATATGAAATACATAAAGAATGCAGGAGTGATGAGGTTGCAGCTGGCTGATGCAGAAAAATGGATGAAAGAGTTTTACGAGAAAAGAGGCTGGACAGAATACGGACCTTTTATTCGCGTCGGCTTTTTAATGGAGGAAGCCGGAGAACTGGCCCGGGCTGTCAGGGCGTATGAAATCGGCAGAGACCGGCCGGATGAGAAAGAATCGTCACGCGCTGAGCTAAAACAAGAATTGATTGAAGAAATGGGAGATGTCATCGGAAATATCGCCATTCTTGCTGATATGTATGGTGTCTCTTTAGAAGACGTCATGAAGGCCCACCAAGAAAAACTGACAAAACGATTTGAGCATGCATAAAAAAGCGGCCGCGATGGCCGCTTTTTTTAACCTGTGATTTCATCATGGTGATCAAAGAAATGCTGCTTTCCTATTTTGTGAAAAAGGCCTGTTTTATGCAGCAGCTCCTTCGGCTGCGATTGCAATCCTACAATCATCAGCTTTCCATTGTGGCGCTTAATTCGATTCATAATATTCCCAAGCACCGCTTCAGCTGACGTATCCATATAGTGCACCTTATTCATGAGCAGAATGAGGGTTTTCGGTTTTTTCTGTACATGCTCCAGCAATGACGATTCAAGGGAATCAATTGATCCGAAAAACAGCGGCCCTTCTATGGCATACATGCTGACAGATGGATCTTCTCTCTTCGCCAGAACAGGATGCGATTCCTGATTGTGGATGCGGGTCGCTTCGCTCATTCTTCTGATAAAGAACACAAATGCAAGTAGCAATCCGGTTGCCACACCGATGATTAAGTCAAACAGAACCGTAAGGGCGAAGGTCGCCGCTAAAATAAAGGAATCAGCATTTTTCAGTCTCAGCATGTTTGCGACTTCCTTGCGCTCACTCATATTCCATGCGACCACCATGAGAATCGGTGCCATACTGGCGAGCGGCACATGGGACGCATAAGGCGCAAATACAAGCAGGACAAGGAGAACGACTACGCCGTGAACGACGCCGGAAACTGGGGAAACCGCTCCGTTTTTTATATTGGTCGCCGTTCTCGCAATCGCTCCTGTAGCCGGGATTCCGCCAAACAGGGGCGCTGCCATATTCGCAATCCCCTGGCCGACAAGCTCCTTGTTGCTGTCATGCTTTGAGCCCTTCATGTTATCAGCGACCATTGCGGACAAAATCGACTCAAGTCCTCCAAGAAGCGCGATGACAAGCGCAGCTGGAAACAGCATAACCATTTTATCCAAAGTAAGCTCAGGAAACTGAAATTCAGGCAAATGGCGGGGGATTTCTCCATAAGTTGACCCAATCGTTGCCATGCGGTCAGGGAAAAAGACAACCGCGACCACTGTGGAAATAAGAAGCGCCAACAAAGCGCCCGGCACTTTAGGCATCACCTTGGCGGATACAAGCAAAATGACGAGCCCGATCACAGCTGTCAAAATGGCATACACGTTAAAGGTGCCGAGCTGCTGCACAATTTCAAACATGTTGTGATGAAAGTTCTCATGTTTTTCAACATTTCTCAATCCGAGAAAATTAGCGATTTGTTCCGTAAAGATCAGCACGGCAATTCCGGCTGTAAAACCGACGATAACGGGTTTGGGCACGAATTTCATTATTTTTCCGAGCTTAAACAGCCCAAACAGTACCAGCATCACTCCTGCCATAAACCCCGCAATCAGCAGATTTTCCAAGCCGTACTGCATGATAAGGCCGAATAAAATCGGGACAAAGGCGCCCGTCGGACCGCCAATCTGATATTTTGATCCTCCAAACAAAGAAATACAAATCCCTGCTATAACAACAGTGTATAGCCCATATTCAGGCTCGACTCCCGAGGCAATGGCAAACGCCATTCCTAAAGGAATTGCCACGACACCTACTACGATACCTGCAATCAAGTCTTTCTGAAATTTCTGCAAATTGTACCCCTTGAATCTCCCTGAGAATCGCATATTTTGTTATAACCTCCCTTATGAGTGATTGTTTATAAGCTCAGTTTCATAACCGTTAATGACCACATCAAGTTTTCCTGTTTCAGGATGAATGACAAGTCCGTGAACCGGCACTTTTTTCGGAAGCAGCGGATGATTCTTAATCATGTTCACACTGTGGGAAACGCTTTCTTCCACGCTGTGAAAACCAGTCAGCCACGTTTTCAAATCGAGTCCGGCACTTGTCAGCAAATTCAGGCAGCTATCCTCCACCCCGCGTTCCTTTGCTTTCTCAAGAATCGAGGACGCATTCAGCCCTGACATTCCGCATTCATGATGGCCGACAATGCATACCTCTTCAGCCTGCAATTCATAAATCGCGACCAGTATGCTTCGCATCACGCTTCCAAATGGGTGAGAAACGATGGCTCCCGCGTTTTTTACAATTTTAGCATCACCGTTTTTAAGCCCCATTGCTTGCGGAAGAAGTTCTGTAAGCCTTGTATCCATACAGGTGACAATGACGAGCTTTTTCGAAGGAAACTTTGTCGTTTTGTACGGTTCATACTTCTTCTCACTGACAAACCGCTGATTGTGTTCCAAAATTGATGTTAAAGAAACCATTTGATTCATCTCCCATCCATATGATTTTGCAAGCCTTCTTACCCAGCTTACAGTAAGGAATTATAGCATAGGAATAAGCCAAGAAAAGGCTTTCAAAAAAAGACACTATAATTGGACTGTAGAATCAAAACATAAACATTTATATCTTTCAAAGATAATAAAATTTATATTTAATGAATCCTATAATCCGTCTGCAGCTCGCATATTGATGATTTGTCTGACAAAAAATATGGGTGAATTCTGATAATTAAAAAACTTTTTTAAGCAGATTTAGCTGTTCGATCTTCATTTTAAGTTCAAAAGAACCAGAAACTAAAAAACGCAGCTATATTTTTAACATCTATTTATTTCCGATATAATGAAATAGACAACAGCCATAAAGGGGGAGCCTTGTTGAAACCATTTGTATTTATCACAAAACCGATTCCTGAAGAGATTGAAGCATTCATCGGTGAACATTGCCGTTATGAAGTATGGCAGGAGGATACGCTTCCGAGTGACGTGCTACTTGAAAAATTAAAAGAAGCGGAGGGTCTTTTAACATCAGGGACGTCCGGACCGTCAATCAATCGTGAGTTGCTGGAACACGCGCCTAAGCTCAAAGTAGTCAGCAACCAATCAGTAGGCTACGATAACTTCGATATAGAAGCAATGAAAGAAAGAGGAGTCGTCGGGACTCATACACCTTATACACTGGATGACACGGTTGCAGATCTGGCCTTTTCTCTGATTCTATCTTCCGCCAGACGTGTTGCCGAACTGGACCGTTTTGTCAGAGCAGGAAAATGGGGAACCGTGGAAGAGGAAGCACTTTTCGGAATTGATGTTCATCATCAAACGTTAGGCATTATCGGCATGGGCAGAATTGGAGAACAAGCAGCGAGACGCGCCAAATTTGGTTTTGATATGGAAGTGCTTTATCATAACCGACATCGCAAACAAGAAACAGAAGACAGCATCGGCGTTAAGTATGCAGAGCTTGATACATTGCTGGAGCAATCTGATTTTATTCTTCTCATTACGCCGCTGACTGATGAAACCTATCACATGATAGGAGAACGCGAATTTAAGTTGATGAAGGATTCAGCAATTTTCGTCAATATTTCCCGGGGAAAGACAGTTGATGAAAAAGCACTGATTCGCGCTCTTCAGGAAGGCTGGATCAGGGGAGCCGGTTTAGATGTATACGAAAAAGAGCCTGTCACCCAAGATAATCCGCTTCTGCAGCTGGATAATGTCACGCTGCTTCCTCATATCGGTTCAGCAACAGCTAAAGTGCGCTTCAACATGTGCAAACAGGCCGCCGAAAATATGATTGCAGCCATTCAAGGACAAACACCGAAAAATCTCACAAGAGAATTTAAATAAATCAAAAATCCGGTCTGATAACAGACCGGATTTCATATTACATACGCTGAAGAACAGCACGCTTATAAATATGACGGGTGACGATATAATAAAGAGCCTGGAATACAAAATAAATGAAGATAACAATTACGGCTTCAAGAAATAAATTGGAATTCAGCATATTACTTAACGCTGCATACGCAAAGCCTGCGTGAATCGTACCTGCGATAAATGGGATGAAGAATAAAAATCCTATTTGCTTTCCAAGGATCGAGTGAATCTCTTTGTCCGTAACCCCTATCCTTTTTAAGGCTAACACCTGCACTCTCGTATCTTCTATTTCCGTAAACATCCGCAAATACAGCATGCTTCCTTGCACGATAAAAAACAGCACGCTGACAAACAGACCAATAAACAGCATTAATGCAACTCCCTGCTTCACAATTTGATAACTAGGAGCACGCGTTTGAAAATCAGAAGTATGTTCTTTCGGCACCATGTTTTCAAGCTTTTCAGAGACATCCACCGTCTCCTGCCAATGCTCAAGCTCATAACCTACCATTCTCATCTGTTCCTTCAGCGACACATCCTGTGACAGACTGTCAAAGCTCTTTTCGCTGACAACCAATAAACGGCTGACTCCATCGACAGACATCAATATCCCTTTGTTTTGCTGCTTTTTCATGACGTAGGAAAGGGTTTTTCCTGACTTCATATGAAATGCTGCTGTTTCCCCTTCTCCAAATGTGTCTTTCACCATCATTTGAAAAGAAACATTAATAAATGCTTCATTTTCTTGTAAATGAATAACTGGGAACCCTTTTTCCTTTGCGACTTGATTATAGACTTTTTCTGAAATCAGCAAAGCTTCCGCTTCCATCTTCTTATTTCCATACGGCAAGTCTGATTGAAAAGTGACAGGAATCCCTGTGGCATCCACCTTATACTTGATAACAGCATGAGCTTTTTTCAATGTATTCTCAGCTGTCTCAGGCTTCATGACCTGAAAGCGGGAAGCATCCTTTTCCACCCAGGAAACAGACTGAGGAATGCTTTGCTCCTCCTGCCTTTGTAAATCGGAATAAAACATATAGATGACACCTGTAGCTGTTAATATGACCGCTGTAATGACAGAGGTTAAAAACAGCATGCGTGCATGATCCTTCAGCCTGAATATCATGTTGGAACGCACAATGATATTCGTGCCTTTGTAGAAGCTGTGTTTCTTTCGGTACAGCATGCGGAAAAACGCCACACTGCTTTGGGTAAAAAAGAAATACGTGCCAATTAACACTAAAATCAAAATTGGAAAAACCCGAAACATCATGTCAATTGCATTGGCTGTTGCAGATAGGTAATAACCGCTGCCAAGGCATAGCAAAGACAATACAGTGAGCCATTTCGAATAAACCGGCAAACTTTTCGGCTTTTTGGCCGATTTAATCAGTTCAATGATTTCCAGCTTCCGAATCCGTCCCAGTGATAAAATGAGCAGCGTCTGAAACAGGATGAGAAAGCCGGCAATTGTCATCACAAACGCTTTCGGCACAATGGCAAACGAAATCGGCACCTTCACGCTGAGCATCCATGTCATGATCATAAAAAACAGTTTTGAAAATAACAGGCCTGCTCCAATGCCGGCCGCAATCGCCGCAAGAGAAATAAGTGACTGCTCATAATAAATCATCTTGCGAAGCTGCTGCTTTGATGTGCCAAACAGTGTCAGCAGCCCAAACTCTTTCTTTCTTGCCTGCAAAAACGCTGAATTGGAATATGTGATGAAAAATATACAAAACACAATGATGACGACAAGAGCTGCGCTCAAGCATGTTTTGACAAGGCTTCCGCCATATATATTGTCTTCATTGACATCAGGATGAAAAATAAATGATGTGAAGACAAAAAACACCGAAACGGCAAACACACAGCTTAAAAAGTAGGCCACATACCGTTGCAGATTCCCAAGAATGTTTTTACGGGCGATAGTTCTCAAATTCATGAAAATCGCCTCCCAACACACTCAAGGTATCCAATATACTTTGATAAAACACCTGCCTGTTTGTTCCTCTGTGAATCTCTGAAAAGAAACGTCCGTCTTTAATAAAAACAATTCGTTTACAGAAACTTGCTGCTGTGGCATCATGCGTAACCAACAGAATCGTCGCTTCCTTTTCCTCATTCAGCTGAGCCAGTGTGTTCATCACTTGCTTTGCCGATTTTGAGTCGAGGTTTCCTGTCGGTTCATCGGCAAGAATGAGCGCCGGATTGTGAATAATCGCTCTGGCACAGGCTGCCCGCTGCTGCTGTCCGCCCGACACCTCATATGTGCGGTGATCGAGAATATGCTTGATTTGCAGCGTATCCGCCAGTTCATCCAATCGGGCTTCCATTTCTCTCAGCTTTACCTTATCCAATGCGAGCGGCAAGAGAATATTTTCACGAATCGTCAGCGTATCAAGCAGATTAAAGTCCTGAAAGACGAAGCCGAGTTCTCTTCTGCGAAACAAAGCCAGCTCTTGGTCCTTTAACGTTTTCGGCTGAATGCCGTTGATCATCATCTCGCCCTGGGTCGGCTTATCAATGGTAGCCAGCAAATTCAAAAGCGTGGTTTTTCCGCTTCCCGACGGCCCCATAATCCCGACAAATTCTCCTTTTGACACACTGAGATCAAAGGCGCTGAGCGCTTGGTATGATATTGTTCCTTTATTTGAATAGTACGTTTTCGATAGGTTCGTTGTTTGCAACACGTTCATGTTCTGCTCCTCCTTTTTCTTTATTATAAAAAGGAAGTCAGCATCCTCCCATCGAACTTTCTTGCAATTCCGCTCCCCAACCTTACAATGCTGTCACATTCACGAGGGTGTCACTTGAAAACACGATGGTCATCACAGTGCCAGCCCCTTCTTTTGATTCCGCATACAGCTTATGGCCGAGACGGCTGCACACCTGTTTTGCTAAATAAAGGCCCATTCCAGTTGCCTCTTTCATGGTTCGTCCGTTTTCTCCGGTAAAAAACGCGTCAAAAATCCGCGGCAGATCCTGCGGCGGTATGCCGATTCCTTCGTCGGCAACCGACAATCGCGTCTCATGTCCCTGTGTTTCAATTCGGATTGTAATAGAGTCTCCGACACCTTGCTTTGAATATTTTAAGGCGTTGAAAAGGATTTGCTCGACAACAAAGGAAAGCCACTTTTGATCACTGGAAATCTGAATGGCATTTGGCGGCACATGTAATGTTGGAAAAAGGCGCCGTTTAATAAACTGACGTTTTTCCTGATTGATCAGTGAACGAACCATTTCTGCCAAATCAAAGGTTTGCGGCTTTACATCAAATGCAAATTCCTCCAGCCTGGCCGTTTGCAGCATCATATCAAGACCGTGGCGAAATCTCTCATTCTCATCCTCCAGCTCCTCTAAAAACGTCGGAAAAGAGGATGAGGTTCCGTTTTTTCCTTCCTGAATCATTAAGGAAATGACAGATACCGGTGTTTTCATATGGTGAACCCATTGGTTGGTGAAGGTATAATGCTGTTTTTGCTGATTGATATATTGCGAGAGCCTGCTTTCGTATTGCTGTCCGAGTGCGTTGATCATTTTCGTCCAAAGCGCTTGCTCTCCTGTTCTTGGCTTTCGGGCTTTCAAAGACTGTCCGATGTCATTCGAAGAAGAGGCTTGTTCTGCAAGCTTTTTAACATATTTGAGAAAGGAAAATTGCCGAACATAATCAGCAGCAAAACCTGCGGCTAAAAGAGTACCGGGCAAAATCCATATGTACATCATATTTTCTTTGGAAGGTTCTGCGCCGCTCTCTACAACGCTTAAATACGCAATCAGCATGGCGGACCCTATCCCTAATAATGAAAATAGAATAATGGCTAAGCGGTCGATGAGATAAGTCTTTAACACTCCGCTTCATCCTTCCGATTGACTTGAAATTGATAGCCTTGTCCTCTGATTGTGGAAATGCAATCTGTCAGTCCTGCATTCTCCAGTTTTCTCCGCAGCCGGTTGACATTGACCGTTAACGTATTGTCATCGACAAAATCAACGTCATCCCATAACGCCTCCAATAGTTCATCACGAGAGACAATTTTTTTATGCTCCCTCACAAAAATAGAGAGAAGCTGAAATTCTTTTTGTGAAAACAAAATACGGACGCTGTTCCATTCGGCCTCATTCTGATCAGGATAAATCGTCAGCCCGCCAAGCTCCACTATTCTGGATTCCTGCGGCAAAGAGGGCGAGTATTCACCATATGTGCGGCGCAGGACGCTTTTGATTTTGGCCACCACTACCTCTAGATGGAACGGCTTTGTGATATAATCATCGCCGCCATTTTCAATCGCCATTACCTGATTCAGCTCATCGGTCCGTGCCGATATAAAGATAATCGGCGCATTGGAAATGGTACGGATTTGCCTGCACCAATAAAACCCGTCAAAAAAAGGCAAGTTGATATCAAGCAGCACAAGATCAGGCTTCATTTCTGCAAATTCCAATTTTATATCATTCAGCTGTTCAGCAATTTTCACTTCATATCCGTATTTTTGAAGATGACCGCCCAGCAAAGAAGCAATCCGCTCATCATCTTCCACAAGCAAAATCCGATACACGTTGATCCCCCTTATATGTACATCACGATGATTTTTCTAGAAGATTCCAAAATTATTATAGCATGTGCGGAATAGTAAATCGGTCTTTTTCTTTTTGTTATGATAGAATGATAAAGGTAAAATTTTCATAATAGGCAGGTGTCGTGATGAAGAAAATCATGCTGTTTCTGGCAATGACGTCAATTCTTTCAGCATGTCAGCCCAACTATACCGGGAAATACATAGAAATTGGGGATACACTAACTGACTATACCAAAGAGTGCTTTAAAGAGAATGAAATTCCTTATAAATACGAAAAGGGAAAACTGTATATCCCTGAAGACGCATTTGATACAGCAATCTACACTTGTTCATAAGAAAAAGCTTGCAGATAACCTGCAAGCTTTTCACGTTACAAAAAATGAGTATTTAATTTCTCTTCAAATCCTGAAGGGCCGATGTCGCTTTTTTGAATGTTACCGCCGTTTTCATAAATCGTAAAATGGCGCTCTGACATGACCATCCTTCCGCTCGGCGTCAGCTTTGAGGCAAGCAGGGACTTGTTAAAAGGAGATTTTTCATGAGAGTGAATGATGTCCTTCATGTTATCTAAGTCCCCGAGATCACTCTCTTCAAGAGTAAAGGCGTACCCAATTTGCCAGCCTTCTCCTTTGTCCATCAGCAGAACATGGCTGCCCTTTTCTGTCTCTTCTTTTTTGATTCGGAATGACCCGACTGGTGACTGTACCGTTTCTCCGGAAAGCGGTATCGGCTGGAGCGCCAGGTTGATGCCGAAGCCGATATCAACGAGGTAATCGCCGTTTTCCGCAGACAGCCATACAGCAGCATGCGTCCCTTCTAGTGCCCATCCCTCTTGATTGCCTGCATAAACCGTTCCTCGAATGAGCTTCACATGAAACCCGGCCTCACGCAAGACAAAATAAAGGAAACCATTTAGATCGTAGCATAGGCCGCCGTGCTGATCTTTGAGCAGACGTCGCCATAGCTCTTCTTTTGTGATCTTATAATTCTCTTTTGCAAGTACGGCACGGTTTTCGAATGGAAAACGGTATGCCATTGCTTTGAGAAAAAGGGGAAGATCGCCGAAGCTGACATGATCTTTTTCCCAGCCAATTTTCTGAAAGCAGTCTTTTAGAAAGTCACTCATTTTTATCACCTAAACTTCTTCTTGAACGTAAGCAGCCAGCTTCTCCAGCGCCTCTTGTTCATCTTCTCCCTGGGCAATCAAGGTAACCTCAGTGCCTGTGCTTACCGCAAGGCTCATCAGCCCCATGATGCTTTTGGCGTTTACTTTTTTCCCATCCTTCTCTAGAAACACATCTGACGTAAACCGGTTTGCTTCTTGTACAAACAAAGCAGCAGGACGTGCTTGCAGTCCTGTCTTTAATCGAACTTCCACTTTCTGTTGAACCATAAGATCTCCCCTTTTCTTTACGGTTATTTTAAAGTGACGGATTGCCCTGTCCGCAGCTGTTCTGCGATTTCGTCAAGTTTTCTCAGCCTGTGATTGATCCCTGATTTGCTGATTTTCCCGCTTGCTACCATTTCCCCCAGCTCTTTCAGCGTCACTTCCTGATAATCAATCCGAAGCTGCGCAATTTCCCGAAGTTTTTCAGGCAGCGCCTCCAGGCCGATTCTTTCATCGATGTATTTAATATTTTCCACCTGTCTCAGCGATGCGCCGATCGTTTTGTTTAAGTTGGCTGTTTCACAATTGACGAGGCGGTTGACCGAATTTCTCATGTCTCGGACGATTCTGACATCCTCAAATCGCAGAAGCGAATTGTGAGCGCCAATTACGTTCAGAAACTCTGTAATCTTTTCAGCCTCTTTTAAATAGGTAATGTAGCCTTTTTTCCGTTCAAGCGTTTTGCTGTTTAACTGAAACTCATTTAACAGGTCACATAATGAATCGTTATGCTCCTTATAAAGAGAGAAGATTTCTAAATGATACGAGGAGGTTTCCGGGTTATTGACCGAACCTCCTGCCAAAAATGCTCCTCTCATATAAGAACGCTTGCAGCATCTCTTTTTGACCAGCTCTTTCGAAATACTTCGTTCAAACACAAAATTCTCCCCGAGTATTTTTAAATCCTCTAAGATCGCTTTTGCTTTTTCTGAAAAACGCACAATATAGACGTTATTCTTTTTCAGCCGCATTTTCTTTCTGACCAGCAGCTCGACCGACACATCATATTGTTTTTTCAGCAATGTATAGATGCGGCGGGCAATGGCCGCGTTTTCGGTTTGAACATCGAGTACGAGATGGCGGTTTGTAAATGATAAAGCTCCATTCATCCGAATGAGTGCAGACAGCTCGGCATTAATGCAGCAGTCCTTCACTTCCAGATTCGTTAATTCTTTTTTTGTTTCTGATGCAAATGACATATAGCCACCTCATTTCAAGGCTTCATTCTTTCAGTAAATCAACAAGAAGAGAGGCCACTTTATGTGTATCGTGACGTATTACGTCATTTTTATACGTTACAATTTGATCTCTGATGACTTCAAGCCCCATCGCTTTCAGCTCTTCAATATCAAAATCAACAGGACGCGCAGATTCCATTTCGTACTTACGTTTTATTTCGTCGGGAATGTCTTCACTGTTCACTAATATCGTATCAATAAAACCGCAGCCCATATGCTGATTGAGCGCTTTCACATGATCAGCAGCGGTGTAATGGAGCGTTTCGCCGGGCTGAGTCATCACGTTGCAAATGTATACTTTTTTCGCCGGCGCCTTTATCACTTCTTCCCCGATTTTTGGGACGAGTAAATTGGGAAGAATGCTTGTATAGAGGCTTCCCGGGCCGATAATAATCAAATCCGCTTCCCTGATCACGTCTATTGTTTCCGGCAGCGGATCAATCTGTTCAGGCGTGAGAAAAACACGCTTAATACGCTGTCCGTATTCCGGGATCGTTGACTCGCCTGAGACCACGCGGCCGTCTTCCATCTCAGCATGCAAAACGACACTGGCATTGGCAGCCGGCAAAACCTTTCCTCTTACATTCAGCACCTTGCTCATTTCTGTGACAGCGTGAAAAAAATCACCGGTTATATTTGTCATCGCTGCCAAAATCAAATTCCCGAGAGAATGGCCTGTTAAGTCATTCCCTTTATTGAAGCGGTGCTGAAAAAGATCTTCAACAAGCGGCTCCACATCGGATAAAGCGGCAAGCACATTTCTGATGTCTCCGGGAGGCGGAATTTTCAGTTCATTCCGCAGACGGCCAGAGCTTCCGCCATCATCGGCAACTGTTACAATGGCCGTGATGTCAACAGGTTTATGCTTTAGGCCCCGAAGCAATACAGAAAGACCTGTACCGCCGCCAAAGATTGCGATTTTCGGCTTTTGTCCCATCTTATTTCCGGCTTCTCTTTTCAATGTCCCGGTGAGTAACATGAGTATAGTAATCCTTTTTGAAATAATCAGCTAAATTCTCGGCTAATGTCACAGAGCGGTGCTGGCCCCCTGTGCAGCCGATCGCAATGACAACCTGGCTTTTTCCTTCTCTTTTATAAGATGGAAGCATAAAGCTCAGCAGATCAATTAATTTCTCATTGAACTTTTGCGTTTCATTCCACTTCATGACGTAAGAGGAAACCTCTTTATCCTTACCAGTCAGCGGCCGCATGCTTTCGATATAGTACGGATTCGGCAAAAATCTGACATCAAAGACGAGATCTGCATCAATTGGAATACCGTATTTAAAACCAAATGACATGACATTCACGGTAAATGTCTCTCCTTGGTTTGTCGCAAAGTGCTTCACGATTTTTTCACGCAAATCACGCGGCTTCATGTCAGACGTATCGTAAATGATTTGAGAGCGGCCTTTTAATTCCTCAAGCAGCTCTCGTTCCAGTGCGATGCCTTCAAGCGGCAGGCCAGTCGCTGCCAGCGGATGCGAGCGTCTCGTTTCTTTATATCTTGTGACGAGAATGGAATCCTTCGCGTCCAGGAATAAAATTCGCGGTGTGATCCACGGATTTTCGGCCATTTCATCCAGCGCTTCAATCAGCCGGTCAAAAAATTCGCGGCCGCGCAGATCCATCACGAGCGCGACTTTGCTCATTTTCGAATTTGATTCCTTCATCAGCTCTAAAAACTTCGGAAGCAATGAAGGCGGAAGATTATCGACGCAGAAATAGCCGAGATCTTCAAAGCTTTGAATGGCGACAGTTTTCCCCGCTCCCGACATTCCGGTTATAATGACAAGCTGAATATCATGTGATTCACTAACACTCATCTTTCTCCCCCCTGACTTGTCTTTCTATTTGATGTGCTGCGGGTCTAAACGATAACTGAGCAGCTCAAATTCCGGTGTATACGTAAATGTGCCGTGCAGCAGCCCTTGTCCCTTCATCATAAAATCAAGGATATGGCCGTCTCCAGGGGCCATAGGCAGGTTCTGAATGTCGTTGACATCGTGCCACTGCAGTTTGCCTTCCTCTGATTCTGATACATTTTGTCCAGTATAAGAATCCGCGACAAACGTAAACATCATCCACTCGGAGACAATGTGGTCACCGTCTTTAATAATAAAGGTAAAAACGCCTTTTAATTGAGGATTTATGATATAGATACCAGTCTCTTCTCTGTACTCTCTGATGACGGAGTCTCTGACTGATTCTCCGCTCTCCATCTTGCCTCCCGGCGCGACCCACCATCCGCGTCTCGGCTTTTGAAGCAGAAGAACTTTGTCATCCGTCTGAAGCACACAATTTGTCACTCTTTGCAAGTACGTCACCTAACCTTCGTCCTGTCATCGTCTCTTTATTATACCGCTTCAAGATGCCTCCCACAATGAAGAGACATTGACAATCTTTTCTTCTATTTTACAGCATATTCATTCCTTAATTCAGATGATTTTGCTGTAACTGGTATTCATCTTTTATTTATGGACAAAAAAAGGACACGGATAACTGGAGAATCCGTGCCAAAAAAGTGTATTCATTATAAAAAGGGGGTCAATTACTTTATTAATCATAACCGAAAAGCATTACACATGTGTTACAGCGGAATTAAAACCCAGTAACGTAATGTGAAACTCGTATGACAGCCCTTTTTATTTTAAGGTTTTCAGCGTTTCTTGAAGCTCTTCGACATAATGCTGTACGCTTTGTGCCGCAATACTTCCGTCTCCTGTAGCCGTTACGATTTGGCGCAGTGATTTTTCGCGAATGTCTCCGGCAGCGAAAATTCCTTCAACCTTTGTCTCCATGCGGTCGTTTGTTTCGATGTAGCCTTCTTCATTCGTAATGCCCAGGTTTTCAAACGGTTTAGACAGAGGAAGCATGCCGATGTAAATGAATACGCCGTCTGTTTTAAATTCACTTTCTTCACCGGTTACCGTATCGACAAGCGTTACGTTACCGACTTTGCCGTTTTCCTCATGAATTTCCTTCACGGTTTTGTTCCATAGGAAATCAACTTTTTCATTATCAAATGCTCTCGCTTGAAGAATACTTTGAGCACGGAGTTTATCACGTCTGTGAACAATCGTTACTTTTGAAGCGAAACGAGTCAGATATACGCCTTCTTCAACCGCGGAATCTCCGCCGCCAACAACGACAAGTTCTTTGCCTTTAAAGAAAGCGCCGTCACATACTGCACAATAAGATACACCGCGTCCGCCCAATTCTTTTTCGCCAGGCACGCCGATTTTTTTATATTCCGCACCTGCAGCAATGATGACAGCACGTGCTTTATATTCCTTTGAACCAGCTTTGACTACTTTGTACTCTTTGCCGTCAATGACCTCTTTAATATCGCCATAAGCGTATTCTGCGCCGAATTTTTTCGCGTGTTCAAACATTTTGTTAGAAAGCTCAGGCCCAAGGATACTTTCGAATCCAGGATAGTTTTCTACATCTTCCGTATTGGCCATTTGTCCGCCAGGAATTCCTCTTTCAATCATTAATGTCGATAAATTCGCTCTTGATGTGTATACAGCGGCCGTCATCCCAGCAGGGCCCGCGCCGATTATAATCACGTCATAAATTTTTTCTTCTGACACACTATTCACTCCTTAAACCATCTTTTCAAGTTTGGGCTCTTTCTTATATGATAAGAATCCCCATCAAACGTATTCCTTACCCATATCCTATAAAATCTCATGGTGATACGCTATTTTTTTGCTCAACACGATTAAATGTATTCGAAAAGGGTATATGTTAATAAAGAAAGAGCCTTCTGTTTATAGAAGGCCCTTGTCATATTTATTATTGAACAACACGTCTTACAACGCCTTTAAATGCTTTTTTCCAGTAAACGTTGCTCATTGAGTCAACAGATACACCGTGAGAAGTATTGTCGTTTAGGAATGTACCGTTACCTAAGTAGATTCCTACGTGTCCATTCGTTTTGTAAGTGTCAAAGAACACAAGGTCTCCGCGTTTCATATCCGATGCGCTGACAGCTTGTCCTCTGCCAACTAACGTATCAGTTGTTGTTCCGCCGACAGGTCCAAGGTTAACACCTGCAGAAGCGTATGCCCAGCGTACGAATGATGAGCAGTCAAAAATACGGTTGTTGATATCAGATTGAGTGCGTCCGCCGCCAAACTTGTACGGAGATTGTCCTACAATGCTTGAACCAACGCTGATCGCGCCTTCAATTCCGCCAGAGTTGCTGATAACAGTGCCGCCTGAATTGCTGTTTGAGCCGCTGCTCTTCTTAGAAGATGAGCCGTTAGACGAGCTGTTTGATGAACCGTTAGAAGAATTGTCTGAAGAATCATCAGATGAGCTTGCTTTTGCTGATTCAGTTGTAGCCGTTTGGCTGTCATCTGTTTGTGTTTCATCAGATGCTTTTTGTGCTTCTTCCTGCTTTTTGATCAAAGCAGCCGCTGCTTCTTGTTCTTTTTTGATGCGTGCTTGTTCAGCTTCAGTATTTGCTTTTTGATTTGCAAGTTCAGACGCCTCTGATTTTAATTCAGAAATCGCTTTAGCCGTTTTCTTTTGGCTTGCTTTTGCTTCGTCGAAAAGCTTGTCTTTTTCATTAAGCTGTTTATCAAGGTCTTTTTGCATTGTTTCTAATTTAGCCAATGCAGCTTGAACTTCTTTCAGCTTGTCATTCAAATCCGCTTCAGAATCTTCGAGCTTCGCTTTATCCTGCTCTTGCTGTTTGATTAAATCTTTGTCTGCATCCACAATAGATGAAACCGCAGTCGCACGAGAGATAAAGTCACCAAAGCTTGTTGATCCTAGAAGAACATCTATGTATCCTTGAGATCCGCCGCTTTCCTGTAAAGAACGAACGCGTTTTTTCAGGATTTCATTGCGTTTTTCGATACGTGCTTCTGTTTCTTTAATCTCTTTTTTCAGTTTTTTGATTTCTTCTTTTGTTTTATCATTTTCTTCTTTTTTATCTTCGATCTTGTTGCTTGTATCAAGCGCCTTAGCGTTAATGTCTTTCAGTTCTTTTTCAATCTTTGATTGATTTTCCTGAAGCTCAGTTAATTCTTTTTCCTTCGCTTCAATGCTGGAAGCAACCTCAGATTGCTTGCTTTCGATTTTTTGTTTCTTTTCATCTAATGTTTCCGCCGATGCAGTTTTACTTGTAAATGGGATCAAAAAACTGCTTGTCCCGATGACGGAAGCCAAACCAAGTGTAATTAAACTCTTTCTCACTTTTTATATCCTCCCTTTTACTGTGAACCTGTCCTCATTTGGAATCGTATTTTGAACATCAAGTTTCGTTCCTCATACTCTACGAGGAATGATGGTTGTTTATGGTTAATTATTCTGTGCATCTCTTATTCTGGTTGTATAGCGTTTATTTCACATCATATGTAAAAAACACTAATTCCTTATGTACGAGAATCATTATACCATCAAGTTTCGACAAATTAGCGATAAATTTTATTACATTTATGTTTCAAACAGATGTCAAGTCACACATCATTTGTCATTTTTCTTAAGCGTGTAAAAAAACTGTCGATATTATTTTCTTAATATAATCTATCAAACAAAAAAAGAGTCGATTAAATAAATCGACTCTTTAAAATTTACTATTCTAGAATATCATCAATATATTTCATATATTTCGTCAACGTTGCCGGAGAGATGCCGAATCGGGCCGCTGTGTCTTTTTTCGTGTCTTGCTTGCCATGGGCTTCTTTCCAAATATAACAGATGGCTGCTGCCCAGCCTTTCTCATTCTTCAACGGAGCGGCTGCACGAATTTGCTGAATGACATGGAAAACCCAGCAGCTCATGACTTCTGTTTTCATCTCTTCTTTTTCAGCTTGCTCTAATAGTTTGACCGTTTGATAAGCGAAAAGTGCATCCTCTGAAACGTCAGCAGCCGCAGAATCTCCATTCAGAAGCAGCTTTACAAAGTGATTTTCAAAAGGAGCGGTAATTCTCTTTGAGCGTATTACCGCTTCAAGATGCTCCGTTTCTCCCTTTGTGCTGCTGATATAATAGGCTGCGAGACGCTGCTCTACAGATGAAGGAAGTGCTTCCCTCCGCTCAATCCAAGGGGCCGGGCGGTCTTCGCCGGGATATTGCGACTCGACTTTTCTCCAGATCATCTCGGCAAAGTCGGTATGTCCCGTAAAATAAGCAGAGCAGGAAAGCCAGTAAAAGAAGGTGTCGTCACCTTCAAAGCCGGTTTTATATAATGATTTGAGCCATTTATATCCGATCTCGTAGCGGCCGACAAGCGCCAAAGTAGCACCCAATTTATAACGCTGCTCCAATAGCATCGGATAGACATTGGAGAGCTGGTCACTCAATTCCGCCACTTTTTCGTCTTCTCTTTCATAATAGTAGAAAACGAGAAGATTGCATAAGGCGTGAAGATTTCCTTCATTATGAGAAAGCACTTCATAAGCGGTTTGCTTCGCTTTTACAACGTTTCCTGAATAGAAGTAGGCAAGCGCGAGATTGTTGTATGCTGACCAAAGCTCCGGATATTCAGCTGTGATTTCCTCAAGCGCCGCAACCGCTTCAGCAAGCTGGCCGCTTTCCAGCAATGACTTTGCCCGATCCTGTTTCACCAGCAGTTCATCCTGATCATACAACGAATCCTCAATGCCGTCGTCTCCTAAATCGAGCAAATCAAGCAGACTATCGTTTTCTTCGGCGAATTCACCATCCGGGTCCGCATCAGAATAAGCGGCCGCTTCTTTATAAGCTTCCTGGAAGAGCCCCAGATGGGCAAAGTTATTCGCTTTAAAGTAATGGCACTCCGGCATTTCGGCCTCCAGATTTGCCATGATATAGTCAAGAAGATCGTTCGACTCTTGATACTGGCCCATTTCCGAATAAATGACCGCAAGCTGTGAAAGCATCTCTGAATCCTCCGGCTCCAAATGAACCGCGCGCTGAATCAGTTTGCTTGCCCGTTTTAGATTGCGCTCTTTATACGCTTTCAAGCCTTTATGAAAAAAATATTGTCCATCTTGAAGCAGCTGGACAATTTGTGCGTGATTTTTATGTTCAGAAGTGTGTTTTCCCACAACTACCCTCCGTTTTATACAATATTACCGTCAGTAGTATACCATAAATCGTAAGCCCCTCAATAGTTCAAAAGGAAGGATTGGGAAAATCCCTCCTCTTTTTTATTGGCTGATTCGACCAGAATTTACCCGGCTTTGTTTTCTAAGTCCGCATTCATTTTCAGCTGCTGTTCAGCAAAATCCCGATAAAGTCCATGGGAAGCCATTAACTCATGGTGTGTTCCACGACCGGTAATTTCCCCTTTTTCAACAAACAAAAGCTGGTCCGCATCTACAACGGTAGATAATCGGTGAGCGATAACAATCGTTGTGCGGCCCTCCATCAGCACCTCCAGCGCCTGCTGAACTGATTTTTCAGATTGGCTGTCGAGACTTGAGGTAGCTTCATCGAGCATAAGAATGCTTGGGTTACGGAGAAGCGCTCTCGCAATCGCGATTCTTTGCCTTTGTCCGCCTGACAGCATAATGCCGCGTTCACCCACTTCTGTATCAAACTGATTCGGCAGCTCCTTTATAAAATTGAGCGCATATGCCATCTCCGCGGCTTTTTCGATCTCAGCATCCGTCACATCTCGTTCTAACCCGTAGCAAATATTTTCTCTGATTGTCCCGGACATTAACGGGCTTTCCTGCGATACATACCCGATGTGCTCCCGCCACGATTCAAGCGAATAAGTATCAATCGGCTCGTCCCCCAGCCGAATGGACCCTGCAGTCGGAGAATAAAAACGTTCAAGCAGCTTAAACAGCGTCGTTTTCCCCCCGCCGCTCGGACCGACAATCGCTGTGACTTTACCTGCTTCAATGACAGCGCTGACCTCTTTTAAAATCAGCTGATCAGGCTTATATCCAAAAGACACGCGATCAAGCTGGATAGGCAGATGCGCATTTTCAATTTGTTTTCCTGTCACTGTATCTTCCTCTTCCTCTGCCAAAATCTCAATCATTCGTTCTGTTGCACCGATTGATTTTTGCAGCTGTGTGAAAAACGTTGTAATCTGGCCCATCGGCATAATAATTTGAAACAAATATAAAATAAAAGCCACGAGCGCTCCGGCTGTGAGCTCGCCTGATGAGACCTGCATGCCGCCATATCCGATCACTGCGACTAGCGCTGCCATTAACACGAGTGAAATAAGCGGGCCGACAAGCGATTGAACCTTGGCTTCACGAACTCCAAGCTTAAATAATGAGGAAATCCCCATCTTCCCGCGTCCATATTCGACATCCTCCGCATTTGAAGCCTTAACGAGTCTGATTTCCGGGAGAATTTGATTCAGCAGGCCTGTAAAACGAGCCGTTTCATCTTGTGTTTCCCGTGAGATAGAAAACATCTTCCGGCCAATCGGCATCAAGATGAGAGCGGCCAGTGGAACGACCACTAACACAAGCAGTGTCAGCTTCCAGTTCATAATAAACAAGATTGTCAATGATCCAATGACAGAAATGATGCCTGTAATAAACCCGCTGATATGGGTTGTAATCAGTTCTTTGACCACCATCGTATCATTCGTTACACGGCTGACTGTTTCCCCGGAAGCATTTGTGTCGAAATAAGAGACAGGAAGCTTAATTAATTTCTTCCATAATAAATCCCGCAGCCCGGAGATGATTTTTTGTCCATTATAGTTAAGCGCATAGGTGGCATAAGCGCTTAAACCGGCCTGAACGAAAAACACAAGCGCGATCAAACCGATTTGCGTGCCTGACAGATTTGACATAGAAAAGCCATCGACAAGCTGCTTTGTTAATAATGGAATGAGCAGGCTGACCAGTGTGGTCACAATACTGAGGACCAGCGCAAAGGCAAGCTTTCCATAAGAAGGATTGGTCTGTCTTACTAATGCAAAAAAAGGTTTCAATTTACTTTTAGATTTTTGTTTCTGGGTTGGCATATATTTTTCCTCCTGTTTCAGCGTTCAGAAAGGTGAAATGTATAGCAAAAGGATGATTTTTACTCTTTCTCAATCATATCAATGGAGAAAGACTTTTTCAGTATATTTTTGCCGTGATCAAAATAAAAATCTCCCACTCATTGTTTGAATAGGAGATTTTTATGTTAGACATCTTTAACTGGCTTCTTTTTTCTGTAAGTCAATGTTACATCCTGCTGTCGCAGGTCTTCTATTATCATTTTGTACCGATCAACTTTTGCGGTATGTTCTTCTTTTATCATCTCAAGGGCAGCTTTTCGTTTTTCGCTTTTAGACTCAAGCTCTTTTTTTATTTTTTTTACAATCAACCCTTTTTGCCCTTTGATTTCCTCTTTTAATGAAGACTCAAATTTCTTTGTCAGGCTGAGAAAGTCGTTGATCGGTTGATTGAGGCTGCCCGCTTTTCCCTTCATTTCGTCTTGGGTAAGAAACATATAGGTCGTTGATACAATTTCTGTTTCACTTTCTGAAAATAAGGAAGTCACTCTTCATATTCCTCCTAAGGCTGAAAATCAAATAACTGAGAAATCATTTCTTCTTTTTCAAACAGCTTTTCAATACTCTCGCGGATATTTTTGATAAAATCTCTTTTTTCTGTTGTCTGTTTTTTTAATTCAGCAACAATCCCATCATTAGCAGGAAGCGCACCTGTGTGGAATGATTCATGAACTGAGATTTTCTCCAATTTATCGAATGTGTGGCTGAAACCAGCTGCAAGCCGGAATTGAAGATCGAAGGCATAATGCGAAGGGTTTTCTTCCATATGATGAATAGCCGTGATGATCGCCTGCTTTTTGTCTATGAAGTCTTCAGCGATTTCCTGACTGTAAACCTTCTGGTACTTAGAAATCGCATCTTCCATATCTTCAACGATTTTCATACCGTTTTGATAGATTCTGACAGCGGATGAGAGATTGACTTGAATCGTTTCTCCCGAGCCGCTCTTCCCTGTAAAATAAATATCGGAGCCTTTATAGCTGAAGCCTTTTTCCTTTGACAAGGCGTTGAGCATTTGAACGATACTGTGGCCGTCGACGATAAGTTTTAGTGCGTCTTTTGTTTCTGTGTCGAGTGTTTCAAATGCATCTTTTAATTCATTAACACTGCCTATTAACTCACAGACATAATAAACAATTGCAACTACATTATTAGTAGAAAGTGCGTATTTTAACTGTTGATATTGAATTTCTATATCGCCTATCTTACTATTAACAATTTTTAACTGTTTTTTGATACTCTTCCTTTGCGCCTCATCAATATACCCATTCTCTTCAAGCTGATCCACAACTGTTCCGCTATTATTCAAGATTGTATGAAAGAATTTGATAAAGGCCGGCATTTTTTCCCCGATATTTTTAACCATTACCTGTATATCACCAAACCGGTCTTTCACTATTTTCCCTTTCGCCACATTTCCATCAGCACTAAATATACTGCCGACAAGCTCTGCATCTATCCCGGTCGAAGCCATGATAAATCCGTTTAGCCCGCCTTTTTTATATTCATCCGAATACTTTCGTAAAAAAGTTTGGATAGAACGGACTTCCTCATCAGGAATCTTATCTATAATACTTCTGATTCCTTTGACATCTGTATTTGTATCTTTCATCTTTACATTGCCAAATGTAATAAAATCGGCCTTTCCGCTGACGCCATAAAGCGGGTCATCTTTAGAAATGCGCTGGGTGATGTTTGCTGTGACGCCTTTGTCATTGTAGTATTGGGTGATTGCTTTTTTTAGCTGTTCTCGTGGAAGCTCTTTAAGCTCTTGACGACTAAGATCATATTTATTTAATAAAAAATCTACCAAATTTCTATCAGCTAATAAAAGTTGGTCGATACTTATTTGTGCCCCATTCACTCCATATACTTCATCAAATTCTCCATCAATTAATTGAGCTAATACTTGGTTATTATTAGCAAGAGAATGTCCTAGCGCAAATGTTCTTAATTCCTCGGAATTACCTGCTTTTTTCTTTGAATTCTTTACAAATTCTCTCGTAGCTCTGTATTGGTTATCATCAATACCTAAAAACAAACCAAAGAAATTATAAGACCAATCTGCGTTATCAGCACTCCCCTCAGAAATAATATGAAGCTGCTCTATATCATTTTTCTTTTCCTTTATATAAATCGCTGTACCATCATAACCAGAATCTCTAATCCGTTTATCTATGTTCTTATTTTCTTGAATAAGTTCGTGTGAAGTATATATCTCTATTTCTTTAGGAAGCTCCGAGTTCGTTTCTTCTTTATAGATCCTCCGTATTTCAGTTTCAAACTCTTCCTTGGCTTTTTTTACTTTTTCCGGATTGTTCGATGCAAACTTTTCTTTATAGGCATACTCTAAGTTAATTAAACGGAGCTTTACATTTTCATTTCCGAAAACATTATTATTTTCCATCTCTAACCTCCTTGTTATTTCTTAAAAAGGTTATAGAATTAATTAGTTTATCAGTTTTTTCTTTTGCTCGAGCTTCATCCAAAGTACAAGGTTTATCATCTTTTTTACAGCGGACTATAAAAGAATATACTATCCCCAGATACTCTTCTTCATTGGATTTTATATATCCAAAATAACGATAGGAAAAATTGTATTTACGATCACTGTTTTTAAAATTGCTTTTTTTTGTTGCTGCGTAAACTACTTTTCCGTCAGTTTGTTGCTTCTTAAAATTTCCTTTGTAACCATTCTCATTACTAATTTGGTCCAGCATTGTCTCTGGATCATTAATAAATGAAGATTTGTTATAGTAGCTTATTTGCACATCTAAGAGAATATTTGATTTTTCATTATAGCTTTGAAACCCAATTGATTCACTATTTTCTCCATTTGACGCAGAATAATCAGGGAGATACTCCCCATCCCCCGGAAACAGCATCCTAAACCCTTTCAGCTTAGATTCCAGCAAATAATATCCTGGTTCCTCTTCTTTTGTTGACACCATGTACTCTCTCGTTTTCTCGTCCTGAAACGCAGGTACTTGAGGCAGGTCTTTGGGATCCATGTCTTTTGGTTTTACCGCTTCTGTTTTATTGTCATTTGTGCTGTTTTTATCATTGTCATTCATACTGCATCCTCCTGTCAGGGCAAGTAATAAGCTGAAGCAAATAAAGATGATCTTTTTCATTACGAACCTCCACGGGTTTTGTGAGAATAGTATTCTATTTTTATATCAAAAATAATTCTATTGACCTGGTTAAGAGATGATTATTTCATCCTTTTTCATGTTACATCATGGCGGAATTTGGATAAATAGGAAATCAGACTCGGTTTTGATCTCCTTTTATTAACTAATCATATATAACACCTAATATAAATCTAAATACCTATTACTTTTTTCACAAAACAAAAAGAGCCGTATCATACGGCTCTTTACTCTTCTTTCTCAGAATGGCGTTTTTTCAATACGTCAAGCACATCATCCAGCGGCAGGGCTTGTTCTCTGAGCAGGACAAGCAGGTGATACAGCAGGTCTGCCGCTTCCCATTTGAGTTCCTCGCGGTCCCGATTTTTCGCGGCGATGATGACTTCGGATGCTTCTTCTCCGACTTTTTTCAAAATCTTATCGACGCCTTCACGGAAAAGGTAAGTGGTGTAAGCTCCTTCAGGCATCTCCGCTTGGCGTTCCGCGATCACGCGCTCCAGTTCGTTCATGATGTCGAATCGGCCTGCGGCCTGTTCTTCTGTTTGTTCCTTCGTAAAACAGCTGTAGCTGCCAGTGTGGCATGCCGGGCCGGACGGCTCTACAAGTACGATCAATGCGTCCTGGTCGCAGTCATACCGGATACCTTTGACGGCTTGCGTGTTCCCTGAGGTTTCTCCTTTATGCCATAACGCTTGGCGTGAGCGGCTGTAAAACCATGTTTCCTTCGTTTCCAGCGTTTTTTCGTACGATTCCTTGTTCATATACGCAAGTGTCAGCACTTCTTTGCTTGCCGCATCCTGCACGATGGCAGGAATTAATCCCTCCTCGTTAAAACGCAGTTCATCTGCCTGTTTCATCTCACATTCACCCCGTACTCTTTCAAGTATGATTTCACTTCTTTAATCGATGTTTCTTTATAATGAAAAATTGAGGCGGCCAGCGCGGCATCGGCTTCTCCTTTTGTAAAAGCCTCAAGCATATGCTGTGCGTTTCCCGCGCCTCCCGAAGCGATAACAGGGACGGGGACAGCTTCGGAAACAAGCTTTGTCAGCATGTGGTCGAAGCCTTTTTTCTCACCATCAGAGTCCATGCTTGTCAGCAATATTTCTCCTGCACCGCGTTTGACGCCTTCTTTTGCCCACGCGGTGACCTCCCAATCTGTTTTCTTTCTGCCGCCGTGCGTATAGACCTTATATGTGTCAGATTCTTTGTCATACTTGGCATCAATGGCAAGGACGATGCATTGAGAACCGAAAAACTCGGCTCCTTCTGCAATCAGCTCAGGGCGAAGAACAGCTGCCGTGTTCACCGACACTTTGTCAGCTCCGGCACGCAGTATCGTTTTCATATCGCTGAGCTGATTGATGCCGCCGCCGACTGTAAACGGAATCGCAAGCTTCGCGGCAACCTGCTCCACAACGTCAACCATCGTCTTTCGTCCTTCATGCGAGGCGGAGATATCAAGAAAAACAAGTTCATCCGCACCTTCTCGGTCGTACACTTCGGCGAGTTCAACTGGGTCACCGGCATCCTTCAATTCGAGAAATTGAATTCCTTTGACAACGCGTCCTTCTTTGACATCAAGGCATGGAATAATCCGTTTTGTGATCATTTGCGCTTCACCCTTTCAAGCGCCTCACACAGCGTAAACTGATTGGTATACAGCGCTTTTCCGATGATCGCTCCAGAGACGCCGTCCGCCTCATAGCGGGCGAGGGCTTCGAGATCCGTGACGGAGCTGACTCCGCCGGAAGCGATCACCGATTTCCCCGTTTCCTTCGCAAGCTCGACCGTGCTTTTAACATTGGGGCCTGACAGCATTCCGTCTGTCGCGATGTCAGTAAAAATAAAGACTTCCGCTCCTTCATTGGCTAGCTCTTTGCCCAGTTCAGTTGCCTTAAGGGTTGATGTTTCCAGCCATCCCTCTGTTGAAACAAAGCCGTTTCTCGCATCCAGTCCGATTGCAATTTTCTCGCCATATTGTTTCAGCATTTTTTTGACAAACGGAGGGTTAGAAACTGCTGAGCTTCCCAGGATCACCCGATCGACTCCTGCTGATAAATATTCATAGAC
Source organism: Bacillus sp. FSL K6-0993 (assembly GCF_037977205.1). Classification (NCBI taxonomy): domain Bacteria; kingdom Bacillati; phylum Bacillota; class Bacilli; order Caryophanales; family Bacillaceae; genus Bacillus; species Bacillus sp. FSL K6-0993. The sequence goes on from NZ_CP150275.1 coordinate 3,453,869, forward strand.
GTCTTTTTCGGAACGGATCCCGCCGCCGATTTCGACTTTCAGGTTCAGCTTTTGCGCAATCTCAATCACATGGCGGTCATTCACTCTTTTCCCTTCTTTGGCTCCGTCGAGATCAACGAGATGGATCCATTCGGCACCCTCTTTCGCAAATAACGCAGCCATGTCGTACGGTGAATCGCCATATATCGTTTCCTTATTATAATCCCCTTGAACAAGGCGGACACATTTGCCGTTTCTCATATCAATTGCCGGATATAATGTAAAAGCACTCATTTTTTCACCTTCTGTTCTGCTGCCATTTTCGTAAATTGGGTTAAAATAGACATTCCGACCGTGCTGCTTTTTTCCGGATGAAATTGGGCGCCGAAGACGTTTCTTTTTCCGACTACAGCAGGCACTCGCACACCATAATCGGCGCTTGCCAGAAGCGCATTCTCCTCCATCCCATCAATGTAATAAGAATGAACGAAGTAAGCGTAGCCTTGTTCTGTTTCAGACAGCAGCGGAGATTCATTATGAAAAGAAAGACGATTCCAGCCCATATGCGGAACCTTCAGCTTGTTTCCTTTTTCATCTTCTGCTTTTAGCCTGACTGCTTTACCTTTTAGCAGCCCGAGCCCTGAAGCAGTGCCGTTTTCTTCGCTTTCTTCAAATAAAAGCTGCATGCCGAGGCAGATCCCGAGAAGCAGCCTTCCCTCTGAGACCATATCATGAATCAATTGATCAAGCTTCGTGTAGCGCAAATTGTCCATCGCGTCTCCAAATGAACCGACTCCCGGCAAAATGAAGGCATCAGCTTCTTTCAGCTCCTCCGGCTTTTCAGAAACAAAATACGGCACGCTGACACGTTCAAGCGCCTTTGAGACACTGTATAAATTCCCCATTCCGTAATCTATCACGCCGATCATTTACAGCATCCCTTTCGTTGACGGTATTCCTTTAACACGCGGATCGATCGTTGTCGCTTCATCAAGCGCACGTCCCAGTGCTTTAAAAACGGCTTCAATCATGTGGTGGGTGTTTGTGCCATAATGAACGATGACGTGCAGGTTCATTCGAGCTTCGAGCGCCAGCTTCCACAAAAATTCATGTACAAGCTCCGTATCGAAAGTTCCGACTTTAGCAGCCGGGAAATCAGCGCGCATTTCTAAGTGCGGCCGGTTGCTTAAATCAATCACAACTTGAGCAAGTGCCTCATCCATCGGCACAAACGCCGATCCGTAGCGTTTGATTCCTTTTTTATCGCCCAACGCTTCGAGCAGCGCCTGCCCTAAGCAGATGCCGATATCTTCAGTCGTGTGGTGATCATCTATATCAACATCGCCTTTTGCGTTAATGGAAAGATCGAATTGGCCGTGTTTCGTGAATAAATCCAACATATGTGTCATAAACGGCACATCTGTTTTGATATCCGCTTGTCCCCCGCCGTCTATTGTAAATGCCAGCTCAATATCTGTTTCGTTTGTTTTCCTGACGCGTTCCGCTTTTCTCATTTAGAAATCCTCCGTTCTCTCGCTTCAATTGAACTGGCATGGGCTTCTAACCCTTCAAGTCTGGCAAAAGCCGCGATGCTTTCGGCATGTTCTTCAAAGGCTGATTGACTGTAAGAAATAATGCTCGATTTCTTTTGAAAATCAGTTACGTTTAATGGACTTGAAAATCTGGCTGTTCCGTTTGTCGGAAGCACATGGTTCGGTCCGGCAAAATAATCACCGACAGGCTCAGGGCTGTATCTGCCTAAGAAAATGGCACCCGCATGTTTGATACTGCCAAGCAAAGCTTCGGGAGACTGTGTGATGATTTCTAAATGCTCTGGCGCGAGTGTATTGACAGTATCAATTGCTTCCACCATTGTTTCCGCCACATATATACAACCGTAATCTCTCACTGAAGCTTCCGCTATTTCTCTACGCGGCAAGGTTTTTAGCTGCTTACTTACCTCGGCTGAAACCGCCTCGGCCAGCGCCATGGAATCTGTGACAAACACACATGAGCTGAGCTTATCGTGTTCCGCCTGTGACAGCAGATCGGCTGCAATTTCGCTCGGAATCGCTGTTTCATCAGCCAGCACGACGATTTCACTAGGTCCGGCAATCATATCGATATCGACATCGCCGAACACTTCCCGTTTGGCAAGCGCGACATAAATGTTGCCCGGACCCGTGATTTTATCCACCGGCTCAATGGTTTCTGTTCCGTATGCTAACGCTGCAATCGCCTGAGCGCCGCCCATTTTGTAAATATCTTTTATGCCGAGCTCAGCAGCAGCGACTAAAACCCCTGGAGACAGCTGTCCGTCTCTTCCCGGAGGCGTCACAAGAACGATTCTATCCACACCCGCTGTCAGCGCCGGAATGACATTCATCAAAACAGATGAAGGATATGCAGCCGTTCCCCCTGGCACATATACGCCGGCGGAATCAAGCGCTGTCACTTTCTGCCCCAGCATTGTGCCGTCCTTTCTGTGATAAAACCATGAGGATTGCAGCTGTCTTTCATGATATTCTCTAATATTTTCGATGGCCTGCCTAATCACCTGAAGCAGCTGTGAATCCAGTAAGGTGTATGCTTCCTCAATTTCTTCTTTTGTGACGAGCGGGCTGTCTATTTCGATGCCGTCAAATCTCGCCGTATAGGTGCGAACCGCCTGATCACCGTTTGCTTTGACATCTTCAATAATGGATCGGACTGTTTTTCTTTGCTCTTCCGTGCCAGCATCTATAGACCTCTTCAGAGAAAGCCGTTCAGCGCCGCTGATGGTTTTGATCTTCATTTTGCCGTTTCTCCTTCCACAACGAGAGATAAGCGGGATGCCATTTCGTCAATCACATCGTCTTTCATGCGATAGCTTACCGGGTTGACGATAAATCGGGAAGTAATGTCGCAAATGTGCTCTGTTTCAACAAGCCCGTTTTCTTTCAGCGTCTGTCCAGTGGAAACAATGTCCACTATCCGATCTGCAAGCCCAATGAGCGGAGCCAGTTCAATTGAACCGTTGAGCTTAATAATCTCGACTTGTTCTCCCTGCTCTCTGAAATAACTGGAAGCCACATTCGGATACTTTGTCGCGATTCTTGGCGCTACGCCGCTCCAGTCTGTATTCGGGAGTCCGGCGACAGCTAAGTGGCATTTGCTGATTTTTAAATCCAGTACCTCATACACATCGCGTTCCTCCTCCAGCATGACATCCTTGCCCGCAATTCCGACGTCTGCCACGCCATGCTCCACATACGTGGTTACGTCCATCGGCTTCGCTAATATGAAACGAAGATTTTCCTCCGGCACATCGATGATCAGTTTTCTCGAATCTTCAAACTCCTCAGGGAGCCTGTAGCCTGCCTGCCTCAGCAGCCCTGCCGCTTCTTCAAATATCCGGCCCTTTGGCATCGCCATTGTGAGTAACTTACCCATTTTGCTCTTCCTTTCTGGCACCAATAAAATAAGTGACGTTTGCAAAAGATTTTGTCATCTGGTCGATATTTTCTATTCCCGATAAATCTTGAAGAACCACTTTGTTCCCTTCCATGCGTTCTTCATTCGCATAAGCGATGGCTTGCGCCCGCTGCTCTTTGCTGAAAATAACAGCGTCTATATCACATGGTTCTTCTTTCATATGAAGGGCTTCAATTAGCCGGTCGATCCGAAGCCCGAAGCCTGTTGCCGGTGCAGGTGAATCAAAATGGCCCAGCAGCTTGTTGTAACGGCCGCCGCTTCCAATGACAAAACCGACATTCTCGGCGTACACTTCAAATAAAATCCCTGTGTAATAGCTCATGTGGCTGACCATATTCAGATCCAGGCGGACATTTTCCGTACATCCGTAATCCTCAAGAATGTCCCACAGCGCCTTCAGCTCATCAACCACGCTTTTTCCTTGCGCAGAATCGACGATTTCCTCGGCACGTCCGCATACTTCTATACCGCCTCGCAGTTCAAGGAGCTCAAGCAGCCTGCTTTTATCAATGGAGGAAAGCGGGAGAGACTTGACATGCTCTCTGTAACCGACGTAGTTCTTTTCATATAAGAACCTCCGCAGCACATCAGCTCGTTCAACGTTCCCGAGCACCTCAACAAACAAAGCATCCGCAATGCCGGCATGGCCGATGGCAATTTTAAAGGATGCCAGCCCAGCGTTTTTCAATGCCCCGACGACTAAAGCAATGACCTCCGCATCCGCGCTCGTCGTGCCGTCACCGATTAACTCCACTCCGACCTGCTCGAACTCAGCCGGACGTCCGCCTTCACGCTCCTGAGCCCTGAATACATTTGCCGCATAGCCGACTCTTAGCGGATGACCGTGTTTCAGAAGCTTTGATGCCGCCACCCTTGCAATCGGCCCCGTCATATCCGGGCGAAGCACCAATGTCTTGCCGTCCTGATCAAGTAGCTTAAACAGCTGCTGCTCTTCAATTGCTGACTGGACGCCAACGGTATCGTAAAACTCCAGTGTCGGCGTTTCCATAAATTGATATCCCCATTTATCAATCAAATCGGTTAACGATCGTCTCACCTTTTTTTTCGTTTCGTATAAACCGGGCAGTGTATCTCTCATGCCGTGCGGTTTTTCAAACATAAACATCAACCCGAGCACCTCCGCTGTTATCTTATGAAGGAAAATTCCGAATCCTTTAGTTCGCTAATATGATAATATGTTAGCAGATGAAAGAATGAAAATCAACGCTTAACTTCAGTTAGGATTTTTTTAGTTCAAATATCCTTCCCCTCATTATGAAAAATTCATGAATAATGTATTAAAGGTACGTAATATCTCAAATTCTTTATGTTTGGCATGCTATAATACAAATCAAATAGAGAACAAGGAGATAAAGATGAAAACACTGCGAACTCTATGTGTCCTGTTGATTCTTTCAGGCGTTATTTTTTTCGGACTTAAAATAGATGCAAAAGATATAGATATTCCTTTTTTGAACAGCCTTAAAAAAGTGGTTTCTGATAGCGATACAGACTCAGCTGCGAACAGCAAAAAGGAGCTGAAGGGAAGCGCAAAACCGCTGGATGTCATCCTTTACAATCAAATGGACGCACCCCGGCTCTATAACGGTTGTGAAGTAACAAGCCTTGCGATGGTGCTGAATTACGCGGGATACGACGTGACAAAAAACACCCTGGCAAATCAGGTTGCCACAGTGCCTTTGACATATAGCAGCGGATTAAAGGGTGATCCGAATGACGGATTTGTCGGGGATATGGCGAATGGCCCTGGTCTCGGTGTCTACCATCGACCGATCTATCAGCTGGCGAAAACCTATGCGGGAGACAAAGTGACTGACCTGACTGGAAAAAGCATTTCTGCTGTTTATGAACAGCTTGAAAAAGGCAATCCAGTTTGGGTTATTACGACAGCCAACTTTACGCCAGTTGACAACATGCAGACATGGAAAACGCCAAACGGAACGATAGAAATTACGTACAGCGAACACAGCGTCGCCGTTACGGGATATGATGATAAATATGTGTATCTCAATGATCCGTATGGCTATAAAAACAGAAAAACCGATAGAACAAGCTTTGAAAAAGCGTGGAAACAAATGGGCAGCCAGGCCGTGGTTATTCAAAAGTAAACACCTGAAAGCCTCACTATGCTCTATCCTGAGCAAATACGACAATATTCATGCTTTTGGTTTCAATCGGTAAGATCCTTCATTTTCCATTTATCATCCAAAATTGTCTTTACTTTCAGGCTGTCTGTTTTTATGATTAAAGCAGATTCAGCCTTGCCCCGATCTATGTGAGAGAAGCCGGTGCAAGTCGCTGACGCTTCTCTTGCAAAAAAGATATCCGGGGAGGATTTATCATTGAAAAAATTCGTGTCTATCCTATTTATGTTCGGTTTGGTTATGGGGTTCAGCCAGTTTCAGCCATCAACCGTTTTTGCAGCAGACAAAGTGGTGCACGAAACAATTATCGTACCAAAAAATACAACATATGACGGGAAAGGACAGCGGTTTGTGGCAGGGAAAGAATTAGGCGACGGAAGCCAGTCAGAAAACCAAGACCCTGTTTTTCGTGTGGAGGATGGAGCAACCCTGAAAAATGTGGTGCTTGGTGCACCTGCCGCTGATGGTGTACACACTTATGGAAACGTTAACATTCAGAATGTGAAATGGGAAGATGTTGGTGAGGATGCGTTAACGGTGAAGAAGGAAGGAAAAGTGACGATCGACGGCGGTTCTGCTCAAAAAGCGTCAGATAAGATATTCCAAATCAATAAAGCCAGTACATTCACAGTGAAAAACTTCACGGCGGACAATGGCGGGAAGTTCATTAGACAGCTTGGCGGTTCAACCTTCCACGTTGATGTGATCATCGACAAGTGCACCATCACAAACATGAAGGAAGCGATATTCCGGACGGACAGCAAAACAAGCACGGTCAGAATGACAAATACACGCTACTCTAATGTCGGTCAAAAATGGATTGGTGTTCAGCATATTTACGAAAACAACAACACTCAATTTTAACCAAAAAAGTCCGCTGATGTTTATTCAGCGGACTTTTTCAATCTTTCTTGCATTTCTTCCTTCGTATAGATGATCCTCATCGGATTTCCGCCGACAAATGCCCCGTCAGGCACATCCTTATGGACAAGCGTTCCGGCGGACACAACTGCGCCATCTCCTATTTTCACCCCGGGCAGAATGGTCGTGTTGGCACCAATCATCACTTCGTCTCCGATCAGAACTTTGCCGATCCGGTATTCGTGAATCAAATACTCATGGGCCAGAATGGTCGTATTGTACCCGATGATTGTATTTGTTCCGACTGAGATCTTTTCCGGAAACATGATATCTGGCATCACCATGAGGGCAAAGGATGTATGTTTTCCAACCTTCATCCGCAGAAATGTACGGTACAGCCAGTTTTTCATCCCTATAAACGGCGTATATCTCGCAATTTGAATGACAATGAAATTTTTGACGACCTTTAAAAAAGGTACCGTTTGATAGACATGCCACAGTGAGTTGGCCCCCGAGACCGGATGACGATCTGTTTTTCTCACAGATTACTTCACTCCAACGATTTGTAATAGATCACTCATTTTCTCAAGCATAAAATCCGGCTCATGCTTCGCCAGCATTTCCGGCCCTTTAATCGTCCATGCGACTCCTGCCGTTTTTGTACCGGCGTTTTTGCCTGCCAGCACATCGTGGTAATTATCTCCGACCATAATGGCTTCCTCGGGCTTGCTTCCTAACTGTTTCAGCGCTAACAGCACAGGCTCGGGATCAGGCTTTGCATTCGTCACATCATCAAGGGTGACAACTGTTTCAAAGAATTCGCCGATTCCCGTGAGCTTGAGGCCCATATTGACAGTATCTCTTAATTTTGTTGTCACAATTCCTAATGTAAAGCCGGCTTTTTTTAATGCATCCAGGGTCTCATATACCGTTTCATATTCAGTCACGAGTGAATCATGCATGTCATGATTGTACGCTCTGTACATGGCGATCATATCATCGCATTTTTCAGGATCCATCGAGGAGAAAGTTTCAAAAAGAGACGGCCCGATAAATGCAAGGACATCTTCTCGTTTATACTTGCTCGGATAATAATGCTCCAGTGTATGCAAAAAGGACGCGATAATTAATTCATTCGTATTAATAAGCGTTCCGTCTAAATCAAACAGAATCGTCGTTACTTGTTTATCACTCATATTGCTTCCTTTCCAACCGCTGAGGGTTTCCATTTTTTCCACGTGTGCGCAATAGCCATTGTCAGCAGAACTGCTGTGGTGACACGAATCAAAAGAAGCGGCCAGACCGGTATGCCGAGCGGAATAAAGACAAGTGTATCTTCTACGACCGCGTGGCAGGCAACGAGAAATATAAATGCCAATGTCATATCCCGCCTGCTCACGCCGTCATCCTCAACAGCTTTGATCATAACACCCGCTCCGTAGGCCAGACCAATCGTCAGTCCCGCCACCATCGTCATAGACGTATTTTTATTCATGCCAAGCAGCTGCGTAAACGGAGACAGCCACCTGGAGAACCGAAGCAGCCAGCCTAAATCTCTTAAAAACTGGATGATGATCATCAGCGGTATGACAATTGCCGCCAGCTGCAAAACACCAAGTCCGGCTTTCGTTAAGGCTTCTGCCAGCATTGCCAGCCAGCTGTCTGGCGCCGCGCTCTTCGCAGCGATAAAACCGTACTGCGCCGTTTCCTGTCCACCATGCCAAATGAGGTTGATGACGATGGCTGACACAGCGGCCAAACCGATGCGCACCGCCAATATAACGCCAATTCTGATACCAACCTTTGCGGCAACTGTCGATTCGATAATCAAGTTATGACAGAATGAAAGCATAACAGCTAAAATAAAGACTTCTTTTACAGACAAATCCAATGTCAAAATCGCGGCAATTCCCGCATACAGATTCAGCATATTTCCCAGTACAAGCGGAATGGCCGCTTCACCAGAAAGCCCGAAGAGACCCATTACCGGTGTGATCAGCCGTACAAGCCAATCCATGACAGGGGTATGCTGAAGCAAAGTGACCAATAGCGTTACCGGGAAAATCACTTTACCGAGCGTCCATGTTGTTTGAAGACCTGCTGCAAGACCGGCCAGAAAGATCTTCTTCATCCCTCATCCCCCTTTGTTGACGTCTACTCCGCGTACCGCTCCTTCGAGTATCCCTTGACGCGTCTGAAGATGATGGCTGCCACAGCCAAAACAATCAATACGATTGAAATCACCTGAGCGATGCGAAGTGAATCAGTCAGCATTAAGCTGTCAGTCCGCATTCCTTCAATAAAGTATCTTCCGATTGAATACCAAATGATATAGATCAAGAACATCTCGCCTCTACGCAAATTCGCTCTGCGCAGCAGCAGTAAAACAATGACGCCGACAAAACTCCATAGTGATTCATATAAAAAAGTAGGATGATAATATTGCCCATTGATGTACATTTGATTGATGATAAATTCAGGCAGGTGCAGGTTTTCTAAAAAGGCTCTGCTGACAGCCTCGCCGTGCGCTTCCTGATTCATGAAGTTCCCCCAGCGGCCGATCGCCTGGCCGAGCAAAATGCTGGGCGCGGCAATATCCGCAAGCTTCCAGAACGAAAGGTTTTTCACTCTCGAAAACACATAACCCGTTAAAATGGCGCCGATTAATCCGCCATGAATGGCAATGCCGCCCTTCCAAATCTTAATGATTTCTCCCGGATGTGCCGCATAATAATCCCATTCAAAGGCAACGTAATAAATTCGTGCGCAAATAATCGCAATTGGAATGGCAAACAGGACAAGATCAATAAACGTATCTTTCTGCAGCCCCCGCTTTTCACTTTCCCTCATCGCAATCCACAGCCCGAGCAAAGCGCCGAGACCGATAATGATTCCGTACCAATGGACGGCTAACGGCCCCAGCTGAAATGCTATCGGATTGAGTGGTTCTATCGCTTCATTCATTTAACGCCAACTCCTATTCTTCTTGTTCACCGTCTTCAATGACGTCCGCCAGCTTGTTGGTAAATTGTTCAGTGGCATTCAGCCCCATCCGCTTCAATCTGAAGTTCATTGCTGCCACTTCGATGATGACTGCAAGATTTCGGCCTGGACGGACGGGAATCGTCAGTTTTGTAATTTCTGTATCAATGATTTTCATGGTCTCTTCCTCAAGTCCGAGCCGGTCGTATTGCTTGCCCTGCTCCCAGAGTTCAAGATTCATGACAATCGTGATTCGTTTATTGCTTCTGACCGCGCCAGCGCCAAATAGCGTCATCACATTGATAATGCCAAGGCCCCTGATCTCAAGAAGGTGCTCAATTAATTCCGGAGCGTTTCCCACAAGAGTATCCTGATCCTCCTGCCGTATTTCAACGCAATCATCGGCAACAAGGCGATGCCCTCTTTTCACAAGCTCCAGCGCTGTTTCGCTTTTTCCGACGCCGCTTTTTCCTGTGATCAGCACGCCGACACCATATATATCGACAAGAACGCCATGAATTGCTGTGGTAGGCGCCAGCCTGCTCTCAAGGAAGTTGGTTAAACGGCTTGACAGTCTTGTCGTTTTTAGCGGCGATCTGAGGACAGGCACCCCATTTTTCTCGGAGGCGTCAATCAGCTCCTGCGGGATGGGCATATCTCTAGAAAGAATAATAGCTGGTGTTACATCAGTGCACAGAGAATCCATTCGCTGTTTTTTCTCCTCTTCAGGAAGCTGTTCAAAGAAAGAAAGCTCTGTTTTTCCGAGAAGCTGCACGCGCTCTCTCGGGTAATATGTAAAATATCCGGCAATTTCAATGCCTGGTCTTGATAGGTCACTCATTGTAATCGGGCGGTTAATTCCTTCTTCTCCGCTGATTAATTCCAAATTGAACTGTTCCATTACGTCTTTTGTGCGAACCTTTGCCACGATATGTTCCTCCTGTTCCGGGCTGCCCCGAGCTTGCTCACAATACTTTCATTTTATCACTTTCGGGCTTGAACCTAAAACAGATTTTATAAAAGGGAGGAAAACACCTCAACTGGTCTAGATCACTAGTCTGAAAAAGAGTAAAATAAAGGTATTCAAATTCCAGAAAGGCGGATCATCTATGGCAGAGAGTCTTCTTATCAAAGACATTGCGATCGTGACAGAAAATGAAGTAATTAAAAACGGCTATGTCGGAATCAATGACGGAAAAATCAGCACAGTTTCAGCAGAACGGCCCAAGGAGCCATATTCAAAAGAGATTCAAGCACCTGCGGATTCCGTTTTGCTTCCCGGCATGATTGACATTCATATCCACGGCGGCTATGGCGCAGATACGATGGATGCAAGCTTTTCCACGCTCGACATCATGTCGTCAAGACTTCCCGAAGAAGGCACGACGAGCTTTTTAGCCACAACGATTACCCAGGAACATGGGAACATTTCTCAAGCTTTGGTGAACGCAAGAGAGTGGAAAGCGGCTGAAGAGTCCTCTTTATTAGGTGCAGAACTGCTCGGCATTCATTTAGAGGGCCCCTTTGTTTCGCCTAAAAGAGCCGGAGCACAGCCAAAGGAGTGGATTAGGCCTTCGGATGTTGCGCTTTTCAAAAAGTGGCAGCAGGAGGCGGGCGGACTGATCAAAATTGTTACACTTGCGCCGGAGGAGGATCAGCATTTTGAACTGATCCGCCATTTGAAAGACGAATCGATTATCGCGTCCATGGGGCACACGGATGCCGATTCCGCATTGCTGTCGGATGCCGCAAAAGCAGGGGCGAGCCATATGACTCATCTGTACAACGCGATGAGCCCGTTTCATCACCGAGAGCCCGGAGTGATCGGAACGGCGCTGGCCCATGATGGGTTTGTGACAGAGCTTATCGCCGATGGCATTCACTCCCATCCTTTAGCTGCAAAGCTTGCTTTTTTGGCGAAAGGCAGCAGCAAGCTCATTTTAATTACCGATTCCATGAGGGCAAAAGGCCTGAAAGACGGCGTATATGAGTTCGGCGGCCAAAGTGTGACGGTAAGAGGACGAACAGCTCTTCTTTCAGACGGAACCCTTGCCGGTTCGATCCTCAAAATGAACGAAGGCGCACGGCATATGCGTGAGTTTACAAATTGCTCTTGGACGGATATAGCTAATATAACTTCTGCAAACGCGGCCAAACAGCTGGGCATCTTTGACCGAAAAGGCAGTGTGACTGTGGGAAAAGATGCAGATTTGGTGATTGTCAGCAGTGATTGCGAGGTGATTCTCACCATTTGCCGCGGAAACATTGCATTTATATCCAAGGAGGCTGACCAGATATGAAAGTAATGGAATGTCAAACATATGAAGAGCTAAGCCAAAAAGCAGCCAGAATAACGGCAGATACAATCAAAGAAAAACCTGATGCCGTTCTCGGGTTAGCGACGGGCGGCACACCGGAAGGCACGTATCGCGAGCTGATCCGCCTGCACCAAACTGAGAATCTCTCATTTCAAAACGTCACTACAGTTAATTTGGATGAGTACGCCGGACTTTCAAGCGATGACCCGAACAGCTATCACTTCTATATGAATGACCGTTTATTTCAGCATATCGATAGCAAGCCTAGCCGGCATTTTATTCCGAATGGAAATGCAGACGATTTGGAAGCCGAATGCAGATGGTATGAACAGCTAGTCGAGTCCCTCGGCGGCACTGACATTCAGGTTCTCGGCATCGGCCGAAACGGACACATCGGCTTTAACGAACCGGGAACGTCTTTCAAGTCGCGAACTCATGTTGTGACATTAAATGAGCAAACCCGCCAAGCGAATGCCAGATATTTTCCTTCTAAAGACAGCGTGCCGAAAAAAGCGCTCACAATGGGAATTCAAACGATACTCTCAAGCAAGCGCATTCTGCTGCTTATTTCTGGAAAAAGCAAAGCGGAAGCTGTTCGTAAGCTGTTAGAAGGAAACATAAGCGAAGATTTTCCCGCATCTGCTTTGCACCTGCATTCCGATGTTACGGTTTTGATTGATCGTGAAGCCGCGTCATTAAGACCTTGAAAGGAACATGCTGACTTATGAATATCAATAAACAATCGCCTATTCCAATTTATTATCAGATTATGGAGCAATTAAAAAAACAAATTAAGAGCGGAGAGCTGCAGCCGGATATGCCTCTTCCTTCGGAGCGCGAATATGCCGAACAATTCGGGATCAGCCGGATGACAGTTCGCCAGGCGCTTTCTAATTTAGTTAATGAAGGCTTGCTCTATCGCCTGAAAGGGCGGGGCACCTTTGTCAGCAAGCCAAAAATGGAACAAGCACTTCAAGGGCTGACAAGCTTTACCGAGGATATGAAAAGCCGCGGGATGACACCGGGCAGCAGGCTCATTGATTATCAGCTTATTGATTCAACTGAGGAGCTCGCGGCTATATTAGGCTGCGGGCACCCCTCCTCTATCCATAAAATCACTCGGGTGCGGCTGGCAAATGATATTCCAATGGCGATTGAGTCCTCACATATTCCGCTTGAGCTTGCGGGTGAATTGAACGAATCGCATTTTCAGTCGTCGATCTATGATCATATTGAAAGGTACAACAGCATACCGATTTCCCGTGCAAAACAGGAGCTTGAGCCAAGCGCTGCCACCACGGAAGAAGCGAACATTCTTGGTATTCAAAAGGGAGCGCCGGTCCTATTAATCAAACGAACAACATATCTGCAGAACGGAACTGCTTTTGAGCATGCAAAATCCGTATACAGAGGCGACCGTTATACATTTGTCCACTATATGGATCGTCTTTCATAAAAAAAGCCTCCAACCCTTTTTAAGGATTGGAGAGATGGCGAAAATCAAACTGGTCTGGTGCCGGACGATATGTTTCTTTTTTCGTCTTGAACTTCCAGATCGGTGATTTCGTTTTGCCGTTAAAACTGTCTTCCACTATAATGTACCAATAATAAACAGACTGCGGTTCAAGATGATCCCAGCGGAATTCAGCTGTATCCCCGCTCTTCACTTGCTCCCGTTTTCCAAGCTCTTCATTGGTATATACGTTACATTCAAAATAATCGGTTTCCACCTTTTTGATTCTTGGCTTCAAATCAAGCGAAAGGGAAAATTCATCCTTGTTGCCATAGGTATCCGTATCATAGTAATTCTTATCCTTTACATACGGAGAATACGTCGATACGTGCACCATGTCATTGGCCTGGTCAAATTGAAGCAAACGCAAATACCCTTGACCGCCTTCTGGCCCGCCCTGATAATCGGCCAGCATTTGATGCACAAGACGATCCGGTTTCCCATCACCATCATCATCCAGCTCATCTGTTTTTCTCATCGCACTATGATAATGCCCGCTCAACACCATCACGACATTCGGGTTCGGCTTTACGATTTCTTTGAATATTTTCTCTCCGATTGGGCTTCTGTTTCCGCTGACCAGCAAATACTCATGAAAAGCTAAAATTGCCATCCGGTCAGGGTGTTTCTTCAACACCTGATTCATCCACGCGATGTCTTCATCCGTAATGCCCCATCCCATGTACAGCATGATATAATCATTGCCGTTGCTAGAAATCAGGTCATAATGTCCGCGGTTATTTTTATAGGAACCGCCATAATGCAATTTTTTATCAAAACGATCGCTGCCAAAATATTTGCCAAACGCCCTGTAGGAGCCGTCCTTATGCCCGACATCGTGGTTGCCGGCCAGCACGCCGTAAGGAATTCCGCTCTTATCCAGAACGGACATTGACCGATCAGCGTTTTTCCACTGTCTGATATCAGCGGAATTATCTACAATATCACCCGTGTGGAACACATATTTGATATTGAGCTGCTTTTGATTATCTTTTATCCATTCGGTCTGTTTATCAAAAATATGCGGATAGCTTTCGGCGTAATACTGTGTATCAGACATCCAGACAAATGTGTACATATCCTTCGCAGGGGGAATTTCATCCTGTACAATCACATTCATTTTCGACTCCCGTACAAAATCGGCGGCAATCACAGACGCTTTCAGCGTAAACGGTTTGTCATCCTTAGCGACGAAGCTGTCAACAGGCTGCCATTCGTTTGTCCGATAATTCCAAGCATACATCGTCACCTTTCTCCCCGGCAAAGAACTGCCCTTCCAGACTGCTTCTGCCAGATCATTCTCATCAATTGATGGATCAACCGTCACTTCAAAGCGATGATAAGGGAAAAGCTCTTTGTTTTCTGTCGATACTGTTTTTCCATCAACAGCTGATACCCGCTCCAATTCTTTATTCGTAAATGGGGTCTCCCTTTCCGGCACAAAGCTTTTCGGCGGTTCAGTCAGTGACGCGTGCTTAAATATTTTCACATGATTGCGCGCTGTATATTGAAATCCCCTATAAAAACCAACATCCATGGCATCATTCGTCGGATCTTTCACCCGTACAGAAAGCTTGGCCTTATGCGTGTCGGCTTCGCTGTCTATAACCTCCGGCTGGTCCGGATGCTCTCGTTCGGTTTTAAATATCCTCTCAATCACTGTTTTATTGCCCGCGAGATCCGTTGCTGTCACTTTTAGAGAATGTTTTCCCGGCAAAAGGTCAGAAGATGACGTATGATATGGGAGTGTAATACTTTCTCCATCTAAAGACGCTTCCGCTTCCTCAATTTTGCTCCATTTATCATACATATCCGCCTGCAGGATAAGGTTTCCTTTATACGTTTGCCCCTCGGTGATATTCGGCTCAATGTGAGGTCCTGAATTATCTACCCGTACAACCAGGCTGACATTTTCCTTGCCGTCGCTTGCTTGTATATGGTGAGCGCCTTCAGAAAGCTTTGATGTATCCCACTCCAGCAGCTGTGATGTAAACAGTCCGTCAGGCAGATTGAACTGGAATTGCCAGCTTTTATTCGAGCGCTGATTATCGCCAATAAAAAGTTCCTTCTCAGGGGACACCCTCTGATCCCTGATCACCGTTCCATCCGATAACACCAATCGGGCGTTTTTGACTAAGAAGTCATCACGGTTTTCAGCCGTATCAAACGGAGACACCTTCGAACCCGATCGTATTGTAATACGCTGCAGCTGCTTCCCTTTCCGAAGCAGTGTCTCTGGCAATGGAACAGAATAGGTGCAGTATTTATTTGTTGTATCATCGAACACCTTCAGCACTTTGCCTTCCATCGTTACCGCGTTTTTAAAATAAAGGTTCGTTTTCCTCGTATCGAATGCAAAATATACTTCTTTTTCCATCGCGGGCTCTGTCACTTGTTTTTTCCCGTCAACCCATAGCTTAATGCGGTCAGCTCGCCCTTCTGTCGTGGCTTTGAGAAACTGAGTTCCCGACAGCGTGTCTCTGTTTTCAATATTCATCCGCAGGCCGTGCGACTTGCTTGTTTGTTTAATATCAATCATTTTGACCGGCGTTCTCGCTTCATTGATCCCGTCCCCGGCCGCCACATAATACTCTAGCTGATCCTTCCCGATCAATTCAGGCGAATACACAATATAATGGTAGAGATTATCGTTGCGGTCTTTTTCAGCAAGAATTCGCTTAAACGGTTTGTTCTCATCCGTCCGGTAGTAAAAGGCCGCTGTTTTCACTAGACTTCGGTCCCGTATGTCAGCCCGCAGCTCAATGCTTTCAGCAGGGCGGACAGGCTTGCGGTCAGTCAAATCCTCAATGACCGGCTTTTCTTTATCGAGCTTGATTTTCCGTTTCTGCTCGGGCACCTGTGCCTGTAATACGGTTCCAGGAGACGGATTCTTTTCCCCGATTGAAATGTTCAGAAGTTCTGCGGTTCCGTTCAGCGGATACTTATAAAGCACTGATGACAGCCGGCGCAGCGCATGTTTCCGATAATGCGCAACCGAAATGTCCTTTCCTGTATTCGTTGATATCACAACGGCCCGCGGCCTCGTATTGGCCATACCCTCTGTCTCGTCTATCACCGCGAGATTTTTTCCTTTTTTTAGTTGTGTCTGATAATAACGATTGAAATCCTCTGACGTCAATTCTGGATGCCCGGCAGGCTTCAGCCAGACGACAAACGTTTCGCCGGATGGTATCAAGATCCTTTCATCAGGCCTCCAAATCAGATCGGAGTCAGGCCCTTCTTTTGGGTAGCGGTAACGGATATGGTAGTCTTTAAAATCAATCGTTCTGTCAGTCGTATTAAAAATCTCAATAAATTCATAACCGTCTGCGCGTCCTATGTTCTTCGTATCAACCGCCAGCTCTGTGATCAGAAGCTCCGGAATATGGGCAAGGTCAGCCTGGTATCCTTCAAGCTTCAGTTTCTTCGTCTCCGACTTCACCCGCTGCTTCCCATTCGACATCACAATGTAATACTCAAGCTCGCTGTTCCAAATCAAACGTTTCGGAATTTGTGCCAAAAACTTGCGGACCGCTCCGGGGGTCGGGTCCATCGGCACCATTTTGTAGCCCAGCTCATTACTTTGTTTATAAAAAAGAAAGGCGGAAAATGCTTGATACGAATTATCGCGAACTTGAGCCTCAATCATTAGATTGTTTCTCATTTCAGCTTTCACATCAATTTGAGGAGGATTTTCAAGCAAGGGTATGTAATGAGGCGTTTGAAATAGTTCCTGCTGTACAACAGGAAAAGCTTTCGATTCATGATGGCCGCCAGACAAAACGGAAAGAAAAGACAGTAATATAGAAGCAATAACCGTGTATTTCCTCATCAAAGCACCTCCCTTTTCATGTATTTTGCGTCTGAACAGGGAAGCTTATGAGTTCATTTTTAAACAATATCCAATCTGACAAAGCATACGACATATACGCGGGACTGCTGACAAAAAGCGAACACTTCACTTCACAATTTTTTAAGGAGGCTGCAGAACATGTAAAAAAGCTGCCTTTGCGGGCAGCTTTTTTTATTTTTTTCTAAGAGGCTCTAAAATGCCTTTTTGAATCAGCAAATGGAAGACCGACAGGATAACGGATGCCCATATCGCTGTGCCGAAGCCGTCGATTTGAAAACTGTCACCCATAATGGACGCGGTCATCATAAGCGTGATGGCGTTAATCACAAACAAGAAGAGTCCAAGCGTCACCATGGTGACCGGCAGTGTAAAGATAATTAAAAGCGGTTTAATCAGCACGTTTAAGATCGATAAAATGAGGCTGGCGATAATCGCTGCCCCAATGCTGCTGATATGGATGGAGTCAATATATCCATCAATGACGATTAATAACAATGCATTGACTAAAATGCTGACTGCCCATTTTACCATGTCATTTCATATCCCTTTCTGACGGGACGATAAAAATCCAAATGATATAAATGAGCAAAACCGGGAAGACACTTGTCATAATGGCTAAGATGACAGTTATGACTCTGAGGAGTGATGCGTCCCAATTGAAATATTCCGCGAGACCTCCGATAACACCGGCGATTTTCTTATTTTTTTCTGAGCGATAAAGCTTATTCATTCGATCACCTCTGTGAGTACTTTAGTTTGATGGCGCCTGTTAGTGATTCTGAGAAGACGGTGATGTTTTGATCATGTGCCTGATTTGAAGTGAACATCATTTCTTTTTGAATGGTATCATTTTTTTCCTTCAGCATCTCAACATCCATTAATTCATGGGACAGCGAACCAAGATTGCTTTTCAGCTCTGCCTTCACTGCGAGATCGTCCGGAATCGCAAGCTCCACACTTCCAGTCGTTGTTTTTGCATAAATGGAGCGGCAGTCCGATTCTGTAACGTTAATCGCAATATTTCCGTTAAAGCTTTGAACGTCAATGGATTCGCTTTTCCCTCGGAGATCGATCAATCCGTTAATGGTTTCCGCTTCTATCGTTCCGCAGCTGTGGCTGGCGAGCTTAATTTGCCCGTTGGCCGTTTCAGCTATGGCTTTTTCGGCTGTTAAGTGCGAGAACGACAACACGCCGTTTGTCGTTTTCGCTGAGAACTCTTTTACATGTAAATGTTCCCCTCTGACCGGACCGTTAAACAGCTTCACTCGAATCTTATCATACTCCTTCTGAGGAATATACAAAGTGACATTCGTTTTCATCGTCTTTTTCTCAGTACGGATAAAAAATTTATTACCTTTGATTTCACATTCAATATGCTGAAGAAATGCGTGTCTCGCCGCATCCTGGCTGTCAGCGCGATATACCTTCGCCTGGCATTCCGCTCTGATATCGTCATCTTCCCAAGGGACGATATTCACGCTGCCATTGGCAATTTGCAGCTCAACACTGGAAAAGTCAGTATCTTTAAATTGAAAAATGTGCTGAACATCATACGCATGGCCAAAGTTTAAATCAAGGTCAACTTCCTTGACCTTTTTCACAGCAGAATCAATCCAGTCAAACAGCTTGGCTCCTAAAGACGGCTTGCCGCTTTCTTTTTTTGCCGTTGTAAATGGCTCTTCCTCGTCATGAACGTGAACTGAGAGCGCTGTGATTTTCTCTTCTTTTTCCTTGTAGTCACTGTCAAGCTTTTCAATCAGTGTCAAAGCTTCTTGTGCTGTAAGCTTTCCTTCCTCAACAAGCTTAAGGATTCGTTCCTTTTCTTGCTTCATTACGATCTCCTCCCCATTGTCTACTTATGCTGCACGCAGGACCTTAATGCCCTGAATCACATTCCAAATGATAATGCCAATGACAACTAAGAAATAAATAACCGCTCCCCCAATGATTACAAATACAGGAAGCAAGCTGTCTCCATCAATCGCAACGGCTCCGCCAAGTAAAGCAATAAAAAGGAACAGCCAGCCGACAAACGGAACAATGTGAGAAATAAGAGAGCGTATCGCATGGCGTTTTGTTTCTTTCTCATTTACAACAAAATAAGCGACAATCGGCACAATGATTGGCGCAATGAACACACTGAAATAACAAAGTGATGCAATAATAGCTTGATTACGGTTCAATTCATTCCACACTCCTATTGTAGATTGTCCATGACAAAAGATCAGGGACGTTTTACTTATTTATACGTTTAAAATCTCTTCAGGTTTCAAATTCATTCTTTAGACATGCTCCGATTTACGGAAATTGGATTTTAAAAAGTTTTAGAAGTAGAATCTTCCGGCTATACCGATTACAATATGTAAAAAGCTTACGGCAACCAAGGAGGCTGGACAAGCAATGGAGAAAGATCCCAGTGACTATACAGTAACACAAGAATCAGTGTTAAAGCTGATTCATGAACAAAAAAGAATGAATCGTGAAATGATCGCCGAGCTTGAGCAGATTCACGGACCCTTCCCGATCTCTCACGATATCCAATATATAAAAGTGCTGCTCGACAGCAGCAACACGCATATTGTTCAAGATTTAATGAGTGTAAGTAAGCAGCTGTATAAGAAGACTTTGTAATTGCGGAAAACATATCATTCATTATAACTGAAACAAAGTTAAAGGTTAGATGACAATATCTTGCCTTTTTTGTTTTGAAAAAACAAGTGATTCCCTGGCTGTCACAAAATGATTGTAACAAAAAAAGCCTGCCGGCACATCCAGTTAATGGACTCTGTCGGCAAGCTGTAACTATCAGAAAGAGATAGCCGTTCAAAATTAACGTAACAATTGAAGCACGTTTTGCGGCTGTTGGTTTGCTTGAGCAAGCATCGCTTGAGAAGCTTGAGAAAGAATGTTGTTCTTTGTGAAATCGCTCATTTCTTTCGCCATGTCAACGTCACGGATGCGAGACTCAGCAGCTGTTAAGTTTTCAGAAGAAGCACCAAGGTTGTTGATTGTGTGCTCTAGACGGTTTTGTACCGCACCAAGTTTAGCACGTTGTTTTGACACATTGTTGATTGCAGTATCAATACTTTCAAGTTGAGTATCAAAAGGAGTATTAGCAAAATCTGTTACATTAAGTGCGTTTACTCCTAAAGCAGTTGATGACATGCTGTCAATGTTAACTGTAAGCTGCTGGCCAGCATTTGCTCCAATTTGGAAAGTGAAACCATCAGTTTCAGTACCATCTAATAACTTTTTGCCGTTGAATTCAGTACGATTTGAAATGCCATCAACTTCCTCAATAAGCGCATCCATTTCATCTTTAATTGCACCAAGATCTTCTGCTTGCTGTGTACCTGTGTTTCCTGCTTGAACAGTAAGTTCACGCATACGTTGAAGGATTGCATGGGTTTCAGTCAATGCACCCTCAGCTGTTTGGATAAGAGAAATACCGTCTTGAGAGTTTTTAGAAGCCATTTCAAGACCTCTGATTTGTCCTCTCATTTTTTCAGAAATCGCAAGACCCGCTGCGTCATCTCCCGCACGGTTGATGCGAAGACCAGAAGAAAGTTTCTCCATGTTTTTTGAGCTTGCACTGTTGTTTGAAGACAAACGGTTTAGTGTGTTAAGCGCTGCAATATTGTGGTTGATTCTCATGTGAAAAATACCTCCATGTGTATATGTTTTTGAAATCAAAGACTTCCTTTTCTTTGATTTCTGGCGTATCAGACTCCAATAAAGCTTCTAACCTATGTAGATTCAGTTATTGCTTAAGGATGCCTTTAAGCCCCTTAATAGGGTTTGTCTGCTTAATTTGGAAATCATTATCCGCCTTTCAATTCATATATCGACAGCAATTTGTAAATGTTTAGGCGTTTCCCCAAAGAAATTTTACCCAAAGACGATTCTAAACCTATTATGCCGTAAAGAAAAAGCTTGCCTGCTAAGCCCAAGGATGGACTTGCTGACAAGCTGTCCCCTCTTAACAGAGGGTTTTAAGATGTAGCTGTTTCTTTCGCTTTCAAGAGCGATTTCATGCGTGTTTTGTCACGTTCGATAACAGGCTTCAAATAACGGCCTGTATATGATTCTTCCACTTCAGTGATTTCCTCAGGCGTTCCTGACGCGACAATGGTTCCGCCTCCGGCCCCGCCTTCCGGGCCCAAATCCACAATGTAATCGGCCGTCTTAATGATATCAAGGTTGTGCTCAATAACCAGTACAGTGTCTCCGTTGTCTACCAACCGTTGCAGCACGACAAGAAGCCTGGCGATATCGTCGACATGCAAACCTGTCGTCGGCTCGTCTAAAATGTAGAGCGTGCGTCCGGTCGAGCGTTTGTGCAGCTCTGACGCGAGCTTCACGCGCTGCGCTTCTCCGCCTGACAAGGTCGTCGCCGGCTGGCCGAGCGTAATATAACCTAAACCAACATCATAAAGGGTTTGGAGCTTGCGTTTGATTTTCGGGATATTTTCAAAGAAAGAAAGAGCATCTTCAACCGTCATATCAAGCACATCAGAGATGCTTTTTCCTTTGTACGCCACTTCAAGTGTTTCACGGTTATAGCGTTTGCCGTGACACACCTCGCATGGAACGTATACGTCAGGAAGGAAGTGCATTTCAATTTTAATAATCCCGTCTCCGCGGCAGGCTTCACATCGTCCGCCCTTCACGTTGAAGCTGAAACGGCCTTTTTTATAGCCGCGGACCTTCGCTTCATTTGTCTGCGCGAATACATCACGAATGTCATCAAATACACCGGTGTATGTCGCAGGGTTGGATCTCGGCGTTCTTCCGATTGGCGCCTGGTCAATGTCAATGACTTTGTCTAAATGATCCAAACCTTTAATCTCTTTATGGCTGCCGGGCTTCGCTTTCGCTTTATGAAGCTTTTGCGCCAGCGCCTTATGCAAAATTTCATTAACGAGTGTACTCTTTCCTGAACCGGAAACACCTGTAACTGCTGTAAACGTCCCAAGCGGGAACTTGGCATTCACTTTTTTCAGGTTGTTTTCTGAAGCACCTTTAATTTCAATGTAACGTCCGTCCGGCTTTCTTCTTTCAGGAGGTAATGGGATAAACTTTTTCCCTGATAAATAGCTGCCCGTTAATGAGTTTGGATCTTCCATCACTTCTTCCGGTGTACCCGCAGATATCACCTGTCCGCCGTGAATGCCGGCTCCCGGTCCAATATCTATTAAATAATCTGCTGCCATCATCGTGTCCTCATCATGTTCGACAACAATCAGCGTGTTCCCGAGGTCTCTCATATTTTTCAGAGCGCTGATCAAGCGGTCGTTATCACGCTGATGCAGACCGATAGACGGCTCATCTAAAATATAAAGCACACCGGATAAACGCGAGCCAATTTGAGTCGCCAGCCTGATGCGCTGCGCCTCTCCCCCGGACAATGTACCCGCTGCCCTGCTCAATGTCAGGTAATCGAGGCCGACTTTGTCCAGAAAGCTTAAGCGCTCCACAATTTCGCGCAAAATCAAATTGGCGATCTGCATATCCTTCTCAGAAAGGGTGAGATCTTTAAAGAAGGCAAGTGCGTCGGCGACAGACAGCTCGGTAATTTTTCCAATGTGGCGGCCGTCAATCAGTACGGCAAGCGCCTCTTTCTTTAACCGATAGCCTTTGCACGTCGGACAAGATTTCTGAGACATATACTGCTCCATTTGCTCACGGATGAAATCGGAGCCTGTCTCCTTATATCGTCTTTCAATGTTGCGCAATACGCCTTCAAATTGAATTTCACCTTCACGGATTTGTCCAAAATCATTTTCATATCGGAAATAAATCAGGTCATCTCCGCTGCCGTACAGCACTTTATCCAGTTGATGCTTCGGCAAATCTTTGACCGGCACATCCATATCAATCCCGTAGTGGGTGCAGACTGCCTCAAGCAGCTGAGGATAATATTGTGAGCTGATCGGTGTCCAAGGGGCGACCGCATTCTCCTTCAATGACAAATCTTGATTGGGGATGACAAGATCGGCATCCACTTCAAGCTTCATTCCGAGACCGTCACACGTCGGACACGCCCCGAACGGACTGTTAAACGAAAACAGACGCGGCTCAAGTTCACCAATTGAAAATCCGCAGTGCGGACAGGCATGATGCTCGCTGAACATCAGCTCTTCCTCACCGATGACATCGATCATAACCCGTCCTTCACCTAAACGGAGCGCCGTTTCCAATGAATCTGACAGCCGTGCTGCCACGCCTTCTTTCACGACAATCCGGTCAATGACTACCTCAATGGAATGCTTCTTGTTCTTTTCTAATTCGATATCGTCGGAAAGCTCAGCCATCTCGCCGTCAATTCTGACTCTGACATAGCCTTGTTTTCTAATCTGTTCAAGCACTTTGACATGAGCGCCTTTTCGGCCCGAGACAATCGGCGCCAGCACCTGAAGCTTCGTCCGTTCCGGGTATTCCAGAATTCTGTCCACCATTTGCTCGATGGTCTGGGATGTAATCTCAATTCCGTGCTCCGGACAATGAGGCTTCCCTACTCTCGCATATAAAAGACGCAGATAGTCATAAATCTCAGTTACCGTACCGACAGTAGACCTCGGATTGCGGCTCGTTGTTTTCTGATCGATGCTGATGGCGGGAGAGAGCCCCTCAATTGCATCCACATCAGGCTTATCCATTTGCCCTAAAAACTGGCGGGCATAAGCAGACAGCGACTCGACATACCGTCTCTGTCCTTCAGCATATATCGTGTCAAAGGCAAGGGAGGATTTACCTGATCCGGACAAACCCGTGACAACGACAAGCTGATCTCTCGGAATCGTTACATCTATATTTTTCAGGTTATGCGCCCTGGCTCCCTTCACCTCTATCCGATCCATAGCCATTTGTTCATCATCCTTCCGCTTTTAGCTCTAAAAGTAAATCGCGAAGCTCCGCGGCTCTTTCAAAGTCAAGCGCCTTGGCGGCTTCCTTCATTTCATGCTCCATCTGTTCAACGACTTTCTGGCGTTCTTTCTTCGTCATTTTCGACAGCTTCGGCGCGGCTTTTGTTTTGTATTCCGCTTTATCCTCAGCTGCTACTGTGGCACGAATGACATCGCGAATTTCTTTATTTATCGTTTTCGGCGTAATGCCGTGCTCTTCGTTAAACCGCTCCTGCTGCTCGCGGCGGCGTTTTGTTTCATTAATCGCAATTTCCATAGACTTCGTTATTTTATCGGCGTACATAATGACGCGGCCTTCCGCATTTCTCGCTGCCCGTCCGATGGTCTGGATCAGCGACCGCTCCGAACGAAGGAAACCTTCCTTATCCGCATCCAAAATCGCAACAAGGGATACTTCGGGAATGTCCAAACCTTCCCTCAGCAGGTTGATGCCGACAAGCACATCGTACTTGCCAAGGCGCAGGTCGCGGATAATTTCAATCCGTTCAAGCGTCTTGATCTCAGAATGCAGATAGTTTACTTTAATGCCGATTTCCTTTAAATAATCGGTCAGATCCTCTGACATCTTCTTCGTCAAAGTTGTCACAAGCACCCGTTCATTCCGCTCGATTCTTGCTTGAATTTCGCCGATCAAGTCGTCAATCTGACCTTCGATTGGACGGACGTCAATAAGCGGGTCAAGAAGCCCCGTCGGACGAATGATCTGTTCGACCATTTCATCTGTATGTTCAATCTCGTACGGCCCTGGTGTTGCTGATACATACACGATATTGTGCATATGCTTTTCAAATTCCTCAAAACGAAGCGGACGGTTATCAAGCGCTGATGGAAGCCGGAAGCCGTGATCCACGAGCACCTGTTTCCGCGCCTGGTCTCCGTTAAACATGCCTCGCACCTGAGGAATTGTCACATGCGACTCATCCACCACGATCATAAAATCGTCTGGGAAATAATCAAGAAGCGTGTACGGCGTTGAACCTGGAGGCCGCAGAGTCAAATGTCTTGAATAGTTCTCGATGCCGGAGCAGAAACCCATTTCACGCATCATTTCAAGATCATATCTTGTCCGCTGCTCTAAACGCTGCGCTTCAAGGAGTTTTCCGTTTTCGTGCATGACCTTCAGCTGCTCCTCAAGCTCCTTCTCGATATTTTGAATCGCCTTCTCCATTTTCTCGGCCCGCGTTACGAAGTGGGAAGCCGGGAAAATCGCAACATGATCTCGGTCGCCGAGAATTTCTCCTGTCAGCGCATCCACTTCCCGAATCCGTTCGATTTCGTCACCGAAAAATTCAACTCTGATACAATGCTCATCACGAGATGCCGGAAAGATTTCCACTACATCCCCGCGCACACGAAATGTACCGCGCTGAAAGTCGATATCGTTGCGGGCATATTGGATGTCTACAAGTTTTCTGAGCAGCTCGTTGCGCTCAATTTCCATTTCAGTCCGCAGTGACACAACCATTTCCCGGTATTCCTCAGGCGAACCGAGGCCGTATATACAAGACACACTCGCAATAATAATGACATCTCTGCGCTCAAACAAAGCTGATGTGGCGGAGTGTCTCAGTTTATCAATTTCATCATTAATACTAGCGTCTTTCTCTATAAATGTATCCGTTTGAGGCACATACGCCTCCGGCTGATAATAATCATAGTAGCTGACAAAATACTCGACAGCATTGTTCGGAAAAAATTCCTTGAACTCACTGTAAAGCTGTCCAGCAAGGGTTTTGTTATGGGCAATCACGAGAGTCGGCTTATTGACTTCTTTAATCAAATTAGACACCGTAAATGTTTTCCCAGTTCCTGTCGCACCCAGCAGAGTCTGATGCTTCTTGCCCTCCTGAATTCCTTTCACAAGCTTTTCAATGGCTTTCGGCTGATCTCCCTGGGGCTGATATTTCGAGACTAACTCAAAGCGATCTTTCACAAAAATAAGCCTCCGTTTCTTTAACGAAATCTTCCTATAGATATAGTAACACAATGGAAAGCAAAATCACCAAAAATACGAACTAAAGTTCGGTGGTTTTTTATTTCCAGCTGTTTTTGTGTATAAAAAACCTGCTTTTAAAACGTAAAAGCAGGTATTCAGTCTTTATATTCATTATGTCCGATTTATTCTTCTTTTTTCTCAGCAGCTTTTTTGGCCATATACAGTCCGCCAGCCACAAGAGACACAACATCCAATCCTACAATAAAATACGTTTCTGTATAGCCTTTTAAATAAGAGGCAAACAGCAATGCAGCTGTTAAAGCGATCGCCACATAATGATTAAAGGTGACTCTAGTAAATAGAACAACAAGCATAAAAGGGAAAAACAATGCAAAAACGGCTTTTGTAATCAACAAAAACCCTCCTCAGGGATTCTTCATCTGATCTGATTATAGTAAAAAATGAAGAATCGGACAATCGTGCATTCGCTCCCTCTGCTACACCATACCCCTTTTCAGCTAAAATCAATCACCATATTTGCATTTTGGTGCCGGTCAAAACTTATTCCATGGTGCCGCTGTTCTAATCAGCGGCACCTTTTTTATTACATCATCAAGTCCGCCGCCAGATTCCGAGAATAAAAGAAAATAGGCATACAGTACCAGTACGGCCGCATTTTTCATGATAATCTAACTAACTTAACTATTCATTTTATTTAGGACTTTCTGCGTTTGACAGCATTTTCCTGAAAACCTACAATTGAACGATAGTGTTCACTATCATTTTTGAACACTGGCTCCGTCATAAAAACTAGAGAGAAAAACAAAATGAAGGAAAGAGGGGTTTCAAATATGTATTCTGTTTTATTTCGCCAGGCAGAAGAGTCCAGCCAGCTGGCTGGAGCAAAAGGAATGAATTTGATTAAATTGACCAAACACGGTCTTCCTGTTCCGGACGGGTTTATTATTCAAACGAATGCGCTCGCACGTTTTATGGAGGACAACCAGCTTCAAGAGACTAGTGAAAACGTCGAAAGCGGGATCATTTCCGGAACATTTTCGGATGAGCTGAAAAATGAGCTGACTAGTTCCTTTTATAAGCTTAGAGAATCATATCGATCCGTAGCCGTGCGTTCTTCGTCTGCCTCGGAAGATTTAGAAGGCGCCTCATTCGCGGGTCAATATGAAACCTACTTAAATATCAAAACAGAGGAAGAGTTTCTGGCTAAAGTGAAAGAATGCTGGGCCTCATTTTTTTCTGGGCGGGTCAGCAGCTATAAGAAAAAAATGAACAATCAAATCGCAGAGCCGTTAATGGGAATAGTCGTTCAGGGGCTGATCGATTCAGAAATGTCAGGTGTTATCTTCAGCCGCAATCCTGTTACCCATGATGATAGAGAGCTTTTAATCAGCGCCAGCTACGGGTTGGGTGAAGCTGTTGTTTCAGGAAGTGTTACCCCAGACACGTTCATTGTTAATAAATCTTCGTTTGAGATTCAGAAAGAAATGGGTGCAAAGGAAATCTACATGGAGTCTGCGGCAGAAGGAATTGCTGAAAAAGAAACGAGTGAAGACATGCGCAGCCGTTTTTGCCTTACAGATGAACAAGTGATTGAATTGGCTGAAATCACAAAAAAAACCGAAGACCTGTACGGATATCCTGTTGATATAGAATTTGGAATTGCTGATCATCAAATATACCTTCTGCAAGCTCGCCCGATTACAACCATTGATCAGGACAAAAAAGCGGCAGAAGAAAAACGCAGCTTCATGATTACCGACACTGATATGAATGATTTCTGGCTTAACATGGAGTCTAATATTGAAGGTCCGGTGAGTCCGTTATTTTCATCCTTCATCGTGCCGGCATTGGAATATGGCTTGAAGAAGAGCATGCAAAAGTTTCCGATTGGTGTAGTTGTTGATGAAGTAAAACTTTATCGCGGACATATTTATTCCAAAAACCAAGGCGGACAGCAGCCTCCTTCTGAAGACTGCGGCAAAGAGCTTTTCCCGATTTTATCGGAGCATATGTATGACATCATCAATCACACATACCTCCCTTTTTACCGGACACTGGACCAGCTCGCACAAACTGAGCATACCGCAGAAAGCGCACTGGATGCTTTTCAAAAACTAAAGGCCTTTTATCTCACGGCTTATGAAGAGCACTTCAATATCGTTTTCCCGCAAATCCTTTTAACAAACAAACTGCAAGCGATGTATCAGGACATTCAAGGAGAGTCCGAAAACGCTCATTTTTACGAAATGCTGACAGGAAAAATGAACAAATCACTGGAAACGGACCGTTGCTTATGGTTATTTTCTGTGGAAGTTCAGGAGAACCCGAACCTTCTGGCCATTTTTGAAAACAACAAGCCTGAACAGCTCCAGGAGAAATTGGAACAAACAGATGAGGGGAGACACTTCCTGAAGAACGTCCATGAATTCTTGCAAGAATACGGATGGAGATCTGTTAAAAGTCATGATCTGATCGAACAAATCTGGGTGGAAAATCCGTATTTCGCTCTGGCCAATATTCAAAATTATGTCCGTAATGGCTATCATTTTGACAATGAATTTCAGAAAACGAAAGAAAAACGAGAGAAATTATACAATGAATTCTTGGAAAACATAGAAGATCCCGGTTTCCGCACCGAATTTGACCGCTATTATCAATGGACACTGAACTCTGCAAATATAAAAGATGATCACCACTTTTATATTGACGCCATGCTGGATGCCAAGGCGAGAATCTTTCTGCTGAAGATAGGTGAATTGCTGGCGGAAAACGGTGTCATTCAAGATCGTGAGGACCTTTGGTTCTTATATGATGACGAAGTGGAACAAGCGCTTCTTCACCCTGTATCCCTGCAAGAAAAGGCTGAAAAACGCAGACAGATTTTTCATGAGTATGAGCTGGCCCAAGCCCCTGCCTATCTCGGCACCCCGACAAAAGAACAGCTCAAAGCTGCTGAAGAAATTGTCGGCGCTGTGATAGAGGATGAAAAAAACACAGAGAATCATATTTTTGGCATTGCGGCATCAAGCGGCATTGCGACAGGTCCGGTGAAAATCATTCGGGACGCCAATGAATTTTCTCAATTCGCGCCTGGGGACGTACTCGTTTGCAAGATGACCACACCGCTATGGACCAGCCTGTTTCAAGACGCCAAAGCGATTATTACAGACACAGGCGGCATTTTGTCTCACGCTGCGATTATTGCTCGTGAATACGGCATTCCAGCCGTTCTCGGCACACGCACGGCAACCGAAAGACTGCGAGACAGTGACATCATCACTGTTGACGGAAGCAGCGGCAAAATCACAGTTGTCAGCCGGTCCTGATGCGTCCCCCTCTTTCTTATACAAGCGGGGCGGGTGTATACTTGTCCTGCCAGTATACTCGTGAGGTGAAACGTATTGAGACCGACAAACAAGAGAATCCTTGACGCTGCCATGCAGCTGCTCGTCAAAAAAGGATATCGCGCAACAACTACAAAAGAAATTGCAGAAAAAGCAAATGTAAGTGAAGCGACGATTTTCAGGAACTTTAAAAACAAACAAGGACTAGTTGAGGCTTTGCTTTCTCAGCATTCTTCAAACAGAGGCAGCATTTTGGAACAAACAGAAGGGGATTTGTACAAAGATCTGCTTCATATCGGAACCTGTCTCTTGGAGGAGCTCGAACATAGAAAAGATATCATTAAAATCAGCTTTCGTGAACCTGCCATGTTTCAGGATGTCATTAACCACGTCACTGAATATCCCCAATCTATGAAACAGCTATTGGTTGATTATCTCAAAACGATGGGTGAGAAAGGGGTTATTCAGACAGGAAATGAAGCGGAGAATTCCGACGTGTTCATGTCGATTATCTTCGGTTATTTCATTCACCGTCTCCACTTAGGAGACCGGGTCATATCAATGCCCCAGGAAAAAATGCTGGAGCACAGCACAGCTCTATTTGTCAAAGGAATTTCTGCTGATTAACTCCTTGGCATAATAAAAAGGAGGATCCCAATGAGCTCAAGAAAAGAATGGGCGCTGATCGTCTCGCTATTATTGGGGGCCATTCTGGTTCCCATTAACTCAACGATGATCGCGGTCGCGCTCTCATCTATTTCCCATACGTATAACGAGTCCATCGCAAGCATCACTTGGGTGGTTACCGTTTATTTAATCGTGATGGCAGTCACACAGCCGATTGCAGGGAAGCTCGGTGACATGTACGGCAATAAAACAATGTACTTATGGGGAGTCGGCCTTTTTCTAATCGCATCTCTAGGCTGCGCCCTTTCACCGAGTCTGCTCCTGTTAATTGTCTTTCGGGCATTGCAGGCTGTCGGCGGGGCATTGCTTACGCCAAACAGCATTGCCATTATCCGGCATGTTGTTTCTGAAAAACGCCTACCGAAAGTGTTTGGATTTTTCGGACTAGGCGCAGGACTTGGTGCAGCACTCGGGCCTTTTATCGGCTCTATACTGATTGACAGCTTCAGCTGGCATTCGATTTTTTGGGTCAACATCCCGTTCCTCGCCATTGCTTTATTTACGGCATTAACGATGTTTCCTCAATATAAAGAAAATAAATCTGACGCGCCGCTGGATATCATCGGCTCTCTCTTGCTTGCAGGCAGCATCGTTTCCATTATCCTGCTGACGAAAAATGAGGCTCCATGGGGATATGCGGTATACAGTGTATTGATACTTCTTTTTGTTCCGCTTTTTTTCAGAAGAGAAAAACGTACCCAGCACCCCATCATTGACTTTGCACTGTTTAAAAGCTCAACCTTTACAAATGCGAATCTATCAGTCTTGTTAAGCAATTTGATGATGTATGCCGTCTTATTGATTATGCCGTTATTTATGACGAACCAATTTGGGCTTAATACGTCTAACAGCGGGATGGCGCTTTCTGTATTTTCGATCTTCATGTCAGCCAGCAACTGGGTGGGCGCGCAGCTCCATCACAAATGGGGAGCCAAAAAAATCATTTTTCTTTCATTTGCCATGATGGCTGGTGCGAATCTATTATTTCTGCTTTTAAGCAGCTCGCATTCTGTCTTGTTCCTCATGCTCTCTCTTATCCTTGGCGGGCTCGCTTCCGGAGTCGGTCTGACCAGCATGCAGGTTTCATCCCTTGCCACAGTAGACCCCGGTATGTCAGGAGTGGCATCCGGGATTTTCTCGACCTTCCGTTATTTCGGAAGCATCATTTCATCAGCCTTAATTGGCCTGATTTCGGGATATCACATCCTATTTATGATTCTCTTTGCTGTATCCATCATCGGCGTTTTTGTTTCATTGGGCATCAAATCTGATGAAACGGCACGGATAGAAAAAAACTCAGCGTAACACAAAACAGCCCGGCATCGCATCTTCCTGCGGTGCCGGGCTGCCTTTTATGATCCAGAAGCGGCTGCTTCGTCTTCACGGTCATCCTTTACGAAGAGGATGCCCAATTCATGATGTTCTCCTTCATAAGAAGCTCGCTGGTCAAAACGAATTTCTCCATTCAAACCGATAATTTCAAGCTTTACATATGCACGGTTATGCTGAAGCGCTTCATAGAAATCAGAAACGTTCTTAACCGGTATGCCATTGACTTTCGTTATGATTTCCCCGATTTTCAATTCCAGATCCTCAGCCGGCGTATTGGGGATAATCCCAAGCACCATTAAGCCCTGATCCCTTTTCGAGAAATAAAACGGAGCCGCGTTATCATTCACTCTTTGCTTCATGGACAGAAAAATACGCCCTAACAAAGCAGTACAGACCGCTGCACCCGTAAGCGGCGTCCACAGTAGGCTCGCTGCACCGAGAACTGCGACGGCAAGACCGAGAATACAAACGCGTTTCGCTGTGATCCTTATACTCGTTTCAGGCAGCGATCCCTGTACCCTTTGTCCAAATCCGACAAAGTAAGGAATCCATAGAAAATGGAATGAGCCGCCGGGAACAGTAAACACGGGCCACCAGCTAAGGTGCGATTCTAAACCATTACCGGGCACGAGAAGGAACAGCGGCAAAAGCCAAACCCGGTTTGCCAGCTGCTGTCCGATCGGCAAACCGCGGCTGCTTACGACAAGTGCCGGTGATGTTCTCACATGCGCAGAACGATAAGCAACCGCTCCTTCAGTGATAATCAGCAAACCTAGAAACACAGCCACAGCCGGCCAAACAACTGCAAATCCTTGCGGAAATCTCTCTAGAAAGGGCTCCGCCTGATATATTTGCAGTCCAAAACCTATCAGCATACTCACACTGACGATATATGCAGCAGACATCCAGTTTGCGCGAAGAGTGAACGCTGCCGCTGCAGTGATAACGGCAATAATCGCAAGTAAACCGAGAGGAATCGATATTCCGAGTCCACCTAAAATAACTGACAAAAGAAGACCTGGAATCAGTCCCTTTGTATATGTAAATTTCAGATCATCATAAATATCTGCTATTCTTGTATGAAAGGTTTTTCGTTCCCGTTTGATTCTTACATAGCCGAAAGCCAGGGTTATGATGATAAAAAACCAGAAAAGCGGGTGTAAGAAGAACAAGCCCGCGCTTTTTAACAGTTCAATTCCCCATTGAACAGACACTATCTCTCACCGCCTCAAGCCAAACATGTTACTCATATTCTATCAAATATTAAATGGCTTGGATATCCTCAGGAGAGTTTATCTCTCTTGCGTCATCCACAGCGTGACATTCGATAGTGAAAAATCCTTTAAATAGTGGTTTACATCCACATCCAATAACCCGCTGATTAGATGCATCGACCTTTTTATATCTGTCAGATTAATTCCTAATCGCTTATGGTTTTTCATTAAGTAGTTAAAATAATGTTTGGCGCATTCCTCATTAATGTCATTTACTGATTCGACATTGGTGTAATTGACCAAATATCTGCTGAACAGCATAAGAAGACTTAGTGCTTTTGTAGCTGAAAATGTTACGTCTTGTGTTCTGTCTTTTAATTGTTCCACTAATTCATAATATTTTTTTTCACGCACAATACTTGCCCTCTTCAATTGTGAACCCCCATTTTCTTTATACAGATAAGCACGGGCCAGTATAAGCAGCAGTACTGGAGTGCTAACAAGCATTCTCGCTAACGTTACTCTTTAAATACCTGTCGTTCAGCTGCCATTAACCTGATTACTGTTCTTTTTAGAACCTTCTTATATTGTATGAAGTAAACAAAGACTAGGCAACTTGCAAAAGTTTCATTTTAAATGCATATTAACTCGTTAGAAAGTCTCTCTCATATATTGATATCGGGTAATAACAGTCCTTTATAAATGTTTATTTGTGAAAATTTTTTTAATTTCTTGTCAAAAACTCATTTTTTATGTGACTTATGATCCATAATCTCTTTAAGCACAAAGAAACAGGAGATGGAATACCATCTCCTTTAATTGACAAATAATGATTTCAATGCTGTTTGAAGCTGCAAATCATTTTTTTCATCTGATTTTTTCTTTTCTATCTGCTGATTTAATGTCTCTGCAGTGCGAGTGTCGATCACACCGGTTTTATTCAGCTTGTTTTGATCCTGAAAGGCCATAACCGCTTTTTTCATGTCTTTGCTGAAATAGCCATCCTCACGTCCCGGATCAAAGCTGAGACCTTTTAACAATACCTGCGCATGCTTGACGTCTTCATTGTTCATGTCCACTTTAAGCGGCTCTTTCAGCTGTAAGGGCCCGGCAGAAAAATAATCGGGCTGCTTAATCGCAATGGTCGGTTCAATTCCTTTCTTATGAATCCAATTTCCATTTGGCGTCAGCCACTTGTAAAGCGTTAATTTGATGTTGCTGCCGTCCCCCATTGGCACAGCCTGTTGAACCGTTCCCTTTCCAAAAGACGTATCGCCTACAACATCATAATGGCCAGCTTCCTTTAATGCGCCGGCAAGAATTTCTGATGCAGAGGCACTTCCTTTATCCGTAATCACATTGACAGGGTACGCTTTTTTATGGGTCAATGTTGAAAAATAACGTTTTTTATCTCCATTGCGTTCAGCAATCTGAATATACGGCTGGTCCTTTGTAACGAAATGCTTAAGAATTT
Organism: Bacillus sp. FSL K6-0993; assembly: GCF_037977205.1. Classification (NCBI taxonomy): domain Bacteria; kingdom Bacillati; phylum Bacillota; class Bacilli; order Caryophanales; family Bacillaceae; genus Bacillus; species Bacillus sp. FSL K6-0993. The sequence continues at coordinate 3,487,948 of NZ_CP150275.1, forward strand.
CTTCCACACTTTGAAGATATCCGCCCGGGTTGCCGCGTACATCAATGACAAGTCCTTCTATTTCTTTTTTCTCAAGCTCCCTCAGCGCTTTTGCAAAATCCTCTGCGGTGTGCTCAGAAAAAGTAGAGATGGCAATATATCCGACAGAATGCCCCTGTACTTTTTTCTCTGATGCAAAAACCGTTTCGAGCGGAATCTCAGCTCTCTTGATCCGGAATGACAGCTGCTTCTTCGTTCCAGGCCGCTGAATCTTCATTGAAACGCTGGACCCTTTTTTTCCTCTTATTTTTAACACAGCGTGGTTTAAATCCTTGCCGGCCATCGATTCTCCATTGATGCTGATAATTTCATCATTAGGCTTCAACCCGGCTTTTTCCGCTGGCGATTTCTTGAATGGGGAAACAATAATAATTTTGCCGTCTTCCATGCCAACCTCAGCCCCGATGCCTTCAAATGAGGAATCAAGAGAATCAGAAAATTGCTTAGCTGTCTGCTTGTCCATGTAAACAGAATAAGGATCATTTAGCGTAGACAGCATTCCCTGGATGGCTCCCTCGAGCAGCTTTTCTCTATCTACTTTTTCTACGTACTCATTCGAAATTAACTCATACGCTTTTTCGATTTTGTCCATAGCTTTATCCCGTTCAGAGTCAGCTTGTGCCGTCGCGGGAACTGCTGCAGTCTGGGGCTTATCCATCTCAAGCAGGTTGATTCCCGCATATACACCGGCGCCTCCGAACAGCATGCTCCCTGCTGCTATCACAGCCATTATTTTTTGATTCATCCTTTACTCCTCCTGTATGCCAGACTGTCTTTACCAAAACCTAGAGATAGTATATGTAAAGGATGGAGATTTCATGTAATCATAGAAGAAAAAGAAGGCAAATGAAAAGCCGTCCCGAAAGCGGAACGGCTTTTTCACTTTATACTCGCAGAAACTTGCGGATGGAAGTCAGACTTCCCCATACTCCAATTACTGCGCCGATTGCAATCAGCACTAGCGAAACTTGGAATACAAATGGATTATAAGGAAGAAGAGAGACAAATGATCCTTGAACCTTTGGAACGACCCATCCGATGACGTATTGGTAAGTGCTCAGCACCAGTGCAATCGGAATCACAGAACCAAATACGCCTAGCAGCAATCCTTCAAGGAAAAACGGCCAGCGGATAAACCAGTTTGTCGCACCGACAAGCTTCATGATTTCAATTTCTTTTCTTCTTGCGAAAATTGTAATTTTAATGGTGTTGGAAATTAAGAACATCGCCGTAAATACCAGGCCGATAATTAACGCGATTCCAATGTTGCGGGAAACGCCGACCACTTTAAACAAACGGCTGACCTCTTCTTTTCCATAAGTGACTTTATAAACATGATCCATTTTTTCAATCTTTTTCGCCACGTTCGGTGTATCATGCGGATCTGTCGTTTTGACGACAAACGCATCATTAAGCGGGTTTTCCTGATCCTTCATTGTCAGGGATTTTCCGCTGTCACCAAAACTGTCAACCAGCTGGTCAAGCTCTTTTTCTTTAGATGAAAAAGTGACACTCTGTATGCCCTTCAGTTCCTTAATATCGTTCTGAAGCTTGTCCTGTGCCTTCTGATCTGCAGTCAGATCAACCAGCACTTTGATTTCAACTTGTTTTTCAGCATTCGTGGCCATGTTATTCAAATTCAGCATAATCACTAAAAACACGCCGACTAAAATCAGCGTAACGGTTACAGCACTAATGGATGCAAATGTCATCCATGTGTTTCTCCCGAGAGATTTAAAACTCTCACGCAAGTGGCGCCCGAGAATTTTAATCATATGAACCATACTCCCCTCTTGACTCATCACGCACAATGATACCATCTTCGATTGCAATGACACGTTTCTTCATGGTGTTTACGATTTCTTTATTATGTGTCGCCATCACCACTGTTGTCCCGCGGTTGTTAATTTCCTCCAGCGTCTTCATGACTTCCCAAGACGTATCCGGATCAAGGTTTCCTGTCGGTTCATCAGCAATGACAACATCAGGGTTGTTCACAATTGATCTGGCAATAGATACACGCTGCTGCTCCCCGCCTGAAAGCTGGTCAGGAAATTGTCGCGCTTTATGCTTCAGCTGCACGAGATCAAGCACTTCAAGCACCCGTTTCTTAATGACAGACGGCTGTTCTCCAATCACTTCAAGGGCAAATGCCACATTTTCAAAAACAGTAAGTTTCGGAAGAAGCTTGAAATCCTGAAAGACAACGCCTATTTTGCGGCGCACGAAAGGAATCTCTTTTTCTTTAATTGTCGCGAGATCTTTATGATTGATTAAAATTTGTCCTTTTGTCGGTTTTTCTTCTCTGTAAATCATTTTAATAAAAGTAGATTTACCCGCTCCGCTCGGACCAACAACATACACAAACTCGCCGGGATGAATGGTAACAGAAATCCCATTGAGCGCTTTTACGCCGTTCGGATAGGCTTTATATACTTCCTTCATCTCTATCATGAAATCACCTAATCTTTTATATCATTTTATCTATCACACGGTCATACTCTTCGAATGCATTCGACAATTTATGACCCATTCATTTGTAAAAAGATGAAAAATCTGAAAGTTCCCTTTTTCAATACACTTCATTATACGTCAAATTTAGACATAATACTATTACAGTTTCTTTTCATTCATATTGTCAAAGCATAAAAACATCCTTGCCGGCACTCAGCAAGGATGTTTTTATCTTACTTTTTTTCTGACAGCCATTTGGCAATAACAGCGGCTTCGTTATCATCTACAAGCCCCTTTGGCATATTGCCGCGGCCGTTTTTAATAATGCCTTCAATTTTGTGTTCATCGTATTTGCCTCCGACCTCTTGGAGATTAGGCCCTGACACACCTTCTAAATCCTTGCCGTGGCAGCCTACGCAGCTTTGCTGATATAATTCTTCCCCTTCAGATGCAGTGGCTTCCGTCTTGCTGCCGGTGTCTGTCTTCTCTTCTTTTGCATCGTTTGATCCGCAGGCAGCCAACAGAACAGAAAGCGCAAATCCAAGCATTAGTATCGATAACTTTGATTTCATGTTGAGAAGCACAACTCCTTTACGATCTCTTCCATATTATAACCTCGTTTAAGCGCGTTTGAAACCCTCGCCCAGCACCTCGCTCGCGTCTGCTACAATTACAAAAGCTGACTCATCAATCTGTTTGACGATTTGTTTCAATTTGGTGAATTCAGTTTGCCCAACCACGCACATTAAAATCGGACGGTCATCGTCAGTATATCCGCCGACTGCAGAAATTTTTGTCACGCCTCTGTCAATCTTCTGTAAGACAGCCTCCTTGACAGCCTGCTCCTGCTTTGTAATGATGAGTGCCATTTTTGAGCGATTAAAGCCGACTTGCACAACATCAATGGTTTTGCTGGACACATAGACGCCAAGCATGGCATATAAGCCTTGCTCAATATTAAATACGATCATAGCCGTAACAACAATCATTCCGTCAATGATGGCGAGGCACTTCCCCAATGACAGACCGGAGTACTTATGAATGATCTGTGCAGCCAAGGCTGTACCTCCCGTCGAACCTTTCCCTAAGTACACAATACCAATTCCGATACCTATCCCGACACCGCCAAAAATCGCCGCCAAGAGTTCATGATGAGTGGCGGGCTGAATATCCCTTGTCAAAAACACTACTAGCGGCAAAAACACAGAACCTGCAAGTGTCTTTAGTCCAAATTTCCCGCCGAGCAAAATGACGCCAGCAATAAATAAAGGGATATTAATAATCCACTGTACATACGCTGCTTCAAAACCATATGATTGTAAAATCGTACTGATCCCGCTGACACCGCCGGCGGCAATCTTGTTCGGAAGCAAAAATACATTAAAGGACACGGCCGTAATCGCTGCTCCTAACAATATGTATACATAATCCCGCAAAATCCACAATGTTTTATTCCGTACGTCCATCATATATCCTCCGTTTCTTCCAATGCTCTCCGATAGCATTTTAATCCTTCCCTGATTAGATGTAAATAACACCCAAATACAGTGGTAATATGCTAAAGCAGCAGTGAAATCAAGGATATAAGGAATAAAAAAACACACCCGTATGCATCAGGTGTGTTTTTCAGCTTATGAAAGCTTAGAACGGAGGTAGGCATCAATGAACGTATCAATGTCACCATCCATTACAGCTTGAACGTTCCCCATTTCTGTATTGGTCCGATGGTCTTTTACCATGGAATACGGATGGAATACATAAGAACGGATTTGGCTGCCCCAGCCGATTTCTTTTTGTTCACCGCGAATTTCATCCAGCTCTGCCTGCTGCTCTTCAATTCTGCGCTGATACAGCTTGGCCTTCAGCATTTTCATGGCTCTTTCACGGTTTTTAATTTGTGAGCGCTCCGTTTGGCATGTCACAACTACGTTCGTCGGCAAGTGAGTAATCCGAACGGCTGAATCCGTCGTATTGACGTGCTGTCCGCCCGCGCCGCTTGCACGGTACGTGTCAACTTTAATATCCTCCGTACGAATATCAATATCAATTTCATCATTAAATTCAGGCATGACTTCACATGAAACGAAAGATGTGTGGCGGCGGCCTGATGAATCAAATGGTGAGATCCGCACAAGACGATGGACACCTTTTTCTGCTTTGAGATACCCGTAAGCGTTGTGTCCTTTGATGAGCAATGTCACTGACTTGATTCCAGCCTCGTCACCTGGAAGGTAATCGAGTGTTTCTACTTTAAAGCCGCGGCGCTCTCCCCATCTTGTATACATTCTAAGAAGCATAGAGCCCCAGTCCTGTGACTCTGTACCGCCAGCACCAGGGTGCAGTTCTAAAATCGCGTTATTTTTATCATACGGCTCGCTGAGAAGAAGCTGAAGCTCAAACTCATTGAACTCTTTTGTTAATGATTTTAGTTCTTTTTCAAGCTCAAGCTGGAGATCAGTGTCCGGCTCTTCTTTCAAAAGATCATGAGTCATTTGTAATTCTTCGTGAGATTCATTCAATTTTTTATACGAATTGACATAATCCTTTAAACCGTTTGCTTCATTTATAACCGTTTGAGCTTTTTGCTGATCATTCCAGAATTCCGGATCAGCCATTTGTTCATCTAGCTCAGCAATGCGGGCCTCCTTTGATTCGAGGTCAAAGAGACCCCCTAAAGTCCGCTAAACGAGAAGCCATATTTTCGAGCTCTGCTCTGATTTCTGATAATTCCATTTCATTCACCTCATTAAAATATACGCAGGCGCCTGCAGGCGCCGCGGTCAGTAAACTTGCCGGAGCGAACTATTCAGTACGGCCGCAGCAATTTTTATATTTTTTCCCGCTTCCGCAGTGGCATGGGGCATTTCGTCCGATATCAACCACTTTGCGAACCGGTGCTTTCTTTGCTTTTTTGTTATCGTCGCCTTCTTGCGGCTGATGAGCTGTTGTTTGGCCTTGTACAACCTCTTCACGCTCCAGATTGTTTTCAATCTCAGCTTTCATCACAAATTTTGCGACTTCGTCCTCAATTGATTCAATCATATGCTCAAACATCGCAAAGCCTTCCATTTGATACTCACGAAGCGGGTTCGTCTGTGCGTAAGCACGAAGGTGAATCCCTTGGCGGAGCTGATCCATCGCATCAATATGATCCATCCATTTAGAATCAACGGCACGAAGAACGATAACTTTTTCGAATTCGCGCATTTGCTCTTTGCCGAATTGCTCTTCCTTCTCATTATATTTTGTGATGATACGATCCATAATGAGCTCAAGCATTTCATCCGGTTCTTTACCGAAGATATCGCTCTTCTCAAGCGCACCTTCATCAAGATAAGTTGTGTTGATAAGATCAACGAGACCGTCAAGCTTCCACTCCTCAGGAAGCTCTTCTCTTGGCGTATAGGCTGCAATTGCGCGTTCGAGAGAAGACTTGATCATATTTTCAACGATTTCACGCAGGTTTTCAGAGTCAATGACTTCAAAGCGCTGCTTATAAATGACCTCACGCTGCTGGCGGAGAACATCATCATATTGCAGAAGCTGTTTACGCGAATCGAAGTTATTGCCTTCGACGCGTTTTTGAGACGATTCAACCGCGCGAGATACCATTTTGCTTTGGATTGGAGTAGAGTCGTCCATGCCGAAGCGGTCGAGCATCGCCATTGTCCGCTCAGCTCCGAATCTGCGCATCAATTCATCTTCCATAGAAAGATAAAATTGAGTGATCCCCGGGTCTCCCTGACGTCCGGAACGACCTCGAAGCTGATTGTCAATCCGGCGTGATTCATGTCGTTCTGTTCCGACAACAGCGAGTCCGCCAAGCTCTTTTACACCTTCGCCAAGCTTAATGTCCGTTCCGCGCCCCGCCATGTTAGTCGCAATCGTCACTGCGCCTTTTTGGCCGGCCTCTTCAATGATCTGCGCTTCACGTTCATGGTTTTTGGCATTTAACACTTGATGCGGAATTCCTTTGTTTTTAAGCAGCTTAGAAATCAATTCAGATGTTTCAACGGCAACCGTACCGACTAGAACAGGCTGTCCCGTCATGTAACGCTGTGCGACATCCTCCGCAACTGCCTTAAACTTTCCTTCCATCGTGCGGTAAATTAAATCCGGGCGGTCATCACGGACAACTGGCCTGTTGGTAGGGATCGTGACAACCTGCATGTTGTAGATGTTGCGGAATTCTTCTTCCTCTGTCTTAGCCGTACCCGTCATACCGGCAAGTTTTTCGTACATCCGGAAGTAGTTTTGGAACGTAATCGTCGCCAAGGTCATGCTTTCGTTTTGAATCTCAAGCCCTTCCTTCGCTTCAATCGCCTGGTGAAGCCCCTCACTGTAGCGGCGGCCTTTCATCAGACGTCCCGTGAAGGAATCAACAATAACAACCTGTCCGTCTTCCACTACATAGTCAACGTCCTTTTGCATCGCAACGTGAGCTTTTAAGGCTTGGTTGATATGGTGGTTGAGCGCGACATGCTTCACATCAAAGAGGTTATCGATGCCGAACGCTTTTTCCGCCTTCGTCATTCCTTCTTCAGTAAGCTGTACAGCTTTTGTTTTGATATCGTACGTGTAATCCTTCTCCGCTTTTAACGTACGGACAAAAGCATTTGCCTGTACGTACAGCTTAGTGGATTTTGCAGCTTGTCCAGAAATGATAAGCGGTGTTCTCGCTTCATCAATTAAAATAGAGTCAACTTCATCTATTACCGCAAAATGAAGCGGGCGCTGAACCATCTGCTCTTTATAAAGAACCATATTGTCACGCAAATAGTCGAAGCCAAGCTCATTGTTTGTAGAGTAAGTAATGTCAGCGGCATAAGCTTCCCGTTTTTCGTCTTTTGACATTGAGTTTAAATTCAAACCGACAGTCAGACCGAGAAACTCGAAAATTTTCCCCATCTGCTCAGCGTCACGGCTTGCCAAGTATTCGTTGACAGTCACGACGTGTACGCCTTTACCTGTTAACGCATTTAAATAAACAGGCAGGGTAGACGTTAATGTTTTCCCTTCCCCTGTTTTCATTTCCGCTATATTTCCGTCATGAAGCGCCACGCCCCCCATGAGCTGGACTTTAAACGGAAACATGCCTGTTACGCGGCGTGAAGCTTCTCGAACAACAGCGAAAGCTTCAACAAGAAGATCATCCGTTGTCGCCCCTTTTTCAAGACGCTCTTTAAATTCAATTGTTTTATGTTTCAACGCTTCGTCAGAGAGATTTTCATAGTCTCCGCGAATCGCATCAATATCGTTAGCAATTTTTTCGTATCTATTCAGCGTACGTTTTGTTGGATCAAACATTTTATTTAAAATTCCAAGCATTTATAACGCTCCTCTATCATCACATGCCTATTTTAGAGGCATGTATAAATAATTTACTAGTCCATGTATACCTCTCATTATCATATCATACCTTTTGTTATTTCCAAAGAATTTGCAAATAAGAAAAACAAAAACCTTCCGCGGACATCACGGAAGGCTTCTCTTCATTATTCAGTCGGTTCAATTAAGCCATATTTCCCGTCATTTCTGCGGTACACGACATTTGTAAGGTTTGTTTCCGCATTTGTGAAAACAAAGAAATTATGGCCGAGCATATTCATTTGCAAGATCGCTTCTTCACTATCCATCGGCTTTAAATTAAAGCGTTTCTGACGGACGATGTCCAAGCTCTCCTCCTCTTCTATGTCATCCTGAACCGCAATATCTGTATCAGAGCCAAGACCGTTTGCCAATAAATATTTTGGAGAGCCCTGCTCACGGAATTTACGGTTTACTTTCGTTTTATGCTTACGGATTTGACGTTCCAGTTTGTTTGTTGCGAGATCAATTGCGTTGTACATATCCTCGTTATGCACCTCGGACCGAAGCGCCAGATCTGTCATCGGAATCGTAACCTCAACCTTAGACTCCTTGTCATTGTAAAACTTCAAGTTGACGTTCACATCAGCATCCACGCTATGGTCAAAATAGCGCTCAAGCTTGCCGATCTTCCTCTCGACATGATCCTTTAACGCGGGTGTCACTTCAATATTTTCTCCTCTGATGTTATAGTTCATCAAAGAACGCCTCCCTTTTATTAAGGATATGTATCTATTTCTCTTTTACCCTTTACAATTCCTGCTGAAACATAAATCTTTTGTGAAAATTCAGTGAACTTTGTCGAATTTTGTTTGTATTTGCTCTGTTATTGGCGGTTCGGAGGTATATGTATATGCTGATTGAACGAAACAAATACCTCACACACGCCTAATTGATTAAAAAGGGTTCCATACATTGATGAATAGACAGCATCCATTTTCTATAATGAATCAGAAAATGTCCCTTTAAATACTCACTGAACTCATGAGAGGGAAAAGAGAAAGAGACCAATTGATCAAACTCCGCAAAAATTTGGTCAAATGCTTTCACACAAATTTCAGCACACCGTGAATCCATAATGAAGAGAAGTGTTGAATGTGTTGAATCCAAATAAAAAAAGGCTTGGATCAGATCTTGGTAGATCCGATCCCCTTCTGTTTTTGATAAATTCTCTTCAGCCTCTATCAAATAACACAACCCCTCTTCAATGGTAAAAAGAAGATGATAATAAGCTGATAAAAGCGTATAATCTTCAATGCTCTTCAAGGCACTCACCTATTTACGCTTGTCATAATATGTGCCGTCAATCGTAATGTTGTTATAAGGGTTTAAATACGTCGTATGCATCACACGTTTTCTTTTCATCTGCTGAAGTTCTGCTGCAATTGACTGCTTCAGTCGTTCCATTTCCTTCACAATAAGCTGATCCCATGTCAGCACTAGCTTCATCTGCTTTCGCTCTTCTTCTGAAAGCGGCAGAGATATCTCCTGAATCAGTTCAGACCGTTTAGCCACAAAGTCTTCAATTTGTTTTAAAAGCTCATCGCTTTCCGGCGTATTTTGTATGTGTGACAGCATACTCTTCGTCTCAGTGTATAGTTGATCTATGTTATTCATGCGATCCCGCCTGATCCGTGCCGGTCCTTCCGTTCACTTTGAATGGCTTGTTTCCAAGCATCGCGAAAATCTGTTACATAGCCTTCTACCTCAGCCAGCATGCCCGTATCATTTTTGATATTTGCCTGTACCAATCTTCGATACATATAATCGTACATCGCACCCATGGAAGCGGAAAGCTCTATGTTACGGTTAAGTGTAAAATTTAATTCCTGAATAATATTTTGCGCTTTAATCAGATTCTCATTTTTACGTTCCATATCATCATTCTCAATGGCCTGAGAGGCAAGTCTTATAAATTTTAAACAGCCATTATACAGCATAAGCGTCAGTTCACCGGGTGTAGCCGTATTCACTGAATTTTGCTGATAGGCTGTATAAGGATTTTGGATCGCCATGTGTCATCCTCCAAATTACATTTATTGTACAAGAAGCTGTGATAAATAGGACGCTTGTTCGTTCATTTTTTGAATCGCAGAATCCATTGCACTGAATTTTGAATAATAGCGGTTTTCTATTGTGGTCAACCGGTCCTGCATTTTGGTAATATCAGTGCTGATCGTATTTAAATTTTTACCGATTGAATAATCATTGGTTCCCATTGTCGAGTTGCCGGCTTTTGCTTCAATGCTCTTCACCGTACTTTTCAGGGTGTCACCGATGCGTTTCATAATCCCTTTATCACTATACGCGCTGCTGTTCGTTCCGCTTGTAAATAAGGCGGCAACGCTTTGTGGATCTTCTTGTATTTTGGCTTTCAGTTTGTCTTCATTAATCTCTAAATGACCCCGCATTTGGTAAGCACTTGAGGTTGTTATGCCGAATTCTGTCAATTGATAGGTTTTCCCATCCGCATTAACTTGAGTATAAAAGTCAGTCCGCATTTGGTTCGTGCCGGTGCTGATGCTGGAATCATTTCTAAGCAATCCGCTTTTCGCCTTCTCCTCCCAGAGCTCTACCTCTTTATCGGACATGGCTTCTTTTTGTTCACTTGTCAACGGAGTATAGTCTCGGTATTTTTCTTCTTTCAGCTTTTCATTCAGGCTGTCAACCATTTCATTGTATTTATCTACAAACTCTTTGATTTGGTTATAAATCCCGTCAACATCAGTAGAAACAGATGTGGTAACAGGGCCTGTGGCTGCAGTTGTATTTTTAATCGAGTAAGTAACACCATTCACCGTGAAATTGTTTGTCAGCTTCTCCATTTCAAAGCCGTTAATTGTGACTTTGGCATTTGTGCCTTCTTTGTAAGCAGTGAGCTTATTATCAGCATCCAAAGAAAAACCAAGCTGACCGGACATAAAGTCAGCTGTAGCAGAGTCTGCTGCCTGTATACTGCCCCCTGCACCTGTTGCTTTAGAAGAAAACGCAATTGTTTCTACGTACTCTGTACCATTCCAAATTTTATCTTTAAAAGCTGATACTCCTAGATCTGAGCTGTTAAGTTTAGAAATCACATTATCAATCGTATCGGCGCTCGTCACACTAATGTTCACTGTTTTTGCCGTTGTTTCGCCAGGCGCAACAACGTTAAATGCCAAATTGTAATCGCCTTGAGTGTATCCCGTATAATTGTTTGCCTTATACGTTGCTGCGGTTGCCAAGCTTGCCACTTCAACAGTAGAAGAAGAGTTTGGTGCACTTGCGCTTCCTGTAGCAGTTAACACAGACTCATTAGAGCTTGTCACAGTTTTGCTCTGATACGTGCTAGGATATGTCAACGTATTTTTAGACATATAATCTTGCAATTCTTTTATTTTTGTATTGACTTCACGATAGCTGTCACGCTGCCATTCAAGAGTCTGCTTTTTTTGCTTCAGCTTATCAAGCGGTGCTCTTTCTGTCTGCATCAGCTTTGATACAATATCATCTATATCCATTCCTGACGCCAGACCTGTTATTCTTGTGACCATCTCAAACCACTCCTATTCTACTTTTTTTCATCTACAAATAACCCAAGAAATTCAGTCATAGCCGCATAAAAATCAAGCCACCGTTTTGGTGGAATTTCGCGGATCACTTCATTTGTAGAGTCCTCTATTACCTTTACATAGTATTCATTTAACTTGTCATGAAGCTCGAACTTCAGATGAACTTGCGAAGGTTCCAAAAGCTTGTTCATTTCCCCCACCATTTCAGCAAGATTGGTATATGAAACTTGATGAACAGGAACCTCGTTATCATTATCTTTCTGATTATGTATTTGAGTATCATAACGATCCCAAACAGGTTGTAACGTAGTGAGCCTTTCAATGTTCAATTGATCATCCCCTATGCCCCAATCTATCGTTTATATCGACTAAATGGAGATAAGATTACACATATTTTTGGAAAAAAATCTTCTGTTTTAGATTTCTTGTTTGGAAATACATTTATAAAAGGTTAGTGGAGAATCCGGTTATTATATCATGAGTTAGTGACAGGATGAGGAATGATTCGGAGATAGAGATAGAGATAGAGATAGAGATAGAAATATAAATTAAAAGACCCTGGCAACGCCAAGGTCTTTTTTAAAATTAACGTAACAATTGAAGTACGTTTTGCGGCTGTTGGTTTGCTTGAGCAAGCATCGCTTGAGAAGCCTGAGAAAGAATGTTGTTCTTTGTGAACTCGCTCATTTCTTTCGCCATGTCAACGTCACGGATACGAGACTCAGCAGCTGTCAAGTTTTCACCAGAAGCGCTTAAGTTGTTAATTGTGTGCTCTAGACGGTTTTGTACCGCACCAAGTTTAGCACGTTGAGTTGATACTGCGTTAATAGCCTCATCAATACCTTTTAGTTGATTGTCAAAAGAAGTAGTAGCAAAATCTGTTACGTCAAGTTTATCAACTGTAACAGTAGTACCTAGAGCAGCTGCTCCCATGTCAGCGATTTTAACGTTAAGCTGTTGGCCTGCATTTGCACCAATTTGGAATGTAAATCCAGTAGTAGCGGAAGATCCGTCTAATAACTTTTTACCGTTAAATTCAGTGCGATCGGAAATGCCATCAACTTCCTCAATAAGCGCATCCATTTCATCTTTAATTGCACCAAGATCTTCTGCTTGTTGTGTACCTGTGTTTCCTGCTTGAACAGTAAGTTCACGCATACGTTGAAGAATCGCATGAGTTTCAGTCAATGCACCCTCAGCTGTTTGGATAAGAGAGATTCCGTCTTGAGAGTTTTTAGAAGCCATTTCAAGACCTCTGATTTGTCCTCTCATTTTTTCAGAGATCGCAAGACCAGCTGCGTCATCTCCCGCACGGTTGATACGAAGACCTGAAGAAAGTTTCTCCATGTTCTTTTGGCTCGCACTGTTGTTTGAAGACAAACGGTTCAGTGTGTTAAGTGCTGCGATATTGTGGTTAATTCTCATTGTTTTGTTCCTCCTTGAATATGTTGTTAAGGCACGTCCTTGTGCCCTTATTTTGTAACTGGCGGAGTCTTTTGCGCCTCCTCCCGGCTACATCATTAATATCGGATTGTCTCTGATTTTGTTAATACAAAAATAAAAAAATCCTCACTTTTTTTGTGAGGATAATGCGGAGATCACATCGCTGGATAACGCTGCCGCACGGTTATTTTCTTCCTGAATGGTCAAGTAGATTTCTTTCCTGTGAATATCAATATGCTTTGGGGCGTCAATTCCAAGCTTCACTTGATCCCCCTCAACCGCAATCACTTTCACTTCAATATCAGCACCTATTTGAATCGCTTCGTTTATTTTCCGCGATAAAACTAGCATGATTCTCCTCCAATCGGATGCTTTGTCGTATATGAGGAATCGTGTAAAACGACTTGCTTAGCCATCATGTTCTTGCGATTCACAATAATGGGAGCCAATAAATTCGCAGTAGACTTTTCAAATGGCTCTGCCATAGTCAATATCGTCATGACATCTACGTCTTGAATATTATCGATATCCAAAAGTTCAGCAGTTGATTCATCAAGGTCAAATTCATAATTCTTAAAAAAGATAAACGGACTTACGACGATGAATGCAAGATTTTCTGAAGTGACGGACTGCAGTGCCACGAATGGAGAGTCTTCTGAAAGCGGAAGTATGACAAATTGTTTTTCTTCTAAAAAGCCTGGAATCCCGCTTTCAAAAAGAATGATTTGTTCTTCTTTTATGTTCATTTGGCCATGGTACTTCGTATGAATGATCATTGTTCACGATCCTTTTCTTTTTACTTTTCGGGTGATTCTTTCGGGTATTCTACATCTATATTTAAATCAGGGTATTGGAGCATGTCAACCTTAACATTTCCTGGCGTATATTCAACAATTGGCTTATGCGGCTCAGCCTGAATAACAGGCTTTCGCGGCGTAATCTGAACATCAAGCTGTGACGGGGTATATTGTATTTTCACCCTCGAAAGAGAAGGAGCATAATTTTCGCCTAATTGAATTTGGTGCATCTCAGAGTTCCTCCTTGCTTGCGAAGCGATTGGGTTCCCTTTATTTTCAATTCTCATAAGCTCGTCGCCTTCTTCTGCCGTGCGCGCTATTCCCTTCATTACATCCTCATGCCCTTGTTGGGCGGCTTCTTCAATTCTCTTGAAAACATGCTTTCTGTCTAATTCTTCCCATGCTTGTGTCTGGTCAATCGTGAGTTTTCCAGGTGTCACCGATATTTCCATTTCCGCACTCGGCTGTTCGATCTCTAGATCAGCTTGAGGTTGCTCCATTTTTACGCTGGCAGGCGTCGTTGTTAAACCAATTTTTCCTTGAACACTATGCATAATCAATCTGGGAATCTGCATCACTCTACCTCCTGAACTATAAAAAAAGCGAACTCCTAAGAGCCGCTTACTTTAAAAAGTCAATCAATGTAGGCTGAACAATTTGCGCATTAACAGCCAGAGTAGCCCTGTGAACGCTTTGCTGCGCAATAAATTCAGTTATTACTTCTTCCAGTTCTACATCTTCATTATCTGATAACACTTTTGTAGCTGTTTCTTCTTGAGCTGACAGTCTTGTATTAACCAGTTCAAGACGATTATATCTCGCTCCAAGATCAGATCGTTCAGCGCTCATGCCGTTAGAAAAATGATCAATATCATCTAAAACACTGTCCATGCCATCTAGCGAACCAGAATTTAGTGCTTTCTCAAAAGAATCAAGCATTTCAAATACATTCTGCCCGCTTTCAGAAGTGCCTCCAAAAGCTGAGATTGGATCTGAATTCACTTTCAATGACATATTATTTGATATATTGACTACGACATCAGCTGTATCAGAAATTGTATAAGTTCCGTCTCCGTTATCTGTAACCGGAGGCTTATCTGAATTTGTGCCATTAAAGATATATCTGCCGTTCACTTGTGTATTCGCAATATTTAAAAGCTGTTCCTTTAACTGCTTTACCTCTACGCCAATCGCTTGCCGCTCCGACTCGCCGTTTGTATCATTTTGAGCTTCAACCGCTAATTCTCTGACCTTTGACAAGATGTCAATTCCTTCTGTAATGTTTGTTTCTGTGTTTTCGAGCCAGGTAAAGGCTTGAGAAGCATTGCTTTTGTACTGCTGCACTTGAGACAGTTGCGTATTATACTTTAAGCTTTTCATTGCTACTACAGGATCGTCGGAAGCTTTTGAGATTTTTTTCCCTGAAGAAATCTGCGACTGGAGTTTATCCAGCTTCGAGTAGCTCGAACCGATATATCTCAGTGAGTTTTGCTGTATCATGCCTTGCGTTACTCTCATGTGACTCTACCTACCTTCCTCCAACACCCATGCCGTTGATCACTTTATCAAGTAATTCGTCTTGTAAAGTCACCATTCTTGCAGCTGCATTGTATGCGTGTTGGAATTGAATCATATTCGTCATTTCTTCGTCTAAAGAAACTGCACTCATTTGCTGACGGTTTATGTCAGCATCATTTAGCTGTGTTTCTGTATTAGACGCCAGTCGATTAGCCTCTTGAGCTTCGATCCCTAGCTCGCCAATCAGACCCGCATAATAATCTAAAACACTAGTTTCTTTACCGTTAATAGTAATTTTACCGGTTAAAACATTTGCTAATTTTGTAGCATTTGCGTTATCGTTGGCTGCACCAGTCAGTGAGAAAGCAATGTCTGCCCCTTTTGAATTTATTATGCTGTCAGCCACTTTGATCTTGCCCGCCGCGCCCTTGGCAGGTTCAGTCTCACCGCCAGTAAAATCAAAAAAGTCTCCGCCTTTTTCACCGCTCTTGGTCACACCATTTCTGTGCACTTCATTGAAAGCTTTCGCGAATTCAAGCGCCATATTGTCAAGATCAGAAAGCATTTCCGGGTATACGCCCTTTTCTTGGCCGTCTGCTGTTATATACCCGTAGGACTCTATAAATCCTAAAAGAGATCCCTTGCTGCTGAAGGACTCCGCCTGCACAGCTGTATCCCCGATTGAAATACTTGATACTAACCCAGTTTCATTATCATAGTTGGCTGTAAGTTCTGAAGCCTCGTAATTTTTACCGTCCAAAACAGTTCCTAGCGACTGTTTATTTTTATCAAGGATTTCAATTGATACAGTTCCTTCAGCAGATGCAAGTGCATTCCCGCCTGATTTGTTGTAGCTGACTTTGATATCAACCATTGAGGATAATTTATCGATCAGCAAATCTCGCTGGTCATATAAACCATTCGGAAGAAGCCCGACCGGCTCTACTTGTGCAATTTGCTTATTTAAACTGTTTAATTGAGAAAGCAGAGAATTGACATCCAACACAGTTGTATTTAGCTCTGCTTTTAAATTCGATTGGACATTTGTAAGTGATTCAGAAATATAATTAAACGTTTCAGCTACAGCTTGTCCTTTTCGAGCAACAACAGAACGTGCACTTTCTTCATTTGTATTATTCGATAATTCCTGCAGAGAATTCCAAAACGAATTGAGCACACTGTTCAAGCCGCTGTCATCCGTTTCATTTAAAACGCCTTCCATTTGGGACAGCGCTTTGGCCTTCGTGTCATAGTATCCGGCACTGTTGTTTTGAAGACGGTATTGGTAGTCAAGAAAGATATCTCTTATTCTCTCAACTGATTTTCCTTGAACGCCCGTACCCATTTGTCCCGCTGTTTTTTCTGCGTTTTTAGATACAGCAGGGAAATAGTCAGTTGCCTCCAATGAGACCCGCTGTCTTGTATAACCATCAGTATTGGCATTTGCCACGTTATTTGCAGTAGTGCTTAACGCTGCCTGCTGAGCGCTTAACGCCCGCCTTGCAGTTTCAAGCCCCATAAAGGTAGATGTCATTTTCTGAATTCCTTTCTGCTAAGCTTTTGAATCAAACAGTTTCATTTGGCTGCTTTTCGGCAGCTCAGCTTTAATTGATTTGCTGTAATTGAAGTTATTTTCCTTAGGAACCAGCATATCGTACGAAATAGAGATGAATTGCAGCGCGTCTCTTGTCAGCTGCCTATTCATCTCATTTACTTTTTTCAGACGTCCGAGAACTTGAGAAAGAGATTCGTATAGTTGTTCCAGCTCTTCCTTTTCACTGCCTGAGGTTTTGGCGATACATGCGGAAATAGTATTATTTTCGCTATATCCGAGAAAGGCCGAAGTTGTTTTGATCCGGTCATCTTCTGTCTGCGTGATTGCTTGAATATATTTTTGTTCTTTTGTCAAAATGTTAGAAAGCTCTTTTGTTTTGCCGGCTTTGAGCGCTTCCGTCTTTTCTTCAGACAGCGTGAGCAGGTGCTCATGCAGAACGCAAAGTCGCTTCAATTGTTCAATAATTGCCTTCGCTGACATGGGCTTTCTCCTTTTTTATTGCTTTTTATAAAAATTAATCATATTTTTCGCGATATGATTTGCGTCTACTTTGTATGACCCGTTTTCAATTTGCGCTTTAAGCTGCGCAATTTTTTCCTGTCGTGAACCAGTGACTGCGTCGGATGCATGTTGCATTTCTTTAGCCTGTGATGAAATTTCAATTTTATCTTGAGGCTGTGCAGCAGTTTTTTGCACCGCTTGCTTATCATAATTTTTTTGATATGGATTAACGGATTGTGTTCCAAATTGATTGATTTTCATAGGATTCCTCTCGCTTTCCGTTGCAGTCTTTAAACAATCTTAACCCTTTTATCGACTGCGTTTTCAGTTAGTTTAGGGAATCAGCTGTTTTTGGTATTATAGGCATAGTATGTGTCTTTTTTACTATTTTCTTTCTCGATTTTCAGAGCATCCTCGTGGTTCAAATGATCCATTTGATCCTTAATATCGGACTGGCAAGCCTTGCAGAACTTGCCTTCTCTAATCGATGTCCCGCACCTTTCACAAGGGTATGCCAAATTAGGAAGATGAGTGATCTGAATTCGCTTCTGCCTAATGAATTTCAATATCAGCTCTTCTTCCACACCTGTTTCCTCAGTTATCCGGCTCAAAGTTGATTGCCGGTTTTCCTGTTTTCTTAAAAATTTATAGACGGTCTCAAATGATTTTTCTTCTTCCTTAATACACGCCTGACATACGGTTTGCAGCTTTGTTTTTAAAAATAAAGCATTGCATTTCGGACAATTCGCCAGTTCTCCCATCTTTCTTTCTCCTTATTAGATAATATGCCTGTGTCAATTTCTAGTGATTATATCGGCATAAAAACAGAATCATTTAGCTTCTGATCAAGGTAAAAGATGACACTGAAGCGGCGTTTCCTTTTTCTAATAAGCAGCGGGCTGCGAAGTGCAAGGTGGCGCCTGTTGTATAAAGATCGTCTATTAAAATGATATTCATACCTTCTGTTGAATTATTTTTTGTGTCAAAAATGCGCTCTGACAGCAGGCGTTCTGTTTTCTTTTTCTTTGACTGTTTCTCATTATTCAGGCGAATGAGGGGATGGTGGGAAGGCCGGTCTAAACATTCTGCCAAGAGCTGTGCCTGGTTAAATCCGCGCTCTTCTTCCCGTTCCTTGCTCAGCGGAATAGGTACAAGAACAAAATGCTTATCGGGGTAAACCTTAGAAAAGGTTAAAGAAAAATCACTTTTAAATGCATTTATGATTTCTGCATCTCCTCTAAATTTAAAACGGGAGAGCGTTTCTTTCATCATATCATTATATGTGTAAACTGAACGGTTTTGACGCAATAGCAAACTGTCTCTGATCCTTGTTCTCCACACCTCGCAATCCCTGCACACGGCATGAACAGATTGAGGTCTGCCGCACAGGGGGCAGATATGTCCTGTGATTTTCTTTAATTTGCTTCTGCAAGAATAACAAACCTTTTCATCAGGCTTTAATAAAAAAAGGGCTCTCCATGTAACATCTTGAGAAAATTGCGAATCACATAATAAACAGATCAGTTTATGAATGCCTCCTCCTGCTTCGTTTGACATAAATCGCTTGGACTCTCTGAAACTACAGCAGCAGATTCAGCCAAAATGACAAGCATTGCTGTGTTTTTTTGTTTATCTACCAGCTCAGCTTTCGTATATGCGATCTTTTTAAGATCAGTAACGTAGGATGGACTCACTTTGTTTAAAGAAAGTGCCAATACATCGTTTTGGCATACTTGGCAAGTACAGGCCATATGAAGCTGGTCCATATATCGGTCGAGCAGTTCTTTCATTACGATTTCTTTTGAATTGACAAGCATTTTTACAGCTCCTCATCATCGGTTATATGAGTATACTGTACCACGTTTTCAAATAATGGCTAGTCTGTACATTCAACTTTTGCTGCCAATTCATTCATTTCTTTTATATGCTTTCTTGCATCGAGCATACTCTTTGTTTTGCCGAAGTGAAAGAAAATGACATTGCCGTCCGCATATTCTTTATGCCGGCCGGTTCTTCCTGCAATTTGAACAAGTGCGCTTTCCGTAAAGATAGGTGATTCAGCTCCTAGTACACCCGTTTGCACCTTGGGGACTGTGACGCCTCTTTCCAGTATTGTTGTTGTGATTAATAGATCGAGCTGACCATCTCTGAATTGCTGCACTTTCTCCTTTCTATGCTTGTCTTCCGCGTGCACAGATGCGGTTCGGCAATGAACACCTTTAAAGCACGCAGCAGCCTTTTCCAGAATAGAAACGGAAGGAACGAATAAAAAAACAGGCCTCCCTTCTTTTACATGAAACTCTATCCATCTTTTCACCGCTGGCGGAATTTTATTTCGGTTTAATTTCTTCTTCCAGTTTCCACACCATACAAAGCGCGGTTCGGGTAAAGGTTTCCGGTGGTGTCTTGCGGGGATGCGAACTGAATGTAACTGTCCGTTCAGTGCTTTTCTTTTTAATTCTTTAGGAGGTGTTGCACTTAAATAAACGAGGGTGCTGTTTTTCTTTCTTGCTTTTTGAACAGCGAATTGAAGGGTTTGATCAGCAGAATATGGAAAAGCGTCAACTTCATCAATGATCATAACATCGATTGCATCTTTATATCGCAAAAGCTGATGCGTAGTGGAAATCATAAGCGGAGATAGCCGCCCTTTGTCATCGCTTCCTCCGTAAAGCGCTGAAATGTCAGCACCCTGAAAGGCAGCCTTGAGTCTTGGAGCAAGCTCTAATACAACATCGGTGCGAGGTGTTGCAATACATACACGCAGTCCTTGATTTAACGCTGAATCAATACCAGGAAACAGCATTTCTGTTTTGCCAGCGCCGCAAACCGCCCAGATGAGGAGCTCTTCTTTTTTTGATATTGCTTCAATTAATACATTGGCGGCTTTTTGTTGTCCGCTTGAAAGCTTGCCATCCCATGTCAGTTTAATTGACTTCCAGTTTGGTTCATTTTCCTCTTCCCATGAATATAAAGGAACCTCCTCACTCACTCTGCCCATCATGACACAGGAACGGCAATACAGCTTATTCTTTCCAGATGAGTGATAAAAAGAAAAATACCGCTGATCAGTTTGGCCGCACCTATTACATCTATATCCCCGTTTATTTATGGATATAGAATTTTCAGCAGTGATATATCCATTCTTGATATGCCATTCAATCATCTCATCGGAAAATGAGAGTTCAGTCCTGAGCAAATGACGGCTCCGAAGCGTCTGCTGCAATTCTTTTGAAAAGGAACTGTTTTTTTCAACTGGCACATTCACATAGCACGCCTCCTTTCGAGACAGTATGCCTGAATGAATATTTTCTGTCCAACTATTAAAATAAGAATATAAAAAATCTCCGCTCTAAAAAACGGAGATTTTACATTATTTAAAACACCAGCAAATTCCTAACGCACCTTCACCCAAATGAGTGCCGATTACCGCGCCAAAATAGCTGTTATAAAATTCAACATGAGGATATTTTGCAGAAAGCTCTTCAATGATTTTCGCTGCTTCTTCCTCTCGATTAGCGTGGATAACAGCAGCTCGCATAGGCAACCCTTTACTCGCATCTTCGTCTAAAAGCTCATAAATACGCAAAATTGCTTTTTTACGTGTGCGAATCTTCTCAAAAGGTACAATTACCTTATTGTCAAAATGAAGGATAGGCTTTACCTTTAGAAGACTACCAATGAAGGCTTGGGCGCTGCTTAATCGCCCGCCGCGCTGAAGATGAGCTAAGTCATCTACCATAAAATAAGCTCGAACTGTTTTTTTCATTTCTTCCAGTTCTTTTATAATATCTTCCGGCGATGATGCTCCGTTTTTGATTAATTCAGCAGCTTTAAGGGCATAAAAGCCTTGAGCCAAGCAGCTGATCTCTGAGTCAAATGGATACACATCAATATTGTCGACCATCGAATCAGCCGCTGCTGCACTGCTGAATGTTCCGCTGATCCCGCTGGAAAGATGGATACTGATAACCGCATCATAAGACTTGCCAAGCTCTTCATACAACGCAACCAGCTCGCCGATTGGCGGCTGAGAAGTCGTCGGGAGCTCATTATGTTTTTTCACTTCTTCGTAAAAGCTTTTCCAGTCCAACTCAATTTCTTCACGGTAAGTCTCCTCCCCAAAAACAACCTGGAGAGGGATCATATGTATCTGATGTTGTTCACGCATTTCTTTCGGAATATATGCCGTGCTGTCTGTTACGACTGCAATATTCATAACTTCGATACCTGCCTTATTGCTTTATAACTCTATTGTAAGGGAAACGGCAGCCTAAAAAAAGACCTGCCTAGAAAAAGGCAAGTCTCCTATTATACTATCTCATTTCTACCCAGCCATTTTTAATGGCGACCACAACGGCTTGCGTCCGGTCGTTTACATTCATTTTTTGTAAAATATTGCTGACATGGTTTTTAACGGTTTTCTCACTGATAAACAATGATTCACCAATTCCGCGGTTGCTTTTTCCGTCTGCAAGCATCTGCAGCACTTCACATTCCCGCCTAGTTAAAATATGTAATGGTCTGCGGATTTCAGGGTAAACCTCATGTTGAGGGTGTGCAGAAACTCCGCTTGTTGCAAGGCGGCGGAATTCGTTAACGAGGTTGTGAGTAACCTTCGGATGGAGGTAAGATCCGCCCTCAGCCACTACTTTAACCGCTTCAATTAATGTATCAGCATCCATCTCTTTCAGCAGATAACCTCTTGCACCTGTTTTCAGGGCATGTGTTACATAATTTTCGTCATCGTGAATTGATAGAATAATTACTTTAGATTCAGGATACAGCTCTACAAGCTGTTTTGTAGCTTCCACACCATTTACGTTTGGCATATTGATATCCATGATCACAACATCAGGATGATAGTGCTCAACAATACGAGCCGCTTCGTCTCCGTCATCACCTTCGGCTACCACTTCAAAGGTAGGTTCAAAATCCAATATCCGTTTAACACCTTCACGAAATAACTGATGGTCGTCGATAATAACAATGTTTACTTTAGTCACAAGCCACGCCTCCTTGTATTATTGTTCTATATACTCTAGCATTCGGTCAATATGCCTTTTGGCTCTATTTTACAAATCATAGTCAAAGAGATAACGGAACCTTAATCATAATAAATGTCCCAAGACCTATTTTCGAATCTATTGTCATCGTTCCTTCCAATAAATCTACTCTTTCTTTCATGCCCAGCAAGCCGAATGATTTGTTTTTCTTCTCTTTCGCTTCCTTCAGGTCGAACCCTTTACCGTTATCTTTTATCATTAAAATCACAAAATCCTTTGTGATCTCAACTTTGACTGTAATTTCTTCAGATTCAGAATGCTTTAGCGCATTAGACACAGCTTCCTGTGCGAGCCTGAAGAGCGCAACCTCAAACTGAGGCGCTAGCCTCTGATCCTCTGTTTCTCCAATGCACTGAAAATGTATTTTGACCTTCCCGTTATATTCCTCGGTTGTATATAGATATTTTCTTAAAGTTGGAATCAGGCCTAGGTCATCAAGGGCCATCGGTCTTAAATCATATATAATCCTTCTCACTTCGTAAAGGGCATTCCGAACATTTTGGCGTAGATTTTTAATTTCTTGGAATCCGTCCTCTGCGCCCCGGTCACGGAAAATCCGCTCGATTAATTCCGATCTCATCATAACATTCGCCAGCATTTGAGCGGGTCCGTCATGGATTTCTCTTGAGACTCTTTTTCGCTCTTCTTCCTGCGCCTCAATAATTCTTAAGCCGAAATCCTGTTTTGCCTGAGCATCAGCAAGAAGCAGTCCAACTTCGCGCAAATCCTGATTCAAGTAGTTGAGCACAACTGTAATTTGGCTTACTAATGATTCTGACCGCTCAATGATTTCCTGAAGCCCTAGCAATCTGCGCTCCAAATCGTCCCGCCGTTCGCGCAATTGCTTCTCACGCTGCTGGATCATCGTCAATTCTACCTGCAGCTTATGGGCTTTTTCATAAGCATTGCGGATCTCCTCTTCACTGAATCTATGAAAATTACGGCTGACCTCGGATAAACGGTTTCTCGCATGGCGGGTTTGCACTTCAAGTTTATCGCCAAGCTCGATCACTTCATACACCTGCTGTTTAATTTGTTTCAGTTCTTCGACCAGCTGTTCATACTGCTGGCGTGACTGCTCCCCAATTTGAAAAACCTCGTCCTTGCTCCCGTCAACGGTTTTCAGCATCTTCATCAAAATAGAATCCAGCACTTTGGAATCCATCTTTGTTTTATTCATAATTTCCCTCCGTCACGGCGTTGTCATATATTTTTATTATAAATGTAATTGATCTGCAAATTATGTCGAATTATAATGAAAGAATGCGTATATTCTAGAAAAAAACATTTTTATATACTACCTACTCTTTATGATACCAAAATACGCACAAAAATTCTAAAGACTGTACGAATTTGTATAGGCAGTCTTTTATGCTTAGCAGGAGGGTCAGCTAGCATGCTGCACAGCTATTTTACTGTGAAAGAAGCAGGAGAACACGAGATTGTTATAGAAAAATCGCGTTTTATCTGTCATTTAAGCCGTGTTTCTACCGAACAAGAGGCACAGGAATTTATACAGAAAATAAAGAAACAGCACTGGAATGCGACTCATAATTGCTCGGCTTATGTTATTGGCGAGAATGATCATATCCAAAAAGCCAATGATGACGGGGAACCAAGCGGTACAGCGGGAGTGCCGATGCTTGAGGTTTTAAAAAAACGTAGGCTGAAAGATACTTGCGCCGTCGTTACACGCTACTTCGGAGGCATTAAGCTTGGTGCTGGCGGATTAATTCGCGCTTATGGGAAATCAGTGTCTGAAGGATTAAATCATATAGGTGTTGTAGAACGGAAGCTTATGCGAATCATGCATACTTCTGCAGATTACACATGGCTTGGCAAGATTGAAAATGAATTAAGGGAGTCACAATTTCTGTTAAAGGAAATCCATTATTCAGAAAATGTTGAATTCGAAACATACGTCGAAGAAAAAGAAACAAACGCTTTTTCTGAATGGATGACAGAACTGACAAATGGAAAGAGTGATATTAAAGAGGGAGAGTTGACGTATCTTGAAAAAGCCGTCAATCACATAAAGGAGACTGAATAATGGCTGAACGCGTTAGAGTGCGTGTGCGAAAAAAGAAAAAGAGCAAACGCAGGAAAATTTTAAAAAGAATTATGTTATTGTTCGCCCTTGCACTATTGGTAGTTGTAGGACTTGGCGGGTATAAACTTTATAAAACCATTAACGCTGCGGATGAATCGTACGATGCCCTATCCCGCGGGAATAAATCAAATCTTCGCAACGAAGTTGTAGACATGAAGAAAAAACCGTTTTCTATTTTATTTATGGGAATAGAGGATTACGCGACTAAAGGACAAAAAGGGAGATCAGACTCTCTTATTGTTGTTACCCTGGATCCCAAAAATAAAACCATGAAAATGCTGAGCATTCCGCGTGACACACGTGTGCAATTAGCTGGTGACACAACCGGAAGCAAGACGAAGATCAATGCCGCTTACAGCAAAGGCGGTAAAGATGAAACAGTTGAAACTGTTGAAAACTTCTTGCAAATCCCGATTGATAAATATGTCACAGTTGATTTTGACGGATTTAAAGATGTGATTAATGAAGTCGGCGGTATTGATGTAGACGTGCCTTTCGATTTCGATGAAAAAAGTGATGTAGACGAAAGCAAACGGATTTACTTCAAAAAAGGCGAGATGCATTTAAACGGCGAAGAAGCCTTGGCATATGCCCGGATGAGAAAACAGGATAAACGCGGAGACTTTGGCCGTAATGACAGACAAAAACAAATCTTAAACGCGCTGATTGACCGAATGTCAAGTGCAAGCAACATTGCTAAAATTGATAAAATCGCAGAAAAAGCCAGCGAAAACGTTGAAACCAATATTCGCATTACTGAAGGTTTAGCGCTTCAGCAGATTTACAGCGGCTTTACCAGCAAAAAAATCGACACATTGAGTATTACAGGTTCTGATTTGTATTTAGGGCCTAACAACACATATTACTTTGAACCTGATGCTACAAATCTCGAGAAAGTCAGAAAAACGCTTCAAGAGCATTTAGATTATACTCCTGATACAAGCACTGGCACTTCCGGTACCGGAAATGCAACAGACGGGACTGACAGCTCAAGCAGTTCTGACAGCACTGGCACAACAACTGATGGGACGACGAGCGGAAGCAGCTATTCGAATGACAGCAGCACAAGCTCAAACAACAGTACAACGAATTCAACAACTGATTCATCCTATTAAAAAATGCCCGGTCCTTTTAGAGGATCGGGCATTTTTGCGCAGAAAAAAACTCCGGCACATAAGCCGGAATTTTTAATTCCTTTTCACCAGCCGTTTATAAAACTTTGTAAACGGCTTAAATTTTTCATTCACGAGTCCTGTCACTTCTGCTATGATTTGCATAAAAATAATTAAAATGAAGATAATAAACAAAGAAAGCCAAATTGTGGCACTTTTAAGTACAATCGCACTGATACTGAAAATAAATCCAATCAAATAAATAACTAAGACCGACATCCGATGTGAAAGGCCAAAGGCCATCAGTCTATGGTGAATATGCGACTTATCAGGCGCTGAAATCGGCTGTTTGTTTAATATTCTCCTGATGATAGCAAATGTTGTATCAAAAATCGGTACGCCTAATATAATAATCGGGATAACGATACTGAACAATGTGACACTTTTATACAGGCCTAATAATGAAAGAATCGAAATACTATACCCTAAAAAAAGTGATCCCGTATCTCCCATAAAGATTTTTGCCGGGTGGAAGTTGTAAAACAAAAAACCCAGCGTGCTGGCAATAACGACTAATGAGAGTGACAGAATGAGCACTTTTCCGCCGGATAGCGCCATGACAGCGATCGTGGACAGGCCGATAACAGAAAGACCGGCAGCAAGGCCATCCAATCCATCAATCAGGTTAATTGCGTTCGTGATGCCGACAATCCATAATACCGTCAGCGGATAAGCCATCCATCCTAACTCAAACCGTTCTGTTAAAAAAGGTACTGAGAAAAAATCCATTTTTAAGCCAGTGCTTACAATCATAATGGCTACACCTAATTGAATCAAAAACTTAACTTTTGCACTTAATTGATATTTATCGTCAAGAATACCTAACACAATGATGATGAATGCTCCGACTGTAATTGCCGTCATCCTTGTTTCTGTGTAAATACCGGATGCAAGCACGCCTGCAACCACCCCGATAAATATGGCCAGCCCGCCCATGCGGGGCATGATTTTGTCATGTACTTTTCGATTGCTGGGCTGGTCAACTGCACCTATTTTAATCGCAATCCTTTTTACGATTGGGGTTATGATTAAAACTGTCAGCAGCGAGACAATAAACGCAACAACAATGCGAATCATGCGTTCGTCAAGCATAAAGAAGTCTCCTTTGGAATTAAATGAAGTCTTTATTTATATAGAGAACCGTTCCTTCCATTATACCTTCTCCTTAGTTATTATAACAAGCTTCATCAAAAAGAAACACGTATAATCAAAAAACGCGCATCCCAATTTATAGGACTACGCATGTTTTTGAATCCCTGTATATTTCATAATTTGTCTAAATAAGCAATTCCAATCTTGAGTGCGAGCGATGTTTCGGCGCATTTCTTTATAGGTTTCGTCTCCGTTTTGTTCGAGAACTTTTTCACAAGCTGCTATAAAATCAATTGGATGATCACCTTCTACATATTCGTATACATACGGCTTTTGCATTTTTAAGGTTGACGGAAGATTAGAGCCGACGACAGGTTTTCCTGCCGCTAAAAATTCAAATAGTTTCAGCGGAAACACAGCTTGATTATACGATGATTTTTTATAAGGCATGATGCCAATGTCGATAAGCTCCATAAAATGCGGAACTTCTTTCGGATCTGCCGGGCCGGTCCATATGACATTTGGAAGCCTCAGCAGCTCTTGAAACGAAACGTCACCATTGGTGGCATCCGGGCCAACCCATAAAAATGTCCAATCAGGCTTTTGCAGGGCGGCTTCTTCAATCATTTTAAAATCGAGCTTCGGTTTAATTCCGCCGATAAAACCTAACACTGTTCCTTCTCTCCCCTGCAGTATACTGCGATCGGGAGCTTGTTTATTTGCAGAAAACAGCTCATACTCCACACCGTTTTCCACAGTATGAACCTTCTCTCGTCCTGCAGTCAGTTTTTTGTCTACTTCCTTGTGAAGATAATCTGATGAGCAGGTTATTGAATCTGCTCGTTGTATAATTCTCAGCTCTGCCGATTTAATGACTTTTCGCCGAAATTCAGACAGCAGATTTGACCGGCCGCTGATCGGCGCCGCCCATAAGTCACTGCAGTCATAAATGACCTGATCCCAAGGATACAGCGAAGACAGCAGCGGGAATCCGGGAAACGTGTACCATAAACAGCAGCGTTCACCGTTTGCAGAAGCTAATGTAAGCTCATCGAGTAATGGGGAGAGCTTATGTCTGTAAAAGACATCTGTATATCGTCCGAAACGAAACATTTTTTTCTGCAGCAGGTCTTTGACAGCGAATTGCCTGATGCCAGAATGGACTTCCTGAAACTCTTTCCCTTGGGCACGCGGAGCCGGACATACCCAAATAACTTCCTTCGTTTCCTCCTGAGCAGCTAAAAATTCTGCCAGCCGGTGCCTTCTGTATCTCAATTGGTCTTTTCCCCATTCAGCAGTGGCAACGATGACATGAATGATTGCTTCTTTTGTTTCCACCTTCATCACCTTTTCTCTCTGTTTGCGGCTATAATCTTTTTTTTACCGCGTTTTTTGCATATTGAACAAAACACCATGTTGCTTTCATAAAATGAAGCCGTTCGATCTCCCTGTAGACAAACCACGTTTTTTTCGCAGCCTTCCATTTGTTGCTGGAAATTGAGTTATTGACAAGCCGATATTCAGCCAGGCATTCATTCATTCCATAGGCAGTAAATCCTTTTTTTAAAAGAGACAGCCATGTGGCTAAGTCCTGTCTCGTTCTGATATTCGGCATTTGGATCTGTCCCGTTTGCTCCCTGTCAATCATCACCGTCAAGCAGCCGATAATTGTATTTTTCAGGGCGTCATCGTACGTCAGGCTTTCCGGCGCATGAATAAATTTATCGAGCGGGGTCCCGTCCTGCGCCATTAAGCTGTAGCCCGTGAAAGAAAACGCACAGGAGCGCTCCATCATAAACTCAAGCTGCTTTTTCAGTTTGTCTTTTTTCCATTTGTCATCACTGTCCAAAAATGCTACGTAGCGCCCTTGAGCGCGTTCCAACGCTTTGTTGCGAGCAACCGCAGCTCCGGAGTTCTCTTCCAAATACACCACATGAATTCTTTCGTCTATTTTTTCATACTGCTGTAAAATGTCGCGGGTCCCATCCGTTGAGCAATCATCCACGATAATCATTTCCCAATGAGGATGGCTCTGATCTAATACCGAATGAACCGTGTCTTCAATATAGTCACACGCATTATAGGAAGGTGTAATGACAGATACGAGAGGTTTCCAATTGGTCATGATCACATCTCCATCGTATGATTTTAAAAGGATTCCCTGAAAAATTCAGGAATGACAACGAACATAAAGGCAATCGTAAGGCCAATCATAACGCCGAGAACTGCTTTCTTTTTCGGAGACATTCCGCCGCCTGCTGTCTCACTTACGGTTTCGGAATCAGTAACACTTGCCGCTTTCAGGTTAAGCTGTGTGTTTTTGAGCTCATACAAAAATCTCTCTTTATCCACTTTGGAATCCTCGCTCACCGACTCGCCTTCAAGCGCGTCTATGCTGCTGCGGATGACGGCTTCTCTTTCTGCATACAGCTTTTGATCGTTTTTGAGAAAGGTGGAGGAAATGGCGTTTAAGATAGATTCCGTTCTATCCTTATCCTCGTCGCTATAGCTTAAAGTCAGTAACGATTTGGATTCCGTTTTGATGGTAAGCTTCTCTTTGATTTCTGCTACATCTTCATCCTTTTCATCAGGAAGCGCCTCCTTCAAAAAAGAGTCGCTCTTTAGCAGAAGCGGAATCTCTTCTGTGCTGTTATAAACCGGATGATCATAGCTCCCCACAGCCAAAGTATCTTCAGCTGTATAGCTCTTTTGATCAGCGATCTGTGACGGCAGGATATACCCCGCCGCACCTAATATAATTGGCACCGCTATGATCCAAATGATATTTTTTTTTATGCGACGGGCTATTCTTATCAATATATCGTTCATATAAGTCTCCCTGCTTTTTGTAGTCTGTTTATCTGTACATCGGCTCAGGCATTTGTCTGGACCGCCTTAACACATTCACGGCGGCGATGACGAGCGCCATAAACACCCAATGGAAAAATAAATTTGAAACAGAGCTTGGGCTGATACTTGATACCAGGAAACTGACCATAGCGGTAATAAGTCCTTCTGTGATCAGTTTTGACTGATTTTCTAATTTTCTTTCATAAAACTTGTAAAGCACCCATATGAGGTAGGCATAAACGGACAGATATCCCAGCATGATGAACAAGCCAAAATTAGCAAGAATTTCAACAAGCCAGTTATGCACCTCTGCCACATTGTCAGTATCATATACAGCATAATGCTCAAGATAATAGGATACATTTCCTGCTCCGACTCCGAATCCGTATGAATCAAGAAAAAAATGCCAAGCGTTTTTCAGCAGATTTGCCCGAGCCACATTTGATGGAAGCCTGTCATGAAATGAATGCAGCGTCTGCGGGGCCAGAAACAGCTCCCAAAACTTTGAATAGATTTTGCTGGCGAAAAGAACTGCGAAAAGAGCAATTCCTGCCGCCGACAGCCATATAGCCATTTTCTTTAAAACAGGCGGCAATACAATGAAAATGTAGACAGCAATACCTGCAAAAATCCCCAGAAGGCTGGCTCTTGAACCAGTGGCAAAAATTAAATACAACGCACAGAGCGAGAGCACAAGGCCAATTGCCTTGATGTATCCATTCTTAATGTTTTTCATCATCGTGATGTAAAAAAAGAAGCTGATGGATAAAAAGGTCGCAAAGTCATTTTGATTAAAAAAGACCGATGTCGGATAATGCTGCTTATACTCCGGTCCGCTGTACAATGTGGAACTCGCAAGATGATGGTGGGTGATATGATTGTAAAAACCAATGATCATCAGAAATACCGTCATCACCAGCCAAATGGCATAAACAATCATCAGCCGCTCCATTTTTTGCACGTACATGACAATAAGATAAATGAAGAAAATTCCCATTGCCAATAAGGCTAAATACTTGAGGCCAACTGTTACCGACTTGGCCCACAGCAGAGAAACAAGGCCATATATAAGCCAAAAGGCGAAAAAGAGCAATATCCCTTTTACTTGCAGCCCATGCCATCTTTCAATATGGGTTCGATTCCGAACCATGCCGAAAATATGAAGGCAACCCGCTGCAATGAGCAGAAGCCGGTAAAGGAACAAACTGAAAAATCCAAGATGAATAGCGAAAAATGCATTATTTAAAAAAGTGCAGCCGATCAAAATATAGATTACAGCCATAAAGAGCCGTTCTCTTGTTGTAAATGCGGTTGCAAGCGTCAGTAAAAACAGGCCAATTGCCAACACCGCAAGCACAGCAGCCATCTGCATGAAACCTATATCTTTATGGATGGCTCCCAGCAATAGGACGACTCCAAATATAGCAGCGGCCAGTAACGCTAGCGTATGGACCGCTGATCGTTTGATACTCACATGTTTAACCCCTTTCCTGATGTTTCAGGAGCCGGCGGCCGAGCCTAGCAGCCGGCAGCTTCAACCAAGTAACACTTTTTCTTTTTATAAATTGACGCTTCCCAAGTCTTTAGCCAATTCTTCAAGCGGCAAGCCCGGAAAATACTTGTCAGAGGGTTCCGTTCCCCGAACAGCGGGACGGCCGATAGAGTGATAAATGTATCCGGCTGCCTGCATCTCTTCAAGTGAAAATAAATTTCTGCCGTCGATGATGACTGGCTGTTTTAAGAGGGTTTTCACTTTTACAAGTTCCATTTCTTTCACTTCCGGCCAATCCGTTAAAATCAGGCATGCATCAGTGTCCTCAATCGCAGCATACACATCTGTGTAATACTCGACCTGTTCGCCAAGGATCGCTGAAGCTTCAGGAATAGCAATCGGATCGTATGCTTTTACATGGGCGCCCAGCTGCTGCAGCATTGGGATAATATCAAGCGCTGGAGCTGATCTCACATCGTTCGTATTCGGTTTGAAGGCTAATCCCAGGACTGAAATAGTTCTCCCTTTGACGCTTCCCATAACAGTCAAAAGTTTATCTACAATATGAACACGCTGCTTTTCGTTCGTTTCAATGACAGCTTCGATGAGCTTGAATGGATAGCCTGCCGATTTTGCGATTTGAAGCAACGCGGTTGTATCCTTTGGAAAACATGAACCGCCGAATCCTATACCCGCTTTAAGGAACTTTCTGCCGATACGGCTGTCAAGACCAACACCATCAGCAACTTTTGAAACGTCTGCGCCGACTCGCTCACAAATGTTTGCGATATCGTTGATAAAGGAAATCTTTGTCGCCAGAAATGCATTCGCGGCGTATTTAATCATTTCTGCACTTTCTAGGTTTGTTTTAATGACAGGAGCATGGAATGGCTGATGAAGTTCCTCAATGATGGCAGCGGCTTTATGACTTGTTGAACCAATCACAGCACGCTCCATATTCATCGTGTCATGAATCGCTGACCCTTCCCGAAGGAATTCAGGGTTAGATACAACATCAAATGAGTATCTCCCCTTTGAGGCTTTTTGAACGATAGATTGCACCAGTTTCCCTGTTCCAACCGGGACTGTGCTTTTATTTACGATCACTTTGTAGCCGTTAAGATGCTCACCGATTGTTTTCGCCGCCGCTTTGACGTACGTTAAATCAGCTTCACCTGTTTTGGACATAGGCGTTCCGACTGCAATATAAATAATATCTGAGGCCTGAATGGCGGACGGGATATCGTTCGTAAAGGTCAGGCGCTGATCCAGCACATTTTTTTCAACTAAGTCTGCAAGCCCTGGTTCATAGATTGGGATTACCCCATTTTTCAGACTTCTGATTTTTGATTCATCGATATCACAGCAAACAACTTTATTGCCGATCTCCGCAAAGCAAGTGCCTGATACGAGTCCTACATAACCTGTTCCAATGACAGCTATTTTTTTCACAGCGCTCATCCCTCTCCTGTAAAATGATCTTCCTATTTATATTGGTCGCAGTGTCTTACGATTAAACGGACGTTTTCGTGACCGTCTGATACTGATGATGCAAAGCCTTGGCGTTTTTTCCTG
The DNA here is from genome assembly GCF_037977205.1 of Bacillus sp. FSL K6-0993. Lineage (NCBI taxonomy): Bacteria > Bacillati > Bacillota > Bacilli > Caryophanales > Bacillaceae > Bacillus > Bacillus sp. FSL K6-0993. Next base: position 3,520,530 of record NZ_CP150275.1, read on the forward strand.
CGTCAAATTGAGCCTGCACGGTTTCATACAAGTCATCTGCTACTTCCGGCTTCCATATTTGCTCATGTTCGTACCGAGTGATCGCTTCCGCCAAGGCTTGAGCGGATTTCGGTTTAATCAGCAGATGTTGGTGCTTTCCGAATAAAGACGACACTCCGCCAACATCCGTACAGATAACAGGAACCCTTAGCGCCAGCGCCTCAATCACAACAGTCGGCATCCCCTCACTGTAAGAAGGAAGCACGAATAGATCTGCCGCAAGTAAATAGTCTCTTACATGATGATTCGGCACTTGGCCTGTGACGATATGCCCCTTCTGCGTCAGCGTCGATTTTGCGGGACCATCCCCGACAAAGACTGCCTGAGGTGGGTCCTGCAGCGATTCGATCGCTTCAGACAGTTCAAAAATGCCTTTCTCTCTGACCAGCCGGCCGACATAGACAGCCAGACGCTGATCAAGCGGGAGTCCGAGTCTTTCTCTGATTTCCTCTTTCGTCTCCTCATTCTCCTGAAAACGGCTGAGCTGTATGCCAATTGGCAAAACCGAGCTGTCAAAGCCCGAAAGCTTTTTGGCTTCTTCCTGAAGCTTGTGGCTGACTGCTAAAACAACTGACGCAGAACCTACGGCACGCTTGAAGGCTTTAAACGCTCCTTTGCTATAATGCGGATAGACATTCACATCACTTCCATGCAAGGTCAGGATATAAGGAATTTGCGCTGACTCTGACACGACTGCCGCAGCCCCGCCCGATGGCATGGCAAAATGAGCATGGATCAGATCCGGATATAGGTCGCGCTGTTTCATTGTTTTTAAAACGGCTGATGCGATTCTCCGATGAGGCTGCGCCCACTTCAGCTGGCCGGGAACTGCCCGATAGAAAGGCCGGTAAACCGGTATCCCTTTTCTAATCTCATACTCCGGTCTGGCATCCTTTTTTCGATATGTCTTTTTCAGCATGCGGACAGGTGCTGAATGAAAAGGCCGTGGGCATATCACAGTGATATCAAGCCCGAGTTTTTGCAGCTCTTGCACCTGTGTCTCATGAAACACACCCTCTCCGGGTTTCATACTGCTCGGATATACGCTTGTGATCCACAAAATCTTCATGACAAACGCCCTTTTCTTAGTAGTTTGTTTTTCGTTTGAGGGTACGCTTTTACCAAAAGAAAGAGATAGCACAGCGCCCCGGCCGCAACTGAAATGGCCAGCCGCATTTCTGCCTGCATACTGAAGTGTTCGGTACTGAGGCTTACACCAAACGCGATGATGCCCATCGCCGCAGTAATCAGAAATGGCTTCATAATCGACTGGAAATAAGCTGAAAGGTTAAGCTTGATGACATATGCCAGGAGCCAGCGCCCGATCAGGAAATTAACAACGCTGATAATGGCATACACCCATGCGACTGTCAGCAGACTTCCCGTCTGTACAGCTGCAAACAGTGATAATCCGTACAGCAGCAGTACGCCGGAATCCCAATAAAACGCTAAGTCAGCTCTTCCTTTTGCCAGCAGTACAGATCCATTTGGATTCATGAGCACTCTTAGTATCCCGACAATGGCCAGAACATTCAGGATCGGAACAGCAGCAAGCCACTTTTCTCCGAAAACCGCTGTGATAAAGGCGTCTGACACAGACACGAGCCCGATTAACAGCGGAAACGAAACAAGCGCCAGCATTTTTGTCATATTCAGAAAGCCTTCTCTGATCACGCTGTTTTCATATTTGTTTTTTGCGAAAACAGGGAATGCCACCCGTGTGACAATCGGATTGATCTTCAAAACCGGAATGGTGACAATCTGATAAGCGAGGTTATAAATCCCCAATGCTTCAGCACCAATAAACCGGCCGATCAAAATCATGTCGATATTTGCTCCCAGTCTGTTCACAAGACGGGATGAAAGCTGAAAGGCTCCAAAAGAAAAGAAATCCTTCATGCCTCTCAAATCAAAAACAAAAGCAGGATGCCACTTTTTTCGGTATACAGCCCAATATAAAATCCCTTTACTGGACTGCAGCAGGACTTGAGAAATCACGTACGCCAAAATCGCATCCATCATAAAAACCGCTATCGCTAAATATCCGAATGACAATACATTTGAAAAAATCTCTATTTTGCTTAACGTATTAAAGTGCAGCTGCTTTTGCAGCATATACTGATATTGCTGTCCAATTGGCGCGATCAAAAACATAATCGCCAGAATCCGAACCAGAAACACCAGCTCTTCTCTTTGATAAAATCCCGCAATGACAGGACTGCTCACATATAAAAGAACAAACAGCAAAACGCCCGTCATAATGTTAAGCCAATACAATGTTGACAGCTGGCACTCCGTCGCGTCGTCTCTCTGAATTAATGCTGCACCAAAACCCATATCGAGCACAATCTGGGCGAAAACTGTAACCGTTGTGATCATGCCGACAAGCCCAAATTCTGTTAAGGTCATCATATTTCCAAGCAGGGCAAACTGAACAATTTGGATGATTGTAATACACATAGTTGAAATACTTGTCCACTTTGCACCGCTCATGATTTGTTTTGTAATACTTGGCATCATATTCCCTACTTCTTTTTAAGCTCAGATTGATGGTGAATAATGGCATTCTGTTTTATCTTGCACCATCACCCGTCCAAACTACTTTACAAGTTTTTAACATAATTTTTAATTCTAAAGTGAAAGTCAGATTGCGAATGTAATATAAATCAAATATCAGCTTTTCCTTCGGCGTCATATCGTAACCGCCGTTCACTTGAGCCCAGCCGCTCAATCCCGGTTTAACAACCAGACGCTGTGTAAAGCCTGGAATCTCATTCTGGAATTTTTCCGTAAATACAGGCCGTTCCGGACGAGGGCCAATCATACTCATATCGCCTTTCAGCACATTAAACAGCTGAGGAAGCTCGTCAATTCTCGTTCTTCTGATAAAAGCTCCGATCCTTGTCACCCGCGGATCTTGCTTCTGTGCCCAAACCGCCCCAGACTTCTCGGCATCTATTTTCATGGAACGAAGCTTATAAAGCTTAAATGGTTTCCCGCCTTTCCCTACGCGTTCCTGCGTATAAATGGCAGGCCCCGGCGTCTCCAAACAAATCAATATTGAAAATACCGCAATCATTGGCAGCGCAATCGCCAACCCAATGAGCGCAAACCAAATATCCATTACGCGCTTTATTGCCAAATAACGAGCCGTCTTTTCAGATAATGTAAAAGAATGTATTTGCTGAACTGAGAATTCACGACTCACATTCATGCTTTTCTCTGCACTCACTGACACACACCTCACGATTTGTTTGGGATGTTATGATGACCTATGCCAGTCAGTTTAGCAGACGGATGTTAATTGGATGTAAATGGTATGTTAAGAAGTGTGAATTTGTTATTTTTTCTGACATTTACCCGTAAACTTTTTATTGTTTTAGACACTTTTTTTAAAAATTAAGCATATTGTTTAAAAAAAGAGACAAATCATTTTACTGATTTGTCTCTTTTCGTTGAGAAGCATTTAATATTGAAAATAAAACTTTGATTTAGAGGTTAACAGCTTGTATTGAACCTCAACCATTTTACTAAAGAATAACATGGATTTTCGTTCCACGTTCCGTGTGTCCAGGACAATTGTTTGGTTATCCACTTTTGCACTGATTTTATTTTGGGAAGTATTTATCGCAAATTCAATTAATCGCTCTTTCTTTACATGAACTAGCTGTTCAAGCAAACTCTGCACGTTTACCGTCAATTTTGTGCAATTAGGCTCTAACTCTATACGTTTTACCGGTAATGAGATTTCAGACTGTCCGGTATTCACAATGATTTTTGAATGATTTGGCAAACAGATTTGCTTATCTTTAAAAATAAATGATAAATCTTTTGATTCTGTTTCATATGAAAGTTCTGCTTCTGTATAGGCATGTTTCTTTATATCAATCGAAAGATTATCGTAGTTCATTGTGAAATATGGTCTTGCACTGAAGACAAACAAAGCATTATGCCCTAAATACATCGTTTTTGTAGAATACTTATACGCAGCACGCTTGTTTCCGATTCTCGCCCTTAATTTGTAGCCGTCTATCGACGATTCAATAAAGAAATCCCAAACGCCTAAATCTTCTTCTGCAGATGCCAGTTCATCAAACTTGCACTCAAATGTAAATGTTGAATTTTCATACTTAGCCGGCGCAATGTATTTTTCCGCCTTTGTATCGCGATGAACAAATACTCCTGTCAGAGATTGATTTTGATTCATTTCATCATCAACCAATTTGTGTTTAATGGTTCCTTGAATGCTGAGGCTGCGATCGTTAAATTCAATATTTTGCAGATAATGCTCAAGCTTATTTTTATAATTCACTTTTAATAGTTCTTCAGAAATTGGATATCGCTCTAAGCTCGGATAACGTGCAATTAAATCCCCGTTATATACAACACAGAACTTTTTAATGTCTTGTTCCTCACGCTCATACTGGGTTAACCCCTGCAAATCATTATTCCGAATAAACAGCAGACGCAATTTGATATGCGGAAGCACAAATTGATCAGCCTCTTCAGGTACTGCATGAATAAATGAAGACAAATATTTAAACCATTCAGCTCTTTCTTCATCGGTCTTCATTTTTATTGTGACATTTTTTGTCCGCGAAAAATCGAAATGCCTGTTTAAAAATACTGCCATCAGTTTAATTTTTCTTCCTTCTTCCAGGTCACTAGCCTTGATAGCAGAAATAATATCTTCCATTGCTCCATAAAAGTTCTCTGGGGGAACATAAGCAACACTCATATGTTCACCGTCTCTTTTGACCAGATAGTAATAATCATAGTCAGCTGAAACAGAAATCTTCTTTGCCTTTAAATAAGCGTTCATTGTGAAGACTTGATCTTCCGCTGCTTTTATGTGAGTAGGGAAGATGATTTGATTTTCTTTTAAAAGTGAGGCTTTAAACAGTTTTTGGGGTCCCAATGTGAAAACAATTTTGGAATCAACCAAATCAACATCTGGGTTTGTTTCCTTAAACATTGATTTGGGAACACCTCGGCCGTTTATCCCTTTTAACTTACCTAAAGTAATATCTGAATCATTCTCTTTTGAGAAATTGTACCATCTTAACAATGCTTCATTGCCTAGATAGTCATCGGAATCAACAAACAGGATGTATTCACCTTTGGCAATTTTTATTGCATCATTCCGCGGCGCACCTGGACCGCCTGAATTTACGGTTCTTTCAACAACAACAATATTGTCATATTTCTTTTTATATCGATTCAAAATGTCTAAAGATGAATCCGTAGATTTATCATCGACACATATAATCTCATAATCCTCTTTTGGCATCGTTTGGTTAACTAAGCTATCAAGACATTCGGAAATAAGATCTTCTGAATTATATACAGGGATAACAATGCTTATTTTCATCGATTACCTCACTACCCTAATGGATCGGTTATATTTTTGCCTGATAATTATATCAAAAACATCTGTCAATAAGAATAGGCCTAACCTTAAATTTTGTTAAACTTTTACATAGCATATGTGGTTTAAAATTTTTCTCATTTTATCGTATAAAAAAGCTTGCCGGCAATTCCTGATGGGTTCTGCCGGCAAGCCGCTATTGATGTCTACTAATTTAATCCCCTAATAATATCCAATGATTCCTTCATATATTGCTTGAGCTGCTTTTTCTTGATACAAAGCACTCTTTAACTTACTTGCGTCGTTCGCATTTGAAATGAACGCCAGCTCCACTAAACTGCTCGGCATCGTTGATTCTCTGATGACATGGAAATTCCCGATTTTCACGCCGCGGTTTTGAGTATTGAGTGCTTTATAGAGTCTGTTTTGTATTTCTGTCGCAAGCCGTTTGCTGTTTTCTGACTCATATTTTGTATAATAGTAGGTTTCAGTACCGGTTGCTGCTGGGCTCGCTGAATTGGCGTGAATACTCACAAACAGGTTTGCATTATTGCTTTTTGCTTTTGCAACCCGCTCTGAAAGCTCTAAGAAAACATCTGTAGATCTGGCCATAATCGGAATGGCTCCACCATTGGAAAGTTTGCTGTTTACAAGCTTAGCAACGGCAAGGTTAACATCTTTCTCCTTTAAACCATTACCGACCGCTCCGCTGTCATAACCACCATGTCCTGCATCCACAAATACCTTTTTGCCAACAATCACATTTTTCAGCTGATTCACAACATTTGTGGTAACTGAAATGGTTCCCCCAAGAACTGTGAAAGTGTTCTTGCTATTTGATCCGATGACTGTTCTTGTCGCAGTCGGCAATGAACCGGCGTCAGTAAATAGCATTGGGCGATTTTGCTTCGCCGCCAGCACAGAACCCGCTAAAGCATCTGCATATTGATAGCCATTGCTGACAAATGCAGCTTTTGATGAAGAATAATACTTTTTCGCTATGTTGGCAGCCACTTCAAAACGGCTGTTCCCGCCGATCCTTGTTGGTGATGGCAACTGGCTGTAAACGCTTTTTGAGACACTGATTTCTCCCCCGACCACAATAGTCGATGTTGTTCCTTTGCTGTTCATCGCATTTTTCGTTGGTTCGGGAATAGAGCTTGCAGTCGTCAGAAGAATTGGAATACCGTTACGGGCAGCATAAGAACCGATTGCCAGACTGTCAGCATATGCCGTTCCATTTGCGATTACTGCTTTTGAATTTGAAGACAATTTTTTAGAAATATTTTGAGCAACTTCATAGCGGCTTCTTCCGCCGATCCGTTCCACATTGGAAATACCCAATTTTTTAATGTCGCTTACAACGTTGTTAGAAACACTGATCGTTCCGCCAATGACGATGACCTTGCTCGGTTTAAGCTGGCTGATTCTGTCTTTAGTCGGTGCAGTCAGTTTAGATGATTCCGTCAATAGAATCGGGGCATTGTATTTGTAAGCCAAAGGTGCAGCAGTTAATACATCGGCATATGCTGTTCCGTTTGCTATAACAACCGTGCCCGCACTGCTCCAGCCTTGTTTTGATACATTTACTGCAACCTCATATCTGCTTGCTCCATCCAGCCTTGTAACAGAGTTGGCCGCAAACGCATTTGGTACAAATAACACGACTCCTAGTATCAGCATAGGTATGCTTTTAAGAAAGATCCGCAAAGATAGTCCCTCCAAAGATTCATAATGATTCATAAATCAAATAACGAACAAAGGAGGCATCTCGCCTCCTTTGACTCTAACAATCTTTTAATAGCTTGATAGAGTTGTTCCCGGATAGTAAAAACTTAAAATTGTTGTATAAGATTGTCCGGCAGCTGCTCTGGCATTGGCTCCGTACTGACTCATGCCTATGCCGTGTCCGTATCCTTTACCGCTAATGAGAAAGGCGTTTGTATTGCTTGAGACAGAAGCATATGTACTCTTCATATTGGAAGCGCCAAGCATCGTTCTCAGCTCTGTTGCAGGTACAGTAATTGTTGCTGTTTTTTCACTGAGGCTTCCATTTGACAGAATATAGCCATTTGATTTTTCTTTCACGAAATATGAGAATGTGACGCTTGCTGTTTCCGGCCGCTGACCGGCAGTTTTCTCCGTGCTGAATTTCACACTGGATATTTTCGTGATTTTGATAGACTCGGCATTGCTGTATTTATTTTTAATAAACCAGCTTTTCAAACCGCTCAAATATGATGAGTTTGTTTCATTTTTAGAGCTCCACCAAGAACCCGGGCTTTTCAGATTCAGACTGCTCTTATCAAGCTGGGTTTTATTTAAAGACAGAGACCAGCTGATTTGCGGGTCGTACGTATCTTTTTTGGCGATTAAATAAGGAAGCTGGCTGCTCCACACCTCACCGCTCGCTTCTGTGTAGCCGCCGTTGCTTGAGGAATACGTAGCTGAAATCAAATTCCCATTGTATTTCAAAACTTTTCCTTTTGTAGCTTCGACCACTTCTGAAGTTTTTGAATTCCAGTCATATCCGCCATATACCTGAAAAGCGGTGGTGTCTTGTACTTCTTTTCCGGCCGAACTGATGGAATAAGTTCTCGCTGCGACAGCTTGGGCTTTAAGCGCTTCTTTCTGCCAGCTGGCCGGCATTTCATGAGGAACAACACCCTTTAAATAATCTTCAAAGGGGATATTCACATTGATTGGCCGAACATATTTGCCTGACTCTATTGTAAATTTCATGTTTCCGAGATATGGCGTTCCGTTCAGACTGATAGAATTTGTAGTTGCATATTTTTTAGGCTGTGCTGTAAAAGACGTTCCAAGCGTCTTGATTGCAGTACTGTTTTTATAAAGCACTAGGTTTCCGCCGGTTAACTTGACTGTATATCCAGTTCCTGCAAAAGTATCTGCCAGTTTGTTCTTTAGCGTATCACTGATGGAAATGCTTCCTCCAAGCAGCGCAAATGACTGAGTTCCTTTTGACGCTACTACATCAGCGACTGGTGACGGAAGGCTGCCTGATTCAACCAGCAGTAAAGGGCTTCCCTGCTTTGCTGCAAGCACAGATCCCGTTAATGCATCCGCGAATGTTTGGCCGTTTGACATAAATACCTTTGTTGCTTTCATATTTAATTCTTTAACGATATTGGCAGATACCTCATATCGGGAAACGCCGCCAATCCGTTTCACAGTTGCCTTCTTTTTTAATGCAGCTTCCACACCAGTGCTGACACTCAACGGACCGCCGACAATTGTAACCTTGCTTGGAATTTTGTAATCACTGCGGATGTTATTGTCTCCCGCAAGTAAAATCGGATAACCGTTCATTGCAGCATATGGCGCGATTGACAGGGCATCCGTAAAGACCATGCCTGTGGCCACTACTGCCTGGCTGTAATTCCCCATCCGATCGGCTATGTTTTTAGAAACCTCGTAACGGGTTGCTCCGCCAATCCGATCGATAGAACCATATTTTTTTAATGTATTTTCTACATTTTTAGAAACACTGATTGTCCCGCCAATGATGAGAATATTGTCAGGATTTAATTTTGCAATTTCGCTTTCTGTTTTTGGTGTTAGCGAATCTGCATCTGTTAATAAAATCGGTGCATCGTACTTTTTGGCAAGTGGGGTTGCTGAGAGCGCATCGGCAAAAGCGTCCCGATTCACAATGACCACAGTCGTTGGATTTGTCCATCCGGCAGAGGCGACATTATTGGCAACATCAAAACGGGTTGCTCCTCCATATCGCTCCGTATCCGCAATTCTTGAGCCGGGAATTTCATATCCGCCTGTGATATCGACATCCAAACTTGATTTGCTGCCTACATAATTACTCAGCTTAACCGAAATGGTTTTATCAGCGGCTTTCGCAGTCTGCATAAACGCCGGACATGCTACAGCCGCCGCAGTGACTGACGATAGAAGCAAGAGCTTCATTTTTTTCAAAACATGGAACCCCCTAAGAGTTTTTTATTACTTTGTCTCAAGATCCTTAAGCATTAAAGCGCCATTTGAATCTTTTGTATATTTGACAACAACTTTTTGCCCTTCTGAAATGTTGTTCATTTTGTCCTGAAGGTCTGAACCAACCTGAATCGACGTCTCTTTATCATCAATAGTGACTGCAATTGTATGGCTGTCCGCCAAACCGGCAAAAGTGCCTTCCTTCGTTACTGTCTCTTCTGCAGCCGCATCCTGGCTGTCTGAATTTGTTTCTGCTCCTGATGAGTTCTGAGCTGTGCCGCACGCAGACAAAAGAAGCAGCATTGAGAACATTAAAATAGCAATTTTTTTCATTCCTATATCACCTCTCCACTTTTTATCGACAATTTTAAGCTTATTTTAAGATTTCTTTCAAAACAACGAAAAATTTTTGCGGATTTTCTTAAAATACCGAAACATTTGTTACAAGGAGCCGTCTATTGTAAAGAATCAGACAAATTTTAGTTGTTTTCAAATATTAAGAAACTTATAATCGTACTAGATTACAAAAAAGCGAGGACTTTATTATGAGAGCTGAAAAAAGAAAGAAAAAAAGAAAGGCGTTACTTGTCATTTTAGCCATTGTGGCCGTATTTGTACTCGGAACAGGCGGCTATGCATACTACTTATGGCATAAAGCAGCATCAACCGTGGCAAGTATTCATGAAAGCATTGATAAATCGAAAAAGAGGGATAAAGAGGTCAGTATTAATAAAAAAGATCCTTTTTCCGTCTTAATCATGGGTGTGGATGAACGCGACGGCGATAAGGGCCGTGCCGATACGCTCATTTATATGACCGTTAACCCAAAAACGAATACAACCGACATGGTCAGCATTCCGCGTGACACGTATACAAAAATTATCGGAAAAGGCACAATGGATAAAATCAACCATTCATACGCTTTCGGCGGCACGCAGATGACGGTAGACACTGTTGAGAACTTCCTCGATGTTCCGGTTGATTATTTTGTAAAAGTGAACATGGAAAGCTTTAGAGACGTTGTTGATACACTTGGCGGCATTACAGTTAACAGCACATTCGCGTTCAGTTATGACGGTTATTCGTTCGGCAAAGGAGAAATCACGCTGAACGGAAAAGAAGCGCTCGCTTATACCCGGATGAGAAAAGAAGATCCGAGAGGCGACTTCGGACGCCAGGACCGCCAACGCCAAGTCATCCAAGGTATTATTAATAAAGGCGCTAATATTTCTTCCATCACGAAATTCGGAGATATGTTTAAAGTTGTTGAAGATAATGTGAAAACGAACTTGACCTTCGATAACATGTGGGATATCCAGTCCGATTACAAAGGTGCGCGGAAACATATTAAACAGCACGAACTAAAAGGTACAGGCACGAAAATCAATGGAATTTACTACTACCAAGCTGATGAAAGCGCCCTTTCCGATATTACAAAAGAGCTGAAGGAAAGCCTCGAAAAGTAAAACAAAAAAGAAGCTTCGCACAATGTGCAAAGCTTCTTTTTTATTTGCCTGTAAATGAATCCGGTTGTTCTTTCCGATACCCGTAATGAAACAGCAATTCTTCCACAATCCGGCGAGAAGCCTCTCCATCTCCATACGGATTAGAAGCCTGGGACATTTTCTTATACTCATCATGATCAGTTAACAGCTGTTTTGCCAGGTGATAAATGTTTTCCTCATCCGTACCTGCAAGTTTCAGCGTTCCCGCTTCCACTCCTTCAGGCCGTTCCGTCGTATCACGCAGAACAAGCACTGGTTTCCCGAGAGATGGGGCTTCCTCCTGCACGCCGCCCGAATCTGTCAATATAAAATGCGATTTCGCTGCAAAGTTATGGAAATCAATCACCTCTAAAGGTTCAATCAGATGCACTCTGTCAGAACCACCAAAATGCTTCTGAGCCGCTTCCCGGACAACAGGATTCAGGTGCACAGGGTAAACGACTTGTACATCTTCAAATTCCCCTACAATTCTGCGGATGGCCTTGAACATATTTTCCATTGGCTCACCCAAATTTTCCCGGCGGTGAGCGGTCAAGAGAATCATTTTATCCTTACCCACCTGATCGAGAACAGGATGTGAGTAACCATCCCTAACCGTTGTGTTGAGTGCGTCAATCGCTGTATTGCCCGTTACAAAAATAGAGGCGGCCTTTTTGTTTTCTTTTAATAAATTGTCTTTCGCCTGGCCTGTCGGAGCAAAATGCAAATCAGCAATCGCCCCTGTCATCTGTCGATTGAGCTCTTCCGGAAACGGGGAATACTTATTCCCTGTACGGAGCCCCGCCTCCACATGACCGACAGCAATTTGATGGTAAAAAGCGGCTAGGCTTCCGGCAAACGTCGTCGTCGTATCACCATGGACAAGCACAATATCAGGTTTGATATCTTTAAACAGCTCATCCAATTTCACAAGTGCGTTGGACGTAATCTCTGCCAGTGTCTGGCGCTCCTTCATAATGTTCAAATCGAAGTCAGGCTTGATGTGAAACGCGTCTAACACCTGATCGAGCATCTGTCTGTGCTGTGCAGTGACCGTTACATAGGAATCTATTTCAGGATATTTTTTCAATTCAAGCACAAGCGGTGCCATCTTGATCGCTTCAGGCCTGGTCCCGAAAACGGTCATAACTTTTAGTTTTTTCATATTTGTCACCTGGTTTCTTTGTTTAACGGGCTGTTAGATAGAATTTCGATTGGTCCGATTGTATAAATAGATCTACTTTCTTCTTTATTTTAAAGCACCATAGCTTTTTTTCAATATTTTTACTGCAAAAGTACACACTGACATCCTTTTTCGGAACCAATGTGGTTTTATAAGAATTAATGGATAAAACAATATTGGTGTTTTGTAAATAAGCCGGAGCAAACTTTTGCTGAACGAGATTCCGATCAACCTGTATCACTGTCCCATCAGCTGAACTGATTTGATTTTTTATTGGTATTAAAAACTCTTGGTTATTGCATTCGAGCAATAATAAAGATTGCTTCGGAAAAAACAATTGGCTTCCAGGAAATACGAACGTTAAATGCTGGTCCGAATCATTATCTCTGAATTCGACTTTCAGAACTTCCTGCTTTCTGATATCCACCGACAAATTATCATAGGTTTTAGTAAAGTACGGCCGTGCGCTGAAAGCATATTCCCCGTTATTCCCAATATATTTAGCATGTTTTGAATAAGGATACGGTTCTCTGCTGCTGCCAATTCGGACGCGTTTTTTATAGCCGTCTATCCCCGATTCAATAAAGAAATCCCAAACACCAATATCTTCTTCATGAATAGCCAAATCAGTAAACTTCGTGAGAAATTCAAATTCTCCGTCCTTAGAATACACTGGGGAAATGATTTTTTCAGTTTTTCTATCACGGTGCACCCAAATGCCGTATAAAGTTTGCATAGCTTGATGCTCTGGTTGTAAAGCCGTGTGGGTAACCGACCCTCTTAATGTGAAAGTGTTGTCCTTCATTTGAAATTCGCTCACGTAATGACTGATTTTGTTTCTGTCATCAACAATCCGTTCATTCTCTGCCAAATGATATGAGATAAGGCTGGGATAGTTTGCTATGATATGACCATTTTTAACTGACGTATATTGTGCCATATTTTCTTTATCAGCTTCAAACTGCTTTAAGCCCTTTAGGTCATTATGGCGTACAAAGTGTAATTTTAACCGCGTATGAGAATGAACAAGTTTATCAATTTCCCGTGGTATATTTTGTTCAACAAAATGATGCAGCTCTGTCATCCATTTTTGCTGCTCCCGTTCGTCCTCGATTGTTACGGTAAAGTCCGTTGTTCTGGAAAAATCAAAATGACGATTCAAAAACTTCGCCATAAACTTCATTTTGCGATTATGTAAAAGACGGCTATTACGAATCATATCTATGATTACCTTCATTGCGCCATAGTAGCTTTGAGGCGCAACGTATGCAAACGTCATATGCTCGCCGTCATGCTGTACAGCATAGTAATAATCATAATCGGCCAGGACAGAAATTTTGTCCGCTTCTAAATAAGCCTGCATGACAAATACCTGATCCTCTGTAGCCTGTATATTAGAGGGGAAATATATGTCATGCATTCTAAGCAGTGAAACTTTAAAAAGTTTTGTCGGTCCTATTGAGTAAACAAGCGGAGATTTTACAAGATCCGCCTCAGGTTTCGTTTCCTTAAAAATAGCTTGCGGGACCGATCTGCCGTTTACACCGACCATTTTCCCAAGCACAATATCTGAATCATGCTGTTTTGCAAATTGATACATTCTCTCGAACGCTTCGATTCCTACATAATCATCGGAATCAATAAAAAAAATGTATTCACCGTTCGCAGCACGTATCGCTTGGTTTCGCGGCTCCCCCGGCCCTCCCGAATTTTTTTCTCGTTCTATAACCGTTATATTAGAATACTGTTCACTGTACTTTTTTAATATTGAAACCGTGCCATCCTGTGAACAATCATCTACACAAATAATTTCGTACTCATTATTCGGCATGGTTTGTTGAACCAGACTATCCAGGCAGCGGGAGATAAAATGTTCTGAGTTGTATGTGGGTACTGCTGCAGTGATTTTCACCATGACACCTCTATCCTTATCCGCTTCTATTTCTTCACATAAAGCTCATATAATGAACAAAAATGGTGCAAAAACGTACTATTTCGTTATTTCAAATACTTCTTCCCATCTTTCAAATAATCGGGCTTCACTATATTCAGTATCCATTAAGTTCTTTGCATTTTTTCCGTATTGAATGGCTCTCTCAGGGTTGTCGTACAAATAAATGATACTTTCAGCAAGCAGGTCAATATGATCAGGTTCTACAAGCATTCCCGTTTCGTGTTCTTTTATGAGCTCCCTCGGGCTGTATTTCACATCAAAACTGATAACAGGGGTTGCGCACGAAAACGATTCACAAATCGCGAGACTAAACCCCTCAAATTTTGATGTTAATAATGTGGCAAGCGCCTGCTGATAAAATGGAGCGGGATTTGCGACATACCCTTTTAAATGTACATTATCTAACTTAAGATCATCGATCAATTGCTGGTATTCCTCATAGCCGGGACCGCTGCCATATATATTCAGGACAATATCCGGCCGGGATTTTTTTACGATTCCCATTGCTTTTATGACCTTATCGATCCCTTTTTCCTCATGATATCTGGCCACCATGACAAACTCGTTTTTCTTTTTTTCATACGTTTGTAATTTTTCAAGCCTTCTTGGTGCATGAGGAATAACAAAAATATTATTGTTCGACTCAAAATCCTTCATGATATCTTCTTTTTGTTCATTCGTTAATACGATCAGCCCGTCATAATCCTTAATATGCTCCATCGCATATTGATGATTGTTTCGAACTTTGCTGCCTAACGTATAAGGATAATCTAAATGATTTGAGTGAACACAGTAAAATCGTTTTGCCAATCCTGCACGCATTTCATTTACTTTTGAAGCACTTCCGACTCCATCACAGATGATAATAGGGTCCTTTTCTTTCTCACATAACGTTTCAAGCCAATGTGTATGAAACTGGTGCTTGTTTTTGAAAAATACAGCTTCCTTTTCACCACGGCCAAACAGCATAACTCCTTGACTGGCTCCTGTTTTAAAATGGTACCATTCTGTTAAATAACAGAAACCGTCGGGTGCTGTGTAGTGAATTTGATTGATTTTTCCGCTTCTTGTATCGAAAATCACAGTTTTATTTACATAACCGCCATGAAAGAATTCTCGCTTTGTCATTTGCATATTTTCATTGAAATGATCTACATATAAAAGATTATCCGACTCATCCCATTTTTTCTTTTTTATATATAAGCCATTCTTGAAGTATTCCGTTTCTAATTTTTCCTTATTATGATACGCAGCGTATGGTTCTTCAAAGCGATTACGATTTTGATCATAGTAACTTTGTTGCACTTCCCCAACTTTCATATGCTTATGCTGATTTTTATAGTCATCATAAATATTGAGGATATTCACATCAGCATGCAGCCTTCCAGCGCTCTTCAGCACTTGCTCAATCTGATCATAATTGTCTTTATAATCAAGTGTAACCAAATCGATTTTATGGCCGCGCTCCGCAAATGTAAAAGATCTTGACATCATAGAGCTTGTAATGCCGCCTTTTTCAATGTCTATTTCATATATTAGTGAAAAGATCCTTCTCATCTTCAAGCTCCTTCTTCTGGTAAAACCTTGTCTGCTATTTTTTCACAAACAGCCGTTTCATTAATTTTCTCCGAAATCCCTCGGCAGTCTGAACACTCAAATAATTATTTTCTTTTTCTAAAGTAACTTGCCAGCCTGAAATACTTTGTTCTGATAATGGAATTTCCTTTGAATCGGTTATTCGCACACCTGATGCAAAGAAGCTATTATCCCACTCGGAACAGAGATACAATTCAATGGTGGACAACTGATCTAATACAGAGTGAATACGAAGTGTACCGCTTACGGTAAATATTAGTTCTTCCTCGCTGTTTACTTTTGCGTTAAACGTGCTTTCAGTGCCGCTCTTTTTATTTTTTAACTTCCAATACATTTTATGGCGGCCAACAGAATGGGGAGGAATGCAGCCTTTAAATTCAACCTTGGATGACAAATATAAATCGGATTTTGATTGCCATTCTGCCATTAACAGCTCAACATTCATATCCTTCAATTGATTATTAAATGGCACCTGATCTATTAGTTTGTCCACAAAACGCTTGCGGGTAAACGGCTCTTCAGAAACGTAATAAATATTTGTGCGAGGCCCCGTATTTTTAATTATGTCATGATATCTCTTCAAGGAAGGAACCACGAAAGCATCAAGGTGGCCTATTTCCTTTTCAGGGTTTTCCAACATCTCATTCGTCTCTATAAAACCTAGATACATGGAGGAATATTCAACTGAAAGAGTTTTTAATGTAGTATATAACTCAATTTCAGAAGTCATAAATAAATAATCCGCTTCCTTTATCAAGCGGCTCAGAAAATAACGGGAAAGTTCATTTTCTGAATACAATACACTGACTATATTCTCTTTTTCGTCAAAAATGACAATTTTTTCAGTTGTTCCATCATTCTTATACCATTTTGTCATATAACAAGTGCCATCTGCCCTTAAATAAAGATGCTGCTTCGGTTTGTTAGTGTCCAGATCCATGTACATTAAGCTGTGTACATATCCAGACAAATCATATTCTTCCCTTTTAAATCTTTGCCTGCTTTCATTAAAGTAATCAATGACAGCAAGTTCTCCTGATGCTGTAAACCTTTGATATTTGATATAACGTCCATTATTGTAATAACGATAAATTGGCTTATTTGGTTCTTGAATATATGTTAAACCTTCTTGTTCAATCGGATGCTTGATTTTATCCTTCTGAGGTTCAGAACCTTTAAAGTAGCTGTACATATTAATAACAGCAGTATCTTTAAAAGAAGAAGGCCCATTGGGCTCATGATGTAAAGTGACAATTTCCATTGGATAATTCCAATCGATCGTATTGATACTAAACTTTTTTGCAGCATTCAGCTCTTGACAAACAAATGCTAATTTTGGAGTAGAAACCTTAATCGTCATCATCTATTTATTACCTTTCGAATAAATTCGTACAGTCACATTTTCAGAACTACATTATATCACTTTTGCTGAGCAGGCTCTAGAGATGAAGAAGCTGTTATATTTCTTGAAATACCGGATCAGGTGAAACTGTTTTATCTATCAATTAATGATATTTTTGTGTATTTCCTCGACCCCAAAGTCACTGAATTGACTCTTGTTTAATATTGGTTTTTCTTATATGATTAAATGTGTTTAACAGAATGAAAATAGGGTATTGATGAGAAAAGAAACTCAAACATTTTAAATACTCAGCATTCAAAAGAGTGACCCTAAATCTGTTCTTAAGGAAGGTGCTTTGAAATTGAAAAAAGTACGTAAAGCCATAATCCCTGCCGCAGGTCTCGGAACGAGATTCTTGCCGGCTACGAAAGCAATGCCGAAAGAAATGCTTCCTATCGTTGATAAACCTACCATTCAATACATAATTGAAGAAGCTGTTGAAGCCGGTATTGAAGATATTATTATCGTAACAGGAAAAAGCAAGCGTGCGATTGAGGATCATTTTGATTACTCTCCGGAGCTTGAAAGAAACCTAGAAGAAAAAGGAAAAACTGAGCTGCTTGAAAAAGTGAAAAAGGCTTCTAACCTGGCTGACATTCACTATATCCGCCAAAAAGAACCTAAAGGTCTCGGACATGCTGTCTGGTGCGCGCGCAACTTTATCGGCGATGAGCCGTTTGCGGTACTGCTTGGAGACGATATTGTTCAGGCTGAAACACCAGGGTTGCGCCAATTAATGGATGAATATGAAAAAACACTTTCTTCTATTATCGGTGTTCAGCAGGTGCCTGAAGAAGAAACACACCGCTACGGCATTATTGACCCACTGACAAGTGAAGGCCGCCGTTATCAGGTGAAAAACTTCGTTGAAAAACCGCCTAAAGGCACAGCACCTTCTAATCTTGCCATCTTAGGCCGTTACGTATTCACGCCTGAGATCTTCATGTATTTAGAAGAGCAGCAGGTTGGCGCCGGCGGAGAAATTCAGCTGACAGACGCCATTCAAAAACTGAATGAAATTCAAAGAGTGTTTGCTTACGATTTTGAAGGCAAGCGTTATGATGTTGGTGAAAAGCTCGGGTTTATCACAACAACTCTAGAATTTGCGATGCAGGATAAAGAGCTTCGCGATCAGCTCGTTCCATTTATGGAAGGTTTACTAAACAAAGAAGAAATCTAAACAAAAAGGCTATTGGACATTCATCCAATAGCCTTTTTTATTTCAACATCAAAGTCAGTGTATGCTCTTCATTATCAACGGCGAAGACCTGATCAGCTGTATTCACAAGAAAACGCTTCTTGCTGCTGTCATACAATACATCGCTAT
Organism: Bacillus sp. FSL K6-0993; assembly: GCF_037977205.1. Classification (NCBI taxonomy): domain Bacteria; kingdom Bacillati; phylum Bacillota; class Bacilli; order Caryophanales; family Bacillaceae; genus Bacillus; species Bacillus sp. FSL K6-0993. The sequence continues at coordinate 3,538,852 of NZ_CP150275.1, forward strand.
CACTTAAGGATAGTGACGCCGGGTTGATAGGAGAAATGTTATGAAAAACAAGCTCTGTTGCTTTATCATTCTCCAGCACATAGCTGATTTTTTCATAATCAAAATCTAACGTTTTTCTGCCGTCAGCTGTATCCCCTTCAGTATATCCATTCAACTTGGATTGAATGCTGGTTCTGCTGTCTCCCAGGAATTTCAGAAAGTATTCATAGGAAGATGCTGCGTTTTGCGAGACATAAGACGTAAATGCAGCGGCATGCAATTCAGCATGTTTCATGTTAGTTGCAACAGCGCTCTTTTTCACAAAATAAGACTGTCCGTTAAAATTAATTTTCGCTGTTTGTTTGCCTTTTGCAGCTACCGTCACTTTTGTACCGAATGGCAGTGTAACGTCAGCCTTCTGTTTCAAACCCTGATCCTTATAAGCAGCCACTTTTTCATTTGCTATAAACCCTTGCTTATTGACTGCGGTTAAGCGTTCCTCTGACTTGCCCTTTGCATTACCATGATGATTCTTCACTTCATTTTGCGGAATAGCCCCAAACGAAGCAATTGTACGAAGCGGGGCATTAAAGAACATCGTTCCCGCCATGAAGACAGTCAGAATAGATAAAATAGCAATTTGAACCGCATTAGCCAATGATTTCGGCTTTTTCTTCTTTTGGCGGAAACGGGCAAACGCTTCAGGATCTTCTTTCTTCCTCTCTTCCGTCTGCTCTTTTTTATATGTCTCTTTTTCTTTTTTCGACAGCTTATTAAACCAGTCAATAAATGCTTTATACTCTTTGACAACCGTTTTTGTTTCATCAAACATACGAAGCTCGCCATAGTGCATCCAAGCAACACGGTCACACATTTTTTCAATCTGACCGATTGAGTGGCTGACAAAGAAAATCGTTTTTCCTTGCTTTTTAAACTCATTTATTCTATCTACACACTTCTGATAAAACGTTTGGTCCCCTACAGAAAGCGCTTCGTCAATAATTAAAATGTCAGGGTCAATATGCACGGAAATCGCAAAACCGAGACGCGATTTCATCCCGCTGGAATAGTTTTTAACCGGCTGATTAATAAAATCGCCAATCTCAGCAAATTCAACGATGCTGTCATACATCGCGTCAATTTCTTTATTGGTTAACCCCATCATCAAACACTTGAGCCGGACATTGTCCCGGCCCGTTAATTGGTTATTTAAACCGGCAGCAATCGCAATCAGCGACGGCTGACCGTTCATTTCAATTTCACCGCTGGTCGGCGGAATAATTTTAGCCAGCAGGTTAGACATGGTCGATTTTCCTGACCCGTTTATTCCTACAAAGCCGATTGTCTCTCCCTCATACACGTCAAAGGAGACATTCCGCACAGCAAAAAAACCATTATCCTTAGCCGGAAAAAACAATCCTTTAATCTTGTCCGATTGTTTTTTATACAAATGATACTGCTTTGAAACATTTCGAAACGAAACTTTTAGTTTCATCGTACAATCTCCTTACGTATTAAAGAAAGTCAACAAACTTGTCTCTGAATTTCATATGCAGAATAGAACCCACTAACAATAAAAGGAATGTGAACAGCCAGAAATACAGCGTGTACTTCATATCTTGGAAAAACCATTTTCCGTCTAAGAAGCTGTTCCTAAATCCTTCTATCAGATAAAAAATCGGATTCAGCTTAAGCACAGGCAGAAGATTCGGGTGATTTTTCCCGAGCTGCTCTGAGATATTCCAAAAAATCGGAAGTAAAAAAAACAATAATCTGGTTACGGCCTGCAGCAGAAATTGATAATCTCTGACAAGCACACTGATTGTAGAGTTAAACAAGCTAAATGAAAACATAAACACAATCATGCAGATTAAATAGTAAATATATTGTATCCAATGCAAACTAGGATAAATACCGCTTGCTAAAAGGACAATGACATAAACACCCATCATTACAAAATAACTAAATAAATTTGAAGCAATCACGACAGAAGGCAGTGAACTGATCGGAAAATTCATTTTCGCCACCATATTGATCCGTTTAAATACACTGTTTGATCCATCCAGAATCGTCGGGCTAATAAAAAACCACGGGATCAAACCAGCCAGCATCCAAACAATAAAAGGCACTTCTCCAATACCTGTTATGACTGGCTTGCTGTTACGAATCCCCATACCAAATACAAACCAATACGCCAGCATTTGAATGAGAGGATTGAGAAACTGCCATAATACACCAAGATAATTCATCTGATACTGAGACTTTGTCTCATATGAAGCTAAGCGCAAAATTAAAGGAAACGATGTCACTTGCTCTTTTACGATTCTTACTAATGCATTCATTGTTTATCTTCCTTAGACTTAAATGATTTTTTGGATCTTTCGGTTAAAGAAATTTGAAAGCACCGGTGAATATTGTAACAGATATTGAGGTTTTTTTCACTTAAAGAAAATCATTGTTTTTTAGCTAAAAAACAGTGCAAACTTCATAAGAAGTTTGCACATACAAAAAAGGTTCTATATTTCGAGTATATTTTCATAAATTCTTTTTGAATTGTTGGCATCATTATATTTGTAAAACTTTTCAATACGTTTTTTATAAGTCTCTTCAATTTTACAATCATTCTTAATATACTCAATTGTGGTATTTATGATTTCCGTCTCACTTTTAACAATTTTCCCAAAGCCCATATTATTATAATCAAAGTAACCGGCCTTATAATGGTATTCGCCTTGATCAAACTGATAGTATATAACCGGCTTTTTCATATAAGCAAAATCAAAAAATACACTTGAATAATCTGTTATTAATAGATTTGATTGATTAAAGTATGTTTGATAGCTTGTTTTATAATCTGTAAACGTAACATAATCATTTTTATCAAAATCTTTAAGCTGCGTTTGCATATCTGGATGTGGAACAAACAAAATTTTATAGCCTGCTTTTTTTGCAGCGTCAATAAGATTCTTATCATTAATTAGATTATTATATCTTTTGAAGTATTCACTCTGTTTAAATGCCTTATTATACGGTCTCTCTCCTTTTACCTGATCTTTTGGTGGAACTAAATTTTTTCTCCAAGTAGGCATAATTAAAATTTGTTTGCTATGATTATTTTCATTTTTTTTCAAGTTATCATATCTTGCGAGTCCTGTTAAAGCGATGTTTTCATCATTAAAGTTGTAATCACCCTCAACAAATTCACTATATTCTAAAGGGGATGAAGCCACTATCCTTCTAATATCATTATTATATCTATTAAGCCAATTAGAAAGGTTTTCTTTTACAATACCATGCTGTAAAAAAACAAAATCAAAAGTGTATAAATTACTATATACCTTTTTCCTGTTAAAAAACGGATTTATAACCCAATTATCACAATGTGATGAAATCAATTTATCACTTAAAAGAAACAATATCTTATGTTTCCATGATCTGTAAGGTACTACTTTTCCTATTTTTTTTAATCTCTTATAATCCGGAGAATCTTTTTTTATTATAAAATAAGATTTAATTTTTTTATTGTTTTGAGTCTGAACATACTTAAACAAATGTTCTGCATTATCATCAGCTTTATCTTGCCTATCCATAAAGATCCAAATACTTTTTGTTTTAAGAAGATATAAAAACAGCCATAGAGTTCTGAATCCAAATGTTTTGATGTCCTTCATTTTCTTTAATTTTATTTTTTTTAAATACTGCAACTCCAGTTTTAAAACTTTTTTCTTTTTAGTTTGTCTTAATCGTATCTTTCCGTTTTCATAAGAAACAATAAGTTTGTTTAAAGCAGTATAATTCATTCCCTTTTTTACGTTAAGTTTCGAAAACTTTTCAAACTTCAACTCGACCGGTACTACATGACTGTCAACAGATAAAAATAGTTCCACTATTGAATTTTCATTAATTTTAGAAAAAGGAATTCTAATTTCAAATCCCTTATATGATTTAACAAGGTGATTGACTGTATAGATATCATGAGTCTTTCGATCTATTTCGTTGACTGCTAAATCTTTTCCGTTTAATTTTGCAACGATATCAAATTGAGATTTGTCAAAATAAGAACCTAAATTTCCGGCTATTATTAATTCATTCTTATCCTCATAAAGTAATTCAATAACTGGTTTTTGATCTTTAAGTGAACATACAGTACTTCCCCAGTGGTTTTTCAGTACTACATCATCTTTAGTAAAATGCAAACTATATTCTTCTGAATGAGTTTTATCGTATTTTAAATTATATAAAAAGTTTCTCCGGTGTATGTTTAATTTTTTTTGAGAATATAGCATAGTGAAACTTATATATTTTAAAACTGACTTTAATTTAATAAAAAATAATTCTCTTTCTTTCTCGTTAAGTACTTCACTGGCATCTCCAACGTTAAGTCTCCATTGAATGTCATACATCACTAAATACTGGACATAATCCGGTACTTTGTTAAGCTTTTTAAAAGTATATTCTAAGGTTTCTAGTGAAAACTTATCTAAGTAATCAAGGTACCAATCTTTATCTTTTGGCCCCCTTTGGGTTGCAGAACTTTCATCATCTCTTTTTCTATAATGATAAAGAGCCTCTTTTACTATTCCATACTTTTGTTTATCTAGGATAATTTGCGTCAACAATTTAGCATCTTCAGCATATTTTAAGGTTTCGTCAAATTTTCTACCCTTTATAGCCTCAACCTTAATAAATGCACTTGATGAAGACAGTTGTATTGCATTATACTCTTTATTTATATCGACTACACGTGTTTTATAAAATTTATACTGAAGCGGATGATCCCAAGTTACTTTTCCAAATAACTTTAAAGGTATTGCTACTAAATCAATATTTTCTTTATTTTGTTCAAAAAACTCTGTTATATACTTTAATGCGTCTTTATCAAGTAAATCATCGCCGTCTAAAAAATTTACATACTTACCTTCTACATTAGTTAAACCTAAATTTCTAGCCTTACTAACTCCACCATTTTTTTGTTTTTTATAGACGATATTTTCGGGATATTTTTTTGCGTACTTCAAACATACTTCGCCTGAATTATCAGTACTTCCATCATTAACTAGAATAAGCTGTATATTGTCCTTAAAACCTATTGATTGTTCTAATACACTATTTATTGTTTCTTCTAGATAGTTTCCAACATTGTAAACAGCTATGACTATAGAATACAAAAATTTGTGATTATCGGCCATCATTAAACTCCTTTAAACTTTTAAAACACCTCGTAAGATTTATCAACTGCTTCAATAAATTTCTTGTGGATGCTCTGAGCATTAAAACTGTCTTTTTTATTAAATGAACAGTATTAAGTTTTACTGTAAACTGATTTGTTTGTAGTACAAAAGAAAATTTAAAAATCCATATAGGCAGTTTGACTTGAAAACCTGAATATTTATAATCCCTAACTTTTTTTCCCCATATAACGATATGATCGTCTAATTTTCTTTGTTTTGAAGTATATTTTTTATTTCCAGAAATCAATAATATTTTGTCGTTTGATTTCATATCGTAATACTCATTTATGAAATGTCCCTTAATAATAAAGTAAAAGCTCTTTAATCTCATACTAGTAATTGTTACATTTTTCGTTTCCAAAATACTAAGGTTTATTTTGTTAAGATCATTCAGCTGACTGCCCTTAAGTTGTATAAGGAAGTCCTTATAATAGCTAGACATGTCTTGTTCTAAGATAAATCTATCTTCGATTTTCAATAAAATATCTTTAAACATATTTTTAAATATGACGAACTCTTCTTCAGTAAGTACTGCGCTCACTACGTCTCTATTTTTAGGGAATAGAAATAACTTCATATGATATATAATCAAAAACTGAATATAGGGCAACACTTTTCCGTGTTTTTCAAGAGAATACTCTATTAATGGTAAGTAGGACTGTTGTAGAAAAGGAATATATCTTTCTTTCGATAACCATACAAGATCCACTATTGAGTTTTTTTCCACTCTTTTTCTATAAAAATACTTTCCTTTACCAATCACTCCATATTTTTTTTCTATGATTAATAACCTATTAATTAGCAAGGCGTCTTCCCAGTATTTAATATCTTCGTCAAAAATTAAACTCCCTTCATCCAATAGCTCTTTTCTAAAAAAACTTCCTCCTATAAAGAAGTGAGGTGAATTGTATTCAGTCTCAATATGTATAACTCTTTCACCTTTTAAGAAACGATAATTCAATTTATGTTGACCAGTTTTTATGCCAAAATAATAAATAGGTAATACTGAAATTTTCACATCAAAACGCATAAAAAAAAGGTGAGTTTCCAATAGTGCATCTAGTGAGAGTTGATCATCAGAATCTAAAAAACCGACATATTTGGACTTTCCGGAAACATATTTCAAGCCTTCATTACGAGCTTTAGAGGGACCTGAGTTTCTAATTCTTATATATTTAATATTATTAGGATATTTACTTCTTAATCCTTTACACAAGGAAGGGGATGAATCAGTACTACCATCATCAACCATAATAACCTCAATATTTTCTAAAAAACCAATTGATTGATTTATGATACTATTTATAGTTTCACCTAAATACATTTCTGAGTTATAAATCGGAATTATTATCGAAAACATTCTAGTCACCTTTATATCATCAACCGAAGATCCTTTTGATTACCCTTTTAGAAGCTTCTCCGTCCTCTAGTTTGCAAAATAAATTATAATATGTATCATAATTTGAATCTAAAGTTGGTTTTTGCAATATATCCTTAAGTTTAAAAATAAGCTCCTCTTTTGTTTCCACTAAATACCCCGGCGCTTCTTCTTGAAAATTCAAATAGAAACCCCTGATAGCATCACGATATAGAGGTAAGTCATAAACAAAAAAAACGATAGGTCTTTTAAGATTTATGTAATCAAAAAACACAGAAGAATAATCAGTTACTAAAAGATCACTAATTAAATAAAGATCTCTAATATCTCTATATGATGATACATCAAGTGCAAATCCCTTATACTCTTCTAAGTTGAAGTTTTCGGAAACGAGGTAATGCATTCTTAAAAGAATTACTACAGAATCTCCAAATTCTTTTCTCATTTCCTCTAAATCAAATTGAAGTTTAAATTTATACTGGCCAACTTTCTTAAACTCATTGTCTCTCCAAGTTGGTGCATATAAAATTATTTTTTTATCTTCGCTAATTTCTAACTCTTGTTTTACCCTATTTATTAAAGATTCTTTATTTGGTGAATATAGAATGTCATTTCGCGGATAACCTGTTTCTAAAATTTGTTTTTTAAATTGAAACGCTCGTTTAAAAATTTCAGTCGAGTAAGCATTAGGAGAAATTAAATAATCCCATTTGCTAGCTTCCTGCAGAAAATTCTGTTTATATTTTTCGGTTGTGGTTCCGGGCATATGCACTTCATCCATATCATTAGCAAGTTTTTTTAGCGGAGTGCCGTGCCACGTCTGTACATACAATGTGTTTTTTGGTTTTGGAATCCATAAAGGGAGCCGGCTGTTTGTAATCCAATATTTCGCTGTAGCCATGTACCAAATCCACTTAAAAGAAAACCTTTTTATATATGCTGCATCTACGCCGTCTAATGCCGACAAATATCGTTTATCAATGCTCCATATCATTTTATAATCATATTGATCTTTATTTTCCTGTAAATATTCATAGATTGCTCGGGGATTGCAGCTAAACTGTTTTCCTGAGTAGCTTTCAAATAAAATTAATTTATTGTTTCTTGGCAGAAGAGCAAAAATCTTAAAAAGAACTGAATAGGCCCTGACTAATAAACTTCTGCATTTTTGTAAAATAAAAGATTTCATAATGAACTCCTTAAAGAGTAAAAAATTTATATTTGCGCAAACAAGAAAAAAAGAAGCAACTGAATTACTTCAAGCCTCTTTAAGTTAGTGCTTCTATAAACTAGCCATGTCTTCTTTGATTTGGGTAGTTGAAATGCCTTCTGTTCTCGGAAGGTAAATGACCTCACAATATTCCTTTAAGAAGTCAAATTTCCCTTTCCAATCATCGCCGATCACAAATGTATCTATATTGTACTTTTGAATATCTGAAATTTTTTGTTCCCAGTTTTTTTCGGGAATCACTTCATCCACAAAATCAATTGTTTCTAAAATGAATTTTCGATGTTCATAGGAATGATGCGATTTTTTTTGTTTTTGAAGATTAAATTCATCTGTAGATAATCCTACTATTAAGTAATCACCCAGATTTTTTGCTCTTTGCAGCAGCTTCATGTGTCCATAATGAAATAAATCAAATGTTCCGTACGTTATCACTTTCTTCATCAGATAACATCACCTTCCAACCGTTTTCAACTGAGAGTACCAGAAAAAAACCAAAAACCTTAACAGATTGTTTATAATTTCGACACATTTTTTACGTACCATTAATATTGAACAATAATAGCATAAGTTCCTATAAAAGTTAAGGCTCTTTAAAAATGTCAATCACCAGCATTTTTTGGTATCATCGCTGTATTGATGTATATTTTTTACAGGTCTAATGTCTCATCCATACCCATTATAACAAGTTTTCTTTTTCGAAAAAATCGAATCTTTTGTCGCGTTTTTAAGTGAAACGATTTTCTTTCTGCTGCGTCATTTATTTTGTACGCCCTCCTCATATTAATTCATCGTCAAAACGTGAAGGAATTGTAATGTGAATGTTAAAAGTTCCTAAAGATTTTTGTGGTAAGATAGAGTAAAATGTTTTCAGACAAAGAGTCTTTAATCAAACTATACGAATGACACGTGTTTTTTATAGACATATAGATGAAAAGGAGGGTTGATACGATGCAAACGAAACCCATTAATCAATTAGATTTTGTAGACGGTGAACTGACTTCATTTGTATCACATTTAGAAACGTCATTTTTGGACCAGAATAAAGGTGCGTTCATCGTAACAGCGAATCCTGAAATCGGATTTGAAGCGATGCAAAATCCGCGTTATGAAGCGGTTCTTTCATCTGCTGATTTTATTTTGCCGGATGGCATTGGTGTAGTGTTGGTTTCCAAGCTAATTGGTAAGCCGCTTCAATCCAGAATCGCCGGTTATGATTTGTTTACGTCTTTGCTTGAGAAGGCTGATCAAAAGAAAAAACGGGTTTTCTTTTACGGTGCAGCTAAACATGTGATTGCTCAGACAATCGAGCGAGTCAAACGTGATTATCCTGGGATTGAAATTGCCGGATATTCTGACGGTTATGTGAAGAATCAACGTGAGGTGGCAGACAAGATTGCAGCCTCAAATCCTGACATGGTATTTGTTGCTTTAGGTTATCCTAATCAGGAGTTCTTTATCCATAAATACCGACATCTATTCCCTCAGGCTGTTTCTGTAGGGCTGGGCGGAAGCTTCGATGTGTTCAGCGGCAATGTCAAAAGAGCGCCCTCATTTTTTATCCGTTTTCACCTTGAATGGATGTACAGGCTGATCACAAACCCTGCGCGCTGGAGAAGAATGCTTAGCATTCCTAAGTATGTTACAGCCGTGCTGAAACATGAACGAACTTCAGCAAAGCCGCAATATACAGGACAGGTCAAAGATCAATCACGCCATCTGTAATGGGCCTTAAAGGAGCTATGGTATGTAATGAAATGCATGAACCTTTCGCTGTGCCTGCCGACAATCCGCGGCAGCCGTTTTGAGCTGATGACAGATTGAAATCCTGGTTTGCGTTTTTTTACTATTTGTTCATCAAAGTCATCGGCGCATTGCTGTTTTGGGTCAAACCGGGAAGTCAAGTGACCCTTCTTGTTTCCTTTCCTGATAATGCCCGGGCAATATTAAAGGAATATCAGATGGGACACTACTCATTTCCCATTCATGTACTTCTGACCCAGCATGCCAAATCGCTGGAAACAGAATTTCCTGAGCTTACTGTTTCAGTTATTAACGAAAAACACCCGCTTCATATATATAAAGCGGTCTTTTCTATGCTGAGCAGTAAAGCTGTGATTGTTGATAACTATTTTGTTTTGACAACCGTTTTGACCTGCAGACCTGATATCGAGTGTATCCAAGTTTGGCATGCGAATGGAGCGTTTAAACGATTTGGGTTAAAGGATATCAACACACAGAATCGTTCGCGGGCTGACGTGAGACGCTTTCGCAAAGTGTATGCTTCATTTGACCGGATTGTCGTCGGTTCTGAACATATGGCTGACATATTCAAGGAATTCTTCGATATAAAAGGTGATAAATTTCTTCGGTTTGGCGTGCCTTTAACCGATGCTTACTATGAGGTGAAGGAAAACAGCAATGACCTTAAAAGCAAATATCACCTGCCGGCAGAGAAAAAAATCATCCTGTATGCGCCAACCTTTAGGGATCATCAGTTTGAAAGCTTTTCGCTGCCGTTTTCAGAAAAACAGCTGCAGCATGATTTAAAAGGAGAATATTTACTTGCAGTAAAACTTCATCCTGTTATGAAGCAATCTGCTGAATTACCTGGGGATAGTGCGTGGATAAAAGACGTATCAGATCTCCCGCTTGCAGACCTTTTAAAAATGAGTGATCTGTTAATATCAGATTATTCTTCTGTCCCTTTTGAATTTGCTTTGCTGGACAAACCCATTTTGTTTTATACGTATGATATGGAGGCTTACAACAGAACCCGCGGTTTAATCCGCCATTATACAGAGGTAATCCCCGGGGTTCCTTGCCGTGATTCAGGAATGCTCTTGGACCAGCTGAAAGATATGAACAGGCTTCAAACTGAAGTGGAGCGCTTTTCACGTGAATGGAATCTGTACTCGAGAGGGAATGCCAGCAAGCTGCTTTTAAGCTATGTAAATGAGAAATCAAACTGATCTTTATATATAATAGAGATCGGTATTGCAAATAATATGAAAACCTTTTATAAAACATTATTAGTTGTAGTAAGGAAGGAGTCATTTTATGATTTATGCTGAGATTCTAGCCGGTGGAAAAGGTTCCCGCATGGGGAACGTCAATATGCCAAAACAGTTTTTGCCGTTAAATAAACGCCCAATTATCATTCATACGGTTGAAAAGTTTTTATTAAATGACCGTTTCGATAAGATTTTAATCGTCTCCCCTAAAGAGTGGATTAACCATACAAAAGACATTTTAAAGAAATTTATCGGGCAGGATGATCGCCTGATTGTCGTTGAAGGCGGCAGCGACCGTAATGAATCTATTATGAGCGGCATCCGCTATATTGAAAAAGAATTCGGTATTCAGGATGATGACGTGATCATCACTCACGATTCTGTGCGTCCGTTTCTCACTCATCGCATTATCGATGAAAACATTGATGCTGTTCTTCAATACGGCGCGGTTGATACTGTTATCTCAGCCATTGATACAATTATTGCTTCAGAAGACCAGGAATTTATTTCTGATATCCCTGTCCGCGATAACATGTATCAGGGGCAAACACCGCAAAGCTTCCGGATCAGCAAATTGGTCGAGCTTTATAATCAACTGTCCGATGAGCAAAAAGCTGTCCTTACTGACGCTTGCAAGATCTGCTCGTTAGCAGGTGAAAAAGTGAAGCTGGTCCGCGGTGAAGTCTTTAACATTAAAGTAACGACACCATATGACTTAAAAGTGGCTAATGCCATTTTACAGGAGCGAATTTCACAATGATTAATCAAACATATCGTTTAGTTTCTGCCCGACAATTTGAAGTGACATATAAAGATAAAGTTGTCCATTCAGATAAGGTCGTCGTCCGTCCTACCCATTTATCCATCTGTGCTGCAGACCAGCGTTATTATACTGGCTCACGCGGCAAAGAAGCGATGGACAAAAAACTGCCGATGGCTCTGATCCATGAAGGGATCGGAAAAGTCATGTTTGATCCGACAGGCACATTTAAAGTCGGAACCCGGGTTGTTATGGTGCCAAATACACCGGTTGAAGAACATGAAGTCATCGCGGAGAATTACCTGCGGTCCAGCAGATTCCGTTCAAGCGGTTATGATGGATTTATGCAGGATTATATGTTCATGGCGCCTGATCGGCTTGTTGAGCTTCCAGACAGCATTAATCCGCATGTCGCAGCCTTCACTGAGCTTATTACAATTGCAGTTCACGCGCTTTCCCGCTTTGAGCGCATGGCGCATAAGAAGCGTGACACATTCGGTGTCTGGGGGGACGGAAATCTCGGATTTATCATGACGCTTCTACTGAAGAAAAAATATCCAGACAGCAAGGTGTTTATTTTCGGAAAAACACCTTACAAGCTTGATCATTTTTCTTTTGTTGATGCAGCTTATCAAATTAACGACATTCCTGAAGATGTCAGAATTGATCATGCCTTTGAATGCGTGGGCGGACGCGGCAGTGAAAGCGCAATTGAGCAAATCATTGCCCATGTCCATCCTGAAGCGTGTGTAGCGCTCTTAGGCGTGTCTGAATACCCTGTTGAAATTGAAACAAGAATGGTGCTTGAAAAAGGGATTACGCTGATCGGCAGCAGCCGCAGCGGACGCGAGGATTTTGCCCGTACTGTAGACTTTTTAGCTCAATACCCTGAAGTCGTTGATTATTTAGAAACATTAGTTGGCGGACGCTTCCCGGTACGCAGTATTGAGGAAATTACAAACGCGTTTGAAGCAGATTTGACTTCATCTTGGGGAAAAACTGTTATTGAATGGGAAATTTAAACAGTGAAAACATTCCTTACACGAATTGTAAAAGGAGTATTCGGCACTGCTTATAAACTATTGAGCGCTTTATTACCAGTACAGCACAACAAAATTGTCATAGCTTCCTATCGTGAGGATCATTTAAGTGATAATTTTAAAGGTGTCTATGAAAAGCTGAAGCAAGATCCGTCTCTTCGCATCACCCTGCTGTTCCGCAAGATGGATAAGGGGCTGATCGGACGAGCTGCATATTTGCTTCATCTTTTCAGCTCGTTATATCACCTTGCAACATGCCGCGTGCTTTTGTTGGATGATTATTATTTTCCTTTGTATGTTGTGCCAAAACGAAAGGAAACTGTTGCCATCCAGCTTTGGCATGCTTGCGGCGCGTTTAAAAAATTTGGCTACAGCATTGTGAACAAGCCGTTCGGCCCTTCTTCTGATTATTTGAAGATTGTTCCCGTGCATTCAAACTATGATTATGCCATTGTCAGTGCACCCGCTGCCGTTCCGCATTTCGCCGAAGCCTTTCAAATGGAGCAAAAGCAGATTTTGCCGCTCGGCATTCCAAGAACGGATTATTTTTATCATAAGGAACATATTCGCACTGTACTGGATGAGTTTCATCGGGTTTATCCTGAACTGAAGCATAAAAAAAAGCTTTTGTATGCTCCTACTTTTCGAGGCAGCGGACATCATCAAGAGGGTGACGCTATACCGCTTGATCTGCTACAATTAAAATCGGCGCTAAACCATAAAGATTATGTCGTGATCCTCCATCTTCATCCGTATATGCGCAAACATGCGCACACGGAAGAGGATGATTTTGTGCTGGATTTAACTGATTCGTACTCTTTGTACGATTTGATGGCAATCTCTGATGGGCTGATAACCGATTATTCTTCAGTTATTTTCGAGTACAGCCTGCTGAAACGTCCGATGTATTTTTACTGCCCGGATTTAGAAGACTACTTGGAAGAACGTGATTTCTACTACCCGTTTGAATCGTTTGTACCCGGGCCGATTTCTAAAGACGTTGCATCGCTTGTATACGATATCGAGAGTGATCACGAGGCTGATACGAAACGTATTGAAGATTTTTCACAGGCATTTATCACCCATCAGGACGGCAAATCTTCAGAGCGGGTGGCCGATTTTATTTCATCATTTTTAACATCTGGTGCCGATTAGGAGAAAGTGAGGTACAAAGTGAAGCTGGCAAGAAAGATCAAGAACAGACTTTTCAGATCAAAAAAGAAAACGCAAAAAGAAAATGCAGCTGTCATTGTCCATCCAGCTGATAACAGGGTTTTTTCTCTTTTTGATAAAACGAAGCGAATTGAAGAAAACCAGCAAGTCCCTGTCAGAAAGATTTCTGAGTTTTCTTGGAATGGGTCAATTTTAAAAATTGCGGGTTATATGTATATCAAGGGCCTGCCGCTTCAAAAAGAGGATCAGGTTCGAAAACGTTTATTATTGGTGAACAACGGTGTTTTATTTACAGCTGTTTCACTGCGGGATGTTCCGGTAGATAAGCTGTCGATTGATACTTCAAATGTGCCTGGAGCCTATAAGTGGGCAGGATTTTCACAGCAGATTAACTTTTCTAAGCTGATGAATGACAAGCCTCTTCCGCAGGGCGAGTATAAGCTGTTTCTCGAGATTGAAGCTGTAGATGACCAAAATGTAAAACATCAGGAAGTGCATACAGTCGGAAATGTCAGTAATTTCCTCTCTAATGATGTGTATGCCACAAAAATGGAATTTCATTCTGCTAAAAAGCTGATGAAGTTCAATTTGATCGTTAATTATGATGAGGGCGAAAAGACGATTAATTTGTCTTGCAACAAACTGCAGGAAATTGATCCGAGCCTTTTGGAGCTGGATACTGGAAAAGAGGCAAACCGCTTTTTGCGCAAGCTGAATACAAGCTTATTCCATTTTGCTTATGATGTATTCCGCCTGCTTCCAATTAAGTCTAATAAAATTGTCTTTGCTTCTGACAGCCGGCTTGATATGACAGGAAACTTCGAATTTGTTTATGAAGAGCTGCTGAAACGTGAAGAAAATTTTGATTTCAAATTTTTCTTAAAGAGCAGCATTCGAGATAGAAAAAGCCTGTCTGAACTGATGTCTATGGCTTATCATTTTGCGACAAGCAAAATCATTTTTATAGATGATTTTTATCCGATTATTTATCCGTTAAAAATCCGTAAAAATGCGGACCTTGTCCAGCTGTGGCATGCTGTCGGCGCCTTTAAGACATTCGGCTACAGCCGAATCGGTCTGCCGGGAGGACCGTCACCGCATTCGAAAAACCATAGAAACTACACGAAGGTTATTGTCAGCTCTGAAAATATACGGAAGCACTACGCAGAGGGCTTTGGGGTAGACATTGAAAACGTCATTGCTACGGGCGTACCGCGGACAGACTTTTTCTTTGATGAAGCGAAGAAGGCATTTGTAAAAGAACGCCTTTATACGGAATATCCGTTTCTAAAGGACAAAAAGGTCATTCTTTTTGCTCCAACCTTCCGTGGAAACGGTCAGCAATCAGCTCATTATCCTTTTGAAGTGCTTGATTTTGACCGTCTGTATCGTGAGTTAAAGGATGAATATATCTTCTTATTCAAAATTCATCCATTCGTACGAAACGATGCCAATATTCCTTATCAGTACAGCGATTTCTTTTATGATTTCTCTTCGTTCAGGGAAATTAACGAGCTATTGCTCGTAACAGATATTCTGATAACGGATTACTCTTCTGTTTGCTTTGAGTATGCTTTATTAAATAAACCAATGATCTTCTTCAGCTATGATGTAGATGATTATATTCGCAAACGTGATTTCTATTACGATTACTTTGACTTTATTCCTGGCCCTCTTGCGAAAACGTCTGAGCAAATGATTTCGATCATTAAAGAAGAGAAGTATAACTTTGAGCAAATTGATTCATTTGTTCATTATTTCTTCGATGATCTTGATGGAAAAGCAAGTGAGCGTGTCGTCGATCAAATTGTTTTCCCTCAGGAAGAAGAGCCATCCGAGGATAAAGTTCTTAAAAGATAAATCAAAAACACCTTTTGCAGCCGCAAAAGGTGTTTTTTTTATTGATATTCCGGAACATCAAAGTAAAGTGTATAACCGTCCAGCAATGAATACAGGCTGTACATGCGGTTTACTTGTTTGTACGCCCAGCCGATGTCTGTTGCGTATTGATGTGTCGCTGTAGCTGACCATCTCATTTTGTACAGTGTGTCCTGATTGTAAGCTGTGTTGTGGATATACGATGAGCCTATGAATTTAGCTCCTCCGATAATGGCCGCTTCTGGTGTGAACCAGCCCTGCTCGTACGCATATTTGGCTCCGTAGTAATTCGGATTGCTGTCGTATGCTCCAATTCCATACATGTTGTATACGGTTTTTCCGTTATAGGTTAATCCATTGGCTAAGGCGGATGTCCCGTTTCCTGTTTCAAGAAGAGCGTGTGAGATTAAATACAGTTCGTTGATGCTATATTGATTGGCGGCATCGATAAATGCCTTTGCTCTCCCTGTCAGGATGCCTTTACCCGCAAGCACTTTCTGATTGACCTCAGTAACGCTGAGACCCGCTGTCTGTGACAGCTTGAGAAATTGGAAGTAGTATTTGCTGTCTCTGGAAAAGTTATTCGGATCCACGTATTGAACTACTTCATCACTGCTTGCGTTTCGCCAGCCCAAATTGATCTTAGCCCAGCCGTTTATCTGTCCGATGATTTTCACTTTATCGCCTTTTTTAAATTGGCCGATCACGTTTGTCGGGCTGACTTCCGGCGTTGACCGGATATTTAGTACATCAGCCGTAACGGTTGATGTTGCTGTATTAATGTACGTGAGCGATACGTAAGCCGCTCCGTCTGTTTGCGGACTTACTGTCATTTGTTTTTGGACCATATCACGAAGCGAGAGATTGTAATTTGTTTTCATGATTTGCGGGCCGTTTTTGATCTTCACGATAGATGATGTCCATCCGTATAATTGTTTTAACCTCGTTGATGCCGCAGCAGCTGTATCATTGCCTGTGAACTGCTCATTTACGTTGATTTTATAAAGCGTATTGCTTTTCGTTGTGTAGCTGGGGGTTACACTTTTCGATTTAAGATAGGTTAACCCATTGTTCAATGCTGTTTTGCTGCTGAGCTGTGTTGTCACGATTTTGTATTGTGTATATGCAGTCTGGCCTGTTTTTGATGTTGTGACTGCGATATGATTTTGTTTGAAAAATGTTAAAACGCGGTCAATCTCTTCTTGGCTGATGATAGCTTCAGTTGTGATTTGATAGCTGCTCGCAGCTGTCTGACCGGTTTTCTGGCTTGCTGCTGATATATGATTCGATTTGAAAAACGTGAGTGCCTGATTGACTTTCGTTTGATCAAGCAGAGATTCAGTTGTGATTTTAAACGTGTCAGCTATTTGTTTTTTGACGGATTTCGCAGAAGCACTCAGCTGATTTTTCTTTAATATGTTCAAACCCTTTGTGACTTTTGCTTGATCTGATGTTTCTTCTGAGATGAGCTGATATTGATTTTCTGCTGTTGATCCAGCTGCTGTTTTTGCAGCTTTTACTTTTTTCTGAGCAAAGAAGGCTGCTGCTTTGTTTGCTTGCTGCTCGCCTAAAATCTTTGCCGTCGTGATTTGATAAGCGGCAGACGTTGCCGTTTTTTTGACGCTGGATGACGTGTAATGCCATTTTTTCTTTTTAAAGAAAGTGTCTACTTTTTGGAGCTGCTGTTTTGTTATACCCTTCATATTCACGGTATATGATGTGCTTTTTCCAACCTGTTGATAACTGCCGGATACGCCGGTGTTTTTCTTGATTTGGCTGATAGCATCCTTTACTGTATTCAGCCCTTTGAAATAAGCTGATTGGACATTGTATGACTCAACGGTTGTTTTTTGATTGATGGACTTGTAGCTGCCTGTAATGCCAGTGCTCTGTTTCAGCTGCTGCAATAGAGTCTTGGCATTCGCTTCACCTGAAATGGCGGCAGTTGTGAACGTATAATAGGCTTGTCCTTTCACCGTTTCCTTTAATGATGCCTGCAGCCCCGATTCCTTTTGGAAGGCGTTTTTGATCTGCGCTGCTCTGCTGTCTCCCACAATTGTGCCAGACTGAATGGTTGTGACAGACACCGTATGTGTGATGGGCTGATACGAGCTTTTAATCCCCGTTTGCTTAGCCAGGCTCTGGATAAGCGCCTTGACCTTTGTCTCATCAGCAATGTCTGATGTCATGACGTTCATATAGGGCTGAGCTGCTCCGTAAGCTTTTACAGCACCAGCCACTCCCGTCTCCTGTTTCAGCTTTGCTAGCATAGTGTTGGCCTGTTTTTCTCCGGAGATGGCACCTGACGAGATGGTGACATATGGCTGTTTGCTTCCAACAGGACTTGACGTTCCTGTAATCGATGTCTGTTTGGCGAGTCCGCTCAGTATTGCTTTCGCTTCTGATTCGCTATGAAAGCCTGAGGCGGAAATTTGGTAGGTCGTTGTTGTGCCTGAAGCCTGGTAGGATGCATCCCAGCCAGTATCTTTTTCCAGTTTGGCGACAGCTTGTGAGGCTCGGCTTTCTGTACTGAACGTATTCGACGGCTCTACTTTATATAGTGAGTAGTCGGTATACGCGGCTGCCTGGGCAGAACCAGACATGGCAAAAAAGGCAAGGGACGCGGCGGATAGAAGCATAGGTGCGATTAGTCTCTTTTTCATTCCTTCTCCTCTTTCTTATTCTATGAGAATATAAAACTAGTTTATTTATCGGCACGCGCATGCTTCATTTATAGGTGAATCACTTCCATTTTCTAATAAAAAAAACTTAATCTCGAAGTGAGATTAAGTTTAAATATGAGACACGATAAGGGTACAAGTTCCTTTTATCGTAAAATCGGGCATTTGAGCCGGCAAAATAAAGTGATCGCCTTTTTTGAGCGGACATGTTTTGTCCTCATACATGAGCAAACCGCTTCCTTCTATCACGCTGCAAATCAGAAAGGATTCATCCTGAGCCATTTCAGCTTCGCCATTGATGTCCCATTTATACACCGAAAAATATTCCCCTTGGACAAATGTTTTAATGGTTATTCCTTTTCTTGATTCTGTCGATTCATCTATATACCCGTCCACATGGGGAACCGTGGCCGCATTGACCGCTTTGGCAAAATGAAGCTCTCTCGGACTTCCGTTGCTATCAAGACGGTCATAATCGTACACCCGGTATGTGGCATCTGAATTTTGCTGAGTCTCTAAAACAAGGGCCCCCTTACATAATGCGTGCAGCGTTCCGCTCGGCACATAATAGAAATCACCCGGTTTAATTTTGATTCTTCGCAGCAGGCCCTCCCAGTCACCGCTGTTGATCATTGTGACAAGTTCGGTTTTTGAGCGGGCCGTATGCCCGTAAATGATTTCTGCGTTGTCCTTACAGTCGATAATGTACCAGCATTCCGTCTTGCCGAGTTCTCCCTCTTCGTTTTCTCCGGCATAGTAATCATCAGGGTGAACTTTAATTGACGTATCTTCCTTCACATCCAGCAGCTTTGTCAGAAGCGGGAACCGATCCCCCTCTACACCGCCGAATACTTCACGGTGCTCTTCCCAAAGCTCGATCAATGTCTTTCCTTTATACGGGCCATTTGCAACAGTGCTCGGTCCTTTTGGATGAGCGGAAATGGCCCAGCATTCCCCCGTTGATTCTGAAGGAATACTGTATCCAAATCTATCTCGTAAAGCGGTTCCGCCCCAGATTTTTTCTTTAAACACAGGCGTTAGAAAAATCGGTGATTGCGTCATGATCCGTACCCCTCCCCTGTAAATAACTGATCATCATTTTCCCGGTGCGCCCCTCTTACAAACGCCCGTATAAGCTGTCTTTTTCCGATGACAACATATGTACAAAGCATCATCTTTTCATTACCCCTTCAAAGAAAACGCTTCCTATCTATTATATCACGTCGAAAAGAAGCTTTGTTTCAGCCTTTTCCTCGATAAGAATAATTCTCCTTTTTTGATACAAATTAATAAAACCGTCAATCTGTTTACGAAGGAGAGAAACTATGCAAATCGACTCTGATCTCCAGAACAATTTAGACACACTGAAAAAAACATTGGGACAAAACGACGATATGATGTTTTATACATTTGCTTTCGGAGATAGCAGACAAAAGGCGTGTTTACTGTATATTGACGGTCTGACAGAGAATAAAATGCTGGCGCAATACGTCATTTCTCCTTTACAAAAAGAGGCGTTAGCCCATAAGGAATGCTCGATTGAAGGCTTATCCGCCTTTTTTTTCGGCTTTCACCACAGCGTTGTTTCTACAATGAAAGAAATAGAGCAGCTCGTTTTTTCAGGGCAAGCCATTTTGCTCGCTGATGGCTATCGCGGAGGATTAGCTTTCGACACTAAGTCAGTCATAACACGCAGTCTTGATGAACCCTCCTCCGAAGTCGTGGAACGCGGTCCTAAAATAGGATTTATTGAAAAACTGCGGACAAACACGGCGCTTTTGCGTGAACGGACGAGTGATCCTAATCTCGTCATCAAAGAAATGACACTCGGAAAAAGGACGAAAAAGAAAATCGCTGTCGCTTATATTCAGGATATCGCCCCCGATTATGTCGTCAAAGAAGTGTTTAAAAGGCTGAAATCAGTCAATATAGATAATTTGCCGGAATCGGGGACGCTTGAACAGCTGATTGAAGACGAACCATTTTCAATTTTCCCCACAATATTAAGCACAGAACGACCAGATCGTGTAGAGGCTGCACTGTTAGAAGGACGAGTGTCCATATTAGTGGATGGTACGCCGTTTGCTTTGATTGTACCGGCTACGGTTGACGAATTTATTCATTCGCCCGATGATTACAGCCAGCGCTGGATCCCAATGTCACTTGTACGCCTTCTTCGTTATTCCAGCATCCTGATCACCATTTATTTGCCCGGTCTGTATATTTCTCTCGTTTCTTTTCACACCGGGCTATTGCCGACTAGAATGGCCATTTCCATTGCAGGCAGCAGGCTTAACGTACCGTTCCCGCCTTTTATAGAGGCCTTTATCATGATCTTTACGATCGAATTGATTCGAGAAGCCGGGTTAAGGCTGCCTAAGCCGATTGGACAGACAATTGGCCTTATCGGCGGGGTCGTCATCGGACAGGCAGCTGTTCAGGCACAAATTGTCAGTGCGCTTATGGTCATTGTCGTTTCTGTCACAGCACTGGCATCCTTTACCGTTCCTTCATACGCCTATAACTTTCCGCTGCGGATCATTCGGATCGGGGTTATGATAAGTGCAACAGCGCTTGGCATGTATGGCGTTATAATGGTTTATCTGTTTGTGATTGGCCATCTCATGCGCCTGAAAAGCTTTGGACAGGATTATATTATTCCAATGTTGGCAATCCCCGGACAGGATTTAAAAGACACGGTGATCCGCATTCCTACTATATTCTTAAAAAGAAGACCGACACGAAACGATCCTGAAGATAACATCAGACAAAGGTGATGGCTATGAGGAAATCAGAGCATAAACTGACATTTATGCAGACGCTCATTATGATCAGCAGCACACTGATCGGTGCCGGGGTCCTAACCCTTCCCCGCTCAGCTGCCGAAACCGGCAGTCCGAGCGGATGGCTTATGATACTGCTGCAGGGCGTTATTTTTATTATCATTGTTCTGCTTTTTTTGCCTTTCCTTCAAAAAAACAGCGGAAAAACTCTTTTTAAGCTCAACAGCATGGTAGCTGGAAAATTCATCGGCTTTCTATTGAATTTATATATCTGTCTATATTTCATTGGGATTGTTTGCTTTCAAGCTCGGATTTTGGGAGAGGTTGTCGGATTCTTTTTGTTGAAAAACACGCCAATGGCAGTTGTGGTGTTTATATTTCTTGCAGTTGCCATCTATCATGTAGGCGGAGGCGTTTATTCAATTGCAAAAGTATACGCTTATATTTTTCCTATAACCCTTATTATTTTTATGATGCTTCTGATGTTCAGCTTTCGCTTGTTCCAGTTCGATTTTATCCGGCCTGTTTTTGAGGGAGGCTATCAAAGTTTTTTCTCTTTATTCCCTAAAACACTATTATATTTCTCAGGATTTGAAATCATTTTTTATCTCGTCCCATTTATGAGAGATCCGAAGCAAGCGAAAAAGGCTGTTGCTTTTGGGATCGGGACTTCTACAGTGTTCTACAGCATTACTTTGTTCATTGTGATTGGCTGTATGACTGTGGCTGAGGCAAAAACTGTGACATGGCCGACCATTTCCCTCATCCACGCATTAGAGGTTCCGGGTATTTTTATTGAACGATTTGATCTGTTTTTACAGCTGACCTGGACAGCTCAGCAATTTACCTGTATGCTCGGATCCTTCAAAGGCGCCCATATCGGGTTAACGGAAATCTTTCATCTAAAAAATAAAAACAATGCTTGGCTGCTGACTGCAATGCTGGTTGCGACGTTTTTCATAACGATGTATCCCAAGGACTTGAATGACGTGTTTTATTACGGGACGCTTCTTGGATATGCTTTCTTAATTGTGATTGCAATTCCATTCTTCGTCTGGCTTTTAAGCTGGGTACAGAAAAAACTTGGGAGGGGTCAGCTGCAATGAAAACAGCAACAAAACTCGCAGTCATGTTTCTTATGCTGCAGGTTCTCTGCGGGTGCTGGGATGTCAAAAATATTGAGAAACTATCCTTCGCCAGAGGGCTGGCGATCGATGAGACAGATGATCACCAGTACAAACTGACGTATCAAAACCTTCTTCCCCAAACCGAAGACAGCCAAGCATCCGGAAAACCCGAATTTGTCAATGTGACGTCCTACGGGAAAACGATCCTGGAAGCAGTCAGTGATGTATCCATCAAGGACCCTCCTGTTTATAGCGATCATTTAAAAGTGATTCTTTTGGGAGAAAAACTGATGAAGAATCAAAATGTAGACCAAGTCTTCAACCACTTTATCCGGGATGATGAGCTACGGCGAAGCAGCTATTTGATGGCAGCCAGAGGGAATGCAGCTGATGTTTTCACAAAAGGAAACCCCAATCAGCAGCAGCCGATGCCCTCAGAAAAACTGATTGATTTGACAACTCACAGCGGATATAACGGTAAGATTATGATACCGCTGCGCATCGGCAGAGCATCTATATACTCTCAGAACGGGTACAGTTATCTTATTCAAGCCGTGAAAAACCAAAAGGGAAAAGCCAAGTATGACGGTGCAGGCGTTATCAAAAGAGGCAGCAATAAACTTGTTGGGTTTCTTTCAGCTGATGAAACCCAGACACTGACATGGGTCATGGGGACGATCCAAGGCGGTGTCATGCCAACGACAGATAAAGGACATCCGATTACGTTTGAACTCAAAAAGTCAAAAACGAAAATTAAGCCGATCATTGAAAACGGAAAGCCTGTCTTTCAGATTTCTGTTAAAACGAAGGGCATCCTGACAGAAGACCAAAACCCGAATGAAAACTCCTTTAGCAAAAGATATTTGCACAGGCTGGAGAACATTTTTGAGAAAAAGCTTGAACGAGATGTAAAGCAGGTGATGGATAAACTGCAGCACGAGTATAAAACCGATCCGGTCTTTTTATCAGACCACATAAGGATTCAACACCCTGACTACTGGAATAAAGTAAAAGGACATTGGGATGAAATATTTTCTGAGGCTGATTTTAAGTACGATATTTCTTTTAAAATCATTAACTTTGGAACGGTGGGAAAGTAAGCAATCAAAAGGGTGCGCATGATCGCGCACCCTTTTTTATGTCCCAACAGTCTGCTGTTTTCCGGCCGATCCTCCCTGTCCGTTTTTGTCCCGTAAATCCTGCTCAATTTCTTCAAGGCTTTTTCCCTTTGTCTCTGTCACTTTAAATCGGACAAATAAGAACGCCATGATACCGATCGCGGCATAAATCAGGAATAAATAACTGATTCCGATCGCTTCCATTAATATTGGATAGGTTAGTGAAACAATCAGTGTCCCAACGTGCAACATTAAGGTCGAAACACCGGTCCCGATTCCTCTGACGTGAAGCGGGAACAATTCAGGAAGCATCACCCACACAACCGGTCCCCAGCTGACCGCAAAGACAACGATAAACACGCCTAAACAAATGACGGTCGTCCATGAGGCAGCCGGAGTGTTATCGAAAAAGAGATTTACTAAAGCGAGAACGATCAAGCTGATCACCATGCCCGCATTCCCGAATAGCAGTAATGGCTTTCTTCCAATCTTGTCGATGATTTTAATCGCTACTAATGTCATGACAACATTGACTGTGCCGATTCCGACCGTGCCTAAAATCGAAGCGGAGTTTCCGAATCCGACGTTTGTAAAGGTCTTTGGCGCATAGTAGATGATCGTATTCGTTCCGATAAATTGCTGCAAAAATGCCAATCCCAAACCTGCAATAAGCGCTGGGCGCACCCATGGATCGAACAACTCCTTCAGGCCGCCTTCATCCTGCTTTTCCGCTTCTTTTATATCATGTATTTCCTGATCAATATCTTTTGTGCCACGCAATTTCTCAAGAATTTTCTTCGCTTTGCTTTCTTCGCCATTCGTGAACAGCCAGCGCGGGCTCTCTGGCATAAACAAAATGCCAATGAGCAAGAGCAATGACGGCACAGCTGCCAATCCAAGCATCCAGCGCCACGCTTCGGCATCGGCAAATATGTAATTGACAATGTAAGAAAGAAGGATGCCGACCGTGATCATCAGCTGATTCAGCGATGACAGCGCCCCGCGTTTATGTTTTGGCGCCAGTTCAGATAAATAAAGCGGCACGATTGTCGTCGATGTTCCGACTGCAAGTCCCAAAATGATGCGAAACAGCACCATGACTCCCGTATTTGGGGCCAGTGCCACACCAAGACCGCCTATACAAAACAGCAGCGCGGCCGCCATAATTGCTTTTTTTCTTCCGAAACGGTCAGTCAGCTTACCAGCCGCTCCTGAGCCTAATATCGCCCCAACCAGTAAGGAGCTGACAACAAGACCTTCTGTAAACGCGTTTAAGCCTAACTCCTTTTTCATAAATAAAATAGCTCCGGAAATCACTCCGGTATCATAGCCATATAACGCGCCTCCAAGAGCTCCGAAAAAATAAAGCCATATATTTGACTGCTTTTTCATAAAGATGACTCCCTTTCTCCATCAGCTGCAATGACATTGTCTGTGGGATTTTTTTAGAAATCTTTTAGCCTCTTTTTCCGGCCATTAAACCTTTTTATTTTGCTGATCATAAGTTTTCCAATCATTTACTTGTATTTTTTTCAATGTCGCCGAAACATTTTACCTGCTGTGGCGTCCAATATAAGGTGATTCAGCACATCATCGTTATCAATTTTCAAAAACAAGAACTTATAAATATAGGAATATTTATCGAAAAATGTCTTTCGGGGAGTTGCCCCATGGCAAATAGAATGGTACGCTTCAAATATTAAAGAAACGTGAGGTATTGATATATGGAAGAACGATCACAGCGCAGAAAGAAAAAAAGAAAACTAAAAAAATGGGTGAAAGTCGTTGCCGGATTAATGGCTTTTTTAGTCATTGCGGCAGGCTCTGTCGGCGCCTATGCTTTTGTAAAGCTGAACAATGCTTCTAAAGAAGCTCATGTCAGCCTTGCACGCGGAGAACAATCTGTAAAACGGATCAAAGAATTTGATCCTGGAAAAGATTCTTTTTCTGTATTGCTCTTAGGAATTGATGCCAGGGAGAAAAACGGCGAGACCGTCGATCAGGCAAGAAGTGACGCGAATGTGCTGGTTACATTTAATCGGAAAGAAAAAACAGCTAAAATGCTGAGCATTCCGCGTGACGCCTATGTAAACATCCCAGGCCACGGGTATGATAAATTCACACATGCTCACGCTTACGGCGGCGTTGACTTGACTGTGAAAACAGTTGAAGAAATGCTGGATATTCCCGTCGATTATGTCGTAGAAAGCAATTTCACGGCTTTTGAAGACGTCGTAAACGAGTTAAATGGCGTCAAAGTAACTGTAAAAAGCGATAAAGTCATTCAGCAAATCAAAAAAGATACAAAAGGTAAAGTCGTCCTTCAAAAAGGAACACATACGCTTGATGGGGAAGAAGCGCTCGCTTACGTAAGAACACGTAAAGCGGACAGTGACCTTTTACGCGGGCAAAGACAAATGGAAGTGCTGAGCGCCATTATAGATAAATCAAAATCATTGAGCTCAATTCCGGCTTATGATGATATTGTGGATACGATGGGGCAAAATTTAAAAATGAACTTATCTCTTAAAGATGCCATCGGCCTGTTCCCGTTCATCACTTCATTGAAATCAGTTGAGTCTATTCAGCTGACGGGTTATGATTATGAACCTGCCGGAGTTTATTATTTCAAATTGAATCAGCAAAAGCTGCAGGAAGTTAAAGAAGAGCTGCAAAACGATTTAGGTGTATAATGAACGGGATGGCGATTACGCCATCCCGTTTTACATATTTCCTTATTGAAAATTATCAAAGTAACGATTAGCCTTAATTTATATGGATTATGTTTCACAGGCAAGCTGAACATACTACACGAAGCAGCTTCATTTTTAAGGAGGTTCCCCTACATATGAAATGTATTGCGATTGATCTAGACGGAACATTACTGAATAAAGAAAGCGTCATTTCTGCGGAAAACAGAGAGGCGATCAAGCGGGCCGTTGATGCCGGCATTCTCGTCACCATTTGCACGGGAAGAGCGACATTTGATGTAAAAGCGCTGCTGGATGACTTAGACATCCCTATCATTGCAGCTAATGGCGGTACGATCCATGACACGGGTTACCGTTTGATCAGCCGGACATTAATGGATCAGGAAGCCGGTAAAGCGATTGCTGATTACTTACTTTCAAAAAACATTTACTTTGAGGTATATACAGATGACCATCTGCTTTCTCCTTTTGACGGCGAAGCTAAGCTGCACGCGGAGCTTGACATTCTAAAGAGCGCAAACCCAAACGAGCAGACGGATGAATTGTGGCAAGGAGCCATGACTCAATTCAAACAGTTTGGCATTAAACCAATCCCTCATATCGAATCGGTTTTTGACGGCGGTGAAAACATTTATAAGCTTCTTTGCTTCTCCTTTGATATGGACAAGCTGAAACAAGCGAAGGAAGAACTGAAGCATCATAAAAAACTGGCGCAAACCTCTTCAGGAAAACATATTATCGAAATCCTGCCGGCCTCGTCAGGAAAAGGACGCGCGTTAACAAAGCTGGCTGATCTATACGGAATTGAAACACAGGATATCTATGCGATCGGCGATAGTCCAAACGATTTGTCCATGTTTGAAGTCGCCGGACACCGTATCGCCATGGAAAATGCGATTGATGAATTAAAAGAAAAAAGCACCTTTGTCACAAAAAGCAATGACGAAAATGGTGTGGCCTACTTTATAGACCAGCTTCTTTCAGGGCAATATGCATAAAGAAAAGACTCCAGAGATTGGAGTCTTTTTCTTTTATTGCACCCGTATACTTCCTGCGTATTTATCCTTCCAATATGTGCTCGTGTTCATATTGGTAATGGTCACGCCGTTTGATAATGTGACATGAACAACTTGTCCGTTTCCGATATAGATGGAGGGATTTAAACTTGTTGATTGAAAGAACACAATGTCTCCCGGCTTCAGGTCCGCCTTCTCAATCTTAGTTCCGGCATTGTACTGGCTTGTTGCGTATCGAGGCAGGGAAATGCCGGCTGCTTTCTGGTATACATATTGGACAAATCCAGCTGTATCAAATCCTGTCTCAGGTGTTACTCCGCCCTGTTTGTAAGGTACTTCACCGACATAAAGCGTCGCTTCGGAAACAATCGGATTTTCTTTCGGGATTGTCAGGTTGTCAAATCGGCGAATACCCGTCATCTTCGATTTCCAGTAATCTTCTGACAAATAGGAAATGGTTACTTTTTCTGACCGGCTCGCCTGAATGAACCTGCCTGCGCCCGCATAAATGCCTGCATGTGAAATTCCCGTTTTATACGTATTGCTGAAATAGATGACATCACCAGGCTTTATGTTCTGAGGGGCTACCTTCTCGCCCACTGCCCACTGCTGTTCGGCTGATCGCGGCAGATAAATGCCGAGTGCCTGTTGAAACACATATTGCACAAGCCCCGAGCAATCAAAGCCCTCTGACGGCGTGCTTCCGCCAAACACATATGGGACACCGATATATTTTTCGGCCTCCTGAACGACAGGAACATCAGCCGTTTCCGGATCGGCAGCGATTCGTCTCGCCCCGATATAAGTTCCGTTCCAATAGCTGCTTTTTTTGTAATTGGTGATGATAACCCCTTTTGACTGTGTACTGTGAACCATTTGGCCGTCTCCGATATAAAGGGCGTCATGTGTCGGAACAGTGCCGGTGCTTCCCTCTTTCTTGAAAAACAAAATATCACCCGGCTTCAGGTTTTCCGGTTTTACAGCTGTTCCGATTTTATACTGGTCGTTTACAGATCTCGGCAGATGAATATCAGCCTTACTGAACACATATTGTATCAATCCTGATGGATCGAAACCCGCTTTCGGCGTTTCCCCGCCATATTTATACTGATATCCAAGCAGTTTTTTTGCTTCACTGACAATCAATTCTGATGATGTATCAGCTTCCGCAATCTCCGCTTTTGTCATAATTGGAACCAAAAAACAAATGATAACCGCCACAAGCAAAAACTTCTTCCAGTTTGCCAGTGTGTTCACTTTTACTATCTCCTCCTCTTTTTGCAGTTTTAACATCGGTATTTTTTTGAATATGTTAAGAGACTTTTTAATATTTTTACAGAATGAATATGCTGGGCAAATAAAAAGAGAGTGTCTCATCAGACACTCTCTTTTTTGAATTATTTATTGGCGTTTACCGGTTCTTCCTGCTGTTGGATTTTATTCATTTCCATATCAATCTTCTGTTTTTCCTGATCTGTCAGCTGATCATTGAATTTAAAAGCTGACATAAACATGAACACGATGGCTACGGCAACAAACGGCCAGATGGCTTTGACAAATTTCATCTTTATCACTCCGTTTATTTAGATTTTAGTTTGTCACTATGATCAATATCAAACGTCAGTTTTCCGTCTTCTACTTTCCAAGCGAAATTAGAGTCTTTCGTCAGTTCGCGAATAATGGTTTTCTGTTTAAGGCTGTCTTTTTTCACAGGTGCAGGTGTCGCTTCATGGATATCGATCGGTGTCACTTCAAAGCGGCCTGTTCCATTTTTCTTCAGGTGATACTGAACCAGTGCACTGTCTCTTGTTCTCGTCCAGCCTTGGTCAAAGACAAAGTTGCCGAGGCTGTAGAAAATGACGGTTCCGTTATATACTTCAATCGGTTCTAAGACGTGCGGGTGATGGCCGACGATGATGTCAGCTCCCGCATCAGACATGGCTCTTGCAAGCTGGCGCTGGCGGTCGTTTGGATCATTGTCATACTCTTGGCCCCAGTGTGACTGCACAACAACGATGTCCGCATGTTTTTTCGCTTCTGAAATCATAGGGATGAAGATTTCAGGATCTGCGGGCAGCACGCCCGGCGTATTCTTTTTAGCCGCGAAACCTTTCCCGGACACATCGGTAAAGCCAAGCGTCGCAATCGTTACCCCGTTGACTTTCTGATACGAAATTTTCTTTTTCGCATCACTTAAGCTGTATCCCGCTCCAACGATATCAAGGTTTTGCTTCGCAAATTCTCCAAGCGTATCTTTCATGCCCTGAACGCCGTAATCCATTGCGTGGTTGTTTGCGCTGTTGAGAACCGTGAAATTCATATCCTTCAACACTTTCACTGATTCCTTATTCGTCTGCAGATGAATCTCTTTATCTGCTTGTTTATAATTCTTTTGATAGGTTACCGGGTTTTCAAAGTTTCCTGCTACATAATCCGAGGCTCTAAAGATCGGTTCAACATATTGAAAAATACTGTCTGCCCCTTTTTGCTCCGTTACTTTTTCAACATAGCGTCCCATCATAATATCGCCTACAAATGAGGCTGAGAGTACGTCGTCAGAATACGTTTTGACCTTCGGCGTTTCCGCTTTTCCCGCCCACATGAAAGCGAACATAAGGACAAAAACGATCGGAATGGCGATAAATACGTGCTTATTGGTTTTCTTTTTTTGCTGTTTTGTCAGCTTTAGCAGCTTTTCATGAAAGCTCAGTTCTTTTTTCATCGTTTGACACACCTTACATTAAATTAAGTAGTAAACAAACATGATAGCAAAGGTCGCTCCGCTCAATAGCAGCGTGCTTCCGAACGTAATGGTTAAACCTTGTTTCTGAATGGTATTGGCAATTAAACCTGGCACGATGATGCCGATTCCTCGAAATTCTGCGATTTCAAATGGTACAATCGGGTATAGAAAATCAAACGCGATTTTTAGGACGATCCCTGTTATCAGCATGGCAGCGAATTTTCTGCGTCCGTACAAAATCATAAATTTGGATAAACCGTATTTCACAATAACATAAGTGAGCAAGCTCACTAGCAAAACAAGTAAAATAAAGACCGGCTGATTAAACACAAGTCCTAAATATCCCGGTACAACAAGTCCTGCCGGCACGATCCCTGTTTTTTCCGCAAAAATTAAACTGAGTAGTACACCTAAAATTAGTGCGATGTATAAATCTGATCCGAACATGTCTGCATTTCCCCCTAGCTTACGAGCTGCTTAACCTTGTATTCGTGGATTTTTTCAATTAAAGGCTCTGCGGCACCATGAATATTGCCGACGCCATATATGACACGGTTGTGCATTCTTTTCTTTAACAATTCCATAATTTCATCTGTTGACTTATACTCTAGATCATGCAGTTTGTCTGCAGGAATTTTGCCTTCTTCGTAGGCTTTTACGATCGGTTCTGTTGTTTCACCGATTAAGATCAGTTCACTTGCTTCAATATAAGGCAATACGTCATTTGCGAATTGCTGTGTCCGATCGACACGGTCTGCGCGGCAGTTCATGATGATGATCGGATCATCGGTCGGGTAACCGATTTCTTTTACACGTTTCCATATATTCAAAGTAGAAGAAGCGTCGTTTGCGGCAAACCCATTAACAAAGTGCCCAGGCTCGCTCGGACTGATCAGCGGAAGAATTCTCATTGCTCCCGGATCTGGCGGCGCATTCAGCATTCCCTTAAATGCTGTTTCTTCGTCAATGCCGAGTGCTTGAGCCACACCCAGCGCCAGAGAAGCGTTATCAGGGAATACCATGTATTCAAATTTACGTAAATACTCATCTGTAATTTTTGAGTTATCAGCAATGATGACTTTTGTGTTTCGTTCTTTTGCTTTTTGTTTAAAGAACTCGGTATATTCACTATCTGTAATGACAAGATGGCCATTATAAGGAATTGTAGCGGTAAACGCTTCTGCAATTTCATCAAGCGTCGGCCCCATGACATCCATATGGTCTTCTAAAACATTCACAATGACGCCGATATTGGCCTGCAGAAGTTCTTCCTGAAAGATGATTTGATAATCTGGGTTAACAGCCATGCATTCGCTGACAATCGCGTTAGCCCCTCTATCTACTGTTTCTCTCATGACTTCTTTTTGCTCTCCGATATTCGGCCCCTGAGGTTTCCGTTTAATCGGCTTTTCCTCCGGTGTGTCCCAGTAAATCATTCTTGCATCTGTTCCTGTTGTTTTTCCAACAGTCTTGTAACCGGCTTCTATTAATATTCCGGTTGTCAGCCTTGTCACAGTCGATTTTCCTCGGATGCCGTTAATATTCACCCGAACAGGGAGGGCATCAATGTTTTTCTGATGTCGTCGTTTTTCTAATATTCCGATGACCAGTATGACAGCACAGGCTATAATGAGTAACCACATTGCTTTTCGACATCTCCTTCTATATTGTTGTAAATTCATTCATCAGTATATAGAATCACTATGAATTCTCAATCGGCATTATGTAACATAATCTTCCCTAATCGACTAAGCCAAACTTCTCGTTTGAAAGAGATTTTATACCTACAAACTGTTTTCTATTTTTGGAAAACAGCAGGACTTATACCTTATCACTTTTTTAAAAAATCGAAGAGAATGCGCTTTCATTTTTCTCCTGATATCCTTCTGGACGTATAGTCACATCCTGCTGTTTGTATTTAATATGCATTTCAAATCAATCTTTTTTTCAGCCTGTGTTATCAAGCATCTCCTGCTATCATGCGTGTTTCCGGTTCTTATGAACACAAAATAGTTTTATCCTGTTTCTTAAGGACAAGGTCATAATGTCATCCTTTCTGCATGGAATAAGCAATATTAGGCCCATTCCAAAATGACTAAGGAGGTTCGAGATGAAAACGCTAAACATACGAGTCCGAATTCTCTAACATAATTAAACATTTTCTGGGATGATAGTCTTTTCTGTTTCTCACCATTTACAGGTCTAAACGCATGACTTTGAAACAATTTTAATAAAACTTAATATTTGTTCATGAAATCTTCATCCATATTTGTGAAGACTTTGTCAAAAAAAGAGTGAAAACCTTAAATTTTTCAATTATATATACAATTTACAAGTAGATTTCTTTTGATATTTTTATTGCCAACTTCGGATTGTTCATGATAATCTATCTATGTAAACGGTTACATAAGCAAGGAGGAGCTGTTTTGGCTACAATTAAAGATGTCGCCGGAGCGGCGGGCGTTTCAGTTGCGACGGTTTCCCGCGTCCTGAATGATAACGGCTATGTACACGAAGAAACGCGAACGCGTGTCATAGCGGCGATGGCGAAGCTGAACTATTACCCGAACGAAGTCGCCAGATCTCTATATAAAAGAGAATCCCGACTGATCGGACTTTTGCTCCCGGATATCACAAACCCTTTCTTCCCCCAGCTTGCCCGCGGTGCGGAGGATGAATTGAACCGGGAAGGCTATCGCCTTATTTTCGGCAACAGTGACGAGGAATTGAAAAAAGAACTTGAATACCTTCAAACCTTTAAACAAAATCATGTCGCAGGCATTATTGCCGCAACGAATTACCCGGATCTCGAGGAATACAGCGGCATGAATTATCCAGTTGTTTTTCTGGACAGAACACTAGAAGGAGCCCCTTCTGTGTCCAGTGACGGTTATAAAGGAGGAAAGTTAGCCGCCAAGGCTATCATTCACGGAAAAAGCCAGCGCATTACACTCTTGAGAGGACCCGCTCACCTGCCGACCGCTCAAGACCGCTTTAACGGCGCTTTGGAAATCTTAAAGCAGGCTGAAGTTGAGTTTCAGGTCATTGAGACGGCTTCATTTTCAATTAAAGATGCACAATCGATGGCGAAGGAGCTGTTTGCCGCTTATCCAGCGACAGATGGTGTGATCGCGAGTAATGATATTCAAGCCGCTGCCGTTTTACATGAAGCATTGCGGCGCGGAAAAAACGTGCCGGAGGACATTCAAATTATCGGCTATGATGACATTCCGCAAAGCGGACTTCTGTTCCCGCCACTTTCTACAATTAGACAGCCTGCATATGATATGGGGAAAGAAGCTGCCAAACTGCTTTTGGGTATCATCAAAAAACAGCCGCTGGCAGAAACGGCAATTCAAATGCCTGTCACCTATATAGGAAGAAAGACGACAAGAAAGGAAGATTAAGATGCGTAATATTTGTGTGATTGGTAGCTGTTCTATGGATTTAGTGGTCACCTCGGACAAACGCCCAAAAGCCGGTGAAACGGTTCTTGGCACGTCCTTTCAGACTGTGCCGGGCGGCAAAGGAGCAAATCAGGCCGTTGCCGCAGCCAGACTTGGGGCTCAAGTGTTTATGGTCGGCAAGGTTGGAGACGATCATTATGGAACAGTTATTTTGAATAATCTAAAAGCTAACGGCGTTCGCACTGACTATATGGAACCGGTTACACATACGGAAAGCGGAACCGCTCATATTGTGCTTGCTGAAGGTGATAACAGCATTGTCGTTGTCAAAGGCGCGAACGATGACATCACCCCAGCGTATGCGTTAAACGCGCTCGAACAGATTGAAAAGGTCGATATGGTGCTGATTCAGCAGGAAATCCCAGAAGAGACGGTTGATGAGGTGTGCAAATACTGCCATTCTCACGATATCCCGATCATGCTAAACCCGGCACCGGCCCGCCCGCTCAAGCAGGAAACAATTGATCACGCCACCTATCTGACGCCGAATGAACACGAGGCATCGATTTTATTCCCTGAGCTTACCATTTCTGAAGCTCTGGCGCTTTATCCGGCAAAGCTCTTTATTACAGAAGGAAAACAAGGCGTCCGCTATTCGGCTGGCAGCAAAGAAGTGCTCATCCCGTCCTTTCCTGTTGAGCCCGTTGATACAACCGGAGCCGGTGATACGTTTAACGCAGCATTTGCCGTGGCCCTGGCTGAGGGAAAAGACATTGAAGCCGCATTGCGGTTTGCCAACCGTGCCGCTTCCCTTTCTGTCTGTTCCTTCGGTGCCCAAGGCGGAATGCCGACAAGAAATGAAGTAGAGGAGCTGCTGTCATGAAAAAACACGGTATGCTGAACAGCCATCTTGCCAAGATTTTAGCCGACCTTGGCCACACTGATAAAATTGTCATCGCGGATGCCGGACTGCCTGTTCCCGACGGCGTTTTGAAAATTGATCTTTCACTGAAGCCGGGCCTTCCGGCTTTCCAAGATACAGCGGCAGTACTGGCTGAGGAAATGGCGGTCGAAAAAGTCATTGCTGCAGCTGAAATAAAAGCATCCAATCAGGACAATGCGAGATTTCTAGAAAATCTTTTCTCTGAACAAGAGATTGAATACCTTTCTCATGAGGAGTTTAAGCTGCTGACAAATGAAGCAAAGGCAGTCATAAGAACAGGAGAATTCACACCATATGCCAACTGCATCCTGCAGGCGGGTGTGCTTTTCTAGAAAGGAGGATGAAACATGCAGATTGAAATGAAAGACATTCATAAAGCATTCGGAAAAAACCAGGTGCTGTCAGGCGTTTCCTTTCAGCTCGTGCCTGGCGAGGTACATGCATTGATGGGAGAAAACGGCGCCGGCAAGTCCACGCTTATGAACATTTTGACAGGCCTGCACAAAGCAGATAAAGGTCAAATCAGCATAAACGGAAACGAAACGTATTTTTCCAATCCAAAAGAAGCGGAACAGCATGGAATAGCCTTTATCCATCAGGAATTGAATATCTGGCCGGAAATGACCGTTCTTGAGAATCTATTTATCGGTAAAGAGATATCCTCCAAGCTGGGCGTTTTACAAACAAGAAAAATGAAAGCGCTAGCAAAAGAGCAATTTGACAAACTCTCCGTCTCTCTTTCTCTTGATCAAGAAGCCGGCGAATGTTCCGTCGGACAGCAGCAAATGATCGAAATCGCAAAAGCGCTTATGACAAATGCCGAGGTAATCATTATGGATGAACCGACCGCAGCGTTGACTGAACGCGAAATCAGCAAGCTTTTTGAGGTCATTACAGCGTTAAAAAAGAACGGCGTCTCCATTGTCTATATTTCGCACCGCATGGAAGAAATTTTTGCGATTTGCGACAGAATTACCATCATGCGTGACGGAAAAACGGTAGATACAACAAACATCTCAGAAACTGATTTTGATGAAGTCGTCAAAAAAATGGTCGGACGGGAGCTGACTGAACGATATCCAAAACGCACTCCTTCTCTCGGTGACAAAGTATTCGAGGTGAAAAATGCCTCCGTAAAAGGGAGTTTTGAAGATGTCAGCTTTTATGTTCGTTCCGGTGAGATCGTCGGTGTTTCAGGATTAATGGGAGCTGGCCGGACAGAAATGATGAGAGCGCTGTTCGGCGTTGACAGGCTGGACACGGGTGAGATATGGATCGCTGGGAAAAAAACGGCTATTAAGAACCCGCAGGAAGCCGTGAAAAAAGGTCTCGGCTTTATTACAGAGAATCGCAAGGATGAAGGGCTTCTGCTCGACACCTCGATCCGCGAAAATATTGCCCTGCCCAATCTGTCCAGCTTCTCACCAAAGGGTCTCATTGATTACAAGCGGGAGGCTGAATTTGTCGATCTGTTAATCAAACGCCTCACTATCAAAACAGCATCACCGGAAACGCACGCACGCCATTTATCAGGAGGAAACCAGCAAAAAGTGGTGATAGCCAAGTGGATCGGCATCGGACCGAAAGTGCTTATCTTGGATGAGCCAACCAGAGGTGTGGATGTTGGCGCCAAACGAGAGATTTATACGCTGATGAATGAGCTGACCGAACGCGGCGTCGCTATCATCATGGTGTCATCAGAGCTGCCTGAAATTCTGGGAATGAGCGATCGGATTATCGTTGTCCATGAAGGCAGAATCAGCGGAGAGATCCATGCACGAGAAGCAACACAAGAACGAATTATGACACTTGCCACGGGAGGGCGGTAATATGAAAACGGAGCAACTGCAAACAGAACAAAAACGGATTCACTTCGACGGAGTCATGCAAAAACTCGGCCCGTTTCTTGGTTTATTTATTCTCGTTATCATTGTATCTATTTTAAATCCCAGCTTTCTTGAACCGCTGAATATTTTAAACCTGCTTCGCCAGGTCGCCATTAACGGATTAATCGCGTTCGGGATGACCTTTGTCATTTTGACAGGCGGCATTGATCTTTCTGTCGGCGCTATTCTTGCCCTGTCCAGTGCTTTAGTTGCGGGGATGATTGTGTCCGGTGTCGATCCGGTTCTCGCGATCATCCTTGGCTGTATCATTGGTGCCGTACTAGGCATGATCAACGGATTATTGATTACTAAAGGAAAAATGGCGCCCTTTATCGCCACGCTTGCGACCATGACTGTGTTTCGCGGACTGACGCTAGTGTATACAGATGGAAATCCGATTACTGGACTTGGCACAAACTTCGCTTTTCAGATGTTCGGACGCGGTTACTTTTTAGGCATTCCTGTACCGGCGATTACGATGGTTCTTGCCTTTGTCATCCTTTGGGTGCTTCTTCATAAAACACCATTCGGACGCCGAACGTACGCTATCGGCGGCAACGAAAAAGCCGCGCTCATTTCAGGCATCAAAGTGACGCGCGTGAAAGTGATGATCTATTCTTTAGCCGGGCTTTTATCCGCTCTTGCAGGTGCCATATTGACTTCCCGCCTGCATTCGGCCCAGCCGACTGCGGGGGAATCGTACGAACTTGATGCTATCGCGGCAGTCGTCTTAGGCGGGACAAGTCTTTCCGGCGGCCGAGGACGCATTGTCGGCACGTTAATCGGGGTGCTGATCATCGGCACACTTAATAACGGACTTAATCTGCTTGGCGTCTCATCATTTTATCAGCTGGTTGTCAAAGGGATTGTTATCTTAATTGCGGTATTATTAGACCGCAAGAAGTCAGCTTAGGAGGGTTTTCACATGAAAAAGGCTGTATCCGTCATTTTAACGTTATCATTATTTTTGTTAACCGCCTGTTCGCTTGAGCCTCCCCAATGGGCAAAGCCGTCAAACTCGGGGAACAAAAAGGAATTCACCATTGGCTTGTCCGTCTCAACGCTTAATAATCCTTTTTTTGTCTCATTAAAAAAGGGTATCGAAAAAGAAGCTAAAAAACGGGGAATGAAAGTCATCATTGTTGATGCACAAAATGATTCATCGAAACAGACGAGTGACGTGGAAGATTTAATTCAGCAAGGTGTTGATGCATTATTAATCAACCCGACTGATTCTTCGGCGATCTCAACGGCAGTAGAATCTGCAAACGCAGTCGGTGTGCCCGTCGTAACAATCGATCGATCTGCCGAACAAGGAAAAGTTGAAACCCTCGTTGCTTCCGATAATGTAAAGGGCGGTGAAATGGCCGCGGCGTTTATTGCCGACAAACTTGGAAAAGGAGCAAAGGTGGCAGAGCTTGAAGGCGTCCCCGGCGCATCTGCCACACGGGAACGCGGCTCAGGATTCCATAACATCGCAGACCAAAAGCTCCAAGTTGTCACAAAACAATCAGCTGACTTTGACCGCACGAAAGGCCTGACTGTCATGGAAAACCTGCTGCAGGGACATCCTGATATCCAAGCTGTTTTTGCTCACAACGATGAAATGGCGCTCGGTGCTCTCGAGGCAATTAACAGTTCGGGGAAAGACATATTGGTGATCGGTTTTGACGGCAATAAAGATGCGCTCGCTTCCATTAAAGATGGAAAGCTGTCAGCCACCGTCGCTCAGCAGCCTGAGTTAATCGGTAAACTGGCTACAGAAGCAGCAGATGATATTTTGCACGGAAAAAAAGTGCAAAAAACAATATCCGCGCCTCTCAAACTAGAAACACAAAAATAATTGTCACGGGATCAGATTTTTATCTGATCCTTTTTCATGTTTAGGAACCTGCGATAACGTGAATAGGGATATAGAATGAATTATTTCTCTTACGTGAGGAGAGGAACGGCATGAACAAACCAACAAAAATATTTTCAACATTAGCACTTGCGGCTGGAATGACTGCGGCTACTGCAGGGGGCGCTGGAACGATCCATGCTCAACAGCCAGAAACAACGGTAAGCATTGATGATTTATACAGTTATCCGATTGATTCTTATTTGGTATCAGCAGAGGCTCTAAATGTCAGAACGAAGCCTTCCGCATCAAGCCAGAAAGCCGATACGCTGCACTTAGGAGATAGCCTAAAGCTGATTTCCTTCTCAAATGCTGACTGGGCAAAGGTTCAGTATAAAAACGGAAAGATAGGGTTTGTATCCACTCATTACATTGTAAAAGCAGCGACAACGGTAAAAACCAAAACAAAAACAAAAGTATATACATCCGCTGATGGAAAGTGCATTAAGACTCTTCCAGCAGACACAAGCGTTTCTTTTTTAGGCTGGAGTAAAACGAATAAAGGCGGTTTTGATTTTGATTGGGTATTCGTTGATTACGGCGGTGCGACAGGTTATATGAAAACAAAGGATTTACACATGACAAAATAACTGAGAGGGATTCCGTATTTATGCGGAATCCCTTTTATTATGAATGGATTTGTCACATTCCCAAGATATTTCTCAGGAAATATTGTCGTATGCTGTGTCGAAACCTTACATGATCATCGACATTTTTGTTCACGCTAAAAAGCGGAGGTGTAAATATGGATCAATTTGAAGCAGCATATGAATCGTATAAAGCCCGGCAAACAACTGTCGATCAAGAAAATGTTCCATCTGGAAAAGAAGAAATTATTGCGGTTAGAAGAAATGAGGAAGACAATATTATCGCAGTGAAAACCAATACAGGAAGAGAGCTCGACTACCCTACCGCGCTGTCAGAAGCAAAAGCAGGAAAACTCGCTCATGTTGATGTCTTCCATAAATACGGGCGTGACATTTTGCGAAGTGAACCGGACGGCATTAAGGAAAATAACCTGTCTGAGCTGCCGGATTTTTAAGCAAATACAGCCCTGCCGTATGTTGGACAGGGCTGTATTTTAAACAAAAGGCTGCTGGATGTATTCGGCTAACCGTTTTGCACTGAGAGAAATATCCTCTGCAGCTGCATAATTCACGCCATAGAACACATATGGAGGCAGATACTTCATGCCGATCAGATTACTCGTAGCCTGAAATGGTTTCAATAGCTCACTGATCGAGTAATGATTTGCTCCGCCCGCTTGATATTTTTCCGCTTCGCTCCCTGTTGATACAGCCAGCATCAGCTCCTTCCCATGCAAGGCATTTCCTTCTGAACCAAAAGCCCAGCCGTAAGTCAGCACAAGATCCTGCCATTTTTTCAAGAGCGGCGGAGAGCTGTACCAATATAGCGGGAATTGAAAGACAATCCGATCGTATTCCTCGCACAGCTGCTGTTCCTTCGCAACATCTATTTCTTCATCCGGGTATTCCTTATAAAGATCCCGTACTGTGATATTGTCATGTTTACTCAATTCCTCAGCCCACGCCTTATTAACAACTGAGGTCTCCATATGAGGATGCACTGCCAAAACCAATATTTTCATCAGACCACACCTTTACTGTTTTGATGTTATTTTATCTAAAATCAGGAAAAGAGCCAAATAAAAAGAAAGCCCTGCTAAAAGGGGCTTTCTTTTTTTCTTTTATTCAGGGCTTCCTTCAGTTGTTTCGATATCTTTCGCAAAATCAGGGTTATCCAGATTCGCATTAAAGAAATCCGCTGTGTTCGGAAGTCTGAGATTCATGTTCATTTTTTGAGAAATCGTAACCGTGCAATCCTCAAGCACATAGTCAAAAACGTGTCCGCCTGAATTGCGTCCTTCGTCAATGAAGTGCAGGTGATAGCCAGAAACGGCGATTCCGTTTGCATAAGCTGGTGTCAAGAAACCTACGATCGTTCCTCTCACGTTGTCGAAGTTGAAAATCGGCTGTGTTTTGACCGCTTCAACCATTGGCACGTAAGGTTTTTCTTGAATTTCTACCGTTCTTGTCTGCACCTTTTTAAACAATCCGTCAATACGAATTGCATAAAATAAGTTTCTGCTTGGCAGCATGCTGTTGATCTCTTTTTCAAAGTCTTCGCGTGTCATTTTCGCATCAATTTTGTGCGTCATGTCCGGTGTAAAGAACGTAAATGAACAGAACGGAGAACGATCCCCGTTTTGGACCGGTGTCGCAGTTCCAT
The DNA here is from genome assembly GCF_037977205.1 of Bacillus sp. FSL K6-0993. Classification (NCBI taxonomy): domain Bacteria; kingdom Bacillati; phylum Bacillota; class Bacilli; order Caryophanales; family Bacillaceae; genus Bacillus; species Bacillus sp. FSL K6-0993. Next base: position 3,579,098 of record NZ_CP150275.1, read on the forward strand.
CTGAACGGAGACGGTAAAATTCGCCGTCAAACCCAATCAGCTCTCCGTCAAGCTTGTTAAAGGTTCCGATACCGAAGTCTCCATATTTCGGAATCTCTGACAGTTCAAAATCCCCGTCATATACTCCGTCTAATAGAGAAGTCATTGTTGATACTTGATAAATCTGGCTCACAGGCTGATCTTTTTGACCGCGGCTGAGCACTTGAATGTTGCTTTCTCGTTTCATATTCCCTTCACTCCTTTTATTTAGTGCTGTTCATAAAACAGTGTCGTGATGCGCAGAGTGCTAGAGAGCTTTCGTTTTCATGAGTTCACCGAATTCTTTCGGAAGCTTGTCACTTGCTAAATTAATGTTATCACTGTAGTCAACCGGGACATCAATGATGACAGGACCTTCAGCGTTCATGCCTTGACGCAGAACATCTGCCAGCTGGTCTGGTGATTCTACGCGCAAGCCAGTTGCTCCGAAGCTTTCCGCATACTTCACGATATCGATATTTCCGAAATCGACCGCAGATGTACGGTTATATTTTTTCAATTGCTGGAATGCAACCATGTCATATGTGCTGTCGTTCCATACAATGTGTACAATTGGTGCTTTTAGTCGAACCGCTGTCTCTAATTCCATTGCTGAGAATAAGAAACCGCCGTCACCAGAGACAGAAACCACTTTTTCTCCCGGTTTCACCAATGAAGCGCCGATTGCCCAAGGAAGCGCAACGCCGAGTGTTTGCATACCGTTACTGATCATTAATGTTAACGGCTCGTAGCTGCGGAAATAACGTGACATCCAAATGGCGTGCGAACCGATATCGCAAGTTACTGTAACATGATCATCGACTACATTACGCAACTCTTTAACGATTTCAAGAGGGTGCGCTCTGTCTGATTTCCAATCTGCAGGCACCTGCTCACCTTCATGCATATATTGTTTTAAATCAGAAAGGATTTTCTGCTCACGCTCTGCAAATTCCACTTTTACAGCATCGTGTTCGATATGATTGATCGTGGACGGAATGTCACCGATCAATTCAAGATCAGGCTGGTAAGCATGATCAATGTCAGCGATAATTTCGTCTAAATGGATAATTGTCCGGGCTCCATTGACATTCCAGAATTTCGGATCATATTCAATTGGGTCATAGCCGATCGTCAGAACGACATCTGCCTGCTCTAGCAGCAAATCGCCAGGCTGGTTGCGGAACAAACCGATACGGCCAAAATACTGATCCTCTAAATCTCTCGAAAGGGTACCGGCAGCTTGATATGTTTCAACAAATGGAAGCTGAACCTTTTTCAAAAGCTTGCGAACCGCTTTAATTGCTTCCGGTCTTCCGCCTTTCATGCCGACCAAAACGACAGGAAGTTTTGCTGTTTGGATCTTTGCAATGGCCGCACTGATTGCATCATCTGCTGCAGGACCGAGTTTTGGCGCTGCAACAGCACGCACGTTTTTCGTATTTGTGACTTCATTCACAACATCTTGCGGAAAGCTCACAAAAGCGGCCCCAGCCTGCCCTGCTGACGCTATCCTAAATGCATTTGTAACAGCTTCCGGTATATTTTTTACATCTTGAACTTCTACACTGTATTTTGTAATCGGCTGGAATAGCGCCGCATTATCCAAAGATTGATGTGTCCGTTTTAAACGATCTGCACGGATCACGTTTCCAGCAAGCGCAACGACAGGGTCTCCTTCAGTGTTCGCTGTCAGCAGACCTGTTGCCAAGTTCGAGGCACCCGGTCCTGATGTGACTAACACGACTCCCGGTTTTCCAGTTAAACGGCCGACTGCTTGGGCCATGAATGCTGCGTTTTGTTCGTGCCGGGCAACGATAATTTCAGGTCCTTTATCTTGTAAAGCGTCAAATACCGCATCAATTTTTGCACCTGGAATGCCAAATACATGTGTGACACCTTGCTCCACCAAGCAATCAACAACAAGCTCCGCCCCTCTGTTTTTCACAAGGGATTTTTGTTCTTTTGTTGCTTTTGTCAACACCCTCACTCCTTATTATGCATTTTAAACGTAAAATTTTAAATATCTTGTGATAAGTTTCACTATACACTCTTTGGAAATTGACCTCCAATATCGATTCGCCTTATGATTAATATGTAATACGAATTATTAACCTATGGAAAGGAATGCATATTGAATGGAGCTTCGCCATCTTCAATACTTTATCGCAGTAGCCGAAGAGCTTCATTTCGGAAAGGCTGCCCGGCGGCTGAACATGACGCAGCCTCCTCTCAGCCAGCAGATCAAACAGCTGGAGGAAGAAGTCGGAGTTACGCTTCTGAAAAGGACAAAACGATTTGTCGAGCTTACCGCAGCAGGAGAAATCTTTTTAAATCATTGCCGGATGGCATTGATGCAAATCGGACAAGGAATTGAACTGGCACAGCGGACGGCCCGCGGCGAGCAAGGCCTTCTCGTAATCGGTTTTGTCGGATCAGCTACATATGAATTTCTGCCGCCGATTGTCCGGGAATATCGTAAAAAATTCCCATCTGTGAAAATAGAACTGCGTGAAATATCCTCGTCTAGGCAGCAGGAGGAGCTACTAAAGGGCAACATTGATATTGGTATACTTCATCCTCCCTTACAGCATACAGCTTTACATATCGAAACCGCCCAAAGCAGCCCTTGTGTTTTAGCTTTGCCTAAGCAACACCCATTGACTTCTAAGGAATCAATTACGATTGAGGATTTAAGAGATGAACCAATTATTACTGTTGCTAAAGAAGCATGGCCTACTCTATACATGGATTTTATTCAGTTCTGTGAACAAGCGGGCTTCAGACCCAACATTGTCCAGGAAGCCACAGAATATCAAATGGTGATTGGTTTAGTCAGTGCCGGAATTGGTATGACATTTGTTCCTTCCTCAGCCAAAAAATTATTTAATTTGGATGTTACTTATCGAAAAATGGACCAAATACAGCTTAATGCAGAATGGGTTATTGCTTACCGCAAAGACAATCATAATCCGCTTATAAAGCATTTTATTCATATTTCAAATTGTCAGCAGACAAGAACTAAAGAGAGTGATGCAGGTACATGAACGATACTTGCAATCTCTTTTTTCTTTTGGGTTTCTTATGGAAATTTTATTAATTTAATATAATCGCTTAGTACAACTTTATATCAGTATACGTATACATACAGTACAAATAGTTGGCAAGGACATTAGTAAGCGCAGGACATTAGTTTGATTTTAAAAATGAAAGATAGAGAGGTGAAGTAAATTATTGAGTTCACCGGCATATTCACATTGCTCGCTTTTTTCGTAACAATGATTTTTATTTTCTGGAGACCAAAAGGACTAAATGAAGCTATCCCCGCCACATTTGGCGCTTTAATGGTTTTATTGTGCGGAAGTGTGTCATTGGCAGACTTAGGGGAAATCGGAACAAAAGTCACGGGTGCATCGGTTACAATCCTTGCCACTATGATTATGGCCATTGCACTAGAAAGCTTTGGTTTCTTTTATTGGGTGGCTGCAAAACTGCTCCAACAATCCAAGGGTTCAGGCATCAAGCTTTTTTGGCTAACCAATTTGCTCTGCTTTCTCATGACCATTTTCCTGAATAATGATGGGAGCATTTTGATCACAACTCCAATCCTTTTGCTTGTACTAAAATATTTAGGTTTAAAAAAACATCAAAAAGCCCCATATTTATTAAGCGGTGTTTTAATAGCCACAGCCTCTAGCGCACCGATTGGCGTAAGTAATATTGTTAATTTAATTTCTCTCAAAATAATTGGAATGGATCTATATCTTCACACTGCCATGATGTTTGTCCCTAGTATGATGGGACTCATTTTTATGACTTGTCTACTGTTTATGTTCTTTTATAAACGTCTTCCCAAGAACCTGCCAGATATACCGAGCCATTTTCAGTCTCTGCGGCATAGAAGGTACCATCCTCTTCATTCGCCATCAGCTCCTTTACCAGAACAAAATCAAACAAAAATCATGTTGTTTGTGCTTGCATTTGTTTTTCTCGTCAGAATGAGTCTATTTGCAGCATCATATACCGGTATTTCTGTTCCTCTAGTCGCTGTCATCGGATCTTTTATCCTGTTGAGCTGGAGATGGATTTATTTCAAAACCTCCCCAAGAGACTTGTTATATAAATCGCCTTGGCACATTTTTATATTCGCTTTTACTATGTATGTCTTAATTTATGGTCTGCATAATATTGGATTCACTGAGTTACTTGTGAATTATTTTGAACCCGTGGTTTCTGGAAGCCTCGCCCATGCAACTTTCGCATCAGGTATCTCTACTTCTGTTTTTTCTAATCTCTTTAACAATCATCCAGCGTTAATGATCAGTACTTTTACCTTAACTGAAATGACCCTGAATCCTTCAACAACAAAAATCATCTACTTGGCAAATATTATCGGCAGTGATATCGGTTCATTATTATTACCTATGGGAACCTTAGCAACGCTTATTTGGATGCATATATTAAAACAGCATGATGAAAGCATTTCATGGGGCGAATATATAAAAACGACCATTATCATCATTCCGCTGACTGTTCTTTTTACGTTAACATGTTTATATTTTTGGATCAGTTGGTTATTTCTTTAGCACAGTATGAAACGAAAAACTGCCTTCTGCTATTCAAGAGGGCAGTTTTGCATACACTAGGGAAGATGCATTGTCTTTAGATGATTTAACTTCCAAATGATTGGCTCTCCATTTGCGTTAATAAGCTCAATGATATTATTAGAGACATCCTTTAATAGACCAACTTTTTCTGGCACCTCTCCCATATCAAATATGACCAATTCACCAATATTTTTTTTGATCTGCTCCTCAAAATTACGCACAAGAGGAACTTTGGAAGGCACGACAGGCAATTGTGAGTTGTCAAGAGTGTACGGTGTTTGTTCAGTTGAATAAGGGGTAAACCATTTTAAATGATGCATAGATATAAAAAGTATTTTAAATACAGGTGAGAAAAATACAATATAATCGTTTAAAACATTTGTAACATACCCATGGATCGATCGACCCCCAGTTACATAAACTTCAATAAACTGGCCTTTGACCTTGTTTAATGTATTTCTATATGAAAAAGCTTGAGTTTCTGCCTCTATCATTGGATCTTCCGGATTGATCAAAAATGGCTTCTCAGTACTGGTCACTATTTTCGCCTTGTTCATTTGATGAAGATGCAACAAGGGAATATAAAGATAATTGCAGCCATCAAAAATAACAAAAATATCCTGTCCGATATCTATAAGGGTGCCGACAAACCTTGTATCTCCTGAAATGACAACCTCAACATCTGTGTTAAGGAATTGATTCAAACCTTTCACGATTCTCCTCCTTTAACTGAAAAAGGGCATCACTTAATCTGATGCTCCTCCATTATCTATTAATATTTACGTTTCCAGTGATAGTCTATCGTTCTGACAATCGTTTCATAGCTATAATCTTCCTTTTGTTTTCCTGAACTTTTTAAGGAACTTGAATAACCTGGTGATCTTGATGATTGATAATCTGAAGATCTTGGTGATCGTTTAGATGATTTTGATGAACTCTTTGAACCTGATGAGCTGTAAGATTTTGATGATTGATAATCTGATGATCTTGGCGATCGTTTAGATGATTTTGATGAACTCTTTGAACCTGATGAGCTGTAAGATTTTGATGATTGATGATCTGAAGATTTTGATGATCGTTTAGATGATTTTGATGAACTCCTTGAACCTGATGAGCTGTATGATTTTGATGACTGATAATCTGAAGATTTTAGTGATCGTTTGGATGATTTTGATGAACTTGATGAGCTATATGGCTTTGAAGAAATTAACGAACTGCTGTACACTTCTTCTTTTTGATCTGTATCATCGCTGTCTTCCTGATTTTGATGCTCATTCTTTTCATCCTCTTTTTTGTACGACCCTTTTGGGCCTAAGCTGATGCTTTTTATGTGAAAAGGATAGATGCGAAGCACCTCTTGATTTTTCACTATAGTATAATGGCCGTCGGCATTATCTACAAGGATACCCTCAATGGCTTCCGGACCTCCACGATTAATTGAAACCCATTTATGAGTCAGACTCTTAAAAACCTCGCTTAAATAATCAGCTTCCAAGACACCTGATGGCGTCTGTCCTTCTATTTTCAAATCGGGCTCATGTTTACTTATACTCTTTATGTGATGGATATTAAAATACACTACCCCATCCTCATTTGTGTTTAACGCAGCGTAATCATCTCCCAGCCAGACCAACCTTCCTTTTTTAGATTCCGGACCCCCTTGATTAAATTGAACTGATTGGTTCATTAATTGTCCGATTAAGCTATGAAAATCGTCAGCGTCGGGCATTTCCCCAGTCTCAATTGTTGTGGTGCTATTATTGGTATCCTCAGTAATACTTTTCACATGCTCCAACTGATAATAAATTATTTTTTTTTCAGCTTGTAAAGCAATATAATCTGATTTTACAGCAGTTAATTTTCCTTTTTTAGATTCCGGACCTCCACGATATACAGTAACAATTTTATCTTTCATTGAATGCAAAAAGTTATAATAAGATATTTCATCATTTGAATGATACTTCATTCTCCTCTTGCTCATTCAAGTTCCTCCTAGTCACTTATACATAGATGATAAACATATTGCATATATACGTGTCACGTTTATTTGTTGAACTAATTCAATAGCCTAATTGTCGCTTTTTCAGCAGAATACCTATTTTCACACATTCATAAAATACTTAAATTATTTTTGAGGTATTGTGAACGGTTTTTAATATATTCACAAATCACATCCGGCTCACGGTCAAAACGCTCAACATCATTCTTTTTATATGGGTCCATCAAGATAAAAGGCCTAATCCGCTCATACATAGCCATTATTTTCGGTTCCATATATTCTATCGTAAAAAGAGATTGAAGCGTTTTTTCTAACAGCCGCTTGTAGGACTTGCGAAAATCGGATTCATCCAATATCCGGGCGGTTAGTGTATTAAATCCTTGAATTCTTACATAATCGGCAGCCATCCGCTCTCCATGGATATCCCTGCCCCAGGTCGCATCATAATCCCAAGGAATCACCTCAAATAATCCGGTTTCCCCGCTTCTGTATAATGCGTAGTTGTGGACAAACCCGTCATAGTTCGAGGTGAATACAATACCGGCAAGCCAGCGCAAATACTTATCGACATCCACGTGTTTTGTCACTTCTGACTTAAACTGAGCTTTAGGGACAGTATTAATTTTAAAAATCATATCCTGTAAATAAAAATCATCTTCCACAGTCCCTGTCTTCTTTTCATATCCAAGCTCCAGCGACGTCTTCGTTTCCTTTTCCAAATCGCTCATCAGAGAAAAGTTAGCATCATCATCCACCGCGTAAAAAATCGCGCCATCAGCCAGCTTCCTTTTCGCCAAATAATATTCATCAACGGATTCAAGTTCAAGATAAACCCCTTCATTCTTCCCATTCACCTTTACAAACACAAACTCTGCTTTTGGTGACAGTGTCCCTAGCTCCGAGAAAAAATCCAGAGACAATTTGTTTCTCATCAAGGAAGGGTCTTTGTACTCCGCATTTAAGTGAATCTCTCGCGCGCCGCGGAATGTTTTCGGCTGATAAAAGGAAATATGGTATGACTTCTTTTTGAAGTCTCTGATATGTGATCCCCGATAAGCGATATCAATATCCAGCCTTTTTTGATTTACCTTCATCACAGCTGGCACCGGATCATCGTCCCATATATCCTTTTTTAATTCACGCAAATCTTTTGGATGAACAAACAGCTGATAAAGCGGTAAATTGGATTGATTCTTCATCCATAATCCTCCTTACAAATTTTAGGCTTTTATTTTTATAAGATCTCAGCGGAACACTTATACACTTTTTAAAACCGCGCGTACTATGAGGGTAGTAAGGATCTTCATCCTTAACATCATTTTTAAAAGGAGGATTTCAAATTGGGCCACTATTCCCATTCTGACATCAAAGAAGCGGTGAAATCCGCAAAAAAAGAAGGTTTAAAGGATTATTTATACCAAGAGCCTCATGGAAAAAAACGCAGTCATAAAAAGTCGCACCGCACTCACAAAAAATCTCGCAGCCACAAAAAATCATTCTGTTCTCACAAAAGATCTCGCAGCCACAAAAAATCGTTCTGTTCTCACAAAAGATCTCGCAGCCACAAAAGATCGTTCTGTTCTCACAAAAGATCTCGCAGCCACAAAAAATCATTCTGTTCTCACAAAAGATCCCGCAGCCACAAAAAATCTCGCAGTCACAAAAGATCTCGCAGCTTTAAAAAGTCATGCCGCACTCACAAAAGATCTCGCAGCTTTAAAAAGTCATGCCGCACTCACAAAAGATCTCGCAGCTTTAAAAAGTCATGTCGCTCACACAAAAGATCTCGCAGCTTTAAAAAATCATGCCGCACTCACAAAAAATCATATCGTTCCCATAAGAAACACTACAAAAAACACGATGATTATGACAGCAAAAAAGAATACTGGAAAGACGGCAATTGCTGGGTAGTCAAAAAGAAATACAAATAATCTAAGTTTTCATTGTTTCAATAGGCTGCCGGCGGAGGTACGGAAGCCTATTTTTTTATTTGCCCTGTATTAGATATATGTCATGACATAACATATGCAACCCGCATCATTTGGTTTCCTTTAAACCATTTCGTTATAATCAAGGTATCCTAACGATAAAGGCGGTTGTTGCTATGTACATATTTCAAGCTGATCAGCTTAGTGCCAAAGACACATACAAGCTATTGTCAGGTACCGTTATTCCCCGTCCCATTGCATTTGTAACAACACTTTCTTCAGGAGGAGCGGTCAATGCCGCGCCTTTCAGTTTTTATAACGTCGTCAGCTCAGATCCTCCGCTTCTCAGTATTTCTGTTAACAGGACGGAAGGACGCCAAAAAGATACAGCGCGAAACGCAGTGGAGAACGGAGAATTTGTTGTTCATGTCAGTGATGAAGCCATCATTGAAGATATCAATGAAACAGCTGCAAGCTTAAGGCCGGATGAAAGCGAGCTTACACGCACCTCGCTTCATCCTGTTGAAAGCAAAGCTGTTTCAGTTCCCGGCATTAAGGAAGCCCGCGTTCGCTTTGAGTGCAAATTAGAGCGGCATATTACCTTTGACAATGATCATGGCGTCACTACAGCAGATCTGCTCATCGGAAGAGTTGTCTGCTTCCACCTAGATGAAAAGGTGTATGATGCAGAAAAGGGATATATTTTAACGGACGAATTAAAGCCTGCCTCACGATTGGCGGGAAATCACTATGCCAAGCTCGGAGAAGAATTCACACTGATTCGTCCCAGCTGAAGAGAAGGACTATTTAAATAGAAGAAACTAGTCAAAAAGACCTTATGATTACAAAATATCGCCTGTAAAAAACTGAAAAAATATCAAAAAAAAGAACACCCAGAGTAAGCTCGGGTTGTTCTTTTGTGAAACGTTTTTCCTTTTTCTTCGTATAAAGGTAGATTAGGAGGAATTGGAATGACAAACTTTTGGATTTTAATGCTGATCGCTATTACCATCAGTCTCGTCTCTCAATTTTTTATAAAGAAAAAATACGGTATTGATAAATCCGGCTGGCGATATAAGCATGTCAGCAATACACACAAATGGATCGTAATCACTTTACTTATTTTGTTTGTGTTTTCACTCTCCTTTTTTCCAGTTGAATATTTGCTTCTTTTATTTTTTATTGTGATTGACTCAATACGAATTTTTATGGAGTGGCATTATAGACCTGAAGATAAACAGTATATGTACCACTTTGTAGAGGTCTCCCTTATGTTTGCGCTTTTGATTTATATTTGTATCCTCTAGTTATTTAAATCCCCACAGCCGCTCCGTCTCCCCGAGGATCGGCTCCGCCTTGGAGAAAGCCTTCTTCATCAACTTTGATTGCAGCCGCGTGTCCCATCAGCGGATCATAGTCACCGACAACCTCCACGAGATGTCCGCTGTCTTTCAGTTTTTGGATTGTTTTGTCTGTGAATCTGCCCTCAACTCTGAGACCTTCGTATTCCTCTCCCCACGTTCTGCCCCATACCCAGCGCGGTTCGCTGATTGCCTGCTGTGGATGCATTCCGTAGTCCAGCATTCGGGTAATGATGGCCGTCTGGGTCTGCGGCTGGCCTTCGCCGCCTTGTGTACCGTACAGAATTTTCGGCTTTCCGCCTTTACAGACCATAGCCGGCATCAGCGTATGGAAGGTACGCTTTCTCGGTTCAAGCATGTTGACATGATTTTCATCCAGTGAGAAAAATGATCCGCGGTTTTGCAGTAATATGCCTGTATCACCGGCAGTGATTGCCGAGCCAAATTCAAAGTACAGGCTTTGGATGAATGACACTGCGTTGCCATCCGCATCGATTACGGCCGCATATGCCGTATCACTTCCCACCGGCCTGCTTTCTGCCGGTACTGCGAGATAGCCGATTTCTTCTGCCAATTGTTTTGCATAACGTTTGTCCAAAAGCCTTTCAAGCGGAATGTCTGCAAACGCCGGATCAGTCAGGACGGCATCCCGATCTAGAAAACTCTTTTTCAATGCCTCCACAAGCACATGATAATACTTAAATGAACCGTGTTCGATTTGGGTGAAATCATAGTTTTCCAAAATGTTCAGTGTTAATAAACCGGTAAATCCCTGAGAATTCGGCGGCGCCTGATACACACTGTATCCTCGATAATCACTTGATACAGGCGCTGCCCACTCACCCCGATGCGCTTTAAAATCATCGATTGTCATGTAACTGCCGTTATTCTGTAAATGTGAGACAATCCGCTGAGCGAGATCTCCTTCATAAAATGCGCTTCTTCCTTTTTTAGCAATCAAGTTCAGACTGTCTGCAAGCTCTTTTTGCACAAACCGCTCTCCCGGGACAGGTGCTTTGCCCCTTCTCGTGAAGATGTCAGCCGTGTAAGGCGTGGAGGCCAGCAATTCAATATTCTTTTCTGTGTGACGACACTGATCAGCTGATACAGGAAACCCATTTTGGGCATAATCGCGTGCGGGTTCCAATACATCTGCAAGAGACAGACGCCCGTACTCCTTCAGGACCGCATCCCAGCTATCAACCATTCCCGGCACGGTAATGGCACTGTCAATTCCCCGCAGCGGAATCGCGCTTTTTCCCTTATATACATCTCTCGTTACGTTTTTTCCTGAACGGCCGCTGCCATTGTAGACTTTTACTGCCTTTGTTTGCTGGTGAAAGGTCAGCCAAAAGGAATCCCCGCCAAGTCCGGTCATATGCGGGTACACAACCGCAAGACAAGCACTCACCGCAACAGCGGCGTCAAACGCGTTGCCTCCCTTATCCAGTATGCGGTTTCCGGCTTGAGAAGCGAGGTAATGCGGACTGACGACCATTTGCTTTGTACCGATGACAGATTTGTTCATCACAAGTCCCCTTTTTTAAGAAATTTTCTTCAGTATAGGGAGCCTGATTTTTTACATCTACTGATCCGGCAGAAAAACTGACGAACTTTCTTCCTTTCGCAAATGATAAGATGTTTTTACATTCATTTCGAAAACAAATGAAAAATTATAATTTCGAAACGTAATTTTTATGGTAAAATGATGTCTAAAAGGCTACGAAAGCAGGTGGAGCAATTGAGTCATGAATATCAAATCCCCAACCTTGTACTTGATGAGACTGATAAACAAATTCTCACGATTTTGCATGAAGAAGGCAGAATTTCTTATACGGATCTTGGCAAAAGAGTCGATTTGTCACGGGTCGCCGTCCAGGCCCGTATCAACCAATTAATTGAAGCCGGTGTTATTGAAAAATTCACCGCTGTCATCAATCCCGCTAAAATCGGCATTCATGTTTCCGTGTTTTTCAATGTCGAGGTAGAACCGCAATTTTTAGAAGAGGTCGCTCTTAAGCTTGAGGAAGAGCCTGCGGTCACCAGCCTTTATCACATGACAGGCCCAAGCAAGCTGCATATGCATGGGATCTTTGCCAACGATCAAGAAATGGAAGAATTTTTAACAAAACGGCTGTATCCATTGCGAGGCGTCGTCAGTGTTGATTGCCAGATGCTGATCAAACGATACAAAAGCCGTATGGGAATGAAGCTGTAAAGGAGAGAAACGAATGAAAAACCATCCTTATCGGGATATGACGGCCGCAATGGTTCGCACCGGCATATTAGGGTTCGGCGGCGGACCTTCCGTGATTCCACTGATCCGCCATGAAGCGGTCAATAAGTATAAATGGATTGACGATGATGAATTCGGAGAAATATTAGCAATCGCTAATGCGCTTCCCGGACCGATTGCCACCAAAATGGCTGCTTATCTGGGCTTTAAGCTAAAAGGCACATTAGGTGCAATTGTGGCGACCCTCGCCCACATTCTGCCTACATGTCTTGCGATGGTGGGCTTGTTTGCGGCTGTAAATGTGTTAAGCCATTCAGCAATTGTTGCAGGCATGATTGGTGCCGTCACGCCGGTAATTGCGGTAATGCTCGGAATCATGGCGTACGAGTTTGGCCAAAAAGCGCTTAAAGGTTTCGGCTGGGTCACCGGCATCTTGTTTTTTATCATCGCTTTTATCGGCCTGCAAACTTTACAGATTAATCCCGGCCTTGTCATTATCATTTTCTTAGCGTACGGGGCGTTTCATTTTAAACTGAAAGACAAAATCACAAATAAACATTCAAAAGATAAAGGAATGTCAGCCTCATGATATCGATCTATTTATTTATGGCGTTTTTTATCGCAAACCTACTGGGATATGGCGGCGGACCTGCGTCTATTCCGCTAATGTTTGAAGAAGTCGTAAACAGATACAGCTGGCTCTCAAACGATCAATTCTCAAATATGCTCGCACTTGCGAACGCTTTGCCGGGCCCGATCGCCACGAAAATCGCTGCGTATGTCGGCTACAGCGCAGGCGGGTGGCCCGGCTTCCTAATTGCCCTGATCGCAACCGTCGTACCGTCGGCGCTCGCATTGATCGTCCTGCTGCGCATCATCCAGCGCTTCCGCCAATCACCTGTCATCAAAGGCATGACGCTGTCCGTCCAGCCTGTCATCGCGGTCATGATGCTCATTCTTACCTGGCAAATCGGCGCAGACGGCATCAAAGCGATTGGCTGGGTCCAATCGATCGTGATTGCGGGAATTTCGCTCCTTGCCATGACAAAATTCAAAATGCATCCGGCATTTTTGATTATCGCGGCGTTTTTATATGGGGGCCTTGTGATCCCTCATTTATAGAAAAAAGCACCTGGACAGGTGCTTTTTTATTTTGGCCCAGAAATGTCGTTTGATATATGGTTCCTCTCATTCACAGATTGTCCTGTATATAGAAATCATTAAAAAAACTTGCAGATTCCGGCCTGCAAGTTTTACACGTGATTTTTCTGATAAAACGTTCGCAAAACATGTGTTTCAAGGTCAGCCAGGCGGACAGGAATCGGCAGTCTGCTTTCTTGATTAAGCAGGCTCAACGTAATTTGATAACTGCTTTCTAAATCAATGTTATTTCCGCAAGACAAGAAAATAGGCTTCACATCCCGCCGCGTTCGCAGCGCCCGTCCATATACCTCGCCGTCAATGATAATATCAGTGTATTCACCTACTTCATTTTCAGGCGTCACGAAATCGCAGCCTTTGATTTTGAGATAGGTTTTCGCTATCCCAATCGTCGGCTTATTGAGAAAAAAAGCCGCATGGGTGGCAACGCCCATATGGTTGTAATGCAGATATCCGTTGCCATCAAACAAGAAGACATCCGGCTCCGTCTCCAGCTTTTTCGCCGCCTCGATGATCAAAGGCAGCTCGCGAAACGCAAGAAAACCCGAAACGTACGGCACGCTGATTCTCCCCATGCTGTGCACTTTTTCAATGACTTCTTTTGTATCAGCATCAATCACGATAATACTGCACACCCCGTACGGTTCTCCATCCTGCTCCCAATAGGCCAGGTCGACGCCTGCGCAGGTGTTGATGGAGTCTGGATGGATCGTGGGGGATAGGTTGATTTTATGGATAAGGGATTGTTGTGTTTTTACAAATTTTTCTCTGTTTAGGTTGAAAGAATGTATTTGTTTAACATGCATCTAAAATCAATCCTACCTCCTGTTAACTAGTGTCTGTTTTTCTTTGTATTCATTTTCACTTTGAAAATTGTTTGAAAACTTACAACTCCAGGTTCTACAAACTTTATTAATAGTTTTAATTAAATGTTTAACTACATTTCATTATTCGTAACTTTGTTTAATATAAATTCTATATTTTTAACTATTTCAATATGGCTATTTGTCTGAAATTCATACATGGGTTGATCCCAATCCTCATTTTGCATCATAACTAGTTGATAAAATCCATTAGCATCCGCATCTGGATACCAACCTAAATCAAGTAAGTAATTTTTACGAGAGTATGTTAATTGCATTAAATCTTGTGAAAAAAACAACCATTTTTCATCGTCTGGTGCTAGTTTTTTCGGATCAATTTCTCTAAAACTGTTTTGATTTATGGTCCATCCTTTTGGAATCCTTAAGGGTTGTAAACTTATTTCTGGCATTTTTTTTATCTTTCTCATAAAAGCCTCCTATTACTTATCAATACCAAGTTGCTTTAAATACTTATCTAATCGACTTCCAGCAATCGGATGACCATGATATTCACCACCAGAAAACTCCGCTCTAATCCAGCTTGTTGGTGTACCTAGATCATAACCGACTGTTTTTCCTGCATCATAAATGAAATAATAGTTGTTATTTCCATTATCAATAATATGACCTTTTAGAAGTGCCTCTTTTTCTAAAGCTTTATTATTCACATCTGGTAAGTACTGAGCAGCTTTTTTACCTGTCATACTAAAACGTTTTGCTTCTTCAGGTGTTTTAGCCTTAACATGTTTATGGCCATGCGGAGTAAACGAAGCATTATTAAGCATCGTTCTAAATTCTTTACGACCATAATATCCATCGTGCGCTACTTTATCGTATTTTCAGAAATGTTAGGACTATGAGATCTTCCCTTACGACTGCCATCACTAACCATCTTCACAATCCCAAGATCCTTAACAGCCGTCTTTTCCACATCTACACGAACTGTCGGAATTCCGAAAGTGAAGCCATCCGGAGTTACTGGGCGTTCTGCGTACACGCGGACGTTTGTTGGGACTTTGAATTGTTTTACTTTTTCTAGTGTCTTGTTAGCTGTTTGAACTTTTGAATGGGTTGCAAGCGGGATGCCTTTATCAATGTGTTTCGCCAATGCATTGGCTCCAACCAAGCTCAATGCCGCTTCGAGCGCCCCTTGCTTCCGCTTCTCCTCAGACACTTTGTTTCCAAACATATCCCGTCCCGTGACGGCTTCTGAGAATCCGTTTGACGCAACAAGGCCGTATGCGCCCATTTCTGTCATTTTGAGAATGTCTAAGGATTTGCCTGTTTTGTAGGCGTCTAATGCGTGTTCAGCAGCGATAGCTGCTTTTCCGGTTTTGTAGATGGCTTTTCCGCCTTTGAAGGCCCGGCCTGCCCAACCGACGACTGGTATAAACCCGGCTGCCATGGTGCCGACTGTGACGCGTTCAAAGCCTATACTTATTTACGCTATATAAAACAGTGGACAACAAACTAATAAAAAAACCTTGAAAGGCTTCAGTGCCAATCAAGGTAGAAAATCAAACCAACTCGAAGCGTTTATTTGTTTTTAATAATGCCTTAAGTTTTTTTAACAATACTATTAATTCCTTCAAATATAATATCTCTCATAACTTCATTATTACTGTTATAATTTCTTTCATTTCTAATTTTATTAAAAACCTGCTTTATAACCCCATCAATCATTATTGTTAATCCTTCTATATCTTCTTCACTACCCTCCTTTTTAAAACTTTCATTTATTATTACCAAGCTATCATCTTTTGACATTTTATTTTCTCCTTTACTCTCTTTCTTTCTCATTAAAAACTTTGTCTATATAATTTACATCATCAAAAATCCAGTATCTATCCTCTTCAGGAATATAACTAGTAAAGTCTTCCCGAACCCCTGTCCAATTATTAGGAACATAATTTTCAAAAGGTAATAACTCAGGATACAGCGAAAGAAGCATTTTTTGATTAAAGTCTATATATAATGATGGCCTTAATTCTAGAATAGTACTTTCATAATCCTGATGTTCAACTAACTTCTTTAATTCTGAAGACGGGATAATATAGTCAGTATATTCTTTTAAATAAAGACGATAATTATCTTCATTTACAACTGAAATGTTATTTCTTAGAGAAAGAGCAAAGTCCATATCAAAACTAAACCCGTTTTTTTCATAGGCTTCTTTATATTTTATGATATCTAGTATCCAAACATCTCTTTCTGTTAGATACCATGAGAATTGAGAAGAAGTCTTTACCCCGACTATTATATTTTGGGCATACTCCGGTTTTAATAACAACGAAAACACCACTTTCTCATTCTATTTTTTTGGCTGAATGCCCATATTCCTCTAACCACTCTATCCATGGTTCCGCCGGAAGTTCATAACTAACTCCCGGTGTCGTAGGATCAACAAGCTTTGGAGCAGTTCTCCCCTGGTTACGAGGGTTTTTAGTATATCCATACTGATCAATTACTGTCTCCTTGATTAAATCATCAACCTCTTTAGGTACCTTAAATTCTACAATTTCTCCGCCTGGTCTTGCTACATCTCGATAATATTTAGCGTGTTCTAAATTGTAAGCACTTATGTTTAAATCAGCATTTTTAATAGGAATAGCAATGCTTCCATCACTATTTACTTTAATTCTATACTGACTTGTTTTATTTCCCGCTCCTCCTCCTTGAACTCTGTAATAACTTACTGATTGTTCGACAGGATCGACAGATTTTTTACTTGATTGTAACTTATCATTATTTACTTTCTTCGTATATAATTGTTTCTTCTCTGGCTTTAAGTCAAATGTATGGCCAGTCGAAGTAACAATCTGTTCTTTATTTATATGACCACTTTGCTTAATTTTAGAAAAAGAATAACTCTTATCAAGATTTCTTCCCATCGATAGCGTATTGTCAACCGACTTCGCCAATGCACCAGCACCAACCAAACTCAATGCCGCTTCCAGCGCACCCGTTTTCCGCTTCTCCTCAGACACTTTGTTTCCAAACATATCCCGTCCCGTGACGGCTTCTGTGAATCCATTTGACGTAACAAGGCCGTATGCGCCCATTTCTGTCATTTTGAGAATGTCTAAGGATTTGCCTGTTTTGTAGGCGTCTAATGCGTGTTCAGCAGCGATAGCTGCTTTTCCGGTTTTGTAGATGGCTTTTCCGCCTTTGAAAGCACGGCCTGCCCAGCCGACGACTGGTATAAATCCGGCTGCGGCCATAGCTCCTGCTGTCACACGTTCTGCGGTGGAGAGTTTTTCTCCGGTAACCGGATCAACGCCTTCGGTTGCTCTTTTATAATCATAATAGCCAGTGACTTCTCCAGTAAAGTTGCAAACTCCATCCCATGTTTTTTCGTACCACGGTTTGTTTGCTTCTTCCTCGGCTTTTTCCTGGAGCCGTCTTGCTTCTGCTTGCTGGGTTTTTGCATCGATATAGGTTGTTCCTTGATTTTCTACTTCAATGACGCTTTTGTAGACTTCATTGTTGTGGAAGGCTTTTTTGTCATAGTACATAGGAGAAGCGCTCTTCCCGTTGCTGGTGGCCTGCATGAGAACGGAATATTTGGTGAGCACTGCGTTGTCCAGAGATTCTAAATTTTGATATTCAGTTGTCAGGGATTCATCAAGCTTATCGACTGCCGTAATCGTGTCACGTCTGATTTTTTGGGCATCGCCCATCTTATCTGCATAGTCGTCAAGCGTATACCTGTCGAGGTCAATAATATCGCTGATGCCTGACAAAATAGAATCGATTTCTTCTTTATGGGCGGAGACTATCTCTGAGGCTTTCAGGTCTCCATTGGGCAGCTCATGATCTAAAAAAGAAGTTTCTACATATGAATCATTCAGTTCTTGATCTTTAATATCTCCTGAAATGCCGTTTAAAAACGCAATTTGAGCAGAGACAAGCGTCAGCCAGCTGTCTACGATTTCCGCCTGCCCCTGAAAGAAATCTTTAATATTGTCCGCGCCTTTGCCTTTAAAATTATCGCCTAAATCGGCAACTCCCTGAAACGCTTTTTTCAGCGTATTCAGCTGCTCCTCAAGCGTCTCATATTGCTTTTTTCTGCTCTTCGCTTCATTGATTAACGACTGTGATTCAAATACTTTGCTCATCGCACTGCCCTTTCTTTTCTATTTTACCGCTATCGCCTCGTCCTGCTCTTTAAGTGAATCTACATTATCCTTTGTATCCTCGATATTTTTCTGTACCGCTTTTTTATAATCTCCGAGCATGGTTTTGATGTTCTCCTCACGCTCATGATATTTTTTCGTATAATCGAGTTTGTTTTTTCCATTGGACCCCGCGGCGCCGATTGATACGTCAGCAAGCGCATCTTTGACAGACTCTAATGTTTTGATTACAGCATCGTATTTCAATTTAATTTCTGACATAAAAAAGATCACCACAATTTAATAGATTTAATTTGATTAACAGCATCCTCCAAGAATTCTTCACCCTTAGCAAGAGTATGACCAGCAAAATTCGCTAGCTTTAATTCTTTGTCATAGAAAAATTTCATAGATTCCAACTGAATAATCTCCATCTGAATCGAAGCCATATACTCGTTATATTTATCATTCACAATCTTAGATGCTTCCGATTTCGCCTCTTCTCTTCCCTTGTCGAAATCATCGGCTTTTGTTCCCGTCCAATGCTTGCCCAATTCTGGTTTTACAATTTCTTTGATTTCAGTGATTGCCTCTTCTTGCAGCGTGTCTATGTCCTTTTTTGCTTTTTTCAGCTTTTCGATCTTGTCTTCCACGTCGGAAATTTTTCCGTTGAGCGAACTTTTGATATCCGCCAGCATACTTTCATAACCCATCTGAATCACCTCTTAATACTCAAAAAGTCGTATGGAGGGGCTGATGAAGATAGACTTTTCCATACTTTATTTCCATATATTATATTTTAAAATAGCCAGAAGGCGGCTTAAATAGGGTAAATGGCTTAATTTAGGCATATAACGCTCTTGAAATGTAGGTATTTGATCTTGTTTTTGTTCGTTATACAGTTAATGCAAACGTTTTATAAAATAAAATCACCTAAAGTCATAGTTAAAAAGGCACTTGAAAGAGACAGATGCTGTTGATCTGCCTCTGTTCTTGTTTATGTTCTTCATCGGTTCGGCCACGTCTGATTTTGTCATTTGGCTTATTTCATTTCCGCTTCTGATCAGGTGTGACCCTTTGGATCAAAAGCTTGTATTAGCTGCAGTCCCAGTTGTACAGAACGTTTGAAAAATCTTTTTCCCTTAGATCTTCAGGTGTGATGAAAAAATTGGCGATGCCGACGTCTCCCCACATTGAATCGATATCATCGTCTGAATCAATTTGTAAAAGCATGATAGTGTGTTCTTTATATGCGTATTCCCGCGGATCATGCTGGGTAAAAGAAGCGTATCCGCCGATCTTATGGCCAAATCCGTTTTCAGCCAGTTCATTATAAATGTCTTCTTCATCCTCGCCGAACTGACCAAAGAACTCCATTGTTTCCATGTCCGTATACTGCTCAAATTGAAAATCTGTAGGCAGCACCCATTCCGAAGATTTCACAGGCTCGACTGCCGCTTCTGATAAAATCGGAAAATCATATTCGCCTGTGCCAATAAATGAAAAATCTGAAACAAGCTCGTCTTCGTTTTCTATGATATTTTCAAAATAGATCACTCTGAAATTCTTTTGTTCACATCGATCGTCAAAATTCAGTCCATAGACGTCATCATGAAGAGAAATGTAGAACTGCAGGATACCTGAAGAAGGGTAGCCGTCAAGCTGGGGAATTTGCGAGAAATTAATCTGCGCCAGAAGCTTCATCGGCTGTCCATTTTCGTCAGTCGGATATGTTTCATGCTTGGGAAAATAGGGATCACCCGCAATTTTGCTGTCATATCGTCCTGTTTTCCCTGTTCGGACATTCAATTTCACGTATTCTTTCGCTGATTTCTCCAGCAAGTCGCGGTACGGTCTCATTTTTTCGGGCAGATGATTCATCAGATTCTCTCCTTTTCCGGCATCTCCAATTGACTTTAGCAGATCTTGTTCTCTAGTTTTTCTTTTATTCTTTAATGTTTTTTTCCACTTTCTCAAGCTATTGTTTACGGAAGCCCTACTTCTGTATAATTTTCCAAACAATAGTTAAATAGTAGCAAATGTATTCAGCACCCCGCAATAGATGAAAAAAAGACTGGTGCGCAACCAGCCTTTCTTGTTCAACTATTGAATTGCACCTGACGGAACAACTGCCTTCCGTCCGACAGAATAATACTCCACTCCTGCAGCCAAAGCCTCATCCAATGTGTAGCAGTTTCTGCCGTCAAATATGAGCGGCGTTTCCATCAAATCCTGATAAGCCGCTAACGGAAATTGTTTAATGTCAGCCCAGTCGGTTAAAATCATGACGGCGTCAGACCCTTTGACAGCTTCCTCGATCGTCTCTTTATATTCAACAGCTTTCGGGAGAACTTGCTTTGCATGACCAACTGCAATGGGATCGTAGGCTCTGATACGGGCGTCGAGCGCAGCGAGACGGTCTGCAATAACAATTGACGGCGCTTCCCTCATATCGTCCGTATTCGGTTTAAATGACAGGCCTAAAAGGGCAATCGTTTTTCCCGTCACCCCGCCGAGCCTGTTCAGCGCTTTATCAACCAGCATCGCCTGCTGATTGTTGTTGACTTTGATAACCGATTTCAGCAGTTCAAAATCATGCTCGACATTGCCGGCAATTTGCACGAGGGCGTTTGTGTCCTTTGGAAAACAAGAGCCGCCGTAGCCTATGCCCGCTTTTAAAAACTGGCTCCCGATCCGCTTATCCTGTCCCATCCCGTATGCGACTGCTTCAATATCGGCGCCGACCTTTTCACATATATTCGAAATTTCGTTTATAAAACTGATCTTAGTGGCCAGAAAAGCATTCGAGGCATATTTGATCATCTCGGCGCTTCTGATATCCGTTTGGTAAATCGGGATTTGAAACGGACGGAAGAGCTCCTCCAGCGTATTTGCTGTTTTCTCATCGGCCGTCCCGATCACGATCCTGTCACCATGAAAGGTATCATAGATCGCCGACCCCTCACGCAAAAATTCCGGATTGGATGCGACCGAAATACTGACAGGCTCCGCTAGATGTTCAGTGATCAGTCCATTAATCAAATCGTTTGTCCCAACGGGCACTGTGCTTTTCGTTACCACGACTGTATCTCGTTTGACATGCTTTGCGATGCGTTTGGCCGCATCTGTAATTTGCTCCAGATTGGCGTGCCCGTCGCTTTTCTGCGGTGTGCCGACCGCTATAAAAATGATGTCTGCCTGTGCCAAGCCTTTCTCATAGCTCGTTTCAAAGTTCAGCCGTCCATCAGCTGTATTTTTTCTCATCAGCTCTTCAAGACCTGGTTCAAATATGGGGGAAATGCCCTTTCTCATTTCATCAATCTTGTGAGCGTCAATATCAATGCAGGTTACATGATGTCCAATCTCAGAAAGAGAAACACCTGTCACAAGACCGACATAGCCTGTTCCGATGACTGTTATATTCATTGTTTCCCTCCAACAGTTAAATTGCTGCTTTGCAGCTTCCGTAATATCGTATGAGAACATCCTATCATGAATGCGAATGATCTCCCGCATAGCCTGTCGGGTACAGCCTGTACAGATTTCTGAAATGTGATTCAACCATACAATACACTATTATATCGCTCTCAAAAAGAAAGTGGTGAAATGAGAATCGGCTGTTAAAAAAGACCAAACAATTTTCTTCTTTTGACCGGTTGCGGAGGCTGTCTGAAGATGGTCTGATTCCGCAGGAGAAGCTCTGCATTTTCCGTCAGCATATAAGGAAGTTCCGAGCCGAATTCTTTCTCTAGAACATAAAGAGCCTCTTGAGTGTGAAAATTTCTCGTTTTCACATTATGGGCATCTGAGGCTACGAAATGGATCAAATTGGCTTCAACCAGCCGGAGAGAAAATGCTTTCAGCTGCTTGCCGAAGGTCCCCGCAAGACTTCCTGAAGTAATCTGAGATGCTGCTCCTTTTTCCACAAGATGATACAGCAAGGACGGGTTTTCGCGAATTTCCCTGTTGCGTTCAGGATGGGCGATAACCGGAATATATCCTTTCAGCTGCAAATCATAAAAAAGCTGCTCCGCATATCGGGGAACGTGATCAAACGGAAACTCAATCAAGATGTATTTTGTATCATTCAGCGAAAGCAGCTGCTGTTTGGCAAGGTCTTGTTCCACCTCGCCGTAGATTCTGATTTCCTGTCCCGCAAGCACATGTAAAGGAATGTTTTCTTTGATTAAACGTTTGTTTAACTGATCTGCTGCTTCTCTGACTGCGGCTGGCTCGTTTTTATACACACCGTTGTTATGATGAGGTGTCGCAATGATCGTCCGGATTCCCTGACGAACAGCGGCTCTTGCCATTTCTATGCTGTCGGCCGAATCACCTGCCCCGTCATCCATTGCAGGAAGAATGTGACAGTGAATATCGATCATGTCCTAGCCCCCCTTTTTTCGCAAAAATAAATAACGGGCACGATGCACGTTATTTATTTTGCATGAAATTGTCCTTGTTTCCGTAATATCCGTATTCAGAGTGCTTCGAAAGCTTTTTGCCGTTCATAATCGCCCCAAGGAGCTTGCTTTTGCACGTTTCAAGCGCCTCTTTCGCTTTTGCGGCTTGTTCTTTTTCTGTTTTCCCGCTTGAAATAACCAGAACAGAACCGTCTGCCACGTTGCCTAAAATCTGTGCATCTGCTACGGCAAGAATAGGCGGCGTATCAAAAATGACCATATCATATGCCGCACACGCTTCGTATGCAAGCTCCTTCATCCACTTCGAGGAGAGAAGCTCGGCCGGGTTTGGCGGGATCGGGCCGCTCGTCAGCACGTCAAGATGTTTTTCATTCGATGCTTGTACAGCCTGCTCCATAGAGCTTTTCTTTAATAAAACAGATGTTAAGCCAACCGTATTTTCAAGAAAAAAGGCTGTATGTACTGTTGGTTTTCGCAAATCAGCATCAATCAGGAGCACTTTTTTTCCCTGTTGGGCGAATACGACAGCCAGGTTGGCGGCCGTTGTCGATTTTCCTTCCCCCGGACAAGCCGATGTAATCATGACTGATTTCATTTGCCGGTCCACTGAAGCAAATTCTATATTCGTGCGAATCGTCCGATATTGTTCAGAGTTCAAGGATTTCGGCTCTGTCATTGCAATGACATTTCTCCGCATCCACGAGTCTCTGCTTTTTCTAAGCGCCAAAATGTCCACTCCCCGTTTTTTCAGATTGGAAACCCTGTAAGGTCTTTGTTGTTTTCTGCTCATTCGCAATGGTGGAAACTGTCCCTAAAACAGGTATGTCCAGCAAGGATTCGAGCTGCTCTTCCGATTTGATCGTATTATCCAAATGCTCAAGCAGGAAGGCCAGTCCGATGCTTCCCGCCAATCCGGCTGCAAACGCGATGGCAATGTTTAGAAGCGGCTTTGGCGATACAGGGGACGGATGTTCTGAAACCTCGGCTTTTGACAGAATGCTGACATTGTCAACATTCATAATGGATGTGATTTTGTCTTGAAAAACAGATGCTATAGTATTGGCAATATGAGCCGCTGTTTCCGCGTTTTCATCCCTGACTGATATGTTGACCACTTGGGAGTCCTGTTCGCTGGATACGGTAATTTTGTCATTCAGTTCTTGGGATGTCATCGACAGGCCCATTTCTTTAATGACTTCATCTAAGATGGCAGGGCTCTTAATGATGACATTGTACGTATTGATTAACTGAAGATTGGTTTGGACATCGTTAAATTGGACTTCTTTTCGTTCATTTTTCGATTGGTTGACCAGAATCTGAGTTGAATTTTCATAGATGGGTGTAAGTGCGAAGAAACTAATGAGTCCGCCGGCAGCAGTGGCAGCTGCGGTTACAATCATAATCAAAAGTATGCGTTTTGTTAACGTTGATAATATCTCTTTTAAGCTTGTAGATTCTCCCATGATACCTCCAAATCTCTTATAACATCCTTTTCCATCTACGATTATACAACGTTGAAACCGCATTTCTCCAGCTTTTCACGTGACATAATTCGACATTTTTTTACAATACGTTATGTTAGTACTTTTTATGTAAGCGCTATATTCACCGTGTTGACAGCGCTGTCTCATTTTCTCTTATTCGTGCAGTCACGTAATCTCGCATAAAAAAATCCCGCTAAAGGCGTGCGGGATTTTTATGTTGCATATCCATTTTTAATATGAGAAATCAAATTTTCAAGCATTTCCTTCGTCGTCATCTCAGATGACTGCTCACCAATTTCATGTGCATGCATCAAAATTTTCAGAAATTCTTCTTGATTCAATTTCTTTTCACTCATCTTTTTTTTCCTTTCAGCTTCCATTAAGTTGAAAACACGATTATTATATGATGCTGGTTATCAATTTGCAATCTCTAATACATCATTCGACACATTCCATTTTTTATGTCCTTTTTTAGGAAAAACTTTTTAAGGCCGATGTGTTGCGATATAATAGAGAAATTGGATCTTTTTATTACGTGACTCGGTTAGGAGCGATAATCATGCTTCAGAATATGATTTCCAAAGACGATGTGCTGGCGTCTGCTGAACAGCTAAAAGAACTTCTTCCTTACAATGAGGAAAATGTTCAGCTGATCAAAAAAGCCCTTATTTTATATCGGCAGGATTCAGTCTATCGTTTACAAGCAGTGAGTCCGACGGAAGTTACGGCTTACGTGCAGGATGTTGTGCCTGTGCGGGTCACATTGAACTTGTTTGTCATAGTCAAAAGCGGCTGTTCATGTCCGTCCGGAAGAATCTGCCGCCATATGCTGGCTGTGTTTTTATATGTATATGCAATGTTCGAGCGAGTGGGTACTTTTACAGAGTATTGGCTGGAGAGGGAAAAGCTTGAGGAAAGCAAAGAGCTCGTCCGCCGCCAGTTTCAGGAAAAGGTGCTGCCTAATGAAGAATCGCTTTCAAGCTGGCTTGCTTTTTTTGATTCAGAGTTTTCTCTCTGGCAGGCACGTACGCCAGAAGGCAGCCAAAACATGCAGGGCCTCTATTACGGCTACCTGTCCGCATTAAAAAAACATGCGCCGAACAAGCCGGAGCTGAAAAGCCTATACCAGATTCATTCCGCGATTGCGGTTTGGCTTCGCATGTTCACATTGATTGAAGCGGGCAAGCTGAACCCCGAGCAAGATTTTTATTCCCTCAATCCGTACGTTGAACAGCTGATGGATACAATCTACAGCTCTATTGATAAATTAAAAACATACGCGCTGTCTTTTGCGCTTGATCCGTTTTTGGATAAAACACCGGATGTTATCCGAAACTTGCTGTTGAAAGAAGAAATTTTTCAATATGAACGCATCCGCATCTTCGGTGAAATTTGGAGTGCACTTCTGCCACGACCAAAATGGGTGGCGCGCGAACAGGAGATTTTGAAAAAAGAAGCCGGACGGCGTTTTTCTCCTGAATTACAATTCGGCCGCCTGCATTTGGAATTCCTGCAAAAGAATGATGACGTTATTTTTGCGGAAGCAGATCAATTCCCGCCAGAAGCGCTCCCTTATACATTCCAATGGCTGAGTGAAATGACTGCCAAGAAGGACTGGAAACGGCTTAAAACATGGTACCAGCAAATTGAGCCAATTGCGATGGGTTATACGAAGCTGGATAAGCCGTTTAAAGAGATTCGCGATGTGATCGGCGAGCTGTTCCTTCTGTTGAATGCCTATGTGAAGCAAACCAATGATCAAGCGCTGTTTGAGCGCTTTGCCGCGGGCTGTCTGCCGTATACGTTCACAGAATACAGCCATCATTTATATGAAAAAAAACGCTATGCCGAGTGGATTGAAATTCATAGCCTTGTCGGCTTTTCCATCAATGAAATGGATAAAATGATGCTCAAGGAAATTGCAGCGAGCGACCCTGAGGCGCTTATACCGGCTTACCATAGAGAAGTGGCTTTTTTCATTGATCAGAAGAACCGCAGCTCGTACAAGGAAGCCGCCCGGTATTTGAAAAAATTGCGCACCCTGTACAAAAAAGCGAAAAAGCAGAAGGTGTGGGAGCGGTATATTCAGCTGCTGAGCTCGCATTACAAGCGCCTGCGTGCGCTTCAAGAAGAACTGCAGAAAGGAAAGTTGATTGATGGCGAGTCTTAAAGAAATTCTCATCCACGTCGAACAAATGGAAGAAGGGTCATTTACGCTCTCAGCCTTTGATGAAAATGAGCAGCCTCTTCCCTACAGCCATATGAAAAAGCATTTGTTCCAATGGCATGAATCCTCATTTTACGGAACCTTTCTAGAGGATGTCAGCTTCATCGGGACGACTGCTGTCCTGCTATCTCCATGGATGACTGTAGAGCTTCTCGGCAAAAACTCGTTCAACTCATTCAGCTCCGTGCAGCTTACAGAAGAAACGGAGCCGCTGATCGAGGCGGCATCGACCATCTATGAATTTATCGCGGACGGCGATTTTCTGCCTGACTATGACGCATGGACAAACGGTGTTTTTCGCTGGAAGGACCGCGATAATATACTGGAAGGCTTTACTGCGGAATGGTTTTCCGCTGCCGTACAGGATTACATCCAATACGACGATGACCTGCGGGAGAAATGGGAACATATCAAGGAGAAATCGCCTGCGGTTACGTCATTCCGCGGCCATTTTCTTGATGAAGAGGATTTTCTGGAAGGCATTGGCTGGATTGACGACCAATCTCCATTTACTGTCGGCTTGCGCTTAAATGAACCAGACTTTGACGGAGACGAATGGAAGATCGAGATGTTTTTACGCGATAAAAAGAGCGGCGCTGTAGAATTCTTTGACGGACTGAAAAGCCTCAAAAAATCGTGGCAGGCGTACAGCGATAAAATCGCGCGTGAGCAGGACCGCTTTCACAGAACGGTTCCGTGGCTGTCGTTTGATTCTGGGACAACGCTGATCTCGGAGGAAGAAGCCTGGATCTTCCTGTCAGAAGCAAGTGAGACGCTTGTCGATATGGGGGTAGAAATCCTCCTGCCGTCCTGGTGGCAGATTGTCAGAGACAGCAACATGATGCTGAAAGCAAAGGTGTCTTCCTCCCCGCGCGGCGAGTCATTTGTCGGCATGAATGCACTGCTTGATTTCAACTGGCGGTTTGCGACAAATGGAATTGAACTGACTGAGGCTGAATTTAATGAGCTTGTCGCCAGCAACAGGCGCCTTGTTAATATCCGCGGGCAATGGGTTAAAATCGATCCGCAGTTTATCAAACAGATGAAACGCCTGATGGAAAAAGCAGAATCAGAGGGACTCCACATGTCTGATATTCTGGCGCGCGAGCTAATGGATCAGCAAGAGGGCGGACTTGAGGATTCGGATCTGATTGATACATCCGCTTTCGCCGGCATTCAGTTTGATCTGTCTAAACAGCTCAGGTCACTGATTCGAAAGCTCACTGCCGCGGAAAACCTGCCGGAACACGAAGTCAGTCCTTCTTTCAAAGGAACGCTCCGCCCTTATCAGAAATACGGCATGAACTGGCTGTTGTTTCTGCGGGAAAGCGGTTTTGGCGCCTGTCTGGCTGACGATATGGGGCTTGGGAAAACGATTCAAATGATCGCCTATTTCCTTCACGTGAAGGAAAGCGGCCGGCAAAAAACGCCTCATTTGATTATTGCGCCGACATCCGTACTTGGCAACTGGCAGCGGGAGCTTCAAACCTTTGCCCCTGATCTGTCTGTCGCGCTCCATTATGGGCCGCGCCGGCTAAAGGGTGATGATTTCGCCGCGCATTATGAAAACGCAGACGTGGTGCTCACTTCATATGGACTGTCACATGCCGATACTGAAGAGCTTTCTTCTGTGACATGGAACACGATCTGCCTTGATGAAGCGCAAAATATTAAAAACGCGCATACGAAGCAATCACGCGCAATCAGGAAGCTGAAGGGGCTTCACCATATCGCGCTGAGCGGCACGCCGATGGAAAACCGACTGACTGAGCTGTGGTCCATTTTTGACTTTATGAATAAAGGCTACCTCGGCAGTTTGACCGGCTTCCATAAACGCTATGTGCTGCCGATCGAAAAAGACCGGGACGAAAAGAGAATCGGACAGCTTCAGCAATTAATCCGGCCATTCCTTCTCCGCCGGACGAAACGGGATGAAGAGGTCGCGCTTAATCTTCCTGAGAAGCTGGAAGAAAAAGAATTTATCCCGCTGTCAGCCGAGCAGGCATCCCTTTATGAGCAGCTCGTTAAAGACACTTTTGACCATATGACATCCCTGACCGGCATGCAGCGAAAAGCGCTGATCCTCAGCATGCTTGGACGGCTCAAGCAAATATGCGATCATCCCGCGCTTTATTTAAAGGAAGAGCAAACCGAGCTGCTTGCCGGCAGATCAGTCAAGCTCGAAAAATTGCTGGAACTGATGACAGCGATCCGCGCCCAAAACGAAAGCTGCCTAATTTTCACGCAATACATTCAGATGGGGAACATGATGAAGCGGCTGCTTGAAAAAACGTTCGGGGAACCTGTGCAATTTTTAAATGGGAGTCTCTCCAAGCAAGAGCGGGATACACTTGTTGAGAAATTTCAGAGGAAAGAATATCCGACACTGATTCTTTCACTCAAAGCTGGAGGCACCGGACTTAATTTGACCGCCGCCAATCACGTCATCCATTATGACAGATGGTGGAACCCGGCGGTTGAAAATCAAGCGACTGACCGTGCATACCGCATAGGCCAGGAGCGCTTTGTCCACGTTCATAAAATGATTACGACGGGAACAATCGAAGAAAAAATTGATGTCATGCTTGAATCCAAGCAAACCCTGAACGATCAAATTATCCAAAGTGAAAACTGGATTACCGAGCTTTCCACACAGGAGCTCGAAGAACTGTTTACATTAAGCGCTACAGCGCAATAATCATGACTAAAAAAGCTGGCT
Organism: Bacillus sp. FSL K6-0993; assembly: GCF_037977205.1. Lineage (NCBI taxonomy): Bacteria > Bacillati > Bacillota > Bacilli > Caryophanales > Bacillaceae > Bacillus > Bacillus sp. FSL K6-0993. Next base: position 3,608,240 of record NZ_CP150275.1, read on the forward strand.
CTAAAAGAGCTAGCTTTTTTCCGTACATAGCCGTCACGCCGAATTTCCAAAAAATCCGTTACGCCGGTTATCAACAGGATGCGCTTTTGTGGCAGCACATATACTTACAACAAATGTTTCATCATATGTGCGACACCATGTTCGTCATTGGTTAAGGTGACAGCATCGGCTATCGATTTGATGTCTTCCCGGGCATTGCCCATCGCTACACCTTTTCCCGCAGCCTCCAGCATCGATTTGTCATTTAAACTATCACCTACAGCAGCGGTTTCCTCGAGCGGAATATTCAGCTGTTTTGCAAGCCTCTTCAGCGCCTGCCCCTTGGAAGCTTTGCGGGAAGAAAGCTCAAAGTTGTGCTCAGCCGAACTGACAAGCGTCAAATCTTCGGCATGCTCATATCTTTTCCAGCCTGCCTCAAGCTTTTCTTTAAAGAAAGAAAAGCCGAGAATATTATAAAAATCGATTGGCTGATCGGCTTCAAACAGCTCTTGAAAGGAGTTAATGTAAGCAAAGCCCGATTGGCTGTATTGCACCTCGGCCGCCTGCTTAAGGACAGAAAGATCCGCTTCCGGATTTGCGCTTCTGAATCTGTCCAGCTCAACATCAAGAAGTTCTCTGCCGTTTTGCGGAGTATAAATCGCTGAACCTGTGAATACCTCATAATAATAGTTTTCCGACTCAAGCCATGAGAGAATATCATACGCCCGTTTCTTATCAATCGTTTCGTGATGATAAAGCCTGCCGTCGGGATCGTGAATGACGGCGCCGTTTGCACTGATGACCCATGTTTTGATCCCCAGCGGTTCAAAAATTGACTTGACGTCAAAATGAGCGCGCCCAGTTGACACCACCACTTCAATGCCATCCCGCTGCGCCTGCCGCAGTGCGTTTTCATTTTCCAAGCTTACCTGATGCTTGCTGTTGAGTAAGGTTCCATCTAAGTCAATCGCAATTAATTTCACGTTTGTCAGTCCTTTCCTTCATCCTGCTCTGTCACGAGAAGCTCAACGCCGTTTCGGTCAAGCAAGTCACAAAATGCCTGATTCGGCAGCCTGTCTGTAATCAAGAGGTCGATTTCATTCAGTTCCGCATACTGATAAAAACTGGTGCTGCCCAGCTTCGAATGGTCTGCAAGCGCGATGACCTGCTTTGCCTGCTGTATCATTTTCCGCTTCACCATGCCATCCTCTTCATGCGCAATTGTAATGCCATGTTCGGAAATACCGACCACACCAATCAGCGCTTTATCAACATGGTAGCTTGAGAGTTTTTCAATCACAGAGGACCCGTACAGAAAGCGGTGCTCCTTTTCCAGCTTGCCTCCCAGCAGATAAATTTCAATTCCCTCTTTATCGGACAGCACATCCGCAAGATTAATCGAATTGGTGATTACCGTACAATCAACCGCATTCAAATGCTTTGCACATGCCTGAACAGTTGTAGAGGCGTCTAAAATCACCCGGTCACCATCATGAATAAGCGATGCTGCAAGCCTGCCGATCTTATTTTTTTCCTCAGACACTGTTTTCAGGCGGCCGGAATAGCTTTGAATTTTCTGATGCGCAGTCGGCAAAATGGCGCCGCCTCTTGTGCGGATGATGGCATTCTGTTCCTCAAGTTTCACAAGATCTCGTCGCGCTGTATCCCTTGACACTTGCAGGAGCGTACAGATCTGCTCCGTTGTAATTCGGTTATGCTGTTTTAAAAAATCCAAAATCGCTACTAATCTTTCTTCTTGGTACACGCCCTCATTCCTTTTCTCAGCAATCATTTATAAGCAATTATAAGTTTTTATCTAAATTTATTCAACATTAATAAGTGATTTTAAGTAAAAATGCGTCGAGAGAACCAATTTTTCCTAAGTGGACAAAAAGAAAGAACCAGTCTGGTCGACTGGTCAATTTTGAGGGGATGATGCGGAGATCCGGATAATAGTGAATGGATAGAAAACGGGAGGAGCAGGGGGTGTCAATCGGCAGCTTTTTCCCGGGGTTTAGGGTCCATAAAACGAACAGTGTCAGCCAACACTTCTGTTACATACACGTTAACGCCTTCCGCGTTTTCATAGCTTCTTGTCTGAATCCGTCCGCTTACGCCGATGAGAGAACCTTTTTGGCAATACAACGCCGTGTTTTCAGCTGTTTTTCTCCAAAGTCTGCAATTGACGTAATCAGCTTCAATTTCACCTGAAGCATTCTTGAAGCTGCGGTTCACCGCGAGCGTAACATGTGCAACTGCCGCACCGGCGGAAGTGTAGCGAAGATCAGGATCTTTTGTAAGACGTCCGACAAGCATGACCTGATTGAACATGCGATTCCTCCTCTCCTTGCGGTTGTATGTATTGTAAATGATGCAACAAGAAAAGAAAAACGCATAAAAATGGCTTTCAGCCTCTGTTTTTATCTTTCGTTTTCATTTTTCCTTCAGCTAAAAACATCTTTTGCTTTTTTCCTTTGAAGAAATATGTACTTTTTAAAAAACGGAAAAAGATTTGCTTTGTCAGCCAGTTTTGCGTATTCATGCGCACATAGGAAGAGCCATCCCACGCAAACCACTGAAAGCTCAATTTTTTTTCCGGCATTGACAGCTTGATTTTATACTGCTCCATGCCATCTTGTGTTTCGTATAAAAAACTTATTCTTCCTTTTTTGTTTAGATGAACCTCAAACACTTCTTTACGGCTTAACATGTATGTTACTTCCTTTTGAATCAAATGGCTTTCAGAAGGAGCGCCGTCAATATAAATTTCTTTTAAACGAAATTGATTCATACCACATCTCTCCGTAATCCATAGTCAGTTACAGTATAATGAAAAAATAGAAATTATTAAATGTTTCGCTCATACAAAATTCTTTAGCCCCAGCATTGCAGGATTTTTTCCTCGAAAACGTTTATGTTATAATGGAAGGCAAGAAAACTTTGGAAGTAATCGGGGTGAGAAGAAATGAAAACCTTTAAACTGGTTGACCTGAATGTGGAACGAGTGGACAAGGAAGAACAATCAATTGAACAGTTTCCCCTTATTGACGGACTGATTATAAATAAAGAAGACGGTGAAAATCACTGGCTGATTGAGGCGCTTGTACAGAAAGAACATATGTCTTTTTTTGAACAGCTTCAAAACAGCCAATCTGAAGCCAAAGTATTTGTAACGATCACGAAAAAAAGCAATCGCCCCGCCCAGCTGACAGCAGCAGTGAAAAATATCGTCAAGCTGGAAGAAAGCATCCAGGTTTTACTCTACGGACAAATGGTCACAAGAAAACAGCAGGGCACTGAAACCATTCTCGAGTCCCTTGTAAAAGAGGGCTATACAGGAACAAAACTCATTGAGGCATTTAAGCAAAAATTATAAGTATGAGGGGGCATGTTCCCCAAAACAGACACAGAACCGAAGAACATCACAATAGACATTTTGAATAGATATGTTCTGCATGAAAAAAGCTGCCGTTTTGAACGGCAGCTTTTCTCTTCGTGCTTTCACTCTTGCATATTTAATTTGTATGGCCAAAAGAATCAACCAATTCCCCTTTCACAACAAGGCGCCCTTCAGTTTTGACAGCCTTGTCACAGGTGATTAACGTAATCTCTTTTTTGTTTGTCTCCTCAATTACATCTGCATCCATTTCCGATATGATGTCTTTAGATGTTACAGAATAGATATAATCCTTTTTAAAATCCGTGATGACAATTTGGGCACCTGTTTTTATGTTTTCCAGAGGTCCGAACAGAAGACTCTTTTGCTTCAAATGATGGCCCGCCAACGGATAATTTCCCTCGCCCATTTTTTGATCCGGGCGCATTGTTGCCGCCCCTATTAAAAGATTTTCATTGGTTGTGCCTTTTACGATCGGAAGCTCCAGATCGACACTTTTAATTGTTATCCGACCGATAACCGCTTTTTGATCGTGATCAAAGCCGGCCTTTACAGCATCCATTAACTCAGGCGGCTCGATTGAATCAAATTCAAATTCCGCTTCTCTCTCATTATTTTTTTTCAGCTGCTCCACAGTTAAGGCCGATTCACTCTGGCTTTTGCTAAGATAAGCTATAATTCCACCTTTGATATAAGGAGAAGAGAGCAGCAGCAGTCCGAAAAGGATGAACACCGTAATGATCATTTTCTTGTACATGCAAAAAACCCTTTCTTATGCATCCTTCTAAAAACGCTTCGTGTCACTTTTCAAAAAAGCACCTGATCGATTCTTCGATGATCAGGTGCCTTCAACTTTATCCTTTTCTTTGTTTCTTTCTTGAGGCAACAGCTAAGCCTCCGCCTGCCATAAGGAGCAGGATACCGATCATTGCTGTCAGCATGCTGTCTGTATCTCCGGTTTTTGGGAGGGTTTTGTCTGTGTTCGACTGACCATCCGAGCTGCCATTTGTACCATTGGTATTCGGATGATCTCCATCGTCTTTTCCATTTCCACCCGGTGCAGGTTTATCAGGATGATCATGCTTATCAGGCGTTGGTGTTTTCACTTTTTGATTAGAAACAACGATCTCAACAGCTTTTGACTGTCCTTTTTCAATTGTGAATTCAATCGGTGTTTCGTCAAGTTGGTAACCTTCGGGTGCCTTCGTTTCAATCAACTGGTAGCTTCCCGGCACAAGGCCTTTTACAGTGAACTGCCCATTTTGATCTGTTTTCCAGAGTTTAGAAAGCTCTTTTCCATACCCGTCAGTTTTTACAGGCTTGCCGCTTTCGTCCAATAACTTGAATTCAGCGCCCTCCAAAACGGTATTTTTATCGTCTTGATCCACTTTTTTCACATTTACGTCACCTGGTGCCAATATGTTTTCCGCAGTGATTTCGACTGGTTTCGTGTCTGTATTTGTGATCTTGAACGATATAGGAGTTTGGTCCAACTCATAATCCTTAGGCGCTTTTGTTTCGACAAACTGATAATCGCCAGCTTTGAGGCCATGCACTGTGATTTGTCCTTTGTCATCGGTAACCAAACCGGACTTCAGCACTTTGCCGTTGGCGTCTGTCAAATTGAACTCTGCGCCTTGCAGAACTTTATGTTGATCATGCTGATCCACTTTTGTGAGGACAACCCGGTTCTTCGTATTAACCGCTGTTACTTCAACTTGTTTAGGTTTGCCGCCGTTTTCTGCCTTAATGGTGAATGGCACAGGGATGGCGGATAATAGATATCCGGCTGGCGCCTGTTTTTCGATAAATTGATAGCTTCCCGGCGCTAACCCGTCAACTTCAATTTTGCCGCCTTCTTTTGAGACTAGATCGTCTCTCACTGTTTTCCCATTGCTGTCCGTTATTTTGAATACCGCGCCTGCTAAGCCTTTTCCATCCTGATCTTCCTTCGTCAGCTGAACCGATCCTTGATAGTTCACGACGATCCCGGCATCCGCGGATTTTGGCTTTCCTGCTGCTGATTCAGAAATGGTAAACTCTTTTTTCTCCGTGTTTAGCACATAACCGGCTGGCGCTTTCGTTTCAACAAAGGCGTAACGTCCCGGCGCAAGGCCCGAAGCCTTTACTTTTCCATCTTTATCGGAAGTCAGCTCTTCTTGAACCGTATTTCCTTCCTCGTCGACAATGTTGAATACTGCACCTTCAAGCTTCTGCCCTTCAGCATTTTCCTTCGTCAACTCAACAGAGCCTTTATGATTAATGGCGATCCCGGCATCTGTAGCTTCAGGCTTTCCTTCAGAGGAATCAGAAATCTCAAACTCTATTTTCTCAGTGTTCAGCACATAACCGGCTGGCGCTTTTGTTTCCACAAAAGCGTATTGTCCCGGTGCAAGGCCTGAAGCTGTGACTTTCCCGTTTTTATCTGAGGTCAGTCCTTCTTGAACCGTATTACCTTCCTTGTCGATAATCTTAAAGACGGCTCCTTCAAGCTTCTGGCCATCTGCATCTTCCTTCGTCAGCTCAACAGAGCCTTTATCGTTAACGGCGATTCCGGCATCTGCGGCTTCAGGCTTTCCTGCTGCTGATTCTGAGATGGTAAATTCTTTTTTCTTTGTATTCAGCACATAGCCGGCTGGCGCCTTTGTTTCCACAAAGGCGTAATGGCCCGGTGCAAGGCCCGAAGCCTCAATTTTTCCGTCTTTATCTGAAGTCAGCTTCTCTTGAACGATCTTTCCATCTTGATCGACAATGTTGAATACTGCGCCTTCAAGTTTCTGGCCTTCAGCATTTTCCTTCGTCAGAGAGACTTTTCCTTGATAATTGGTCATTGCCCCCAAATTGACGTCAGACACTTGATTCTTTTCATTCTTTGCGATTGAGAAGTGAATCGCTTTTGTATTTACGATAAAGCCTTCAGGAGCTTGTGTTTCTGTCAAGCGATAGTAGCCCGCCGGCAAACCGTTCATTTCTACTTTTCCGTCTTTATCAGATTTTATATCTGTTCGTATGAGAGTATAGGTGCCGTCATTTGACTTTTTCTCCAGCTTGAAAACAGCACCCGCCAAAGGATTGTTTTGTTCGTCTTGTTTGATAAGCGTCACCTTGTTCTGTTGATTTACGACTTTGTACAGCGCTCCTGGCTTGGAGGAGTTGCTGTCTATCTTTACAGAGACTCCTTTTGCATAAGCATCACTGATGGTATATCCGTCAGGCGCTTTTACTTCTTTTAATACATAGGAACCGTAGCGAATATTTCCGAATGTAAGCTTCCCGCTGGCATCCGTCGTACCAGTGCGGAGGAGCTGTTTGGAGTCCTCAGACCATAACTGGAATTCTGCTCCGTCAAGAGCTTTATCGTCCACTCCAGTCTTAAAAATCGTCAGGCTTCCTTTTTCTCCGGATCCGGAACCGTCGCCGCTTGAAATGGCAACAAAGATCGAGCTGCTGTTTTCTTGAGTCTGCTCCTTCACATTTGTTCCTGAAATGGACACCTTATTTTTAACATGGCCGCTCGTGCCGGCTATGTTAATCAGAGACCGGTATTTGATTACATAGGCGCGGTCAATTTGCTTATAGCTGCCTATGAATCTCAGGACAAACGATTGTTCACCTGTTGTATTGTCCGTTTTGATGTCTAACGTGTAATCTTTGTCTTTTTGAAGCTCGAGATCGCCCGCGGTCAGATTTCCGCTGCTGTCTTTGACCACTCCGTTTTCATCATACTTTGCTTGATATACTTTAAAAGAATCTGCATCTAGTATTTGATTTTCATCCGGCGTATCAGTAACTTTTACGTCATCCAGCGTTGATTGGCTGGAGTTGACATTGATGTTCCAATCGATGTAGCTTCCATTTTGTTTGCCGCCTTTAAAAACCAGGCTTCCTCCGTTCGTAACTGAAACAGAGCCTGTCAACGTGCGGTCTGCATAACCGTCATTATAGTATGTTGCCTTGTTTGTATACTGATTCTGATCAATGACCTGTCCTTTGAATGATGTCTTAAACTCAATCAGATATGGTACAGAATCGCCTGTTTTAAGGTGTACCGTCAGCGTGCGTTCATTTTTCGCAGAAGGCTCTTCGACATCATACTTGGAAGGATCAAGCGCGTCTCCTTCTGTGATCGAGCCGTTTTTATTGATCGTATAACTCTTAACGACAACGGAACCTGGCACAAATTGCTGAGGATCTGTTATGGCATCTTTGATATAAGGGTTTTTCGTCGGCTCGCCGTTATAGTTGACACCGATTTTCCACGTGATTTCCTTTGAAACCGCGTTGTATGAGCCGTTTTTGAAACCATTATTTGAAGTCTGATGATTCGGCGTAAAACCGCTTGATACCTTATTCGTGCGCTCAGTGCCGTTTTGATCAGTCCATGTCGACTGAGCTGTATTCTTAACGCTTTCGTTAGAATAATCGGCATTGAATGTTGTCGTATAAGTGATCTTAAATTGACTGTCTGTTTTTGCATAATCTCCGATCAATGCCAAAGTAAAGCCTTTATGATCAGGTTTTTTTGTTAACGTGTAGTCTTTGTCTTTCTGTAATGTTTTGTTGTTCGTTGTGTCTTGAAGCTTGAACGATTCATCAAGCAGAACCATTCCGCCGCTTTCAAATTGGTCATCTAAAGTCCAATTGTTCATCAAGTATTTATTTTTATTAACTGTAATCGTCCAATCAACCGTCTTCTTCTCATAATCAACGTTTGAATATCCTTTGATGAGATTCTGCTGAATGGCTATTCCAGAAGCCTCTTTCGAATCCCCTGTTCCGGTCACAACGCTATTGGTGTATGTTGTAGATTTATCAATGATCACTCCGCTGTTGACCTTTGTTTGATATATGATTTTGTAAGCGCTCGTTACGTTTTTATTAAATTTGACTTCAAATCCGCTTCCATTATCGATGAGCGTGTAGTCCTCGCCTTCCTTTAAAGGCGTGCCCGCTTGCTCACTGCCATTCTGACCAAAGGTAATAGGAATAACCTTCAAAGAATCTTTCACAAGATGCAAATCACCAGTTCCAAAAGAATCTTTAATACTGGCCTTGGATTGGTCGATCTGTTTCTCACCGTAGTTGTATGCAAGAGCCCAGCTGAATGTTTGAGATTCTCCATCATAGCCGGTCGATGATTTCGCGATCATTTTTCCATACTTGGCTGCAACAGTGGCTTCTGCAGAAATGGGTTCCAGGTTGTCTCCGCTGAATGCCGCCTTATTCGTCAGCGTTATATTTCCGCCTTCACTCGGCTTCGCACTATTGTCAATGTCGGTTTCGTATACAAGGCGGTAGGCTGAATCAATTGTCCCGTCAAATGTGACATTTCCTTTTGAATCAACACTGTAGCCGGAAGAAACTTCATTTCCTCTGCTGACAGAACCATCAATGTTCACATTGAGTTCATACACTTTAACTGAACGGTAGATTACGCCATCTGGAAGGCTTTCCGTGAGTTTGGCATTTTTGACTTGATCCAACTTTTTATTGACATCGACCGTCCATGTTACTTTACCAGGGTTGATGCCTTTATCCAGCACACCTGATTTATCAATGGTTTTACTCACATTGGGTTTAAAATAAACTGTTGTTTCAGGAGTATCGGAATTTACAGGGAATGGAATCTTTTGTGTTGTCGAACCCGTTATTTTTTTCTCGTTGAACTGCGTATTGATAACCAATGTGCCTTTGACATTAGAACTGTCTTTTACCTCGCCGTTAAATGTCATCACCACATGTCCGTTCGTATTAATAGAAAATGTCCCGTAGGTGGTGTCTCCGGCGCCTAACGGCAGGTTCACAATGTCATTATGCATAATAAATTCTTTAGGCAAATCAAATTCATATTTATCGCCGGCATTGATCGTTTTTCCTAAATCGTCAGGAATAGCCCAATCAATTGAAATTTTCACCGGAGAATTCGTATTGGCGCGATTGCCCTTGTCATATGGCTTTCCGTTTTCGTCCGTCAATGTCACGCCGGTTAAAATGTTTTGCGTGATTTGTTTTTCTTCAGTTTGCAAGCTTTTGAAAGCTGATTGACTTGAGGATGACACTTTTTTTGAATCATCACTCTTAGAGGATTCGCCGCTCTTAGAGTCTGACGGTTGCTGTTCTTCCTCTTTTTGATCCTTGCTGACTGAAGGTGCAGGTTTGTCATCTGTCCCTTCCTGATCACCCGCAGTATCAGAAGAGTCATTTTTTGGATCTTCCGCCTCGGCATCTGGTGTCTCCTCTTTCTTAACAGGGATGATCACCTGCTGGGTTTTGCCTCCCCCTAGCTGAAAAAGGGCTGTTGCTGTATGTTCATCGTCTTTTACATCTGCAGTAAATTTAGCTGACAATGTAATGGTCCCCTTGGCATCAGGAGAATCCGCAGATGCAGTTGTTAATTTTACCTTCATGGTGCTGCTGCCCGCCGGCACTTGATAGCTGCCGATGACCTGATCAGCAGATTTGATCTCACCTTCTGCACCTTTATCAAATGTAAAACTTTTAGGTATCTCCACATTGATATCCTGTTCGCTATCTGCTTTTTTGTCTTTTTTCAATGACCATTCATATGTCAGTTTCACTTCGTCCCCCGGTGTTAGTGCCGGTTTGTTTCCTTTTGATCCGTCAACAATCTGGCCCTTGGCGTCCTTAACTGTTACCGAATCGAAGAATTGGCTGTCACTTGACGTTACGTCCACAGCCTGTGCTGTAAGAGTATAGCTGGCGATCTGGCTGAAGAAGAAAAAGATGGCAAGGCTTATGATCATAACGATCCGCCCGCTTTTTTTCAGCCCTAAGGGAAAACTCCTCGTTCTCAACTTTTCATTCCTCCCTTTCTTATCTATCTTTCACTTGCCGATTGATCCGCGAGACCATAACATCATGTCTCATCCCCCAAAAAGAACTGCTAATACCGAATGAGTTTCAAAACTAAGATTTGCCATCCGAACCAAACTACATTGTATGAAATGGAACTATACAATTTCTGTACAACTCAGAAATCATGTATGATTGAAGTGAATTGGAGAGAGTTGAAGTTTCACCCAGGAGACATATGGCGAGGGCCTTCCCTTTAAGTGCACAAAAAAACCAGTGTGCATCGAAAGGCAATCGACACATACTGGTTTGGAGTTCTTTAATTAATTTGATCCTTCATTTGTTTATAACGCTGATATTCTTTTATCGCCTCTTCTACCTTCCCGTTTTTGTTGAATAGCTGCAGCTTGTATTGCATAATTTTATGATCGCAAGGCTCAATTTTCTCCGCTTGCAGGCAAATGTCCATCGCTTGATGATCGTTCATTTCATGAATATGATAATCGATCAGTTCATAGGCCTTTCCAAGCCAAAGCTGGGAAAGACGCGTCTTTTCCGGTTCTGCCCAAAGATAACCGTGCTCCATTAGGTAATGATTTTGATAGGACATGAAAATATCCATGTGCAGAAGTAATGTAGCCGTATTGAGCGGCGGCGCCCCTTTTAGTGATTTTTCCCATTCGACAACATCGATTTTTGCGCCTGAAAGCCGAAGAATATATCCAGTATCAGTCTTCTCGATAGTTTGGCTGAAAGGGATCTGGCTGAATAATTTTCGTATTTGATAAATGGTTGAGTAAAGTTGGGTGCTTGCTTTTGAAACATCGTAATGAGGCCAAAAAAGATCGATTAGCATGTCTTTACTGACCACATGGCCTTGATTGTGAAGCAAAAATAAGTATATTTCACGTGCTTTCGACGTTCTCCACTTGACTGGAATGCTTGTTTTGACATCCTTTAAGGTTTGATGAAACTGCAAGCTCCCAAAACATTGGATGGAAAAATGCGCCTCGGTATTTTCTGCATTTTGTCTGAGCATATTATTCGTTTTGATTCGTTCAACAGTTGTCTCAAGCCGCTTGTATATGACAGGCTTCAGCAAATAATCAATGGCATTCAGCTCAAACGCTTTGATAGCAAACTCATTATAAGCCGTGATGAAAACGACTTGGATGTTTTCATTCATCGATTGAATCGCCTCAGCAAGCTCAATGCCGTTTACCCCCGGCATTTCAATATCAAGAAACACCGCATCTACAGCAGGAGTCTCAGGATGCTCTAAGGCCTCAACCGGATCTTGATACGCCATAATAGATTGAAAGGCGTTTGTTCGTTCAAGCATTTTCTTAAAATGAAGCAATGCCAAGTGCTCATCATCAACAATTAACGCTTTCACAAAACATCCCACCCTATATGTAAAATCGAGATATCAGTAAATAACTTCTATTATATCATGACAAATAACCCCTTTATCTGGATTCTTTTTCTTTCTATTGTAGTTTTTGAAATTTTACACTTACAATATTTATAAAAAAGTAGGAATTTAGAATGATCCTATTTGAATAAAGGAGCCATGATATGAAAGAGAAATTGATCTTCACTTCGATTATTTTCGGTTATGCTGCATTCTTTATGGGCTTCATAGCCATTGACCATTTTTCCGGATCAACGCTTCCTGCGGCAAGGCATGGGGTCATGAACTTGGAGAATTGGGATTTTCAGAAGGATGGGAATGTACAGCTGAACGGAAAATGGACATTGTATCCAAATCAGATTCTGTCACCAAAAGAGATTGCTTCAGCAAAAGGAAAAGATTCTCTCTTCGTTGATGTCCCCAGCAATGTGAAGCTAGCCAAGCAGGGTATCAATGTGGATTACGGAACGTACAAGCTGACCATCAGATCAAAGCAAAACAATCAGGTTTTTGGGATCAGCACGTCGTTTATTTACAGTGCCAATCGCATCTATTTTAATGGACAATTCATTGGCCAAAGCGGCAGCCCTTCAGATAAACCTGATTTTGCGGCACAAAACCGCCCATATACGAGCTTTTTTACGCTTCACAAGGGTGACAATGAACTTGTCGTACAATTTTCGAACTTCGGAAAAACGCCGGGATGGGGAATCGCAAAGCCAATTACTATTGGCACCCAGGAGCAAATAGTCCGGGAAAACAAAATTTCCTTTCTTAATGATACAATCATGATTACAGCTTTTTTCATTACCGGATTATATTTTCTGGGCTTTTTTCTGCAAAGAAAAAAAGATAAACATTTGTTGTTTTTTTCTGTTATGTGTCTTCTGTTTTCGTTCATTATTCTGATGATCGGAAAAGAGCGGATTATATTTCTCCTTTATCCGTCAATTTCATTTTCATTGCTAAATTCATTGAGGGCCATCTCTACAGTGCTTGTCAGCATTGCGGTTTTTCTTTATCTCTATTTTGCTTACAGAGAGATTGTTTCAAAGCGTTTTATTCGCATAGCCACCGTTTCTTCCGGGCTGGTCTTAGTCACAGATTTTTTAACTGTCGGTTTTATCGGCCATGCCTCGTACATCTTACATTCTGTGCTAGCCGTCTCGACCTTGGTTTATATTACATATATTTTTACGATTGCTGCGATCCGCAAAATGGAAGGAAGTCTGTATCTGACCATCGCCTCTATATCAATGAGTGCTTTTGTCATTTTAACCACCATTTCAGCTTACAGCGGCAAAACAGCCTTTTCTTTTAATTCGATTTATTCATTGCCAACAGTTATCGCTTTGCTGGCGATCGTTCTGCTGATGGCGCAGCAATTTGCCGGAGCATTCCGTGAAAATGAAGTGCTGTCGTGGAAATTGCTCAGAATTGACCGGCTAAAGGATGAATTTATTGCCAAAACATCACATGAATTTAAAACACCGCTGAACAGCATCATTAATATATGCCAGACCCTGCTGGCCGGCAAGGGAAAAAGAACGATAGAAGAAGAGAAAGAAAATATGCAGCTCGTCATCCGCATGGGCTACAGGCTGTCCAATCTGGTAAATGACATCCTGGATTTAGAAAAAATAAAGCAAGGCATGCTTCAAATCCACCCGGTTCCTGTTGATATTTATACTTTAGTTTGTTCGGAAATGAATTTCTACAACCTCTTATCGAGACATAAAAACTTAAATATCATGAACCATATCCCAGACGATCTTCCTTTGGTGCTCACAGATGAAAACCGCTTCCGCCAAATATTAACCAATTTAGTAGACAATGCAATCAAATATACAACAGAGGGCCAAATCACACTTTCTGCTTCAAGACTGAACGATAACATGATCAAAGTGACAGTAGCAGATACAGGAAGCGGCATTTCAGAAGCCGATCGCCAAACCATCTTTGAGTCTTTTCAGCAAGCCGAAAAGAATAAAGACGATGGTGCCGGTCTTGGCCTCAGCATTGTCAAACAGCTGGTTCAGCTCCAAAACGGAGATATTTGGGTCGAATCAGAAGAAGGAAAAGGTTCGGCATTCCATTTCACCTTCCCGATCGCCCAAAATGAATCACTCTCTGAAACAAAGAAACGTCTTCCTGAATTACAATCCGAGAGAGATCTATCAGATATCTCATTTAGCACGCCTTATTACTCTGAGAGTATTGACGCTCCAACCATTCTGATTGTCGATGATAACATTGACAGTTTAAAAATTTTAAACGATATGCTTGAAGGTGTGCCCTACAATGTGATTGCTGCGAAGAACGGAAAGGAAGCATTAGAAATCATCTCTTGCACGAAGCTTGATTTGGTTATTTTGGACTTGATGATGCCGGATATGACTGGTTTCGAAGTCTGTATGAAAATTCGCGAACGATTCAGCATGGTTGATCTTCCGGTTCTGATCATTACAGCTGCCATTATCGGCCATGACAAATACAAGGCTTTTCATGCCGGAGCGAATGACATTTTGCAAAAACCTTATCATTACTCTGAATTTATGGCGCGTATTCAAAATCTGATCATGATGAAACATACAGCAAATCAAGCCACAAGAATGGAAATGGCATTTCTCCAGTCGCAAATCAAGCCTCATTTTCTTTATAATGTATTAAACACAATTATTTCTCTCACTCATTTGGATATTGAAAAGGCCCGGGAGGTAACAGAGGAATTTACCAACTATTTAAGAATGAGTTTTGACTTTCAAAATACATCAGCCATCAGTTCCTTCAGACATGAGCTTTCGATTATCAATTCCTATCTTTCTATAGAAAAGACGCGATTCGGTAATCGGCTTGAGGTTCTTTTCGATATAGATGAAGATATTGACTTTATCCTTCCGCCTTTAATGATTCAGCCCTTGGTGGAAAATGCCGTTCTTCACGGTGTCAGCAAGAAAAGAGGCGGAGGATGGATCAAACTGACAGCTAAAAAACAATGCAAAAATGAGTATCACATCAAAGTAGAGGATAACGGTGCCGGGATGACTCCGGAAAAACAAAAAGACCTCTTATCAACGGATTTTGATCGCAGCGTCGGATTGAAAAATATCAATCAGCGGCTGAAACATTTTTGCGGCAGCGAGTTGATGATCAGCAGCACTCCGGATGCAGGCACCTCTGTCTCAATGCTCATTCATCTCGCTGAAACAACGGAAAGCCCCGCGGGACTGAAGGACATAGAACGAACTTAAACGAAAATTGAGATAAAAAAAGACGCCGTTTCTAACGGCATCTTTTTTATTCCGGCGACTTTGCTTGCTGCTTCAGCAGGTCTCTGATTTCTTTCAGCAGCTCCTCCTGCGCATCCACCGCTTCCTCCGCAGCCTCTTCTTCTGCTGCTTCTTTTTTGCGCCTTAACCCATTCAAAGTCCGAATGACGATAAAAATGGAGAACGATATAATTAAGAAGTTCACAATCGTCTGTATAAAGCTGCCATACTTCACTACAGCATCGCCAAACGTAAACGACAGGCCTGAAAAGTCAAGCCCTCCCAGCAGCAAACCGACCAAAGGCATAATGATATCATTTACTAGAGATGTGACGATCTTTCCGAAAGCGCCGCCTATCACAACACCAATCGCAAGGTCTACGATATTCCCCCGCATGGCAAAGGCTTTAAATTCATTCCACATACAATCACCTGCTTTTCTATATTTGTAAAGAAAAAAAGACAAATGTGCCGCTGGCCATCTGCCTTTTTTCAATTATTCTCCGAGGGCAAAAGTCAGTTCTACTTCGCAAACGACTTCGCCATCAACTGTGGCAACGCCTTTTCCGCGCCCGATTGTGCCGCGGGCACGAATGATTTCAACCTCAAGGTGAAGCTGGTCACCAGGCTTGACTTGTTTTTTAAAGCGGCAGTTATCAATTCCTGCAAAAAAAGCCAGTCTGCCGCGGTTTTCTTCTTTAATCAACATCGCAACAGCTCCGACTTGAGCGAGTGCTTCTACGATTAATACGCCGGGCATAACCGGGTACTGAGGAAAATGTCCGTTAAAGAACTCTTCATTAGCGGTTACATTTTTATAGCCTTTTGCCCGTTTGCCCTCTTCAACTTCCGTAATCCGATCCACAAGTAAAAACGGATAACGGTGAGGAATAATTTCTTTAATTTGCTGAGTATCAAGCATTGTCTTGACATCTCCTTCATCTGCATTAGTATGTATAGCAATCATCAAAGATCCAATCTGTACATTTGAAAAGTATATTATGAATTAATCTCTTTTTCAACCGCGCTAAAATGTAACCAACTGTCAATGAGAGCCGTCAAAAGTTATGATATGATAATTATAGATTTTACCAATAGCAAAGAGGTAGGAAAATGATTTCGAAGTTTATTGAAAAAAGAATGCTAAACATGTTAGACGAGTGGTATTCCGCAATGAGCAAACGCAAAATGAATCACGTTTGCACACTGAAAGAGAAAATTGATCAGCACCTTCCGAAGATCAAAAAGAACACAAAACTTTGGATGCGTTATCAATTGTTTCAGGCCCGCCATCAGCTGCTTTTTGAAAACCAGAACGGACTCGATTCATTGTTCGATGACCTATATGGCCTGGAAGACAAAATGGATGATGAATTGAAATATTATCTGTATTTTTTCTCTGGGTTATATGAGATGGTAAAAACAGCTCCGAAACATGCAGTACATCATTTTAAAAAAGCTGAACAGTACCTGGCCGCCATTCAAAATACGTTTGAAGCCGCTGATTTATATTATCAAACCGCCGGCGCCTATTACTTGATGAAATCACCGCCGCTTTCCATCCAATACGTCAAAAAAGCATTACACATCTATTTGCACCAATTCGGCTATATCAAAAAGGTAATCACCTGTAAGCTTTTGCTCGCCGTGAATTATATTGATCAAGAACGCTATGAAAAAGCTGAACAGCTTTTCAAAGAAATCATTAAGAAAACCCAGCAACTACATGACGAAAACCTGCTATGCCACGCTTTTTATAACCTTGGCTTTTTAAAAGCGACCGAGAAAAAAGACCAGGAAGCGCTTCTTTACTTTAGAAAAGTATTAAAGAATCAAGAATTTGAAATGAATTCACCAGTCTCATATCTTCATTGTGTGTACGAGTCTGTCAGAGCGCTTTTTAAAACAGGAAACATCACAGAAGCTAAAGCCGTCCTTCAAAAAGGAAAAGAATTATCTGAAAAGGTAGACATTCAAACCATTTATTTAAAATTAAAAACGCTTGAAGCCCTCTACACATCAGCCGAAGACCCCTATGAGCAGCTGCTCGAATATGTGCTTGAATTAGAAAATATCGAGGCGTGGGTGGATTTAGAAGTGCTGTTAGAAGATATTACGGAATACTACAAAAAAAAGGACGATTTCGAAAAAGCCGCTTTTTTTATCATGCGCGGCTGATTGAAAAACGCCCATTTTCTTATTATCTGACTGAATTGATTAAACCGAGCATTTGATCTCCCATTGTGATCGTTCTGCTGTTCAGCTGATATGAACGCTGGGACGTGATCAAATCTGTCATTTGTTCTGAAATATCGACATTGGACATCTCAAGTGAGCCCTGCTGCATGCCGATGTTTTGTCTATTAGCGCCGTTCAGCTCTTCAAAAGCTGCCGCATTATCAATAGAGAAAAGGTTATTCCCTTCGGATTTCAGCTCTTGAGGGTTATTCACTTGGACAACGCCAAGATTAAACCGCTGAACCGCGTTTCCGTCAGATGCGGTTAAGGTGCCGTTCTTATTGATGGTGATATTCTTCATTGAGCTGTTGATGTTCACTGTATTGCCGTTCTCATCAAGTACGGGATACCCATTTCCAGTGACGAGCTGCAGCTGGTTGGCATTCGCAGCGGACGGCGTTACATACAGCGCCCCGTCCCTCGTATACTGGCGGTTTCCATTTACATTTACCTGAAGATATTGGTATGGAGACGTAAATGCGATGTCCAGATCGCGATCCGTCTTCTGAATGCTCCCTTGATCAGAGACAAGGCGTGAATTCATCATCGCCCCGACGCCAAGGCGCAAGCCGGGCGGCGTTTTTCGGGCTTTTGCCACTTCCTCGTTTTTTTCATCAACCTGATCGAATTGCTGTCTGACAAGCTCAGAAAAATTCGTATCTTTTGCCTTATAGCCGGTTGTGTTGCTGTTTGAAAGGTTGCTGCTGATTGTGTCAATCTGCTGCTGCAGCTGGTTTAAGGTTGTTGATGCCGTTAGCATTGACCTGAGCATAGTTGATGTCCCCCATTTTTTCTTCCGTTATCTTAAATTTTCCCAATTTCATTTGCTGCTTTATCCATACTTTTATCGTAAGCCTGAATAACCTTCTGATTCGCCTCAAACGATCTGTACGCTTCAGTCATTTCTGTATAGGCGCTTGTCACATCCACGTTTGAAAGCTCTGAGACGCCTTGTTTTAATGAATAGGACACCTGATTGTTTCCGGCTGCGCTTGGCAGATCATTACCGTCCGCCGTGCTGTACAAATCATTTCCGTCCCGTTTGAGATTGCGGACATCTTCCGCCATTCTGACATCAATCTGGCCGGCTGTGCGTCCGTTCGTTGTCACAGTACCGTTTTCAGACACAGTGAAATTCTCATTATCAACAGTGATTGGCTGGCGATCCGTCGATAAAATAGGGCGTCCGTTGATCGTCAGCTGATTGTTCTCATTTAGTGAAAATGTGCTGCTTTTTGAATAACGGATTCCATCCGCTGTTTGAACCGGATAAAAAAGAGCAGCTTTTTCATTGGTTTCCGCATTCATCGGAACTTGATTTTCGATCAATGCAATGTCTGTAGGCTGGTCTGTGGACTTCAGGCTTCCCTGTGTAAAGAGAGGCTTGAGCTCCTGCATATATACTCCGGTATTCACGGAACCTATTTCCGTCCTTGATGTCCCGGCCGGAGATTTTGATTCTATTCTGCTGAGCAGCATCTCAGGGAACGCGCGCATAGAGCCTTGATCAGCTTTATATCCTGATGTATTTGCGTTAGCAATATTATATGAAAGCATTTCCGTTCTTCGCTGCTGGGCAATCATTGCGGATGTTGCTGTATATAATCCTTTTAACAAATTTCCCACCTCTAAAAATGGCATTTTTTCCAGTTGTCATATAGGAACGTTCGTTCTATAATAAAAACTCAGTATTTTATCCTATTATCGTCATTTAACATCTTTTCGTGAAGGCTTTTTCATAAAAAAACCTCATTCTTTTTCAGAATGAGGTTTGTGAAATCAGCTTAGTTTGCGTTTAGGAAGCTTGTCCATATTATCAAGCATGACACCTGTGCCGATGGCTACGCAATCCATAGGATTTTCAGCAACGAGGACCGGTACCTTAAGCTCTTCGGCAAGCAGCTGGTCAAGGCCGTTTAAGAGTGCGCCTCCGCCGGTAATAATAACGCCGCGGTCAATAATATCAGCAGAAAGTTCAGGCGGTGTTCTTTCAAGCACTTGTTTCGCAGCCTGAACAATAACAGCGACAGATTCACGAAGGGCTTCTTCAACTTCTTTACTGTTGACTGTAATTGTTCTTGGAAGACCGGAAACCATGTCCCGTCCGCGAATGGAAATTTCCTCGTGACGTGCGTCTGGGAAAACAGTTGCGACTTTAATCTT
Organism: Bacillus sp. FSL K6-0993; assembly: GCF_037977205.1. Classification (NCBI taxonomy): domain Bacteria; kingdom Bacillati; phylum Bacillota; class Bacilli; order Caryophanales; family Bacillaceae; genus Bacillus; species Bacillus sp. FSL K6-0993. The sequence goes on from NZ_CP150275.1 coordinate 3,627,513, forward strand.
AATATCCTCCGCAGTACGTTCGCCGATCAGCAGCTTGTACTCGCGTTTGATATAATTTAAGATTTCCATGTCAAACTTGTCCCCAGCCATTTTAATAGAAGAGGAGGTGACAATATCGCCCATTGAAATAACCGCGATATCCGTCGTCCCGCCTCCGATGTCTACAACCATGTTACCGCTTGGCTGGAATATTTCCATACCCGCGCCGATAGCGGCAACTTTAGGTTCTTCTTCAAGGTACACATGTTTCCCGCCGCTTTTTTCTGCAGCTTCTTTAATTGCTTTTTGCTCAACGGATGTAATATTCGTCGGGCAGCAAATGAGCATGCGCGGCTTTGAGAACAGGCCTTTTACATTCAGCTTGTTAATAAAATGTTTCAGCATTGCTTCTGTTACTTCAAAGTCAGCAATAACTCCGTCTTTCAGCGGGCGAATCGCAACAATATTCCCAGGTGTACGTCCAACCATTCGTCTTGCCTCTTCGCCAACCGCCAGCACTTTGCCGCTGTTTTTATCAAGTGCAACAACGGAAGGTTCATTCAGAACAATTCCTTTACCTTTAACATGGATCAGTACATTTGCAGTACCGAGGTCAATACCAATATCCCTTGCAAACATCTATTTATATCCTCCTTGAAAATCTGTTTCACAGTAAATATCCACATTGTGCCCTAATTATATATATTATCATAAAATATAGAAAAAAAGTTGGAAGCACAATAAGTTCTTTACAAATTTTTGCGGATGTTTTATGAACGATTTCAAGAAGGCAATGCCAGGTGATTACGATTGCTGAACAGGCTCTCCTTCGAGAATTTCATCTTTTTTATATTTGAGCTTTGTCGCTTCTCCTCCTCTTAAATGCCTGATGGATTTATGATAATCGAGTATTTCTTTCACTTCGTTTGCCAAGTCGGGGTTAATTTCAGGCAGACGCTCTGTTAAATCCTTGTGTACTGTACTTTTGGAAACACCAAATTCCTTCGCAATGACACGAACGGTTTTCTTTGTCTCCACGATGTACTTCCCTATCTTGATTGTTCGCTCTTTGATGTAATCGTGCACACCACTCGACCTCCCTAAAATGGATGTGAGAAGTGTGAAATGAGATCCGTATTCTGTAAAGAGTCGTTCATTATGCCGCTTCTTCGTTGTATGGTTTTAAAAGTAAGTTTGTGAAATATGCCCACGATCCCTCACCTCAAACACTCTCTTTGTTAGGTTTGTAACAGTGTATTAGCATTCTTTTGGGAATATGCTAAAAACTCAATAAGGACAAGGGGTGAAACGAACTTTTTCAGATTCAGCAAACTATTTCGCGTCACTAAATTTTCATCTTTACAACTATTGATCGCTCCTGTAAAATGAAATAAGCAATTAGTTACTTAGGTAAGTTTTTTAGAAGGAGACCGACATGTCCTACGTCAACAGACACCTCATTCATCAAATCAACCAAAGCGCCCGCCTGATTGCCAAGAAAGCCAATGAACAGCTAGAGCCATTCGGCCTTTATTCATCTCAATGGTCAGTTTTATATTGTTTGCGTACGATCGGACCAATGACTCAAAAAGAGATTTGGTCCTATTTAAATGTGGAAGCGCCGACTGTGACTCGGACGATCAAACGCCTGGAGGAGAACGGCTGGGTTCAGAGACGGCAAGGTGAAGACAAACGGGAAAAACTTGTTGTCCTCACAAAAGAAGCCGAGAAAAAATACGAAGAAATCAATGTGAAAATGCTGAAATTCGAGGAAGAGCTGCTTGCAGATTTCCGAGATGAAGATAAAGAAGCTTTTTCTCATTTATTCCGCATGTTTTTACAACAATGAAAATAAGGAAGTGACATACATTTGAAAAAAGCGGATGCGATATGGACCAAGGATTTTATTATGGTCCTGCTTGTCAATTTATTTGTGTTTGTGTTCTTTTATACATTTTTAACTGTATTGCCGATCTATACACTGCAAGAACTTGGCGGCACAGAATCACAAGGCGGGCTTTTAATCAGCCTGTTCCTTCTGTCTGCGATCATTACACGGCCTTTCTCCGGAGCCATCGTTGAGCGTTTCGGGAAGAAAAGAATGGCGATTGTATCAATGGCGCTCTTCGCCCTATCATCTTTTCTGTATATGCCGATTCATAACTTTTCCCTGCTGCTCGGATTGCGGTTCTTCCAAGGGATTTGGTTCAGCATTTTAACGACTGTTACAGGTGCAATTGCCGCTGATATTATTCCAGCCAAACGGCGCGGTGAAGGGCTTGGATACTTTGCCATGTCTATGAACCTCGCTATGGCGATCGGGCCTTTCCTTGGTCTGAATTTGATGAGAGTGGTAAGCTTTCCTGTATTCTTTACAGCCTTTGCGCTGTTTATGGTTGCGGGCTTACTTGTTTCGTTCTTGATAAAAGTGCCGCAAAGTAAGGACAGCGGCACGACTGTATTCCGTTTTGCGTTCTCGGATATGTTTGAAAAGGGCGCACTCAAAATTGCGACGGTCGGTTTGTTTATTTCTTTCTGTTATTCAACTGTCACATCATATCTGTCTGTATTCGCCAAATCAGTTGACCTTTCGGATATCAGCGGATATTTCTTTGTTTGCTTTGCGGTGACAATGATGATTGCACGCCCGTTCACAGGGAAATTGTTCGACAAAGTCGGACCGGGCATTGTCATTTACCCATCAATCCTGATTTTCTCTGTGGGACTCTGTATGCTGTCCTTTACACATAGCGGCTTAATGCTTCTGCTTTCAGGTGCGGTTATCGGTCTTGGCTACGGATCAATCGTTCCTTGCATGCAAACATTGGCGATTCAGAAATCTCCGGCTCACCGCTCCGGCTTTGCAACGGCAACGTTCTTTACCTTCTTTGACAGCGGAATTGCTGTAGGATCGTATGTATTCGGATTGTTTGTAGCATCTGCCGGCTTCTCTGCCATTTATTTAACAGCGGGGCTGTTCGTTTTAATTGCCCTGCTTCTCTACACGTGGAGCCAGAAAAAACCTGCAGAGGCTGAAGGAAAAGTGTCTATTGCAGAATAAATTTCAGGCTGCCGGGAAATCCCGGCAGTCTTTTTTACATATAAAAAACGGCGCCCCTCTCGGTTGAACGAGCGAACGCCGCTTATGGCATATTATTCAATGACTTTCCGCGCAGGTGAATCAGGATCTAACGAAAAATCATAGGACGCTTCATCACGAAACATCGGATCGGCATAAATGGATTGCTGATCGTTTTTTGTTGCTTTTCGATACGAAGAAAATGAATCATATTCTTTCTTTTTCCACATCCATATGCCGTCTTGATCCGCTTCCTTGTGGTACACGTTATGATTGACCGTATTTCCTTCATTTTCTGTAAAATCGTTTCCGATAAATAATCTGGAATCACCGGCCGTCAATATATTCTTTTCAATTGTGTTGTTTTTCGTATCGTACTGCAGCAGCAGCTGTCCGCCGTACAGTCCCTTTGTGTCATTCCGGTACATAATATTGCGGGCAATCAGAGAATTGCTGGTGCCGCCCCGCTTTTTGTCATATCCTCCGATTGAAATACCGGTGTAAGCATTGTTGTACACTTTGTTGTCTGTGATCTGAATGGCATTTGCATACTTTCCTTTGTGTTCAGACGTTGCTTCAATCCCAATATCGTTATCGTAAACTGTGTTGTTCTTAATTTCGATATCGTGTCCTCCATCGACATAAATCCCGCCCGCTGAGTATTCATCTCCATAAGCAGGATTGCCGTAAGTCGAGTTTTGATAAACTGTATTGTTTTCTACGACTCCGTTTCGCACATAATCGTTTTTATCCGCGGTTCCCTCATAACCAATAAGATCGATCCCGATGTTGTTATTGTTGCGGACCAGATTGCCTGCAACAGTGAACCCGTCGATATTACCGTTTAGCACAACTGCTTCACTCGCTCCAAGCGTCAGATTCTCAACTGTATTGTCCTCGATTTGGATGTCTTTCATGCTGCCAGTCCCATAAACTGCGATTCCGTGAGCATTTCCTTCATCCGCTGTTGTCTTAATACCCCGGATGTGATTATCCTTAATGGCGATATGACTGCTGGACCCTGATACATAAATCCCTATAGCAGTTGCTTCCTCAGATGAAACAGAAAGATCTTGAATTGTTAAACCGCTGATGGCAATGTCATGTTTATCGTGAATACGAATAAGAGGTGTTTCATATTCAGCGCCCGTAAGGGATTCACCGCTAATCACGACGTTTTCATTTTCATAGTTTCGGAATGTGATAGGCTTTCCGTCCGTACCGCTGTGCTTTACATCAAGGATTTCATGATACGTGCCCTCCCGAATCATGACAGTTGTGCCGGCAGCAGCCTTCTCAGATGCGTGTGCCAATGTACGAAACGGTTTTTCTTTTGTTCCTTCATTTTGATCACTGCCATTTGGAGAAACATATAAGCATTCTTCGCATCCTTCCTCATTTGCCTTTGTCTTATCAAAAACACAAGCGAGGATGCCCAACGTTACAATACCTGCCAAAAGGATAAAATACCATTTTCTCATTTTCGATTCCCATTTCGTTTTAGAATAGATTTCTAAAACCATTATAAATGCTCTATTTATGGAAAACCATTTCAAAAATATGAAAATATACCGGCAGATACCTTATTCAGCCTGGCGGACCTGCGCGTGTTCAACCGTTTCAATCGCCGACGATGCAGGCGGGTGAACACGCATCAGAACAATATAGAAAAGAAAGGAAATCAGCACACCTACAAACCAAGAAATATCGTATAAACTCTTCAATACAGGAACATACATGCCAATCAGCGAAATCAGCGCTCCTAACATTGTGGCTGCAAACGCACGGTAATTGTAGCCCTTCCAATACACATACCGTCCTGTTTCGGAATACAGGTCATCTACCGAGAGCTCACGTTTGCGAATGATAAAATAGTCGGCCATCATCACGCCTGCCACCGGTCCAAGCATGCCGCCTATTAAGCCAAGAAACGCATACACGCTTGTCGCGCTCTCCATCAGCTTCCATGGAACCGTAAATAAAGCGAGCAACGCTGTGATAAAGCTGCCACGTTTGAAATTGATATATTTCGGAAGGGCATTCGCTATATCATAAGCGGGCGATACGATGTTCGCCGCGACATTTACAGAGATCGTGGCGATGCAGAGCGTGATCACGGACAAGACGATGACATAAGGATTATCAAACCGCGCCAAAATATCGACAACATCCCAAATCGGCTCTCCGAACGCGACCTGCGAGCCGGAGGTCACCGTAATACTTGCGAAGGCGAACAGCGCAAATGTTCCCGGCAAACCGTAAAATTGCCCTTTGATTTGCTCTTTTTGTGTTTCAGCAAACCGTGTAAAATCAGGTATATTTAAGATCAATGTCGCCCAGATGCCGATGATGCCAGTAACTCCGGCAGCAAACGGCCAGAATGTTTCTGAAAACGTATGAAACTTTCCTGGTTGAGAGTATATCGGGCCCAATCCTCCGGCAATATCAACGGCCCACCATACCATGCCGCCAAATACCAGATACACTAAAGGCCCTGCCCACACCTCAAAACGTTTAATCGACTCCATGCCGTGATGCAATACGAGTAAATGAATGGCCCAAAAGAATACAAAGGAAAGCAAACCAGATAAGTGAATGCCGAGAATGTTCCACTCGCCGCCAATTTCTCCCCAGCCCGGCCACATATTCAAAAGCAAAATGTTCAATGCCGTGCTACCCGCAAAGGTCTGGATGCCAAGCCACATGATAGCTGTAAACGCCCTTAGAAGCGCGGGGATATTCGCACCGTATATCCCGTAAGAAGCCCGAATGATCACTGGAAACGGCAGCCCGTATTTTGTCCCCGCATGGCCGTTTAAGGCTAGAGCGCCAAATAGGATAAGCGATGCCGTAATAATGATCGCCAGCACCTGCCAAGGCGAAAGGCCGATCGCAATTAATCCTCCCACCGTCGCGTAGGTCGGTATGTTATGTATACATCCCATCCAAATGGAGGCAAAGTTCATTGCTTTCCACGTCCGTTTTTCCTGTCCCAAAGGCACCAGATCTTCATTGCTCAGCCTGTTGGATTGCTGCTGACTCTCTTTTAATTTCATAGCCGGCTCCCCTTTCCATATTGTCTATATGTCGTCACACGTTATGTTTTTTGACATTAGATGTCACTTAATATAACTGAAGAGTCAGACAATAACACTGGCTATGATATACAATTTTCCCATTTGTATTTGAACAGCTTAAACAAGAAAAAGAGACAGACCTCAGAGTCTGTCTCTTTCTCAAGTTGCAGCTTTCATTAATGCAGCAAATCTAACAGCCATTAACAGGCTTGCTCCGCCCGCTATGATCATAATGATTCCCATCATATCAAAATGGGCTGCCGTGATTTCTTTACCAAAAAGAACGCCAAGGATCACCGAAGACAAAATCGATCCTAGGTAACGGCAGGTTTGAAACAGGCCTGAAGTCGTTCCTACCATGTTGGAAGGACTCGTTTTCAGCATCGCTGCCTGAAGCGCGACATTGCCCAGTCCGTAGCCTATACCCAAGAGCGACAGAATGAGCCCTTTACCGATGGTCTGGACATTGATAAAAAAGATGGTTAAGAGCACGGCTCCAGCCGTCATCAAAAGCGCTCCCGCAAAGATCGGCTTGACGACACCAGATCGGTCGATCCATTTGCCGGTTAGAGGTGACACAACGATGCTCATTCCAGACATAAACAACATAAACAGGCCGCTCGTTTGAACAGAAAGATGCATTTCATCCTGAAAGTAACTTGGCAGACCAAAAAATAAACAATAGAAGAAAACATTCAATAAAATAAACTGAACATACACGGCTGACAGGTTTCGCTGTGTTTTAAACAGACGGACATCAATAAACGGCTTATCCGTTTTCAGCTCGCGCCAGACAAACGCACAGAGCAGAAGCAAGCCAAGCACACCTTCAACCGCATGCGGCGACGTGCTGAACGACAGCAAAAAGGATAGAAGGAAAATGATTCCCCCGGCAAATAAAACAATTCCAAGAATGTCGAGCTGCCGAATAATGGTTTTGATTCCTGCCCCTTTTTTCTGATCTTTCGGGAACATATACAGGCCCAATAAGAAGCTGAAGATAATAAACGGCAAATTAACGATAAAGATCGCCGGCCAGCCTCCCCATACAATCAAAAACCCGCCGACTGTCGGCCCTAGCGCCGTCATGGCGGACGCAAAAATAGAGAGTACAGCCAAGGCTGAAGCTTGGCGCTCATGAATATGATTCCGAATCAAGCCAACACCTGACGGATAAATCGCACTGCTCCCCACCGATTGAAACAGCCGCATGACCAATAATGTCATAAACGTCGGCGCAAACGGCGCCCCGATGGCAGAAACCGCAACAAGAATAAGCCCGAATAAAAACAAGCGTTTCCGCCCAATCAAATCACCGAGCTTTCCCGTAACCGGCTGTGCCACGGCACTCGCCAAGTAAAACGAGGAAATCAGCCAGGAAACCGTTGTAAACGAGAGGTGAAACTCATGCTGGATGCTATGGAGCGCAAGAGAGATCATAGACGAGTTCAGCGGATTCAGCATTGTTCCCGAAGCCACCGCTGTTAAAAAAATAGCCCGGCTTTTTTTCGATAACATCATTTCACTTGTTCCAGAAATTCTTCCGTTGTCCGCGATTTACCGATTCTCGGGAAAATAAAGCGCAGTGTGGCTTCATGCTCTTCATCGCTAAATGTGGACATGGCATCTGTAATAAAAATCTGCTGATAGCCAAGCTGAAATGCCTCCCGTGCTGTGCTTTCCACCCCGATATTCGTTGCGATGCCGCACAATACAATCGTATCAATGCCGCGGCGTCTCAGCTGCAAGTCTAAATCTGTGCCAAAAAAAGCACCCCATTGCCGTTTTGTCACAGTATAATCGCCATCCTTCACACCGATTTCCGGAACAAATTCGGCCCAGTCCGCCGGCATTTCCCCTGAACCTCCCTGCGCAGGCTCATCCGTTTGCGGCTTCAGGGCGTCCGCTCCATCATGAAAGGCTACATTTACAAAGCTGATGAACCCGTTATGTTTCCGAAATTCATCTACGAGCTTTTTCGCGTTCGGGACAACCTGGCCGCTTTGATCAATCGGCACAATTCCCTTTTGTAAATCAATGATAATCAATGCTGTTTTTTGAAAATCAATGTTGAGTGTATTCATCATACGTCTCCTCCTGATACTGTTAGTGTTTCTCACATTGCATATTTTACTCTTCACACTGCCTAGGTTCTTTTATGATGCTTGTGAAATTCTCAGAAGGAGCGTTTTCTCATGATTTTTCTTTTATGTAGTAGTAACAGGTTGTGCATACGAACAAACCGGCCAGCACTGTAATCATAAGGGGCGTCATCGCTTCATCACCTGCCTGCTGTCTATCGGTTCCTGCCTGAAAATGCCTATGAATTTGCGGCGGTCCATCCAAAGCAGGATGAGACACATAACCATTAATATCGTGCTAAGATCCTGCACGCCAATATCAAAACAATAGTTAATCAAGACGATGTTCACAATAATGGGCATAAAAATAACCGCCCCTAATGCAGCTGTTCGCGGAATCAGTAATAAAACAGCTGCCAGGATTTCACCAAAACCTATAAACAGTTCATAGACATGAGAATAACCGAAAAATGTCCACGCGATCGTAAACCCCTTCCCGGCAGCCGCCTCGATTTCAGGCGTCACCTCGCCAAACTGGCCAATCACCACTTTCGCCAGACCGTACACGAAAAAATTAAAGGCTAAAAACAATCGGAACGTCGCAGGAATCGACTTGCGTACCGCTTTCCTCAGCCTGCCGCCTTTATTCATCTTACATCCCCCTCAGTGTATCATTTGATATAGTACACTTAATACAGTATAGAGTATTCTAATTAATGTCAATTCCCTTTTCCGCTCATATGAATAGCTTCTTTTATAGATATAAAGTCTTATATCGTAAAAAATGCCGTTCTCCTTTCTTTCTATCCCCCGATAACACTCCTTAAAAACCATGTTAGGAAATCTTACATGAAAATGTTTTATCATTCTTTTTTCTCTATAATGAAGAAATATAATAATTGCTTTTTATTCTGAAAGATACGGAGGAATGAGACATGCAAATGGGCGATACAGTTTTTATGTTCTTTTGCGCTTTACTCGTGTGGCTGATGACCCCGGGATTAGCGTTATTTTATGGAGGAATGGTAAAGAGCAAAAATGTGCTGAGCACTGCCATGCACAGTTTCTCTTCCATTGCCATCGTTTCCATCGTTTGGGTGCTGTTCGGATATACACTTGCCTTCGCACCAGGCAATTCAATCATCGGCGGACTGGAGTGGGCCGGCCTCAAAGGGGTCGGATTTGATCCGGGAGATTACAGCGATACCATCCCCCACTCGTTATTTATGATGTTCCAAATGACGTTTGCCGTTCTGACTACAGCGATTATTTCCGGGGCTTTCGCAGAGCGGATGCGATTCGGCGCTTTTCTTTTATTCTCGGTTTTATGGGCCTCTTTGGTTTACACACCCGTAGCGCACTGGGTATGGGGCGGCGGCTGGATCGGCCAGCTTGGAGCGCTCGATTTCGCTGGCGGCAATGTTGTTCATATTTCCTCCGGTGTGGCAGGACTTGTTCTTGCTATTGTGCTTGGCAAACGGAAAGACGGCACAGCGTCTTCTCCGCATAACCTCATTTACACCTTCTTAGGAGGAGCTTTGATTTGGTTCGGCTGGTTCGGTTTTAACGTCGGCAGCGCTTTGACTTTAGATGGTGTAGCCATGTACGCCTTCATCAACACAAACACCGCGGCGGCAGCCGGGATCGCCGGATGGATCTTAGTAGAATGGATCATTAACAAAAAACCGACAATGCTCGGAGCGGTATCTGGAGCAATCGCCGGGCTTGTCGCAATTACGCCTGCTGCCGGATTTGTCACACCGTTCGCTTCCATTATTATTGGCATCATCGGCGGGGCAGTTTGTTTCTGGGGAGTATTCTCGCTTAAAAAGAAATTCGGATACGACGACGCGCTTGACGCCTTTGGCCTGCACGGGATCGGAGGCACATGGGGCGGAATCGCAACAGGATTATTCGCAACAACCTCTGTTAACTCAGCGGGCGCAGATGGGTTATTTTACGGTGATGCAAGCTTAATCTGGAAACAAATCGTCGCCATCGCCGCCACTTATGTTTTTGTATTTATTGTCACTTTCGTTATTATTAAAATTGTAAGCCTCTTCCTTCCCCTTCGCGCAACTGAAGAAGAAGAGTCACTTGGGCTTGACTTAACGATGCACGGGGAAAAAGCATATCAAGATTCTATGTGAGGAGTGACGCTATGAGCGGTCAAATGTTCAAGGTAGAAATTGTAACGCGTCCGGCAAATTTTGAAAAGCTGAAGCAGGAACTCGGAAAAATCGGAGTGACCTCTCTGACTTTCTCCAATGTACACGGCTGCGGCCTTCAAAAAGCACATACGGAGCTCTATCGAGGGGTAAAAATAGAAAGCAATGTATACGAGCGTTTAAAAATAGAAATTGTGGTCAGCAAGGTTCCTGTTGATCAAGTGACTGAGACCGCTAAAAGGGTGCTGAAAACGGGATCACCGGGTGACGGTAAAATATTTGTCTATGAAATCAGCAATACGATCAACATCCGCACAGGCGAAGAAGGACCTGAAGCACTTTAATATCGGTACGAGATTCGGACACTCCGGATCTCTTTTTTTGTGCACAGAATCCCCCCAGAAACCGCGATTCCTCTTCGAATTCTCTTCAAGCGCCGTTATTTCAGACAATCTCTATTTTTATTTGAAACTTTTCATGAGTAAGATTAGTCTATTAAATATAAAAATGTAAAAGGTGATTATTTGAACTACGAAATTTTTAAAGCAATCCATGGACTATCTCATCACAATTCGATTCTCGATTCCATTATGGTCTTCATCACGGAATATGCCATTGTCGCCTATGCCCTTATCCTATTGGCAATCTGGCTGTTCGGGAACACACAAAGCAGAAAACATGTGCTATACGCAGGCATCACAGGAATTGCAGGCCTTGTGATCAACTATTTGATTACGCTTGTTTATTTCGAACCGCGCCCGTTCGTTGCGCATACAGTGCATACACTGATTCCGCATGCTGCGGATGCTTCATTTCCAAGTGACCATACGACAGGTGCATTAGCGATTTCTATTGCGATGCTTTTCAGAAACCGCAAAATCGGCTGGCCGCTTGTCATTTTTGGGCTTTTGACAGGCTTTTCGAGAATTTGGGTGGGACATCACTATCCGGTAGATGTATTGGGCAGCCTCGTTGTCGCCATCATTATCGGGTTCCTTTTCTTTAGATTTTCAGATCTGCTTCGCCCGTTCGTCGATTTGGTCGTGAGGATCTATGAAGCCATTATCAATAAACTGACGAAAAAACCAACCGATCAAAATTTCTAAGAAAGACAAAAGCCGGCGTCTTTAACCAAGACAGCCGGCTTTAATATTTCTCATACATCTCTTGTTTTCTTCGCTTCGCCAACACATATAAACCATAAAACAACCCAATTCCAACAGCATCGATGAGCACATCCCGGATACAACCATTCCTGCTGAAGAAGAGCTGAAGAACTTCTGTGAAAAAAGCAAACGCAAATGAGCCGGCTGCAGCTGATCTTATGCTGCCCCGCTGTTTCCACAGCAAATATGTCAGCACAAAGAAGGAAAACGCGTGTCCGATTTTTTGAATAAACGCTTCAGGTACAGTAAGCTCAGTAAAATCCATAACTAAAAATTGAGACAGATCAGGGTGCGGCTGAAAATGAAAAGCCACCGTTTGCGATACGACCATGCCGCTGAAGCTTTCCGTACAGACAGAAAGCAGGATAAAAAAGATCCAGCCTGCGAGCAATAGGCGGTTCATGACATAACCTCCTTTATAGCGTACGTGTTTACATGTAACTACATAGACGGTAAAACAAAGCAAAAAGCAACAGAAAAAAACGCCCATCACAAGGATAGACGTTTTCTTCATTAAGACTGTTCAGTGTCTTCTGTTGTGCTGCTTTCTTTGGAACCAGATTTGTCAGTTGAATCATCCTTTTTCTCACCGGATTTTTCTTCTGTTCCTTTTTCAGTTGATCCGTCCTTTTTCTCGGAAGATTGCTGAATGGATTCTTCTGTTTCTTGGGTGGCAGCTTTTTCTTCAGCAGCTGCTGCTTTTTCAATAGAAGAAACTGGTTTGTCCATAAAGTTTAACGGATTCATTGCGACCCCATCTTTACGGATTTCAAAGTGCACGTGGTTTCCGCTGTCTTCACTGTAAAGGTTCTTGCCAGATTTTCCGATCACTTGATTTTGTTTTACTTTGTCACCTTGCTCAACGCTTACTTCGGAAAGAGATTGATACACAGTCGATAAACCGTCGGCATGTTCTACTTCCACAACATATCCCAGCACTGGATCTTTTTCAGCTTTAACAACCGTACCGCTCAGAGAAGCAGAGACATCGAAATCTTTTCCGTCTTTCTCAGCTAAGTCAATTCCTTTGCTTAGGCTGTACGTGTTATTATAGGTAACGAGTGCTGCTTCTTTCTCTTCTTTTGCGGCATCGGTTTCATAGAACTTTTTCACAACAGAAACGTTTTCAGAATCAACAACCGGCATTGCGACATTTTCCATTGACTTTCCTACTTCAACTGCATCGTCGTTGTTGTCATATGCGGCGTTTCCGCCGTTATCAGCCAACTGATCCTTTACCTCATCATTTGATACTGATTGATACCAAAGGACAGCTGTTAAAATGACGGCCGCACTGACTAAGTAAATTGCAGGGAACACCCAGCGTTTACGAAAAAACTGCTGAAGTTTTTTGACTTGAGAAGTTTTCTTTTCTTCCTCTCTCATTGTTTCATCACCTCAGCAACATTCTGAACACTTTTCTGAAAATATATACACCTATCCAAAAAACTTTTTTAGATGTAGTTTGCGCAGACTGTTACGAAAATATGTCATTTTTTTTTGAGAGGAGTGCCAAAAACGTATGAACATGACATTGCGCCTTGCTGAAAATAAAGATCTGGAGGCTGTTGTTGCGATTTATAATTCAACGATTGCCTCTCGAATGGTAACAGCCGATACCGAACCGGTAACTCCTGAAGACCGGATAGAATGGTTTTTAGGACATACAGAGGCACGTCCGCTCTATGTGGCCGAGGACGAAAATGGAAACGTCGCTGCCTGGATCAGCTTTGAAACATTTTATGGAAGGCCAGCCTATAATAAAACAGCGGAGGTCAGCATATACATTGACGAAGCATGCCGCGGCAAAGGTGTTGGATCATATTTGCTTCAAGAAGCGCTCCGCATTGCCCCGAATCTTGGCATCCGCTCACTTATGGCCTTCATTTTCGGGCATAATAAACCAAGCCTGAAGCTGTTTGAAAAGCACGGGTTTGCAGAATGGGGACTATTCCCCGGCATCGCCGAAATGGACGGGAAAAGATACGATTTAAAAATTTTAGGGAGAGAGCTTTCATGATTAGTCTGGATAAAGATGAAAACGAAATTGAAAATCATAATGAAGAAAATAGCCTCGTTGAAGAGGAGACTGCACCTGTTGAGGAGACCCGCCAGCTGAGTGCCTCTGCTGTCAAGTCGCTATCCGACATTGCCAAGTGGGGCAAAATTTCTGGCATCTTGTTAATCATTATGGGATCGCTTGTCACTCTGTCTGTTTTGATGACAGTGATTGGCGCCATCCCGGGCGTACTGCTCATTATATCAGGCGTATTTTTGATGCGCTCAGCAAAAGCAGCCGCGGAAGCCGAAGGAAATCTAGCCGGCAGCGCTGGCGAAAGCATGCTTGAAAATTACGGGACATTTATAAAAATGCAGCTGTTTTATGCAGCATCTAGTATCGTTACTGTCCTGATCGGGATCATTGTAGCCATTTTCGTGCTGGTGGTAATCGGCATTGCTGCTTTTGAGAACACGCCTTCGTATGATGATCCGGATTCTTATTATTATGAGGATGATCCGGTGTTTGAATAATGATGAAACAGGACAGGGCATGAGTTCGGGATCAAACGGAACCATGCCTTTTTTATTTGTCTATTTTCCGTAAAATTATCAGTCAAAACAGGCTGGCATAAACACCAAGTCTTGAAGCAAGCATACAATAGACATCTCTAGTAGAGGAAATCAACAAAGCAACGCTGTTACCCAGAAATGAATATCAAAAAAACGGATGAAGTCGGAATCAATCCGAAACCGCACTTTTTATTTCGGGTGTCTGCATGCAAAAAAACACACCCGGATCGTCTGGAAAATCTCAACAATCCGGGTGCAGATCTTCTTTAATACATTTTTTTGCGTCTGTCTTCCTCAGTCAAAAATTCAACAAAACTCCGCATCGCAAAAGGCTCTTCCTTTATTTGTCGTGCGTAGGAGCTTTTCCGCTCTTCTGAAAGGATTTCGCTCTTTTTGATCCTGTTCAGCATATAGATGTGAACCGTTTTTTGGATTTGTTTATGCTGATAGCCTGCCTCTTTAAAAAATGCGAGCCCGAACGCCGCCAAAAGGGCGAATATGCCTGCACTGATCAGGGACTCCCTGTCAGCTGAAGCATGAAATAGAAAAGCAGCTAAATTAAAGAGAGAGAATGCAGCAAGCGGAATAGCAAGAAAACGGTAAATGACGGTTTTTTTCATGAAAGGCTGTACGGCCTTTTGAATTTTTTGCATTTCTGTTTTGATGAACCCCGGCATTTGTTCGATTCTGTAAAAGTTCATATAATCCTCCCCCTTTATTTGATGTTTCAAGCTTCACGAACGTTATCATATGTGTTTATTTTAACGCAGGTGCAAGCTGGTTTTAAAGAAATCTGCCCGTATTTTTCACGAAGAATCTGGATCGCCGCTCTTTATTCTTTTAAAATGTGAGTGTTATAATTTGTAATGGGAATCAGATCACTGTTATTCATGGAATACTAATGGCAATCTTCTTGATAAATATGAATGAGCGGGGTTACAAAGTGAGTATTTCTTCCATCCTTTTATCACTTTTTTTCATTTTAAATATTCTTTTGGCCATCATTGTCATCTTCAAAGAACGGCGCGATGCCAGTGCATCTTGGGCGTGGCTGCTTGTTCTTTTCTTTATTCCCGTTTTAGGCTTTATTTTATACTTATTATTCGGCCATAATCTCAGACGCAAGCATTTGTTTCAATGGGAAGACCGGAAAAAGATTGGAATTGAAAGGCTGCTGAAGCATCAGCTTGAAGATTTAGAAACCAAGCAATTCCAGTTTAACAACCGGGCAACCTTTGATAACAAAGATTTAATTTATATGCTGATTATGAATAACCATGCTGTGTTTACAGAGGATAATTCAGTTGACGTCATTACAGATGGACGGGATAAATTTCAGCGGCTGCTGAGTGACATTTCAAAGGCTAAGGATCATATCCATTTACAGTATTATATTTATAAAGGCGATGAATTAGGCAAAAAATTGCGCGACGCTCTCATCCAAAAGGCGAAAGAAGGTGTTCAGGTCAGAGTGCTTTATGATGAACTCGGGTCCAGAACGCTGAGAAAAAAGTTTTTTAAAGAGCTTCGCGAGGCTGGCGGGCATGTGGAGGTCTTTTTCCCGTCAAAGCTCAGGCCGATTAACCTGCGGCTGAATTACCGGAACCACCGAAAGCTTGTGATCATAGACGGTATGACCGGTTATGTCGGAGGTTTTAACGTCGGAGATGAGTATCTAGGGCTTAATCCGAAATTCGGTTATTGGCGGGATACGCATATCCGGCTGCAAGGAACGGCCGTGCACGCCATCCAAACACGGTTCATCCTTGACTGGAACCAAGCTTCTCATCACCATACGCTGACATATATTCCAAATCACTTTCCTGATTACGGCCCAAAAGGCAACGTCGGGATGCAGATTGTCACAAGCGGCCCTGATTCGGAATGGGAACAAATTAAAAATGGCTACATCAAAATGATTTCAAACGCCAAGCGTTCCATTTTGATACAAACACCTTATTTTATCCCAGATGCAAGCCTGCTGGATGCTTTAAGGATCGCTTGCCTTTCGGGCATTGACGTTAACATTATGATTCCGAACAAGCCCGATCATGCCTTTGTATACTGGGCGACACTTTCGTATATCGGCGATCTGCTGAAAGCCGGAGCCACTGTCTATATTTACGATAACGGCTTTATTCACGCGAAAACCATCGTGGTGGATGACGAAATCGCTTCAGTCGGTACAGCGAACATTGATGTCCGAAGCTTCAGGCTGAATTTTGAGGTTAATGCATTTATTTACGATATCACCATTGCTAAAAAACTGGTTTCAACTTTTAAAGAAGATTTGCTAGTATCCAGAAAATTCACCTATGAGGAGTATCTGCAGCGCCCGTTGTGGATTCGAATAAAAGAATCCGTCTCGCGGCTGTTGTCGCCGATCTTATAAGATGCGCCAAAAACCCCCAGCCTTTACGGCCGGGGGTTTTCCTGATGGTCACAGTAAATGATGATTGCCTCCCGCAAAAAAGCGGCAAGACCTTCTCCATATTGATTGATTGAATCGGTAAATCGCTCGTCAGTGATATACACTTCCCCGAGTCCTCTGAAAATGTCGAGTGTGCAATCGTAATGATATTGGCAAATATGATCGCGAAATGCCCCCACTGCGGCCTGAACCTCTGCATCATCGGGCCCATGCTTCATTCGCGCCGCAATTCGTCTGTAAATCGAATCAAATTCAGCCATGATCGTGCGCCAATCATCTGCCGAGTATGCAGATGTCCTTTTCTCTGTTTCTTCTGCGATTTCCTTTCCATACAGCTTTCTGACTTCATCAGCGTATGTCTGCTGGTGCTCTTCAATGTCTTTCATGCTTAATCCGGCAAATAAATCCCTCTTATTCATCGTTTCCCCTCCATCAACGGACAAAAGCGTCCTGTCAATTGTTTGAATCATCTCATCCATTCTTTGTTTTTTCTTCATCAATATCTCCTTTTGCGACTGAAGTGCCGCTTTCCGGTCAAAATTCGGATGATCCAGCATCTCCTTAATTTCATCCAAACGAAACCCGATTTCCTTGAAAAATAAAATCTGCTGCAGTCTTTCCAGGTCTGCGTCACTGTACAAACGATACCCAGCATCAGTAAGCGCTGAAGGATTCAGAAGCTCAATATTGTCATAGTGATGAAGCGTCCGAATGCTGACGCCTGATATCTCCGCCACTTGTTTAACTTGATATTTCATACATAACACCTCCTCTTTTTTATCGTAAACAATCACGCAACGTTAGGGTCAATCCCCAAAATGTTATTTTCTATATACAAAACTTCTCACAAATAGTGTATAAAAGAAAAGTGAGTATTTTTTTGTAAAGGGGAGCCAGTATACATGAATCCTGAAACAATGAACAAAACCCTCATCAGCATTTCGAAATGGGGAAAAGCTACAGGCATTTTATTTATTATTATGGGCGCAATTACCGCGCTTTCAGGCGCGTTCTTTTTTCTAATCGGTGCCGTGCCAGGCGTACTGCAAATTATTTCCGGTATCTTTTTGATGAGGTCAGCTAGGGAAGCAGGCCAAATGGCTGAACACAATAGCGGACAGTCTGAAGACTTAATGCTGGAGAATTACGCGAAATTCGTAAAGATGCAAGGGATTTATTTGATTGTAAGCATTGCTGTATCCATTCTTGCGATTATCGCCTTCTTCATCTTTTTAATGCTTGGGATTGCTGATGGCCTTTTCAGCGATACGTACAGCACTTATTAATGAGAAAAACCCGGAGCTGGCTCCGGGTTTTTTATTATTCCGCTTCGCTTACCACTGTGAAGCGTTCATTTTTGTGTTCAGGATGTTCAAGCTCATCCAACACGGCAATGGCATAATCTGCATAGCTGATATAGCTGTCGCCTTTTGCATTTACGATGACATTGTCTTTTCCTTTTTGGTAAGAGCCAGTCCGTTTTCCTGCTGGATCAAAAAATGCCGCAGGACTGAGGAACGTCCAGGAAATGGAGTCTGTCTGCTGCAAATCTTTCAGATTCTCGCCTTGATTTGATGCAGTTGGCAAATATTCTTTCGGAAATTCCGGCGTATCCATTAAACGGGTTGTTTTGGCTTCATCAACAAACAGGCTTCCCGCTCCGCCAACAACAAGCAATCTTGTGTGCTTCGCGTCCTTTAAGATGCTGATGAGTGCTCTTCCTGCTTCAACATGAAGATGTTCTTGGCCGGGTGCTGCTCCAAAAGCGTTTACGACTGCGTCGAAAGGCTTGATGTCTTCCGCAGTCAGTTCAAACACATCTTTTTCCAAAACCGCTACGTCCTGCTCCTGCACTTTTGAAGCGTTTCTGACGATGGCTGTCACTTCATGGCCTCTTGTTTTCGCTTCTTTCAAAATCTCGTTTCCCGCTTTCCCGCTTGCGCCTATAATACCAATTTTCATTTTTCATTTCCTCCTCATTTGTAACAATTTTAGTTACATGTTAACGGTGAGAAGTCATCCCTTTTGATTAAAAGAGATGATTCATAACATCTTTTAATGACTTGCTCGCCAGTTCATTTTCCATCGCTCTTTGCACACTTTCAAACGTTTCATCCAGAGCGTTCTGAATTTTTTTCCCTACCGGACATTTCGGATTCGGGTTTTCATGAACCGCAAAGAGTTCTTCTTGCTTTTGGACAGCCCGATACACTTCTAAAAGAGAAATATCAGCAGGATCTTTTTTGAGGCTTGCACCCGGCACCCCGGCGCGTGATGTGAGAATATCAGCTTTTTTCAGCAGGCTGATCATTCTTCGCACAACTACCGGATTTGTGTTGACACTGTCAGCAATGATTTCTGAAGATGTTTTTTCATCCATCGAGATGAGGGATAAAATATGAATGGCAACAGCAAGACGGCTGTTAATCATGTTTTTTCACCACCGTTGTAACTATAATAGTTACATTTGATTCGTTTGTCAACATCTAATATACACTAAATACACGGGTTTTGTGCACCGTTTTTAGTCAATAGATCGGCCGGATGCACTCCGGCCGCGTCTTATCAGAATAAGAAATATCTTTGTCCAAGGGGGACATAATCGACAGGCTGGCAAGACAACTCCTCCCCGTCAGCAAAGACCTGATAGGTTTTTGGATCAATCTCAATCTTCGGCAAAGCCGAGTTCAGCTTCATATCCAGCTTGCTCAGCTTTCTGATATTTTTGACTGGAGAAATCCTTTTTTCCAGCCCTAAGCTTTCCGCTACACCACGCTCTATGCTTGCCTGAGACATAAATGTAATCGATGTTGAGCGGTTGGCTTTTCCGTAAGACGCATACATTTGGCGCATGAAAACCGGTTCAGGAGTCGGGATGGACGCGTTCGGATCTCCCATTTGTGCACGTGCAATCATGCCGCCCTTTAAGACCAGTTCCGGTTTTACGCCGAAAAATACCGGGTCCCACAGAACGAGATCAGCAAGCTTCCCTTTTTCCACCGAGCCGACTTCATGGCTGAGCCCGTGCGTAATTGCCGGATTAATCGTGTATTTGGCAATGTACCGTTTTGCGCGCACATTGTCATTCCCGTTTTCGCCGGCAAGAGCGCCGCGCTGTTTTTTCATTTTATCGGCTACCTGCCATGTTCGGATGATCACTTCACCGACCCGCCCCATCGCTTGGGAATCCGATGATGTCATGCTGATCGCACCGATATCATGGAGAATATCCTCCGCGGCAATCGTCGCCGCCCTGATTCTGGAATGGCTGAACGCCACATCTTCAGGCACTTTCGCATCTAAATGGTGGCAGACCATCATCATGTCAAGATGCTCATCCATCGTATTAACGGTATAAGGAATGGTTGGCGTTGTAGATGACGGCAGAATGTTCGCGTAAGAGGCGAGCTTCATAATATCCGGGGCATGGCCGCCGCCTGCCCCTTCTATGTGATAAGTATGAATGACCCGGTCCCCGATCGCGTCGAGCGTGTTTTCCAAAAAGCCCGCTTCGTTAATCGTATCGGTATGGATGGCAACTTGAATATCAGCCTCGTCCACAACTTCCATACACGTTTTAATGGCGCTTGGCGTCGTGCCCCAGTCTTCATGAAGCTTAAGGCCGATGGCGCCCGCTTCCACCTGCTCGATCAGCGGCGCTTTATCGGATGCATTCCCTTTTCCTAAGAAGCCGACATTGATCGGAAACTCCTCGGCCGCTTCCAGCATCCTCGCCATATACCACGCCCCGGACGTACATGTTGTCGCTTTGCTTCCTGTAGCAGGTCCTGTTCCGCCTCCCAAAAGGGTCGTCACACCTGAAGAAAGCGCAACTTCCATCTGCTGAGGACAAATAAAATGAATGTGCGTGTCCACTCCCCCGGCTGTTAAAATTTTGCCTTCACCGGAAATTACCTCTGTCCCCGCTCCGATGACCATGTGCGGATCGACTCCATCCATGATATCAGGATTTCCGCTTTTTCCGACACCGACAATCCGGCCGTCTTTCACACCGACATCCGCTTTGACAATGCCTGTGTAATCCAATAGCACGACGTTGGTGATAACCAAATCCAAAGCGCCGTCCTTCCCTGTGATTCTGCCGTTTTGGCCCATGCCGTCGCGGATTGTTTTTCCGCCGCCAAAGATCATTTCTTCACCATATACTGTGAAATCCTTTTCGACTTCGATCCATAAATCCGTGTCGCCCAATCTGATTTTATCGCCCGTTGTCGGGCCAAACAGTTCCGCATATTCCTCCCGTGACATTTTCATCGGATTACACCCTCCATCCAGCCGGCTTGTTTTAAGTTGGCCAACGTTTTTTCTTTGCCGCGTTCATCGATAAACGTGTCGGCCATTCCGTTCAGCCCTCTAATTGTCTTGCGCCCTCTGATTTCCACTAGTGAGACCGTTTTCTGCTCACCCGGCTCAAAACGGACCGACGTGCCTGATGGAACATCAAGACGCATGCCGATCGCCAGCTCACGGTCAAATAATAAAGCCCCGTTGGCCTCCGCAAAATGAAAATGCGAGCCGACTTGAATGGAGCGTGATCCGGTGTTTTTTACCGTTACCTCCCGTATCTCACGGCCTTCATTAATCGTAATGGTTCCCTCAGCAATTTGAAATGCTCCCGGCTTCATGACTTCACCTCCGCAGAAATTGGCTGATGTACCGTAACAAGCTTTACTCCATCCGGAAATGTGGCCTCCACCTGAATGCTGTCCAGCATCTCAGGCACACCCTCCATCACATCTTTTTCCGTTAATACATGGCGACCGGCTTCCATCAGCTCTGCTACTCCCTTCCCATCACGTGCGCCTTCCATAATAAAGCAGGTGATATAAGCAGCAGCCTCAGGATAGTTCAGCAGAACGCCCCGCGCCTTTCGCTGTTTGGCTAATTCCCCCGCTGCAAAAATGAGCAATTTTTCTTGTTCAACCGGTGTCAGTTTCATCTGTAATCCTCCTTCTTTTGTCATATAAAGCGGATGCGGTTACTACGAATTTGTGGAGCATGCAGGCGGGACATCACCTCCCTTTCTTCGAGAATGGGGGTCATACGGTAGGGTGCCTTTCAAAGCGGCATGCCGATTCTTCATCAGCCTTGCCATGGTCAACAACCGTTCCCCTGTCGATTACAGAAAGATAGTCAGCACAGATTAACGCGTTTTCCAGACTGTGCTCGACTAAGATAACAAATGTCTTTTTTTCTGGAAATTTCTATAATAACTTGTCTGACTAGTTCGACAATTGAAATCTGAATTCCTTCCAATGGTTAATCAAGTAAAATATTTTTCGGATTTACCATCAGCGCTCTGGCGATTGCAAGCTGCTGCTGTTGACCGCCTTTTCGTTTTGAACAAACGTTTGATTAAAACAAATAGCCCCCCTGTTTAGCCGGAAGCAGGCCTATGAAGTGGATTGGCCGACTCCATTTCGGCCTAATACAGCGACAATCTGCCCCGGGTGAACCTCCATGCTGAGGCTGTGCTAAACCATCGATTGATCATAACCAGACGTTACATTCCTGATGGCAGCCCGTTGTTTTGCTCCGCAACCGGAAGCATGGCATGGAGGCCAGTCTGAGGCGCCGTCCTCTACGATACCGAGAACCCGACTATTGCCATTTACTCCGTATCATGGACGGTCACTTCGCTGATCGCCACCGTTCCTCTTAACGAGTGAAGAATTCCGGCCTTCATTGAATGAATCCCCGCTTGTGTCGATATCAACTGTTTTTTCGCACTCCCGTGGCTTCCGACACTTTCTTCGGTCCAGTACATTCCGTCATCAAAACCCCTTTGTTTGATTTCTCCAAATGATGTTATAAAACTTTACAACTTATGTCATTATTATATAGAAGAGGCCTATTAATTCAAAGAATATTTAAAAAATTTAGTTACCTTGACCAAATCAGTTTCTTTTTTTGTTATATTTATTCACATCAGAAAAAGCGAACAAAAAAAGACAAGAAACATTTCGTTTCCTGCCTCTTCCGTACGATTAATCTTTATCTGAAAATTTATCCTTGGCTTTCCCGATACCCTTTTGGATTTCGCCTTTCGCCTTATCTTTTTTGCCTTCAGCCTGCATGTCCGTTCTGTCAGCCATATCTCCGACTTTATCCTTCACTTCTCCTTTGGCTTTATTGAAGCCGCCCTTCATTTTGTCTTTTACACTATCGTTACCCATGTTAATTCTCCCCTCTCAATTATGTGTGTACTTGTTACCTTCCCGATCTGAGAGGCAATAAACATTCTAATGTTATTTATCGATTTCGTAGCGCTCTCCGTAACGGAGCACCTTGTATATCGCCAACCCGTCTGATGACTTTTTCTCCGAATATCGGACCGGCAGCAGGGCAAAAAACACATAATACGTAGAAAAATAGACAAACTGATAGAAAAACACATTCGGCTTTAATACACTGTGTAAAATCAGCAGATTGATTGCAAAAATCGTGATGAGGTTAAACAAGCAGCCCCCTGCATACACGAGTGCATGTGAGAATCGATTGTCAATTTTCAACTCCCCGTACCGGCAAAAAGAATCGATAAAATAAATCGTTCTGAACCGTATGGGTCCAATTTTAAGCAGCGTTTTTCCCATGCCTATATCCAACGATCCTTTTCCGCCAAAAATAAAAGCCATAAAGCTGTGCCCTGAAACATGTATAATCTGTACAAGCGGCAGAACAATGAGGAAAGACCACAGAAACTTCACCATATCATTAAAACCAAACATTGAATTCCCCCTCACGTGCAGATCTGCATCCCAAAACGGCTTTTGTTCAAAAAACAGTGCTGTACCGATTTTTCCTGTTCTCTCCGGAAATAAACGTTCCGATGCTCCCCTTTTTTTGCATAAAAAAAAACCATCTGCCAGCAGATGGTTTTGTCTCATACTTCATATAAGCAATCGTTCCTTTGAATCATCTCTCTCATGCTGACCGCTTTTTCATAAAAATACACCGCTTCTTTATATTGTTCGCGATGACTGAAATAGGAGGCAGCATCTAAAGCAAATTCTTCAATATATACATACAGGCCCTTTTCTTCCATATAATTAAATACTTCTTGAATCATATCCAAATTGACAGATTCCACATATAATGCCTGCAGAAATTTGTATTTTGCCAGACTGAAGAAGTCGTTTCGTTTTTGGGCAATGGCAATCCCTTTTTCATAGTACCGCATCGCGGCTTCGCTATCTTGTTTTTTGAAAAGAACGCGAGTCAGGCTGAAGAGCGCTTTTGGAAGCTGTTCCAGCTGATAATCCTCGAAGACAGGAAGCGCTTTTTCAAAGTATTCGGCGGCCTGATCCAGCTTCCCCTTGTCATCATAGCAATTCCCAATATTATAAAGGGCTGATCCGATCAAGCGGGGCTGTCCTTCCAATAAAGCAAGACGATACGCGTCATCTAAATGTTCAAGCGCTTTTTCATAATTTCTGTAGTCAATGTAGTTTCCTGATATGACGAAATGGCATTGAATTCTTCTGACTCTGTAAAAATCATTAGCCTTATACGTCTCCAGCGCCTGTACGGCATGGTTCATGGAAAAGTGCGTCTGCTTCATAATATAAAAGACTTCCGCCACTTTAAAATGAAATTCCGCTCTTTCAATTTCATCTTCTACAAACGCAAGCATCTTCTCAGCTTTCCGATAAAAGGATATAGCCGAGATGTAATTGTTCTGTTCAAATTCGTACATTCCTCTAAACAAGTGAAAATAATACTCAGATAATCCGGAGATGCTGTCCTGATTGCTTTCCAGCGTTTTGATCAATTCACGATATTGAAGCTGAGATTCCTCGTGCAGGTCAGGCTTTACATAATCCAGCATAATTTGGTGACGGTAGCTGATCAGCTGATAATACAGGAGAAGCAGCTGATCCTCTTCCATCTGTTCGATATCTAGATCAATTTCTTCTTTCAGCTTTACGGCATCAGCCACTTGAAATGCTAAAATGTGCTTATACCACTTATTGATTTTCACTCCTACTTGAGATGACGGGATCTCGTACGCGGCCATGCCCCTCCAACCCTTTCTATTTTCTAATTGGTTATATTTTATCATAATGTATGGCTTTGGAATTAAATTTTCTTACAATGATTCCTTCTTTATGCCTATCCTTATATATTTCGGTTTTTATACGTATTTTTTGCACTCGGATTCTAATAAAAAAAGCTTATCGGACAGTGCCGATAAGCTTTTGACTTCAAATTAACCGCCAATATAAGACATTTCCACTTTCTTTTTGCCAGATGCTTTTGATAGCGTACGATCGACTGAATACTGATCGATCCGATTTTTCCATACTGTCCCGATCATTTCTGATAGTTCGTCATCACTTAATTCCTGGCGAACCGGAGCTCTGAGGTCAAATCCGCTTGAAGCGAATAAGCAGGTAAACAGCTCTCCTCTCGCAGAAAGACGGGCTCTGTTGCAAGATCCGCAGAACGCATCAGATACAGATGATATGACGCCGATTTCTCCGGAGCCGTCCAAGTAGCGGAATCTGGAAGCCACTTCGCCTATATAATTAGGCGCTATCGGCTCAACCGGCATGTGTTCATTGATCAAATCTATGATTTCCGCCTTTGTCATGACGTCTTTCTTTTCCCATTGGTTGGTGTTGCCTACGTCCATAAATTCTATGAATCTCAGGATATGCCCTTTTTCTTTAAAATAACGGGCCATAGGCAGTATATCTTTTTCATTGACGCCCTTTTGAACGACCATATTGATTTTAACACCGAGCCCCGCTTGCTTCGCCGCTTCAATGCCTTCCAGCACCTTGCTGACAGAAACACCGCGCCCGTTTATCTTCTTAAAACGCTCGTCTTCTAAAGAATCAAGGCTGATCGTAACCCTTTTCAGCCCAGCCTCCTTGAGCCTCTTTGCATAAACAGGCAGCAGTGATCCGTTTGTCGTCATCGCGATGTCACGAATACCCGGTATGCGGGCCAGTTTTTTGATTAACTCCGGCATATCCTTTCTCATGAGGGGCTCTCCGCCGGTCAGGCGGATTTTTTCAACGCCAAATCTTGTGACAAACAATGTCGCAAGCCGTTCCAGCTCCTCAAATGAAAGCAGCTCCTCTTTCTTTAAAAAAGGATAATCCGGACCGAATAATTCGGCGGGCATACAGTACGTGCATCGGAAGTTGCAGCGGTCTGTAACAGAAATGCGAAGGTCTCTCAGCGGTCTGTTTCTTTTATCCAACATCTGACGCGACTCTGTAATCATAGCTACAGCCCCTTCCTATCCCCTGATTCTCTCAGGGTGTGTATATACATTAAATGATCCGTTTCTGACAAATCCAATCGCTGTGATATTCAATTCTTCAGCCATTTGAACCGCAAGCTCCGTCGGGGCCGATTTGGAAATGACAATCGACACGCCGATTTTGGCCGCTTTTAACAGGACCTCTGATGAGATTCTGCCGCTGAACACAATCAGTTTGTCACGTACGGACATCCCGTTTAGAAGGCAGTGTCCGTATAGTTTATCAAGTGCGTTGTGCCGACCGATATCTGTGCGCATCAACAGAAGCTTCTCTGTGTCGCAAAGCGCCGCATTATGGACGCCTCCCGTATCCTGAAACGTCCCGCTCCCTTGCTGCATGTCTTTCATAAGCGCCAAACATGCCTCAGGCGATATCTTGATTTGGCTGACAGCCGTCTTGGCTGTTTTGACATCCTGCTGAAAATAAAAATGACGGCCCTTTCCGCAACATGAGCCGATCACCCGTTTCGTATAATCCTTTTGATCCAATGTCTCAGGGTGAACGAGGTCGACATATACAAAACCGAGACTTTCATCTATTGTAAACCTTTTAATTTCTTTTTGAAATCGTATAACACCCTCTGATGCGAGAAATCCGATGACAAGCTCTTCGATATGCTCAGGCGTACAAACGAGCGTCACAAATTCACTGCCATTCAGTATCACTGTCAAAGGGAATTCCGTCACCATCCGGTCTTCTACTTTGCTTATTTCCCCTTGTTCATAGCGCCATACATCCCTGACCGCAGTTACTTTATCGTTCAATGTCTCTTCCCCTCCGCAATGTTCCTGCCTTTATATTTTTTCACACTCCTCGGATTTTGTCGAATTCTGAGACACAAAAAGAGCCCTCTATATAAAGGGCTTTCACAGGATGTGATGACGGCGGTGTTTAGGCAGGGCGCCTAAGCATTTAGCCGCCGTTCCTTTTATAACACGTGAGCACCAATGTGCATTGACAACGAACGCGGGGTTTGTCGACACGCTGAGACACCTCTGTATAAAGGACTCTATGTTTGATTATGCTGATTCTTTTTCAGAACCGTAAACAGCACAATAGCTGCGATCAAGGTGAGAATGCTGACAAAAAAGAAGGCTGCCAGTTTTAGAAGAACACCAAGCAATATGAATGCAACGGTGGCTATAAGAAAAATCATTCCGAATAATTTCATATGTTCAACCCCTTTTTAGGGTATCATTCCCGCCCAAACTGTTTTTAAACCAATAAAAAAAGGCGCCTGGGGGAGCGCCTGATCTTTAGGTTCCTTACTCAGTAAATTTTTGTGCTTCTTTTTCCCAAGCCTGTTCGAACTCATCCGCACTGTTCGCTGAAATATATTCTCCGCCGCCAGCGACAGCTGCTTGTTTCATCTCTTCATTACCCTTGACATCAAAGTTGAAGCCAATGATGTTTACAATCGTATCCACATTTGATGCACGGAGCTTTTCGATTTCTGCCGCAGGGTCTCCGCCGCACGTTTCTTCACCGTCAGTGATTAAATACACCACGTTTTTCCCGTCTGCGTCAAATGCTTCAAATTCTTTTCTTGTGTCTGCAAGTGCTTTGGCAATCGGTGTCCATCCAGTCGGCTTGAGCTCACTCAATGAATTGTCAAACAGAGACTCTTCATATGGATGAAGGCCGTAAATGGTTTCCGTCGTACTGCACGAAAGGGCTTTACCGGACAGTTTATTATTCCCTGCATGCCCGAAAACGCGAAGCATAAGATTTGTATCCTTCGGAAGAAGTTCGGCAAAAGATTTTACTGATTTTTTGGCAATGTCTATTTTGCGCTCTCCTCCTGTTTTTTGAACCATGCTTCCGCTTCCGTCAAACAAAACAGCTACATTTGTATCAGCCTGTTTCTCAGCGGCAAAAGACGGGGAGGCAATGGAAACAGTCAACAATCCAATGATACCGGCAGCCAGCAACTTTTTCATATGATTACTTCCTTTCTTTTTCATATTTTCCAACTATATGTTGGATTCTTCTTTATGCTAGAATACGAAAATGCAAAAAGATATAGGACATGCTGCCTTTTGTGCTGCTTTCACGATCTGTCCAAAATCGCTTGAAATGCCGTTCATTTTTAGCCATTTCCACCCAGAAAGCATAAACAGATTGTGTGATCATTCATTCTTTTTTCGCCTTGATTATGACAGAAAAACGGAAATCTGCTACTATGCTACAGGCAGACAGCTAATTAGTTTTGAAGTTTTTGTTACATACAAAAAGAGGCTGACCATCACCAGCCTCTTTTTTCTTATTTAGATAACATTAGTGATTGCTGAGTGAAAATTTTCTCAACATCTTTTTGGGTATAAGCCGGGAAGTATTCACCGCCGCCTACTTTCGCAATTGCGTTCAGCTGGCCTTTGTATCCCTCTTTATAATCAAAGCCGATCACATTAACAGTGATATTGTCTTTTTGCAGTTCCTTTGCTGTTTTAATCGGGTTTCCTCCGCACGTTTCCTCACCGTCTGTCAACAGATACACCACTTTTTCCCCTTTTGCATCAAGCTGGTCAAAAGAAGATTTCGCCTCGTTCAGCGCTTTGGCAATTGGCGTCCAGCCAGTCGGCCCAATTGTATTGAGAGAATTGAGGAAGCTTTGCTCGTTAAAGCTTTGGAAGCCGTATACGTTGCGAATGGCTTCACATGACTGAACTTTTCCGGAATTTTTATTGTTTCCTTCAGAGCCAAACACGCTCATTTTCACCTGAGTTCCTTCTGGCAGTGAGCTCGCAAACTTTGAAATTTCTTTTTTGGCTGAATTAAATTTAGATACACCGTCTATTCTTTTCGCCATACTTCCGCTGGCATCAAGCAAGACCGCCACGTTCGCCGGCGCTTTAGCCTCCGTTTCTGTCTTTTCAGCTGCAAAAGCAGGTGAAGTTAATCCAAAAAGCAATCCTGTCATCATGATCAGTGAAAATCTTTTCTTCATGTTCGTACCCCTTTACCAATTTGTTTCTGCGTGCAGATGTTCAACGCTGAACATAATCTATCGTAATCAACAAAAACCGAGAAATAAATAGGGCGGGCTTCCCCATTGCTGTTGTTTACTTTTGCATAGAAACCTATATTTTTATTAGTGATTTCCACCTAACGCCCCTATGAAAAGAGAAGATTGTCCGCCTTTCGGCTTTCGTTATATGAGTCTGTCGAAGTCTGTCGACAAATGTGGATGACTTTACCACAATCTCAAAGCCTGAAATCAGGAAAAAAGGACTGATCCTTAAAGACGGTCAGAAGCTCCTCTAAACCGTTTCAGCTGCTCTTAGATTAAAAGATATTCAGGAACAGAAAAAGACGCCCAATGAGCGTCTTTTTCTACTTTTTCGCCATATATTTATTCAAAAACGCATCTGCCTCAGAAATTTGTGTGCCTTGGTAATAGTACTTTACAATGTCATCAACCGTTTTGCCTTCTTTGGCCATAAAATTCGCTCCGTATTGGCTCATCCCCACACCGTGGCCAAATCCTCTCGTCGTGACTGTAATTGTGTCTCCATTCCGCTTCCATTCAAAATCGGCGGAGTTGAGACCCAGCTTTTCACGTATGTCTCTTCCTTTCAGCGTCTTGCCGTTAATGACGGCAGTTGCGACCTGGTGGCCCGGTGTCTCGCCGGTAATCTTCCCTACTGCGCTAGATCCATCCAGCTTGACGCCAAGCTTTTGCTGAAATTCTGCCGCTGTAAAGGTTTTCGTTGCCATATATTTCGGAGACTTTTTATCCCAAGGGCTTTTGACGCTTTTTAAATATGGGATAGCACTTGTCCAATAAGCTTCTGCATTCTCTGTGTAGCCGTTGCTTGTGGAGAAAAAGGAGGCTTCAATCGGCTGGTTGTTGTACGTTAAGATTTTGCCTTGCGTACTGGCTACCGCAGCTGTGATTTTCTTCAGTTTTGTCTCATAGCTTGTGCCCCACTGTTTTTTCAGCTCCGCTTTGTTTTTATACACCTGGAACATCTGTGTATCATCCACCAATGAGCCTTTAGGAGCCTCAACCGCTGAATTCGATACCATCAGTCTGACAATAAATGTTCTGGCGGCGAGGGCCTGGGCTTTCAGTGCTTCAGATTCAAAGGTTGCCGGCATTTCGGAGGCGACGACTCCAATCACATACTCTTCAAGCGGAATGTCTTCTACGGATTGATTTGCGGTTCGATAGACGGGAATAGAAACAGGTGATGCTTTCAATGTTTCTGCTCCTTTCGATGCTGGTTTCGTGCTGACTGCTGTCTT
Source organism: Bacillus sp. FSL K6-0993 (assembly GCF_037977205.1). Taxonomy (NCBI): domain Bacteria; kingdom Bacillati; phylum Bacillota; class Bacilli; order Caryophanales; family Bacillaceae; genus Bacillus; species Bacillus sp. FSL K6-0993. The sequence goes on from NZ_CP150275.1 coordinate 3,657,609, forward strand.
TTCTGATTCTACGCTGGCCCCCGCTTCCTTATTATGCTGGAATGGTATAACCAAGAGTGTGGGAACCAAGAGAATCAATGCACATAGTACGGATAGTGTGATTGCGAATTGTTTCATATTCAGCTGCCTCCTGCTCGGGATTCGACTCTAGTCTAGTCTATGGGCAGGGACAAGCTAATATGACTCTCGTTTTGGACAGAAACTTTATTTGTCATTTACGTATTCTTTTTTGCTATTTTGCGCATAATGATGATAATACACAAAAAATAAAAAACCAGTATGCCAGAGTGACATACTGATTTTCAAGTAAGTTTATGCATTTAAGTCAGAAACGACTTCTTTATTCTCTTGCTCAGAAGCAGACTCATCATTTACACGTTCGATGTCTGCGCCCAGAGCTGCAAGCTTCTGATGGAAATCAACGTAACCGCGGTCTAAGTGCTTCAATTCAGTAACACGTGTGTGACCTTCAGCCACTAACCCCGCAAGAATCAGCGCTGCACCTGCACGCAAATCAGTCGCTGCAACTTCAGCTCCCTGAAGCTGTACAGGACCGTTAATGATGACAGAACGTCCTTCAATCTTGATATCACCATTCATACGGCGGAATTCTTCCGCATGCATAAAACGGTTTTCAAAAACGGTTTCTGTAATCATGCTTGTGCCGCTTGCACGAAGCAGAAGCGCCATCATTTGTGATTGCATATCAGTCGGGAAGCCCGGGTGAGGCATTGTTTTGATGTCAATCGGTTTAAGTTCTTTCGGGCCGATGACACGCAGACCTTCACCTTCATCCTTAATCGTTACACCCATCTCTTCCATTTTTGCAATTAAAGAGGTGAGGTGTTCAGGAACCGCTCCTTTTACTAATACGTTTCCTTCAGTGATTGCAGCAGCAACCATAAATGTGCCCGCTTCAATGCGATCAGGAATAATATGGTGTTTTACGCCGTGAAGCTTTTCGACTCCTTCAATTTTGATGGTGCCGGTGCCAGCTCCGCGGATTTTTCCGCCCATGCCGTTGATATAGTTTGCTAAATCAACGATTTCGGGTTCTTTTGCCACGTTTTCCAGCGTTGTTGTTCCTTCAGCTAGAGCGGCTGCCATAATCAGGTTCTCTGTAGCTCCTACACTTGGGAAGTCCAGATAAATTTTTGCGCCTTGCAGTCGGCCTTTTACTTCAGCTTCAATGAAGCCATTACCGACTTTGATTTCTGCGCCCATTGCTTCAAAACCTTTTAAATGCTGATCAATCGGTCTGGAACCAATTGCGCATCCGCCCGGAAGTGCAACTCTTGCATGACCTGTACGCGCAAGAAGCGGCCCCATGACAAGCACAGACGCACGCATTTTACGAACATATTCAAAAGGTGCTTCAGTTTGCAAAGCGTATGAAGCATTTACAGTCACTTCATTATTTTCAAAATGCACATCTGCTCCTAAATGACGCAACACTTCGTTAATTGTATATACATCGGAGAGCGTAGGTACATCACAAATTACGCTTTTTTCTTCACTTGCTAATAAAGATGCAGCGATAACAGGTAAAACGGCATTTTTAGCGCCTTCAACTTTGACTGTGCCGTTTAACTTCTGACCGCCGCGGACGATGATTTTTTCCAAGGTATTCCCCTCCGCGTCCCTAAATTCTCTATATTAATATTCAGTCGTAACGATTGGTGTGCCAACCGTAACGGTATGTTTTCCGCCCATTCCTGCACTTCTAAGTGCAATTTGCAAATTCATTTTATGTTTCGAGGTCATAATGTACTCTTCCCACTCATCTGTAAACGCAGAAATAGAAACGAAATTTGGCTCAACTACATGTTCTACTGATCTTGCTTGAAATTCATTTAATAACTGATTTGCTTTTTTTTGCAAAACAATATTCATATTATCATCTAAGTGACCATTTAGACAAGTAAAAATAACTACTTTTTCTTGGAATATCCCAAGTGTCTCCCGTTCAAACTGTTCATATGTATCATTCCAGCTATCCGGTGTCTCTAGACTCATTTGCTCATATAATAAATACGAAGTTGGATTGTGTTTTTTGAGGGTTGTGACAAGCTGCAGTCTAAAAGAAGTACGATTTTTTTTGTCAGTATATGTGCCAATTGCCTTTATCATTTTATCTTCCCGTGCAATCACCCAATCATATTGACGATACTCTGATTTTAAACGTTGCACTTTTTGATAAAATTCTTTTTCGGTCAGTGACATGTTTTGTTTTGCATGCAATGTCCACTTATCTATTGACACATCTTGGCGTTCCATCCCCTCTGCCATTTGTGCTAACGGCGTTAATTCACTCGCATGAATGGTATGGAAAACAGCAATGACGAAGCTTAACATGACGGAAATGATAATAGCGTGGCTTACTTGTTTTTTCTTCATGTTCATCTCTCCCCCTTATCCCCAGTTTTACCGGAGGCAAGAGGCGCCATACGTAAAAATCTTCGTCAAAACTCGAGCTATTCGCTTCAACCCGCTTCTCCCAACCATTTAATGATAATAATGTTCAAAACCTATTAAAATAGATAGGGAAGCTGCTGTGAATAATTGAGATAATCTAAAAAGAAATTGGCAACGGCCGTTCCAATGGCAATTGTCAGCAAAATCATCAGGAGTCTTGCCTGCACGACTTTGCCTTTTTTGATTAACGGATCTATATTGACGGCTTGCAACGCCCACCAAGTCACTGCTATAAAAATCAGGTGAACGACAATGCCGATTGCAGCCTGCTGTCCCAATACACTCATCTATTACACTCCTTTCTCTGCGTTCATACCCTTTCTTATTATATAAGAAGCACAGATAAAGATGATACATTTTATACAGAACGGAATAATCACCCAAATCTAGGGCTAATCCCCGCTTAAAGTGCGATTCTTTTACATGGTATACTTTATTGGAAAGGAGCTGGCAAATGTGAATCATTCTTTTTTTCAGCCTGAAAAGCAATATGGTGAGGACCTGCCAATTTTTGATCAGGAATGGGAAGCAATTGCATTCTATTATGATTATAGACAGTCACAGATTGAAGAACTGAATGAATTGTGTCAGTTTTTTAACATTTCTCTTACCTATACGAGAGAAAGCCTTGAAGAGCTTGAAAACCTTTATTTTCAAAGTATACAAGAGCTTTTGCTTGCTGATTGGAATCTTCCTATTGAAGAATTCGAGAAAATGATCAGTGTTTATCTTATAGATTGCGTGATTGCCCGCCATGAAGATGCTGAATGGGTTGTAAAACCTTATCCCTATAAAGACGGCGCTTATACACTTGGCTTTAGAAGACATCGCAAATCGTGGCATACAATGAATACCTGTGATGGTTTATACCTGCGCCAAAAAGAGGATCGCCCGCTGTTGTCGCTGTTTGATTCTCTTGTGCGTTCATAAAAAAAATCCTTCTCATAAAGAGAAGGATTTTTTCTTATTTCCCTGCTACATCCAATCTGTTCAAAGCCCGCTGTAACGCAAGCTCAGCCCGACGAATGTCAGTATCATCTGATTGAGTATTCAAACGCTCCTGCGCCCGCTGGCGTGCAGCTTCAGCGCGCTCTTTATCGATGCCTTCTGCTGTCTCGGCAGCCTGGGCAAGGATGGTGACATGATCAGGACGGACTTCGACAAATCCGCCGCTGACGGCAACCATTTCAGTCTGCCCGTCTTTTTTCAGACGGACAGCGCCGATTTTAAGAGGAGCCACGGTTGGAATATGGCCTGGCAAAATACCGAGATCGCCGCTTTCGGCTCTCACACTCACCATTTCGATATCCGCATCGTATACTGGGCCGTCGGGAGTAACGATATTGACTTTAACGGTCTTCATGCTTTTACCCTCCTAGGACCAGATTAAACTTCTACACCCATTTCTTTTGCTTTCTCAACAACTTCTTCGATACGGCCTACAAGACGGAACGCATCTTCTGGAAGATGGTCGTATTTACCGGCTAAGATTTCTTTGAAGCCTTGTACCGTCTCTTTTACAGGCACGTAAGAACCTTTTTGTCCAGTGAACTGTTCAGCCACGTGGAAGTTCTGAGAAAGGAAGAACTGGATACGGCGTGCGCGGTGAACGACAAGTTTGTCTTCCTCGCCTAATTCATCCATACCGAGAATCGCAATGATATCTTGAAGCTCTTTGTAACGCTGAAGCGTTGATTGTACTTCACGTGCAACCGCATAATGCTCTTCTCCGACAATTTCAGGAGCAAGGGCGCGTGATGTAGATGCCAACGGATCAACCGCAGGGTAAATACCCATTTCAGTTAATTTACGCTCAAGGTTTGTTGTCGCATCCAAGTGAGCGAACGTTGTCGCTGGCGCCGGGTCAGTGTAGTCATCGGCAGGCACGTAGATCGCCTGGATAGATGTAACTGATCCAACGTTCGTAGACGTGATACGCTCTTGGAGCTGACCCATCTCAGTTGCAAGCGTCGGCTGATAACCAACCGCTGAAGGCATACGGCCAAGAAGGGCTGAAACCTCTGAACCCGCTTGTGTGAAACGGAAAATGTTATCGATGAAGAACAGTACGTCCTGTCCTTGTACATCACGGAAGTGCTCAGCCATTGTAAGGCCTGTCAAAGCAACACGCATACGTGCGCCCGGCGGCTCGTTCATTTGTCCGAATACCATGGCTGTTTTGTTGATTACGCCAGAGTCACTCATTTCGTAGAAAAGGTCGTTCCCTTCACGAGTACGCTCTCCTACGCCGGCGAATACAGAGATACCGCCGTGCTCTTGCGCGATGTTGTTGATTAATTCCTGGATTAATACGGTTTTACCTACACCGGCACCACCGAACAATCCGATTTTACCGCCCTTAATGTAAGGAGCAAGCAAATCAACAACTTTAATACCTGTTTCAAGAATTTCAACTTCTGTTGAAAGCTGATCGAATGAAGGCGCCTGTCTGTGAATCGGATCCTTTTTCGCATCCGCAGGAACCGGCTCATTCAAATCAATATTTTCTCCGAGAACGTTAAATACACGTCCAAGTGTTACATCACCAACCGGTACTGAGATTGGCGCTCCTGTATCTACAGCTTCCATACCGCGCTGAACACCATCCGTAGATGCCATTGCGATTGTACGGACTGTATCATCACCTAAATGAAGAGCGACCTCAAGCGTCAAATCAATACCTACTTCGTTTTCACTTGCAGCTGGCTGTGAAATTTTAATCGCATTATAAATTTCAGGCAAGTGACCGTCTTCAAAACGCACGTCGACGACCGGTCCTAATACCTGGCTAACGCGTCCTTTCTTCATCGCTATCCCTCCTGACAAAATCTTTCTATTCTAAAGCGGCTGCTCCGCCGACAATTTCCGTAATTTCTTGTGTGATGGCTGCTTGGCGAGCGCGGTTGTAAGAAAGCGAAAGTGAATCGATAAGTTCCTTCGCGTTGTCTGTCGCATTTTTCATCGCCGTCATTCTTGCAGCGTGCTCACTTGCTTTACTGTCAAGAAGCGCACCGAAGATTAAGCTTTCTGCATATTGAGGAAGCAAAACCTCCAGAACCTCCTCTTCAGATGGTTCAAATTCATAAGACGCCGTTCTTTTTCCGCCGCCGCTGCCCAAATCAGATAACGGCAGAAGTTTTTTCTCCGTTACTTCTTGAGTTATGGCGCTGACAAAATGGTTATAAACAAGGTGCAATTCATCAAACGCACCGTCTATAAACATTTGGATCGTTTGACGGGCAAGATCTTTAATTTCTGTAAACGTTACTTCATCCCCAAGTCCTGTTAACTCGGAAATGATCGGAATCTCACGTTTCTTAAAGAAATCACGGCCCACTCTTCCGATGGCAATCACCGCATACTCGTCCTTAGACTGATGACGTTCTTGCATGGCCTGATAAGCACTCCGTAAAACCGAACTGTTAAAAGCGCCGGCAAGACCGCGGTCAGACGTAATGACAAGGTATGCCGTTTTTTTCACTTCTCTGCTGAGAAGCATCGGGTGCTTCACGTTGCCGGAAACTCTTCCGACGTTTGACACAACCTCTTGGATTTTATCCATATATGGCACAAATGATTTTGCATTGTTTTCAGCACGATTCAGCTTAGCCGCAGATACCATCTGCATGGCTTTTGTAATCTGACTTGTTTTTTTCGTTGACGTGATCCTTGACTTAATATCGCGTAATGAGGCCAAAGATTTCACCACCTTTTCTCTTCATCTGCGTAAAAAGAGAGAAAAAGAGAACCTTTTTCTCTCATCAGCATTCGAGTTAGTTGCTTGGTGCAAATGTGCGTTTGAAGCCTTCGAGTGCAGCTTTGAAGTCTTCATCAGCAGGAAGGTTTCCTGTTTTCGCAATTCCGTCAAGCAGGTCTTTATGGTTTTGGTCAAGGTACATGTAGTACTCTTCTTCAAAACGTCTGATATCCGCCACAGGAATATCATCGAGATATCCTTTTGTCAGCGCATAAAGAATGGCTACTTGCTTTTCAACCGGAAGCGGCTTGTTCAGATCCTGCTTCAGCACTTCAACTGTACGCGCACCGCGGTTCAGTTTTGCCTGAGTCGCTTGGTCGAGGTCAGAACCGAATTGAGCGAATGCTTCCAGCTCACGGTATGACGCAAGGTCAAGACGCAAAGTACCTGATACTTTTTTCATCGCTTTGATTTGCGCTGAGCCGCCGACACGGGATACAGACAATCCGGCGTTGATCGCTGGACGTACGCCTGAGAAGAACAAATCAGATTGCAGGAAGATCTGTCCGTCAGTGATGGAAATGACGTTCGTCGGAATATAAGCAGAGATATCTCCGGCTTGTGTTTCTACGAACGGCAGAGCTGTAATTGATCCTGCGCCTTTCGCGTCGCTAAGCTTTGCTGCACGCTCAAGCAGACGGGAATGAAGATAGAATACATCCCCAGGGAACGCTTCACGGCCTGGCGGACGGCGAAGAAGCAAGGACAGCTCACGGTAAGCAGCCGCTTGTTTAGAAAGATCATCGTATACAACAAGAACGTGCTTGCCGCTGTACATAAATTCTTCTGCCATTGTAACCCCAGCATACGGTGCCAGGTACAGAAGCGGTGCCGGCTGTGACGCAGACGCCGTTACAACAATTGTATAATCAAGCGCGCCGTGTTTACGCAATGTTTCTACTACGCCGCGGACTGTTGATTCTTTTTGACCGATCGCAACATATACGCAGATCATGTCTTGGTCTTTTTGGTTCAGGATCGCATCGATCGCAACAGATGTTTTACCTGTTTGACGGTCACCGATGATCAGCTCACGCTGGCCGCGGCCGATTGGAATCAGTGCATCAATTGCTTTGATACCGGTTTGAAGCGGTTCATGAACGGATTTACGGTCCATAACGCCTGGTGCAGGGCTTTCAATCGGGCGAGTTTTGCTTGTAAGGATCGGGCCAAGTCCGTCTACCGGCTGGCCTAACGGATTTACAATACGGCCGATTAACTCTTCACCAACAGGAACCTCCATGATGCGGCCTGTTCTTTTTACTTCGTCTCCCTCACGGATCTCACTGAAAGGTCCTAAGATGACGATACCTACGTTTGATTCTTCAAGGTTTTGAGCCATACCCAAAACACCGTTTGAAAATTCGACAAGTTCACCGGCCATACAGTTGTCAAGGCCGTGCACACGAGCAATACCGTCACCGACTTGGATGACTGTACCTACGTCTTGAACTTCAATATCAGATTGATAATTTTGTATTTGCTGTTTTATCAGCGTGCTAATCTCTTCAGCTTTGATGCTCACTTAGGTTTCACCCCTTCTATCGATTTTCCCCGGCTAATTGACGTTCAATGCGCTGAAGCTTCCCGCTTACGCTGCCGTCATAAATCCGGTTTCCAATGCGGACTTTAATGCCGCCTATTAAATCCGTCTGCACTTCATTTCTGATTCTCAGCGAAGCGACTCCGGCTTTTTTTGCAAACACTTGTGATAATGGTAAAATTTCCGCATCCGTCAGCGGTTTCACTGAATATACGATTGCGTCTTCTGTTTGACGGGCCTCGTTTGCGAGTTTGATAAACTCATCTGTGAGCTCAGGCACAATCGCGGCACGATGGCGGTCAATCAAAAGAAAAATCGTATTAAGCACGGGCTGTGACAAAGAGCCAAATGCATTTTGAATCAGCTCTTTTTTCTTCGCAGCCGGCACCTTCGGATGGTTCAACACATCATTAAGCGCTTTTTCATTTTGAAATACTTGTTTTACAACAGTTAGCTCTTCTTCTACTTGATTCAGCTGAGCGGAATCATTGGCTATATCAAAAAGAGCTGATGCATATCGTTTAGAGACAGCTGATCCACTCATCGGCTTTCTCCTACCTCTTTAAGATAGTCCTGGATCAATTTCTCTTGAGCTTGTTCATCCAGTTCTTTTTCGATCACTTTCGACGCAATCATGACAGAAAGAGACGCTACTTGCTCACGGAGAGCAGAAACCGCCTGTTCTTTTTCCTTCACGATTTCAGTTCTTGCTGCTTCTTTCAGACGTTCAGATTCTGCACGTGCAGCCTGAATAATCTCTTCTTTTTGCTTCTCTCCCAGTTTCTTTGCGTTTTCGATAAGAGTTTGGGATTCCTGTCTTGCTTCTTTTAAAAGAACGCGCTGCTCTTCAATCAGCTGCTGCGCTTCTTTATTTTTTTCTTCAGCAGACGTAATTTCTCCAGCGATGTGGTCTTCACGCTGTTTCATTATGTTTAATAGCGGCCCTAAAGCGTATTTCTTCAGAAGCGCTAATAAGATTAACATAGCTAACAGTTGGAACAGGATATCTCCGCCGTTAAACGACAATCCTAGTTCAAGTGGTAATTGAGACATCTACTACGGCAACTCCCTTCTGCAGGTTTTTCTTTGCTGATCCAGCAGCCGCACTTGTCTCTTTTCAGCCGGCAAGGCGGGGTGCTTATCAGACATAAAGCAATGGCGAAGGTTCTCTTGGAATGATCTTCGCCATTTTTAGTTCATATAAGGCTTTTATGCTTAGCCAAAGAACGCTAAGAATGCGATAACGACAGCGATAATAGGAAGGGCTTCAACTAATGCGATACCCATGAACATAAGAGTTCTCAGTTCTTTACCTGCTTCCGGCTGACGGGCAATCCCCTCTACCGTACGTGAAACAATCAAACCGTTACCAATACCTGCACCAAGTGCGCCTAAACCAATTGCAATCGCAGCTGCTATTAAATTCATGAAAAAGTTCCTCCTTTAAAATGTTATCCGTTTGGATATAATGTTTTAATGATCATGACTGATTTTATGAGACATGTACACCATCGTCAGCATTGTAAAGATAAATGCCTGGATAGCACCAATAAATAAACTGAATGCTTGCCATGCCAGCATCGGCAGAATGGCACCGATTGTACCGACAAGACCGAGAGCCACGCTTTGCGAATAATGGCTTGTTGCTAATCCCGCAAGCAGGCCGAGAAGAATCTCACCGGCGAAGATGTTACCATACAGCCGCAAACCTAGAGTCAGCGTATTCGCAAACTCTTCGATGATTTTCATCGGGAGCATGAATGGAACAGGTCTTAAATAGTCTTTGGAATATTCCTTGAGCCCTTTCATCTTCACACCATAGTAGTGGGTTAAAGCAACAACCATCACGGCTAGCGTTAATGTAATGGCAGGATCGGCTGTCGGAGACTTCCACCAGAGCTCATGTCCGATTGTAATAGAGAACGGCAGCCCCAGCATATTCGACACAAATATGTACATCAGCAATGTGACACCAAGTGCCAAGAAGTTAGCCCCTGTTTTTAAATCCATTGTACTGCCAATAATATTGCGGACGAAATCAACAATCCATTCCATAAAGTTCTGGGCTTTTCCGGGACGGATCGAAAGCGTTCTTGTCGTCAATATAGCAATCAATAAAACAATCACACTCGCCACAGTAATCATCAGAATGTTTGTCAGATTAAAAGTAAGACCTAGAAATTCTATAGTTCTGTAACCATGATTCAAAGGGTTTTCACCTCTCTTCCATTGATGAACGTTTAAGCTGGATAAAGGAATCTATCATAATGACAGGGTATATTGTCATTAATCCAATAACTGTACTTGCCATATGAAAATATTCGGGATTTTTATAGGCAACAGCCACAGCAAGAATCGCATTGCACCACCGCGCTGCGCTCCCGAGAGATCGTATGGACTTTCCTTTCTCAACAGCTCTGTCAAAAGCATTCATTCTCCTGACGAGCAGTAAAAAATTAAACAAACTGAAAACAGTTCCCAGAATAAGGCCTAAAAAAACGGTTTTATACGCTGTTAAACCATAACCCAGTACATACACTGCCAAAATGAACAATAAATATTTGCGTTGTCTGCTAAATGTAAGCTTGGGATCGTCCATCAATTATCTGTCTCCTGATGAAAAAATAATGTATAGCTTGGATACGGCAAAAATCAGCGGTTAACCCTTAGTAGAAGACCTTTTTTGACCGGCAAAACGGGCCTGTTCGAAAAAATCATTCATCCGCAAGCCTTGCAGGGATGCTGTTTCATTCGCTTAAATAAATCCTCATAATACGGGTTTGCTGAGAGGATTTACATTGAGGATGAGGACTATAATGAAAGCTATGAAAACCTTCTCATAATACCCTCGTTTAGCATACAATAGCCCCTAACATGTGTCAATCTGTTTAAAGTTAAAAAACTTTTTATACTTTACGTCTCCACAGAATGTTCACATTTTCACCTATAATTGTATACAGATTCACCGAATAGCAAAAAACTGGATAAAAAAATGAAACCCCCTTTTGGGGATTTCATTTTTTATTTTGTTCCAAACATGCGGTCACCCGCATCTCCGAGACCTGGAACAATATAACCTTTTTCGTTTAATTTTTCATCTAACGCCGCAATGTAAATATCAACGTCCGAATGATGCTTCTGCAATTCTTCCACACCCTCCGGCGCTGCTACAAGACACATGAAACGGATATTTTTCGCACCGCGTTTTTTAAGGCTGTGAATGGCTTCAACTGCGGAACCGCCTGTAGCGAGCATCGGGTCAACCACGATGAATTCACGCTCTTCCACATCAGAAGGAAGCTTGACATAGTATTCCACGGGTTTTAAGGTTTCTGGATCACGGTAAAGGCCGACATGTCCCACTTTTGCCGCAGGAATCAGCTTTAAAATGCCGTCAACCATTCCCAATCCTGCTCTGAGGATAGGAACCACTCCGAGTTTTTTCCCTGAGATGACTTTCGATTTCGCAGCCTGAACCGGTGTATTGATATCCACCTCTTCCAGAGGAAGATCGCGGGTAATTTCAAATGCCATGAGTGTAGCCACTTCATCTACTAGCTCTCTAAAATCCTTCGTACCTGTATTTTCATTCCGTATATATGTCAGCTTGTGCTGAATTAAAGGATGATCAAATACATAAACCTTTCCCATACTGTGTTTCAGCTCCTTTTTTATTGTCCCATCAACAATTACACACTTCTATTGATTCTACAAAAAAAGACATTGAGTTTCAAGAACATCGTCAAAAAACCCGCCGGGCATAAGCCCAAGCGGGTTTTAGGATCTTAATAATCTAATTCTTTATATAAAGGAAACTTATCAGTCAGAGCAGCTACACGCTGTCTTGCTTCTTCAAGTTTTCCTTCATCTTCGTGGTTTTTCAATGCAAGCGCAATGATAGCACCGACTTCTTCTAATGCGTCTCCGTCAAAACCGCGGCTAGTTACAGCAGCTGTACCAAGACGGATGCCGCTTGTTACGAAAGGTTTTTCAGGATCATATGGAATCGCGTTTTTGTTAGACGTAATACCGATTTCATCAAGTACATGCTCCGCAACCTTACCAGTCAGTCCGAGCGAACGAAGGTCAACAAGGATAAGGTGGTTGTCTGTTCCGCCTGAAACGAGCTGGATACCCTCTTTCGTTAAGGCTTCAGCCAGACGCTTCGCATTTGAAATGACGTTTTGTGCATATGTTTTGAAATCGTCCTGCAATACTTCACCGAATGAAACAGCTTTTGCGGCAATAACGTGCATTAGCGGACCGCCTTGAATTCCAGGGAAGATCGATTTATCAATTTTCTTGCCAAACTCTTCACGGCAAAGGATCATACCGCCGCGAGGACCGCGAAGTGTTTTATGTGTTGTTGTTGTAACGAAATCAGCGTAAGGAACCGGGTTTGGATGAAGGCCTGCCGCAACAAGTCCTGCGATATGTGCCATATCCACCATGAAGTAAGCGCCGACTTCATCAGCAATTTCACGGAATTTCTTAAAGTCGATTGTACGAGGATACGCACTTGCTCCTGCTACGATAAGCTTCGGTTTATGAGCGAGGGCTTTTTCACGCACGTCATCGTAATCAATATATTGAGTTTCTTTATCTACGCCGTACTCAACAAAGTTATATTGAACACCGCTGAAGTTGACTGGGCTTCCGTGTGTTAAATGGCCGCCGTGGGAGAGGTTCATCCCAAGTACAGTATCGCCTTGCTCCAAAATCGTGAAGTACACTGCCATGTTTGCTTGTGCGCCTGAATGAGGCTGAACGTTTACATGCTCCGCTCCAAAGATTTCCTTCGCGCGGTCACGGGCGATATCTTCAACGACATCGACGTGCTCGCATCCGCCGTAGTAGCGTTTGCCCGGATATCCTTCTGCGTATTTATTTGTCAAAACAGATCCTTGTGCTTCCATAACCGCTTCACTTACAAAGTTCTCAGAAGCAATCAATTCGATCTTAGTCTGTTGGCGTTCACGCTCATTTTTAATGGCGTTAAACACTTGTTCGTCTTGCGCAGGTAAATGTTTCATCAGCGAGATCCTCTCCTATCCGTATCCTGTTCTTTGTTTTTACCATCACTATTGTACATGGTTTTTAAGCTCGATGTAAAAGATTATTTTTAAAAAATCTAAATTTTTATTGGTAAAAACGAATATTAATAACTTAAATTTAATTTAAAGTTCGGAATTTATTCCACTGTCTTAAAATAAAAGAAAAGACTGGCTATGCAGTCCTTTCATTCGCACTCATAAACCGCCCGCACTCCGCCGATTAGTTTCGGACGTGTACGCGCCAATGTCACATGAGCTGAACCGAGGCTGTTTTGAGAGACACGCACAGGGACAGCCACCGGCTTCAGATGCATGCCGATAAACGTATCGCCTATATCAATTCCGGCGTCAGCCTGAATGGTTTCAACAAGAACAGGAGACTTCATCTGCTTAAACGCATAAGACGCCATCGCGCCGCCCGCTTTTGGAACGGGCACGGCAGAAACGGTTGGAAGCCTGAACAGCTTGGCTGTTTCTTCTTCGACGACAAGCGCTCTGTTCAAATGCTCGCAGCATTGAAACGCCAGATGGATTCCCGTTTTTTCCCGAAGCTCAGCAAGTCCGCTGTAGATGCTTTCAGCGATATCTACACTGCCCGATGTTCCGATCCGGCTGCCGGCCACTTCGCTCGTGCTGCATCCAAGGACGAAGAGATGATCTTGTTTCAATTCCGCTTGGTCCTGAAACTCAGACAGCATCGTCTTCCACGTTTGTTTCAACTCATTCATTAAACAGCACCCCTACAGGTTTTTCTCTTCATAATCTGAGATTTTTCCAATACGCGTTTGGTGTCTTCCCCCGGTAAACTCAGTGGTCAGCCAGATTTTTGCGATTTCCCGAGCCAAACCAGGTCCGATCACCCGTTCACCCATCGCAAGGATGTTTGTGTCATTATGCTCCCTCGTCGCCTTCGCGCTGAAGGTATCGTGCGCCAGCGCGCAGCGAATCCCTTTTACTTTATTAGCGGAAATGCTCATGCCGATGCCTGTCCCGCAAATTAAAATGCCTCTGTCAACTTCGCCGCTAACCACTTTTTCGGCCACCGGAAAAGCATAATCCGGATAATCGACAGAGCCGCTGCCGCAGTCACAGCCCATATCAATATATTCAATTTGCAATTCGTCCATTAACTCTTTGATTTCATTTCGAATGTGAACGCCGCCATGATCCGATGCAATGGCTACTTTCATCTGCTTTTCCTCCCAGCGTGTGTGATGCGGCCCGCCCGCTTTATTGACCGCGCAGCCTGTCCGCTCTTTGATTCACACCATATGATGTGCTTTTCACTATATTCTACTCCTTCACGCAGGATTTGCAAATGACCTGTTTGCAGATTTTCTGACAACTTATCTGCGGTCTTTTTTCAGCTGTTTTGCCAGCTGACGAAGAAGCTCTTCAAGCTCATCTCGCGTTTGTTTATAGATGTCAATTGAGCCGCCGAACGGATCGATGACATCACCATGGCTGCCTGTGACATATTCTTTTAACGTAAACACTTTATCACGATAACGTCCAAATTGGCTGGCAATGATCTGTTTGTGCTGATGGGTCATAGCCAGAACCAAATCAGCGGATTCCATATGTTCTTCAGTTAATGGAGAAGACACATGATTAAGGGCAATGTGTTTTTCAAACAGCGCTTCGACTGCATGAGGCGTCGCTTTCCCATTTGGCGAAGCAAACACGCCTGCCGAGCGGACATTGACATTCAGCCCTTCCATTTCTGCAATTGATTTAAAAAGCGCCTCAGCCATTGGGCTGCGGCACGTATTTCCAGTACAGACAAAAATAATATCCATGTCAGTCACCCCTTATTTTTCTCTATTATATATGAAGAAAAAAGAAACGGCGACTTCGTTTCTTTTATTGGTATATTAAATTGGCAAAAGCAACTTTAGTCCAAACACGATTAATATGATGCCCCCGAGCGCTTCGCTGTATGTGCCAAGCCAAGACTGCACTTGTTTTCCGACCAGCAGGCCCAGCCATGTCAACATCATGCTGAACAGCCCGAACAGGGTAATTGTGAGGAGTGGATGCGAGCCGTATATCCCCAAGCTCAAGCCGACGGAAAAGCTGTCAAGGCTGACGCCGATGGCAAACAGCAATAAGCCCGGCCCTGCCGGTGACATAAATCGTTCTTCTGACTGTTTAAAAGAGGCCATAAGCATTTGAACCCCAAGAACAAAAAGCAGCGCCCCACCGATATAAACCGCTAACACGCCGAGGAGCCCTGACAGCATGTTACCGGCCGCCATCCCTGCGAGAGGCATGATGACGTGAAAGAGGCCGATGATGAAACCAATATAGAATATCTGCTTCTTTCTAAGTTTGACCATGCCCATTCCAAGGCCGACAGAAAAAGCATCCATCCCTAAAGCAAACGCCATGATGCTTAATGTAATCAGTTCGCCTATAAACAAATCCGACATACATAAATAACCCCCTTGGACACGCCCGCTTTTTTAGCCTATGCGTGTCCAAAAAGGGTTAGAACATCTGACTGCTTTCAGCGAATCACTCTTCCTCCGGCGGCTTTCATCAGCCTGTTCATAATGGCGAGGCCGACACCTGTGTCCGGAAAGGATTCCGAGATAATGAAATCCACCTGATTCTCATCAAAACTGCGCAAAGCATCATACAGCCCTGCCGCAACAGTCTCAAGCTGAGCACGTCTTCCGCAGCTCTTCACATAATCAGCGGAATAAACGCCCGCGTTTTCTTCTGTCGTCAGGACGCCGACCCGTCTTCCGCCCTGTTGATATTCTTGAATGAGGTGCTGAATGCGCTCTGGGCTGCCTTCGCAAATGGCAAGCGGGGCTGTCGGCGCATAATGTGTATATTTCATCCCTGGAGAAATCGGCTTCTCGTTTTGGTCGCTGAGCCCTTTATCCACATGGATCGGCCCGATCACCGCTTCAATTTGTTCCTTCGTAATGCCGCCCGGACGCAGAAGAACAGGGATGTCGTCCGCACATGAAAGCACAGTTGATTCGACCCCGATTCCGGTAGGGCCTCCATTCATAATGCCGGCTATGCGGCCATCCAAGTCGTGAGCCACATGCTCCGCTTTTGTGGGACTTGGCTTGCCTGAAAGATTGGCGCTCGGTGCTGCAATCGGCAGTCCCGATTCGCGAATCAATGCAAGGGCAAGCGGATGATCCGGCATTCTAATGGCAACCGTTTCAAGACCTGCCGTTACACGAGGTGAAAGCGCACCAGGTTTACAAGGCAGAATGAGCGTAAGTGCTCCCGGCCAAAACCGTTTCATCAATGTTTTCGCCTTTTCCGGCGCCGGGCCCGTTAAATCCTCAAGCTGGCTGATATCCGCAATGTGGACAATCAGGGGATTATCGCTCGGCCGCCCTTTCGCCTCATATATTTTTTTGACGGCATCCGTATTTTTTGCGTTTGCGCCTAGGCCATATACTGTTTCTGTCGGAAAGGCAATGACCTCATTTTCTCGGAGCAAAGCGGCTGCTTGTGCAATTTGTGGATCATTTGTGGATAACTCGTCAGTTACATCCACAAACCATCTTTTCGTTTTCATTTCTGACCAAACTCCTTATTCACAACAATAAAACGATTGTTTTACGCGTGTAATCCTTTTGAAAGTATAAAAGATGTCCTGTAATAAAACAAGCGTTATCCACAAATTGTGGACAACGCTAATAAAGAAGTGGATAAGTATGTGTATAAACTGCACTTATCCAGACGCTTTTTTCATCAAAACGGCTCCTTCTGTTTGCCGCGATTCACAGAAGTGATCAGAAGAAAACAGCTCCTCCGGTACACTCTCAGCTCTTTCAAAACCCATGGCCGTCAGAAAGTCCGCAGAGGAATGCTGATTTGCTACTAGGTACACGGTTTTGATCTGATGCTTTTCGCACAGCACCTCCATGCTTTGAAAAAGCGTGACGATATGGCCTTGGTGAAGCTTGTCCGATATGACAAGTGATCGCAGCAGCCCCTGGTCACAGCTTATTTTTTCAATACCGAGGCATCCGGCAATGTTTTTCTCACTGTCCTCCAGCATAAGAAATTGAGTGAAGCCTTCTTTCACACCTTCATAGCTGGTTTTCGCCTGTTTTAAAAATGCCTCGAGCACATCTCCGTCTTTTTCCCTTGCCACCCGCAGTTGATAAAACATCCGTTCACCCCGTTTTTGCGTTCTTTCTTCCAATCTATGAGGCAAATCTATTTTTAGACCAGATGATTAGGAAAAAAGGTCGGAAATCCATTCGACTAAAAAGAATTTCACTTCTGTGCCGTCTTCTTTCTCTTCGTTCTCTTCTTTTTTGGCTTTTTCCGCTTTAGCGGTTACCTCCTCAAGCACTTTTTCAGTCTGCTTTTTTGAGGCTTCTTTATCTTCTTGTTCTTTGACGGCTTCCCCGTTAGAAAAATCGAGAAAGCAGAGGGGCGGGAACAGCACACACCACCAGTTGGCGCCGTCTCCGTTTCCAAGCGTAATCAAAATCGCTTCATACTCACCGGCAGGATATACCATGTTGCCGTAAAGCTTTGTCGGAAATGAAATTTTGTCAAAATCAACGGATATCGACTGATTCGCTCCTTCTTTCTCCATTGTTTCCTTTGCAATTGCTTTGATTTCAGGCAGCTTTGAACGAATCACGCGACGCGCTTCTTCAATAGAAGTAATATCCTTTACCCAAGTTGTGATTTCTTTATTCACCGCGTCTCTTATATGACGTTTTAATTGCTGATCTTGGTCACTATCGCTGTTTGCCAATATTCTCAAACGAATCGCCTGATCCGGTATGACCACCGGCTGATTTTCCGATTTCTGTGCCGTCTCTTCTTTTGCCAGCCCTACGAGCGCTCCAGATAGTAAAAGAAAGATATATATACAAATGATTACTGTTTTTTTCATCGGTCCCCACCGTTCCTCTCCGTGCTTTGTTTCTAGACCTATTATGGACAAGGAGAGCCGGGGGTAAACGTGCAGGGTGAAAAAAATCTAGCAAGCTGTTAATCTTATTTATGGTACGATAGTGTTTTAGGAGGTTTAAGATGAAATACAATTATACAGTGCTTTTATCAGCATTCACGATGTCCGTTCTTTATTCAGTAATTTATATTCATTCATTTATCATTGCCGCTCTCATCACAATGGCATTTTATTTTCTGTTTCCTTATTTGATCTTCGCACTGCCGCTTCAAATCATGATGAATAAAAAGCCGAAACGGTTCAGCCCTTTGTATCTGCTGTATTACCTTGCCGCTGCTTTTATTGCCAACGCGATCATTTTCGGCGTGCTTCAGCCTTCGGGACAATCTTTGTTTCAAAATACAGCCTTCTATCTTTTTGCTGTATTAACAGCTCTTATCTATTGGATATGGGACTCTGTTTTACTGCAAAAAAAGGAAGCCTAAGAGGCTTCCTTTTTTATTAAAACAAAATCGTCAGCAAATAACATAGAATGGAAGGTATCGCCGCAACAAAGAAAGCGGCCGCCATTTTCATGCGAGATGTACGGCCTTCTTTGGTTTCTGAATGGTAGTTTGCCCGCTGATCGCTTCCGCTTACAGCCAAACCCGATGTAATGATCGCGAGCCCCACTAAAACGAGAGACGCAACGCCAAAAATCGCTTCATATGAAAGAGACTGCGGAAAAATGGTGCCAATCATACTCTCAATCGCAATGAGCAGGATTCCTGCTGTCAGGGCCTTTTTCATGTTTACATCCCCTTTGCTGGTGTTAAACAGCTTGATCCATCCACTCGCCAGCAAGCTGCTTATTTATTTTTATGAATCAGAGCGCATATGGTTCTGTCTTTTCCATTAATATCTTTCAGCACTTCCACTTCCGCTCCCTTAAACGCCTTGAGGATCAGGTCTTTGACCGCCGCTCCCTGTTTCCATCCGATTTCAAAAACGACAAATACTTTATCCTTCATGACAAGCGGAATGTCTTCCATAAACCGCTTATAAAATTTCAGCCCGTCTCCGCCATCGGTGAGAGCGTGCAGCGGCTCATGAAAACGGACAATTTCCGATAGATCAGCCATTTCTTCCTCTGAAATATATGGCGGGTTTGAGACAATGATATCCGCTTTTTTTCCCGCCTTAATAAAAGGCTCAAGCAGATCGCCCTGATAAAAGCGTACATTCGCTCCGAGTTTTTCTGCATTGGCAGAGGCGACTTGCAGCGCCTCTTTTGAAATATCGACCGCCGACACAGAAAAGCTTTGGTTTTCAAGCGCAAGCGTGACGGCTATTGCGCCGCTCCCTGTACCAACGTCAACAACTTCGAGCTTGCCGTCTTCAGAAAAGACACTCCGATATTTTTCAAGCAAATGAAAGACAACTTCTTCAGTTTCCGGCCGCGGGATCAGCACATCATCATTCACCATAAATTCCCGTCCATAAAAAAACTCTTTTCCTATAATGTATTGAACCGGCACGCCCTCTTTATGCATCTCAACGTGACGCTTAAAGCGATACAGTTCGTCTTCACCAATCGGTTCCTGTAAGCTTGCGAGCAGTTTGCTTCTCTCCATTCCGGTATCATAAAGCAATAGGAGCTCGGCAGCATTTTCTTCTCTTCCCGCTTCGGTTAAATAAGAAGAAGCCCATTTCAGGGCTTCGAATATCGTCTTCATCTTAACCTTCCGACTGCTGAAGCTTGCTTGCCTGA
This sequence comes from Bacillus sp. FSL K6-0993, assembly GCF_037977205.1. Classification (NCBI taxonomy): domain Bacteria; kingdom Bacillati; phylum Bacillota; class Bacilli; order Caryophanales; family Bacillaceae; genus Bacillus; species Bacillus sp. FSL K6-0993. The sequence continues at coordinate 3,677,097 of NZ_CP150275.1, forward strand.
TCTTCAACAATCAGCGCTTCAACCACTTCGTCAAGTTTTCCTTCAAGAATCTGATCAAGCTTTTGAATCGTCAAACCGATTCTGTGATCCGTCACACGGTTTTGCGGGAAGTTGTATGTGCGGATACGTTCAGAGCGGTCACCAGATCCGACTGCTGATTTCCGTGTTTGATCATATTCAGCCTGGGCTTCCTGCTGAAATTTATCATAGATTCTGGCACGGAGAACCTTCATTGCTTTTTCTTTGTTCTTAATTTGAGATTTTTCATCCTGGCATGATACAACAACACCTGTCGGCAAGTGAGTCAGACGAACCGCAGACATTGTTGTGTTAACGCTTTGTCCGCCCGGTCCGCTTGAAGCAAACGTATCGACACGGATATCCTTCTCATGGATGTCAACCTCTACCTCTTCTGCCTCAGGAAGACATGCTACTGTTGCAGTGGATGTATGGATGCGTCCGCCTGATTCTGTTTCCGGAACACGCTGTACGCGGTGGGCGCCGTTTTCATATTTGAGTTTAGAATACGCGCCGCTTCCCGTAATCATAAAGATGATCTCTTTGTAGCCGCCTGTTCCGGTTACATTCGCTTCCATGACCTCTGTCTTCCAGCCCTGAAGCTCGGCATAACGGGAATACATTCTGTACAGGTTGCCCGCGAATAAAGCGGCTTCCTCGCCTCCCGCGGCTCCGCGGATCTCCATAATAACGTTTTTATCATCATTAGGATCTTTCGGGATCAAGAGCACTTTCAGGCGTTCGGACAGTGTTTCCGTTTCCTTCTGAAGTTCAGAAATCTCTTCCTTCACCATGTCGCGCATCTCAGCATCCAGCTTCTCTTCAAGCATCGCTTTTGCATCAGCCAGCTGTTCTGACGCATCTCTGTATTGTCTATATACGTCAACTGTTTCTTGTATATCAGATTGCTCTTTTGAATATTCTCTTAGCTTTTTCGGATCGTTGACTACTTCTGGATCGCTTAAAAGCTCATTTAATTTCTCGTATCGTTCTTCAATTGATTTTAAACGGTCTAACACGGTCTTCACCTCTGTTTTCCTGTGCGTAACATTCTCATTATAGTATAGTGATTAACCCCAGTCAAAAGCATTTCAATCCCAGCTGGAAAAGCTCCCTCTGCTATACTGGAATTCGAGGAGGGATGATGTTGCTGAAATCCATACATCATATTGCAATCATATGTTCAGATTACGAAAAGTCGAAAGCTTTCTACGTACATAAGCTTGGTTTTCAGGTGATTCAAGAAACGTACCGCGAAGAGCGCGGCTCCTATAAGCTTGATTTGTCGCTTAACGGCTCGTATGTCATTGAGCTGTTCTCGTTTCCCGATCCACCCGAACGACAAACCCGGCCTGAAGCCGCAGGCCTGCGCCACCTCGCCTTTACAGTCGGCAGCTTGGATAAAGCGGTTCAGGAGCTTCATGAAAAAGGAATCGAAACAGAGCCAATCAGAACAGATCCGCTGACCGGCAAGCGTTTCACCTTCTTTTTTGATCCTGACCGACTTCCATTAGAACTGTATGAACAATAACAGTTTTTGAAGAAAAAAAGGAGATACCCACTTTCTTTGCCGAATCTTTTCTTGTTTTGTCTAACGGGAAGGGAACCTCATTCTATGGTCGAATACCTAGCTTAAAAGGAGGTATGGGATCATGAATACAAATATGGTAGCAAGTGAACTCGGCGTCTCCGCAAAAACGGTGCAGCGGTGGGTGAAGCAGCTGAATCTTCCGGCCGAACGCAATGAGCTCGGACACTATTCGTTCACGGCAGAAGACGTGAAGGTTCTAAAATCCGTTCAAAAACAAATCTCTGAAGGCACGGCGATTCAGGATATTCATCTGCCGAAAAGCGCTAAAAAGCGCACAGGCTTCCTTGTCCAAAAAACAAATAGCGACACAGAACGAAGAATCGAGCAGCTTGAACAAAAGCTGGACAGCCTTTTACAGCAAAGGCAGGACGAAAGCGAATTGATGGCAAGGTTGTCGGAACTGGAACGCCAGCTGAAACAAAAAGCCGATGAAGGTGTATCTTACCAGCTGCTTCAGCACCGCAGAGAAATCGATGATATTCTTGCAGATTTGCAATCACTGACCTCACAAATGAAAGAATTCACCGCTCAGCCGACCCCCGAGACCGCTGCTGCTTCTGAAACAACCAAAACAAGAAAAAAACCGCTGCTGTCACTGTTCAAATTTCAAACCTAAAGCAAAAAGCTCCCTTTACGGGAGCTTTTTTTGTTACGCAGTAAGCGCGATAATGATTGGAAGTGAAATCAATGACAGAATCGCACTGACCACAAACGCAGTTGCAGTTTCTTCTTCTTGTTTCTCGAAACGAGTCGCAATCATGGCTGCAACTGCAGAACCAGGGAATGCAACAAGAAGGATTGCTTTTGTTGTTTGGTCAGCCGGAAGTCCGATAGCAAGAGCAATCAGGAACATTAATGCAGGCTGAACCGCAACTTTTAGTAACGCAATACCGATAGCCGGCATACTGAGTTTAATTTTACGAATACCAACGGTAACACCGACAGCAAAGAGAGCAACACCAGATGTTGTGCTTCCAAGCTGATCAAGCATTTTAACACCCAGCTCAGGAAGAGTGAAATTGAAAACCAGCACCAAGATCATACTGATTAACGGAGCAGCTGCAAGCGGCTCACAAAGACCATGCAGGATTGATTTTCCTGTCATCTTCCAGAAGCTGTCGCCACTCTCTTCGTTTTTCTTAGAAGACTCACCAACAGTAGCGATAATGATCGCGAGCGGATCAAGAATCGCGTTAACCACGATACCTGTGACCGCGATCGGAATCGCAACTTCATTCGCTCCGAATAAGCTTCCCAATACCGGGATACCCATAAATGCGAATGTCGGCTGTGCAGAGTTCAAAGAAAATACAGATGAGTTCGTTAAATCATACTTGAATATAAATCTGCAAACCAAAAGAATGATGATATAGAAACCAACAATCCCAATAATTAAAGAAATCATTAAAGGTACTTGTGATAAAAATTCACTTCTGGAAGTTGTCAAAATACCAGCGATAAAGTGAGCTGGAAGTGCGTATTTCGTTACTAACGTACTTACCCCTTTTGCCGACTTGGCATCATAACTTCCAAAATGTCCTGCAAACCAACCCAGCACGATAACAAAGAAGATCGGCGCCAGGAGGATTAAGATATCTAAGATGCTCAAAATATTCTCCTCCAAATCCTATGTCCGTATACTTTAGCTTTACAAAAAGCTTTCCCTCGGACGAAAAATTTACTCGCTAATTATTTCGCGATGACTTTTTTGTATTCAGGTGTCCACATTGCTTCAAGTACCGCTTGTTTCACATCTTCAGGCTGACGATTTGCCACGCCGTCTTTAATTGCTGCTTCAGCAACGGCAATCGCAACTTGGATAGAAACCTCTTGAAGCTTATCAATGCTTGGAAGCAATCCTGCTCCAGGTGTTTCAAGATCAACCATTTCAGCAATCGCATCAGCAGTTGCAGCAAACATAGCAGGTGTAATGATACGCGCTTCAGCTACAATTGAACCAAGTCCAAGACCAGGGAATGCGAATGCGTTGTTAGATTGTCCGATTTCATAAGAAACACCGTTGTATTCTACATTGTCAAATGGGCTTCCTGTTGCAATAAGCACTTTTCCGTCAGTCCATTTGAACAGATCTTCAGGAACAGCTTCAGCAAGGTGAGTCGGGTTAGACATCGGCATGATAACCGGACGGTCAACGTGAGATGCCATTTCTTTTACAATTTCCTCTGTGAATGCACCTGAAACCCCTGAAGTACCAATTAAGATCGTTGGTTTCGCTTGACGAACCACTTCATCGAATGGAATTTGACCTTTTTCGTCGCGCTTCCAGTCTTTCACTTCATCCGCATTGCGAAGGTAAGGTTTTTGGAAATCAAGGATGCCTTCGATGCCTTCGATGTCTTCAGTCAGCAAGCCTCTGTAATCAAGTGTGTAGAAACGTTTGTTAGCTTCTTCTTCAGATAATCCGGCTAGCACCATTGTGTCACGGATTTGGTCAGCAATACCGATACCAGCAGAACCAGCACCGAAGATAACAACACGCTGATCTTTAATAGAAGCGCCGGTTTTCTTCATAGCGGCAAGCACACCTGCAAGTGTAATCGCGCCAGTACCTTGAATATCATCATTAAATGTCAGGATTTCATGATTGTATTTTTTCATGATGTTGCGTGCATTTTTGTTGCCAAGGTCTTCCCAGTGAAGAAGCGCTTTAGGGAAGAATTTCAATGCAGCTTTTACATAAGCGTCAATGAAAGCTTCGTAGCGTTCACCTTGAACACGTTCATGCTTGTTACCAATATATAAAGGATCGTTTAGAAGTTTTTCGTTGTTCGTACCGACATCAAGCACAACCGGGATAACACGGCTAGGGTCAATACCAGCTGCAGCAGTGTAAACAGCCAATTTACCGATTGCGATATTAATACCGCCTACACCCCAGTCACCGATACCGAGAATGCTTTCGGAGTCAGTAGCAACGATAAGATCAATATCGCCTGCTGTCGCATGAAGGTTTTCAAACGCTTTTTCAATACCGTCAATATTATCGATTGACAAGTAGATTCCTTGAGGTCTTCTATATTCATGGCTGTATTCCTGAATCGCTTCACCAACTGTTGGCGTGTACACAACAGGAAGCATTTCGCGAAGATGGTTTTTCAGCAATTTATAGAAAAGAACTTCGTTACGGTTTGCAAGATCACTTAAGTAAACATTTTGACGAAGGCGGTCAGGCTGCGCTTGGAATTGCTCGTACGCGCGTTGTGCTTGTTGATCAAGAGAAAGTACAGTTGGCGGCAGAAGCCCTTCTAAGCCGAGTTCTTGTCTTTCTTCTAGTGAAAAAGCAACGCCTTTATTTAAAGTAGGAATAGATAAAACTTCTTTTCCTCTAAGAGTTGTTTCTAAGTGGCCTTCTTTCGTTTTTTTTATGTTATTCAAGCAAATCTCCTTCTTTCTTGAAATAGTTAACCAAGTTAAGTAATAACCCATCTAAAATATGACCGATCATGATCTTTATGCGACTTTGTGACAATTATTCGAACAATGTCTCAAAACTATTTACATTACGTAAGCTATTGTATGCCTGTCAAAATCAAAATTCAAGGGAAGAAAATTACTTAATTTTTTAATATACTTAATTAAATTTTTTAATTGGATATTATCAGAATATAAAAAAAACACCGGTGTTTTAGCCGGTGCATTCTATCTTTATACCCATGTTTTGGACTATTTTTTAGATTTACCTGGGACTTCGTGATGATGTCTGCATCTTGCTTCATATGATTCAGATGCACCAACCAAAATGACCGGATCATCGTAAGAAGCAGGTTTGCCGTCAATGAGGCGCTGTGTTCTGCTCGCCGGTGATCCGCAAACAGAACAGACGGCTTGCAGCTTTGTCACACTTTCCGCAATCGCCATGATATTCGGGACGACACCGAACGGCTCTCCCCTAAAATCCATATCAAGGCCTGCTGCTATCACACGGTAGCCTTTATCGGCAAGAGATGATAAAACCTCAACAATTTCCTGATCAAAAAACTGCACTTCATCAACCGCAATCACATCTGTACTTTCACTGATGTGATCCCAAATGTCCGCAGCAGACGAAATGGCATAGCTCGTCATCGATGTTCCATTATGGGAGACAACAGCAGCTTCGCTGTATCGGTTATCAATTACAGGCTTAAATACCCTGACTTCCTGCTTGGCATAAGTTGCTCTCTTCACTCTTCTGATCAGCTCTTCAGATTTCCCCGAGAACATGCTGCCGCAAATCAGCTCAAGCCACCCGCTTTGTTTCATTATGTACATAGGCTTCGCTCCCCTCTCTCTGCCAGCTGTGTTTTAGACAATATAAAAAACAGGCAAGACTGCTGCTTGCCTGTTGAGAAATCTATTATTACTTAAGACCGTATTTTTTGTTAAAGCGATCAACACGACCATCAGCAGAAGCGAATTTTTGACGGCCAGTGTAGAATGGGTGGCATTCAGAGCAAATCTCAACGCGTACCTCTTCTTTTACTGAGCCTGTTTCAAATTCATTTCCGCAAGCGCATTTAACTGTTGCTTTTTTGAAATTAGGATGAATTCCTGCTTTCATTGTATCCATCTCCTTCCGCCCTGAATCCCGTGTGGAAACAGAGTTATTATTTCGGAGCATTGTCCGAAACGCATATGAGAAAATTATATCAGTGATTTACTTCTTTTGCAAATACAATTTACCTTCTTGCAGATGATAGATTTGCCTGTTTCCATTCTTGATTGAGAATATCGAAAAATTCCTGGTTTGTTTTGGTTTTTTTCATTTTTCTCATGAACTTTTCTGCGAAATCAGGTGAATCAGACATCGTTTTGCGGATAGACCATAAACGATCAAGATGCTCTTTAGGCACAAGCAGCTCTTCTTTGCGCGTTCCTGAACGGCGGATATCGATGGCAGGGAAGATGCGGCGCTCGGCAAGAGAGCGGTCAAGGTGAAGCTCCATGTTGCCTGTTCCCTTGAATTCTTCATAAATGACATCATCCATACGTGAACCTGTATCGACCAGAGCCGTAGCAAGGATGGTTAAGCTGCCGCCCTCTTCGATATTTCTCGCAGCGCCGAAGAAACGTTTCGGACGGTGGAACGCCGCTGGGTCAATCCCCCCGGAAAGCGTTCTTCCGCTCGGCGGAATCACTAAGTTGTAGGCGCGGGCAAGCCGTGTGATGCTGTCCATCAGGATAATGACGTCTTTTTTGTGTTCCACGAGACGCATTGCACGTTCAAGCACAAGCTCGGCCACTTTGATATGGTTTTCCGGCACTTCATCAAACGTTGAGCTGACGACATCCCCAGCTACAGAACGCTCGATATCGGTTACTTCCTCAGGTCTTTCGTCAATTAAAAGCACGATCAGCTCTGCTTCAGGCTGGTTCGCTGTAATGCTGTTGGCAATTTCCTTCAGCAGCATCGTTTTTCCGGCTTTCGGCGGCGCAACAATCAATCCGCGCTGTCCAAATCCGACCGGCGCCATCATGTCCATAATTCTTGTAGACAAGAAGTTCGGCTTTGTTTCAAGCACCATTTGGCGATCTGGATAAAGTGGCGTAAGAGCCGGGAAATGCACACGCTCTTTTGCAGATTCGGGATCATCCCCATTTACTGCTTCAACGTGCAAAAGTCCATAGTAACGCTCATTTTCTTTTGGCGGGCGAACCTTGCCAGATACTTTGTCTCCGTTCCGCAAATCGAAACGGCGGATTTGTGAAGCTGAGATGTAAATGTCTTCTGAGCTTGGAGAGTAGTTGATCGGTCTCAGGAAGCCGAAACCTTCAGACTGGATGATCTCAAGAACGCCTTCCATAAACAGCAGATCTTCCTGTTCTGCATTCGCTTTCAGAATGGCGAAAATGAGTTCTTTTTTTGTCAGTTTGCTGTAATAGGAGATTTTATAATGTCTTGCAAGTTCATAAAGCTCTTTCAATTTCATATTTTCCAAAGAGGAAATAGATACGTCTTTCATAAAAACACCACGCTTTTCATAGTCAATATCTTACTCTGAACATGTCATCTGCTGCTTTTGCACAACATCCGCCAAAGCACATTCTTTTTTTAACATAAAGGAACTTCTATCGGTAACACTTCCACCCATGATCGGCGCTTTTGTTAAAAGGATTGTCTTAATGAGTTTTGAAGGAAGCGAGGACAAAAACATGAGAAGATCAATACTTATATCGTCTGTATGCGGTAGAAATTGAAACTTTCCTAGTGCTTAAAAGAAGGTATTACGCAGTAAAATTCGCAGCACTCTTTATTTTTACCTTATTTCAAAAAATTATTCAACTGAAATAAGGTTTTGACACGGAATTGATAGAGTTGACGCTTTTCTGCAAAAGTTAAAGCGGGCTCACACCCGCTTTTTCTGTTTGTTATGGACGGATTACAAGATTTGGTTTCTTTTTCAAGCTGTGTCTGCCGTCAACGAAACGGACAGTGCCTGATTTTGCACGGATAACTAAGCTTTCAGTTGTACCGACAGAGCCTTTGAATTGAACTCCTTTTAACAGCTCGCCGTCAGTAACCCCTGTAGCTGCAAAAATCGCGTCATCACCCTTCACAAGGTCTTCCATGCGAAGGACTTTGCTTAAATCAAGGCCCATTTTGTGACAGCGTGTGATTTCTTCTTCGCTTTGCGGAAGAAGTTTACCAATGATTTCTCCGCCGAGTGCTTTTAACGCAACAGCGGAAAGCACACCCTCAGGAGCGCCGCCTGATCCGAACAGGATATCAACGCCCGTGTGGTCGAAAGCCGTGTTGATGGCGCCTGCGACATCGCCGTCATTGATCAATTTGATTCTGGCGCCGGCCTCACGAAGCTCGGAAATGATTTTTTCGTGTCTTTCACGGTTTAAAATTGTGGCAACGACGTCCTCAACGTCCTTATTTTTCGCTTTTGCCACCGCTTTAAGGTTGTCAATGACAGGTGCTTCGATGTCAATGCAGCCCACCGCTTCCGGACCGACTGCGATTTTTTGCATATACATGTCAGGAGCATTCAGAAGCGTGCCATGGTCTGCGACCGCGATAACCGTCAGCGCGTTCCAGCCGCCGCTTGCTAAGATGTTTGTGCCTTCAAGAGGGTCAACTGCGACATCAACGCGAGGGCCGTACCCGTTTCCGAGTTTTTCCCCGATATACAGCATCGGTGCTTCGTCCATTTCCCCTTCACCGATTACAACGGTCCCTTTCATCGGCTGTATCAAAAACGTCTCTCATTGCACTTGTTGCCGCTTCATCAGCCTCATCTTTTTTTCCCCGGCCCATCCATCTTGCTGATGCCAATGCCGCAGCTTCGGTCACACGTACCAATTCCATTGATAAACTTCTTTCCATTTCAACACGATCTCCTCTCACAAGAAACCATTATGAATTTTGAAGCTGTTCTATTTCTTCGTCAGTCATTCTTTCACGCCAAATTGTCGCTCCAAGCCCCTCAAGCTTCTTCTCAAGGCTGCTGTATCCGCGGTCAATATGCTCCAGTCCCGTAATTTCCGTGACGCCATCAGCCATCAGTCCGGCTACCACCAAGCAGGCTCCGGCACGCAGATCACTCGCCTTCACTTTTGCGCCTTGAAGCTCGACAGGACCTGTGATGATGGCAGATCTGCCTTCTACTTTCATATTGGCACCCATTCGTCTCAGCTCATCAATGTGCTTGAATCTTGCCGAGTAGATGGTGTCTGTGACGACACTCGTCCCTTTCGCCCTTGTCAGGAGTGCCGTCATCGGCTGCTGTAAATCAGTCGGAAACCCCGGGTATACGAGGGTTTTGACGTCAACCGGCTTTAAGTTCTTCTGCCCGCCGACAATGAGAAGCTGGTCGTCGCTTGTTTCGATATGATAGCCCATTTCTCTCAGCTTTGCCGTTAACGACTCTAGATGAGTGGGAATGACGTTATCGATAATGACTTCCTTGCCCATTGCAGCCCCTGCAATCATAAATGTCCCGGCCTCAATTCTGTCCGGAATGATCGTATGCTTGCAGCCGTGCAGTTCCTTCACGCCGTCGATTCGAATCACATTGGTGCCCGCACCTTTGATTTTGGCGCCCATGCTGGTAAGCAATGTCGCGACGTCAATGATCTCAGGCTCCTTGGCAGCGTTTTCGATGATCGTTTTCCCTTCTGCCAAAACAGCGGCGAGCATAATGTTAATCGTTGCCCCAACGCTTACGACATCTAAATAAATCCGTGCGCCTCTGAGCCTTTCAGCTCGCAAATAAATGGCGCCTTGTTCATTGGTTACTTCAGCTCCGAGTGCTTCAAAACCTTTGATATGCTGATCAATCGGACGGGGCCCTAAGTGACAGCCGCCAGGCAATCCAATGACCGCCTGCTTGAAGCGGCCGAGCATCGCCCCCATTAAATAATATGACGCGCGAAGCTTTTTTACTTTCCCGTTAGGAAGCGGCATGCTGATCATCGACGTAGGATCAACAACCATTTCCCCATTCTCAAAATGCACGTTTCCGCCGATTTCCTTTAACAGGTCACGCAGCGTTTCAATATCTGAAATCTCTGGAAGCCCTTCAATTGTCACCTCAGAATTTGCCAAAATGGTTGCAGGTATTAACGCAACAGCGCTGTTTTTAGCGCCGCTGATATGTACTGTACCGTTTAACGAGTCACCGCCGGCAATATTCAACTTTTCCATGATAGTCTCCTTCCATAAGAAGATAGCTGCGGAGCTAAATAAAATGTCATTTTATTCTGTCTCTGCAAATAAAGCTCATGTCCAAAATCTAGCCAATTCGAAGAGAAAGAATACAACACATTGTAAAATATCAGGAAGAAAATAGCGAAGCTTTGGGGGGTACAGGTTTCAAAAGATGCACAGAGACCCGCCGGCTCGAGAGACATCGTCGTCATCCGGCAAAAGCAGTACGCATACCCTTCATTCCGATATCAGCTTCTGCAGCCCAATGATTCCTTCTCTGTAAAGCGGCGTCAGCATCTGAAGATCCGCTGTATCAGGTCGGTGAAATACAAAGGCCGCGGCAAACAGGCATAAAGCTGTTTGCCGCCCCTTTCATTATTTGTTCCAGTCTGCCAGGAATTGTTCGATTCCTTTGTCTGTTAACGGGTGTTTAGTGAGCGCATGAATGACTTTCAGCGGCATTGTGCCGATATGAGCCCCTCTAAGAGCAGCTTCTGTCACGTGCTGCGGATGGCGGATTGACGCTGCAATGATTTGCGTGTCAAGGCCGTGAATGTCAAAAATCTGTTTAACTTCTGAAATCAGGTCAAGCCCGTTGTGGCCGATGTCATCTAAACGTCCCAGGAATGGAGATACATATGTTGCCCCCGCTCTGGCAGCAAGAAGCGCCTGGTTGGCATTGAAGATCAATGTAACGTTTGTTTTGATGCCTAAGTCAGTAAGTGCTCTTACCGCTTTTAAACCGTCAGACGTCATTGGGACTTTCACCGTAATGTTCGGAGCGATCTTCGCCAGTTCTTTTCCTTCCTCGATCATTTCCTCAGCTTTCAAAGAAATAACCTCTGCGCTTACAGACCCTTTCACGACGTCTGTGATCTCGCGAAGACGGTCGTGGAATGATACGTTAGCTTCCTTTGCTACTAAACTAGGATTCGTCGTTACACCGGCGAGAATTCCTAATTCATTCGCTTCTCTAATTTCATCGATATTGGCTGTATCAACAAAGAATAACATTTTCAAAAAGCCTCCCTGATTAAGAAATTTTCTGAACTGCGAATATGATTGCGCTTTCTAAAGATAGACGGAAAACCGCCTGTCAAGCTGTCAGGCGGCTATAAAAAGTTCCAATTGAATTAAGCTTGGTTTGAAGAACCAAATTCACGCATTTTACCGATAACTGTTTCTTTGATCGCTTCACGAGCTGGTCCAAGGTATTTACGTGGATCGTACTCGTCAGGCTTAGCTGCCAATGTTTCGCGAACAGCTTTTGCAGAAGAAATTTGGTTTTCAGTATTCACGTTGATTTTAGCTGTACCAAGTGAAATTGATTTTTTGATGTCAGCAGTCGGAATTCCAGTACCGCCGTGAAGAACTAGCGGAAGACCAGTTGATTTTCCGATCTCTTCCATTTCTTTGAAGCCAAGGTTTGGCTCACCTTTGTAAGGGCCGTGAACAGAACCTAATGCAGGTGCAAGGCAGTCGATGCCAGTGCGCTCAACAAGCTCTTGGCACTCTTTAGGGTCAGCGTAGATTACGCCTTCAGCGATAACGTCATCTTCTTGTCCGCCTACTGTTCCAAGCTCAGCTTCTACAGATACTCCGTGGAAATGAGCAAGCTCAACAACTTTAGCAGTTGTTGCTACGTTTTCTTCGAATGGATGGTGAGAAGCGTCGATCATTACAGATGTGAAACCTGCATGAATCGCTTTCGCACAAGATTCAAAGCTTGAACCGTGGTCTAAGTGAATCGCAACAGGAACTGTCACTTTGTACTCTTCCATAAGTGCTTTTACCATAGCAACGACTGTTTTGAAGCCGCCCATGTAGCGTCCCGCACCTTCGGAAACACCAAGGATCACTGGAGATTTTTCTTCTTCAGCTGCTTGTAAAATCGCTTGAGTAAACTCAAGGTTGTTTAAGTTAAATTGTCCTACAGCATACCCTTTTTCTTTAGCTGTATTCAACATTTCCGTCATAGAAACTAAAGGCATGTCGAATGTCCTCCTTATGTAGCCTGATTGTCTTCTAGCGAAAAAAGCTTTCCACCCTAGCATGACCCATATATTGCTGTCATATGTAAATACTCAGATCGCTTTTTCTCCATAACTAGGATACCAACTTTTCGACAAATCGGCAACATAATGACATGATTCATTTGTTTCTTCTTTTTGTCAGTTAGACTTCAGGGGCAGATATTTTTTGACGGCGTCTCTGATTTCGTCGATGTCAAACGGCTTGGCAAAGTGCGTCAGAGCGCCCAATTCCTTCGATTCTTGGATCATGTCGAGCTCTCCGTATGCCGTCATGATAATGACCCGGATGTTTTCGTCAATGACCTTCATCCGTTTTAAGATTTCGATTCCGTCCATGCCGGGAATTTTCATGTCCAAAAGCACAAGGTCGGGCCGTTCTTTTGTCACAATGTCAAGCGCCTGCAGGCCGTTCGCAGCCTGAAACGTCTGGTAGCCTTCTTTATTGAACACTTCATTTAGCAAAATACGAATGCCGTATTGATCATCAACGATTAAAATTTTTTCATTCATCATTTTACACCCCAATATTATGATTTTCGTCAAAAGTAAGCAGTATTGTATGTATTCTGTTTGATTTTCCTATTTCCTTTAATTATAATAGTCTACTTTACGACATTTTCTGAGCATTTTCTCTTTTGTTGTATACTGATATTGTACGTTATAAAGGAGGATTCACTTATGTTGAAAATATTCACGACGCAGTTAACAGGTATTTTTTCCCGCATTCAGGATAAGGAATCTGACGCGATTGAAGATGGGGCGCGGTTGCTTGCTCAAGCGGTGATCAGCGGGCATTCCATTTATTTATACGGAGCGAATGAGCTTCAGGGCGTCTTTTATGAGGCCACCGAAAGCAAAGAACCCTTCCCATCTGTCAAAGCCTTTCCAGAAAGCGCTGAGGAAGTGACAGAAAGCGACAGGGTGCTGATGTTTTGCTCAGGGACGGGCACAGCCGAAGAACAGGCGCTCGCAAAAGAGCTTTATGAAAAAGGTGCGGGAGTCGTATGCGTATCGCCCGCAGCCAAAGACAGTACGGGATTAGAACAGTATTGTGATGTGCATATTGATTCTAAATTAAAAATGCCGCTTGTTCCCGATGAAGACGGCACCCGTTACGGGTTTCCCTCTTTAATGACAGCACTGTATGTCTATCACGCTTTATCGTTTACACTAAAAGAAATTCTGCAAGAGTATGCATAATATCTTATTGTACATGCTGGAACTTACCGGAAACAAATAAAAAAGACTTGCCCGCTTTTGACAAACGGCAAGTCTTTTTTATTACTTCTGATTTGCAGCTTCGACAGACGCTCCGATAAAGCCTTTGAATAGAGGCTGAGGTCTTGTCGGTCTTGACTTGAACTCTGGGTGGAACTGAGAAGCCACGAACCAAGGGTGGTCTTTCAGCTCGATGATTTCAACAAGGCGTCCATCAGGGCTTGTGCCTGAGAATACGAAGCCTTGCTCTTCCATTTGCTGTCTGAATTCATTGTTAAACTCATAGCGGTGGCGGTGGCGCTCGTACACCACTTCATCCTGATACACTTCAAAGGCTTTCGTACCTTCTTCTAGCTTACAAGGGTAAAGGCCGAGACGAAGCGTTCCTCCGAGATCCTCAACATCCTTTTGTTCAGGAAGAAGATCAATGATCGGGTATTGAGTTGACGGATCAATTTCCGCTGAGTGAGCGCCTTTTAAGCCCAATACGTTTCGTGCGTATTCAATAGACGCCACCTGCATGCCCAAGCAAATGCCCAAGAACGGAATGTTGTTTTCGCGCGCGTATTTTGTCGCGACGATTTTGCCTTCAACACCGCGGTCTCCGAATCCGCCCGGCACAATGATGCCGTCTGTTCCGCTTGTGAGTTCTGCGATATTGTTTTCTGTCACTTCTTCTGCGTTGATCCACTTCACTTTTACATCTGTATCAAACGCATAGCCCGCATGGCGGAGAGACTCGACAACAGAAATGTATGCGTCAGGAAGCTCAACGTATTTGCCGACAAGGCCGATTGTAATCGTTTGAGACAGATTGCTGACTTTGTTAACAAGCTCTTTCCACTCGGACATTTCCGCTTCTTTGCAAGCCAATTTCATGTGCTCGCAAACAAGCTTATCAAGCCCTTGTTTTTGAAGCTCCAGCGGAATGGAGTAAAGGTTGTCCGCATCTTCACATTCAATAACCGCTTTTGTATCGATGTCGCAGAAAAGCGCGATTTTATCTTTCATATCTTGAGAAATCGGCATTTCTGTACGAACGACGATGATGTTTGGCTGAATGCCCAAGCTGCGCAATTCTTTTACGCTGTGCTGTGTCGGTTTTGTTTTTAATTCGCCAGCAGCTTTAATGTAAGGTACAAGCGTACAGTGGATGTACATTACGTTTTCACGGCCGATGTCGCTCTTCATTTGGCGGATTGCTTCAAGGAATGGCAGTGATTCGATGTCTCCGACAGTACCGCCGATTTCTGTAATAACAACATCTGCGTTTGTCTCTTTCCCTGCGCGGTAAACACGGTCTTTCAATTCGTTTGTGATGTGCGGGATGACCTGTACGGTTCCGCCAAGGTAATCTCCGCGGCGTTCTTTTTTAAGAACTGTTGAATAGATTTTACCTGTTGTCACGTTGCTGAATTTATTCAGGTTAATGTCGATAAAACGCTCATAGTGACCAAGGTCCAAGTCTGTTTCAGCGCCGTCATCCGTTACGAATACTTCACCGTGCTGGTACGGGCTCATTGTTCCCGGGTCAACGTTGATGTATGGATCGAATTTTTGAATCGTCACGTTCAGTCCGCGGTTTTTCAGCAAACGTCCTAATGAAGCTGCTACAATACCCTTTCCAAGTGAGGATACAACTCCCCCGGTTACAAAAATATATTTCGTCATTTCGTTTGCTCCTCTCTTCGCTCTTAGCTACATTTTTAAAATGTACTATTTTATAAAAAATCATTTAGCCTTTTAAATGATTTATAAGAAAAATGAGGGGTGAAAATAAGAAAGCTCCCTTTCAATTTCTTGAAAGGGAGCATAACGTACTATGTTCTCTCTTCGTTTTTGAAGAGCCCAAAATACATACTACATAGTTCGACTATGAAAGTCAAGATCGTTTTGAAGATGAAATCTGATACTATTTAATTTCCTCTTCTTCATCATAGTCTTCATCATCTTCATCAATAATATCTTCTTCGATCTCAAGATCATCGTCGTCTTCATCAAGATCTTCTTCGTCAAAATCGTCAGCTTCAAGATCGAGTTCTTCCTCAACTTCATCCAAATCAAGGTCGTCTTCGTCGATCTCTTCAAACTCGTCAAGATCAAGATCTTCTTCGACTGCTTTCTTCGCTTTTTTCTTTTTCGCCTTGACTGTCGGCTGAGTTTCTTCATCAAGCTGATCATACGGATACCAGCTGCGAAGCCCCCACGTCTGGTCAGAAAGCGCCAGGAAGCGGCCGTCAATGTTTAAATCTGTATAAAATTGAGCGATGCGGTCTCCAAGCTCTTCTTTTTTCACGCCGAGCAAAGATGCGATTTCATTTAAAAGCTCCTGAAAAGGAACTGGTTTTTTATGTTCTTCAAATAATTCGTGAGCGATTTCAACTAAAGCCATTTCCTTTAGCTCTTCCTGTGAATATTGTTTGATACCCAAGGTCGGACACTCCCTTTCTATTACTTATATGTATCTGTTTTATCAATAATGTAAGCGATTTTGTATCGTTCTTATACAAACCATACCTCTCATTATAAACAAAATAAAACAGAATATGCTACCCTTAACAGCGTTAATTTAAATAATTTTACAAGAGTGATCCGACTGAGAGATGTTTTCCGTTAATCCGCGAGCATTCTGGAGATGACCAGTCTTTGAATTTCTTGAGTGCCTTCATAGATTTGCGTGATTTTTGCATCACGCATATAGCGTTCTACCGGATAATCTTTTGTATAGCCGTAGCCGCCGAAAATCTGCACGGCTTCGGTCGTCACCTTCATCGCCGTATCCCCAGCCATCAGTTTGGACATCGCGGAAGCTTTTCCATATGGAAGGCCCGATGATTCTAACCACGCAGCCTGATAGGTCAATAGCCTTGAAGCTTCTATCATTGTCGCCATATCCGCGAGTTTAAAAGCAATGCCCTGCTGCTCGCCGATCGATTTTCCGAATTGCTTTCGCTCTTTTGCATATTGAAGCGCCGCATCAAGCGCTCCTTGGGCGATGCCCACGGCTTGTGCGGCTATGCCGTTTCTTCCTCCGTCAAGCGTCTTCATCGCGATTTTGAAGCCTTCTCCTTCTTCTCCGAGACGCTTTGATGCGGGCACTACACAATCTTCGAACATGATTTCCGTTGTCGGTGAAGAACGGATGCCCAGCTTCTTTTCTTTCTTGCCTGTAAAAAATCCTTCAAAATCCTTTTCTACTATAAAAGCGGTAATGCCTTTTTTCTTTTTCTCGGGATCGGTGACGGCAAAAACAATGTAAATATCAGCAACGCCGCCGTTTGTGATAAACACTTTGGAACCATTTAACACATAGTCATCGCCGATTCGTTCAGCAGTTGTTTTCATGCTGCCGGCGTCAGAGCCAGACCCTGCTTCGGTCAAAGCGAATGCGCCGATTTTCTCTCCGAGGGCCAGCTGTGTTAAGTACTCTGTCTTCTGCTCCTCCGTCCCAAAGGCAAACAGCGGCCAGCTGCAAAGAGAGATATGGGCGGAAAGCGTCACACCGGTGGAGGCGCACACTTTTGACAGCTCCTCCACCGCGATGACGTAGGCTAAATAGTCACTTCCAATTCCGCCGTAATCTTCAGGCCACGGAATTCCCGTCAGCCCCAGATTTGCCATTTCCCGAAACAGCTCGCGATCGAAGCGTTCTTGTTCGTCTCGTTCTGCCGCTGTCGGGGCCACCTCATGCTTCGCAAAATCGCGCACCAATTTTCGTATCATCTCATGTTCTTCTGATAATGAAAAATTCATTGCTTCTCCCCCATTTTCAGATCAGCGCCTAAAACGGATTGAGCCAGAAGCTCGACGACGTCGTACGTTTTGACTTGGTCTTCGGCTTCCTTCGCCTTTGTGCCGTCCCCAAGCATTGTGAGACAGTACGGACAGCCGGAACTGATCACCGATGGGTTGACTGCGAGCGCTTGCTCTGTCCTGGCGACGTTAATCCTGTTGCCTGTTTCTTCCTCTATCCACATTAATCCCCCGCCAGCTCCGCAGCACATGCCGGTTTCCCGGTTTCTCTCCATTTCAACAAGCTGCACGCCCGGAATGGCTTTCAAAATCTCTCTCGGCGGATCATAGACTTCATTGTACCGGCCCAAATAGCACGAATCATGAAAGGTAATCGTCTCATGAAGCGGGTGCTGCGGATTTAATTTTCCGTTTTTCACAAGCTCGGCCAGCACTTCTGTATGATGATAAACCTCGCCTTCAAATCCGAAATCCGGATATTCATTTTTAAATAAATTGTATGCATGGGGATCGATCGTAACGATTTTTTTGACATCATTTTTTTCAAATTCAGAAATATTCTTCTCAGCCAGCTCTTGGAACAAAAATTCATTTCCGAGGCGGCGCGGCGTGTCTCCTGAATTTTTTTCTTTATTGCCTAGGATCGCGAAGGACACGCCCGCGTGATTGAGCAGCTTGGCAAAGGAAATTGCGATTTTCTGGCTTCTGTTGTCGTAAGACCCCATGGAGCCTACCCAGAAAAGGTACTCAAATTCTTTTCCTTCTTTTTTCATTTCTTTTACAGTCGGAATCTCAGCATCCGGCGCCTCGTCACGCCAATTTTCACGTTCCTTGCGGTTGAGTCCCCACGGATTCCCCTGCCGCTCAATACTTGTCATTGCGCGCTGGGCGTCACTGTCCATTTTTCCTTCTGTCAGTACGAGGTAGCGGCGGAGATCGATGATTTTATCCACGTGCTCATTCATGACCGGGCATTGATCCTCACAGTTCCGGCAAGTGGTGCATGCCCAAATTTCTTCCTCTGTGATGACGTCGCCGATCAAGCTTGGATTGTAATCAAGCGCCGCTGCGGCTTCCTGCGATCCGCTGCCCGCTGACGCCGCAGCCAGCTGATTGCCTCTCGTATGCCGAAATGCTGCTGCGGGCACCCATGGGGAGCGCGAGGTGACGGCAGCGCCTTTTTCCGTGAGATGGTCTCTGAGACGCAAAATCAAATCCATCGGAGAAAGCATTTTTCCGGTGCCTGTTGCAGGACACATATTTGTACAGCGGCCGCACTCGACACACGCGTACAGATCAAGCAGCTGAGACTGCCTGAAATCCTCAATTTTTCCCGCTCCGTAGCTTTCTTTCGTTTCGTCGGTAAAATCAATTTTTTCAAGTTTTCCGGCAGATTCCATTCTATTGAAAAAGACGTTTGCCGGGCCGGCGATTAAATGGGCATGCTTCGACTGAGGCACGTACACTAAAAAGCTAAGCAAGAATAGGAGATGGATCCACCATGCGATATAGAAAATCACCGCCGCGCCTGTTTTCCCGACACCGCTAAGCATAAATGCAATACCTGAGGCAATTGGCTCGCTCCAAGAAAGCCCATGCTCATGCCAAATCAGATTCATCCCGTTCCCAAGCAGAACGGTCAGCATTAATCCTCCGATAAAAATGAGAACGAGTCCGGCTTTGAAACCGCGTTTCAGCCTCACGAGCTTTTCGATATAACGTCTGTAGAATGCCCACCCAACAGCAATTAAAATGAGAAACGTAACAATTTCCTGAAAAAAGGTGAAGGCGGGATAGACCGGGCCAAGCGGCAGATTCCGGCCGGGAGCCAGTCCTTTGATGATAAAGTCAATTGCTCCGAACTGAACCAATATAAATCCGTAGAAAAACATGACGTGAATGATTCCGCTTTTCTTGTCCTTGAGCAGTTTTTTCTGTCCGAATACATTCACCCATATGGCGTGAAGCCGTTCCTTGAACCGTTGATCAAATTGTTCTTTCTGGCCGAGCTTGATGTAGGCCAGTCTCGTTTTGACCAAGTACACAAACAAATAGACAGCGTAAGCGGTTACAATCAGAAATAATAATGCATTTGCGATGAGAAAGCCGCTCATTCCAATTCCCCCTTTTTACTGATAAAGACCGCGATCCCCTACCCCCGAATCTGTATAAGATTATCTTTATGATAAATAATGAATGAGTGTTCAGTCAATAATTAAATTCCTGCTGTTCGGGCACACTACCTTTACTACGGAAAGGAGTGCCGGTATGAAGGTATTTATCGTGATTATGATCATTGTCGTTATTTTCTTTGCCTTGATTCTGCTTGATATCTTCATGGGCCGTGCCGGATACAGAAAAAAGGCGTACGAGCCTGTTTTTTCAAAAAAGAAGAGTGACATCGAATTGATCCACTGCGGCGCTGATCTCGTTGAGCGGATGATGAATGATATTCGTCAGGCCGCCTCTTCTGTTCACATGATGTTTTTTATTATGAAAAATGATGAGGTCAGCCACAATATGTATACCTTGCTGAAAACAAAAGCCCAAGCTGGCGTCTCCGTTTATTTGCTTCTGGATTGGGCGGGCTGCCGGGCAATTAAAAAAACGGCGCTGCAGACGATGAAAAATGCCGGCGTCCATGTCCATGTGATGAATCGTCCCCGTTTTCCTTTTTTCTTTTTTCACATGCAAAAACGAAATCACCGGAAGATTACGGTGATAGACGGAAAAATCGGTTATATCGGCGGGTTTAATATCGCCGAAGAATATCTTGGAAAGAAGGCGAAGTTCGGCAATTGGGAGGATTATCATCTGCGCATGATGGGAGAAGGCGTACATGATCTTCAAACGCTTTTTGCTTCTGATCTAAAACGAAATACCGGAATCGAACTGGGTTCGGATGTTTGGCCAAAGCTTCAGCAAGGAACTATTTCTCACAAGATATATGCGACGGACGGTTATTCCCTTGAAAACAAATACTTGGCCAATATTGCCCAAGCGAAGAATCGCCTTACGGTTTGCACGCCTTATTACATTCCATCAAAGCCGCTTCAAGAGGCCCTCATTAACGCAAGAAAAAACGGCGTATCCGTGAGAATCATTGTACCGATGAAATCAGACCATCCGCTGGTACGAGAAGCGGCTTTTACGTATTATTCGGAGCTCTTGGATGCCGGCTGTCTTATTTATCGTTATTATCAAGGGTTTTATCATGTAAAAGCCCTCATCATAGACGACCATCTTAGCATTATCGGAACAGCCAACTTCGATAAACGAAGCCTGTTTTTAAATGAAGAGGTGAATGTCGAAATTGATGACGAAGCGTTTACAAGTGAAGTCTATGCCACGATTGAGGAGGATATGAAAAAGTCGGAGCGGCTGACCATGGAGGATTTCAGCAAGCGCACATTCAGGCAGCGCCCGGCGGAATGGCTCGGCAGGGCATTATCTTATTTCTTATAAAGGAGAGTTCCTATGATTTTCAGATTCGGGTTCGTTTCAAATGCGATGAGCCTTTGGGATGCGTCTCCCGCTAAAACATTGACATTCGCGCGTTATTCAAAGCTTTCAAAGACTGAAAGAAAAGAAGCGCTTCTGACTGTGACAAAAGCCAATTTGCGCAATACGATGAGAACCCTTCACTATATCATCGGCCACGGCATTCCTTTGTACCGTTTTTCCAGTTCGATTGTGCCGCTGGCTACGCATCCCGACGTGATGTGGGATTTTGTAACACCGTTTCAAAAAGAGTTTCGGGAGATTGGAGAGCTTGTTAAAACACATCAACTGCGAACAAGCTTTCATCCAAATCAATTCACTCTGTTTACGAGCCCGAAGGAATCCGTCACAAAAAATGCGGTAACCGATATGGCGTATCACTACCGCATGCTTGAGGCCATGGGCATTGCTGATCGCTCCGTTATCAACATTCATATTGGCGGCGCTTACGGAAATAAAGACACCGCTACTGCACAATTTCATCAAAATATAAAACAGCTGCCGCAGGAGATCAAAGAGCGGATGACACTTGAAAATGATGATAAAACATATACAACGGAAGAAACGCTTCAGGTCTGTGAGCAGGAGGATGTTCCGTTTGTCTTTGACTTTCATCATTTTTATGCCAATCCAGACGATCACGCCGACCTGAATGAAGCACTGCCCCGCATGATCAAAACGTGGGAGCGGATCGGCCTTCAGCCAAAGGTTCACTTGTCTTCCCCAAAATCGGAGCAAGCGATACGCAGCCATGCCGATTATGTTGATGCTAACTTTTTGCTGCCGCTGTTGGAACGATTTAGGCAATGGGGAACTAATATTGATTTCATGATTGAAGCAAAGCAGAAAGACAAGGCGCTTCTCCGCTTGATGGATGAATTAAGCTCTATCCGAGGTGTCAAACGCCTCGGGGGCGGTGCGCTGCAATGGAAATCATAAATGTGCAAAAATAGGTTTACTACTTGTCCGCTTTGGGAACTTAGGCTATATAAGACAACAATCGATGGAGGAGAAAGATCATGAAAAATATCAAGTCTCTGAAAGTAGCCGCACAGGCCTTTACTTTAAGAAATTTGATTCATCTTTATAAAATGTGCCATTCCGGAAGCCACGAGGTTTATATTTATTCAAAGAAAACGATGTGCAAAATCAAAAGCTTAATTGAGCTTGAAACATTCCGCATGGCTCATAATGAAAAGGAATATCTGATCGTAGTTGAAGGAACAAAAGCATCACAGCTCATTGAAAAATTCCAAAATCTCATCGAGCCTGCTGAGAGAGAAGCGCTCTAACTTACATACAAAAAGGATAGACATCTGTCTATCCTTTTTCTTATGCTCTTACATAATGGAGCTGAACCGCTTGTCCAAATTGTTTTGTCCCTTTTAACCGCAGTTTTGTTTCATTTGTTAGTTCGTGAAACAGCGGGATGCCGCTTCCTAAAACGACGGGAATAACAGTGATGATGAATTCATCAATGGCATCTTCTTTCATAAAGGCATTCATCAGCTCTGCCCCGCCAGCTATCCAGATGTTTGAGCCTTTTTCCTGTTTCAAACGGGCAGTGAAGGCTCTGGCTCCCTCATTGATAAACGTCACATGTTCATCTTGATAACTGTCGGGCGATCCTGTAAAAACATAGCAGGTTTTATCCTGATACGGGAAAACCGGTGTTAGCACTTTAACGTGCTCATATGTGCTCCGCCCTAAAATGACTGTATCAACAGTCTGATAAAAATCACTGTAGCCGTTGTCACCTTCACCTTCAAATTCATCCAGCCAATCGATGCTTCCATCTTCTTTTGCGATCATCCCGTCCAATGAAACAGCAATGTACAGCACAGTTTTTCTTTCCATGTTCTCCTCCTATCGATGCACCATTTGCCCGAATTGCGCTTGATGCAGCCTGCTGTATAGGCCTCCGGCTTCGATCAGGTCTTGATGACGGCCTTGTTCTTCAATACCGTTGTTTGTGACGACTACAATTCTGTCCGCGTCTTTGATCGTCGCCAGCCTGTGGGCGATGACAAGCGTCGTGCGCCCCTCAGACAACTCTTGAAGCGCCTTTTGGATCGCCGCTTCCGTTTCTGTATCAAGGGCTGAGGTGGCTTCGTCGAGAATCAAGATCGACGGATTTTTCAAGAACATCCTTGCAATTGACAGACGCTGTTTTTGCCCGCCGGAAAGCTTCACGCCGCGTTCGCCAATCATAGTATCCAACCCATCGGGCATGTTATGGACGAGCTCTTCCAGATGCGCCTGCTTCACAGCTTGCCAAATGTCTTCTTCTGATGCGCCTAATCGGCCGTAGGCGATATTTTCTCTAAGCGTGCCCGAGAATAAGAAAACGTCCTGCTGCACGACGCCAATCTGCCCGCGCAACGAAGAAAGCGTCATGTCTTTTATACTGGTGCCGTCAATCGTAATGTCGCCCTCCGATGCTTCATAAAAACGCGGCAGCAGACTGCAAAGCGTTGATTTCCCCGCACCTGACGGACCAACGAACGCCACCGTTTCCCCCGCTTGAATGGATAGGTTGATGTCCTTGAGGACATTGTGATGTCCATCATAGCCAAACGAAACATGTTTATAGCGGATATTGCCCTTCAGGCCGGAAACATCTCTCGCATCAGGTGAATCCTGAATGTCCGGCTCTGTCTCCATGAGCTCCATATAGCTTTTGAAACCCGCGATCCCCCTCGGATACATTTCGATAATGGCATTAATTTTGTCAATAGGCCTGAACAGCACATTCGTCAGGAGCACAAACGCCACAAATTCCCCGTACGATAAGGAGCCGCGAATGACAAACCACGTCCCGCACAAAAGGACAAACAGCGTGACAAACCGGGTCAGCATATAGCTGATTGACCCGTTTTTCGCCATGATTTTGTAGGAAGAAAGCTTTGTGACACGAAAACGCTGGTTGTTGACGGCGAAGCGTTCTTTTTCAAATGCTTCATTTCCGAACGCCTGCACAAGCCGGATGCCGCCGATGTTATTTTCTACACGCGCGCTGAAGTCTCCGATATCCTTGTTCAGCGTGGTAAATGCTTTGGTCATTTTTTTGTTGAAATAAAGCGCTAGCCAAATGACGATCGGCATAATGATAAACGTTAATAAAGCAAGCTGCCAGTTAATAAACAGCATCACTCCGAACGCCCCGAGAATGGTCATGACTGCAATAAATAAGTCTTCCGGACCATGATGGGCGACTTCACCGATATACATTAAATCGTTCGTGAGCTTCGACATCAGCGTTCCCGTCTTGTTGTTGTCGTAAAATTTGAACGAGAGCTTTTGCAAATGGTCAAAAAGCGACTTTCTCATATCAGTCTCAATATTGATACCAAGCATGTGTCCCCAGTAGGTCACGATATACTGAAGAGCCGAGCTAAGCGCATACACCGCAAATAAGCCGATTGAGGTCGCGATGATCAGCCCCCAGTCCCTGCCCGGCAGCAAGGTATCAATAAAATAATTGACGATCAA
The DNA here is from genome assembly GCF_037977205.1 of Bacillus sp. FSL K6-0993. Taxonomy (NCBI): domain Bacteria; kingdom Bacillati; phylum Bacillota; class Bacilli; order Caryophanales; family Bacillaceae; genus Bacillus; species Bacillus sp. FSL K6-0993. The sequence goes on from NZ_CP150275.1 coordinate 3,701,359, forward strand.
AGGAAAACTCAGCTCCATTAAACCTCCCGCGATCGCTGAGAAAAAGTCGAGAAAAAACAACGTTTTATATGGTTTATAATATGAAAAAAATTGCCGCAGCACCCTATCTTCCCCCAATGTATAAATAACTGATAATATTTCTCAATTATACTATACACGGGCTGTTTTGAAAGATCAGATTTCTTTTTTCTTACAGAACACCTGAAAACAGGCGGGCAAACGACTCTTTTGTCCGGTCAGCCACGCCTCTTTTATAAAAGCCGACAGGGCTGAGCTTTTCACTTTCCTGCATATCCTCTTCAAAATGGGCCTCAAGGGTTCGGATCGCTTCGGCATCCGTGAAGAACACATTCACTTCAAAGTTGAGCTGAAAGCTGCGCATGTCCATATTCGCGGTACCGACGGAGGCGAGATCGCCATCAATGATCATGACTTTTTGATGCATGAAGCCTTTTTGGTAGGAGTACACTTCAATGCCCTCAAGGAGCAGCTCCGGGAAATAGGATCTCGAAGCGTATTGGGTCAAAAAGCTGTCGTTCTTCTCCGGCACCATAACCCTTACCTCTACCCCCTTTGTCGCCGCTGCTTTTAGCGCCGTGCGAATGGATTCATTGGGGACAAAATAGGGCGTGGCGATCCATATTGATTTCTGCGCTGAAGAAATCATTTCATAATAAAGGTCGCTCATGCTTTCCTTCATGTCAGGGCCTGTCGCGACAATTTGATAAATGCCTCCTCCTTCCACGGGAACCGGGGTATTGTACTCCTCTTGATCAATTAACACTTCATTGGAGACGTATTCCCAATCCAGCATAAAGATAGCGTGGAGCGTTTGCACAATTTCCCCCTCAAGCCTCAGGTGTGTATCTCTCCAAAATCCGATGTACGGATCTCTGCTGATATATTCCTTCCCGACATTTAATCCACCCACAAAACCGGTTTTCCCATCGATGATCACGATTTTCCGGTGATTTCTGAAATTCAGCTTCTGGTTGAAAAACCCGTATTTCAGCGGAGAAAACGGTACGATGTCCACCCCCGCTTGTTTCATTCTCATAATATCTCTTCTTGCCAGCTTAATGCTTCCTGCCGCATCGTATAAAAACCTCACCTCGACACCCTGGCGCGCTTTCTCCATCATAATGTCCATCATGCCGCGTCCGAGCATGTCTGATTTAAACATGTAGTATTCAATATGTATGTAAGATTCCGCTTTTCTCATTGCTTTGAAAATGTCCGGGAAGGTTTCTTCGCCGTTTTTCAGCACTTTGATGTTGCTTTTCGTATTGATATTCATATGGGCAGCCCTGATGGAATATGTAAAGAACCTCTCTTGGTTGTCCTTAAGCCCTGTCACTTCGGGCGTTTCCTCCTTGTCAAACAGCTTCCTGAGCTTTTCCCTGTTGTACATTCGTTTTGTCTTAAATAGCTTTCCCTTTACATAAAGCTGTCCCGAAAACAGATAAAACACGTAGCCGACGATTGGAAAAAAGACAAGAATATGGATCCATAGCAGCGTGTGCTGCGAGGTGCGGTTTTCAAGAATTAATGAATAGATGCTGAACAAAATAATGCTTATATAGCAAAGCAATCCTCCGTAAAACTCAAGCCTGGAAACCGGAAAAAACCAAATGACATATGCCCCGATGAGCATCATATATAAAAAGAAAAATTCCAGTCTCCTTTTCAGCATCCTGATTCTCTCCAATCTGATTCAATTACCTCTGTATTACCTCTTTTTTCTAATCGATAAACCTTGTAAGTAAAAAACCTCTCCGCCAAAGGAGGAGAAGTTTAGAGAAAACTAACTGTCACGGAATTCATCCGCATCGTTTCTGCAGAAATAAAGCAAGACTATTGGCAACGCCGAGTGACAACATGAGCGGCAGGCCGAACCCGCTCAGCACTCCGGCAAGCGCCGAAAAAGAGGCGGCGCTGTGACTGCAAATACGGTGGATAGAGTGAATTTGATACCCATTCTGATGAGAGAAAATATATAAAACGGGATATTGATCAGAAAGAAAGGAATGAAACAAGTTAGTCAGGCTGAGTCATAATCTGGCTGTTCCCCGGTTTAAAATGAGTAAAATCCGTTTCATTCTTGATGTTATTTCCAAATACAAACACAACAGGATTCCCGGCCGCCCAGCCATTACCTTGGCAGAAGATATCTTATGTTTTCATCAAGATAAAAAAATCCCCCTCTTGCAAGGGGGATTTTCACGAGCGTTTTCGATATACAACGTAGCTGCGGGTCAGATACTTGAGCGGCAGACTGAACACATGAACCAATCTCGTAAACGGCCACAGGATAAAAACGACGTATCCTATCACAATATGAAACTTAAACCATAGCGGGACACTCTCCATCAACGAGGGGTCAGGCCGGAACAAAGCGATTTCCCTGAACCAGGGCCCGACTGTGGTCCGGTAATCAAATCCTTTCGAATCAATGTTGAGAAACGTGGCCGCAACGCCTGACAGCATCATGAACAGCAGCAGGAGGAGCGTAAGGATATCGGATGGCGAGCTCGTTTTGCGGATCCTTTTGTCAAACAGCCTTCTGTACGTCAGGATGACAAGTCCGGTACATGCCGCAATGCCCGCCGGCAAGCCAGCGCCAATCGCCATTTTGTGATACATATGCTCTGAAATGCCAAGGGAAGCATACACGCCTTCCGGGATCAGAATCCCCATGACATGCCCGCCGACAACGCACAGCAGTCCCCAGTGAAAAAGTGTGCTGCCCGCCGCAAGTTTTTTCTTTTCTAACAGCTCGCTTGATTTCGCCGTCCAGCCAAATTGGTCATGCTGGTAGCGGTAAATATGGCCGCCGATAAAGATTGTCAATACAATGTATGGCATAATACCCCAGAGGATCTGCCCGCTCATGCCTGAACAGCCCCTTCAACGCTTTCACGTACGCCGATGTTTTCAAGCGCGGCCAGCAGCACGTGCAGCAGTTCAGCGTATATACTGTCATTTTTTTCGAGACGGGATGCCAGCTCCCTCACATTGGACAGATATTTCTCAAACACGCTTCTCGCTGCTTCAATTTCTGCAGCCGCAGCAAATTCCAGCATCAGCGGCAGATAATCAGGCAGCTCTTTCTCTGTCGGCAGGAAACCGGATTGCTCGTATGTGTTTTTTAAATGCAGCAATTCAACGCCGCGTTCCCTTTGCTCGCCCGAGTTAAAGTAGGTGACATACATATTTGTTTTTTTCCCAAAGTCGAATGTATAGACATAGTGTTCAATCAGCGCTTCCGGTGAAAAGCTGGCTGACGCCTCGAAAAAGTGCAGCAGCTTCTCCCGGATTTGCCGGTTGCTGATTTCATGGATAAGAGCCTTCCAATCGGGAATCTCAGCTCTCCACTCTTCATCCGGATAAGAGAGAAGAGAGGAAAGAGCGGAGAACGTCATTTGCCGGTCTGTGGTGTTCATCTTGTTACACCTCATTTATCAAAAGTTAGAAACAGGAGCCGGGGCCGCCTGAAAATGATAAGCCGCAGCTCCCTTGTTCAGCATATAAATCTGAAACTTCTTCTCGATGACTGCTCGGTATCACAAAGCGGTCATCATATTTGGCAATCGCAAGCAGCCGATACATATCTTCAATTTGCTGTTCTGTTAAGCCGACACTGGAGATCAGTTCCGGGTCGATTGATTTATTCGTCTGGATCGCTCTCATATACTGGCGCATGACAGACATTTTCTTTAACGTTGACCGAATATGATCCGTATCACCGGCTGTTAACAGCTGCGCCAAATAATCTATCGGGATTCTCATTTGGTCGATAGCCGGAAAAATATCTTCCGCGGATTGCCGGCTGCCTTTTCCTTCAAAGAGATTCATAATCGGACTGAGCGGCGGAATGTACCACACCATTGGCAGCGTGCGGTACTCTGGATGAAGCGGCAGCGCAATCTTCCAGTCAATGATCATTTTATAGATCGGCGATTGCTGCGCAGCCTCTATCCATTCAGCCGGAATGCCTTGTTCTTTTGCCAGTTTGGCAACCTCAGGATCATTTGGATCAAGAAAAATGTCCAATTGGGAATGGTATAGATCCTTTTCGTTTTCAACCGATGCCGCTTCCTCCACTTTGTCCGCGTCATACAGCATGACGCCGAGGTAGCGGATTCTGCCAACACACGTCTCAGAGCAGATGGTCGGCAGTCCCGCCTCCAAACGCGGAAAGCAGAGTGTGCATTTTTCCGCTTTGTTCGTTTGCCAGTTAAAATAGACTTTTTTATAAGGACAGGATGAGACGCAATATCTCCATGAACGGCATGCGTTTTGATCCACAAGCACAATGCCGTCCTCCTCGCGTTTGTACATGGCGCCGGATGGACAGGATGAGACGCACGCCGGGTTGATGCAGTGCTCGCAAATACGGGGCAAATACATCATAAATACCTCATCGAATTCTGTTTTGATCGATTCCTCCATCTTTTGTACGTTGGGATCTTCAAGTCCCGTTATGTGGCCGCCCGCGAGATCATCCTCCCAGTTCGGTCCCCATTCGATATTCATGAAATCCCCCGTCAAGGACGATTTCGGGCGTGCTACTGGCTGGTGTTTTTTCTGCGGGCTGTTCGTTAATGTTTCATAATCATAGTTCCAGGGCTCATAGTAATCATCAATCGACGGCTGATTCGGATTATAGAAAAGGCCTGCAAGCCGATTGGTTTTCGAGCCCGATTTCAGCTCGAGCTTTCCTTTTTTCAATGTCCAGCCGCCTTTATATTTGTCCTGGTCCTCCCATTGCTTCGGGTAGCCGATGCCCGGCTTTGTTTCTACATTATTGAAGTACATATATTCCGCACCGGAACGGTTTGTCCACGTGTTTTTGCAGGTGACGCTGCACGTGTGGCAGCCGATGCATTTATCCAAGTTCATGACCATACCGATTTGCGCTTTAATCTTCAAGCCAATCGACCTCCTTCAGCTTGCGGATGACGACGTTCAGGTCGCGCTGATTCCCCGTTGGACCGTAATAATTAAAGCCGTAGCTGAGCTGGGCGTAGCCCCCGATCATCTGTGTCGGCTTGACGTGTATCCTTGTCGGGCTGTTATGGGTGCCTCCGCGGTTATTCGTCAGCTTTGTGCCGGGCACGTTGATGTGGCGGTCTTGGGCATGGTGCATAAACGCCATTCCTTTAGGAATCCGATGAGACAAAACGGCTCTCGCGACGACAACACCGTTTCGGTTAAAGCATTCAATCCAATCGTTGTCTTTGATATCCGTGTCCTCTGCATCATCTTTATTCATCCACACGGTCGGCCCGCCGCGGAACAGCGTCAGCATCGGCAGAGAATCAAAATACATGCTGTGGACAGACCATTTATTATGCGGCGTCAAATAATTGAGGACGATTTCTTTTCCCTCTTGATCAGGCCGCTTGCTCAGAAACGGGCGATGCTGGAGGATCGGTTTGAATGTCGCCATCGTTTCACCGAATTCCATCATCAGTTCATGATCGACATAATAGGATTGTCTGCCTGTCAGCGTCCGCCACGGAATTAATTTTTCAACATTCGTTGTAAACGGCGAATACCTGCGCCCTCCTTTTTCAGATCCGGAAAACGCTGGAGACGTGATGACCGTTTTCGGCTGGGCTGTAATTTGTTCGAACGTAAAGCATTCTTCCTCGCGTTCTTCCGCCAGGTCTTTCAGCTTCAGGTTCGTGATGTTTTCAAGTGATTCCCATGCTTTTACTGCGACCTTTCCATTCGAAGTGGATGATAGGGTTAAAATCGCTTCTGCTGCCTGCTTTGCTTCACTTATATTTGGACAACCCTTTGCGACACTGTCCGAGGTGATTTCTCCCAATCTCTGTTTGAGTGATTCATATTCATCGGCTATTGACCAGCTCATCCCTTTTGTTCCGCTCGGCTTTAAAGCAACGTTCGGACCAAGTGCAGTCATTTTATGAAAAATGTGTTTGTAATCCCGTTCAACGACTTGGATGTTCGGCATCGTTTTTCCCGGAATGGCTTCACATTCGCCTTTGCTCCAGTCATTGATTTTGCCGAATGGCTGGGCCAATTCCTGCATGGTGTCATGGAGGAGCGGCGTCGCAACCACTTCTTTCACCGGCTCCATATCGACTTCTTCTGCCAGATCGGAAACGGCTTTTGACAGCGCCTTGAAAATATCCCAGTCTGACTTCGATTCCCACGGAGCCGAGATCGCAGGAGCAAATGGATGAATGAACGGATGCATATCTGTGCTGCTGAGATCGTGTTTTTCATACCATGTCGCCGCCGGCAGCACGATATCGGAATACAGCGCCGTACCGGCCATTCGGAAGTCAAGATTGATTAACAAGTCGAGCTTTCCTTCCGGCGCCTGCTCCCGCCATTTGATTTCTTCAGGGCGGATGCTGTCGCTATCGTCATTCATTAAACCGTTCGTCGTCCCCAGCAAATGCTTGAGAAAATATTCATGCCCTTTTCCTGAGCTTGAGATCAGATTTGCCCGCCATACGAAGAGATTTCTTGGGAAATTCACTTCATTATCAGGATCTTCAATCGCGAATTTCAGTTTTTTCTCTTGGAGCTGTGAGGCCACGTACGCACCTACGTCTTCGGGTGTTGCTGCCCCTGCTTTTTCAGCTTCTTTATACAGATCGATGCCATTTTGATTGAAAGTCGGGTAAGACGGAAGCCATCCCAGCCGCGCGGCCAGCACATTGTAATCAGCGTGGTGCTTGTAGCGGGATGACGCAGCAATCGGTGATGCCAAATCACTGATCGGCTGGTCCTCATAACGCCACTGATCTGTCGCAAAGTAGAAAAATGAGGTGCCGTTTTGCAGCTTGGGCACGCCCTCCCAGTCCTTTGCAGTTGCAATCGTCTGCCACCCTTCAGCAGGTCGGAGCTTTTCCTGCCCCACGTAATGGGCCCAGCCTCCGCCGTTTACGCCTTGGGCGCCTACAAGTAAAACAAGATTTAACACCGCTCGGTAGATCGTGTCGGAGTTGAACCAGTGGTTAATGCCGGCCCCTACGATAATCATGGACCGGCCGTCTGTATCGATCGCATTTTGGGCAAACTCTCTGGCAATCTTAACGACAGCTTCTTTTTTGATTCCTGTCATTTGTTCCTGCCAGGCAGGCGTAAACGGCTCAGGATCATCATAGGAGACAGCCGATCGTTTACCGATGCCCCGGTTCACGCCGTAGTTAGCCAGTATCAAGTCAAACACGGTCGTGATGTACGTTTCTTCACCGTTCAGGTTCATTTTTTTAATAGGAAGATCCCGCTCGAGCACTTTGTTTCCGTCATTTGAAAAATACGGGATGCGCACCGTGCCGATTTCGTCCTCTATTCCCAGCACAGAGAGACGGGGTTCAATCGGTTCCCCGGTTTCTTCATCAATCATGTGCAGGTTCCATTTCTGTTGCCCGTCCCAGCGCGAACCCATTGTCCCTTGGGGTATGGCAAATGAACTTGTCTGTTCATCCCAAACCGCAGGCTTCCACTGATCATGCTTTGTCTGCCGCCCGATGTCCTTCGCATGCAGAAACCGTCCCGCTGTGTATACGCCATTTTCTTTTGACAGGGTGACGAGAAATGGAAAATCAGTGTATTGCTTCGCGTACTCAATAAAACGTTCAGTTTCTTGGTTCACGTAAAATTCCTGCAAAATGACGTGACCCATCGCCATCGCAAGCGCCCCGTCAGTCCCTTGGCGAATACTCAGCCAGTCATCCGCGAACTTTGAGGATTCCGCAAAATCCGGACTGATCGAAATGACCTTAGCGCCTTTATAGCGGGCCTCCGCCAAAAAATGCGCGTCAGGCGTTCTCGTTAACGGAACGTTGGAGCCCCATGTGATGATATAGCCGGAATTGTACCAATCACTGCTTTCCGGAACGTCCGTCTGGTCACCCCAAATTTGCGGGGATGCCGGAGGAAGATCCGCATACCAGTCATAAAAACTGAGCATAGGGCCTCCGATTAACGACATAAACCGAGAGCCTGATGCATGGCTGATCATGGACATGGCCGGAATCGGAGAAAAACCGACGTTTCGGTCAGGCCCGTATTTCATCACTGTATACAGCAGAGAGGCTGAAATCAGCTTCAGCACCTCCGGCCATTCAGCGCGCACAAAACCGCCTTTCCCTCTCGCCTGTTTATAGGACTTCGCTTTTTCAGGGTTTTCGACGATCGATTTCCAGGCTTCCAATGGATTTTGATGTTCTTGCAGTGCTTCCCGCCACAAATTGATCAGCACACCGCGCACGTATGGATATTTCACACGGAGCGGGCTGTAGATATACCATGAAAAACTGGCCCCCCGCGGACAGCCTCTCGGTTCGAAATCAGGCATATCCGGGCCTGTTGATGGATAATTCAAATTTTGTCCTTCCCACGTGACAATTCCGTTTTTCACATAAATATTCCAGCTGCAAGACCCCGTGCAGTTAACGCCGTGGGTGGAGCGAACGACTTTGTCGTACTGCCATCTGTTTCTGTATACATTCTCCCAATCGCGATCTTCGCGGGTGGTTTGGCTATGTTTATTTGAATGGTGTTCGATAGGAGAGAAATAATTCAATCTCCTAAACAACGGACTCATTTTCTTTTTCTTCATGAGAGTTCACTCCTTCCGAGTCAGGTGATGCTAAGTTCACTATAAACAGAGACAGCGTGTTTCCTTGTGAACTATGTCACACACTCTGCTTTTTTCACAAAACGTTCACACAAAGGAGAAGGAAGGATTTTCACAGGATGTGAGGAAGGCTGCGTTCAGGCAGGACACTTGGGTCATTAGCTGCCTTTCATTCAAAGATCAAAAAAACCGGCTCTATTTAAGAACCGGGCTCAGCGTTTTCATCCTGTGATGTATGCAGATACCGCAAAAATAATTGATAGGAACAAAAAACATTTTGCTGAAGCATAGCCAAAAAGTTCATTTGCAGCTGCGGATGATAAGACATCATTTTCTTAAATATGTAATATGGGATGTTGAGAATCAGAATGTCTGAAGTGGCATTGACTGAGATAAAGGGCGATAAATAAAGCCCGCCTTTTTCATCAATCGGAAACACATCGCCTTTTTCCCACAGCGCAACGGTTTTCGACCCTTCAGGGAGCCTGCTGTCCATGAAACGGACACTGCCTTTTAATACAATATAAACAGATTGAGAATGAAGAAAAGATGGAGACTGATCACATGAGCCGCGGATAAACGTGCCGTTTTTCAGCAAGGTTTCGACAATGGATAGAGGCACTTCATTAAACATAGGAAGTTGTTTCAGAAATAATAAATAGTCACACTGATTCATAGGAAAACCTCCTGTGCTAAGGATAGCTTTAGTGTAGCTCGATCGAGCCTGTACAGCAGTGATGTATTTCACAGCCTGTATGATGAATGTCACTTATCAGGAGGGTGACTGCATTTATAATGAAAGAAAAAAGGAGGATTTCGATGAAGGCGCTGATTCCGAAGCAGCACGGCGCGTGGGCGATGCTGCTGATCCCATTTTTACTCGGCATGGTCAAGGGAGGCCCCGTTATTTGGCATATTCCGCTCTTCCTTGGTTGGCTTTTCCTATACTTAGCGGTTTATCCCGTTACGCTTGCCTTAAAAAAGAAACAAAGCAAACCATATCAAAAGTGGATGTGTTATTACGGTTTTCCCGCCTGCTGCTTTTTGATGATCTCGGTCTTTCATAAGCCGCCTCTCATCTGGGTGGGCGTTTCTTTACTGCCGCTGTTTTTCATGCATATGTATTTTGCCCGCCGAAAAAACGAACGGGCCCTATTGAATGATGTTGCAGGTGTCTTGTTCTTTTGTTCGGGCGGGTTTGCGAGCTGCTGGCTGGGGATGGGAACCCTCGACGGCTGGGCTTGGTTTATTTTCTTGCAGTCTGCTTTATTTTTTATCGGGAGTTCCTTTTATGTGAAATCGGTGATTCGTGAAAGAAAAAACAGGGCATTTGCATACTGGTCATGGGGATATCACCTGCTGCTCCCCTTTTTATCCGCTCTTTTCGGAGCAGGATGGGCGTTTCTCGCTTTTATCCCGAGCAGCTTGCGGGCATGGTTTTTTCATGGAAGGGATTGGCCCGTAAAAACGATTGGCATTCTGGAAATCGTGAATGCCTGCTTCTTTCTTGCCGTCATGTGCCTGTTTATCACAAGGTGAAAAAAAACAAGGACACCGCTGTCCTTGTTTTTTTCAGTCAATATTGCAAATTTCCAGCGGGCAATTTTCACACTCAATCTCACATCGTAAATAGTCCCGCTTGTGCAAAATAATTTTTCCGGATTCGTCTATCGAAATAACCCCTTTTTTACGGAGATCTCCGAGCATACGATTGACGCTTTCCCGTGCAGCCGCGCAAAACTTTGCCAAATCCTGATTTGTCAGGACAATGTTAATCAGAATGCCGTCGCTTCGCTCCACTCCGTAGCTGTTTGATAAACGGATAAGGGTGGAATAGAGCGCCCCCTTTTTACCATGAAGAAGCAGATCCCTGATTTTGGACTGAATCTTCCGGAGGTGCGTGCTCATCCATTTCATGAACTCAAATGTCAAAGCGCCGTTTTGGATTAATTCTTTTTCCAGCTTATTTTTATTAATGACGAGCACCTCGCCATCCTCTAGCACTTTTGCACTGAGCATATACCTCGGTTCTTCAGTGAAAAGTGTTAATTCTCCGACGATATCATGCTTTTGGCAGATTCTAAGCGTCAGGTCTTTTCCGTCAGATGTCAGCTTGCCGATTTCAATAAGTCCTGATTGAATCAGATAAAGCTCTTCTGCATCCATTCCTTCTCGAAACAAATACGTGTGTTTTTCCATTTTTCTTTTCGTGCTGATCGATTCCAGCAATTCATGCAGATCGCTGGATATAAGATCACTATCAGATGGTCGAACAGAGAGAAAATTCATGAGCTCACCTCGAAGAAAGTCACGTTGTGTGTTTATTGTAACGTGAATTGATTTGTACCCATCGAGAAAAAACTAACAATCTTGTGAATGCCCCAGTGTTAGTTGATGCTCTGGCTGTTTCTCTCCGTGTGTGTTTTCATTCTTTCCTGCCAATACATCCATATGACAAGGACAAAGCTGGCTAACGCCACCTCTGAAAGCGCCATAAACCCGATCGCGTACTGGCCTGTTGCCTGAAATACACTCGCCAATATGAGCGGAGGAAAAAAGCCGCCTAATCCGCCCATGGCAGACACAATCCCATTGGCAATCCCCGCTTGCTTCGAAAAATAGAAAGGCACCAGTTTAAAAACAGTCCCGTTTCCTATGCCTGAGCAGACGGCCACGGTTAATGATCCAAACGTATAAAGCCCGATTGTCGGCGAGAACGATAGGATAATGCCTGATAATGTAAGCCCGGCAAAAACAAACATCAAGATGCGAAGCGGGCTCATTTTATCAGCCAGGAATCCGCCCGCAGGCCTGAGCAGCGTAGAAACCGCAATAAAGCCAGCCGTCCGCAAGCCGGCATCTGCAGGATTCAGCCCAAAATGCTCCACCAGAAAGTTCGGCAGATAGATAGTGAAGGCGACAAAAGCGCCAAACGTAATAAAATAAAACAGGCTCAGAAACCACAGCACATGATTTCGGTAAACGGCTTTGATTTGAGTCTTAACAGAAACTTTGACTTTCTTCTCATGCCTGTCGCCAAACAAAACGTGCAGTAAGGCAAAGACAGCCAGCAAAACCAGATACAGCTGCACGGTTGATTTCCACCCGACGGCTTGAGCGATAACCGGCGCTGCAAATGTCGTAACGGCTGTCCCGATATTTCCTGCACCATAAATCCCATTGACGACACCGTGCTTTTCTTTCGGATAATATTTCGGGAGGGAGGTCACTCCAATGGAAAACACCGCTCCCCCGATCCCTAAGAAAAAGCCGCCTGCGATTAAATCAAACAGAGAATCCGCGATACTGATCCAAAATACAGGAAATAAAAGCAGGATGAAGCTGACCATAAACATGAGCCTCGCGCCAAACCTGTTCGTTAAATACCCTAAAGGAATGCGGAGAAGCGATCCGAGGATCACAGGAATCGCCGTCACCAAAGAAATCTCACCCTTACTTAAATGAATATCTAATGTGATTTGGGAAATGAGTGATGAAATCAGCACCCAAACCATAAACCCTGCCACCAAGCTTAATGACTGTAACGATAATTGAATGTGTTGACGGTTGATCATTTGGCTTGCCCCTTTCAATGATTCAATAATCAGTCTTATCATACAAAAACCCGGCAACCAGGATTGTGAATTACATCACACGTTTTTCTCATAAAAAAGGACAAAGCCCGAAGACTTTGTCCTTTTGATCGTGATTACATTTTTTCCGGAGCCGATACGCCGATCAGCTGAAGCGCATTGTTCAGCGTAATTTGCGTTGCCTTCATTAAAGCCAGGCGCGCGCGGCTTTTCTCTTCATTTTCAGGGTCGATGACTTTCTCTGCGTTGTAGAAGCTGTGCAGAGCAGAAGCCAGATCATAAATATAGTTTGTGACACGGTGCGGAATTCGTTTTTCCGCTGCTTCCGCCACTGCCTCTGGGAAGCCGCCGATCGTTTTCAGCAGATCGTATTCTTTTTCTGATTGAATATGGCTGAAATCAAGATCTGCCGCCGGTTTAAGTCCCTGCTCTTCCCCTTGGCGAAGCATGCTGCAAATACGGGCATGCGCGTATTGTGCATAATACACAGGGTTTTCGTTAGATGTTGATACAGCAAGATCTAAGTCAAAATCCATATGGGTGTCCGCACTTCGCATCGCAAAGAAGTAACGAACGGCATCCAAGCCGACTTCTTCAATCAGGTCACGCATCGTTACGGCTTTACCGGTCCGTTTGCTCATTTTCATTTTCTCGCCGTTTTTGTAAAGGTGAACGAGCTGAATGATTTCTACTTCAAGCGTTCCTTTTTCATAGCCCAGCGCTTCAATTGCCGCTTTCATACGCGGGATGTAGCCGTGGTGATCGGCGCCCCAAACGTTGATCAGCTTATCAAAGCCGCGGTCAAGCTTGTCCTTATGATACGCGATATCAGGAAGCAGGTACGTGTACGTGCCGTCCTTCTTGATCAATACGCGGTCTTTATCATCGCCGAACGTCGTGGAACGGAACCAAGTCGCGCCGTCTTCTTCATAGACATGGCCTTTTTCGCGGAGCGCTTCAAGCGCCTTGTCGATTTTTCCATTTTGGTACAGTGAAGTTTCTGAATACCACACATCAAACGGCACACGGAAGTTTTCCAAGTCCTTGCGAAGCTTTTCCAGCTCGTATTTCAGGCCGTATTCACGGAAAAACGCGAGGCGTTCACTTTCCTCTTCGTTAACGAAACGATCACCGTATTCCTCAGCGAGACGCTTTCCGATCGCAATGATATCCTCGCCGCGGTAGCCATCCTCCGGCATCGGTTTTTCCAATCCGAGTGCTTCAAAGTAACGGACTTCAACAGAAAGCGCCAGATTGTTGATTTGGTTTCCCGCATCGTTAATGTAGTATTCGCGGCTTACATCGTAACCCGCTTTTGAAAGCACGTTGCACAAGGAATCGCCGACAGCCGCCCCGCGCGCATGCCCGAGGTGAAGGTCTCCCGTCGGATTCGCTGATACGAATTCTACCTGAACTCGTTCACCGTTTCCGATGTTTGTTTCCCCGTATGCTTCCCCCGCTTCCAGTACAGACGGAATCAGCTTTGTTAAATATTGATTGTTCATATAGAAATTGATAAAACCCGGGCCGGCGATATCGAGCTTTTCGATTGAAGCCTTTCCTTTATCAAAATGGGCGACAATCTCTTCAGCGATTTGACGCGGCGCTTTTTTTGCCACTCTTGCCAGCTGCATCGCCATATTTGTTGAGTAGTCGCCGTGTGTTTTATCTTTCGGTGTTTCTAAAACAACATTAGGAATCTGGCTTTCTTCAGCCAGTCCCGCTTTCAGAACGGACGCTTTGATTTCTTCTTTCAGCACGTCCTTCATTTGTTCCGCAATGTTCATGCGTGAGTTCCTCCCTCATACGTGATCGTCATATTATGTAAATGCTCCTGCTCGTCTCCGACATGCATGTCATATGCGATGCTGATACGGCCTTTTTCTTCATCGAGATCAGATTGAATCGATTTTGTGCTTGTTTTCAGCTCAAGCTCACCAAATGACATTTTATATTTAGCAATTGTGGAAGCTCCCGTTACGAAACGCTGATTCATTTTGACAGCGCCTGACCTCATGACCAGGACTTCGCCTTCGCTTACTTTCACAATCGTTTTGACTTTGCCTAAGTCGTGTTCTTCATAATAAGATAGATACACTTTATTTTGTTTTACATAGTAAAATCCGGTGGTGCGGAATTCGATGACTTCTTGGTTTCCGTCATCCTCGATCACAGACTTCACATGGAGTGTTATCGGTGTCTCTTGCTTCATTCTGACACGTCCTTTTCATCATTCCACTTTGACTTGAATAGTATAATCATTCGGTTTGTAAACTTCAACTGCTTCTATCTTACCATCATTGCTCATCAGATTTGAAGATAAACCTCATAAAAAGCATTCCCTTATATAGAAGAGAAAATCATATCACTAATTACCTTTAGTAAATGTTACATTTTTCCGAAATCTATCATTTCCTTTTCACATTTTTTTCAAAATATATGTATTGAATTAGTAATTTGATAGTTTTAAGATAAAAGTACAACATAGATCTGCTAGAAAAACAAAAAAAGGGAGGATTCAATTATGAAAAAAGCTGTCATTGTAGAAAACAAAGGTTGTGCAACATGCTCGATCGGAGCCGCTTGTCTAGTGGACGGTCCTATCCCTGATTTTGAAATTGCCGGTGCAACAGGTCTATTCGGTCTATGGGGGTAAGGATCTCCCAAAAGGGCATAGTCATTCTACTATGCCCTTTTTAAGTAAATTACAATTTTTAACTAAAATCTACCTCTTGGATATACATACACAACCGTTTTTCATTTGAATCATATGTATAGGGGATGGTATTTTGTTTATAGAGCAGATGTTTCCATTTATTAATGAAAGTGTAAGAGTTCACCAGCTTCCTGAGGGCGGCGTGTTAGAAATCGACTACTTGCGCGATAATGTCTCCATTTCTGACTTTGAGTATTTGGATCTCAACAAAACGGCTTACGAGCTTTGCATGCGCATGGATGGCCAAAAAACAGCTGAGCAGATTTTAGCTGAGCAATGTGCAGTGTATGATGAATCACCGGAAGACCATAAAGATTGGTATTACGACATGCTCAACATGCTCCAGAACAAGCAGGTTATCCAGCTTGGAAACCAGGCCAGCCGCCATACAATCACCACGAGCGGAAGCAATGAGTTTCCGATGCCGCTCCACGCCACCTTTGAGCTGACGCACCGCTGTAATTTGAAATGCGCCCACTGTTATTTGGAAAGCTCGCCTGAAGCGCTCGGCACCGTGTCGATTGAGCAATTCAAAAAAACGGCTGATATGCTGTTTGATAACGGTGTATTGACATGCGAAATCACGGGCGGGGAAATTTTTGTCCATCCAAATGCCAATGAGATTCTTGACTATGTGTGTAAAAAGTTCAAAAAAGTCGCTGTCTTAACAAACGGAACACTCATGCGAAAAGAGAGCCTGGAGCTTTTGAAGACTTACAAGCAAAAAATCATCGTCGGCATTTCTCTTGATAGTGTCAATTCCGAGGTCCATGACTCCTTTAGAGGGAGAAAAGGCTCTTTTGCCCAAACTTGTAAAACGATAAAATTGTTGAGTGACCACGGTATATTTGTCAGAGTCGCCATGTCTGTCTTCGAAAAAAACATGTGGGAAATCCACGATATGGCCCAAAAGGTTCGGGATCTCGGGGCGAAGGCGTTTTCTTACAATTGGGTTGACGATTTCGGAAGAGGCAGGGATATTGTCCATCCAACGAAAGACGCCGAGCAGCACCGCAAGTTTATGGAATACGAGCAAAATGTGATTGATGAGTTTAAAGATCTGATTCCGATTATTCCCTATGAGAGAAAACGCGCGGCAAATTGCGGCGCTGGCTGGAAGTCCATTGTGATCAGCCCGTTCGGCGAAGTACGTCCTTGCGCCCTCTTTCCAAAGGAATTTTCATTGGGAAATATTTTTCAAGATTCCTATGAAAGCATCTTTAACTCCCCTCTCGTCCATAAACTGTGGCAAGCGCAAGCGCCGCGGTTCAGCGAACATTGCATGAAAGACAAATGCCCGTTCAGCGGCTATTGCGGAGGCTGTTACTTAAAAGGGCTGAACTCTAACAAATATCACCGAAAAAACATTTGCTCTTGGGCGAAAAATGAACAATTAGAAGACGTGGTCCAGCTTATTTAGGAGGGAAACGATTTGTCACCAGCACAAAGAAGAATTTTACTGTATATCCTTTCATTTATCTTTGTCATCGGCGCAGTCGTCTATTTTGTCAAAAGCGATTATCTGTTTACGCTGATTTTCATTGCCATTGCCATTCTGTTCGGGATGCGCGCGCGGAAGGCTGACTCGCGATGAGCATTTTGGATATACACGATGTATCCGTTTGGTATGAACGGGACAACGTCATCTTAGAACAAGTGGATTTACATTTAGAAAAAGGCGCCGTTTACGGGCTGCTTGGGGTAAACGGCGCCGGAAAAACGACACTGATTAATACGCTGACAGGCGTGAACCGCAATTTCAGCGGGCGCTTTACACTGTGCGGAATTGAAGCGGAGGCCGGCATGCCGCAGAAAACATCAGATCAGCTGAAGACTCACCGTTACTTCGCCGCCGATTACCCGCTGCTATTTACAGAAATTACGGCGAAGGACTATGTGTCTTTCGTCCATTCGCTTTATCAAAAGGATTTTTCAGAGCAGCAGTTTGCCAGTTTGGCCGAGGCCTTTCATTTTTCGAAATACATCAACAGGAGAATTTCAGAGCTGTCCTTGGGGAACAGGCAAAAGGTTGTATTGATGACAGGCTTATTGCTGCGCGCTCCCCTGTTTATTTTGGATGAGCCGCTCGTCGGTTTGGATGTGGAATCGATAGAGGTCTTTTATCAAAAAATGCGTGAGTACTGTGAAGAAGGCGGGACCATTTTGTTTTCTTCTCATCTGCTCGATGTCGTGCAAAGATTTTGTGATTATGCGGCCATTCTTCACAACAAACAGATCCAAAAGGTCATTCCGATTGGAGAGGAGACCGATCTGCGGCGGGAATTTTTCGAGGTGATCGGCCATGAATAACATAATCCCCATCATGTCTTTGCTGTTCAAACAGCTTTACAGCCGGCAAGGGAAAAAGGACGCCATCCGCATTGCCGCAGGCCTTGTCATTCTCGCCGTGTTTGAAATCGGGCTGATCCGCCAGGCCGGCATTGATGAATCGGTGTTGCGCAAAACGTATATCATACTCGCGCTTCTCTTAATGAACGCATATATGGTGTTTCTTTCTGTGACATCTCAATGGAAGGAATCTTATATGAAACTGAGCTGCCTGCTGCCGATTTCTTCACGGAGCTTTTGGCTCGCCCAGAGTGTCGTTTTGTTTGTCGATACCTGTTTGAGAAGAACTTTATTCTTTTTTATTTTACCGCTGTTCTTATTTGGAAACGGAACGCTGTCAGGGGCGCAAACATTGTTTTGGCTCGGCAGGTTTTCGTTTTTTACCGTTTACTCCATTATTTTCGGAGTTGTGCTAAGCAACCATTTCGTCAAAAAGAAAAACTTGATGTTTCTGCTGCATGCGGCGATATTCGCCTGTGTATGTCTCAGCGTCGCTTTGATGCCGGCCGCCACGCTTCCGCTTTGCGCGGTGCATATGCTGTGGGCGGTGATCATTGACTTTCCTGTCTTTCTGCAGGCGCCTCCGCAGCAGAGCAAGATGCATTCATTTATGCGGCGATCTGAATTTTCGTTTTACAAAAGAGAATGGAACCGATTTATCTCTTCTAAAGCGATGCTGTTAAATTACGCGGTAATGGCGGCGTTCAGCGGCTTCTTTTCGTTCCAGATGATGAATACCGGCATCTTCAATCAGCAAGTGATTTATATCGTGATTTCCGCGCTTTTGCTCATCTGCTCGCCGATCGCCCTTTTGTACTCGATTGAAAAAAATGACCGGATGCTGCTCATCACGCTTCCGATCAAGCGGAAAACGATGTTTTGGGCGAAATATCGCTTTTATTCAGGCCTATTGGCAGGCGGATTTCTCCTTGTCGTGATGATTGTGGGTTTCATCAGCGGCCGTCCGATTTCAGTTCTCACTTTTTTGCAGTGCATTGAGTTGCTGCTGGCGGGAGCGTATATCAGGTTAACTGCGGATGAAAAAAGGCCCTCCTTCAGCTGGCATACGGAGCAGCAGCTATGGAGCGGTTTCTCAAAATATCGGTCTTATCTGTTTTGTCTTCCCCTATTCTTAGCCACATTAGCCGGCACCGCTGTATCCTTGGCGGTCATTCCGATAGCCGGTCTGGTCATAGTCTATTACCTGCAAAAACAGGATGGTGGTTTCTTTGATACAAGCAAAAGAGAACGGCTTGGAAGTTAACCTGCTGAAGACTCATCAATTTTCAACTATTTCAATCGCCGCGAGCTTTCTGAAACCAATCGAAAGCGCGGCGGAACCTGAGGAAGAAACGATTTATTTTTACGGCGCCGCTGCATACCTGAAGGAGCAGATGATTGACGCTTTTGGTTATGCTGCCGGCAGCCGTTTCATGTACTCAGCGAATCTCTTTTTTGATCAGCAGCTGAAAACCTGCGGGACCCGTTTGATTCACCCATTATATAACGGGAATCTTCATGTTGACGCCCTGATGAAAACTTTTGCAGACTTGTCTTTCCCTTCTTCTCTTTCATTCGAAGCAGTTGAAAAGGCCAGGAATGAGCTGCTGCTGAGAATCGAAAAGAAATTCACTGATCCCTTCTCCTACTCGGCGGCGCGCTTGGCTGAGGAGGTCTTCGGAAACCCGATGTACGGCACAGGCATGTTTGGCCGGAGAGACAGGATAAAGGCGATTCATCCTAAACGGTTTCTCGACGCAACGGACTTTATCGTTGATTTAGTGTCCCAGCAAAAACAGCTGAACATATTGGGACAAGTACAAGCATGTGATGTTCGGGGACATGCCCCGCAAACGTCCGCTGTAACGTCCGGAAGAATACCCGTAAACCGGCATGTTTTTGAAACAGAGACACGCAGCGCTGCAGGCCCTTCCGTCTTGACACTCGGATTTGACTGCGGAGAGATGAAAGATGCCAGCGATTATATCAAAATACAGCTAATAGACGGATTACTGGGAAAGTACGGCCATTCCGCTTTATTCAAGCACTTCAGAGAGAAGGATCTGGCAGTCTATCACGTTATCACCCGTTACGATGTCATGAACAATTTGCTGCTTGTTTCAATATGTACAGATCAGCTTCATGAGATAGACATTCCCCCGCGCGTTTTGGAAGCTGTCTCAGCTTTTCATACAGATGAGCGGGAACTAGAACAGGCAAAGCAGTTTTTACGCAATGAATTGCTGCTGCAATTCGATTCTCCCGAAGGTCTATTGGCCTATATGGGGATCCTGCGCCGCTTCTCCTGCACGAAAGAAGCCTTGCTGGATGGCATCTCAGCGGTTACATGCCGTGATGTATTGCAATTCATAGCGACCATCAATTATATCGGAGCTCATGTAGTAAGGGGATGAAGAGATGGAAAAGAAAGCCTTTTTTCAACAGCTGGATGAACGAACCGATATCAGATACACAGACAGCGGACTAAAAATATTCAGATTGAAATTCCCCCGCGCCCACCTGCGGCTGTGCAATGTAAAAATCAATTTTGGAAGCCGGGATGTATGTATACGGGCAGAATCCGGTGATACACCGCTTCCGTATGGCACAGCGCATTTTTTAGAGCATCTTCTCTTCTGGCATAACGGCCGCAATCTGTACAGTGATTTTTTTGCGCATGGCGCGCTTTTAAACGCATTCACTACCTACACCGATACCAATTTCATGTTTACCTCATTACCGGATCGGCTCAGACAAACGATCCCCATCCTGCTTGATGCTTTATGGAACCACTCATTTGACAAGAAGATTATCGCTCAGGAAAAAGCTGTGATTACAAGCGAAATTCAAACAGCACACCTTAACCATCAGCTCTCATATCATTATCAGCTGATCAGCATGCTTACTCCCTCATCACCAGCTGCCGTTTTCCCCGCAGGCAGAATCGAAGATATTGAGGCGCTGGACATCAGTGATTTACAAAAAGCCTATAAGGCTGCCTACCAAGCCCATCGGATGACGCTGTTTTTGATTGGGGGCTCAGAAAATACAGAAACGCTTTTGCCTCCTCACCTCCAGCTGGAAAAGCGTCCGGATTATCATGCTGAAAGAAAAATCATCCCGGCATGCCCTCCAGCCCTCTCACAAAAAATGGTGCTGGGTGATGAGGAGCGGATGAATGATACATGGACCGGATTACAGATCGGCGCACTTCCCGGGCAAAACGATCTGTTGTCGATAAAGCTTTATTGGGATATCGCGGCTCGTATTCTATTTCAATTAGATTCACCGTTTTTTCAAGAGATTCAGCAAACGTACCGTCTGGAAATCGATCGCTTGTCAGCCGAGACTTATATATATGAGGATGGCGGTTTCTTGATCCTTCACAGTCAAGGGACCCATTCTTCAGCTTATATCGATGTGGCTTCATACTATGTCACACAGAAGAAAGAACAGGTTGCCGCCTGGCTTCAATACGGCAAGGACTCTTTGACATACGCGATCATTTATGACAGCGATTATGTGCGTAAATGCTTCGAGTGGGCAGCCGAGTGTGACAGGTGCGATTGCTCGTTTCTTGACATGTACCACATCATTCAAGATATGGATACGCAGGTTTTCTTGTCTCTCATTGATGCAATGGCATCTTCTAACAAAGCGATCATTCACGTTTCTCAGAAAGAGGCGATCAGACAATGAAGAAAAACACTGTCTTTACCCTTTCATTGCTGCTTATAGGTATGGCGGCTTATTCCTTCGGCTGGGTTCAGGCCGTTGCCGAAGCCGCCGCCCAATATGTACAAATGATCAACAATGATGCTGTGCGGCTCGGACTGCTGGCTTGTACCGCTGCCCTCCTGATGCTGCCTGCTTTTCTCTATCTTCACTATGTCACCCAATCCGTGAAAAACATGACAGCAGCTTTTCAGAAACTCACACAGTCTCATCAAAGCTGCTGTGACTTTCAGCAACACAACTTGTGCAGCCGATATGCAGAAGACGTCAAATCGCTGCGTGACAGCTATAAAAACGTCCGCCAAACATACGTGATGGCTGCCGTGTTGTGCCAAGTCATCATATTCGGCTGCATGTTCGAAATCGTTAAAGCCGTCCCTTTCCGCCTTCACACGCCCCCTGCCCTTTCAATGGGACTTGCGATGCTACTGATCCTGTATTTATTGTTTTGCATGCGAACGTATTTGCGGCAGCTTTTCCGGCACGGCAGCCTGTTCAGAAAAGTGTTTGCGGGAGTGCTGGCAGCAGCCGGGATTTGGTGGATGCTCAGTTTCTCTATAAGTGAACTGCTGTTTCTGATTATCCTGGCTGCCATCCAGCAAATCGGATCATTTATTTATAAACGATTCTCTTATCGCAGCACCGCTTCTCTTGATCTATAAAATAGCTACATCGCAATCGCAGACGGACCCGCGCCAACCGGAATCACCGTCACGGCTGTATAATCACTTGTGCGGTACACGGTCACAGCATTGTCGTTGGGCTGTGCCGCATAAATATACTGTTTGTCCGGCGTTACGGCGAGGTCAAAAGCGCCGGGGAGAGACACGTTTGCAATGATCCTCTGTCTGGCCGTATTAACTACGTATAAGTTATTAATGAGAAACGGTTCACTATATGGCTCTAGAAAATAAGCTCTAGTACTATCGAGAGAAAATACAATCGTCCTCAGCGTTTCAAATAAACGGCTGAAGTCCCCTCCCCTGCTTAATGGTGACAAACTAATCTCCGTTACACCTTTCGGCCACAGCTCACCATTCAACACGTACGCAAAATTTCCAGCGTAAGGAGTTGCAATTAAACTGGGAAATTCAAATGTATCTATGATACTTTCTACCAACTGCCCAGTATTTACATCATATTTATCAACCGACCAACTGCTTCCATTAGCGGTATAGACATACTGTCCATTCGGATCAAGAGCAAAGTCTAAAGCGCCGGGTATCGCGATGACATCAATTACTGATTGATTGGCCGTGTTAATCATATATATATATCCGGCTGCCATCACGTACGCGAACTCATCTGTTGGATCAAATTCAATCTTTCTCGGCCCTCCTCCAACAGTGATAGTATTTATGATGGTTAATGTTTTATTATCAATCACTGAGACAAGGTTGGTATTCCCATGGAGAACATACGTGAATGCTTTATCGAAAGTAACGCCTAGATTAGTTGGCACAGCAGAAAACGGGATTGTTTTTACAATAGTGTTTAAATCTGCATCAATGACCGAAACCATGCTGTCTCCAGTATTGGCAGTAAACACATACGATTGAGGGTCTGGCGATGGCGGTAAAACAAGTGTCCCGGCCACCGTGAGCGGACTGCCGTAGAAAGGCGGCACGATGAGAAGATCTTCCACTGTCATTTGATTAAAATCAGGACAGCGGTCAGACTGTGCTGCATAATAAACAACTTGATCAATCTCTTCAGTATGAATCACAGAAACAGCCCCGTCCCCTTGTCCATATTGATTTCGCACAGGCGACACACTAACAAGAAGCGTAATGGTCCCTTGTACTCTCACAGCATATCGAACACCGATATCTTCTGGTTCCGACCCAGTCTGGATTAAGCAAGGCTCACTGATACAGGACAAATTGTCTGTACTCCATGTAACAGCCGCTGACGCTTCGGCCGAATCAACCTTGAAGCCCTCAGGGATATCTATCGGCACTTGAAACGGCGCTTCCCGGCTAATTTCCTCATCACAAAAACAGAAACAATTTTCCTGTAAAGCAGAAAGATCATTCTTTTTCATGATTTCACGTCCTTTTAGAAATGCACCACACATAGTTGATTAAATCGCAATAGCTCCCGGTGAAACCCCAAGAGATATGACAGTCTCCACGGAGTAATCCTCCGTGTTGTAAACAGTGATGCTCTGTTCTAGAACATGAGTTGCATACAGAAATTCGCCATTCGGGGTAAACGCAAAGTCTCTTGCCGACTGCGGAACATTTCCTATAACGCCTGCTCCATTTGGACTGACAGAATATAAATTGCCAGTGAAGCCGTCATATAAATACACCTCTGCTCCACTCGTAAACATTCGATATTCCCCTTCATACTCCAGCTCTTGGGTGCTGCTGATGGTAAACGTATTTAAATCAATAACCGTCAAATAATTAAAAAAGAATTCTTGTTCTAATACATAGGCATACCGCTCCGGCCAATTTGTTTCTATGGTTGATACGATAAGCTCTCGTTCAATTGTTCCTGTGACTTCACCGGTAGTTAGGTCCACTTTTTGCACGATGCCAAAATTTAGAACATAAGCAAATAACCCATTGGGATCGATTGCAACATCATACCCTTCCACAGGAATCGACCTATCCACAGTTAACGTATCAATTCCAATCACAGAAACCGCAGTACCGGTGAAAACATAAGCAAACTCATGATTAGGGATAAATCTAATCAATCGAGGCGGCTGATCCAGCAATATAGATGCTGTCACTGTTAATGTGTCATAATCGATGACAGAAATCACATTATTGTTGGGATGTAAGACAAACACAGCGCTTTTATCTGGGGTAATTTCAATACCTGCCGGATTGTACGGAAGAGCAATCGTTGTCACAACAGAATGAGTGTTTGTATCAATCACAGAAACTGATTGATCATTTGAATTCGCTGTAAACGCATAGACGGGTTCCGGCTCCGGCACAAGCACAATCGTCCCCGTCACCGATAAAGGACTGCCGTAAAACGGCGGAACAACAACAAGGTTCTCAATCGTGATGTCACTGATATCCGGGCAATCATCCGGTTCATCGGAATAATAGACGACTTGATCGATCTCTGCATTGTGAATGACGGAAACAGCCCCGTCCCCTTGTCCATATTGATTTCGCACAGGTGAGACACTGACGAGTAGCGTAACGGTTCCCTGCAGGCTCACTGCAAATTGAACACCGACCTCATCAGGCTCAGGCCCCGTTTGAATTAAGCAACGGTCACTGACACAAGAAAGGCTGTCTGCATTCCACGTCACGTTTGCAACAGCTTCAGCCGGATCAACGACAAACCCTTCAGGTAATTCAATCGGTGCTTGAAACATGGCTTCTCGGCTTGCTTCTCCCTCACAAAAACATAAGCACTCTTCTTGTTCTGTTCCTGCTTTTTCTTTAAAGGAAAGCTTGTTTTTTCTCATTCCTTCACTTCCTTTTCAGACATACACTGCTCACGCAGATATAACAGAATATGGAAGGATAACGTGTTTGCTTGTACAAATTGCTGAGGGTAAACGCTTCTTTTTGAAAATATATTTCCAAACATGCGGTGTAACGAAAGAAAAAATTGCGGTTTTTTTGCGCTTCTCACAAGAATGTTGATGATAAAATATGACATATATAGAATTATGAAGGGAGGGATTTGCAAACGTGACAGGTGTCATATCTTCTTCTTCCATCGGAGAAAAGATTAACGAATGGTATATGTACATACGCCGATTTAGCATACCCGATGCAGAATATTTGCGACGAGAAATCAAGCAAGAGCTGGATCACATGGAAGAAGATCAAGACCTTCATTTGTACTATTCACTAATGGAGTTTCGGCACAACCTGATGCTTGAGTACCTTGAACCGTTAGAAAAAATGAGGATTGAGGAACAGCCGAGACTGTCTGATCTGCTGCTTGAGATTGATAAAAAACAGGCTCGTTTAACTGGTCTGCTTGAGTACTATTTTAATTTCTTCAGAGGCATGTATGAGCTGGACCAGCGGGAATATCTGTCGGCTATTAAATTTTTCAAGAAGGCCGAAAGCAAGCTGATATTCGTTAAGGATCGGATAGAGAAAGCTGAGTTTTTCTTTAAGATGTCTGAATCTTATTACTATATGAAACAAACGTATTTTTCAATGGACTATGCACGGCAAGCATATGAAATATACAAAGAAAATGAAGCTTATAATATAAGATTGCTGCAGTGTCATTCTTTATTTGCCACCAATTTTTTAGATTTAAAACAGTATGAGGATGCCATCTCACATTTTCAAAAAGCTTATTCTATGGCAGAAGCTGAAAAGCAGCCCCAATTAATGGGAAGAACTTTGTACAATATCGGGCTTTGTAAAAACAGCCAAAGCCAATATGAGGATGCCATAACTTATTTCAAAAGAGCAATAGCTGTTTTTGAAGAATCAAATATTCTTCCTTCCTTACCTCAAGCGTATTTTTTAATTACACAGATCCATTATAAATTAGGAAAAATGGATAAAGCTCATGAATATCATAGTAAGGGAATGGCTTATTCACAAAAGGCCGGAGATGTAATATATTTATCAGAGTTTGAATTTTTGAAATCTTTATACTTATCAGGCCCGGATGAAGAAGCAATTCAAGGATTTTTTGATTTTCTCGAAAGTAAAATGTTGTATGCTGATCTTGAAGATTTCGCTATTGATGTGGCAAAATATTATCATGAACGTAAAAATTTTCAAAAAGCTTCTGCTTATTTTTTGAAGGTGGAACAAGTAAGGCAACTTATTCAAGGAGGAGTGAGTTTGTATGAAATTGAAGTCTAAACTATTACTCTCTTGTCTGGCTCTAAGCACTGTGTTCGTGGCAACAACTATTGCAAATGCACCTACACACCAAATTGAAGTTGCACAACGAGGAATGATTTAAACACTTAAAATATAAAAAGGGAAATGTTATTTCGTTAACATTTCCCTTTTTATATTTATTCACTTAGAAATTTATCAGTCTTTTCACTTCCTTTAAATTAAATATTAATAAACAAATGAATTTTTTCCTTGAATTTCATTTACTTTTCCTATATTATACATTATTATATATAGGACTTAAGTTATCTTTAATCTTCAATTGAAGAATACTCGGAGGAATAATAACAAATGAAATTTACAGTTAAAAAACATATAAGTAAAATGTTTATAATATTTGGGCTTGCTGTTTCATCTTTTGG
This sequence comes from Bacillus sp. FSL K6-0993, assembly GCF_037977205.1. NCBI lineage: Bacteria > Bacillati > Bacillota > Bacilli > Caryophanales > Bacillaceae > Bacillus > Bacillus sp. FSL K6-0993. Next base: position 3,727,593 of record NZ_CP150275.1, read on the forward strand.
AGTCACAAGTGCTGTGCATGCCGCTGCCAATACTTCTGATTCAACTGTCCATTTTACTTTTAGAGTATGGTCTCCTTATGATTATACAACTGCACGCAGAAAACAGAACAAAAGCTCTATGTATATGAAAGTGATAAGCTCTGACAAGAACAGCAGTTTTAATGTTTGGACTGAAGCAGATGCTAACGTTCACTCTAAAGGACGAGACTGGAAAAACGTATCTGGAAAAAAACATGAAGGAGAGGTAAAGCCAGGAAACACTTATTTATTTGTGAACACAGCAGTTGAAAGTTATGGTAAAAATGTTCCCGTTCGATTTGGTGGTTACAGCTGGGAAAATAATGCGTACAAAACAAATTGGAGTCCTGACAGTGTTAAACCTAAAGGCAAATACATAGAATATTAATGGAATTTTGCTTCTAAATAGGGTTTGAGCGGTTTTACGATATGTAAAACCGCTTTTTAAAGTTTATTTTTCCCTTAAATTAATCATGATGATTTATAAATGTGGTAATATATGAAAATGATTACCTTAATTCATTTTAATAACAGGAGGTATAAATATGACCTATTTTTTCATTTACAGGCTTCTAAAAAGCAAGACACTATATTTTTCACTTATATTTAGTACTCTCATAGTACTATACCAGTACTTGGATATTGTAGTGTTTAATAATCATTCAAATCTGCCTTACGAAGTTCACAAATCACCTTTTTTATCGAACTTATTACAGGGTAATTCTGTTATTCCTTCAACAGTATGGTTGATGATACTTCCTATTTTGGCTACCTTGCCAATTACAAGTATATATAGATTTGATGTGAATTCTGGATATTTTATGAACACTATAATAAAAACAACTAAAAGCAAATACTTTAATACACTTATCGTGTTTAATTTCTTGTGCTCTTTTTTGATTATTATAATTCCTTTAAGTATTAATTTATATTTATTTTTGATGACTTATCCATCCATTAAACCTGATGGAATCATAAATTACATGCAAAATGTGGTTTCTAATGGTAGTGACCTTGCTAACATTTATTATGAACATCCACTGCTCTATACGTTAATCCTAATACTTATAAATGGACTATACGGTGCTATCTTATCAACAGTCGGGCTATCTTTTTCTTTTTTCATTAAAAAAACTTATTTTGTATATATTATACCGTTTGTTGTGAATTTACTTGGCATTACTATCTTGAATCCAGATTATAATCCTCAAAGATATATTATTAATAAAAATGGTTTTTTTAATTTACAAATTTTTTCTTTATTAAACTTAGTATTAATTATATTAGGTCTTTTAATATTTTTATGGGGTAAAAAGCGCCGTGTTTTATTATAATCTTTTAAAACAAAAATTCATAAGCAAATATTTTGGTTTTTCTATACTCTTTTCTATCAATGCTATAATTATATTTATATTTTTTAAGAGATCAATACAGACGCAAAATGACCATATTATCGATCAAATCTTTACATATCAGCACCTTGTATTATTGATAGCTCCATTAATTGTAGTATTTACTCTATTAGTGTCTTCCGATTATTTCATGGATCATGCCGTGATTCGGCTGAATAGTTCATTTAAGATAGTAGGGTACTATTTCCTTAAAAGCATTTCTTTTTCAGCTATACTAGGCATTATCGTTATGGGAGAAATCTATATATTGTGCTTTACATATAATATTGATAATAATCTGTTAACTGTTAGTAATTTTTCAACTCATGTATTCGCCTATATATTCATTGCTTACTTGACATCGTTTTTAATCCTTTTAACAAATCAAATATTAGTTGTAATAATAGAAATAATTTTATTTTTGTTTGATTATCTAGAATGTAACGGCATACTCTTCTTAAACGGATTTTTATTAAATTTTGATGTTTTAAAGGATCTATTGGTATTCAGAGTAGGGCTGATGTTTATTTTGTTCGGAGTGTGTATTCAAATAGTTAAAAAACAAGACTATTTGAGGCCTAACGACCAGAAAGGAACGTACTAATGCATTCTATTTTTCATTTGTTAAAAAGGGATATTATGATGAGGCTGCATGATTGTAAAGCAACTTTTCTTTTTATAAGTTTAGCAGCTTTGCTAGTCTATTTTGTTTCTTTTTGGAATAGTTATAAATCTGGCCAACTAGACCAGCACAATCTTTTAAATAATTATATGAATGTCTTTCATTCACTAAACTTTTTTGAATTACATGAGCTTTATTCACAACATAAATTTTCAATCCCCTTTACGTGGATTTGCCTTCAGCTATTCCCTTTACTTATTATTGGGCATTTTTCATATAATGACTTTCAAAAATCAGGAACTTTATTAATACCTAAATTAAACAATAAATTAGCTTTTTGGTTAAGCAAAGTGTTTTCCTTATGGTTTTTTTGCTTGATAATCTGGATTGTCTGGTTTTCATTCTATTTCATTTTCTTTCTAATATTCAAAGGTACAATAACAATTGGAGAGATCAAACCTGTTCTTTCTTTAATGTTAATTCAATATTCAGTGACAGCTGTTTATACTCTAGTTTTTGAAACATTAACGTATTTCTTTTCGTTTATTATTTCATTAGTTATTTCAATTGTGTATCTCATCATATCCATATTTGTTCATTCAAAATTCTTTTTTACCTCGTTAGCCATACCAGGCAGATGGTATTTCGCCGATCATTCATCAATAAATATGAGTTATTCTAATGGCTCTGCTATTCATTTGCCAATATTTATTGGTGTAATTGCTTTATTTTGCATCTCATGCTGCTTTGTAGGAATGATTCGCATAAAAAAAATAGACATTTTAGGAGATTAATTATGACTGCATTTATAGAATGTACAAATGTATATAAGAAGTTAAAAGGAAATCTTGTACTTAATGATATTAATTTAACTATCAAAAAAAATGAGTTTGTAGTATTAAAAGGACATAATGGCTCTGGAAAAACAATGATTTTAAGAGCAATCGCAGGGCTTTTAAAATTAACCAAAGGGCAAATTATTGTCAATAATCTCATTATAGGAAAAGATACAGATTTTTCTATAAATACTGGGATATTAATTGAATATCCCAGTTTTATACCTGTCTATACCGGTTATCAAAATTTGAAATTCTTAGCTTCAATTAATAAGAAAGTTTCAGACCAAGAGATCCGAAAAATGATAGAGCAAGTAGGATTAGATCCTGAAGACAACCGTAAGGTAAAACGTTATTCCTTAGGAATGAAGCAACGTTTAGGCCTAGCACAAGCACTAATGGAGTCTCCATCACTGCTGCTTTTAGATGAACCGACTAACGCACTCGACAAAAAAGGAATTCAGCTAATCACTGATTTATTGAAAAAAGAAAAAGAAAAGGGAACTACAATAGTCGTTGCAAGTCATGATGAAACCCTGACTGAAAATAATATTGTAGACAGAGTTATACATATTAGCAATGGTAGACTGGGTGAGGATAATGAATAAACGAGCAATATTGTTAATAACCATTTTTTTAATTATTGTTGCTGGTAGTAGTTTTCGTTATTATAAACTGAATAATCATAATGATAATTACTCTCCTCATATCACAAACCTTCCGAAAAATCGTATGATCGATACGGGTGCCGGGATTACTTATCATGTTCTCAAACCATTAAAACCAATTGAATTTATGGATGAGGATCTTAATATGAAAAGATTGTTATACATTTTGCCGCTGGATATAACAAATACATCCAAGCACGAAATAACGCTGGAACAGCTCTCACCTGATGGAATGAAATATCTTTTTTTTGGTGGCTTTGATCACTATTACAATTTAATGGCGTATAATTTAGATCTTCCAGAAAAGTATCAATTCAATACTTCAATTCCTGCTGGGAAAACTATACGAGGCTATGTCGGTTTGAAAATGACAAAAGGCAAAGACGTAAACTTTAACTATAAAAATTTTGATCCCACAACCTCTAAATTATTTGTTTATTATTCCTTGATAAACAAATCAAATAAAAGGATAACATATAAATTCCCACTTAATTAATCTTGTATTACAATTCAGGAAATCAATTCATATTTCCTGAATTGTATTTTTATATTCTCTTCCTTCTCTCCTGAAAAGTTAAATTATAGAATTCAATATCTTTCAATTTAATTTTCATCTATATTGATATTATGATTGCCAACACCGCTTCAATAATTTTCATTGAAAATCATAATAATTCAAAACCTCTTATCTCCTTAATTCATTCCACTTTAAGCACCTATTAAGATTGAAAAAAATAAAACAAGCCCGTACTGAATGGCTTATACCAGTCAACACGGGCCTACCTTCTTATTTCACAAACCCAAGCAGCATTTCACGGATGATTTTGCTGGCTGTGTTTGCCGTTTGCTCTGAGTGGTCATACACCGGTGCGACTTCCACTAAATCAGCGCCCTTTACGTTTACCTCTGAACGCGCAATTTCATGGACGGATGCAAGCAATTCTTTAGACGTGATGCCGCCGGCGTCAACCGTTCCTGTACCCGGTGCGTGTGCAGGGTCTAATACGTCAATGTCAATTGTGACATAAACCGGACGGCCCGCCAGCTTCGGAAGCACCTCTTTCAGCGGTTCAAGCACTTCAAATTTTGAGATGTGCATGCCGTTTTCCTTCGCCCATTCAAACTCTTCTTTCATGCCGGAACGGATTCCAAATGAATACACATTGTGCGGTCCGATCAATTCTGCCGCCTTACGGATCGGCGTGGAGTGAGAAAGCGGTTCTCCCTCATAATCAACACGAAGATCTGTATGTGCGTCAAAATGGATAATCGCAAGGTCTGGGTATTTCTTGTACATTGCTTTAATGACAGGCCATGACACGAGGTGCTCCCCGCCCATACCCATTGGGAACTTCCCTTTTTCTAAAATGCTGTCCACGTACTCTTCAATCATATCCAGGCTTCGCTGCGGATTTCCGAACGGCAGCGGAATGTCGCCGGCGTCAAAGAAGTTCAAGTCAGCCAGATCGCGGTCTAAATATGGGCTGTATTCCTCAAGGCCGATTGACACCTCACGGATTCTGCTTGGACCAAAGCGTGAGCCCGGGCGATAGCTGACTGTCCAGTCCATCGGCATGCCGTAAAGAATGGCGTCCGCCTCTTCCCACTCGGGACGGCTCGCGATAAATACTTTTCCTGAATAAGCTTCATCAAATCTCATCTATAATACCCTCGCTTTCCTGTAAAAAAGCGCAAGATTCGCTCCTGCGCCATACCCTCATTATTTAATCAGGTCACTCACAAATTTCGGCAGAACAAATGCCGCTTTATGAATATCTTTTGTGTAATATTTCGTCTCAATATCGAAGAAACGGCTGTCTTCCACTGCAAGCGGATCATATTTTTTCGAGCCAATTGTAAATGTCCACAAACCGCTTGGATATGTCGGAATGTTCGCCGTATACAGCTTCGTAATCGGGAAGATTTCCTTCACATCGCGCTGTACATTTGTGATTAATTCCGGTGTAAACCATGGGTTGTCCGTCTGCGCAACGAAAATACCGTCTTCTTTCAGCGCTTTTGCGATTCCTGCGTAGAATCCTTTTGTAAACAGGTTTACAGCCGGTCCGACTGGTTCAGTTGAATCTACCATAATGACGTCGTATTGATTTTCAGATTTTGCAATGTGCATAAATCCGTCATCTACCTGCACGTCAACGCGCGGATCATCCAGTTTGCCTGCGATAGAAGGAAGGAACTTTTTAGAGTATTCGATCACCTTGCCGTCAATATCTACAAGTGTCGCTTTTTTCACGCTTGGATGCTTCAGGATTTCTCTGATAACGCCGCCATCACCGCCGCCGACTACAAGAACGTGCTCCGGATTTGGGTGCGTAAATAATGGCACATGCGCCACCATTTCGTGATAAACGAATTCGTCTTTTTCAGATGTCATCACCATGCCGTCCAAAAACAGCATGTTGCCGAACTCTTCTGTTTCCACCATTTCTAAATGCTGAAACTCCGTTTGTTCTGTATGTAACGTCTTGTTAACCTTCATCGTAATGCCAAAGTTTTTCGTCTGCTTCTCTGTGTACCAAAGTTCGCTCAATTGTCATCTCCCTTTCGAGGCTGTATTCATTTATTGTAAGCGTCTTATCAGCTTTTATTCTCGGTTGAAATCTCATTTTCACCTAAGGAAAAAGTATAGAGGATGGCGGGGAAAAAGTAAAGATGCGTCCTGTTCTGCGATGTTTAAAAACGATCTTTTTTTCTCATAATAGTAGAAACATAAAAAAAGGGGGGAACCCGTTGTGGATGCAATGACAAATAAACGGCTGAGACTGACGCTGAAAACCGTTCGCGCCTTTATCTTTTTCGGGGCTTTTGCGGCCTTGGCGGCAGCTGCCGTGTTTATGACTGTCATTTTGATAGCCAAATACCAGGGCGCTCCCTCGGTGCAAGTGCCGCAATCCACGATTTTGTATGCGAGTGACGGCTCAAAGCTCGGGGAAACGAACTACGGCGAAAAGCGCTATTGGGTCCCCTTAAAGGACATGAATCCGACGATCGTAAAAGCGACAGTGGCGATTGAAGACCAGAATTTCTACGATCATCACGGCTTTGATTATAAACGCATGGCCGGCGCGGCGCTTGCTGACCTGAAAGCATTTGCCAAGGTTCAGGGTGCAAGCACCATCACCCAGCAATATGCGAGAAACTTATACCTTGAACACGACAAAACGTGGAAACGGAAATGGAATGAGGCGTTCTATACGATCCGTCTGGAACAAAACTATTCTAAGGACGAGATATTAGAAGGTTATTTAAATACGATTTACTACGGACACGGCGCCTACGGCATTGAAGCAGCTTCCCGCCTGTATTTCGGCAAGCATGCCAAAAACCTGACGGATGCGGAGGCGGCGCTTTTGGCAGGAATCCCGAAAGGCCCTTCCGGCTATTCACCGTATGTCAATGAGACGAAGGCCAAGGAGCGCCAGAAAACGATTGTGCGGATGATGGAAAAGCAGCAGATGATCAGCCAAAAGAAAGCGGATGAACTGATCAAGGAACCTCTTTCCTATCAGCCTTTGAATAAACAAGTTACCAAGAGAAAGGCTCCTTATTTCTATGACAATGCGATGAGAGAGCTGGAGAAAAAGCTCGGCATGACACGGGAGCAAATTGAAACGAGCGGGTTAAACGTCTATACAACGGTAGATAAACGGATGCAGCGCATCGCCGAGGAGACCATTACCGAAACGGTTAACGCGGGCTCTGACATTCAAGTCGGGTTTTCAGCCATTGATCCCCGCACCGGAAACGTTCTCGCTCTTGTCGGCGGCAGGGATTATCAAAAAAGCCCGTTTGACCGGACGACACAGGCGAAGCGCCAGCCTGCTTCGACGATCAAGCCGCTGCTGTACTATAAAGCGATTCAGAGCGGATTTACGCCAGTCACTTTGATGAAAAGCGAAGAAACCGAGTTTCAAATTGATGCAAAGGGAGAAACCTATTCTCCAAGCAACTATAACGGATACTATGCCAACAAGCCGATTACGCTTCTGCAGGCGCTGGCGCTTTCCGACAATATCTACGCTGTGAAAACGCATCTTTTTCTCGGCACGAACAAACTTGTAAAGACGGCAAAGGAATTTGGCATTACCGCCCATCTTCAAGCACTGCCGTCTCTGGCACTCGGCACCGAACCCGTACGGCCGATTGAGATGGTCAACGCCTATGCCATGCTCGCAAATGGCGGAAAGAAAATCGAACCGACTTTTATTTCAAGGGTAACGGACGCAGCCGGCCACGTGCTGTACGAAAACCCGAATCAGCATAAACAGGTGCTTGATGAAAAAGCCGCTTTTGTCACAGCGAGTATGATGACAGGCATGTTTGATACCGATTTAAATGGATATACGTCGGTTACGGGGCGAACGATAGCCAACCGCCTGACAAGAACGTATGCCGGAAAATCAGGAACCACCAGCGCAGACAGCTGGATGATCGGCTTCAATCCGAAGCTGGCCGCAGGTGTTTGGACCGGCTATGACAAAAACAGCACCATCGACTCGGTCGAAGAAAAAAGCTATGCTAAAACCATTTGGGCGGACTTCATGGAGGACGCGCTCAAAGGCGAACCAGAAACCGCGTTCAAGCCGCCAAAAGGCGTAACCGGTGTGTACATTGATCCGGAAACAGGCTACTCATCAGGTCCCGGCTGTGCCGCTAAGCATTACACATATTTTGTGAAAGGCACAGAACCAGCAAACGTGTGCTACGGGGCAGAACCCGCAAAACAAACAAAAGACCGGCTTCCATCCAAAGAAAAGCCCGCTTCCGAGAAAAAGTGGTGGGACAAATGGCTGGGGCGACATCATTGAAAATAACCCGGCTCCTCGGAGGCCGGGTTATTCGTATGGTTCCTTCATAATCGATGGAAGAATGTTAGACAATCGAGCTGAACAATCAGTTTTGGGATAAAGTGGTGAATTTCTCATTTCTTCGACGCCGGCTTTCATCTCCCAGTCGCCGACTCATATCCCCCTAAAAATGAAAAACCCCGAGTCTTGTTTCGGCTCGGGATTTTCCATGTCCTATTTCTGTATCACCAGTTTACTCAATGTTTACGAAAAATATCTCAAATACTTTAAAAGTTCACAGAAAATTCACAAATTAATTATCTTCCGGAAGCAGGCTTGTTTTTAATTCATCTGAGGAACGGTCCCATAGGCCCTGATCATGCTTTTTCAGAAATTCGCCTAGTACACGCTTCGAGCTGTCGTCCATTTTATCAACGATGATTTTCCGTTTCATGGATTTATCCATCAAATTCACATGCTCAGGCAGCGACTTGTAGCCTCTTCTGATGCTTCTGTCGACCGTCATTTCACAAGCTGTCACACCAGCGTAATAAGGCCCCTCTTCTTTTCTGTCAATCGTTACCCACACAAGCCAGTATGGTTTTCCGTTCGGAACTTCTTCTTTATTCGGGAGAAATTTAATTCCTTTTTCGACGGTGCTGCGGGCATGCATGGCGCCGATGTCTACGAACGCTTCTTTTTCCTCTACATCAACGAATACGGGAGAAATGTTATCAAGGCTGAGTGCCCCTACGCCAAAACCGCCGTGTCCGTCTGTCGGATCACTTTTGATAATATTAAACCCGATTGATTTTTTCTTTTTTTCTTCCATGAAGTCCTACCTCCTACAAAAGCGGTTGAAATATCGCTGAAAACAGCTTTAAAATCGAATCTCTTCCTGCATTGAGCATCGGCCACAGCACGTAAGATCCGAGCGGTGTCACAAACAGCACCAAAAATACGATAAAGCCGTAGCTCTCCGCCTGCGTCATTTTGGCACGCACGCCCGGCGGAACGAGATCTTCTATAATTCGATAGCCATCGAGCGGAGGAAGCGGCAGCAGATTAAATAAAAACAAGACAAGATTCAGCTGTATCCAAATAGAAAAAAACTGATCCAGCCCCGTGCTGAACGCCGCAAGCATTTCCATTCCGTACGCATGCATCAACACTAACAAAAAGAAACCAATAAACGCAAGAATCAGGTTACTGACGGGCCCGGCTATAGATACGAGCACACCGGCAAGCCGGGGTTTCTTAAAGAAGCGGCGATTCACGGGAATGGGGCGCGCCCACCCGAATCCGGCCACCAGAATCAAAATGGTTCCGAACGGATCAAGGTGTTTAATGGGATTCAGCGTCAGTCTTCCTTGTTTTTTCGCCGTATCGTCACCGAATTTGTATGCGACATAAGCGTGGGCAAGCTCGTGCATCGTAAACGACACAATTAGCGTGATGACGAGGTATGGCATTAAAGATAACGGATAATATAAGAAACGGTCCAAGTGAGATATCCCTCTTTCTCAAAATGCAAGAATTTACTTTATTCAGTATACTATAAGAAGCCTCTTTTTCTAAAGAGAGGAAACGAGATAAAGGAGGATTCAGCACCCATGCCATACGTAACTGTCAAAATGCTCGAAGGCCGTACAGACGAGCAAAAACGCAATCTTGTCGAGAAAGTAACAGAAGCCGTAAAGGAAACAACCGGTGCTTCTGAAGAAAAAATTGTTGTCTTTATAGAAGAAATGAGAAAAGACCATTATGCCGTCGCAGGCAAACGCCTGAGCGATATGGAATAATCTCTATAAAGCCGGCGCTTCGCGCACCGGCTTTTATTATCCCTATTGAGCCAGCTTCGCAATAATCGCCAAGAACGTCTTTTTCTCTTCGGCTGTTAAACGTTCAAACATGCCGTCAATCAGCTGCTGGCGGTTTTCGATCATTTGTTCAGCCGCTCCCCGGCCCGATTCAGAAAGCGTAATCCATACAGTGCGGCGGTCATTGTTATTTCTGGATCTCTCAATAAACCCTTCCTGCTCTAAATGATTCAGAGCTGTGGTCGTGGCAGAGGGAGACAGTGTGACCTCCTTCAAAATATCCTTTATGGTGCAGCTCCCATGTCTGTATATGATCCGCAGAATAAACCCTCTTACATTATTCACGTGTTTCGGAACGGTGGCTTCATCTAATTGCTTCGTGCTTTTCAAATATTTTGTAAGTGCGTGATCCAGCAAATTTGCTTCCAGTTTGTCATGGTCCATGTCAATTTCCCCATTTCGAGATGCATTCATAACATACGAACGATATGATTTACTTATTATTTTACTGATTCCGAATAGGGAAAGTCAAAAAAGCAAAATGTGAATTCACAGCTTTTATCCTACATGCCTCGATTTTCCACCTGTTTCACAAGCTTATCTTTAAATGTCTGAAAAGGAACGTGTTCATTCTGCTGATATCCGAATTGGCGGACGTTTACCGCATCCTCCTGCTCCTCATGATCTCCAAGCACCAGCACGTACGGGATTTTCTGCACCTGCGATTCTCTGATTTTATAGCCCAGCTTCTCATTGCGCTCATCAATGCCGGCTCTTATCCCCACCTGCTTCAGCTCCGCCTGCACTTTTCTGCAATAGTCTAAGTGAACGTGCGAAACCGGTATGATTTGAACCTGGAGCGGTGCGAGCCAGACTGGAAAAGCCCCGCCGTAATGCTCGATCAAAATGCCGAAGAAACGGTCGATTGAGCCGAAAACCGCTCTGTGGATGACAACGGGACGAACCTTCTCATTGAGTTCGTTGATATATGTTAAATCAAATTTTTCCGGCATTTGAAAATCAAGCTGAATTGTCGCGCATTGGTGGCTCCGTTTCAGGGCATCTTTTATGTGGAAATCAATTTTCGGCCCGTAAAACGCCCCATCACCTTCATTGATCTCATAAGAGAGGCCAAGCTCCTCAAGGACGCGTGCTAAGGCACATTCCGACGCTTCCCAAAGGCTGTCATCGCCTAATGAATCCTCCGGGCGAGTCGAAAGCTCAACTGAATACTCGAAACCAAATGTCCGATATACCTCATCAATCAGCCGAATCGCTTCTTTGATCTCACTCTCAATCTGATCCTCCCGAACGAAAATATGGGCGTCATCCTGACAGAACGTCCGAACGCGAAGCATTCCGTTTAAAGCGCCGCTGTATTCATGGCGGTGCACCTGTCCGAATTCCGCCATGCGAATCGGCAGATCCCGATAAGAATACAGGCTGTTTTTAAAAATGAGCATATGGCCGGGACAATTCATCGGCTTCATTGCGAACCTTGTATCATCCACTTCTGAAAAGTACATATTGTCGCGATAATGGTCCCAATGGCCTGACTGCTCCCATAACCGCTGATTCATCATAAACGGCGTACGCACCTCATCGTAGCCGGCATTTGTTTGCAGCTCACGCGAGAAGCGCTCCAGCTCATTGCGGACAATCTGCCCTTTCGGCAAATAAAACGGCATCCCCGGCGCTTCTTCAGAAAACATAAACAGCCCTAACTGTTTGCCGAGCTTGCGATGGTCTCGTTTTGCCGCTTCTTCCAGCATATGCAGGTGCGCATCCAAATCTTTTTTCTTTTGAAACGCAACCCCGTACACCCGCTGCAGGACTTCATTTTTGCTGTCTCCGCGCCAATAAGCGCCTGATACTCTTGTCAGTTTGAACGCCTTGATCATTCCTGTAGAAGGGAGGTGCGGCCCGCGGCACAGGTCAACGAATTCCCCTTGCTGGTACAGTGTGATATCCTCCCCACGCGGAATATCCTTTAAAATCTCAAGCTTGAGCCGCTCGTCTTTTTGTGCAAACAGCTCTTCAGCCTCTTCGTAAGAAACCTCCATACGTTTGATTTCAAGGTTTTCATTTATTATGTTTTTCATTTCTTTTTCGATGGCCTCTAAGTCTCCTGATGCCAAGCTTTTCCCCAGCTTCATGTCATAGTAGAAGCCGTCTAGAATCACAGGCCCTACCCCCAATGACACTTCGCCGTACAGCCGTTTTACTGCTTGGGCCAGCACGTGCGCTGTTGTGTGGCGAAGCACCTGCAAGCCTTCTTGTGAATCGAGTGTGACAATCGAAAGCTCAGCATCCTCCTCCAGCTTGAAACTGAGATCAACAAGCTTGCCGTTGACCTGACCTGCGGCTGCCTTCTTTTGCAGACTGGAACTGATAGAACCAGCTGCTTCTTTGATTGTGATGCCTTTCGGATATTCCTGGATCTGTCCGTCCGGAAGCTGAATGTGTACATGTTTACTCATTTTAGAACACTCCTTATTCATTGTTGTATATAAAAAAACACACCCGTCCCGCAGATAGGGACGAGTGTGTGATTAACCCGTGGTTCCACCCAAGTTCCCGACAAATACTATGTTGTCGGCTCGGTGCTGTAACGCAGCATAGACGGCATTGGTTACTTCAATTCCCCAATGCTGCTCCAAGGCGGTAAATGATATTCCTAAGCTGGGAAGCTCTCACCTTTCCTTCCCTCTCTGAAAACCGTAACTATCATTCGTGTCCTTTTCATCGCATGTATTCAATTCATAAAAAAACACACCCGTCCCGCAGATAGGGACGAGTGTGTGATTAACCCGTGGTTCCACCCAAGTTCCCGATCAATTACACATGGTGATCGGCTCGGTGCTGTAACGCAGCATAGACGGCATTGGTTACTTCAGTTCCCCAATGCTGCTCCAAGGCGGTAAATGATATTCCTAAGCTGGGAAGCTCTCACCTTTCCTTCCCTCTCTGAAAACCGTAACTATCATTCGTGTCCTTTTCATCGCATTTATGTAGTTCATATAAAAAAACACACCCATCCCTCTAAAAGGGACGAATGTGTTGATCATCCGTGGTTCCACCCAAATTCCCGATCAATTACACATGGTGATCGGCTTGAAGATGCTGTAACGCAGCATGACGGTATCAGATACTTGTTTTCCCCGATACGGCTCAAAGGCGGTAAGCTGCTTTCCCTGCGTTAGGAAGATCTCAGCTGTCCTTCCCTCTCTGGAAACCGTAAAAAGCATCTCGTGTCCTTATCAGTGCCTGTTGTTTCAATAATTTTTTATATCTTACTATATATTCCCACAAAGCGCAATCAGTGATTTACATTTTTTTCTGACACAGCAGTTCCGTTATGGGCAGCCAGAAACAGCCATACAAGCAATGCTGCGAGGCTGTATGCCGCTCCCATCATCAAAAACGTAAACCCGGCACCGGCATACCAAGTGGCGGACAGATGAATAATCACCCCGGTTATCGCTACGCCGACCAAGGCTCCGATTTGCCGATTTGCATTTAACGCCGCACCGGCGATATTCGCATGTCTTTGCCCGGCAGCCTGCATGATCACAGTTGTCATAGCAGGAACTGTAATACCGGTACAGAGGTTCATAACAGACATCAATACCGCCAGCTGCCAATAAGGAAAATCCGGAGAAATCAGCACAAACAACAGCAATGCAATGATACAGCTGACCGTCATTGATACAAACATAAGCTGCCCGGCTTCAAACCGATTCGCCAGACGGGCAAACAGCAGATTGCCGATCACGAAGACCGCCATCATCGGCAGCAGCTCCACTCCAGCCATAAAGGAACTTGCACCTCCTGCTTCCTGCAAAAAAAGGCTGAGCATAAACATGCCGCCAAAAAGGGCGAAATTCAGCAAAAACCCGATAAATTGGGCAGCTGAGAAGCGGCCGTTTTTGTATAAGGACGCCGGCAGGATGGGTGCTTTTGCAGAAATTTCCCGCAGCAAAAACAGCACAAATGCCAAAATCGCTGCAGTAAATGCTACAAGAATCACTGGCGAGCGCCAGCCCGCTGAAGGCCCCTGTATCAAAGCATAGGAAAGAAACCCGAGAGCCATCATGCCAAGCAGATGCCCAACGATGTTCACGCGGCTGCTTTTTCCCGGAACGCGGCTGAGGATTCGGTAAGCTGAAATGAGCGCAGCAGCCCCTAATGGCACATTGATCAGAAAAATACTCTGCCAGCCCGCCAACTGTACCAGCACTCCCCCGATAAAGGGCCCAAGGCCTGAAGCGGCGGAAACAAGCGCGGCCCACAGCCCAAACATTCTCGCCCGCACCCGCTCATCAGGATAAGAGGCAGCCAAAAGGCTGAGTGAGCTTGGCATAAACAAAGCTGCTCCAATTCCCTGTATGAGACGTCCGGCAATCAGCATCTGCCCATTTATAGATGCAGCGCATACACAGGAGGCCAGAACAAAAACGGCTAGACCTAAGATATAGATCGTCTTCGAGCCGAAACGGTCAGCCAAGGCTCCGCCCGCCAGCAGAAGCGACGCAAAAGTAAGAATGTACCCGTCCACAACCCACGTTACACCTGAAAGTGACATTGAAAGAGTGTTTTTCATATCCGCCATCGCCACATTCACAACGGTCACATCAAGAGTTGCCATGAGGAAACCAAGTGCGAGCACGATCAGCACGGATATGCCTGTTGATGATGTTGATTCTTGTATAGACCCGCTATTTTTCATTACAATTGCCCTTTCACTTGCTTGATTACCCAATCATCTATTTTTTCAAGATCATACAATTCCCCGACTCTGTCCATGACATGCTGCAAGGATTCTTCTCTCATGAGATTGGCCCATTTATCCTCGATTTCCCCCATGACTGTCTCCAGCACACAGTGACTTTCTCCCTCAAATACAGATTGCAGCAGGCCTTTCCCCTGATACATCGAACCTCTGCCTTCAACCGCTTGATAAACATCATAAAGCGTAATGTCCGCCAAAGGCTTCGTCAGGGTAAAACCGCCCTTCGTCCCTGGTAAGGATTCTGCCAAACCGGCTTGAACTAATGTTCTCATCAGCTTCTTCAAGTAAGACGGAGACACACGCAATCGCTGGCTTATAGCCTCTGACGTCAAAGAAGCCTGTACCGGCAGCCGTGACAGTAACAGCAGCACAGAAACCGCCTGCTCCATTCCTGATTTCATTTTCATCCTATTCACTCCTGATTCATTATGGATAACTATTATCCATAATGAATCTCTTAGCAGCTTTTGTCAATAAAAAAAGCAAAAGAAACGGATCATTTCTTTTGCTTGGTATGGTTAACAAATCTGCTTCAGTTCCTCTATGTATTGAAGCGCTTCGTCATATTCTTCATTTGTATATTTTTGCTTGCTTTTGATGGTAAAGACTTTTTCTTTCTTTTCCTCATCCTCAAGCCCGTCAAAGTAAAGGATCGTGGAAACAAGCTCTAAAAACCGTGATGAACGGCTGTTTACACTGTCAATATAGCCTTTCATATCCGGCATGTCCAGATCAGCATGGTCTAAAAATGCGGAGCCTGTCTCAGTCAGCGAATACCGGTATTGAAAGTAGCCGCCCTTTTTTTCCTTCACCTCATGCAGAAATCCAAGGTTGCACAGCTCTTCAATCTGGAGCGTCAGTTCCTCTGAATATGGTCCGTAAAAGTGAAAATCATATTTCTCATAGAAAGGAAACTGCATTTTCTTGGCGATATAAATCATTTTCTGCAGCTTCTTTCGCCCGATGATTTCTCCAGAATCCGAGAACACCTTCATCAGTTTTGCATGTTCTTTCAACAAATTCCCGACATCTCCTTTTTCCTTCTTTCCAATTTCTATGTCAGTCCCAGCAGCTGCCGGATTTTCATTTTCGCTTCCGGATGTTTAGAGCCGTCACAAATCAAGTCCTTCGGATAGTACAGCTTGTGGTCCGTCCGCCGTTTACCTGAGATGGATTCCACAATAGCCGACTGCCTGGACAGCTCTTTAATTTGGCCGTTTTGCGTCAAGAGATGGATCGGCAGACGCTCCTCTTCCTCTCCCGGCCGGTAAAAATCGTATGGCAGATCTGATGAAGAATCAACGACCAAATAATAGCTCGGATCGATCCCCGCCTCTTTGAACAATGAAGTCAGCTCAAAATAAGCCGACATTTCTTCATTCGGATTGAATTCAACGTATTGGAACAGCTGGCGGTTAATGAATCTGCGGCACAAGTCGGATAAAATCGCGTCTTCTTCCTCCTCCCAGGCCTGGAAGTAATACAAAATAATAGATTCATCCAGCTTTACATAATCCTCCAGTGTCAATTTCCCTTCAAAAATAGAATAGAAATGAACCGGAGCGTGAGTGAAGACATAGCCTTCATCGTGCAGCTGCTTCGCCCTGTGAAGAATCTTCGTTAAAATGACCTCTGCACTTCTAGTCACAGGATGGAAGTAGACCTGCCAGTACATTTGGTAACGGCTCATGATATAGTCTTCGACAGCGTGCATTCCGCTTTCTTTAATGACGATCTGATCCTCGCGCGGCCGCATCACCCGAAGAATCCGCTCCATATCAAAATGGCCGTAGCTGACGCCCGTATAATATGCGTCGCGCTGGAGGTAATCCATGCGGTCTGCGTCAATCTGACTCGAAATCAGGCTGACCACTTGCTTGTTTTTATATGTTTTGGCAATGACTTCAGCAACATCCTGAGGGAAACCCGGGCTCACCTTTCTGAGCACCTGATTAACCTCCGTGTCTCCCAAAATGATATCTCTTGTAAAATCCTCGTGGTCAAGGTGAAAGACCTTTTCAAATGAATGCGAGAACGGCCCGTGCCCGAGGTCATGAAGCAGCGCCGCGGCCAAACAGAGTTCGCGCTCACTGTCATCCCATTCAGGGCGACCTTTAAAGACGTCATCAACCATTCTTCTGACAATTTCATAGACACCGAGAGAATGGTTGAACCGGCTGTGCTCAGCCCCATGGAACGTCAAATAGGTCGTGCCGAGCTGCTTAATTCTGCGGAGACGCTGAAATTCACGGGTTCCGATTAAATCCCATATCAGCTTGTCCCGAACATGAACATAGCGGTGCACCGGATCTTTAAACACTTTTTCTTCTGATAATTTTCCATTTGGATACGCCATCGTCATTCCCTCTTTTTTTTAGCCGTGTTTCTATTATATCGACTCTATTCTTTGAAAACATCCTTGAATTTGCCCGGCGATTTGTTCCATCTTCATGAAAAACACATCTTGTGAAGCAAAAAAGCCTGACCTGAGGGCCGAGGCTAAGAAAAAATATGTTTTACTTTTTTATTTTCTTTTTTACTTTGTCAATCAGCTCATCCTCTGTCGGAGCTGACAGCGGGCGATTGTTCACAAAAGCAAATGATTTTTTCCGTCCGGGCCCGCAATAAGATTGGCATCCTACCTCAACCTTTGCGTCCGGGTCCACTTCTTTCAAACGCGGCAGCAATGTTTTGATATTAGTGGCTTGGCAATCATCACACACTCGAAATTCATTAGCCATGACGTACGCTTCCCTTCATTTCTATGTTCATCTATGTGAATAACCTAAAATCACGTTTCAAAAAAAATCACATCACTCTTCATTTTACAAGGATTCGACTGTTCCTGCAAGCCGCTCCATCCTTCGTATCTCCTATTCTTTCAGCCAATTTGTATAAATATTTTCCAACCTGGACATTCTAATACCATGAAAAGAAAAATGGGAGTTGAGATAAATGACAAAACAGCGACAAGACGCTTGGTCAGAGGAAAACGATCTGCTTTTAGCGGAAACAGTGCTTCGGCATGTGAGGGAGGGCAGCACTCAGCTGAACGCCTTTGAAGAAGTCGGCGATAAATTAAACCGGACATCCGCAGCCTGCGGATTCAGATGGAACGCAGTGGTCCGCCATCAATATGAAAAAGCGCTTCAGCTTGCGAAGAAACAACGAAAGCAGCGGATGAGAGCGCTCGGAAACGGGCAGCCTGCGAAAAAAAGATTATTATATCAGCCTCCTGCCGTTGATCCTGAAATCACTCAAGAAACCGCTGCAGAAGAGCCGGTTAAAACGGAAACACCATCTGTCGAAAATGAGCAACCTTTAATGTCTGGCGAACATATGCCTTTTGTTGATGAGAGCTTTAAGGAAGAGTTAGCTAGTCTATCACACTTATTGTCTCCTCAAACGCCTGCAGCTGCGCCTGAGATGACGATGAATGATGTGATCCGCTTCCTGCAGAATTACGAAGGCAATAACGAGCAATCATCAGCATTAAAAATGGAAAACGAGCGTTTAAAGAAAGAAAATCAGGAATTGCAAAACAAAACAGAGCAGCTTGAGGCAGAAGTTCAAAAGCTTGAAAAAGACCAAAAAACGATCCAAGAAGATTATGAAACCTTGGTGAAAATTATGAACAGAGCCAGAAAGCTAGTTTTATTTGAAGAAGATGAACATGCCTCTCCGTCCTTCAAAATGGACCGGAACGGCAATTTAGAAAAATTAGCGGAATGACATAGAAAAATCCCAAAACGGGCAGCTGTTTTGGGATTTTCGCCATGTGCAAAATTCCCTTTTCTATTGAGAAAAGAGAATTCCCTCATTTTGCAGCCGGATCACTTATTCTTGTAAAATGAGGCCAAGCTTATGTGAATCTATTAAGACATGTGAGCTGCCTCGGCCGTTTTTTGTTTCCGAGGCGCAGTAGAAATGACCAAAAGACCCAGCATCATAAGCGCAATGCCCAGCCACGAGGAAGGCGAAAGCATTTCCCCTATGAAAAACACGCCAAGCAATGAAGCCGTCAGCGGTTCAGCTAAAGACAGCGTGACCGCCGCCGAAGCCGGAACCCCGGTAAGCCCTTTCGCAAACAAAAAGTATGCGGAGCATGTTGCAATTAACCCGATGTAAAGGCTTGTTCCCAGTCCTCTAGGGGTCAATATCCACGAGATATCTGACTGCCATAGTAGCGGCGTCAGCAAGATGGCGCTGATCATAAAGACAACAGCGGAGGTCGCTCGCGGAGGCTGGGTTATCATCATCGCTTTACTGATGAGCGTATAGCCCGCAAAAGAAGCACCAGCTCCAAGCGCCATAAGAACACCAGCCACATCAATCCGAACATTGGAACTGTCGGAAAACAGAAGCCAGCAACCCGCTAAAGCCAGCACAGTCGCAATCCACCAGGAGTTTCGCGGGCGTTTCTTCAATACGGCCCACTCGAGGGTCCCGGCAATGATAGGCGCACTGCCGATGGCAATCACAGTTCCCACCGCAATTCCCGTTTCTTTAACAGCTGTGAAAAACAGCGGCTGGTAACACGCCATACAAACAGCGGCTAAAAATACGAGCGGCCATGACCAATTTTTCACGTGAAGCTCCCGGCTGATCCAAACCGCAAGCAGCATGGCGCTTCCTCCTATTAATAACCTGAACGCTCCAAATGCCAGCGGTGTGGCGCTTTCTGGAGCCAACGCCTGAACGGTTCCCGTGGTCCCCCAGAAAAAAGCCGCAATCAATACAAAAAGGCTGTAAATATTCCCCTTCATCTGCCTCTCCCCTTTAATATGGATGCTGATGTCATTTTATCGTTTTTCTTTTTGTCGTGGTTATCTTTATGTAAGAAGGATTTATCTGAAAATAAGATTATTGGGGTAAATGCCGCTTGAAATAAAAAATGCATGCCGGCATATACAGCCGGCATGCGAAGAACGTTCACCCAAATACCTTTGCATTCCGCTCAGCCATCCGCACGAGGTTTTTCTCAAATTCCATTTCCTCATCAATGGACAGTCCAGCTGAATAAAGATGGGTGCTTAACGCTTTTAATTCCGTCAATAAAGCGAACATTAAGTCTTGTACGGAGATGTCTTTTTGCAGAAGCTCACTTAAGGACGCCATCGTTTCCGGACGTATTTCAGGATAGACGCCTTTTTTATCGTTTTGTTTGTCTTTCAGCGCCGCTTGATAGAATCGTCTGATCAAGTCGGCCCTTTCACTGCCGCTTTTATCCGCACAGAGATAAATTTGAACAGCGACTCCGCCGCGAACGCGTCTCTGAGAGATGCCGGCGAACTTTTTGCCATTTATACTGAGGTCATAGCTGCCGGGACAATAAGACCCTTCAATTTCATAGGCTTCGATCTTTGCGTTGTACGGTCTCAGCATTCGCCTCATCAGCTCAACCATCGCTTCATATCCTTTGTCTATATCGATGCCTTTCTTTTCGTCCTCGAATATGAGAGAGATATTTAAAACACCGTCATCCAATACGACGGCAAGACCGCCGGAATTGCGTACGATCACACGGTATCCTTCACTCTCCAGCAAGGAGATGCCATCCTGCAAAAACGGGAGGCGTGTATCCTGTATTCCAAGGACAATTGTATCGTGGTGCACCCATGAGCGCGCTGTCGCCGGCGACACGCCTTTTCCGACGGACATGCACAGCGTATCATCCATTGCGAAGGATTGCTTCGCATCAAATAAAGGGCCGAGGCTGGATTGGTCAATGACTCTCCATTTCGGCTGCATCAGTAAATCAATCGGTTGGTTTGCCATCTATGTAAAACCCTTTCATGTTAGGCTTATTGAACGAAAACTATTATATCATTTCAGCAGCTGTGATTGATAATTGCTTTTCAGCATCGTAATAAAAATTTCTTTATTTTTTGTATTCTCCATGAGAGGAGAATGAATGTAAGACAGCTTGCGCTTTAACGAGAAATCTTTAATATGCAGAATTGAAATTTCGCGGTGGATCAAATCCTTATGCAGCACGCTTCTGGATAGAACCGAAAGTCCCATGCCGTTGATCACCGCTTCCTTTACACCTTGATTGCTGCTGATGGTGAACATTGATTTCGGCCGAAGTCCATTTGAACTGAGTACATGATCGAGATATTCTCTCGTCCCTGAGCCTTTCTCTCTTGTCACCCACGCTTCGTTCTGCAAATCGCTGATCGAAATCTCTTTCCGCCCGGCGAGCGGATGCTGATTTGGAGCGGCAATGCACATTTCATCCTCCATGAACGGTTCAATTTCCAGCTCATTCTCGTTTGTATGTCCTTCAATCAGCCCGATATCAGCCTGAAGCATACGCACACGCTCACTGACCTCCTCTGTATTGCCAATCATGACATCGAGGTTCAGCTCTGGATACAGCTTTTGCAGCTGGGCCAATAGCGGCGGAAGAATATACTCACCGATTGTAAAGCTTGCAGCTATTTTCAATTCGCCCTTCACATAGTGATGATGCGCATAGATTTCAGCCTTGGCTTGTTCGTAGAGAAACACCATTTGCTTTGCTCTTTGATATAAAATGTCTCCTGTCGGCGTTGTCGTAAAGTGTTTTGGCGACCTGTTCAGAAGAGCCGTTTGAAATTCTTTCTCAAGATTTTTGATATGCAGACTGACGCTGGGCTGGGAGATCATCAGCTTTTCTGCCGCTTTTGTGAAGTTTTTTTCTTCTACCACCGCTATAAACGTTTTCAGCACGTCGTAATACAAAAACCCCACCCCTGTCATTAATGAAATATATGGTTATGATTAGTTTTCTTTATTGTACTCATATCATCCGTCTTGGTAAAGAAGGCTATACGGAAGCGCAAAAAAGGCAGCCCTCGGTCGAGAGCTGCCATCGTCTTCATTTTTATTACAGTGCTTGCGCCGCTGTAATTAATGCGAGATTGTAAACATCTTCAGCGTTACATCCTCTTGAAAGGTCGTTTACAGGCATATTTAAACCTTGCAGGATTGGTCCTACCGCTTCAAAGTTGCCCAAACGCTGAGCGATTTTATAGCCGATGTTTCCTGCTTCAAGGCTTGGGAATACGAATACGTTAGCGTCCCCTTTGATCTCGGAATCCGGCGCTTTTTTCTCAGCTACAGATGGAACAAATGCAGCATCAAATTGGAATTCGCCGTCAAGTGTCAGTTCAGGCGCTTTTTCTTTCGCGATTTTCACTGCATCCGCTACTTTTTCTGTTTCATCAGATTTTGCTGAGCCTTTTGTAGAGAAGCTGAGCATTGCCACGCGAGGCTCAATGTCGAACATTTTTGCCGTATTGGCACTTTCGATCGCAATCTCGGCAAGATCTTGGCTGTCAGGTGCAATGTTGATCGCGCAATCTGCGAATACGTATTGCTCTTCTCCGCGAGCCATGATGAACACGCCTGAAGTCTTTTTCACGCCTTCTTTTGTTTTGATGATTTGAAGAGCCGGGCGGACAGTGTCAGCTGTCGAGTGAGCAGCTCCGCTTACGAGTCCGTCTGCAAGGCCTTTATACACCAGCATTGTACCGAAGTAGTTCTCGTCTAATAACGCTTTGCGAGCCTGTTCTTCTGTCGCTTTGCCTTTACGGCGTTCTACGAATGCTTGTACAAGGTCTTCCATGCCTTCATATGTATGAGGATCATAAATCTTAACGCCATCCAGCGTAAGGTTCAATTCTTTTGCTTTTGCTTGGATCTCATTTTCATTGCCGATCACAATCGGATTCAGCACTTTGTTTCCTGCAAGCTTGCTGACCGCTTCTAAAATACGCTCGTCTAAGCCTTCAGGAAATACAATTTTAACGTCTTTTCCAGCTACTTTTTCTTGCACTGTTGAAAATAAATCTGCCACAATAAAACCTCCTCAAAAAGTTACAAAAACGCTTTCTTTTACTAGCATACTCTTCTTCCAATCAAATTCAAACAGCCAACTTTCATTATAGCGCTTTCATAAAAAAATCTTATTTTTCTAACTAATTTAAGTGACTCAATCTACCCTTATAGGTTCTTCTATTTTGATGGAGTTATACGGAAGGGATGTTCAAGGTTTCTCCACAGTAGAATCGGATAAACTATGGTATAGTGAAGGCAATCATGAAAAGATAATGGGAGTGAAGATAAATGAGTGAACAGCAAATGACAAATGAAGCGGCAAAAACGCTTGACGGCTGGTATGCGCTTCATGATTTCCGCACAATGGATTGGACTTCCTGGAAGCTGCTGTCCAGTGATGAGCGCCAATCTATCATACATGAATTCACCGGGTTGCTTGAAAAATGGGGCGTAGCCCAAAAAGAAGGAAAAGGATCGCAAACTCTTTACAGCATCGTCGGCCAAAAAGCTGATTTTATGCTGATGATCCTTCGTCCTACAATGGAAGAATTAAATCAAATTGAGCTTGAATTCAACAAATCAAGACTTGCTGAGTTCACCATTCCGGCATACTCCTACGTTTCAGTGGTAGAGCTGAGCAACTACTTGGCAAGCGGTGACGGCGATCCTTATGAAAATCCGCATGTGCGCGCTCGCCTTTACCCTGAACTGCCCGAATCAAAATATGTATGCTTCTATCCAATGGATAAAAGAAGATCCGGCAATGACAACTGGTACATGCTTTCAATGGAAGAACGCAGAAACTTGATGAGAAGCCACGGTTTAATCGGCCGCAGCTATGCGGGCAAAGTCAAACAGATCATCACCGGCTCTGTCGGCTTTGACGATTACGAGTGGGGCGTTACATTATTCAGCGATGATGTCCTTCAATTCAAGAAGTTAGTGTATGAAATGCGTTTTGACGAAGTCAGCGCTCGCTATGGCGAATTTGGTTCATTCTTTGTCGGCAATCACCTTTCGCTTGATACACTTCCTCAATTCCTATATGTATAATATCCCCTCCCGCCCTATCCGGCGGGAGTTTTTCAAATCCCATTTATCAGAATTTAAATAAAATTTGCTATTTTCTTCGTTTTTTCTTACGATGTAGATAATAATCCAATTTTTTCAAAGGGGTGCAGTTATTTGTCAAAACGAACCGCATTTGTTATGGGAGCCAGTCAAGGGATCGGGAAAGCAATCGCTCTGAAATTAGCAGACCAGCATTTTTCCCTCGTCATTAATTCGCGAAATTTGGATAATATTGAATCTGTCAAAGAAGACATTTTGGCCAAGCATCCTGAGGCGAGCGTCATTGTCCTTGCGGGAGATATGTCTGACCGGCATACGAGAGCGGGCATTTTTCAGGAAATCGAATCTCAATGCGGACAGCTTGATGTTCTGATTAATAATATCCCGGGCGGCGCGCCTGATACATTTGATAACTGCAATATAGACGATATGACGGCCACGTTCACTCAAAAGACCGTTGCCTATATTGACGCAATCAAGCGTGCTTCCTCACTGATGAAACAAAACGAGTTTGGCAGAATCATCAACATTGTCGGAAATCTGTGGAAGGAACCCGGCGCCAACATGTTCACAAACAGTATGATGAATGCCGCTTTAATTAACGCCAGTAAAAATATTTCCATCCAGCTTGCTCCTCACAACATTACTGTCAACTGTCTGAATCCTGGTTTTATCGCTACAGACCGTTATCATCAATTTGTGGAAAATGTGATGAAAAAGAACAGCATATCCAAACAGGAAGCAGAGGAACAGATTGCTTCCGGGATTCCGATGAAACGGGTCGGATCAGCCGAAGAAACCGCAGCGCTCGCTGCGTTTCTTGCCTCTGAGGAAGCCTCCTACATCACGGGACAGCAAATTTCCGCTGATGGCGGCAGCATGAAAAGCATATAAAAAACATCCCGCTTTTTAGCGGGATGTTTCTTGTAATGACCCGAACGGCAGGTTCAGCTTTTGAATCCGCATGACAAATTCCCTCAGATCCTCCTGCTTCGACACCATTGATATTCTGACATGTCTTTTTCCGTTGCTTCCAAAAATTTCGCCCGGTGTGACTACGACATGGGCATGCTCCAGCAAGTAATCGGAAAATTGGTGAGATGTCTCAAACGTATTCGGAATTTCAGCCCATACGTAAAAGGTTCCTTTTGGCTTTTCCATCTTCCAGCCCAGTTCCTTTTCGCAAAGCTCCGTAAAAAAGTCAATTCGTTCCTTATAAATTCGTTTCAACGATTCCGTATGCTCCGGATCTCCAGAAAGCGCCGCACTCGCTGCCTGCTGCAGCCCGCCGAACATGCCGACAAATACATGATCCTGAAATTCATTGACGGCCTGAATGATCTTTTCGTTCCCAACCGCAAACGCCATTCTCCAGCCGGCCATGTTAAATGTTTTTGAAAATGAATAAAGCTCTGCTCCGACAATTTTGGCATCCTCTGCCTCAAGAAAGCTGGCCGGTTTTTGATCGAATTCTAACGCTCCGTATGCAAAATCATGAATCAAATGGATGTTATGCTCTTTCGCAAAAGCAGCAGCTCTTGCATAAAAAGCCGCATCAGCCACAGCTCCAGTGGGGTTGTTCGGATAGTTTAAAAACATAAGCTTCGCTTTTTCCAGTACGGCTGGATCAATCTTTTCAAAATCCGGCAGATAGCCATTTTCTTCATACAGCGGCATTTCGTAAAGCTCAGCTCGCGCCATCGTAATCCCTGATAAATATTCAGGGTAGCCTGGATTCGGGACTAAAGCGATGTCTCCCGGATTGAGCAGGCATTGTGTCAGCACATACAAGCCTGCTTTCCCGCCTCCGAAAAGCGCGACCTCCGTTTCAGGATTGATTGTCACTCCGTATTCCCTTTTATAGAAAGCAGCGATCGCTTCCTTTAAAAAAGGATAGCCCCTGAAAGGGCCGTATCCATGAAACGAAGGATTCAGAGAAGCCTCCCGCAAAGCCTCCACAATATGCGGCGGAGTGGGAAGGTCAGGGTTCCCCTGTCCGAGATTAATGATGTGGGCCCCCGTTTTTTCCAATTCCTTTACCTTTTCAAAAACGAGAGAAAACTCCTGCCTTGGAAGTGTCTTGATGACATCGGACGGTGTTATTTCCATCTAAAAGACTCCTTTTTGCTCCGTTTTGTTATCCCGTTCCAAAAACGATTTGTTGACGAGCTTCGTATGCAGAAACAAACCGCATACGATCACGACAATCAGCCCCATAATGACCGGAGCGCTTAGGATGTTAATGAACATTGAACCAATAGAAATGCATAATCCGATAGACGCTTCGGCCACTGAAAAAATGCGCCCTTGAATCTGGTTTGCCGCATTTTCCTGAACCTTCACTTTTGCAAGCACTTCCCCGTATTCCATCGCGATGAAAAAGAGGATCGCCGCGATGACAGAAACAGCGAAAATCGGCGTGAATAAAAACAGCGCCAGTGAGACAATGGATAAAACGGTAAAGTACGTAAGGCCTCTATTGTTGTTAAAGCCCCATTTGCTGACAAGCACCGCTCCGATGAACCCGCCGAAGCCGATGCAGAATGTGAGGATAAAGTTGCCGATTTCCCCGTCACCCAGAAAGCGGCTGACAATCGGAAAATAGCTGTACACGACTCCCCACAGCAAAGCCATTGTAATCATCGTAAACATGGCGTTTAATACGAATGCATTGGTTTTGATTTCCTTGAGCCCTTCCTTAAAAGACTGAAAGGCCTCTTTTATGTTTTCAGGTTGAATCGGCACAAATTGCAGCTTGATACGGCTGATAAAAAATGCCGAAACCAGGTATGTCACACCGTTAAAGGCAACAGCCAGCTCTACAGATCCGCCTAACAGAAAGAGCCCTCCGGCAGCCGCCCCGACGATAATAGAGATGGTTGTCGCTTTTGCAAATAACGTGTTGATGCTTTTAATATCTGATTCCAAGGACGACATGACAGCGAGACGGGCGGGATTAAAAAACACGCCGCTTCCATAAGAAATAAACAGCAGGGCCAGAAAAATCAGCGGATACTCGCCTTTTGGAAGAAATGTGAGCCCCAAAAAGATGATACCTCTGATGATATCCGTCCACAGCATGATCTTAATTCTGTCTAACCGGTCGACCAGAACCCCCAAAAACGGCTGAAACACCATCGGAATGCTTCTGACCACGATGACCCCGGACGTCACCCAATAATCGTGATAATATGTAGATAAAATGAGCAGGGCAGGGAGAACACAATAGTCTCCCATGAACGATAGCGCCTGCCCGTAAAGCAAGTATTTAGAGTTGGGTTTCAGCTGTTTCATACTGGCAGCACATACTTTGCCGTCAGCTTCGCATGCTGCTGAATTTGTCTGATTGATTCAGCCACATCCTGTGAATTACTGCCTTTCAGTTCAAATGCAGCAATGGAATTGAAAGCTTCAAACAATGTCAAATCAACTGAAGTGCCTGGTGCTGCGGCCGAAAAAGAAACGATTTCAGTATCCCCTTTTAAAAGCCCGTCAGGCAGATCGATCGCTTCAATGACCAAATCCTCAGCAGTTTCTGGAATCTGGCCATTTTGTTTGAAATGCTGCGGGTACAAATGGCAGTCGGCAACATAATAAGGCTCTTGATCCAATAATCCGTCCGGCAGATCGGCGTCTTTTCCGAAACAGAGGACATCTAATAATAATTGCGCCATATCAAGGCCGAAAACCTTTTTAATGTTAGGAATCATATTCCAGCCGGCAAATCTGGCTGCTGATTCTATTAAACCCGGTTCTCTGTTTTTCATTAGCTTGATCTCTGTATGTGTTGCGCAATTTTGCAGGCCAAGCCCTTCATTTGCCTTTTTGGCAGCTTCGACAATTTTCTTTTTTGCCTCTTCATCCAGAATGGACGGCGTAATGTGGGATGTCTCTGTAAACCCGATTTGCGGCGTTTTATCATGAATGGCGATCGGGAAATACTCACCGTCAGCCATGATGCCTTCTATACTGATATAGTCGGAGTACCCTTCTGTTTGATACCAGTCTCCGTACTCACCCTGTAAAAATTCTTCAGCGATAAACGGCGCTTCAAACGTAACCGCCTTTGGCACGTTAATTGATTTCAGATAGTCATTGACTCTGTTAAATTCATCTTCTGCCGTCTCAGTGTCCGTAATCAGCGTTACACCGATTGAACTCGCTAAGTATGTAGGCTTTAAGATAAGAGGTGTGCCGATCTCTTCAAGAGCAGCACGGAAATCTTCAAGAGTTGTGACTCGTTTGTTTTTGATCGATTTGACTCCGGCCTTATTAAAAGCGTCCCTCATTTTATTTTTATCTCTGGCATTTTCGGCTGCCTGCACGCCGGCACCTCTCAAGCCCAGACGTTCACAGGCTTTCGCCATCGGAGCAATGAATAATTCATTGTTTGTTGTGATGGCATCCGCCCCAAACATTTCGGCAACCTTGACGATTTGCTCGACGACCTCTTCCTCAGGCTTGTCATGATCCTCATGCGCCCAATAAATGGAGTCAGGATGCTCAAAATCAGCTAAACTCTTAAAATAGTCTGTATCTTTTATGACCGCGACCGAGTATTTTTCAATCAATGCTGCATGGGAGGCTGTAATTGCAAAAGGTCTTGGAATAAAGCTGACCAGGTTATATTTTTCAGCAGCGCTTTTATAAAACATGTGCGGCGGGCAGCCTCCAAGATCAGCGATGACCAATACTGTTTTTCTCTCCATATGTAAAACACTCCTTCTCTATTGTGCGGTGTATCCTCCGTCTGCGGTGATGGCGCTTCCGGTCATATAGCTTGATAAATCCGAGGCTAAAAACAGCATCACGTTTGCGATTTCTTCAGGTTTCCCAAGCCTCAGCAGCGGATTTACCTTCGCCTTTTCTTTTTTGATCTCTTCAAGTGTGCCTTCATTATTTTCAAGGAATGATTTTTCATTCAGCGGTGTGTCGATGATCCCCGGGCATACGCAGTTCACGCGAATGTGATGTTTCGCATAATCAACGGCCATTGATTTAGTCAGCTGCAAAACCCCGCCTTTGCTGGCGTTATAGGCAGGAATATCAGGCCATGCCACGAGTCCGCCGACAGAGCACGTATTAATGATGTTGCCCTTGCCGGCGACGAGCATATGCTTGAGTGCATGTTTGCTCATTAAAAACATGCCGGTCAAATTGACTTGCAGCACCTTGTTCCAATCGTTGAGCTCCATCTCATGAATAGGTGCCACGATTTCGATGCCTGCATTATTAATCAAGACATCCAGCCCGCCAAATGTATGAACCGCCGATTCAACAGCATACTGACAGGCAGCTTCGTCTGTGATGTCCGTTTGCACAAAGTGCAGCCTGTCATTATTTTCTTTTCGTACCATTGCTTCTCCCTGCTTCTCGTCAATATCCGCCACAACCACATTGGCCTGCTGGCCCAAAAAAGCCTGAACCGCAGCATAACCAATGCCTGATGCGCCTCCTGTTATGAGGACGGTTTTATCGGTGAGGTTCATGATCATTCATCCGCCTTCATTTTTTTTGCTTTTGCTCTGTTGTAGCGCGGCGGGAAGAAGATATTAATCGATTTTGATTCTTTTTCCGAACGGTTGATGGCACCGTGATCTTCACGAGGCTCACAGAAATAGGCTGTGCCGAATTTCATCTCGACTGTGCAGCCTTCGACCGTCATGTCATAGCCGCCGCCGATGCAGATGCCGATTTGTTCATTCCGATGTTTATGGAAAGGCATTTCTCCGCCATTCCCAGGGATTTTGGCAAGCATAATTTCTACCCAATCCTCAACAAAAAACGTGACTTCCATGCCCGGCAGCAGGTCTCTTGTTTTGAAAATATCCAAAAAGTAGTCCTCAGGACTTGTATATGTTTCATCAGCTTTCAGCCGCTTGATATCAATAGCAATCACTTCTTGATCTGTTTCGTTTCTTGCCCCGTGAGGCACATGCGGCGGCGCGATATAGGCAGATTCCAAGGCTGTCATTTTTCTTGTCACATCTCCGACAGTCATCATCAGCTCGCCTGAAACGACCATGCCGATTTGGACCTCCTTATGCTGATGGGGTTCAACATTGGTATGCGGCGGGACGTAAGACATTAATACTTCAGTATCCCCTCGTACGGTTGAATACTGCCTCACTCCGTTTTCCCATTCAATTAATTTCGGTGTCGGGAAATAAAGCTCCTGCATATCTTCTTTAGTTTTCATCATCAACGTCTCCTTTTCCAAATAATGACCAGCTCATTGGAATGCTTTTGAATGTTTTTACAAAGGTTAGCCCGTACTTTTGCCGTGCAAGCTCATTGGTTAAGGCAATGTCATACAAACCTTCTTTTACTTTTCTTGCGGCTTGACTGGTTGAATTGACTAGTTTGAAACGAACATCTTTGCGGGTAAAATATTTTATTAAATTAATAGGTGAAGGATGTGAAACAATAACAGATGTATCAAGCATATCGTCTCTGAATTCAAAATCAGGACGAACAGCCAGGCCGTACATCGGTGTATCGCACCTGAAGATCTGCAATAGCTGCAAATCCGGCCTCATGTAGAAATGCTTAATGCCATCGTAAGCATGTGGGACGATGGTATATTCCAGCGGGCTTTGGAGCGTCCTTTCGATGCATGATTCAAAAGTATCATGCAAGGACAATTTACTGTTCAGCCCTTGTAGAAGAGTAAAATTGGAAATGAAATGCTTTGCTGCGTACTCACTGCTTGTCCCCTCAGGGCCGAGCGTGTTGACTGTAATGAGTTTGGATAGTGAATCAGTTCTTTTTTTTGTCTGAATGCTATTATCCAATATAATCATGAGCACCAACCAATCTTTTAAAATTTTAAGTAAATTTTATCCAGCGGCAATTGAACTGTCAATGTTTTTTGAAAATATTGATAATTATTCCCATACAAACAAAAAAACCCTTTATAAAGGGTTTTTAATTATAGGAATTTAGAAACTTTGTTTATTGAGATAAGGACTGATCGGCCTTCTGCTCAAGTTTGCCGTACTTTTTATATGCGAATATACTGAGCACAAATCCGAGGACTGTGATGGCTGCGCAAATCAATCCGACAGCTGCATAGCCGTATGCCACATAGACGGGTCCCATTAAAGCAGAACCTAATGTCACGGCCAGATTCGAGGCGAGGCTGTAAAACACCATGACTTTTCCGCGATGACGCTCTGAGCAGTCACTCAAAATGGTGCTGAGCAGCGTCACCGTCAAACTTTGCATTAATCCCCAAATAAATAGGCTGACGATTAACAGAAACATTGACGCCGGCGCATATGGTAAACACGCCAGCAGAACGCTGATGACCCCCAGCGCAATCAAAAGGGAGCGCATTTTTCCGATGCGGTCGGCTATCTTTCCTGTAATCACACTCATGGAAAACCCGATTCCATAAATCATGATAAATAAGCCCGCAGCCGTGTTTCCTCCGGTAAAAACGTCCTGAAGATAGGTGCCTAAAAAGGAATACATACCGTAAAAACCAATCATATTACAAAAGGTTATCGTGATATAAACAGGTACACGAGGGACTTTCAGCGCATCCCGGAATGTTCCTGCCGGCTCTTCTATTTCTTCCTTGCCGCTGTTTTTATGTTGGGCATGGCGGCACATTTCAAGGAGAATCAGCAGGACAACTAAAACGCCCATCAAGGCGAAAATCCAAAACGTCCACCTCCAATGCAGGACGCCGCCGA
Source organism: Bacillus sp. FSL K6-0993 (assembly GCF_037977205.1). Classification (NCBI taxonomy): domain Bacteria; kingdom Bacillati; phylum Bacillota; class Bacilli; order Caryophanales; family Bacillaceae; genus Bacillus; species Bacillus sp. FSL K6-0993. The sequence continues at coordinate 3,759,143 of NZ_CP150275.1, forward strand.
TAAATGATCCGAGCGGCACTCCGAAAATCAGCGCCAGCGACCAGCTTGAAACGATCAGTCCCATCACCTTGCCCCGGTATGTATAAGGAACACGATCACCGACAACTGCATAAGCGGTCGGAACAAACGCTCCCGCAGCCAATCCCGAAAGCGCCCGGCCTAAAAAGAAGAAAAAAATATTTTGAGCCAAAGCGCATATCACCGTTCCTATGATAAAGATCATAAGCCCGGCCAATAAGCTCAGTTCTCTGGAGTATTTATCGCCTAATGGAACCAAAAGCGGCGCACCGATAAAAATCATAATGCCGTAAATACTGATAGATAATGCAAGGACACTGACATCTGAGCTGAAGGCTTTTGCTAAATCCGGCAGCAGCGGTGAGATCACAAGCTCTTCAGATCCGGCTGCAAATACCCCCATCGTTAAAGCCAATGCCAACAATAACGGAAAATGATGTTTTGTTTTGATGTCATTGTTTTGATTGCTGTTCATTCTTTCTCAAACACCTCTTCCATAATCTTCTTATCATAAAAGTTGTATTATAGTTTAGCATTGTTTTTTCACTATTTACAATTCGAACGAAATATTTATAAGTTTTATTATTTTCATTTAAATCCCATTATATATTTCTATATTTCATTCTAAAAATACACGAGGATGTAACGCGTAAAAAAGCTCTCCGGCCTCCCGGAGAGCTTTTTCTATTGCGCCTCTGTCTGCTTTTTTTCAATCGGTTCATGATTTATACGCTTTTTGATGCTTAGATGATAGTATGCATAGCAGAAAATAATGATCGGCACACCGCAGTATAAGCCGATTCTTTGATCCGGAATGAAAATAAGGCTGATCAACACGCAGCCATATAAACAAAATCCGAGAATCGGGACTAGCGGATAAAGCGGCGTTCTGAACTCCAGATCATTCACATTTCCGCCTTCAGCAAGGAAACGTCTGCGAAAGAAAAATTGCGACGCACAAATGGACATCCACGCGACAACTGTCACCATGCCCGAGATTGAGATACACCATAAATACACTGTTTCTGCGGCCATGACACTTGTCAGCAGCGAACAGCCTGAAATGCCTAGCGTAATCAGCAGGGCATTCATCGGCACGCCTTTTTTTGTCAGTCTGGTGAGAAAGGATGGACCCATTTGATTTGATGAAAGTGACCACATCATGCGCGACGCCGCATACAATCCCGAATTAGCAACAGATAAAATGGCCGTTAAGATGACAAAGTTCATGATATCTGCCGAAAATGGGATGCCGATTTGATCGAGTACCGCCACAAACGGGCTTTCAATCACCCCCGCCGTTTTGTACGGAAGGATGGCAACCAAGACGAACATAGCGAGCACAAAGAAAAACAGCGTGCGCCAAATGACATTTCGAATGGACTTTGGCAGTGTTTTTTCCGGGCTTTCACTTTCCCCTGCTGCAATGCCGACAAGCTCCGTTCCCTGGAACGAGAAGTTCACCATAACCAGCGTAAACATAACGGCCAGCACCCCATTAGGGAAAAGCCCTCTATCAGTCATAAAGTTAGACAAAAAGGGTGTTTCCTGTCCGCCTTTAAAGTCAATCAAGCCAAACACAGCGGCTCCGCCAATCACAATAAATAATATGATCGCCGCCACTTTGATGCTTGAAAACCAAAATTCCATTTCTGCAAAGCTTCTGACAGAGAGCGCATTAATCAAAAAGATGACGATGCCGAACACGAGGCACCATATCCAGATCGGAACGGAGGGCAGCCACCTTTGCATCAAAATGCCTGCTGACGTCAACTCTAATCCCACTGTATTCGCCCAGCTGAACCAATACAGCCAGCCAATCATAAAGCCTGTCGACGGTCCCAGAAATTTAGTGGCGTAAGCCTGAAACGATCCGGCCACCGGCATGGCAACAGCCAATTCTCCTAAACAAAGCATGACGAGATACATTAAAAATCCGCCGATGATATAAGCGGCAATGGCGCCGAGCGGTCCCGCCTGGCTAATGGTAAAGCCAGAGCCTAGAAACAGCCCAGTGCCAATCACCCCTCCCAAAGCAATCATAAACAAATGCCTGCTTTTCATGCTGCGCTGCAATTCATTTTTATGATTCTGCATCATCCTTCCCCCTTTGGTTCTTTTGCCGTGATGGTCATCCGGTAGCTCTGCAAAAGGTGAACGGTGGTTTGCTGTATGAGGAGAGGCAACACATGAAATGTGTACGGTTTATAGACTCGTTCTGTCCATTTATGGCCGTCTTTTCCGTACACACCCATATTAATGGATGGAATATTCAGCTTGCGTATGTCTTTGAACGGAATGGTCCCAATCCTATTCCACCCAGGGAAGTTCCTGATAAAAGAATCAATTTCGCCATCGGTTTCGTGCAGTGATAAAAAACTGCCGTCTGCCAAGTAGGGGAAAAACTTTTTGAAGACAAATGTTTCGCCTGTCGATTCAGCGGTTTTGTCAGCCGCTTCTTTAATCACATGCTGCAAAAGCTGATCTCTTGCGCTATCTTCTTTCAAATAGTTATGCGGCAGGTAAGGAGGTGCGTAAAATAGAATGACTTTTGCGCCTTGATCGGGGTCAAGCTTTTGAAGCTCTTCGATTGCCTGAAAGCATCTCATGCGAAGTTCAAGGTGCTCGTTGGCTTTGAATGTCTGCTCGATACACTGCTCAGGATCTATCCCCCGGTTTCTCAGCTTTTCTAAGTATTGTTCCAGGCTATACACTTGAATGCCCCATGATAAATGTTTCTTTGGCAGGTTGGCTCTTTTTACATATTCTTCGTAATAATCTGATAATTTTTGTTCTGTCTCTCGGCATGCTTCCTCAGTGACTGCAATAAGCAAATCCATCATTTCTTTTGCTGTTCTTTCATAAATAAAACAATTGAAATACAAGCTGGTGCTGACAGCCGTTTGCACATTATAGGATTCCTTGTTATCACGCTGATACAAACAGGATGGTGGCAGAACCAACTCCCCTTCAACCTTTTCTGCCAGATGGATGTTATTGTGGAGACGGCTTGTGATTTCAGATGAAATGAAATTTGGGTCAATCCCTGCCAGTGTATCGCCAACATGGACTTCACGCCCGTAAATGTAAAAGCAAGGCAGCAGTTTTCCCGCGGCTCCGGTATAGATATATCTTGTCTGATCACCATCGTAAAGCGGGGTAATAAAATCCGTATTAATAGCAGCCAAATAGTGAAGCTGTTTTTCTTTTTTTAGCCGGTTCAGCTCTGAAATGCTGGCGAGAATGCCCGAATGCTGGCTCTCCTCATCGGGATTGGCCATAAACAATACATTTCCCGGCAACGTCTCAAGGTTCTCCGAAAAATGCAGGAGATTGGCTAAATGCACGGCGATGCCGCTTTGCATATCGACAGATCCTCTTCCGAACATCCAATCGCCTGATTCGGCATCCCGCTGAACATCCTGATCGAACTCATAGCGGCTGAAATACTCGGCCAATTTCTCACAATCAAAAGCGATATCCTTTAAAGGGCCGAAATCTTCAATTCCAACTGTATCCAGATGGGCATGGTAAATGACTGTATTACGGCTTTCTCCATGTCCTTTAATAAACGCAAAAATATTTTTGCGATTGTATGGGTCATTGGGAATGGCCTGTTCCCACACATGACTGGGGTTTTCCTGAAAATAAGGATAGCTCGTGATCACTTCTTTGATGAAATCTGCTTTTGTCCCTTCTCCAACAGTACCGTTCACGCTGCTGAGGCTGACCAGAGATGCTGTCAGCGCCTCCACTCTTTCAGCCGGATTCATGTGACTGATTTTTGTATACTGCATAAATTGTCCTCCTGATCAAAAAGTTGAAATCGTGCGATCCGCTAAAGAATCGCACGATTTTATTTCTCTCAAATCAAAAAGCTTCGGACGTTGTTTTGGCTTGCATATGAAGAATTAAGTAATCGGGACCGCCTGCTTTTGAGTCTGTTCCTGACATATTAAAACCGCCGAACGGCTGATAGCCGACAATTGCTCCGGTACATCCTCTGTTAAAATATAGGTTTCCGACATGGAAATCCTCGCGCGCCCGTTCAATGTGCGCCCGGTTTTTCGTCAGAAGTGCACCTGTTAATCCGTATTCCGTGTTATTGGCAATCTCCAGCATATGATCGAAATCACGCCCTTTGCAAATCGCAACAACCGGGCCGAAAATTTCTTCCTGCATCAAGCGGGCGTTTTCATCAACATCTGCAAAGATCGTCGGCTGAATAAAGTAGCCTTTTGAATCATCGCCTTCTCCGCCGGCCAATAGCTTGCCTTCAGATTTGCCGATTTCAATGTATTTCATCACTTTGTTGTAGGATGCTTCATGAATCACGGGACCCATATACGTATCTGGATCTTCTGGATTGCCGACAGTCAGCGTTTTGGTCAGCGCCACAGCTTTTTCCACCACTTCATCATAAACATCCTGATGGATAACCGCGCGGGAGCCCGCAGAACACTTCTGTCCTGAATATCCAAATGCTGAGTACACGATAGAGGATGCAGCAAGGTCAAGATCAGCGTCCTTGTCAACAAGCACTGTGTCTTTTCCGCCCATCTCAGCAATTACCCGTTTGAGCCATTTTTGGCCCGGCTGCACTTTGGCGGCTCGCTCATAAATCCGGCAGCCGACTGCACGGGAACCTGTAAATGATACAAACCGTGTTTTCGGATGCTCAACTAAGAAATCACCGATCTCCGCTCCATCTCCCGGAATGTAATTCAGAACGCCGTTTGGCAGACCCGCTTCCTCCATGACCTCGACAAATTTTGCTGCCACTACCGGGGCTGCGTCAGCCGGTTTTAAGAGAATCGTATTTCCTGTCACAATCGCTACCGCCGCTGTTCCCGCCATAATCGCGAGCGGGAAGTTAAATGGAGAAATGACGATGCCGACGCCAAGCGCTTCGTAATGATATTGATTGAACTCGCCAGCACGGCTCTTCACCGGAGCCCCTTCCTTGAGCTTTAACATTTGGCGCGCATAGAACTCTAAAAAGTCTATCGCTTCAGCCGTGTCCGCATCTGCTTCCTTCCACGGTTTTCCCGCTTCCTTCACAAGATAGCTTGAAAATTCATGCTTTCTTCTGCGCAAAATAGCCGCTGCCTTAAAGAGAATATTCGCGCGGTGCTCCGGTCTTTGTTTTTTCCAGGAATCAAATGCCTGCAATGCGGCTTGCATCGCTTTTTCAGCAAGCTCTTGATCCGCTGTAGACGCGTACCCAATGATCTCTTCTTTATTTGCCGGGTTAATAGAAATGATTTTGCGGTCCGTTTCAATTTTTTCTCCATTTATGACCAGCGGATAATGCTTGCCGAGCTGAGTGTTTACAAAGGCCAATGACTCCCCAAATGCAGTTTTATTCTTTGCTTCCGTAAAATCGGTAAATGGTTCGTGCGCGTATGTGACTGTCATATGTAGTCCCCCTCGTGTTATGAAATATATCTTCGCATATGAATAAAAATGCAAGAATCATGCCATTTTCTTGTCTTTTACTGAAAAAACTTGTTGAATCGAACAGAAATTTGTCTAACAGGTGATCACCTGTCTCTTTTTCCGATCTTGAACGCAAATTTTTTTGCGATTTTTGCTCTTTAGGCAAAAAACAAACGCAAAATTATTTTGCGGAGGCTTCTCAAATTAGACCCATCCGCGGAATCGCGATGCTTCTGCCGATTTTCTGATGCCCGTCATGTAAGCCGCCAAACGCATATCCACTTTATGTGTTGCCGCTGTCTGATAAATTGTTTCGAACGAGCTGACCATGACGCTTCTCAATTTTTCTGCAACCTCTTCTTCCGACCAATAATATCCTTGGTTGTTTTGCACCCATTCAAAATAAGAAACCGTGACGCCGCCGGCACTCGCCAGGATATCCGGCACAAGCAGCACGCCTCTTTCATTCAGGATCTTAGTGGCATCAATGGTTGTCGGGCCGTTCGCCGCTTCAACGACAATTGACGCCTGAATGTTATGTGCGTTTTTGGCTGTGATTTGATTGGAGATCGCGGCAGGCACTAAAATATCGCAATCCTTTTCAAGCAGCTCCTCATTTGTGATGACGTCAGTAAATAAATTGGTGACCATACCGAAGCTGTCCCGTTTATCGAGCAAATAAGGGATATCAAGGCCGTCCGGGTTGTAGAGCCCGCCATTGGCATCAGAAATCCCGATCACCTTCGCTCCCGCATCGTGCATGAATTTGGCCAGGAAGCTACCCGCGTTTCCAAAGCCCTGTATGATGATGCGCGCGCTTTGGAGCTTAATCCCTTTTTTCTTCACCGCCTCTTCAATACAAATCGTGACGCCCTGTGCCGTCGCCGTTTCCCGTCCTTGCGATCCTCCCAAAACAAGCGGTTTACCTGTAATAAAGCCCGGAGAATCGAATTCCCGCAGCCGGCTGTACTCATCCATCATCCACGCCATAATCTGCGAATTTGTGTATACATCTGGAGCTGGAATATCCTTTGTCGGACCGACGATCTGGCTGATGGCACGGACATACCCCCTGCTCAGCCTTTCCAGTTCTCCAAATGACATTGTCCGCGGATCACAAATAATACCGCCCTTCCCGCCGCCGTAAGGAAGATTGGCAATCCCGCATTTGAGTGTCATCCAAATGGATAATGCCTTTACTTCCTCTTCATTAACTTCTGGATGGAAGCGAACGCCCCCCTTTGTCGGACCGACAGCATCATTGTGCTGTGACCGGTAGCCTGTGAACACTTTGACGCTCCCATTGTCCATTTTGACCGGAATGCGGACAGTGAGCATTCTCTGCGGCTCTTTCATGAGTTCATACATATCTCCCGGATAACCCAGCTTCCGAAGGGCTTCCTTAATGATTGTTTGGGTAGACAGAAATAAGTTAAGAGCTTCTTTTTCTTCATCTTTCGAGACTTGCTTTGCTGACATCTTTTTCACCTCATTGTTTTTTTGACCGGCTGTAATGTAAGCGCTTTTAAAAATCAGCCCGCCAATTCCTTTCTGCATTGGGTTCACCCTTATCATCATGCAAGATCCGTACCAGCTTTTGAATCCACAAAAAAAGAGACTGAAAACATCTCAGTCTCTGACTACAAATCTATCGATTAACGGGGATCAATCACCAGCTGCGTTTCAGCATAAAAACTGCCGATTCCCAAACCGTTTACTACATCGCCTTTAATCGTGTAAGTGCCTGCGCGAGGAAGCGTTTTGCGCACCATGACGAGGTCAAATTCGGATGCGCCTAACAAATCAAGCGTAAGCGGGAGTCTGACTGTTTTTCCATCGTTTAAAATCTGTGTTTCTTTCAGTGTTCTTCCATTCACTGAATCTCTTGTCGTAGCATGAAACCCGTCAGGAAATTGAAATTCTACCGCTCCGAGAGAAAGCACCGCATTTGGTTTATATGTCACTTCAATATCAGAAGTGGTCCACTCTTTCGTGCTGTTAATTGTTTTTGCCTCGATTGATGCAGACTGTGCATGAGCTTGGCCCGAAGGAAGTAAGATTGATAGTAAAACAGCTGAACTGATGAATAATGAAGATACGAATGAAGTTCTTTTTAGCATGACATTTCCCCCTAATTGATTGTTGAAATTTGGCCAGAGCGTCCTCTGCAGAAAAAGCGCTTTTTCATAATTCGCGAATTACCAGTTCTTTTTCTTAAAAATTAATCTATCATCATTTTCCATGGAAGTAAATGTTTTTTAAGGAATATTAACACTTGGAATTCAATGAGAATTCCTTCCTGTTTATACAAGGTTCAAATGGACGATTTCTCTCTCTTTTTCTAGTAACATCCGCCTGGCATTTTCTATCTTTTATCCTATTTTAAAAAAGGGCAAAAAAAGTCGAAGATGCCTCTGCTCTTCGATTGATCACGTTCCTATTTTTATCTGAATTCAGTGTTCCAGTTAAAACCGATCGTCTCATCATTCCACGGAATTCTTTTTTCATCAGGCTGATCCGGGTTATACGACATGGTGGTAAAATAGATAATTGTCAGCGGCGTCTCTCCCAGCACTCTGTATCCGTGAGCCACCCCTTTTGGGATTAATAACAGCATCGGGTTGTCTTCGCCCATATAATAGACGTCCGTTTCTCCTTTTGTCTTTGAATCCTCTCGAAGATCGTATAGGACAACCTGAGCGTGGCCGGTTGGGAAGAACCAGAGATCATCCTGCTTCTCATGATAATGAAATGCCTTAATCACACCCGGATAGCTTTTCGACCAAGAAGCCTGCCCAAAATGCTCAAGGAGATTCTCATCGTCCCGGACCAGCTCAGCAAAAAAGCCTCTGTCATCGCTATGCTTCGTCAATTTTTTCACCTTGACTCCATCAATCACATGCACTGCTCCTTTCCTGCAAATACTCTCGTAACGCTTCCCGCCAGTGGCGGGGGCGGATGCCGGCTTCTTCAATGGCCCGATGGCTCAGCACAGAGTATGCCGGGCGGGGTGTTTTGTTCCCGTATTCCTCTGTCGTTACAGGCAAAATGGCTGTTTCCAGCCCGCTTTCTTCCATAATTGCCGTCGCAAACTCATACCAGCTGCATATGCCTGAATTGCTGACATGATAGATGCCCGGCGGATGACTGAACAGCTTGATGACCGCTTCTGCTAAATCCTTCGTATAAGTCGGCGAACCAATTTGATCGCTGACAACCCGAAGCTCTTGTTTCGTTTCAGCAAGCTTAAGCATGGTTTCAACGAAATTACTGCCGCCATGTCCGTACACCCACGATGTTCTGATGATCGTGCTGTCTTTTGTCGTTAATCGTATCAGTTCTTCTCCGAGCCTTTTGCTTTTGCCATAAATGGTTTTCGGATCGAGGGGATCGTCTTCCCTATATGGCTGGGTTCCTTTCCCATTGAATACATAGTCCGTGCTGATATGAACATATTGAGCTCCGATGCGGGTTGACTCAAGCGCTGTATAATAAGCGCCGATTCCGTTAATCAAGTACGCTTTATCAAGCTCTTTCTCGCATTGATCAACCGACGTAAACGCGGCGCTATTGACCACGATATCCGGCTGATAATGGCCAAACGAATGCCGTACTGAGCGCTGGTCAGTAATGTTCATCATCTTCTTTGTTAACGCAATGACCTCATATCCGGCTTGCTTCAGCTGGCGGCATAGTTCCAAGCCAAGCTGTCCTCCCGCCCCAGTCACCAATACCTTTGTCAATCAGATCACCTTCTCATCGGTCATTGTCTGTATACCACTGAATCGTACGCGCAATGCCTTCTTCAAACGTCACTTCCTGCCGCCAGCCCAGTTCATTTTTCAGCTTAGATGCATTGATCGCATAGCGCCGGTCATGCCCTTTTCGGTCTTCCACGTGGGCGAACAATTCCTCACAGCCCAGATGCTTCAAAATGGCACTCGCCAGCTCTTTATTCGTGCGTTCATTTCCGCCGCCGATGTTATACACCTCTCCGTCGGTCCCTTTTTCTAAAATCAGCTTGATCGCGCGGCAATGATCCTCCGCAAACAGCCAGTCTCGGATCTGGAGTCCATCGCCATACAGCGGAACAGGCAGGCCCTGCTTCGCATGACGGATAATCGTCGGAATCATTTTTTCGCTGTGCTGATAAGGTCCGTAATTGTTGCTGCATCGTGTAATGATGGCCGGAAGCTTGTGGGTTTTCACATAAGACAACACGAGCAAATCTGAGCTTGCTTTGCTGGCTGAGTATGGGTTATTAGGAGAAAGCGGCGTCGTTTCTGTAAACGCGGGATCATCCGCTTTTAAATCCCCGTATACCTCATCTGTTGAAATATGAATCAGCTTATTGGCTTTTCCTTTCAAGACCGCTTCCGCCAATCGGTATGTCCCCATGACATTTGTGGTGATAAACGGCTCCGCTTGGGAAATGCTTCTGTCCACATGCGATTCTGCTGCGAAGTGAATGACGCCATCGTAGGTCTCGTCAAACGCCCGGTCGATATCCTCCTGAACGCTGATGTCCCCTTTTACAAAGCGAAATCGGCTGTTTTGCTGTAATTTTTCCATTTCCTCCGGGTGGCTGGCGTACGTCAGTTTATCTAAAACGGTAATGCGCGCATCGGTTTCCCTTAACATGAGCTTTGTAAACGTGAGCCCGATGAAGCCGGCCCCGCCTGTAATTAAATATGATTTTGCCATCACTTTTCGTCCTGTCCTTTCCGTAAAGCCTGGTGTACAAGCTGGGAAGCGAGATAAAGCGATTCGTGAGTTCCGGCATCTACCCACCAGCCTGATAACACATCATACGTAAGCTGGCTGTTTTCGATGTATAGATTATTCACATCGGTGATTTCCAGCTCGCCGCGCTTTGATGGTGATATTTGTTCAATATACGAAAACACCTCTGCATCATACATATAAATGCCGGTAACACAAAGGTTAGTCGGTGGCTGTTCGGGCTTTTCGATGATGGAACGAATCCGCTTGTTTTTCTCATCAATCTCAGCAATCCCGAAGCGTTCCGGGTCATCAACTTCTTTCAGAAGCACTTTTGCTCCTTTCCCCTGCTGTTCAAAGCGTTCTGTATAAGGCTTTAATGAATCTTCAAATATATTATCACCTAATAATAAAATGAAAGACTCTTTTTTCGTAAAGCGCTTTGCATAAGACAGCCCATCCGAAATGCCCGAGGCGGCAGGCTGTACTTGATAAGTGATTGTAACGCCAAGCTCTTCTCCGTTCCCAAGCAGTTTATAAAATTGCGGCATATGCTCTTTTTGGCTGATGAGTAAAATGTCTTTTATTCCGGCTTCCTCCAGCTTCATAATCGACCAGTATATCATCGGATACGGGCCTACAGGAAGCAAATGCTTGTTGACGGCTTTCGTTAAGGGCATAAGGCGTGAGCCGTTTCCTCCGGCTAAAATAACACCTTTCACATTAACACTTCCTTACATGCATTTTTATATCTCTTGTTCATATAAATCTTGAAGAATAGCTGTTACCCGCTTGATGCCTTTGCCATCCACGAGCGGCCTTCCTCCCTTGTGCAAAGAAAGGCGAAGAGGATAGCTGCTCATAATGCGCGACATCTGATAGATGAGTGTTTCATCCGGTACAAGCTCACCCAAGCCAAGATCAAGAGCGGCGCCTTGGTCAGCAAATGTTTTGGCTGTAGCCGTTTGATGCTCAACCTGAGAAAGAACAAGGCACGGCACGCCGATGCAAATGGCTTCATATAGAGAGATGCCGCCGGCGACAATGGCTGCGTCCGCTTGTTTCATCAAACCTGCCATATCATTTGTCTGTTCGATCATCTTGTACTGCGGCTTCTTTTCGATCCGCCTTCGGACTGCCTCTTGATGCAGTGAAGCGCTCCCCATCACAAACATCATGTTTTTGTCTTTTATGTCGGGGACTTGATCAGCGGCAGCCAGCACTTTAAAAATAAGCTGCTTCGGATCACTTCCTCCTAATGCAACAAGGATATTGCGGCAGTCTTTCTTAAGTGTGTAATCCTCTCTTGCGGCCTGAAAGGCGGGGTGAAGAATAAGATAGTCCGGGCCTTCATAGATGCGTGTGTTTCCCTGAACGTACACCCTGCTTCTGATGTCACCGTAAATTCCGTTAATGACTGCGTCACTATATTGAATCGATTTACCGTTTTTCTCTTCAAAAAGAACAATTTTCGCATCTGTCTCCGTCTTTATTTTCTTTAACAGCTCTGCAGGCACGCCTAGAATATCAAACAAAAGCAAATCAAGCTTCTTGCTTTTTATTTCCCGGAGAATAAATTCGTGCTGCTGCAGCTCCGGCTTTACGATGACACGCCAATGCTCTTCATGAAGAAACGCTTCAGACTCCTGATTCGTGTAAAACGTAATCAAGCAGCTCTGTTTGAGTTCTTCCGCAAGTCTCTTCATCCGGACAACATGGCCCATTCCCTTTTCATAGCCGCCGTCTGCGAAGATCCCAACATGCATGGCTAGTCAGCCTCTCGTTCGGTTGCCGCATCGGGGTTCCGGTTCAGAAGGGTGATAAGCTCTGAGGCGGATACATCGGGGCGCTCGCCTGCTTTTTGATAGAGGGCCTTTATCGATTCATAGTCTTCCTTTGTATCAATGGTCAGCCGATATTGAGGGGCGCGAAATCGTTCCGGCGCCTCTAAAAACTGAACACGATAAAGAGCTGGATGATTCCTTATATATAACGTGACATGCTCCTGATATTGATCCTCCAAAGCCTGAATACGGCTGATGTCAATTAACAGGTTGGCGTTGACCACTTCGCCGCAAATCCCTAATGGCGCATTCAGGATATACGTATAATCCGATCCTTGATCAAAATGCGCCTTAATCATTACATCGAGCAGCTCCGGATCGACAAACGGATTATCACCCGTTAACCGGATGATGACTGACGGTTTAACAGCTTCTATGACCTTCACAAACCTATCGAGGACACGTTCTTCGCTCCCGCGGAAAACACGAAAGCCTTGTTTGATACAGTGCGCCTCTAATATGTCGTCAGTTTCTTTGTCAGACGTGGCGATGACAAGATTATCCCGATTCTTTTGGTAAAACGCGCTTTGCCGGACACGGTGAACGAGAATGTCAAGTAAACGATTCGATCCGAGCGGCCGAAGCACTTTTCCCGGAAGCCTTGTTGAACCCATTCTCGCTTGGATGATAAAGAGAATATCATTCATGAAACGGGCTGTCCTTCATTAAAATGTCATCCCAGACAATGCCTGTGTCGGCTGGAATGTCTCTTACAGCCCGAACCCCGCTGGTCAGCAGTTCAAAAAATCTCGGGTGCAGCCCCTGCGGCTTTTGTCCGGGCCGAAGCACTGCGATATTGTCTTCACTAAAGGCTTCACCTTTTTGAATCGGAACTGTTGTAAAAATGCCTCTGTATGCAAAATTTCTGATTTCTCCTTCGATGGAGGTTGTTGTTTTGTATGAACTGCCAAGCAGTTTTTCAGAGACCGGCTTTGTGATCCCCTGTTTCAGCTCAGCTTCCGTTTTCCTGATGCCATCGACCATTTCTTTCAATTCATCCGGATTTAATGCAAACGAGTGGTCGGCACCCGGCAGATTTTTATCGATCGTAAAATGCTTTTCTATCAGTTTTGCTCCGAGCCGAACCGCGGCACACGGCGCTTCTGTCGGATGCTCGCTATGATCGGAGAAGCCGATTACCGCCTCAGGAAAAGCGGCGGCAAGCATCGGAATGACGCTGAGGTTGCTGTACTCCGGCGGTGCTGGGTATTTCGCCACACAATGCATTATGGCAATTTGATTGTTTCCCTCTGCCCTGATGGTGCGCCAAGCTTCGTGAACATCAGAGATTTCAGCTCCGGCTGTCGAGAAAATCATCGGCCTGTTCAGCCGGGCGACATATTTGAGCAGCGGGAGATGGTTAATTTCATAGGATGCGATTTTAAAAGCGCTCGGCGAGGTAGACTGAAGCAGATCAGCTGACCCCTCGTCACATACCGTACTTAAAAAGATCACCTGCTTTTCGCGGCAGTAATCCAATAGCGGTAAAATCCACTCAGCAGGCATTTCCATAGATTGAACCAAAGAAAAAATAGAGACGTCCTTGCCCGCTGCCGTCTTGTACAAACCAGGATCTTTCTGGTACATTCTATCAGCCTGAAACATTTGAAATTTCACGGCATCCGCTCCCGCTTCCGTCGCGGCGTCAATCAGCGCAAAAGCCTGATCAAGCTTCCCGTCATGATTAATCCCCGCCTCAGCAATAATAAAAACAGGAGCGTCTTTGCCTACAGTTTTATTCGCGATCTGAAACGCTGCCATTATTTCGCCTCCTTGCCCGGCCAAATATGATAATAGTAATACGATTGTTCAGCGGTGAAGCCCATTCGTTCATAAAGGCGGATCGCCCTTACATTGTGAAGCTGCGTCCCCGCTGTTACCGTTCTATGCTTCTGGGTCTCCGGTTGTTCTATGAGATTCGCCAATAAATGAAACGCAATACGTTTCCCTTCAAATCCCGGCTTTACAGCCATCAAATCGAGAATGCATTCATCATCTCTTGATAAGCCCTGAAGATAGCCGATGACCTCGCCATTGTGTTTAGCGACAATATTGACCGCCGCCCTTCCATTCAGATTGTTTCGTGTCCACTCCTGAAATATTTTGTTTGCTGCATCGCGGCTGAGATGAGGATCCTGAAAATATCTGCTTTTTGTAAACGAGTCTCGGGCCAGCTCACATATCGCTTCTGTGTCTCCGGGCTCAGGCGGGCCCAGTTCAAAAAATGGCGGTGTTTTGTCATAAAAAGACGGAGGCATCGCCAGCTTCAGCAAACTCCCGACAAAGTAAGAGGATGGCTGCTGTTGTATCACATGCGCGGCTCCGATATCTTCAGCCGGAACACGGACAAAGATAAAATCCGTTTCATCCATTTGGCGTACAGTATAAAAAGCTTCAAACAGCCTCTTTAGCTGCCCGGTACTATTTGCCGCCAGAAGTTTGACGTTCATGACTTTCTTCTGAAGCACCTTACTTTCCCACAAAGAATCTTCGTAAAGCAATACGCCTTGGAGCCTGCTGTTTTCAAAAAGGCCGAGGGAAAATTGATACGGAACATCCAGTGTAAGCTTTCTGCTTTGGAGAAATTCCTCAATCAACTCTTTGGAGACATTTTCTTTTACCGTATACACTTAATCAGCCCCTTTTACGATATCCCGCACAGCTTCAATGACATCATGTACATCGTCGTCAGACATTGATGGATAGAGCGGGAGAGAAAGGGTTCGTTTATAGTAATTCATGGCATTCGGAAAGTCCGCTTCCTTATATCCAAATTGCTTTTGATAATACGGATGAATGTGTACTGGAATAAAATGAACGCTAGTGCCGATATTGTACTCATCCTTTAAAGCCGTAATCATTTCATTGCGCGTAACCCCGGCCTTTTTTTCATCAACTTGCAGAACATATAGATGCCAGGCGTGCCTGCCGTCATCATGGACAAACGGCGTGATCAGCCCAGGAATCTGCTGAAAAGCGGTTTGATAACGGCTGGCAATCTTTTCTCTCCGTTTCTGCATATCATCCAGCCGTTTCAGCTGATGAAGTCCGAGGGCCGCCTGCAAATCAAACATATTCATCTTATAGCCGGGCGATTCGACTTCATAGTACCAGCTGCCATTTGAAGAATAACGGTTCCATGCGGCTTTACTCATGCCGTGAAGGCTTAGCACCCGGATCTTATCGGCAAGCTCCTCATCATCAGTCGTCAGCATGCCGCCTTCCCCTGTCGCGAGGTTTTTGGTGGCGTAAAAGCTGAATGCCGTTGCATCCCCGATAGAACCGATCATTCTTTGCTTATAAGTCGTATATACCGCATGTGCCGCATCCTCCAGCACGAATAAACCATGATTTTGGGCAATAGCCAATATTGCATCCATATCGCAGGACTGCCCGCCAAAGTGGACGGGCACAACTGCTTTCGTTCGCGGTGTGACGGCCGCCTCAAGCTTTACCGGGTCAATATTGAGCGTGTTTTCGTCAATATCCGCAAACACAGGCGTCGCTCCCGTATGAATAATCGTATTGGCGGTCGAGCTGAACGTAAGCGGAGAGGTAATGACCTCGTCCCCGGGCCCGATCCCTTTTGCTTTCAAGGCCAAAAATAAAGCTGCGGTACATGAATTCACCGCCACGGCGTGCTTCGCCCCGACAAACGCGGCAAACTCTTTTTCAAACTGCTGAACCTTCGGGCCTTTAGAGAGCCATCCCGATTCAAGCGTTTCTGTAACCTCCTGAATTTCTTCCTTACCGATTAACGGCAATGAGTAAGGGAGAAAATGATTTCTCTTTTGCACCATTTCTTTGCGCTCCTATCATTTTATTCAGTATCTTCCCGCCTGTAATCAACTCCTGTTTTGGCTTTCAGTTCCGCAAATAAAGCATTTGTTGATTCTGCCACCGGATAATTAGCCGCTATGAATGCCAGGCGCGCCTCTTCTGCTTTTTGATGCACGCCGGGACTTCGAAGAACCTCAACCAAGGTCTGCGCAAGTTCATCCGGCTGGTCAAACATAAAATCGCCAAGAGACTCATAATACGGATACGAGCGATTTCCGGACGATTTTCCGATCAGCACAGGCTTTTGAAACAGCATGGCTTCAAGGCCGACTGTCGAGGTCTGCGTCACTGCGGCATCAGCATACGGCAGCAAATCATAAAGCTCCAGCTCCTTTTTGATGACTCTGCATGCTTTATGTTTTTTCGCCGCCTCGTGATACAGATCAAGCTTGTTTTTTCCGATTTCCCACGGGTGGGGTTTGATAATAATCTGCAGCTGCTTCTGATCAGAAAGCCCCTGCAGCACACCGGAATAAAAATCTTCTGAAAAGGGCTGAGTGGCAATGAGCACAATTTTTTTAGTCGGCTGAAAAGCAAGTTTTCGATAGAATATGGACATATCCATAGGCGTTCTGTTAAAAATCTGATCGAAGCGGGGATGTCCCGTTACGAGAATCTGCTCGGGTTTACAGCCTTTTCGCATGAACCACTCTGCTTCATACGCACCAAATACAGCTTGATAGGTTGTAAAAACAGGAATGAAGGCTTCATCTCCCATCAATGCGCCATGCTGAAGACAAATGCTGACGGCCCCTTTTCTTTGACACATGAGAGCGAGCACCCTGCTGTAAATGTCTTCTGCCGTTCCGACAATAACAGCTGAAATCTTTTCCTGTTCAAACAGCGCATCAACTGTATCAATGGCCTCTATAAATAAAGGAATATCTTTGAAAAGCCGGTCGCGAAACGCTTGATCACCAAATGCCGGGTGATCATCATAAGGGGCAAGAAGCGAACAGGCTGTTTCGAGATACTGCTTCGAATCGCCTTTTTGGCATGAATCCGCAATCTCCCGCTTGCTAATTACAGGCAGATCACAATAATCCGGCAAACTCCATCTGGCCAAAACAGCCGTTTTTTCAGGATCAAATTGATAGTAATTTTCGTTTGAAAAACGCAGGTAATCAAAGTGCAAAATGACTTTCCCTTTAACAGGTTCGTCATTTGTTTTTACGATTTTTTGGATTCTTTCTTCAAAAAACGGCTGAATCTGTCCCTCATCGATATGCTGATCCACCGATCCGAATAATTCCGGTTCTTCTTCCATCATCACCCTCAGCTCAGGACTGATGTATTGATAAAAATTACTGATAAGCCCAAGCGGAATCCCTTTGTAGCGAAGTTTGTCAAAAAGCTCCACGTACTTCCGGTACAGCACCCAATAATTGCTTAAATAGGCCGACAAGCTCTCACCCCATTCCAAGCTTTTTTAATGATTCACGCAGCTCTCGGCAATTTCGCTGCGGCGGAAGGTTCCTGACAAATTCATTTTTTTCTGATTCAAACAGCTGAAAGTGAATCGATTGGTCGGTAATATAATTCAGGTCCAGCTCCTCATCCAGCGGGTAAAACGGATAAAAATGATTGACTCTCCAAAAGAACCGGGCATCTCCTATACGGTAAAACGCCGGGCTTTCATCCCAATAGGAGCCAAACTTCTCCTTTACCTTCTCAAGCACCGAATACCTGTGTATAACCGAGCAATGATCAATTGCGCACGGCGCGTTCCATGTCACTTGAGCGGCAGGCCTGACAGTTTCTTTTACAATGTCGCGATTCTCGTTTAAATGATAGGTTTTGGAGGCTGAGTAAATCACAGCCTTTTCAGGATGGGTATCGAGCTCCCGCACCATTTTCAGGAGGCGGTCCGGCATATAGATGTTGTCATCCGTCGCATAGGTGATATATTCACCCTCCGCCATCTCAATCGCCTGATTGATCAGTGCAGCGTATCTCGTTTTTTCTGTTCTTTCCTTCACTCCAGATACATCGCTTTGATAAAAACGCACTCGGTTATCATTCAAAAAAGGACGGATTACATTCAGCGTCTCTTCATTGGAGTTGTCATCCATAATAAACAATTCAAAATCTGAAAACGTTTGTGAGAGTATGCTAGAAATGGACTTTGCCACATAATCGCTTTTGTTATAGCTCGTCATAATGACTGATACTTTAGGCAAATCCTACACCTCCTTCTTGGAACTTCACACCTGAAACTATCGTTATCTTATGTTGCTTATGCTCGAGTTGCGCTAGGGATACAAACCAATATGCGAAAAGTTTGTGTATGTCTCTGAAAAACAGCGGCTGCCCAGAGCGAAATCTGATCGGTCCGCTGTTCTTTTTCAGCATAATCCAAGCATCAGCCTCATAAGGTGAAAGAGATAAAAATCGCACCAGCGACTAAGATCGTTTTCCATCGGAGGTGAGTCATCGCGGAGCGTTCACCTATACATCCAGAACATGTTTTGAATGGTTTTCATAAAAAGGAGGAACGATATGAAACCGAAAAAAAATCAATATCAGCAAATGCAGGGATTTGATAATATGCAGGGGTATCAGCCTCAGTTTGGCGCCAACCCGTACCCGCAGCAAGGCCAAGGCTCACAAATGCAGACAATGGGGATGCAGCCAATGATGCCAATGCAGCAGGGACAGCAAGGACAACAAGGACAGCAGGGATTTGGATTCCCGGGCCAGCAGCAGGGCGGCGGTTTTCAAATTCCATCGGGGCCTACACCGTCAGGACCGGGCCAAAGCGTTCCCGGCATGCTGCCTGTTGAGGAATCTTACATCGAGAATATTTTGCGCCTGAATCGGGGAAAAACGGCCACCATTTATATGACATTTGAAAACAGCAAGGAATGGGGCTCGAAGATTTTTCGCGGCGTCATCGAAGCTGCGGGCCGGGATCACATTATTATCAGCGACCCGAAATCAGGAACACGCTACCTGCTCCTGACAATCTACCTCGATTACATTACATTTGATGAAGAAATTGCTTATACGTATCCATATTCCATGGCGTCCTATTCGCCAAGATAAGAAAAAAGCCAATCACTCATATGATGAGGATTGGCTTTTTTGTTTATAGATATTTGACGGCTGCGACAACGATCATAATCCAAGAAATAATAAACGCCACACCGCCGAGCGGGGTGATCGCTCCAAGAATGGAGATTTGCGTCACACTTAGAATATATAAGCTTCCGGAAAACAGCACAATTCCCGCAAACATCAGCCAGCCGGCTGTCGTGACACTGCCTATGCCGGATAATTTATCAGCCAGAAACGCGACAACGAATAGCCCAAGGGCGTGATACATATGATACTGCACGCCTGTGTGCCAAACCTGAAGATATTTATCAGGTATTTTCCCTTCTAATCCGTGAGCGCCGAATGCTCCGAGTCCCACGGCAAGCAGGGCGTTAATGGCCCCTAATATGATAAAAACTTTCATCTATCTCTCCCGCCTTTTCGTTAAACTCATATCATTTATCTTATCGCACCTGCACCAAAATTCAATGTTTGTTCTCTGTTGACACGAGATTGTCGGATTTTCTCCTGCGCCAAAGCTGGAACTGGTCAGCTGCTATTGCAGCAAGCGTCCCTAATACGAGCCCGTTGCTTAATAGAGAAATAAATACCGGATGCAATCCCTTTAACGCAGTTTCAGGAACAAACATGATACCGACCCCTGTCAGCAGCGAGATGCCGATGATAGACCTCACCCTTTTTGATTCTTCTTTCTCATATGAATCAAATTCGGCAAAGGCCAGACCGCCCATTGCGGAGAACACAACAAAATTCACCGCAAATCCAACGGGTGACGGCAGGCTCGCAAACGTATTCATAAAAAACGGGATCACGCTGATCACGATAACCAGAATACTGCCGAGCATAAACGGTTTTTTAGAAGGCATTTTGGTCGTTTCAATAAAACCCGCGGCTCCCGAAATCGGAACAGGCGCAATAGCTCCCGTCAAACCGCTAAGCAGATGGCTGAATGAAGCGGCAAAACCGGCATGGCGTTCATGATGCTTTCCATCAGGCTGTTTGCTGAATTTTTTCACGGCGATGTCCACGACCTTCATGCTCGCCAGCATATTCACGATCAGCAAGATGGTAATAAAAATAGAAGTGATGATCAGGCCACTGTTAAATAACGGTGTCCCAAAAGGAAACAGGGAAGGCAGCTGAAACAGCCGGTCCGGCATTTCAATCGGCTTTGCCGCTCCGGCAGCCGCAAACAGCACCCATCCGCCGAACAAGGCTAATAAAATAGAATATTGCTTAAAAAACATGATGTTCGAATTTGTCATTATAAAGGCGGCAGCGATCACAACAAGCGCCAGGCCAAATACAAGACCGTCCACCCCGTCCTGTCGATAACCGATTCCGAGAATTCCTTTTATAATGGGCTGACTCAGCTGCATGACAAGAAGCAATAAATAGACGCCCGTTACAACCGGAGTAAACAATTTTGCAAGTCTGTCAATGACCTTGAAAACACTTAACAAAAAGAAACATACAGCGCTTACAAGAAGGGCTCCCTGCAACCCCCGCAGTGTGTCTCCATATGTCGCAAACACAGTTCCCGTCAGCCCTGCGTAAATCGTATACACTCCCCACCACAAGCCGGCTGGGCTTTCATTAATCGGCAGTCTGTGGCCTTTCAAACACTGAATGACGGCGGCAATTCCCAGTACAAAAAAAGTGCTTTGAATCAATCTTGCAGAATCTGAGTGATCCAGATGAAACGACTGGGCAACCGCCACCGGAACAACTATCGCCGCAGCAATGATAAACGCTGTCCATTGCAGCGCGCCAAGAACCAATTTCACGTAAGCTCAACCTCTCTCTTTAAAAATCAAATAAAGACTCTCCGTTTCCATCCTCTTCCTGCCTCTCTTTTTCTTGCTTTCGATATTTGTTTAATCCCGCGCTCCCCATCATTTTTTCCATCATCAACTGGTCTGTCGATGGCGGCGCGGCAGGACTTGTCGTAACGCTCGGCTGTATGCGGGGCCCGCTCGCGTTCTCCGGCTGATCAAGCACGACATCACACAGAGAACGGACAACCGCTACATAACGCTTCAGCTCCTCATCCCGTTCAGCTGTTTTTGCTTTTTTCAGCTCCTCTTCCATCTTTTGAATTAATGCAGATATATGAATGTTCATGAAGCACCCTCCAAAAAAATAAATGTTGTCTTCCTGCATTTTATCAAATTCCTGCTGTAAACGCAGATATGAGTTTGTTATTTTTTCTGACAAACCTTGCGATTGACAAGCAGAAGAGATTTT
Source organism: Bacillus sp. FSL K6-0993 (assembly GCF_037977205.1). Lineage (NCBI taxonomy): Bacteria > Bacillati > Bacillota > Bacilli > Caryophanales > Bacillaceae > Bacillus > Bacillus sp. FSL K6-0993. The sequence goes on from NZ_CP150275.1 coordinate 3,780,310, forward strand.
TCACATAATAAATCACCATACCTTACAAAAAGGAGAGACGGAATGAACAGCATCCCCTCTATCATCAGCAAGCATAAAGCCTATTTTGCGGCGGGACATACGAGACCGCTTGAATCGAGACTGAACATTTTGCGGAAGCTGAAACAAGCCGTCAGAACTCATGAAGCCGATCTCATAGCCGCTCTCTACCAGGATCTCCACAAATCCGAGCAAGAAGCATACTCAACAGAAATCGGAATTGTCTTGGAGGAAATCAGCTTTGTCATGAAACGGCTGAGAAAATGGTCCATGCCGAAACGAGTCAAAACGCCGCTGACTCATCTAGGCTCTAAAAGCATCATCATTCCTGAGCCGTATGGAACCGTTTTGGTGATTGCGCCTTGGAACTATCCCTTGCAGCTGGCGCTTTCTCCGTTGATTGGAGCCATTGCGGCGGGGAACACGGTCGTTCTCAAGCCATCAGAATATACGCCGGCTGTTTCTGCTATTCTTTCCAAACTCATCAGCAGCGTTTTTCCGACCGATTATGTCGCTATGGCAGAAGGCGGGCCCGACGTCAGCACAGCATTATTACAGCAGCCCTTTGACTACATTTTCTTTACCGGCAGCGTAGCCGTGGGAAAAATCGTCATGGAGGCCGCCGCTAAACAATTAATTCCCGTAACCTTGGAGCTCGGCGGCAAAAGCCCCTGCATCGTCCATAAAGATGCTGACATTCAGCTTGCCGCCAAACGCATCGTCTTCGGGAAATTTACAAATGCGGGACAAACCTGCATCGCACCGGATTATTTATTTGTACACGAGGACATCAAAACGAAGCTCACAGAAGAAATGAAGCGTGCGATCATAGAATTTTACGGCCCTCAGCCGGAACAGAATCCGCAGTATGGCAAAATCGTCAGTGAGCGCCACTATCAGCGGCTGCTCAGCTTTCTGAATGACGGCATCCCACTCACAGGCGGACAATCTGATCCCAATCATCACAAAATTGCGCCGACCATTCTCGAACAAGTGAGAGATGACTCTCCAGTGATGCAGGAGGAGATTTTCGGGCCGATTCTTCCGCTCTTTACATACCGCAATATCGGGGAAGTCATTGAAAAAGTCCAATCGCGCCCTAAGCCGCTCGCCCTGTATCTCTTCACCATAAACAAAGAAATTGAGCGCGCTGTTTTAGGAAATCTGTCGTTTGGCGGGGGCTGTGTCAATGATACGTTAATGCATGTGGCGACGCCGTATTTGCCATTCGGCGGCGTCGGGGAAAGCGGCATCGGCAGCTATCACGGGTTTGACAGTTTTAACACATTCACGCACAAAAAAAGCGTCGTCAAACAAACGAACCGCTTCGACTTCGCATTTCGTTATCCTTCCTCCAAAAACGGGCTGCGAATGATTCGAAAAATACTCAAATAAAAAAGCGCAGATAACCTGCGCTTTTTACAAATCCTTAATACACCAATCAATCGGCGCCTCTCCCATTTTCTCCAGATAGGCATTTGCCCGGGAAAAAGGTCTGCTCCCGAAAAATCCGTTTCTCGCCGAAAACGGGCTGGGATGCGTCGATTCAATGATAAAATGCTTGGAGGTGTCGATCCGTTCTTTTTTCATTTGAGCATGCCGTCCCCATAAAATAAAGATAACCGGCTGCTCCCTTTCATTCAGCACGTCAATAATTCGGTCCGTCAGTCGCTCCCAGCCTTTTCCCTTATGGGAATTCGCCTGTCCGCGCCTTACTGTCAGCACAGTATTCAGCAAAAGAACGCCTTGCTTTGCCCAGCTGACAAGCGACCCGTGATTCGGGATGCTGCACCCGATGTCCTGCTGCAGCTCAAGAAAAATATTTTTTAACGAAGGCGGCTGCTTTACACCGGGCTTGACAGAGAAGCTTAAACCTTGAGCCTGTCCCGGCCCGTGATACGGATCTTGTCCCAGAATGACGACCTTGACATCATCATATGATGTATAATGCAGCGCATTGAAAATATCCCGGCTGTCCGGATAAATCGTTTGCTCCGCGTATTCCCTCTTCAGCATTTCTCTGAGCTCTTGATAATACGGTTTCTCAAACTCTTCCTTTAGCTGATTCCACCAGCTGTCTTGTAAAAGCTGTTTCAAGATTCAGGCCCCCTTACGAACGATGAAGTCTGGAATATACAGGCTCGCCATCCCAAACCATTTCACTTTTTGCTTCCCGCCTCTTCATCTCAGGCTCTTCAAGCAGGACGGCAAAGTTTTTCGTCGGCAGCTCCCCGAGTCCGTGCTTTTCACTTAACCGATCCAAATATTGCTTCCGCTTGGCGCCAAGGTCCGCAGACTGATTGTCTCCCGCGTCACTGAAGGCATAAATCACACTGGCGCAAGGGACACGCTTCACCCGGTAATCCTTGGCTGCGCGCAGATAAAAATCCCAATCCCAGTAATTGTGCACATCAGCATCGAAATACCCGATTTCATCATGCAGAAAACGTCTGTACATGCTGCCCGACGGCACGTATGTAGAAAACACTCTCATATCCTCATAGTCAGCGGTATAAGCAAACAATTTCCGTGACACTGGATATCTTGTTCCGTTTTTCTCTTCAAACGAAACTATTTCCGCATCAGAATGAACGAAATCTGCCGTTTCTATTTCCTTCGCCATTCTTTCCACATGCCCTGGCGTAAAGAAATCATCGTCATCACACAGCATAATGCAATCGCCAGACGCCTCTTTTACACCGGCATTTCTCGCAGCCACATGCCCCGAGTTCTTTTCTAAATTGATGACAGCAATCGGCAGCTCCGGATAAAGTGCTTTGACCGGCACGACCGATTCCCCGGCATCATTCACAATAATAATTTCATACGGCTTCAAGGTCTGGCGGGAAATCGACTCCAAAAGCTCACACAAAGCCGGAATCCGATTATAGGTCACAATTACGATAGAAATCTTCATGATGCTCTCCTTCTCATTTTCATAGTCATGTACTATTAAAACATATATTGGACGGGAGATCAGTGGGAATATCCTACTGAAACAGGATAAGGTGATAATGAAAATACTAGATGAATTGCTAAGCCTTCTATATTGTGATACAGAGAAAATCTAACTATAATGAAAGACAAAACACGATGGAGGTTCAAGACATGTCTATGCATAAAGCACTCACCATTGCCGGCTCAGATTCCAGCGGCGGTGCTGGGATTCAAGCTGATTTAAAAACATTTCAAGAAAAAAACGTATACGGGATGACCGCCTTAACGGTGATCGTTGCGATGGACCCAAACAACAGCTGGGACCATCAGGTATTCCCGATCGATACTGATACAATCCGCGCCCAGCTTGCAACAATTACAGACGGCATCGGTGTGGACGCCATGAAAACAGGAATGCTGCCAACCGTTGATATTATCGAGCTTGCGGCAAAAACGATCAAAGAAAAACAATTAAAAAATGTGGTAATTGACCCAGTTATGGTTTGCAAAGGTGCTAATGAAGTCCTTTATCCGGAGCACGCCCAAGCCCTGCGTGAGCAATTGGCTCCGCTAGCCACTGTCATTACGCCAAACTTGTTTGAAGCCAGCCAGCTCAGCGGCATGGATGAACTAAAAACAGTTGACGATATGATCGAAGCCGCGAAAAAAATTCACGCACTCGGCGCTCAATATGTCGTCATTACAGGCGGAGGCAAACTCAAACATGAGAAAGCCGTTGATGTTCTCTATGACGGAGAAACAGCGGAAGTCCTTGAAAGCGAAATGATCGATACGCCTTATACACATGGCGCAGGCTGTACGTTCTCAGCAGCCGTGACAGCGGAGCTTGCCAAAGGTGCGGAAGTCAAAGAAGCCATTTACGCAGCGAAAGAATTCATCACAGCGGCCATTAAAGAATCCTTCCCGCTAAACCAGTATGTTGGTCCTACGAAGCATTCTGCACTGCGCCTGAATCAACAATCATAAACAAAAGGGGCTGCCTTACAGAGAGGCAGCCCTTTTTAAATCACCGAAGACTTTTCACAGAAAAAACTGCCGATCCCATCGGCAGCCTGTTTATTTGATTTTTAAATTGTTTGCAGATTTCCTCAAAAATGTTTCTATCGACTGAACAAAAAGTGCATATTCCTTCATTTGTTCATATGCCCGCGTGAGAATTTCCGTCGTTTCACTGTGCGGCGTTGTTCCGCCAAGCATTTTTTTCAGCTGAAGCAGCACATCCTTATATTCTTCCCGCTTATCTTCAACTTGGTTAGCAGCCTTTTCCAAACATTCCGGTGTTATCTTCTGTTCATGTATATTCAAGAAAACAACTCCTTTTACAGAAAAAAATAGTAGGTTATCGTTGAAGAATAGCACAGATGGCTCAGATTTCACATAAGAAAATAGAAGGATTTTCTACATAAGTGTCCAAATTCCGACATTCATTTCAGATTTCCCGGTCGAACTGGCTGTTACTTCATGATTTCCCGGGAAAGGAAAATATCTTGCACTAAAGACCTCTTCTCCGTTATTTATAAAGATTTCCATAGATGACGCGTCGAGAAACATGTGTACGGTATGCAAATCCTTGATGCGGCAATGTCTCGCTTCTGTTCTTTTTCCGTCAAAGCTCTTTCGTTCCAGCGTAACAATCCCCTCGTCTTTATGGAAGGAAAACGTAGCCGTTCCGCGGATACTGATTGAAAAGCCAGACTCCGTATGAATGTCTTCCAGTAGAATCTCAGTTCTTTCAGGTTTTTCCACCGGAAGCGCACCAGATGATCCATGCATGTTGATGTGTATTTTTTTCTCATTTCTGCGCATGGCTTTTAGCTCAGGCAGCGGCTGCTGAATCAGCTTCTGGCCTGAAAGCGTCAGCTGTCTCGGCAGCGTCATGCAGTGAATCCAGTGATAGTCAATCGTCGGATGGGACCCTTCATCCTGGTCAGGCACCGCCATCCATGCAAACAAAATCCGCCTTCCCTGATCGTCTTCAAGTGTTTGCGGCGCGTAAAAATCAAAACCTTGATCAAGCTCCGTAAATTCACCATGCTTCAGTTCAGGCTTGTTATAATCGAGACGGCCGACAAAATAACCTGATTGATATACGTTCTGATAACGGAAACCGTCAGCCTCAAGCCCTTGAGGCGAAACAATCAGTACGTCCGATCCTTGAAGGGAAAACAAATCAGGGCATTCCCACATGTATCCAAAATCGTCCAGCCCGTTGAAGCCCGCTCCGGTTATCGGGCCAAGAAATCTCCACTCTGTCAGGTTATCAGAAGCAAACAATACAGCCTGCCCTTTCAAATTCTCTGTTTGCGCACCAATCACCATATACCATGTGCCTTCATGCTCCCATACCTTCGGATCGCGAAAATGCGCCGTATATCCTTCAGGGAGGCGGGCGACGACACCCTTTTTCTCAAAGGACAGCCCGTCATCAGAAACAGCCAGGCATTGATACGTTTCCCGATTTCCATCCTGATCCCTGACATTTCCTGTGTAAAACAGATAGAGCCGATCGTCTTTCGTGACAGCGCTGCCCGAATAGCAGCCGTTTTTATCAAACCAATCACTCGGAGCCAGCGCAATCTCTTCCCGCTTCCAATTCACAACATCCTGTGTCGTATAATGCCCCCAAAATTTTGCGCCGTGCCCTGTCTGAAACGGCTGCCACTGAAAGAATGCATGATAGCTGCCCTTCCAATAAATCACGCCATTCGGGTCATTCAGCAACCCAACCGGCGGCATGATGTGAAAATGCTGGCGATGCGGATCGCTGTCAGCGATAGGTTCTTTTTTCTCCACTTCTTCATAAGCCCGGCGACGAAGCTCCTGGTCATGTGCTGTCATTTTTTCCTCTCCTCATCCTCATTAATCTTCATGACAAATGCTGCAATGAACGCTGACACTGCCGCAATCGCCATGCCAATCAGATAGTGAATCAAGTTGCTGAAGCCAAACGGAGCCGCAATGGCGATCATCGGAATACCCGTTAACCCGTAAGCGTTTGCAGCTACATGTGTAAAGACGACATATGCCCCACCCAATGCGCCTCCGATCATCGCGGCGATAAACGGTTTTCGGTAGCGCAGATTGACTCCGAAGATGACGGGCTCAGTAATGCCGAGAAAAGCGGAAAATGCAGCCGGAAGTGCGATTTCTTTTGTCTTTGCCTTTTTCGCCATAAAGAAGACGGCAAGCCCGGCGCCGCCCTGTGCGACATTCGCCATTGACCAGATCGGCAGCAAGTAGTTTTTGCCTATATCTGCAATAAGCCCCGCCTCAATCGCATGGAAGCTATGATGAACACCTGTCAGCACGATGAGTGAATACGTGCCCCCGAAAATCAGACCCGCAACAAAACCGGCATGGTCATATACATAAGTTAAAGCAACCGTAATGCCGGAACCAAGCGCTCTGCCCAGAGGGCCAATCGCGATAAAAGCAACAAACCCGGTAACAATTACAGTAACAAATGGTGTAACAAGCAAATCTACCGCATGTGGAACCACTTTTCTCGTCCATTTCTCTACCTTGCTCATCACATACACCGCAAGCAGGACAGGGATAACAGTTCCCTGGTAGCCGAGAAGCGCGATATCAAATCCGAAAAGATGCATGTAATCAGGTGTTGCTTCCGCCAATCCCCATGGATTTAAAAGAGTCGGATGAATCATGATTCCCCCGATGACCGCTCCCAAGTATGGATTGCTGCCAAACTCTTTTGAAGCGCTGACCCCGATTAAAATCGGCAAGAAAATGAATGCTGCACTTGAAAACATATCAAGCAGCTGCAAAAGCGCAGAATCCTTGCTCATCCAATGAAACGCATTGATCATACCCAGCAATCCCATTAATAGGCCGCTGGCTACAATAGCCGGGATGATTGGAACAAAAATATTAGAAAGCGTTTTCGCAAATCTCGCAGCGGGATTCAGCTTTTCTTTTGCCGCATTCTGATGATTTACGTGTTCTTCACGCTCGATATCAGCTTCTTTAGAAAAGGCATCGAATACTTTATTCACAAGGCCTGTTCCAAAAATGATCTGGTACTGGCCAGAGCTGCTGAAAGCCCCTTTGACGCCATCAAGCTCTTCTACTTGTGCTTGATCTATCTTTGATTCATCTTTCATCACTAAACGCAGTCTTGTTGCACAATGAGCCGCGCTGATAATATTTTCTTTCCCTCCGAGAAGCTCAATGAGGCGTTTTGCAGTCTCTTTGTAATCCATCTATTTCTCCCCCTTTTATTTAAACAAAAAAGACCTAAAATTCGCCAACGAATAAAGGACACAGCGATCCTTTTTCATTTACGCAAATTTTAGGTCTTGCCTGCTTTACCAGTCACAATCCCGCTTATTCAGATTAAGAATACGCTTTCATCATAAAACATGACAGCGTTTTCGTCAACTATTTTTTAGTTAAATAGTTTGATAAAACGTGTAGACAAAAATTCGTAAAAATTAATTGTGAAACACTTCACAATATCGTGCTATACTATGCTCAATCATGAAAGAAAGCAGGAATAGACAATGGAAACTCAAGCATTGCAAAAGGTTGAACAGTATGCTTTGAAAAAACAAAACATATTCGCTTCAAGCAAAATCCGTTATGTGCTTCGGTCCATTTTAGCCAGTATGTTTATTGGTTTTGGCATTACAGCCGCAAGCAAAACTGGCAGCTATTTCTTTATGGCTGATTCTCCGTTTGCCTTTCCGGCAGCTGCTGTCACTTTCGGGGCCGCTATTCTGATGATTGCTTACGGAGGCGGAGATTTATTTACCGGCAACACCTTTTATTTCACCTATACCGCGCTTCGGAAAAAACTCAGCTGGCGCGACACCCTGTACTTGTGGATGTCAAGCTATGCCGGCAATTTAATCGGCGCCATTCTGTTTGCCATCCTGATCAGCGCGACGGGACTTTTTGAGGAGCCTTCTGTTCATTCCTTTTTGATTCATTTGGCAGAGCACAAAATGGAACCGCCGGCTTCCGAATTGTTTTTCAGAGGAATGCTGTGCAATTGGCTTGTGTGCCTCGCCTTTTTCATTCCAATGTCTCTCAAAGGGGAAGGAGCAAAGCTGTTTACCATGATGCTATTCGTTTTCTGCTTCTTTATTTCCGGCTTTGAACACAGCATTGCCAATATGTGCACATTCGCCATCTCGCTTTTGATTGAGCACCCTGATACAGTGACACTGATGGGAGCAGTCAGAAACTTAATTCCCGTTACGCTCGGCAATCTGACCGCGGGAATAGTTATGATGGGCTGGATGTACTACACACTGAATCCTGATCAATAAAAAAACTTCCAGAGATCACTCCCTGCAAGTCAAGGCGGTTATTCCGAGAGATCTTGAAGACGCTGGACATGCAGCGTGATATAGCCGGCCTCGGATTCCGGCAAATGTAATTGATATTCATTTTTCAAAAACTCCGCCAGCTCCAGCGCACATTGATAGGCGAATGAATACTTTTTTTGGATGAAATAAAGCATCTCCTCGTCCATACGATGGAGCGCTTCATTTGATTCCAACCGGCTGACCGCGTATCGCAAATGCGTGACAAGGCGTTGATAGGAAATGCTGTTTTCATCCACCTTTCGATTAAAGTATTGTTCTATTTTCTCTATCATTTCTTTGATCATGGTCGTATGCTTCAGCGCCGAATACATGCTCTCCGCATCCATCTTCGCCGTATGGATGTGAAGGGCAATATAACCCGCTTCATCTTCAGGCAGAGACACGCCCAATGTCTCTTTTACATGTCCGATCGCCCACAGGCCGATCTCGTATTCTTTTTTATAGAGCGCCTTTATCTCATGCAGCAATTTATTCTGCACAAGCAGCCCATTTTGAATCCTTTCGATCGCAAAGGACAAATGGTCGGAAAGCGCGATATGAATGTGATCGCTCAGCGGCGCCGCGAGCTCTCCTTCCGCATAGCTGATGATATCCTCAGCTATTTCTATATGCTCCTCCGGCAGTGTTTGCAGGATTTGTTTGAACTTTTCATTCTCGTCGCGCACGACAAAGATTTTTTCCACTTTATTCATAGGGATGAGATCATTTTTCTTTTTTTGAAAAGCGATTCCTGGCCCCATCACGATTTTTTCCTGATCATCCTCTTTTATTAAAGCCGCATTGTTGTTTAATACTTTATAGATTTTCAAGAGGTTATCTCTCCCGCCAATTTGCTTTTGACTGGGATTTTACCTCCTTTTGACCGCCATGTAAAGATGCGGGCCCGCTCTCTCCTGCTTTGGCGATTCCTTGAAGGCTTGCAAACATCTTCTTTTATAAAGCGCGGCGGCTTTCGCTTTCTGCTTTTCTTCCTCATTCACAGCCATCCGCCACTCATAAAACGAAACGAGTCCTGCGGCCTGCACAGCCGCCTTTCTTTGGTATGTACGCTGAGCCGAATAGACCGCGGCAGCCGCAGTTTTTCTTTCCGGCGTCACCCAGTTCATCAAAAAGACCATCCACACCCGTAAAGATACAAGCAAACGTTTCATAGAAAAACATCCCTCCGCTTCTTTTTGGCAGGCAGCCTTTTTAGCAGCCCGTTTTCTCAGCCGCGGCCCGCAAGAAAAGACGGCCGATTTCTTTTCTCGCAAACTAGCGGCTCTAGCAAAACTCATGACTCTATGATAGACCGTGGAAAGAGAATTCTTTGTCACAATATGAGTGAAAAAACCAACTAGTTTTTAGAAGTTTTGTTGAAAGCTGAAAGAATTGAAATGAAAATTGGAGAACTGCTTTGAAAACTTTATACACAAGTTATCCCAAAGATAAGAACAACTTAATCACAAGAGATATCCACATGTCCACAAACTCTATCTATATTTTGTATACGAACATATATTCCTAACTATATATATACACAGGTTTATTCACTTATACACAGGGTTCTGTGTATAACTCCTTCGTTATACACAAACAAAATCCAATAAATGGTCCAAATGACACAAGGATTTTTTTGAATTTTCAAGAAATATATACTAGATCTTTCACATTTTTTTTAAATACAAAGGGGGAAACACATTGAAAAAGGGGATCATTCGCTTTCTGCTTGTAAGTTTTGTCTTATTTTTTGCGTTATCCACAGGTATTACGGGCGTCCAGGCAGCTCCGGCTTCTTCAAAAACGTCGGCTGATCTGGAAAAAGCCGAGGTATTCGGTGATATCGACATGACGACAAGCAAAAAAACAACCGTTATAGTGGAATTAAAAGAAAAATCCTTGGCAGAAGCGAAGGAAGCGGGAGAAAGCCAATCGAAAAGCAAGCTGAAAACCGCTCGCACAAAAGCAAAAAACAAAGCAATCAAAGCGGTGAAAAACGGAAAAGTAAACCGGGAATATGAGCAGGTATTCTCAGGCTTCTCTATGAAGCTTCCAGCTAATGAGATTCCAAAACTTCTCGCGGTAAAAGACGTTAAGGCAGTGTACCCGAACGTCACATATAAAACAGACAATATGAAGGATAAAGACGTCACAATCTCCGAAGACGCCGTATCTCCGCAAATGGATGACAGTGCGCCTTATATCGGAGCAAACGATGCATGGGATTTAGGCTACACAGGAAAAGGCATCAAGGTGGCGATTATTGACACTGGGGTTGAATACAATCACCCAGATCTGAAGAAAAACTTTGGACAATATAAAGGATACGATTTTGTGGACAATGATTACGATCCAAAAGAAACACCAACAGGCGATCCGAGGGGCGGAGCGACTGACCACGGCACACACGTAGCCGGAACTGTGGCCGCAAACGGAACAATTAAAGGCGTAGCGCCTGATGCCTCACTTCTTGCTTATCGTGTGTTAGGGCCTGGCGGAAGCGGCACAACGGAAAACGTCATCGCGGGCGTGGAACGTGCAGTGCAGGACGGGGCAGATGTGATGAACCTGTCTCTCGGAAACTCTTTAAACAACCCGGACTGGGCGACAAGCACAGCGCTTGACTGGGCCATGTCAGAAGGCGTTGTCGCTGTTACCTCAAACGGCAACAGCGGACCGAACGGCTGGACAGTCGGATCGCCGGGCACATCAAGAGAAGCGATTTCTGTCGGTGCGACTCAGCTGCCGCTCAATGAATACGCCGTCACATTCGGCTCCTACTCTTCAGCAAAAGTGATGGGCTATAACAAAGAGGACGACGTCAAAGCGCTCAATAACAAAGAAATTGAGCTTGTCGAAGCGGGAATCGGCGAAGCAAAGGATTTTGAAGGGAAAGACCTGACAGGCAAAGTCGCCATTGTCAAACGAGGCAGCATTGCATTTGTGGATAAAGCGGATAACGCTAAAAAAGCTGGTGCCATCGGCATGGTTGTGTATAACAATCTCTCAGGAGAAATTGAAGCCAATGTGCCAGGCATGTCTGTCCCAACGATTAAACTTTCATTAGAAGACGGCGAAAAACTCGTCAGCGCCCTGAAAGCTGGTGAGACAAAAACAACATTCAAGTTGACGGTCTCAAAAGCGCTCGGTGAACAAGTGGCTGATTTCTCATCACGCGGCCCTGTTATGGATACGTGGATGATTAAGCCTGATATTTCGGCGCCAGGGGTCAATATCGTGAGCACGATCCCAACACACGATCCTGGCCATCCATACGGCTACGGATCAAAACAAGGAACAAGCATGGCATCGCCTCATATTGCCGGAGCGGTTGCCGTTATTAAACAAGCCAAACCAAAATGGAGCGTTGAACAGATTAAAGCCGCCATCATGAATACCGCTGTCACTTTAAAGGATGGCGATGGGGAAGTATATCCGCATAACGCTCAAGGCGCAGGCAGCGCAAGAATCATGAACGCGATCAAAGCCGATTCGCTCGTCTCACCTGGAAGCTATTCATACGGCACGTTCTTGAAAGAAAACGGAAACGAAACGAAAAAAGAAACGTTTACGATTGAAAATCAATCTTCCATTAGAAAATCATACACACTGGAATACTCATTTAATGGCAGCGGCATCTCCACATCCGGCACAAGCCGTGTTGTGATTCCGGCACATCAAACCGGGAAAGCCACTGCTAAAGTAAAGGTCAATACGAAGAAAACAAAAGCTGGCACCTATGAAGGAACGGTTATCGTCAGAGAAGGCGGAAAAACGGTCGCTAAGGTACCTACATTACTGATTGTGAAAGAGCCCGATTATCCGAGAGTTACATCTGTCTCTGTCAGCGAAGGGTCTGTACAAGGTACCTATCAAATTGAAACCTACCTTCCTGCGGGAGCGGAAGAGCTGGCGTTCCTCGTCTATGACAGCAACCTTGATTTCGCAGGCCAAGCCGGCATTTATAAAAACCAAGATAAAGGTTACCAGTACTTTGACTGGGACGGCACGATTAATGACGGAACCAAACTTCCGGCCGGAGAGTATTACTTGCTCGCATATGCCGCGAACAAAGGCAAGTCAAGCCAGGTTTTGACCGAAGAACCTTTCACTGTTGAATAAGAAAAAGCCCTGCCGAATCGGCAGGGCTTTTTAAAGATCAGTCAGCAAACGCCTCCTGCAATAAGCGATACGATCGGAGCTTGTCTTCAAAATGATGTGTAATGGTCACCACCATGATTTCCTCTGTTTCATACGCTTTACTCAAAGCTAGCAGCTGCTCCTTAACCTGTTCTTTCGTACCAACAATCATTCGATTTCGATTATCAGCAATTCGTCTCTGTTCATAAGGGGAATACGTATTTTTCCGAACAGCTTCATACGAAGGAACTCCCTCTAAAGGAATACCCTGCTCCCCTGCCAAAAGCGTAAAATCGAGCACAGCCCCAAGCTCCTCTGCCTTCTCCTCCGTGTCAGCACAAAGAACAAAAACAGCAACTGCCGCTCGGGGCGTATCCCCTAACACAGACGGTTTGAATCGTCTCTTATACTGTCTGACAGTACCCTCTCCGCCCTCTCCATTGATAAAATGGGCAAACATATAGCCAGCGCCAGATTCCGCGGCGAGCAGCGCGCTTTCTCCAGATGAGCCGAGCAGCCACACATCCGGAGCCGTTGAAATATGCGGCGCAGCCGTCAGATTCGGAAAACGGTGTTTATCATCCGCCAAATCATGCAAATACATGGTCAGCTCCTTGATTTGCTGCGGATACTGATCAGCATTGCGCTTACCGCCGTCATTCAGCGCCCATGATGCAATCGGCATTCCCCCCGGTGCTCTGCCAAGCCCTAGGTCAATTCTTCCTGGTGTCAGCCCCTCCAGAACACGAAAGTTTTCAGCTACTTTATAAGCACTGTAATGCGGCAGCATGACTCCTCCTGATCCAACACGAATTCGCTTTGTTTTCGCCGCTATATGACTGATCAGCACCTCAGGACTGGACCCTGCCAGCCGTTTTGAAAAGTGATGCTCAGAAACCCAAAATCTCTTATATCCAAGGTCCTCAGCAGCTTGGGCAAGCGCAACGGTTTGCTGTAAGGCCGTTTCTGCATTGCTGCCCTCTGATACTGGAGATTGATCTAATATACTTAATGAAACCATCCCTACCACCTCATCCTCATCGTATCACTGATCTACTATTTTTTCTCCAAAGCCGCTCACACTGCTTATCAGTGTCCCCTATCATTCGCCATTTATTTGTGAAAGCCTGTCCCTATTTGTCGGAATATGTTACACGTGAAACATAAAAACCCCTCCAGACGGAGAGGTTTGCTTTAGTTTTTATTAAAGCCCTTTTCTTTCACGTAGTCATTTAAATACGTACGCGGCTTTTGCTTCATAAAGTTCAGTATTTGATCGGACCACGTTTCTTCCCGCTGCCCGTTTGTTCTTTCTCTATAGTAATCAGAAATGGTTTTGTCATACGTATTCATAGTATGACGGAAATCGTCTTTGTTCACATTATACGTATTCTCATGATAAACAGCCTGCTTTGGCAATCTCGGTTTTTTGCCAGAAAGGTTCGCAGGATGGCCTACCGCCAGTCCGAAAAGCGGGAGCACATGGTCAGGCGTTTGCAGCACCTCTGTCACCTTGTCCAGCTCATTCCGAATGCCGCCGATATAGCAAATGCCAAGCCCCATAGATTCAGCGGCAATGCTCATATTTTGCGCTGCCAGCGCCGCATCAATCAAGCTAACCATAAACATTTCTGTATTCTCGAGCAGCTCAGAAATATGTTCACCTTTTTCCTCAGCCAGTTGTTGATGGCGGTACAAATCCGCACAAAATACAAAAAAGTGTCCGTTCTTCTCAACGTAAGGCTGATTCCCAGCAAGCACGGACAGCTCACGTTTTTTCTCAGGATCAGAAACCCCGATAATCGAATATGCCTGCACATAGCTGGATGTAGACGCAGCCTGCGCACTTTTCACTAATGTATCAATTTCTTCAGCTGTCAAAAGCTGATCAGTAAAAGACCGGATTGACCGATGGTTCAAAATGGTTTCGATTGTGTTATTCATCACAAAAACCTCCTTATCACTTTTTATCATATCCGAAAAAAAGTGATCTCAAAAGTGAAATGCTCTGCACAAAAAAAGACAGCCTCTGTAAAGGCTGTCTGCATATTAAGAATTAAAAAGATAACTTCTGTATTTCGTCAGCTGCACACTTGCATTATATACAATCCCAAATCCGATTAACGTGGATAGTGTCGAGCTTCCCCCATAGCTGACAAACAGCAGCGGAATCCCGGTAACAGGCATAATGCCGATGTTCATTCCGATATTCTGGAATGTGTGAATCACAATTAACGCCGTATAGCCAACGCAAAAGAAAGAAGCGAAACGGTTAAACGGATGTATTTTGTCTATCAGAACGACAAGCCTGTAGATTAAAAAGAAGAACATGATGACAACAATTGCACAGCCTATAAAGCCAAATGACTCACCTATTATAGAAAAGATAAAGTCAGTCGTACTCTCTGGAACATAAACCTTCAAATTAGAAATACCATTACCTAAAATACCACCAGATCCTATTGCCATGATGGCCTGGTCAACTTGCCAGCTATCATTTGAATCTTCCTGTGTCTCATTTGAAGCAGACACCCAAGAAGTGACCCGCTTAATTTGATAGTCCTGTATTCCAACTGATTTAGCAACGTCAGGAAAGTTTATCATTACTAATAAAATTAATGAAATGAGTAAGATACCTGAACCAGCTATGATCGCAATCAATTTCCAATTTATTCCTGACATAAAAACCATTACAAGAACGATAAACATACATATTCCCGCAGTCCCAGCATCCTGCATCAAGATAAGACCTACAGGAATAACTGCGACACCCGCAATCTTTAATAACAAGTGGATATCATCCCTAAGCGTCCGAACTCCTCTAGGATTTGCTTTTCCAATAACTGAAGCAAGCATCATAATCAAACCAACCTTCATAAACTCTGACGGCTGTATTGTTATTCTACCGATCCTAAACCAACTTTTTGCCCCTTTAATAACAGGTGCAATAGACTCGGGACTGATTTTAAGAACAATCAAAGATAAAATACCAATAATAAAAATATATAAACTTAACTTTTCAAGCTGTTCTAAATCAAAGTATAAAAGAACTGTAATGGCAACAGCCCCCAAAAGATAAAACACAATTTGCTGAATCCAATCCGTGTTCCCATACTGCCCAAACTGACCGGCAGCATAAATTGATACTACGCTTATAATAAAAAACACACCAAATATAAAAATCAAATCCCCCTGGTAAAAGGGGCTTTGCTGTTTCTTATATCGACTCATTCTATCCCGCCTTACATTTTCATCGGAAAATCACTAATGTTTATTATACATGAACCACGTTCAAGATGACACGTGAAGCTCGCTTCCTTTTATGTTTTTTCAGCATTTGCGGCGCTTTTTCAGCTACACGAAATATGACGTATCATAAACCGAAATGTTTCGATTGACACAAAACTTTTCAAATGAAAAAAACGCCATACCAAAAGAATTTGTTAAAAAACGAATGCGATAATGTGTTATGTTCCCAAATAATGTGATACCTCACATAGAAACAGCTAAAAATTCACAGCCCCATGCCCATACATTCTCCTAGCACATTAAACGAAAAAAATAAGACGATAGATCCAGTCCATTTCTGCAAAAACACGTATCAATTTCTGGAAAACATGGTATAATAATTGTAACAGAATGTTCAAAAAACAATCACAAAACAGACACAACTCAGTTCCTCTATTTCATTTTTGTAAACGTTATCACAAAATGAAAGGAGACGGGTATGATGGACATGTTTTTTGCTTACTTACTGGTTGCTAGCGCAACGCCTCTCTTTATTTGGCTTGATAACAAAAAAGTCGCACTCTCAGCTATTCCGCCAATCATTTTAATGTGGGTATTCTTCTTCTTTTACGCAACAGAAAGCCTTTCTCCACTTGGACACACTCTCATGATTATCTTGTTTGCCGTCAACGTCATTGTCGCTCATATCGCCGCATTTATCATTTACGGTCTTCCGTATCTTCGCAGAAAGCGAAGCAGCTGAAGACAGCAAAAAACCCTCTTCCAATGAAGAGGGTTTTTTGTATTATTCGTTATGGCCTGAATGCTCTGAGTGTTCAGCGCCTCCAGGAGGATTTCCGTCCATATGGTCACCATGGTGATAGTGAGCCGCGAAAATCCAGATGGATCCAAGTACGATAACGATCGCGCCAAAGAATCCGAACAGCGTGTTTCCGACTTGGATCGTGCCGTTTTCGCTCTCTGTCATGTGCATGAACATGAGAAGCTGGAGCGCCGCCTGGATGAAGGCGAAGCCGAAAATGATCCAAAGTTTTGCTGATGAGCTTAGGTCAGTATACACTGCAACCCATAGAGCCAGCAGGGTCAAAACGATAGACAGTGCAAAACCTACAATGTGCTTCCATGGAAAGTGACTGTGTTCAGCAGATTTGTTTGCCATTTTACAGACCCCCCAATCCCATGAGATAGACACCTGTGAAGATGAAAATCCATACAACATCTAAGAAGTGCCAGTACAAGCTTGAGATAAAGATTTTAGATGAAGTTTGCGGAGTTAAGCCGCGTTTTTTCAACTGAATCAGAATTCCTGTGATCCAGAAAATCCCGATTGTTACGTGAGTTCCGTGAGTTCCAAGTAAAACAAAGAATCCAGACCAGAACGCACTTGTACCGAGAGATGCTCCTTCATGTACATAGTGGACAAACTCGTTGATCTCGCACCCGACGAAGCCGGCACCGAGAAGAAGAGTGATAATTGTCCAAATGACTACGCCTTTTAAACTTCCGCGGCGCATTTCATGAACAGCGATCCCGCAGGTAAAGCTGCTGATCAGCAGCAAGAACGTCATAATCATTACCAGATTGACTTCAAATAGTTCGTCTGGCAAGACACCTCCAGCTGTTCTGTTTTTAAGAACGAAGAAGGTTGCAAATAGTGTTGAGAACAACACAATTTCTGCCCCTAAAAAGATCCAAAACCCGAGAATATTAAGTCTGCCGGTTTCAGATTGATATTCCATAGGCGCGTTAGAATTGCCGTGTTCTGCATGTTCCATAACTCACGCCTCCTTATTCGGAAATCTTTCTTTCCGTCTCTTTTATTTCATCAACACTAATGTAGTAGCCGTTGTCGTATTCGAATGAACGCAGAACCATGCAGAGCAGGACTCCGATCAATCCGACTACGCCCATCCAGTACCATTCAAATACCAGTCCAAAGCCAGCGAGACCGAAGGCAACAGACATAAAGAACGGTCTGCCTGAGTTGCTTGGCATATGGATTTTTTTGAATTTGCTTTCAGGGTATAATTCAGTTTTTTCTTCTTTCATATGCAGGAATGCATCTTGAGATTTGACTTCAGGAAGCACCGCAAAGTTGTAATGCGGCGGAATCGCAGAAGAAGTCGCCCAATCAAGCGTACGTCCCACACCCCATGAATCTCCGCTGATTTCACGAGTAGAGTAACGGAAGCTGTAGTAGATGTTATAGCAAAGGATTAAGAATCCTACACCCATCATGAAAGCTCCGACAGTTGAGATAAAGTTCAATGTTGTCCAGCCGTCATTCGGTCCGTATGTGTAAATACGGCGAGGCATGCCTTGTAACCCCAAGAAATATTGCGGGAAGAAACAAATATTGAACCCGATCATAAAGATCCAGAAGAACCATTTTCCGATTCTTTCGTTCAGCTTGTGGCCGAACATTTTTGGATACCAGAAAATAAATCCGGCGAAACAAGCAAATACAGTACCCGCGATCAGCACATAGTGGAAGTGAGATACAAGGAAGTACGTATTATGGTATTGATAATCCGCTGCTGCCATCGCAAGCATAACCCCTGTAACCCCGCCGATAACGAAGTTAGGAATAAACGCAAGCGCCCACAGCATAGGTGTTGTAAAGCTGATTCGGCCTTTATACATTGTAAAGAGCCAGTTAAAGATTTTAACCCCGGTTGGGATTGAGATTGCCATTGTCGTAATTGAGAAGAATGAGTTAACGGACGCACTGTTCCCCATTGTGAAGAAGTGGTGAGTCCAAACTAAGAAACTCAATACAGAGATGGCGATAATAGAACCAACCATCGCTTTGTAACCAAACAATTGTTTTCTTGCAAAGCTTGAGATGATTTCTGAGAAAATACCAAACGCCGGAAGAATAACGATATATACTTCAGGATGTCCCCAAATCCAGAACAAGTTAGCCCAAAGCATCGGCATACCGCCTGCTTCCAATGTGAAAAAGTGAGCGCCGAACAAACGATCAAATGATAAAAGTGCTAATGCTACTGTAAGTACAGGGAACGCAAACACGATAATAACCATTGTGATCAGTGTTGTCCATGTGAACATTGGCATACGCATTAATGTCATGCCTTTTGTTCTCATTTTTAAGATTGTTACCATAAAGTTGATCCCTGTCATCAGGGTACCGATACCGGCAATCTGAAGTCCGAGGAGGTAGTAGTTCTCACCCGGCCCAGGGCTCATGTCGTTACTTGCAAGCGGCATATAACTCGTCCAGCCTGCGTTCGGAGAACCTCCGATAACGAAAGAAATATTGAAAAGCATCGCCCCTACAAAGAACGTCCAGAAGCTCAGGTTGTTCAAGTAAGGGAACGCAACGTCGCGGGCACCGATTTGAAGAGGCACAACAACGTTGATAAGACCG
Source organism: Bacillus sp. FSL K6-0993 (assembly GCF_037977205.1). Lineage (NCBI taxonomy): Bacteria > Bacillati > Bacillota > Bacilli > Caryophanales > Bacillaceae > Bacillus > Bacillus sp. FSL K6-0993. The sequence goes on from NZ_CP150275.1 coordinate 3,799,396, forward strand.
ATTAAGAACGGCATCGCCATGAAGATGATCATGATTGTACCGTGAGTTGTAAAAATTTCATTATAGTGGTTTGAGTCTAAAAAACTGTTATTCGGAAGCGCTAGCTGGGCACGCATCATCAGACCGTCGACACCGCCGCGGAATAACATAATTACAGCAGATATAATGTACATGATTCCGAGTTTTTTATGGTCAACAGTAGTTATCCATTCAGACCACAGCCATTTCCACTTTTTGAAGTAAGTTAGAACAAAAATAATGGCAATGGTTGAAAGCGCAATGGAAACTTGTGCGCCCAGAATTAATGGGTCACCAGTTACGAAAAATTCGTCCCATTTGAATTTCATGCAGGCTTCCTCCTTTCCTGATCAATATCATTCTTCTGTATCATCAGACTTCTTAAATTCGTTTTTCTTTACGTTTTCAAACGGATCTGTTTTAGAGTGCGGTGAAACGGCTTGATAGCCAAGGCGTTTGCGCGCCTCCATCGCGTACTCAGCGTCTTGTCCGTGATCAACGTATTTCAAGTGAGTAGAAGAGAACGTTAATTCGTCCACATTTTCAGGAAGCATCAATTCATCATACTTCTCTTTTGTCAGCTTAGGAGCCTCGTTCTGAGTCTTTTTCACCCAGCTGTTAAAGTCTTTTTCTGTGACTGCATTCACATCAAACTCTTGGTCCGCAAAATGTTCACCTGTGAAGTTCGCATTGCGGCCTTCGTAAGTACCCACTTTGTCAGCCTGTAAGTATTGATCCATCAGCATTCCTGCCATCGCATATTTTTGTCCTCCAAGCTGAGGAATCCATAGCGAAGCCATTGAATCTGCAGATGAGATTTTGAACAAGATCGGGCGGTCGACAGGAATGTTTAAGTAGTTGACCGTTTCAATATCCTGTTCAGGGTAGCTGAATACCCATTTCCAGTCTACCGAAGTAGCATAAACAACAAGAGGCTCTTTGTCTTTTGTTGCTTCAGGAGCTTTTTCTAACGAATATATCGTCTGTACTGTTGGCACAGAAAGTGCAATGACGATTAAAATTGGGATCACTGTCCAGACTACTTCTAAAAACGTGTTACCATGAATTTCTGGGTTATAAGATCCATTATCTTTGCCTTTACGGTCGCGGTATTTTACTAAAATAATGGTAAATAGAACAAAGACGACCCCGACGATAAACAGCATAAATCCGATAGATAACAGGATTAAATCACTTTGCTGTTCAGCTACAGGTCCTTTCGGATCTAGTACTGAAGCATTGCTGCATCCCCCAAGGACGAAAACCACAGTTAACAGCGCTAATACAAGCAACGGTTTTAATGCTCTGAACAAGAAGATCACCATCCTTCCTATTGATGTAATAAATCTGAAGTGCATACTTCCTCAAAATCTTTTCTCTACTTTGTTATGCTATCAAAAACTTCACATATTAGCTTTATTTTTTTATAAACTTCATCCCATTTTCGCTTAAATGTCATAAAATCGACAAAAATCGCTCCAACTTTATTCACATCTATCGCTTAAGATGAAAAGTTTCTAGTTATTTCCGCATATAAGTAAGAAAAGATGATGAAGAACTAATTCTGACAAATAAAGGTTTACCACAATAAAAAACTTAGGTCAATCAAAAGTTTCATTTTGTTAAACTTTCTAGATGGGAATTATTTTTTCCTTGTCTAGCATCTTTTCACACGGTTACCATTTTAACGCATCAAATATTGAAAGAAAAGGCGCAATGAAGAGCCAATATGCTCTGAATTGTCCGTATTTTTTAATGAGAGCATCCAGTTGTTTATCTTATACAAAAAAGAGGAATGATATAAGCAAATAAATAAAAAATAGGATGTGTTGAATGATGAGTTTTCTTATTTCACTTATCGTCGCTATTATTATCGGATGGCTTGGAAGCCTGTTTGTAAAAGGAGATATGCCCGGAGGAATTATCGGGTCTATGATCGCAGGTCTTATTGGCGCCTGGATCGGACACGGGCTGCTTGGAACATGGGGGCCGCACCTAGCCGGATTTGCCATTATTCCAGCGGTAATCGGCGCAGCCATTGTTGTCTTTCTAGTAAGCCTGTTAACCAGAAAAAGAGGATAAAAGCAGCACCCGAAGTGTATGCGCTTTGGGTGTTTGTTTTGCCATAAAAATCGAAAAAGCCTCAACCCTAGCGGTTGAGGCTTTTGACTGGTTTGACGCCCAACTGGTCGATAAACCTTCTGAAGGCCTGTTTTCCTTCCGTTGTCTGTTTAAACACACCGGCGTGTTCAAGAATGCGAGCGAATACATGTCCCAGCTCTTCTTTTATGACTAGATCTGCATTCTCTTTTGTTATGGTTCTTTTTTCCATCATCCGAATAGCCCACTCACTATGTTTTGCCGCGAGCGGATTTTGTTCTAAGGCTGTTTTCGGATCAGCAGAGCATAGCGCCGCTGCTGTTTCTTTCATTTCCTCCTGTAAGCGGCCCGGCAATATCGCCAATCCCATGACCTCAATCAGGCCGATATTTTCTTTTTTAATATGGTGAACTTCCTTATGGGGATGAAATATCCCTAAGGGATGCTCCTCATCCGTCCGGTTGTTCCTCAGTACGATATCGAGTTCGTACAAGTCTCCCCTGCGCCGCGCAATCGGTGTGACCGTATTATGGGGCGTATCGCCTGTATAGGCGGCAATGCCGGCTTTTTCATCGGAATACGTCTGCCACGTGCGGAAGATATGGTCAGCAGCTTCGGCGACATGACCCGGTTCGTCTCCTTGGAGCCTGAGCACAGACATCGGCCACTTCACTAAGCCCAGCGACACGCCGGGATAATCATTTAATTCATAAACGTCTTCCGCTTCTGCACGTGCCATTGGAAAATCATGCGCGCCGCCTTGGAAATGATCATGGCTTAGGATGCTGCCGCCGACAATCGGCAGATCCGCGTTTGAACCGATAAAATAATGCGGATATTGGCCAAGAAATGACAGCAGCCTTTCAAATGTTTTTTTGCTGATCTCCATCGGTTCATGTTCACCTTTTAAGACAATACAGTGCTCTGGATAATAGACATATGGCGAGAATTGCAGGAACCATTGTTCGTCCTCAAGGATGACCGGAATGATTCTGTGATTTTGCCGGGCTGGATGATTCACGCTTCCCTCGAAGCCGACATTTTCTTTACACAGCAAACACATCGGATAATTTGTCTGTTCCTGCTCTTTTGCAGCCGCAATCGCTTTCGGGTCCTTTTCAGGCTTTGATAGGTTAATGGTCATTTCCAGCTCGCCATATTCGGTCGGCACCGTCCAATGAACATTTTTGGCGATTCTGTCAGTCCGTATATAATAGACATCCTCTGAATATTGATAGAATTCCTTTGTCGCCTGTTTTGGGCCGTATAATGCTTTTGTCTCTTCAAATTTGCGAATGACCTCGGACGGGGCAGGTACAAAACAGCCCATCAGCTTTGCGCTGAGCAGGTCACGGTACGTATCTGTATCCGCTTCCATTCGGCCGGTTTCGGCAGCCCATTTATAGATGGGAGCAAGCAAGTCCGGCAGGCTTTGTGACTGCTTGATGCTGGTCCCGGAGACCGGCTCGGGATGTGTGATGCCCAGCGCTTCATAAAGACGGTTTCTCGTATATTCCCGATCCCAGATCGAAATCAATTTTCGTTCCAGGCCATACTCAAGCAGCTGTTCCAGATGTTCAATAATACTCATATGTCACTCCCCCTTTAGTTCTCTCGCTCCCTCTCCGATATCCGCGACATAAAAGTCCGCTCGGAGCCCTGTTTTTTCTTGATATCTGTCTCCAACCTTCTGAATAAAATCATCAACGAACTCATCTTTTACAATGCTGATGGTGCATCCGCCAAAGCCTGCTCCCGTCATTCTTGATCCAATTACACCTTCGTGATCCCATGCCGCAAACACAAGCTCATCAAGTTCAGGGCATGTTACTTCATAGTCATCCTTCAATGAAAGGTGGGATTCCTTCATTAACTGCCCGATTTCATCTATATTGTTCTCTTTGAACATATGGGCCGTCTTAATAGCACGATGATTTTCGTATACAGCGTGCTTTGCCCGGCGTCTGTTCGTTTCATTTTGGATCAGGCTGGAATGCGCATCGAAATCAGAAGGCTTGATGTCGCCCAGTGCTGCAATATCGAGGCCTTTTTTCAGATCAAGCAATGCATCATTGCATTCTTGGCGTCTCGTATTGTAGCTGGAGTCAGCCAATGTCCTTTTTTTGTTCGTGTTCGCGATGACCAGCGCGAGGCCTGAGACATTGAGTTTGCTATATTCATAGTCAAGCGTGTCGCAGTTCAGCAGCATCGCATGATGTTTTTTCCCCATTCCAATTGCAAATTGGTCCATAATTCCGCAATTGACGCCGATAAAATGGTTTTCCGCATGCTGCGCCATTTTCACAAGCTCAAGCGCATCTACTTCAGGATGTAAATAGCTTTGGAGCACGACCCCCATCAGCAGTTCAATAGAAGCGGAAGACGACAGCCCCGCCCCGTTTGGAATATTCCCTGAAAATACAATGTCAAAGCCATGGGGAACTGCATATCCCCTCTGTTGAAATTCATAAATCACGCCTTTTGGGTAGTTCGCCCAGTCGTCTTCTTTTTGATAGCGAATATCGTCAAGGCTGCATTCCTTGATGCCTGCGTTTTTAAAATTATCTGAATACATCCGGACAAGCCCGTCTTTTCTTTCTGCAACAGCAGCATATGTACCCATTGTCAGCGCGCACGGAAATACATGCCCGCCGTTATAGTCTGTATGTTCTCCAATCAGATTCACTCTTCCAGGTGCGAAAAAAAACCGTAATCCCTCTTTTTCTCCGAATACACTTGCAAATATCCCCTTTAGCTCTTCCCGCATGTGCAATCACCTTTCTGGTTTTTATTTTTTATTCCCCTTATTTCTCCATAGAAAACGGCAGATCATATGCTGCAGTCCTCTCATACCCCTTCTTCTTTTGTTTTTTTAAAGACGAGCCATTTGCTCGCAACATAGTTGACGACAACAATGACCGCGTTGTCGAGTATTTTGGCCAAGGTTTCATTTGTATTGAACTGGCCGACAAGAATGATCATCATGCCTAAATCTATGCCGAGAGACAGGACCCGAACGCTGAAAAAAGCAGTGAGCTCTTTCAGCAGGCTCTGCAGATCATGTGTTTTTTGCTGAAACACATATAATTTATTTGTTATGTAAGCAAACAGCACGGACAAAATCCAAGCGGCAACAGTGGCGGCTTTGTAATCCACATTCATGATCTCTACCAATATATAAAAGCTGGCGATATTCACAATGGTTGTGAAAACCCCCATAATGATATACATAATTATTTCTCTATACTTCACTGATGTTCCTCGCTTTCTGAAAAACTTTTCAAAATTCTTGGCCTCTCGTGCTCTCTGTCTAAAGTGAAAAATACCGAGAGTGCGTCTAAAAAGCTGCGGAAGGTGGCTGGCTGGCCCAATACATATGATTGTTTGATGATTCCGTCGAGGACTGCACATATTATTTTAGCCGTATATTCAGGATCAATACAGGCGTCAATCAGCTTTCTCTCCTTCAGCCACTTAATATATAACACATTTTCTTCCACCCACAATTCGTACAGCCGGACATAGGCCTTGCATTTCTTTAAAACTTTATATGTCGGCATGTTCATGGCAAACGAGGTGATGTCCCACGACGGCTTATTTATGTAATAGGAATAAAGCAGTTCTGCAGCGTGTTTTGCAGCCTCGTCCAATGTCAGCGATTTCACTGACTCCCGCTCCATTTGATCAAGATACCCTATAATGATCTTTTTTTTCATCTGACGTTTTTCGAGAAGATACAGCAGAAAATCGTCTTTGCTGACAAAATGAACATAAAATGCTCCTTTGCTGTATCCGGCGGCTCTGCTGATATCTTCTACAGAAACTGGATCATACGCTCGGTCAATCAACAAATTCACGCCAGCGTCTATAAAACTTTCAAATGTTGCTTCTCTTTTAATTTGAAATTTGTTTTTTTTCATATTTTTCTCCTGGCGGTAATGATTACCCTTATATTACACCGGATCAATCTTTAGCGGTATTTATTTCTTTGAACGGTTATGCTATTCGGTTTCCCAGGGGTCATTTTTAATAGGCTAAATGATTTATTTTCATTTACATACTATCCAGTCAGTATTTAATTGTTTATTATTATAAATAAGGTCCATTGGTTATATTAGTCATTTTTTTAGGGAATAGGTAGGTGGTTTTTCCTTCAGTTTGTGAACACCGAGCAACTATGTGTGAAATTTGTTGTACTCGCCTCATCATCGCGCTGGCTTGTCTTTTATTGCCCGCATGTTGCAGGAAAACATTTTATACAATTGGAGGTTACTATGAAAACTCATGTTAAAAAAGATTTGGACAAAGGTTGGCATATGTTAATTCAAGAAGCTAGATCCATTGGATTAGGCATTCATGATGTGAGGCAGTTTTTAGAATCTGAGACAGCATCGAGAAAGAAAAACCACAAAAAAACCGTCCGGCAAGACTAGTCCGAACAGGCGGATCTATGTACCTCTGGCTTTTCTATCACCTGATCTGAGTTTTCACCATATCCTCTATTCAAAAGCAAATCGCTGCGCTGAGCTTGAGGACAAACGGTGTGTCAGCTAACTACGACAGACAGCCGGTGATGCGATCACCTCTTGGCACATGCATTGTCATAAAGAGGTGATGCGAACATGATAACCGTGCTCTGGTAAACAGCAGCTTTGCTGAGAACAAGCTGCATTCGGTGAGGTTTTGAAAGCAAACTCGTTTATACACGGCCGAGCTTGAAAACCTTCGCCTGTCTTTAGACCACTGTGTTCACCTCTTCACGACTTCCTTCTTTTTTCATCCTCCAGATATTGTTCAACGCATAAATCGGACTTTCATTACATACCTATTGGTGTACCTTTTTGCTTACGTTTAGCGAATAAAAGGAGGAAAGCCATGTACAAAGCTGATTATAAACAGATTGCTGCAACGCCGTCTTTTCAAGCTTTTTTAAAGCAGAAACGCGCTTTTATTGTTCCTTCTGCGATTTTCTTTTTTGTCTTTTATTTTTCACTCCCTGTTTTGACATCTTATTTCACCTTTTTGAATGCACCGGCCATTGGAGCTGTTTCATGGGCTTGGCTGTTCGCCATCGCCCAATTCGCTATGACCTGGATACTGAGTACTGTGTATTCCCGGAGAGCCGCTCATTTCGATCGGTATGTAAGCGCTTTAAAAGAGGATCTGAAGGGTGAACAGACATGAATATGACTGCTTTTTTATTATTTTTGGCGATTGTTGGTCTGACGCTTATTATCACGTATTTTGCCGCGAAGCGGACGAAAACGACGAGTGAGTTTTATACGGCGGGCGGCGGGCTCACCGGTGTTCAGAATGGACTGGCAATTGCCGGTGACTACATGTCTGCCGCCTCGTTTCTCGGGATTGCCGGAATGATTGCGTTATATGGATTTGATGGCTTCTTTTACAGCATCGGTTTTCTGGTGGCTTATCTTGTTGTCTTGTACATCGTGGCGGAGCCGCTTCGGAATCTTGGAAAGTACACGATGGCAGACATGATTGCCGCTCGCTTTAAAGAAAAGAAAATCCGCGGTGTCGCGGCTCTCAATACCATTGCCATCTCTACTTTTTATATGATCGCCCAGCTCGTGGGGGCGGGAGCGCTGATCAAACTGCTTCTAGGGCTGGATTATACCGCGGCTGTCCTCATCGTCGGAGTGCTGATGACCATTTATGTCGTGTTTGGCGGCATGATCGCGACAAGCTGGGTTCAAATTATTAAAGCCGTTTTGCTGATGGCCGGCACACTCGTGATTTCGATTATCGTGTTTTCGAAATTCGGCTTTAGCCTTAATACCATGTTTGAACAGATGAAAACGGCTACTCCGCTGGGCGCTGATTTTTTGAACCCCGGAAATAAATACAAGATGCCGCTTGAGACCTTGTCGTTAAACTTGGCACTCGTGCTGGGAACCGCCGGGCTTCCGCATATATTGATCCGGTTTTATACCGTTAAGGATGCCAAGACGGCCCGTACATCCGTTGTGTCAGCGACATGGATTATCGGTGTGTTTTACATTATGACGGTATTTCTCGGCTTTGGTGCCGCGGCATTTGTCGGTTTTGACGCGATTACGGCGGCTGATCAAGCGGGAAATATGGCGGCTCCGCTTTTAGCAAAAGTGCTCGGAGGAGACTTTCTGTTCGCGTTTGTATCAGCCATCGCCTTTGCCACCATTTTGGCTGTCGTGACAGGGTTGGTGCTGTCTGCCGCCTCAGCATTTGCCCATGATATTTACAGCCAGATCATCAGAAAGGGAGAAGCAACTGAAAAAGAACAGATGAAAGCGGCCAGATGGGCTTCTGTCGCCGTGTCAGTACTCTCGATTCTCCTTGCGATTTTTGCACAATCCTTAAATGTGGCGTTCCTTGTTGCACTCGCGTTTGCGGTAGCCGCTAGCGCAAACCTTCCGCTGATTGTGTTTACTGTCTTCTGGAAACGATTCAATGCCTCAGGCGCTTTATGGGGCAGCCTGACAGGCCTGATCAGCGCGCTTGTGCTGGTGTCGATGAGCCCTAGTGTGTGGGACCCGGCCGGAGGTGCTATTTTTACCGGTGATCCGCTCATTCCGCTGTCTAATCCAGGGATTATTTCCATCCCGCTCGGCTTTCTCGGCGCGTGGCTCGGAACGGTGCTGTCGTCTGATAAAACAATTGATGAAGATACGTTTGCAGAAATACAGGTGAAGGCGCATACTGGCGTCCATATGGAACAGGATTAAAAAAAGCTCTCTTTATAGAGAGCTTTTTCCTTGTCTTTTCTTCTGTTCGTCAGAAATCGCTTTTTCAAATACATCCTTGCCGGCAGCACCCGGAATTACAGTGTCGCCAATAATAAAGGTTGGAACGGCTGTGATGTCAGCCTCTTCATAAGCGTGCTTCAAGGCTTGGCGCTGCACGTCCTGATATGTTCTTGTTTCCAGTGCTGATTTGAATGATGCACCGTCTAATCCCACTTCCTCGGCGAGCTTCGTCAAGATGTCAATGTCGCCGATATTTTGGCCCTCCTGGAAAAACGCCTGAAAGACACGGGTGTTGTATTCATGTCCTTTATTGTATTCCTTCGCAAAATGGAAGCCTTCAAACGCGAGGTCTGTATACGGATGGGGTGAGACGTTTGGAAAATTGATCTCGACTCCTAATTTCTCCGCCATTGGCTGAATTGATGTCTGCCACATGTACTGTTTGGAAGGATCATTGACCGGATCAAGCTGAGGAGATGGGCTTGGGCGCAGTTCAAACGGCATCCACTCGACTTCAACATCCTTTCCTTTTATCGCTTCTTCAAAAGCGGCTTTTCCAACGAAACAAAATGGGCAGACGTAATCTGAATAAACTTTAATGTGTACTGTCATGATAATCTCCTTTCGTATAAATTGATTTTAAACTGTAACAATCAAAGTTACAACTGTTTTTTAAATAAAGAAGCCGATTTAGGCTTCTTTTATGATTCCAGCAAACGCTGGGCAATATATTCTCCTTTTTTGCAGCCGCCTGGGCATGCATATAAAGCAGAACCGATTGTTTGTGTATATTCGTTTAACGCATCCTTTGCTGAAAGAGCCTTCAGCATCGGGATAAACTGATTGTCGGGATTTTTTTGAAAACTGATAAACAGAAGACCTGCATCCATATAGCCGGTTTTCGGATCAAGTCCTTCTGTGTAAGAGAAAGCTCTTCGCAAAATTTGTTTTCCAGTAGATTTCGCTAGACTGACGTGTGAATTAGACGGAATTTGATTCAGCTTCACGGGATCTGTTTCCTTTTTCTGCCCAAAAGGCGCCCCTGAGCTTTTTCTGCGGCCGAAGGTATCCTCTTGGTCCTTAAGGGAAGAGCGGTCCCATATCTCAAGGAACATTTTGATTTTCCGAAAAGCCATATAGGTGCCGCCCGTCATCCAGTCAGGCTCACCGGACTGAATCCACACGATCGAGTTCATCAAGCTGTCATCCTCCGTGCTCTGGTTGCCTGTTCCATCTTTGAACCCGAAGAGGTTGCGCGGTGTTTCACCATTTTTTCCTCCGCTTAAAAAGCCTTTGTTCACAAAGCGGACCTCACAAGTGCCGACCGCTTGATTTAGCAGGTTACGCAGCGCGTGAAACGCCACTTGCTCGTCGTCTGCACATACTTGAATGCAGATGTCCCCGCCTCCCTGCTTTTCATCCAGGTTGTCATTGGGCATCGCTGGAAGAGCGGCCAGGTGCTTCGGTTTTTTGCTTTTCAGCCCGAAGCGGTCCTTCCCGTCTTTTTCAAAAAAGCCAGGCCCGAATCCGAATGTGACCGTTAAGTTGGAAGGGGATAAATCAGCAGACTCACCTGTATCCTGCGGCGGCAGATATTGATTTCTCTGCTCAGCTGACATTTTCTTTCCAGACGTCAGCATCTGTGTGAGACTTGTCCAGTTTCTAAATAACGTAATGATGTCGCTTTTGTCTTTTGCTGTTACATCCAGTGCAGCAAAATAGACATACGTCTGATGAGCAGTTGTGATTCCGGCCTGATGCTTTCCGTAAAACGGAACAATCTGTTCCTCCTCTTTTTCATCCTTTTTCGATGGCTTAGCCGCAGTCTGAACAAGCGGAGCGAGACCGCCTAGACCGCTGGCACCGATCGCAACGGCTGCCCCCGCCATCGCTCCCCATTTTAAAATGTCCCGTCTATGAATTTGTTCTGGCTTTTTTTGTTCATCGCTCATGCTGTTACAAAACTCCTTTTATAGCACATTCGCAATCTTCGACATGGTTTCAGAAAGAGTCGTCAGCTTTGTGCTCAGCTCTCTGATTTGCTTTTCACTTAATTTATCATAAGACGTATAGGACTGATCATTTGTTTTGTATTTTGCCATTAAAACTTCAAATTCGCTGAACTCCGTATCCAGTTTTTCCGTCAAGTCGGAGTGATCTTTTACAAGCGCGCTTTTCACTGTTTGATAAACGGCTTCGGAGCCTTCCACATTTGCCATAAGGTCAACTAAATCAATTCGTGAGTAGCGCTCTTCTTCTCCCGTGATTTTCGAAATTCCGGCTTCGTTCAGAAGCTCCATCGCGCCTGCAACAATTTGTTCAGGTGTTAATTTCAGTGATTGAATTGAACCGTCAAGCTCTTTTACATCCTTGAGAAGCTGGTCAGCTGTTGCTTTTTCCCCGGAAATATCTTGATCCTTCCAAATGGCCTTCTCAAGCTTATGGAAGCCTGTCCATTTGTCTCCTTCTTCAACATCGTTTTCTCGCGCATCAATTTTCGGGTCAAGATCTCCAAGGCTTTCAGCGATCGGTTCGATTCGCTCGTAATAAACACGCGCTTTCGCATATAACGTTTTAGATTTTTCGATATCGCCGGATTTCACAGCACTCGTAAATGCTTCAGTCGCTTTGACAAGCTGGCCACTCTGCTTTTTGACATAGCCTTTATACTCATCCGCTGCTTTTGCCAGCTGATCGCTAGCCTTTTTGCCGCTCTTCTTCGCTTCTGTCAGGTCTTCTAAGGACGCTTTCAGTGACTCGGATTCTGTCTTGATTTTTGCTGTATCCGGTTTGTCTTTTTGCGCTTCTGTGTAGATTGGCTGAAGATGTTTTTCGATTTCTGTATATTCGAATGGATAGTCGCTGCGAATGTCGTTTTCAAAGGAAAGCCAGTAGCTGTTTAACTCTTTCCCCTTCTTTTCAATCTCTTTTTGGTCTCCTTTTTCCGCTGAGTCATTCAGCTTGGAAATGATGGTTTCCATTTTATTTACGGATGCGGTGATTTCTTTAGTGACCCCGCTTTTTTCAGATGAAGCTTTTTCTTTGGTTGAAGATGTGTCGTTGGCTCCGCAGCCTGCGCACAGCGCAAGGATGCATCCGGCTGATACAGCGATTTTTGTGAAATTCATTTTGTCAGTTCCTTTCTGTTTGTAAAATGTTTTGCCGCTTCTGAAACAAGCGCAGTCAGTAAAAAGAGTAAAATCAGCATTTGCGGAATCGTGCTGTACACAGACGGATAAATTCCTAGCACCGATACAGACGGCAGCCAGCTTACTGCATCAGACGGAAGAATGCCCGCCAGTTGAAGGCTGTGAACGCCGGTTCCGAGAAATTTCACGCACATATACAGGACAACCGCCATTGATAGAAGAAAAAACGGCTTCAATGGAATGCGCATTCCGAGCTTGATCATCAGAACACCGACGATGACGAGAACGATAAGCCCTGCGGCAGTTCCGCCGATCAGTTCAGTGAGCGGGAGCTTCCCGACAAGCCCGATGAAAAAGATGACCGTTTCGAGACCTTCTCTTACAACTGCCAGAAATGCAATGAGCGCAAAGGAAAGCAGGCTTCGTTTTTTTAGTGCCTGTGACTTCTGGATATTGATTTTTTCTCTCCATTTATCCATTGAGGCGTTTCTGTGCAGCCACACCCCGACATACAAAAGCATGACAGCAGACAGTACGCCGGTAACGCCGCCAAGCAAGAAATTGTTTTCTCCGAATACACTGGAGGAGAACAGAACCGTGACACCGATGCCGGCTGCTAAGGAAACAGCCATGCCGGCGGACGCCCCGCCCCAGATCCATGCCGAGGAGCGCGTGACCCGCGCTTTTTTTGTCATGGTTAGTAGCGCTCCGATGACAAGGAGGGCCTCCATTCCTTCACGAATGGGGATCAGCGCCGCATCCCACCAGCTGTAGCTGCTTGAAGCGATCGGTTCGAGCAATTGAATCATTTCGTCAATTTGCTTTGATACCTTTTCGGGATGGCTGCCAATCTCAGCTTTCATCAGCGCCAGATTTTCCTCTGATGTCGTATAGGCTTCTTTCGATTGGGACACAACATCTCCCTCAACAGCGAGCCAGGATGTAACTAAATTGTCGATTGCGGATGACGCTTCATCCAATTGTTTTTTTTCTATTAACTGTTTTGTGTCTTTCAAGCTTTGTATATAGGCTGTTAAGGACGCCCTTGATTGACCTGAAGATGTCTTTTTCAGCACGACAGCCTGCTGATAGGTTTCTAAATGAGACGAAAGCTCTTCAAGCTGTGTTTTGAGCCTGCCTGCGTCTTGATTGATAAAAGAAAGAGAAATCATCGCGATATTCGCGTCCATTTCACTGTGAGAAGAAAGGTTTTCCTTTTTAATAGAAGGTTCTTCTTTTTTCCACTTCGTCTTGAAGGTTTCAAACGTTTGCTGTGCCAAGTCTATATCTCCGTCTTGTACGGATTTGATCATTTGCTTGTTTAATTGAATTAATGCAGCGATCGGATCATCTTCCGCATGTGCCGCAGAACCGAAAACCATCAACAAGCTGAATAAAATAAGTGCCAGCCCCCGAGCCATCATGTTCCTCCTATAACTGAAAATGATTATCATTGTATAACATAATCATAGCCAGTTCCTGTCCTTTGTCAATTAAAATTTGATGGTCTGAAAACCTTTATGGAAAGCAAAAAAGCTGTCCTTTTACAGAACAGCCTTTTGAAGAAAGATGAACGATTATCTTCCAGTTTTATACGTTTGAATTTCCTCCCGAAACTTGCGTGCAGCACTCTCAGGACCCTCCGCCTGACTGATGGCGCTGATCATACTGACGCCATCGGCCCCCGCTTGGATAACAGGTGCGGCATTATCTATTGTGATTCCGCCGATGCCGACAATTGGAATGCTGATGCCTTGGCGGCGGACTGCTTCGATAAGAGATACACCCTGTACCGCTCTCGTATCCTTTTTCGTTTCAGTCGGATAGATCGGCCCAAGCCCGACATAATCCGCTCCGTCTTCTTCAGCTTGCTTCACCTCAGACATCGTATGAGCGGAAACGCCGAGAATCATATCACCTATGGCAGTTCTTACCTCTGTCGCATTTGCGTCTTCCTGGCCGATGTGGATACCGTCAGCTTTCAGCTTCAGAGCCAATTCCACATCATCATTGACAATGAACGGAACACCAGCTTCACGGCAGGCTGCCTGCACTTTTTCAGCAAATTCAATCCGAGCCTCTCCTGTCAGCGCATCCCCGCCTTTTTCACGGAACTGGTACAGGGTGGCACCGCCTTTTAACGCTTTTTGTACAACTGTAACAGGATCGGCTTTCGTATTGTTTGACCCCATAATGAAGTAAACAGATAATAACTCTTTCATCATTTCCCGAGAAATACGAGTCATGAGACAGTCACCCTTTCTATAGTCGCCCATTCTTGGACGTCTTGTTCAGTAACAGTTGAAAGCTTGTTCAGCAATTCAATCTGAAAGCTTCCAGGGCCTTGGTCAGCCGTCTGCTGTGCGGCAAGCTGAGCGGCGACCCCATACGAAGAAATGGCCGCAATAGCAGCAAACAATGGATTTTCTTCCACAGCGCAAAAAGCACCGACGACGGAAGTCAGCAGGCAACCGGCGCCTGTCACTTTTGTCAGCAGCTTGTGGCCGTTATGAAGGGTGTATACATGTGACGTGTCGGCTATGACATCAACTTCACCAGTAATCGCAATGACCGTGTTTAGCTTTTGTGCCGCTTGCTGAGCCAGCCGGATGATGTCGCCTCCGCCTTCACCCGCATCAACACCTTTGATCAGCCAATCCGTCACACCGACGGTATGGGCAATTTCCGCCGCATTTCCTCTGATTGCAGCAAGGCGAACCTCACGAATGATGTCACGTGCCGATTCAGTTCGGAACGGCGTTGCTCCGGCACCGACAGGATCAAGAATGACGGGAACGCCATGTTCATTAGCTGATTTTCCCGCGATGATCATCGCTTCGACTGACTCCTTGCTCAGTGTTCCGATATTTAAAACGAGTGCACCCGCAATCTTCGCCATATCGGCGACCTCTTCTTTTGCGTACGCCATAACGGGCGATGCGCCGAGCGCGAGCAGGCCGTTTGCTGTGAAATTCGTTACGACATTGTTGGTTATGCTATGCACCAGTGGGCTATGCCGGCGGACAGCGGTAAGACATTTTGCTGCTGATTGTGCATCCATGTTTGCATCATCCTTTACTATCTTTTTTCGGGTCCCATAAATACGATTTCGTATGTTCGAGCCAAGCTCTGGCCGCAAACGACAAGTACCGGTCCTTTCTCCAAATAATGGCGAGGTGCCAAGGGATGACCGGATCGACAAGCGGAATGACTTTCACTTTTTCCGGGTCAAGGCCGCGGCAGATCCGTTCCGGCAAAAGCCCGATCCCAAGGTTGGCTGATACCATCTCACTAATAAAATCCCATTGTGATGTTTCATAAATGATATGGGGCCGGAACCCAGCCTTGATACATTCCGTCATAATTCGGTTGTGCAGGACAAAATCCTCTCTGAAGAAAATAAAAGGCTCGCCCTTCAACTCACGCAGCTGACATTCTTTCTCATCAGCCAGCCGGTGGGAAGGGTGAACGACAAGCATTAAGGTTTCTTTTACGATTGTAAACGAATGAAAGGTATCTTCGTTTGCAGGAAGGACCACAACGCCGATATCAAGAGAGCCGTCCCCGACACCTTCTTGTACTTTTATAGAACCGTCTTCGACTAGCTGAAAGGTGACATTCGGATAGTTTTCACGGAAATCGCCGAGCACTCTCGGGAAAAACCCCGATCCGATCATCGGCGGCAGTCCAATCCGTACGTGCCCTTTCTTGACTTCCATAATATCATTTAATTCTGACGTCAGGTTTTGAAATGATTTAATGATTTCCTGCGCCTGCACATACATGCTATGACCGGCATCAGTCAGTTCCACCTGCCTGCCGTTTCGGTAAAACAGTTCAATTCCGAGCTCTTCTTCTAAATTTTTGATCATTTTTGATATCGTCGGCTGAGAAACATAAAGGGATTGGGAAGCCTTCGTAAAACTTTTTAAACGGGCGACTTCCAAGAAATATGTTAAATGGCGGATATCCATGTGCTTCACCCTTTCTATAGACAAAAGGAATACTTCTTATTCTTAATATATATTTTACCTATAGAGAGACCTTATGTACAATAAGTATATAAGGGAGGCATCAATATGAAAAAACTGTTGCTAACCGTTATTCAAATCGCTCTGTTATTTATATTTGCTCGGCTGATTAATTGGGTGACAGCCCTTCTTCATATAAATATTCCCGGCAGTATAATAGGGATTGTGATTCTTTTCACATTATTGCACTTTAACATTATCAAGCTTGAATGGATCGAGCTTGGTGCAGCGTGGCTTCTCGGGGAGCTGCTTTTATTTTTTATCCCGTCTGCCGTCGGAGTGATTGAATACGGAGACATTATGTCGAAATTTGGTGTCAGCATTCTGCTTGTTGTCATCATCAGCACGTTTGTCGTGATGGTGTCTACAGGAACGCTTACACAACTCATCGCAAAGAGAAAGGAGAAAAAGCATACGTGTTCATCGGAATTGTAAGTTTGTTTTTAACGGTTTTGGTGTATTTAGGAGCAAAAAAGGTATATCAACGCTTTCCGCGTGTTTATACGTCGCCGCTATTGGTGACGCCCGCTGTGTTAGTCGGTCTGCTGCTGCTGGTGAATGTCCCGTACGAGTCCTATAATCTCGGCGGCGGATTGCTGACCGATATGCTACAGCCGGCCACCGTGGCATTCGCGATCCCGTTATATAAATATTTCCCTGTTTTAAAGAAATACGCAGTGGAAATTATTTTGAATGTGGCCGTCGGTTCATGCATCGCGATTATTTCTACCGCTCTTATTGCGAAATGGCTTCACCTCGGCACCGGCTTAAT
Source organism: Bacillus sp. FSL K6-0993 (assembly GCF_037977205.1). NCBI lineage: Bacteria > Bacillati > Bacillota > Bacilli > Caryophanales > Bacillaceae > Bacillus > Bacillus sp. FSL K6-0993. The sequence goes on from NZ_CP150275.1 coordinate 3,816,209, forward strand.
TGACAGCCTCGTCCCGAGATCAGTTACAACGCCGATCGCGATGAACGTATCTGAAATGATCGGCGGAATGCCTGCCGTCACAGCTGTGTTTGTGATTTTAACCGCTTTGTTTGGCACAGTGATTGGCCCGATGGTCATCCGTTACTTCCGCATTGATAACGAAATCGCGCGGGGCGTGCTGCTTGGCACAAGCGCGCACGGAGCGGGAACGTCAAAGGCATTTGAGCTTAGCTCTGTGTCCGGCACGATTTCCAGTGTGTCGATGATCTTAGCTGCGATTATGACGCTTTGCGCGGCGCCGTTTTTACTTTCATTTATGTAAAAAACTGTCCTCTCGAGGGCAGTTTTTTTATGTGCTTCCCCTTATTGAAAAGCTGGCGAATTCCAATATAATGTATTTGTGGATACCAAAGGAGGCACCCTGATGCACAACTTGCAGGTGAGGCGGCATTACGCCGCGTTAAAAGGATTTTATTTGTTTGCTTTTCTCGGTACGGGCAGCATAATTCCCTTACTCAGTATGTATTTAACGAAGGAACAGCATTTAAGCGGATCACAGGTCGGCTTGATCATGTCGCTGGGCCCGATTGTGATGATTTTCTTTCAGCCGTTTTGGGGCATGCTGAGCGACTATACGCAAAAAACGAAAGGCCTGCTGGCGGTTTGCACATCAATCACAGGCATCATTGGATTGGCCTATATTGCATTTGACAGTTTCCCTCTGTTTATTTTGATTGCGGCCTGTTTTGCAGCCTTTCAAAGCACGATTATTCCACTTTCGGACAGCATTTCACTAAGGTACACACAAGAAACAAACGGCAACTATGGCGGAATCCGGCTGTTTGGTTCTCTCGGCTTCGGTGTCGCGGTGTTTGCCATGGGACAGGTGACGAACCAGCTGTACCCCATTCACGTGATCTTTATCTTTGGCTGTGCCTTTCTGTGCATTGCTGCCATATTAGCTTCACAAATGCCCGGCCAGCAGAAAACAACAACAAAGGTCAATATCCGCAAAGGATTCCGGGAGCTTATCAGCAACAAAACTTTCCTCATCTTTATGATCATCACCTTTACGACATTTGCTCCAAACTTAGCGAACAATACGTATTTCAGTCTTTTTCTGGACAAAAGCGGCGCGTCACTTTCCGCTATTGGCATTTTATTTTTCATCGGTGTCATTTCAGAAATTCCATTTATGCGATTTGCCCAAACATTTATAGATAAAATGGGGCTGCTCAACGTCATTATGCTGTCAGGCGGGGTTTCATTATTCAGGTGGGCACTCTATTTCACGGCGCCTTCATTATGGATCATTTATGCGACAGTCTTTCTTCAGGGAGTGGCCATCGGTTTATTTATCCCGGCGGCGCTTCAATATGTGAAAAAGATTACCCCAAGACACGTTGAAGCGACGGCACTGACCATGTACGCCGCCATCGGCAACGGATTCGGCAACTGGTTCTGCACATTTGCAGGCGGGTACATTTTTGACTACGTGTCGATTTTCGCGGTCTACTTGCTTTTTGGCATTCTGAGCATAGCAGGCTTTGGCCTGACATTATATTTAGTGAAGGCTGAAAAAAACAAAAATACACTTCATCAGCCGGCTGTTACTTTTAAACCATAATGACTATAATGAACAAAAGAAAGGATGTGCGTTATGAACGGGCAAGAGCGAAACAGCATTTCGAAAGGGTTGCAAGTTGATATTGTATTGAAAGCAGATCAAAAAACAGGAAAACTGACGAGAGGGACAGTGAAGGATATTTTGACGAAATCAAGCTTTCATCCGCATGGCATTAAAGTCCGTCTTGAAGATGGCCGCATCGGCCGCGTCCAGCAGATCATTTCTACATAAAAAAAGCTGCCCCTGAACAGGGCAGCTTTTTCATTATTTTTTCTGCAGAAGGACCACTTTCAGGTAGTTGCCTTCCGGAAATGCCGAAATCGTTTTGAAATCCTCCGGCAGCGTAAATTCCTCAATGATGGTGTAGCGTTCGTTTGTTTCTTTAAATGCGGCATCGATAAAGCCTTTGAATTTCTTCATGCCAAAGGCGCTGCTGTTTGTAGAGGCAACAATGACACCCTTGTCAGCAGTGATGGCAATCGTTTCCTTCAGTAGGTTTTTATAATCCTTGGCCGCGCTGAAGGTGCGTTTTTTTGTGCGCGCAAAGGAAGGCGGATCGAGAATAATCAGATCAAAGCGCAAATCCTTTTTTGCAGCATATGAAAAATAGTTAAACACGTCCATCACTTTAATGTCGTGCGCTTCGTAATCCAGTTTGTTCACGCTGAATTGCTCGATCGTTTTGGCCAGGCTTCGGTTTGCCACGTCGACGCTTGTTGTTTTCTCTGCTCCGCCAAGCGCCGCTGCCACGGAGAATGCACCCGTATAAGAAAACGTATTTAAAACGGTTTTCCCTTTTGCATAGCGGTCTCTGATCGCCTTGCGCACATGTCTCTGATCCAAAAAGATGCCCGTCATGGCGCCTTCATTCAGATCCACCGCGTATTGAATGCCATTCTCCTGGATGATGATCGGGAACTCGCCCCTTCTCCCTTTCACGAAGTCATCATCTTCAACGTATTGTCCAGCTGTGTCGAAGCGTTTCTTCTCGTAAATCGCTTTATAATCAAGATCCATCTCATCCAATGCGGAAATCAGCATGTCTTTAAAGGTGTAAATCCCCTTGCTGTACCATTGAATCAGCAGGTAGCCGTCATAATAGTCGATGGTGACGCCGCCGACACCGTCGCCCTCACCGTTGAACAGGCGGAAAGCTGTTGTATCTTGAGCCTCAAATAGTTTGGCGCGCGCTTGGGCCGCTTTTGTTAATTTGGTGAGAAAAAATGCCTGGTCAACCTGTTCATGTTTATTGCGGGTAAGCGTCCAGCCGACCCCTTTGTTTTGCAGGCCATAATAGCCCCGCGCGAGAAACTCGCCGCTCTCAGACACGATATCAACGAGGTCTCCTTCTTTCATGTGCCCCGCACTCCCTGCGAGAGCTTCTTTTTCAATAAGGGGATAGCCCTTTTTTATTTTGGCAGCATGTGCTTTTTTTAGGGTCAGTAGCTTCATATATGTCGTCCTCTTTCCGTTTGCTTTCTCTTATCGTACCACAAAACACCAAGATGTCTGCATTGACAGAAAGGAAAGGTTTTTCTACGATAGACAAAAAGAGTTACGAGGAGGAGCAGCATGCCAAAACGAATTGACCATACAGGCATCATGGTAAGAGATATTAACGCGTCCATCACATTTTATGAAGAGGTACTCGGCATGAAATTGAAGGATCGCATCACACACACGAACGGTGTAATCGAGCTTGCTTTTCTCGGCTTTGAAGACGGCCCGGAAACAGAAATTGAACTGATTCAAGGCTACAGCAGTGAGCTTCCCTCCGAAGGAAAAGTGCACCACATTGCCCTGCTGACGGATGACATCGCGGCTGAATATACAAAAGCGGAAAGAATGAACGCGAAATTTATTGACGAGGAGATCACAACACTTCCAAACGGATACCGTTATTTCTATATCGAAGGTCCTGACGGTGAATGGATTGAGTTCTTTCAGCGATAAAAATAAAGAACGTACATTTTGTGATGTACGTTCGAGCCTGATTAACAGAGAGTATGTCATATCCGGAAGGCCAGCAACACTACATCAGTTTCCGTATGAATTCCGCAATTACTTGAAGGTGTGGCGAAGCCGTATCTAGGCGCGCATCCTATGCATGAAGGGAAGGATGAGAAAAAAATCTCTTTAAGCAGAATAAAAAAATTAGTGTAAAATAAAAAGGCCATTCAGTTCACTGAATGGCTGACAGGCTTACTTATATTTGTTAACCTCAAACATTAAAATATTCTTAAATACAACATAATCTTTTTTGCTTTCAAACGGCCCTTTGTTGTTGTCATGCTCATCAATTACATAAAAACCAAGTCCTTCTCCTTTATCACGTGCTCCGTACCATTTGATGAAATCATTCACTTCCTTCATGGAAAGCTCATATTCCTTTTGTAGACCGTTGGTCATCGTGACTACAAGAAGAGCTTGCCCCTCATCTGAGCCAGATGTTACATCATCATTATCTTTATCTCCTGGTATTGTCGTATCACCACCAGAAGGCTTATCTTTTTCACCTTCTGTACTACTATCTGATTTTATACCTAAATCTTTTAATGAAATTGCATCAACTGATTTATATTTGAACGCTTTTTCAGCAAAACCGCCGTTTTGCTCCCTTCCGCCTATCATGTAAAGAGTATCATCAACTATTACAGATGAATGCGCCATTTTGTAATAGTCTGTTTTAGGAACAGATAGAGTTGTAAATGTTTCCGAGTTAGGATCATAAACCCTAACTGTATAGACATTCCCTGTTACCAACATCTTACCATTATAAACCACCGACGAAAGATAATGTCCTGAAAATCCTCCCTTTTTTACTTTCCAGCTATCACTCACTGGATTATATTCATACATACTTTGATTCGATGCTTGTCTGCCGCCAGAAATATATAATTTATCATTGATTACCGCCGAGGTTCCATCAGTTACCTCATAATTAAATCTTTGTTTCTTTTCCCATTTTTTATTTTCCAAGTCATAACTATAAGTATTCCCATAATCTTTATGAGCTAAAGTATTCCCAGATCCGACTACATATATTTTCTTTCCGATGACCCCTGCGTATAAACTATTCGCTGGAATTTTCAACTCAAACGGAAGATCATCCATTTTTTCCCAAGTATCAGTTTTGGTATCATACACTTCTACTGTATTGACATACCCCTCTAACGATCTGCCCCCCATTACATAGATCTTATTATCAACGGTAACAGTAGCAGCACCCGCTCTCGCTGTAGGCATGTTAGCTTTCCTCGTCCATTCATTTGTTTTTGGATCATACATAAATGTTTGATTTTCAGCATAGTTCGCAGTGCTCCCACCACCAATTATGTAAATTCTTCCATCGACAACACTGCTACTTGCATGAACCCTTGCCTCTGGTAAATCCGCCTTTTTTCCCCATCCAATTTCTTCAGCCGCACTCGCAGTCTGGAACGATTGAGTCACTGAAATGATCAACAAAAGTAACATAATTAAGTATTTCCTCAAATTAAACACTCCTTTTTAATAGGTGCACTTAACAAATATCGACTTCGTTTACCAATTTTTTATAGCTTTTATTGAAATTTATGTTAAAATGCATTGTTCTCGCTCTATTATAGGAGTGTCTTTTTATAAATTGAAATAAAATCAAAAACTAGCTGACATTATACATCAAGGAGTTGATGATTTACAGATATTGTATCAGGATATCATCGAGTAGTACTTTCTTTATCAGTTAAGAGCTTAGAAAGAAAATCTACAGAAAAAAACTGGCGTCTATTTATATATACTTTCATATTCAAGAAACCGCTATAGACCTTCGCACAGAGCAAAACAATAGGGAAAATTCAACATATCCAACGTACATTTTGTGATGTACGTTCTTTTTTATCTATACCAACTGATATACGTTGACTCATCGCAAATCATAGCTTCCCAGCCCATACGCTCAACCAATTCATGGATGTTTTCATCTTTGGCTAAAAAGACATTAATGAATGAGTCATATACACTCATAAACACAAAGTCCATTTTCTCATCAGTCAAAACGAGCTCTGCTGCGGCTTCATCAAGAACCGTCCGCAAGTTGGCCTCAGTTATGTCCAAAACGCCGCGGTTTTCCACAATCGGTTCTGCGTAATAAAACCGATTGGATCCGTTCACACCTAACACCTTTACCAAACTCGGAATATGAAAATTTGAAATATGATCCTCACTGGGATAATAGAGGTCTCCATTTATGTTTTCATGTAACACCTCAGCCAAATCCTCTCTTGCGCACTCGTCCCTTACAGCGTCTATCGACGTCATTAAAGCCAGCGCCAGCTCAGCATGTGTTTGAAAGCCGCAAGAAGACATAACCTTCTTCCAGGAAACAGCCTTGCCTTTTCCTCTTATTTCATCATCGTTTGGATAAATATGCTCATAATCATTTTTTCTTTTTCCTTTCTCCCATCCTTCAGGCATTTGGATAAAAGGAGAAAAGATAATAGCGGTAGATGAGTATTCAACTGGTACTTGTTGTAAGATCGGTGATTCGTCATCTAACCATATATAATCTAGCATGCGCACCTCCTTTACATATTCTAACATTTCCCTTTCATTTGAAAGAAGATGATCAGCCTATGACAGGCTGATCATCTATCACATCACATTTTTATCCCCAGATTCAACCGCACTCTCTTCCCGCCATTTTTGATGATCCCATATTCTGAAAAACGGATAGTAGATGGCACAGGTGATCAGCAGATTCACCAGCTGCATAACGGCGCCCGACACCTTTCCGCCTGTCGCCAGGTAACCTGATATGAGCGGCGGCATCGTCCATGGCACCGCGATTCCGGCCGGTCTTGCCACCAGCCCGGTGCTCATGCCGATATAAGTCGCGGTAATCGTGAGGAGCGGTGCGATGATAAATGGGACAATAAGGAGCGGATTCATGACAATTGGCATGCCGAAAATGATCGGCTCGTTGATATTAAATAGCGCAGGGCCGATTCCTAATCGTCCAAGCTGCTTCATTTGTTTGCTCCGGGAGCGCACAAGCATCGTCAGGACAAGCGCCAGCGTCGCCCCGCTCCCGCCGACATTGATCCAAATTTGAAAGAACTGAGTCGTAAAAATACTCGGCAGCGCCTCGCCCGCTTGGAAGGCAAGACGGTTGGCATCCATCGCGCCATACCAAATCGGCGCCATGATTCCGCCAATGATGGAAGCCCCGTGAATCCCGCACGACCAAAGTAGCATCTGCACAAATTCAGCGATCAGGCTTCCGCCGAGACTGCCGCCAAGGATGGAAAGCGGTGTGCCAAGCAGGTCTCCTACGACATTGTGCAGACTCTGAAAAGGTGTCATTTCAATCAGAAGACGCGCCAGCCACACGAGAAACACAATGATAAAGCCGGGAATCAGCGCGACAAACGATTTGCTTACCGCAGGCGGCACACCGTCTGGCATTTTGAAGACGATATTTTTTTGAATAATGTACCGATAGATTTCGGTTGAAAACAAGGCGATCAGCATGGCGACAAATAAGCCCTTGCTGCCGAGCAGCGTGATCGGAATTCCGCCCCCTACCATGATGGGTTCCGTTGAGCCACCCGGTGTAAACGGCACCTCAAACGGCGTTGCCAGCAGAAATGCGGCAATTGAAATCGCTCCGGCAGAAAGGGCATCGACACCATAGCTTTCTGCCAGCCGATAGGCGATCCCAAAAGCGGCAATCATCGCCATAATATCAAACGAAGCGTTAACAGGATATCCGAGCTTATCGGCCCACTCGTTCCCAAACACACTCGCCATGAAATCAGCATACCCCGGAATCGGCAGGCTCGTTAAAATCAAGAAGACAGACCCGATAATAATCAGCGGCATGGTCAGGATAATTCCGTCACGCAAAGCGCTGAGATGCCGCTGCCCAGCAATTTTCCCGGCGACAGGCATTATTTTTTCCTCCATCACCCGAGTGAATGTGCTCATCTTAAAAGCCCCCTTTTCTCATTGCTTTGTGAACAACCTCCGCAATGTTTTCTTTATCTTATTTTGAAAACGCTTACAAATTCATTTGGAAAATTTCCTCTTCATGCGGAAAAAATCTGCATTTTGCTAAACAACCCTGCCCATGAAAAATTTTTTCCTTCTTACTATCAATCTCTCTTTTTTTCTCCGATATATATATCAAACATCATAGAAAAAGGAGATGAATCATGAAAAACATGTCTTGCAAACTTGTTGTATCAGTCACTCTGTTTTTCAGTTTTCTCACCATAGGCCCTCTCGCTCATGCGCAAAACAACAGTGAGAAAGAGGTTATTGTGGTTTATAAAAACAAGGCCGGAAAGGAAACCATCCTGGACAGTGATGCTGATGTTGAACAGCAGTATAAGCATCTTCCCGCGGTAGCGGTCACAGCAGACCAGGAGACAGTAAAAGAATTAAAGCAGGATCCTGATATTTTGTATGTAGAAAACAACGTATCATTTACCGCAGCAGACAGTACGGATTTCAAAGTGCTGTCAGACGGCACTGACACCTCTGACAACTTTGAGCAATGGAACCTTGAGCCCATTCAGGTGAAACAGGCTTGGAAGGCAGGACTGACAGGAAAAAATATCAAAATTGCCGTCATTGACAGCGGGATCTCCCCCCACGATGACCTGTCGATTGCCGGCGGGTATTCAGCTGTCAGTTATACCTCTTCTTACAAAGATGATAACGGCCACGGAACACATGTCGCAGGGATTATCGGAGCCAAGCATAACGGCTACGGAATTGACGGCATCGCACCGGAAGCACAAATATACGCGGTTAAAGCGCTTGATCAGAACGGCTCGGGGGATCTTCAAAGCCTTCTCCAAGGAATTGACTGGTCGATCGCAAACAGGATGGACATCGTCAATATGAGCCTTGGCACGACGTCAGACAGCAAAATACTTCATGACGCCGTGAACAAAGCATATGAACAAGGCGTTCTGCTTGTTGCCGCCAGCGGTAACGACGGAAACGGCAAGCCAGTGAATTATCCGGCGGCATACAGCAGTGTCGTTGCTGTTTCAGCAACAAACGAAAAGAATCAGCTTGCCTCCTTCTCAACAACTGGAGATGAAGTTGATTTTTCAGCGCCGGGGACAAACATCACAAGCACTTACTTAAACCAGTATTATGCAACGGGAAGCGGAACATCCCAAGCGACACCGCACGCCGCTGCCATGTTTGCCTTGTTAAAACAGCGTGATCCTGCCGAGACAAACGTCCAGCTTCGCGAGGAAATGCGGGAAAACATCGTTGATCTTGGTACCGCAGGCCGCGATCAGCAATTTGGCTACGGCTTAATCCAATATAAAGCACAGGCAACAGATTCAGCGTACGCGGCAGCAGAGCAAGCGGTGAAAAAAGCGGAACAAACAAAAGCACAAATCGATATCAACAAAGCGCGAGAACTCGTCAGACAGCTGCCGGGCTCCGACGCCAAAACTGCCCTGCAAAAAAGACTGGATAAAGTACAGTCATACAGAAATGTAAAAGATGCGAAAGACAAAGTTGCGAAAGCGGAAAAAAGCAAAAAGAAAACAGATGTGGACAGCGCACAATCAGCAATTGGCAAGCTGCCTGCAAGTTCAGAAAAAACGTCCCTGCAGAAACGCCTTAACAAAGTGAAGAGCACCAACTTGAAGACGGCACAGCAAGCCGTATCTGCGGCTGAAAAGAAATCAACTGATGCAAATGCGGCAAAAGCACAATCAGCCGTCAATCAGCTTCAAGCAGGCAAGGACAAAACGGCATTGCAAAAACGGTTAGACAAAGTGAAGAAAAAGGTGGCGGCGGCTGAAGCAAAAAAAGTCGAAACTGCCAAGGCAAAAGTGAAGAAAGCAAAAAAAGACAAAACAAAGAAATCAAAGACATCCGCTCAGTCTGCAGTGAATCAATTAAAAGCATCCAATGAAAAAATAAAGCTGCAAAAACGGCTGAACGCCGTCAAACCGAAAAAGTAAACAAAAACCTTTAAGACTTGCATTCCAGGTCTTAAAGGTTTTTGTTTACATTCTAAGAACACCACACACAACCTTTTTCCCATCCATTGTACAGGCTTTTCATACTATTGCTATACAGCCATGAACAGCATAAAATGAACGTTATTACAGTTATCACCACATATGGCGGGATTGTGACTGGGCAGGCAGGCAAGACCCAATGATGCAAAGGGAGTATTAGTGCCTAAAAAGCAGGGCATTTTAACTCTTCTTTTCGTGTTGGGCTCATAACGGCGCCTTGGACAACCCCTATTCTCATGCTCCGTCGTCGACGCGGGCATTTTTGTCATTTTCAGCCGGTATTTCTCACTTTTTTCATTTTGATTGTCAACTTTTCATTTGATACGATGAACAAGCCGACTTTTCTTCAGCAAAGGAGGTTTTGATTGCTTGCATAAAGAGATTGCAAAAGAATTACTGCTGCTCGCAGGAGGAAAAAACAATATTATCAGCATCAGCCATTGTACGACCCGTCTTCGTTTTGATGTAAAGGACGAGACGAAAATTGATATACATGCCATTGAGAACCTGCAAGGTGTGCAGGGCACCTTTTTCCGCTATGGCCTTTTCCAGATTATCTTCGGAGCAGGCGTCGTCAACAAAATATATAAAGAAGTCGTTCATGTATGGGAGACCGCGCCTTCTGAAGAGCCTGTCCACCAGAAAAAAGCCTGCCGGAAGCTAAACCCTGCCGCAGCTTTTGCAAAAACACTGTCCGATATTTTTGTGCCGATTATTCCGGCAATAACAGCAAGCGGCCTGCTTATGGGGCTGATCGGCATGATTAAGGTGTTTCATTGGTTCGCTGCCGGCAGCCCATGGATTAAAATGCTCGACCTCGTGTCCAGCACAGCCTTTATTTTACTGCCAATTTTAGTTGGCTTCAGTGCCGCACGGCAATTTGGCAGCAACCCATACCTAGGGGCAGTGATCGCAGGGCTTTTAACGCATCCTGATCTGCTGGACCCGTCTATGCTCGGCAGCAAAACCCCGTCTTCTTTAGACATATGGGGGCTTCATATCCCAATGATGGGCTATCAGGGTTCCATGATACCGATTCTTCTTTCCGTTTTTGTCATGAGCAAAATTGAGAAGCTATTAAAATCGATTGTGCCGAAGTCGCTTGATGTCGTGATCATTCCCTTTATTACGGTCATGGTGACAGGGTGCCTCGCGCTGATTGTGATGAATCCCGCCGCGTCCATCATCGGCCAGATCATGACACAATCGATCGTCTATATCTATGATCACGCCGGCATTGCCGCCGGAGCCCTTTTCGGCGGCATCTACTCTACCATCGTCCTATCTGGATTGCATCATAGCTTTTATGCAATTGAGGCAACGCTGCTTGCTAATCCGCATGTCGGTGTCAACTTTTTAGTGCCGATATGGTCGATGGCGAATGTGGCCCAAGGCGGAGCGGGGCTTGCGGTATTCCTCAAAACGAAACAATCAAGCCTGAAGAAAATTGCGCTCCCCGCTTCTCTGACCGCGTTTTTAGGCATTGTTGAGCCGATTGTATTCGGGGTAAATCTCAAACTGATCCGTCCCTTTATCGGAGCAGCCATCGGCGGTGCTATTGGCGGAGCATACGTGGTTGCGGTACAAGTTGTGGCAAATTCATACGGGCTGACAGGCATTCCGATGATTTCAATTGTGCTGCCGTTTGGCGCCGCGAATTTTGTTCATTATATGATCGGTTTCTTGATCGCAGCCGTCTCTGCTTTTATAGCTACATTGTTTCTCGGGTTTAAAGAAGAGACAGAATAACTGGATTTATTCGATTTCATTCATAAAACGGGGGATGAAAGGACAAAAAAGCTATGAAAATTAAAAGAATCTTAAATCATAATGCTATCGTCGTAAAGGATCAAAATGAAGAGAAGATTCTCTTGGGTGCAGGAATTGCGTTTAACAAAAAGAAGAATGACATTGTCGATCCGTCAAAAATAGAAAAAACCTTTATCAGAAAAGATACACCTGACTATAAGCAGTTCGAAGAGATTTTAGAAACATTGCCTGAAGACCACATTCAGATTTCTGAGCAAATTATCTCTCATGCCGAAAAAGAGCTGAACATCAAAATCAACGAGCGCATTCATGTCGCTTTTTCAGACCATCTTTCTTTTGCAATTGAACGCCTGAGCAATGGGATGGTTATCAAAAATCCGCTGCTGAATGAAATCAAAGTCCTTTATCCAAAGGAGTTCCAGATCGGCTTATGGGCCAGAGCCCTGATTAAAGATAAACTGGGGATTCACATTCCTGATGATGAAATCGGCAATATCGCCATGCATATCCACACAGCAAGAAACAATGCCGGCGATATGACACAAACGCTTGATATTACAACCATGATCCGTGATATTATCGAGATTATCGAAATTCAACTGTCTATTAATATCGTTGAAGATACCATCTCTTATGAACGGCTCGTGACCCATCTCCGCTTTGCCATTCAGCATATCAAAGCAGGCGAATCCATTTACGAGCTGGACGCAGAAATGATCGACATCATTAAAGAGAAGTTTAAGGATGCCTTCCTGTGTGCCCTAAGCATCGGCACCTTTGTGAAGAAGGAATACGGCTTTGAGTTTCCTGAAAAAGAATTGTGCTACATCGCCATGCATATTCAGCGGTTCTACCAACGGTCAGTCGCACGCTGAGGCAAACAAAAAACGCTTTTGATCATCTCAAAAGCGTTTTTTTATACCTGTATTATTGGTTGATCGCCGGGTTGCTGATCGTATTCCACTTCGTATACGACATGTAATGGAAATACTGATCGCGATATGGGTGTTTCGTATTAGAATTCCAAGGCTTTTCACCGCCGCAGAAGTGGACGACTGCCGGGTTTTGTCTCGCTTCGTTGTAAAGCTTCCGCCCTAACAGAGTCGGTGGGGTTTTCAGCTTTAACATGATATAGGTTTGAGCGTTCCAGCGCGGATGAAGTTCATACCACTGATCATACAAGATCGCATTCAGTGCATCTTGGTCATGCAGCACAAGAAAGTCTTCGTCTGGGTGTTCATTGATAAAGTTGATGACTTTTTCTGTGATGTTTTGCTTTCTCCAAGACTCAAAATCAATAATCATGATACCTGAGTTAAAATACTTCCCTGTATCAGTGACGTTCATTTCTTTCAGGCGTTCATGCTGCCCCGCATCCTCAACAGCGGCTACGGTGTATGGCGCAATGTCTAAGTCCCATAGCTTAGAAATATCCTCTAGGACAAGCGCATCACAATCGATGTAAATCATTCGTTTGATGCTTTCATCCTTAATTAAGTCGGGAATCGAAATGCGGTAATACGCGGCTTTTGTAATATGGCTGCTCTCTACCGCATGTTCATACATTTTGGTATCCACTTCTAAAAACTCAATCGGCACTCCGAATTTCAAAGTGGTTTCTTCCAGTCTTTTTTTGTTATCAGGCTTAATTCCGCCATCAATGACGTATAATTTTGCCTCTCTCTCCTGATCCATGTTAGTCAATAAAGAAACGAACATCCCACCTAAATGACGAGCATAATTATCATCTGCGCATGATACGATATGCATGATTTCATCTTTCCTCAATGGTATTCATCTCCCTTTTTGTTGTACAAGTTACATACCCTTTTTCAAAAAAATAAACACGTTCTCCGACATTTTTTTAAACAGAATGTGTGATACAACAAAAAAGGTGTCATTTTTTGAAGATGCGATAAAGCCAATAAAGAATGAAAAAGCTTGCGATTGTGATGGCTTCAGCCGAGACGATATACCATGGCCATGGCCCGAGAACATCTAAGAGAGAGGATCCGCCCGGTTTTTTCGTCAAATACATATAATTCGCGCCAAGCCAGCGATCAATCAGGAAAATACAGACGCCGTACACATTAACAAGCAGGACTGTCACCCATAACGAGCGCTGGCCCATTCTGTAGGTGCCAATCACAGCCATCAGCAGACAGGATAAAAACACAGACCCGTGAGAAATAAAAAAGAGGATATATCGGATATGCGGAAATGAAAACATTCCGAGGTCAGGAGTGGCAAGAGCCTGAATCGAACTGCCGATGCCGACAAAAAACAAAAACACAAACAGCTTTCTGCTTTTTGTCACTAACATAATAGCTGACAAATACACCGACAGGTCACTAAGCTGGAGAGGCAATGAAGTGCGCACCGACCACCTGCCCGTGGCGACCATCCATATTTGATAGCCGATTTGCGAACCAAGCAAAAGAAACACAAACAGAGAACGCAAAAACCGGCTGGCCCTCGGCTGCTTGACCCCATCTTGGAACAAAAACAACAGAATGGCCAAAAGGGCGATAATCGCTAACGTCACTACGTGCTCTGTCGAAAACAGATGAAACGAATCATGCTTATAGACGGATTGAACATATTTTTGCAAGATTGCACCCCGTTTGCGGTTTTTTGTTTATTTTGGCGTTGTTTGGGCTTTTTTTATTCAACCGATATATGGGCTTGAAGTTCACACCAGACTCTGTTACAATTCGTTTCATAGCTAATGATTCTGATAATTTAAGGCAGGCCTAAAAAATGGAACGTTCACATCAACATCAGCAGCTTCGGAAGGAAGAACACGATACACTTTCTAAGCTCAAACAAATGCCCGTCGAGTCACTCAACCTGGAAGCCATTTCGATCGCTACGAATCTGTATCGGTCTGCACAAAGGCTCCGAGTCAAAATGGAGACTGAGGTTCTTTCTTCCTATAACCTTTCTTGGACCGCTTTCTCTATTCTTTATGATCTATGGGTATGGGGAGCGCTCGAAACGAGAAAAATCGCTGAGCTGTCAGGGATATCTACAGCTACAGCAAGCAACGTGATCAAAACGCTCGAAAAAAAGAGTTTTTGCCGTAAAAGCATCGACACAAGAGATCGGCGACTCGTGTTTGTCTCAATCACCGATTCCGGCAAACAAGCGATCGAAGAACTCTACCCGGAGTTTCACAAAGGGGAAACAGAGCTCATTGCGGGAATGACGAAGGACGAACAGAAAATATTGACAGGGCTGCTTAGAAAGGTAGCTGACAATCTTCATACAACATAAGCTTTGACGGGAATCCAGTAGCGGTTTGTCTCCCTGTTTCAGAGAGCCGGCGGAAGGTGCGAGCCGGCACACAGCAAACGTGAATTACCTCCCCGAGCTTTCTTTGTGAACCTTAAAAGTAGCAAAGAACGGGAAACCGTTATTCGAATGAGCGGAAGACGATGTCTTCAACCAGGGTGGTACCGCGTGCATTGAGCCACGTCCCTTATCGGGATGGGCTCTTTTTGTGTTTGAAAAAAAGGAGGAAGAGTGATGAAAACATTTGAGCAGCTCACAGCGTCACAGCAAAAAGAGGTAGAAAGACAGCTTCAGCTATACATGACAGGCGCCCACGAAGTCATACCGCCGGAGGAATTAAAGGCAAAGCTCGTGAAATCAATTTCCACGGGCACGCCGCTTAAAATTAAGCTCGGATTAGATCCGTCTGCACCGGATGTACATTTGGGCCATACGGTTGTGTTAAATAAGCTTCGCCAATTTCAAGAAAACGGCCACATTGTCCAGCTGTTAATTGGGGATTTCACAGGAAAAATTGGTGATCCGACCGGAAAATCGGCAGCCAGAAAGCAACTGACTAATGAAGAAGTTCAGCACAATGCCAAAACCTACTTTGAGCAATTCGGAAAAGTGCTTGATCCAGAAAAAGTCGAGCTTCACTACAACTCGAAATGGCTGAAAACATTGAATCTGGAAGATGTCATTGAATTAGCAGGGAAAATAACGGTAGCCCGCCTGATGGAGCGCGACGATTTTGAAGAACGCATCGCCATGCAAAAACCAATCTCACTGCATGAATTCTTTTACCCATTGATGCAGGGATATGATTCTGTCGTTCTCGAAAGTGATATTGAATTAGGCGGAACGGATCAGCATTTCAATGTCCTCATGGGACGGCATTTTCAAGAACGATACAACAAAGAAAAACAAGTCGTCATCCTTATGCCGCTCTTGGAAGGCTTGGATGGCGTCGAGAAAATGTCGAAGTCGAAACACAACTACATTGGCATTAACGAACATCCAAACGACATGTACGGAAAAACGATGTCACTGCCCGACAGCCTGATGAAAAAATACATCCACTTGGCGACAGACTTAGAGCTTGAAGAGAAAAAACAGCTCGTAAAAGACTTAGAAACCGGCGCCGTTCATCCGCGTGATGCTAAAATGCTTTTAGCCAAAACAATCGTCCGAATGTATCACGGAGAGAAAGCAGCAGAAGCTGCCGAACACTCGTTTAAAACAGTCTTTCAGGAAAACAGCCTGCCAGAAGATATACCGGCCGTAAACTGGAAAGGCGAGAAAACGATAGCGATGATTGATCTGCTCGTCAAGCTGGAGCTCCTCTCTTCGAAGAGCGAGGCGCGCCGCATGATTCAAAACGGCGGTGTACGCATCGACGGAGAGAAAATAACAGATGTTCACGCCAAAGCAGAGATAAGAGAGAATATGATCATCCAAGTCGGCAAACGCAAGTTTTTAAAGCTCCAATAGTCTGATATTCCGAAACGCTTATGACCCTTCATTCATAAGCGTTTTTTTGCAGGTATAAAGCACTGTCTTTTCAAAAACGCTCTCCATCTTGCAGGAAACTCCTTTAGCATCCCGAAATATTCCCCAACCATACATTTAGGGGAGGTTTATTTTTGATGAAAAAGCTTTTGACTGTCATGACGATGGCTGTTTTAACTGCCGGCACACTGCTCTTGCCGGTACAGAGTGTCACCCCCGCCGCGCACGCTGTACAAATATCAAATAGCGAGCGCGAGCTTCCATTCAAAGCAAAGCATGCGTACTCTACCATTTCTCAGCTAAGTGAAGCAATCGGCCCCAGAATAGCTGGAACTGCAGCTGAAAAAAAGAGTGCCCTATTGATCGCCTCATCAATGAGAAAATTAAAGCTTGATGTGAAGGTTCAACGATTCAACATTCCTGACCGGCTTGAGGGAACACTGTCTTCAGCAGGACGCAATATTCTTCTCCAAGCGGCGTCCGGTCCAGCTCCGACTAAAGAACAAGGGCTGACGGCCCCGCTTTACAATGCGGGATTGGGCTATCAAAAGGACTTTACCGCTGACGCCAAGGGCAAAATCGCCTTAATTTCCAGAGGAGACCTGACTTATTACGAGAAAGCCAAAAATGCCGAAGCCGCCGGAGCGAAAGCTGTCATCATTTATAACAACAAAGAAAGCCTCGTGCCTATGACGCCAAACCTGTCGGGAAATAAAGTCGGCATTCCGGTCGTCGGCATTAAGAAAGAAGACGGCGAAGCGCTTACCCAGCACAAAGAAGCCACCTTAAAACTAAAAGCATTCACAAACCAAACCTCCCAGAATATCATCGGAATCAAAAAACCAAAGAACATCAAACATCCAGACATTGTGTACGTGACGGCCCATTACGACAGTGTTCCTTTTTCGCCCGGAGCAAATGACAACGGCTCAGGAACCTCTGTTATGCTGGAGATGGCGCGTGTCTTAAAAAGCGTTCCATCTGATAAAGAAATCCGCTTTATCGCTTTCGGCGCCGAAGAGCTCGGCCTGCTCGGCTCCTCTCACTATGTAGATCATCTATCGGAAAAAGAGCTGAAACGAAGCGAAGTGAACTTCAACTTAGATATGGTAGGCACAAGCTGGGAAAAAGCGTCTGAGCTGTATGTCAACACATTGGACGGCCAATCTAACTATGTTTGGGAATCCAGCCATACGGCTGCTGAAAAAATTGGGTTTGACAGCCTGTCTCTGACACAGGGAGGATCATCTGATCATGTGCCGTTCCACGAAGCCGGCATTGATTCCGCCAACTTTATTTGGGGAGACCCGGAAACAGAAGAAGTTGAGCCATGGTATCATACCCCCGAAGACTCGATCGAACATATCAGCAAAGAACGCCTCCAGCAAGCAGGCGATCTTGTGACAGCCGCTGTCTATGAGGCTGTGAATAAAGAGAAGAAACCAAAAACCATTAAGAAACAACTGAAGGCCAAAGCAACTGACATTTTTGAAGATATCAAATAAAAAAAGACGGCACTTGGGTGCCGTCTTTTTTTAATCCACTTCTTTCTTAATCCCCAGCATTTTCTCATCTAGATAATGGGCAATCTCCGCGGCTTCCTTCAGCTCATCTGTTAATTGCTTTGGAACGTCATTGTTCAATTTATAGTAAATTTTATGTTCAAGGCTCGCCCAGAAATCCATCGCGATTGTCCGGATTTGAATTTCTGCTTTGACGTATTCCACACGGTTCGTTAAATTCACAGGCATCTCAATGATTAAATGCAGGCTTCGATAGCCATTCGGTTTGGGTGTCTGGATATAATCCTTTACCTTTACGATTCTCAAATCTTCATGCTGCTTCAACACATTCACGACATTATAAATGTCAGAAATAAAGGAACAGATGATGCGCACACCCGCAATGTCGTGAATATGCTCCTTCATTTCCTTCGTCGTAATTTCGCAGCCCTTTCTCATTAACTTATTCACGATGCTTTCAAAGCTTTTGACACGGGATTTTGTATGTTCAATCGGGTTGTGTCCGTGAATGAGGTTATATTCCTGGCTGATAATTGAGAACTTTGTATCGAGCGCATCTAGCGCAAATTTATAAACTAATAATTCATTTTTCCAATCTTCCATTACTGTTTTTAAATCGTCCATATGTGTTACAGATAAATCCATTTTCGTCATCTCCTTTAACGGAACTTTATCCGCTGTCCATGTACTAGACGTCCCTGTCTGCTGCAAGGTTCTATGAATTTTTTTACAAAATGCGGTCGATTGTAACAAAAAAAAACCGCACGATACGAGCGGTCTTTTTTATTATCGGAAATAGCTGATCAATAATCCGATCGAGAGCAGGAATCCGAAAAATGTATTTGTTTGGGCTGTTGATTTCATTGCGACAATCATATTCATCGGCATTTCTTTTTGGACGAAGCCCTTCACTGCCTGAACCGGCTTAGGTACGCTCAAAAAGACGACAAACAGCCATGGGCTTGCGGCACCGGTAATAACCAAGCCGACAACCCAGATATAAGCGACAGCAAACGACGCAGCTAACAGAGTAACAGCTCCCTTATGCCCCATCAAAATCGCCAATGTTTTGCGGCCGCCTTTTTTGTCCTCTTCAATATCACGAATGTTGTTCGACAGGTTAATCGCGCCGACAAGAATCGCAATCGGGATGGAAATCAAAATGCTTTGCGTGTTGATCATATCTGTCTGAATGAAAAATGAAATCAGCACAAACACCGAACCCATGCAAATGCCTGAGAATAATTCACCGAACGGCGTGTACGCGATCGGCAGCGGCCCGCCTGTATACAGGTAGCCGATCGCCATGCCGACAAGGCCGATCAGCGCAAGCCACCAGCTGCTGCTTGCACAAATATAGACACCGAGCAAAATGGCAATCCCGTATGAGGCCAGAGCTAATTGCAAAATCGTTTTAGGCTTCATTCCGTGGCGTACAATGGCCCCTCCGATTCCGACTGATTCTGCTGTATCTAACCCGCGTTTAAAATCATAGTATTCATTAAATAAGTTCGTCGCGATCTGGATCCATAGGCAAGAAAACAGCATAGCCAAAAACAGCAGCAGATCAACCTTCACATAAAACATCGCCAAAACGGTTCCGAGCAGCACAGGCACAAACGATGCGGTTAACGTATGAGGACGGGTTAACTGCCAAAGGATCTGCCCCATGCTTTCTTTTTGCGGCGCTGTCTGACCCTCACCCTTATTTGTTTGGTTCATCTTCCTCTTCCTTTCTATTAAAAGGCTTACTTTTTTTCAGCCGGCAGCTTGTTAAAAACTCTTTTTTTGCTTCCTTATCTATCATAATGACTTCTCCCCTATTTCACAAGATACCGCAAGAAGGCGTTTTCTTTCTTATTATACGCTTCCGCCCCGATTTCATTAGGTTTCTGCTTCCACTTGATCGAACAGGTACAGAAAATTTTTTTTAAGTACATTACACTTTTTAAAAGTTAAAAAGATCTTTTGACTCCAGGTATCTTTTCCTTTATTATGAATCAGCTCGAAACATTCCATTCTTGCCCTTGCAGGTATAAAGATTCATTTTCAAAAACATACGCCGATATATTAATTTGAGGGAGATTAGGGAAAAAATGAAACTTTTTGAGCATCTGATCGTCAAATACTCATGTGATTGTCGAAAAAACGTGAAGGGAATTTTTGATATGCTGCAATTAATGAAACAGCTGTATGAAAAACCCGCTGTCAAGTGGACATGTCATACAGGCTTTTATTTGATGATACTGCTTGTTTTGTTTTTTATGTATGGTTTTCACACCGCGAATACCGGTTCATATATTTATAACGATTTCTAATTGGAGAGAGAATAACTATGAAACTTTTACATGCTATTCAAACACATGCGGAAACTTATCCGCAAACCGATGCCTTCCGCTCTCAAGGCCAGTCGCTCACGTATCAGGAATTATGGGAGCAGTCTGACCGCGCGGCTGCCGCGATCCAAAAACGCATTTCTGGGGAAAAGAAATCTCCTATCCTTGTGTACGGCCACATGGACCCGCACATGATCGTTTCCTTCTTGGGAAGTGTCAAAGCGGGACATCCTTATATTCCGGTTGACCTGTCCATTCCGTCCGAACGGATTGCGAAAATTATCGAAAGCTCTGGAGCAGAATTGCTGATCCATGCAGCAGGACTCTCAATTGATGCAGTCGGCCAGCAGATTCAGACAGTTTCTGCGGAAGAACTGCTGGAAAACGAAGGCAGCTCTGTCAGCCAAGATCAATGGGTCAAAGAACACGAAACGTTTTATATCATTTACACTTCCGGAAGCACAGGAAATCCGAAAGGCGTGCAGATTTCCGCTGCGAACCTTCAAAGCTTCACAGACTGGATTTGTGCAGACTTTCCAGTCAGCGGAGGAAAAATATTTTTAAACCAAGCACCGTTCTCATTTGATTTGTCTGTCATGGACCTATATCCGTGCCTTCAATCAGGCGGGACTTTACATTGCGTGACAAAGGATGCTGTGAACAAGCCGAAAGTCTTATTTGAAGAGCTGAAGAAGTCCGGGCTGAATGTGTGGACATCAACGCCTTCCTTTGTGCAAATGTGCCTGATGGATCCGGGTTTTTCACAGGATCTGCTGCCTCATGCGGACACATTTATGTTTTGCGGAGAGGTTCTTCCGGTTTCTGTGGCAAAAGCGCTGCTTGAGCGTTTTCCGAAAGCGAAGATTTTTAATACGTACGGCCCGACTGAAGCGACAGTGGCTGTCACATCGGTTGAAATTACGGATGACGTCATCAGCCGCAGCGAATCGCTTCCAGTGGGCTTCGCCAAACCAGATATGAATATTTTCATTATGGATGAAGAGGGACAGCCGCTTCCTGATGGAGAAAAAGGAGAAATCGTCATTGCAGGGCCGAGTGTAAGCCGAGGCTACCTTGGTGAGCCAGAGCTGACGGAAAAAGCGTTTTTCTCCCATGAAGGCCAGTGGGCATACCGAACTGGCGATGCCGGCTTTATTCAAGACGGTCAGATTTTCTGCCAGGGACGTTTGGATTTTCAGATTAAACTTCACGGCTATCGAATGGAGCTGGAGGAAATCGAGTTCCATGTCAGACAGTCACAGTACGTTCGCTCTGCTGTCGTGATTCCTTATCAGCCAAACGGAACAGTTGAGTACCTGATCGCTGCTATTGTGCCTGAGGAGCATGAGTTCGAGAAGGAATTCCAGCTGACAAGCGCTATTAAAAAAGAGCTTGCCGCTTCTCTTCCGGCATATATGATCCCGAGAAAATTTATCTATCAGGATCACATTCAAATGACGGCTAACGGCAAAATTGACCGAAAACGCATTGGCGAAGAGGTTCTTGTATGACGCCTTACAGCTCGTTTTTATTCTTTATACTGCTTGGCATTCTTCTTCTGCCGACGATCATTCTCGGCTTAAACGGAAAAAGATTTCAAGCATACAACATGTTCATATCTATCATTATATTGGCTTTAATTTTTTCGCACGACTTACACGGGGTCATCGCGCTGTGCCTGTTTACAATATGGCAGGTGCTCCTGATCAGCGGCTATCTGGCATACCGGCAGAAAGCGAACAGCGGCTTTGTCTTTTGCGGAGCTGTTATCGCGTCTATTCTGCCTTTATTTCTGTCAAAAATATGGCCGTTTCTTTCACACCCGCAGCCGCATCATCCGCCGCATAACCTGATCAGCTTTTTAGGTATTTCATATTTAACCTTTAAAGGCGTTCAGCTGATTATGGAAGCAAGAGACGGACTGCTGAAAGAACAGCTGCCATTGCACCGCCTGCTGTATTTCATCCTGTTTTTCCCGACGATTTCCTCCGGCCCGATCGACAGATACCGCCGGTTCGTCAAGGATGAACAGAAGGCTTGGACGAAAGAAGAATACGCCGACCTGCTGTATACGGGAATCCATAAAATCTTCATCGGTTTCCTGTATAAATTTATTATCGGCTACGCGATCAATACGTACTTCATCATGAATCTTCCCGCAATCACGCACAATAAGATTCTTGGGAACCTGCTGTACATGTACGGCTACAGCATGTATTTATTCTTTGATTTCGCCGGCTACACGATGTTTGCCGTCGGGGTCAGCTACATTATGGGCATTAAATCACCAGAAAACTTTAATAAACCATTTATCAGTAAAAATATTAAAGATTTCTGGAATCGCTGGCATATGTCTCTGTCATTTTGGTTCAGAGATTATGTGTTTATGAGATTCGTATTTTGGATGACTAAGAAAAAGTGGATCAAAAACCGTATGGCCGTCTCAAACATCGGGTATTTCCTGCTGTTTATGCTGATGGGGGTTTGGCACGGGCTCGCGCCGCAATATATCATTTACGGCCTCTATCATGCCGTTCTGATGACGTGTTACAACTTTTTCGAGAAGTGGAATAAGAAATATAAATGGCTGCCGTCCAACCGCTGGACAACCATTCTCGCGATTGTGATCACATTCCATTTCGTTTGCTTCGGGTTTTATATTTTCTCAGGAAAACCATTTCATCACCACCATTAAAGGAGATTAGAAAGCTATGGATTTTAAACAAGAGGTATTAGACGTTTTAGCAGAGGTTTGCCAGGATGACATCGTAAAGGAAAATCCTGATATTGAAATTTTTGAAGAAGGTTTGCTTGATTCTTTTGGAACAGTAGAATTGCTGCTTGCGATTGAAAACCGTTTTGATATTTTAGTGCCGATCACTGAATTTGACCGGGACGTTTGGAATACACCTAACAACATTGTAAATCAGCTGTCTGAGTTGAAATAATGAAAAAGCGTTTTTTCGGTCCAATTATTTTGGCGTTTATTCTATTCGCAGGCGCCATCGCAATTCCATCTTCATGGCTGACAGGCTTCATCACCGATAAGCGTGTGAAAGAGTCAGCAACAGCCTTGAATCCGAGTATGTTTCAAGGGCTATATTTACAAGATCAGATGCTCAAAGATCCGACATATCTTCCGATTTACGGGTCTTCTGAGCTTTCTCGGCTGGACGAGTTCCACCCATCTAATTATTTTCAGGTAAACAATGAGGGATTCACGCCATACCTTGTCGGCAAAGGCGGATCCCAGTCATTGATTCATTCTTTAAACTTCGCTGCCCATATGGATCAGCTGAAGGGCAAAAAAATCGTATTCATCGTGTCTCCGCAATGGTTTATTAAGCGCGGGTCTGATGAACAGCATTTCGCGCCGAACTATTCTGCGCTGCAAGGGCTTGATTTGGCATTTAACGATCAGATCGACCCTGAAATTAAAAAGAAAATGATGAAACGCATGCTTCGCTTTAAGGCTGTGCAAAACGATGCCATTCTTTCTGAGCTGTACAAAGCAATGGTAAACGGCCAGACGTGGAAAGTGAATGCGCTGAAGCCGGCGGCCAAAGTGTATTACAGCATGCTGGAAAAGAAAGATCTGTATTATTCAACAACAGAATCATCCGGGCCAAAGCGCTATATCTCGCAGTCAGTAAAGGATAAGTCATGGTCTGAATTGAATAAACTGGCGGATCAATCAGGCAAACGCCACTCCGGTTCTAACGATTTTCACATCGACAACCCTGTCTATAAAAAGCTGAAGCCGAAAGTGCCTAAGCTGAAAGGGAAAAACAAAGGAAGATCGTATGCGGTGTCACCGGAATATGGCGACTTTGAAATGATGCTCGATATCCTGAAGGATGCGGGCGCAGAGCCTATGTTTGTCACCATTCCGGTTAACGGGAAATGGTACGATTACACGGGCTTCCCGAAAAAAGGACGCACTGACTATTACAAAAAGGTAAATAAACAAATCAGAGCGAAGGGCTTCCAGGTTGCTGATTTCTCAGGACATGAATATGACCCGTATTTCATGAAAGACACCATCCACATCGGCTGGAAAGGCTGGGTGTATGTCGATAAAGCAATTGACGAATTTTATAAAACCGGAAAAGTCACTTCATCCTGAGCATCTCATAGGACGCGGCTGCATATTTCCTGCTAAGATTTGAAATAGTAAAGGAATCACAGCCAACTTAATTAAGAGGTGTTACATCCAATGAAGATGACAGGCAATACGGTTTTAATCACAGGGGGTTCTGCTGGCATTGGGCTTGAACTTGCCAAGCGCCTGCTGGAGCTCGGCAATGAAGTTATCATTTGCGGACGCAGCGAAGCACGTCTTGCAGAAGCGAAGCAGCAGCTCCCAAACATCCATACAAAGCAATGTGATGTTGCAGACCGTTCGCAGCGGGAAGCATTGTATGAATGGGCTTTAAAGGAATATCCGAACTTGAATGTTCTCGTCAACAACGCCGGCATTCAAAAGGAAATTGACTTTAAAAAAGGGACAGAGGAGCTTTTTGTGGACGGCGATGAAATTGAACTTAATTTCCAAGCTCCTGTCCATTTATCCGCCCTTTTCACACCTCATTTGATGAAGCAGCCTGAGGCGGCAATCGTTCAGGTCACATCCGGGCTTGCGTTTAACCCGTTAGCTGTTTATCCGGTGTACTGCGCAACAAAAGCAGCACTTCACTCGTTCTCGCTTACGCTCAGACGCCAGCTCCGTGACACGAGCGTGGAAGTGATTGAAATGGCACCGCCTATGGTGGACACGGG
Organism: Bacillus sp. FSL K6-0993; assembly: GCF_037977205.1. NCBI lineage: Bacteria > Bacillati > Bacillota > Bacilli > Caryophanales > Bacillaceae > Bacillus > Bacillus sp. FSL K6-0993. The sequence continues at coordinate 3,841,068 of NZ_CP150275.1, forward strand.
CTTAAACCAAAAATCACGCGATAAACAAGGCCTGACGTACCGGGGCATTTCATCTGAAGAATATGTTCAATATTTCTTGGACGGCTTGAAGGAAGGCAAACAGGAGATTACAAATGAACGTGTTGAAGGTCTTCGGGATGCCACTCGCGCCGATTATGACAGGTTATTCGAGCAAATGAACACGCAGGAGAATTAATTTCTCCTGCTTTTTTCATATGAATTTCTTACAAATTTGAGCAAACCTATTGCGATTATTTGTTGAAGGTATACAATAGAATATAATTATTTTCAAATAAGTTTGATAATATAAACAATTTAACAGCAGGGAGATTGACCATGACTAAACAAACGATTCGCGTTGAATTGACATCAACAAAAAAACCGAAACCAGACCCAAATCAGCTTTCGTTCGGAAGAGTGTTTACTGACCACATGTTTGTAATGGACTATGCGGCAGATAAAGGTTGGTACGATCCAAGAATCATTCCTTATCAGCCCTTATCAATGGATCCGGCCGCAATGGTCTATCACTACGGCCAAACCGTGTTTGAAGGGTTAAAGGCTTACGTGTCAGAGGATGACCATGTCCTGCTTTTCAGACCGGAAAAAAATATGGAACGCCTGAATCAATCAAACGACCGCCTCTGCATCCCGCAAATTGATGAAGAACAGGTTCTTGAAGGCTTAAAGCAGCTTGTCGCAATTGATAAAGACTGGATTCCAAATGCGGAGGGCACGTCCCTTTACATCCGTCCGTTCATCATCGCAACCGAGCCTTTCCTTGGTGTTGCGGCATCTCATACGTATAAGCTCTTGATCATTCTTTCTCCGGTCGGCTCTTATTACAAAGAAGGCATTAAGCCGGTCAAAATCGCTGTTGAAAGTGAATTTGTCCGTGCGGTAAAAGGCGGAACAGGAAATGCTAAAACCGCAGGGAACTACGCTTCAAGCTTAAAAGCGCAGCAGGTCGCCGAAGAGAAAGGATTTTCCCAAGTGCTTTGGCTGGACGGCATTGAGAAGAAATACATCGAAGAAGTCGGAAGCATGAACATCTTCTTCAAAATCAACGGTGAAATCGTAACGCCGATGCTGAACGGAACCATCCTGGAAGGCATTACGCGCAATTCAGTCATCGCCTTGCTTAAGCATTGGGGCCTTCAAGTTTCAGAACGAAAAATTGCGATCGATGAGGTCATCCAAGCCCATAAAGACGGCATCCTGGAAGAAGCCTTCGGAACTGGTACAGCAGCAGTTATTTCCCCAGTAGGCGAGCTGATTTGGCAGGATGAAACACTGTCAATTAACAATGGCGAAACAGGGGAAATCGCAAAAAAACTATATGACACGATTACAGGCATTCAAAAAGGCGCTGTCGCAGACGAATTCGGATGGACGACCGAAGTCGCAGCGCTGACTGAAAGCAAGTAAGAAAAAAGCCGGCCCAGTACAGGCCGGCTTTTTTTACGCTTCAATTTTGTTGAAAAACTGCGGCAGATACGCTTTGTGCGCCTCCAGCATTTCGTCTAAAATCTGTTTGGCCACAGTATCGGACGGGACAAGCGGGTTAATCGTCATGGCAAGGAGTGCAGTTTGATAGTCACCTGTAACTGCCGCTTCTGCCGCGACACGTTCAAAGGATTTGATTTGCTGGACAAGGCCGCGGACAGACACCGGCAAGTCGCCGACAGCAATTGGCTTAGGGCCGGTTTTCGTCATCACACAGTTCACTTCAACTGCGGAATCGTCTGGAATACTCGCTATTGCACCATTATTGATCGTGTTCACCGGCTGAATGTCATGTTTATCATTATAAATGGAGCTGATTAAGTTACATGCTGCATCACTGTAGTAAGCTCCGCCCCGTTTTTCCAGCTGCGGCGGTTTAATCGCAAGGTTTGGATCTTTATAAAGCTCGAACAGCTCTTTTTCGACCTTCTGTACGACTTCAGCGCGGGTGCCCTCCGTTTGTGATGCTTCCAGTTCGTGCTCCAGCATCTCTTTTGTTTTGAAATAGTAACGGTGATAGCCGCAAGGGATGACATTAAGCGCTTTCAAGAAATCCGGTTCCCATTCGGCGCCTGAGATGTTTTTCATCGTCATCGCGTTTTTCGGGTCGCCCATCGCCTCGATGACTTGCTCCTTCACACTTACGCCGTCCAAGAAAACATCCAGCCCAAATACCATATGGTTCAGTCCGGCGAATTGGACTTCTACGCGGTCCACATCTACATCAAGCGCTTTGGCTACGCCCATTTTGATGCCGATTGGAACATTACAGAGACCGACGACTTTCTTCAGGTTGGAGTAGCGAAGCAAGGCTTCTGTTACCATGCCGGCAGGGTTTGTGAAGTTAACAAGCCAAGCGTTCGGGCAAAGCTCTTCTATGTCCTTTGCGATCTCAAGGATGACCGGAATTGTGCGCAATCCTTTAAACAGGCCTCCCGGGCCGTTTGTTTCCTGGCCAATCACTCCGTATTTTAGTGGAATGCGCTCATCCTTTGCTCTTGCCTGCAAAAGTCCGACGCGAAATTGAGTCGTGACAAAGTCTGCGTCTTTCAGCGCTTTTCTCCGGTCGAGCGTAAGATGAATGTCAATCGGGACGCCAGCTTTTTCAACCATCCGTTTGGCGAGTGTGCCGACAATATTCAGCTTTTCTTCGCCCTCAGGGATATCGACGAGCCATAATTCGCGCACAGGCAGCTCATCATACCGTTTAATAAACCCTTCCACTAGCTCGGGCGTATAGCTTGAACCTCCGCCAATCGTTACAATCTTCAATCCTTTTGTCATATGCTTGCTCCCCTTTGCTCGGTGATTTTTTCATATAACTCAATGATCTCTGCAGCCATATCCTTCACTGTCATTGCATTCATTAAATGATCCTGTGCATGAACCATCAGAAGCGTCATTTCCGTCTTTTCTCCGCCCGCTTCATTTTGGATCAGCTCTGTCTGATAATGATGGGCTTTTGACAATTCTTCAGCAGCGTCTTGAAGCTTTTTCCGCGCTTCTTCTGCGTCACCGCTTTTCGCAGCGGTAATGGCCTCCATTGCGGAGCTCCTACCGTTTCCTCCGTGAAGGATGATTTGAAAAATGATTTGTTCCATTTCCTCATTCACGCGATTCACTTCCTTTCTCTACAGAGCCGCTTCTTTGTCATCTGATGCTGCAGGCGTTTGGACCAGCTCCAGATCGTTTTCTTCTTTCAGCTTCTGCTTATCCCACATTCTGAAGAATGGATAGTAGACAACAAAGGACACGGTAATATTAATGGCTTGCATGACCGCGCCTGAGACTTTTCCTCCTGTCGCCAAGTAGCCTGAAAAGATCGGCGGCATGGTCCACGGCACTGCGATACCCGCCGGTTTGGCGACAAGGCCGGTGCTCATTCCGATGTACGTGAGTGTCACTGTGACAAGCGGCGTGATGATAAACGGAAGTAAGAGCATTGGGTTCATGACGATCGGCATACCGAATATAATCGGTTCGTTAATATTGAAGATGGCCGGGCCGACCGCAAGCTTCCCGAGCTGCTTCATTTGTTTGCTTCGGGCGCGCAGGAACATCGTGACAACCAGTGCCAATGTGGCGCCGCTTCCGCCGATATTGACCCAGATATCGAAAAATTGCTGGGTGAAAATCTTAGGAAGCTCCTCACCGGCTTGGAATGCGATTCGGTTGGCATCCATTGCGCCGTACCAAATCGGTGCCATGACGCCGCCGACAATGTTTGCACCGTGAAGGCCGCAGGCCCATAAAAGCATTTTGACGGCTTCGGCGACAAGGCTTCCTCCAAGGCTTCCTCCCAGAATGGAAAGCGGAGTCCCCAATAAAACGCTTACAATGTTATGAAGGCTTTCAAACGGTGTCGCTTCAACAATCAGCCGGGCTGCCCAAATCAGGAAGATAACGGCAAAGCCGGGGATTAACGCGACAAATGACTTGCTTACCGCCGGCGGAACACCGTCCGGCATTTTGAAGACTAAATTGCGCTGGATAATGAGGCGGTAAATCTCTGTGGACACCATTGCGATAATCATGGCGACAAACAGGCCTTTGCTTCCCATGAGCGAAAGCGGAATCCCGCCGCCAACCATGATTTCTTTCGTCGCGCCATCCGGCATAAACGGCACTTGATAAGGTGTTGCTAATAAAAATGCCGCAAGGGAAATGGCTCCGGCCGACAAGGCATCAACGCCGTATTTCTCGGCGAGCCGGTAGGCGATGCCGAACGCGGCGACAAGACCCATAATTTCAAAGGTCGCGTCGACTGGGTAGGCCAGTTTTTCAGACCACGAGCTGCCAAACGTTTTTGCCATAAACTCAGCGTATCCCGGGATCGGGAGGTTGCCAATGATGAGGAAAAAGGAACCGATGATAATCAGGGGCATCGTGAGGATGATACCATCACGCAGCGCCTGCAAATGACGCTGTCCCGCAATTCTTCCCGCTATAGGCATGACCTTTTCTTCTAAGATCTGATTGACTTTATTCACATAGCCCGCCCCTCTCTATGACACATGTCCAAGCTGTTCAGCTGATTTCAGCACTTCCGCCCCGTTGCACGTGCCATAATGGACGGTATTAATGACGTCTACCGGAACCCCCTTTGACTCTCCTAATTTTTTGAGCTGCGGAAGCATGTAACGGACTTGCGGACCGAGAAGCAATACATCCGCTTTATCGATATGATTTTGTACAGAATCGCCTGAAACTGCCCAAATGGTATAGTCTTTTCCCTGTTCCTGCGCACTTTTTTCCATCTTGCTCACCAGTAAACTAGTAGACATGCCTGCTGCACAAACGAGTAATATATTCATGTAAAAGACCCCCTAGAGTTTGATCAATTTTGTAATGTCCTGCTGTTGCTATCATCATATTATGAAATCGCTTTCATAAACACTCAGGGTTTTTCCGCAGGCAACGGAAAAAAGGTATATACAGGCTGTCAGCTCAGCATTTTTTGGTCAAACACATCCGAAAGCTCTTGATATGAACGGCATTTGACCAGCTGGTTCACCGCCGCCGGGTCATCCAAAATGCTGCCAAGCAGTTTATACATGCTTTGCAAATCCGCTTTGTTCTCCTTTTCGACACAAAGCAGACAGACAAATTGAACTCGCTGACTCTCCCAATCGATCGGTTTTTTGAGCGTACAAACGGCCCAAAACGTTGTTTTCGTCTGTGGAACAAGCGGGTGCGGGATGGCAACAAGATTGCCAAAACACGTAGGCGACATGTCTTCTCTTTCAAAAATGGAATCTATGATTTCTTCATCGGCAAAGCCGCATTCGACCGCTTTCTGCCCTAAAAATTGAATCACTTCTTCTTTTGAGCGCAGATCCTCCTGAAAAAAAACGAGTTCTTTTTTTAGGTAGCGATTGGCTTTTTCCTTTTCATCACTCAGAATAGATTCTATTTTTGTAAAGTCAGTTCCGCCTAAGATGGTGTTAACCTTCAGTACTGGTACAGGGAGCTCTTTTTTAATCGGAATGGTGCTGATGACAAAATCAATTGATTCGTAGGACATTTGATCAAGACTATAATATTCAGCCGTTCCAAGAATATCGAGCCGCTTGCCGAAATGGGAACGCAGTTTTTCGCGCAGAAGCTGGGCGCTTCCGGCACCCGATGCGCATACAATGATACAGCGTTTCGGCGGACTTTCTGTTTTTTTTCGTTCAATCGCGGCGCCAAAGTGGAGGGCCAAATATCCAATTTCGTTTTCATGAATCTCAATACCCGTTTGTTCCTTTATCACGATTCCGGCTATGATCCCGGCTTCAAAAGCGAGTGGATAATGTTCCTTGATCGCTGCGAGCATCGGATTTCGAAGATTCATGCCGTATCGGTTGCGGCTGATCGCCGGCTTCATATGCAGGGCCAAGCCGATTTTCAGCTCTTTGTCATGCAGGATGCCAAGCTTCAGTTCACGATCAACAGCTTTGATCATGGCAAGTGTCAGCTGATCGGTTTCTTCTTCTATTGAAAATGTGTCCTCTCCGCATTGTGTCATTCGTTTTGTGCCAAGGAGATGCATGGCGATGTAGGCCGTCTCGTCTTTCGGAAACGTAACGGCAAGCGCTGATTCCAGCTCTTTTACGATGGCTTCTGCAGCCCGGTATTCTTTTTGATGCAGGATATGATCCATATCTTTCGGGAAAAGAGATACATAGTTTTCCGTTCTGATCCGTTTACAGGCGATAGCAATATGGATAATGAGGTTATTCAGTCCCATGTTGGACAGAGGGATGCGGTCGTTTTTCATTTTTTTCAAGATGGCGGAACGGATGATCTCAATTTCTTCTTTTGGCAAAATATCAGCCTTTTCATTTAAAACATCTATCTCCGTTTCTCTTTCATCAACAATGTACTCCGCCATGCAGTACCTCATCTGCACCTCGTCCCCGCGCAGCTTGAAGCCGTAATTCGGGCGTGTTTCCATGACAATGCGGTAAGGCAGCAGACGTTTCTTTACTTCCTTTAAATCCGTTTGGAGTGTAGATTTTGAGATAAATAGTTCTTCAGCAAGTTCATCGAGCTTGAGATAATGGTCCGCCAGCAGCAGACGTTTCATAAGATAGGCCATTCTCTCCTCCGGCAATACCGGCAGGCCCTTTTTTTGCTGAAATACATCTTGCAGCAGTGTTCTGAATACTTGCTCGTCATCAATGCGGAGCTTGTAGCCGGAGCCTCTTACAGATTGTACAAAGGCACCGTGGCCGCTTAGCACACCTTGCAGTTCCTTTATATCATTGCGGACTGTCCGCGTCGTTACGTTTAATTGCGCGGCAAAAAACGAACTTGTCACCGGGGCTTCAGCCGCCATCAGCAAGCGCAGAATATCACGAAGTCGCCCATGAAGCATGAGAAAAACCTCCTATCTAGTAGATGCAGGGATTCAGTGAATAGGCAGAAAGGATGATGAAGGGATGCGAAATGTATATAAATTCTATAATGGAGAGAATGGCAAGTCAATGAACATCCGGAGGACTAGAGGGAAAACTGACCTATAAAAAAACAGCCGGGATCAGCCGGCTGTTCTAGATGCGGACATATTCTTTTGTTTAGACGCCTTTCGGTCCTTCATGATTTTTCGAACAATCGGGTAAATGACCGGTGCCCATTTGATAACGGTTTTGATCATCTTTTTCAAAGCTCCGATTCTCCCTTCTTTTTTCTCAACCATTCCCCTGATTGCCTCTTCCTTAAACATGCTAACGCGACACGTACCTGTTTCCCGTCACCCAGAAACGCCATGGATAATCGCGTGCCTCCCCGCTGTTGTCAATGCCGATGCGCGGGCCTGTTGAAATTGCTTCCGGTGTGTACCCGCTTTTGATGTAAAGCGGCTGTTCCGTGATCCAGCGTCCGTAGTCATTCATCGTGACGCCAAGCGCTTTCGTCAGCTTTCCAGGCCCGTTTGTCCATTCCCTCGGACTCCTGCCCGGCCTTCTCTCCTCCATTAACAGCTGGCCTTCATGCGGCTCAATCGCCCTGATTAATACCGCTTGCGGGACATCCTCTTCCGCGGCAACGACATTCAGCAATGTATGGGTGTGCATCACATATGTATATACCCGCCCAGCTTCTGCAAACATGATCTCAGTCCGCTTCGTCCGGCGGTTGTTAAAACTGTGTGCCGCTCTGTCTCCAGCCCCCATATAGGCCTCTGTTTCCACAATATAGCCTGACGCTGTGCCTTCGTCTGTTTCTTTTACAAGAAGGCAGCCCAGAAGCGATGGGGCAAGCTCAAGAGCGGTTTTTTGATAAAACGTGATGGGCAGCGGATTTTTTTCTCTTGTCACGAATCGACCTCTCCTTTTACCGATTTTTGTACATTGTACCATTCCCGAAGCAGATCAAAAAAAACGGCTGTTTTAAAATCTTTCCATTCAGGGAATATTGTTACCGTTCAAAAAAGGAGGGCCAACCATTGAAAGATGATCATCAAAACAAGCAGCACCAATCAAATGCCCAAGGGAGCGAGGAAACGCTTTCTCATAAGACCTCCGGGAAAAACGAGTCAGAGGATACCTTAACGAATAGGCAGGGGCATCCTGTTACTGACAACCAGAATGTGAGAACCGTCGGGAATAGAGGGCCTACAACACTTGAGAACTATGATTTTCTCGAAAAGATCAGCCACTTCGACCGGGAACGCATCCCAGAGCGGGTTGTTCATGCCAGGGGAGCAGGTGCACATGGATATTTTGAAGCGTACGGAAGCTTCGGAGACGAACCGATTTCAACATACACACGGGCCAAACTCTTTCAGGAAAAAGGCAAGAAAACACCGGCATTTGTCCGTTTTTCAACTGTGAATCATGGAAAACACTCGCCTGAAACATTGAGAGACCCGCGCGGTTTTGCTGTAAAGCTATATACAGAAGACGGAAACTGGGATTTGGTCGGAAACAACCTGAAAATCTTTTTTATCCGCGACCCGCTGAAATTTCCGGATCTTGTACACGCATTTCAGCCTGATCCAGTGACCAACATCCAGGATGGTGAACGTATCTTCGATTTCATTTCTCAATCTCCTGAAGCGACACACATGATCACCTTCTTGTTTTCGCCTTGGGGCATTCCGGCCAACTACCGGCAAATGCAGGGTTCAGGCGTACATGCCTATAAATGGGTGAATGAGGAGGGCAAGGCCGTTCTCGTGAAATACCATTTTGAACCGAAGCAGGGCATCCGCAACCTGACACAGAAGGAAGCAGAAGAGATTCAAGGGAAAAACTTTAACCATGCCACACAGGATTTATATGACGCGATTGAAAATGGCGATTATCCAGAGTGGGAAGTGTATGCTCAAATCATGAGCGATGATGAGCATCCTGAACTGGACTTTGATCCTCTTGATCCGACAAAACTGTGGTATAAAGACGATTTCCCATGGAAACCGATCGGCAAATTGGTGCTGAACAAAAATCCGGAAAACTACCATGCGGAAGTGGAGCAAGCTTCATTTGGAACGGGGGTGCTTGTCGACGGGCTTGATTTTTCCGATGACAAACTGCTTCAGGGACGGACGTTTGCCTACTCTGATACGCAGCGCTACCGTGTAGGCGCAAATTACCTGCAGCTCCCGATCAACTCGCCGAAAAAGCATGTCGCCACCAACCAGGAAGGCGGGCAAATGCAATATCGGGTCGATAGAGCAGAAGGACAAAACCCGCACGTCAACTATGAGCCATCCATTATGGGCGGGCTGAAGGAAGCGAAGCAGGACGGAAAAGACCATACGCCGCATGTCGAAGGTGATGTAAAGCGTGAAGCGATTGACAGAACAAACAACTTCGGACAGGCTGGAGAAACGTACCGGAGATTTACTGAATTTGAGCGGAACGAATTGATTACGAATTTGGTGAATACGCTTTCTACGTGCCGAAAAGAAATTCAGGATCAAATGATTGAGAATTTCACAAAAGCTGATCCTGACTACGGAAAACGCGTAGCAGAAGGGCTAAAAAAGGTTTCCGAAAACAACAGCAACGGGCCGATCGGCACAACTGAAACGGAACAGGCTGCAAAGCAGGCTGAACAGGAGAGCCACCCATCTGATCCGTATTAACAACAGCGAACAGGGCTTTTTTTGAAGCCCTGTTTTTTTATTTTTCTATTGAAACGCTTTCAACAATTGTGTTGTACTGGAAGGAAAGGGGTGGAGAGATACGATGGAATTACAGCAGGACTTGATTCCTCAGAAAAAAACAATCGGCGCTTTAGATCACGCCGTTTTTTTATGCATGGTATTTTGTTTCTGGTTTTCAGGCTATATTTACGTTCCTGTATTCAGTCTGTATTTGGAGGATCTGCACTTTTCATATGGCGCAATCGGCATCATTCTCGGCAGCTACGGGGTCACGCAAATCCTTCTGCGATTCCCACTCGGCCTTTTGTCAGACATCCTATTTTCCTTGCGCAAGCAATTGTTAATTTCCGGGTTCGGCTTTTCTGTCCTCAGCAGCCTGCTTTTTCTGATGTTTGATTCTTTCTTCTTCGTGCTGGCCGCCCGGCTTTTCGCGGGAATCACTGCTTCTATGTGGGTGATGGCGACCATCTTATACGCACATTATTTCAACAATGGCAATGCATCAAAAGCAATGGGCATCATGCAATTTTTTACCGTCATGCCTCAGTTTGCCAGCATTGTGTTCTGCGGGCTCGCCGCAGCCCACTTAGGAAGACAGGTCCCGTTTTGGATGGCGCTGGCAGCTTCTGCCGCAGGCCTGGTGATCTGCTGCTTTATTAAGGATCCGTCTGCTCCTCCCGCAAACCGTGACACCATTCGTGTCAATCAGTACATTAAAGATACATTGCGGCTGCCAAAGCTGAAGCTTTTCACCATCCTGTCTATGGCGGCCCATGCCGTATTATTTATCACAGTGTTTGGTTTTACGCCGCTTTACATGAATCAGCTCGGAATGGGCGACGCGGAGCTGCTTTGGGTGATGAGCGCCTTTTTCCTCCCACACGCAGCCGCCACATTAAGCTTTGTGTTTCTGCGCTTTACAAGCCGTATCGCTTACTCCGTGATGCTCATTAGTTTCGCTGTCACCGGGGTCTGTTTGCTATACGTCCCTTTTTCAGCTGCATTGTTCACGGTTTGCATCACACACGCCTGTATCGGACTGGCGCTCGGTTTCGTTTTTCCTCTGCTGCTAAGCCATGTCGTCGAAATCAGTTCTGCCCGTTTAAAAATGTCAGTGATGGGGTTTTATCAATCATTTTATGCGCTAGGCATCTTCCTCGGGCCCCTTCTTGCCGGAAAAATCGCACAGCTTGTCGGGCTTGCGGGAGTTTTTTATGGAGCCGGGTTTCTGGCATTTGCCGCCTTTTTTGTGATGCTCGCGCAAAAACGTAACATGATCAATTAATAGCTTTCATACCGCCGGAATCGCCACACAGAAAACACGGCCAGAAGCATGATGCACAGAATGGAGAAAGTGAGTGACCATCCGAAAAAATCTGCCCGCTCTCCATGAAGAAGGATATGCTCCGCCTGCTTGCAAATCTCAGCCGGAAGCCACTTCGCACCATCTGGAAATAGTGAAACAGCAAAGGAAACGGCTGCTGTGAGCCCGATCCCGCAAGCGGCTGCTGCTCCGACAGACCGGAATATCGTACTTCCGGCAAGGCCGGCGGTCACAATAAATATCACCCAAAGCGCGTAAAGGCCAAGGCTTGCGGCAAAGCGGCTGAATGATGCGTCCCCAAACAGCAGCCGAACGTAATAATAAGCAAGCCCGTATCCAGCTGTAAACGACATAATGCCGATCACGCTTTGGATGAGCCATTTACTCACGATATAATGGGCTGCCGTCACAGGCCGCGACATAATCAGCGTTGTTACCCCTTGATTTCTTTCATTGGCTACACTGCCCATCACACTAAAGATGACCAGAGCCATGCCAAGCGTGTTGAATTGAGAAAGCGTGCTGACCATCACTTCAGACCCGGAGGGCATCGTAAAACTGATTTTCATGCCGTCAGGAAGGTTCCCTCCATGTGCGATGATTTCCGGCATATAATAAATGGTCAGCGGCTGTGTCAGCCCGACGATCATCATCGCAATCGGCAGCCAAATCAGCTTGCCGCTTTTCCATCCTTCCAGCCACTCCTTCTGCAATAGCGCCATCATCACCTTCATGCGTGCACCACCTTTAGATAGACGTCTTCTAGAGACTCCGTTTTCTGTTCAAATCGGGTGACGGTCAATCCCTTTCGGATACAGTCACTTAATAATGACCGGCCAGCGTGTATATCAGGCAGCTCGAAAACAGCTTGGGACGGATTCTTATAGACAATAGCTGAGACGTAAGGCTTCTCTTCAAGCCAACCTTCCAGCTTCTCTTTCACTGAAAGAGTAAAAACGTTCGTTTGCTGCTGTTGTTTCAGCTCCTGTAACCCGCCTTTCCATGAAATTTCACCGTTTTTCATAATCACCACTTGATCACACACCTGCTCTGCATCGTGCAAAACATGTGTAGAAAACAGAACGGCCATATGCTTTTTCAGCTCCCGCATCATGTCCAGCACCTCGAACCGCCCTGTCGGATCAAGAGCAGACACCGGTTCATCCAATATCAAAAACTTCGGTTTATGGAGCAGTGCCTGTGCCAGACCGAGTCTTTGTTTCATGCCTCCTGAATAGCCCCCGATCCTTTTGTTCGCCACTTCGTGCAAACCGACAAATTCCAGCATCTCGCCGATTTTCTCTTGGCATTTTCTCTTCGAAAGACCGGACAGTCTCCCCGCAAATGTTAAAAATTCATTTGCGGTCATCCACGAATAAAAAGCTGGATACTGCGGGAGGTACCCAATCAAACGCCGATCCGGCTTTTTCTCCCCTAACAGCTTTATGGTTCCATAGGATGGCGAAAGCAGCCCGGCAAGCATTTGCAGTGTTGTGGTTTTACCGGCTCCATTGGGACCTAATAGTGCGACACACTCGTTTTCATTCACGTGAAAACTGACATTCTTTACAGCTTCATGATGCCGATATGTTTTGCATAATGACTCAATAGACAGCATGCCAGCTCACCTTTGCTTTCTGCCGACGGTGAAAAATAAAATCGGCCCGATAATATTGATACATACGATGATTGCAGCCCACATCCACTTTGGTCCGTTCGTCCGCTCTTCTTTTATACAGCTGATGAGGGCAAACACCGCCAAAGCCAGCTGTAATACAATCAGCGGCAAAATCATTTCCCAAGAAATATTCATTGCTTGATCCCCCTTTTCTTCCGATCCGGCCTAATGACAAAAAAGTAATAACAAATCAGAGGCATCGGTGCTTGAATCAATCCGACAATCCCCCAAACCCATGCCATGCGATTACGTTTTTTCGCATCAATAAATAAAAAGATTCCCTGTGACAATACGACGAGACAAGCCGCAACCGTTATGACAATTTCTGTTTGTGTCATCTGCGTTTCACCTCACATTCGCCGAGATGCCTTTTTTTCTCAGCCGCAATCAAAATCGGCAACACCGCAAGCACACAAACCTGAAGCACAATAAACACAGCAGGAGCTTGAGTGAATGCCAGGATTGCCGCACTCACAACCATCAGCGCACAGAATACAAATAAGATGATCTCTTTCATCAGTTTTTTTCTGCGTTCAGCTTTCATTTGTAACAGCTGGTAAAGCAGTTCTTTTTGATCTGGTATAGAGGGATTGGCTGTTTGATCAATTTTCTGCAATTCTGATTTGAAATGAATTGAAAGCTTTTCTTTATTCATCGTTCCACTCCTTTCTGATTTGCTGGAGCCCTTTATGAACTCTGGATTTTACAGTGCCTTCTTTGATTTGAAGCATCACTCCGATTTCGGCGTAGGTATAGCCGTAGTAATGCCTTAATAAAACCGGTGTGCGCAGTTTAGGGTCCAGCTTTGAAAACAGATCAAGCGTCTCGCTCCATTCTGCCCCTTTCACTGACACGTCCCACTTGATCTTGCGGATTGTTTCCTCCGTAACTGTCTGATTCCGTTTCCATTCTCTCTTTCTCTTTTTCTGGTGATCGAGATAGAGCCGCGATGCAATGGAGATCAGCCATGTGGAGAATTTTGAACGGCCCTGAAAGCTTCTTAAATGGATGTACCCTTTCAGAAAGGTTTCCTGAACAAGTTCCTCGCTGAGATCAGGGTGAAGGGAAAGCTTTAACAAGTATTTATATAAGAAAGAATAGTGATAGTGGAAAAGGGCTGTAAACGCCTCGTCGTTTCCCTCTTTCGCCTGCTGGATCAGCCGCTGTTCTTCATGTGTATCCAATGACCGTGATCCCCCCTTTTTTGTTTTTCTGCCTTATGAGACGACACCGGATTCAAAAGCGTTCATCTTTTTTACAATTCTTTTCAGCCATTGACAGATCAAGCTTCCCGGCCGTTTGGCTGCATATCCTTATTTGTAAACCCCCTCATAGTCTGTTAAGCTATGACTTTATGTCGATTTCAAAAAAACATCCAATATGGAGGACGATGCATTGAAAGTAGAAAGGCGAACGATTGAATATATTCCGAATGAAGAAAGACATGGTAAAGCGAAAGATTTATTTCCCGTATGGTTCGGGGCTAATATGCATATCACCACGTTAGTGACTGGCACGATTCCCGTTGCAATGGGACTTAATCTGTTTTGGAGTGTTGCCGCTATTATTTGCGGAACCTTAATCGGTGCCATATTTATGGCGTCTCATTCCGCGCAAGGCCCTCAGCTTGGCATCCCGCAAATGATTCAAAGCCGTGCCCAATTCGGCGTAATCGGAGCGATTCTTCCCCTCTTCTTAGTCATGTTTATCTACCTTGGTTTCTTCGCAAGCAGCACGATTCTGGCGGCCGGAACCTTAAGCAGCTTTGTTCCCATCCCGGGATCATGGAGCATTATAGGCTTAAGCGCCGTATGTTTTTTACTCACCATTTTCGGCCATGATTTGATTCACAAAATGCAAAAAATCCTTTCTTGGACCTCTTTTGCTGTATTTTTTGCTGCAACGATTCTCATTTTTCAATTGCCGATTCCGGCAGGCAGCTGGATTCCCGGAGCGATTGATCTGCCAATTTTCTTGGTGGCAGTCAGCGCAGTTGCGACGTGGCAGCTTGCCTACGCGCCGTATGTTGCCGATTATTCAAGATATCTGCCAGTTAAAACACCGGCTTCAAAAACATTTTGGTACAGCTATGCAGGTACATCTGTCAGCTCCATCTGGATGATGCTGCTCGGCGCATTGCTGACAACCTCACTGCCTGACTTTACGGCAAACTCAGGCAGCCAGATTGTCCAATTGTTCGGTCCCTTCTCGTTTATTATGCTGATCATTGTGTTATTTGGGCAAATGGCGATCAATGTTTTTAACCTGTATGGGGCTTTCATGTCCACGACAACAACGCTGGAACCGTTTCTGAAATTAAAAGTCACGCCCAAAGTCAGAATCATCATGATCCTGGGTGTCACGCTTGTCGGCACAGTCTTAAGCCTACTGGGACAGAGCAATTTTATGGAGCTGTTTTTGAATTTTATCTTTTTCATCAGTTATTTCTTAATTCCGTGGACGGCAATCAATTTAGTCGATTACTACTTCGTCCGCCACGGAAAGTATCAAGTCAAAGCCATGTTCGACGTAAACGGGCCTTATGGAAAGGTCAATTGGATCACCACAATTGCGTTCGTTCTGTCTATCTTGCTGGAAATTCCGTTTATCAACACAAGCTTTTACATCGGACCGCTTGCCAAAATGTTTGGCGGCGGAGACATCGCATGGATTATCGGCTTGGCCGTGCCTTCTGTGCTTTACTATGTATTAATGAAACCGCGTCTGAAAAAACGGGCGGGGTATCAAGAAAAGCTGTCTTCTCTCTGAAGACAGCTTTTTTATCATTCAAATCGTTTCCACACGCGGGGCAGCATGTCAGATAGCTCATGAGCGAGCAGCGTATGAGCGGAGTGCTCGTCCGTCCAGAGCTCGGCGCACGCACCATGCAAATAGACCGCGTTTAATATGGCGTACTTTGGATCTTCATGACAGCAGAGCATCCCCAATATCATACCCGTCAGCGTGTCACCGGTTCCGCCCTTGGCGAGCGCCCCGTTTCCGGTTGGATTGAGCCAGCAGTCTCCATCAGGAAACGCAATGACGGTTTGGTTTCCTTTTAACACAATGACAGTCTGCAGCTGAGCCGCCCATTCCTTTGCATATTCCGCTCTTTTTTTCTGCAATTCGTTCACGGGCATCCCTGTCATTCGGGAAAACTCGCCCGGGTGCGGCGTGAGGATGACGGGTGCCTCCCGTTTCGGATATGTGCGCTTCTCCAGCGCTCCGGCATCCAAAATAACAGGACAATCAGCCGTAAGCACATGATCGACTGCCTGCTGTACGCTTTCCGTTTGCGGAAGGCCCGATCCGATGGCAATGGCCCGGTACGTCTCTTCAAGCTGAGCACCCGCCGCCTTTTTCCAGCCGTCACGCCAATAGGTCGCCTCGGGCAAAACAGGAACAATTAGCGGGATTACGCTTTCTGATGTACCGATGACAAGCTTGCCGAGACCGCTCCGCATGGCCCCAAGCCCTGCAAGCAGCGCTGCGCCCGGCATGTCGTCACTTCCCGCCAGCAGCAAAGCCGTACCGTACGTGCCTTTATGGCTCTCCGCATCTCTTTCAGGAAGCGTGGCCCTTACATGCTCTTCCGTCCAATATGGAACATTCATCTCTATCCCTCCTCTGCTTTCTTTTCCTATTTTTCCTGTCCCTTTTCTTTTTCAAACAAAAAAGACAGCCTTTTAGGGCTGTCTTCCAGATTGTTGACAACATCCTAAAACGGTTTTTGTTTTAGGATGTTGTCATCTTTTCAGCGTGATTGAAAACCCTTGAAGTCTAGAAAGGACGAGCATTGGAGCGGAGCGAATGTTATCATTCGTGAGCACCAACGCGCAGGACTGACAACGAATGCGAGGGTTTGTCGACACGATGAAAGACAGCCTCAGGGGCTGTCTTCTATTTTACAGGAACATCAAGGTGATACAGGCGGCTGTACCGTTCGTTTACCGCCAGAAGCTCCTCATGGGTTCCTTCCATTTCTGTTTTGCCGTTTTCGAGAAATACGATTTTATCAGCCGCTTCCACTCCCGCGAGATGGTGGGTAATCCATAAAATCGTTTTTCCTTTCAGCACCTCAAACACCGTTTCCATCAATTCACGTTCGGTAATAGGATCGAGGCCGACTGTTGGCTCATCGAGGATGATGATCGGTGTATCCTGCAGCAAAATCCTCGCAAGTGCGATCCGCTGGCGCTCTCCACCGGAAAAACGGATGCCCGTTTCCTGTACAGAGGTATGATATCCGTCAGGCAATGACTCAATGTAGTCATGCAGTTTGACCTGCTTTGCGGCGCGGCGCACATCCTCGTCGCTTGCATCTCCGTTTCCGAGCCTGATGTTGTTCAAAATACTTGTATCAAACAGGTGCGGTTTTTGATTTAACACGGCCACCGCATCCGCAATCTGATCCTTTAGCAGCGCTGTCTCCACTCCGTTTAACGTTACAGAACCGGAATCTGGCTTCAAGGCTCCTTCGATTAATGCAAGCGATGTTGATTTCCCAGAGCCGCTTCGGCCGAGCAGCGCCATTTTTTCTCCTTGGCGCAGCGTAAAGGAAAAGTTGTCAAGCACTTTGCTGCTGTTGTCATAAGAAAACGTCACATCACGAAAGGCCAAGGTGACATCTTGAAGATCGAGCATTTGATCCCCTGATTCAGTTTGTGACGCCTCCGGCTGAGGAGCCACCTTGTTCATGCGTCTGATAGAATCCTGATAGCCCGGCACTTCGCCTAAGGCATCCGAAAGCGGCAAAAAGGCTTCCGTCAACGGAAACACCACTAGCACAAAAGCGGCAATCATCGTTTTAGCGAGCTCGCCGTCCGCTTGCTGTCCCGCTGTCCAAAACAGCATCAGCAAAATAAGGCCGGCGACAAGGCATTGCGCAGCAAAATCCCGCCATCTAATAAAGCGTTGCTTTTTCCGTTCAAGCTCAAACCAATCATGTTCCTCTTTTTCATAGGAATCAATAAACGCATGCCGGCGTCCGCTGAACATCCAGTCGCTGACACCCATCACAGCATCTGTCAGACGGCTGTACAGCACATTCCGTCCGCTTTTCAGCTTCGCATTCTTCGCTCTCGTCACGAGCAAAGACACAACCGGAAACAATACAACAAGAACAAACAAATAAAGCGCAAGCAATATGGCAAACGGCCAAGAGAAGAAGCCGAGCGCTATCACTGAGACAGCATACAGGAGCAAGGCTGAGATCGCAGGAAAAATCGTTTTTAAGAAAGCATCCTGCAAATGCTCAATATCCTCAGACAAAATACCGAGCATATCCCCCGTGCGAAAACGGGAACGCAGCATCAAAGCACCCGGCTCAAGCATATTGTAAAGGCGGACGCGCATGTCGGATACGATTTTCAAAATGATGTGATGCCCGACGAGCCGTTCCACATATCGCGATACAGAGCGCGCAATCCCAAAGGTGCGCACTGCGACAATCGGCACATAAATGAGCAGGATGTTTTCCGGCCTTGTCGCCGCTTTAGAAATCAAAAACCCTGAGGTGAACATGAGAAAAGCAGCAGAAAAAATCGTCACCGCGCCCAAAAAGATAACCAGAACAAACAGGCGGGCATTTTGCTTGATATACGGCAAAATCCATTCTTCTTTCTTCATGCTCTTTCCCCCAGTTGTGCCTTGACGAGTTTGGTATACACACCGTTTTTCTCCAGCAGTTCATTGTGAGTCCCGATTTCCGCAACCCTGCCCCCGTCCAGCACGATAATTTCGTCCATATCGAGCATCCAGTGAAGGCGGTGAGTCGCGAGAAAGACGAGCTTATCCCCAAATAAATCCAGCATCGTTTCTTTTATTTCATATTCTGTTTCGATATCAAGATGGGCGGTCGGCTCATCCAGCAGCAGGATCGGGCGGTTCCCCAAAAATGCGCGAGCCAGCGCGACACGCTGCGCCTGGCCGCCGCTGAGCGCCCGGCCGCCTTCCCCGATCCGCCCCTCTAATCCTTCAGGAAGGCTATCCACCAGCTCCGCCAGTCCCGCCGCCGCAGCAGCACGGGCTGTATCCTCTGCCGAAGCGCTTGGATGGTAGAAGCGAATGTTGTTCCCAAGCTTATCATCAAAAATGTACGGATGCTGGGGGATGTAAAGAAGGTTCTTCTGCCAGCTGCCGTCCTGCAAATGGGACCGGCTTGTACCATTAACCTCAATCATCCCGCCATCCGGCTCTAAAAATCCGCCGAGAATATCAATTAATGTTGATTTTCCTGCGCCGCTTGCACCGATAATGCCGATTTTTTTCTTGCCTTTGAATGAGAGATGAATATCAGACACCGAACGGCCGACTGACACGCCTGACAGCTTCAGCTCATCCTGATCGGACCAAGCTCCGAGCTGAAGCGGCGTCTCTTCTTTAAAACCAGGCTGTGACAAAATCTCTTGAATGGTTTTTCCTGCTTCCTGGCCGTTCAGCGTTGCATGATAATCATTCCCCACTTCCCGCACCGGCAAAAAATACTCAGGCGCCAGAATAAGCGCCGTTAAAGCAGGGCCAAGCAAAATATCGCCGTCAATAAGGCGCAGGCCCAGAAATACTGCGACTGTCGCCACCGACAGCATCGTGAAAAAATCGAGGGCGAATGATGACAAAAACGCCACCCGGAGTGTGCTCATCGTTGCCTTGCGATACCGCTCACTCACATAGAAAATATTTTTGCTGTGTGACTTGCTCAAACCTAGGAAACGCAATGTCTCCAGCCCGCGAAGAGAATCAACAAAATGATTGGAAAGTCTCTGATAGGATTTCCACTGACGATCCGCTTTTCTCTGCGCGACAAGGCCGAGGAGAATCATAAAGATGATCAGAATCGGCATAGCAGCGACTAAAATGATGGCTGATGTCTGATCCTGAAAAAACACATAAATGACAACTGCCGCAGGCACAATCGCCATGCTGACCATTTTCGGCAAAAACAGTTCAAGGTAACGGCGGAACTGGATGATACCTTCCATCGCCAGCGTCACCATTTGCCCCGTCCCCTCTTTCTTTGCAAAGCGGGGGCCTAAGCGGAACAGCTGATCGAGAAAGCTTTTCCTCAAATCAGCTCCCGTCCGGGCGGCATAATGATAGACGATTTTCTGACGCGCCACTGTCACCCCGTGCCGCGCGACAAAAGCGATGAGGAAAAAGCCGATCACCGGAAACAGGGAGGCAATGCTCTTCCCGTTGAAAAGCCCGGTTACAGCTTCACTCAGCCACTCTGCCTGCATAATAATGGCGGCTGTCTGAATCAGCGTTAAACAAGTAATCACGGTGAGAATCCGCTTCATTCCTTTATATCGAAACAGGTCTTTTCCCATTAATAAGTCATAGGCTCCTTATGACTGACGCGCTTCCGGAAGACATAATAGCTCCAGATCTGGCTGCCGATTACAAACGGCAATAGCGTTAATGCTGCAATTGACATGACTTTTAGCGAATAATCACCGGAAGAAGCGTTAGCTACTGTTAAATCGAACGCGCTTTGAATCGAGCTGACCATCACCCGAGGGAATAATGAAATGAAAATCATTCCTACGGTCAGAGCAAGCCCCGCGCCTGTCATCGCAAATGTCCAGCCGTCTTTTTTCTTGCGGATGAATAAAGCTGCAAGCATAAAGCAGATGACAATTAAAACAACAAGCGGTATTGTAATCTCGCCGCGGCGTGTAAACATGTCTGTCTCATAAGCAGAAAGGGCCGCGAAGGCAAGAACCGCTACAAAAACAACACCCATTATCTTTTGCGCCATTTTCCGGGCGCGGTTTTGCAAATCACCAATCGTACGCAACGTGATAAACATTAATCCATGCTGGAAGCAAAGAAGTGTTACCGTCACACCGCCAAGTATAGAATATACATTGATATAATCAGATAAGTGCGCGTGAATGTTCATATCGGCATCAATCGGCATTCCGCGGAATAATGTCGTGAACAGCACACCAAGCACAAACGGAGGAATCAGACTGCCGAAGAAAACGACCCAGTCCCAAACCTTTACCCATTTTAAATGATCCACCTTGCCGCGGAACTCAAACGCGACCCCGCGGCCCATTAACGCAAGCAGCACTATGACAAACGGAATGTAATAACCGCTCAGCATCGTTGCATACCAATTTGGGAATGCCGCGAAAATGGCGCCTGCGCCAGTCAAAAGCCACACTTCATTCGCGTCCCAGAACGGCCCGATCGTGTTGATCAGCACTCTGCGTTCTAATTCATTATGGCCAAGAAAACGGGTCGCCATGCCGACCCCGAAATCAAAGCCTTCCAAAAAGAAGAATCCTACAAACAATACAGCAACGAGTATAAACCAAAGATCATGAAGAGATGCCATGGTATACCTCCTGACTAAATGGATCTGTTGATACAGGCACATCATGATGATTATCATGCTCCGCACCTTTTTTAATCTCACGGATAAACAAGAAGACAAGCAGCGCGCCCAGAATCATGTACATCACACCGAATGCGATGATTGAGAATAACAAGGAGCCCGCTGTTACGTTAGGCGACACGGATTGAGCCGTTGTCATCAAGCCCATGACCGTCCAAGGCTGACGCCCGATTTCTGTCATAATCCAGCCCGCGGAGTTCGCAAGAAACGGGAAGGAAATCAAAGCAATCATGATGCGCAAATACCATTTGCTGTTTTCAAGCTTTTTGCGGCGGTTCAGCCAGAGGCCGCCTAACGCAGCAAGAATCATGACAACGCCTGCGCCAACCATGATGCGGAAGCTCCAGAATGTCGTTTTCACTGGCGGAATGTAGTCGCCTTTTCCGTATATTTTTTCGTACTCAGCCTGAAGGGTTTTCATCCCTTTGACACTTCCGCTGAATTTCTGATAAGCCAAGTAGCTCAAGGCATAAGGAACTTTGATTTCATTTGAGCTTTTTTCATTTTTTGTATCGATCGTCGCAAAAGCGGTCCAAGCAGCAGGGTCACCGCTGTCTTCCCATAGGCCTTCACTGGCAGCCATTTTCATCGGCTGTGATTCCATCAAGTGCTCAGCCTGCATGTGTCCGCTAAGGCCGACGCCAAGACCGGCACAAAGGCCGACGATCATTGCGAGTTTAAAAGATTGCTTAAAGAACGGCACTTCTTTTTTCTTCAGCAGTTTAAAAGCACTCACTCCGGCAATAAAGAAAGCTCCAGTGGCAAGCGCACCGAAAATGACGTGCGGGAATTCAACCCAGAGCTGAGGGTTTGTAATCAACGCGCCAAAATCATTCATTTCCGCGCGGCCGTTTTTGATCGTAAAGCCGACCGGCTCCTGCATAAAGGAGTTTGCTGTTAAAATCCAGAAAGATGACATGATCGTTCCGAATGATACGAGCCATATGCAGAGAGCGTGAATTTTCTTCGGCAGGCGGTCCCAGCCAAAAATCCATAATCCGATAAAAATAGATTCCATAAAAAACGCCAATAATGCTTCAATCGCAAGCGGAGCGCCAAATACATCTCCGACAAAACGGGAGTAATCTGACCAGTTCAATCCAAACTGGAATTCTTGCAAAATCCCCGTTACAACACCGACTGCGAAATTTATTAAGAATAAGTGCCCCCAAAACTTTGCCATTTTGAGATACAGCTCATTTTTCTTTACAAGATAAAGAGTCTCCATCAACGCAACCATAAACACAAGCCCGATAGACATCGGCACAAACAAGAAGTGAAACAACGTTGTTGATGCAAATTGTATGCGGGCTAATACCAATTCACTCATGCTTTCTCCTCCATTTCCGGTTGAAACTGTCAATTTGCTCACTACTTCACAAATAGAACCAAAACTTTGATCAGTAATTCACAAAATAGATGAAAAAAATATTGTTCAATATTTCACAAATGTGTCAAAAAGTCGTTCAATATGATGCAAGATTGCTAGACTGACCAAATGACACAATCTCTGACTGGTTCATATTAAGTACTTTACAACGATTCATTTCAAAAATAAAGCCTAAAATACCTAAAAAGTCCCGCGCTATGTGACGGATTTTTGTCTATTTTGTTGCTTATTTATGTCGGCTGCTAGGATAAATGACCCTTTATTATCGTACATCAACACATCGTTCCTTGCGAACAAAATGCTTGCCCCGCACCAGCACTCGATTCCCAGCATTCCGTCATAAACCGATTTTAGTCAGAATGCCTCTTTCCATTTAAAACGGCAAGTGGAGAAAAGTTGAATAGTAAATTTTTAATATATTAGTAATTTCAATTTTTTAGTATACTTAACATAGTGAACAATTTCACTGCATCAAGAATAGGGGAGGTTTTTCAATGGGAGAGCTTCAAACACACATGCAATTGCAAACGGATACAATTCACGAAGGGGTTCGAAAAGAGAATTGGTTTGCGAAAGCCATGAATATAAAAGTAGGCATCATACCGCTTCCTGTGTATGCCTTGCTGTTTATATTAATCACTGTTTTTGTTATGCATCACGATGTAAAAAGTGACATTTTGACATCCATCGCCGTCATGGCGTTTTTCGGGTTTACCTTTGCCCAAATCGGCAAATCGATACCGATAGTTCGTTCTATCGGCGGCCCGGCCATCCTAGCTACTTTTATTCCGTCCGCTATCGTGTACTATCACCTGCTGCCTAATGATATCGTCAAATCCACCACAGAATTTACAGAAAACTCAAACTTTCTATATTTGTTTATCGCCGGTATTGTCGTCGGAAGCATTCTCGGCATGAAAAGAGAAACACTCGTAAAAGCATTCATGAAAATCTTTATTCCGCTTATTGTCGGTTCTGTCACAGCCGCTATTGTCGGACTGGCTGTCGGGACATTGCTCGGACTCGGATTTCAGCATACCCTGCTGTACATTGTCATTCCGATCATGGCTGGAGGAGTCGGAGAAGGCGCTATCCCGCTGTCCATCGGATATTCTGACATCATGCCCATTTCTCAAGGGGAAGCGTTTGCACTTGTTCTGCCATCGATTATGCTGGGCAGCCTGTGCGCGATTATTCTAGCGGGATTGCTGAACCGCATCGGAAAGAAAAAACCGGAATGGACAGGCAACGGCAAAGTGGACCGCTCCGAAGAAGAGTCCCCTGCGCTGGAGGAATCACAAAGCGGCCAGCAAATGTTCAACCTTTCTTTATTTGCGTCAGGCGGTATCCTTGCTGTTTCTTTATACTTAGTTGGCATGCTCGCTCACGATTTTTTCGGTTTTCCGGCACCCGTTGCCATGCTGTTACTGGCTGTTCTAATCAAGCTGTTCAGATTGGTGCCTGCCTCAATTGAAAATGGCGCGTTTGGAGTGTCCCGCTTTTTTTCAACAGCTGTGACCTACCCGCTTCTCTTTGCGATTGGGGTATCCATGACGCCGTGGGACAAGCTTGTCGCCGCTTTTAACCTCAGCAATATTATTACGATTCTGTCTGTCGTTGTGACCATGATGGTCGTTGGCTTCTTCACTGGAAAATGGCTGAACATGTATCCGATTGAAACCGCCATTATTAATGCATGCCATTCTGGGCAAGGCGGCACCGGTGACGTTGCCATTTTAAGCGCCGCTGAAAGGCTTGAGCTAATGCCTTTCGCCCAAGTGTCTACCCGCATCGGGGGCGCGATTACAGTATCCTTAACCTTATTGCTGCTGCACCAGTTTTATTGATCCCCGCAAGCAAGTTCTTCGTCAAACGAAAGAGCTTGCTTTTTTGCATGTCCATGTTTTTGCAAGTTCCCGCCTCATGCTATAGTAATAGTTGGAAATACTAGATAGAAAGGAATATGGCATGCCTATGGGAACTCATCTATTTCTCTTTATGCTTCTCGGGCTGGGATTTTATTTGATATCAGCCCTGGCAGCAAAACTCATTCCGGCCGTAGACTTCTGGATTGATATTGTTCTTTGGGTCGGCGCTGCAGTTTACATCTTCTCTCATCTCTCATTCATGGACGGCATTGTCTCAATCGCGACAATGTTCTTCTGCTATTGGACCGCAATGGATCTCATTGTTTCAGAACGTGTGGAAAAACCTTCGGGAGACTGGCAGGAAATCGAGCTGGCCAGAAACAAAACACGTCTCCTGTCAGACATTACGCTGACCGCCATTGTGTTTGCAGGGGCTGTTATTTTTTTCATCTATGGACCTGACACAAGCCCTCTCAAATATGTGATCCTTCTCGGCATGATCTCCGGCGGAGGGGCACTGGTGAAGCGTATACTGAATGTTTTCAGCGTAAAGGTTTTTTATTCAGCTGCCTTAGAAAAATTGCATATCAGCTCACACTATGAAACCCGTACATACCCGCTTTCCGATTTGAAGGACATTCAGCTTGAATCAACGGCAGATCTCTTAAAGCTCCATCCGCTACTGACGATGTATTCATCCCGTTTAGATTTGACAACAAGCTTTCAGCAAGTCATTAAACTGTCTCTTCCCGGCGAAACACTGTTTCTGACGGTGAAGGAACCGCAAAAATGGAAAACAATTCTCCAGGAATACACAGATGCAGAAAACGATGTGGACAATGTGATTTCTGTTTTGCCGTTTTATCATAGAAAAAATGTGAAGCGGCTGCTCGGGAAGCTTTATTTTGCCGCCAGCATAAAAGGGGTATCCGCTTACGCCTTATTGGTGCTCGCGTTATACGCATTACATGCCTCTCCATGGGTCATGGCTGTTGCCGTAATCCTGTATTGGGTATTCAACATGTATATGTCAGACCGTGTGTTGCGGGCGGCGATGGACGCCAAGCCTTGTCATCATCCGCATGTACAGGCAGCGGCCGATAAGATTTTCCGATCGGCCGGCATTTCCCATGTCCGCATATACGAAACGGAGAGTGATGATTACAACGGAATGGCAGTAGGCATGAATGTCGGGAGGTCAATGGTCATCCTGACAAGCGCCACACTAACACTTCCACAGCGTGTCATTGAAGGCATTCTGGCCCATGAGGCGATTCATATCAAAAAACGTGACGTTCTGTCATCACAGCTTTTGCGTTTTCTATTTCTTGGAGCTGTCGTTGGGATTTTCCTCTTGTTTGAGCAGCATATCACCCATCCCGAGGCCCACAAAATTGCGCTTTGGGCTTTCATTATGACAATCATTATCCTGTTCCAGCTCTATCAATCCTTTTGTTCACAATGGATGGAGGTGCGTGCTGACAACCTTGGCGCATCATTGCTGGGGGGCGGTTACAAACAAATGGCTGAAGCCTTGAGAATCTTGGCGGTTCGGCAGGATGAGGACATACAGAAACAAAGTGCCTACAGCTCTGAAGCAGGTGAAGACGAGCTTCAAATTGATTCTCTCACCCGTGATAAAAGCTGGTTTTTCAGATTGATTGATTTTCAGTTCGCTCCTCATCCCCCTATGTATTGGCGTGTCGGCACTTTATTGTCAAACAAAGGACATGGGGTGCTGAAGCGCTGGCTCAGAGATCGCCTGAAAGAATCGATCACTTTGAAATGAAACCGGTCAGCGTTTCATCCGTATAACAGATATGGTGAAAAAAGGGAGTGACGCGAAGTGATTGTGATCATCTTATTGTTTATATCTATTATTGTTTTTCTTTCAGTCATTCAGCCGCAGCCATCGGAAAATAAAAGCCGCAAGCAGGCGGACAGCGGGTATTTCGGTTATTCAGACAACGGCTCACACCATGATGGATGCAGCAGTGACGGAGGTTTCAGCGATTCCGGCTGTGGCGGCGGAGGGGGCGGCGATTAAACGCCGCCTTTTTTTATTTCATTGATTCGATGTACGCACCAAAAGCCGAGCCTGACATGCCTGGGGACACGCGCACACGATGGAGGGCATACATTCCCTGGTCTCTCGAAGCCGCGCCCGGTTCTGTCGTCACGCCCATTTGATAGCCCGTTTTTTCAGCGGCCTTCAGCGTCTCCTCATTGTAGCGCCCTACCGGATAGCTGATGATGGAGGTTTGCTGATGAAACATGTGGTCAAACAGCTTTTTCGAATCCGCCATCTCACTTTGCTGCTGTTGAGGCGTTAACCCGTTCAGCTCAAGGTGGTCAATCGTATGGCTTTCAATCGATATGCCGTGCTGTGCCATTTCCTTCATTTGTTCCTCTGTCAGATGGTGCTTATGTCTGATCGATTTGCCGATCATAAAAATCGTTGCCTTCATCCCGTACTTTTTCAGCACCGGATACGCATCTTGATAATTGTCGGTGTACCCGTCATCAAATGTGATCAGCACGCACTTCTCACTCGGTTTTTTATCCTGCGTCAGCATGAGATACGCCTCTTTCGGCGTTAATGTCTGATAGCCGTTATCATGAAGCCACTTCATATGCGCCTCGAATTCTTTCTTTGGCACACGGAGGCTGTTTCCTGAAGAAATGCTGTGGTACATCAAAATCGGCAGCTTTGCCGGTTTCTCTGTTTTGATCCATGCGGATGTATCGTTTTCTTTTTTCTGAACTTGTACTGCCTTTTTTTCCGGTTTCTTTTGTTCCGCTTTTGGCATCGGCTGCTCTGCATTCGCCTCTTGATCAGCGCAAGCCGCAAGAGCCAAACAGCTGCCCAAAAGAAAGATGCTTAAAAACAATCGTTTCATCGTTCTCCTGCTTTCTGTCTATTTCTTCCTCCTTTTTCATCGGTTTGATTCTGAGATTTTCAATAGCAAAAAACCGGACATGTCTCCATGTCCGGTTTTTTTGATCTTATCGGATTCTCACTTCAGTCTCACTGTCAAAGAAATGGCCTTTATTCATATCAAATGCAACCGTCAGTTCATCGCCCGATTGAATATCGAGGCGGGCGTCGATCCGCGCAATAAAGTCTTGGTTGTCGATCTGCGAATAAATCATGATTTCAGAACCGAGCAGCTCTGCAACATTGATCTTCGCCTTAATCGAAGAGTTCTTATATGATTCCACGACAATCAATTCATCATGTATATCCTCAGGACGGATGCCAAAGATGACCTCTTTGCCGATGTAGCCTTTTTCACGCAGCACTTTCATTTTTCCTTCCGGGACGGTTAATGCCGCAGAACCGATTTTGATTAAGCCATCCGTGAGCTTCCCTTTGAAAAAGTTCATCGCCGGTGATCCGATAAACCCGCCGACAAAGACGTTTTCAGGGAATTCATATACATCCTTCGGCGTCCCGATCTGCTGAATTTTCCCATCTTTCATGACCACGATCCGTGTCGCCATCGTCAGTGCTTCTGTCTGGTCATGTGTCACATAAATCGTTGTGGTTTGCAGTCTCTGGTGGAGCTTAATGATTTCCGCCCGCATTTGCACCCTCAGCTTCGCGTCCAGGTTTGACAAAGGCTCATCCATCAGGAACACCTTTGCATCCCGCACGATTGCCCGGCCCAGCGCAACCCGCTGTCTCTGTCCGCCTGACAGCGCTTTCGGTTTACGGTGCAAATATTCCTCCAGCCCGAGAATTTTAGCGGCTTCTTCTACTCTTTTTTTGATTTCAGGCTTTGGCATTTTCCGAAGCTTGAGCCCGAACGCGATATTATCGTAGACCGTCATATGCGGATAGAGCGCGTAGTTCTGAAATACCATCGCGATATCCCTGTCCTTTGGCGCTACATCATTGACCCGTTTTCCTTCAATATAAAAATCGCCTTTCGAAATTTCTTCAAGTCCTGCGACCATTCGCAGCGTCGTTGATTTCCCGCAGCCGGACGGGCCGACGAATACGATAAATTCCTTATCGGCAATATGAAGGTTAAAGTCATCAACCGCCGGTTCCTTTTGATCATAAAATTTATAAATGTGCTCCATCCGCAATTCAGCCATCTAACATCCCCCTTTGTTATTGTAAACGCTTTCTTATATTGAGTGTAACAGCAATTTCCTCTCGCTAAAATGGGCAGCGTTCATAAAATCACCCAGCCATTTTTCGTGCATATTTCCAATTTATTCTGAACTTTCATTTTGCAGGCAGATAAAATAGGCAAGAAGCGCGCCTTTGTACGATTTGATATCTATCCCTGACCGCTCAATAAATTTATCAATCCGATATTGCAGGCTGTTGCGATGCAGATGCAGCTTTTTCGCTGTTAATGTGACGTTTGAGTTGTTTTCAATAAACAGCTTAATGGTCTTCCTTAGCTCAGCTTCACTTCCAAATAAAAGCTCAGCTTCTTCAGAGAGCAGCGTTTCCAGTTTTTCTTTTTCTGTTTCTAATAATAGAAAAGGAAAGATCATCTCAAAGGTCACACTCTGCACCTGAGGCAGCCGTTTTTCAGCAAACAGGAAATACGCCTGTTCACGAGCGTAATGTTTTCGCAGACACTCATCCGGCTCGTAAAATCTTCCGGCGTAAAAACGGACACTGAAGTAGAAATCACTTTCAAGAACCTTTGCGAGCGATTCCAGTTCGTCCTTCTCCGCCGCCGCTTCACTTTCCTGCTCGACAATCACGCCTCTGTCCTCATGGATCCACACAATCACAAAAGACACCGGCCAAAAATGGCGAACCGCTTCCGTAAAGGACGTCCTTTCTATTTTGCCGAATAAATGAAAGTGAACAAATCTCGTCCGTTTCTTTATGTACGCCGGCAATTCCCCTCTGGAAAAAAGGAACGAAAACCACTTGTTTTCCTCAGGTGATTTCATAGACATTTGATTGCCCTCATCCGCAGGCGTCAAAAATGCCTGCAGCACCAATACTTCTTTTTCACTGATCTCTGTTTTTGGAATGGAGATATATCTCTGATTGCTCTCATCAAAAAAACATAGACAGCCTTCCCTTATGCAAAGCTCCTCAGACACAATCGAACCGGGATAAATAGCCAGCAGCGATTTCATAGAGTCTCCTCTCTTATGTAAGGATCTGTATATTCAGTATAAGGCGAAACACACATGTTCTCCACTAAAAAAGAGTATATCCGGTATAGATAGACGAGAAACTGAAAGGGAAACCTCATTCGTTTACATATTGGCTTCAGCGGAAATAGAAGAGGACATGCAGGACCAAAGGAGGGACATCTTATGAGTTTCGAAACGTTAAACAAAAGTTTTATCAATGGAAAATGGACTGAGGGAGAAAGCGGACGTACGGAGGACATTTTGAATCCGTATGACCAGTCTGTGATCACAACAGCATCTTTGGCAACAGGCAAACAGCTGGAGGATGCGTTTGACATTGCACAGAAAGCCCAAAAAGAGTGGGCCAAGAGCACGACGGAAGACCGAAAAGCCGTCCTGCAAAAAGCGCGCGGCTATTTACAGGAAAACCGTGATGACATCATTATGATGATCGCCCGCGAAACTGGCGGAACGATCATTAAATCAACGATCGAGCTGGAACAAACGATTGCGATTTTAGATGAAGCCATGGCGTATACCGGCGAATTAGGCGGCGTCAAAGAGGTGCCATCCAACATTGAAGGGAAAACCAATAAGATTTACCGCCTTCCGCTTGGTGTCATTTCATCGATTTCCCCATTTAATTTTCCAATGAATCTATCCACGAGATCCATTGCGCCCGCAATTGCGCTGGGTAACAGTGTTGTTCACAAGCCTGATATCCAAACCGCTATTTCCGGCGGGACCATCATTGCGAAAGCGTTTGAACACGCCGGTCTTCCTGCCGGTGTCCTTAACGTCATGCTGACGGATGTAAAGGAAATCGGGGACGGCATGCTCACCAATCCAATCCCGAGATTAATCAGCTTTACGGGATCAACCGCAGTCGGGCGCCACATCGGTGAAATCGCCGGTCGCGCCTTCAAACGAATGGCCCTTGAGCTCGGCGGCAACAATCCATTTGCCGTTCTTTCAGATGCGGATGTCGATCGTGCTGTGGATGCCGCGATTTTCGGAAAATTTATTCACCAGGGACAAATCTGTATGATTATCAACAGGATCATCGTTCATCAAGATGTGTACGATGAGTTTGTAGAAAAGTTCACCACCCGTGTCAAACAGCTTCCGTACGGCGATCAAACCGATCCGAAAACCGTTGTCGGCCCGCTGATCAACGAGCGCCAAATCGAAAAAGCGCTGGAGATCATTGAGCAGGCAAAGGCAGACGGCATTGAGCTTGCGGTTGAAGGAAAACGTGTCGGAAACGTGCTCACGCCGTACGTCTTTGTCGGTGCGGACAACAACAGCAAAATTGCACAAACGGAGCTGTTTGCCCCAATCGCAACCATTATTAAAGCTGGCAGCGACCAGGAAGCGATTGACATGGCAAATGATACTGAATACGGCCTCAGCTCTGCGGTTTTCACTTCTGATGTAGAAAAAGGCGAAAAGTTCGCCCTGCAAATTGACAGCGGCATGACCCATGTCAACGACCAGTCCGTCAATGATTCGCCGAATATTGCCTTTGGCGGAAACAAAGCAAGCGGTGTCGGCCGCTTCGGCAATCCGTGGGTCGTCGAGGAATTTACCGTGACAAAATGGATTTCGATCCAGAAGCAATACCGCAAATATCCGTTCTAAATGAAAAAATCCCTCTGCTTCAAGTACAGAGGGATTTTTCTTTATTTAGATATATCCACAAACCCTTCGCCAAACACATCGCGTACGTCATGAACGATGACAAACGCTTTTTTGTCGCAGCTTCTAATGATTTTTTTCAGCATAGACAGCTCCTGTTTGTTAATGACGATATACAAAATCTCTTTTGATTGGCCCGTATAATTTCCCTTCCCTGATAAAATCGTCACGCCCCGATCCATCAAGGTATTTACCTGCTCTGCAATCTCACTCTTATTTTCTGAAATGACCGTAATGGCTTTTTTCGTATTCAAACCTTCAATAATGAAGTCCATCACTTTGGTACCGATATACAGCATCACGATCGTAAACATCATTTTTTCTGCACCAATAATAAAATAAGAGCTAAATACTACGATTAAATCAAAAAACAAGAGTGCATAGCTGATATTCCAGTCTAAATATTTATTAGCAATTCTGGCCAGAATCGCGGAACCAGCCGTCGTCCCGCCGACCCGGATAATCATGCCGATCCCGACTCCGGCAAATACACCTGCGAAAATCGTATTAATGATCAATTCATCAGACGGAATGCTCCACCCATGTGTCAGATGAAGAAAAAGCGAATTTGCCGCAACCGCAATGATCGTATAAACCGTTGTTTTTCCATCCAGAAACTTGTAGCCGATTAAAAGCAAAAACGCATTTAAGATAAAGTTCGTGACACCAGGAGACCATTGAAACAGATAATACAATATCAGCGTAATCCCAGTGACTCCGCCTTCCCCAAGATCATTGGGAATCGCAAATAAATTAACCGCAAGCGCGAAGAAAAAAGCGCCAATCACAAGCATAAGTACATCCAGCATTCTCTTTTTCATCACGAAAACACTCCTTCTCATTGTTCTGTTCTAGCAAATAAAAAAACCCAGGAGAACGCTCTCGAAAAAGAGCAGAAACTCCTGGGCTTTTATCCCACCGTGTCATAACAGCCAAGCTGCTATGTGTTTTCTCTCGGTCACAGTCCAATTTGCATTGCGGAACCCTAGAAAACCACTGTTTTTATCATATCCTTTTCACTTTCCAATATTAGCATTATAAGGGACGGTTCGAATTGGTTCAAGGGGTATTTGCGGAGATTTCATCGGCAAATTAATAGGAATAAAAAAGATGACTGCTGTTAATAAATGAAAAATTTGACCGATATGATACAAAGTACCTTTTTTAAGAAAAAAACTAAAATAACATTTCTGATTTATCATTGACTACTCAGAAATATATAGGCAAAATAGAATATATATTAAACATTTAATTACATAGGAGGAAATATAATGTCAGAGAAACTAACACACTGTAAAGCTTGCGGTCAAGAGATTGCAAAGGGTGTTAAAAAATGTCCGAACTGCGGTAAAGACAAACGTAACTTTTTTATGAGACATAAAATCATTACGATCATTCTAGCGATAGTACTCATTATCATTATTGCAAACATTGGAAACAGCGGAGATTCTCAAGCTTCTACTACAACAACCAGCTCCGATTCTAAAAAGTCGACAAAAACAGTACAAAAGACTGATATAGAAAAACTATATACCAATGCCGATCAATTTAAAAATTATAAAGTTGATCTGTATGTAAAGGTTTTTGACGTTGAACAAGACGATGATGGTACATATCTTCAAGGCTACAATAATCCAGAAAAGTTAAGCAAAAATACGCTTATAATGAGCGACGACTCTGATTTAGACATTAAAGATGACGACATTATCCATGTAGTCGGTACGGTGAAAGACAAATATGATGGGGAAAACGCATTGGGCGGTTCTGTTTCAGCACCAAGAATCATTGCTGATTCCATTGAAAAAAGCGACTATGCAACAGCGTTTGCTCCTGCTAAAAAAACAATTAACGTGAATAAAACCCAAAACCAGCACGGATTTGCACTCACGCTTCAAAAAGTTGAACTTGCTGAAAAAGAAACTCGCCTTTATGTAAAGATAGAAAACAAATCACAAGATGAAATCAGCTTTTATGACTTCAATGCCAAAATTACAGCTGATAATAAACAGATTGAGCCTAAATCCGACCTATCAGAATATCCTGAAATTCAAAGCGAAATCTTACCTGGGGTTAAAACTGAAGGGGTTATTGTTTTCCCTAAAATCGATAGCAAAACAGCAAACGTCATTTTAGAAGGATCTTCCGAAAACTATGATATTACAATCAATCCATTTACATTTGAAATAAACTTAGATAAATAAAGAGAAGGGCTAGGGAAAAACCCTGCCCTTCTTTTTATGATTTTACACTCTTATACCCATTCACATTAGAAGACTGCCATCTCCAGGAATCAGCACACATTTCCTCAAGGCCGCGTTTCGCTTCCCAGCCCAGTTCCCGCTTGGCTTTCGCAGGATCTGCAAAGCATGTGGCGATGTCTCCCGGACGGCGGTCCGCAAAACGGTACGGAACCTCTTTCCCTGACACTTTTTCAAAGGCTTTGACCATTTCAAGCACACTGTAGCCTGTGCCTGTTCCAAGGTTGTATGCATCGGCTCCCGTAGAGTTCAATACTTTTTCCAGCGCCTTGACGTGGCCTTCTGCGAGATCAACGACGTGAATATAATCACGTACGCCTGTCCCGTCTTTTGTCGGATAGTCATTTCCGAATACGCTTAATTGCTCGAGCTTCCCGACAGCTACCTGTGCCACATACGGCATAAGGTTATTTGGGATTCCGTTCGGGTCTTCACCGATCCGTCCGCTTGGATGCGCGCCGAACGGGTTAAAGTAACGAAGCAGCGCAACGCTCCACTCATTGTCGGCTGTATGCAAATCACGCAATATTTGTTCAAGCATGAGCTTTGTCTGCCCATAAGGATTTGTCGCACCTAATGGAAAGTCCTCCGTAATCGGCGATGTTTCCGGAACGCCGTACACTGTCGCGGATGAACTGAATACGATTTTCTTAACGCCGTATTTCTCCATGGCCTCACATAAAATAAACGTTCCTGTCAGATTGTTATGATAATATTTGAGCGGAATCGCCACAGATTCACCGACTGCTTTTAACCCAGCAAAATGAATTACAGCTTCGATTTCATTTTCAGCAAAAACCGCATCTACCGCTTCCCGGTCCAATAAATCCGCTTCGTAGAACGTTAAATCTTTTCCCGTAATCTCCTTGACACGGTTCAGCGCCTCAGCCGAACTGTTGGACAGATTATCAAGAACAACAATCTCGTAGCCGCTGTTCAATAATTCAACACATGTGTGGCTGCCAATGTACCCGGCCCCGCCAGTAACAAGTATTGCCATGATGTAACCCTCCTAAAAAATGACCTGTTTTCATTATATAGTGTTTAAAACCGGTCCACATCCATTTTTAAGAAGTTTAATCGTTTATTAATAGTTTTTTCATATGTTATCAGCATTTTCACGCCATGTTACATGACTTTATGCAGCGCGAACAAGTATAGCGACTGAAAAATCAATCTGCCGGTTGACGATTTCCTTTTCCATTTTCGCTATGCTTAATCCAGAAAGGATTTGATGACATGGCGATGAGCCCATATATTTTTATTGTATTGATTCTTATTATTTTATCGATGTACCGCGAGAGAGCTGTCAGACCCGGGAAGTTGCTGATCATTCCGCTGCTGCTCTTATGGGGCGTATCAGCATCGTTTCAGCCGGCGTATTTTCATTCCGTATTACATGTGGCGATCAGCGGCATTTTATTACTGATCGGGCTGGCCTGCGGGTTTGGCATTGGGAAGATGGTAAATGTGCGGATTCACCCGGAAACAGGAAAGGTCACTTCACGCGGCTCACTTGGGAGTGTTATCCTCATTCTAGTGATACTTTCTTTGCGCATGGCCGCGAGAACATGGCTGCCTGAGAGCAACGTGATGTTTATTGCCATTATTCATTCTATGTTCTTCGTTCCCCTCGGCACCATTACAGCCCGCAACATCATGCTTTACAAAGCATACAGACGGCTGACCGCCGGCAAAGTATCCATTCAATAACCGAAAGAAGGACCAGCATGAACGGACAATCTCCGGCTCGGCATTACAAGAAGCTTGTGCCGAGCCTTATTCTTATTTTGAATTGCATACAATTTTTATCTCATCCAACTAAGGCTGATCCCATTTTGTTAGCATTTGTATTTGCGGTATACTTAGCATTCATTTGGATCATTCCCTATGTGGCATCCACTGCTGTTAGTTTGAGCATATTCATTGGACTCTGGCTCCTGACCGATTTCTTTTGGGCTGTTTCCGGCCAAGAGCAGGGAGCCGCCTATTTTTTGATTGTATTTTTAATGATATATGCCGCCTTTAGACTCCCTTCACGGCTGTCCTTGATCTTCACAGCATGTTTAATTGGAGGCAACATATTACTCCTATCCTCACATGGAGGAAGCTTGAATACCATCATCAGCAACATCTCGATCATGATCGGACTCTACGTCTTCTTCTCCTCCATGCGTTTCAGACGAGAAGCGAGAAAGGAGGCTGAACGGAATCATGCTGAATTGGCAAAAATGCATGTGCAGCTGGAGCATGCTCATAAAGAACTCCAGAAAGCGCATGCAGAGCTGCAGGAGGCTTCTGTTCTTTCATTAAGGTACGCGGTCCTTGAGGAGCGTACAAGAATTGCCCGCGACATTCATGACAGCATCGGTCACGAGCTGACTTCTGTGATTGTTCAGCTTCAATCCCTTCCCTATATCCTTAAAAGCAGCAAGGAGGATTCAGAAAAAGTCATTCAAAATGTACTGAGTGTCGCCAGGGAATGTCTTCAAGAAGTACGGTCAGTCGTTCACCAAATGGGCCGTAGTGAATCGATGGTGGGGCTTACCGCTTTGCGGGGGCTCATTCATCAAGTGGAGGAACGGAGCGGCTTGCACGTTTCTTTAGATACTGCCGGACTGTCAGAAGAGTCTTGGCCTCCAAACGTGAGCGAAACGATCTACCGCATCTTGCAGGAAGCGCTGACCAATATCATTCGTCACGCTGACGCTTCTCATGCGGCGGCCGTCATTTCTAACGACAAGTCCCATCTCTATGTCACAATCACCGACGACGGACAATTCACCGGCATCCTTACTTATGGATTTGGCCTGACAGGAATGAAAGAACGCGCAGAAAAAGCAGGCGGTTCTCTTACTTTCAGTGCCGTACAGCCGAGCGGCCTGAAAATTGAGCTGTCATTGCCGCTCATGACAACGAATAAGGAGCAAAAAGATGAACAAAGATAAAATACGCGTCGCGCTTGCCGATGATCAGCCGCTTGTGCGTGAAGGCTTCCGCTACGTCATCAACGCACAGACGGATATGACGGTTTCTGGCGAGGCCGGCGACGGTCACGATATTATAGCACTCGCAAAACAAACAAAACCCGATGTCATCCTCATGGATGTCCAGATGCCGCGTTGCTCAGGCATCGAAGCGGCGAAAGACATTATCTCCGCACTTCCAAATACAAAGATAGTCATTTTAACCACCTTTGACACGGAAGAATACGTATTTGAAGGCATCCGTGCGGGCGCAGTCGGCTATCTGCTGAAGGATACACTTCCTGAAGAGTTGATAGATGCGATTCGCGCTGCGGCGAGAGGCGAGGCGATTTTTCGTACAGTCACAGCTGCTAAAATTATCAGTGAGACATTTCGGGCGAAGCAACAGCCCCATGCCGAAGAACTGGCAGAGCCGTTCACCAAAAGAGAGCTTGAGGTTCTTCAGCAAATGGCCTACGGACTGAGAAATGAGGATATTGCTGAAAAGCTTTTCGTCAGTGAAAGCACTGTGAAAACCCACGTACACCGCATCCTGCAAAAATGCAATGCCCAAGACCGGACACAGGCAGTCGTTTTTGCCATTCGAAACGGTATTGTGCAATAGAAATCCCTCATCCCGCCATGCTAAAATAAGACAAAGGAGATGATTGGAAATGAAAGAAGAAATCATTGAACGGTTTACTACATATGTAAAAGTCGACACACAGTCCGATGAATCCGTTGACACTTGTCCTTCCACACCCGGCCAATTGACATTAGGAAACATGCTCGTTGATGAATTGAAGTCCATCGGCATGCAGGATGCAGCTATTGATGAAAACGGCTATGTCATGGCAACTCTTCCCTCCAATACTGAAAAAGACGTGCCGACAATCGGCTTTCTCGCTCACGTCGACACCGCTACAGACTTTACCGGCAAAAACGTGAATCCGCAAATCATCGAAAGCTATGATGGAAAAGACATCGTTCTTAACGAACAGCTGCAGGTCACCCTGTCACCTGATCAATTCCCTGAGCTGTCTGGCTATAAGGGCCATACACTCATCACCACAGACGGCACCACCCTTCTCGGCGCAGACAATAAGGCCGGTATCGCTGAAATCATGACAGCCATGGATTACCTCATCAAACACCCTGAAATCAAGCACGGTACAATCAGAGTCGCCTTTACGCCTGATGAAGAAATCGGAAGAGGGCCACACAAATTTGATGTGAAACGGTTCAATGCTTCCTTTGCCTACACGGTTGACGGCGGGCCGCTCGGCGAGCTTGAATATGAAAGCTTCAATGCAGCTGCCGCAAAAATTACGATTAAAGGCAACAACGTACATCCCGGAACAGCTAAAGGGAAAATGATCAACTCTGCGAAAATCGCGATGAAGCTGAACAGCCTGCTGCCGGCAGACGAAGCGCCTGAATATACGGAAGGTTATGAAGGCTTCTACCACCTGCTGTCGATTCAAGGAGACGTAGAGGAAACAAAGCTCCACTACATTATCAGAGACTTTGACAAAGAGAATTTCCAAAACAGAAAAGAAACAATGAAGCGTGCCGTTGAAGAACTTCAAAACGAATACGGGCAAGACCGGATTCTGCTGGATATGAACGACCAATACTACAACATGAGAGAGAAAATTGAACCTGTCATCGAAATCGTCAACATCGCCAAGCAAGCGATGGAAAACCTCGGCATCGAACCGAAGATTTCTCCCATCCGCGGCGGCACCGACGGATCGCAGCTGTCCTACATGGGGCTTCCAACGCCAAACATCTTTACAGGCGGGGAAAATTTCCACGGCAAATTTGAATACATCTCAGTTGACAACATGGCAAAAGCCGTAAATGTCATCGTTGAGATCGCAAAGCAGTTTGAAGCGCAAGCGTAATGCCAAAAGCCAGTCCAAAAAAGGACTGGTTTTTTTGTGTGAAAATGAAACATTTTAAACACGTCCTCCGTAAAACAAGTATCAACAAATGAGGAGGAAAAACAATGACAAAACATGCAATCGCTGCAAAGAGTCTCTTGAAAAAATGGATCATTTCCAGGCCGCTTAACATGCAAAAGAAATCCAGCCCATTTCAAAAAATCAGAAAAATGTTCAAACGCTTCTTCAAATAAAACATTCAAATCCCCTAAATACAATCCGTATTCACCCGTACCGCCCAAATGCTCCGTAATTTGGGTTTTTTGTGTTCAATTCCGAAAAATAGGGTATAAACCAAACAAGCAAGAAAACAGCACCCATAAACAGGTAATTCGAATTACGTAAACTTAGGTTAAAAGTTATATAAAGGAATTTATTTTACCGTCGATAGTAACTATAGAACCACTCATCAACAAGAGCAAACAGCGTGATTCAAGACTATTTTCAGGTCATCAGGTTATACTGTTTCAGAGGGACAGTTTCTTGTTATTTATTGATTTAGAATTTTTTGAATACTTTTTGGCATTTTATCCGTACAATAGAGAGTACCAAAACTTTTTTTTGGGAGGTATGTAATATGATCCTATTTATTATCATCGCATTATGCGGCTATCTTCTTTTTTCTTTCAGCAAGGACAATCGCCGCAAACCGCAAAAGACAAGCCCTCTGCCAGCAGCCGCACCTCATCAAAACAACCTAATCGACCTTGACGCCATCCGCCAAAAACGCCGGATGCATCTTTCCTAATTCTATATTTCAAACGAAAAGGCTGCTGAATCACGCAGCCTTTTAAAATTGTTTTGATTTAGAGCCTGAAACCTTTTCGCCCTCTATCCGTAATTTCATACAAGGCAAATCCAAAGGAGACTTCAGCAATGATCGAGTTATTTATGAAACAAAAAATGTTCTCATTTAAAGATGCATTTCACATTTATGACCGGAACGAACAAGAAACATTCAAGGTGGAGGGGCGTTTTTTCTCGTTAGGAGACTCATTACAAATGACAGATACATCCGGAAAAACGCTCGTTTCCATAGAACAAAAACTAATGTCTTTATTGCCGCGCTATGAGATTTCAATTGGCGGGAAAACAGTTTGTGAGGTAACGAAGAAAGTAACGTTTTTCAAACCGAAATTTGTGATTTCCGGGCTTAACTGGGAAATCGATGGTGATTTATGGAGGGATGAATTCCAGCTGACGGACGGGGAAAATGTCCGGATGTCAGTGAGCAAAAAGTGGCTCAGCTGGGGTGATTCCTATCACTTGCAGATTGCAAACGAGGAAGATGTTCTGATTTGCACTGCCATCGCTATCGTGCTTGATATGGTTTTATATAACGATGAAGATGAAAGTATTTTCTAAAAAGCATTGACAATTGATCCAAAAGTAATAATATTAAGATAATTGAAATCTGAATATGAAGTTGTACCTTATCAAGAGAGGTGGAGGGACTGGCCCTATGATACCCGGCAACCGCTGTTTCAAACAGAATGGTGCTAAATCCTTAAGAACATTGCGTTCTTGCAGATGAGGCGGAGATTTGATCGTTCAAGCTCTTCCTTCACAAAGGAAGAGCTTTTTACATGCTCAATATTTCAGAAAAGAGGCGAATAACATGGCTCAACAAACGAATGTTGCAGGACAAAAAACAGAAAAACAACGCAAAGCACCTTTCCGCGCCGATCATGTCGGCAGTTTGCTTCGTTCCGTTCCGGTGAAGGAAGCCCGGCAAAAAAAAGCGGCTGGTGAGATGACAGCGGAACTGCTTCGTGATATCGAAAATCAAGAGATCACCCGCATCGTGGAAAAACAAAAAGAAATCGGTCTCAACGTGGTAACAGACGGGGAATTCCGGCGTTCCTGGTGGCATTATGACTTCATGGAAGGGCTTGACGGTGTGGAACCGTTCATCCCGGCTGAGGGGATTCAGTTCCATAACACAAAAACGAAAGCGCGCAGCATCAAAGTGACGGGAAAACTCGATTTTACGAGCCACCCAGCGCTTGCTGATTATCAATTTTTACATGAGATTGCCGATGGCGCGACGCCAAAATTGACCATTCCCAGCCCAAATATGCTGTTTTTTGGCGAAAAGGCGGATAAAGGGATTTATGACGATCAAGAGGAATACTTTCATGATCTGGCCCAAGCGTACAAAAAAGCAATCAAAGCCTTCTATGATGCTGGCTGCCGTTATCTCCAGCTTGATGATACGTCATGGTCTCTCTTCTTTGAGGAAAAAGGCAGAGAGGTTGTCCGGGCGCTCGGCGGTGATCCAGAAACATTGCCAGCCATATTTGCCAAAACAATTAACGATGCCGTCGCAGACCGGCCTGACGATTTAACGATCACAATGCACATTTGCCGCGGCAACTTCCGCTCAACCTGGGCGGCATCAGGAGGGTACGACGCTGTAGCGGAAACGATTTTGGACGGCTTAAACCTTG
This sequence comes from Bacillus sp. FSL K6-0993, assembly GCF_037977205.1. NCBI lineage: Bacteria > Bacillati > Bacillota > Bacilli > Caryophanales > Bacillaceae > Bacillus > Bacillus sp. FSL K6-0993. Next base: position 3,881,769 of record NZ_CP150275.1, read on the forward strand.
ACGGCCTTTTCTTGGAATACGATGATGACCGCTCCGGAAACTTTGATCCGCTCCGTTTTGTGAAGCGCAAGGATCTGCAAATTGTGCTCGGCTTGATCACATCGAAATACGGCGAGCTTGAAAATCCTGAGGATGTGAAACGCCGCATCAATGAAGCCGCGCGTTTTGTCAGCTTGGACCAGCTATGCCTGAGCCCGCAGTGCGGTTTCGCCTCTACAGAAGAAGGCAACCTTCTGACAGAGGAGCAGCAATGGGCAAAGCTTCGCCATGTCATCGACATTGCCAACGATGTGTGGAGATAATCTATCATTGACAGAAATAGAAAATGTGTGAATAATAGATACTATCAGAAAATTTCATAAAAAGGTTTTCCTTATCAAGAGAGGTGGAGGGACTGGCCCTGCGATACCCGGCAACCGCTGTTTAACAGAATGGTGCTAAATCCTTTAGAGCAATGATTGCTCTTGAAGATAAGGTTGAGATTGTCACGCAAGCTCTTCCTTATCCAAAGGAAGAGCTTTTTTATATTTGAATGGAAAGAAGGAATGGACAACATGTCACAACAAACAACACCCGCAGAACAAAAATCACTTCAAAGAAAAAAACCGCCGTTTCGCGCGGATCAAGTCGGAAGCCTGTTGAGATCTGAGCCCGTCAAAAAAGCGCGGCTGCAAAAAGCGGCCGGCGAAATGACCGCTGAGCAGCTTCGCCAAATTGAAAACGATGAAATCATCCGCATTGTGGAAAAACAGAAGGAAATCGGCCTGAACGTCGTGACAGACGGTGAATTCCGCAGAGCATGGTGGCACTTTGATTTCCTGGAAAACTTAGATGGCGTTGAGCCGTTTACTCCTGAGCACGGAATCCAATTCCATAACGTACAGACAAAAGCACGCGGCATTAAAGTCACAGGTGATATCGACTTTTCAACTCACCCAATGCTTGAAGATTATTCATTTCTCCATAGCATTGCCGGTGACGCGACGCCAAAGATGACGATTCCAAGCCCGAATATGCTGTTTTTCCGCGGAAAACTGGAAAAGGATGCGTATAAAAAAGATTATCACCTTTTCCAGCATGATGTATCCAAAGCATATAAAAAAGCGATTCAAGCGTTTTATGACAGAGGCTGCCGCTACCTCCAGCTTGATGATACAGCGTGGGCCGTTTTCTTATCAGAAAAAGGCTTAAAACAAATCGAAGCGTTCGGAACAACGCCTGATGAGCTTCGCCAGCTGTTTGCGAAATCGATTAACGACGCGATTGCAGACCGCCCGGATGACTTGACGGTAACCATGCATATTTGCCGCGGCAACTTCCAGTCCACTTGGACAGCGGAAGGCGGCTATGACGCAGCCGCCGAAACCATTTTTGACGGCTTGAATCTTGACGGACTTTTCTTAGAGTATGATGATTCACGCTCAGGCGGATTTGAGCCTCTCCGTTACGTAAAACGGTCTGATCTTCAGCTTGTTCTTGGCTTAGTGACATCTAAATTCGGTGAGCTTGAAAATCCGGATGACGTGAAACGCCGTATCGAAGAAGCGTCCCGTTATGTAAGCTTAGACCAGCTTTGCCTCAGCCCTCAATGCGGATTTGCTTCAACTGAGGAAGGCAACAAGCTGACTGAAGAACAGCAATGGGCGAAGCTCCGCCATGTGGTTGAGATCGCTAATGATGTTTGGAAATAAGCAAAGAAAAAACACACTTGATTCCCTAGCGGAGCAAGTGTGTTTTTTTATGTCACTGTGCGGTGTAGCCCCCATCAAGGACGACAGCCTGCCCAGTGACGCCCTTCGCCTTCTCGCTTGCCAAAAACACGGCATAATCCGCAATTTCCTTGACGGAAAGCAGTCGCTTTTGCGGCACAAGCGGAAAAATGACTTGTTCAAGTACAGAGTCGTAAGGGACATTTCTAGTTTTCGATAGATCGCTAAGCTGATTGCGTACAAGCTGGGTATCGACATAACCCGGGCAGAGCGCATTGACTGTTATGCCGTGGGGCGCGCCTTCCAGCGCCCCGACTTTTGTGAGTCCAATGACGCCGTGCTTGGCGCTATTATAAGCGGATTTCCCTGCAAAGCCGACTAATCCATTAACAGACGCGATATTAATGATTCTGCCAAACTGCTGTTTTTTCATGATCGGAAAAACATGCTTCATTGCAATAAAGGGGGCCGTCAGCATGACCTTGATCAGCTGTTCAAAGGTGTCTGTCGGAAACTCTTCAATCGGAGCGACGTGCTGAATACCGGCATTGTTCACCAAAATATCCAAGCGGCCGTATCGTTTTTGAATGACGTTCACCGTATCAGCAACTTGCGCTTCCTTTGTCACATCATACGGAATGGCCGCCGCGTCCAAGCCTTCTTCTGCAAGCTTGGAGGCTGCTTTTTCACATGCTTCCGGACGGAGGTCTGAAACGATGACGCTGGCGCCTTCACGGGCGAATTCTCTTGCGATTTCGAATCCGATTCCGCCGGCAGCCCCTGTCACCAAGGCGACTTGTTTTCTCATGTCAAACACCTTCCCATTAAGAATTGAGTACAGACTGGCTTACAGCGAAATCAGCTTCTGTTTTTTCATAAACCTCTTCAATTGTGACACCATCCTGAAGCTCCGTCAGTGTCATGCGGCCGTTCACAAAATCAAATACAGCCAAATCCGTAATCAGCCTGTGCACGACTTTCTGGCCTGTCAACGGAAGGGAGCATGTTTTTTTCACCTTTGATTCACCATGCTTATTGACGTGCTCCATGATGACAACGATTCGTTTCGCCCCGTTGACGAGATCCATAGCGCCGCCCATCCCTTTTACCATTTTGCCCGGGATCATCCAATTGGCCAAATCCCCCTGCTCCGAAACCTCCATTCCGCCAAGAATAGCCAAATCGATATGCCCGCCTCTTATCATCGCGAATGACTCAGCGCTGTCAAAATAAGAGGCGCCCGTCACTTCAGTGATCGTTTCCTTTCCCGCATTGATCAAATCCGCGTCTTCCGTTCCTTCCAGAGGATAGGGACCGATTCCGAGCAAGCCGTTTTCCGACTGAAGCATGACGTGAACGCCATCGGGTATCTCATTTGCGACAAGCGTCGGCATTCCAATCCCGAGATTCACATTCATGCCGTCCTTGATTTCTTGTACAGCCCGTTTGACCATTCGTTTTCTCGCTTCCTTCACTTGGCCTCACCCTTTCCCGATGCTTGCTGAACTGTTCGTTTTTCAATCCGTTTTTCTTGGCTCGCGCCAAGCACAACATGCTGTACGTAAATTCCCGGCGTATGGATGTGATCTGGATCGAGCTCTCCTGCTTCCACGATTTCTTCCGCCTCGGCAATCGTGATCTTGCCTGCCATGGCGGCAATGGGATTGAAATTTCTCGCCGTTTTCCTAAAAACCAAATTGCCCATGGTGTCCGCTTTCCACGCTTTGACGATCGCCACATCGCCGGTAATGCCTCGCTCAAGCACATAAGTCCGGCCGCCGAATGTTTTATGTTCTTTTCCCTCGGCTATGGAGGTGCCGACGCCTGTCGCCGTATAAAATCCCGGTATGCCTGCACCGCCTGCACGAATTCTCTCAGCGAGCGTTCCTTGGGGAACAAGCTCGACCTCAAGCTCTCCGCTTAAAAACTGCCGCTCAAAAATTTTATTTTCACCGACATAGGAAGCGATCATTTTCTTGATTTGCTTGTTAGCCAGAAGCAAACCCAGCCCCCAGTCATCGACTCCGCAGTTATTGCTGACAACGGTTAAATCCTTTACTCCCTGATCTCTTATAGACAAAATGAGCTGTTCAGGGATGCCGCACAGCCCAAACCCTCCCGCGATCAGCGTATCCCCATCATGAATCAGTTTCGCAGCTTCCTTGCTTGATGACAGCACTTTTCCCATATTGATGCCCCTTTCGTTTTCTTCTACACTAGACCAGTCAGGCTGTAAATCGCGATCACAGCAAATACGGCAGCCGTTTTAATGAGCGTGATCGCAAAAATATCGCGATAGGATTGCCGGTGGGTCAAACCCGTCACGGCCAGAAGCGTGATAACGGCGCCATTATGCGGCAGTGTATCCATCCCGCCTGATGCCATTGAAATGACCCGATGCATCACCTCTGGCGGAATATTGTAAGCCTGAATCGCCTGTAAGTATTGTTCTGACATCGCGCTTAATGCAATGCCCATTCCTCCTGAAGCCGAGCCGGTGATTCCCGCCAGCGCAGTTGTCGTAACGGCGCCATTTACAAGCGGATCGGTAAAAGTATGTGAAATTCCGCTGCTCAGCTTATGAAACCCCGGCAGCGCGGCGATAATGCCGCCGAACCCGTACTCGGCACCCGTATTCATAGATGCCAGCAAGGCGCCGCCAATCCCTTCATTCAGCCCTTCCTTCAATTGGGCAAACACACTTCTCCAATCAAATAAAATCGTTGTGATGATGCCAATCACTAAAGCAATCTCCACCGACCAAATAGCAGCCGCTGAAGAAATATCAAGCCTGCCGAACTCCTTTAATCCTATGGAAGAAAAATCAAATCCATTCGGATACCACTTTGGCAAGTAAATGGTGAAATATTTATTCACTGCACCGACGAGAATAAGCGGGACAAAGGCAAGCGCGTGCCGAATCGGGCTTTTGTCCGGTTCAGCCGCGGACTCAATCGATTCAGGAGCAGCATTCTGCGTATCAAAACCGCCATAGCCTTCGCCAGATGCCTGCGCTTTTTTCCGCCTTGATTCCAAATAGAGCATCCCAGCTGCCAGCACAATCACTGCGCCCATCAAGCCCAGCCAAGGGGCGGCATAAATGTCTGTTTTGAAAAACGACGTCGGGATGACATTTTGGATTTGCGGCGTTCCCGGAAGCGCGTCCATCGTAAACGTAAAAGCCCCTAAAGCAATCGTTCCCGGGATGAGGCGTTTGGGTATGTTTGCTTCTTGGAACATGTTTTTCGCAAAAGGATATACGGCAAATACGACAACAAACAGGCTGACACCGCTGTACGTCAAGACAGCACCCATCAACACAATGGCAAGTATCGCTCTTTTTGCCCCGACAAGCCGGACAATTGTTTTCGCGATTGATGCCGCAAGCCCGGCCATTTCAACGACCTTTCCAAAAATGGCACCGAGCAAAAACACTGGGAAATACAGTTTAATAAAACCCGCCATCTTCTCCATAAAAATTGATGAGAAAAAAGGAAGCACATGGCTTGGATCTGTCAGCAGCACCGCGAATAACGCGCAAATCGGCGCAAACAATATGACAGAAAATCCCCGATACGCCGTAAACATCAGCAAACCTAACGCCAATAGAATGATGATCAGTTCCACACACACATCCCCCGTTTCCGCGAACTAGAAAGCGTTTACAAAAACCTGTCCGCATCGGCTGTTTCCGTCCCCTTTCCATATGTACGAGAAGCGTGGGCCAACTATTCCGATTAAAAAAGGAAAGCTCCCTTTTTTCGGAGCTTTCCTCTGCCATTCATTTCATTCCTATTAGGATATCAACATCAACCGTAATATCGGCTGTTTTCATCTCTTTCAGCAGGCTGATTCGATCTTTCGGCGCCGACCAGGCAAGCGGCGTCATCTTGAGAAGCCAGTGGATCGCCTGCTGGTCAAGCGTTTTAACATAGCGCAGCCTGACAGGACGGCTGTGTGCAGCATTTGCTGTAAAACGCTCAACAGCTGCCGCATTGGAATACGTGCGCCTTGGTGAATCAGTATATAAAAATTGCCTTAATTCTATTAAATAGTCGCTTCGCGGCACTACTTTTACGAGCATGCCATCATTCTTCAGCAGTCTATGAAACTCTGCATAATTGGACGGCGAAAAAATAGACAGAACAACATCAAATTGGCGATCATGAAAAGGAGCACGCGCCACATCGGCAACAGCCCACATCTGATCTTTGAATGCCTTAGAAGCTTTTAAGATCCCATCTTTCGAAAGATCTATGCCGGTTCCTATCGCTGCTTTCCCTGCATAATCAAACCCGCAAAGCGCATTCAAATGAGAACCCTCACCGCAACCGCTGTCCAGGATGGTGAATGCCTCATGACCAGATGTGGGATGACTGATGAGTTCTGCAATCGCATCATGGAGCGGGTCAAAAAAACCACATTCTCCAATCAGCCTGCTCCTCGCTTCAAAAAGCTCAGCACCGTAACTGGTTTTGACCGGCTTCGTCAGAAAGTTCACGTAGCCGTGCCGAGATAGATCAAATGTATGTCCTCGTTCTGTACAAATCAAGCTTTTCCCTGATGCCGCATCCATAGAAGAAACGCAGAGCGGGCATCGAAACATGCTGAAATCAACTGTTCGCTTCATGATAAAAACACCTCATTCATTCATTTTTAGATAAATGAAAAAGGCATAGACAAATAAACCTAGGCCTATCTCAAAAATTGGCCAGGTCTGGCAGTTTGTCTACACCTGTCATTATCTATAACGAATGAATTGGATAATCATGAAAAAAACTCCCTTTCTGCTGTATGGGTTTCCCCGTTTCCATCATACAACAAATATCCAGGAGCTAGAACCTTATAGTGAAGAAAAATCAGTACTGACATGCTGGTATCCCGCCAACATCATATCAGCATAGCAATCCAGCATGTTTTTCCTTTATTTTCTCATTTTAGAATATAAATTTTATTATTGTGAAAATAGTTAAAAAGGTTGATTTTCAAAAAGTGAAAGGATAAAATACTGCTATCATCTTAGAAAAAGACATTCTTGTATATGATCAGTAATATGGTCTGATTGTTTCTACCTAGTAACCGTAAAAAACTAGACTACAAGAAAGTTTGAATAAATTTGAACGAGTTGAAAAGGACAAGTTCTTTTCTGTTTGCTCTTATTTTTCACACTTTCTGCACTTCCAGAATTTGTGAAGGATAAGAGCTTTTTTTGTTTCCATAATAACCCTCATAGGAGTTGCTATCATGTACTTTTTACTAAACCTTGTCGGTCTCATTGTGATTATGGCAGTTGTATTCCTATGTTCTCCGCAGAAAAAGAAAATCAAGTGGCGCCCGATCATGACGTTAATTGTTCTGGAATTGCTGATTACTTGGTTTATGCTGGGAACAAAAGTCGGAAGCTGGGCCATCGGTAAAATCGGTGATTTCTTCACTTGGCTGATTGCTTGCGCCAGTGACGGTATCGCGTTTGCCTTTCCGTCAGTGATGGCGAATGAAACAGTAGACTTTTTCTTTAGTGCGCTTCTTCCAATTATCTTTATCGTCACATTCTTTGATATTTTAACGTATTTCGGCATTTTGCCTTGGCTGATTGATAAAATCGGATGGGTGATTTCAAAGGCTTCCCGCTTGCCGAAATTAGAAAGCTTTTTCTCTATTCAAATGATGTTTCTGGGAAATACCGAAGCACTTGCGGTTATCCGCCAGCAGCTTACGGTTTTAAGCAACAACCGCCTGCTTACATTCGGCTTAATGAGCATGAGCAGCATCAGCGGCTCCATTATCGGATCTTATCTGTCAATGGTGCCCGCGACATACGTGTTTACAGCCATTCCTTTGAACTGCTTAAACGCGCTGATTATCGCAAACCTGCTGAATCCTGTTCACGTGCCGGAGGATGAAGATATCATCTATACACCGCCTAAAGAAGAGAAGAAAGACTTTTTCTCTACGATTTCTAACAGTATGCTTGTCGGCATGAACATGGTTATCGTTATTTTGGCAATGGTGATCGGATATGTCGCATTAACGTCAGCAGTTAATGGCATTCTTGGCGTTTTCGTACACGGCCTGACCATCCAGACGATTTTTGCTTATCTGTTCAGTCCGTTCGCATTCCTGCTTGGATTGCCAGTGCACGATGCGATGTATGTTGCTCAGCTGATGGGCATGAAATTAGCAACGAACGAGTTTGTTGCGATGCTTGACTTGAAAAACAATCTCAAATCCCTTCCGCCTCACACCGTTGCGGTGGCGACGACATTCCTGACATCCTTTGCAAACTTCAGTACTGTCGGCATGATTTACGGCACGTACAATTCGATCCTTGACGGAGAAAAGTCAACGGTCATCGGGAGAAACGTGTGGAAACTGCTCGTCAGCGGAATTGCGGTATCTTTATTAAGTGCTGCGATTGTCGGCCTGTTTGTGTGGTAGAAACATTGAGCCATATCCCTTTTCGGATATGGCTCTTTTGATTATTGATAAATAGAGGCTGGAACCTGCACATCCCGGATTCCCGCTGCATAAGGCCCCAAGTCATACTGGCCAAAGACGATGGCGATCCCGTTTGCCGTAAAGTAAAACATTGTGTCTTTGTTTAGGGTTATATCCTCTTTCTTAACATCAGGGAAAAACAGCTCATCGTGTTTTTTGATATAGCTATATAGATAATCTCTCGTTTTGCTGACTTTTGTTTTGGTGTTCAGAATCTGATCCAGCGTCACCCGCTTTTGTGCTTTCAAGTCATAGTTGAAGGACTGGACAGACGTTAAACCGTGGGCGCCCCCTGAATAGATATAATTGAGTGTTTGAATGCTGAGCTTGCCTGCCGCATTGTATTTGACGCTGAAGGATGTTTGATATTCCGTTTTAAAGCCCTGCTGTTCGCCTGCTTTTTTGTTTTTCAGGTATTCCTGATACGATTGTTCAATGTAGGCTTTCAGCTCTTGATTGATTTTCTTTTCAAACGCGGCATTCCCGACGTGATGCACTTGTGGATACTTTAACTCCTTGATCTTTTTGTACGTATGGGTGCTGACAGTCGGTGTTTTCGCTTGAACTGCTTTTAAAGATGGGGCCGCATATGCAACTACGGAAAAAAGCAAGACTGCAATCCCCGCGGCTTTCAGCATTTTATTCCATTTCATACAATCTCCTCCTTTGATGTCGTTGTTTATCATTCCCTTATTTAAGCAATACACACTTTTATAGACTGATTAAATCGAAAGAAGTTTCTAGGTCTAACAGCATGATTTTCCCAATAAAAAAAGAGACACAGGATGTCTCTTTTTTTACTGTTTGCGCCCAGAAATCGCTTCATGAACGGCTTGTGCCAAATCTGTATTTCCGAACATCTCTAATACCGCAATGACAGTCTGGTCCGGAATGTGCTCTGCTTCGTGTTTTGGCACGACCAGATCGTCCATGGTTTTTTTCAAGCTTTCATTCAGCTTTTGCTGCGGATACGCTTTGGCGTACATCTCCACCGGATCAAGATCATGGTTTACACACCATTGGGCAAACACCAAAATCATCATATTTTCATCGCGTTCGTAAGCTTCAGCGAGCTGTTTTTCGTTCATTTGTCATGCTCCTTATGAAAAGTATCTTCCTTAAAGATACAGGAGCCGATCAAATTCGTCTATCCCAATGGCGATGAGCAGAAACCGCATCGATAAATGCCTTGCTGAAAGCGGCGTAGTCAGGTTCTTCTTCAGCCGTTACGATGCCTGGTCCCTCTGTTGTCCCGACAGAGGATTGAAGAAGGTCAATTCCTTCATTTGCCGCACCGATCGCCTTGTAGTGATTGTAAGCTTCTCTGATAAACGCCATCGCTTGTTTGTTGTCTTTTAACTCCGGCCCTCCTGCGGCATAGACGGCATCATACAGAACAGAATCAACCGTCAGGAACGTGCCGCTGGCCTCAAGCTGCTGTCCGCTGCCGCTTGTCATATACCCCAGATTTTGACTGATGATATCCACTGTGATTCCTTCTCGCTTTAAGGCTTCCAGCACTGTTTGCAGTTCTTTTTCATAAAATCCGTTTCCGGCGAGTACAGCGACTTTTCTGGTTGACGCGGTTTTCACTGTACGGGCTTGGCTTAACGCAGGCGAAGTAAGGATTTCTTTAGATGCTTTACGCTTCGCGGGCGTCGCCACGCCTACTCCTTTGGCGATTTCTTCCGCTAAATCTGCATCGACATTGCTGAAGACATCAACGACCTGCCGCTGTACGTCCTTGCTTTTGACCTTCCCGACCTCGAAGCAGAAAGCAGAAATGATGTGCTGTTTCTCCACAGGAGACATGCTGTTCCAGAAAAGCTTCGCCTGTGAGTAATAATCGTTGAAGCTGTCGCTTCGCTGGCGGATTTTTTTGCCCTCGACTTTTTCCTGATAGTGGACGTAGCCGCCTTCTTCAGCTGTCGCAGGCGACGGATCATTGTTTTGCAGTGAGTTTTTATGATAAGCGACAGGTCCCTTATTGATCGTCATCCGGTGATAGCCGTCGTATTGATTGTTATGGAATGGACATACCGGGCGGTTAATCGGAATCTCATGGAAGTTCGGACCGCCAAGACGGATGAGCTGTGTGTCTGTATAAGAGAAAAGCCGTCCCTGCAGGAGCGGGTCATTTGTAAAGTCGATGCCCGGCACGACATTTCCCGGGTGGAATGCGACTTGTTCTGTTTCCGCAAACACATTATCCTGGTTGCGGTTCAGCGTCATTTTCCCAATGATTTTCACCGGCACAAGCTCTTCCGGCCACAGCTTAGTCGGGTCAAGAATATCAAAATCAAACTTGAATTCATCTTCCTCATCAATCATCTGCACGCCGAGCTCGTATTCAACCTTGCCGCCGTTTTCAATTGTTTCCCACAGGTCACGGCGATGGAAATCCGGATCTTTCCCGGCAATTTTCTGCGCTTCATCCCATACGAGAGAATGCACACCGAGCACCGGCTTCCAGTGAAATTTCACGAAACGTGCCTTTCCTTGTTCATTGACAAAACGGAACGTGTGAACGCCGAAGCCTTCCATCATTCTGTAGCTGCGCGGGATGCCTCTGTCCGACATCGTCCACATTACCATGTGAGCCGACTCAGGGTTATTGGCGACAAAATCCCAAAACGTATCGTGAGCGGTCGCGGCCTGAGGCATTTCATTGTGTGGCTCAGGCTTAAACGCGTGAACCAAATCCGGGAATTTGATCGCATCCTGAATGAAAAACACCGGAATGTTATTTCCCACAAGGTCATAGTTTCCTTCTTCAGTATAAAATTTAGTCGCAAAGCCTCTGGCATCCCGCACCGTGTCTGCGGAGCCTTTAGAACCCGCAACCGTAGAGAAACGGACAAATACCGGTGTCTTCACCGAAGGGTCCTGAAGAAATTTGGCCCGTGTGTACTCGGTCATCGGCTCGTAAACCTGAAAAAAGCCATGCACGCCAAATCCGCGCGCATGCACAACGCGCTCCGGAATCCTCTCATGGTCAAAGTGCGTCATTTTCTCCCGGAAGTGAAAATCCTCCATCAGCGTCGGGCCGCGAACCCCGGCTTTTAACGAATGCTCATCCTCTGACACCCGCAAGCCTTGGTTTGTCGTCATTTTCTTCCCGCTGTTATCGGCCCTGTACTGCTCAAGCTGCTCGTCCTTTGAGTGTTCATTTACACGTTTGTTTTGGTCATCACTCATGTCTCTTCCCCCTTTTTAAAACGAAACATTCTACAGCATATTTACCCGTGGCGTTCTTCATATAAACTGCTAATCCTCTCATTAGGATTTTTGGTCTACATATAAATATGCGGTCATACACATTTGAAATAAGCCTTCTTCACAGAAAGAAAGGATGGAAGCGCTTACCAAAATAGCTGTTGAATAGGGGAGGTCATATCATGCTTGCCATACTCGGTTTTGTGATGATGATTGTCTTTATGTACCTTATTATGTCTAACCGGCTTTCCGCTCTTATTGCTTTGATTGTCGTTCCTATTGTGTTCGCCCTGATCAGCGGATTTGGCAAAGATCTCGGCGAGATGATGATTCAGGGCGTTACAGACCTCGCCCCTACCGGTATCATGCTGTTATTCGCCATCCTGTATTTCGGCATTATGATTGACTCAGGTCTGTTTGATCCTCTCATTGCCAAAATCTTATCGTTTGTCAAAGGAGATCCGTTAAAAATCGCCGTAGGCACAGCGGTTCTGACCATGACCATTTCGCTGGACGGAGATGGGACAACAACCTATATGATTACCATTGCTGCGATGCTGCCTCTTTACAAACGGCTCGGCATGAACCGTTTGGTGTTAGCGGGAATAGCAATGCTCGGTTCGGGGGTTATGAATATTATCCCGTGGGGCGGGCCGACTGCGAGGGTTTTGGCCTCCTTAAAATTGGACACGTCAGAGGTCTTCACGCCGCTGATTCCCGCTATGATCGCCGGCATTCTCTGGGTGATCGCCGTTGCTTATATCCTCGGAAAGAAAGAGCGGAAGCGGCTCGGCGTCATTTCGATTGATCACGCACCGTCTTCCGATCCGGAGGCCGCACCGCTCAAGCGTCCCGCTCTTCAATGGTTTAACCTGCTGCTGACTGTCGTCCTGATGGCCGCACTGATCACCAGCCTGCTGCCGCTCCCTGTTCTTTTTATGACTGCGTTCGCCGTCGCCTTGATGGTCAACTATCCAAATGTCAAAGAACAGCAGAAACGTATCTCGGCGCATGCGGGTAATGCGTTAAACGTTGTCTCAATGGTGTTTGCTGCGGGCATATTCACAGGCATTCTCTCCGGCACAAAAATGGTGGATGCCATGGCGCATTCTCTCGTTTCACTCATCCCTGATGCCATGGGCCCGCACCTGCCGTTGATCACTGCGATCGTCAGCATGCCCTTCACCTTTTTCATGTCGAATGACGCCTTTTACTTCGGTGTCCTTCCCATCATCGCCGAAGCCGCTTCCGCTTACGGAATAGACGCCGCTGAAATCGGAAGGGCCTCCTTGCTGGGGCAGCCTGTTCATCTGCTCAGCCCGCTTGTGCCTTCCACCTATCTATTGGTAGGAATGGCAGGCGTCAGCTTTGGCGACCATCAAAAATTCACTATTAAATGGGCCGTGGGAACAACGATTGTGATGACGATTGCCGCACTTTTGATTGGGATTATTTCTTTCTAAATGTATGAGCTTGATCGTAGCATTGAGTGAGTACGTGATTTACAGAGGGGAGAAGATCAAATAGGATATTATGAGTAAATAGAAGATTCATGCCAACAACTCCTCATTACAATGATAAGAGCCTGCTATATTGCAGCAGGCTCTTTCACATTTGGCATTATTTTTTTGTATAGCGCACCCAGTCATAATGAGCGTATAGCGGATTTACACCGTTGTAGGAGCCAAGCCATTCATCGACACCCGTGCCATTCCACAAGTTCATCATGATCTTTCCAGGTGTTGTCGGAATTTGGTTTGTTGCAGTATGTTTTAATTGCCCATCAACATACCATTTAATAGAGTTTGGCTGCCAATCGAACGCATAAGTATGATAGGCATTGGCTGCATCAAACCCGAGATCAACAATCTTCTCATGGTTTCCTGCACCATTTGTATAATAGTTAAATTGAACCTTTGTTGTGTCTTTTCCTAAAAATTCGATATCAATCTCATCCCAAGGAGTTCCATCTGTTGGACCTGTGTAAGTGAAGAACGATGAAACGATCCCTGTGTTTTTAGCTGGTTTCATTCTGACTTCATAAAGTCCATAGCCATATGTTTGAACAGAACGGTTTTCCCCGCAGTCAAACTTGTTATAAGATGGGCTTGTTAGCGCTAAACGCATTTCACCCAATGACGTCATTGATACGTTATTAGCCCGCCAAGTGCAGTTGAACATATTTCCATTCGAATAACCATCTGCTTTTTGCCAAAAACCGGAGTTATAGCCGTTAAAAGGGTCAAAAAACGATCCACCTGTTTGAGCCGAGGCAGTAGAAGTGACTGCAAACAAACTCATAAACAATCCAGTGACTAGAAGCAACAACACTCGTTTCAGATAAGGCATATTGGCATTCCCCTTTCATTGAAAGCGTTTTCTATGTTGATCTTACATGATTCTTTTAAAAGGGAACATCGGCCAAAATAATGATAATACCGAACCTTACTTACTTGAATCCTGTAACTATCATCACCCTCCCTCTGAAAAAAATAAAAACCTAAATTACCATCAGCACAGACAGAGATGATCCGCACTCATTGTAATTTAGGTTTTGCCTGCTTTATCAGTAACAATCCTACCATCATCATATGGAAATGTAAGAAAAAAACGAACACACGAAAATAAAAATGTCAGCGCTCTCATTATGCTTGTTTAACTACCCTTTCTATGTGAATGGTTAAATACAGCAGCTCGTCACTTGTGAGCTTGTGCTCATACTCCCGCTCAATGTAGGTTGAGATTTTCTTCGTGCATTCATACGCGCGATGATACTTTTCTTTCACTGTATCCAGCAAAAAATCGTCCTGGCTTTCCATGTGAGTGCCGTTAAAAAGACGCTGCGCGAAAAACTTTAAGTGGGTGACGAACCGATAATAGTGAAGCGATTCTTCGTTGAATTCAATCTTAAAATGGTATTTTACAATACTCAAAATCTCTTGCATGACTTTTGTAATGTTGATAATATTGGGCATCTCTTCATTCAGCTCGGCATTTACAATATGCAGAGCAATAAAGCCAGCTTCATCCTCTGGCAGAGACACACCAGTCTTATTTTTTACCATGATTAACGCTTCTTTGCCGATCGCAAATTCGTCTTTGTACAGCCGTTTTGTTTCCCACAGCAAGGCGTTTTTGATATCAAGCCCTTTCTGGTTGCGCTGGATGGCAAAGTTAATATGGTCGGTCAGCGACACATAGATGCTGTCGTTGAGCTTTTTGCCGAGCTGTAATTTTGCGTAGCTGATAATCTCTTCGGATACTTCCATACACTCGATCGGTATATCATACAAAAGGGTTTTGAACTTTTCTGATACATCCTTGTTATCGAGCGTGAACACTTTCTCAATGCGGGCTTCATCGACATCATCGCCGGACTTTTTCTGAAACGCGAGCCCCCTGCCCATGACGACCAATTCTTTCCCCTGTTCATTGACCACGCTGATCACATTATTATTGATCACCTTCGCAATTTTCATGACATGTCCCTCCAATCAACTAAGAACAGACTATATCTTGATTGTACATTCTTTTTGTACTAGGTCAATATCATCAGGGAAAGACGGAAGCTGGTCAGTACAATTCACTCCGTACCTGCTGTCCGGGCTGTTTTTGAAGCAGCGCCTCCAGATGGCGTTCAAATGTTGCCTTGTCAGCTTTCTGCTTTTTGACAATGCTGTTCATGATTTTGATGCTTTCGGCGCTGTATTGTGTATATTGTTTTTTCAGCTGATCCAGCTGCTGTCTTGTCTTCTTCGCGTTTTTCGGTGTGACTTGGCCGATGAGTTTGATCATACTGTCTGCGGTCTCAAAAAAAGCAGCTCTATTTTCTGTCAGCTGCTGAATTTCGATGCGGCTCATGTCTTGATTACGCGTTTTTTGTAGCAAGGCGACCGCCTCGCTGTTTTGATTTTTGAGTGATTTGTTCTCAAGCTTAATCGATTCGAGATTCTCCTTCGCAATGTCTGCTTCTTCTTCAGTCATGCTGCTTCGCACGAAGTATTCTGGATTGCCGATTCCATAATCAAATGCTTCGCTCACTTGTATCATGGAACTGAACACAATGGCCAGCTGCCTGTCGCTTGCGAGGGCTTGGAAATCCTGCTTTTTCTTGCTGCTCATCGGTTTGGCTGCGGTTTGTTTTACTGTCTTTTGATCACAGTCTGCGAACATCTGAGCCTCACCTTCACTTTCGCATGCGCTCATCACAAGAACTGTGACCAGCAGGCTTATACACAAGCCTATTCGCCTCATGCTCTGTCTCCTCTCTGCTGAATCCCTTCTGGAAAATACCATAAAATATAGTTAAATGGTACCAGATACACCTAACCCCAGCAATAAATCAAAAGTATGATTTGAAGCGAAAAAACATAAATATTTTGTAAAAATTGACGTGCATTCCATTCTTTTCAGGCCCATTTCTCGTACAATAGAAGTATCGTTACCGGAGAGGGGCTCTGATGATGAAACGTTTTACGAAACAAGAAAACAGCTGGGTGTTATATGACTGGGCAAATTCTGCTTACTCAATTGTAGTGACCACCGCGGTATTTCCGTTATTTTATAAATCAGCAGCTGCGGAAAGCGGTGTCAGCGCCGCTCAATCGACTGCCTATCTGGGCTATACCATTGCGATTTCAACGTTTATTCTTGCGATGCTCGGCCCTATTTTAGGCACAATCGCCGACTATGAAGGGTGCAAGAAAAAGTTCTTCGGTTTCTTTGTGTCAGTCGGTGTCGCCAGCACCGCGATGCTCGCCTTTATCCCTAGTGAACATTGGCTGCTATTGTTGCTGTTTTATACGATATCGGCTATCGGTTTTTCCGGCGCCAATGTGTTTTATGATGCCTTTCTCGTTGACGTCACGCCTGAGAAGCGGATGAATCTCGTCTCGGCACGGGGTTTTGGCTTAGGATACATTGGAAGCACGATTCCATTTATCATCAGTATTGCTGTCATCCTGCTCGCACAAGCAGAGACTATTCCAGTGTCTGTATCGGCCGCAAGCCAGCTGTCCTTTTTCATAACGGCTGCCTGGTGGGGGCTGTTCACCATCCCAATGATTAAACATGTCCATCAACGCTATTACATCAAAAAAGAACCTCATATTGTCATCAACAGCTTTAAGCGGCTCGGCCAAACGATGAAACGGATCAGACAATACCGGGCACTTTTCCTCTTCTTGCTCGCTTATTTCTTTTATATCGACGGAGTCGGCACTATTATTACGATGTCGACATCCTATGGATCAGATTTAGGGATCGGCTCCTCAAGCCTCCTGATCATCCTATTTGTCACTCAGGTGGTCGCCGCGCCGTTTTCGATTGTATACGGAAAACTGGCAGAACGCTTCACGGGGAAGACCATGCTGTACGTCGGGATCGTCATTTATATGATCGTCTGCGTGTATGCCTATTTTATGGAGACAACGCTTGATTTCTGGATACTGGCTATGCTTGTCGCCACCTCGCAAGGCGGTATTCAAGCCCTAAGCCGTTCCTATTTCGCCAAGCTTGTGCCAAAGCGCCACGCTAATGAATTCTTCGGTTTTTACAACATTTTCGGTAAATTCGCCTCAATTATGGGGCCGCTGCTTATTGCCGTGACCGCCCAGCTGACCGGGAAATCCTCAACTGCGGTGTTCAGTCTGATCATTCTGTTTGTAATTGGCATTGTGATTCTTGCCTTTGTTCCGGAGGAGACCAGCGCCGATGTCAGCCAGCAGCAAAATGACCTGCCCCTTTAACTGGGAGCAGGTCATTCATCATTTATTCGCTTTATTCACCTTCAGCTTTTTCCCTTTGACGGTTGTGTTCTTCATCACTTTGAGAACATGAGGGCCTTTACCATTTAAAATCTCAACGTATGAGGCGTTATCCATGATCGTGATGATGCCGATGTCGTCAGCTGACACACCGTCTATTTTGGCAATCGTTCCTACAAAATCAACGGCTCTGATTTTCTTTTTCTTTCCGCCGTTAAAATACAGCTTCATAATGTCTTTATTCAGCTCTTCGCTTTTGTCCTTTTTGCTTTCCGGACGGTCATTCATTTTAGCTAGAAATTCTGGTTTCTTCCTTGCCACTTCCTCTTGAGAAGGTGCTTCTATTTTTTGGATTTCAAATCCGATATATTCTTCAATGTCGGCTAAAAACCGTTTTTCGAAGGCCGTGACAAACGAAATGGCCTTTCCTTTGTTCCCTGCGCGTCCCGTTCGGCCCGTGCGGTGGACATAGCTTTCCTTTTCAAGCGGCAGATCATAGTTGATGACAAGGGAGATATTTTCAATATCAATCCCGCGCGCGGCGACATCCGTCGCGACTAAGTAACGGTACTCGCCACGTTTAAATTCATTCATGACGTCGAATCGGTCTTCCTGAATCATTCCGCCGTGAATTTTATCGCATGGATATCCTAAGTCATCCAATTCATCGGTCAGCTGATTGACGTGCTCCTTCGTTCGGCAGAAAATGATGCAGCTGTCGGGATTCTCCGTCATCAGCACATCTTTCAGCAATGAAAACTTATTCTCTTCTCTTACTTGAATCACCGCATGTTCAATATTTCTTGTGGTAAGCCCGGCCGCTTTGATTTCGATATGCTCGGGGTTCTGCATATATTGACGGCTCAGCTTCTCGATATCCTGCGGAAGCGTCGCCGAAAACAGCATCGTCGTGCGCTCAGTCGGAAGATGCTTGATAATCGCCTCCACCTGCTCAATGAAGCCCATATTCAGCATCTCATCCGCTTCATCAATGACCAAATAAGAGAGACGATCCAACGGCAGCGTGCCTTTTTCGATATGATCCAGAACACGTCCCGGCGTGCCGACAACAATGTGGCTTTTTTGCTTAAGCTCAGCTTTTTGTTTATCAAAGGAGGATTTTCCAAATACGGCTGTCGCTTTGATCCGTTTAAATCGTCCGATGTTCGTGATATCTTCCTTTACTTGCACCGCAAGCTCACGGGTTGGAGTTAAAATAAGCGCCTGCGGCCTGTTTTCATCCCAATCCGCCAGCTCACAGAGAGGAATCCCGAACGAAGCTGTTTTCCCGCTTCCCGTCTGTGATTTGACGACAAGATCCTTTCGTTCAAGAGCAGCGGGGATCACACTCTGCTGCACCTTGGTCGGTTCTGTATATCCCAGTCCTTCCAATGCTCGTAAAATGTCATGACTGATTTGATAGTTTTTAAAATGACTCATGTATAAACTCCTGTCTCTTGCAGATGTTCTCATTATACTCTAATTGACGAAGGCATATGTGTTTTGTCGAAAAATGTGTATTAAAAGCCATCGATTCCCTGGCGTTTTAGCTCCTGAACAGCCAATCGTGCCAGTGCGTCGGCCCCAGCGCGGTTCGGGTGCAGCGTGTCTCCATCCATATAAAGCCCGAGTGTTCTTTCCGGACCGATCGATGTAAAGTATGCCGAGCTGAGGACATTTAAGTCAATGAGATGTGTTTTTTCCTCTTCGGCCAAAGCTAAAATAGAGGCCCTGTACCATCTGTTTACAGACGAATGGATGCCTTCAGAAGTAAAATCGGTCGCCCGGCCCTGAGGCGTTGATAGGATGACGTCGGCTCCTTTCGCTTTCACCTGACGAATCATATCACGCATCATCTCTTTAAACTCCGCTTCAGATTCATTATGCTTTGGATTTGTGTCATTAATGCCAAGCTGCAACATAAAATAATCTCCCGGCTTGATGTACTTCAGGATCGCCTCAAGCTGTCCATCATTTCTGAATCCTCTCGCGATCTGCCCGCCGGACGCCATGTTTCTCACTTGAAAGGTATGTTTATCGATATAGTGAGGCAGCATCTGCCCCCAGCCCGCCTGCTTGCTGCTGTTGAGCGGATAATAATTGCACACCGTCGAGTCGCCGCCGACATAAATGGTTCGGTTCGTCACCGGCTGATCAGACAATTTCTTTATTTTCAAGGCGCTAAGCGTAAAAGCGGTGCCAGCTTTCCCCTCTGTCACCAGCAGATTCAGCTGCCCGTCGGTGACAGGAATTTGGAACGTATCCTCCGCGCCATCCCCTGTCATATTAATGACCTGAAACACGCCCTCCGCCGCCACACTGGCCCTTGCCGTATTGCCAAGCGTCACCTTCACCTCATAAAGGCCATTCGGGAGATCCACATTAAACGTGTTATTGCTTTTCGTCCCATACGCTAAAAACTGAACCGCATCACTCTTCACACCAGTCCCGGATGCCGCCACATCCCTCATATTCTCCGGTGTCTGAAAACCGTAGCCCTTTGACAGATCATAACGGTCAGATGCCCTGACGCCTATGTAACCAGGCTCAACCGAACCGCTTCCAAAATCAAACTGATACACCTTCGGCTCTGCCGCCTTCACACCCTCAATCCCGCCAAAACACATCATCAGCATCATCACAAAAACCGTTGCCATCCATTTTTTCATCAAGACTCCCCCTCTATGAAAACGCATACATTAATGCATACTCGATGATTGTTTCTTTATGATGACTGAAGGAAGAAAAAAATTGCGTTGACAAACAAAAAGGAAGATTTTATTATATCAATAAGTGATATATCATTAGTTGATATAAGAAATGAGGTGACCGCTTGCCAAAGCAGCGTCCGCAGGAAATGGATCAGCTTACCGATCCAGCCTATTATATTGTCTTAACCTTGCTGGAGCCAAAACACGGATATTCGATCATGCAGGAGATTGAGGACATGACCGATGACTCCTTTACGATCGGCCCGGCTACCTTATATACATTGTTAAAGAAATTACTGCAAGAAGGGATCATTGAGCTTGTCAACAATGACAACCCACGCCGCAAAGTGTACCAAACCACCTTGCACGGCCAAGAACTACTCAAACAAGAAATTCAGCGCAGAAAAGTGATGGCTGAACACGGTCAACGTGCTTTTCAACAATTGAAAGGGGATTAGTCATGAAACAGAAAAAATTTATGATGTCTGAAGGATTGGCCTTTTCAGAAGAAAAGGATATGAAGAGACTAAGTGATATGGCCAGCAAAGGCTGGGTACTCGATTCTTTTGCGTTTATGGGGTATAAGCTTAGAAAAGCTGAGCCGCGGAAATTGATCTACAGTATTGATTATCATGATGTTGAGGAAGAAAGCTTGGCGGAATACACCGTGATGTTTGAAACGGCCGGATGGGAACATGTTTGCTCTTCACAAGGTATGCATATCTTTTCGGCTGAGCCCGGGACTTCGCCGATATACAGTGATCAATCCACCATGAGAGAGAAATATAAAAGAAGCGAAAAAGACGTTCGAAACGTAACCTGCACCTTGAGCTTCCTGACTCTCTTGTCAATTGCACTCCATTATGTAACCGGATTATCAAATTGGGTGCCTTTGGCTTTCCTGGTTGTGACTTTTCCATTTCTCGTGACATATGCGGCAACAAAAGCAAGAACGCTTGGAAAGTGGGGACAATCAGTGTGACTTCTTGTCACACTTGATCACATCCCAACCTCCGCAATAGAAACTCATCTGATCTTCTTGATCATACACATAATAACGGAGTCTTTCCCATTGATCGTCAGTCGGTTCAATCTACAACTCAACCGCATCGATGGATTCAAGGTCATCCAGCTTTGATGCACTAATGTCTTCAAACCGCAAATGAATGTCACAGGTTTGAGCAGATCGTTTTCATTCAAACACAGGAATTTGAATATAACGATCATCTTCTTTCATATAGAAAGAAAACTCGTTTAATGTAAATGGACCTGTATCCGCATCAGAAAGATGCTTTTTCAATTTCTCGTATTGTGTGATATTCAAATGAATTCCTCCTATTCTTAGTTACCGCCAACCATATAGATGTCTACAGCATCGTATTCAAACCACATGATCCGTTCGCCTGAGTCCGTTAGGCACTGGAGTTTGCCTTCGGAAAAATAGTTTTTATCCGGTTGAGGATCAGTGATTAGAAAAACATCATCATTGATGGAAGCTAACAGAAATAGAAAACCTGCAATATCCCGGTCTGCTCTCTGTAATATGGATTGAAAATGGAACTCTGGTTTCGCCAGTTTTGTCACCTTGTAAGCATGACCTTCAAAATACTCGGACAGGTCTTCTATAAATGAACCAGTCGTTATTACCTGTATCATGATTCGATCGTAGGCAAGCCCCTCCCAAAAACGATAAAACGACTCTGCATCTTCAAGTTCGTATGACGTAACAACTTGGCCAGACTTAAGATCGATCATGTCCAAATTGCCAATACTGCTTATAGAGGTTATTTCCATAAAATCTTCCCCTTATCAGTTGGATAGCGCAACGCAAATCTCTTGTCTGACTTGTTCATACAAGAGAATGTGATGATACAGATCCTTATCGTTTTTGATCATATCCGGAAGTATGTCAGGATACAGCTCAAAAAAGCTTTTCTCCAACGAACGCCGCTGATGCCCGGACATCCTTTTATTCGCCAGTACATAATCCAAACTGCCATCAACTAGCATAAAAAACTCATAGATTTCCGCTTCAAAGCCGTACAATTCATCAGGGTACGGCTTTTCTTCAATCTCTTGCTGTCTTTTTTTCAGCTTTTGAAGCACGTTGATCCTCTCCTCACCCTATTCACCTTCCATCACCTCATATTGCCGGCAATAAAAGCGGAATGTCTGCTCTTCCCATTCTTCCACAAGGTACGTGCCTTGCGGTTGCATTTCAATATGGAGAAGTCCATCTGATAGATTCGATAGGGTTTCGATTTCTCGTATCGTAACGACTGAAACGTCTTTGAATATGACAACAATCGTACGTGAATGATAAACAGCTGCTAACTCAATCGTATAAATGGCACCAAGCACGTGATCTGTTTCTCGATAAAAACGCCATTTCTTGATATGCTGAAACAAAATAGGAGTAGCTCCTGAAATACTCAATTTTGATTCCTCCGTTAATAGCGTCTCTATACTCCATACTCACAGTAAGGCTTCAAGTCAGGAAAAGAATCCTTCAACATTCTTTCTATGTTTTCATCGGTCACTGTAAATATAATATCTGTTGAATCAAAGAAACCGACTTCGAAAATACATTCTTTCACAGGGGAGATATAATTATATTCATAAAAGTCAGCATTCCCTTCAACAAACGGAATTTGAGTTAAATCATACAGTAACGTCTCTTTAGGCACAGCAGTTAAAATAGAAAATATCACATAAATCTCAAATTCATTTAATATACGATGAAATTCCTCACCTGTGATAAAAAGATAGTCTTCACGCTCGCCAATGATATCGTTCCAATGATCCTTATCCTCGGATACATCCATCATATTCAAAATATCGCCAATAACCCAATGATACTCAGTGATATGTAGGGGGAATGGTTTGAAAAAATCATTTAAGAGAAAAAGTTCAGAATTTGCACATTCCAGACAATACCTGCTCATGTGTACCTCAACCTCCCCACTAATAAAAGCCCTTTTTACAACTCATACTTGATCAATTCCTCCATCGAGGTTCCCTTGAAATATTGATAAAGAATATCCTCAATACTAAGGTGACCAAATAGCCCAATCGGATTGCTAAAGGTCTTCCCCCGTTTTTCATCAACCTCTATTAAATCACTCTCTGCAGTTAATGAATCGTCTTGGCTAATGAGGTATTTTCCATCTTCATACATGACAAATGTTATAGCAGAATGATCAAATTTCTTCATCAAATCTACCGGCACCTTGGAAACAACATTCCAATTCCCCTGAAGAAAGCCTGTATATCCTGTATTCGCAATAAATAGGGTTCTTTGCTTTTCAGCCATCATGAGAGAAATTTCTTTTTTACTCAAGCGTTGATCTGTAAAAATATCAAAATACTGAATGAGAAGATCATCATTTTTATCTGTTGCTAAATCTCCTTTTACCACTAATGCATATGTAAACTGATTGATTTGCCGTAAAGGAATTTCAATGACCACACCAGGCCTAACTTCACTTAAAGTAGTTCTTTTTTTCATCTTTAGGTTGATGTCAGTGACTTGTTTTCCTTCTAATTCTTTAAAAAATGAATCGCCGTCTGATTTTAATACCTGAAAGAGAGTATAAACAAATTCATTTAGAGTAGGCTTGCGATCCAATTGTTCCAGGAACACAGCGTGAAAATCTTCGATGGCGTCGTGACAAATATCCAAACCATCATCACTTACGAATATCTTTTTATTTTTATATTTTTCTTCCCAAAAGCCCATGTTTCACCTCCGTTTTTCAGAACACTCATCTATTTTGAAACAGGATAGGCGGATCATTATCTATCGCCTCCAACAGCTCTTCACCAAACACAGTGATTGTCAATTTCCACGGGTCTCCCAAAAGTCCCCAAGAGAAGTCCTGATGAAAAAAGAAATAATAGTCTCCATTTGGAAATACGGGAACAGGCCATTCGCCAAATTCATCCTGAGTCATTGCCTGATGAGGGCTAAACATATATCCGTCATGCTACCAGTCTAATGCGTACATCACATCGTGCTTTCCAGTACATGATTGAAATGCTTTTAAAATCGAAGTCTCTAAATCATTCAGCACTCTGACAACATCATCATTACTGGCTTTACCGCTCATCCTGCTTGATATATATAACACTCGATATGGATCAGGCGGGATGATGTGATGACATCTGCTTCCGGGCTTCCATTTTATGAGCTTGTTCACTTCTGACCATATGCGTTCTTGTTTTGTCTGACTTAAAGCGTGCCAATTCATCATAATCTCATCCCTATACCTTATTGGATATCCTGCTTATAAACACCAGAAGAGGTCACTGCGTAAACAGCATTACTCGTTAGTTTCAGCTGTTGAACGTCTAGGGCTTCACCATTCGAATCACAACATGTTATCTCTTCCATCTCTTGACTCACATCGGCAGAAATCAAATAAAGAGACGACTTAAGGTCTGCACTGTAACAATTGAACGACCCAACCAAAAAACCTTCTTCGGATATCGCGAGCTGATCAAATGCTTCTGAGTCCGGCTCTTTATCCGACAGAATCCACACCCGTCTCACAACCGTTTCATCAAATGCGGCAATGACTGCATCTCCGTAATACAGCATATAAATCACGCCGTTTTTTTCTGCAAGTCCATAACAATCATCTACAGCCGGCGCATCCATTTCTTCGAGCTTTCTATCAATGTGTATTTCCTTCTGCTGACCATCTAACGTAAAACACCACACACTATGGCCGTCAGGATTCCCATTATCATAAATGCCTTCATCATTTAAACCCACCCAAAGGTTTTGTTTCTCATCCAAAAGACAGCAGGAAACCCCTGAAGGTAAGTGAAAAGCACTTTTCACCCTTCCCTCTTCTGAAAAAACCTTTACCTTCGGCTCATACGATTCGTAATAAACGAAGACATAGCCATCTGCACATTGTTGAAAGAGCTGAATATCGCTGTATGCAATCTGCTCTTTCACTCTAAAATCCCGAACGTCACCGGAAGGATCATAGATTGAAATAGTGATATCACCTCTCTCACCTTTTCCAATGTAGACACGCCCCTGTGCATCGGCATGGAAAAAACAATCTTGGGTGTCCATGTTGATGATTTTATTCATTTTTAATTTTTTCATTGGTTATGCTCCCAGGTTAGAAATGAAGTGATAATTATGCATTTATTAGCTATTAGTAACGGACAGCCTAGTTTCATTAATCGTTTTGGGATAAATCTACTTTCCAATTCAGCTTTAAATCATTTAGTGTTTAATTGGTATGCATAAAACGATTGATCATCAAAGCGAACTGTTTCAGCTTCTATAGCAATCAGCATTCTGTTCATGTCAATAAGAAAGTTAGCATTTGATTGATACTCCGGAATTATAGAATTTGATAGATTCCCGATTCCTTCTGGATGGTAACTCATCTCAAACACTTGCCAATTGTATTCTTCCGGATCTATTTTTTCCAATCTTATATCACCGTCACCTCCATTAAAATAAACAGAAGCAACATTTTGAAATATAATATTATGCGTATATTCAGCTTTATTTTGAACAACCTGAATCTCAATTAAGAGTTCTTTTTTAAACACATTAAAATCTAAATGAAGGACACTGCACCCCTCATCTATATAATCAACCCATTCATTAATCGTTTGATACATTGTCATCCCCTGCTTCTTTTTAATCAATAACGCCTTGCCACCAAGCAGAAAACAAATTACTCCGTATATTGTTTGATCCAATCATTTAAATCATCTGTTGAATGCAAATAAGTTTCAGGAGAATCTTTCAAATCAATCCCGCTTAGAAGGATTAACATACTCCAGACTCTATCATCTTCTACTTCGGGGTCATCCGCATGAACATAAGTTCCAGCCCAATCTGACACTTCTTCTCTTATTGTTTGTCCATTTAAGACACTTTTGATTTTATTTATGCATTCTATTAGATTTGTCTCGCTCAATTTGATCACCAGGCACTCAATATTCGTTTGGTATACCGACAATTCTATTTATTTTATTAAAGCCTGCTGAGCAATCAGATGATCAACAGACAATTCGGTAAAAGATCCTCTACCGAATGAATTCTATTATTCGCTTTGAAGATCCAAACAATTTATTTAATACTTGTTAAATGTTATTTAGAATATTTTCTCTGTTTCTTGACCCTATTCTTATAATCTCGGAGTCTATTATTTCTATACGTTAGAAGACAACATTCAGTAAATCTTTAACAAGTGTTTTTTCTGTTAAATAAACTCTGCTCAATATATCCTTTAACTAACGTCTTTTTTAGTAAAATGTTATACTCATTAACAACAATTGCATTTTTATATTCTTCTGCTTATGTTTTCATAAAAGAAATTTTTATGATTAAATAAAGTATTAGTTTTTAAATTAGAGTATATATAATCATTACTATCGTTTTTTGATACCAAGTAAGTTTTCAATATATTGTATGCTCTATTGTTTTATATTCTTTTTCAAGCCCATCATAGTCATTAAGAGTTGATATTTCATCAAAATAGTACATTCACTTTTCCTTTTACTAATTGAGAAAGCCTTTTTTCCGCACCAATAATTTGAAATAACTGTATTATTGATTTAACATGTTAGCTTCATTGGAATAGGATTACAATATTTTTCTGGAATGTTTATGTTATTTTAAGAATCAAAAAAAGGCCGCATAGGCCTTTTTACATTTTCCATTATTGCATTTGTTCAATATCCGTACCCTCAGCTGTCACATTCGCCTTCACCTGCCTCCTGACAAGCGTCAAGGCCATGCCCGCAAAGATCAGCACGATGCCAAGCGTTTGATAGAGGTCAGGGCGGAAGCCTGTGAAGACGGTATCGAGCACGATCGCGACAGCGGGGTCGAGAAATACAATGATTGAAATAAATTTCGTTGATAAAAATCGCAAACTGTCAAAAAACAACAAATATACAATACCCGTATGGATGATGCCGGTAGATACCACCATAATCCAGTTTCCCTGAGATAGATCAGCAAAAGCGCCAAAGTGAATAAACGGAATCAGGATGATAACCCCTAAACCCGTCTGCAAGAAGGTGGTCGTGTAAGGACTGAGATTGTGAATGCCTTTTCCCAATAAAGTGGTGAACGCATAAAACAATGCGGCGAGAACTGCCCATATGATCCCTGATCCCATCAGCTGTGTCAATGAAGTGCTGCCGTTAATCCCGGAAATCAGCGCAGTTCCCAGAAAGCAGATGATAATGGAGCTGACGGAGATCACATTTAATTTCTCTCTGTAGAAGAAGCTCCCCAGAAGAAGAACAAGCACCGGCGCTAGATGATAAACGGAGATGGCAATTGTAACGGACGTTTCTTCAAAAGACTTAAATAAAAACACCCAGTTGAATACAAGAAAGAAACCGCACGCCAATGTTTGCAGCACGTCTCTCTTGCTCCATTTTTCAGTTTTATACTGGCCGGACCCCAGCCAGCAAAGGCCTAAAAACAGCGTCGCGCAAAGGCAGCGGACAAAGACCAATTCAAATGACGGCAGATTGGTATGCTCTGAGAAAAAGCCGATGGAGCCGAAAATCACCATAGAGATGACCATTTTGATTACGGCTGTTGATTTTTGTTTTGACGATACGGAAAGATCCTGTTGCATCAAACGTATTCTACCTCCAGTACTGCATAGCATAAACTGTTTTTTATAAATTCAGAAATCTACACATGGAATTCCTCTTTTTTACATGTGGATATTATAACACTTCTATTCTAAATAGAAAAAAGCGCCCGAGGGCGCTTTTTTTACAAATCTATCGAACAATTAAAACCGGGCATGTTGATAATTGAGACACTTTATGGCTGACGCTTCCAAGCATCATTTCTTTCAGGCCGCTGATCCCCCGGCTTCCGACTACAATCAGGCTGACGCCTTTCTCTTTTGCGTGATTTAGTATCTCATGCGCCGGCTCGCCATTCGCGTAAATGGTTTCAGCTTGAACGCCTTTTTCGGCTGCTTTTTCTTTTGCATTCTCAAGGATTTTCAGGCCCTCTTTTTTAACCTCGTTCCTGATTTCATCAATAAAGTGTTCAGGCACATAGACAATTCCCGTCAGAGAAGAAGTCGTGACGACGGCTTCTCTCCCCACATGAAGAATGCTTAGTTCCGCTTGTTGCTCTTTTGCCAAATGCACCGCGGCATCAAGCGCTTTTGCACTCATGTCTGATCCGTCAATCGCTACTAACATTTTGTTAAACATGCTCTTCCCGCCTTTCGGACTGTGGGTGGTTCATCTTTCTCTTTTATTGTCCGCCTGCATTTCGTTATTGTCAATTGAAGCGCATGAGTTTTCAAAAAATTGTCAGAGACTCTCTCCGTTTGTGGCGATAACCTGCTGATACCAGTTGAAGCTTTTTTTCTTGATGCGAGTAAATGTTCCATTTCCCTCATTGTCCCGGTCCACATAAATGAAGCCGTAGCGTTTTTTCATTTCCGCGGTAGATGCGCTGACAAGGTCAATTGGCCCCCATGATGTGTATCCGATTAATTCAACGCCGTCCGCAATGGCTTCGCGCGCTTCAATTAAATGATCACGCAGATAGTTGATTCTGTAATCGTCCTGAATCGTGCCGTCCTCTTCAACCTTGTCTACAGCGCCAAGGCCATTTTCAACAATGAACAGCGGCTTCTGATAACGGTCGTATAAGGTGTTGAGCGTGATGCGCAAGCCTTTCGGATCAATTTGCCAGCCCCATTCTGATGATTTGAGGTAAGGGTTTTTGACTCCGCCCAGCAGGTTGCCCCCTGATTTTGCAAGCTCTTCCGGATCTGTGCTCGCCGCCATCGACATGTAGTAGCTGAATCCAATATAATCCACCGTATGTTCTTTCAAGAGCTCTTCATCGCCTTCAGCCATTTCAATTTCAATATTGTTTTCTGCCAGATAGCGTTTCATATATCCCGGGTATGCGCCTCTTGCCTGAACATCTGAGAAGAAAAGTGTTTTGCGCTCATTCTCCATTGCCGCGAAGACATCCTCCGGCTTAGAAGTCATCGGATAGGTTGTCGTTGCCGCTATCATACAGCCGATTTTCGAATCAGGAATGATGTCGTGGCCTGCTTTGACAGCAAGAGCACTGGCCACAAATTGGTGGTGTGCCGCCTGGTACATCGCGTTTAATTTGTTTTCTCCTTCTTCAAAAACAAGGCCGCCTCCGGTAAATGGCGCATGGAGCACCACGTTAATTTCATTAAACGTCATCCAATACTTCACTTTGTGTTGATAGCGTTTGAAAACCGTTTTGGCATAGCGTTCATAAAACTCTATGACTTTGCGATTCTTCCAGCCGCCGTAATTTTTCACTAAACCGAGCGGCATTTCATAATGAGAGATGGTTACGACAGGCTCAATATGATGCCTTAACAGCTCATCAAACAGATCATCATAAAAGCTGAGGCCTTCTTCATTGGGCTCCTCTTCATCGCCATTCGGAAAAATTCTCGTCCACGCAATCGATGTACGGAACGCCTTAAATCCCATTTCTGCAAATAAGGCGATATCCTCTTTATAACGATGATAAAAGTCAATCCCGTTGTGATACAGATTCAAGGAAGTCATTGATTCATCAAATGGAGACATGATCCCGTTCGGCGATACGTCAGCTGTCGAAAGCCCCTTACCACCCTCGTTATAAGCACCCTCCACTTGGTTGGCAGCAACTGCGCCGCCCCATAAAAATCCTTCTGGAAATCGTTTTGCGTTTGAACTCATATTGATCACCCCATTAGTTTTTTCAAGATAAAGCAAGCAGCGCTTCTTTTATCTGCACTTTACCGATCTCTTTTACCGGCGAAAATGAATATTGGTCTGTGTTGGTCACGATCACCGGGGTAATGACGTCATATCCCGCGGCTTTGATTTGCTCCAGATCAAAGGACACGAGCGGATCTCCCGGTGCGACCTTGTCGCCTTCTTTGACGTGAGCCGTGAACCATTGTCCCTCCAGCTTTACCGTGTCCAATCCAATGTGTATGAGTATTTCAGCTCCCTGATCACTCGTAATGCCAATTGCGTGTTTTGTTTTAAAAATGGTGGTAACGCTTCCATGAACAGGTGACACAACTTCTCCTTCTTCAGGCTCAATGGCGAATCCTTTTCCCATGATCCCGGCAGAAAACACTCCGTCTTTGACTTCACTTAATGCTTTCACTTCTCCCTTAATCGGGCTGTGAATGATCTCTCTGCTGCCTTCATGCACTGCCGGCTGCTGGCTGCCGTCAGAAGGCACATCCTCGAATCCAAGCAAATACGCAGCTGCTGTTCCCGCCGCAAACGCAATCACAAGGCCGATCATCGCGTAAATAAACGTTGGGCCGATAAAGACAGGGATGCTCGGGAGACCTGCATTCCCTCCGACGATATAGGAAGCAACACCCGTCATGCCGTAAAACGCGCCACCGGCTGCACCGCCAATCAAAGCGGCCGCAAACGGCTTTTTCAATCGCATATTCACGCCATACATCGCAGGTTCTGTGATCCCCATCAGTGCCGTGATGCTTGTGGTAAGCGCGAGTGATTTAAATTTTTTGTTTCTGGAGCGAAGGAAGACGGCAAATGATGCTCCCGCCTGCCCCATATTCGCCAAAAACATAGCCGGCAGTAAATAATCGTGGCCGTTTTGAGCGATGTTGTTGATCATGATCGGCACAAAGGCATAGTGCATGCCCGTCATAATGATTAAAGAGAATGTACCAGCCAGCAAAATCATCGCCACCAGCCCTGCATGATCAAACAAATAATTGACCCCAGAAGACAAGTATTCTCCTAAAATAGCGCCAAGCGGACCGACTGTAATCAATGTCAGCGGGACGACAATCAATAGTGTGAATGTCGGAACCACAATCAATTTGAGAGACGCGTGTGTGAAACGGTCAATCCATTTTTCCACGTATGAAGCAATCCAAATCGCCAGCAAAATCGGGATGACCGTTGACGAATAAGTGGCAGCGGTTACAGGAAGCCCGATAAAGGAAATCGGTTTCCCCGCACCGAGCAGGGCTGTCAAATCCGGATGCAGGATCGCAGCCGCAATGGCAGCCGCTACGTACGGATTGCTTCCGAATTTTCTCGCCGCACTCATCGCTAGCAGGAGCGGCAGGAAGTAGAACGCGCCGTCACCGACAGCCGTCAAAATGACATGGCCCTGGCTCTTCTCCGCCATCCAGCCAAACGTAACTGCCAGCGCAACAAGCCCTTTGATCATCCCCGCTCCCGCAATCGCAGGCAGAATCGGGGTAAACACACCGGAAATCACATCAAAGACCGCACTCAGCACATTCTTTTTCTGAGAGGATGAACCAGCGCTCCTCTCATCACTGAGATTGCTATGCCGCACAATTGCCTGATACACCTTCGGCACATCGTTTCCGATAATGATTTGAAACTGCTCGCCGCTGATATTGGTGCCCATCACTCCAGGCAGCTGCTCCAACTGACTGCGATCCGCCTTCGAATTGTCATGAAGATTAAAACGCAGCCTCGTCATGCAGTGAATCACGCGCTGAACGTTGTCTTCACCGCCTACGAGTTGTAATATGTCCTTCGATAATTTATCATAATCCATGTATATACCTCCTTTTTATGGGGGGACTGCTGGAAGAAAGGTGGCCGCCTTTCACCAGCTTTTTTTCTATCAAATGCTGCATCACCTCCTAAAAGAGAATAAAAAAAACCTAAATGACACAGATTGCGAGAGTCTCCTCCTGCACCTGCACCATTTAGGTTTTGCCTGCTTTCGCAGTAACAATCCTGACGGGTCGTTTTATTTGTTTGTAGGTATACTTTAGCACTAGATTTTCAGGATGTCAACGCTTTCATTTTTAGGTTTTGACTATCGTTTCTAGAACAAAAGTAATCATAAAGGTTTGAACTTTAACTTCAATAAAAAAAAACCTTGAAAGGCATTTTTCCAATCAAGGTTAAGAATCGTTACCGTTTAAATTTTTTTTAAAGACTTCTTTATCTGTACTATTATATTCTTTAGCCAATCTATTGGTTCTAAATTAAACGCAGGAAAATACACGCCATCTGCGCAAGATTGAATGTAATCGTTTTGCTCATTTTCTGAATGCTCACTTTCAATAAAATCCGTTAAAAAGACAATAGCATCCTCCAAATATTCTTTACTTTCCTCTGTTAATAACTCTTGTATAGCGTCATCAGGAGTTTCAATATCTTGATGGAATGTTCCAGCTAAAAACTGAAAAACCGGGTCATCTTGCTTATTGATCGATAACATATCATTTCGCTTCTTTTAGGGAAAAATAATAGGATTAATATCCTATATATATTTCATTTTATGGTAAATGTTTAAATCATTCATCATCTAATAAGTTATAGAAGATCAATGGTTCTTTAAGTGTATGCCACTTTAGAAACTCTATTTATATCCGTCTATATCATTTAATTTTTTTATAAGTACTCTTTTCCTGAATATATAAATACCTAAAGGGAACACAAAGAAAAATATACCATATGATAAACCAGCAATCACATATAACTCTATATCGTGAACTTGATTGGCATTTGCTAACCAGATTGTCATGATAGTTAGAACTATTCCTGCTAGGGGGAAAACAATCTGGATGATTAATAATGATTCATTTATTTTTCTCAATAAAAATTTCTCATCTATCTTCTTCACTTTTTATATTTAAACAGAATCTCTTAAAAATTCTACGCTTATCCTGTCAACTTTTATCTCAACATGTTCCCCAATTAAATGAGGATATTCAGAAAAATACTCATCTTCATCAGTAAGAACGATTCCAGCATCAATTGAATCCTCTTGCAAAATTCCCCTAATATAATATTGATATCCTAAACCAATTTGTTCTAATTCTTTTGTTTTTTCTATACTTTCACGAATAACTAACTCATCCAAAATCGTAAAACCAACTAACACAGGATATTTTTTCCCTACTTCAATTTCATAAGGACAGACAGAGGAAAAACCTGTAAATTCTATCCCTTCTATTTCGAGAATCACTTCCTCTTCTATATGTGAATCAAGCCCTTTAACAAATGCATTATATATCATAGGAGAACCTCTTTGTTTTTTATTATATTGAATACAGATTAACACCTTGAAAGGGGGTGTTGCCAATCAAGGTTTTATTATTGCTAAGACTCAAAAGCCGTTTTTTCTGGAAATACAACCTCTTCTCTTTCTAAACAAACTGCTAATCTTTGTACAGCTCGATCAAAATAAAATGTTGACGGGAGATCTTTATCAGGAATTTCTTCTAACTCTGAAAACTTCCTAATTATTTTATTTAATTTCATTTTGCCCATAGTATTTTCATGAGGCCCCAATTTGTAAACCACAGTTTCATTATCTTCATATTCTTTTAGTAATAAAATGTATACCGCCACTGTTTATTCCTCAATTAGTAAAATTCAATTCACTCCACTTTTCTTTTATCCAACCTATTCTTTCATCAGCTTCTTCTGCTGATAGAACGCCTCTTTTGTTTTTGTACTTAATACTTTCTATTGCCCAGATTAAAATGATCTTGGTATATTCCACCGTCTCTATTGTGCATATACAATCTCCTTCATCTTCATCTGCGAAAATATCTTCAATCACTGTTTTATGTTTATCAGAATTAATTAAATTTAAATTCCCGCCACTTTCGAATATTGGTAATTCCCCAGACAATACTTTTAATAATTGATCAATTTCTTCCTTTATGCTATCGAAATCACTAAATATATCAGATCCTAACGAATTACTAATAAGGTAACCATTTTTAAGTATTTTCTCCTTTTCCAAATCCAAAATGACTTCATCATAATCATCTATATATTCAATTGCATATTTATATTTGAGCAATATACTATCTCCGTTATTTCTTATTCACCGGTAGATGGTGTGAGTTAACACAAGCAATATAATGAGTATTTCCCAAACATAATAGGTGATGTGTTTGCAACCTAAAAGAACCTTGAAAGGTTTTAACCAATTTCAAGGCCCCAATTTAAAATTTGTTAATTTAATTATCGCTTTTCCACACTCTTTGACCATCAGTTAATAAAACTGTACTTGGTGGATCATCATAGAGAGAGATTTCAACCAATGAACTTTTTTCTTGTCTCAACCAATTATATACGTTTCCTTCATTCTGAATCGGTTTGGATAATATTTTATTTACTTTAAATGCAGCTGCATCATATTCTGTATAATTATTATCATCTTCGTCCAATCCATTGTCTGTTTCAAAAACAGTATCTAGTTCTCCAATAATCCTTAACCCACTTGTCCATTCTAGTATCAAGTCATTATTTTCATATTTTATTAAAGTTTCAATTAAAGAATCATAGCCCATACGATCCCTCTTTTCTTATTTTTATGGCCTAGATGGTACTATATGCGCTCCGTCTTTTCCATAATGTATTAATCCTTTAGTAGTCTCAACATATTCACCAGTATTACGATCATAATATTTTCCTATTGGTTTTCCAAAGTCTACTCTTTCCCTGCCATTTTTTAAGAAATCGCCTTTCCCTGCATACTTATCAAGCAATTCCTGTGCTTTTTTATTATCTCCATATCTCTTGCTAATAGTTAAGAACTCTTTTACGTTACTCAATATTTATCGCCACGAGCTTGTACGAACTCGTTAGTTTCATTAGTTACTCCAAGATATAACTACCCTGTCATGTAAAATGTCATCTCGCCCCTTTCTCGTTCATGTTCAGTTCCTCAAAGTGTTAAAAATCGATACTCCTTGAAGGTACTACCATCATGAGCTCTCGATTCTCAAACTAATCATTTTCAATTCGCTTTTCACAAATATCAGCTGATTTAATATAAAAAGTAAAAACCTTGAAAGGCAATTCAGCCCATCAAGGTATATGTTTTATTTTTGACTATCCCTTTTCCATACACTTTCTCCGTCAGTTAAAAAAACTGCACTTGGCGGATCATCATAAAGTGAAATTTCAACTAATGAACCTTTCTTTTGTATTAACCAATTATATAAACTACTTTCTTCACTAGTAGGATGAGCTAAAATATCATTTACTTGAAATGTAACTGCATAATACTCGATAAAATTCACATCATCGTCATCCAACCCATTGTCTGTTTCAAAGAGTGTGTCTGGTTCACCAATAATCTTTAATCCACTATCCCACTCTATTATCAAGTCACTATCTTTATACTCTTTTAACGCTTTTATTAAAGGATCATATTCCATGTATATCCTCCTCAAGAGAAAAGCCTCTGCAATCATGCCGTGAGAGTCAGATTCTACAGAGGAAATCGTATGATGTGTTTGTTTCAGCACTTTTTTGTATTCGTCGATAAACATGCCAAAGAAAAGGAGAAAGGGTTTATGAATTAGCTTTATAAAAGATTATTTTTATTAAAAAACCTTGAAAGGCATATAGCCAGTCAAGGTATGATAACAATAACATTATATTTAGAAGTATCAACTACTTCACCTACTGATTTATCTGAGAGAATATCATAATTGTTTTATATATTCTTTCTAATAAAATAAGGCTATTTTAAAGTAACTCCACTCCAACTTGTTTGCAAAATTTAACTTTAAGTCTCTCTTCTTGACCCACATTCATTACCATAACTTTGTCATCTTTTTTTATACTTGTTACATTATTAAAATCACCTGTAAATACTATAGAATCATTAAATGTAATACTTAGACTACACGTTTGCTTATATACATCTAAAGTTAAAATCACCTTGAAATTTTGGTCATCTTTGTAAGTATAAATTAATTCTCCATCATCTATATTGCCTGTTATACTCACTGGCTCACTTTGAAAAAGTTCTAATAGATCATATTCATCATACTTTATAAACATTTGTATTCATCCTTTTATTAATTATTTCGGTATAACTGTGATAACATCGCCTGCTTCATTTATTATTACTTTGACATCCTGTGTTTCATGAACAAACGTTCCGCTTCTATTACCAGGTATCTTTTTCGTATTCATTATAGCGTCTTCAATAACTGAAGGTGAAATATTTCTTGGGTCAACATATTTTTTGATAAAATCACTAAATTCTTTTGTTTGTGGTTTATATCCTAATTCTTCAGCTTTTTTAATTGCTCTACTTGTTAAAGTAGCTTTTACTTCAGGAATATCAGGTGCCATTCTTTCCAAAGCATGCTGAGAATACTTTCTTCCATTTATTTGCCCTCCGCCTTTTGACATGTTCCAACCAATTTCACCCGTACCCTTAGAAGCAACTTTATTAACTTCACCCTTAATTTCCTTCTCCGTAACTTGTTTAGCCACATCTGTGACAACACGCTTCCCGCCTCGGACCGCCAATTTTTTAACAGCACCCTGAGGGCTTACCCACTCAATAAATTCATACTGCGTTCCAGCCAAAAATGAATCCAGTGACTTAGCTCCGCCTACTTTATCCTCTGGTATGTAAGACACTTCCTCTAGCCGCTTTTTCCCTCCAGCATAGAATTCTCTTACGATCTGGCCGTTTTCATAAACATAATATTTGCCGCCAACATAGTCGATGCTTGCAGTATTGCGAGTTAGTTCGTCAATCACTTCTATCGTATCTATCTTTTTTAATCTTTTATTATTATATAGTTTATCATTTATCACCCGTATGTCTCCATAGACTTTCGGGTGAGCTGCTGCTTCTTTCTGTAATACAGTTACGTTACTGTCATCAGCATGAATCTCACGCTCGATCTTCTGTTGTTTGCCATCCTTCATCACGATATCAACGTTGGACTGCTTATGTTTCTCTATTTTCTTCAGCATCATCTCCATCGGTGAATCATCCGGCTGCTTCATTTGAGAGTTAATGCCGCCGAAGGTTTGGTTGATGTTTTCTTCTTCCTGTGATTTCAAAATAGAGCCGGTTTTGTAGCCTGTGATTTCAATTTTCGGCCCTGTGTACATCGTTCCGAGCTGGTCAATGTATTTTTTCATCGTTTGAAAATCTGATTTTGCGGCTTCTAGTGCTTGGGTTTGCTGGCCGTCAAATTGAAAGAGCTTATGCAGGGTGTCTGAAATCAGTCGCTCAGCCTGTTCTGTTTCCATTCGGAAAAAGGTATCATTGACTGTCGGCAGGCTGACGATGTGGCCGATGGCTGATGTCTGGCGATTGACTGCGTCTGTGAGCTGCTCTGTCACTTCTCGTGCATGCTTGACCCCATGTCTCGCATCGTGTGAGAGAAAGGCCTCTGCGATCATGCCATGGTAGTCAGATTCTACAGAGGAAATCGCATGCTGTGTTTGTTTCAGCACTTTTTTGTATTCGTCGATAAACATGCCAAAGAAAAGGAGAAAAGGCATGTGGCACTCCTCGTAAAAGGTCCGGATGGCATCTCCGCCTTTTCCTTTCAGCGCATCCTTCATGCCTGCCAGATGCTCAACGCTTTTTTCCAGCTTCTCCAGCTGTTGTTTTTGCTTGTCCAGTTTCTCAATCGTATGCTGAATGCCCTCGTGAAGAGCGTGGACATCTAATGTTTTCAATCCCTTGTCCTCCCGCGCTTTATTTCATGGAAGATGATATGTTTTCGTCCGTTTCCTTCATGGCGTTTACCGCGCTTTCCGTTTGTGCGATATGCTTGGCCAGAACAGACGCATATGCTTCAGTGAGC
Source organism: Bacillus sp. FSL K6-0993 (assembly GCF_037977205.1). Classification (NCBI taxonomy): domain Bacteria; kingdom Bacillati; phylum Bacillota; class Bacilli; order Caryophanales; family Bacillaceae; genus Bacillus; species Bacillus sp. FSL K6-0993. Next base: position 3,919,310 of record NZ_CP150275.1, read on the forward strand.
TCTTTGATGTCCTTATTTAATTGCTCGATGGACTTCACAACATTCAAATGGTTTCTGCCTGAGAGATGGCCGGGTAAGGAGGACTTGAGTTCAGCTGAATTCTTGAGCTGAGAAAGCCCTTGCTTCACTGTGCCATACACCATTTTAATTTCCTGTGCCATTTGTGCTCACCTCACTTTTTATGTTTTTCCTTCTCTATTTCATGCTCTATCCTCGTAATTTGGCGTCTTATGGAATAGACATCGCCCTCTAATGAGTGGATTTTTCCTTCTATGCTTTCGATGATTCCGCTGACTTGATCGCTTTTGATTTGCTGATATGCTTTGTTCATTCCTTCACGAATATCTTCAAACCGCTGAGCATGTGTTCCTCTCCATGCCTCCCGGTTAAGATGAGGCCGGTGAATGAGATGCTGGGCCTCGGAGAATTCGTGTTTGATTTGCCTGATTTCGTGCAGCACTCGTTTTAACTGATGAATCTGTTCCTGCTTTTCATGTAAGTCGGCTTTTACCGAATGTAACAACATTTCACTATGCATGCCGCAACACCTCGTGTTTCTATCAAACTGTGTCAATTCTTTACAATACAGACTATTTTCATATTACATGATGGGTCATATTGGATAAATAGGTAAAAAGGTTTGTCTTGAGAGGTGTTTCACTGGTTCTAAATTGCTAAAAATTCGATCTCATCACCTTATAAGAGGAGAAAACAATCATAGGCGGGACTTTTTGTTTAAGTCTTTAATCTCTCTTTCATTTCCATTTTTTCTCCCACTTAACTGTTTCTTATAGTCAATAAAGCTCATAAAAAAACGCCTTCCTACGAAGGCGCTTCTCCATCTTATTTAGATCCCCATACAGCCTCACCGTTGCCATTCAACACACTAAACGTCATGACGTTCTTCTCTCTCACCGAATCCCACTGGCGTAAAAATACCCCGTTATACTTCTTGCCCGCTAACGTGATGTCGGCTGTATTTTTTCCGGTTTTCTTCCATGTTCCGGTCATTTCCCCGGAAATGGTGTGGTTTTTGTTGAGCTGGATGTTGATGGTTTGTTTGATGTCGGCTGAGATATCTTTTCCATGCTGGATGACTTTGTATGTTCCTGTAATGTCATTTTGTTTTACTTCTTTCAGTGTTTCGCCTGCGTAACGATATGGCGCTGCTACCGGCCAGCCGTCTTTGTTCATGAACAATTGGTGGACTCTGACTTCGTGTTCTTCACCCCTGCCCGGGAAGCGGGTGTGGAAGATTAAATAGGAGCGTCCGGTTTTTTCGTCATAGTATGCGGAGTTGTGGCCTGGTGAGACGTACCCGGTGCCTTTTTCATTTTCTGTTTCAAAAGTGTAGCTGCCCATGAGTTTGACGCCGTATGGTTCGATGGAACGGTCGTCGAAGAATGTGCCTTCTTTGCCGCGGACGTCGAGCATTGGATTGCCTTCTGCATCATAGTAAGGGCCGTCTGGTTTCTTGGAGCGGGCCACACGGATGTTATAGCCGCCTGTTGCATCAAGACCGCCATATGATAGGTATAAGTAGTAGTATTTGGTGTCTGGATTGTAGAGAACATACGGGCCTTCGATTCTGCTATGGTTGCCGCCAAGCAGTTTTTTCCCGTATCCCTGTCCAGGAAGCGGGAAGCCCGTTTTCGGGTTCATTTCAAGTATGAAAATGCCGCCTGAGTATGATCCGTACACCATCCACAGCTTGCCGTCTTTATCAAAGAAGGTATGCGGGTCGACGACATTCGGGTGTTTGGTTGCGTCATACGGTGTTCCATCCTTGCTTGTGCCTTCCATTCCTGATTTCAAAAAGATGCCTTTGTTTTTGTATGGGCCTTCGATGTTGTCAGCAACGGCAACACCCATGGCGGATCTTGGCGAGTCGCCGCGGCAGGCGTTGTAGTACATGTAGTATTTGCCGTCCGCCAGCTGCGTGACGTCAGCAGCCCAAAGGGTATTGGATTGCGCCCATTCGAAGGTATCTTTTAATTCTTCATAGACATTTGGAATAAGTGGGTTGTCGTTGCTGACTCTGGTGGTCAGCTGCTGCCATTGCATGAGGTCATTCGATTTCGCTGAAGCGAGATGAGATCCAAAAACATAAAAGGTGCCATTTGTTTCAATGATGGAAGGGTCATGGACGCTGACTTCTTTAAATACGGGTTTTTGTGCATTGGCGGAGTTTGGCAGGGTGAAGGCCATGATAAGAGCTGCAAGAAAACATACACGGAACAATCGGTTGAACATCTAAACAATTCGCCTCTCTTTTTTATTAAATTTTAAACACTTACATTTCTCTATGAAGATACCCCGGCCTATTAAAACAGCCGAATGTTTTCATATTCAAACAGATAGGTGATTTCTCACTGTTCTCTTACATAGTCAGACTGATGTCTGTCTGTTTTGCGCAGAACTGCAGCTTGCATATCCTCTCCTTCATAGTTCAACTCTTTTGCTGTTTCTCCTTCTTGCATCACTTCTGTTTTTCATTCGCGTACATGTAATAACTGCTTTGTCAGGTTTTGCATCGACTGTGATACAGCCATTTCGTTGTCGGCGTTTTTTAAGATGATGCCTGATTTTCGGCTGGCTCTTTAGAAAATGCCTTGCGAAAAATACGACTTAGTAAACACATATTGAGAGTTAGACAGCGGCGCTTGCCTCCTGTCTGGATATCGTGTGCAATCGCTGAAAAACCCATCCTGCTTTCTGCGTCGCGCTATTACAATAGCAATCTAACTTGTTAAAGACTGTAAAAAATCTTTTGACTTCTGCTGCTGAACCAATTAATATAATACTCAGTTAATAGTTATCAGAATTTTTAGGAATTGAGTGATTCATATGACACTGCATAAAGAGCGTCGGATCGGACGGCTGTCTGTTCTCCTGCTGCTGAATGAGGCGGAAGAGAGTACGCAGGTTGAGGAGCTGGAGCGAGACGGATGGAAGGTCTGTCTTGGCAAGGTAGGATCAATGGACGCGCATAAAGTAGTAGCCGCAATTGAAACCGCTTCCAAAAAGAGCGGTGTCATTCAATCTGAGGGTTATCGGGAGTCACATGCGCTTTATCATGCAACGATGGAGGCTTTGCATGGCGTGACCAGAGGTGAAATGCTGCTGGGATCGCTGCTTCGGACGGTGGGCTTGAGGTTTGCCGTTTTGAGGGGAAATCCTTATGAAAGTGAAGCGGAAGGCGATTGGATTGCTGTCTCGCTTTACGGAACAATCGGGGCGCCGATTAAAGGTCTTGAGCACGAGACATTCGGTGTTGGAATTAATCACATATGAAACAGCCCATAGATCTTAGACGATAGGGGGCTATGCGTGAAAACGAATGTTCACAGCATAGCTCCTTTTTGTATGGGCGCTTTACCAAAGTAAAGAAAAAGGAGTTGGGCTTATGGTGACTTTAGACGGTTCTTCATTGACAACAGCCGACGTCGCTCGTGTACTGTTTGATTTTGAGGAGGCAGCGGCTTCTGAGGAAAGTATGGAGCGCGTGAAAAAAAGCAGAGCGGCAGTGGAACGGATTGTACGCGACGAAAAGACAATCTACGGCATCAACACCGGATTTGGCAAATTCAGCGATGTCCTGATTCAGAAAGAAGACTCGGCGGCGCTGCAGCTGAATTTAATCCTTTCTCATGCCTGCGGAGTCGGCGATCCTTTTCCCGAGTGTGTTTCCAGGGCAATGCTGCTTTTGCGCGCCAATGCGCTGTTAAAAGGCTTTTCCGGTGTCCGCGCTGAGCTGATCGAACAGTTGCTTGCTTTTTTAAATAAACGCGTCCATCCTGTCATCCCTCAGCAAGGATCACTTGGCGCAAGCGGAGATCTGGCGCCGCTTTCCCACCTGGCACTTGCGCTGATCGGACAAGGAGAAGTCTTTTTTGAGGGGGAAAGAATGCCGGCAATGACAGGCTTAAAAAAAGCAGGTATTCAACCGGTAACGTTGACATCCAAGGAAGGGCTTGCCTTGATTAACGGGACTCAGGCCATGACTGCAATGGGAGTGGTCTCATACATTGAAGCTGAAAAACTAGCCTATCAAACTGAGCGCATTGCCAGCTTAACGATTGAAGGGCTGCGGGGAATTATAGATGCGTTTGATGAGGATATTCACTTAGCCCGCGGCTATCAGGAGCAGATCGATGTCGCAGAACGAATTCGCTTCTATCTATCTGACAGCGGCCTGACAACCTCTCAGGGAGAACTGCGGGTCCAGGATGCCTATTCATTGCGCTGTATTCCGCAAGTACACGGTGCGACTTGGCAGACGTTAGGCTATGTCAAAGAAAAATTAGAGATTGAAATGAATGCCGCTACGGACAATCCTCTTATTTTCAATGACGGTGACAAAGTGATTTCTGGCGGAAACTTTCACGGACAGCCGATCGCCTTTGCCATGGATTTTCTGAAAATCGCAATATCAGAGCTTGCGAATATCGCAGAGCGCAGGATCGAACGACTTGTGAATCCGCAGCTGAATGACCTGCCGCCGTTCCTAAGCCCTCATCCCGGTCTGCAATCCGGTGCGATGATCATGCAGTACGCCGCGGCCTCACTCGTTTCTGAAAATAAAACACTGGCCCATCCTGCAAGTGTAGATTCCATTCCGTCATCCGCCAATCAAGAGGACCATGTCAGCATGGGAACCATCGCCGCTCGGCATGCTTATCAGGTGATCGCAAATACAAGGAGAGTCATTGCGATCGAAGCCATTTGTGCATTGCAGGCGGTTGAATACAGAGGCATAGAACATGCAGCGTCCTATACGAAACAGCTTTTTCAGGAAATGAGAAAAGTCGTGCCGTCCATTCAGCAGGACCGTGTTTTTTCCTATGACATTGAACGCTTGACTGACTGGCTGAAGAAAGAATCTTTAATACCTGATCATCAGAATAAAGAACTAAGGGGGATGAACATATGACTGATGTAAAAAAATCAATCCGTGCCAACAGAGGAACAGAGCTTGAATGCTTAGGATGGGAGCAAGAGGCAGTGCTTCGGATGCTTCGAAACAACCTTGATCCAGAAGTCGCTGAGAAACCGGAGGACCTCATCGTATATGGCGGGATTGGCAAAGCCGCACGGGATTGGGACGCATTTCACGCCATTGAGCATTCCTTGAAAACATTAAAAAATGATGAAACCTTGCTCGTGCAATCCGGGAAGCCCGTTGGCATGTTCCGTACACACCCGCAGGCCCCGCGCGTGCTCCTAGCAAATTCTGTTCTTGTTCCGAAGTGGGCAGACTGGGAGCATTTTCACGAACTTGAGAAAAAAGGGTTAATGATGTACGGACAGATGACGGCTGGCAGCTGGATTTACATTGGCTCACAAGGCATATTGCAAGGAACCTATGAAACCTTCGCTGAGCTCGCGCGACAGCACTTCGGAGGCAGCTTAAAAGGAACGTTGACGCTGACAGCGGGTCTAGGCGGAATGGGAGGCGCCCAGCCGCTGTCTGTCACGATGAATGAAGGCGTCGTCATTGCTGTCGAGGTTGACGAAAAACGCATCGACAAGCGGATCGAAACAAAATACTGCGATCGAAAAACAGCATCGATTGAGGAAGCCTTAGCTTGGGCTGAAGAGGCAAAGCTGGCAGGAAAACCTTTGTCCATTGCACTTCTCGGAAACGCAGCTGAGGTGCATCACACACTTTTGAACCGAGGCGTCAAAATTGATATTGTGACAGATCAGACATCTGCCCATGACCCTTTAATCGGTTATGTTCCTGAGGGCTATTCACTTGATGAAGCTGACCGTTTGCGTCAAGACAATCCAGAGCTTTACGTGCGCCTTGCGAAGCAAAGCATGAAAAAACATGTCGAAGCCATGCTGGCCTTTCAGCAAAAGGGCTCTATTGTATTTGACTACGGCAACAATATCCGGCAAGTCGCAAAGGATGAAGGGCTGGAGAATGCCTTCGATTTTCCGGGGTTTGTCCCTGCCTACATCCGCACCTTATTCTGTGAAGGAAAAGGGCCGTTCCGCTGGGCGGCGCTTTCCGGAGATCCGGCAGATATTTACCGTACGGATGCGTTATTAAAAGAGCTGTTCCCAACAAATAAAGCCCTTCACCGCTGGATTGATATGGCACAGGAAAAAGTCACCTTCCAAGGCTTGCCGTCCCGTATCTGCTGGCTTGGATATGGAGAACGAAAAAAGATGGGCCTCGCCATTAACGAGCTGGTTAGAACCGGGGAGCTAAAAGCGCCTGTCGTTATTGGGAGAGATCATTTGGACTGCGGGTCTGTCGCCTCTCCAAACCGGGAGACAGAAGCGATGAAGGACGGAAGTGACGCTGTCGGTGATTGGGCTGTGCTAAATGCGCTTGTCAACACGGCGGCGGGTGCAAGCTGGGTTTCCTTCCACCATGGCGGCGGCGTCGGAATGGGCTATTCCCTGCATGCCGGCATGGTTGCAGTGGCCGATGGAAGTGAGCTGGCTGACGAGCGGCTCGCGCGGGTCTTAACGAGCGACCCAGGAATGGGCATTATCCGTCATGCGGATGCGGGTTATGAACGTGCCGTTGAAGTAGCGAAGGAACAGGACATTATCGTGCCGATGCAAAAATAAAGGAGTGATGACATGCCAAAGCAAATTGATACGATTCTCATCAACATCGGTCAGCTTTTGACGATGGAAAGCAGCGGTCCGCGGGCAGGCAAAAGCATGCAGGATCTTCATGTGATCGAAGACGCTGTTGTCGGCATCCATGAACAGAAAATTGTGTTCGCCGGACAAAAAGGGGCTGAAGCCGGTTACGAGGCAGACGAAATCATTGACTGTTCGGGACGCCTTGTAACGCCTGGCCTCGTTGATCCGCACACCCATCTTGTATTTGGCGGATCTCGTGAAAAGGAGATGAACCTTAAGCTTCAGGGCATTTCATATTTGGATATTCTGGCGCAGGGCGGCGGGATTCTGTCTACAGTCAAGGATACCAGGGCGGCTTCAGAAGAAGAGCTGCTGCAAAAAGCCCATTTTCATCTGCAAAGAATGCTGTCCTACGGCACAACCACAGCAGAAGTGAAAAGCGGCTACGGCTTGGAAAAAGAGACAGAGCTCAAACAGTTGCGTGTCGCAAAGAAACTGCATGAAAGCCAGCCTGTTGACCTTGTTTCCACATTTATGGGAGCCCATGCGATTCCTCCCGAATATCAAAACGATCCAGATGAATTTCTGGATCAAATGCTTTCCCTTTTGCCGGAAATCAAAGAGCAGGAGCTCGCCAGCTTTGCTGATATTTTTACAGAAACAGGCGTTTTTACAGTCAGCCAATCCCGCCGTTATTTACAAAAAGCAGCTGAGGCAGGCTTCGGATTAAAAATACACGCAGATGAAATCGATCCGCTTGGAGGTGCTGAATTAGCAGGTGAGCTAAAGGCCGTCTCAGCCGACCATTTGGTAGGTGCATCGGACGAAGGCATAAAGAAATTGGCTGAGGCAGGAACGATCGCCGTCCTCTTGCCGGGCACGACATTTTATCTTGGCAAAAGCACATACGCCAAGGCTAGAGCTATGATTGATGAAGGTGTATGTGTCAGCTTGGCAACGGATTTTAATCCTGGCAGCTCGCCGACTGAAAATATCCAGCTGATTATGTCCATTGCCGCGCTTCATCTGAAAATGACTGCAGAAGAAATATGGCATGCGGTCACAGTCAATGCCGCATACGCCATAGGGAAAGGAGAGGAAGCCGGTCAGCTCAAAGTCGGCCGCTCAGCTGATCTAGTCATTTGGCAAGCCTCGAACTATATGTATATTCCGTATCACTACGGGGTCAATCATGTACATCAAGTCATGAAAAACGGAACAATTGTTGTCAACAGGGAGGGAGCTATTTTTGGATAAGTACCCTTTTCTCAGAGAGGCTGGGTCTTCGTTTAAGGACCGGGATGTCACAAAAATGAGCGACCTGATCGCAACATGGGACGGCCAAGACATTAAGGGACCGGCGTTGATAGGTGTCCCCCTATCAAAATCCTCCATCAGTCATTCAGGCGCTTCCTTTGCACCCGGAACAATACGCCAGGCTCTGAAACATTCATCAGCCTATTCTGCTGAGCTTGGAGAGCATGTCGTATCAGAGCTTCTATATGATCTGGGGGATATCGATATTCATGTCACTGATATCGTAAAGTCACATCATCACATTTTCCAAACCATGCACGCTCTGCTTTCGGACCATCCGGATTGGGTGCCGCTCATACTTGGGGGAGATAACTCTATCAGCTACTCCACAATAAAAGCGATAGCACAAACAAAAGGAACGACAGCGGTGATTCAATTTGATGCCCATCACGATGTTCGCAATACGGAGGACGGGGGGCCGACAAACGGCACCCCCTTCCGCCGCCTTTTGGATGAAGAGATCATTGAAGGTCAACATTTGATCCAGCTGGGTATCAGAGAATTCAGCAACAGCCAGGCCTATGAAGCATATGCAAAAAAACATAACGTGAACATTCACACGATGGACATGATTCGGGAAAAAGGACTCATCTCCACGATAAAAGAGGTTTTGCCAGCCGTTCAAAATAGAACAGATTTCATTTTTATATCTGTTGACATGGATGTCTTAGACCAGTCCCATGCACCCGGGTGTCCAGCGATTGGCCCGGGCGGCCTCTATACAGACGAATTGCTTGAAGCAGTCAAGTACATCGCACAACAGCCCAATGTTGCCGGGATTGAAATTGTTGAAGTCGATCCTACCCTCGATTTTCGAGATATGACAAGCAGAGCTGCAGCTCATGTTCTGTTACACGCATTAAAAGGAATGAAACTCTCCCCATTCAAGTGATCTTCTGGCAGGTTGTTTTTTGGGTATAAGAAACTCATCTGCCTAATGAATGGCAGCTAAAAGGAGGGCGAGACAGTGAATCTTCAGGAGAACAGCAGCCAACAGCTAAAACGCACAATGAAAAGCAGGCACCTATTTATGATTTCTTTGGGAGGCGTCATAGGCACAGGACTTTTCCTCAGTACAGGCTATACGCTACATCAAGCCGGACCCGGCGGTACGATTCTCGCTTATGTAATCGGCGGGTTGATGATGTACCTCGTCATGCAATGTCTCGGCGAATTGTCGGTTGCCATGCCGGTGACCGGCTCTTTTCAAAAATATGCTACAACATTTATCGGTCCATCTACCGGTTTTATGGTCGGCATCATGTACTGGATCAATTGGGTGGTGACGGTAGGCTCTGAGTTTACCGCATCCGGTATTCTCATGCAGCGCTGGTTCCCTGACAGCAGTGTATGGATGTGGAGTGCGATTTTTGCAGCCCTTCTTTTTATATGCAACGCATTTTCAGTTAAGTTATTTGCGGAGACTGAATTTTGGTTTTCAAGCGTAAAGATTGTCACCATTATTTTATTTATCATTTTAGGAGGAGCCGCCATGTTTGGCTTGATCTCTTTAAACGGGACGGCTGATGCTCCTATGCTGTCAAATTTCACAGATCATGGAGGATTGTTTCCAAATGGCTTTCTCGCCGTATTTATCGCCATGATATCTGTGAGCTTTGCCTTTTCCGGAACAGAATTAATCGGAGTCACAGCTGGAGAATCAGCAAATCCTCAAAAGGATATTCCGCGATCCATCCGTAATGTCGCATGGAGAACCGTGATTTTTTTCATTGGCGCTGTCTTCATATTATCCGGGTTAATTTCATGGAAGGACGCAGGCGTGATTGAAAGCCCGTTTGTAGCCGTATTTGCGGAGATCGGAATCCCTTACGCTGCTGATATTATGAATTTCGTGATATTAACAGCCTTGCTGTCTGTCGCCAACTCAGGCTTATATGCTTCGACCCGTATGATGTGGTCGTTAGCAAATGAAAACATGATCAGCTCCCGTTTTAAGAAAGTGACCTCTAAAGGCATTCCTTTAAATGCCTTAATGATCAGTATGGCTGTATCTTGTTTATCTCTCGTTTCCAGTATCGTGGCCCCTGGAACTGTCTATGTGGTGATGGTCGCAATTGCTGGATTTGCAGGAGTCGTGGTCTGGATGAGCATTGCCTTGTCCCAACTCTTGTTTCGAAAGAGATTTCTGAAAAAGGGAGGGGATGTAAAAGATCTGACATTTCGCACGCCGCTTTATCCTCTTATGCCTATAGCCGCTCTCTTATTATGTTCTGCTTCTTGTATCGGTCTTGCTTTTGATCCCAATCAAAGAATCGCACTTTTCTGCGGAGTTCCTTGTATCATCCTTTGCTATCTGATCTACCATTTCAAAAGAAATGTTACAAAAGCGAAAAAAATCAGCCAAGAGGAATATCAGGCTGATCACATCCTGTAATCAAAAAAGCACACCCCACTCAGGATGGGATGTGCTTTATTTTTTATTCTGTAATCAACGTATGAATCAGCTTCGGCGCCTTCGCTTCCGCGGCGATGCGGATGTTGTCATAGACTTTTGCGATGACTTCATCAACGTTTTCGCGGTTGGCGTAAAGCGTCACGAGCGGTTCGCCTTTTTCTACTTTGTCGCCGACCTTTTTGCGGAGCATGATGCCGACGGCTAAATCGATCTCATCTTCTTTTGTGGCGCGACCGGCACCTAACAGCATCGCTGCGACGCCGATTTCATCCGCAACGATTTCAGAGACGACACCCGCTTCTTTGGCAGGCACATCAATTTGATATGCGGCTTGCGGAAGCTTAGACGGATCGTCAACAATCGAGCTGTCGCCGCCTTGGTTTTTCAGGAAATCCTTGAATTTCTCAAGCGCTTTGCCGTTTTTCATGACTTCTTCCAGCTTCGCTCTCGCTTCGTCCAATGTATCGGCTTTTTTCGCAAGCACAACCATCTGGCTGCCGAGCGTTAAGACAAGCTCATGAAGATCCTCAGGTCCCTCGCCTTTGAGTGTGTCGATCGCTTCTTTGACTTCAAGCGCATTTCCGATCGCAAAGCCGAGCGGCTGGGACATGTCTGAAATGACAGCCATTGTTTGACGGCCGACGTTATTTCCGATGCGTACCATCGCTTTGGCAAGTTCAGCTGCGTCTTCTTCTGTTTTCATGAAGGCGCCCGCTCCCGTTTTTACGTCAAGCACGATTGCGTCCGCCCCGGCAGCGATTTTTTTGCTCATAATCGAGCTTGCAATGAGCGGAATGGAATTGACCGTTCCCGTTACATCACGAAGCGCGTACAGTTTTTTATCAGCCGGCGTTAAATTGCCGCTTTGGCCGATGACCGCAACCTTGTCGCGGTTCACAAGTTTAATAAATTCATCCTTCGTCAGTTCCACGTGGAAGCCGTCGATTGCCTCTAACTTATCAATCGTGCCGCCCGTATGGCCGAGGCCGCGGCCGGACATCTTGGCAACCGGCACATCAAGAGCCGCAACTAGCGGGGCGAGAACGAGCGTTGTCGTGTCGCCGACGCCGCCGGTGGAGTGTTTATCCACTTTAATTCCTTCAATGGCAGAAAGATCAATCGTTTCACCGGAGTTCACCATAGCCATCGTCAAGTCCGCGCGTTCACGGTCACTCATATCCTGGAAGAAAATCGCCATAGCAAGCGCGCTTGCCTGATAATCAGGAATGCTTCCGTCTGTATAGCCTTTCACGAAAAATTGAATTTCTTCAGTGGTGAGTTCTTTTCCGTTTTGTTTTTTGATGATGATATCTACCATTCTCATGTTTGGTCACCGATCCTTTTCGATTAAGTTCAGTAAATCAAGCCCACAATTGCTGCTGATAAAAAGCTGACAAGCGTAGCACCGTATAATAATTTCAAGCCGAAACGAGCGACGACATTTCCTTGCTTTTCATTCAGTCCTTTTACGGCACCGGCAATGATTCCGATTGAGGAGAAGTTCGCAAATGACACAAGGAATACCGATACGATCGCTGTTGTACGGCCGCTGAAATGGAAACCGTTTTGCGTAAGCGACGTCATGGCGACAAATTCATTCGATACCATTTTTGTTGCCATAATGCTTCCCGCATTAACAGCTTCATTCCATGGGATACCCACAAGAAAAGCGAATGGAGCAAACACATATCCAAGAATGCCTTGGAACGAAATACCGAATACTGCATTAAAAATGCCATTGATCAAGGCAATAATCGCGACAAATCCAATCAGCATCGCAGCGACGACAACCGCTACTTTGAAACCGTCAAGGATGTATTCTCCGAGCACTTCGAAGAAGGATTGTTTTTCCTCTTCCTCAACACGAAGCATATCCTCTTCTTTTGCAACCTCGTACGGATTGATAATAGAAGCAATTATGAAACCGCCAAATAAGTTCAAGACCAGCGCTGTTACAACATATTCCGGTTTCAGCATTGTCATATACGCGCCGACAATCGACATTGATACAGTTGACATCGCAGATGCGCAAAGCGTGTACAAGCGCTGCTGATTTAAAAGACCGAGTTCTTTCTTCAAGGAGATAAATACTTCTGACTGCCCTAAAATCGCAGAAGCCACTGCGTTATACGATTCCAATCTTCCCATACCGTTTACCTTGCTGAGGGCAAGACCGATATATCTAATAATAAACGGGAGGACTTTCCACTTTTGCAGAATCCCGATCAGAGCGGAAATAAACACGATTGGCAAGAGAACATTCATAAAGAATGTCGTTTGGTCCGCATTCACCAAGCCGCCAAACACAAAGTTAATTCCTTCTGCCGCGTATTCAAGCAGGTAACCGAATCCTTTTGCAAATCCTCCCACGAGGAAATTCCCTATTCCGGTATTGAGGAGAATGTAGCCAAGAATAAATTGCAAAATGAGCATAACAACAATTGGGCGGATCTTAATTCTTTTTTTGCCGCTGCTCGCGATCCACGCGAGGCCTAAAAACACGAGTAAACCGATAATCCCAATCAAATACTTCATATGTGTTTCTCCTTTATTTGTATTCGCTTACAACTACTGTTTCCCCAGAAAACGGAAAGCAGTCTGCCTTCCGTCAGCTCTTAATAGTTGTCTCCGCCTGATGCATTTTCTCCTTTTACGATGGAAACGCCTGCGCTGGCGCCAATTCGGCTGGCTCCGGCCTCAACCATTGTGTCTACATCTTCTTTCGTTCTGACGCCGCCAGATGCTTTCACGCCGATATCAGGTCCTACTGTTTTGCGCATTAAGGCGATATCTTCCTTCGTTGCGCCTCCTGTAGAAAAGCCTGTTGATGTTTTTACGAAATCCGCTCCCGCAGACACCGCTAAACGGCATGCACGTTCTTTTTCTTCATCAGTCAGAAGGCATGTTTCGATAATGACTTTGACAAGCGCTTTTCCGGCTGCAGCTTCTACTACACCGCGGATATCAGCTTCCACCACATCGTCTTCCTTGTCTTTTAAAGCGGCAATATTAATGACCATATCCACTTCAGTGGCGCCTTTTGAAATGGCGTCTTTTGTTTCGAACGCTTTTGTTTCAGTTGTATTGGCACCGAGCGGGAAGCCGATGACCGTACAAACGTCGACTCCAGTTCCCTTAAGCTCTTTTGCAGCAAGCTCCACCCATGTCGGATTGACACATACTGAAGCAAATTTGTATGTTTTCGCTTCTTCAATTAGTTTTAGAATTTCCGCTTTTTGTGTATGCGGTTTCAAAGCTGTATGATCAATTATGTTGGCTAATGACATCCTTCGCACACTTCCTTTTTTGTTAAGATATTTTTTAGCATAACCGACTTTTGAACATATGTAAATTGGTAATTGAAATTTTGTTCAACGAAAGGTTTGAACGTGTCACAAATCATTAACAAGCGCCCTCGCGGTATGCTGGTCAATGATTAAAACGTTGGCATATTTTCCGGTTAATGCTCCGTGAATGGAAGATACTTTTCTGCTTCCGCCGGCAACTAAAATGGAGCGTTCCTTCAGTCTGAGGTCTTCAAGCTCAACACCGATGGTCCGGTCATTGATGGCGCTGCTGCAAATATTCCCTTTCGCATCAAAAAAGCGTGAACAAATATCCCCCACGGCCTGTTTTTTCAGCAGGGCTTTCTCTTCTTCGTTAAAATATCCGAGCCGGAACAACAGCGCTTCGTCACGGACAGTCCCCACCGTGAAGAGAGCGATATTCGCCTGCTTTCCCATCTCGATGATCCGCTCTATATGACGGTCTTTCTCCACCATTCGCTTCACATCCGCATTATCAAACACGACGGGAAGCGGAAGATAGCGCGGCATCGTTTGAAAAGCCTCTGCAAACAGCTGAATCGTTTCAGCCGAATACGTGTTTACCCGGGAATGGCTGATGCCGCCTTTTAGCTGGACGACCTCGACGCCTTTTACCTGCTTCGGCTGCATGTTTTGCGCGATTTGATACATGGTGGTTCCCCAGCTGACGCCGACAATGTCGCCGTCTTTTACCGTTTCATGCATATATTCTGCACCATAGCGGCTTAGGTCATGTGTAATTCCTGCATAATCGGGTGTCGGGGAAAACACAACATGCGCCTCAAGGAGCCCGTATTTCTCTTCAAGTATGGAACCGAGCGCATCCAAATCCTCAAAAGGGTCCATGACGCGAATCTGAACATACCCTTTTTCCTTTGCATATTGCAGCAGCCGGGAAACGGTTGGCCTTGAAATCTTGAGCTGCTCAGCAATTTGCTGCTGACTGTAGTCAGACTGATAGTAAAGCCTTGCCGCTTCTATGCTTAATTGTTGTTTTTCCCGATCCATTCTGCACCTCCCTGTGGATCAGTCCTGATAAAACTGCTTTTGATTTGCTTTTATTATACAGGCTGGCGCCGGCTTTCATCCACCTGATTTCTAAGAAACTGAAAAACGCTCTGGGCGCGGACCTGCCCAGAGCTTACTTCTCCCAGGTCATATGCTGATAAATGCCTTTCATAATGGCGTACATTCCATATAGGATCAGGCCTAATGCCAATATAGACAGAATCAATTTGCCATGCGGCTGCTGCGCGAGTTCGGCGAGCGCGCCGTCAAAGCCTCTTGTGTCGTCGGGATCAGCGGTCATGGCTGTCTTGATGAGAAAATAGCCGATAGCCGAGAAAATAATGGCCCGGGCGATATTGCCTGCGCGTCCGGTGTTTTTTGTGATGCATATCATTTGTTTGTTCATTTTTGACGTATCAAATTCTTTCATAAAAGCAGCCCGAACACCTTTCATAAATTGAACAATCGCAAATACGATAAAACCCGCACCCGTAAGCCCTGTGAGCCATTGGCCGAACGGCTGCGCCAATACATAAGCGGACCACGTCTGTTCTGAAGTGCCGCCGTCCCCTTGGCCAAACACAAATCGCAAGGCATTCCAAGCGATGGATGTGTAAACGGCGGCACTGAAAAAGTTTCCTATTCTCCGTGACAGGCCTCGCCTGCTGTTTCCGTGCCCCTCCGTGTCCTTGATCGCGCTTAACACCATCCAGATCACATAGCCGATAAGGCCGATGCCTATTAAAAAAAGCAATAGTGACCCATACGGCATGCGTGATAGCGTTTGGAGAGCTCCGCTCGAATCTTTCGCGCGGCCTGCCCCGGCAGCCGTCATAAAGGCCAAAACCCCAAGCAGAATAAAAACACCGCCGAATGCAAAATAACCAAGCCTCCCAAATCGCTTGATCCAAGGCTTGGTTTCCTGTTTTATTTTTGACATGTACCGGTCTTTCACCGCCATGTGTCCAACCCTCTTTCACAGAAGTCTTTACTGTAACATTCCCGATTGGACAAAGTTGAAACAGCTTCTGCCTCAGCTATGGCCGGCTGAGATACGTTTTTGCTGATTAACTGATTGTGCAGGTGTCATCCAAGCAGCCGCTGCGGCAGCTGTGACTCCGCCTGCTAATTTCCCAATGATCATGGCTGCCGCCATTTCTTTTTTCATTCCAGCCACAAAACCAAGATGGCTGCCGAGTACAAAGGCGCCGCTGACCGCAAACGCGACATTGATGACCTTTCCTCTCGGCGTCATATCTTTTAATGAAGCCAGCATTGGAATATGATGCGCCAAAGAGGTCACCAATCCTGCTGTTGCTGTCTCATCTAAATGAAGGTGTTTCCCCAGGGCCTGAAGCGGTTTTTTAAAGGTTTTTGTAATAAAAGCCGTCATCGGGAACGCCCCTGCCAGGGCAATGGCGATGGTCCCTGTCGTTTGTATCCCTGTCTCGACATTCTCCATTCCCGGAATCAGCACAATGCCGGTCATCGTTTCAACGGAGACAGCCGCAAGCCCGATAATCGCAACCACACTGACCGCTTTCCCGAAGAGATGAAACAACTGAATCATATTGTCGGTGTATCGCCATAACCCAAAAGCGATCATAGCAGATAACAGACTCGGGATCAGAAGATTTTTACCTATCATGCCGATGTCAAAGCCTGCGCATAATCCGCCGATTAAGCAACCGATCGGCACTGTGCACAACCCGATTAATATGCCTTTCGCAAAATACGGATGATCCTCTTTTTCGATGATGCCAAGAGCGACGGGAATCGTGAAGACGATTGCAGGTCCCATCATTGTTCCTAAAAACACCCATGAAAACAGCCCGGCCTGCGGATCTTTCGCCATTTCTCCAGCCAGCGCATATCCTCCCATATCAATCGCCAAAATGGTGTTCGCAAAGGAAGAAGGGTCCGCGCCAATCGCTGTGTAAAACGGAGCAACAATGGGAATCAGGATTGCTGCCAGCACAGGCGCCAGCGACACAATTCCGATCATGGACAGCGCCAGCGGCCCCATAGCTTTAAAGCCGTCCGCAAACCGCTCGCCTAGCCCCCATCTGTTTCCCAAACAATAATCCACTGCTCCCCATAGTAAAAAGGCAGCCAAAATGAATACAACCGCGTCATTCACCGTCATGGTTTTCTCCTTTTTCAAACGTATGATTGGTTTTATCATATCATCTGAAATCACCGAATAGAGTTGATCTTATTCAATATGAACTAAAAATTCTTTTATATCGGCTTTTTCAACGGCTGTTATGATGCGCCGCGCTTTTTCTTGCGAGACCGTTAATGTCAATTTTTCTATTATGTCTTCTTCAGACAGCTCATTTCCTGGCGCCCCTTTTGGGCAGTCCACACGCGCTTCGCAAATCCGGCCGTCTGATAAATAGGCCCGGACAATCGTGAAACGGCCTTTTGGAACGGCATGGGGAGCCGGCTGAGTAGCATTGTCATATACGCGCTGAATATGCCCTATTGTCGTTTGAATGCCGTTTGGGATCGGCTGGCTGTTGAAATGTTCAACGGTCAGCTCGTGTCCGTGCAAAGCAAGAGCAATCACATATTCAACGCTGAAACGGCCTTCCTCTCCAGTTTTTGGAGATCTTTCCGTCAATGCAGCATCTCCGCCTGGCGGAAAAATCACTTCAATACGTTCAGTATTGACAGCAGAAATGGCTTCTTCGGAGATAAGCTGTCGTACCGCATCTGCAGCATGGTGTGCCGCGGAACAAAATGGATAGATTTTAAACCATAGACCCGGCTGCACGATTCTCCAGGGTGCCCCCCAATCGTTTAGCAAAGTATGTTGTGCTTTTTCAACGTCACCGTACAGACTGAAGAAACCAGTTTCTCCATCAAATGCCGTGCGGGACCCGCCAAATTCTGATTGGGCCAGCTTAACGGCCAGCAAGCCAGCCTGAGCCGCCAGACCGGCGTGCAGCGGTTTCATTTCTGTTCCAAATTGCACCCTCATCCCAGCAGATTGCGTAGCCGCAAAACCAATCGCTTTTTCCAGCTCTTCCTGAGTCAGCTCCTCAGCATAACCTACGGCGCAGGCAGCAGCGATGGCACCAAGCGTTCCTGTATTATGCCAGCCTTTTTCATAGTGGCGGCTGCCAATTGATTCTCCCAGCCGTGCCATCACTTCAACACCAACAATATAAGCGCCAAGAAGCCGCTCGTCATGTCCGCGAGCGGCAGATGCAATAAGGGCCGGCACGATGACTGCACTGGGGTGTCCTCTTACATCGGAGTGGACATCATCAAAATCCAATGCATGGGCAATAAATCCATTGAGCATCGCGGATTGTAATGGCGCGGCCTTTTTGCCCTGTCCGATAATAGGAACAAGGGGCCGGCCTCCTTCATCCTCTATCAGACGGAGGAGCTTTTGAATTCCTTTATCTTCTCTTCCTGCGAATGAAGCGGCAGTAAAATCAAGTAATCCTTTTTTTGCTTCGCGAATCGCGTCAACTGAATGCTCAGGTTGTGACGTTCTCACAGCCGCTGCAAGACCTGCTGTCAGCCCTTGTTTGCTCATTTGATGGTCTCCAATACAATAACCGCCAGCTCCGCAAAGTATTGAGAGGCAACCGTAAGGGCATCTTCATCCAGTGTAAAGGCCGGATGATGCCACTCCTCCGTCCCGTTCGTTCCCATCCAGACAAAAAATCCCGGAATCTTCTCTTGATACAGAGCGAAGTCTTCTCCGCCCGGAGACTGCTCAGCGTGAACGGTTTGATAACCAAGCCGTGCCGCAGCTTCGGATGCCGCATTCAAAAATGTGCCGTCATTCTGAACGGAAGGCAAATAAGGAAACCACTTGAATTCTGCTTGTGCCCCATAGCCCGCTGCAATTCCTTCAGCCACTCGTCTCATATGCTCCGGAACAGCCTGCCGCGCTTCTTTTTGAAAGGTTCGAACCGTCCCCTCCATTTCAGCTTGGTCTGGAATCACATTCCACGACGTGCCCGCCTGTACTCTTGTGATACTGACGACTGCGTTTTGCAGTGAGCTGATATTGCGGCTGACCACAGATTGCAGCCCGCTGATGATTTGTCCGGCTGCAGCGATTGGATCAATACTGTTATTCGGGATGCCGGCGTGTCCGCCTTTCCCTTTGATGACGATCTCAAACCGGTCAACACTTGCCATAAGCGGACCTTCCTTTACACCAATGGTTCCGACAGGCAGATCCGGCTTATTGTGCATGCCGAAAATCGCGGAAACGCCATCAAGTACGCCAGCTTCTATGACCTTTCTTGCTCCTGCGGCAATTTCTTCGGCTGGCTGAAAGATAAAGCGGACTGTACCTTTCAGCTCGGCCCTTCTTTGATTCAGCAAAATCGCTGTGCCAATAATAGAAGCAGTATGAAAATCGTGTCCACATGCATGCATTGTGCCATCAACCTTAGATGCAAATGGGAGATTCGTCTGTTCTTGGATCGGGAGCGCGTCAATATCCGCTCGTATTGCTATCACGGGGCCGTCTTCCCGTCCTTTGATTTCTGCAATCACGCCAGTCTCCAATTGAGGAACATCAAGTATTTCGATTTGCTCCTCCTCAAGCCAGCGACGGATTTTTTTCGTCGTTTCAACCTCTTGAAATGACAGTTCAGGATGTTCATGAAGATCACGCCGCATATTGATTAAACGGGTATGAAACGCTTTGTCGGCCATTGTTCTTCTCCCCTTCTTATATAAGCTCTGCAGGCTCTCCCACCTGCTTGATAAATCGTTTCGTCCGATCGTTTTTCGGATGGTCAAACAATTCCTCTGGCGTTCCCTGCTCGATAATATGGCCGTCTGCCATAAAAATCACTTTATCAGCAACCTCTTTTGCAAACGCCATTTCGTGTGTAACAATGATCATCGTTGTTTGTTTTTCCGCAATGGACTTGATGACCTGAAGCACCCCTGTGACGAGCTCAGGGTCAAGCGCTGACGTTGGTTCATCCAGCAAAATCGCATGCGGATTAACTGCAAGCGCCCGGGCGATGCCGATTCGCTGCTGCTGGCCGCCGGACATTGTGATCGGATAGCTGTCAGCCTTATGCTCCAGACCGACTTGTTTCAGAATCTCCAATCCAATACGTTTCGCTTCGTCGCGTGGTTTATGTTGAGCCACGATTAAAGCTTCTGTAATGTTTTGCAGAGCCGTTTTATTTTTAAACAGATTGTAGTTTTGAAAGACCATGGCCGTTTGCTGGCGAAGCCGATGTGCTTCCTTGCGTGTAAACTTTTCCGCGTTCAGTTTGGCTTCTCCGATTTCAATAAGGCCTTGATCCGGACGCTCTAATAGATTTAAGCACCGGAGAAGCGTTGATTTTCCGGAACCGGACGGACCGATGATTGCCACCACTTCTCCGCGTTTCACTTCTAGATCGATTCCGTCGAGCACGACGAGATCTTTAAACGCTTTGCGAATATTTTTTACTGTTATCAACTGATTTCACCTCTAAGTCCGGTATGGCTTGCTCATGGCACGTTCAAACAAGTCCTGCAAAATGCTGTAGATAATGGTAAGAACCCAATAGACGATCGCAACTGCCAAGTACGTCTCAAAATATTTGAGGTTTCCTGAAGCGTACATCTTCCCTTGGGCGAACATCTCCATGACCCCTAATGTAAAGGCCAGTGACGTTTCTTTCAAGAGCCCGATAAATGTATTACCCGTTGCCGGAATCGCATTTCGGATCGCTTGCGGCAAAATAATCCGCCTGTATGCCTGAAGTTTTGTCATACCGACAGACAGACACGCCTCCAGCTGCCCGTCATCAACAGAATTGAGGGCGGCCCGGAAGATTTCTGCCAAATATGCTGCATTTTTTAAGCTTAACCCGATGATGGCAGCTGTGAGAGCTGTCATTTTGCTCATCTCTGGAAATAGCTGCGGCAGCCCGTAATAGATTAAGAACAGCTGCACCAGTGTCGGCACGCCTCGGAAAAAGGATATATACAGCTTTGACAGCTGATGAAGCACTGGAATTTTGTTCTTTGTAATGAGTGCGAGAATAAGTCCTCCGATAATGGCAAAAATCATAGCCGCTATGGCCATAAACAACGTGATCGGAAGGGCCTGAATTAAAGTCGGGAACGCTGATATCATGAATTCCCAATCAATCGTGTTCATTCTGGTGATTCACCGCCGTTTCTTAATGCTTCTGTTCTACTGTGATATCTTCATTAAAGTATTTTTCAGAGAGTTTTTTCAGTGTTCCGTCTTTACGCAATTCTTCTAGCGCCTTATTGACTTTTTTGCGGAGCTTGTCGTGCGCATCGTCCTTGGCAAATGGGAATGCAACCTGTTCGTAAACAATCGGATCTCCTGCAAGCTTTAATGGCAAACCGGTCTTCTTGATTTGCGCGATCAATACAGTTCGGCTGTTGACATAAGCGTCTACACGGCCGTACGCAACATCCTTCAACGTACCCTCTTGTGTTTCATACGTTTTGATATTGATTTTTTTATCAGGATCCTTGCTTTCAAGGTTTTTCGCGTGGTTTGAACCAAGAACGGCTGCGACTGTCTTGCCTTTTAAATCGTCTACTGATTTGATGTCAGTATTGTCTTTTTTGACGACAATCTGTGTTCCCGCATAAGCGTATGGTTTCGTAAAGTTATACGTTTCCTTACGTTCGTCTGTCACAGCTACCTGGTTGGAAATGGTATCAAGCTTGCCTGTTTGAAGCTCTCCCATCAGCCCGCTGAATTCAAGAAGCTTCCAGTCCAGTTTCATGTCAATTTTCTTAGCGACCGCTTCCATCACTTCCACGTCAAAGCCTGTCAGCTTTCCGTTTTCTTTATAAGCAAATGGGTAACTTTGTCCTGTCGCACCGACATGAAGCACATTGTCATCCTCTTTACTGCTGCTGTTTCCATTGCCGCAAGCTGAGAGCACCGCTAATAATGCAGCAACGACCAGCACTGTCCATTTTTTCATTTTCATTTGATTTTCCCGCCTCTTCTTTTTTTATAGATCGTGACGCAATTGTTTTTTCATATAGACTGTGATATGCCCTTTTCCAAGGTCTTGTTCACCTGAGCGGACATAACCTTTTCGTTCGTACATCTCAATCAGCCACGGATGCTTATCCGCTGTTCCGAGTGAGACAAACGGAACCTTTAACGTATCACGAAGGATTGTTTCCTCCAGCCATTGAAGCAGCTTTGTTCCGATTCCTTTTTTACCGGTGTCGGGGTCCACAGCAAACCACCAGATATGCGGAACGCCATACGGCCCCGGCTGTTTTCCCCAAGGCATTCTCAAGGTGATGGTCGCGATGATCCGCCCGTCTTCTTCCATGACGTAGCAAGCGTTTTTCCGAATATTTTGCAGCACCAAATCCAAATCCGCATGAGCGGCAGCAAAACGAATGCCGAGCTTTCGAATGGGTTCATAAGCCCGCAATGTCAGCGCGAGAAGCTGTTCGGCATCACGTTCAACTGCAAGGCGATATTGTGGCTTCATCTAGCGTTCCTCCTTACTTTGCATAGCGGTTTACCGGCTTTTCCAAACCGAAGTGCTCTCGTAATGTTGTGCCTTCATATTCTTTTCTGAACACGCCGCGCTCCTGTAAAATCGGAACCACTTGATCAACAAACACTTCAATTCCTTCTGGAAGAAGCGGAGGCATGATGTTAAACCCGTCACACGCTTTCTTATCCACCCATTCCTGCATCTTGTCGGCTAGCTGCTCCGGCGTGCCGACGAAGATATGGTGGCCTCTGGAGCCTGCAACGTATTTGTAAAGCTCTCGTATCGTCATATTGTCACGTTCAGCCATCTCCTGAACAAGCTTGAAGCGGCTCTTCACAGCATTTGAAGCTTCTGCGTCAAGCTTCGGCAGCGGCCCATCAAGCGGATATGCCGACAAATCAATTCCGCCTAAGTAATTTTGGAGAATTTGCAGACCGACAGATGGGATAATCAGATCTTGAAGCTCCTTGTATTTGGCTTGCGCCGCTTCTTCTGTATCGGCAATGATCGGGAAAATACCCGGCATGATTGCAATTTTTTCTGGATCACGTCCGAATTCCGCTGCCTGTTCTTTAATGGATTGATAAAATTCTTGAGCTGATTCCAGGTGGTTTTGTGCTGTGAAGATCACTTCTGCTGTTCTGGCAGCCAGCGCTTTACCGTCTCCTGATGATCCTGCCTGGATAATGACCGGCTGGCCCTGCGGCGTTCTTGAAACGTTCAGAGGTCCGCGAACCGAGAAATAGTCTCCTTTATGGTTCAGCTCGTGCATTTTTTCTTTGTCAAAGAATTCACCCGTTTCTTTATTACGGATAAAGGCGTCCTCTTCCCATGAATCCCAAAGCCCCTTTACAACTTCGACAAATTCCTCTGCCCGCTGATAGCGCAAATGGTGTTCAAGGTGCTTTTCACCGCTGAAATTCAGCGCTGTTGATTCAATAGATGAAGTGACGACGTTCCATCCGGCACGGCCGTTGGACAGATGATCCAATGACGCAAACTGTCTGGCAATATGGAATGGCTCGCTGTATGTAGTGGAGGCTGTTGCAGTCAGTCCAATTTTTGATGTGACCTGCGCCAAAGCAGAGAGCAGGGTGAATGGTTCAAACCTTGTTAATACATTTGGATGTGATTTGCTGTCAATTGATAAGCTATCTGCTAAAAACAGCATATCCAGCTTGCCTCGCTCCGCTGTTTTCGCAAGCTCTTTAAAATAATCCAAATTCATGCTCGCATCTGAAGGCGCGTCCGGGTGCCGCCAAGACGCAACATGATGGCCTGTACCTGCTAAAAATACCCCTAATTTGATTTGTTTCTTTTTGCTTGTCATGACGATACTCCTTTTATCATGTTTTTAGGCTGAATAATCCGAAAAATAAACTCCTATATTCCTAGTCGTTTAATATGAATAAATCAAAATGTACCTTTGTCTTGGACGTTTGTCAATGAGTTAAGATTAATTTTTTCTTTTTAAGCTGAAAAGAATCTCGCAGAATCATGGGGCGGCATTTGTGCAACCTGTATACTGGCAAAACCAGTCTGATGCTGAGACTCGTTTTGATCCAAAGTTTATATAAATGTAGCTTGTACCTTATCTGTACTTCCGACCATACGCATTTTGCCGCCGCTTTTGCTCTTTGCTAATAAACGCGCGTGATCGCCGTCGTAGAACGGTCCATTTTCCCACTCATTCAGAAGCTGAGATATCACATAAAAAAATAAGCTGATCCCGGATTCATACCGAAATCAGCTAATTGAATCTTAATTAAGTTCTAGAATACTTTCTTCTGCTTTAGCAGAAAACACTTTAGGCTCAAGGCGGTCTAGGTCTTCATGAAATAAACTCACTTTTTGGATTTGCCGATTGTCATAGTGGTGGAAATAGTAGTTTCCAGTCTCGTTGCAGATCACGGAAGTATATTGCGTATAATGAATTTCGTCTTCTTCCGTTATCACTGCGCCCTTTGGTATTGTCATATTTGCCAAAATTTGAAAAGCGGCTGTTACACCTTTCGTTTCATCGGCCGCCGGCTCTAGGTGTTCTTTCAAATAAACAGCTCTGACAAACCGGGAAGGCGGTGTATAATCCCCTGGCAGGCCAACAGTTCCTAAGCCTTGGCCAAAAGCGGAAAGGGCTAACCCGCCCATCTCTTTGCTCTCTAATTGCTTCGGTCTGATTCCTGTATATTGCTGCAGATTGGTTACATGCCATATAAAGTCGGGGCTGTTCGTCATGACACCAGGTTGATTGTCATAGACTTTGAGGCCGTCTGCTCTCGGTTCTATCGTCAGGCTTCGTCCCGTCCGGTCTGACAATATCCAGTGAAGCGGTAAAACTGTATCCAATAGATCTAATTTTTTCTCTACAATCGTTAAAGATCGAATCTTTTCTTTTACGTCTTCCAAAGACTGACAGACTGACAGCACCCATGTCACAAACTCATGCGGGGCAATGTGAACGGTATCTTCCCGTATCGTTTTTTCGTACTCTGCATAGCCCGGAAAATAAAGCGCAGCACATGATAAACCGTTTTCATTAACGCCGTCTGCAAATAAAATATTACCAAGTTTTCTTCCCATCCCGATAAACGCGTACTGTGTTTGATGCACCTTTCCGTCAGCTTCACTCTTCCAGCTGTAACGGTGCGGATAGAGAATGACCTCCGTCCCCAGCTGAAATGCAAAATCCATTGTTCTCGCTAATAAATGATTCCGGTCAGCAGTTTCCAATGTAAGACTTGTGCACATCTGATTCAATCCCCTTTCAATTCAGGCTAAAATCATACATTTTGTGAACAACTTGTTTTATCAGCATAACGAAAGTCAAAGAGATTCGTCAAAAGATTGACATCACCTTCCAACATAAAGGCGAGGAGATTCGTTCAATATACTAAGCTGATGTTTATGGTGAAAGCTTCCTTTTTATTTTTACTTATACGGGGCAGCAGGAAAAGAAGTTTTAGCGTCCATTCCGCAAAAGACCGGCCGGACACAAAATAACAAAAAATCCAGCCTTCTAAGAGGCTGGATTTCATTATTTCGACAAAACAAGCTCGTGAATCGCATGCGCAACACCATGTTCATTATTGGAGCGTGTTTGAAAGTTTGCGGCTTCCAATACTTCTGGGATGGCGTTTGCCATGGCAACCCCGCAGCCCGCCCATTCAATCATTGTCAGGTCGTTCCCGTTGTCGCCTATGCACATGACTTCCGCCTGTTCAATTCCAAGCAGCTGGGCCAGCTGGCGTACAGCATTTCCTTTGCTGGCTTCCGAGTGCAGAATTTCATAAAAGAAAGGCGCGCTTTTGACCATTGTATATTTTTCTCTTACGTCTTTCGGAATCGATGTAATGACGCGGCTTAAGTTCTCCGGTTTATCAATAAACATCACTTTTGGGATGAGGATATCTTTTGGCACCTCGTCAATCTTGCGGAAATGAAGCGGCACCTGTGTCACATAGGATTCGTATACAGTAAATTCGCTAATGTCCCGGTTAGGCGTATACAAATTAGATGAGTCAAAGAAATGCATCGGCGTCTTCAGCTCTAAGCTCAGGTCATATAATGAAGCCAAATCATCATAACCGAGAGACAGCTCCGAGACCACTTCATTTGTATGCGTATTTTGAACAAGCGCTCCATTATACGCAATAACATAGTCGCCTTCTTCAATTAAATTCAGTTCATCTAAATATCTCTGCACACCTCCGATCGGCCGGCCGGTGCAAAGCACAATTTTGACACCTTCCGCTTTTGCCGCGTGAAGGGCGTCGCGGACCTCCTCTGTTACTTCATGATGATCATTTAAAAGTGTTCCATCCATATCAATTGCAATTAGTTTGTACATCCTGCATCTCCTTCATGTCGTTTTCAGGCTATAGTCCCATCATATCGTTTTTTCTTTTTGATATTCAACCGGAAGAGATGGTTTTCTCCGGATTCTGTTTAGACGCCGCCCTTGTCTTCGGATACGTATGCGCGGTTTCCGCTTTCTTTCTGTCTTGACGCCGTTTTCTGCTTTTTTCTGTTTCATGAGCAGAAAGCCGGCAACTAAAAAAGGAATGCCGGTTATATTCAAGATGGCAAGCTTCACACCCGCCGCGATGAAAAAGAACCCCCATGAAGATGATGGATTCCGCCTGATCATGACGTAAGCCGCCATTTCCAGAACAATCAGGATGGCATGAAGCACTATGCCATAAATCAGCCATACAAGGGCAAAAAACAAAACATAATTCACGATTGCCCCTGAGTACATCATAGCGCGCATCATTTGTATAAACGATAAGGACTGCATGGAGCCGCTGATGACAATAGGGTTATAGATCGTATAGTCGCTAAATACATGTTTGACTTTGAGAAAAGCCCATAATAT
Source organism: Bacillus sp. FSL K6-0993 (assembly GCF_037977205.1). NCBI lineage: Bacteria > Bacillati > Bacillota > Bacilli > Caryophanales > Bacillaceae > Bacillus > Bacillus sp. FSL K6-0993. The sequence goes on from NZ_CP150275.1 coordinate 3,945,854, forward strand.
AAATATCCACTGAATGATGTGTAAAACAAGCCCCGCTGCCACCAGTCTTTCAGCTTTTTGATTTCTCATCTTTCTCCTCCCTGCCGGTCTTTGACTTGATTCTTGTCATCGTTTTTGTCTGGCCATTTTGCTTCCATATCAACGTCCCGTTTTCTCCTCTTTTCAGCGTGCTTTTGAGCGGATAATAGGGGCCGAGGTACTGAATCTCGATAGACCCGTCAGTGCTTTGGGAAATCACCTTGTATGCCATAAAAGGCAGCTGTACCTCTCCTCTTCCTTCAATCACTTCCGTTTCCACAACCTCGTCTTCGGTAAATGTGACCGTTGCTGATTTCACGCCATCCGCTGACCCGGGGGCAAGCCCCTCATCCCACGTTCCGTAATAAAACGGCGTCTCTTCTTTTTGCTGCTGGCAGCCCGATACCATGATGCATACAGCAGTTAAAAGCAAAATGCCATATTTGTTTCTCAAGGGGATCACATCCTTTCCTCCTCTTTTTGGGCGAATGCCGTGCCGCTGTGCCAATGACTACATAAGTTATAAGGAATTCACCCACAAGGAGATTGATCATAATGAACCCTTATCAATATTACAGCCCTCAGCTGCCTCAGCAGGAACCTTACTATAGCCACTATGAGTACAATTCTTATCCGCAGCAGGATGTATACGATCCATACCAAATGGACAGACAGCCGGCATTAGAAAGAAGAATCGCAGCACTTGAACGGCAAAATGAACAGCAGTCGAGAGAATTAACCCGTCTAACAAACGAAGACCGCCGTCAAAACCGCGAAATTGCGCGGCTGGCCGAACAGGTCAATCAGCTAAGCCAGGCTGTTGAACGCCATACACGCCGCCTAAATCGGCTCAATCAGCGCCTCCGCACAGTAGAAAACAGGCTGAATATCCCATTTACTGCAGGAGAAGGCGGTTTCTGAGCAAACAAAGAAAAAAAGCGGAATACGATTCTCCCATTTCAGGGTGTCGTTTTCCGCAATTCTTATATTTTACAACGGAACATTTACATAAAAAGGGTTTGTACCCAGTATACAATCTCTACCGTTTTCATTCAAAGATAGAGGAGCTGAGGAAAATAATTGTAGTTCCTCTTTGACAGAATTTCTTTTCATTCAAGTTGCATGATAATACCGACTCACGTCAATCGATACATGGAGGGATCATTCATGCATAATACACAACACGGCTTGCAGCAGCTGAACCAATGCCGCCAAACTGCTCAGCAGCTCATTCAGCAAACACAGCAAAGCAGCCAGCAATATCGCCAAATGCTACATCAAGAGCAGCAAAACATCCAAATGCTGCAGCAGATTCTAAACCACGAACAACAAGCTGCACATACCATTCAGCAAGCGCTGCACGGGCATGACATGGCGATTCAAAAGTGCCAGCAGGTTGTCAACATGTGCAACCAAATGCAGCAGGAACTTACTGGACAATCCAGCGTCATGAATACGAATGTGTCTACACTTCCATTCGGCCAAAACACGCCATTTCAGCAGCAATCCTACCAGCAGTAACATATAAAAAAGCTCAACACAATGCGAGTGTTGAGCTTTTTTTCTTACTGTTCTTTGCGAATATGTATATCCTGAATAGACTGTTTCGGTGCATGAAATCTGCTCTCGGCTTCACTTCTTGCCTCGGCAAAAGCCCGCGCCTCCACATGATCTTTGTAGACATCCAGCTGAATCAAATACAGCGGGCGCACTTTAAATCCATGAATAATGGTCACCGCCCATAACGGGACCACAATAAAAACACCGGGCAGATCGGGCAAAACAAAACCAAACGCAAAAATGAAAAAATAAATGATGCCGTACATGATCCACTTTCTATTTCTAACCTTGATGCCAATAAATAAAAAGGCAAAAAAACTGGTAATGGCAAAAGGCATGAAAATAAACAGCATCCACCAGCTATGCAGCCATTCCCAAGCGGCACCTCTTTTTGTAATTCCCATATTTTTCTCCTTCTATTTACCTATAATAATCGATTATGAATACCGCGTCACCCATAAACGGGAAAAACTTTCTCCCTTAAAAATAGTGATAGACGGAGAACAGGTTTCTTGCTATATTATTATTGATAATGATAATCATTACTAATCTATTGAGATACATAGTGGGAGGGTTCTTGATGAAAAAGAACATATTACTCGTGGGCATGCTTGTGCTGCTTCTCATGTTTGTCAGCGCTTGCAGCGGCACGGCTTCTAAAGGGAGCTCAAGCGATTCTGCTTCCGAAAAAACAGAATTGAGAACATACAAATCACCAAAAGGGAACGTCAACATTCCTGCACATCCGAAACGCATCGTCACTGATTTTTATGCCGGTGAATTGCTGTCTGTCGGGGCCAATGTGGTCGGCTCAGGCTCATGGTCATTTGATAATCCGTTTTTAAAATCAAAACTGAAAAATGTGAAGGATGTTGGTGATCCAATCAGCGTTGAAAAAGTGATGGAGCTTCAGCCTGACTTAATTGTTGTCATGAATGAAGAGAATGTTGATAAATTAAAGAAAATCGCTCCGACTGTTGTCATACCTTATAACACAGCGAAAAACGTAGAAGACACAGTCAGCATGTTCGGAGATATCGCCGGAGCGAAAGACAAAGCAAAATCATTTATGGCTGGCTTTAACAAAAAAGCGGAAGCAGCTAAAAAGAAAATTGCCGGCGTCATCGACAAAGATGCGACCTTCGGCATTTATGAAAACACAGACAAGGGCGAATTCTGGGTGTTCAATGACAATGGCGGACGCGGCGGCCAAGCTGTATACAATGCACTTGGGTTAAAAGCGCCTGAAAAAATTGAGCAAGATGTCATCAAAAAAGGAGAGATGAAACAGCTCTCTCAAGAGGTTATTCCTGAGTATGCCGCAGATTATATGTTCATTACGGATTACAACCCGAAAGGCGAAAGCAAAACACTCGACAAGCTAGAGAATTCCTCTATTTGGAAGAACCTTGACGCTGTTAAACATAATCGCGTGTTTATCAATGACTTTGACACGTTCTACCCGTATGATCCGATTTCTGTCAGCAAACAGGTGGATATCATCACCGACATGCTGATCAAACGGGCCGAAGAAAATAAAAAATAAAAAAACGGCACAGTCATCACGCTGTGCCGTTTTTTATGAATCACTTTAATTTTGACTGCACGGAGTCCGGCATATCTTCAAACTTGACTTCTTCCCAAGTCTCGACATACTTTCCTTTCGCCTTCACCTTCAAATACGCGTTCTTCCGAAGCTCTTTGCCGGCGAAAAAGGTCACTTCTTCTTTTTTTCCGGATGCATTGTATCCGTCTAATGTATATTCAGTACCGCCTGGGCTAAGATGTTTGCCATCTCGATCAATCTGAACATAGACATCTTGCTGGTGAATAAACGGATTAAATCTGTCTGTAACATCGTTATGAAAAAAGAGAAGCCCGCATATTACGGCAGCAGCCGCCAAGACGGCCAGGATTGCCATTGCTTTTTTCATCTTTTCACTCCCCTTACTTGTTCATTTTTTTCAAATAGCTTGACCGCACCGCGAGGAAGAATAGAAGCTGAAAAATGAAAAACCCTCCGATGGTAAGACTGAGCGGCCCCGCGACATCGGAATATCCTTCCACAGCCAATGTTCTCAAGGCAAACAGTGTATGCATGACGGCAATGACAAATGGAAAGAAGAAAAGAATGGCCAATTGTATTGTCACGCTTTGTGCCATTTCACGCTCACTCAGGCCGATTTTGGCCAGTGAACGGTAGCGCTCCCGGTCTTCATCTAAATCAGTGAACAGCCTGAAATATAAGAAACTTGCTGCCGCGACAAAGAATACAATTGCGATAAACAGGCCGATAAATAAACTCAGGCTCGGCAGCTGCACCGTATCATAGTAAGTCCCAGCTTTTGAAGCAAAATCAGAATGCACGTCGATATAATTGCCGTAAATCTCATTTTGCAAGGATTGGCTGATCTCAAGACTGTCTTTCCAATGATCATAGCTGTAGCCGTATAATGACGCTTTATCACCGAGTGATTTCAGCTGATCAAAGGTTTGATCATTCACTGCGATGATGGCATTCAATGAGATCAGCGGTTTTTTGACTTCTTTTACCGACAGTTTTTGTCCGGACAGCTTGCCTTTTTGGTTCAGCAGTTTCAGCTGATCCGGCGCTTTGTTTTTGAAATTGCGGTCATACGTGCCCGGGAAATAGACAGCCTCATCATTTTTCAGGCCGCTCAGCTTAACATGGAAGTACTTTGATACATCCGATTTGCTGATCATGTAAACAGGGGGAACAGTTTCTCCTTCCTGATAGCGAACATAGGAAACATCTATTTTGTCTTTCTTATACATAAAGCCGTGTGTTTTCAGTTCATGGTCAATATCTTTCAAATGAGTCTGTTCTTTTGGATTGTTGCTGTAGGATAAATACTCCATTTCATAAGCGGACTCTTCCGCCCCGACAGTCGATTTGTACATTGCGAGCACGCCTGTCGCAGTAAACGCAACCGCGGAAATAATGCTGACAATAAAGAACAGGCGGGCGTTGTCTTTTAAACGATAGACAAGGTCAGAAACCCAAATGACGTTTTTCCCGCGCAGATAAAAGGTTTTCCACTTCTTCAGCGCGCGCAGAATCCATATGCTGCTTTGGCTGAAAAAGAAATATGTTCCGATGACGGTGAGCAGTAAAATGATAAACGGTTCGGCCCCGTGGACATTGCCTTTCAGAACCATGCCGTACCCGCCGCACAGACAGGCGATGCCGAATAAGGACAGAAGCACGGACGGCTTAGGCTCCGGCTTAACCTTGTCAGTGCCCTTTATTAATTTGATAACCGTATTTGATCTGACAAAAAGGATCGTAAACTGCGATAAAAAGAAAAATAAGAGCAGAAATCCGCAGGCCGTAATACCGAGCGCTTTCCAAGGCATATACAAAGGCAGCGCGTCCATTTCTAAAATATAAGCGCCGACCGTAAAGAACGTCTTTGAAAAAATGAATCCTCCGATAATGCCGGCTGCAATTGACATGACGCCGATGATCATATTTTCCGCAGTAATGAGCTTTCTCAGCTGCCCCGGCGTGATGCCCTGCATGAGCAGGATGCCGAATTCTTTATTTCTCGATTTCAAAAATGCGTTAACCGAATACAGAACAAATAAGAAAGAAAAAACAAAGATCATCCATTCCGCAGCGGTTAAGCCTTTTTTGGCGATATTATTCAGGTAGCCTTCCTTTAATGCCGGATGAAACAGGAACATCGCAAAGGTAAAGAAAATCAAAACGGAAAAGGCGCTGCTTAAAAAGAATGCAAGATAGGCCCTTTTGTTTCTCGTGACGTTTTTATAAGCGAACTGAAGAAAGGTCATTTGCGTTTCCCCCCAGCATAGACAGCACATCGAGAATTTGTTCATAAAATACTTGGCGGTTTTCCCCGCGGTAAATCTCATTAAACAGTTCGCCGTCTTTTATAAAGATGACGCGGCGGCAGTAGCTTGCCGCAACAGGATCGTGGGTCACCATCAAAGCCGTGACATGATCATCCTGATTCAGGCTCTGCATCGTTTCCATGACGTCTTTTGACGCTTTGGAATCAAGGTTGCCCGTCGGTTCATCGGCCAGGATGAGTGACGGCTTATGAATGACCGCTCTTGCGATGGCGGCACGCTGGCGCTGTCCTCCGGATACTTCAAACGTCCGTTTGTTGAGCAGGTTTTCAATTCCGAGCTTTGCCGCGATGCCTTGCAGTTTTTCTTCCATTACAGACGGTGCTTCTTTTTCAAGCGTTAACGGCAGCATGATATTTTCACCGATTGTCAGCGTGTCCAGAAGGTTGAAATCCTGAAACACAAATCCGAGCTGCTTGCGGCGGAAATGAGCGAGCTTTGTCCGCTTCAGGCGATGCGGGTTTTCTCCGTGAATCAGGATATCGCCTGAATCCGGACGGTCGATCGTTGAAATGATATTCAAAAGCGTTGTTTTTCCGGACCCGGACGGCCCCATCACCGCCGTGAACTCGCCTTCTTCTATTGAAAATGAAATTTGCTTTAAGGCTTGATAGGACACTTGTCCTTTATAGGTTTTATTTATATGTTTGACTTCAAGCATATTCGCCATGAAAATCCTCCTTATGGTTTTATTCTTGTTGATCTGGGCTGCTTTCATGTAGTGCCGGGACGTTCAACATAAAAATCCCCTTGACATAAATCCATGTTATCAAGGGGAAACAAAGCGGGCTATGTTGTTTTCTTAACGCAGCCTTACATTTTTGTAAGAAATGAAAATCGAACTGATGTCCCTTCACCGGGAGACGAGCTGATGTCTACCGTATGATTGAGCTTATCTGTAATTTCTTTGACGAGATGGAGGCCGATTCCCGTAGATTCTTGGAAACGCCGCCCGTTTTCCCCAGTGTAATAAGGGTCAAACACCCGCTTGATGTCTTGCGAGGGAATCCCGACACCGTAATCTTTGACTTCAAGCACCGTCCTGGCTTCATCGCGGAAGACATTCAGCTCAAGTCTGTCACTCTTGCCCGCTGAATACTTGACCGCATTTGTGACCACTTGGCCGATCGCAAATTTGAGCCATTTGGCATCGGTGTAAATCTGATGATCATCGCAAACGTTCATTTTCGGATAAACGCGATATTGAATAAAAAATCGTTTATAGCTTTGAATGACTGATTGGAGAAGCTCGGACAGGGAAACCGCTTCGATTTTAAAATCCCGTTCAAACAGGTCGAGCCTTGAAGAATAAAGAAGCGTCTCCAGCCCGAATTCAATCTGCCGGACTTCTTTTTTGATTTGTTCAAAAACGGGCTCATCCTCTTCTTGAATGATTAAATTAATGACCGACAGCGGCGTCTTTACTTGGTGCACCCATTGATTCATATACGTCACCCGCGCGTCAAGCTTGGCTTCGGTCTCATGGAGCTTCTGGTGCTGCAGCCGGATCAGCTCCATCTGCTTTTCATACAGCTCTGAACAGAACACTGAAGAACCGAGATACGGGATATCCGTCCCTTCCTGCCCCGAGCTGAGCCAATGATACACGCCGCGATCTTTGTACCAGCGATAGGCAAGATAGCCCGCCAAAATAAGAAGCTGCACGCCCAATATGTAAAACAAGTGAGAAAAAGAATGAAGACCCGCAAACCAGTAATAAAAGAAGACAAACAGCCCTTGAAGGAGAAAAAGCAGAATCAGCACTGCATGAGACCGGAGAAACAGCTTCATGACTGCGCCCTCAGCTGGTAGCCTTCGCCCCGCACCGCTTCAATAGAAACAGGCGCATTCAGCTCCCGCAGTTTTTTTCTGAGCCGCGTGATATACACGTTAAGTGTATTATCATCGATGAATATGTCGGTGTCCCACGTCTTTTCCATGAGACGATCCCGACTCGTCACCTTTTCTCCCCGCTCAAGCAGCACTTCCAAAAGCTTGCTTTCTTTTTTAGAAAGCTCGCTTTTTTCATCCTGAAAACGCAGTTCAAACCGTTCCACAAAGAGCTGGACGCCGGCATATTCAACCACTTTCTCTCCCTGCTTTGCGGCGTACTCCCCGTACGCCCTCCGGATCTGGCTTTTGATTTTCGCCAGCACAATATCATAAGAAAACGGTTTTTCGATATAATCGTCTCCCCCATTTTCAATCGCCATTACCTGATCCATTTCCCCGCTTCTGGCAGAAATAAAGATGATTGGGCTTGTGGAGTGCTGGCGGATCTGCCGGCACCAATAATATCCGTCATATGCCGGCAAATTGATATCAAGCAGCACCACATCGGGCTTCTCCCGCAAAAAGACATCAAGAACAGTTGTAAAATCCGCGGCGACCACTGTTTGATATCCGTATTTTTCAAGGTAATTCTGCAATAGTCCGCGAATGTCTTCACTGTCTTCCACAATCATGATTTTATTCAAACTGAACCACTCCCGTTTCTTACACTGCTGCCATCATCATAATCGTTTTGGGCGTATGGACGCAACACCGCACAAAAAAACCGCCATCTCGGCGGTTTCTGGTCTCTTTAGCCGACCTGCTGCTTAGCTGCTTTACCGGCTGATCCGAACTCTCTCATTTTGCTTCGCACTGTCTCTTCCACAGCTTCAATGCCGGGTGTCAAATAGCCGCGCGGTTCGTACAGATCGCTGTTTTCTTGAAACATGCGGCGTGTTTCGTCTGTCCACGCTACCATACATTCCGTATTGATATTGATCTTCGCGTGGCCGAGCGTGATGGCTTTTTTGATCTGATCCTGCGGAATCCCGGATGCCCCGTGAAGAACGAGGGGAATATCAGTCATGCGGGAGATAGCCTCCATTTCCTTAAATCCGAGATTCGGCTCACCCTGATATTTGCCGTGTACAGAGCCGAGGGCGGCGGCCAGCGCGTCGATATTGGTTTCTTTAACGATCCGCTCACATTCCGTGATATCGGCATAGCGGACCCCGCCGACCAGTCCGTCTTCCATTCCGCCGACCGTGCCGACTTCGGCTTCTACTGACACGCCGTGTTTTGCGGCATAATCGGTGACTTCTTTTGTCATCGCGATATTCTCGTCAATCGGCTGATGGGAGCCGTCAATCATCACTGAGCTGAATCCGGCATCAATGGCCTGTCTGCAGCGTTCCGCACTGATGCCGTGATCGAGATGAAGCACGACCGGAACGGTAATCGCCATGTCCTCCATTAACGCGCCTACCATGGCGGCAATCGTTTTAAATCCGCCTAAATAGTCGACCAGGCGATCAGAAGCCGCGGCGATGACCGGTGATTGCTCCTTTTGCGCTGCCTGCAAAATCGCCTTCGTCCATTGCAGGCCGTTGATATTAAACTGGCCAATTGCATATTGCTCCCGCTTTGCATCTTCAAGAAGCTCTTTCATCGATACAAAAGCCATGTCCACCCCTCCTTTACCCATTACATGCTGAAGTATTTTGATACAACATCAACCGTTGTTTTTTTCGCTGTTTGAATGGCTTCCTCAGCAGTCAGCTTATAGTATTCAGGCCGGAAGAGCTCAACCGAAACAACATCAGAGAAGCCGATTTCCTTCAGTGCTGATAAGTGGGCATCTAAGTCAATTGCCCCTTGTCCCGGCCATACACGATCCTCATCTGTTAAAAAGCCGATTGGGAAATCTTCTGTATCATCAATATGATAGATGAAGATTTTCTTTCCGTCCGCCTGCTTTAAGCTCTCAATATTTGAACCCATTGCATGGAAGTGAAAACTATCAAGGACAAGCCCAACATTGTCACGGTTAACTGTGTTTACGATCTCATACGCCTGTTCAAACGTATTGACCGTACATTGCGGATGGCCGACAAATTCAAGCGCGATTTTTACGCCGTACGGCTCCGCGATATCTGACAGCTCAGTCAGCACGTCTACACTGCTCTTTTTGATCTCTTCTTTTACAATCTTCTGCTCTGTCACAAGCGGAACGGCCACCACATATTTCACACCGAGGGTTTTGCATGTTTCCATCATGCCTTTAAATTCAGTGATGATCTCGTTGTGGCCCTTTTCATCACGGTTGTTGAAGAAAACAAGCGCGTTTAAAGCAAGCGGTTTGATGTGATGGGTTTGAAAATACTCCGCAAGATCTGCCAATGAATGATCTTTTAAGTACTCCGGCAGCTTATCCATTGTGCGGATTTCAATATAATCATAGCCGTGCTTTTCGCATAGTTCTAAATCCTGTTTAAGGTTTGAGTTTTCCAATGTTGTCGCTTCATTAAAACAAAGTTTCATGCCAGACTCCCCCATCTGCGTTTTAGATATGAAGGGAGTTCGGCAGGAAGGCTGTCGCCATATCCCGCCGAACTCCATGCTCAGCTTATGCCAGACCTAATTCTTCTTTCATTTTCTTAAGCATAAATCGGCTTGATTCATCCGCTCTTTCATCGACCCAAGCAAATACGGCATTCGTCGCAATTCCGTCGAACTTCATCTCTCTCAGTTTTCTGAAAATCGTATCAAAGTCAACCTCGCCTTGGCCAATGTCCAAATGCTGGTGAACCGTTACTTTCGCGTCAGGCGGATTGACGATGTAGCGAAGGCCATGAGCCGCTTTATGATTATAGGTATCTGCAAATAAAACATGTGTGAGGCGGTCGCCGGCTTCGTCAAACATGGTCTCGATGTCGCCTTTGCCGTCATCATAGAAGAACGTATGCGCAGTCGAGTAGACAAGATTGATCCAATCCTTGTCAAGCGCGCGGATCATATCCATCGCACCTTTGTGCGTTTCGATAAAATCGTATGGGTGGGCTTGAAGATTGAGTTTCATGCCTTCTTTTTCAAAGACTGGCAGAAGCTCATCCATGGATTTGATAAATTTTTCTTCACTTGTTAAAGGATCATATTTTGAACCGCTGAATTCGCTGTTCATCAAATCCACTTCAAGTTCAACCGCAATTTCGATTGCCCGTTTCCAGTTGCGCACTGCTGCCTGGCGGCGGTCTTCATCGGGTCCCGCCCAGTGGTAAAGAGGAAGAAGCGATGAAAGCTTAACACCTGTATCCCTTAACAGCCGCTTTAATTGTTTGATCTTTGCTGAATCGACTTTCGGATATTTATAAAATGGGCAAAAATCCTCGCGCGGAGACAATTCGATATATTCATAGCCGAGCTCTGCCGTTTTATAGACCATTTCCTCTAAAGTTAAATCATCACGATACATGGATGGATCCAATGCTAACTTCATATTTTCACTCCTCTGTTTTTTAGTTTTGAACTGTTGTAAAAGATTGATAGAATTCCGGTTTTTCCTTCAATTCAACCTTTTCTTTTTGTCCAGATTCCTGGGCTTTTACACACGCGTCAGTCGTAACAGCAGCAATGTAGCCGTCCCATGCCGTCGGCCCGCTGACCTCGCCTTTCTTTTGAATTGAATCAATAAAGTCTTGGATTTCCACATCGTACGCAGCGACAAAGCGTCTCTGCCAATCCATCAAAATATCAGTACTGAATCTGCCTTCTTTTCTCAAGCTGATGCTTGATGGTTCAGGAAGCTTGATGATGCCGTCTTCTCCGACGATTTCACATTGGATGTCATAGCCGTATTTACAGTTCACATAGATTTCAGCATTGATGACGATACCGCCTTTTGTTTCAATCACAACGATTTGCGGATCTTTTAAATGCGGCAGCGCGTTTTTCGATTTTTTCGGGTAGATGACTTGAACGGACTCGTAGTCATCGTTGACGAGCCAGTGCAGTACATCAATTTCATGAACAAGCGTGTCGACTACGGCCATATCGGTTGTGTAGTTATCTCCTACAGTCGGGTTGCGGTGCGCGCAGTGAATCATAAGCGGTTCGCCAATCACATGGTTATCGAGTGCTTCCTTCAGCTGTACGTAACCGCTGTCATAACGGCGCATGAAGCCGACTTGAACAAGGCGTTTGCCCACTTTGATTTCTTCTTCGACAATTCGCATGCATCCTTCAGCCGTTGTCGCGAGCGGTTTTTCACAGAACACATATTTCTGGGCTTTAATGGCTTTCAGCACGCTTGACTCATGCGCAGGCCCCCAGCTTGTCACTAAGACAGCGTCTACATTTTCGTCTGCAAGCAGGCTGTCATCATTCGGATAAACCGTCGCGTTTAATTGGTATTGCTCAACGACCTTTTGTGCAGCTTCATGATTAACATCCGTTACAGCTACAATTTCCGCGCCGGACAGCTTGTTCGTGATGCGGTTAATATGTTCTTTTCCGATTGCTCCAGTTCCAATTACGCCAATACGTAAACTCATTGACAGCCACTCCTTCTGTTGGTTACATGATTTTGCTTTCTGTTCCTTGCTTTACTTGGCTCTGAGGAGATCCGTAGAGTTCCTCTTGAATTTGTTCAAGCGACTTGCCAGACGTATTCGGCGCAAAGAGCAGCCCGATGATCATACTGGCCGTCACACATCCGAGAAGAATTGCAGCCATTGTTCCAATGCCGAAATTGGTGATAATCATTGGGACAAACAGACTCCAAATCCCTATTGAAATACGGACAAGGAAAAACATCAGTCCTTGTGCGGAAGCACGATATTGCGTAGGAAAGATTTCACTGGCCCATAACTGATAGTTCGCTTGCTGCCCTGCTCCGTTATTGATGCCGATCACGACAATAAACAGGAGCAGAATCGGCAGGCCTTCAACTGGCAGCAGAAACAGTGTCCACCCGATCACCGCCATGAAAGCGGCGATTCCAAATACGGTTTTTCTATATTTGTCGGCAAAGGGCATGAAGATCAAGGCGACCCCCAATCCTGTGAAGATAAACAGCCCCATTTGCAAAAGGTTGGCCATGTTGGCAGATACACCGCCGACCTGCTGATAAATGTATGGCATAAAGAAGCCCATGACCCCGGCGGCTAAGTTCCAAACCAAGTACACACCCATCAAAAACAATATGCTTTTTAGATACATAGGCTTGAGCAAATCAAAATACGATGTCTTATTCCATACAGCCGGCTTCTCTGCCTGAGCATCCTCCGGCTGATTTTTTGTCTGCCAGGCGTCTGATTCCGGAAGCCTGATTCTCAAGATGTACGTAATCAGCGCAATCACAAGCAGATGGGCAAATACGATTTTATTCCCCAAGAGTCCCAAGTCACCGGCCAGTACGGAGAGAAGCAGTACAACGACAGCGCCCGCGGCCCAAGCGACTTGTGCTACGCCGCAATGTCTGGCCCGATTCTTCTTTGGCGCATTTTCCGCAATAATGGTCCATGACGCGGTTATGTCAGCTCCTACTGATAAACCGATAATGATGTAACCGCTTAACAACATGGGGAAATTAACCCCGAACAAAACCAAACAAATCCCTAGTGCATAAACCAGCATACTATTGGTATAAACAGCCTTCCGTCCGACTTTATCAGCCAGAAACCCGCCAAGCAGCGCGCCGACAGCGGCAGAAATCGCATTTGCGCTCAGCGCGCCGAGCAGCCCGATTTGCGTATCAGATAGCTTAAGGTAACTGACCCATAATGATAAACCGGCGGAGCCTGCCACAATTGAACCGGCATCAATATAGTTGGCCAATGCTGCGGCGATTGTCCGTTTATTGAAGGCTGAATCTCCATTGGTATTGCCCATATGTCCAGTCCCCATTAAGCCAGATCCAACAACTGCTGATCAATATAGTTTCTCGCAATCAATGCATACTCCAGCGGGTTTGCAACATCGGGGTCCTGTTCAGCTTCAATGACAATCCATCCGGAATAACTGTGCTTCAACAGCAGCTGATATACTTCTCTAAAGTCAATGCAGCCGTCACCGGGAACCGTAAACATGCCTTTTAAAAATGATTGCCGGAACGATTGTCCTTCGAGTCTGCATTGTTCCATGACATTCAGGCGGGCATCCTTAAAGTGCACATGCTTAATGCGGCCGATATGCTTCTCAAGCATTCCCATGTAATCGCCGTCAGAAATATACGCATGGCCTGTATCATAGAGGAGGTGTACATGCGCAGGGTCAGTTCCTGCCATCAGGCGGTCCACTTCTTCCGCTGTTTGGACACCAGTGCCGAGATGATGATGATAGACAAGCTTCAAGCCATGCTGAGCGGCAATTTCGCCAAGGTGATTCAGCCCTTCGCAAAGCCGCTCCCATTCATCATCCGTAAAGTGCGGCTTCTCTGTGAACACGTTTTTCTCCAAGCTTTGCACGCTGTACGTTTGTTCAGAGACAACTGCGACATCTGCGTTTACTTGCTGCAAATACGCACAATGCAGGGTAAATGCCTTTGCCGCTTCACCAAGTCCGTCACGCAAAATAAAACTGCTGAACCATTTTCCTGCAATGCGTAAGTTCCGAAGCTTCAGCTCTTTGTTCAGGATGGCAGGTTCGGGGAAAAAGCCCCCGACCTCCGTGCCTTGAAAACGTGCGACAACGATATCACTTAACAAATGCTGAAGTGTATTTCCCGCTCCAATTTCAGGCATGTCATCATTCCGCCACCCAATGGGAGCGATTCCCCACAGGATTTCATTTTTGCCCATCTATGGTGCCTCCCCTCTAATACTGCTTCGCAGATTCCAGCTTTTTCTCTTTTGCTTCGTATGCTTTCTGAACGCTTTCTTGTTCAGATACCTCTGCCACCCCGACATGCCACCAGCTGTCATAGCCGTCCGTCATTGTTTTAGGCAGCACCTTCATCTCAATTAATGTTGATACATCCTGTTTCTTCGCATCCTCTAACGCCGCTTTTAATTCTTCTACTGTGTTTGCGCGATAGGTTTTCGCGCCGTATCCCTCAGCGACTTTCGCGTAATCGACATTCAGGATTTGGTTGTCATCTGTGCGGAACTCGCAATAGTAGCTGCCGCTGCCGTGATCCATTTGCAGGTTGTTGATGCATCCGAATCCTGAGTTGTCAAAGAGCAGCACATTGATTTTCTTGTTGTACTGAATCGCCGTGATCAGTTCAGAATGAAGCATCAGGAAGCTGCCGTCTCCGACGATTGAATACACTTCTCTGTCAGGGTGGGCCAGTTTAAGACCGAGTGTCCCGGACACTTCATAGCCCATGCAAGAATACCCATACTCCAGGTGATACGTATTTGGAACATTAGAATGCCACAGACGCTGCAAATCTCCTGGGAGTGAGCCTGCTGAACAGATGATGACGCTGTCTTCAGGAATCGTCTCGTTGATTGTCAGCAATGCCGTTGTTTGCGGAAGCTCCGTATTCAACGCGTCAGCATATTCATTCAGGACCTCTTGAGAAAAGTGATGTTTGATTTCCGGATCAAATGCTTCCCGCTTAAACGTCACTTTGCTGAGACGCTCGCGTTCAGCTAGCCATTCGTCCTTCAGCACCCGGATCGTTGTGCCGAACTCGCTCTCATAGCCTTCAAGCAAGCCGTGCAGTTTGCCAAGCGTCACTTTCGCATCCGCTACCACTTGGAATGCATCAAGTTTATACGCCTGCATTCGGCTGACGTTAATGTTCAAAAACTTCGCTTTATCAAAATCAAAAGCGGTCTTAGAGGATGTCGCAAAATCTGTATACCTTGTGCCGATGCCGATAATCAAATCAGCTTGGCGGGCCGCTTTGTTTGCCGCAAGTGTACCTGTGATGCCCATTCCGCCAAGGTTGTTCGCAAAATCTGCCTCAACAGTAGACTTTCCTGCCTGCGTTTCAACTAACGGAATGTTATAGGCTTCAGAAATGGCAACCAATTCATCGCGCGCACCGGAATATTTTGCGCCTCCGCCGACGAGAATCACAGGTTTTTTGCTGGATTTAATCAGCTCCGCCGCACCTTGAAGCTCGCGCTCGCTCGGCTGCATGCGATCAATATAGTGAACCCGTTTGACGAAGAAACTTTCATCAAAATCGTATGCTTCCCCTTCAACATCCTGAGAAATACAAATCGTTGCCGGACCTGCTTTTGCCGGATCAGTCATGACTTCAAACGCGCGCAGCAAACTGCTCATCAGCTGCTCAGGGCGCGTAATGCGGTCCCAGTATCTCGATACAGGTTTCAATGCATCGTTTGTCGTAATCGCCGCACTGTATTCTTGCTCCATTTGCTGCAGTACAGGGTCTGGCTGTCTTGTCGCAAATGTGTCTGCCGGAATCAAGAGAACTGGGATATTGTTTGCCAATGCAGTGCCGGCTGCCGCCACCAAGTTAGCCGCTCCCGGTCCGACCGATGTAGACACCGCATATATTTTTCTTCTCAGCATTTGCTTGCTGTACGCCATGGCCGCATGCGCCATTCCTTGTTCATTTTTCCCTTGATAGACTTTCAAATGGCCTGCATCTTGCTCAAGCGCTTGCCCGATCCCTAATACGTTTCCATGACCGAAAATTGTGAAAATCCCTTCGACAAAAGGCTCTTCCTTTCCATCAACATGGATGTACTGCTGGTTTAAGAATTTAATCAGCGCCTGTGCTGTTGTTAAGCGAATTTTCTTACCCACAAACGATCCCACCTTTACTCGATCTTTTTCAATTATGACTGTGCTTCAATAAGCTGTACGATTTCTTCCGCAGTCGGCATCGCTTCTGACGAACTGTGCTTGCTCACCACAATGGAAGCTGAAGCACTGCCGTATTTCAATGCCGTTTCGATGTCTTTTCCGCTGACAAGGCCATAGATAAAGGCTGACGCATAGGAGTCACCGGCTCCAAAGGTTTTCAGCACTTTTGTCTTGTACGCTTGAGCGCGGAATACCTCGCCGGATTTGCTGTATGCGTAAGAGCCTTCGACGCCATGTTTGATGACAACGAGGTCGGCTGAATGGTCAAATAAATGATTGACTGATTCTTCATTGCTTCCGCCTGTGCGGTTTTCCATCACATCAAATTCATCGCGTGTGCCGATGACGATATCAGACTGCTCGGCGACCAAAGAATAGTAAACGGCTGTTTCATCCGCTGACTGCCACGTATACGGGCGGTAATCCAGTTCGAACACCACTTTAACCTGATGCTTCTTCGCGTATTGAACAGCTTTTAATACCGCTTCCCGTGACGGGCTTTTGGCGAGCGCTGTCCCGGAAACAAGCAGCATTTTCGCATTTGCGATATAGTCCTCGCTTACCTCTGAAGGCTCAAGATAAAGATCCGCCACATCATCGCGATACATTAAAATGCTGCATTCTTCGGGGCTGAGGATTTCTGTAAATGCAAGGCCTGCTTTGTGTCCATCTTGATCAATAACCATCTGTGTTGTATCAACGCCGGTCTTTCTCATATAGGACTCTATGAATCTTCCATGCTGGTCATCCGGAATTTTGCCGATGAACCCCGCTTTTAAGCCAAGCTTCGCGCTGCCGATCGCGATATTCGCAGGTGAACCGCCAACGTATTTGGAAAATGTCATCGTCTCTTCCATTGGGCGGTTGTATTCGACTGCGTTCAGGTCAATACATGCCCGGCCGATGGCAACAATATCAAAAGCCTTCTCTTCATTGAATGTATACTTCATCGTAAACAGCCACTCCTCACTTGTTAGCGTTCTAAAATCCACTCATGCGCCGGGTCGTTATGAAACTTCCATTTTCGCGTCGGCCCTGCCATGACATTTAAATAGTAGGATGTATATCCGTCCGGAACGCCTACCGGGTGGTATCCCGCAGGAACGATGACAACGTTTTCATTTTCCACAGTCATTGTCTCGTCAATAGAACGGTCATCTGTGTATACGCGCTGAAACACAAAGCCCTGTCCTGGGTCTAACTCATGGTAGTACGTTTCTTCTAAGAAAGATTCTTCCGGCAAGTTGTCTTGATCATGTTTGTGAGGCGGGTAGCTGGACCAGTTGCCGCTGTCTGTATAGACTTCAACTACTAATAGACTGTTAGCTGAAGGGTCTGAATCCGGAAGAATGTTATGAACAGTACGTTTGTTTGAAAATTGCCCGCGATGCTCAATTCCGTTGTCTTCCGCTTTGATCAGCTTTGTCGGAAGCTGCTTTTCCGATGGAGAATAGCAAAGCGCCACTCTTGCGTCGCTGACCGCTGTGATCTCAAATGCACGATCATTTGACATATAGACGCTGTCTGTCGGTTTTCGTTCAAATACGCTTTCACGCGTGCCGATATTCTCAAAAGTCGACTCATGATCTGTCACTGTAATGTTCCCCGTTACCGCCACAATACAGATTTCTTGTTTTTTCAATTCTTCTGTATAGCTTGAACCTGATGCAAGATCTAACACTTTAAACTCTACATAAGTGAGATCAGAGTTGGATGTCTTTACTTCGTGCACGAGTTTGACCCCATTAGATACTTCATGCGACTGCGGCTTACGCAACAAATAACTCATAGAGAAGCCCTCCTCTTTCTATTGGCAGAATGAGTCCGAACAGCGCACATGGACGCCGTTCGGCTGTTCGTCGTTTAGTTGAAATCAGGTGCCGGATATCTTGCCGTTACCACTTTTTTACGTGTATAGAAGTCGACGCTGTCTTTTCCGTTCGCATGCAGCGTTCCAAAGAATGAAGATTTCCAGCCTGAGAATGGGAAGAACGCCATTGGAGCCGGCACACCAAGGTTGATGCCTAGCATTCCCGCATCAATGTTTTCACGGAAGTAGCGGATTGCGTTTGAGTTGGATGTGAACAAGCAGGCGCCGTTCGCAAACTCAGACTTATTGGCGATTTCAATCGCTTCTTTCAGGTTTTTCACACGGATGACAGATAAAACCGGAGCGAAAATTTCATCTTTCCAGATCGTCATCTCTGTTGTGACATTGTCAAAGATCGTCGGGCCGACAAAGTAGCCGTCGTCAGACACATTTTCACGTCCGTCACATACGAGTCTGGCACCTTCTTCAAGACCTTTTTCGATATAGCTGAGCGTGCGCTTCTTGTTGTCTTCGCGAATCACCGGTCCTAAGAACACGCCGTCATCAAGGCCGTTACCGATTTTAATGTCCTCCACTTTTTCCTGCAGCTTCGCCATAAATTCATCGGCGATTCCTTCTTCAACTGTCACAACCGCACAAGCCATGCAGCGTTCACCGGCAGAACCGAAGGCAGCTCCGACGACGTTTGTGACCGTGTCTTCAAGATTCGCATCGTTCAAGACAATCGTATGGTTTTTCGCGCCAGTCAGAGATTGAACGCGTTTTAAGTTTTCGCTTCCTTTTTTGTAGACGTATTCGCCTACTGGCTTGGAGCCTACAAATGAAATCGCTTTAATTTCGGGATGCTCGAGGATGCCATTCACAACGTCATGCGCACCGTATACGACGTTGAATACCCCTTTCGGAAGGCCCGCTTTTTCAAAAAGCTCAACCAATTTCTCTGTTAACAGCGGAGTCCGCTCAGATGGTTTTAAAATAAATGTGTTGCCGAGCGCGATCGCCATCGGGAACATCCAGCAAGGAACCATCATCGGGAAGTTGAATGGCGCGATTCCGCCGACAACTCCGATTGGGTAACGGTAGTTCGCCGCTTCAACGTCCGTTGCGATGGAAGCAAGCGAGTCACCCATCATCAGGGAAGGTGCTCCAGCGGCGAACTCTACGTTTTCAATCCCGCGTCCCACTTCACCTAAAGCTTCTTTTGTGTTTTTTCCGTTTTCAATGGTAATCAGATGAGCCAGTTCTTCTTTATGCTGAGACAGCAGCTGCTGGAAGTTAAATAGAATTCTGGCACGGCGCGGAACCGCCACCTTTGACCATGTTTTAAATGCTTCAGCAGCCGTTTGCGCTGCGTAATCAATATCCTCTTTTGTAGAAATCGGCACTTGGCATAGTACTTCTTTCGTCGCCGGATTGACGACATCTTCATATTGATCTGTTTTGCTTTCAACCCATTCACCGTTGATGTAGTTTTTTAATTTTCTGATTTCTGCCATTCTTATTGCCTCCTTCATTAGTAAACACATACACTTGTATGGATGGTTCAGAATAGATTCATATCAATATCCACTTTTCAGCAAGCCAAGAATTAAACGCTTTCAAAAAAACCAAAAAAATAAATGGCGGATGCATATTTACATACAAGCAACCATTTCATGCACAACAGGTTACTTTTTGGTCATTTCTTGGTTATATTCTAATCGCATAATGCCCATAAGTCAATCATAAACACTACATTTTTTCATTATTTTTATTATATTAATCTTTTAATCAAGTAAGAGAGGTAAGAGAAGGCCGTCGAATCTTGCAAAAGATACACACCGATGTTATCATTTTTTAAGCAACTATTGATTAACTTTTGGTTTTTATTATATATTTATGTTACGTAAAGATTCAAGAAGGAGTTTTTAATATGAAACTGATGCGGATTCAGGAAATGGAGGAGTACATTTTATCGCATGGCACTGTTTCCTTAGATGAGCTGTGCCAGGTGTTCAATGTCTCCAAAAACACAGTCAGACGTGATATCAACAAGCTAACAGAAAAGGGTGCGATTGAAAAAGTATACGGCGGCGTAACATCTATTGAAAAAACCGCATTAGTTCCTTTTGAAAATCGCACCATTCAGCACCAGGATGAAAAAACAAAAATCGCCCATTATGCTTCCCGATTTATTGAAGATCACGATTTGGTCTTCATTGATTCAGGAACGACGACAAAGTCTATTCTTGATACGCTTGATCCAGCCAAAAATGTCACCATCTTAACCAACAGTTTAGACATTATCAATGCGGCGTCAGCTTTGAAGAATATCAACTTAATCATTATCGGAAACAACTATAAGAGAAAAACCCGCTCCTTTGTCGGCATGGACGACCCGGCTATGCTTGATAAGTACAATATCAACAAAGCCTTTATGTCCGCTACCGGAACGACGCTGACACACGGATTGACCAACTCGGATCTGCTGGAGTATGAAATTAAAAAGAGGATTTCAGAAAAAGCAAAAGAAGTGTATCTATTGGCTGACCATTCTAAATTCGGAAAATCAACGCTTCTGACGTATGCACCGTTTGACAGGCTGCATTGCATTGTGACCTCTCAGCCATTAGACGACGAGTACACGCAGTACTGCAATGAGCATCAAATCGGCATTCATCTGGCCTAACGTTTACAATAGTGTTGAGAGTCTATCATCCATTTTATTCTAGGAGGCAGATCATGAAAAAAGCGAAGCTCGGAAAATCAGACTTGCAGGTATTCCCTATTGGATTAGGAACAAATGCTGTCGGAGGACATAACCTCTACCCGAATCTGAATGAAGAAACCGGAAAAGAATTGGTGCGCGAGGCGATCCGTAATGGCGTGACAATGTTAGACACCGCTTATATTTACGGGATCGGCCGTTCCGAAGAATTAATTGGTGAAGTGCTGCGTGAATTCAACCGTGAAGATGTTGTCATCGCTACAAAAGCCGCTCACAGAAAACAAGGCAATGACTTTGTCTTTGATAATTCACCAGAATTTCTTAAAAAATCAGTTGATGAAAGCCTGAAGCGCTTGAATACCGATTATATCGATTTGTTCTACATTCACTTCCCTGACGAACATACGCCTAAGGATGAAGCTGTTAACGCGCTGAATGAGATGAAGAAAGCCGGAAAAATCCGTTCCATCGGTGTATCCAACTTCTCTTTAGAGCAATTGAAAGAAGCAAACAAAGACGGTTTGGTAGATGTATTGCAAGGCGAATACAACCTGTTAAACCGTGAAGCGGAAAACACATTCTTCCCGTATACGAAGGAGCATAATATTTCATTTATCCCTTACTTCCCGCTCGTATCAGGTTTATTGGCAGGAAAGTATACAGAAGATACAACGTTCCCAGAAGGCGACCTGCGAAACGAACAGGAACACTTCAAGGGTGAGCGTTTCAAAGAAAATATCAGAAAGGTCAACAAGCTTGCGCCGATTGCCGAAAAACACAACGTGGATATCCCTCACATCGTATTGGCCTGGTATTTAGCAAGACCGGAAATTGATATTTTAATTCCGGGAGCAAAACGTGCCGATCAGCTTATTGATAACATCAAAACAGCCGACGTGACGCTTTCTCAAGAGGATATTTCATTTATTGATAAGCTGTTCGCATAAGAAGAAAACAGCCTTCTCCATTGGAGAAGGCTGTTTTTTTGTGCGATAAGTTCCTAAATAACTGATTTTGAAGCAAAACCTTACAAAATGAGCCATAAATCCGATAAAATAAAGGTAGTTTATCTCAGAAAGAAAGTGATTGAGAAAACAAAAGTATGAAACGTTCATATCATCTAGCTCATATGAAATAAAGCTGCCCCAGCTTCTTTTATTTGCTGGTCAGAATAGCGGACCGTTTCGATGGTCTATGGAGGAAACAGAATGAAACTTAAATATGTGAAAGCCTTAGTTGCAGTAACCGTTGCTTTAGGTGTACTGCTGCCATCAACGATTTCTCATGCAAAGAGCTTTAGCGGCCGCTCATCATCTAGTTACAGCAGCCGAAGTTCAGGCTCGTCATACAGCGGAAGCTATAAATCAAGCCCGAAATCAAGCTACAGCTCAGGATCAAGCTCTTCTAGCCAAAAATCCAAGACGCCTGACGATTCATCATCATCGATTTCGCTTAAAAAGAAGCCTTCGGAAAAGGCAAGCTCATCAAGCTCTAAAAAATCGTCAGGCACCTTTTCCGGCGCTACATCAAAAGTAACCGGAAAGACATACAGCGGAAAAACGTCTAAAGCTTATGTTGGCGGACGTTATGTTTCAGTCAATCATTACTATCACGCAGGTTTCGCGCCATCAGGATGGTTTGGATATTATAGCGGATTTACAATGGGTATGTTCATGATCAGCATGATGCACCCGTGGGGTTACACCTATCATCCAGTCGGAGGCCCCGGCTATGTTTCTTATGGCGCTTCACCCATTGCCTGGATCGTGGATATCATCGCTTTAATCATTATTTTAATCATTGTCATCGCATTGATTCGCGCATTTAAAGCACCGAAGACGTACAGAAGGAGATTTTAGGCAATGAGATTAATATTAAATGAGCAAGAAATTGTAGACGGAATTTGCGTGTATATTTCCAATGAAGAAGATATCTATCCTGAAGACGTTGAAGTAAAAGAACTATCGTACAACAAGCGTACAGGGTTCCTCGCTGAAGCCACATTTGGCCTGCACCACAAGCAGCTTATGTCAGATGACATTTCAGAAGGCATTATTCAGTTCTTAGAGGAATACCACAACTTCAATCCGGACGTTACCGTCGTTGAATTGCAATTTGATAAGAAAAAAGGCTTCTCCGCCTTGGTTTTCGTCAACGAAGCAGAAGAATAAAAATGTCTTAATCAAAACCTTACTCCGCGCGGGTAAGGTTTTTTAATGGTTTCTCTGAGCATATCTCGAAGTTATTTCGTTTTTCCTAAACTCAGCGGATCTGTGATCATCTCTTTTGGCTTTAATGTTTCCGTTTGTTCAAAACAAATGTTTCAAATGAGATAGGAAATGGGTACTAATCTATTAACTTTGTTATACATTTTAGATACTCATTGGCTCAACAACTGAGGAGGAGACATTTGTGAAGAAAGACACAAGGAAATATATGATCTACTTTTTCGGCGCTTTAGGGGGACTGCTATATGGTTACGATACAGGCGTTATCTCAGGAGCACTCCTGTTTATCAATAACGATATTCCTTTAACGACATTGACAGAAGGATTGGTTGTCAGCATGCTGCTCCTTGGCGCGATTTTCGGTTCTGCCTTGAGCGGCACATGCTCAGACCGCTGGGGCAGGAGAAAGGTTGTATTTGTCCTTTCCATCATTTTTATTATCGGTGCGCTCGCTTGCGCATTTTCGCAAACAATCGGCATGCTGATTGCATCAAGGGTGATACTCGGGTTGGCCGTCGGCGGTTCAACGGCACTTGTGCCCGTGTATCTTTCCGAAATGGCACCGACGAAAATCCGCGGGACACTCGGCACAATGAACAACTTAATGATTGTCACCGGGATTTTGCTCGCCTATATCGTTAACTACCTGTTCACACCGTTTGAAGCGTGGCGCTGGATGGTCGGTCTGGCCGCAGTGCCTGCCGTACTTCTATTAATCGGCATCGCGTTCATGCCGGAATCGCCAAGATGGCTCGTGAAGCGCGGCCGTGAAGAAGAAGCGAGACGAATCATGAACATCACTCATGATCCCAAAGACATTGAAATGGAATTGGCAGAGATGAAGCAAGGGGAAGCGGAGAAAAAAGAAACGACACTCGGCGTGCTGAAAGCCAAATGGATTCGCCCCATGCTTCTGATTGGCGTAGGCCTTGCCATTTTCCAGCAGGCAGTCGGCATTAATACGGTCATCTACTACGCGCCAACCATTTTTACGAAGGCCGGTCTTGGCACATCAGCTTCGGCGCTCGGCACAATGGGGATCGGCATCCTCAACGTCATCATGTGTATCACTGCCATGATCTTAATTGACCGTGTCGGCCGCAAAAAACTTCTGATCTGGGGAAGTATCGGCATCACACTGAGCCTTGCTGCTTTATCAGGCGTGCTCCTGACACTCGGGCTTTCCGCATCAACAGCGTGGATGACAGTAGTCTTTCTAGGTGTCTATATCGTCTTTTACCAGGCGACATGGGGTCCGGTAGTGTGGGTGCTCATGCCTGAGCTCTTCCCATCCAAAGCACGCGGAGCCGCGACAGGGTTCACGACTTTGGTGTTATCGGCGGCTAACCTGATCGTGTCGCTTGTCTTCCCGCTGATGCTAAGCGCGATGGGCATCGCATGGGTCTTTATGGTTTTCTCAGTCATTTGTCTTCTCTCATTTTTCTTCGCGTTCTACATGGTACCGGAAACCAAAGGGAAAAGCTTGGAGGAAATTGAAGCAAGCCTGAAAAAACGGTTTAAAAAGAAGAAAAGCACCCAAAACCAAGTGCTGAATGAGCGTACTTTATAAAAAAAAGGAATCGTCTCCTTATGGGACGATTCCTTTTTCTGTTTACACCATGACCTTGCAAATATTGTTCGTAAATTCCACAGGGTCCTGAATCGGCAGGCCTTCGATGAGAAGCGCCTGATTGTACAGAAGGTTTGTGTACAGGCTCAGCTTCTCTTTATCTTGTTCAAACGCGTCCTGCAGCGTTTGAAATACTTCGTGATTTGGGTTGATTTCCAGCACTTTTTCCGCCTTCACATTTTGGCTGTCAGGCATCGCGTTTAAGATTTTTTCCATCTCAATTGTCACTTCGCCGTCAGCAGCAAGGCAGACTGGATGTGATTTAAGCCGTTTTGAGATTCTGACGTTTTTCACTTTGTCTGACAGAATGTTTTTCATTTCCTCAAACAGATCCTTATACTTGCTTTCCTCTTCCTCGGACTGCTTTTGATCCTCATCCGTGTCTATGCCAAGGTCTCCGCTTGATACGGACTTGAATTCTTTTTCCTGATAAGAAGCCAGCATTTTAATTGCAAACTCATCGATGTCCTCAGTAAAGTAGAGGATTTCATAGCCTTTGTCCGCCACCATTTCCGTTTGCGGCAGTTTCTCAATGCGGTCGTAAGAATCACCGGTCGCATAATAAATGAATTTCTGCTCCTCTGGCATTCTGGAAACATACTCGTCTAAGCTGACCAGTTTTTTCTCTTTTGAAGAGTAGAATAATAGGAGATCCTTCAATTGATCCTTATTCGCGCCAAAATCATTATACACGCCGAATTTCAGCTGTCTGCCGAACGACTTGTAGAACGTCTCGTATTTCTCCCGGTCTTTTTTCAACAGGCTTTGCAGCTCGCTTTTGATTTTCTTGCTGATGTTTTTCGCGATCAGCTTCAGCTGGCGGTCATGCTGCAGCATTTCTCTGGAAATATTCAGCGACAGATCCTCAGAATCGACCATGCCCTTCACAAAGCTGAAGTGGTCCGGTAGCAGGTCTGCGCACTTATTCATGATCAGCACGCCATTGGAATACAGCTCCAAGCCTTTCTCATATTCCTTGGAATAGTAGTCAAACGGCATGTTTTCAGGGACGAATAGAATCGCGTTGTAGCGAACGGCTCCATCCACACTGATATGAACGTGTGTGAGCGGTTTATCAAACCCGTAATGCTTTTCAGCATAGAATGTTTCATAATCCTCATCTGTCAGCTCGCTTTTGTTTTTTCTCCAGATCGGCACCATGCTGTTGACCGTCTGCTCTTCCTGCACCTCTTCAAATTCATTTTCGCTGCCTTCCTTCGGCTTATTAATGGTTGTATCCATTTTGATCGGGTAGCGAATGAAGTCGGAGTATTTCTTGATAATCGCTTTTAAACGATATTCCTCTAAAAACTCGTCATAGCTGTCATCTTCTGTGTTCTCTTTGATTTTCAGGATAATGTCTGTACCGACAGAATCCTTTTCACACGGTTCAATCGTATAGCCGTCTGCACCCGCAGACTCCCATTTATAAGCCTCTTCGCTGCCAAGCGCTTTACTGATGACTGTCACGACATCGGCAACCATAAATGCCGCGTAAAAACCGACACCGAACTGCCCGATAATGTCATGTCCGTCTTTCAGCTCGTTTTCCTTTTTAAACGCGAGGGAACCGCTTTTTGCAATTGTTCCAAGATGCTGTTCAAGCTCATCCTTTGTCATTCCGATCCCCGTATCAGAGATGGTTAATGTTCTCGCATCTTTGTCAGCTGCGACCTTTATGTAGTAACTGTCTTTATCAAACGTAAGCGCATCGTCCGTAAGCGCTTTGTAATAGATTTTGTCAATCGCATCACTCGAATTGGAGATTAACTCGCGCAGGAAAATTTCTTTTTGGGTATAAATGGAGTTAATCATCATATCCAGCAAGCGTTTAGACTCTGCTTTAAACTCTTTTTTCGCCACTCTTGATCGCTCCTTTACCATTATGTAAACCCTTTTCAGCATCTATTTATCACATAAGATGACAATTGTCAATTAGATTGATAGATGCATATATATGTAAATTTAACATTAGTTGGATTTGTTTTCACTCTTTTTCTCACTCATTCTCATAAAAAAGAGAGGCTTCATCATCCTCTCTTTTTTTCTGTGTCATTCCAGCGGCCAAACTCCCGCTTCATCCATATATGCACCGGGTAGAAAAACAAACCGAACGGTATCAAAAACAATAGATTATGCCATGAAGCATTCAGAAATGCGCTTGCAGTCACCGGAAACGTAATCTCTTGCAATAAAAAAGAGATGACAGTCAGCACAACAAATGCAGATGGAATGGTAATGAAGCAATAAAACTTGAGCTCCTTCTTATGCTGTACCTTCAAACATACAAACCTCCCAACAATTTCTAATTCATCTTAACATATGCCGGCCTTTCTTTTCTCGCATGTTTATCACTGCACATAGCGGGAAGACAAATAGAAAAAGGAGGTCTCGTATCATGGGAAGACTTGAAAACAAAACAGCAGTGATCACAGGCGCCGCGACAGGCATTGGGCAAGCGACGGCAGAGGTTTTTGCCAATGAAGGCGCGCGTGTGATCATCGGAGATATCAATAAAGATCAAATGGAAGAAACAGTTGACGCAATCAGAAAAAACGGAGGACAGGCAGAATCCTTTCACCTTGATGTGTCAGATGAAAACAGTGTGAAAGCATTTGCTGATCAAATCAAGGATGCATGCGGAACGATTGATATTCTGTTTAATAATGCCGGCGTTGATCAGGAAGGCGGAAAGGTGCACGAATATCCGGTTGACCTGTTTGATCGCATTATCGCCGTCGACCTGCGCGGCACGTTCCTTTGCAGCAAATATTTGATTCCGCTCATGCTCGAAAATGGGGGCTCCATCATCAACACCTCCTCCATGTCAGGCCGTGCCGCGGATCTTGACCGCTCCGGCTACAACGCAGCAAAAGGCGGCATCACCAACCTGACAAAAGCGATGGCGATCGACTACGCACGGAACGGCATCCGCGTCAATTCCATTTCACCGGGTACGATCGAAACCCCGCTGATTGACAAATTAGCAGGCACCAAAGAACAGGAAATGGGTGAAAAATTCCGCGAAGCCAACAAATGGGTCACGCCGCTCGGCCGCCTCGGCCAGCCGAAGGAAATGGCGACAGTGGCGCTGTTCCTCGCGTCAGATGACAGCTCATACGTCACAGGAGAGGACATCACCGCAGACGGCGGCATCATGGCATATACATGGCCTGGGAAGATGCTGATTGATGAGAAATGGAAGAAAGAAACGAGATAAGAGAGGGGATGTCCCTCTCTTTTTGTCTTTCAAAGCAATACAACCTTATACTTTTTCACATCCAAAAACTGCAAAAATTCCCTCGCCAGCACTTCAGGCGGATGCGCCTTTCCTTCATCCAGCCGATACAAAAGCAACCCAATAATCATTGCGGATACATAATGGGCATAAAGCTTTTTCTCTGCGTGAATATCATTTTGCTGATGCAGATAAAACGATTCCAGCGCTTTGAACATATCAGGTATCACATGAGGAACACCCCATTCCTGGTTCAGAAAATGGACAATGGGCATGTTTGACAAAGCAGAAAGCAGACTGGCGAGCGCCTTCTCCGCTTCCTTTAAGGAAAATTCATTCGGGATGGAGGCAATCGTCAGGTGATCAATGATCTCCGCACATGATCGCTGTATCATGGTTTGGAGCAATTCCTCTTTATTGGCATAGTGATCATAAAAGGTTGCGCGGCGGATATTGCTTTTCCGGGTAATATCCGAAATCGTGATGGCTGCGTAGTCTTTTTTCTCCGCCAGCACGTCCAGAAATGCCTTCTGGAGCGCCTCTCTCGTTCGAACCACACGCCTGTCGATTTGCTTGTCCTTCTCTCGCTCTCCTGGCACAGCTTGTCCAAACAGCCAATAAAATCTCTTTTGAGAAACAAGCTCCCATACCTTTTGGCTGATAGCTTCCGGAGTCGCGGCCGCATCCTCATTCAGCCAATACAGGATGATCGCGTACGTGTACAAGGCCCGGTAATGTCCGTAAATTTCCCGTTCGATCGGCGTCAAATTCACATGGATCGGAGTCAGCAGCACATCCTGCTGAAACACATCCTTAAAAAAACGATGGAAATGCCCTCTGTTCATCATCACAGAAAAAAAGGATCGATGCTCATGAACAAAGGACAGCGTCGGATGCACCGTTTGCCGTTTTTTGTTCAAATGGAGGGTATCCATATGACTGAAGGCGTCAAAAAGCGCTTTGCCCAGCCCTTCCTTCATGTCTTCGATTAAATCCTCAATGATTGAAAACTTATCCTCATAATAAAGGTAGAGCGATCCGCGGCTCACTTTGGCCTTCTCAGCGATTTCTTTCATTGTAATGTGTTGAATATCTCTTTCTTTCAATAAAGCCAGCAGCGCCTCTTTCACTTGAGCTTCGGCAGATTCCGGCACAAAAGACACCTCCAATCATTAGACAGATCTTCGATATATGTACGGTAACGTATAGATGGTTCACCGTTGTCTTTCTTACAGAAAAGGTACCACCTTATAATAGGTCCGAGAAAAGAAGAAAGCAAATGAATGAGGGGGATTTTACAATGGAACAGCAAGTAAAGGACCACATCCAGCGTGTCTTTCAGCTTCAGAAAAAACAGCAAAAAGCCTTGCGCGCTTCAACAGCGGAACAGCGCAGAAAGAAGCTTCAGCGCTTTTTAGATTCCGTCATCGCCCATGAAGAAGAAATCATCGAAGCGATCCGCAAAGACGTCCGCAAACCATATCACGAGGTCAAAAAAGCGGAAATCGAAGGAACAAAAAAAGCGATCAGAGATAATATGAACAACCTGGAACAATGGATGGCGCCTAAAGAAGTCGGTTCATCGTTAAGCCCTGACGCAAACGGAATTCTTATGTACGAGCCTAAAGGCGTCACACTCATCCTCGGCCCGTGGAACTATCCGTTTATGCTGACGATGGCGCCGCTTGCGGCTTCTCTCGCAGCCGGAAACAGCGCGATTGTAAAGCTGTCCGATTTCACGATGAACACGAGCAACATTGCCGCTAAAGTGATAAGAGACGCTTTTGATGAAAAAGAAGTCGCGATTTTTGAAGGAGAGGTTGAGGTGGCAACCGAGCTTCTTGATCAGCCGTTCGACCACATTTTCTTCACTGGAAGCACAAATGTCGGGAAAATCGTCATGACAGCGGCTGCCAAACACTTGGCATCTGTCACACTTGAGCTTGGCGGCAAGAGCCCAACGATTATCGACAGCGATTACGATCTGATGGACGCAGCGAAAAAGATCGCCGTCGGGAAATTCGTAAACGCTGGCCAAACCTGCATCGCACCTGATTACCTGTTCATTAAAAAAGACGTTCAGGACAGGTTCGCGGGGATTTTACAAACAATCGTTAACGCAGGATTTATGGAGGATGATCATACCCCAGACCGCAGCAAATTTACGCAGATCGTCAATGACCGCAACTTCAACCGCGTCAAAGATCTGTTCGACGATGCCATCAAAAAAGGGGCGGAAGTGGTGTTCGGCGGCGTATTTGATGCCAGCGACCGCACGATCTCGCCAACCGTTTTGAAAAACGTCACGCCTGATATGAAAATCATGCAGGAGGAAATCTTCGCACCAATCCTGCCGATGATGAATTATGAAGACATCGACGAGGTCATCGATTACGTAAATGATCACGATAAACCGCTTGCGCTTTATGTATTCAGCCAAAACCAAGACCTGATTGACAACGTCCTTCAGCACACGACATCAGGAAATGCCGCCATCAATGATGTCGTCGTCCATTTCAGTGACGTCAACCTGCCATTCGGCGGCGTCAACACAAGCGGAATCGGCTCCTATCATGGGGTATACGGATTCAAAGAGTTTTCTCATGAGAAGGGTGTCTTTATTCAAGCCTCTAAATAATCGTAATGAAGAGAATCTGCATCATCTTGCAGGTTCTTTTTTTATCTTTATATCACCTAAATAAAGAGATTAAAAGTGATAAAATACCATTTTCACTACGAAACCAGATTCCTCTAGTCTATCTCATTGAAACCCTGCAGCCTCTAACGTATAATATCCCAGAAAACTTCAAAGGAGAGAATATTATACATTGAAAAACCAGCAGGATTTTGGATTCGGGCAGCCGCCTCTATTATTGATGTATTTATTATAGCTATATTCTCTTTCATTATGATTTTCATTAACACCTTCATTGTGTTGCCACTCATTGATGCAGCAGGCACACACATGTCAGAAGCCCGATAATGTTGGTCATTGGCACAATCCCTGTTTTGGCCATCATATTTATTTTCGTTATTCTTTACTATAGCTTGCTGACTTCCTCAAACATGCAGGCAACATTGGGAAAAAAACTCATGGGCATCATCGTTGTCAATCAG
Organism: Bacillus sp. FSL K6-0993; assembly: GCF_037977205.1. Lineage (NCBI taxonomy): Bacteria > Bacillati > Bacillota > Bacilli > Caryophanales > Bacillaceae > Bacillus > Bacillus sp. FSL K6-0993. Next base: position 3,976,637 of record NZ_CP150275.1, read on the forward strand.
TATGGCGAGCGTATTTCTTTTTGGCACAGCTTCGGCCGTTTCTTCGCTTACACATTATCTAAGATCTTAAATATCGGTTTTATCATGGCGGCCTTTCCCTCTAAACTGGCATTACATGATTATATTTGCGGGACAAAGGTTTTCTATAAAAATAAATATCTTGATTGATCAAAAAAACAGGCTGCCGAGTTAACCTCGCCAGCCTGTTTTACTATTTCCCAAAAGCCATCAGCTTCGTATAACTTCCAATATAAAGCGTTCCGTCCTCAGCAAGCTGAGGAGATGACACGACGTTGCTGTCGGTTTGATAGCTCCATAATTCATTGCCGTTTGCGTCTGCCGCATAAACCTTCATATCATCTGACCCGAAATAAACCGTTCCCTTCGCGTCAATCAGCGGCGCCGTTCTGACAGGGCCGTCTGTGTAGAATGACCAGTTCATATCCCCGTTTTTACTGATGGAAAACAGCTCGCCGCTTCCTGAGCCGATATAGATGTTTCCGTTATGGTCGATCGCAGGCGATGAACTTGAGAACCCGTTCAGCGGGAATGTCCATTTTAAGCTGCCTGTTGACGTATACGCATACAGCTGTCCGTCTTGGTTGCCAGCATAAACGGTGCCATCCTTATCAATCACCGGATATCCTTTAAACGCATTTGACGTCGTTCTGGACCATTTCACCTGTCCGGTTCCGGAATTGATCGCATAAAACACGTTATTGTATGTGCCGACATACACGGTGCCGTTTGAGGCAAGCACCGGCACAGAGCTGACGACACCATTTGTTTTCAACTTCCAGCGCTCTGTCCAGGTTGATTTTGACGTCGGTTTGATCGCATGAACATAATTATCAAGTGTTGAGAAATACAACGTCCCGTCTGAACCGATCACCGTTTCAGAGCTTGGCCCGCCGCTTAACGGAACCGTTGTTAAAATTTCTCCCGTTTCTTTGTCAATAAAATAAATCTTTTTGTCATAGGAAGCCAAATAGATAACGCCGTTGGTCCCAAGTACAGGAGATTGCGTATATGTTTTTCCAAGATTCCCGGTCACCCATTTGACTGAGCCGTCTGGATTAAAGGCTTTCATTTCCCCGTCTCTGGAATGAAGATATACTGTGCCGTCTCCGTCAATCACAGCCCCCGCTCCATTTTGCGGAGTCGTCCTGATGTCGTTTTGCCATTTCAGCGTCCCGTCTGTATTTCCGGCGAACCGGCTTTCGCGTGACCAGTTAAACATGGCAGGTGCCATCGCTTGTACATCATATCTTCCTGTCAAAAAGCCAGATGCTCCATTATTTTGAGAAAACACCGTTTCCGCCGCATAAGCAGCTGTCGGCTGAAACACTTTGGCAGCGGGCACATCAGAAACAACGCCGGCCGAAACAGCCGCCGCCACCGCAGCTCCCGCAATCAAAGCTTTCATACGAAATGACTTGACCATCATTGAGACCCCCATTATATGTAACTTCTAATTTGTGACCATCATAACATATTCATCCATTTTATAAATCTATTTCACAAAACCATCACAAACTAGAAAACTATGTAAGTGTATGCGCAGACGTTTTTTCAGCATCCGGCCGAAATGCAGACACAAACCAAATGACATTGACAGCAGCCGCAGCGAGACTAACTCCCAAAACAAAGATCAACTCAGAAAGCAGATGGTCACTAAAGAAACTAAACATCAAGATAAAACCGGCCGAAGACAAATGAATCAAAAGCCCGAAGCCGCAAAGCACCCCCATGACATACCTCATTGCATCGACTCCGAGCATATAAACGAGAAATGGAATGAAATACAAGACAAGGATCATACCGACAGCTGACCACATGCCAGCTGAATTAAACTGATTGGCCGCCGCTCCCGTTCCGGCCAGCGGCGAAAGTGAAGCCGCCACAATCACGGCGCAAAAAAGAAACGCAGAAATGGTTGTCATGATCGCCACGCTATTTTTTTTAGACATCAAACTCCTCCTTTAATAGAAATATTAACCTTTTTTATTATAAGTAAGTTGAATGTTATATTCATTATATTTTTTAAAAAAATCCAGAACATACACAAATGATGTGATTCTTTCTAGTATATTTATATAGTAAAAAACAGAGGATAAAAGACTCATTTTTCTGTAATATCAGGATTTTATCACCATACCATATTGCATGTACTTCTTTTTCAAAGTATACTATTCCAGATTCATTCAAAGGAGAGAGAAAAATACATGGAAAAACCAGCAGGATTTTGGATTCGTTTTTTAGCTTATTTTATTGACGGCATTATTGTATCTGTTCCTAGTTATATTATTCTATTTATGATCAATTCTGTTTTTGTAGCTGGGGCTGTGGCAACAAACCCTTACATGACGGAAGAAGAGTATTTAGTGAAATACATGACGCTTGCATTTTTGCCTACAATGCTAATCATGATCGTCATCAGTGTGTTATATTACGGGCTGCTCACAGCTTCTAAAATGCAAGGCACACTTGGCAAAAAAATTCTTGGCCTGAAAGTGGTCAATGAACAAGGTGAACGGGTTTCTGTCGGACAGGCAATTGGCCGTTACTTTGCCTATATCTTATCAGGAATCATCTTTTATATTGGGTTTATCATGATCGCCTTTGGAGAGAAAAAAGGCCTGCATGACATCATTTGCAAAACACGTGTCGTGTATAAATAATAGAAAAAAGTCTAGACGCCAATAGGCATCTAGACTTTTGTTTTCTTTACAATAGGCTGCCACGACAGATACGTAGCGCTTCTCCATAGCCACTCAAACGGCCCCATCCGAAAGACACGAAGCCAAAGGTGGCTGAAGACCATTTGAACGGCACAAACAGCAATTGTAATGAGCACACCGGCAGCAGGGTACACTTTTCCATACAGGCCCAAGCCGTAATGATAAAAAATCCAAGTACATACAATAGACTGCATCAGATAATTGGTAAATGCCATCCTCCCAACAGCGGAGAATGATTGCAGCACTGTTCTCACTCTTGTTTTATGATAAAGATAGACAACCGTTGTAACATAGAAAAACATGAGGAAAGGCGCGCCAATCAGCAAACATATTTCTTTATCCGTTACACTGTACATCACCTGGGCGCCGATGCCGATGACAAGCCCGGCCATCCATAATCGTTTTAATCCTTTGCGATGCTTTTCCGGTTCATGCAAATACCGAGATTTTGCTGCCGCAGCTCCCAGCAAAAACATGCTGAAATATGGAATGGATGCAAAGAAGAAGTTGAGCGGATTATACGTAAGCATGCCATTCGAAGACATGTAAACAAGACGGTCGTGGATCCGCTGTTCTGCAATGTCCCTCAGGCTGCCGCTTCCATAAACATGAATCGCTTGTTTTGCCTGCTGTGTTACCGCTTGTACCCATTCCTGTCCGTTTGATTGATCAAAACTTGTCAACATGAACGGAATGGAAAACAGAAAATACAAAGAGACCGCCCATATCAGCAGTGTTTTCGGCTTTGCTTTTCGAAACAAGAGCAGGACAAAACCGAGCAGGGCATATTCTGTTAAAATATCCCCGTCCCATATCAAAAACGCATGAATCGTTCCAAACAAGAGAAGCGCCATCAACCTTCTCACATATAACGGAACAAACCGTTTCCCTTTGTTTTCTGCTCTCTCCATCATGACAACCATGCCAAATCCAAATAAAAAGGAAAACAATAAAATACATTTTGTTTGAATGAAGAATTTCAGTATGTCTGCGGCGGCAAAATCAGCTTCAGACCACTTATCCATGAAAAAATTCTCTTTTCCAAGCATAGACAAATACATATCCGGATAACTGAAATGTGCCAGATTGACAAATAAGATGCCGAAAATCGCCATTCCTCTCAGCACATCAAGCACACCGATCCGCTCATTTGTTAGAGTCGGCTGTAATGAAGACATAGCCATCACGCTCCTTTTTTCTGTACCTTAAGGGTATGAAAAAATGAAGCGCGGAAACATCGATTTAGGTGTCAGGCCGGCATGAAAACCTTACAATCTTGTCATCTTTATGGTTTCATCACCTTTAAATCTAATGCGTCGATATTCTGCAAAACGCGATCAAAGCGCAAAGCCTGAGGCTCACATGGGAAGATGTGGCCTTCATACGGGTCGCCTAACGTCCGGAAAAACGGTTCAAATAAACCAGGAACCAATACGCCCACCATCTTTGTATAGTGAGAATCAAGGCGATAGGAGTGAACGGTATTTGCAGGGACATGCAGAAAATCTCCCGGATTCAGCTGAATTTCCTGGCCATCTGCCCACATCGTCATCTGACCTTCAAGGCAATAAAATGTTTCTGTATGATGTTCATGGTAGTGATCAACGATTCGGTCACCTTTAGGGCCTTCAGACGATACGACGATAAACTGGCCATCTGTATTTTTTTGTGCAGCCACAATGCGGTGAAGCTGATCTCCAGTCAACAGGCGATCTCCTTCTCCAGATTCAAGAACGTATGGAACCGCTCCATCTGGCAGCTCTGTAAGTTCCGCTAATTTGGCCGAACATGCAGGCTTTCCTTCATCTAGAAATACAATGTCCGCTACAGCGGCTGCTTCTGCAAATCGCTCGTTTGAGACTTCTTCGCTTGCGTACGGCGGATGTTCAGCGTGATCATACGGATTCCCAATAACGGAATACAAGTGCGCTACGTTTCCTTTCATCGTGTAAGATACCAGTCTTGTTCTGTGGCTCTGCATCCGGTAGCTGTGCGGTGTTCCCGCCGGAATGTTCGCATAATCACCTGATATTAATAAATAGCGTTCACCATCAAGTGTCAGCTCAAGCTTCCCGTCCAAAACGAGAATCCCTTCATGTGTGTCATTGTGGACATGAAGCGGAAAGGCATCTCCTTTTCCCCCGGAAAGAAGCACGATCTCAAATAAATCACCTGTGCTCCTCCCATTCGCCATCACCGTGGCAACCTGTCTGCCGAACAGATAGCACTCGCCTTCTCCGCTCCGGAGCAAATAAGGCATTTTTTCTTTAGGCAATGAATGTGTACATAATGTTTTCATATTATCGCTTCCTCAAATTTAGACCAGTCTATATAATGTATTGTATCTTACTAGACCGTTCTATATAATTGTAGGAGAAAGGATAACAAAATGCTACCCTTTTTTTCTCACCAGCACTGGTATTTGTTCGGCAATGAGAAGAAGGGGCGTTTTGTCTTTATTCGTTAACGAAAGCATGATGCCGCCCTCAATCATCGAATTAATCAGCGTTCCAAGCTGATTTGCTTCTTCTTCTGCAAATCCGTTTTCCATTAATTTTCTGGCAAAAACCGCTTCCCAGCTTTTAAACACCTTCATGCAAACCGTCCGCAGCGGTTCACTGATTAACGCTGTCTCACTCGCCAGCAAACCGACTGGAATACCTTTAATGCTTTCTGTGTTATCAAATTGGCTGGCTGTTTTTTTGATAAAAAGCTGAATCGCTTCAACAGGATCAGAGGATTCATCCATGCTTTTCTGTATCACATGTTCAACGATCTTACCTGTATATGTAACCGCTTCAATTGCTAATTCTTCTTTGCCATTCGGAAAAAAGTGATAAAGCGATCCCTTAGGAGCACCGCTTTCTTTTACAATCTGGTTCAAACCTGTCGCGTGATATCCTTGCAGCTGGAACAGACGTGACGCCGTGTGAAGGATTTTTTCACGTGAATCTCCTCTGCTAGTCATTAAAACATTCCCTCCTAGGTATGGTAGAGCGACTTATATAATATAAAAAAGAACCCTGTGATTGTCAAAAGGGGTAAGACCCTTCCGGATGGGGTAAATGTACAAAAACAGCGTCTAGGAGGGATCTCTCAATGACAATCGATCATTCAGTCACGAATACAGAACAGCTTGAACGACAAAACCCCGCCATAAAAACAAAGCTCAAACTGAAAAAGCTTAAGGATCAGGTGATCGTCATTACCGGCGCTTCAAGCGGAATCGGACTTGTCACGGCACGTATGGCATCAGAAAAAGGCGCAAAGGTCGTGGCAGCAGCGCGAAATGAAGACGCGCTGAAGGAGCTCACTGATGAACTTAAGGAAAAAGGGCACGACGCCATATGGGTAAAGGCGGATGTCGGAAAAGAAGAGGACGTCAACCGCATCGCAGAAACCGCGATCAACACATTCGGCCGCTTTGACACATGGGTCAACAATGCGGCCGTCTCGACTTTCGGACATGCCATGGACGTCACCGTTGAAGACATGAAGCGCATGTTCGACACAAATTTCTGGGGACCTGTTTACGGAACAAGAGCGGCTGTCAAACACTACACCGGCAAAGGTGTGCCGGGCGCACTCATTAATGTAGGAAGCCTGTTCGGAGACAGGGGAACAGTCATTCAATCCACATATGCGTCTGCCAAATTTGCGCTTCACGGCTGGACGGAAAGCATCCGAATGGAGCTCGAAAAGGAACAGGCGCCCGTGTCGGTAACGCTCATCCACCCCGGCAGAATTGACACACCTTATAACGAGCATGCGCACAGCTACCTCGACAAACAGCCGGCTCATTACCGCTCCATGATCTATCCGCCGGAAGCGGTCGCCGAAGCTATCCTGTTTGCCGCCGAACACCCTAAGCGCGACATGTACATCGGCTCACAGGCCAAAGCCATCGCCATGCTGGGTGCGCTTTTCCCTCGTCTGACCGACAGACTGATGGAAAAAATCATGTATCACAGCCAGCATGCCGAAAGACCGTCCAAACCGCGAGAAGAAAGCGCTCTTTATGATGCGGGCTGCGGTATGCATGACAGAGGCACAAATAAAGGATGGATGCGGTCTAGAAGCTATTACACGAAAGCAACGAAGCGCCCCATTGTATCGGCGGCTGTTGTTGCCGGACTAGTGGCTTGGGCTGCCGCCAAACGATGCAGATAATCTCTGACCATAAGAAAAACCCATGCTGTTCCAGCGGAACCATGGGTTTTTTAGCTGTTAATCGATAAAAGCCTTGTTCATACGCTGCAGCAGCTCGCCGAACATCTCTTTTTCCTGTGTTGACCATTCTTTCAGCATCTGTTCATAACGTTCAAGGCGCTTTTGCTGATCGGCTTTTAATAGTTGTTTGCCGAGTTTTGTAATGGTAAACAGGCTGACTCTCCCATCAGATGGGTCTGAGAAGCGATAGATGAGCTCCTTTGCCTCTAATGCAGCTGCTTGTCTTGAAAGAGTAGAAATATCAAGCTTAAACGATTCTGCCAATTCCTTAACACGAGCAGGCCCAAACTCATCCAATTGTCTCAGTAATAAGTACGAAGATCTCTCCAAATTCCCTGTTCTTTTCTCTGATTGATCCAGATAAACAGCTCTCCTGATAAAAGTCGTCAGCTCATATTCAATTAATTCAACTGGATTTTGATTTTGCAATCGCTCTCGCTCCCTATTCCAATCTCCGGCATTGACAACACCATATATACTTGTATAATACAAATGTACATTAACTGAATAAATACAAGTCGTTATATGACTAAATCAATCATTATACTTGTATAGTACAATCATATAAAAAGAAAGTAAAGCGATTCCTCAGAACCATCCTAGAAGCAAGCACCAGAAAGGAGGAAGCTGTTCTGATTGGAGAGCAGCACTTGATGTGAAAGTCATACGAATTATCTTGCAAGTGTTGATATTATATGTATTTTTTATGATCGGGGAAGCCATTCAGCATCTGTTTCATTTACCCGTGTCAGGAAGCATCGTTGGATTGGTATTGCTTCTGATCTGCTTGGGCCTCCGTATTGTTCCCGTCTCCATCATTGAAGACGGAGCAGGGTTTTTATTATCCTTCCTACCATTGTTGTTCATCCCGGCAATGACAGGAGTGATAAACTACCCGTCTCTTATTTCATTCAATGGGCTGATGCTGCTGATTACAGTCGTTCTCAGCACCATCGTCACGATCATTGCGGCTGGATTCGCCAGCCAGCTATTAGAGAAAAAAGCAAAAAAACGGGAGGAGAAAGAGAAATGCAGCAAGCATGTATCGCGATCATTATAATTCTTTTAACAGTTGCCGCTTATTTAGCGATGGTCAAACTCTATAAGCGATTCCCGCTTCCATTTCTTATCCCTGTTCTGACAACGACCATTTTGATTGTAGCGGTTTTGATGATGTTTCATGTTTCCTATGAAGGCTATATGATCGGGGGGAAATGGATCAATTCTTTGCTTGGGCCGGCTGTCGTGGCACTGGCCTATCCGCTTTATAAACAATGGCATATCATTGTCAAACATTGTGTTCCTATTTTAGGCGGCGTCCTGGTCGGATTATGCATGGGAATGATCAGCGGGCTGATCTTCGCAGAAGCATTCGGGATTGATCATGATCTCTTATTATCCATTCTGCCAAAGTCGATCACAACCCCTGTCGCTATTCAGATCGCCGCCGGTCTTGGCGGCGTCCCTTCCATGACAGTCGTATTTGTCATGATTGCGGGCTTCTCAGGCGTCATTCTCGGGCCGCTTTTCCTAAAATGGCTTCGCATACGCAGTTCCCTTGGACAAGGCATTGCATTAGGCAGCGCCTCCCACGCACTGGGTACCTCCAAAGCATTGGAATATGGAGAACTGGCCGTCTCCATGAGTTCCGTCTCCATGACGCTTTGTGCGGTGCTCGGCTCATTCTTCGGCCCGCTCGTCGTCTGGCTGTTTCATATTTAACAAAGAAAGACTGCCCCGGGTGAGGGCAGTCTTTTTCGTTTAAGAAGCAAAAAAATCAACCAGCGGCTGAAAGTCCTTAGATAAATCAACGTCATTCGGTTCTGCTTGAAGCAGGCGGTCAATCATACGCTCCAGCTCCTCAACATCATTCTTATCCGTATACTCAATGAAGTTTAAGCTTTCAAGCCAATCCCGATATGAATGTTTGGCTTTGCCATAGCTGTTTCCAAAGACAAGGCAAGGTGTTTTGGTGATAATCGAGAAAATCATCGCGTGAAGGCGGTCGGTAATCACCAATTTACTGGAGCCGATGCGGTCTAGCATCTCCATAAAATGCTTTTCACGGTCGGCGTAGTCGATGGTGTCGACCGTATCCAGCACCGTATCGGTACGCTCTGTGCAAGTTGTTTTTTCTGCCCATTTCTTCATCTGTGACATAAAATCTTCGTCAGTCACTTTCTCCTTATCCGCTCTTAAAATAAAGAGAACGCCGTCCCGCTCGAGCTCTCGCGGCACAATATCCAAGGAAAGCACCATGTCCGGTGTAAAGATCACATTGGAGTTGAAGGTCTCTTTCACAACATCCAGTGTTTGCGTCTCACGCGCAGCAATCGTTAAATTTGTATTTTGATGGTACGCATCCTGTGTTTTTTTCTTTTCCTTCTGTCCTTCCTCTGTATCCTCAAAATAAACGGATTGTGGCAGAGAAATTGATTTGTAATCTTTAAACGCCGAAAAGACCTTTCTTCTGTCTTCCTCAATATCGAGATAAAGGTTTCCTAAATTCCCTCCGCCTGTAAAGCAGACAATATCGTCTTCACGAATGATCTCCTTCACCAGTTCAATGCCCTCATCCGTCGCATAATCCATAATCTCAATGTATTCATAATACGGAAAATGATTTTTGATAAATTTCTCTTCCGCATACGCAATCGCTTGGTCGCCAATGTTTGTGTAACTAGGGGAACCAAACAAAAATACTTTTCGTTTATCATTTAACAGAGCTTCCGGCTCCACATTTGGCGCAATGCCTTTTACTAGTTTTTTGCCTTTGATTTCTTGTACAGTCATATCTGCGTCCTCCTTCTGGGATGAATTCCTCATGTGTGTTAACTGTCTCTACCCAAAAAGAAGGATGGCTATGCATTGGCATGTGCATCGGCTATATCAGAAACATCGTTTTCGCCAATTTGATAGACGCAGCAATGTCCCGCGCCGTTCTTTCCATATATTCTGCGGCATGTTCAAACGCGTCTTCTAGAGTCACGGCTCCGGGAACGATGCTGAAAAGCGCATCGATTCCGTGCTGGTAGACGGCATCACTGTCTCGGGATATTGATCCCGCAATGCCGATGACGGGCACATCGTATGATTTAGCCGCCTTGGCTACGCCAATCGGCGTTTTTCCATGAACCGTTTGGCTGTCGATCCGTCCCTCGCCGGTTATTACAAGATCTGCATCCTGAACGATATTTTCAAAATCAACCGCTTCAAGGACAATATCAATGCCTCTTTTCAGGTCAGCCTGAAGATAAGTCAGCAGGCTCCATCCAAGACCGCCCGCTGCACCGGCGCCCTCTGTATCTCGGAAGGTTGATCCGAGCTCTTTTTCTGCCATATCAGCGAAATGGCTTAAGTTCTTGTCTAGTACATCCAGCATGTCGGCCGTCGCGCCTTTTTGCGGCCCGAAAACAGCCGTAGCGCCCTTTGGTCCTGTTAACGGATTGTCCACGTCACAGGCAACTTCCAGTTTGACATTCCGCAATCTGTAATCAAGCCCGCTGACTTCTATTGATGCAAGCTGAGATAATGCGCCGCCCCCTGGGCCAATCTCGCTGCCTGAGTTATCAAGAAGCCTTCCGCCCAATGCCTGAATCATCCCGGCTCCCCCGTCGTTCGTGGCGCTTCCGCCGATTCCGATGATCAACCGCTCCGCTCCCGCATCAAGAGCTGCTCCGATTAATTCTCCCGTTCCCCTTGTTGTAGTGATGAGCGGATTTCGCTTATCTACAGGCACCAGATGCAGCCCTGAAGCAGCAGCCATTTCAATCACAGCTGTTCTCCCATCTCCCATCATGCCAAAGAAAGCTCTCACCGGTTCCCCCAGCGGCCCTGTGACAACTTGCTCTATGATCCTTCCGTTGGTCGCATCGACCAAAGATTGAACGGTTCCCTCGCCGCCGTCCGCCACCGGCAATTTTCTGTAATCAGCACCCGGAAAGACCGATTTGAAACCTCTTTCGATCGCGTCGGCTGCCTCCAGAGCTGATAAGCTTTCCTTAAAAGAATCAGGTGCAATGATGATTTTCATCCAAATCGCCTCTTTCAAAACATGATTCACTTATGCTAGTTATCTCCAATGTACCATATTCCATTTAGAAATAAATACCATAATGATTGGAAAAAATTTTATTAAAAATTAGAAATGAAAGTGTTTGCATAAAAGAAATATTCACGTTATCATACTTGTATACAAGTATACTCCTTGAGTGAGGAAGGTGAGTGTATGCTAGACTCCAAAGACCTGTTGTATCCCGCAAAATGGCTCTCAAAAGCGTCAACTGGGGTTCGTGTCGCATACGAGCTGAGAATGCGGATCGTTTCAGGCCTGATTGAAAGCGGTACCATTTTATCAGAAAATACAATCGCCGCCGAGTTTTCAGTAAGCCGTTCGCCGGTTCGCGAAGCGCTAAAAATACTCGCATCCGAAAAAATCATCCGCTTAGAACGAATGGGAGCGGTCGTAATTGGTTTAACTGAGAAGAAAATCGCGGAAATTTATGATGTGCGTTTACTATTAGAAACATTTGTCTTTGAACGGCTTGTCAAAATAGACATTGAGCCTTTAGTTAAGGATCTCAGCAAAATTTTTGAAATGATGAAAGTCTCAATCAAATATGAGGACGCTGATGAATTTTCATTTCAAGATGTGCTGTTCCATGAAACCATTATCCGAGCGATTGATCATTCATACATTCAGATGATCTGGAACAATCTAAAACCCGTCATGGAAAGCTTTATTCTTTTATCGATGCGGGTACGGTTAAAGGAAAAGTATGAAGACTTCACAAGGATTTTAGATAACCACGAGCTTTATATTCAAGCCATCAAAACAAAGGATAGGGCGCTGATGATTCAGTCTCTTCACCAAAACTTTGATGATGTGCAGGATAAGGTAGAAGACCTATGGCTCTCACAACAAATGCTGGCAAAAGGAGCTGAATACAACAATGACTAGTTATATGTTAGGAATCGATATCGGCACGACAAGCACAAAAGCTGTGCTGTTCAGTGAAAACGGGGATGTGGTACAGAAAGAAAGCATCGGCTACCCGCTCTATACACCGGTCATCTCAACAGCCGAACAAAATCCGGAAGAGATTTTTCAGGCAGTCATCCATACAACAGCGAGAATTACAAAACAGCATCCCGAAAAACAAATCTCATTCATTTCGTTTAGCAGCGCCATGCACAGCGTCATTGCAATCGACGAAAATGACAAGCCGCTGACGCCATGCATCACATGGGCCGACAACCGAAGTGAAGGCTGGGCGCATAAGATCAAAGAGGAATTGAACGGACATGAGGTGTACAAACGGACGGGAACACCGATTCATCCGATGGCACCGTTAAGTAAAATTGCCTGGATCACGAATGAAAGGAAAGAAATCGCTTCCAAGGCAAAAAAATATATCGGCATCAAAGAATACATTTTTAAACAGCTGTTCAATGAGTATGTCATCGATTACTCATTAGCATCAGCGACAGGCATGATGAACCTGAAGGGCTTGGATTGGGACGAAGAGGCACTGCGCATCGCAGGCATCACGCCGGATCACTTATCCAAACTCGTGCCGACAACCGAGATCTTTCAGCACTGCAGCCCGGAAATTGCGATCCAGATGGGAATCGATCCGGAAACGCCTTTTGTCATCGGCGCCAGCGACGGCGTGCTGTCCAACCTCGGCGTCAACGCCATTAAAAAGGGAGAAATCGCCGTCACCATCGGTACAAGCGGTGCCATCCGGACGATTATTGACAAGCCGCAAACCGATGAAAAAGGGAGAATTTTTTGCTATGCCTTGACGGACAAGCATTGGGTTATTGGGGGACCTGTGAACAATGGGGGCATCGTCCTTCGCTGGATCAGAGACGAGTTTGCCTCCTCCGAAATCGAAACAGCGACACGGCTGGGCATTGATCCATATGACGTGCTGACGAAAATTGCCCAACGCGTCAGACCCGGTTCTGACGGTCTGCTGTTCCACCCATATCTCGCCGGAGAACGCGCTCCGTTGTGGAATCCGGATGTACGCGGCTCATTTTTCGGTCTGACCATGTCGCATAAGAAAGAGCATATGATACGCGCGGCATTGGAAGGCGTCATTTACAACCTGTACACTGTGTTCTTGGCGTTAACTGAATGCATGGATGGCCCGGTAACCCGCATCCAAGCGACAGGGGGATTTGCAAGGTCAGAGGTTTGGCGCCAAATGATGTCGGATATCTTCGAATCAGAGGTTGTCGTTCCGGAAAGCTACGAAAGCTCATGTCTCGGCGCCTGCATTTTAGGCCTGTATGCAACAGGAAAAATTGACTCTTTCGACGCCGTGTCCGACATGATCGGCAGCACATACAGACATACGCCGATCGAAGACTCAGCCAAGGAATACAGAACATTAATGCCGATTTTCATCAATCTATCAAGATTATTAGAAAATCAATATACACAAATTGCAGATTATCAGAGGGGCTTAATCACACACAAATAGTACATGACATGAAGGGGAGGGCATTACCATGCCGTTAATCATCGTTGCACTTGGGATCTTAGCATTACTATTTCTGATTATGGGCTTAAAATTAAACACATTTATTTCCCTGCTGGTCGTATCGTTCGGCGTGGCACTGGCACTCGGGATGCCGTTCGATAAAGTTGTCAGCTCCATCGAAGCAGGAATAGGGGGGACTCTTGGCCACATCGCGCTCATCTTCGGACTCGGTGCGATGCTGGGCAAGCTGATCGCGGATTCAGGAGGCGCACAGCGCATTGCGATGACGCTCGTCAACAAATTCGGTGAGAAAAATATTCAATGGGCCGTTGTCATTGCCTCATTCATTATTGGGATTGCGTTATTTTTTGAAGTAGGACTGGTTCTATTAATTCCGATTGTCTTTGCGATTTCAAGAGAATTGAAGATTTCTATTTTATTTCTCGGAATCCCGATGGTCGCGGCACTATCCGTCACACACGGTTTCCTGCCGCCGCACCCGGGACCTACGGCGATCGCCGGTGAGTATGGCGCAAACATTGGAGAAGTGCTGCTGTACGGCTTTATCGTTGCTGTTCCGACAGTGCTCATCGCAGGGCCGTTATTTACAAAGTTCGCGAAAAAAATCGTTCCTGCATCATTTGCGAAAAACGGCAATATTGCATCACTCGGCACACAAAAAACGTTTAACCTTGAAGAAACACCTGGCTTTGGAATCAGTGTCTTTACCGCAATGCTCCCGATTATCATCATGTCGGTCGCGACCATTATCGACCTGCTTCAAGAAACAATCGGGTTTGCAGATAACGGAGTTTTAGCTTTTATCAGATTGATTGGAAACGCATCGACTGCTATGATTATTTCGTTATTGGTCGCAGTCTATACAATGGGCATCAAGCGCAACATTCCAGTCAAAACCGTGATGGATTCTTGTTCAACTGCCATTTCACAAATCGGCATGATGCTTTTGATCATCGGAGGAGGCGGCGCCTTCAAACAAGTGCTGATCAACGGCGGTGTCGGCGATTACGTAGCAGACTTATTCAAAGGAACGGCATTATCACCAATCATTCTGGCATGGCTCATCGCGGCGATCCTGCGCATTTCTCTAGGATCAGCGACTGTTGCCGCACTAAGCACAACAGGTCTGGTCATCCCGTTATTGGGCCATTCTGATGTTAACCTGGCGTTAGTCGTGCTCGCAACAGGCGCCGGAAGTGTCATCGCTTCACACGTCAATGACGCCGGCTTCTGGATGTTCAAGGAATACTTCGGATTAAGCATGAAAGAAACATTTGCCACATGGACTTTGCTGGAAACCATTATTTCCGTTGCTGGACTGGGATTCATTTTATTGTTAAGTTTAGTTGTATGAAATTAAGAAGGAGCTGTAACACATGTTCAATACGATTGGTGTCATAGGCTTAGGCGTAATGGGAAGCAACATCGCCTTAAACATGGCAAATAAAGGTGAAAACGTCGCTGTCTATAATTACACCAGAGATTTAACGGACCAGCTTGTCCAAAAGCTGGATGGACAATCTCTCAGCCCGTATTACGAGCTTGAGGACTTTGTTCAATCGTTAGAAAAACCAAGAAAAATCTTTTTGATGGTCACAGCGGGAAAACCCGTAGATTCCGTCATCCAATCATTAAAGCCTTTGCTTGAAGAAGGCGACGTCATCATGGACGGAGGAAACTCCCACTATGAAGACACAGAAAGAAGATATGACGAGCTGAAGGAAAAAGGGATCGGCTACCTGGGAGTCGGCATTTCCGGCGGTGAAGTCGGCGCATTAACAGGGCCTTCCATCATGCCGGGCGGAGATCGCGACGTCTATGAGAAAGCCGCTCCTATCCTGACGAAAATCGCAGCCCAAGTCGGAGATGACCCTTGCTGTGTCTATATCGGACCAAAAGGGGCAGGGCACTTTACAAAAATGGTGCACAACGGCATTGAGTATGCCGACATGCAGCTGATTGCAGAAGCGTATACGTTTCTAAGAGAAACGCTTCGTCTGCCGCTAGATGAAATTGCATCTATTTTTGAAACATGGAATCAAGGTGAGCTGAAAAGCTATTTAATAGAGATTACAGCTGAGATTTTACGCAAAAAAGACGAAAAAACAGGGCAGCCTCTGATCGATGTCATCCTTGATAAAACTGGACAAAAAGGCACTGGGAAATGGACGAGCATGCAGGCGATTGATAACGGCATCCCGTCCACGATCATCACAGAGTCCTTGTTCGCCCGCTACTTGTCATCCTTAAAAGAAGAACGGATGGCAGCTCAAGACGTATTAGCAGGCCCGGAAGCCGAAGAAAAACACTTGGATAAAGACACCTGGATTGAATACGTCAGACAGGCTCTTTACATGGGGAAAGTATGCGCCTATGCACAAGGCTTTGCCCAATATAAGATGTCATCTGAGCTTTACGGCTGGAATCTGCCGCTCAAAGACATTGCCTTGATTTTCCGAGGCGGCTGCATCATCCGCGCTGATTTCCTAAACGTGATCAGCGAAGCATTCAGTGAGCAGCCAAATCTGGCTAACCTGCTGATCGCGCCTTATTTCACAGATAAGCTCCATGCCTATCAAACAGGCCTGCGAAAAGTCGTTTGCGAGGGTATCAGCACCGGAATCTCTTTCCCATGCTTAACTACCGCGCTCTCTTATTACGACGGCTACCGCACAGGGCGTTCCAATGCGAACCTCTTGCAGGCGCAGCGCGATTACTTTGGCGCTCACACGTACGAACGGACTGATATGGACGGCGTTTTCCATACGAATTGGTCTGAATAACCTATCATCAAAAACACGGTCAGTTTCAACTGAACCGTGTTTTTTTCTTCTATCCCAAACAACAGAAGACATAAGTTATGTTTTAAATATCATAAACAGTGATACAATATTAGCTAGAAACAATCCCCAAGATGATCATGTGACAGCATGCCTGCTATTCCGTTCTATTCTGCTTTTGGCCATTGTTCTTTGCCCTTTCCCATGGTGTCATAAAATGTTCAAATGCCAAAACGGCCTGTCATTCTGATTTACAAAAGTTCCTGAAAACCTTGTCTAATTGAGAATCAATCCATATCAATCATCTCATCTGTTATAAAAGAAATACCTAAATCCTACCTGTCATACCTTAAACAAGTTGAAAAAAAGTAGGTTATCGCTTGACAAAAAATATATATTAATTAATAATTCATATATAATTAGAATTATTATTGAAAGCGAATATGCTTTCTAATACATTTTTAGGAGGAATATACATTATGTCTTTAATCGGTAAAGAAGTACTTCCATTCGAAGCAAAAGCATTCAAAAACGGTGAATTCATCGATGTAACAAACGAAGATTTGAAAGGCCAATGGAGCGTATTCTGCTTCTACCCAGCAGATTTCTCTTTCGTATGCCCAACTGAGCTTGAAGATCTTCAAGAACAATATGCTGCTCTTAAAGAATTAGGTGTTGAAGTCTACTCTGTTTCTACAGATACTCACTTCGTACACAAAGGCTGGCATGACAGCTCTGAAAAAATCGGCAAAATCACTTACGCAATGATCGGTGACCCATCTCAAACAATCTCTCGCAACTTCGATGTTCTTGACGAAGAAACTGGTCTTGCTGACCGCGGAACATTCATCATCGATCCAGACGGCGTCATCCAAACTGTAGAAATCAATGCAGGCGGTATCGGCCGTGACGCAAGCAACCTTGTAAACAAAGTAAAAGCAGCTCAATACGTTCGTCAAAACCCAGGTGAAGTTTGCCCGGCTAAATGGGAAGAAGGCGGCGAAACTCTTACACCTAGCCTTGATCTAGTAGGTAAAATCTAAGGAGTGCATTCAATTGGTACTTGATGCAAACATCAAAGCACAATTAAATCAATATATGCAGCTAATTGAGAATGACATTGTTCTCAAAGTTAGCGCAGGCGAAGATGACACTTCTAAGGACATGCTGGCTCTCGTTGATGAGCTGGCTTCCATGTCATCGAAAATTTCAGTTGAAAAAGCTGAATTAAACAGAACGCCAAGCTTCAGTGTCAATCGTGTCGGAGAAGACACTGGCGTGACTTTCGCCGGTATCCCTCTGGGCCACGAATTCACATCATTAGTGTTGGCGCTGCTCCAAGTGAGCGGCAGACCGCCTAAGGTGGACCAAAAAGTCATTGATCAGGTGAAGAAGATCAGTGGTGAATACCACTTCGAATCTTATATCAGCCTGACATGCCACAACTGTCCTGATGTTGTACAAGCTTTAAACATGATGAGCGTGCTGAACCCGAACATTACGCACACGATGATTGACGGTGCAGCATACAAAGCAGAAGTTGAAAGCAAAAACATCATGGCAGTGCCGACCGTTTACTTGAATGGCGAATCCTTCGGAAGCGGCCGTATGACGCTTGAAGAAATTCTTGCGAAAATGGGCAGCGGCACAGATGCATCTGAGTTTGCTGACAAAGAGCCGTTTGACGTTCTTGTTGTCGGAGGCGGACCTGCTGGTGCAAGTGCAGCGATCTACACTGCACGTAAAGGCATCCGCACTGGTGTTGTGGCTGAGCGCTTCGGCGGACAGGTGCTCGACACCATGAGCATCGAAAACTTCATCAGCGTCAAAGCGACGGAAGGACCGAAGCTTGCGGCAAGTCTTGAAGAGCATGTGAAGGAATATGATATTGATGTCATGAACCTTCAGCGTGCGAAACGCCTTGAGAAAAAAGATCTGTTCGAACTTGAACTCGAAAACGGCGCTGTCCTGAAAAGTAAAACAGTGATCCTTTCAACAGGTGCACGCTGGCGCAATGTCAACGTACCTGGTGAACAAGAGTTCAAAAACAAAGGTGTCGCATACTGCCCGCACTGTGATGGGCCATTGTTTGAAGGCAAAGACGTTGCGGTAATCGGCGGCGGAAACTCTGGTATCGAAGCAGCGATTGATCTTGCAGGTATTGTCAATCACGTTACTGTGCTAGAGTTCGCGCCGGAACTGAAAGCAGACGAAGTCCTGCAAAAACGTCTCTACAGCCTGCCTAACGTTACTGTCGTGAAAAACGCACAAACAAAAGAAATCACAGGTGATCAGAGTGTTAACGGCATCACATATGTAGACCGCGAAACAGGCGAAGAAAAACACGTTGAACTTCAAGGTGTATTCGTCCAAATCGGTCTCGTGCCAAACACAGAATGGTTAGAAGGAACGGTTGAACGCAACCGCATCGGCGAAATCATTGTCGACAAACACGGCGCGACAAGCGTACCAGGCTTATTTGCTGCCGGCGACTGCACAGACAGTGCGTACAACCAAATTATTATTTCTATGGGATCAGGTGCAACTGCCGCCCTCGGCGCGTTTGATTACCTAATCCGTAACTAATATAAGAAAGCCGCAATTGCCAGATTGGCAGCATTGCGGCTTTCTTTTTTATTCCAAAAATATTGCAAGTTTTATACAACTGTAATATAGTTGTAATGTTAGTGAATGGTCACTTCACACTCAGCATATTTGCTGTTTTTAAAGCGATACGCACTGATTTTCTATTTAACGTGCCCTGATACTTTTTGACCTTTTTTTTCAGATCTTTAATGGTTTTTTCCTTTTTGGCATTTTCTAATGCCATCAGCGCTTCCCAGCGTTTCGCTGTTTCTGTGGAACTGCAGCCGCTAACTGTAGTCACAGGCGGAAGAAGCTTCGTGTTAGATAGTTTTTCGTCAAAAGGAACGGTATCAGGAATCGCTTTCTCTTTATAAATATGGTCTAATTCATTTTGATTCAAGAAGCTGATGAAATGGTCAAAGTTTTGCGCTTGCCGTTTCTCAGGCTGATGAAAATCAAGTGTTTCAATTAATTCTGACAGTTTTGTCCGATCGGTTATCTCATTTGCCATGACATGCGTTAATTGATGGTACTCAGCTAATTCACGCATTCTGGCATCTTTCGGAAGCAACAGGCTCGGTGTACCGGCAATCGTCGCTGCGATATTTCCATGCAGCCTTGCGCCAAAGCTCAAATCGGCTTTTTTCAGGAAATCCAGCCAAGTCGGTACATTTAAAAAGAATCGAACTCTATCATTCTGATAAGCCGGGTCTTCCATGCTGACCGGATAATTATCAGCAGGCTTCGCTAGCGCAGGCGCACCCGCATATGTCAGAATCATTTCTTTTCGCCATTGCGGGATAAAGTAATGATTCGGGAACTCTTTCATGCTTCTCGTAATGAAGTCCAGCACATGCTTTGGAGACAGCCTTGATGAGTTAACCGTCACCATTGATTCTGGTGTGATATTGGTTTCTCTTATCTTCAGTTCTCTGCCAAACGCATACATAGAAGGACACCCAATCACCGTATGGTCAATGCCTTCACGGAAGCCTAATCTGGAAAGGTATTTCGCTGTAATTTCACCGCGGACACCGATCATATTTGATCTCTCCAGCACAGCACTTACAAACGCCTTTACATCCTCATCAAAAGGAAAACCTTCATTTAATTTTGGCTCAAACGGAGCCCGCAAACCAACACCAATCACAACAACCGGAATGGTTAGTTTCTTAATTAATTGGGTATATTTCCGTAAAGAAGGCACGAAATCCTCGCGGAATGCATCTGCCAGCGGAATAATATACATATCATAATTTTTATTAATTTGTTCAGCATCCGCTGGATTAATCCGATAATAATCAGGAGTAATCGTCGTTCCTTCTGTCATCAGCGTGCGAAACACACTGTAGGCATATACTAGGTTTCCTACATTGCCGCCAATGGAGTTACGAACAATCATTTCAGCTGCATTAAATGTATCAAATGGTGATATGCCAGCTCTTATTAAAATGTTTTTCAATGTGATGTTGCCCCTTCCTCGCCAAATTTTTGTCAGGAGATTTGCTTAGGGAACTCTATCATGATCTTAAAATCTTCAGCCGGACACCCGCTTTCATCCCTTTTTACTCACAAACGCTCTCCCTTTCTTCCGTTCTAATATTAAATTATACAAAAAAGGATCTTACAGGTGAAATCATAACATAACAATCAGCGCTAGTAATCTATTCCCATTACTGGATATCGGGTCTGGTCATGCCAAAAACCCGAACCAGGCACTACGGTAAATGTGCTCGATTCGGGCCAGCTTCTTATAGTTCCTCGCCATTCGTTTGAATGACATTTTTGTACCACTCAAAGGAGTCTTTCTTATATCGTTTCATGGATCCGTTTCCTTCATTGTCACGATCAACATAGATCATGCCGTAGCGTTTTTTCATTTCGCCAGTTGTAAAGGAGACAATATCAATAATGCCCCACGGCGTGTAGCCAATTAAATCAACACCGTCGTACGTGACCGCTTTTTCCAATGCTTCAATATGCGATTTTAAATATTGAATGCGTTCCGGATCATGAACCTTTCCGTCCTCCTCCAGCGTATCCACTGCGCCAAAGCCATTTTCAACGATGAATAACGGGATTTGGTATCGGTCATAAAAACGATTTAATGTATATCTCAGCCCGGTTGGATCAATCGCCCATCCCCAGTCACTCGAAGTGATGTACGGATTTTCGACACCATTCGGCAAGCCGCCATTTACAATATCGCCAGTGTTATCATTTTTCACATCACTTTTCACAGTTGTTGACATGTAATAGCTGAAGCCTAAGTAATCAACGGTTCCGTTTCTTAAAATCTCATCATCGCCTTCTTCGAATGTGATGTTGTAGCCTTCGCGTTCAAATTCCTTCAACGCGTAGCTTGGATAATAACCGCGAACCTGTACATCAGGGAAGAAATAGCGCTGCCTCATTTCTTCTTCAGCCAGCATCACATCTTCAGGATTGGAGGAGAAAGGATAAATCGGCACGTGTGATACCATAGCCCCGATTTTGAACTCTGGATTGATGTCTTTTCCTTTTGCCACTGCTAATGCGCTCGCCACTAATTCATGGTGCGCCGTTTGATACATGACCTCCTTGGCGTTTTCATTTTCTTCGACCACAACACCTGAATTCGTCCATAGGAACAACGGATTATTCACATCCATTTGGTTGTTGATCTCGTTAAATGTCATCCAGTACTTCACTTTCTCTTTGTAACGGGTAAAGCAGGCCTCTGCAAAGTTGACGAAGAAGTCCACGACTTTCCGGTTTCTGAAGCCGCCATATTCTCTTGCCAGGTGCAGCGGCATTTCAAAGTGAGACAGCGTAATGACTGGCTCGATCCCATGCTTCAGCAATTCATCAAACACATCATCATAAAACTGCAAACCCGCTTCGTTCGGTTCAGTCTCATCGCCTTTCGGAAAAATCCGGCTCCAGCCGATGGACGTCCGCAGACATTTTAATCCCATTTCCGCAAACAAAGCGATATCTTCCTTGTATCTGTGATAAAAATCAATGGCTTCATGGTTTGGATAAAATTCGTTTTCTTCAATCGTGTCAGTGATTTTTCTCGGTACGCCGTGCGCACCCGCTGTCATCACATCGACGACACTCGGCCCTTTACCGCCTTGATTCCATCCGCCTTCAAATTGGTGGGCAGCTAAAGCACCGCCCCATAAAAAATCCTTCGGCATGTTTCCCATGTTTAATTCCTCCTCAGCTTACGACTGTAAATATTTTTTGATGTAATGCACTTTCTTCAATCTCTTCAATCAGAATTTCCTGGTACGCATGTGAATTCGTGATGATGACAGGGGTAATCGTTGTTAACCCTTTCTCTTCAATGAAAGCCTTATCAAACTCAGCAAGCACTTCGCCTTTTTTGACGGTATCGCCTTCTTTCACCTCCAAGGCAAAAGGCGTGCCGTCTAATCTCACCGTATCCAGCCCGATGTGCGCAAGCAATTCGACGCCGGACGCTGAACGCAGGCCAATCGCATGCTTTGTAGGCGCCACCATGACAACCGTAATAACGCCGGGATGGTGGCATCGATTTCACGATACGCTTTAGGGTTAGACCGCTTCAGCACCAATCGAAGTCTGGTAGCGCAGCGAGAAGCCCCAATCACATTCTCTTCCCCGCCTACGGCCTCTAAAATGTCTTTTGCTAGTCTCGTATAATCTCTCACTTTCCCCGACATTTTCACCCACCCCTTTGTTTTGGTTACGCTTTCATTATAATTGTACCGGTATAATTTATCAATTTCGAAACAAAATATTTACGCACTAACTATAATTGTAAGCGGTTTATGCTATAATTTTGACAAGTGAAACTAAACGAATAAATGAGGAATGCGTATGTTAAAATACCAGCAAATCGCAGCGGAAATTGAAACATATATAGAAGAACACCAGCTTCAGCAGGGAGACAAACTGCCAATCCTAGAAACCCTCATGGCCCAGTTTGAAGTCAGCAAAAGCACCATCACAAAGTCCCTCGAGCTATTAGAGCAAAAAGGCGCGATCTTTCAGGTCAGAGGAAGCGGCATTTTCGTCAGAAAACATAAACGAAAAGGCTATATCAGCCTTCTGTCGAATCAGGGATTTAAAAAAGATCTCGAGGATTTCAACGTCACCTCAAAAGTCATCGAACTGGACGTGAGAAAGCCAACACCGGAAGCGGCGGAAAACCTGAACATCGGAATGGACGAGGACATCTACTATGTCAAAAGGGTCCGCTACATCAACGGCCAGACCCTTTGCTACGAAGAGTCTTACTACAACAAATCGATCGTGACGTATTTAAACAACGAAATCGTTTCCCACTCCATCTTCCATTACATCCGGGAAGGACTGGGGTTGAAGATTGGTTTTTCTGATTTGTTTCTGCACGTGGACCAGCTTAATGAGGAGGAAGCGGAATATTTGGGATTAGAGGCTGGACTGCCGAAGCTGTATATAGAAAGTATTTTTCACCTGACAAATGGGCAGCCGTTTGATTACTCGAAGATTTCGTATAATTATGAGCAGTCGCAGTTTGTCGTACAGGCTAATAGTTTTTTATTATAGGGCTGCTTCACTACGGAAGGTGGTCGACATGTACAAAATCATTATCCCTGCAATTCTAGCCATCTTTGCGCTCTGGATACTCTTACAGATTTCACTAGAGATGAGCATCGTTAAGAATCCAATGAACTACTTTATCGTATTCATTATCTTTTTCCTCTTTGTAAAGATGGTGAAAGAAAAACAACAGTAGTTTGCTTTGAACAGGAAACCAGATTTGACATCTGGTTTTTTTGTGTTTCACTTTATTCACTCGTTTCAATTGTCTATAAAAGCAGTTATGCGGTACTATCATATAAAGGTCCAATGTTTAAAAATAATGTCATACTTTTAAATTCACCTTATCATGCACATGCTCATAAATAGGGGTTTATTCTAAAAAGGGGATGGACGGTTTTGGAAAGCAAGTACCTAGATCTACTCGCACAAAAATACGATTGTGAAGAAAAAGTGGTAACGGAAATCATTAATTTAAAAGCAATACTGAACCTGCCAAAAGGCACCGAGCATTTTGTCAGTGATCTGCACGGAGAGTATCAGGCATTCCAGCACGTGCTGCGTAATGGTTCAGGACGAGTAAAAGAGAAGATACGCGACATTTTCAGCGGTGTCATTTACGATAGAGAAATTGATGAATTAGCGGCATTGGTCTATTATCCGGAAGACAAACTGAAGTTAATCAAACATGACTTTGATGCCAAAGCAGCGTTAAACGAGTGGTATAAAGAAACGATTAACCGAATGATTAAGCTCGTTTCTTATTGCTCCTCCAAGTATACCCGCTCCAAACTGCGCAAAGCACTACCTGCCCAGTTTGCTTATATTACGGAGGAGCTGCTATACAAAACAGAACAAGCTGGCAACAAGGAGCAATATTACTCCGAAATCATTGATCAGATCATTGAACTTGGCCAAGCCGATAAGCTGATCACCGGCCTTGCTTACAGCGTTCAGCGATTGGTGGTCGACCATCTGCATGTGGTCGGCGATATTTACGACCGCGGACCGCAGCCGGATAGGATTATGGAAGAACTCATCAACTATCATTCTGTCGATATTCAGTGGGGAAATCACGATGTCCTTTGGATCGGCGCCTATTCCGGTTCCAAAGTGTGCCTGGCCAATATTATCCGTATCTGCGCCCGCTATGACAACCTGGATATTATTGAGGACGTGTACGGCATCAATCTAAGACCGCTGCTGAACCTGGCCGAAAAATACTATGACGATAATCCAGCGTTCCGTCCAAAAGCAGATGAAAACAGGCCAGAGGATGAGATCAAGCAAATCACAAAAATCCATCAAGCGATTGCCATGATCCAATTCAAGCTTGAGAGCCCGATTATCAAGAGACAGCCGAACTTTAATATGGAGGAACGGCTGTTATTAGAGAAAATAGATTATGACAAAAACGAAATCACGCTAAACGGAAAAACATATCAACTGGAAAACACCTGCTTTGCGACAATTAATCCGGAACAGCCAGACCAGCTATTAGAAGAAGAAGCAGAAGTCATAGACAAGCTGCTATTCTCTGTCCAGCATTCCGAAAAGCTGGGCCGCCATATGAATTTTATGATGAAAAAAGGCAGTCTTTATTTAAAATATAACGGCAACCTGTTAATCCATGGCTGTATTCCAGTTGATGAAAACGGCAATATGGAAACGATGATGATTGAGGATAAACCGTATGCGGGCCGTGAGCTGCTCGATGTATTTGAACGGTTCTTGCGAGAAGCCTTTGCCCATCCGGAAGAAACCGATGACCTGGCGACAGATATGGCTTGGTATTTATGGACAGGCGAATACTCCTCCCTCTTCGGAAAACGCGCCATGACGACATTTGAGCGATATTTCATTAAAGAAAAGGAAACACATAAAGAAAAGAAAAATCCGTATTATTATTTACGCGAAGACGAGGCAACCTGCCGAAACATCCTGGCAGAATTCGGCCTCAATCCAGATCACGGCCATATCATCAACGGCCATACACCCGTAAAAGAGATCGAAGGAGAAGACCCAATCAAAGCAAACGGAAAAATGATCGTCATCGACGGCGGCTTCTCCAAAGCTTACCAATCCACAACAGGCATCGCCGGCTACACGTTGCTATACAACTCCTACGGCATGCAGCTCGTCGCCCATAAACACTTCAACTCCAAGGCAGAAGTCCTAAGCACCGGAACCGACGTCTTGACGGTGAAGCGATTAGTGGACAAAGAGCTTGAGCGGAAGAAAGTGAAGGAAACGAATGTGGGTGAGGAACTGCTGCAGGAAGTTGCGATTTTGGAGAGTTTGCGGGAGTATCGGTATATGAAGTGAGGGGTGTGGGCTCAGGGATTATTCTCTGGGCTCTTTTTTTCGATTTCTCATATAGCACAGAAAATTGCTAAGAAGTCTAGTTATCTGCTAGTTCATAAATATGTTAATACTAAGATAAATATTGAGGAAGTTATTTTGAACGAACAAAAAAAGAAGCAGCAGGTATAGATGCTGTATTTTGAAGGGCAGAGTACATTTCTTTAATAGGGTCTATTATATATAGTTCGAGTTTTTTTACTCTTTGCGTTACGGAGTTGGAGCTAATGCATACTTCAGATTTTTAGAATTCGGATTTAATTTTGCAGAAGTCAACATATCCAAGACCATTAACTTATACATAAGCAATAACGTGAAACGGATAACGCTTATTATTCACAGTCATTACCCGTTCCAGACAATAAATTGCCACCTAATTTATATTTTCCCCTCTATTTATAGTACGATTTACCGTAACAAATCTAAATGAGGTTTATTTTTTAATTGCCTCATATACATTTGATATAAACTCCTCAATTTGACTTAAGTTCTCTTTTTCCCATAAATCATAAAATATATCAACTACTGCGCTGAAATCTTTATGTGTTTTATTTGCAAGTTCAATTAACCAATCATGATACTCCATCCCTTGAACTTTTGCTAATAGTATTCTTAATTCATGCTCATCAAGGCTCAATTTTAAACTAAGCTCTTTAAAGTAACTACGAGTTAATTTTTGAAATTCCTCTTCTATACTAATCTCTCCTGGCAAAAAAGCATATCCCCAATTTAGAGTATCAAATTGCACCTTCCCACTGTTTTTAACATCACCGTCATAAATTCCTATTATTTTGTAATCCATCTGCTTTAATCTAGGAATACTTATTATTTTTGTTATTTCGGAATATCCACTTGTTTTTTCTAATCCGAAGTATTTTAAAATGTATTGTGCATGTCTCTTACATATACTCTTAAAGAATTCCAAAGCTAAAGAATCTTCAAAAATGAAAATACCTTTTCTATTTATTGTTAAACCCAAATCTTGTAATATATCTTCTTTATATCCTGGATTAACTACCTCTATAGAATCTAAGTAATTCTGTAAAATAACCATTCTTTCCGGGCTAATATTTTGTAAAATAAATGGTGAATGTGTAACCAATATTACAGAAAACCTATGTTCATTCATCTTATCAGCAATAAAATTCATTAAATTTATTTGTGAAGTAACACTAATAAATACTTCCGGTTCCTCAATTAATATTATTCCGCTCTTGGATACCCTTTTAAATAACCAATATATGTAAAATAAAAAATGTTCTCCTGTGCCCATTTTCAAACTGTCATATTCTAAACCATTACAAGAAACTTGAAAATAAGGCACAGTAACATCATCTTCTACCTCAATCTCTCTTAACACGATAGAATCATATATTTTACCCACCAAATAATTTAAATGTCTCAAGTCGTTTTCATCAAAAATATTATCGTCATGCTGCTCAATTAGCTCATTAAAATTTGGTTGACCGATAAATTCATTTATTTCAATAAGTTTCATATAATCAATTTCTTCAAGTATTACTTCATCAGAAATAACATCTACTAATCTATATCCATCTTCATTTTTTATAAAAATATCTTTATTACCTTCTTTTAAATTGCCTTGAATTTCAATACCTTGAATTTTGATTTTATCCTGCTCTCTAACATTTATACCCAAAATATCTTTAATAGCAGTAAATACTGTAGACTTCCCTACACCATTCAAACCACAAATTGCAAATATTCCCTTTTTGAAGTTTATCGGTTCACTAATGCCCAATATCCCATTTAAGTTCAAATTATCTATATAGTATTTGTAGCTATTTTTCTCAACTTTTCTCCATATATCAGGGACTTTAGCTGAACGTATCATTTTTTAATAGTCCCTCCCCAATTTAAATCATTTGAGATTATTTCAAGTGTACGACTCATGCTCTCTATCTCATTTGATAAGTATTTTGCTAAATCTGGATTGAAGTCATCATTTGATGAATATACTAATAAGTATATTTCTAAAATAATATCTCTATAAATAATTGAAAGTGCATCAGTACTACCCATACTAGCTCTTTGATTAAATATTAAAAACATTTGATTTAAATAATTATAGTCTCGGAACAAAGGGATAATCTTATCAAAACCTAATAATATCCCAGATACTTTACCTTTAACATATTCTCTTGAAAACTCAAATGTATAAATTAATTCTGCCATTAAATCCTTATCTATGTAATCTTTATTTTTATATGTGAAAATAAACCAACTAAATAATGTCGCCTTATTAATATTTAGTTTATTGAAAATAAATTTGTCTTGACCTAATTTCGAACTCTCTATAAAAAATACTAGCGTTTTTTTAACTTCATCAATAGTTTTTTGATCAAAAGGTTCATTATTTCTATACTTTTCGGAAATATTATTAGACGTAATCTTTTTCTTTAAGTTTCCCTCTTCAATTGTAAAACAAAATTTAGAAATTACATCATCATAAGCCATTCTTGAATTTGAGAATCCAATGGTTTCTCTATTTGCTCCAAGTTCTTCAAAATGATTAACAAGCTCCTTAATTTGGTTTCGAGTATTACCTATATATGAATTCCTTTGCTCAGCCGAAGTCAAAGTTGCAGGTTGGTTTAGTCTATAAAATAATTCAGCTGGTTCTTCCGGTAAATACTCGGTCAATCTTATAATGGTTAAGCTATATTTTTTAAACTTCCTTTGAATATTAAGTTCTAGATCTTGAAAATATAACTTATCTAAACCAAATATATTTTTATCGACTGGCTTTAATGTACCATCAATACTAAATTGATTTTCCATAAAATCTCTTATAGCTACCAATCTTTGTTGCCCATCTAGAACTTCATCAATAAAATCCCTATTTTCAATTAAATGAATTGGTGGAATTCTCCATCCTCTTAATATAGAGTCAATCAATTTTTTCTTTTTAGTTACAGTCCAAACTTCACCTCTCTGAAATTCTGGGCTTAAATTTAAATCTTTATCAATTATTCGTCTATAAATAGTCTCTATTTCTAACTCGGTAACTGTACACTTCAAAAATATAACCTCCCTTTAAATAATATTACATATAACTATATTTCTAGAATTTTTCATATCCTTGTGAAGGACTTTTACATAAAATTATTACAAAAAAAATCATTCACTTATGATAAGGCTCCCCACGATTAATCCGAAAAGCCCGATAAATCTGCTCCACTAAAATAAGACGCATCAACTGATGAGGGAACGTCATTTTCGAGAACGACAGCTTGTCATCCGCTCGCTTCATCACTGCGTCACTCAATCCGAGTGATCCGCCGATGACGAAGGTGACTTTGCTTTTTCCATAAGTAGCCAGCTTATCTATTGTATCGGCTAGTTCTTCGGATGTTTTCATTTTTCCTTCGATGGCGAGGGCGATGACGTGGGCGTCGGGGCTGATTTTTGATAGAATGCGGTCGCCTTCTTTGTCTTTTATGATTTTCATGTCCTGGTCGCTTAGGTTTTCCGGCGCTTTTTCGTCCGGGAGTTCGATGATGTCGATTTTTGCGTAGGCCGAAAGTCGTTTGGTGTATTCTTCAATACCTTGCTTGAGGTATTTTTCTTTTAGTTTTCCGATTGTCACAATATTGATATTCACAAGTCATCCCCACTTTAGAAACAAGTTATTCATATATGTTGTCCACAATTGTGGATATCTTTTCTGTATTTTGTGTAAGATCATTCGTTCCCCACTATATATACTGCGGGGTCTCCACATAATTCACAGCCTGTGGATAAACTGTTAGTATGTTCGATTTTTCTGATTTCGGGCGGCAGCTCGTGGTCGTCTATGTACATATCCAGCACGGTTTCGATGTGTTCTTCACAGGAATAATACGTTTGTTTCATGTTCAAATCCTCCGATGGTTTCTTGCGTTTTTGCAAATATTCTCTTCCCAATATAACCTATTTATTCACATGTTAGTAGTGCTTCGGGCTGAGTTTTATCCACAATTCGACAAACAAGCTGTTGATGACTCTATCTCGCTCGTATGTTAGGTTGGATGTAAACAATGTTTGGGGAGGTCTGCGTTTGCGCTTCAAATGGGTTTGGCTTTTTGTGATCATGCTGTTGCTTGCTGGGTGTCAGCCGTCTTATTGGGTGTTAGAGAAGGATCGTATCAGTGAAGGCGGTTCAGAGCTAGAATTATATGCTAATTATCTTCAAATGCATGATGACGTAAAAGGATATCAAGTCTTCACCATTTCAGAAGGCAAAAAAATGGTCGTGGTGTCTCTCGGAAGCAGCGAGAACGACAAACAGCTTGAGGTGTCAGACGTCAAATTCTCATCTAAAGAAACGGTTGTAACTGTGACGCGAAAACCCGCTCCCAAGGCAAATGAGAAAAACCCTTATATTCTGATTGGACTGGACAAAATCGAAGGGGATTTAATCGTACAAGACGAATCAGGAGATCGCTTTGAAGAAACAGATGACCAGCAATAAAAGCCGGCGTTCCGAGAACGTCCGGCTTTTTCTCTTATTTCAGCGTTCCATGCGGGTCGATGACGAATTTTTTGGCTGCGCCTTTGTCGAAGTCGCTGTAGCCTTTTGGCGCGTCGTCCAAAGAAATGACAGTGGCGTTGACGGCCTTTGCGATTTGCGCTCTGCCGCTCAGGATCGCTTTCATCAAATTGCGGTTGTATGTCATGGCGGGTGTTTGTCCGGTGACGAAGGTGTGGGCTTTGGCCCAGCCGAGTCCGAAGCGGATTTTTAGTGAGCCTGTTTTGGCGTCCGCATCCTTTGCGCCGGGATCTTCGGTCACGTATAAGCCTGGAATGCCAAGGCTTCCGCCAACCTGGGTGACGTCCATGATCGAGTTCAGCACGGCGGCAGGCGCTTCTCCTTGATTGCCGTGCCCAGATGCTTCAAATCCGACACAGTCCACTGCGGCATCCACGGTCGGTTCACCTAGTATTTGTTCAATTTGCTCGCCAAGGCGGTCGTGTTTTTGCACGTTGACCGTCTCACAGCCGAAGCTTCTCGCCTGTGCCAGTCTGTCTTCGTTCAGATCGCCGACAATCACGGTGGAGGCGCCTAGGAGCTGAGCGGAGTGTGCAGCTGCCAGACCCACAGGACCCGCTCCCGCGATATAGACGGTTGAACCTGTTTGCACGCCCGCTGTATAAGCTCCATGGAAGCCGGTCGGGAAAATGTCGGACAGCATGGTCAAATCGAGAATCTTTTCTAGCGCCTGTTCTTTATCAGGGAACACCAAAAGCTGAAAATCAGCGTACGGCACCATGACATATTCAGATTGGCCGCCGACCCAGCCACCCATATCGACGTAGCCGTAAGCCGATCCCGGCCGATCCGGGTTAACATTCAGGCACACATGCGTTTTCTGCGTTCTGCACATCACACAGCGCCCGCAGGCAATATTGAAAGGAACGGATACAATGTCGCCTTTTTTGATAAATTCAACATCCCGCCCCGTTTCAATCACTTCTCCGGTGATTTCATGCCCTAGCACTAAGCCTTCAGGCGCCGTTGTGCGACCTCGCACCATGTGCTGGTCGCTTCCGCAAATGTTGGTTGTAATGACCTTCAAAATAACCCCATGCTCACATTTCCGGTTTACATTCGCCTTTGGAACGCCGGGCCCGTCCCTTAAGATTAACTCCGGATAACCGATATCCTCCACCGCTACAGTCCCTTTGCCTTTGTACACAACCGCTTTGTTTCCTGTCAACGCCATTCCTCCCATTCATGTTTTTGGACTCTGCGTCCTTGAACATGACTTCGGTTCGGCATGACTCTTTCCCTTTTTCACGACTGTTTTTTCTGTATTCTTACAACAACAAATATGCCAAGAAAGCAGCCAATAATGGTTCCGCCGATGTCTAAGAAGTCGACTTTACATCCATTTAACAGGAACACAGTAATGGCCGAAACCAGGCAGATCATAACTGCCAGAAGAATAACCCGTTTGGTTTTCATGTAATTCCTCCTTTAGATTCGTTTCTAAAACATACCCAAAATCTCTGCAAACTTCGGTTCAACAAAAAAAGAGACTTCATACCAGTCTCTTCATAAACAGAGATCACTCAAAAAATTTCCTGAGAAATAATGTGGCAACACTGGTTACTAACGAAATCGCCGTATACATAACAACCCAAAACATGAATGAGCTATTGCCCGAAGCTAACGTAAATAACAATATCAAGCTCGTGATAAGAACGATGAGCGGTGCCACCCAAAATCTTTTAAATAAAAAATGACCGGCTATACCAAATACACCTGCAATGATCGGAAAACCAAAAACGATAAATAAAACGGCGATGGCTCCCATACTAACCTCCTTGCCCTAAAACCCCTTCATCACCTCAACATCATACAGCTTCAAATGACTCTTCGGCGTCACGACATCCTTTACCTTCCCAATCTCTTTTTCTTTCATTTTCTTTCCGGTTTTCAGTCTGTACTGTTCAATGTAGGCAGGCTTGTTATACGTGTATGTGAAGAAATAGAGGCTGCTGCCTTTTTGGGTGATTTCTTTGAAATCGGCTTTCATTTTGTCCTGGGAAAGGGTGAAGGCGATGTTTGTTTTTCCTGTCTTGGCATCGATTTTGTGTACCCTTCCGAAGCCGTCAATGAAATACAGGTTCCCGTCAAAAGGGAAAAAGCTGTTTTTAAAGCTGAAGGGCATGGAGCTGTATATCGTTTGTTCGTCGTTTTTGTATTCGGCGATGTCGTGCAGCTCTACTTTGCCGCTTTTTTTGTTGATCTTGACCATTTGATAGAGATTGCGGGCTTTTTGGCCGCGAACCATGACATACACAGCTTGATCGTCCACGGCAAGCTGGGATTCGACTGAGGCTCCTTCCCGGTACTGCCATTCCGTTATCTTGTGGTAAGTGAGCTTCCTTTGATCTGCTTGAATCTGAAGGAGCTCATAGCCTTTTTCGTCAGCTGTCGGGACAAGTGCGTAAATGGCGCCGTCATGGAAACCGGAGGCTCGGATGTAGTAGGAGATGACGTCTTTTTTCCACTCACCGTCCATCTGCCGGTACAGCTCTGAGCGGTATCCGTCTTTCTTTTTGTCGTAGCCGGAGTTGTATAAGGTGTAAAAGCCGTCCGTGTTTTGCAGAAAGCCTGCGCTGTCGCCTGTGTGCTGATAGGCTCTTTTATGGGAGCGCAGGCCGTTTTTGATCGTATAAATCGTGTTTTTGTCCTCCAGCATCACGCTGTCACCGTGAACCTTTGCTGAGCCCAGCTCAAGGCCCTTCATCTTAAAGGAAGACAGCGTCCCGTCCTGGCTGATAAACAGGGCGTAGCTTTTCCCGCCGCCAAATGCATCTTGATCCGCAGAGGATGAGAAATACAGCAGGACTTCTTTGTCATCCAGGAAATCGGGGTTTCTGAGATCCTGCTGACTTACGGTTTTATGGCTTTTGAGAGGAGAAATGAAGACAAATAGTGCGATTCCTGCGAGAATCAGCATGGCGATGGTAATCATCCACTTTTTCATATCCTTCTCCTTAGTAAATGGTCATGATGGTTGTCGTATACGAAGAACTTGTGATGTCGCGCGGATACACGCCTAAGCCTCCGTTGCTGTCTATATCAATCCCTGCTTTTAGCAAAAAGGCAGACCATAGGAGCTTTGAACAGTTTTTGGCGCCGTCATGGCCCGTATTTCTGTTATTGACGAAGTTAAATGAGTATGGGTCGCCGACCTTTGATACCGCCCAGTCGGCAGCAGCTGTTTTTTGAGATGAGGATACGCTGACGGTTTGCACAATGGAGTTGTCTTCCACGTCTCTGGCATTATAAGCGATCTGCCTGACGCCGTCGCTCGGGACAGATTCAACAATTTTGTCAGCAGCGGAGTACATGCCGACGTGGCCGTGATTGTAGTAGGCTGTGTAGGAGTTCGTGTAATAGATATTGCCTTTCGCGCTTGTCGGGAGTTTTTTCGTGCCGGACGACCCGCCCATGATAGACATGCCGCTTTCCTTGGCGAGCCGGTCTCCTTCTGCTTTATCAGCCGTGATTTCCTTATAGAACTGTTTTAGGATAACGTCCTGCTCTACGTGCTGCTGTTTGGCAATCTGGCTGGCAGATTTCATGATTTCTTCCGGTGTCGTGCCTGGCTGCAGTGCGGCGATTTCTTCAGCATAATTTGTGGTCTTTACGGCTTTGGCGGGAGAAACAAACAGGCCGCCACACATTGTAAGCGCTACCAAAAACATCGACACTCGTTTCTTCAACTTCATTACATCTCCTCTTTTCTTGTGAGTGTAGGAAAGGTAATTTCCTCACCCACATTATATTAGGAAAATAAGGAAAGTAACTAGGTTATTTACAGAATTTTTAGAAATCGTTTACAGAAAAAGGCCTTTATCAGGCCCTTTTCGTTAAATCTTCTTGCTCATCACTACGTCTGTTTCTTGAAATCCGGTTTGCTCATATAGCTTTCGCGCCGTCTGATTATGGGCAAAGACATGAAGGGACAGCTTGCGGATTCCCATGCTGCGTGCCGTTTGATCTAATGCCGCCAATGCTTGCTTTGCGTAGCCCTTTCCCCGATACGGTTCATATAACCCGAAATCATAAATAAACGCTTCCTGCTGCGGATGCTCCGGTTCAGCATGTATCCAGAGCCAGCCAACGATATCCTTTTCATTCAGCTTGAGGCTCCACAAATGGTGATGGGGTGTTTCCAGCCCTCTCGGAAGCAGATCAGTAAACGCCTGCTTAGACAAAAGCTGTGCATCTTCAGGCAGCCATGTTCCCGCTTTTACCTTTTCTTTCGCGTAATGCTTTGTTGTGTATGTGAGATAAGACCGAAATTCTTCTGACTGCATTGTGATCAGCATGATTGTCATATCATCTCTCCTTCATATATTGACTAGAGGATTTTACATAAAATAGAAAGAGGTGTTACTATCAGAATAAGCAACTGAGATTGATAAGTCACTAGAGAAAGGAGTTTCACATGAATAAGATCGCACCCGCAGAAATCGCTAGCATGCTTAACGATTGGTACCTTGCTATCAAGAAACATGAAGTGGAAGAGTCCTCCCGTTTATTTGAAGAAGTGAAGCCTTTATTGGATGACATGGAAGAGGATCAGGAGGTGCTTGCCTACTTCTCCTTATTGGAACTGCGTCACAAGGTTTTGCTTCACGAGGCGAGAGGACAGGGCTTTCAGCATGAGGAGCCTTCTCATATGAATGCTACGTCTGACATGCTGAAATATTACTTTTTTCTGTTTGAAGGCATGTATGAGGCCTATAAAAATAATTATGATATTGCCATTGGGCTGTATAAAGATGCAGAGCAGTATCTCGACAACATTCCCGATCCGATTGAGAAAGCCGAATTTCACCTGAAGGTCGGAAAGCTCTATTATAAGCTGGGACAAAATATTGTATCCCTCAATCATACACGGCAAGCGGTCAAAACGTTCAGGGAAGAGACTGATTATAAAAAGAAGCTGGCTTCAGCGCTGATTACCATGTCAGGCAATTTTACAGAGATGAGCCAGTTTGAAGAAGCTGAGGCTTATTTGGACGAAGCAATTCGGATCACGAGTGAATTAGAGGATCATTTTTTTGAAGCCCAGCTTTTGCATAACTTCGGCCTTCTTCATGCGCAAAGCGGCAAATCAGAAGAAGCGGTTTCGAAATTAGAGGAAGCCTTACAGAACGAAGAGTATGCCCGCTCCGCCTATTATTATCATTCTGTCTACTTGCTGATACGAGAGCTGTTTAAGGTCAAAAAGAAAGAACAGGCCTTATCTTATTACCAAGACGTGAAGGAAAAATTGACTGCTGAGCCGAATAGAATATGTGAGGCAAAAATAGACATTTTATATGCCATTTATGCAGAAGGGGGTCATGCGGAAACGTTTCACTTATGCAAACAACATATGGATGACTTGTTGTCCGAGAAAGAGTATGACAGTGTAAGAGAACTTTCCATTTTGGCTGGCGAACGGTATAGGGAACTTGAGCTTTACAAAGAAGCTTCCCACTTTTTTTATGAAGCATTACAGATTGAAGAACTGATTAAACGAACGGAGGTTATATAAATGAAAAGATTTCTGATTGGCGCAGGCGTCGCAGCGGTGATTTTATCAGGTTGGTTTATTGCGGACCATCAAACCCACTCACAGGAAATGAAAGTCGCTGAGAAAATGATTGGATAAATGAAAAACCCCCGCGGGTGCGGGGGTTTTCTTATTACAGCAGCTTCTTCCCTAGCAGGGATTCTACGAGCTCTACTGCTGTTTTACCTGTTTTGTTTTTGTGATCAAGGATCGGGTTAACCTCAACGAATTCGGCTGAGGTAATGATGCCTGCGTCATACAGCATTTCCATAGCCAAATGGCTCTCCCGGTAGCTGATGCCGCCGACGACAGGGGTTCCGACACCCGGTGCGTCGTTCGGATCAAGTCCGTCCAGATCAAGGCTCAGATGGACGCCATCACATGCTGATAAATAATCAAGGGTTTCTTCAATGACCTTTGTCATGCCAAGACGGTCGATTTCGTGCATTGTGTACACCTTCATGCCGCTTTCCTTAATGTACTTGCGCTCCCCTTCATCAAGTGACCGGGCGCCAATGATGACCACGTTTTCCGGTTTGATTTTAGGCGCGTAGCCTTCAAGGTTAACCAGTGACTCGTGGCCAATGCCGAGGCTGACCGCGAGCGGCATGCCGTGAATATTGCCCGATGGTGAAGTTTCAAGTGTATTCAAATCGCCGTGCGCGTCATACCAGATGACGCCGAGATTATCGTAATGCTTCGCTGTGCCTGCCAGCGTGCCGATCGCAATACTGTGGTCACCGCCCAGGACAAGCGGGAATTTTTTCTCTTCAATGACTTTGTTGACCTTTTGCGCGAGTTTTTCATTTCCCGCCAAAACAGAATTCAGGTTTTTCAGTTCCTCGTCATTTTTGATTTTTTCACGGTTGATCGGAATGTCACCGAGATCTTCAACCGTATACCCCATGTCTGACAGCCGCTCGATCAGATGAGCGTACCGGATGGCACTCGGGCCCATATCTACTCCGCGTCGTGCTTGTCCTAAATCCATTGGCATTCCAATAACCGAAATCGTTTTATCCATCTGTGATTCCACCTCAACATTTAAGATAATGTCCTATGCGGGTTATAACAAAGATGACTTACGGACAACGTTTTAAAGCTCTAGCTGACGATTCGCCTGCTGGCGTTTTTTAATGACGACATGATAAATGATGTAGCAAATGACCATAAACGGTACGCCGCAATACAGCGCGATACGCTGCTCCGGATCAAATGCAAGGCTGATGAGCACGACCGTATTTAATGTTAGGCCGATCAGCGGAAGCACCGGGTACAGCGGTGTTTTAAATTTCAAATCTTCTATCTTCCCGCCCTCACGGATATATTTGCGTCTGAACATGATTTGGGAAAGCGAAATCGCGATCCAGCCGACCTGCGCACTCATGCCCGCCAATGATAACAGCACCATATATACGGTTTCAGCCGCCGCCACTTTTGACAGAAGCGACAGGCAAGCCACAGCCATCGTTACAATTAACGCGTTCAGCGGCACACCTCGCTGATTTGTTTTGCCGAGCGCTTTGAAGGCCTGTCCTTCATTCGCCATCGCGTACAGGATACGCGTTGATGCGTATAAACCTGAATTCGCAACAGATAACAGCGCGATTAAAATAACAAAGTTCATGATATCAGCTGCATATGGGATTCCGATTTGCTCAAATACGGCAACAAATGGACTTTCCACGACACCCGCCTGTTTCCACGGAATCATGCCGGCAATGACAATGATGGAAAGCACAAAGAAGACAAGCGTTCTCCATACTGTCTGTTTGATCGACCGCGGAATCGTTTTTTCAGGGTTTTCACTTTCTCCGGCCGCAACCCCGATCAGCTCAGTTCCCTGGAACGCAAAGTTCACGGTAATCATCGTTATCAATATGGCCTTTATGCCGTTCGGAAATAACCCGTCTTCATAAAAATGTGTCAAAAACGGCGCCTGCTCTCCGCCCTTCAGATCAATCAGGCCAAACATGGCAGCTCCGCCGAGAATAATAAATAAAAGGATAATCAAAATTTTAATGCCTGAGAACCAGAATTCAGATTCCGCAAAGGCTTTTGTGGTGATCGCATTTAAAATAAACATCAGTGCCGCAAAGACCAGACACCAGATCCATACGTCTATATGCGGAAACCAGCGTTGCATCAGCTGCCCCGCTGATAAAAATTCAATGGCGCATGTAACCGCCCAGCCGAGCCAGTACAGCCAGCCGAACGCAAACCCGAAGGCCGGGCTGATAAATTTCGTGGCATAGGTCTGGAAGGACCCCGACACAGGAAAGGCGACTGCCAGCTCTCCTAAGCAGAGCATCGTCAAAAACATGATAAAGCCGCCCACTAAATAGGACAGAACCGCGCCGAGCGGTCCCGCTTGGTTAATGGTAAACCCGGTTCCAAGGAAGAAACCGGTTCCGATCACTCCGCCCAATGAAATCATGAACAAATGGCGTGATTTCATTGTCCGCTGGAGCTGATTTCCGTTATCTTGGTTTGTATTCACATTCTGCACCCCTTCAGCAACTTGTATTGGATCTAAGCTGGAACATCTGCATGGTGCTATCCCAGTTCGCTGTCCAAAGAGTCTCTATCTATTTAATATAAAATTCACTTCTTCTCATAAAGATACATTATACTAAAATACTGTAGCTGAGCAAATAGGGAGTGCTGATTTTTCTGTTGTAAATTTATACAAACGAAGTGAATATCCCGCCATGGTGCGGATTTATGCGTTTTGCAGCACGTGCTTAATTTTCTCTATTGCCCAATCCAAATCCTCTTTGGAAATGATTAATGGCGGTGCAAAACGAATGACTGTATCATGCGTTTCCTTGCATAAAAGCCCTTCTTCCTTCAAACGCTCACAATACGGACGTGCTGCTTCCGTCAATTCCACACCGATAAACAGCCCTCTGCCGCGGACTTCTTTAATGACCGGGCTGTCAATGCTCTCAAGCTCGCTTTTAAAGTATTCGCCAAGCTCAAGAGAACGATCCGCCAGCTTTTCATCCTCCAGCACTTCTAATGAAGCGATAGACACTGCACATGCAAGCGGGTTTCCGCCAAATGTTGAACCGTGTGAGCCAGGGTTAAATACGCCTAGGATCTCGCGGTCCGCCGCAATACATGAGATTGGGAACACACCGCCGCCAAGCGCTTTGCCCAAGATATACATATCCGGAACAATGCCGTCCCAGTCACAGGCAAATGTCTTGCCTGTACGTCCGAGACCCGTTTGAATTTCATCCGCAATAAACAAGACATTCTCTTCCTTACAAATTGCCGCCGCTTCCTGTAAAAATCCTTCCGGCGGAATCACAATGCCCGCTTCGCCTTGAATCGGCTCAAACAAGAATGCCGCTGTATTCGGCGTAATGGCCTGTCGAAGCGCTTCCACATCGCCGTAAGGAATGAGTTTGATTCCCGGAAGCATCGGGCCGAATCCTCGTTTATATTCCTCTTCAGAAGAAAGAGATACCGCCAGCATTGTGCGGCCGTGGAAGTTCCCGACACATGCGATAATTTCCGCTTGATTGTCAGCTACGCCCTTCACTTCATACGCCCAGCGTCTCGCCGCTTTCACTGCAGATTCAACCGCTTCAGCTCCTGTATTCATCGGCAGAATCATCTCTTTGCCTGTCAGTTTAGCTGTTTTTTCGTAAAAAGGCCCAAGCTGATCGTTATGAAACGCGCGTGACGTGAGGGTAATTTTATCAGCCTGATCCTTTAATGCCTGAATGATTTTCGGGTGTCTGTGACCCTGGTTTACCGCAGAGTAAGCACTCAGCATATCCATATATTCATTGCCTTCCGGGTCCTTTACCCAAGCACCCAGCGCTTCAGAAATAACAATCGGGAGCGGATGATAATTGTTGGCTCCGTAATGAGACGTCTGATCAATAATTTCTTTGGATTTAGATAAAGCTGACATATTTGAATTCCCCCTTGTTTTCTGTTTCAACATGTTATCCTGCTTTCCCTTTATATAAATGCAAGTTCTGTGCCAAATCAAGAATTCGTGTGTTTTCTACAATTTTCGAGGACAAGGTGCAAAAACATTCTGATATTTCGAGCAAAAATTCCAGCAAGTGCAAAATTCTTTTGCATATCCTCTCCATTTTTTTATAAAATAGAAGCAATATTAAGAAAATAATTGAGGGAGGTTCATACAGTGGTCAAAGACAGCGAATTCCTCACATTGGTTTTTCAGAGTATTTTAGATGAAATCGATGTTGGCCTGCACGTGGTAGACGAGCATGGAAACACAATCGTTTATAACAATAAAATGATGCAGATTGAAGATATGGAGAAGCATGACGTCTTGAATAAAAACCTGATGGATGTGTTTATGTTTTCAAAGCAGCAGGACAGCACACTGGTACAGGCTCTTCAGGAAGGCAAGACGATTAAAAACGTCAAACAGAGCTATTTCAATAATAAAGGCCAGGAAATTACGACGATCAATCATACATATCCCATCGTCCAGGACGGCAAAATCAGGGGCGCCGTTGAAATTGCCAAGGATGTGACAAAGCTTGAACGGCTGATCAGGGAGAATATGAACAAAAAAGGCAGCACAACCTATACGTTTGACAGTATTCTCGGCACCAGTCCGGCCATTCAAGACGTCATCGAAAACGCCAAGCGGGCAACCCGTACGTCATCATCTGTCCTTCTCGCAGGCGAAACCGGCACGGGAAAAGAACTGTTCGCGCAAAGTATCCATAATGGAAGCGATCGTTCTGGAGGCCCGTTTATTTCGCAAAACTGTGCGGCACTGCCAGACAGCCTTGTGGAAAGCATTTTGTTTGGGACGAAAAAAGGCGCGTTTACCGGCGCTGTCGACCAGCCCGGCCTGTTTGAACAAGCTCACGGCGGGACGCTGCTGTTAGATGAAATCAACTCGCTGAATCTCAGCCTTCAGGCGAAGCTGTTGCGCGCCCTTCAAGAACGGAAAATCAGGCGCATCGGTTCGACAAAGGATACACCGATTGACGTCCGTATTATTGCCACGATGAATGAAGATCCAATTGATGCAATTGCCGGCGAACGAATGCGGAAGGACTTGTATTACAGACTGAGTGTCGTGACGCTGATCATCCCGCCGCTTCGGGAACGAAAAGAAGACATTTTGCTTCTCGCGTCGGAGTTCATCCAGAAAAACAACCATCTGTTCCAAATGAATGTTGAACACATCAGCGAAGACGTGAAGCAATTTTTCCTTTCTTATGACTGGCCGGGAAATATTCGCGAGCTTGAGCATATGATCGAAGGCGCAATGAATTTCATGACGGACGAGCAAACGATTACGGCCTCCCATCTGCCCTATCAATACCGCATGAAAATCAAGCCGGCTGACATCCCAGAGCCGGAAACACCAAGACACCAGCCGGCCGCGGACTTAAAAGAAAAAATGGAGAGCTTCGAAAAATATGTGATAGAGAACGTGTTAAGAAAACACGGCCATAACATCTCGAAAGCTGCTCAGGAGCTTGGCATCAGCAGACAAAGCCTCCAATATCGGCTGAAGAAATTTTCTCACTCGTCTAACGAATAATCCGGGGCAGGAAGCCTGATCAGGAAAACAGTATCTCTGCCGATTTCACTTTTCACTTCAATCGTCCCATTGTGGCTGTCGATAATCGATTTCGTTATGGCAAGGCCTAATCCCGAACCTCCATATTTCCGGGAGCGGGATGGGTCTGCCCTGTAAAATCGGTCAAATAAATGCGGCAAATGCTCCGGTGCGATCCCTGTGCCGTTGTCCGCTATCATCAGCATCACGCCGTCACTGCCTCTTTGCAGACAGATGGTGATGGCACTGGTTTTCTCATTTGTATACTGCACTGCGGTATAAACCAAATTCAGAATGACCTGTTTCATCTTATCCTGGTCAAACACTACATCTCTTCTTTTGCATTGAAAAAAGAAAATGGCACCTATGTGTACATCATCACCATCACAGCCAGCAACCACACGGTACAAACCATTAAAGTCCATGCAGAGAACGGAAGTATTTGCAGCTAACTGCTGTTTGCTGTTTCACGTGTAACATCCATCTTGTATTTTTCTTCATATTCGATATATCCTTTTCAACTGAACGGGCGTGACCCTCGTTCAGTTTTTTGCATATCAAAACAGCCTGGCAACGATGCCAGACTGCTTTTATTAACTGCCTAATTGGTCTGCGGAGGACAGCTTGATGTCTACAGATTTTTCTTTTCCGCCGCGGTAAAACTTCACCTTCACCCGGTCACCGACTTTTTTCTGATAAAGCCGTTTTCGCAGGTCAACAATATCATTTACTTTGTATCCGTCAAATTCCGTGATGACATCCAGTTCCTTCAGCCCCGCTTTTCCGGCAGGTGAAAAGGCGTCTACACCCATCACAACCGCTCCATTGGTAACATTCTTAGGAAGCTTTAATGTTTCATCCCAATGATAGCTTGCGATGTCGCTTAGCGATTTCATCTCAATCCCAAGGAACGGGCGTTTGACCTTTCCGTATCTCTCTAAATCCTCTATCACAGGGATCACGAGCTTAGATGGAATCGACAGGCCAATCCCTTCAACCGCCGACTCGGCAATTTTCATTGAATTGATGCCAATGACCTTCCCATCCATATTTAACAAAGCACCGCCGCTGTTCCCAGGATTAATGGCCGCATCTGTTTGCAGGACTTCTGCGTTCCAGTCAGGCTGTCCATCACCGTTTGAATCCACTGGGATCGCCCTCTCCGTACCTGAGATGACGCCTTGTGTGACAGAGCCAGCAAACTCAAGGCCTAACGGGTTCCCGATCGCAATAACCGGCTCCCCAGACTTCACTTTATCTGAATTTCCGAAATCGGCGACTGCTTTAATCTTATCGCTTTTCACCCGTAAAACGGCAAGGTCCATCAGCTGGTCGCTGCCGACAAGATCAGCTGATACACGTGAGCCGTCTTTCAAGCTGATTTCAATTTGGGAAGCGCCTTCGATGACATGATGGTTGGTCACGACATAAGCGGAATGGTCATTTTTCTTATAGATGACGCCAGAGCCGCTCCCAGCCTCGCCGCTCTCTCCCCAAATATCTGATTTTTGGATGTTCACAACACCGACAACGGCGGGCGACACATTGCTGACAATCTTGGTGACGGCATTGTTGACACTGACATTCACCGTCCTGATTGATTCCCGGCCGTTGTTGTTTTGCTGCTGATCTAAGGCGCCTGTATCTAGCCCTTCATTTGAAAGGTACGGCATGATAAACGCCATTAATACGGCACCGACAATCACGCCAATCAGACTCGAAAGAAAATATCCTTTTTTGCTTCTCTTTGGCTGTTCAGGAGTAGTATGTTCTTCCTCACGTTCGTAATCCACCATATTCCATCCTTTCCAAGAACGTTAATATGGTTATATTGTGGGTTAGAAACTCCTAGAATAGTCATGATTTACATAGAAAAATTATACAGCGCAAAGCGGAGTGGCCTTCTTCGGATCGGTGTCATACAAGTCAAATGTCTCGCCCGTCACAAATCCTTTAGAAGCCAATGTCTGCTGCACGGACATTCTTGCCAGCTCCTTCATGTTATTGTCCTGGCTCAAATGCGCCAGGTAAATACGAGACGTCTCATCGCCAATGACATCCGTCATCGCCAAGGCAGCATCTTCATTTGAAACGTGCCCGACGTCACTTAAAATCCGCCGCTTAATGCTCCATGGGTATCTTCCCATTTGCAGCATACCGACATCGTGATTGCTTTCAAACACAAACACATTCGCTGAACGGATAATGCCTTTCATCCGGTCGCTGACATATCCCGTATCTGTCATTAACGCGAGCTTTCGGCCGTTATAATGGAATACATAAAACATCGGTTCCGCCGCATCGTGGGAAACGCCAAACGATTCAACATCAAGTCCGCCGAACGACTTCACCGTCTCCATCGGA
Organism: Bacillus sp. FSL K6-0993; assembly: GCF_037977205.1. Lineage (NCBI taxonomy): Bacteria > Bacillati > Bacillota > Bacilli > Caryophanales > Bacillaceae > Bacillus > Bacillus sp. FSL K6-0993. The sequence goes on from NZ_CP150275.1 coordinate 4,020,422, forward strand.
AATACAAACTTTTGATCGGTGTCAATTTTGCCGATTTGATTCTCCATCGCTTTCCAAGTCTTCTCATTCGCATAGATCGGAAGCTTGTACTTTCTGGCGACGACACCAAGGCCCTTAATATGGTCACTATGCTCATGCGTCACAAAAATGCCGTCTACATCATCCAGCTTACGCCCGATCTGCGCCATCAGCCCATCCATGGCTTTTCCGCTCAAACCGGCGTCCACTAAAAATGCGTGATTCTCTGTTTCGAGGTAAAACGCATTTCCCGTACTCCCGCTCGCAAGTACGCTAAATTGCAAGCTCATGTTTGTCTCACTCCATTATTTTCATTGATCTGTATCTAAAATCGTACTCTCCAAAGCATTCACAGTAAAATACTCTTGTACTGTCTTTTTCTCACCGTTCACTTTTTTCTCGTACTCGACCGTAATTCTCCATACCGGCGCCAGCACCTGCGTACTTGTCAGCGGATATTGTGCTACATAGCCGAATTTACAGCTCTTCACAGTGCTGTATTCTTTCAATTGATTTTGATAGTACAATAGCTCAACCGCATCCATTTCAGTAATTAAGCTTTCTTTCTGGATTTGCTTGAAGGTCTCAAGCGTAGTCTGGTCGTATGACACAACCTCGTTTTTACCGTTTAAGTGCAGCACCACTTGCCCGATCATATTAGAAGGATTGTCGGTCTTTTGGTAAATATAATGACCTTCGTACGTTTGGAAGAAAATAATTTCTTTCTTCGATTTATCAACCTTCCAAAGCTTATATTTTTCGCCATCTTGAATTTTCGAAGAAACAAGTGCCTGAGCATCGTCCTCGATATCCTTCTTTGATAGGGCGATTGGATTTGCAAACTTCATTTTCAGGCTCGTTACTTTATGATCATCACTAGGCATGTCCATCAAAGGCTTTTGATCCTTCAGCGCCTCAATTTCCTCCTTGGAGAAAGATTTTTGATTTGCCGTGATCCGATAGCCTTCTGTCGCTTCCTTATTCAAGCCTTCATACGTGATATGATCGGCCTTCATGTCATGCTCGACATCATTTTTAATGACTTCATATTCTTTTCCGGTAGCCTGCCATTTTTGAAAAAACTGATAGCCTAAGAAAATATCTAAAATGAGGAAGGCAACGATGAAGATTGATTTTGTCTTATTCCACTCCACTGCTAGCCCCCTCCTTCCTCAATAAATCCTTTGTAATCGGCACAATTTTTCCATTTACTTTCATCGCCCAAACCGGTTCCAGTTCAACGAGAGGATCATCGTTGGTTGATGTTGATACCAATTGATAAGCAAGGAAGATCTGATCAATTTTGTCCGTATCATAAGCGGTTTGTTTCGAAAGCAGCATCCTCACTTCGCTGCCGCTCATGAGCTCTGTTTCACTTGTTTTAATCGGATTCGTTCCGAGACTGTAATTCGGCCGCTTATAGCTGAGAATATCATCATTCGCCCATTGCATCGTAATCGCCGATGTCGCTCCGAAAGGTTTGGCGGTGCTGTTAATGACCGGGATCTGATCCATAAAGATATAGAAGCTCAGCTGCTGGCTGTCATTGATATTGAAAAATTGATAGTGATCCGTCCAGCTTCCGGTATCCTCAAGGTATTTTTGGCTCTTTTTGATTAATTCACCTGTTTGATAGGATGTGCTCTGCACCAAATTGCGCTGCTGAAATTGCACCTGTCGCTGGCTTAGATTCACATCTAAACGGCTGATCCCATCTGTCAGCACATTTCTGTTGTTGTAATTCGAATCTTCTCTTACAATGCTCGGATCACTAAACAAAGCCTGCTTAAAGGTATTTGTTTTAATCGATTCTGTGACAAATTCTTTTTTGTCCATCGTAAGCGGTTTGTTCGGCAGCAAGAACTCTTTCTTTGAGCCAATAGAGAACAAACTGAACGCCGGCATATTTGATTGCCTGTTTTTCAAGTCGTTCATAATGTTCCGGTAGTTTGCCGATTCAACCGTCACTTCAAGAATGAGCTGTTTGCTGTAAGACACCAAATAGATTTTCTTGTTCGCTTTTGTTTCATTGAACGGGATCAGAATATGATCAAACGAACTGTATTCAAACGACTGATTAGACCATTTAAACAGCGTTTGGAAAATATCAATCGGAATCGTATCGCTGAATTGCAAGTCAAGCTTGGCTTCAGAACCGCCTATTCCATAAAACCAGCTTTTGAATCCAGCCTTGTCATACTGATCCGAAATATCTTTAATTCCTTTCACATCCCAATGCGGCAAGTCAGACCAAATTTCTTCATAGAGGGCATTGTCATCCACCTTGTAATGAGCGCCGTCATCATGGATAAACATGTCCCTCGGCCTTACCGTTTCAGACAGCTTTTGGGTGGTTTTTTCGATTTTATGTTTCACACGAACAGTAGACTCTGTTGAGGATGAGCCTTCAGAAAAGTTTGGCTGGAACGTCCATATCCCCCATGTAAAAACAAGACTGATGACGACGAGTACCGTAAGTAATATCGTTTTTATATTTTCACGCTTCATCCCAATCATCCTCTTGTTCCTCTTTATATGGAAGAGTAAATGTAATCGTCGTGCCTTTTCCTTCTATGCTGTCCGCCCAAATATCTCCGCCGTGCGCCTGTACCATTTCCTTGGCAATCGCCAATCCCAGACCGGTGCCGCCAAGCTTTCTCGTTCTCGCTTTATCCACCCTATAGAAGCGGTCAAAGACTTTTTCGACATCTTTTTTCGGAATGCCGATCCCTTCATCCTTCACGCTGATATAGAGAAGTTCTTCTTCTTCATTGACATCAATCGAGAACGTGACATGTCCGCCTTCTGGTGAATATTTTAAAGCGTTAGAAATAATATTATCGAGCACCTGCGTTATTTTATCCTGGTCAATCTCGACGTACAGATCTCTGTCCGGCAGATTGCGGATAAACTCCACATGCTGCTCTTTTGTCATTTCAAAACGGTCAATAATAAGCGACATAAACCGGACAATCTGAATCCATTCCCGGTTAAATTGATAATCTTTACTGTCAAATTTCGACAGTTGAAGCAGATCATTGACAAGCCGGATCATACGCTCTGTTTCATTTTGCGTCACCATTAAGAAGCGCGGAGCAATGTCTTTATTTTCCCACGCGCCTTCAGCTAACGCTTCTAAATAGCTGCGCATTGTCGTAAGCGGCGTCCGCAGCTCATGTGATACATTCGCAACGAATTCTCTGCGTTCCTGATCCATTTTCTCTTGTTCGGTTACATCGTAAATGACAGCGATTAAACCATCAATTTTGACGTGTTCCCTTTGAATCACAGAGAAATTCACGCGAAGCACCGTTAATTCATCATCGCGCTCAATTTCAAGCAGCATAGAATCCTGCTGCTCCACTAAATCTTCAAAAGTATAATTCTCTTGAAGCCCCAGCAAACTCGTAATCGGCATTTCCAAGGCTGTTTCACGTGAAACGTTCAACAGCTCCAGCGCTGGGCTGTTTAAGAGAATAATCGCTCCGTTTCGGTTTGTAGCGATTACGCCGTCTGTCATATAGGCAATGACAGAGGCTAGCTTTCTGCGTTCTCCTTCAGTCATCGCCTGGGCATCTTCAAGCTCTCTCGTTAAGTGGTTAAACGTTGTGGCCAGCTGCCCAATTTCATCATGCCCGTACTTTTTAACCTTCCTCGAGAAATTCCCTTTCGCAAGCTCCATCGCCTGCTTTCGCATATCTGAAAGCGGATGGGTAATGGTTCTTGCCAGAAAAATACCGAGAAGAGCCGTCAAAACAAGTGCCAAACCTGTACCGGACGCCAGTATCGTGTTGATCGTCTTCATTTGATTAAAGACATCTTCCATACTCGCGACAACATAGATCGCGCCGACAACCTCTTGGTTTTCAGTCATAACGGGCTTCGCGGAAATAAGAACTCTGATTTTGCTTTTCGGGTCATAATATTTTCTTAAATACGACTGTTTGGTAGAAAAAATTCTTTTGAAAATCAGATCGGTCGTTTGTTTCCCAGCCACTTCCTCACCATACGGCTTTGAAGAACCGACCACTTCATAGCTTTTATCTACAAAGCTAATTTCCCGAACCTCATCACTTTTCGTGAAGTCATTCAAAATACGGCTGACGTCATCCTTTATAACTGTGCTGTCGTTATCGCTCTTATATTCTTGTTCGATATAATAAGAAAGGTTGTCGATTCGCTGATTCAGCGATTGTTCATAAGAGCTGATCAGCGACTTCTCTACCTGATTGACAAAATACACACCAATGATTTGCATGGCAATGATAATCAAAAGCACATAAATCAAGGTAATCTTAAATTGGATCGACCGAAAAAAACCAACCTTATTCATATGGGCATTAGTCCTGTTCTGGGTTTCTCAAGTAATAACCTACACCGCGGCGTGTGACGATCCAATTTGGATGGCTCGGGTTGTCCTCGATTTTTTCGCGAAGCCGGCGGACTGTTACGTCAACCGTTCTGACATCGCCGAAGTAATCATAGCCCCAAACGGTTTGAAGCAAATGTTCACGGGTCATCACTTGTCCGATATGTTTTGCTAAATAATGAAGCAATTCGAACTCACGATGAGTCAATTCGATTGTTTCGTCTCGTTTTGATACAACGTACGCGTCAGGGAAGATGACGAGAGAGCCGATATGAATCTCGTTAGAGGAAGGCTCTTCCTCCGCAGGCGCTGTTGTCAGCTGGCGGCGCAGGTTCGCTTTTACACGCGCCAAGAGCTCGCGTGTGCTGAATGGTTTTGTGACATAGTCATCAGCACCGATTTCAAGCCCGATAACCTTGTCAATTTCTGAATCCTTAGCCGTCAGCATAATGATTGGCATATCGTATTTCTTTCTGACTTCGCGGCATACTTCAACGCCGTCTTTATTCGGGAGCATAATATCTAAAAGAATTAAATCAGGCTGAAGCTCTTCTACCATTTCAACGGCTTCGTTTCCGTCGTGGGCACAGTGCACTTCATAGCCTTCTTTTCTTAAGTTAAATTCCAATATATCTGCAATCGGTTTTTCATCATCTACTACAAGGATCTTTTTATCCATCATTTTGATTTTCCTCCTGCCGAATGACTTCATTTCATCTATATAACATTCGTTTCATCACTTATGGCCCATGTAAAGAATGGGTCCTTGTCTATTATAACGGTTTAAGGTCAAAAGATAAAAAAAATAAAGGTTTAGAAAAAAAACACAAGTTTCACCTTTATCGCCAGTTGTTTATCTATTGTCATGCTGGTCAACTTTTTTTAAAAAAGATAACTTTATTGAAACCTCCCCTCACCGGAGTGCGTCTTTATCAATGACGTCTTCTTCTTTGAACCGGCCGCAGGGCCGGTTCTCCCTTTTTCTTCTATTATAACACTCCTCATGTTTGCCTTTTTCCTAAAAGAAAAAACGCACCTACGATTGCAGATGCGTTTGGTAAGTGGCTCGGGACGGAATCGAACCGCCGACACACGGATTTTCAGTCCGTTGCTCTACCAACTGAGCTACCGAGCCAAATGTTTTATTTTTCTCTACTAAGTAAAGTAAAATGGCGGTCCGGACGGGACTCGAACCCGCGACCTCCTGCGTGACAGGCAGGCATTCTAACCAACTGAACTACCGGACCTTACAGTAATTGCCCGGAGAGCTGTCGTGTCAGCCCTCACAGACAAATAAGGAATTTAGCAATAACGCTAAAGTAAATCAATGACCCGTACGGGATTCGAACCCGTGTTACCGCCGTGAAAGGGCGGTGTCTTAACCGCTTGACCAACGGGCCTTCACGAAATGGTGAGCCATGAAGGACTCGAACCTTCGACCCTCTGATTAAAAGTCAGATGCTCTACCAACTGAGCTAATGGCTCTTAAAGATGTCGGAATTTCTATAGAGCAAACGACTTAGATCTAGTTCTCATCTTGTACTCTATTGAAGCAGTTTCCGTAACAACGAGATTTATAATATCACGAACAAATAGAAGTGGCAATAACTTTTTTGGTTTTTTTTCATATTTTTTTCTCAGACCAACTTATATGCGGCTTTCAAACAAAAAACAAGCCCCTGATATAGGGGCTTGCAGACATATTCTATTTAGTTCGCGCGGTACACACTGCGAAGGACATTTGTTTGTGAGCGGTCTGGACCGACAGAGAAAATAGAAAGCGGAATGCCTGTCAGCTGAGACACACGCTCAAGATAATGGCGCGCATTTTCCGGAAGCTCGCTCAAGCTCTTCGCACCTGTAATATCCTCAGTCCAGCCTGGCATTTCTTCATAAACCGGCTCACATTCAGCAAGTGCTTTAAGACTTGCTGGGAATTCTTCAATAATTTCGCCTTTGTAGCGGTACGCCACACAGATTTTCAACGTTTCAATTCCTGTTAGGACGTCAATAGAGTTCAGAGAAAGATCTGTAATTCCGCTCACACGGCGGGCGTGGCGGACAACAACGCTGTCAAACCAGCCGACACGGCGCGGGCGGCCTGTTGTTGTTCCATATTCGCGTCCGACTTCACGGATTTGATCGCCGATTTCATCCTTCAGCTCAGTCGGGAAAGGACCGTCGCCGACACGAGTCGTATATGCTTTTGATACACCGACAACGTGCTTGATTTTGGTCGGGCCGACACCAGAACCGATCGTGACACCGCCGGCAACCGGGTTAGATGACGTAACAAACGGGTATGTTCCTTGGTCGATATCGAGCATAACCCCTTGTGCGCCTTCAAATAATACACGGCGCCCTTCATCAAGAGCATCGTTTAAGACAACAGATGTATCGCAAACATATTTTTTAATCTGCTGGCCGTACTCATAATATTCGTCTAAGATATCCTCAAGTTTAAACCCTTCTGTCTCGTACATTTTCTCAAGAAGACGGTTTTTTTCTTCAAGATTGCGCTCAAGCTTTTCCGCAAACGCGTCACGGTCTAACAGATCCGCGATGCGAATTCCGATGCGGGCTGCTTTATCCATGTAAGCAGGGCCGATTCCTTTTTTCGTTGTGCCGATCTTATTAGCCCCTTTACGCTCTTCTTCCACTTCATCCAATTTCAAATGATACGGCAGAATGACGTGAGCTCTGTTGCTGATTCTCAGGTTATCTGTACTCACGTTGCGCTCATGAAGATACGCAAGCTCTGTGACTAATGCTTTCGGATCTACAACCATTCCGTTTCCGATTACACACGTTTTATCCTTATAGAAAATTCCAGACGGGATTAAGTGAAGCTTATATGTGATTCCGTCAAACTTGATTGTATGCCCTGCGTTATTTCCGCCTTGATAACGGGCGATCACTTCTGCATTTTCTGATAGGAAATCTGTAATTTTACCTTTCCCTTCATCGCCCCATTGCGTACCTACTACAACTACTGAAGACATGTCCGTGCACCTCCGTTAACCTTTCAAAACGATTCTATTCAAACAAATCAAGTTTATCAGTGAAGAAACAGAAAGTCAATTGTAAATCCGAACATTAAATTATTGTAAATCTATATTCGTTCGCTTCCATTCGTTTTATAAGCGTTTTCTCACTGTTTTGTCATAAAAAGCTTGTGAAACTTTCATCCTTTAGCATAAGAAAGAATCACTTGCCTGATATCCCTTTTGAATTCATAAAAACGACCCGCCAGCCGTCCGGGTCCTCTATCGTCACGCCCCCATTGCTCCAGTACGGGTTCTCTGATTCGACCTCTTGATAGCCCATGTGTTTTAGCTTTGAAGTGATCGCTGCCAGTTCATCTGCATTCGGCACATAAAAAACAAGAAGGCTGTCGGGATGGGGAACGGGGGCAGTGCTTCCCCCTTCATACTGGGTGAATTCCAAATGATAATCGGCATGAGGAAGGCCGAACATGACACCGTCATACCCGTTGTGCTGTGAAAATTCTCCTATTCGTTTCAAACACAGTCCCTCTTCGTAAAAACGAATAATCTCATCAAGCTGGCCCGTAGGACGCGCAATTCGGATTTGTGCTGCGTGAAAAGACGAAAAACGTTCTCCCATATTGTTACCATCTCCTTTTTGCACCATTTTATTAAAACGCTTTCAATTTTTCATCCGCTGAGCGAACGGTATTTCTTCCATCTTTCGAATGAAAAAACCCCAAGAGCTGCTCTTGGGGCTTATGCGCCGGGCGGAACGCCTGCGTCATCAAAACGCCGTTCCAGGTTGACGAATTTGTTGTATTCTTTTACGAACGCGAGAGACACGGTTCCTACCGGGCCGTTACGCTGTTTGGCGATAATAATTTCGATAATATTTTTATTCTCAGTTTCTTTGTCATAGTAGTCATCACGATAAAGGAACGCGACAATATCCGCGTCCTGCTCGATACTTCCTGATTCCCGGATATCAGACATCATCGGACGTTTATCCTGACGCTGCTCAACACCCCTGGAAAGCTGAGAAAGCGCGATAACAGGGACTTGCAGCTCCCTGGCAATCGATTTCAGTTCACGGGAAATTTCAGATACTTCCTGCTGACGGTTGTCCTTTGAACGACCGCTTCCCTGAATCAATTGCAGGTAATCGATCAAAATCATGCCCAGTCCGCTTTCCTGCTTCAAGCGGCGGCACTTGGCACGGATTTCACTCACCCGAATACCCGGTGTATCATCGATGTAAATCCCGCTGTTCGACAGGCTTCCCATTGCCATCGTCAGCTTGCCCCAATCCTCTTCGGTCAGGTTACCTGTACGGAGATTCTGGGCATTGATATTTCCCTCGGCACAGAGCATACGCATAACGAGCTGCTCTGCACCCATCTCAAGACTGAAAATCGCTACGCTCTCATCGGTCTTTGTCGCCACGTTTTGTGCGATGTTCAGGGCAAAGGCTGTTTTCCCTACTGACGGACGGGCAGCCACAATGATCAAGTCGTTGCGCTGGAAACCCGCAGTCATCCGGTCAAGCTCCGTAAACCCTGTTGGAATTCCCGTGATATCACCTTTTCGATTGTGAAGCTGTTCGATATTATCATAGGTCTGGACAAGGACGTCCTTAATATTTTGGAAGGCACTCGTGTTTTTGCGCTGTGCCACTTCCATAATCGTTTTTTCCGCTTCACTGAGTAAATCCTCGACCTCATCCTCACGGGTATACCCGTCTTGAGCAATCGTTGTCGCAGTTCTGATTAATCGGCGAAGAATCGATTTTTCCTCAACGATCTTCGCGTAATATTCTATGTTAGCCGCTGTCGGCACCGAGTTTGCGATATCTGTCAAATATGAGATGCCGCCTACTTCTTCCAGCAGGTCTGTGTTCGCAAGCTCTGATGTTACCGTCACCAGATCAACCGGTTCACCTCGGTCACCGAGCACCAGCATCGCATTATAGATTTTTTGGTGGGACATTCTATAGAAATCATCTGGAATCAATACTTCTGAAGCCAGTGTTAAAGCAGACGGCTGTAAAAAAATAGCGCCTAACACGGCTTGTTCGGCTTCTATATTTTGCGGAGGAAGCCGGTCATTCAGAAGGTCTGTCATGCTAAGCACCGTCCTCTCATTAAAAAATCTCCAACCTCCATTCTACCATTTCTACAGAAAAAAAATAGAAAAATTGTCTGTTTCCTGTTTTTTTCAGTTAGCAGATTGGATCGTTTCGGACAGTAAAAAGGCGGGAAAAATGCAATAAAACATGAGGGAGGAATGAAAGATGATAAAGAAATATGCGATTACACCTAATGTTGATGCGGACGGCTGGTTTATTGAGGTGGAGAATGTAGCGCCGACAGCTTTGTATACGTCTAAAGACGCCGCTATTGAAAAGGCCAAACAGGTGGCTAAGGAAAACAGTCCGTCTAAGCTTGTAATTTATGACCAGTTTAAAAATGTGGAAGAAGAACACTCATTTTAATGAATGAAAGCCTTCGCTGCAGCGAGGGTTTTTTAGCGGTTATCAGTTTATTTCATCCATTGGATGCCTATGTGCATCATCAAATCTGCCGCTTTTTGATACAGATCCCACTCCCCGATCGAAGCAAATTTCCCCATCAGCTCCTGAAGCTTTAGCCTCACTGCTATATATTCTTCGAAAGTGAAAGCTTTTTCAGTGTCTATTTGGTGTTCCTTCAGCATTTGTTTTAATAAGGATAACGGTGCGTGCATAAGAACCCTCCTTACCTCTTTTATAACGGCCATTTTCCGATTGCTCTATTCCTTTGTGACATCTTCTTACATTTCACATCTGATTCTTGTACAATGGACAGAAGAGAGGAGGGATCTTTTGTGAGACCTTTGCAAATTTCTGCTGAAACTGCACAAAAGCTTGCAGAGTCCTTGAATCTGCCGCTTGAACAGATCATGCATATGCCTCAGCATATTCTGCTTGCCAAAATGGCTGAACTGCAAAAAGAGGACAAATCATAGCTTTCATTCACATACTTGCTTACCTGTTTCGGGATAATATCATGTATATGTTAGAAAAGAGGAGTAACTGCTTTGCCATATCCACATAATAAAAAAATCCAATCATTTTGGCTGATCGCCGGCATTATCTTTATCGCCTTTAACTTACGGCCCGCGATCACTTCAGTCGGTCCGGTCATCAGCTCTATCCGGGCAGAGCTGCACATGTCCAATGGTGCAGCCGGTTTTTTGACCGCACTGCCGCTGCTTTCGTTTGCAGTTCTTTCTCCGCTTGCACCTAAGCTTGGACAGCGCCTCGGAAATGAGCGAACTTTATGGCTAGGTCTCGTGATACTGCTTATCGGTGTTTTGACTCGTTCTACCGGCTATACTGCCGCTTTGTTTTTCGGAACGGCACTTATCGGCGTCGGGATTGCGATTGGAAACGTACTTTTGCCAAGCTTAATCAAACATAAATACCCTGAAAAGCCAGGGATCATGATCAGCCTGTATACGACATCAATGAATATATTCGCAGCTTTAGCATCGGGTGTCAGCGTTCCTTTAGCGACCCAGATGAATGGCGGATGGAAACAAGCCTTTCTCTTATGGGGCGGGCTGGCTTTGCTTGCATTGTTGATCTGGATACCTCAGCTGCGCCATCGAGATACGGCAAACCAGACAATGAAGCTGCAATCCAGTTCCATTTGGGCTTCCAAAATGGCATGGTATGTCACCATCTTTATGGGCCTGCAATCGTTTTTATTTTACAGCAGCATCGCTTGGTTTCCTGAAATTCTTCGTTCACACGGAATTGATACGGCAACAGCCGGATGGATGGTATCACTCATGCAATTTGCGAGTCTGCCTTCCACTTTTCTGACACCAGTTTTAGCTGACCGTGTGAAACAGCAGCGCGGTATCGTTGCGGTGCTGGCCTCAGTTTATCTGATCGGCCTCTGCGGATTATTAGTGGGCGGAAGCCATACATTGCTTGCCATCTGGATGATCATTATCGGTATCGGGCAAGGCTCCAGCATTAGTCTGGCGCTCACTTTGATTGGTCTCCGCAGTGAAAATGCCCAACAGGCCGCTGCGCTGTCAGGCATGTCTCAGTCATTCGGCTACCTGCTGGCAGCAGTCGGGCCAATCTTTGTCGGCTATCTCTTTGACCAGACGCATTCTTGGACGATGCCGATTGTGCTTCTCATTGCTGCCCTGATCGTAATGGGAGCAGCCGGACAGGGAGCCGGACGAGATCGATACATTTTTCAGTCAGAAAAACAAAGAAATTCAGCATAAAAGCGGGGAAAATATCTCCGCTTTTTTCTTTGAATATTTATGGTTTATTCATAAGTTTTTCATATTTGTTTTTTACAATTAGACACCATAAAGAGGTGAAAAACGATGAAAACCAAACGATTCGACGCAGCCCTTATTCTTATTTTGCTGGGAGCAGCTTTTTTGAATACGTATCACATTTGGCAGGAGGACACAGCGAACCAGTACTATTTGGCGGCTGTAAAAAGCATGACGCAAAGCTTCCATAATTTCTTTTATGCGTCATTTGACCCTTCTGGATTTGTGACAGTAGATAAGCCTCCTGTCGTGTTATGGATTCAAACGATTTTCGCACTGATTTTCGGTGTTCACACGTGGAGTGTCATCATTCCCCAGGCTCTTGCCGGAGTTGGGTCTGTATTCCTTCTCTACAGAATGATTAAGCCGACTTTTGGAATTGGAGCGGCCCGCATTGCCGCACTTGTCATGGCACTGACCCCTATCGCAGTAGCTGTCAGCCGGACAAACAATATCGACAGCATGCTTGTTTTTACCTTATTGCTCGGTTCAGCTTGCCTGTTTCGGGCAGTAAAACAAAGCAAGCTGGTTTGGCTGCTGATGGCATTTGCCCTAATTGGGCTCGCCTTTAATATGAAGATGATGCAAGCGTTTATGGTATTGCCTGCATTTGTGTTATTCTACCTAGTTGCATCTCGGGTTTCTCTAAAGAAAAAAATCGGGCCCCTGCTTCTGTCTCTTGTCCTTCTGACAGGCCTTTCACTCTCATGGGCGATTGCAGTGGATTCAGCCTCTTCCTCAAGCCGGCCTTATGTAGGAAGCAGCCAGACTAACTCAGTGCTAGAACTGGCCTTTGGCTACAACGGCACAGAGCGTCTGCTTGGGCAAACTACGGGCCTGGCAAAGGGTGATATGAATGCTGCTGGCGGAGGGAACATGCAGAATCAAGACAACATGCAAGCGCCAAATGGCAACGGTTCATCTTTTTCTCAGAACGGAAATCAATCATTCGGAAACCATTCACAGGCGCCTCAGCCGCCTAACGGACAAACCGGCGCTCTCAATGGAGGCGGAGGCACACCTCCCACAGGTGGCAACGGACCTGGAAATGGAGGGCCTGGCGGTGGAGGCGGAAAAAGCGTGAATATGTTCGGCACCGGTGATCCTGGACCGCTTCGTCTTTTCCAATCAGCACTTTCCGGCCAAATCAGCTGGATGCTTCCATTCTCATTGATCGGATTACTGGGCGCAATCGTCAGCTGGTACCGTGATCGCCGCGGACATGCTGCTGAAATGAAAGAAACGCTATTCTGGGCGGCTTGGTTTGTTCCCGTGGCTGGTTTCTTCAGCATCGCAGGATTCTTCCACCAGTATTATTTGATTATGCTGGCACCGCCGATTGCCGTCCTTTCTGGTATCGGATGGTATACGATGCACCGCTTATACAAAAATAATAAAGACTGGTCCAGCTATCTTCTGCCGGCAGCCGTTCTGATCACAGCCGCGTTCCAGGTGTATATTCTGAGTGCTTATACAAGCCAAATTGGCAGTGTATGGATGTATGTCCTAGGACTCGTAGGACTGGGCATCTCCCTTGCACTTCTGATGCTTAAACGCAGCCATCCGTTCAGTAAGCTGCTGACCATCATCAGCTTGTGCGTTCTGCTTCTCACACCTGTTTACTGGTCAGCAACGCCGCTTCTATACGGTGGCAACAGCGTCCTTCCTGAATCCGGCCCGCAGCTCAAAGGCTCAGCAAACGGCGGGAACATGTTCTCTTCAGAGGTCGACAGCGGGCTCCTGTCCTATCTGAGAAAACACAATACCGGCGAAGAATATTTATTTGCTACTTTGACAACTGTAACAGCTGCGCCATACATCATTTACGAAAATGAATCTGTTATGGCAATGGGCGGATTTAACGGCACGGATCCCATTCTGACTGTGTCGGAACTGAAAAAACTGATCAAAGAAGGCAAAGTGAAATACTTCCTTCTGTCCGAAAACAACTCAGGCAACAGCGAACTTGTTTCCTGGATTAAGAAAAACGGAAAAGAAATAACATCTGACGAGTACAGCGGTTCCTCTAGCAGCACAAACAGCGTGCAGGGAATGCGAAGAGGACCTGGCAGAGAAAGCCAGCAAACTCTTTATCTCGTGGAATAAAAAAAAGAGGCTTGGATGAATCCAAGCCTCTTTTCTATTAAGCTTCTTCTTTTACATGTACCTTTAACACAGCCTGCACTTCAGGATGCAGCTTCACAGGCACGTTTGTATATCCTAATGCACGAATGCCGTCCGGCAGTTCAAGCTTCCGCTTATCTACTTTAATGTTATGGTCTTTTTGGAGCTGTTCAGTAATTTGCTTGCTTGTCACTGAACCAAATAAACGGCCGCCCTCACCTGATTTTGCGCTAAGCTCAACAGTCAGTTTTTCTAATGTCTCTTTCAAGCTCTTAGCCTGCTCAAGCTCGGCAATGGCTTCTTTTTTCTCTTTCTGCTTTTGTCCGTTTAGCGCGCTGATGTTTGACGCGTTCGCTTCAACCGCGAGGCCTTTTTTAATTAGAAAGTTATGCGCATAACCGTCTGCTACGTTTTTGACTTCGCCTTTTTTTCCTTTTCCTTTTACATCTTGTAAGAAAATAACCTTCATCTCTGTACGCCTCCCTCAAAATACTCATCTATGGCGTGCTTCAGCCGTTCCAGCGCTTCAGAAACTGAAATGCCGGACAACTGAGTCGCCGCATTTGTTAAATGCCCTCCGCCTTCCAGGGCCTCCATGATGATCTGAACATTTACCTCGCCAAGCGACCGCGCACTGATACAAACCGTTTGTTCATCCCGTCTCGCCACCGCAAAGGAAGCCTCAACCTCACTCATCGACAGCAGCGAATCGGCAGCCTGCGCAATCAGCACTTGATCGAAGTATTCCTCTTCATTTTCAGGAAGAGAAGCAATCGCAATGTTATCTTTATAGAGGACCGTATGCTGGATCAGCTTCGCCCGTTTAATATAGGAATCAACGGTTTCTTTCAGGAACTTCTGCACCAGCACCGTGTCGGCGCCTTTTGCCCTTAAATAAGAAGCCGCATCAAAAGTCCGCGAGCCCGTGCGGAGAGAAAAGCTCTTTGTATCCACTATTATACCAGCTAATAGGGCTGTTGCTTCAATCATATTGATTTTTAAGCGCTTCGGCTGATATTCAAGCAGCTCTGTCACCAATTCCGCTGTGGAAGAAGCGTATGGTTCCATATAAACGAGCAACGGATCTCTGATAAACTCCTCACCTCTGCGGTGATGGTCGATGACCACGATATGTTCAATTTTATTGACCAGCCGTTCCTCCATGACGAGTGACGGCTTATGTGTATCAACGATCACAAGCAGTGTGTCATCATTGGAAATTTCCATTGCTTCTTCAGGCGTAATAAATCTTGACCACAGTTCTTCATACTTTTTGATTTCCCCAATCAAACGCTGCACACTTGAACCGATTTGATTTGGGTCAATCACGATAAAACCATCTTTGTTATTTGCCTGAGCCACCTTTAAAATTCCGATCGCTGCACCGATAGAATCCATGTCGGGGAATTTATGCCCCATGATAATCACATTGCTGCTTTCGGTGACGATTTCCTTTAAGGCGTGAGAAATCACGCGGGCCCGCACCCTTGTTCGTTTCTCCATTGGGTTTGTTTTACCGCCGTAAAACTTCACCTTGCCGTTTGGCAGCTTAATGGCTACCTGGTCTCCGCCGCGTCCCAGTGCTAAGTCCAAGCTGGATTGCGCCAAATCGCCAAGTTCTTTCAGGGAAGAGACTGAAGCC
Organism: Bacillus sp. FSL K6-0993; assembly: GCF_037977205.1. Taxonomy (NCBI): domain Bacteria; kingdom Bacillati; phylum Bacillota; class Bacilli; order Caryophanales; family Bacillaceae; genus Bacillus; species Bacillus sp. FSL K6-0993. The sequence goes on from NZ_CP150275.1 coordinate 4,035,906, forward strand.
CCGACACCGACGCTTAACGTCAGCGCTACACCGTCAAATGAGGTTTTTTCCCGCACTTCATCAAGAATCGAAAACTTCGAATTTTCGAGTTCAGTTAAGATGTGTTCATTAAGTACAGCGATAAAGCGTTCTGAAGACGTCCTTTTCAAGAAGATCCCGTACTCCTGCGCCCAAGCGTTCAGCAAAGATGTCACCTGGCTGTTCATCGTGCTTCTCGTCTGGTCATCCAATCCTTGTGTCACATCATCATAGTTATCAAGGAAAATATATGCCAGGACGGTTCTTTCGTTTTCATATAGCTTTTCAATCTGAATTTGTTCTGTTACATCAAAGAAATATAAGAGACGCTCATCCCGTTTGATGACAACCCTAAACTTGCGGTCATTCAATGTAACCGTTTCCGATTCCACCTCTTGTTTGATAAGCGGCACTACCGATTCACAAGTATCGTAAAGTGATCTCCCCACTAAAGTGCTTTCATTAAAGCAAGAGGAAAGAAACGGATTTGCCCATTCTATATAATATTGGTCATTAAAAAGCATGATTCCAATCGGCATTTCCATCAATGCCTCTTCACCGACTTTTTTCAACCTGTAGGACAACGTAGAAATATAAGCATCAATCTCTTGTCGAATAAGAGAATCAGCACGCTTAATAAAAAACAAAATAACTGCCAGCAGCAGCACTTCAACGGTTCCTAATATCCAGTTAAAATAAAAGCTGATGAGGATTGTAGTAATTGACAGAGCAATCAATGCATAGATGGGATACCGAAACAGCGGTTTTTCATAAAAGCTTGGCATTTCTATCACTCCCCACCATGTGAGTAAAACTCATGTTCACTTCACCTTATTCCTTATATGAAAGCCCATATCTAAAACGCCTAAAATGCGAATGGCTGCCATGAAGACCGGATGCACAAACCCAAGTATGACAGCAATCACAGCCGCAGCCTTTGGATATTGTTTCTTATGGCAATAGAAAAAGATAAATGATAAACCTTGGATGAAAATCAGAATCCCGAGTATAAACTCCCCATTTAAAGCGATAGAGTACAGCATTTGGCCTTTTTCTAAAGGCAAAAATGAAAGCATGACAATAATCAAATACAGTACTACAACACTTTGCGGAAACTTCAACTCTCTAAAAGGCTTTAGATTAGGAATATCGGGGGAGAATCGCCTTAAGAGCGGCTTAGCGATAAGGTAACTGAGGAAAGAAAAAATAACTCCTACCATCACAATAGCTGTTGGAAAAAGATATTGAACGATACCCAATTGTTCTTCCATCAGTTTTAATTGCTTTTCAAACTGTTCAGCATTGCCCGACTGCTTCGTTACAGTTTCTACAATATCAAGAGATTGCCGGTATTGTGTCATCGCCTCATCAATGATATTGATACCCAAAAACTGAATGCTTATCACAAAATAGAAGACAATACTAAGCATATAAATAAGAGCGCCCGAAATAATGGCGTGCCCGGGCTCTTTCCTTTTGAAAAAATGTCCCATGGCAATGCCGGCGCAAGCTGACATAAAAGCTACAATAAGCCCGTTAAAGGACCCGACAATAAAAACAACCGGAAGACTGACAGCGCCCATCCATATCCCTAGCTTCAATCCATGTCTGATCGTATACAAGATCATTGGCAGCGGCAGTGCAAATAACAGAATTGTTCCAATCACAGGAACATAAACGACCAGAAGCGTGATGATCGCAAACAGACTGATTAAAATAGCACCTTCCATTAAAGCTCTCGTTTGTTTCACTTAGTCACCTCGTATCATCCTGAACATACGAATAGAAAAGAGCAGCATAAACGACTGCTCTTTTTCATCGCTGCAACATACTTTGCACCGAATGTTTTTATATCATCTCTAAATTTTACTTTTATATTTTAACATAAGTCCAAATCGCAAGTAAAATGACGCTAATGTTTCATGTGAAACATAAAAAATGAAAAGACATTCTTTGAAAAGAATGCCCATCACAATTAATGTTTATCATCCATAAAGCCAGAAGATTCCTTGTTTTTCTTTTTCGTTTTTCTGACATACATAAAAATTAAGATCACCAGTAAAAGGGTTGTTGCTTGCAGAACGCCGCTGCTAAACAAGAAAAAGTTCTTTATCATGTCCCACATTGTGTTTCACCTCTTTGTGCATGTTCTCAACCCGTATCCTATATAAGGTGAATTTCCCTTTTTAAAAACTTCAAAACATCATGAACAACATTGAGCGTTGGGCATATGCTGATATGGAATCTGATCGATAAAGGAGAATTTTCACATGGATGAACGCAGAACATTGGCTTGGCATGAAACATTAGAAATGCACGAGCTGGTTGCTTTTCAATCAAACGGACTCATTAAACTGAAGAAAATGATAAGAGAAGTAAAAGACCCTCAGCTCAGACAGCTTTATAACGTGTCTATTCAGGGTGTTGAGCAAAATTTGAGAGAGCTTCTTCCGTTCTTTCCACAGGCTCCGCACAGAGAGGATGAGGAAGAAGAACGCGCAGATAACCCATTTTACAGCGGTGACCTGCTCGGTTTTGCCAAAACATCTGTCCGCAGCTATGCCATCGCAATTACAGAAACAGCAACACCTCAATTAAGAAACGTACTGGTCAAACAGCTGAATGCTGCCATCCAGCTGCACGCCCAAGTTTATCGATACATGTATCAGCATGGATATTATCCGTCTTACAACCTTTCTGAACTGTTGAAAAACGATGTCAGAAACGCCAACAGAGCCATTTCAATGAAATAAAACAAGCAGCAAAGGAGTTCCCTTTGCTGCTATTTTTGCTGATCCTTCAGTAAGCCGTTCGAACGATAAGATTCCAGCACGTCTCTGTTGGATTCTCCCCATTCTTTCATTTGCAAAACAATCGGTTCAAGCGTTCGCCCAAATTCCGTCAGAGAGTACTCAACCTTGGGCGGGACCTGTTGATAAACCTCACGATGCACGATGCCGTCCGCTTCCAGCTCCCTCAGCTGAAGAGTAAGCATTCTTTGAGTAATACTCGGGCAGATTCGCCGAAACTCATTAAACCGTTTCTTGCCATCTATCATGTGATAAAAAAGAATTCCTTTCCACTTTCCGCCAATGACATCTAGAGTAAATTCAACTGGACAGCCTTCTTTGTTCGGGTATATATTCTTTTTTCCACTCATTCTTGACCCTCCAATAGTACCTTTTTTGATACTACATTACATTTTGCAACTAAGCTACCCAGTATTTTACACACCTTTTCTCCTTAGCTCAAAGAAAATGCTTCTTATTCACATCAATTTTTAAGGGTTTGCATGATTACACCTGCAGCAAGACGTGTTAAACTATATAAAGATTACACTACTTAAAAAAAGGATAGGAGCTATCATGGAAAAGATACTTATTTTCGGACACCAAAACCCAGACACAGATACGATTTGTTCTGCGATTGCTTATGCTGATTTGAAAAACAAACTCGGCTTCAATGCTGAGCCTGTCCGCCTCGGACAAGTCAACGGCGAAACACAATACGCGCTTGACTATTTCAAACAAGAAAGCCCGCGCCTTGTTGAAACAGCTGCAAACGAAGTAAACGCCGTTATCCTGGTTGACCATAACGAACGCCAGCAAAGCATCAAAGACATTGAAGAGGTTCAGGTTTTAGAGGTTATCGACCATCACCGCATCGCTAACTTTGAAACAGCTGAGCCGCTTTACTATCGTGCTGAGCCTGTAGGCTGTACGGCTACCATCTTAAACAAAATGTACAAAGAGAATAACGTGAAAATCGAGAAAGAAATTGCCGGCCTTATGCTGTCTGCGATCATTTCTGATTCCCTGTTATTTAAATCTCCAACTTGCACGGACCAAGACGTAGCGGCAGCAAAAGAGCTTGCGGAAATCGCTGGCGTAGATGCTGAAGAATACGGCTTGAACATGCTGAAAGCAGGCGCTGATTTAAGCAAAAAAACAGTGGAAGAGCTCATTTCTCTTGATGCGAAAGAATTTACGCTCGGCAGCAAGAAAGTCGAAATCGCACAAGTAAACACAGTGGACATTGAAGATGTGAAAAAACGCCAAGCTGAATTAGAAGCTGTGATCTCAAAAGTTGTGGCTGAGAAGAATCTTGATCTGTTCCTTCTCGTTATCACAGATATCTTAGAAAATGATTCACTTGCTCTTGCAATCGGTAACGAAGCAGCGAAAGTGGAAAAAGCGTTCAACGTAACATTAGAAAACAACACAGCCCTCTTAAAAGGCGTTGTTTCCCGTAAAAAACAAGTCGTTCCTGTCTTAACAGACGCAATGGCTGAATAATAAAAATAGCATCCCGTCCTCGGGATGCTTCATATTACTGACAACATCCTAAAACGGTTTATAGTTTTAGGATGTTGTCATCTTTTCAGCGTGATTGAAAACCCTTGAAGTCTAGGAAGGACGAGCATCGGAGCACAGCGAATGTTGGAATTCGTGAGCACCGAAGCGCAGGCCTGACAACGAATGCGAGGGTTTGTCGACACGCTGATGCATCCCGCGTCGGGATGCTTTTTCTTATTCACCCAGCTTCTCAATTTGTCCCATCACATCAGTAATTTGCTTTGCGTTTTGGACCAGGTCTGACTGCTCCAATTCTTTAAGCGATACCTTGCCTTCCTCTGCTTGTTTCAACACATCTTCAGCGCTTTTCTGCAAGGTTTCGTTATGCTCCTGAATGGTTTGATGAATCTCCGCTGCGGCATCAGGCGGCGTTAATTCATTAAAATCAGCGGCAGCCTTCTGAATCGACTCAAGCTGCGCTTCAAGTTTTTCTTTCGCCTCGGTGTCATTTACAGCTTTCTCAGCTAATTTAGGCGCTTCCTCTGCAAATGTCTTCACCTTCTCCACATAACCCGCTGCTTCACTCGTATAGTTCAATCCGTCGTTCACCTGATCAAGCATGCCGCATCCGCCTGCACTCAAAAGTCCCACTCCGGCAAGTACTGTCAAAATGATCTTCATCTTCAGCCCCCTCATCGTTTCTTTTTCATTTTTTCTTTTAAGATCGGAATCAATTTCTCTTTCGCTAACGGCAGCCCTTTCCTCACCAATTCACGCTTCAGCCACTTTTTCAGCTTAGACATTCTGATGCTCCTCTCCCTTTTTGATAAAAATGAAAAAACTCCACCAATTTGGTGAAGTTCCTGAAACAAAAAGACCTTCACCAAATCAGATTTGGCAAAGGTCTCGCTAACAATGAGATTGCCAGCAAAGCCGAGGACACCTTGTCCCGTAATGACGACTTTACTGTGAAAGCTACTCCCCTTTGGAGTGTTCATTTTTATTACTTTCATTCTAAAGCACCGATCTGTTCCAGTCAAATTCCTGCCGTTTATATAAAAGCGCGCTGTGGTATTTAAAATTTGAATGGTTTTTCCATCAGGAGATCATGCTATGACAGAGGAGGTTTTCATCATGAGTCAAGAGCGCGTGAAACGGCCTGGGCATACCAGATGGTACATATCTTCGTTACTTAGCGGCATTATTATTCTTAATTATTTTGACCGAGTGGCCATCTCGGTAGCGGCCCCTGCGATACAAGATTCGTTTCACCTTACTGCAACTGAACTTGGCATCGTGTTTTCCATTTACACCTATTCCTATACACTGATGCAGCTGCCTGTCGGAAGTTTGCTGGACCGTTTTGGGGTCGCATGGGTCACGAGGGTTGGAATGACAATATGGAGCTTTTTAACGATCCTTCTTGCTTTTTTGCAAGGAAAATTGCTGTTGTATCTGTTCCGGTTTCTCATTGGGCTGACGAGCGCCTCTGCGTTCCCTGCTGCCTCTAAGGCAACCGCTCTCTGGTTTCCTCCAAGTGAGCGGGGATTGGCAAACTCACTGTTCGATTCGGCCGCCAAGTTTTCAAATGTAATCGGCGCGCCATTGGTCGCCTTTCTTGTCACAACATTTGACTGGCGTGTCGCTTTTTTGACGATTGGATGCATCAATGTGCTGTTTACGATCTTTTTCTGGCAGTATTATGAACAGCCTGAACGGCACAAACGTATTTCTAAAAGTGAACTAAACTATATTCAAAAACACAATGCCATTACAACAGAGCAAATCCCTTACAAAACGGGCCCGCTTTTAAAAAAGCTTTTCACCAATCGGAAAGTATGGGGCTTAATGATCGGATTTACAGGGTACGGGTATACATTCAACCTGCTGCTCACCTGGCTTCCGACTTTCTTTAAACATACATACGGTATGGATCTCATGTCGTCCGGTTTATTTACGGCAGTGCCGTGGCTGATCTCAACCATTTCCGGAATTGCCGTCGGCGGCTGGCTCGTCGATTATTTTATTAAGAAAGGCTATCCTAACACCAAGGTGTACCGAACCGTAATCATAGTCGGAATGAGCTTTGGCTTTTTCTTTTTAGGCTCCATTCTGACGAACAATATTACCGTAGCCATTATTTGCATTTCCATCGGACTCGCCGGAATTTCCGCAACCGCTCCGGTCGGCTGGTCCATCTCCGCAGAACTCGCGCCGATCGGTTCCGTATCCATGCTGAGCTCCATGGTGAATCTCGCAAACAACCTGTTCGGAGGCATTATTGCTGCGTCACTGACAGGGTATTTGTTTGATGTGACAGGCTCCTTTACGCTCAGCTTTCTGGTAGCTGGTTTTGTGCTGTTGCTGGGATTGGTTTTTTATGTGTTTGTACTAGGGGATGTAAAACGAATTAAACTGGAATGAAGAGTGCTTGCTGAAAAGCACTCTTTTCTTTGAATCCGCCAGGTGTTATTTTCTTTCTCCCACATTCACTAGGCTGTCTTCGGACGAAAACACCACCATTTTATCCTTGACTCCAACCAAAGGTAAGGCCTCATAGTGAAAGAAGAAAGGAGGAGTCGGATGGTGAAATTAACAGTAAAAGAACTATCCAATATTGCGAATGTCACAATTAAAACGCTTTATCATTACCACAAAATCGGCTTGCTAGCCCCAAAGGAAATAAGCGAAGCCGGATATCGGTACTATGGTGCTGACGAACTAAAAAGACTGCAGGAAATCCTTTTTTACAAAGAATTAGATATCCCTTTGTCAGAAATCAAAACATTACTAAATGAGGATGCTGAAAGAACAAGTACATTAGAAAAACAAAAAAAGCTGTTTGAAAAGAAAATTGAAAAGTATCAGCGTCTCATTCAAACAGTCAACACATCTTTAGAATACACGAGAAAAGGCGAAAACATGGATCACGAGGTAATGTTTAAAGGATTTGAAAGCGCTGAAGAATGGAAACAATCTTTAGCAGAACAAAATGGGTATTTAAAAGAGCGTTACGATTTTGAATTGGATACACATACAATCAATGTCGATGAAATGAACAAAATGGCAATAGAGGCTAAACATTTTCTTGATAGGATGGCTGATTTTTTAAGAAACGGTGTAACGTATCATGATCCTTCCGTGCAAGAGCATGTCATGAATCATCTTAAGTTCCTAAATCAGAACGGGCATCCGACAAGTAAAGAAGATTACGTAAAACAAACACGTTTTTTTATGCAAGATGATTTCCATAGAGGAATGTTAGAAGAGCAGCAAACCGGTTTATCTTATTATTTGGTTGTCGTTGCAGAACACCTGTAGTGTTTTGTCACCCTTTATAGGGTGACAGCCATCAGGATTACGAGACAGCACCGCCAACAATCGAAACATTCTGCCGGTCAACGGCAAAACGCCGTCCGTTCCATTTCAATACGGTTTGAACATATCCCAATGAGTCGGCGTTATACCTTCCCGCTATCCGCTGGTACGCCAATAATTCGTATACGCCGTCTCTGTCAAAATCAACCGGATACAAGCCCGATAAAGGATTCACCCATCCTTCTATCGGCATTTTTAACACACCTTGGCTGTTATAAATCTCATTCAAATATTCCCTGCCCTTGTAAGTAAGGTCGAGGATATACGTTTCGTTTTGCTGATGACTGATGACGCTCGCTTTATATTGATTTTGATACCTCACACTGTACTTTAATTCATCATTCAATACATCTGAATTGAAAATTCGCCGGAACTGCCTGTTTAGATAGGCAAACACATATGCATAAATAGCACCGCCGCTTCCCCCTGTGTCCATTACCACTGCCACATCCTCAATCTTGTCGCCTGTCATATCCCCCAGAAAAAGTGACGGATTGTATCCCATATTGTTTTGAAGCTGAATCCGCTGCTCCTGATGAGTTCTGCCATCACGGATCACCAATGTGATATTTCTCCATAACGGGCTGCCGGGCATTTGATTTCCAGTTAGAAAGACCTCGTCAATAACGCCGTCTCCCGTGACATCGCCGCGGGTAGATGCAATGATTGCACGTGAGGAGACAGGCTGCCGAAATACGTATGGATGTTGAACAAGTCCTCTGCCTTCATAAAACCAATAAGGAGCCATTCTGATGTCATATAAATTCAATTGTGTCACCTTCCCTAATCAGCTGAATGAATCATTATATGCAGGAATGGCACATCAAAGACATATCTTACACACCAATTAAATCCGTACCATATGAATTATCGATTGCACAAAGCCACTCGCCTTGCGCATTCTTCCTAAATACATAGGTCGCCCTTCTTTCCATTGCATACTCGGAATCCTTTTTATCCGAATCAAGCAGTGTCTGAGAAAGGACCAGTGCAGTGTCTCCTGCTTCCAAAATGATCATTTCCCCTTGTGTCGGGACAATATGATGATTGAAATAGTCCGCGATTGCCATAAACGCTTTTTTGATTTCTTCTTTACCTCGCGCGATCATGCCCGGCTTCACAACTAAAACGGCATCTTCCGAATAATAATTCATAAGTGTATCAAAATCTTCATTTTGGATTGCCAAATCACATGCAGAGATGATGTCTTTCAATTGCTGTTCCAAATGACTTCCCCCAATCATCATGATTGGATATATTATACATCGTTAGATCACTGAAACCGTGAAAACAAAATGAAAAGTATCCTTTTTTCCTATATAATCAAATAGATATATTTAACAAAGTACCCAAGTGAAGGGGTGGACATTATTGTCTGCGGAAGTAACGTTACATGACAATATACATCATGATTTAAGTGCGGATTGCCAGCACTGTTTTGGCCTGTGCTGTGTCGCCTTGCCTTATGCGAAGTCGGCAGATTTTGCTTTTGATAAAGACGGGGGCACGCCTTGCCGCAACTTACAATCAAACTATCAATGTTCTATACATAAAAATCTCAGAGAAAAAGGATTTCGAGGCTGCTCTGCATATGAATGCTTTGGCGCCGGCCAAAAAGTATCCCAAATCACTTATGAGGGAAAGGATTGGCGAAACAGCCCCGAAACGGCCAACCAGATGTTTGACGTTTTTCCTATCATGCAGCAGCTGCACGAAATGCTCTGGTATTTACATGAAGCTCTATCTATAGATATAGCCAAGCCGATTCATTCTGAACTGAGAACCAGTTTCGAAAAAATAGAAAGGCTCACCAGACTCAGCAAAGAGCGCTTGCTGACACTGCAGGTGGACGAGCATCGAGCTGAGGTCAATGAATGGCTGTTAAAAACGAGTGAACTGGTGCGTGCCCAAGCCCGCCATCCAAAACTCCCGAAAAAAGTCAGCCAGGGAAGTGTCCTGATCGGCGCGAAACTGAAAGGGCTTGATTTGCGAGGAGCAAACCTAAGAGGGGCACTGCTCATAGCCGCAGATCTGAGAAATGCCGATTTGAGAATGACAGACTTTATCGGTGCAGATATGAGAGACGCTGATCTCAGAGGCGCCGACCTGACCGGGAGCATCTTTCTGACACAGGCACAGGTGAACGCCGCCAACGGCGATTCGAACACAAAGCTGCCGCTGTCTTTACGAATCCCTGCCCATTGGAAATAAAAAAAGGACCCGCTAACGGTCCTTTTTTACTGATCAATTCAATCCTTTTTCGTTCCTTTTATCCGGCATTTTCACACTTCTTGCCAAGTATCCCGACAGCCATAACGCAACCAGCAGCATGAAGGTGATCATACCGACAACGCCCAGCCAGTGAAAAGCAGACCAGAATAGCCCTCCGATTGTTCCGAAAACACTTGAACCGGCGTAATAAAAGAACAAATACAGCGATGAAGCCTGTGCTTTGTTGTGAAGGGCTCTCCTGCCCACCCAGCTGCTGGCAACTGAATGCCCTCCGAAAAAACCGAATGTAAAGAGGGCAATTCCCAGAATTTTCACTGCCAGCATACTGTTTATCGTGAATAAAGCACCTGCAATGACGATGAAAATATTCATCACCAATATTTTCGGATAGCCATACCGATCAACCATTCTTCCAATGAAAGACGAGCTGAAAATGCCTACAATCATCACAATAAAGATCCAGCTGGAAAATGCTTTATTAAGCGAATACGGCGGGCCCAACAGCACGTACACAATGTAATTAAACAATGCAACATTGCTTCCGAGCAGTAAAAAACCAATGAGAAACAAGCTGAATAGTTTACGGTCCCTCAAGTGGCCGATCAGAGACATTCCCAATTTCCCGAGCTTCAATTTTCTTGGCGTAAAATGCCTGGATGGCGGCAAATTCATAAAAAATATAATACTAGCAATCAAACTAATGACACCAATTGACCCCATCGCCATATGCCAATTCAAGTACTCGCTCAGGAGCCCGGAAACGATCCTTCCGAAAACGGCGCCGATTGCGTTTCCGCTGATATACAGCCCCATCGCTGATCCAAGACTTCCGGGTTCAATTTCTTCTCCAAGATAAGCCATCGCAATCGACGGAAGGCCTGCGAGCGCAACGCCTTGAACGGTTCTCAATACGAGCAGTGTATGAAAGTTCGGACTGAAAGCCGATGCCAGACAGAGAACCGATGCGGCCAGCATGGAAATACCCATAATCGGCTTGCGCCCCCACACCTCGGATAATGAACCAAAGACAAGCATGCTCACAGCTAACAGCATTGTGGTAACAGATAAAGAAAGACTCGCCGCAGTAGGCGTCACATGAAATTCCCTCGTGAATTCCTCCATGAGCGGCTGTACGCAATATAGAATCGCAAATGTATTGAAACCCGCAGCGAAGAAAGCAAACGTAATTTTTCGAAAAACCGGTGTGCCTTTTTGAATGTATGTCATCGGGACTTTATCGGTCCCTCATCATGTTGTGGAGCACTGTAATTCATAAACAACCATCCTTTATTTCTTCCGATTTCAAACATCCTCGAGTCTGTTTATATTATTATCTTAGCACCGTTGATATATGTTGTATAATGCATATAAAATATCCTTTTCATGCTTATATGTAATAAGGAGGGATGATAATTGGAATGGGAACAACTTGAATATTTTCAAACACTCGCCCGGATGCAGCATGTGACGAAAGCTGCAAAAAGCCTCTCCATCACACAGCCTGCGCTTTCACGCTCTATCGCCAGGCTGGAAAATCATTTGGGTGTCCCGCTATTTGACAGGCAAGGACGATCCATTAGCTTAAATCAATACGGACACATTTTTTTGCGGCGGGTTCAGGCGATGATGAAAGAGTACACCGAAGGAAAAGAAGAAATCCAAGCTTTATTAAAGCCAGACCAAGGCGTAGTCTCTCTCGGTTTTTTGCATACATTAGGCACCACGCTCGTGCCCGATCTCATCGGCTCCTTTCAGCAGGAATACCCCAACATTGCCTTCCAGCTGAAGCAAAACCACTCTTATTGGCTGCTTGAACGATTAAAATCCGGGGATCTGGACCTCTGTCTCCTCGCTTCGATTAAGCCTGAAAATCCGATCCAATGGATCAAGCTGTGGAGTGAAGAACTCTTTGTATTTGTGCCAAATGATCACCCATTAGCCAGTCGCGAAAGCATTACCCTGAATGAGATTTCCGGGGAGCGTTTTATTTTATTGAAAAAGGGCTACGCGCTTCGGATGACGGTCGATGAGCTGTTTGAGAAGGCCAATATACAGCCGAACATTATGTTTGAAGGAGAAGAAGCAGCTACTGCCGCAGGTTTTGTGGCAGCCGGACTGGGCATATCTATTCTCCCAGACCTGAAAGGCTTAGATCAAAGCAAAATCACCAAAATCCGCGTCAGCTGGCCGGAATGTCAGCGTGTCATAGGAATTGCCTGGATAAAAGGCAGGTTTTTATCACCGGTTGCTGAGACCTTTAAACAATACGTCATCAGCCATTTTTCTGAGTAGGGAGGATTCAAACATGAATGTCAAAAAAATCACGTCAGAACAGGATTTACATACAGCGTTTGAAATCAGAAAGGCAGTATTTGTAGAGGAACAAGGCTGTCCCATTTCGGATGAATTCGATGAGTTCGATACACTCCACGGTGATTGCCAGCACATCCTGGCTTATCATCAGAATGTACCTGTTGGCACTGCACGTGTCCGTATCGTTGGCCACGCGGGGAAACTGGAACGAATCTGCATTCTGAAGCCTTACCGCAAATTCGGTCTGGGAAAAATAATCGTCGATGCATTAGAACGTATTGTGAAAGAACAAGGCATTTCTGCCTTCAAATTGCACGGCCAGACACAGGCGGCAGGCTTTTATGAAAAGCTAGGCTATCAGACTGCATCAGAAGAATTTATGTTGGATGGCATTCCGCATGTGCTGATGACAAAACAAGACGATTCTGCGCTATAGATTGTTCACAAATTTGTCACTTATGAGCATGAACAGTTCATTGGTATACTAATCACCGATTATGAAGAGAAGGAATGATTGTATGCCAGCAAATAAAAAAGAGAGTCTTATATTTGGCGTGATGATGTGTTTTGGAATGGTCTGCGTCATGTCGATTTACAATGCCATCATCAACGGAGCCATTCAGGATTTTTCACTGATGACCGTTTTTGAAATGGTCATCGGTTTTATGGTCGCCCTCCTGTTCGATTTACTGTTAGTGGGCCACCTCTCCAAGAAGATTGCATTCCGTATGCCGTTCGACAAGACTAAAAAAATTCATGTCATCCTTGCCATGTCAACTTGTATGGTGATTGGCATGGTACTTTGTATGTCTGTGTTCGGTTTAGTGACAGCGGTTCTAGCAAATGGGCTGAACGGGGACAGCCTCTTCAGTGCTTATCTTATGATTGTGTTGAAAAATTTCATCCTGGCCTATCCATTGCAATTACTGATTATGGGCCCATTAGTCAGAGGGATTTTCATGAAATTTGTAAAACCAAAGCTCACAGCCGTAATTTAAATAGAATAGGAGTGAGCCTGACACTCACTCCTTTTGCTCATGAATCGAATGTAAAACAAGCTCCGCAAAAGCCTCTGCGGCAGGCAGCTGCCATTTTTTCTTTTTGAGTAACATATGAGAGTAAAGCGGATCAAGGGTTTCAGCATGATGAAGGATTTTCAGCTTGCCCGCCTCCACTTCTTCTTTCACTGTGATATAAGGCAAAACGGAAAATCCAAGCCCGCTCATGACCGTTTGTTTGATTGCTTCGATACTCCACAGCTCCATCGTTTGAAAACCGCTGATGTCATGCTTCACAAGGTATCGTTCAAACATCGACCGGTAACTGCAGCCCTCTTCATTTGTGATAAAGAAATGGCTGTTGTTTTCCTGTTTGTAATCATCAAAATGATCCGGTCCATCCATACTGCCCACAAGGACTATCTCCTCCTCGGTTAATGTGTAATGAACACACTTTTCAATATTGATCTCCGGATAGACCATTAACGCGACATCGACCCGTCCGCTTAACAAATCCACCTGATTTTGTCCGCATGTGCCGTTGCTTAAGATGATTTTGACATGAGGATATTTCAGTGAAAATTCCCTTATGATCGGTCCAAGTCTGGAAATGGTTAACGACTCAGGTGCCGCTACTTTCAACACACCCTTAACTTCGTGAACGTTTTGCATATTCTTGATTTGTTCATGGGTTGATAGTAAATCCTCGGCTAAAGGTATCAATTCCCTTCCTAAAACAGTCAGTCTTAAACGCCTTTTCTCGTACGTGAATAATGCCCCGCCGATCTCCTGCTCCAGCGCTTGGACGTGAGTGGTGATCGTGGATTGCGTATAGCCTAGCTTCGCCGCGGCGTCTGTATAGCTCCCCTTTTCTACGATGGTCTGAAACGTGATAAGATGTCTGATCTCCATACAATTTCTCCTTTTATGATCTATTGAAAAAAATGATAATGACTTTTTATATTTCAATTTTATTAATAGATATCATTATCATACAATAAAAACTGCCCCGTACGACATTAGTAAATGAAGGTGATTTTATGAGTATAATAGCTTTTCTTTCGTATGTGATTTTGACATCCATTACGCCTGGCCCGAGCAACATCTTAATGATGAATGAAGCGCGGCAGTTTGGCTTTATAGGGTCATGGCGTTTCAATAGCGGCATTTTGGCAGGTTTTGCAGTCCTTGGGATTCTCAGCGGTGTATTTACGATAGGACTATACAATTGGATTCCGGTTGCAGAACCATACTTCAAAATAGCAGGTGCAGTCTATCTGCTTTATTTGGCATGGCAGGTCGGCATGTCCAAAAAAGCAAAGAAGGATTCTGAAGATGTGCATTCTTCTTTTCTATCAGGTTTTATTTTTCAAATAATCAATGTCAAAAGCATTCTGTTCTTCTTAACATTGATGAGTGCTTTTATCCTTCCGTTTCAGCATTCAATGACATCGGTCATTCTTTATCTCACATTAGCCATCATTCTCGGCTGGCTGGCGCTGCTGCTATGGTCAGGATTCGGCTCTGTGTTCAAAAAACTCTTTGACAAATACGATAAAGCATTTCGCACTATTATGTGTTTGCTGCTTGTTTACTCTGCCGTCAGTATTTATTTGTAAACATTCAAAAAAGAATAGATGTAAATCTCACGTCATATGATGAAAAAATTTCTAAATCTCTTGAACAGCCAAATTGAGAGATTCAGAAGAATTGCAGCCGACGAACCAACCCGTTTAACACATTCAAAAAAAGAGCATCTGGACATCATTCATTTTTTGAAAAAAAGAGACTTACAAGCTTGTGAAGAAAGCCTTAAAACGCACCTAATCAATGTGAAAAACAGCACGTTAGAACAAGCCAAATTATTTGCTGTACAACTGTAAACGTTATTTTTTTTCAAGATGCTTTGATATGTTGTCAAAGCACCTTGTCTTTAAAATAAATCATCAAATAGAATTGGAGGCTAGCAGCATGAACAAATCATACCGAGAAAGGCTGGAAAAACTATCGACAACGAATGTATCAGATGCACTGGACGCACTGGGATTAAAAGGGGCAACCTACGGGATTACCCCCACATGGGAGGGCTGCAAGAAAATTATTGGTGAAGCAGTTACAGTGAAGATCGTCCCTGCAGGTGTAACGAAAAGCCCTCATCACTTAGGCGTAAATGCGATCGAAGCTGCTCAGGAGGGAGATATTATCTTGATTGACAATGGCGGACGATTAGATGTCTCTTGCTGGGGCGGCATTTTAGCAAATGGAGCTAAAGCAAACGGAATATCAGGAGTCGTCATCGATGGTGCCTGCCGTGATGTGGATGATTATGCAGAGGCTGATTTTAGTGTATATGCCAGAGGGGCAGTTGTAGCAACAGCGCGAGGCCGAATAACGGAAGAAGCCACCAATGTAATAGTTCAGTTTGGAGGCGTGCAAGTCCGTCCTAAAGATATCGTGATCGGTGACAGAAGCGGTGTTGTCATCATTCCTCAGGAAAAAACAGATGATGTCCTCAAAAAAGCAGAGGCATTACTCCAAAAAGAAGAAGCTATGATACAAGAAATCCGAAACGGCGCGTCAATGCTGGAGGTAGACACAAAATATCATTATGAAAAAATGATTGAATGACTCCCCCTTAATTGTCGACAATTTGTATACAATACGAGACTGAGAGGAGAGAGATTGGTGGAAAACATGGTTGATCGATTTAAGAAACTGGGTACATCAACAATTTCTGATGCACTCGATAAATTAGACATACCGGGGCAATGCTTTGGCATGCGTTCTCATTCTCTTCAATGGAATATCGCCGGGCGGGCTTTTACAGTGAGATATGGCCCTGTCGATGTGCAAAAAGGAACGGTCGGAGACTTTATTGATGATGTAAAACCAGGAGATATTATTGTCATCGATAACCAAGGCCGGCTTGATTGCACAGTATGGGGAGACATCATGACCGGCGTTGCCAAAAGAAAAGGGATTGCCGGAACAGTCATTGACGGGGCCTGCCGTGACACAAACCGTATTCTTGAATTAGATTATCCTGTTTTCAGTGCCGGCCGTTATATGAGAACTGGTAAAGATCGCGTACAGGTGGATGCTGTCGGTGAAGCCATTTCAATTGCCGATGTCCGTGTTCGTCATGGTGATATTGTGGCAGCAGATGCAGACGGTGTTGTCGTGATACCCAAGGAATATGAGAAAGAAGTCTTGGCAGTTGCAGACAAAATTGAAGCTGCGGAAAAGCAAATTCGAGAAGCAGCTGAAAAAGGAATGAGCTTGAAAGAAGCGCGTGACCGCTTTCATTATCATCATTTGCAAACAAAGGGAGAGTGAAAGAAAACATGGAGAATGTCGGATTTAGAATTTATCGTCATGTTCAACGCCCACCCAAAAGCTTAGTCAATGCCTTTCGCGACCTTCCTGCAGCAAACATTGCCGACAATATGAATCGCACATGCTGTATCGGCCGTTACATTAAACCCTATAACTCCGCTCTTCTTGCCGGTACTGCTTTTACAGTCAAGACCCGCCCCGGTGATAATTTACTGCTTAACAAAGCCATTGACATGGCCTCCCCCGGTGATGTGATTGTCGTTGATGGCAAAAGCGATACTCATAATGCCTTAATTGGAGAACTGATGGTGACGTGGGCTGACGAAAGAGGAATTGCAGGTTTTGTCATTGATGGAGCCATTCGTGACGCTGCACAAATTCGCAAAATGAACATTCCGGTATATGCAGCAGGTGTAACGCCAGCTGGTCCATACAAAGACGGTCCGGGTGAAATCAACACTCCTGTTTCTTGCGGCGGCGTAACTGTGAAGCCTGGTGATATTGTAATTGGAGATCAAGACGGCATTGTTGTCATTCCTCCTGAAGATGCTCCGCAGCTCTTAGAAAAAACAAGGCAGACGGCAGCGAAAGAAGAAAAAATGATGACAGACATTAAAAACGGAATGTGGGATAGAGAATGGATCGATCAAACATTGCGCAATAAAGGCTGTGACATGTTAGATTCATAGATTTTTCAAGCAAGAACTAACGAATGGCAGATAAATATACAAAGGAGACGGTGAGGATCCATGGAATCGAGGGTAGCGGCCCATGCAAAAGGAAAAGTGTATGTTGATAAATTATTTGGTACAGGAATGGCTGCTAAACAAGCCATCATTCAATATGGAAAAGAAAACGTGATCGATGCTTCAATGGGAACCATTGCAGATGACGACGGAAACACCGTCTGTCTGCCTTCTGTAGAAGAACTATTTCGTAGCATGCCCATTCAAGACATGATCAGCTACAGCCCGGTAGCCGGATTGCCCAGCTTTTTGGAAGCAGCCGTGACACATACTTTCGGAGAATCCAGACCTGACTCCTATATACGGGCGGTTGCAAGCGCAGGCGGCGCCGGTGCCATTTCTAATGTAATTTGGAACTATTCAAATGCTGGTGAGACGATATTAACCCACGATTGGTACTGGACACCGTATGAAACCATCTGCAAAGAGACTGGGCGCCATTTAATGACCTTCTCTTTATTAGATGATGACATGAAATTTAATCTGACCTCATTCTCAGAAATGGTCAGCCATCTTCTCATCAAACAGGACTACCTCGTGATCATCTTAAATTCGCCAAATCACAACCCAACTGGATACAGTATATCAGATCATGAATGGGATGAGATCATAAAGCTTGTCATCTTAGAATCCGCAAACAAAAGTAGCAAAACAATCACATTTCTCATTGATATTGCCTATATCGACTTTACAAAGGACCCCGTAAACGCACGCACATTCATGAAAAAGTTTAGCAATCTCCCTTCCAACATCGTTATAGCCTTTGCTTTTAGCATGTCGAAAGGCTTTACTGTATACGGCCAGCGGACTGGAGCTTTAATTGGAGTATCCTCCAGCAAGAGTGTGGCTGAAGAATTTGAAAACGCTGTATTGGTCACCAGCCGCTCCAGGTGGTCAAATGTCAATCGAGGCTGTATGACTTTGCTTTCTGCGATTTATAACGATAAAATGCTGCTAAACAAGGTGAACACTGAACGTGAAGCATATCAAACATTAATTGCGAAACGGGCTGAAGTGTTCATCAATGAAGCCCATCAAATTGGACTAAGCATACTGCCTTACCATTCTGGCTTTTTCATTACCATCCCTTGCAGCCATCCTGATGAAGCCAGCGAGATGTTAGCTGCTCAGAACATCTTTACAGCCCCGCTTTCAAAGGGCATACGAATCGCGGCATGTTCTGTTCCGTTCGCCCAAATGCACGGTCTTGCAGCTAAAATCAAACACGCTATCTCAATATCAGATGCTGTAAAGTAAAATTTCCGCAGGAGGGAATGCTCGTGATCAAACGAATTGATCATCTGGTGTTGACTGTACAAAACCTTCAAGAAACGATCGACTTTTATACATCTGTTTTGGGAATGGAAGAAGAAACATTTGGCGCAGGCAGAAAAGTCTTGTATTTTGGCAATCAAAAAATCAACTTGCATGAGGCCGGTCATGAATTCGAACCTAAAGCCAAGCACCCGCTCCCGGGATCTGGCGATTTATGTATGATCACGGATGAACCCATCAATAAAGTGATGGAGCATCTCAAGAAAACAAACGTCAATGTCGAGGAAGGCCCAATAAAAAGAACCGGTGCACTCGGCCCGATTCTATCTGTTTATATAAGAGACCCCGATCAGAACCTCATTGAGATTTCGGAGTATATTTAAATCCCCTCTAAACATACCAATTCATTTGGTATGTTTTTTCTTACTTCCATTAATCCCTATACCTTACCACATAGTTTTTATACAATTCTTCGTTATAAAGAATTTCTTCGCCATGTGAAGAGCAAATGAGCGTTGGTTTGATTTGATCTATGATTGAGCCGCTATCAATGTTCTCATTTATATCAACACTGAATCTTCTTATAGGTGGGTGTAAATCCTCCTTACTTGTGATAAAAAGGTCACCCGTTAAAAGAGTACGATCGATTTTATGATAATACACGACATGACCCGGAGAATGGCCAGGTGTTAAATAGTATTTCAGAGGCAGGTGAGCAAGCGTTTGCTCCGTCAGCGGCTGGACAACATGGGCTATCCCTGTGTTCTCCACTTCATTTTTGTTCGGATATGGCTCTTCCCCATTGATGTACTTTAGTTCTTTCTGGTGCGCAAAAATCGGAATATCAAATCTCTCTAACCATTTTGATGCACCTCCGATATGATCACTGTGGCCATGAGTAAGCAAGATGGCTTTTGGATCGCCGAACGCGAGTGCTGCCCTAATTTGAGCATCAGCAAAACGTTCTATTCCCGTATCAACAATATAAACATCATCACCATCTTTGATAAACCAAGTATGAACCGGAATACGGAGAGGCACATCAAGCTCAAATTCACATTGAAAGACATGTTCTGATAGCTGTCTCAAGTTCATCAAAACCACTCCCTTTGGAGATTTTTTGATAGTTTTTAAAGAAAACAGAAGTGAACGGACCAGGCAGATTATCTTGAAAATGGCCCCACACTCCAGCAGACTGGTATTCTTGAGGAGGAGACGCCGATTTTCGCCAGCATCAGCTCGACTTGTTAACATTGTCCATTAATAATCCCTTTTGTTCCCCTTCTTGACATATTCCCAATCACGTTCTATATTCTTCCTCACTCTATGAAGGAGTGCAGAAATGGTTTCCTTTTCCTCTGAAGTAAAACCGGACAAGGCCACTTCCGTGGAATGTTCTCCTTCTCTTCTTAACAATGGATATACCTTTTTTCCTTTCTCAGTCGGGAACAGTTTTTTTATTTTTTTATTTTGCTCATCCGGCAGTTTTTGAATAAATCCCTGCATTTCCAGCTTCTTAATGGCCCGCGCGGCCGTTGTCCGGTCCACTTTTATCATTTCCGCCAATTTTTCTTGAATAATTCCCGGATTTTCGTATATACGTACGAGATAGAGATACTGCCCTCTTGTTAAGTCCAAATCTTTAAATTCGATGTTGCTTATGGAATCCAACGCTCTTGCTATCATGCCGATCTCACGCAAAATATCATTCATTCCTAAAACCCCTCACGTATTTTTGTTGCAATTACAACAAAAATGTTTTACCCTTACTATTATAAGACCACATGCATGCTGTACAGTCCAGACTAATATCAGAAAAGGATTGATTCATAATGAATATAAAAAGAATAACAACTGAAGCTGATTTACATGAAGCTTTGAATATTAGAAAGACGGTTTTCATTGAGGAGCAACATGTATCTGAATCCGAAGAGTTCGATGAATTTGATACGCTCCAGGAACAATGCCAGCATGTCTTGGTATATTATGAGAATCAGCCTGTCGGCACGGGCCGTGTGCGCATCGTTGACCATACAGCAAAGCTGGAAAGAATCTGCATCCTAAAACCTTACCGTAAGTACGGATTGGGGAAAGTCATCGTAAACGGGTTAGAAGAAATCATAAAAGAAAAAGGACTGACTGCATGTAAGCTGCATGGTCAAACACAAGCAACAGGCTTTTATAAAAAACTGGGCTACCAGATTTCTTCACAGGAATTTATGGAAGACGGCATCCCTCACGTCCTGATGACAAAAGAAATATCGCGGATTTAACATGAAATATTTTTTTTACGGATTAGGCATACTCATATTAAGTTTGGGCATTTCCTTAACCATACAATCAGGACTGGGCACATCACCCTTCGATGCCCTTTTGGTTGGTCTGTCAAAAGAAGTCGGACTTACCGTAGGAAGCTGGGAGGTCCTTATTTCTGTGATCCTCTTAATCTGCAACGCTATATTAACGAGAAAAAAACCTCTTTTGCTGGGCTTGATTACAGCATTCATTACTGGAATAGGCATTGACCTATGGTTGTTTGTTGTAAAAAACACCATCTATCTAAACGCGTTGTTAAGCAAACTGATTTGTTTCGGAATTGGTTTGGTGCTCATCGGTCTTGGAACAGCCATCTATCTTCAGACGAAATTCGCATCAACACCCATCGATCATTTAACACTTATTATCCGAGATCTCTCCAAAAGAACAATTTTGTTTTCAAGAACATTGGTATACGCTCTTTTCTTAGTATTAGCCATCATCTTTAAAGGCCCTATCGGCATCGGAACCCTATTAACCGTCTGTTTGGGAGGAATGATCCTTCACGTTTTTATGCCTATTGTGGAAAGACACTTCTTATCAAAGAAAAGAAGGGGTTAAAAAACCTCTTCTTTGAAAAACAAAACGCAAAACAAGCTTCGTTTCGTTCGATAATTTTATGATAAATTAAAATTTATAGTACCAAAAAATCGCAATTTCATTTGCTGTTGGAAGGTTGGAATAAAGCATCGTATCAACCGCACCTATTATAAAGTGATGTTTGGCATAAAAACGACAAGCTGAGACATTAATATCTTGTGTTTCAAGCATAAGACCACAAAAGCGATTCTCCTTTGCCCACTCAATCGCTTTATGTAATAATGCTGTTCCAACACCTTTCTTTCTATAGTCTTTTGCAACAGCAATGTCCTCTATTAATGCATACCCATTCCAGTTAGAACGAATCTTAATCCGGCCGATGCAGTTGCTTTCACCATAATATAAAAAAACAACTTTCCCTTCATCTTCCATATAACTAACATCCATTTCATCATCTTCATATTGTTTAAAATAAGGTTTAGAAAATCGTTCCACAGTATATGTCCAAACACCGTTTTCAAAAGCAGGTATCATTCTCCCTAAAACAACGAAAGGTTCGTTTGGTTTATTGAAATCTTTCATATTCAATTGAGTCATTTTAATGATCAAATCAATCTCCGCCAATCGAGACAATATTTAGTAAACTCGTTTCGATACTATTCAATAACAGCTTCCAAAAGTGCACTCTTTAAGAGAACAGCAATAGATAAGACATCCATTACCTTATATATAAATTTCACTATCGTAATGAAGTATTTCATCAAAGGATTGTGGTACAGTAAAAAAGAATAGAAACAAGAGCAAAGAAGATGATCCCATGCCCACTAACAATAAACTCAATGAGAAATATCATCCTTCATTCAACTCGCCCACACCCCTGTTGAATAGTACCCATGGAGAGAGGAAGCTTTGACACAGCTTCTGCCATTGGTGACATCTCTATTGAAGTATCCAAAGGACAACCAAAGATCGCTCTTTGGTTTTTCCTAGAAGAAATTAGAGTGAATAAAGGAGTGGTTGAGTATGTTGACAAGAGAAGATATCTTTAAACACGTCAAAAAAAATACGGTACATCGCCTGATTATCCGTGGGGGAAATACCCAAACTATGCTTCTTTGAGACATACATCAAACAAAAAATGGTACGGTCTTATCATGAATGTTCTCCCAGAAAAATTAGGCTTGGAAGGACATGGCGAAATAGATATTCTGAATTTAAAATGCCCCCCTGACATAAGTGATGGCTTAAGAAATGGGGAAAATATCTTACCCGGATATCATATGGATAAGGAACATTGGATTTCAATTGTTTTAGAACGGACAGATCCAGAAAGCGAAATCTATAACTTAATCGAACAGAGCTTTCATTTAACCAAGTGAAGATAAAGAGTGTTCCTGCTAATCGAGCTGCAAAGAGTAGTGGGCACTTTCATTTTAGGATATTGTTCTTCACTCTGTCCACAAACGCAACTTAATCCATCTGGTGTGTGAGTGGAAGAAGAATTTCTACCAACTTCTTATGTAAAAGGATGAATAGTTATGACAAATAACTTAAAACAGAGAAGAATAATTTTAGATTTAGCAGTTACTCTAGATGGTTTTATTGAAGGGAAAAATGGAGAAGTTGATTGGTGTATTATGGACCCTGATATGGGGTTTACTGATTTCTTAAATCAAATTGATACTATTTTATATGGTAGAAAAAGCTACGATTTATGGGGACAGTATATCCCCAAAAAAGAAGACCCTGATACGGAAAAGGAAATTTGGAAATTAATTCATAGTAAAAAGAAATATGTTTTTTCCAGAACACAACATGAGATTGATAATCAAGCAATATTTATAAATGATAATATTCTTGAAGAAGTAAATAAATTAAAGAAAAAGCCTGGTAAAGACATCTGGCTATATGGTGGAGCGAGTCTCATAACAACTTTTATAAATTTGGGGCTTGTTGATGAATTTAGATTATCTATTCACCCTGTTGTTTTGGGAGAAGGAAAACCGTTGTTTATTGATTTAAAACAGAGGTTAAATTTAAAAATGCTGAATACAAGAACATTTTCCTCTGGCGTTGTGCAAATCGTTTATCATTGGAATGGCTAAAAAATCTTTCAGTCCAAAGTATATATTGTTAGGTAACACTCGACAGTAATTTTTCTTATGAACTAAAGGGGCGTCCATAAATAATGGGTTCCCCCTAATACTATGGAATTATCAACATCAAATTTAACAGAGCTAAAAAAATATCCATTCTCCTGTAATAAAACTGAAAAGGACGGTGTCTTCCTTCATTAACATAATTAAACATTATATTATTTTCCTTCTCCCTCTTTTAAGTAAATCGGCTAAGCTTTGTATTTATTTATAATTATTGTGGTACCTAAATGTAATTAAAACAAATGAAAGAAGGTGATCCATGCCCACTAACAGTAAACCCAATAGATTAATCGCTGAGAAGTCACCATATCTCCTTCAACATGCTCACAACCCTGTGGATTGATTCCCGTGGGGAGAAGAAGCCTTCGAAAAAGCAAAACGCGAAAACAAGCCGGTTCTGGTCAGCATCGGTTATTCGACTTGCCATTGGTGTCAAGTTCGTATAGCTACACATTAATAAAAAAAGGACACATATAAATATGCATCCTTTAACAAAAGAGTTTATTTCCCTGTTTCTGCAAATTCCTTCAACCTATCCCCTATTTCATCACGAACCCTTTGGAAAAACGCCCATTTTTCTTCTTCTGTCCCTTGTGCTTTTGCTGGATCATCAAACCCCCAATGCTCACGTTTTACATGTGGAGGCGTGATCGGGCATTTATCAGCAGCATCACCACAAAGCGTAACAACTAAATCAGCATTGTTCAGAATATCAGAGTCGATGATATCTGACGTTTGATTAGAGATATCTATACCAACTTCTTTCATCGCTTTAACAGCATTCGGATTTAATCCATGTGCCTCTATCCCCGCGCTATATACTTTCCACTCATCACCTAAATATTGTTTAGCCCATGCTTCAGCCATTTGGCTTCGGCAAGAGTTCCCTGTACATAAAAAGTAAATAATTTTATTCTCCATATATTCCACCTCTACATCGAGTGACTTCGAAAGTATTTTCGTTGAAACCATAAAGCAACCTTAACAAGTGCTATCATGACCGGCACTTCTACAAGCGGACCAATTACGGCGGCAAATGCTGCACCCGAATGAATTCCAAACACACCAACAGCTACAGCAATCGCTAATTCAAAGTTATTGCTTCCTGCTGTAAAAGCTAAAGTAGTGGTTACAGCGTAGTTTGCCCCGATTTTCTTTCCTAAAAAGAAGGAAACAAAGAACATTAAAACAAAGTAAATCAATAATGGAATCGCAACTCGAACAACATCTAACGGCAAGCTAACAATTACATCACCTTTTAAGGAAAACATGATGATAATTGTAAATAGCAAAGCAATTAACGTAATTGGACTAATTTTAGGAATGAACACTTTTTCATACCATTCTTTCCCCTTCACTTTTACAAAAATATAACGTGTCACCATTCCTGCAATAAAAGGAACTCCAAGGTAAATGAATACTGATTTTGCGACTTCTGCCATCGTAATATTCACTACTGCTCCTTCCATCCCTAACCATTGCGGAATAACTGTTACAAAAATGTAAGCATAAACTGAGAAAAAAAGCATTTGGAAAATTGAGTTGAAAGCAACTAATCCTGCCGCGTATTCTGTATCACCTTTTGATAAGTCATTCCACACAATAACCATCGCAATACAGCGAGCCAATCCAATCATAATAAGTCCAATCATATACTCCGGTTTATCTGGCAAAAAGATGATAGCCAAAATAAACATGAGAGTCGGACCAATGATCCAGTTTTGCACTAAAGACAAAATTAATACTTTAATATCTTTAAATACCCGGCCGATTTCTTCATAGCGAACCTTTGCTAGTGGAGGATACATCATTAATATTAATCCAATTGCTAAAGGGATAGATGTAGTTCCAACTTGTAATTTGTTTAATCCGTCAACAAAGCCCGGAAATATAAAACCTAATCCTATCCCCAATGCCATCGCAAGAAAAATCCAGATGGTTAAATAACGGTCTAAAAATGATAAACGTTTCATTACTTATCCTCACCTTTTTATTAACAGCAAGAGTTCGTTTTACTATCGCTTGGAGGTGTTACACAACAAGAGGAGGAATCTTGTTTTTGAATCTCGCTGTTCGATTTGGTATAGAAAAACTCCCACTCGTTTCCATCTGGATCAGTAATCCAAAATTTATCTTGGACTGCATAACAACAAGTCGTATCCATTTCTTCACGTGCAAAAAAACCTTCTTTTTCAAGCCTTTCCTTGTGTTTCAAAACTTCTTCCAAACTATCTACTTGGAATCCAAAATGATTCACTTGATTTCCCTTCACCTCATCTACGACATTTAAAGTGAAGTTCAGTCCAGGAGTCTCTAATAAAAACTTTGCATAGTCTGTTTTTACTTTTACAGCCTTTACTCCAAAAACTTTTTCATAAAAATTGATCGATTTCTCCAAACTGACAACATTTATCCCTACATGAACGTATTTCATTTTAATTCCCCCTCTTATATATTAATCAAAAAAATTTGATTTAATGACTAAAAATTTTTTAGCAGCAATCTCCTTCACCTTTTTTTCTAAATACACAACAAAGCTCTTCTGATAATAAACTATTTACTTCCTCATCATTTAAATCATAATAGCTCCATGTTCCCTTTGTCTCTTTCGTTATTAAGTTGGCATCTAATAAAATTTTAAGATGATAAGAAAGTTTAGATTGTGTCACCTCAAAAATCTCAGTCAGATCACAAACACAGGTTTTTCCCCTTTGACAAAGTTCATACATGATCTCTAATCGTTTCTGATCAGCAAGAGCCTTAAATTTTTGTTCATATTTCTGAAGTAGTTCTGATTTCGTCTCAACCATTCATATCGCCTTCTTTAATCAATTTTTTTTGATGTATTTATAATACTCATGATTTTAAAATAAATGCAAGCAAATAAATCGATTTTTTTTGATTAATTATAAAACCCACTAAAAGCTTGTGTAACCAGATAGAGGTTTTCTATTTTTAATATTTTCTCCATCACTACTACAACAGGGTTATAACTTGTTTTTGGTGGCATAGGATCTTTCAAATATTAGATGCACACAACAACTTCATCCAAATACAATAAACGAATGGGAACTATATACTAGTTGTTTTTTTATTTACAGTTTAAACAAAGTAAAGGAAGTATTACTTGAATAACTTCTACTCTCCAAACGATAGCTAGCCTTCAATTAACCGTTTTAACTTAAGCTCAGTTTCAGTATCCTCAACTGGAGTATAGACGCTGCATCTTAAATCAGTATCCCCATGCACTTGTAATGAAGTCAGATTAAACAACATTTTACCTACCTTAGCATGACGAAACTCAATTAATACTTCAGGAGCAGAGCTAATCTCATTTTCATTCCAAATTTTACGGAACTCAGGATATGCCTGTTCCATTTCTTGTATAAATTGCTCATACCAGTCATCAGCCACATACTGTCCATAATACGTTCTAAATATTGCGATATATCCTCTAACAAAATGCTCCCAATTCACTGCTAAACTTTTAAATTCCTTTCTTGCGAATAGTAAGCGTATTATATTCCTTTCTGCCGGATTGATTTGTTCAAAATCCAAAAATACATTAGCTGCTGCTTGATTCCACCCAACAATCTGACTTCTTCTATCTGATATAATCGTTGGGCAATAACGAAGTTCCTGCAAAATTTTTACTAAAGCCGGACTGATTTCCTTCTCTTTCTCATTTATAAAGGGTTGTTTCACTCCTTCCTCTAACGCTAGAGCATACAAATATCTCCTTTCATCGTTATTTAATTGTAATGCTCGAGAAATAGCATCTAATACCGAAGTAGATACTTTTATATCTCTTCCTTGTTCTAACCATGTATACCAAGTAAGACTTACACCGGCTAGTTGAGCCACTTCTTCTCTTCTTAGTCCTGGTGTTCTTCTGCGGGTTCCTACAGGTAAACCAACCATTTGGGGAGTAATTTTCGAACGTTGGTTCTTTAAAAATTCTGATAAAGCTTGAAGTCTTGTTTCAGGTTTCATTAAGATCTCCCTTTAAAATAGTATTAATTATACTAGGATAAACAACAACTTGTAATAGGATAACACAATAGCTAAAGTTAATAAAAACAAGGAGGGAATTATCATGAAAAGAGTTGTCATTACTGGAATGGGAGTTATTTCTCCTCTAGGAAATGATGTGAGTAGCTTTTGGAATCAACTAGTTAAAGGACACTCGGGGATATCTCTAATTGATTCTTTTGATACTGCTGATTATAAAACAAAGATAGCTGGAATCGTTCGTGATTTCGATGCAGATGAAATATTGGGGAGAAAAGAAGCAAAACGATTAGATCGTTTTAGTCAGTTTGCCTTAGCAGCAGCCGAACAAGCATTAGAACATTCACAATTACAGTTAGATAATGTTGATCTTGAACGTTTAGGGGTATATGTTGGTTCAGGAATCGGAGGCATACAATCGCTTGTTGATAATGTGAATGTATTAAATAAACGAGGTCCCGCGAGAGTAAGCCCTAGCCTTGTACCAATGATGATTTCAAATGCAGCTGCAGCTCAAATAAGCATAAAATTAGGAGCACAAGGACCATCATTATCACCAGTCACAGCCTGTTCAATCGGGAACACCTCTATTGGTGAAGCTTTTAATGCTATCCGAAATGATGAAGCAGATATTATATTTGCCGGTGGAGCAGAAGCTGCAATCACACAGTTATCTTTGGCTAGTTTTGGAAACGCCCATGCATTATCTACAAGAAACCAAGAGCCAAGTCGAGCCAGCCGTCCATTCGATACAGATAGAGATGGCTTTGTTATGAGTGAAGGCGCAGGTATCTTAGTATTAGAATCATTAGAAAACGCTATTCTTAGAGATGCGCCGATATTATGTGAAGTAGTGGGGTACGGAGCTAGTTCAGATGCTCATCATATGGTAGCATCACACCCAGAAGGTAAGGGTGCCTACTTAGCCATGAAAAAAGCATTGAGAAGTGCAAATATATCAACAGGTGAAATTGATGTTATTAGTGCTCATGCAACCAGTACACAAGTAGGTGATCGTTCAGAAGTTCTAGCTATTAAGAAATTATTTGGTGAACATTCACGTGAAATTCCAACAACTGCAAACAAGTCAATGACTGGGCACATGCTTGGTGCTGCTGGCGGAGTAGAAGCAATTGCTTTAGTGGAAAGTTTGAGACGAGGAATGATTCCGCCAACTATTAATGTAGAGAAGCAAGATCCAGATTGCAACTTAGATGTTGTATCAGAAGCGAGACACCTTCCATTGAAATATGGGCTATCAAATTCTTTTGGTTTCGGCGGACATAATTCAGCAATCTTGTTAAAGAATTACGATTGAAGACCCATCTTTATAGTTCAAAGGTGAAATAATGGATCTATCAAGGGTTTATAGCCCTTGGTTTTCATTATGGAATACCTCACAGACAAATGATGACGAGCCTTAACTTCTGGTATATTAAATAGAGGAAAGAGAATACTTAAAAAAACATAGAAAGAAGGTGATCCCATGCCCACTAACAATAAACCCAATAGATTAATCGCTGAGAAGTCCCCATATTTACTCCAACACGCCCACAACCCTGTGGACTGGTTCCCGTGGGGAGATGAAGCCTTCGAAAAAGCAAAACGCGAAAACAAGCCGGTTCTGGTCAACATCGGTTATTCGACTTGCCATTGGTGACATGTCTGTTAGAATAGCCAAAAGTATGGTGAATATAACCCCTAATAAACAATCCTCTTCCATCACATGTTATTCCATATTATTAGTCATCACTTTCAAAATCATATATTTTCAATTTACTAATATCGATAAACTCAACTTGCATTTACACTATAAAAATACTATAAAAATTAAAAATTTAATGTTAAATTAAGAATTATATAGGTAAAAATTCGTTGATTTACCTCAATCTGTATGTTATACATATATAGGAGTTAAATTTTGGAGGGATTAGTTTGAAAGATTTTGTTCTAAAAAATTGGAAACTAGGCGTTGCAACAACTTGTGCTATTACGATATCATTGGGAGTTGTAACACCTTTTGCCAGTGCTTTAACTACAGACAAACTAGAGCTAAATAATCAAAGTTTTGAAGTTAAAGGAACTGTTTTTTCTCAAATGAAAAATGACACAAGTACAGGTCTAGATGAAAACTCTGATGATCAAAACACTCAAGATAATAATGATGCTTCTGATGCAAGTATGTCAAAAGCAGAAATGGATAAGATCATTCAAGAAGTTGCTAACGAATTTGTTGGTGATGCATTGAAAAATGATGATGAATATCTCAATCCAGTTGATAACACTTCTAATTCATATACCGATTCAAAAAACGATATACATACTTCAACAGTAGGCTTTAGTGATATATCATCACCAATTTCTAATACTATTCATCTTAGTACTACAAGTACAAATTCAATTGTATTGAATCCAAATGCTAAAGTAAGTTCAGGTGACATAAAGGTTGAAAAGGTGGGCTATATTTCTGTAGGAAGAAAGCTAATAAAAATATTCGGGAAGTCATATGTAAAGAAAAAGTTGCCTAACGCTATTTACAAAAAGTTCCCTAGTGCATTAAAACGTAAAGTTTCACGTGCTAAATGGGAAGGTATTTGGAATACATACATCCTAATGGGACCATTAGATGAAGTTCATGATCGTGTTACAGATTATCTAGATAAATATGTTTGGCATTCAGTAGCTAGTACCTGTGGTTATATTGCACAAGGTGTTGTATACGCAATTATTTAAAGAAAGTGTTGATTGATATGAACAAAGAAACATTTAAATATATACTAATTTTATTTGCTATCTTTGCCGCCATTCAAGTTACAAACGAGATTGACTTTACTAACTATTGGGTTATAAATAGACTTATTCAGTTTGTAATTTGTATAATTGTTTTTTTGATTATGACTTATATATTTCCAGAAAAAAAGAAGAAGTAATCCAAGAATAGAGCTCTCTTTGTTTGAGCTCTATTTCTTTTTATTGTTGAATATTAGGATACTTATTATTCATTGGTAGCATGCTTGATAAAAAATAATAAATTGAAAGTTATCGGGGGATTTTTAGTGAGTAATGTAATATTTATACCTCGTTTAATTAAAGAAGGTAAAATGACGCTAGAGAAATGGATTGAGTTAATGAATTCTGATAAAGGAGATAGAATATTTCCAAATAATTGTTTCCCCTCTGATGATTATTTAAACCAATACATAAATAAAATTGATCATTATAGTATTCAAGAATTTAAGAACTTACTCAGAATGCTACTTGTTCATTCAGGGAACTACGGAATAGATGAGTATAATGCAATGGTTTATGATGAGAAAAAAATGAAAGAATACCCAAATGAGTTTTATCGTCGCTTTTATGAAACTGGCTATGCTTATGAAGGAATAACATGGATACTAGATTTGTTATTACATTTTTCACCTAAAACAGCCCTTGAAGTTATAGAAGCTTATCAAAAAGCGCATTTTATGACAATACCAGATATGGCCATGAATGGACTTTATGATGCACAAGTATTAATTAGAGCCAGATATCTTCAAAATGATTATAGTGTTGACACTTTATTAAGCCTTAGTCCTCGTGAATTCGAGTATTTAATTGCTAAGCTATACAAATCTTTAGGATATAATGTACAACTTACTCCACCTTCTAATGATGGGGGGAAGGATGTTATTGCTGAAAATCAAGAGATTGGTAGAAAGGAAAGACTATTTATTGAATGTAAAAGATACAAAAAGAATGTAGGTGTAGAAAAGGCAAGAGCTTTAGTGGGGTCTATAACTCATGCAAAAGCAACAAAAGGCGTTTTGATTGGTGCTAAGGGTTTTACTAGGACGACTATAAAATTTGCAAAGGAAAATCCAAGTGTGGAATTAATAGGAGGACAAGAATTACTTCATTTCCTTGATAAAAACTTAGGAAAGAATTGGTTTGACCTTATACCTAAATATATAAAAGAGTTAAAAGAAGATGGTAATAATCATTAAATAATAAGAAAATTAAATTTTAAAAAACGAGTTAAGAAATATAATGATGATTGATTAATTTAAGAGAAAGAAGGTGATCGCCTGCCCACTAACAAAGACATCTTCCATCATTTTTTCAATCAATTCCTCAGCAATATCCAAACAGCCAAGAGACTCCAAATCACTTTCCAGTCGGACCTTATTCAACAGATTAATGTTAAACATCTTATCCATCCGATTTTTGTTCTTGGGTTTCACCCAAATCCACCAACGGAAGCCCGTTGGATTGCTGTTTAATCTAATTTTGCACACGCAAAAAAGAACAGCAGAATTAACACTCATACTGTTCTTAAAAGTTTTTTGGATTGGCAATGTTATGATAAATGACCATAAAACAAGAATCCTTAACTTTATTCATGTTTTAAATCTTTATTGAAGATAAGCATCCGTTAGCTGATTAGTATCTACTCCAATTTCATTTTTAAACCATCATGCGTAGATTTAAAACCTAATCGTTTATAAAAACGTAACGCATCGACTCTGTGCTTATCTGTTGTAAGTTGAATTAAGTGACAACCACGTTTGTTTGCACGTTGAATTGCCCATTTTATAAGTTCAGTTCCAACCCCCTTACCACGCACGGATGAGGCTGTTCTAACTCCTTCAATAGTAGCTCTCCATCCACCTTGGTGTGTAATATACGGAGTAAATGTAATTTGAAGTACACCGATCACTTCATCGTCTTGAAAAGCTACTACCAACTCATTATTAGGGTCAGACGTGATAGCTCGAAATGCTTTTGTATAACTTTCCGGAAGTGGTTGTTCATAACGCTCACGAAGCCTTCCCAATTCATCATCAGCAAGCATTTCTACAATTCTATCTAAATCTTGTTCAGTAGCTATTCTAAACTTAGTTTCTTGTTCCAATAAATTCCCCTCCTTAATGAACACGAATTATTTATTACTAAATACTACTTCATTAAACTCCATAAGTTAACATTTATTTTCCAATGGCATTATAGAAGTATTTCTTATAAATCGCCTCCCTAAATTCCATAAAAAAAGTGGTGGTAATACTTAAAACCTTTTGGGTTTCACCCAAACCCACCAACGGAAGCCCGTTGGATTGCTGTTAATCTAGCCCCCTATTCCCCCGAATCATCGGGGGACTCCCTCTTGGCATTGAATATGTCAACTCCTTATCCTCACTCCGTTCCGGTACCGTTGACACATACGTTTAATCGCATCACCTGTTTTTAAAGAGGTTTATCAGCTTGTTTTTAAACGACCATGTCAGCAACATCAACAAGAAACACATCTAGCATTTTTTGGTGTTTGTCTGCCAGTTCAGCTTCTGCAATCATATCTGACAGATCGGTTTTTCCTAAATGTTCATCGGCTTCAAGCACCATTTTCATAGTGGGAGCACAAGAGTTACGAAGCCAGTTTCTTGATTTCTGATAGAAGTCTTTTTGTGGTTTGACGTACAAAGGAAGTCGCCCAACATCACCTATAAAATCAGACCAAAAAAGGCTCGTTTTCCAATGCTCTCTAGTGATGTTTCCATCAGCATCAACGAACCTTACATAGTTATTAATGATCTGCATAGCGATTAAGGTTAAATCCTTTGTTTTCAATAAAGCATCTATAGCCACTTGTGCACGTTCATTTTTAAGCCGCAATTCATAACGATTCCAATCGCCTAGTTCTTCTAAAGGGATGTTATACTTTTCTGCTTGTTCATAGTTTTTCTCATAAAAGCAAAGGTACGCTTCTGACTTTTTAGAACCGAAATATATTGTCGTTCCGCCTGTAATGCCATCAGATAGATCAAAGGAGCCATTGAAATCGGATTTTCTGAAGCGTGAAATACATTCGCCCTTTTGGGCTTTCTTTAACAATACCGGTATAGAAAAGTACGTCTTTTTATCATCAATAGCCAAATCAAAGCGAGTAACTGAACCGCCTTGTGCCATGCAATCTTGAAAGAAGTCGTACCAAGTTTTCTTCCGGCATTCCAAGAAGGATTCAAATTGACGGCAACCTTGACCCGACATTTCTATCAAAATACCTCTGTTATCATCAGGCGCAGAATAAAAGACTTTGATATAGTCCAGTTCGAACGTGCCAACGTAGCCGTAGAAACCAGATTGTTTTTCAGTCATAAAGTCTTTGCTAAGGTGAAGAACACCTTCGATAATTCGGTCAACATCATGAGTTTTAAAAGAGACTCGAATATAGTCAACCATTGATACCAAAGGACTTTCAACGGTTTCATTTTCTTCTTTTACGATTACTACCCCCCTGTTAGCGTGGGGGGGTTGTTTTAGCTCATCCATTCGCTTCGCTCACTCCTTCGCCGCTGGCCGGCCGTCTGGTCGCTTTCGCTGCCGCTGGCGACTGCCGTCGCCTGCGCTCCCTCGACTCCAACCAGCGCATTTTTAATAGATGACATAAAATCATATCCTTTCGACACGATAAAGCTGTAAAACTCCAACACTGAACCAGTGCCAACATTGGCATATCCTCGCCCGCTCTAGATCAGTCGTTAGTTTATTTCTAAAATTCTCTAATTGTGTATTTAAATCGTGCTCAAAGCTTTTTAGATTTTTAGCGTGTACTTGTTCAGGTAACTTTTTAACATAAGTAATTATAAACCAACCAACAAAAACCACTACTAACTGTAAAATCACACTTAAAATCTCCATAAACAAGCTCCCTTATTTTTTTCCTAATTGTACCACCAGTATGAAGTATAAAGTAAGAAAATAATTTAATTATAAAACTAAGATTTGGAGTAAAAAACATTCAAAAAAAGTCAATTGGACTTATTCCATATTTTTCTTCGGGTGAGTATGTTAAAACATAAAAACATTTAGAGGAGAGAATATCTTTGTATTACTACCCATATACTTTTGAAAAAATTTGTTGGCCTAAAAAACATTGCTGTATTTTCAGGAACCGTTGGTATGGTTTAAAAACTGCTAGGTGCACAGAGGATTTACCTTGTTTTCTAGTGTCGCCTTCATCAGAAGATTGGATTTATGAAGGAGAGAGTTATTGCGTTAGCAACTGTAGAAAGTGTAGACCCCCTGAATATTTTCCAAACTATCTATTCTAAATACCTTAGTTAGCCTATAGACTAGGGTATTTTTTGTATTGTCTGTGGTAAGGTTAAATATGTTATAAAGTTTTATTAAAGAAAAAACCGAAAGAAGGTGATCCCATGCCCACTAACAATAAACCCAATAGATTAATCGCTGAGAAGTCCCCATATTTACTCCAACACGCCCACAACCCTGTGGACTGGTTCCCGTGGGGAGATGAAGCCTTCGAAAAAGCAAAACGCGAAAACAAGCCGGTTCTGGTCAGCATCGGTTATTCGACTTGCCATTGGTGCCATGTTATGGCCCACGAAAGCTTTGAAGACGAAGAAATCGCGCGTCTTCTCAATGAACGGTTTGTAGCGATTAAAGTCGACCGGGAAGAGCGGCCTGATGTGGATTCTGTTTATATGAGAATCTGCCAGCTGATGACCGGGCAGGGCGGCTGGCCGCTGAATGTGTTTATCACGCCTGATCAAAAGCCGTTTTACGCGGGTACATATTTTCCAAAGACGAGCAAATTCAATCGTCCCGGTTTTGTTGATGTGCTTGAGCATCTGTCTGAGACGTTTGCGAACGACCGCGAGCATGTCGAGGATATTGCGGAGAACGCCGCTAAACATTTGCAGACCAAAACAGCCGCCAAATCAGGCGAAGGCCTTAGCGAGTCTGCGATTCACCGGACATTCCAGCAGCTTGCCAGCGGGTTTGATACGATCTACGGCGGTTTCGGGCAGGCACCGAAATTTCCGATGCCCCATATGCTGATGTATTTGCTTCGTTATCATCACAATACGGGGCAGGAGAACGCTTTATACAACGTGACGAAAACGCTGGACAGCATGGCGAATGGCGGCATTTACGATCATATCGGCTATGGGTTCGCCCGCTATTCGACCGATGACGAGTGGCTCGTTCCCCACTTTGAAAAAATGCTGTACGACAATGCGCTGCTGCTGACTGCTTATACAGAAGCCTATCAGGTCACGCAAAACAGCCGCTATAAAGAGATTTGTGAGCAGATCATTACGTTCATTCAGAGGGAAATGACTCATGAAGACGGAAGCTTTTTCTCTGCTTTAGACGCGGATACAGAAGGAGAAGAAGGAAAGTACTACGTGTGGTCAAAGGAAGAGATTCTGAAAACGCTCGGGGACGATCTCGAAACGCTGTATTGCCAAGTGTATGACATCACTGAAGAAGGAAACTTTGAAGGCAAAAATATTCCTAACCTCATTCACACAAAGTGGGAACAAATCAAAGAGGATGCCGGGTTAACCGAAAAAGAGCTCAGTCTCAAACTCGAAGACGCAAGACAGCAGCTCTTGAAGACACGCGAGGAAAGAACCTATCCGCATGTCGATGACAAAGTGCTGACCTCATGGAACGCGCTGATGATCGCGGGTCTTGCGAAAGCGGCAAAGGTATACCAGGAGCCGAAATATCTCAGCCTAGCGAAAGACGCCATCACATTTATTGAAAACAAATTAATCATCGACGGCCGTGTGATGGTCCGATATCGTGATGGCGAAGTGAAAAACAAAGGCTTTATCGACGATTACGCTTTTCTCCTATGGGCTTATCTGGATCTCTATGAAGCTTCGTTTGATCTATCTTATTTACAAAAAGTGAAGAAACTGGCAGACGATATGATCGGCTTATTTTGGGATGATGAGCATGGCGGCTTCTACTTCACCGGACACGATGCAGAAGCCTTAATCGTACGGGAAAAAGAAGTGTACGACGGCGCCGTGCCTTCCGGAAACAGTGTGGCAGCTGTTCAGCTGCTGCGTCTCGGGCAAGTCACAGGCGACTTATCACTAATTGAAAAAGCAGAAACGATGTTTTCCGTGTTCAAGCCAGACATCGACGCGTATCCGAGCGGCCATGCTTTCTTTATGCAAAGTGTGTTAAGACATCTGATGCCTAAGAAAGAAATCGTTATTTTTGGCAGCGCAGACGATCCAGCCAGAAAACAAATCATAACAGAGCTCCAAAAAGCCTTTAAGCCTAACGACTCCATTCTGGTAGCAGAGCATCCTGATCAATGCAAAGACATTGCGCCATTCGCGGCAGACTACCGGATCATAGATGGCAAAACAACCGTGTATATTTGTGAAAACTTTGCCTGCCAGCAGCCGACAACAAATATTGAAGAAGCGATCCACACGTTAATAAGCAGCAGGGATTAAGACCCTTGCTGCTTACTTTTTGATTTCTTATGGTACCATAAAGCGATCCCCGCAAACACAAGATTGACCGCTATCGTAAAGAAAGCCTCCCACATCGGGTTCCCCCGCGTAACCGTAAAGAGAGAAGGAATTCCTCCATACACACTGTTTTTTTCTGTAATAAACATACACAAAAACATATTATTCGCGGCATGGGCGCCAAGTGATATTTCGATGCTTCCTGTTTTAATCGTGTAATAGGTCCACACAAAACCAAATGTTAAATACTCAATTCCTGCCCAGACAGCACCATTGTTCATTTCTGGATTAGCAAAATGCAATACGCCAAACAATCCTCCGACAATCAGTGTCAAGATTAGAGGATTTTTCGTCAATCTCCCGAAAGCTTGAAGCAAAAATCCCCTGAAAAACAGTTCCTCAGCTGATGTCTGAATCGGAACCAAAATGAGGGCAGCCGCTAGCAGCCAGATAAATCGTGATGCATCAAAGGCTTGCATTGAATAATTGTCTGGATGAATCACAAAATCAATCAATTGTACGGCGATCATCAGCAAGAAATAAGCAATAAAACCAAAGGAAATTCTCCGCCAATTCATCTTTGAATTTGGTGTAATCACAGTTCGGAAAGGCCGCTTCAAAATAAAGCGCACAGCCAGCCAAACTCCCGGAATGGCGAATAAATAAATCACATGGGACAAATAAAGATCTACGAGGGGATCACTCAGCACAGCTTCATCCAAATCAAACGTGATATTGGGATTCACAATAACCGTGAACAGTATAGCGAAAAGGTAAGCTATATTCCCGAATACATATAACCCTACCATCACCAAAAAAGCGAAAAAATATCTCCACAACGTATTGTTTCCTTCTATAGAACGGATAAATGAATTCATTCCTTCTATGTCTCTTCCTTTCAATGAGAATATTACTATATATTTGCATAAATTGGTCTATGAATCTACTGTTTTGGAAATCTTTTAAGCAAAATGAAAATATAAAGTGTGAATTTAGTTCTTCCATCTAGTGATTTGAACTCTGTTGCCAATGAACCAAGATACTTATAATAGTCCCAAGAGGGGAATTTTCAGTCTTTTCTTACTACTCAAAAGGGGGTTTTTTATGAATACGATCTTCAAACAAAAGAATACACATCCTTTCTCAAACGCAGCGAATCGTTTAGACCGCCTTCCGATTTCACGCGTTCATTTCCAAGTGTTAACCGCTCTCGGCATTGTTTATTTCTTTGATCTCGCAGATTTATTTACCCTCAGCAATGTAGCGCCGGCACTGATCGAGCATTGGGGCATCCCGCTTTCAACTATTGCTAACGTAACGGCTACTTCGTTTTTAGGCATGTTTTTAGGCGCTTCACTGGGCGGACGGCTGTCCGATCGAATCGGCCGCAAAAAAGCCTTAAATCTATTTGTCTTTGTTTTCTCAATCGCATCGCTATGCAATGCTGCGGCATGGGACATTCCATCTTTAATGACATTCCGTTTTCTCACCGGATTTGGCGTTGCAGCCGCCATGGTCATTACGAATAGCTATTTGGCGGAATTTTTCCCTTCAAGTGTTCGTGGAAAGTATATTTCTTTTTGTGCCATGATTGGATTGATCGGGGTTCCGATCACCAACATTGTGTCTGCCTTTGTCATTCCTCTTGGTTCATGGGGATGGAGGCTAGTATTTGTATGGGGTGCCGTCGGCCTTATTTATTTTTTCTTTATCCGCCGGTTGGAAGAGTCGCCTCGCTGGCACGAAAATCGCGGGGAATATGCGAAAGCCGATGCGATCCTCAACCGAATTGAGGCACAGGTTGAAAAGGACAAAGGCCCGCTTCCGGCAGCATCCCAGCCTAAAGTAAGCGAAACTGTTAATAAGCATGCAGGTTACGCAGGCTTATTGAAAGGCAGAAACCTCAAAATCACCATCATATTATCTGCTGTATGGATTTTTGAAACGTTTGGATTTTACGGATTTGCCTCATGGGTTCCAAGCCTGCTAAAAAGCAATGGCGTCACCATGGAAAATACATTGTGGTATAACGTATTGCATTCCGTCGGCGCTCCGCTTGGCGCACTGCTCGGCTCCATGATTTCTGAAAGATTTCAAAGAAAATGGATTTTAGCTGCGAGTGCGTTTCTGACGGCCATCGCCGGGCTCTTATATGGTATGACTTTTATTCCCATCATGATCATTGTATTTGGTTTTATCGTGAATATCACAGAACGGGTCTTTACCTCGAACTTATATGCCTATACATCTGAACCTTATCCGACTGAATACCGCTCGTCTGGCAGCGGTTTAGCCTATGGTCTTGGCCGTTTTTCAAACATTTTTGGCTCATTGCTTGTCGGATTTATTGCCGTTCAGCTCGGCTATATCAGCGTCTTCTTATTTATTGGGGGCTGCTGGCTCGCATGCTCCTTGCTGTTAATCTTCTTCGGTCCTAATACGAATGCGAAACAGATTTAAAAAAGTCAGTGCGGATCTGCCGCACTGATCTCATTACAATTGCTTCAAAATCCTCGCGGGGTTTCCGCCTACAACAGTATTAGCGGGTACATCCTTGGTGACAACAGATCCAGACGCAATCACCGCGTTATCACCGATTGTCACTCCCGGGTTAATCACCGCCCGGCCTCCAATCCAAACTTGATCTCCAATTGTCACAGGCTTACCGAACTCCTTCCCGGATTTCCTTTCGATCGGATCAAGAGGATGACCGGCCGTGTAGATATGTACACCTGGCGCAATCAAACAATGACGGCCGATACGCACCTCACACACATCTAAAATGACACAGTCAAAATTAACAAATGTATGATCTCCGATATGAATGTGATAGCCATAATCACAGCGGAATGTCGGCAAAATCGTGACTTGATCCCCAACCGAACCGAGCAGCTCCTTCAAAAACTCCGTCCGCACTGCATCATCTTCCGGTGTTTCGTTATATTGTCTAATCAGCTGTCTCGCATGCTTGCGTTCTAGTAATAGTTGCTGATCTTCCGGATTGTATAATTCTCCGGCTGCCATTTTTTCTTTTTCTGTCCTCAGCATTTAAGTCACTCCATGTCAGATTGTAATCTCGATCAAATTTCCTTCATCATCTTCAATCACACTTTCATAGTAGCCGTCTCCTGTTGTCCTCGGGCCGTTTACTACTGCGAAACCATCCGCCTTCAATCGATCAGTCAGTTCGTCAACTTTCTCCCGGCTCCCAACGGAAAAGGCAATATGTGCCCAGCCTGTCATTGTTTGTGAGGGCGGGTCGGTCACATTCCCTTTTTTCATAATTTCCAGCCTTGCTCCGGAATCAAACGTAATAAAATAAGACTTAAAATCTTTTTTCTCATTATGATACAAATCATTCGCTTCGCCATTAAAATACGTTTCATAAAAAGACTTCATTCGCTCTAAATCATTGACCCAGACCGCTGTATGTTCAATCTGCATTTCTTCCTCCTCCTTCGCCTTCAATGAAGTTATAAGGTATGAAATGCATTTCAGTTCAAGCTTTTTTCTTAAATTTATGCTGAATTTTGATATCAGCGGGTTCATCCTGCAAAAATAGAGAAAATGCTGCGATGCCGAGCTGCTCAAGGTTCAAATCAAGCGACGGAAAACCAAGAACACGGCTGATAGAAGTATTCCCCTCGCCTATGATTTCAACATCCCAATTATTCTTTTCGGAAAATAGATGAATTCCAGCTGCCACTTCATCACTATTTGCATAAATAGCAGTCGGAACCCGCCCGCTCATATAAAAATGTTCGGCTGCCAGCTCACCATCATTCATATCGTTGCATCCGGACAGCATATGGCGGTCTTCCAACCTTCCGCAGACAGCTTTATAGGC
This sequence comes from Bacillus sp. FSL K6-0993, assembly GCF_037977205.1. Lineage (NCBI taxonomy): Bacteria > Bacillati > Bacillota > Bacilli > Caryophanales > Bacillaceae > Bacillus > Bacillus sp. FSL K6-0993. The sequence continues at coordinate 4,076,651 of NZ_CP150275.1, forward strand.
CGTAGCTTTATCAGCCGTGCTCGGGCTCCTATCAGCTTCTCTGACACACGTAAAAGCAATATTCTCATGCCCGCGGCTCTTTAAATAGCGAAAGCTCTCTGCATAAGCAGCTTTTCTGTCATTAAAAGCACAAGGGACATCAATGTCTCCGGTATCCTCACAAGCGATGATCGGCCCATATTCCTGATAAGCTAAAATGCTGTCCCAATGATTGGCGCGTGAAGTAATGATGAGACCGTCTATTTTCTTCGTTCTTAACAACTCTAAATATTTGATTTCAATATCGGGGTTATAATTGGTGGGGAGAAGGGTCGTTGCATACTCATGCTGAAAAGCCGCCTTGGTGATTCCGTTAACGATTTTATCAAAGCACGGATGATCGCTATAAGGCAGAATCACACCGACTGTATGGGTTTTCCCGCGAATGAGATCGATTGCGGTTCGATTTGGTGTATAATCCAATTCCTTCATGACTTGATGAACAAGCTTTCTCTTTTCTTCAGATACATACGGATGATGATTCAATACACGCGAGACAGTCGAAACAGATACATTTGCCAGTCTTGCGATCTCTTTTATATTTGCCATCTCTTTCTCCTTTTCATATAAAAAAAGCAGTAAGTGTAAAATCCTTACTGCTATCTCATCATATATTGATGATAAGTTCAACAGGACAATGGTCGGAACCCATGACGTCCGCTGATATACTGGCATCTTCAATCTGTTCCTTAAGGCTTTCAGAAACAACAAAATAATCAATCCGCCATCCGATATTTCTGTCCCGGGCGCCGGCACGATACGACCACCAGGAATAAGCGCCTTCAAGATCAGGATAAACATGACGGAAAGAGTCAACAAAGCCAGCTTCTAAGAAACGAGTGAATGCCCCTCTTTCTTGATCTGAAAATCCAGCGTTATTCCGGTTCGCCTTTGGATTTTTCAAATCAATCTCCTGATGAGCTACATTCAAATCACCGCATAAAATCACTGGTTTTTTCTGATCCAATTCAAGAATATAAGACAATAAAGCCTCTTCCCATTGCATGCGGTAATCAATCCGCTCTAATCCCCTTCTGGAATTGGGCGTGTAAACAGTCATCACAAACACGTTTTCAAATTCCAGCGTAATCACTCTGCCTTCTTGGTCATGCTCTTCTACTCCGATACCGTAGATGACCTGCAGCGGTTCTTGCTTAGAAAAAACAGCTGTGCCGGAATATCCTTTTTTCACTGCATAATTCCAGTACACATGATAGCCTTCAGGCTGGAGATCAACCTGGCCGTCCTGTATCTTCGTTTCCTGAAGACATATAATATCTGCATCCTCTTCTTTCAAATAAGAGAGGAAATCCATTTTTCTCATCACAGCCCGCAGGCCGTTTACATTCCATGAAATCAACTTCATGTTTCATCCTCCCCCCTATAAAAAAGAGCAAGAACCCGAAGGTCCTTGCTCTTTACGCATCAGCTTACTCACCGCTTACGTATGGAAGTAAAGCCATTTGACGTGCGCGTTTGATCGCTGCAGTCAATTTACGTTGGTATTTAGCGTTTGTTCCAGTTACACGACGTGGTAAAATTTTACCGCGCTCAGAAACAAACTTTTTAAGAAGATCTACATCTTTGTAGTCGATGTGCGTGATACCGTTAGAAGTGAAATAACACACTTTACGGCGTTTCGCACGACCGCCTCTGCGTCCTCCTGCCATTGTCATTTCCCTCCTTTCTTTTTCATTTTAGGCGATAATCACATTAGAATGGAAGATCATCATCCGAGATGTCAATCGGTTTGCCGTCGTTGGCAAATGGGTCATCATTAAAGCTGTTCCCCTGATTGCGTCTCTGGTTGTTTTGATTTCCCCCAAATGGATTATCATTTTGGCCTCCGCCAAAGTACTGGCCTCCGCCGCTGTTTCCTTCGTTGTATCCACCTGAACCAGAACCGCCGCCGTTTTTCGGCTCAAGAAATTGAACACTTTCAGCTTGGACCTCTGTCACGAAGACACGCTGTCCTTGCTGGTTTTCATAGTTTCTTGTTTGTAAACGGCCATCTACGCCTGCAAGGCTTCCTTTTTTCAAGAAGTTTGCAACGTTTTCGGCTTGTCTTCTCCAAGTGACACAATTAATGAAATCGGCCTCACGTTCTCCGGACTGGTTCGTAAATGTACGATTCACAGCAAGAGTAAACGTAGCAACAGCCGCACCGTTTGGCGTATAACGAAGCTCTGGGTCTTTTGTCAGTCTTCCGACTAATACAACTCGGTTAAGCATAAGAAAGACCACCTTTTACCATTATATATTTCAAAATTGCTTATTCTTCTTCTTTAACAACAATGTGGCGAATGATATCGTCACTGATCTTAGCTAGACGGTCAAATTCTTGAACTGCCGCAGCGTCAGATTGAACGTTTACGATTTGGTAGAAACCGTCGCGGAAATCGTTGATTTCGTAAGCAAGACGACGTTTACCCCAATCCTTTGTTCCAGTGATCTCCGCACCGTTAGAAGTCAGAACGTTGTTGAAACGCTCGATAACTGCTTTTTTAGACTCATCGTCAATGTTTGGGCGGATAATGTACATAACTTCGTACTTTCTCATCTGTTTGCACCTCCTTTTGGACTAAGCGGCCCATAATGGGCAAGGAGCAATAATTCTATTACTCACAATTTTATATTATACCAAAGCTCTTGTCCCTTTACAACTGCATCCTATACATTAAATCGGAAATGAATAACATCTCCGTCTTTAACCACATACTCTTTTCCTTCAAGACGGACTTTTCCTGCCTCTTTAGCTCCTGCCATGCCGCCGCCCGCAAGAAGATCCTCATAAGCAACTGTCTCAGCACGAATGAAGCCCCGCTCAAAGTCACTATGAATAATTCCTGCACACTCAGGGGCTTTCATGCCTTTTTTGAATGTCCAAGCTCTGACTTCCTGTTCTCCGGCTGTGAAATATGTTGCGAGGCCGAGAAGAGAGTAAGACGCTTTGATCAGCTGATCAAGACCTGATTCTTGAATGCCCAGCTCTTCCAAGAACATTTGCTTTTCTTCGCCTTCAAGCTCAGCGATTTCAGATTCGATTTTTGCACATACAACGATAACTTCTGCGTTTTCGCCGGCAGCGTACTCGCGAATCTTCGCTACATTTTCATTGCCAGATGGATCAGCAACTTCATCTTCACTTACGTTGGCCACGTACAAAATAGGCTTCGAAGTCAGTAAATGGAGCTGCTTCACAAGCTTTTGCTGCTCTTCAGTGAATTCTACAGATCGAGCAGGCTTTTCACTCTCAAACGCTTCTTTCAGTTTAGATAAAATCTCAAACTCAAATACAGCGTCTTTATCTTTTTGCTTCGCAAGCTTGCTGACGCGTGTAATCCGCTTTTCAACCGTTTCCATATCAGCGAGGATCAGCTCAAGGTTGATCGTTTCAATGTCATCAATCGGATCAACCTTTCCGGAAACGTGTGTAATGTTGTCATCGGAAAAAGCACGGACAACGTGGCAAATCGCGTCAACTTGGCGAATATGAGATAGGAACTTGTTGCCGAGTCCTTCTCCTTTAGATGCGCCCTTTACAATCCCTGCAATATCAGTGAATTCAAAAGCAGTCGGCACAGTCTTCTTCGGGTTGACCAGCTCAGTCAGCTTTTGCAGACGATCATCCGGCACCTCTACAATTCCCACGTTCGGATCAATTGTACAGAACGGGTAGTTGGCTGATTCGGCACCGGCCTGTGTAATTGCGTTAAATAGTGTTGATTTTCCGACGTTCGGCAAACCAACAATTCCAGCTGTTAAAGCCATTCTTTCATCTCCTCTATATAAAACCGTCATTGTATGAACGTATTTTGAACCTAGAGCAATTATAAGGAGGTTCCCTGGAAAAGACAAGCTGACAAAAAAGCATTTTCAGCCTGCCAACCCCTTTGATTATGCTTTTTTCAAGCCTACTAAACAGTCAAAAAGCGTACTTCCCATTCCATTATCAGAATTTGTATCATTTGTCATTGCATTGACTGACCCTCCAAAAGCCGCCCACATGCCTTCATCTATATTAATCGTCTTCGCATGAGCCTGCTTCATCACTTTCACCTTGCCCTTCAAGCTTCCGCGGTCATTAAAGATGACAACTTCGTCTCCATCCTGAAGATCCTGCCCAGCCGCTATATCTGGAGAAATATCGACCTGAACGTGCTGAAGCTTTTCAATAAACGGCACATGCTGTGAATGGTTGGAACGCTGCGGATGAATGGATAAGAGCGTATAAGGGTACTTTCCAGCTAACTCCTCATTATGGAAAACAGATTCTTCGGGCACATTTAATTGAAGCGAGCCGCTAAATCCTTTTTGCTCAGCTAGCGACGAAGTAAATTCAAATTTTCCACTCGGCGTCAAAAACTGATAATCATCCCACGGCACCTGTTTTACTGGAAGAGGGAGGTGGCCTTTTTCTTTTAAACGCTCAAGTGTCACATCCTCTGCTTCCAATGAGGAAAGCCCCATCTCTAAAAATTCTTGAGTGCTGTATTCAAACAGCTCGCCAAACCCAAGACGTTTTGCAAGCTCTGACCAGATCCAGCTGTCCGATTTCGCTTCACCCTGTGGCTCCACAAGCTTCTTCCCGTACTGAACATAATGATGATACATACTGGAATAGTAGATATCTTCTTCTTCAAAAACAGTGGCAGTCGGCAAAACATAATCACACAGCTTTGCGGTATCCGTCATAATGGAATCAATCGCGACCGTCATTGGAACCTTTTCAAAAGCTTGTCTCACCTTATTTGTATTCGGCACCTGAGTCAGCGGATTTCCGCACGTCACAATAATCATCTCAATCGCAGGATCAGCAGCGGTCAACACTTCTTCAGCCTGCGTCATCATTGAAAAAGAACGGGATGTTGTTTTTAATTCCGGCAGCGTCAGCTTTGTTTTTGCAAAGCTCTCACCAATCTGGACATTTCCGAAATTCGCGCCGCCGCCCTTAATTCCGACATTTCCGCTTGCCGCAACAAGTGCATCAATCCAACGAATCGTTCCCCCGCCGTTTTTATATCGCTGCATGCCAAGCCCCATAAAAGTAGACACCGGACCATCAGCATACAAACCGGCCAAATACTCCAGCTCCTCCATAGAAGTTTCTGTTTTCACAATAAACTCTTCCAGAGAAACGGTCTTCAAAAGCTCTTTCACATCGTCAAAACCGACAGAATGCTCAGAAATAAACGTTTCATCCGTTCTTCCCGTCTCAATCAGAACCTTCAAAACGGCTGCCGCAAGCCAGCCGTCCATTCCAGGCTTTACAGAGATATAGCGATCGGCAAGCTTAGCAGTCGGATTGAAAATCGGATCAATCACCGTAATCGTGGCGCCCTTCTTTTTCACCTGCTGCAAGTGATGGTATAAGTGCATATTTGTTCTTGATACATTTCTTCCCCACACAACAACATGCTTGCTGTTGTAAATATCAAGCGGGCCGTGCCCGTACGAACGGCCAAAATCCCAGCTTTGCGCCTCGATTCCGGAGCCCCAGCATATGCTTCCGACGATTTCAGTCACGCCGCCATATCCATTAAAAAAACGCTGATCAAGCGCTTTTAACAGACCGTTATTCGCATAATCATGGCTGTGCAAAACAGCAGTCGTCTCCGACGTTTCCTTGATTTCCCGAAGTTTGTCGGCAATTTCATCAAGTGCCTGCTCCCAAGAAATCCGCACAAACTCGCCATTTTGTTTTTTCATTGGATAGCGAAGCCGATCAGGCGAGTTTGTTTTTGTCTCAAGCATTCTGCCGCGGCCGCAGATTTTACCTTCCGTAATCGGATGGTTGGGATCTCCGTCCACTTTTGTTACCTTTCCATCATCAACAGTCACCAAAAAGCCGCAGCTGTCCCAACAATTCAGCGGACATGCCGACTGATGCACTTTGCTCATCGCCGTCTACTCCTTACCTTCTATATGAAAAAGCATGAGTGTCGGCCTATTTATGAAGTAGGCTCCTCATGCTTGACTAGTACTTTTTTTAGTTTTCTTTCAAATTCTCTTCTCGGAATCATAACACTGTGAGAGCATCCCTCACACTTAATTCGAATATCCATTCCCATGCGTATAATTTTCCAGCTGTTCGCTCCGCATGGATGCGGTTTTTTCATTTCTACGATATCATTCAGGCCAAAGTCTTTATCCGCCAAGACCCTTCACCTCTTTTCCTAAACTGCTGTATCTATTGTACAAAAAAACTGATCATAAGAGCAATCAAGATACCCGAAAAGAAATCCATCCTCTTATTTCCATTTACTCAAAATAGGATATAAGAGCAGACAAACTAACAAATACAAATTGAGCATCCCATATATCGGATACAAGAACGCGATCAAATCAGAAAATCCGAAAGAAGTAAAAGGTACCATTAACACTAACAAAATCAACACAATCATCCATCTAGGCATATGAATAAACGCCATCAGCCGGCTGGACAGCCCCAGCAAACCAGCTACCGTCGTCGTGTAAATCGCCAGGCACAGCACCGCCGTCATACATAAAAAAAGGAAATAAGGCGCACCCTCCAGAACGGCAAACAGCGGTATTTCAAACTGAGAAAGGGAGCCCGCCAGTTCCACCAACGTTTCATTATAAACAAATGAGATCACGCCAAAAATAAGACCGCTTGCCACACTTGCGATTTTTGCTTCTCCGAGCCCTTTCATTTCTTTCCCAACAGAGGATAAAATCGCAACAACTGAAAGGATGTTTAAAGAGGTAAACGTAATGCTCGCAGGCCAGTTATACTGCTGGGACAAATCAATCGTCCACGTATGGTGATGTGTGCTCTGAAAGGAGATCAACGCATATAAAAGCCCCGCTACTAACACAGGAATCAAAATACTATTTATAGATAATATTCCTTTCACATCCCACAAAAACAAACACACTGTCACGATGCAAATCAGCGCGATTCCCCACCAGAAAGGAAGCTTGTACATTTGCAGGGTCACACCGCCTCCGGCAATCATCACCATAGTCGTCGAAAACAAATAAAAAATGATGAGGACATCATAAATTTTCGCCAGCCATGGCCCCATTAAATGCTCCAGAACCGGCAGAAAATGAGTGGATTGAACTTTAAAACTGATTTTCATCACAATATAAGACGAGAAAATGAACATAATTGTAAACAGCACAATAGCAAGTCCGCTTTCCGCCCCAAAAAACTGCCATATCTCCTGACCGCTCGCATATCCGGCCCCGATCAGGCTCCCTAATATGAGCAGCATCCACTTCATTCCGGCTCTCCACAACACAATCACCTCATAGACAAAGTTCAGCTTGTTCCCGTTATTGTTACTATATAAATAAAAGAGAGCAAACATGCCATATTTTCATAGACATTTAAACACAAGATGAAATTATCATACGAAATACACATAAAAAAAAGACTGCTAATGCGGCAGTCTAAAAAGAGATATTTATTTGTTTGTCCGCGGAATGAAGAAGTGAACTTCACTCTTCACTTTTTTCTAATCCTTCCTATCTATTCAAGTGTTTTATAAGCAGACCATAGCTTGATCATGATCGAGGCAATGGGGGACAATACTTGTAATCGCCCACTAACCATTCATATCATGACCTCTACTTTTTTTAAAATCTCCGGTGCCATACACAAAGCATAAAAAATCATACTGCTGGATATACTGTAAACAACCTTACATAACTACACACACACCATAGCAATTCCGTTACCTACTATAACAAGGAAGTGAAACCCATGAATCGAAAAGGCGGGCTTTTTTCCTCTCAGGAACGAGTAAAGCAATATGTTTCACATACAGATGCTGCAGCGGCAAAACAAATCCAAACCATCCTTTCTTCATCCTTACGTAAAGCTGCCGGCAAACCAATTGTCGTGGTTTGTATCGGAACAGACCGTTCAACCGGTGACTCATTAGGCCCGCTCGTAGGAATGAAACTCAAACAGATGCAGCTCACCAGATTCCATGTCTACGGAACCTTATCTGACCCCGTCCATGCTGTGAACATGAAGGATAAAATCAATAACATTCAAAAATTACATAAAAACCCATTTGTTATAGCAGTCGATGCATGCTTAGGCCGTGTTAAGAGTGTGGGTTCATTTCAAATCGGGGACGGGCCATTAAAGCCCGGAGCCGGTGTACAAAAAGACCTTCCTGAAGTGGGAGATCTTCATATTAACGGAATCGTAAATGTGAGCGGTTTTATGGAATATTTTGTATTGCAAAATACTAGACTCAACTTGGTCATGAATATGGCAAATGTTCTAGCGGAAGGTTTGAGTTTAACAGATCGGACAGAGTGGAGGCAAGAACGCCTTAACCCGCTGCAAAGGCTCACTGGGCGCATATAAAACAAAAACCATCTTCGCTTGAAAGATGGTTTCTTCATTTACGATTCTCGTTCAGATAAAAGCTCTAAAATCCGGTCAAGGTCTTCATTAGAGAAAAATTCAATTTCGATTTTGCCTTTTTTCTTCTGTCTTTTAATATTAACTGTTGTTCCAAAATAATTTTGGAGATAGGATTCCCGTTCTTTAAGAACCGCATCTTTCACAGGTTCTTTTTTCTTTGTTTCACGTGGAACATTCTGATTCAACTGCTGAATCAGCTGCTCAAGCTGGCGAACATTAAGCTGCTCCGCAATCACTTTTTGTACAAGCGGTTCAAGCTTATTTTTGTTTTTTAAGCCAAGAAGCGTGCGTCCATGTCCCATAGAAAGCGTACCTTCGGCAATAAGCTGCTGAATATTTTCTGGCAGTGTCAGCAGTCTTAAATGATTCGCAATATGCGGTCTGCTTTTCCCAAGACGTTTGGCAAGCTGTTCTTGCGTGAGATCTAAGTGTTTCAGCAAGGAGTCATATGCCTGAGCCTCTTCAAGCGGAGATAAATCTTCACGCTGAAGGTTTTCTAATAAAGCAATTTCCCTCATTAACGCCTCTGATAATTCACGGACTATGGCCGGAACTGTATCTAAACCTGCCAGCTTTGCCGCTCGAAAACGCCGTTCACCCGCAACAATATCATAGCCTTTTAAAGATTTTCTGACGATAAGCGGCTGAAGAATGCCATGCTGCAGCACAGATTCTTTTAGTTCAGCTAATGCCTCGTCATCAAAGTGTTTTCTTGGCTGATAAGGATTAGGGCGTAAATCGGCAATTTTAATTTCTTCAACTGTCTCTTCAGACAAATCCACCTGATTAAATAACGCATTAATCCCTTTTCCAAGGCCTTTAGCCATTCGCAGCCACTTCCTTTGCTAAATCTAAATATACTTCCGCACCTCTTGACCGCGGATCGTATAAAATGATGGGTTTTCCGTGACTCGGTGCCTCACTCAGACGGACATTACGCGGAATAACTGTCTTATATACTTTATCCCTAAAATACTTTTTAACCTCTTCAATCACTTGAATGCCAAGGTTTGTCCGTGCATCAAGCATTGTCAGCAATACACCTTCAATCATTAAATCAGTATTCAAATGCTTTTGCACAAGACGTACTGTATTTAATAATTGGCTGAGACCTTCCAAGGCATAATATTCGCACTGTACAGGAATCACAACGGAATCCGAGGCAGTAAGGGCATTAATCGTCAGCAAGCCCAATGACGGCGGACAATCAATGATAATATAATCATAATTTTGCTTTACTGCTTCAAGCGCTCTCTTCAATCTCACTTCTCTTGATATTGTAGGAACCAGCTCGATCTCAGCCCCAGCAAGCTGAATCGTCGCAGGAATCACATCCAAGTTCTCTACTGTCGTTGCTTTAATAATATCTATTACATCTGCATCATCTACTAAAATATCGTACACACACTGCTCTACATCGGCTTTTTCAATCCCTAATCCGCTTGTCGCATTTCCCTGCGGATCAATATCTACCAGCAGAACCCTTTTCCCTATGTAAGCCAAACATGCCCCAAGGTTGACAGACGTCGTTGTTTTGCCGACCCCGCCTTTTTGGTTCGTAATTGCTATGATTTTTCCCACGATGTCACCTACTTTCACATGAACATGTACTATCTTGCTTCTATTCTATCAAAAAAAGATTAAAGCGTTTCATTTTTTTCATCATTTTGTTCCAAATCAGAAGGGAAATAATTGAAAATTCAAGCACGCTTTATGCTTTCTCTTATAAATTCTGCAATTTCTATGTTTTTTTGACTTAAAAAAGGAATTTCTTAAAGAAAAAAAGAAGAAGTCACAGTACAGAACGTGGAAACAGGATGGTGAGAAAATGATTTATCAAACGAAGAGAGATGTACCCGTTACGCTGATGATTGTGTTTCTCATATTACTGATACAAGCAGATGCCATTGTTCCTTTTGTGCTGGGAAATATGAGAGTTTCCGGCTGGATCATTTTTATTCTGCTGACTCTTTTAAATGGACTCATCATTTGGAGCTTTATTGACCTGAAATATGTATTGAAGGAGCACCACCTGATCATTAAAGCCGGACTGATCAAACATCAAATTCCTTACGAAAAAATCGAAAAAGTGGTTCAAAAAAAGAAGCTGTGGTCAGGTTTTCGTCTGATCGGCTCTCGCCATGCCATCACGATATATTATCAGGGGGGATGGGGACATGCAGTGATTTCACCGCAAAAATCTGAAGAGTTTATCCACAAGCTCAAAGAAAAGAATTCTAATATAATAATATTCACTAAAAGTAAGTAATTACCTTTTATCAAAAAATATAAAAAGCTCTCCTGCTTTTCAGGAGAGCTTCTATTTTGGTATGCGGATCGTTAATTGAATATATTCTTCAAATTCTTCTTCTTCCGTATTCAATTTTACACCGCTGTCTTCCACCATTGATAGTGACTGGCGAATCGTGTTCATCGCAATTCTTGTATCTCTGCTGAATGCTTTGCGTCTCGGCTTTGGCTTTCTCTGGCCTTGCTCCAGCATTTTCACCACGCGGTCTTCCGTCTGCTTTACATTTAAACTTTTCTCAATAATCTCTGTGAGCAGTGTGACTTGGAGCTCAGGCTGTTTCAGCGGAATCAGTGCTCTGGCATGGCGCTCGGTGATTTTCTTCTCCATAATCGCCTCTTGGACCGGCTGAGGCAGCTTTAATAACCGAAGCTTATTCGCGATTGTAGACTGCCCTTTTCCTAAGCGCTGTGCGAGTGCCTCCTGTGTCAAATCATGCAGCTCAAGCAGCCTAGCATAAGCATGCGCTTCCTCAATAGAAGACAGTTCTTCCCGCTGCAAGTTTTCGATTAACGCCACAGAAGCGGTTTCCGTGTCGGAAAAATCCTTAATAATTGCCGGAATCTTTTCCCACTCAAGCGATTGCACCGCTCTCCAGCGTCTTTCACCTGCAATGAGTTCGTATTGGCCTTCTTCTTCTGTATGCCTAACAACAATCGGCTGAATAATGCCGTGTGTATGAATGGTCATTGCTAACTCTTTGATTTTTTCATCTGAGAAAATGGTGCGTGGCTGAAAACGGTTGGGAACGATAGCATTTACCGGTATTTCCAGAATCTCTTCTTTGTTTGTATCATGTTCAGCAATCTCCGGCTCCTGTTCCTTCTCACCAAGCCCGAAGAAACGAGAGAATGAATGCTTCATGTACCTACACCACCTTTAAAAACTGCCATTTTTATAATTCTATTTTCTCATGGTTTTTCCTGCTGTACATCCATCAATTTTGATGAAAATATGATGGTATTGTCATATCAGGCTGTCTAAATTACCCTTCAATTGGCGATTTATTAGGAGTTCCCGGTTTTCTTGGATACTTCTTAGGTGTATTTTTTATTTTGCGTATCACCATAATATTACGATCGCTTTCTTCAATAGGCAGCTTAAAAGAATGGATATTCTCAAGTTCTCCTCCAAGCGTCGTGATTGCTTTTTTGCCTGCATTCAGTTCTTCTTCAGCTGATGCGGCTTTTAAAGCAACAAATAAACCGTTTTTCTTCACCAGAGGCAAGCAAAGCTCACTCAAAACAGATAATCTCGCAACTGCTCGCGCCGTCACAATATCATAGCTTTCACGCACATCTTTCCGTTGCCCGAACGTTTCAGCTCTGTCATGGCAGAATGTTGTATTCTCCAATTGCAAAGCCTCAGATAACTTTTCTAAAAACGTGATCCGTTTATTCAGAGAATCCACGATTGTGACATTGAGGTGCGGAAAGCATATTTTTATCGGCAGACTTGGAAAACCCGCTCCCGCTCCAACATCACAAATCGTGTTCACCGGATTGAAGTCGACATAAAAAGCAGCTGTAATGGAATCATAAAAATGCTTTAAATACACTTCTTTTTTCTCTGTTATTGAAGTCAGATTGATTTTTTCGTTCCATTCAACCAGCATGTCGTAATACAGCTCAAATTGCTCCAGCTGACGGGGAGAAAGGGAGATCCCTTTTTCCGCCAAACCAGAAGTGAATTCTTCAATATTCATGCCGTCATCCTTTCTATTCGGCTATCTTCGCAATGCGTCCCTGCTCTAAATACACCAATAGAATTGAAATGTCCGCCGGGTTTACACCGGAAATGCGGGAAGCTTGGGCAACAGACAAAGGCCGTACATTTTTCAGTTTTTGACGCGCCTCGGTCGCAATCCCCTTAATTGCGTCATAATCAATTCGATCTGGAATTTTTTTATTTTCCATCTTCTTCAGTTTTTCCACTTGTTGAAGAGATTTTTCAATATATCCTTCATATTTCACTTGGATTTCTACTTGTTCTGCCACGTCTTGAGGAACCGGCACTTCTGGCGGCGCCAGTTTTGTGACTGTTTCATAGTTCATTTCAGGACGCTTCATCAAGTCTGTGCCGCGAACTCCGTCTTTCAATTCGCTTCCGCCAAGAGAACGGATATATTCTTGATTTTCCGAAGACGGCTTGATAATTACAGAATGAAGACGTTTTTTCTCCGCTTCGATCGCCGCTTTTTTCTTCTCAAAAGCCGCATAGCGCTCATCAGAAATCAATCCAATGCGGTGTCCGATTTCTGTCAGACGCAAATCAGCATTGTCGTGGCGAAGCAGCAATCTGTATTCAGCACGTGATGTCAAAAGACGATATGGCTCATTGGTTCCTTTTGTCACAAGGTCATCAATCAGAACACCAATGTAAGCGTCAGAACGGCTTAAAATCACTTCTTCTTTTCCAAGCGCTTTTCGTCCTGCATTGATTCCTGCCATAATCCCTTGTCCCGCAGCTTCTTCATAACCGGATGTTCCGTTAATTTGGCCTGCAGTGTAAAGGTTTGTGATTTTTTTTGTTTCAAGTGTCGGCCAGAGCTGTGTCGGTACGATTGCATCATACTCGATCGCATAGCCGGCTCTCATCATTTGCACGTTTTCAAGTCCAGGAATCGTTGCAAGCATTCTTTGCTGTACGTCTTCTGGAAGACTTGTAGATAAACCTTGGACATAGACTTCCTGTGTATTTCTGCCTTCCGGCTCAAGGAAGATTTGGTGACGCGGTTTATCATTAAAACGGACAACTTTATCTTCAATGGATGGGCAGTATCTTGGGCCCGTACCTTTGATCATACCGGAATACATCGGTGAACGGTGCAGGTTGCTATCAATAATCTCATGTGTCTCAGGGCTTGTATATGTCAGCCAGCAAGGGAGCTGATCTGTGATATATTCCACTGTTTCATATGAGAAAGCGCGAGGGACATCGTCACCAGGCTGAATTTCCGTTTTGCTGTAATCAATCGTGTCGCTTTTAACGCGAGGCGGCGTACCTGTTTTAAAACGAACAAGGTCAAAACCAAGTTCCTCCAAATGCTCAGAAAGCTTAATAGAAGGCTGCTGGTTATTCGGGCCGCTTGAGTAAGACAGATCGCCAAGAATGATACGTCCTCTTAAATATGTCCCTGTCGTCATGACAACTGCTTTCGCACGATAATGTGCGCCGGTTTGTGTAATAACGCCTCGGCATTCGCCGTCTTCAACGATCAGCCGCTCCACAATACCTTGCAGCAATGTTAAGTTTGGTTCTTTTTCAAGCGTATTTTTCATTTCGTGCTGATATTGGAATTTGTCTGCTTGCGCCCGCAATGCACGAACCGCAGGACCTTTTCCTGTATTCAGCATTCTCATTTGAATATGTGTTTTATCGATGTTTCTTCCCATTTCTCCGCCGAGCGCGTCAATTTCACGGACGACAATCCCTTTTGCGGGGCCGCCGACAGACGGATTACATGGCATAAATGCAACCATATCTAGGTTGATGGTCAAGACAAGCGTTTTGGCGCCTTGGCGTGCAGATGCGAGGGCAGCCTCAACACCGGCATGCCCGGCGCCAATCACAATCACATCGTATTGGCCTGCTTCATACCCCATGATTCTAGTTCCTCCTTTTATTATTTTCCTAAACAGAATTGTGAAAAGAGCTGATCAATTAAGCTTTCGTGGACAGAATCTCCAATGATTTCCCCTAAAAGCTCCCAGCATCTTGTAAGGTCAATTTGCACCATGTCGATCGGGACATCCTGTTCGATGCCGCTAAGCGCATCTTCAATGGCGCGTTTTGCTTGCTGTAAAATAGAGATGTGACGCGTGTTGCTGACATAAGTCAGATCCCCACTTTCAATGGCACCCGTGTAGAACAGCGATTGAATCGCTTCTTCCAGATCATTGATGCCTTCCTCTTTTAAAAGAGATGTCGTAACAACTGGACGTCCATTGGCAAGCTCACGGACACGTTCAGTGTCAATCTTCGCCTCAAGGTCAGTCTTATTCAAAATCACGATAACATCCATGCCCTCAACGGCTTCAAAAAGCTTCACGTCTTCATCAGAAAGCTCTTCACTATAATTAAGCACAAGTAAAATCAGGTCCGCTTCCTTTAGAACCTGGCGAGAACGTTCAACACCGATTCGCTCAACAATATCCTCTGTTTCACGAATACCTGCTGTATCAACCAGACGAAGCGGGACGCCCCTTACATTCACGTATTCCTCAATCACATCCCGTGTCGTTCCGGGAATATCGGTTACAATGGCTTTTGCCTCATGAACGAGGCTGTTCAGAAGAGATGATTTTCCTACGTTTGGCCGGCCGATAATGACGGTAGAAAGACCTTCACGTAAGATTTTTCCTTGCTCAGAAGTCCTCAGCAGCGCCTCAATTTCCTTTTTCACGGCGGTTGCCTTTTCAACTAAAATCTGATGCGTCATTTCCTCTACATCATCATACTCCGGATAATCGATATTCACCTCAACATGGGCCAGTGTTTCTAAAATCTCACTGCGCAAACGGCGCACCAAAGCAGAAAGACGCCCTTCCATTTGATTCATAGCAACGTTCATTGCCCGGTCCGTTTTTGCTCTGATTAAGTCCATAACTGCTTCCGCCTGTGAAAGATCGATTCGACCGTTTAAAAACGCACGTTTCGTAAATTCACCAGGCTCTGCCAGTCTCGCTCCCTCTCTCAATGCAAGCTGAAGCACTTGGTTCACAGTCACAATTCCCCCGTGACAGTTAATCTCAATGACATCTTCTCGTGTAAAAGTTCTCGGCGCTTTTAACACTGATACCATTACTTCCTCAACGACACGATCCGAAGGTCTGTCTACGATATGACCATAATGAATCGTATGTGATTCGACCGAGCTGAGTGTTTTCCCCTTCGGTCCCTTATAAATTTTATCTGCGATTTGAATGGCTTCTGGTCCGCTCAACCGTACAATCGCAATCGCGCCTTCTCCCATCGGTGTGGAAATTGCCGCAATTGTATCCATGTTGTTCACCTCTCTTTACTTATACTTCATCTATATAAAAAAATTTTTATTATGCCAAAACTAAAAGATAACATAGTTTGGTTCGAAGTGGAAGATTTGTTATCCACAGAAATAGAAATTCGTCCCTTATTACTTTAACTTATCCACATGTGAATAACAATTAATTTTATTTCCTGAACTTCCTTTTTATCAACAGGATACACCTAAAAAGAAAAAACTTAAACGGCAAAACCTTGATATTACTAGGAAAAGTAGATTTTTCGGATACAAAAAAACCGAAATCCAATTTTTATCGGACTTCGGTTTTATGCTATCTTTTATGGGAAATAACGAGATGACGATTTTCGCCTTCACCCATTGAATATGTTTTGATCTGGTGGTTTGCATATCCAGAAAGAGTATCGTGAATGATTTTTCTTTCACTGGATGGCATAGGTTCGAGCTGAACTGCTTTTTTCGTTTTCAAAACCTGGTCTGCAAGCTTGATGGCCAGCTGGCTCAGGGTTTCTTTTCTTTTCAAACGATAGTTTTCTGCATCCACCGTCACATTTTTATATTGGCCTGGATAACGGTTAAGGGCAAGCTGTGTCAAAGTTTCAAGGGCGTTTAAGGTTTGTCCTCTTTTCCCAATTAACAAAGCTGCCTTTTCACCTGTTATATGATATCTCACTGTCTTTTTGCTTTCTTGAATAGTCACATCAGACTTCCCGGCAATGGCTTCGGCGATCGTTTGAAGATATAACTTCGCTTGCTGAATCGGATCAATCTTTTCAACCAGCTTTACGATCGCAGGCTTTTTACCGAAAATACCGAGAAATCCTTTGTTTCCCTCTTCAATAACAGTAATTTCTACCTTATCCTTCGTTAATCCCAGCTCTTGCAATCCGGACTGTACTGCTTCATCGACATTTCGCCCTGCAGCAGTCACATTCCTCACTTTTTCTTTCCTCCAGCTTTTTGCGGCTCAGGATTTTTTTTAATATCAGGTCCTTTAATGAGGAAAGTTTGCGCAATCATAAATAAGTTACCGACTACCCAATAAAGAGAAAGAGCCGCCGGGAAGTTGATCGCAAATACGATAATCATAATTGGCATAATCCAAAGCATCATCGCCATTTGCGGATTTTGCTGCGCATTGCCCGCCATCATCAGTTTTTGCTGAACAAATGTAGCGACACCGGCAACGATAGGAAGAATATAGTAAGGATCTTTTTCTCCTAAGTCAAACCATAAGAAGCTATGCTCTGAAATCGCCTGGGTTCTCATGATCGCATGATAGAATCCAATTAAAATCGGCATCTGGATCAAAATCGGGAAACATCCCGCCAATGGATTGACACCATGCTTTTGGAATAAAGCCATTGTTTCCTGCTGAAGCTTTTGCTGCGTTTTTTGATCCTTTGAGCTGTATTTTTCTTTAAGCTTTTGCATTTCCGGCTGTAAAGCCTGCATCGCTTTCGAACTTCTCAGCTGCTTAATCATCAGCGGTAAAATTAATAAACGAATTAAAATGGTAACTAGAATAATTGAAAGCCCGTAGTTATCTCCCGTCAATTTCGCTACATACGTAATGAGCTCAGACAATGGATATACTACGTACTTGTCCCAGAAATGCGGACTATCTGCAGTGATCGGCTCTTTCACACTCGAGCATCCAGCCAAAAGCATGAATACGCCAACCATACTTAATAGCAACCCTATTCTCCTTTTCAACAACATTTCCTCCTATAATTAATCTTTACACTCTTTTATTGCAAAGCATACTTGTATGTATTTTAGCATCTTTCAGTTTTAAATGGTGTCTTTTTCTGATCAACCAGAAAGGAAGCGCTTTTAAAAGTTGTAAGAAAGCAGTGGTGATGCCTACTTTGACGAAGATTTCTTATATAATGAAGACTTTCTGAATAGATGCTGCAGACTTTTTTTCGTTTCCTCATATGTCAGCTGGCTCGCCGGTTTTCTGGCAATAATGATGTAATCCTTTTCCTTCAGTCTCTCTTTCTCTTCAAGAAAGGCCTGCCGAATCAAACGTTTGATCCGATTTCGCATCACAGCATTGCCAATTTTTTTGCTGACGGAAAGCCCGACACGCAGTTCATCATTTTCAGGCTGATCAAGCGTATATAAGACAAACTGGCGGTTTGCAACTGATGTCCCATGTTTAAACACTTTTTGAAAATCTTCATTTTTCTTTAAACGATTTCGCTTCTTCAAATGACTCACTCCGATACTGGCTGGCAGAAACTTTTAAAATTTATTATGAACATGAGATGCATCTGAACCAGGAAGCATGCCCCGGTTCATTACGCATCACATCTATCTTTTCCCATAACGTGAAAAAAGACCACTGACATTATTCAGTGGCCTAAGCTGATAATACTTTTCTGCCTTTGCGGCGACGGCGTGCTAAAACTAGACGACCGTTTTTTGAACTCATACGGCTTCTGAAGCCATGAACTTTGCTGCGTTTACGGTTATTCGGTTGGAATGTTCTTTTCATTTATGACACCTCCCTCGAGGAATAGCTGTTAAAGACAGTCTTACTTATTATATTTGCGTTACCTATTCATTGTCAACTTCACTAGTGCTTTTATTTCTTGCAACCATAATAGGATACCATACCTTTTCAACTTTCGAAACCTTATTTTTTAGATTCCTTAATTTTACGGAAAAAAGACAAATCCAAACAATTTGCCCCTGAAATCACGCATGTGGATATCTTTTTCGTCTTTTTTTAGTATCCACAGAGGTTATCGACAACATTTTCACATTACCAACCCCTGTGGACAAGGTTTTTTCAACAGGTTGTCCGCTTTGTGGATAAGATTGTGACAACCATTGCAAGCTCTCGTTTATTTTGGTATTATATTTGTGTTTTAACTCTTGATTACTAATCCTACCTTCCCTCTTTATCCACAAAGTGTGGATAAGTTGTGGATTGATTTCGCACAGCTTGTGTAGAAGGTTATCCACAAGTTGTGAAATTTGTCGAAAAGCTATTTATCTACTATATTATATGTTTTCAACATTTAATGTGTACGAATGGTAAGCGCCATTTGCTCTTTTTTTGTGTTCTATAACAGAGAAAGACGCCATTTTCTAAGAAAAGGAGGGACGTGCCGGAAG